>NZ_JAXHNZ010000002.1:0-1862500 GCF_034520025.1 Rhodoferax sp.
TACTCAGAACACGACACCAGCAAGATCTACGAAGCAGCGCAGACCTTCCGCGACAACTGCCTGCTCCGCGACGGCTCGCTCGTTTTTGAAGGCGCTGCACTTTGGCAAACCGACCTGTTGGAGCGCATCCACAAGGCGTTTGTGGCTACGCCAGACGAAGGTGATCGATCCTTTATCGACAAGTTCAGGGATCAGGTCAAACCAGCCGGGCAGGACGTAGTTCGCCTTGCTGGCGAACTTCTCTGCGTGTACTTCTTGTTCCCGTCGAGCGTAGGGGGCTTCCGAAAGCGGCAAGTTGTCAATGAAGTGTTCGGATGGGTCGGGGACAGTCTCCCCGACACCAACCTTGTGTCCAAGGCATTTGAGCGCGGCATCGGTAGTGGCGGTCAGGGCTACAACACCCGTCGCCCGTTCGAAATAGCTTTTCTTATCGAGTTCGCAATTGCCTGGAAGAAGCTCACCCCCGCCGAGCAGCAAGAAATAGCAGCTGATCCGTGGCGCTTCCAAGCGCTTGTCGAAGGCATCGATGATGCAGAGTCAAAGCAACTCCGGCACATGTTGCTCCACCTGCTGTTCCCTGACTCCTTCGAGCGCATCGCGAGTGGAAACCATAAGCGCCGAGTCATCGCTGCGTTCTCCGGACTGATCACAGATGAGTCGGACAATGAAGACCAGAACCTCTTGGCAATCCGGCGCGCCCTCGAGGCTTTGCTACCGAAACGCGATCTGGACTTCTATTGGGCACCACTGGAGGCCGCGTGGTACGACAACAGCGAAGGCGGCCCAGCGGAGGGTGCACCACTCGAGGTCATTCAGCACAAGAAGCAGATCGTGCTGTTTGGGCCGCCGGGAACTGGAAAGACGTTTCGCGCCAAGCGGCTGGCTGACAGGGTCATCCGTTCAGCGGCGCTATCAAAAATGGGCCCTGCGCTCTACTTTCAGTCGCAGACAGACATCGAGGTGGCCATCAAGAACAACGTACACCGTTTGCAGCTTCACCCCTCCTACAGCTACGAGGACTTCGTGCGCGGTCTGCATATCTCGGACACCGGAGCAACAGAGTACCGTGCTGGTTACCTGCCCCGGTTGATCGAGGACATCGAGAGGCAGCCCAGAGAGAATCGCTTGCCGCACGTACTGATCCTCGACGAGATGAACCGCACCGACTTGAGTCGGATGCTGGGCGAGTGCTTCTCGTTGTTGGAGGATCGAAACCAGACTATCGAATTGCCAGCGCGCAACGGGAACGGCGAAACCCTCAAGTTGCGGATTCCCGATGACCTATTTGTGATTGGAACGATGAACCTGATCGACCAATCCATTGAACAGATCGACTTTGCGCTACGTCGCCGCTTCCTGTGGCTGTTGTGTCCTTTTGATGCCGATGCGCTGCTGGGTGCTGCCGAAGCAAAGTGGAATGACCTCAAATGCGGCCTTGCTTGGGATCGAGTTGAAGCTGATTTTCGGCGACTGGCAGGAGCGGCCACAGCCTTGAATCGCGAGATTCACGACAGTCCCCTGTTGGGTTCGCAGTATGAAATCGGACACACCTACCTACTCGATGTGGTCGTGTTTCTCCGGAACTTCCTTGGCCTGCGTCCGACACGCAAGCAGAACTACCTGTGGAACAAGAAAGGCGATGCGCTTGATCCTGTCACTCAGGTCTGGAATCTGTCCCTGCGTCCGCTCTTGGAGCAGTACCTGGCCGGACTCGATGCCAACTCGCGCAACGCTGAACTTGAAAGGCTGGCCAAGGTGCTTCTCAAGCCTACGGTGGTTGAGTGAAACTGATCGCTAAGGATTGCTCGCCGTTGAACCCGCAACCAACGGCGGCAGAAGCTGATTGGCTGCGCAGGGTTGCAGCGAGCGTTCGCGCCGGTGATTTCGTCGTCCCGATCTCAGGCGACCGCGATGATGACGAGCCAATTGTGTACTGCTCGTGGGATGGTACGTGGTGGGCTGGCCGGTATGTCGGCTCTCTGTCGTTCGAAGGACGCAGTTTGGTAATTGAGCCACGCTTCGGGCTTGCCACCTTGAGGAACTGGTTGTTCGAAGCGACTTCGGTTGTACTGACCGAATCGCCAGGACGGTTGCGCCATGACGAGTCCTTCATCGCGCAGTTGTTGGCATCAGTCTGGGCGCACGGGTTTGTCGAAGCCGCACGGCACGGACTGCCCGCTCTTAGTCGGGATGTAGCGACCAAGGGCCCAACGATCCGTGGGCGACTGGATGTCGCCGCCTCGATTCGATTGATCGCATCTGCTAGCAGGGAAGTCGTCTCCGTCCGATCAGAACGGTCGTTGGATCATGCGGCATCAGATGCAATCATTGCTGCCTATGGAGTTCTGCGACGGTGGCTCGGCGTTCCTGACGAGCAGTGGATGCCCGCCCGGGCAAAGGAACTCATCCCTCATCTCATGGCTGTCACCGGCCCCCGCCCTCGTGTGCCCACGAAAGCCGAACTTGACCGGATTCGTTACACGCCGATCACAGCGGGATTCGCACCGATTGCTGAGTTGTCGCGCCAAATCGCGAATCGCCGGGGGCTGGCTGCCGATGTTGATGCCAGCGGTGAGACTAAAGGCGTTCTCCTTGATGTGGCCGAACTTTGGGAGATGTACGTTCTAAGCGTTCTCCGGAGGTCGGCGACTCCCTTGTCCGTGAAGCACGGAACGCGGGAGAGGGATGCGTCCAAGAAACTCCTCTGGAGTGACGTCAATGGTCAGGGGCTAGGCACGTTGATCCCTGACGCGATCCTCTCCGCAGGCAACGATGTCCAGGGCGTGGCTGACGCCAAATACAAATCCCTCCATCCGTCTGCGAATGCGCCGAACGGCCCGCAGCGCGAAGACCTGTATCAGATGGCGGCCTACCTAGGTCGATTTGCCCCTTTGAACGGCAAGGCGGCATGGGGCCTGCTTGCATACCCTGATGACCCGTCTCGACCAACCGTTGCACCAGCAGAGCAATACAGTCCGTGGGGCCTCGATCACGGGAAGAGGGTCGTTTTCACCTCACTACCCCACGACGCGGAACGGGCGACGGAAAAACTGCGGGGGCTGATTTCCCAGATGACATCCGAGCGATCCGCTTTGCGTACTCAAGCCTGACCATGGATATCCGGAACGATGTGCACTCAGTGTTGGCCGCAGGCGGAATTGAATTCGGCCAAATACTCAAATTCACGCCCTCAAGATCAAAACCTTGCTATCCTGTTCGGGATGCGGACGCGGGTTCGGTTCCGTATTCCACCACCACTCTCAATGAAAAAGCCGCTTGCTGGCGACAGCAGGCGGCTTTTTTCTGTTTGGATGTTTTGTCTAAAACCCGCTGCTAGCACCTATCGGATATGCACAAGCTGCTCCTGTTTTGATAGCGTCTCCGGGAGCCGACTATTGACGACTACTCATCTCCGCGATTGCTGCGGGCTCGCTTGATGCCACTGCGTCCGACTTTGTCTTCCCGTCTGCGCACGCGGGATCCGAAGGTGGGTCGCGTCGCCTTACGTAGCACTGGTTCAATGGCAGCGGCCTCCAGGATGGCGCGCAAGCGTTCGTAGACATCCTGGCGGTTGAGTTCGCGGGTCCGGTGCTGCTGGGCTTTGAGAATCAGGACTCCATCCCGCGTAATGCGGCTATCCGCGCTTTGCAGTAAGCGTTCTTTCATGGCGTCCGGTAGTGAAGAGCCCGGAATATCGAAGCGCAAATGGATGGCGCTGAAGACCTTGTTGACGTTCTGGCCGCCGGCGCCTTGAGCGCGGATGGAGATTAGCTGTGCTTCAGCGGCAAGGCGGTCAAAAAGAAAAGCCACGGTGGGGTGTTTAGGCGGTTAGACTGCCTCGCACCATACCACTCCCGAACAAGGACTCTCCCATGGCCAAAGGTCAACAAAAATCCAATAAAGAGTCCAAGAAGCCCAAGAAGGACAGTACTGCCCCTAAACCCTTGTCCAGTGGGGAACCGGTGCGCGCCGCGGTGACGACGGCGGTGATGCCACGTGGCAAGCTCAAAAACAAGACCTGACGAATCAGGCCTTTTAGGTTTACAGAAGCGCTTGAGTTTCTGAGTAAGTGGGGGGCTGGCAGCCCGCCCTCGAACAGTTGATGGCCGCAGCCTGCATAGCTTCCGTCAAAGTTTGATTCACTCGCCCTTCGCCATCGGCGTTGAGAACCCAGTCACCCAGGCAATTGCCCCAAAAAGTGTCGCCTGCGCCTACCGTGTCGACCACGTTCGTACGTGGCACGTCGGCATCTGCAGAAGCGCCGTCGACTTCCAGCCAGGCGCCTTGGCCGCCAAAAGTCAAAGCGATTCTGCTGGCACCCTGGTCGCGGAACAGAGCTGCAATTTGGGCACCTTGTGCGCGGCTCGGGGCGTGCACACCGAGCAACTCAAGGTCTTCGTCGCTGGCTTTGATCCAGTCTGCCAGCTTGGCGACTTGTTTTACGGCTTCCACATAGGCGGCAAGATCAGCAGCGAGCTTGGGGCGCAAATTCACATCTACGCTGATGGTCCAGCCCAAATCCTTGGCGCCTTGCAGGATCGCTAGTACCTTGGTGTGCTCTGGTGGCACCAAAAGCAGGGACCCGGTGTGGAGCACGCCGGGTGGATGGGCTTTGAGCATGGACAGCACGCTGTTGACGGTGTAATCCCGGTCCGCAATGCCTTCGCGATAAAAGCCATAGCTGGGTTGGCCGTCCGTAATCTGTACCACGGCCAGGGAGGTCGGCAGACGGCTCTCACCGGCCAGCACCTGGACGCCGTCTTTTTTCAGTTGCTGGCCCAGTTGCTGTCCGAAGTGGTCGGTAGAGAGCGGGTTTACATAGCCCACAGGTGCTCCCCGTAACGCCGCTGCGCGAGCCATGTTGTAAGGGCTGCCCCCCATGTAGGGGCGCAGTGTTCCATCGGGCTGCGAGAGGCAGTCCATCAGCGCTTCGCCGAGTACCCAAATAGATGCGGTCATTTTTTCAAGAGTCGTTGACGACGGATCACATCAATCCAAACAGCCAAAATCACCACCGCGCCGATGGCCATCATCTGCTTGAACTGCGAAATTTCCATCAAGTTCATGCCATTGCGGATCATGGTGATCAACACGGCGCCCAGAAGACTGCCCCAGATACTGCCACGTCCGCCAAAGAGTGAGGTGCCGCCCAAGATAACTGCCGCTATGGCATCCAGCTCGAACATCTGGGCCATCTTGCCGCTGGAGGAGTCCATGCGTGCCATCAGTACCAGTGCACCCAAGGCGCAGCTTAAACCCGACACCACATACACGCCTAACTTGTACCAGCGGATGTTGATACCCACTTGACGTGCACCCATTTCATTGGAGCCCATCGCGTACACATAACGGCCCAGTTTGGTGCTGGACAGAATGAAGGCCATCACCACGAAGAAGATTCCGGTGATCCAAATGGGCATCGGGACGCCTAGGAGCTGCCCGTAACCGATGAAGGGTAGGGGGTCCGGCATGCCGGAGTTGTCAAAGCCACCAGTGGATTCGAAAGCAAGACCCCGCCACAGAGTCAAGCCACCCAAAGTCACAATGAAAGAAGGGATGCCCACAAAAGCAACCAGATAGCCATTGAACAGCCCAACAGCAGCACCGATGGCAAAAGCGGCTGCGATACACAGGTAGGGGTCAACGCCCAATTTGACCATCATGTGGCCGGCAACAGCACCTGCTAGCGCGGTCAATGCACCCACTGCAAGGTCGACACCACCGGTCAAAATCACAAAAGTTTGGCCGCCCGCCAGCAGGGCGATTACCGAGGCCTGCACCAGAATGTTGGATAAATTGCCAGTGGTCAGAAAGTAGGGTGATGCTGCACTTAGCAAGGCCCCCAAAACCAAAACGGCCACTAAGGCTCCATACCATTCTTGGCGGGTGATGGACTTCATGAAATCAATTCCTCAAATAAAAAAATGACGACCGCTTTGCAGCGGTCGTCTGGGCCCGGTGGTCACCCACTGGGCGGGTGCAAAAACTTATTTCACTTTCATGAACTGCGCCACGCCAGAGTCTTTGGCGAACTGGTCCACGTTGGAAGGCAGCACCAGGAAGGAGCCAGTGTCGATGCGAGCGTCTACCTTTTTGCCTTCAGCAGCGGCAATCGCTGTTTCGACACCTACTTGGCCGATTTTGGCCAACATTTGCGCAGCGTTGGCAGACTGCCAGCGTTGCTTCATCATGTCCAGACCGCCGGGGGAGCCGTCAAAACCAGCGATCTTGACGTCGCCGGCTTTCTTGCCTGCAGCCATCAGGGCTGCTTTGGCACCGAGCGCGCCGCCGTCCCAAGCACAGGCAATCACCTTGACGCCGGGGTTGGCGCGCATGGCAGTTTCAACGCCGTTTTGCGCCATGGTTTGATCCCACGTTGTGGAGACCTCTACCACTTTGACGTTCTTGCGCTTGGCATTCAGGCCGTCGAGAAAGCCCTTTTTGCGCTCTTGACCTGTCGATTGACCCAAATCGCCTGTGATGTAGATCACGGTGTCGCCGTCTTTGACCTGCTCGGCAGTCCAGTCACCTTGCACCATTGCGGCCTTGATGTTGTCGGTTGCCACATACGAGGTGATTTTGGCGCCGGAGATGCCGGTGTCTACCGCCACCACTTTGATACCGGCCGCCAATGCTTTGTTGATGGCAGGGGCAATGCCTGCGCTGTCCACCGGAGCAATTGCAATCGCGTTCACTTTGCGCGTGATCATGTCCTCGACGATCGCCAGCTGCTTGGAGAGCTCGCCTTTTTCTGCTGCCAATTCAATGAATTTCACGCCGGCCTTTTGACCAGCTTTCTTAGCGCCACCGTTGATCAGGGTCCAACCTTCGTTGGTATTGCCATTGGTGATGTAGGCAATAGTGGTTTCTGCGGCAGCGGCAGACATCAGGCCGGCGGTGGCCATCGCGATGGCCAAGCGGCCCAGCATGCGTTTGGTGATCATTCGTTATCTCCGTTGTGGTGTGGATTAGCAGCTGTGGTGGATTCCATGGCTTGCTGGAGCCAAATTACAGCAGAGTTTTATTTAATTAAATCTAGTAGTTTTACTAATACGATTCCGTGTCGGGTTCTGGCATGCTTGCACCCAATTTCCTGAAACAGGTCCACCATGACATCCAAACAACCAGTTCTGCAGATTACCAATCTGACCAAGCATTACGGTGGCGTGAAGGCTCTGACCGATGCCAGTTTCCGCCTGCTACCCGGCGAGCACGCCGCGATCGTCGGGGACAACGGTGCCGGTAAAAGCACCTTTGTTCGCTTGATCACCGGCGTAGAGCAGCCCAACTCGGGCGACATCAATCTGGACGGCCAAAGCGTCCACTTCAGCTCTCCCTTGGATGCACGCGACCAGGGTATTGAAACGGTGTACCAGACACTGGCCCTCGCCGAAGACCTTGACGTTCCCGCCAATATCTTTTTGGGGCGTGAAATCACGCGTTTGGCGCTCGGCCCTTTGTCAGTGTTGAATCACAAGGCCATGCGCGAGCAGTCCGCGTCGATGTTGTCAACAACAGGCGTCAAGATTCAAGACATGTCCGAGAGCCTTCGGGGCATGTCGGGCGGCCAGCGTCAGTGTGTGGCGATTGCCCGTGCCGCCGGTTTTGCGAAGAAGCTCATCATTCTTGATGAGCCTACTGCTGCATTAGGGGTCGCGGAGACTGCACGGGTCGAACAGATCATCAAGGGCCTGAAGCAACAAGGCATACCGCTGATCATCATCAGCCACAACTTGCGCCAGGTGTTCGATTTGGTGGACCGGATATGGGTGTTCCGCCAGGGTCGCATCATTTGCAGCCGCTTGACCAAAGAGACCAATCCGGAAGAAATTGTGGGCCTCATCACAGGCGCCATTGATCCGGCCACACTGCAATCCGCGGAGGCCGTCGCATGCTGAAAGGTCTTGATTCCTTGTTGACCCCCGAGTTGCTGATGCACCTGTCTGCAATGGGGCATGGCGAGTGGGTTGCGGTGGTGGACGCCAATTTCACCGCAGATTTCTTGGGCAAAGGCAAAGCGCTAGTCCGCTTGCCCGGGCACAGCTTGGAGAGGGTAAGCAAAGCCGTTCTGTCGGTGTTCCCCTTGGCTGAAGACGTCGCTTGTCCCGCTGCTTATATGCAGGTTTGCCACAGCCCGGAAGGTCACCAGACCGCTGCACAGGCCTCGGTAGTGGCGCTGTTGTCGCACGAAGGGCTACCCGCCAGCAGGGTCGAAGCGGTAGAGCGCTTTGCGTTTTACGAGAAGATCAAAGGCGCCAGCGTCATCGTCCAAAGCGGCGAGGCCACTGCGTATGGAAATGCCATGTTCTGCAAGGGCGTTATCCTTTGAGTGCGAGCTGGCACCGCCAGCGCTCAGGGGAACAATCGTATGACTAAAATTTTTCTCGACTCCGCGCGCGTGGAGTCATGGGCTCTCCCGGCAGGCTGTCCACCGGTGCAAGGGGTCACTACCAACCCCAGCTTGGTGTTTCAAGCGGGGCTTCCGGTCACTCTCGATACTTATGCAGGTTTGATTTCAGCGGTCGCAGACCACGGTTTAGCGGAACTCATGGTTCAGTTGCCCTACAGCCAACCGGAGCAAGCAAGAGAATGGCTCAAAGTGCTACAGCCGGCGGCGAATGCCCGGGGGATTCAATTGACGATCAAGCTGCCCTGCGCACCGGATTGGGAGGCATGCATTGACGCAGTTCGGGCTGAGCAGCAAGACGTGTTGCTCACCGGGCTCTCCAATGCAGTGCAGTTGTTGTGGGCACAACACAAGGGTGTGCAATATGTGGCGCCCTATGTGGGCCGCCTTGCGAACGATGGCCGCAATGTGTGGGCGCTGATGGAGGCATGCGTGGCAGTGCAAGCCAAAGGCCCGCAGCTTCTGGCGGCGAGTATCAAAACGCCCGAAGTGTTGGGCCAGCTGGTAGCCGTAGGCGCAGCCGCAGTGACATTGCCTCCAGCGAGTCTCATTGCGTGGTGTACCGATGCACTGACCCAAAGCGCCGTAAAGCAGTTTGATCTTGATATCCAATCCAGTCTCAAAATCGGACAACACTGATTGCTTTAGTGGGGCATAGCCCCACAGCCTGCTCAATCGTGGGCGATTCGCGATACTCGCCACCCAGCTATGTTGCTGGGTCGCAGTATCTGGGCTTATGTCGTACAGCGTAGTTTGGTTCAAAAAAGATCTCCGCCTGCATGACCACGCCGCTTTGCGGCAGGCCTTAGATGCTGGCCCCGTATTGTGTGTCTTTTGCGTAGAGCCCCACCTATGGCGCCAAGCAGATGCCTCAACCCAGCACTACCGCTTTGTGATCGAGTGTCTGCGTGATCTCTGGTCCGAACTTCGATCCGTGGGTCTCAAACTCCATGTGGTGACCGCGGATGCTCCAGACTTCATGGAGCGACTTTTCGCGGCGTCGCCTTTCAAAAGGATCTATTCCCACCAAGAAACAGGCAACGGCGCGAGCTTCCAGCGGGATATCGCCGTCGCTCGTTGGTGCTGCGCACATGGAGTGGCATGGCACGAGGTGCCGCAGTTCGGAGTTCAACGCGGTAGCGCCAACCGTGACGCTTGGAGTCGCCACTGGCATGGCCACATGAGCCTGCCGCAGTCCACTTTGCCCACTGCGTCTGCGCATGACACTGTGCCATTGCCCTGGGTAGAGCCACCTCCGCCAGATGCTCTTACCCTAGGCTTGCAGCAACCCGATAAGCCCCGTCGTCAAGCGGGTGGCCGCGCTATCGCGCTGCAGTTGCTGCGCAGTTTCATTGCGGACAGGAGCCGGCAATATCGCGGGGGAATCTCTTCGCCACTCAGAGCCGTGGATGCTTGTTCCCGCTCGTCGCCCTACCTGACTTGGGGTTGCCTCAGTGTGCGCGAGGTGTGGCAAGCGGTGCAGTATCGCCGAGCCAGTGAAGCGCCACCAGCGCCCAAACACCTTGCGGGGCTGAATGCGTTTGGCAGCCGCCTGCACTGGCATTGCCACTTTATTCAAAAGCTCGAGTCTGAGCCTAGCATCGAGTTCCACAACATGCACCGTGGCTATGACGGGCTGCGCGAGAGCGAACATAAGCCCGAGCATTTTGCGGCGCTTGTCTCCGGGCGCACCGGCTGGCCATTGGTGGATGCTTGTGTTGCGATGCTTCGCGAAACCGGCTGGGTCAATTTCCGGATGCGCGCGATGCTGGTGTCCGTCGCAGCGTATCCGCTGTGGTTGCACTGGCGTCCGGTGGGCGAGTGGTTGGCTACCGAGTTTTTGGACTACGAGCCGGGCATCCACTGGAGCCAAATGCAAATGCAGTCGGGTACCACGGGGATCAACACTGCGCGCATCTACAACCCGATCAAGCAAGCGCGCGACCAGGACCCGGAAGGGCGCTTCGTCCGTGAGTGGTTACCGGCGATGCGCAAGGTGCCCGACACTTGGCTATTTGAGCCTTGGCGCATGCCTGCGGAGATGCAATTGCGTTGCGGGCTCCGTGTGGGCGGTCCGGACGCGGACATTCCGACCCCATTGGTCGACTTGGAGCGCGCTACCCGGTTGGCAAAAATCCGCTTGTTTGCGCTGCGTGCACAGCCGGAGGTTAAAGCTGCAAAAGCCGCCATTGTTCGACAGCACGGATCTAGGACGTTTGTTCGCAAACGGGCAGGCAAAGTGCCGCCGGTTGCGGTCCCTGCTCAATTGGAGTTGCTATGAAAATGCGAAAGAAAAGTGATCTGCCATCCAAGCAGTGCGCTACCTGTGGCCTGCCGTTTCAATGGCGCAAAAAATGGGAAAAGGTTTGGGCGGAAGTGAAGTACTGTTCTGAGCGCTGTAAGCGCGGCGGGCGGTGAGCACGGTGCAGCGTATGACTCCTTCTGCGCCTCTTGTTTATTGGTTTCGCAGCGATTTGCGGTTGCGTGACAACCCCGCCTGGGTCCAGGCCTGTGCCTTGAATCAGCCACTCTTGGCTGCTGTGTTCGAGCCGCACATGGCCTCGACTGAGCAGCGTTGGGGTAGCTTGCGCCCTGGGCCCCATAGGCTCGCGTGGTGGCACGCCAATGTGCGAGCTTTGCAGCTGGAACTCGCGCGGCATGGCGTAACGCTGTTGGTGTTGCGGGGCAATGTGGTCGAGGTTTTACAAACTGTCGCCAACAAGGTCGGGGCAACAGCCATTCACTGCGAAGAAATTGCCGCACCTTACGAGCGCGCAGAGGTGCAAGCGTTACGAAATGCCGGCTTTCAGCTGCACACCCAATGGAGCAGCACCCTGTTTGTCGAGCAAGAGCTTCCCTTCGCCGTGGACGAGTTGCCTGCTGTTTTTAGCCAGTTCCGCAATTTGGTGGAGCGTGCACACACACCGGTGCCCACGCCTTTGGAAGCTCCGCAGCGTGTTTGCGGTTTTTCCGTTCCATCGGAAATTGCGGCAGCATTTGCGCCATGGGCGGCAATCCCCCCTGCGGAGCAGCTCAGTGTTGACATCCGTTCGGCGTTTGTTTGGGGCGAGGATACGGGCTCAGCCGTGCGAGCCGGAAATGAGGGAGCTCTGGCCTATCTCGACGCCTATTTTTCTTCAAATCGAGCGGCGCAATACAAGGCTACGCGCAATGGCTTGATCGGGATGGCGTACTCCAGCAAGTGGTCGCCGTGGCTTGCTGTCGGTTCGGTGTCGGCTCGAGAAATTTTCGATGCGTTGCGGACTTATGAGCAGCGCCAAGGGGCAAACGACGGCAGCTACTGGCTCTGGTTCGAGTTGTTATGGCGTGAGTATTTCCGGTGGTTGCATAAGCAGTACGGCGAAGCACTGTACCGAGGTCGGGGCTTGTCGGAGGCAACCCGGCCGGTGGTCGCTATCAAGCACCAGCGCGCTTTTGCGCATTGGACCCAAGGCCGCACCGGCTGCGAACTGGTCGATGCCGGAATGCGGGAGCTGGCAGAGAGCGGCTATAGCTCAAACCGAATGCGTCAGATTCTGGCGAGCTATTGGATCTACGACCTGGGTGGGGACTGGCGTGCCGGCGCAGCTTGGTTCGAAGCAAATCTGCTGGACTATGACGTGTACTCCAACCAAGGGAATTGGCTCTATATCGCAGGTCTCGGCACCGACCCACGAGGAGGACGCAAGTTCAATGTAGCCAAGCAGGCGGCAGACCATGACGCTGACGGGCAGTATCGGAATTTATGGAGTGCCTCGCCATGATGCAAAACACTGAAGTGACACATACCGTCCGGCTGATTTTGGGCGACCAGCTCAACCCGTTGCACAGCTGGTTTTCTAACCCCGACCCCCAAACGCTCTATCTGATGATGGAGATGCGCCAAGAGACCGACTATGTGCGCCACCACGCGCAAAAGGTGATTGCCATTTTTGCGGCCATGCGGGCGTTCGCGACAGCATTGCGGGAGCGCGGTCACCGGGTGCACTACCTCCAGATTAATGAGGCCGACAGTAAGTTGCCAATGGTAGAGAGCCTCGATGCAGTGATGGCCCGCACGGGTGCAGCTGTGTTCGAGTACCAGGAGCCGGATGAGTGGCGGTTGGATGCTCTGCTCAAGGAGCACCTGGCGCAAGCCGAGGCATCGGGCAGCTACTCCGGGCGCATGGTCTCAAGCGAACACTTTTACACCGAGCGTCTTCAGGCGCAGTTCATGTTCAAGCCGGGAAGCCGTTGGCTGATGGAGACTTTCTATCGCCAGATGCGCAAGCGTCACGCTGTCCTGCTCGACGCCAAGAAAGAGCCCGAAGGCGGGCAGTGGAACTTTGACAGCGAAAACCGAAAGGCGTGGAGAGGCGTTCCGCCCGAGCCTGAAGACTTTCGTCCACAGCACGATCACACTGCCCTTTGGGAGCAAATTCAAAGAGCAGGGGTGCAAACTTTTGGCAACCCGTCGGCCCAGAGTTTCCGCTGGCCGCTAGGTCGCGCAGAGGCGCTGGCGCAGTTAGAAACTTTTGTCACACAGGTGCTCCCGCACTTTGGCGATTTTCAAGATGCACTGAGCAGCAAGGCGAGGCGGCTTTTTCATTCATTGCTCTCATTCGCGCTGAATACCAAAATGCTGTCGCCCCAAGAGGTCGTCGAGCGAGCAGCTCGCGCCTGGCGGGATGGCGGAGTTCCCTTGCCTGCGGCAGAGGGTTTCATTCGCCAGATACTGGGCTGGCGTGAGTATGTCCGGGGGGTGTATTGGGCGGCGATGCCCGGCTATGAGGCGCACAACTTCTTTGATCATCAAGCGGAGTTGCCTGACTGGTTCTGGACAGGCAAGACCCAGATGGCGTGTGTGTCTTCGGCCATCACCCAATCCCTGGACATGGCACACGCCCACCATATCCAGCGCCTGATGGTGATTGGTAACTTCGCTTTACTGGCCGGTCTTAATCCCAACGCCTTGCACCAGTGGTACCTGGGCATTTATATCGATGCCTTTGAATGGGTGGAACTACCCAACACGGTAGGAATGAGCCAGTTTGCGGATGGCGGCGGACTGGCCACCAAACCCTATGTATCCAGTGCCGCGTATCTCGACCGCATGGGCGATCATTGCGCGGGTTGTCGTTACGACAAAAAGCAAAAAACCACGGCTGACGCGTGTCCGTTCAATGCCTTGTACTGGGAGTTCTACGACCGGCATTCCCGATTGCTGAGTCACAACCCACGCATTGGGATGGCCTATCGGCAGCTCGAAAAAATGCAACCCGAGGCGAAAGAGGCGCTCTTCGAGAAAGCGCGCACATTGCGCGCCAACTTGAATGCGTTGTAGCTCTTAGGCCTGCATTACAGCTTGTCCATCCGGCTATCCAGCGGCGTGACAAAAGAGTTGAGTTCCCATCCGGAAGCGAGCCGGCTTTCCGGATGGCTTGATAGAGGGCTGCTAGCGGTGTCGCTCAAGTCCTGCCCCTTGCTCATCCGGCGGCGGTGAAAGGCGGCATGCAAATGCTCCCGCATATTTTGGAATCGGGTGTCGAGGGGCTTGTCTGCCGCCAGCATGGCTGCGTGTTCGCCTAGAAAAGCGGTCCTTATCTGCGTCAGGTGCGGCAGATTGTCGGGGTCTACCACCCAGTAACGCACATCACATTGCTCTAACAGCGAGTGTTTTAGTGTTTGATTGCCCAACGAGAGCCCGGATGCACCGGGGACATCCACACACCCGATGACTTTTCCATCCGGGCTACACACGGTAAACGTGCAATACACACCGTTCAACAAGCGGTACCAGTGTGCCGCTTCGGATTGCTCGGACGGAATAGTGAAGCGAGTCACCGGCAACTTGATCAGCACCTGTTGGTCAAACATGACTTTGGTAAGCCACAACCACACCTTGCGCTCTCTGCTGTTGACGAGGCGGCGCACCTGAAGCGGCCACACGGAAGGGATCCTGCGGCGTTGTTTGGCCCGGTAGTTTTGGAGCCCGTAAACGAAGCAAACCCCTAGTAGAAGCCCGCCAAGAAAATAAAGAAACATTGCTGCGCCCTGAATGTGTGGCCTCTGGATGGACCCTTTTTCACAAAGTTTATCGGGCTTTTGCAACGGGCGCTATGGCCCACACAGACCAACGGAGGGGCTGCTCAGACTATTGACCGGCGCTCATTCACTCTTTATCAGGGTTGCTGGTAAAGCGCTTTGACGGCTTCCACCTGTTCTTGGAGGCGTTGCACCAATTCCGGATCGAAGTGTTTACCTTGTTCGTGGAACACATAGTCCAAAGCCTGATGGAGCTCCCAGGCTGGTTTGTAGGGGCTGGCAGAAACCAGCGAGTCCAACACATCGGCCAGGGCTGCTATCCGGCCCACCAAGCTGATCTCGTTTCCTTTCAAGCCGGCCGGGTAGCCGTTTCCATCCCACCGCTCATGGTGTTCTTGGGCGATTTGGGCCCCCATGGCATGCAAGCGTGAACTCGATCGGGACAGCAAGGTGTGCCCTAGGGTCGGGTGCGTTCGCATGACCGCCCATTCCTCCGCCGAAAGCGGGCCGGGCTTGCTCAAAATCTGATCAGGGATGCCCGCTTTACCCACGTCATGCAAGGTAGACGCGCCCCGGATCATCTCAATCTCCGCATCGCTACAGCCACTAGCGCGAGCGAGCAGGGCCGCCAGTTCCCCCACACGCTCTATGTGGCGGTCGCTTTCCGTGCCCCGGCGTTCGATGGCGCCACCCAAAGTGGCGATCGTGTCCCGTTGGGTGTTTTGGGTTTCTTCCCGCAGCAGCAGGCTGTCGTAAGTACTGGCTACATTGCGCGAAAAGAGTTCGAGCAATTCGCGCGCCTGTTGCGTAATCGGCTCCGGAAACTCCATGTAAATCAAACTCTCGCTGCCCGCCTTGGTTCGAAAGTAACCCGCGTAATAACGCTCACCATGGCGGCTCACTTTTTCGCCCAGCGACTGCAATATGGCTGTTTTTACGACTTCTGGCAGGTTTTCTACTTCATCTTCGAGCATCAGCTCCGAAAATGCATCCGTTGCTGCGAGTACCTTCAGCTTGCCATGCCCTGCGTTGGCGGTGTAGGCCGACAAGCGGCTGGCGCACAGGCCTTCGCCCTTCAGATCCAGAAGGTGGTTTAACTGCGACAGCACGGCGGATGCGAAGCTGCGTAAATTGTGGGAGTCGCCCACCTCGCTGATGGCTTCAATTGACCGCACCAAGCCCCTTCGTGCGTTTTCCAGTCGCATCAGGTCCCGATAAGCCCTTAAACCCGCGTAAAAGACAGTAATCAACTTGCGACGGGTCAGGTCGGTTTTTTCTTTGTAATCGTTGATGTCGTAATCACGGATGACCTGTTCTTCGGGGGCCTGGCCGGGTTGGCCGGTGCGCAGCACGATGCGCACATTCAGGTTGCCCAAGTCCTCGCGAATGTATTTGGCGAGGTCCAAGCCTGCGTGCTCAGACTCCATCACCACATCCAGCAAGATCAGGGCAATATCGTTGCGCTGGCCCAGCAAGGTGCGGGCTTCGGCGGCGCTGTAGCAATGGGAGAACTCCAACCGGCGTCCGTCCATTTCGAAATCGGACATGACCAGCTTGGTGACTTCGTGAACCGCCGGTTCATCGTCCACCACCAGAACTTGCCAAGGCTTGGCGGTGTGGCTGCGCGTTTGCTCTGCCTCTTGTTCATCGCTGAAAACCAAATCATCTGTCATGACACGGGTCCCGGTTGGAATCGAATCATCGCAGTCTACTGGAAGTGACTGCGATACTACGTCCATGCAGTTACAGGAAATACTCTATACCCAAGGGTTTGGCACCCGCCGTGTGTGTGCTGGTTTGGTTCAGCAGGGCTTTGTGCAGGTTTATATGCCGGAACAAGGCTCAGCGCCCGTCACCATTACGCAAGCAGCTATGGAATTTGTAGCAGAAGGGTTGCGCTTCCGGGTGCAGGGCGTCGACTGGCCCTACGCTGAACGCGCCTATTTGATGCTCAACAAGCCGGCCGGTACCGAGTGCTCGCAAAAGCCCTCGACCTATCCCAGCATTTACACCTTGCTCCCCAGCCCGCTGCGCTTGCGGCCGCAAAAGGCAGCGGTGCAGGGCGTTCAGGCCGTGGGTCGACTGGATCAAGACACCACCGGCATGCTGTTATTGACCGACGATGGCAAATTCATTCACCGGATGAGTTCACCCAAGCACCATGTCCCCAAGGTGTACGAAGTCACGGTCAAGCATCCGCTTGATGAAAAGCAGGTCAGCAAGCTGTTGAGTGGTGTCGTGCTGGATGACGACCCCAAGCCCGTCCGGGCTGCTGCTTGCGAAGCGGTTAGCGAATTCCATCTGCGCATGACTCTCACCGAGGGCAAATACCACCAAGTAAAGCGCATGGTGGCCGCTGTCAGCAATCGGGTGGAGGGCTTGCATCGCTCCAGCATCGGTGGCGTGTCGCTGCCTGCGGACTTGCCCCTCGGCGGCTGGCGTTGGCTCACTGCCGACGAAATTGTGGCTGTGCAAACCAAGGTGTGATGCCATGAACGCCGTCCTCGATGCCTTCTGGCGTTCCGTGGCCTATTGCCTGCACCCCAAAGTCATCTTGTGGTCGTTTCTGCCACTAGTCTTGATGGTGGGGGTAACCGCCGGACTCGGGTATTTTTACCTTGACAGCCTGCTCAGCCAAGTGAACCTGCTGTTGGAGTCGATGGACTGGCTGCAAATGCTGTGGTCGTGGCTCGAATCCATGGGGGCTGGAAAGCTCAAGACGGTCTTGGTTCCGCTCTTGGTGATTCTGCTGTTGACGCCGCTTGTCGTGGTCGCGTGCTCATTGGTGGTAGCCACCTTGATGACCCCCATGCTGGTGCGCCTGGTCGCTCAGCGCCGCTTTCCCTTGCTCGATAAGCAAGGTTCCGGCTCTTTTCTGTTGAGTGCCGGATGGGCTCTGGGCTCGACAGTGGCTGCATTGTTCGCCTTGGTGGTGTCGCTGCCACTCTGGTTGATTCCGCCGCTTGTGCTGGTCATTCCACCCTTGATTTGGGGCTGGTTGACTTACCGGGTCATGGCTTTTGATGCCTTGTCCGACTTTGCCTCCCGTGCTGAGCGACAAGAACTATTCAAACGCTATCGCTGGCCCTTGCTGGCGATGGGCGTATTCGCTGGGTACCTCGGTGCGGCCCCTAGCCTGGTCTGGTCATTCGGGTTTGTTGCGGTTGCGCTTGCCCCTATTTTGGTTCCGGTGTCGATTTGGCTCTACACCCTGTTGTTCGCCTTTTCGTCGCTGTGGTTCACCCATTTCGGTTTGAAGGCCTTGCAAGATTTGCGTACAGAGCAAGCGGCAGCTGCCGAGGTGCCAAGCATTTCGCTTGATGTGGTTGACGTGGAGATCTTATGAAGTTTGGCGCGATCATCATTGGGGATGAAATCCTTTCCGGTAAGCGTGCTGACAAGCACTTGGCCAAAATCATTGAGCTGCTGGGTGCCCGTGGCATCCCGTTGGCCTACGCGCATTACGTTGGCGATGATCCACAGCGGATCACATCGACGCTGCGCGACGCATTCGCTTCGGGGGACACCGTCTTTTCCTTCGGTGGCATTGGCGCCACCCCCGACGATCACACCCGGCAATGCGCCGCATCGGCGTCGGGCAAGGCCTTGGTACTCAGTGACGCCGCACGGGATTTGATCCAAGAGCGCATCTTGGACGTCGCCCGGGAGCAAGGCCTGCCTTATGAGCCCGAGCGCCCAGACAATGTGCACCGCTTGCAAATGGGCATGTTCCCGGAAGGCTCTGCTCTCATACCCAATCCGTACAACAAAATTCCGGGGTTCAGTTATCCCGGTGTTGGACAAGGGCGGGTCCACTTTGTGCCCGGCTTCCCCGTGATGGCCTGGCCGATGGTGGAATGGGTTCTCGATAGCCAATGCGCTCAATGGTTTCAGCAGGATGTGTGGCGCGAGCAATCGGTGATTGTCTTTGGTGCCATGGAGTCGATGCTGACCCCACTTATGGAGCAGCTGGAGCGGAGTCATCCGGTCAAGGTCTTCAGCCTGCCGAGCGTGGACCATCCACAATACGGCCGGCATATCGAATTGGGGGTGAAAGGGGATCCCGCTGTGCTGCCCGCCGCATATGCGGACCTGATGGCGGGCCTCAAGGCGCTGGATATGTCGTTAGGCCCTGAATTGGTGCGATGACAAATTGCACCAATAAAGTGCACTTTCACTTGGCGCACCTTGGTGGTGCATTTTGGTGCGTTCGTTGGGCTCTCACCCGTGACTTTCCGGATTTCGTGCTCGAATTGCCCGTTTAACGATGCAAAATAGAGCGGTTTGCCGAAATGCCTTTTGGGTGCGTGCTTTGGCACAAAAGCTGCATTAACTGCAGCGCAAATCTTTTTACAACCGTGCAACAGGAGTATTTGATGGCCAAGACCGTCGCAGATGTGATGAAGATGGTGAAAGAAAACGAAGTCAAGTTTGTTGACTTCCGTTTCACCGATACCCGTGGTAAGCAGCAGCACACCACTGTGCCTGTCTCGCATTTTGATGAAGATAAATTCACCTCCGGCCACGCGTTCGACGGCTCTTCCATCGCCGGCTGGAAGGGAATCGAAGCTTCCGACATGTTGTTGATGCCCGATCCAGGCACCGCCAACATCGATCCGTTCTTCGAAGAAACCACCATCATCATGAACTGCGACGTGGTGGAGCCTGCTGACGGCAAGTCTTACGACCGCGATCCACGTTCCATCGCCAAGCGCGCGGAAGCCTACTTGAAGGCCTCCGGCATGGGCGACACCGCTTACTTCGGCCCTGAGCCAGAATTCTTCATCTTTGACGGCGTGCGTTGGTCTACAGAACCCAACAACACCTTCTACGAAATCGAAGAGTACGAAGCGCCTTGGAACACCGGTTCCAAGCTCGAAGGAGGCAACCGCGGTCACCGTCCCACTGTCAAGGGCGGCTACTTCCCCGTGCCCCCAGTGGACAGCACGCAAGACATGCGCGCTGAAATGTCCCTGATTCTCGAATCGTTGGGCATTCCAGTTGAAGTGTTCCACCACGAAGTGGCGGGCGCTGGTCAGAACGAAATCGGCACACGTTTCTCCACTCTGGTTGAGCGTGCTGACTGGACCATGTTGCAAAAGTACGTGATCCACAACGTGGCCAATGCCTACGGCAAGACCGCCACTTTCATGCCCAAGCCTTACCACGGCGACAACGGTTCCGGCATGCACGTGCACCAGTCCGTGTGGAAAGACGGCAAGAACCTGTTTGCTGGCGACGGCTATGCAGGTCTGTCTGACTTCGCGCTGTACTACATCGGCGGCATCATCAAGCACGCACGTGCCCTGAACGCCATCACCAACCCTGGCACCAACAGCTACAAGCGTCTGGTTCCTCACTTCGAAGCTCCGGTCAAGTTGGCATATTCCGCCAAGAACCGTTCCGCTTCGATCCGCATTCCTTTCGTGGCGAACCCCAAGGGCCGTCGCGTGGAAGCACGTTTCCCCGATCCATTGATGAACCCATATCTGGGCTTCGCGGCCTTGTTGATGGCAGGTTTGGACGGCGTGGAAAACAAGATTCATCCCGGCGAAGCCGCCACCAAGGACCTCTACCATCTGCCTCCCGAGGAAGATGCAAAGGTACCAACCGTGTGCCACAGCTTGGATCAAGCCTTGGAGCACTTGGACAAAGACCGCGCGTTCCTGACCAAGGGTGGTGTGTTCACTGACTCCATGATCGATGCCTACATCGACCTGAAGATGCAGGAAGTGACACGCTACCGCATGTCGGTGCACCCTGTCGAATACGACATGTACTTCAGCCTGTAATCCCGGCGCTGCAAAGCCCCGTGATGAGCAAAAAAAGGACGGCGCGAGCCGTCCTTTTTTTATGGAACACTTGGACACAAATCGCCACCCGAACCTCGGGGATACTCAGGGCCTTTGTTCCGGGGCACTTTTTGACGGATACTGAATCACAGCGCTTACCAAACCAAGCGTAGTTACTGACACAGCATGAAACCCACACTCCTGATTCTTTGCTTGACCGCCGGCACGACGCTAGGAGCCTCGGCGCAGGAGCGTATCTACCGGTGTGGCAATGAGTACACTAACACCGTGACCGAAGCGCAGGCCAAGACCTGCAAGCTTGTCTCGGGCGGCAATGTCACGGTGGTGCAGGGGCAAAAACCCGCAGCAGCGGCAGCAACAGCGCCCGGGGTGAAGGTGGCATCGACGCCGCCCGCAAGCAGCGCGCCGCGTATCGACAGCGCGGATCAAAAAGCCAAAGACTCTGATGCCCGTTTGATTCTCGAGGCCGAGCTCAAAAAGGCCGAGGCCCGTCAGATTGAGCTGAGCAAAGAGTACAACAACGGGGAACCTGAAAAGCTGGGTCCCGAGACGCGCAATCAGCAAAAATACCTGGACCGGGTTTCTGAGCTCAAAGCAGCGCTGTCCCGCAACGAAAGTGACATATCGGGCATCCGTCGGGAGCTTGGTCGTTTGCCGGGCAGTAGCTCCAAGCAATAAGGCCCGGGCAAGTGCTCGCCTTTGCGGGCGGAGCCATGGACTCGGTTACTCAATTTCCTTTTTCCGCGGACAAGCCTCATGGAGCGATTCCATTCTTTTGACCTGCTAGCAACCTTGGTGGCGGTGGTCGCAGCCGACGCGTCTGTGCAATTCTCCAATGCGGCACTGGAAGATGCCTTGGGCATTTCGCGCAGGACCATCATCGGCTCCAACTTTGCCGATGTCTTTACCGAACCCGCACAGCTGCACAGCGCTCTCGAGGGTGCGCTGGACAATGCTTTTGCAGCACTGCGCTACGACGCGTGGCTCAAGCGCGCCGGGCTGGAGTCCATGCCGGTGCACGTCATCGTGACCCGCACCGAGGCATCGAACCACATCATTGTGGAAATGGTGCCCCAGGAGCAGCAGACCCGCCAGGACCGCGAAGAGCGACTCGCCGAGCAGGCCCAGACCAACAAAGAGCTGATCCGTAACCTTGCCCACGAAATCAAAAACCCGTTGGGTGGCATTCGTGGCGCGGCGCAGTTGCTCGAGATGGAGATGGAGTCTCCCGAGCTCACCGAGTACACGCAGGTCATCATCCATGAGGCGGATCGCTTGCAGAGCCTGGTAGACCGCCTGCTGGCGCCGCACCGCCGGCCCCACTTGGTGGGAGATGTGAACATTCACGAGGTGTGTGAGCGCGTGCGCTCCCTGATCCTGGCCGAGTTTCCAAAAGGCTTGCGCGTGGTGCGGGACTACGACACCTCCATCCCCGAATTCCGGGGCGACCGCGAGCAGCTCATTCAAACCGTGTTGAACATTGCTCACAATGCCTGCCAGGCGCTGGCAGAGCGTATTGCAGCGGGTGACGGTTGTATGACGTTTAAGACCCGCGTGACACGGCAGATCACCTTCGGCAAACAGCGTTACCGGTTGGCATTGGAATTGCATGTCATCGATAACGGACCTGGCGTGCCAGATTCGATCAGAGACCGCATTTTTTACCCGTTGGTTTCGGGCAGAGAAGGTGGTTCCGGACTGGGGCTCACACTGGCGCAAACCTTTGTTCAGCAACACCATGGTCTGATTGAAGTGGACAGCGTGCCGGGCCGTACGGACTTCAAAATCTTGATTCCGTTACCGTAACAGACAAAGAATATAGGGTGCCGCACAACATGAAGCCGATTTGGATCGTAGATGATGACCAGTCCATCCGCTTCGTGCTGGAGAAGGCACTGCTGCGTGAGCATCTGCCTACACGCAGTTTTTCCAATCCACGCGATGTACTGACTGCGCTGAGCACCGCAGCAGACGATGAAGGCCCGCAGATCCTGGTGAGCGATATCCGCATGCCCGGGGGCTCCGGTCTGGACCTGCTCGAAAAAGTCAAGGCCAAACACCCCGGCCTGCCTGTCATCATCATGACGGCTTTCTCGGACCTTGACAGCGCGGTGAGCGCCTTCCAGGGCGGCGCGTTTGAATACCTGCCCAAGCCCTTCGACCTGCCCAAAGCAGTAGAGCTCATCCGCCGCGCAGTGGAAGAGAGCCAGCGCGAGGAAGTCGCCGAAGAGCGCATGGCCGAGTCCCCCGAAATGCTGGGCCAGGCGCCCGCCATGCAGGACGTGTTCCGTGCCATCGGCCGCTTGAGCCAGAGCAACGTCACGGTGATGATCACCGGCGAATCCGGCTCCGGCAAAGAGCTGGTGGCCCGTGCGCTTCACAAGCATTCCCCGCGCGCCGATGGCCCGTTTGTGGCCATCAACACTGCTGCGATTCCCAAAGATCTGTTAGAGAGCGAACTCTTCGGCCATGAACGCGGCGCTTTCACCGGCGCGCAAACCATGCGCCGTGGCCGCTTCGAGCAGGCCGATGGCGGTACGTTGTTTCTGGACGAAATCGGGGACATGCCGTTTGAGTTGCAGACCCGTTTGCTGCGCGTCTTGAGCGACGGCCACTTCTACCGCGTGGGCGGGCACAGTGCCGTCAAATCCAACGTACGTGTGATTGCTGCTACCCACCAGAACCTGGAGCAGCGCGTCAAAGACGGCGTGTTCCGTGAAGACTTGTTCCACCGTCTGAATGTGATTCGCCTACGCCTGCCCGCCCTTCGCGAGCGCAAGGAAGACGTGGCCATGCTGACCCGCCACTTTCTGCAGCAAAGCGCCAAGCAGCTGGGCGTGGAGCCCAAGCGTATTTCTGATTCCGCATTGGCCTGGCTCGAGGGCTTTGGCTTTCCCGGTAACGTGCGTCAGTTGGAAAACATCTGCCACTGGCTGACCGTGATGGCGCCGGCGCAGGTGATTGAGCGCAAAGACCTGCCGCCCGAGGTCAATCAGGGGCGCACCGAAGCCGGCGACTCACTGCTGGCCAAGCCGGTGTTTGCCGCCACGCCCGAGGCGCATCTCAAAGAGTTACCTCTGGATTCGCACGCCTCGGCGTCTTTGTCGCATGAGGGCAGTGAAGACCTGTCGCATGTATTGGCCCGTGCCGCAGCGGCTCAAGGCCCACTCGAAGGCTGGGAAGCCGAGCTTGAAACCGAGGCGATTGCGCTACTCGGCTCCGGTAAAGCGGATGTGTGGGACACACTCACCCGGCGGTTCGAGTCCCGCCTGATTCTTGCGGCCTTGGCCAATACCAAAGGCCGTCGTATTGAAGCGGCTCAAAAACTGGGTATTGGCCGCAACACAATTACGCGGAAGATTCAGGAGCTAGGGCTGGGCTGATCTCTACCACTACCGGCGCGTGATCGCTGGGGCGCTCGTTTTTGCGGGGCGTCTTGTCAATCACGCAGCTGGTAACCCGCGATTTGAGCGCCTGGCTCACCAGAATATGGTCAATGCGCAGCCCCCGGTTGCGCCGAAAGCCCGCATCCCGGTAGTCCCACCAACTGAAGCTTTTGGGCGGGTAGGGGAACAACCGGTAGCTGTCGCACAGGCCTAATGCCACTAGGGCGCGCAGGTGGTAGCGCTCTTCCTCGGTGCAATGGATGGTGCCTTCCAGGTTCACCGGGTCCCACACATCGTCCTCGTCAAAAGTGATGTTGTAGTCGCCCATCAACACCAGGTTCGGGTGCGCGGTCAGCTCGTCTTTCACCCAGCGGCGCAGGGCGGTGAGCCACTCCATCTTGTACTCAAACTTGTCGCTACCCGGCTCCTGCCCGTTGGGGAAGTAAGCGCCAATCACGCGTATCCTCTCCACCGTGCCGGTGATTACGCGGGACATGTCGTCGTCAAAACCGGGGATATTTTTGACTACGGCGTCCGCGGGAGATCGAGTAAGCAGGGCCACGCCGTTGTAGGTCTTCTGGCCAAACCACTGCGCGTAGTAGCCGATGGCTTCAAATGCATCCGCGGGGAATTTGTCGTCAGTCAGCTTGAGTTCTTGCAGGGCGAGCACATCGACCGGGTTGGCGGCCAGCCACTCCAGCACTTGCGACAGGCGCACGCCCAAAGAATTGACGTTCCAGGTGGCGAGTTTCATAGGTGATTCAGAAAAAATAAATGCTGCAGTGCAGAGACCCTGGATTTTCTCACTGCTCCTCGCCAATGACAGACCTTACAAGGCTGCGATGAACGCAAAAAAGCCCTGCGCTCCGGGAGAAGTGCAGGGCTCTTGTCTGACCGAGTCAGACGACGTGGCTTACGGGCGCACAGTGATCTCGTTCTTCACGGCCTTGACGCCCATGACGCTCCAAGCCAGCGTCGCTGCGGTGGATTTCTCATCCGGGCTTTTGGCAAATCCGGACAGCATCACGGTTCCGTTGAGGGTTTCCACGCTGATGGCGGCGGCATCCACGACTTTGTTTTCTACAAAGCGGCTCTTGATGCTGGCGGTGATGGCGGTGTCATCAACATAGGCCCCCACGGTGGATTGGCCACGCTGCACAGCGCAGCCGGTAGCCGTTAAGGCAAGAAGGGCGGCAAAAGCCAAGGCGAAGAGGGTGCGAATGTTCATGGTGAGTTTCCAGAAGTGAAGTGAATGGGAGGGGGAAGGAGAAGGGAGGCGCTGTTTATTTCTTCCGGAGAAATCCGAACAGGTAGCTCAGCACCGCGAGCACCAGGAAGACGAAAAACAAGATCTTGCCTATCTCTACGGCGCTGGCGGCAAGGCCACCAAAACCGAAAAGCGCTGCGATCAGGGCAATAACAAAAAAGACAACGGCGTAATGCAACATCAGGATTCCTTCAACAGATGCCCTAGTGTGCGTTTTCGCACACAGTGTGGCCATCAGTCACCTTGCCGTGTAGTCGTGGGTCAAAGGCGCGCCCGCTTGTAGGACGCCTCCGACACGCTCACCCCGCTGTGCTGGAGAGTGGTGGAAACTTGGCCAGAATTTGGGTGCCCTGCCCAGGGCGGGACTGCAGCTGCAAGCTTCCGCCCTCTGCTCCAACCCGGAAGCGCATGCCCACCAGCCCGTAGGCGGAAGTGGGCTTGGTGCTGGTGTCAAAGCCCACACCATCGTCGCGCACCGAGACCTCCACCTGGCCTGCCCGGGTGCAGAGTTCAATCCAAATGTTGCGGGCCTGCGCATATTTGGCGATGTTGGTGATGGCCTCTTGCACAAGCCGGTACACCACCAGTTCTGCGGAGGGCCGCAATGCCACCGGCTCCAGTTGGCAGTGAACGGCTACCCCGGACTGTGCCGCGTACTCGCGCGCCAGAATTTCAAGCGCAGCAACCAAGCCGAGGTTGCTCAGCGAAGAAGGGCGCAGGTCTTCAATAATGCGGCGGCCCAGTGCAATACCGGTATTGAGCGTGCCAACCAGGTGGGCCAGCAAATCTAGCGCCTCAGGTGCGGCTACCGTGATGCGTGATTTGATGCGCGCGGCGTCCAGCTTGGCGGAGGTCAGCAAGGAGCCCAGATCGTCATGCAGGTTACGGGCAAGGCGTTGGCGCTCGTCCTCGCGAGCGGTTTGCAAGTGCTGGGCGAGCTCGATCAGCTCTGCAGTTCGATTGGCCACTTCGACCTCCAGGCGGTCGCGTTCCAGCTGCACCACGCGTTGCAGCTCCATTTGCTGGAGCTTGAGCGCCTGCGACTGGCGCAGGTACAAAAACAACGCCAGCAAGCTCACGAGACTGAGCACTGCAACACCCAACCGGTCTAACACCAGGGTGCTGATCAGCGCAGAGCGGCTATCGCTGACCGCCCGGGTTTGATAGGCCAGCAGCTCGGCACTGGTCGCCCGAATGGCGTCCATCTTTTCGCGGCCGATATCGGTCATCAAAATCTCGCGCCCGGCTTTGCCGCGGCCTTCGTCAAACAGCTGCAGCGTCAAGGCCAACTCTGAGAGCGTGGTCTCCGTCAATGTGTGCAATCGCTGCAGCAGCGCTTGTGACTCTGGGTCGCTGCCGTAATACACATCCAACACCTTATAAGCATCTTCGATGCGAAGCAGCGCCGTGACATAGGGTTCGAGGTACTCCTTGCGTTGGGTGAGCAGGTAGCCGCGCTGGCCTGTCTCGGCATCCAGCATGCTGCGCTCCAGCGTCTGAATTTGGGTGCGCGACATGCCCATTTCGGTCAGTTCCTGCAAAGTGGTAGTCGACCGCCAGTAAGAGGCCTCGCTCACAAATAGCACGGCTCCCGCCGCCGCGAGCGCGCAGGCAATGACCAGAGGATGGCGCTGGAGGGCTGTGATTTTTTTCATGGGAAGGACCTGCAGAGAACTGTGGGATCATGGCGAATGACTATCTCTATGCGCCCATGATCAGGATTGCCATTGTTGATGACCACGCGATGGTGCGCGCTGGGCTGCGCCAGTTTTTTTCCGACCAGCCGGACTTTCAGGTCGTGGCCGAGGCGGTGAATGGCCGGGATGCGTTGGACATCGTGCGCCAGGGCGAAGTGGATGTGATGGTGATGGACATTTCCATGCCCGACCACAGCGGCGTCGATGCGCTGGTGGCCATCAAGGCGCGTGCACCTGACCTGCCGGTGTTGATTTTGAGTGGGTTTGCCGAAGTTCATTACGCCACCACCCTGCTGCGCCAAGGGGCCAGTGGGTATCTGAACAAAGATTGCGATCCCGAAGACATCGTCAAAGCCATTCGCACCGTGCACCGCGGGCGCAAATACATCACCCCCGGCGTCGCAGAGTTGTTGGCAGACGGGTTGGGCGATGATGCGGACAAGCCCTTACACACCCAGCTCTCTGAGCGCGAGTTGCAGGTTTTCCTGCGACTGGCCCGTGGTGAGACGGTGGGGCATATTGCGACCAGCATGTCACTCAGTGTGAAAACCGTGAGTACCTACCGCACCCGGGTGATGGAGAAAATGCGCCTCGAGTCGAACAGCGATTTGACCTATTACGGGCTCAAAAACGGCCTGATCCAGTAGCCACATCAAGCAGTTGGAGCAGGCTGCGTGCCGCTTGCAGCCAACGTTTGGCAGTAGAGAATCAGCGCGTCTATTTCTGTCGATTTATCAAACACCTGCTGTGCCCCCAGAGCCATACAAGTGGCGCGCACGTCAGGAGTGGCGTAGTTGCTCAACACCACCATATGCCGTGAGGGCTTGTTTTGTTGTGCGCCCCGCAGCACACCGACGCCGGAGCCGCTGCGTAAAAAAATATCCACGATGACCAGCTCTGCCTCGTGCGCAGGGTCCGCCAGCCATTGCAGCGCAGCTTGCTCGTCCGCTGCCATGCCAACGACGGCCACAGGGGTGAGTTCTTGCAGCGTGGCAATCAGGCTTTGCTGAATGACCGGGCTGTCTTCGACGAGATAGGTGGTGAGCACGGTCATATCGTTGGTGGTGGGGTTGGGTTGTAGTGTGCCTGCGAACACACGCGTTCGCCATGGGCCATCCACCCGAATGTATGTAGGACTGTACCTACACACCTTTGCGGCGCTGTCTGCTACCCAGCGCACACAAGCCTGCAGATACTTCGACCATCACATTTTGTTGATCAGAAAAAGGTCGTTCCATGAAAAACACATCCACTCCCCTCCGTAGCACCGCACTCGTGTTGGCCCTCTTGGTTTTGAGCGGCTGCGCCGGTATGACTACCCGTGAAAAGAACACCGCCGTTGGCGCGGTGATTGGTGGCGTCGCAGGCAACGTGATCGGTGGCGGTGTGCTGGGTACAGCAGCAGGCGCAGCTGCAGGTGGCGTGATCGGCCACCAATCCAGCAAGAAATAAGCGCTTGCCCGCTCAGCGGCGGGTGTAGGTCACCAGGCTGAACCCCAGCCCGCTGGCTGCCGTATGGCGCTCGCGGGCGGTTTCCAGCCAAGCCTCGCCCAAGTGGGGGGCGTAGGCATCCCCCACAAAGTCTTGCTCAATCTCCGTCACCACCGCGGTGGTGGCCAGTGGCTCGGCCAAAGCATAGAGCTGGGCACCGCCAATCACCCAAACGTCTGCAGATTGCTCACAAATTTGTAGCGCCTCGCGCATGTCAGACGCGCGCTGGGCACCGGTTTCGTTCCAATCCGGCTGGCGGGTGACAACGATGTTGGCACGGCCGGGCAGGGGGCGGAATTTGGGCGGCAGCGAGTCCCAGGTCTTGCGCCCCATGATGACGGGGCAGCCCAGCGTGGTCCGCTTGAAGTGGGCCAAGTCCTCGGGTAAATGCCAGGGCAGGGCGCCGCCCGCGCCGATCACGCCATTCGCAGCGCGGGCGTAAATCAAGTGAAGGCGGGGGAGTGTGACGGTGGTGCTCATCGTGCCTGCCATCACACCGCAACCGGTGCCTTGATGGCAGGGTGGCACTCGTAGCCCAGCACTTCAAAGTCTTCAAACTCGTAGTCGAAGATGCTCTCCGGCTTGCGCTTGATATGGAGCGTGGGGTAGGCCATAGGAGCGCGGCTCAGCTGCAGCTCCACCTGCTCAGTGTGGTTGCTGTAGATGTGGCAGTCGCCACCCGTCCAGATGAAGTCGCCCACCTCCAGGTCGCACTGCTGGGCCACCATGTGGGTGAGCAGGGCGTAGCTGGCAATGTTGAAGGGAACGCCCAAAAAGATGTCGGCGCTGCGCTGGTACAGCTGGCAGCTCAAGCGGCCCTTGCCGCCCGGCTCGGTGGCCGGCGCCACATAGAACTGGAAGAAGGCGTGGCAGGGCATCAGCGCCATTTTGTTGAGCTCGGCCACATTCCAGGCGCTCACGATGATGCGGCGGCTGTCGGGGTTGCTCTTGAGGGTTTTGATGACGTCGGCAATCTGGTCGATGTGGCCGCCATCCGGCGTGGGCCAGCTGCGCCACTGAACGCCGTAGACCGGCCCCAGGTCGCCGGTTTCGGGGTTGGCCCATTCGTCCCAAATGGTGACGCCGCGCTCTTTGAGCCAGTTGTTGTTGGCAGAGCCGGTCAGGAACCACAGCAGCTCCTGGATGATGCTGCGCAGGTGCACTTTTTTGGTCGTGACCAGCGGGAAGCCCTCATTCAGGTCGAAGCGCATCTGATAGCCGAACACGCTTTTCGTGCCGGTGCCGGTGCGGTCGGATTTGAAAACGCCCGTGGTGTGCACGTGGCGCATGAAGTCTTCGTACTGGCTGCGCACCGGGCGCTGAGGAGTAGGGCTGGTCATGGTCGAAATTGTAGGGTGGGTGGGGCATGTCTGCCCTGCATACGGTGAAGACATTTCCGCATGGAATTTGCCCACATTTTGCTGGCCGCGCGCGGGCAACACGCGCAGAATTTGGCGCTTCGCCGCCTTTGGCCTATTTTCACCGCGCTCATCGCGCCGCTTGCATGTCCCTCATCGAAACCCAGACGGCCGCCCCCACCGCAACGGGCGCCGAGCAACCACCGCAAGGCCAGGCTGCTGAAGCTGCTTTCAATCTGCACGAAGCCGCGCTGGCCTACCACCGCGCCCGTGATTCAGACGACATCGGCGGCAAGATTGAGATTCATGTGACCAAGCCCGTGGGCAGCCAGGACGATTTGTCGCTGGCCTACTCGCCCGGTGTGGCAGTGCCTTGCCTAGAGATTGAGCGCGACCCGGCACTGGCCTACGAGTACACCGCCAAGGGCAACCTGGTGGCCGTCATCACCAACGGCACCGCCGTGCTGGGCCTGGGCAACATCGGCGCGCTGGCCGGCAAGCCGGTGATGGAAGGCAAGGCCGTCCTGTTCAAGCGTTTTGCCGGCATCGACGCATTTGACATCGAGATCGACGAGACCGACCCACAAAAACTCATCAACACCATTGCCAGCCTGCACCCTACGTTTGGCGGCATCAACCTCGAAGACATCAAGGCGCCCGAGTGCTTTGAGATCGAGCGCGCGCTGCGGGCCCGCTTGTCGATTCCCGTGTTCCATGACGACCAACACGGCACCGCCATCGTGGTGGCCGCCGGCCTGATCAACGCGCTGCATCTGCAAGGTAAGTCGCTGGATGCAGTCACGCTGGTGTGCAACGGTGCGGGCGCGGCGGCCAACGCCTGCCTGGAACTGCTGGTGAGCCTGGGTGCTAAAAAATCCAACATTACTGTGTGTGACTCTAAAGGCGTGATCTACACCGGTCGTGGCGCCAAGGGCGATGACGGCGAAAAAGCCGCCTGGGCCCGCGATACCGCTGCCCGCACGCTGGCCGATGCCTTGCGGGATGCTGATGTGTTTCTTGGGCTGTCCGGCCCCGGCGTGGTGAGCCAGGAAATGGTGCGCGGCATGGCCGCCAAGCCCGTAGTGTTTGCGCTGGCCAACCCCGAGCCTGAAATCCGCCCTGAGCTGGTGATTGCCGCCTCGCGCGACGCCATCACCGCTACCGGCCGCTCGGACTACCCCAACCAGGTGAACAATGCGCTGTGCTTCCCCTACCTGTTCCGCGCCGCGCTGGACGTGGGTGCCCCACAGATCAATGAAGACATGAAGAAAGCCGCCGTGCTGGCGCTGGCGGATCTGGCGCGTGAAGACGCGGCCTTCAGTAAAGACAAGTTGCTGCCCACCTTGCTGGACAAACGCTTGCTACAAACCGTGTCCTTGCGCGTGGCGCAAGCAGCGGTGGACAGCGGCAGCGCCCGCCGTGCGTTTGATGCCGAGAGCTACAAGGCCCGGCTGGAGCAACTGGCCCGCAAACTGGCACGGACCTGATTGGCATTGGCCTGATCAGGTCATCCGGTCCAGCGCTGCGGCCAGTGCCAGTAGCACTAGCAGGATGACCACCACCAGTGGCATCACCGCGCCCAGCCCGGCCCAAGTCGCCAGCAGCCCGAAACCTGCGGGGATAACCGAGCCACCGGCATAGGCAAAGGTCATTTGCCGGCCGATGACGGCGCGGGCCACATCTTCCGGAAAACGGCGCGCGGTCTCGTGCATCAGCGACGGAAACACCGGTGCACAGCCCACGCCCATGAGCACCAGCCCGAAGCTGGCGGCGCTGCCGAACACCCCGGGCAAGACAAACACCAGCGCACCTAGCGTAGCCACGGCAATGCCCAGCCGCACCAGTTTGCGGTTACCCAGCCGGTTGGCGATCAGCCCCACCGCAAAGCGCCCGGCGGTGATGGAGCCAAAATACACCGACACCCAGATGCCCGCTTGCGCCTGCGTGAGGCCGCGGTCCGTTACCAAAATACTGGCTGCCCACAGGCCGGTGCCCATCTCGGCCGCCACATAAAACAAAAACAGTGTGGGCGCCAACCAAGTTGCGAGCGGGCGCACCGGTTTGAAGGAGGCAGCACCATACGCGTCTTCACCAGCAGGTGGTTTGGAGTGCTCTTTGGCCCAAAGTGACAAGGTCGCCCACAGTGCGACCGCCAGCGTCAGCTGCATCAGGCCGATGCTGCGCACCCCTAGCGCCCAGCCGCCACTGCTGGCCAGTGCCAAGCCCATAATCAGCGGCCCGGTGGTGGCGCCCACGCCCCAGAAACCGTGCAGCCAGTTCATGTGGCGGGAGGAGTAGTGGGCTGCCACAAAGTGGTTCAAGCTGGCGTCCACAGCGCCCGCACCCAAGCCCAGTGGCACCGCCAGTGCAACCAGCCAACCGAACGACGGGGCCACCGAGAAGCCCAAGAGCGCCAGCGCAGTCATCAGGCAGCTGGTGGCCACCACCGCGCCGGTGCCCATGCGTTTGGCAATCGGCCCTGCAAAGAAGCTCGCCGTGGCCGAGCAGATCGTCATGGTGATGGTGATGGCGCCCACTGCCGCCAGCGGCTGGCCCATATCGGCACGGATGGCCGGCCAAGCTACACCCAGAATGCCGTCCGGCAGGCCCAGGCTGATAAAGGACACATAGACGATGCCCAAGAGAATGAGGTGTGCCACAACGGGGTCCTGAAAAATAAGTGCGCAGAGTGGCCTGAGTCTACGTAAAAAAGACCTCTAGTCCTCGCGGAATAAGCGCAAGCAGCTACTCTATTGATAGCACTCTGCCTGGATTCATGAGATTTTTCGGATCCAGCGCGCCCTTGATGGCGCGCATGGCATTCAGGGCAACCGGCGATTTGTGGTGCGCCAGCTTCTCGCGTTTCAGGCTGCCAATGCCGTGCTCGGCGGAGATGGAGCCATTGAAACGGTCCACTACCTCGTACACCAGCGTGTTGATGGGGCCTTCCTGGTCGTGCAAAAAGGCTTCGGCATCCGCGCCGTCCGGCGCCTGCACGTTGTAGTGCAGGTTGCCGTCCCCCAAGTGGCCGTAGTTCACCAGCCGCACGCCGGGGAAGTGTTGCTCCAGCAACGCATCGACCTCAGTCACGAAGGTAGGAATGCGCGACACGGCAATTGAGATGTCGTGCTTGATATTCAGGCCCTCTTGGGCCTGCGCCAGCGGAATGCTCTCACGGATGTGCCACAGCGCGCGGGCTTGGGCAATGTTCTCGGCCACCACGGCGTCCAGCACGCAGCCTTGGTCGAGGGCCGCTTCCAGCAATCGCTCGAATTGTTCGCGGGCGTGGCCCTCGGACTCGTGGTCGGAGTTCTCGAGCACTACGCAGTAAGGACTCATGCCGCCGAATGGCACGTTTTGCTGCGGAAAGTGTTTGCGCACCAAGCCCAGTGCAAAGTCGCCCATCACTTCGAAGCCGGTAAGGCCGGCGTTCAGGTGCTGGTGCGCCAGGCCCAGCAGTTGCACGGCTGCGTCCAGCGAGGGTACCGCTGCAAAGGCGGTGAGTTGGGCCGCGGGCAGGGGGTACATGCGCAGAGTGGCAGCGGTAATCACGCCCAGCGTGCCCTCAGAGCCAATAAACAGGTGGCGCAGGTCGTAGCCGGTGTTGTCTTTTCGCAGGCCGGTCAGGCCACTCCAGACCTCGCCCTGCGCGGTCACCACTTCCAGGCCGAGGCACAGCTCGCGGGTGTTGCCATAGCGCACCACCTGGGTACCGCCGGCATTGGTGGCCAGGTTGCCACCAATAGTGCAGCTGCCCTCGGCGGCCAAACTAAGGGGGAACAAAAATCCTTCTTTCTCGCACGCCTCTTGCAGCGTCTGCAGCACGCAGCCGGCCTCAACGGTCACCGTCAGGTTGGCCGCGTCGATGGTGCGGATGCGGTTCAGGCGTTGCAGGCTCAGCAGCACTTGGGTGCCCGACGCATCGGGAATGGAGCCGACCACCATGCCGGTGTTGCCCCCCTGAGGCACCAGGCTCACGCCCGCTGCGGCACAGGCTTTCACTACAGCGGCTACTTCTTCTGTGGTGCCGGGGCGCACCACGGCCAAGGCGTGGCCGCGCTCGCGTTTACGCCAGTCTTGTTCGTAAGCGGTGAGGTCACCTTCGGTGAGTACGTGCGCTTCGCCCACGAGGGTGCGCAGTGTGGCGCGCAAGGTATCGCGCAAAGTGTCAGTGGCAGTCATACGGAGGGGGAAGAGGGTTGGGTCGTGTTGTCAGAGGCGGGCTGCAAGGCTTTGCCCGCCTTCAGCCGCAAGCGGATGTGAAAAGTGCAGGCTACAAACAGCACGATGCAAAGCGCCACCTCGATCAAGGCGAGCCAATTGCCCGGTGCCTTGTCGCTCCAGGCGCGCACCACGCCTTCGGTGAAATACAGCCACACCATCAGGCTGAGCCACCGGTAGGTGTACATGCGGCTTTTGAGCAAGCCTGCCAGCGGAATACAAAGGGGCAGCACCTTCAGGGCCAGTGTGCCGCGGCCGGTGGGAGCCAGCCAAAGCTCCCACACCAGCCCCAGCACGATCAGGCCGATCAGGCTGGCAACAGCCGCCCAGCGGGCAGCAACAACATAGGGGGCAGGGGTAGCAGCAGTCACGGGGCGCACCGGTTCGTGGGGAGGCGCGTAGCTTAAGCCAAATGCACATCCAACTCAGCCAGAGTGGCCTTGTGCTCACCCCGGGCGATGGCATGATTCGGCCCATGCAAGCCAAACCCCTGTTTACCTCTTGGTTGAAAGACATCGCCAGCATTCCGTGGCGGGACGCAGCCCTGATGCTGCGCGAGCGTTTTCGGGAGGACCGGCTCGGCCTCACCGCCAGCAGCCTGACCTTCACCACCACCATTGCCCTGGTGCCCCTGATCACAGTCGCACTAGCAGTATTTACCGCATTCCCGATGTTTGCCAAGTTTCAGGATGTGCTGCAGCGCTGGCTGATCGAAAGCCTGGTGCCCGACAACATTGCCCGCCAAGTGCTGGGCTACCTGAACCAGTTTTCCGGCAAGGCCAGCCGCCTAGGGGTTGCGGGGCTGGCGATTTTGCTGGGCACCGCGTTGGCCTTGATATTCACCATCGACCGTACCCTCAACAGCATCTGGCGCGTGAAAAAGCGCCGCCCGTTTGGCCAGCGTGTGTTGGTCTACTGGGCTGCTGTGACCTTGGGGCCCTTGTTGCTGGGGGCCAGCCTGTCAATTACCTCGTATGCCATTACTGCGTCCAAGGGGGTGGTGGGCGGGCTGCCGGGGGGCATCACGTTCTTGCTCGATAGCCTGCAGTTCGGGCTGGTGGCGGCTGGCACTGCGGCCATGTTTCATTACGTGCCCAACACCTATGTGCGCTGGGGCCATGCGTGGATGGGTGGCTTGTTTGTGTCGGCAGGCATGGAGCTGGCGCGCAAGGGGCTGGCCATGTACCTGGCCAAGGTGCCCACGTATTCGGTGGTGTACGGCGCGTTTGCTACCGTGCCGATTTTGCTGATCTGGATTTATGTGGCCTGGGTCATCGTACTGCTGGGTGCTGCACTCACCGCCTATTTGCCCAGCCTCTTGGCCGGGGTGCCGCGCCGCAAGCTGGGCCACGGCTGGCAGTTTCAGCTGGCGCTCGAAGTGCTGCAGATGCTGGACACGGCCAAAGGCGCCGAAGACCGCGGGCTGACCTTGTCCGCCCTGCGCTTAGCCCTGCGTGTGGACTCGCAACGCCTGGAGCCGGTGCTGCAAACCCTGCAAGAGCTGGACTGGGTAGGCCAGCTGCAAGAGTCGACCGACCGCGATGGGCAAGCCCGCTACGTGCTGCTGGCCGATCTGGGCCAAACCGTGCTGGAGCCCCTGATGCAGCGACTGCTGCTGACGCCCGAGCCTGCTACCGAAAATTTATGGAAAATAGGCTGCTGGCCCACATCTACTGTGCGTGAGGTGCTATGCAAAGAGTAGCAAATGGGCTATTTACTTGACCGTATTTGCTGCCAGATGCTGCTGGCTGGGCGCCTAGCTCAATCAGGATTTTTGACCGCTGGGGTTGCTTCGTTGACCCTGCTGCAGCAGACGTTACAAATTCCACCCGATTGGGGGGATGTTTAAGCTGACCCTGAAGTGTAAAAATCGCAAAGCTACCGGCTCACTCCATTGCTTGCAAAGAGCGGAGTTTGTCGTGATTCTTGTACCTAAAAAAACGCACATGAACATTTCAGAGATTGAGCCTACGAAAGCCATTTCAGCGCGACTTGCGCCCAGTTCATCCCGCAGTCGCCGGCATACGCCGCAGGTTTTGTAGGATGCATTGCGCTAACTTGCGGATGCGCTGCCCCAGCCCATACCTCAGCCTTATTTGCATCGTAGTTCTTGCTCTGTCGCATACAGGAGCAGCGGCGACGGGGTTCTCTGGCGAATGGCGAATCGATCTGCGAACGCCACAGGAAAAAAAGCAGCGTTCTGAGTGTGGGACGGCCAGTTTCAAGCTTTCGCAGCAGGGTGAGAAAATCAGTGGCGAGCATTCGATGGCCACTGTTGGTTGTGCCCGCCAAAACGAGGGGGGAGAAGGCACCGTTAGTGGCGTGGCGTACGGCAACACTGCGGTTCTAACAGTTAAGAGCGGGCGAAATGGGTAGGTCGTCCGCGGTACTGCCAAACTCACGGGCAGCGTGCCTTACTGGAGAACTCTGGGGGAAATCAAGGCTGGTGAGCCGGAGGGCGATTCAGGGCTTATTCTTGGAAGCGGCGTGTTGAAAATGGTAACGAAATGAGTGTCATGACACGAGTTAACAAGTCAAGCGAGGCTAACCGTTTACAGCAGGATCCGGCTTCGACGCTCGTGTGGGTAGTTCGGTCATCCTGATGTTAACGACTGCTTCTATCGCGGCGCTATACGAGAAAGCTGCTTTTGGTCCATATCTCGTCTGAGCAAGTAGCTATAGAAAATATAGCAATTCACCACTCGCGAGCAGACCCACAGTCAGTTCAAAACTTAATCTTCCCAGTCCAGATATCCGCATACATACGCCAGTCGCCCATGAGGCTGTAGACCGGGCGCTTGAAGCTGGCGGGCTTATTCTTTTCGAAGCCGAAATGGCCTAGCCATGCAAAGCTGTATCCGCACAGCAGCGCATACACAAAGTATTGAGGCTTGCCCGTGATAAGCAGCATCACCAAACACACCAGGCTCAGTGTGGAGCCCACGAAGTGCAGGCGGTGGCAAGTGGTGTTGCTGTGCTCGCCCAAGTAGAACGGATAAAACTCGGCAAAGTTTTTGAAATTGCGCGGGTCTATAGATGGTTCGGTTGGCATGGACGCTCCTCAGGTGGTTGCCAAAAACTGTCGTAGTGCCGACAAGGTTTCTTCGGGCGCCTCGGTCATCTGGTGGTGGCCCACCGCAATCCGCACGATTTCTGTGCATACGCCTGCGGCCTTGGCGGCTTGCACCAGCGTCTGTGCGGCTTTGGGCGATGTCATCTGGTCTTGATCGCCGAGTACAAACAGCACCGGGCATTGCACCTGTGCCATCGCCGCCTCGCCGCCTGCGTAGCTGTCGCACGCTTTGAAGCCGCGGTGGAATACGTTTACCGTGGTGTTGCTGGCCAAGACTCGGCGGCCCAATGCCATGCTGGCGCCATACACCCAGGTGCCCGGCCCCAATGCTGAGGGCGGTGCCGCCAAGGTGCTGCGCGAAAAAACGTTGATCATGGTCAGCGCTTTCATCGGCTCTTGCAGCGACGTCTCCAGCAGGGCGGGGGATACCTTCATCGGGTAGGCCGTGCCTACTAGCACCAGGTGGGTGGCGCGTGCGCCGAGCCAGCTGGCGGCCTCCAGCGCAATCAGCGAGCCCCAGCTGTGGCCGACCAAAGCGGCTTTTTCGATACCTGCTGCATCCAGCAGGGCCACGATGAAGGCGGCGGCTTGCTCCACGGTTTCCGGTGCTTCGCCGCCGCTGCGGCAGTGGCCGGGCAGGTCCACGGCCAGCACGTTGTAACGGTGGTGGGCGAGGTAGCGGCTTTGCAAAATCCAGACACTGTGGTCGTTGAGCACACCGTGGATAAAGACCACCGTGGGCTTGGCCGCATCGAAAGGTTTGCCGCCGGTGTAGCAATAGGTGTTGGCGCCGTTGACGAGTAATTGCATGGTCAGGCTCCTGCTTTCTCGGCGGCTTTGAGGGCTCGTTTGAGGTCGTCAATCAAGTCGTCTGCATCTTCCAACCCGATGGACAGGCGAATGGTGCCCTGCGTGATGCCGCCCGCAGTCAGCGCCTCATCGCTCATGCGGAAGTGGGTGGTGCTGGCCGGGTGAATGACCAGGCTGCGGCAGTCGCCCACATTGGCAAGGTGGCTGAAAACCTTGAGCGTTTCAATGAACTTCTTGCCTTGCTCGCGGTTGCCCTTCAGGTCAAAACTGAACACCGAGCCCGCGCCTTTGGGCAAGAGCTTTTGCGCCAGTGCGTGGCTGGGGTGGCTTACCAGCAGCGGGTGGCCCACGCGGCTCACAAAGGGCTGGCTGGCCAGGAATTGCACCACCTTTTCAGTGTTGCGCATATGGCGCTCCATGCGCAGGCTCAGGGTCTCAATGCCTTGCAGGATCAGCCAGGCGCTGTGCGGGCTCATGCAGGCGCCGAAGTCGCGCAGGCCTTCGCGCCGGGCGCGCAGCAAGAAAGCGCCCACGGTGCTTTCTTCGCTGAAGTTCATGTGGTGGAAGCCCTCGTAGGGTGCCGCCAGCTCGGCAAACTTGCCGCTGGCCTCAAACGCGTGCGCCCAGTCAAAGCTGCCGCCGTCCACCACCACGCCGCCAATCACGGTGCCATGCCCGCTCAAGAACTTGGTGGCCGAGTGGTAGATCAAATCAGCTCCTTGGGTAAAGGGCTGCACCAGCCAGGGCGAGGTGAGGGTGGAGTCCACCAGCAGCGGCACCCCGGCCTCGTGCGCAATCTGCGCAATAGTGGGGGTGTCCAGCACGTCCAGGCCGGGGTTGCCCACGGTCTCACCGAAAAACAGGCGCGTGTTGGGCCGCACCGCGGCTCGCCAGGCATCTACATCACCGGGCTTCACAAAGGTGGTCTCAATGCCGAAGCGCGACAGGGTGTAGTGCAGCAGGTTGTGCGAGCCGCCATACAAGGCGCTGGACGACACGATGTGCCCGCCCGCCCCCATGAGGGTGGCGATAGCCAGGTGCAGCGCGGCCTGGCCGCTGGCGGTGGTGATGGCGCCTATACCGCCCTCCAGCGCGGCAACCCGCTGCTCCAGCACCGCGTTGGTGGGGTTGCTGATGCGGCTGTAAACGTGGCCTGCGCGCTCCAGGTTGAAGAGGGACTGCGCATGCTCGCTGGACTCGAACACAAACGAGGTGCTCACGTGAATGGGCACGGCGCGTGCGCCTGTGGTGGGGTCGGGTGCGGCACCTGCGTGAAGCGCGAGGGTGTCGAAGCCGGGGTCTGCGTAACCAGCCATAGGTGTCTCCAGTGATGAAACCTTGATGAAACCGCGATGAAACCCGTGCATTGTGGGCTATATTTGCTGTACAAATTCAACCCCAGTGTCACGAGGAAGTCCCCATGAAAGTCAGCGATATCCTGCGCGTAAAAGGCGGAACGCTTTACACGACCACGCCGGAGGACTCTCTGGCCGATGCAGCCCAGCTGATGGCGGAGAAAGACATTGGCTCGCTGGTGGTGATGTCACATGGCCTGGTAGTGGGCATGCTGACTTTCCGTGAAGTGATCCAAGCCGCTGTCAAAAACGGTGGCACCTTCGGCTCCACCAGTGTGTACCGCGCCATGGACCCCGGCCCGCTGACCTGCACCCTGGAAACCGAGATGGATGAAGTGCGCCGCATGATGCTGGAGCGCCATGCCCGTTACATGCCGGTGATCGACAACCGCATGCTGCAAGGCGTGATCAGCTTCTACGACGTGGCCCGCGCCGTCGTGGACAGCCAGAACTTCGAAAACAAGATGCTCAAGGCCTACATCCGCGACTGGCCAGAGGGCGAGGCCGAAAAGCCGGAAGCTGAGAACACCTAGCCTTCGCTGGCGTGAATCATCTCCCGCACCCGCGGGTAGATTTGCTGGTTCCACTTGCGACCACTGAACACACCATAGTGCCCTACACCGGTCTGCACATGGTGTGTTTTTTTATAGGGGCGAATGCTGCTACACAGGTCTTGCGCAGCTACGGTTTGCCCCACTGCACAGATGTCATCCCGTTCGCCTTCTACCGTCATAAGGGCTGTACGCCGGATGGCCGCCGGGTTCACCAGCCTGCCGCGGTAGCTGAGCTTGCCCAGCGGTAAGTCGTAGGTCTGAAAGACCTTTTCAACCGTCTCCAGGTAGAACTCGGCGGGCAGATCATTCACGGCCAGGTACTCGTCATAAAACACGCGGATCACATTGGCCTTATCCACATCGCCATTTACCAGGTGCTGGTACAGGTCTTTGAACGATTGCTTGTGCCGCTCAGGGTTCATGCTCATGAAGGCGCTGAGCTGTACAAAGCCCGGGTACACGCGGCGCATATAGCCTTTGTGGGGCAGGGGCACATGGCTGATGAGGTTCCTCTCAAACCAGTCGATCGGCTTGCTGACCGCCAGCTTGTTCACCTCGGTGGGGTTCACCCGGCAGTCGACCGGGCCGGCCATCAGCGTGAGGCTGCGGGGCTGGGCCGGGTCGTCGTCCTCGGCCATCAGGGCGGTGGCAGCCAGCGCTGCCACGCAGGGCTGGCACACGGCCACCAGGTGAGCGCCGGGGCCAATCGTCTGGGTGAAGCGGATCATGTGGTCGATGTAGTCGTCCAACCCGAACGGGCCGTGGCGCAGCGACACGTCACGGGCGTTGTGCCAGTCGGTGATGTACACATCGTGATGCTGCAGCAGCGTGCGGGCTGTTTCGCGCAGCAGGGTGGCAAAGTGGCCTGAGAGGGGTGCTACCAGCAGCACTTTGGGCTGGGGTTCCGCCAGAGCCGCAGTTTTGCGGAAGTGCAGCAGGCTGCCGAAGGGCAGGCTCAAGACCGTTTCTTCTTCAATCGGGTAGACCTCGTCGTCCACCGTCACAGAGTCAATGCCGTAGTCGGGCCGGGAGTGCGTGAGGCGCATGCGTGAGATCACCTCCATGCCGGCCGACATTTTTCGTAGCCAACTGCCCTCGGTCTGGTTCATCCAGAGCATGGCGCTCATGCTCTGAGCCATGAGGCGCAAGGGGGAGCTCAGGTCGGCTTGGTTCTGGTAGGCTTGATACAGCATGGGAGTCCTGTCTTGGTGCGGCAAAAGCCTGGTGATGTTCTCTAGGCAATTTGCGCGCCAAGACCGCTGATCAGGCTAGGGCCACAGCGCTTGGCACAACCCTTGCACGGCATGGGGCACACCGACAACCCCGAAAGCAGCACCATGGCCAAAGCGATTCTCACGATTAGCAGCAAAAACTACGGTGCATGGGCCCTGCGCGGGTGGCTGATGGCCAAGCTGGCGGGGCTGGATTTCTCGGAAAAAGTGATTTCCCCCGACGACCCGGCCATGCGTGCCGAAATGCTCCTGCTCTCCAGCAGCATGCTGGTGCCGTTTTTGCAGCACAACGGCGTGACGGTGTGGGACACCCTGGCCATCGGTGAATACCTGAACGAAATCAAACCCAAAGCCGGCCTGTTGCCGGCCGACATCAAGGCCCGTGCCCATTGCCGCGCGGTCTGCGGTGAAATGCACTCCGGCTTTGCGTCGATGCGTGGAGCTTTGCCCATGAACATCAAGGCGCATTTCCCCGACTTCAAGGTCTGGTCCCGCGCGCAGGCCGATATTGACCGCGTGCTGGCCATCTGGAAAGACTGCCTGGAGAACTACGGCGGGCCTTACCTCTTTGGCAAGCAGCCTTGTATTGCCGACGCCATGTATGCGCCGGTGGTGACCCGATTCATGACCTATGACGTCAAGCTGGACAGACAGGCCGCAGCTTACTGCAAGCTCATGATGGCCTTGCCGGCCATGCAAGAGTGGGTGGAAGCCGCCCGGGCAGAGCCGGACGAGATTGACGAGTTGGACGCCGAGTTCTAAACCCCTGCGCGGAATTGCCGCTTACTTCCAAGGGGTGGGCGCAGGGACCTCGCAAACCGGCTCCACATCAATGGACTTAAAGTCCGCTGGCGACACGATTTCCAGGTATTCCATGTCGGGTGAATAGTCGAACAGGTAGTGGCGGATGCCGGGGCGCTGGTGAACCACATCGCCCGCTTGCACCAGGGTTTCTTTGTCCTCGTACATGAAGCGCGCCCAGCCTTTGGTCATGATGACGATTTGAAAGTCCGCCTCATGGCGGTGCCAGCCGGTGCCTGTTTCTGGTGCCATATTGGCTTTGACCAGGTGCGCAATCACCTTTCCGTGCGTGGCCTCGGCGATGCCCAGATCCCGGTACAGGAAAAAATCACGCAGCCCCCCGGACACAAATTGCGTGTCCTCAGGTTTGACATGGGAGAACTTGGTTGCAGTGCGGTCTAGCATGGCTCACTCCTGGTTCAAAAAGCGGTGAAACACTGAAATGGTGCACTGCAGCACGATGCATAAACTGTTCCAGCCCGGTTACCGGGTCCGGCAGTCGCGTCAGGGATAATCGGGGCACTATGAGCGGCAATACCTTCGGACACACATTCACGGTCACCAACTTTGGTGAATCCCACGGCTCGGCCATCGGCTGCATCATTGATGGTTGCCCCCCGGGCATGGAACTGTCAGAGGCGGACATCCAGATCGACCTGGACCGTCGCCGCCCCGGCACCAGCCGCCACGTCACCCAGCGCAACGAGCCGGATGCGGTGCAAATCCTGAGCGGTGTGTACCAGGGCAAAACGACGGGTACCCCCATTGCGCTGCTCATCCAGAACACCGATCAGCGCAGCAAGGACTACGGCAACATCCTCGACACCTTCCGCCCGGGGCATGCGGACTACGCTTATTTCCAGAAGTACGGCATTCGCGACCCGCGTGGCGGGGGCCGCTCCAGCGCCCGCCTGACGGCGCCCATGGTGGCGGCTGGTGCGGTGGCCAAAAAATGGCTCAAAGAAAAATTCGGTACCGAGTTCCGCGGTTGCATGACGCAAGTGGGCGAATTGCCCATTGAGTTCGAGTCTTGGGACCATGTGCCCAACAACCCTTTCTTCGCGCCAGTAGCTGATGTGCAGGCCCTTGAAGACTACATGGATGCCCTGCGCAAAGCAGGCGACTCCTGCGGTGCCCGCATCCGCGTGACCGCCAGCAATGTGCCGGTCGGCTTGGGTGAACCTTTATTCGACAAGATGGATGCCGACATCGGCTACGCCATGATGGGCATCAATGCCGTCAAGGGTGTGGAAATCGGCGCCGGCTTTGCCAGCGTGGCCCAGCGCGGCACCACCCATGGCGACTCGCTGACGCCCGAAGGCTTTGCCACCAACAACGCAGGTGGTGTGTTGGGCGGTATCACGACCGGGCAGGACTTGGAGGTAAGCATTGCCATCAAGCCCACCAGCTCCATCATCACGCCACGCGCCTCGATTGACTCTCAAGGCAACCCCACGGAAGTTGTGACCAAGGGTCGCCACGACCCCTGTGTCGGTATTCGCGCTACGCCTATCGCTGAGGCTATGTTGGCCCTGGTGGTGATGGACCATGCGCTGCGCCACCGCGCCCAATGCGGTGACGTGGTGCCCACGCTAACGCCTATTCCGGGTAGCGTTTGAGCGATACGCTGCAGCAGGCCGCCGCACCGGGTATGCGGCAGGTCCTGCCATTTGCAGCGCTGTCGGCCGTGTATTGCGCGCACGGCGCGCTGATGAACCCCTTTTTGCCGCTCTGGCTGAAAAGCTTGGGTCTGAGCTTGGTGACCATCAGTGTGCTCACTTCCATCCAAGCGGCGACCCGCATGTTTGCGCCCTATGCCTGGGGTGCTCTGAGTGACCGCACGGGCGAACGGGCCCGGCTGATGCGTTGGGGTGCGGTTTTGGCGCTTCTTGCGTCTGCCGGCCTGTGGTGGAACGGTGGCTTCTGGTGGTTGGGGCTGGTGTTGCTGGTGGTCTACCTGCAAACCAGCGGCATGATGCCCATGACGGAGGCGGCCGTGGCCCACGTGGTGAGCCGTGGCGGCGTGTTTGACACCAAGCTTTACGGCCGGGTGCGCTTGTGGGGTTCGCTGGGTTTTATGTTGGCTGTGATGGCCGCCGGCGCCTGGTATGAGCATGTGGGCATGACCAGTTTCCCGCTGATTGTGTCGCTGAGCTTGGCAGCGTTGTGGGTATTTGCATTGCGCATGCCGGACATCAAAGAGCAGCCTGTAGCCGGGCGGGCGCTTGCGTTGTCGATGGCACCGGTATTGGCCCAGCCGGCTGTGCGATGGTTTTTTGCTTCGGTTTTTTTTCACATCCTCTCGCACATGGGGATCTATAGCTTTTTCTCGCTGTACCTTGATTCGTTGGGCTACTCCAAGACCATGATCGGGTTGCTATGGGCGGTGTCGGTCACGATTGAGATTGCGTGGTTTTTCACCCAAAGCCGATGGATGCCCCGCTTGAGCTTGAGTGCGTGGCTGGTCTTGTGCGCCAGTGTGATGGCGCTGCGCATGGGGGTGACCGCATCGATGGCATCGGTGCTATGGCTTCTTGCCCTGATGCAAGCCCTGCACGCCCTCACGTTTGCCGCTCACCACAGCGCAAGTATTGCTTTGGTATCGCACTATTTTCCTGGGAGCTTGCGGGGGCGTGGCCAAGCGCTCTACACCATCATCGGCTACGGAGTGCCAGGGGTACTGGGTGGACTGGCCGGTGGGCAACCGAGCACCCATTGGGGCTTGCAAAGCGTGTTTTGGGCGACATCTGCCATGGCTGCTATGGCAGCGCTATGCGCCTTTAGAGTGTGGCGCTTGCACCAGACCGAGTCGCATCCACGGTAGCTGCGGAAGTGGTTCGGAGTGGCTCGATAAATCGCGATAACTCCTGCTCAAACTCCGCCACAGGCAACGGCTTGCTGAACAAATAGCCCTGAAAATTGTGGCAACCTTGCCGCGCCAAGTACTGCATTTGCTCGGTCGTTTCTACCCCTTCGGCGACCACGTTCAAGCCCAGGCTGTTGGCTAGCGCCACGATCATGTTGACGATAGCAGCATCGTTGCCATCTACCAGAACGTCGCGCACAAAGCTCTGGTCGATTTTCACAACGTCGAGAGGCAGGCGTTTGAGGTAGGTAAGTGACGAGTAACCGGTGCCAAAGTCGTCCATTGCAAAACCGACTCCGTGTTGTTGAAGCTCCTCCATGCGATGCACAACTTCGTCCACATTGGAGATCAACATACTCTCGGTGATTTCTATTTTTAGCCGGCTCGCAGGCACGTCTGCGAAGGCCAGTTCCTGCAAAACCTCTTGCACAAAGCTAGGTTGATGAAATTGCTTTGCGCTCACATTGATAGCGATGGTCGAGTCCGCCAACACCGGCACCTCGCTCCAACGTGCCAATTGCTGACACGCGGTATGCAGTACCCATTGCCCGATGGGAACAATCATGCCGCTGTCTTCCGCCACTCCGATGAATTCCACAGGGCTAATCAAGCCCTTGGTGGGGTGCTGCCAACGAATCAGAGCCTCCGCACCTGTGACCTTTGCCTTGTCTTGCAGACCTGACACTTGTGGTTGCAAGTACAGCGCGAATTGGGCCTTGTCCAACGCCATCCGCATTGCTGACTCCAGCTCGGAGCGCAGTGTGACAGCGGCCTGGGTCTGAGGGTCGAACATGCGAGAGGTATTGCGGCCCGCCGCTTTTGCCTGGTACATGGCTAAGTCGGCCCGTTTAAGGGGCTCATCGATCATTTCGTCTTGGTCTCCAAACAGCGTTATACCCACGCTGGGTGTGCTGTTGCGAACCGCAGTGCCTAGTTCGTATGGCTCGTTAAGGGCGACAATGATTTTGGTAGCTACCGCTTGGGCTTGTACTGCGGCATCAGGTCGGTCGTCGCTCAGGCCCTCTAACATCACCACAAACTCATCGCCGCCCAGCCGCGCGACGGTATCAGCCCCCCGGACGCAGCCCAGTAACCGCTCTGCAACCTGCTGCAGCAAGCGGTCTCCTTGGTGGTGGCCGAGAGTGTCGTTCAGGGTTTTGAAGTCATCAAGGTCTACGAATAACAATGCGCCAAGTCGCTGTTGAACCAGCGCGTTGCGCAAGGCGGTGGCGAGTCGGTCCATAAGCAAACGGCGATTCGGCAGCATGGTTAGTGCGTCGTAGTACACCAATGTTTTGATCTCGTTCTCGGCGGCTTTACGTAGGCTGAAGTCGGTGAGGTTGGCGACGTAATGGGTAAGGTCTCCCGCTTTGTTTTTGACCGCGGTGATGGTGCTCCAAGCCGGGAAAGTCTCGCCGCTGCTGCGCCGGTCCCATATTTCGCCCTGCCAGCTGCCATGCAACCGGATGGATTCGTTCATTGCGTCGTAAAAACTCTGGTCTTGCAGATTGCTGCCCAGCAGCTCCCGGGGCTTTTTGCCCATGGCGTATTCCGGGCTGTAGCCGGTAACCCGTTCAAACGCATGGTTGACCTGCAGGATCTGCCACTCGGCGTCACATACAAACATCACGTCGTTTGATTCAAACGCAGTGGCTGCAATGCGCAAAGCATCTTGTGATTGCAGAAGCTCGCTTTCACGCTTCTGCAGGGTGTCCAGCATGGTGTTGAACTCACGGGCCAGGCTGGCCGCCTCATCACTCCCGCCAATCTCTACGCGCCTGTGGGTGTCACCCGAACGCACCGCTTCGGCCACTTTGCTGATCGCGCTCAAACGGCGCGTGAAGTACCGCCCTGTAATTGAAGCAAAAAACACAATCATCAAAGCCCCGCTGGCCAGATAAAGCAGCCCGCTCAGGAGCAGCTGCTCAATGCGCGCATCCAGCTGGGTGCGGCCCAAGCCAATGCGCACCCACCCAAGGTGTTGGCGGTCCAGCATGACGGGGCTCGCAATATCGAGCAGGGAGTTTGCGTTTTGCATCACCTTGGTCCGGGTGCCGGCCGGGAGGTCGGTCATGTATTTGCCCAGAAACTCCGAGCTGGTGTGCGCCAGTACTTGGCCTCGTCGATCCATCAGGATTACGAAGCGCACATCCGGATAATTCAGCGAACTGTTCACAATCTCCTGCAAACCTGCAATATCGCGTGCGGCAACCCACACACTGGATGACAGTGCAATGCTCTCCGCCAGGGCTACTGCTTGTGCAGTTTGCTGTTCCTTGAGGTCGCTGTGCTGTCTGGATCCCCACTGCCACACAAGCATGATCATCATCAGGCTTACCACCAAGGCCATCCCCGCCACGAGCTGCCGCCGCAAATTGCCCAAAACGAGCTTCTTGATGGAGTAGCGGCTATTCATCAAGGCGCGCTCAGTTTGACGGGCCGCACTGTTTTCTCAAACCGATCGAGGTAGGTCCTGACCACTTCGTAGGTTCTATCGTCTGCTGCTGTGAATGCGGATGTTTCCAATGCTTGCAGGAGTTTCTTGCCTTCTGGGGTCTTGTTCAGGCCTGTCAGGAGTGACTGCACCTTGTCCCTCAGCGGCACCGGTACGTCGGCATGCACCATGACAGAGTTGTTGATAAGGGGCGGAGTCTCCCAAATTTGCATCAGTTGGGCAGCCTCTTCCGGGTAGTCTTTTTGAAACACGCGCCAAGGCGGAGGCCAGGTGGCCGCCGCTGACGAGTTACCCATGTAGGTATTCAAGATGGCGGACTCTTGAGAGCCGACATATTGGTTGTGGATGTCCGTTTGCAGGTTGATCCCTTTACTCTGCAAAAACGACTGAGGCATGATGGCGGCGGCCAGCGCGGTGGGCGAGGGGTAGCTCACCGTTTTGCCTTTCAGATCGGCGGGCGTGCGAATGTTGGAGTCTTTGCGGACGATGAAGATGCCCTTGAAATCTTGCGGATCTCCAGCCATGGCCACCACCCGATAGCCTGATTGCTGAGCCAACAGGGTTTGCACCGGGTTAGGCAACAAAAAGGCAGGCTCGGAGCGACGTATCTTCTCTTCGTAAGCGGCGTAATCGCGTGAGGCTTCGACTTCAAATCTCACCTCAGGCACCCGGCTGTTCAGGTAGTTCACCAGGGGCTGGTAAAGGTCTACCAGCTTGTGCGGGTTGTACAAAGGGTGAATGGCCAGGCGGTAGATCGGCTGCCCACCGGCAGCAGGTGTGTCTGAATAGCGCAAGGGCTGTTCAGGCTCCTGCGGGGCACAACCGAGCAGCGCCCCGAGCGCAGCAACAACGCTTACCAGCCAAATGGAAACCTTGCCCATGCAGACTCCTTGGAAGCTGACAACTCACCAGCGGCGGCCCACGCTCAGCGCCGTAATTTAACAAATTTGATTTTGCTCAGGGCACGATGGTGGTGAATAGATAGGTGGCCAGCAACACCAGGTGCACGGTTCCCTGTAGCACCGTGGTGCGGCCGGTGCTTAAGGACAGGCTGGTTACAAACAAAGACAGCAGCAACAGCACCGCTGATTTGGTGTCCAAACCGAGGGTCAGGGTCCAGCCGGTAGCCAGTGACACGACCGCGACTGCGGGGATCGTCAGTCCGATACTGGCCAGCGCCGAGCCCAGGGCCAGGTTCAAGCTGGTTTGCAAGCGGTTGGCCTGTGCTGCCCTGAACGCCGCAAGCCCCTCCGGCAACAACACCACCATGGCGATGATGATGCCCACTACCGCTTTGGGCGCACCGGCATGGGCCACAGCCGCTTCGATCGTAGGCGCCAACCCTTTTGCGAGCAGCACCACGGCTACCAGACCGACAACCAGCAAGACACCGCTGGCGATCGCGGTACGCCCTGCAGGGGGGGGCGCATGGCTGTCAAGGTCTGCCTGCGCAGGTAAGAAATAGTCGCGGTGACGCACCGTTTGTACGAGCACAAACGTGCCGTACAGCACAAGGGAAACGATGGCCACAAACGCCAATTGGCTTGCCGTGTAGACGGGCCCTGCAAGGCTCGTGGTGTAGTTGGGTAGCACCAGCGTGAGCACCGCAATCGCAGCCAAGGTAGTAAGCGATGCGCTCACGCCCAACTGACCGAAGGTTTGCTCGCGGTGGCGGCTACCACCGGCCAACAAGCACAGCCCAACGATGCCGTTCAGAATCAGCATCACCGCAGCAAAGACAGTGTCTCTGGCCAAAGCGGTGGTTTGCGGGCCGCCCGCGAGCATCATGGACACGATCAGCGCGACCTCGATGATGGTGATCGCCAACGCCAGGACCAAAGTTCCGTAAGGTTCGCCCACTTTGTGCGCGACCACCTCCGCATGGTGCACAGCAGAGAGCACCGCACCCACCAGGCCCAAGGCCATCAGCGCAAGATAGACGGCACCTTGTAATCCCCCCGCTTGGCCCGCAAGCAGCCCCCAGGCCGCCAAGGGCCAGGCAATCGTCCAATAGGGCAAGGCAGGGGTACGGGTGGGCATGGGTGATTAGCGCGTTCAAAAAGCAAAACAGATGCTTCGAATTTAACTGCTAATGGCCGCCCCCTTTCAACAACGCACTAAAGCAGCCGACGGCCAAGGCCAAAGCGCACCGTCGCTGCGCTACTCAAACCCGGTTGGCAAGAGCAAGTTTTGCCACTTTGAAAGAAAAAGAGCTACCCGCCCCTGTTGCGTAAACGCAGGCAGCTCCTATTTTTATAGCAAAGACTTAGCGGAACTTGTAGCCGATGCCAATGCTGTAGACGTTCTCTTGCAGGCTGGCCGTGGTGCCATTGCTGTAAGTGACATCGCGGAATTTATTCAAGTCGTAGCCTGCCTGAACAAAAAGGTTCTTGTCGAGCATTTTCCGCACGCCAATGCCATAGCCCACGCCTTGCGCATCAGTGGTGTTGACCCCATCGCTCGATGATGCCGTGCCGTAGATGGAAGACACCTTGCCGAACAATTGGTACCCATTCGAAAGTGCTACGGTTGGAATCAGATCGATCGAGTAGCGGTTGTTCACGCCCGCTTGGCTGCCATTGGTGTAGTTGCCATGCAAGTGGTTGCCACTGCTATAGCTCGCACCCAAGCCCAACGCGAAGGTCGGAGTCAATGCCCAGTCGTAGCGCGCTTGCAGGCCTGCGCCGGTGGTGGCGCCACCATCCGAGCTACCGTCAGTGGCGTTCACCGCACCGCGCGAAAACTCGACATTGGTGCCGATGCTGAAGCCGGAGAGGTCGGTGACGTCGGCTGCAAATGCAGACGTGCCAGCCAGAGAAGCCACAGCTACGGAAGCGAGGAGAAGTTTTTTCATTGGATGATTTCCAAGTTAAGGGACCTCCATGGTGCAAGCGAGCTGTAAAGCCGGATTGCGGCTTGTGCAAACCTTCGTAAAGCTTTGTTGCAAGCCCGTAGGCAGTCAGGCAGGCTCGCACACGGCGTCGAGCGCTCTCGACAAACACCTGGCCTTTCGCGAGGAATATGCGGCCGAGGTTTTGGCCGCTGTCAGTCGCGTGTTGGCGCAGCTGCGCGACATAAAGACCGATCAGCACTCCACGATGTTTACCGCCAGCCCGCCGCGGGCCGTTTCTTTGTATTTGGTTTTCATGTCCGCGCCGGTTTCTCGCATGGTCTTGATGACCTTGTCCAGGCTCACGAAGTGGCTGCCATCGCCGCGCAGTGCCATGCGGGCGGCGTTAATGGCTTTGACCGATGCAATCGCGTTGCGCTCGATGCACGGAATCTGCACCAGCCCGCCGACCGGGTCGCAGGTCAATCCCAGGTGGTGCTCCATGCCGATTTCGGCGGCGTTTTCCACTTGCTCGGGCGTGCCGCCCATCACCGCGCACAGAGCGGCGGCGGCCATGCTGCAGGCCACGCCTACTTCGCCCTGGCAACCCACCTCGGCGCCGCTGATGGAGGCGTTTTCTTTGTACAAGATGCCGATGGCCGCTGCGGTGAGCAAGAAGTCGATCACACCGGCATCACTCGCGCCCGGCACAAAACGGCTGTAGTAGTGCAGCACGGCGGGGATGATGCCGGCCGCCCCGTTGGTAGGTGCGGTGACGACGCGGCTGCCGGCGGCGTTTTCCTCGTTCACGGCCAGGGCATAGAGGTTGACCCAGTCCAGCACCTGCAGCGGATCACGCAAGGCCTCCTCAGGTTTGGACACCAGCGCATCCCGCAGGGCCTTGGCACGGCGCTTGACCTTGAAACCGCCCGGCAGCACGCCCTCGGTCGCACAGCCGCGCCTCACGCAGTCCTGCATAACCTGCCAGATGCGCAGCAGGCCGGCGTCGATCTCGGCATCGCTGCGCCAGTGTTGCTCGTTACGGCGCATGACCTGGGCAATGCTCAGGCCCTCGCTGCGGGCCACCTCCAGTAGCATTTCGCCACTGGTGAAGGGCAGGGGCAGCACCGTCGCGTCCGGCGCGATCACCTTTTGGCGGCTGCCGTCGGCGGCCACCCCGTCACTCACGATAAAGCCGCCGCCTACCGAGTAGTACACCCGGTTGGCCAACTCCTGATCCGCAGCATCCAGCGCCAGCAGACGCATGCCGTTGGCATGAAAGGGCAGGGGCGCACGCATGAAGAGCAGGTCCTCTTTTTCGTTGAATGCGACCGTGTGCTGGCTAGCCAGCCGGATGCTTTTGCTGCTGCGGATAGTGGCCAGTGTGGGTGCAATCTGCTCCACTTCCACCGTGTCCGGCTCCAGCCCGGAGAGGCCCAGCAGCACCGCCACATCGCTGGCGTGGCCCTTGCCGGTGGCGCCCAATGAGCCATGCAGCCAGCAGCGAACGGTGGCCGTGCGCGCCAGCAGCCCCTCGTGCTGCAGGCGGCTCACAAACAAGCGTGCCGCCCGCATGGGCCCCACAGTGTGCGAGCTGCTGGGACCGATGCCGATTTTGAACAGGTCGAAAACAGAAACTGCCATGGTGAAGTCCTTGGTGCTTAGTGAAATGGTAGATCAGGCCGGCAGGTGCTGGTGCACATGCCCGGCCAACTGGTGGGCGGTGATGGCCGAGAGCGTCCAGCCCAAGTGGCCGTGGCCGGTGTTGTAGAACACGTTGTTGCGCTTGCCGCGGCCCACGCGCGGCATCATGTTGGGCATCATGGGGCGCAGGCCGGCCCAGGGTTCGCAGCGGCGCGTGTTCACGCCGGGGAAGAGCTGGTTCACCCAGGCAATCAGCGGGCGGATGCGGTCGGCGCGGATGTCGTAGTCAATGCCGTTGTACTCGGCGGTGCCGGCCACGCGGAAGCGGTCTACCCCGAGGCGGCTCGTCACCAACTTGGTCTCGTCGTCCAGCAGGCTGACCCAGGGTGCGGCTTGCTGGCTGGCTTCGTCGTTGAGCTGTACGGTGATGGAATAGCCCTTGACCGGGTAAATGTTCAGCCGGTCGCCCAGTTGTGCGGCAATGCCGCGGCCGTGCACACCAGCGCACACCACCACGCCGTCAAAGCGGTGGGTCTCAGCTCCGCCCTCGTGTTGAAGCTCCAGAGTCGCGACGGTGCCGTCGGTGCTGGCGCTGGCGACCTGGTGGCCGTAGAGCGTGGTCACGCCCAAGCGCGCACAGGCTTGCGACAGGCCATGGGTGAACTTGTGGATATCGCCGGTGGAATCGCTCTCGGTGTAGTAGCCGCCGTAATACGTGCCTTGCAGGGTGGGCTCGATGGCGCGCATCTCCTCAGGGGTGACGGTGCGGCGCGAGAGACCACCGGCTGCCAGCATGGTGGAGACCTTGCCCGCATGCTCAAAACCCGCCTTGTTGCGGTAGATGTGCAAGATGCCCTTGCGCTGGTGGTCGAAGTCAATGCCCTCTGCCTGCGCCCAGGCAAACAGGTGTTCGCGTGCCGCAATGGCCAGGCGGGTGGTGGCTTCGGTGTTTTCGCGGTACTTGGGGATGGAGGCCACAAACTCTGTCATCCAGCTCAGCTTGTGCCAGGTGGGTGCGGGGTTCATGAGCAAGGGCGCGTCCTTGGTGAACATCCACTTCAGGCCCTTCACCAGGGTGCTGGGGTGGGTCCAGACCTCGGCGTTGGAGGCCGAGAGTTGGCCGCCGTTGGCATAGGACGTTTCCATGCCCGCGTAGCGGTTCTTCTCGATCAGGGTGACTTGGTAGCCGGCCTTGGCCAGGGTGTAGGCGCTGGTTACGCCAGTGATGCCGCCGCCGATGATGGCTATGTGTTTCATGAGAGCTCTTTCAGATGTGTCGCAAACAAGGGAACACGCCTGTGCACACTGCGTGCCAGGCGAGCCCCCTCTGTTTGAGACCTGAGAGATTCACCCCCTGCCGGGTGGGCAAGGGGCTTGCTCCTGCGGTGTGCCGGGTGACAAGTCCACGGCAACTCTTCAGAGTGCAAACGATCGCAGCGGTCCTTTTGCCTGAGAGTTTCCGGGGTGGTTGCTCCTTCGGCGCTGCTGCCCGAGTGGGCGGCAGGCTCTCCCGCTGCGATGCCGGGGCGGGCCCGGCGAGGGCGGCGGCATGCAATGCACAGCCGCCCTGAAAACCTTTTTTTGTGGTGTGAGACCTTCCTTTATGCGCTGGCGTAATCCGCCACAGGTACGCAGCTGCAGAAGAGGTTGCGATCGCCATACACGTTGTCCACCCGGCCCACCGTCGGCCAGTACTTGGCCGCCTTCAAGGTCGCTTCAGGGAAGGCGCCGACCTCACGGCTGTAAGGCCGGTCCCACGCGCTGCCGATCACACTGGCAGCGGTGTGGGGAGCATGCTTCAAGGGGTTGTTGTCCTGTGGCCATGCGCCTGCCTCGACTTGCGCAATTTCGCCACGGATGGCGATCATCGCGTCGATAAAGCGGTCCAGCTCGGCCAAGGTCTCGCTCTCGGTGGGCTCCACCATCAAGGTGTTGGGCACGGGGAAGGAGAGCGTGGGCGCGTGGAACCCATAGTCCATCAGGCGCTTGGCCACGTCTTCGGCCATTACGCCGCAGGTGTCCTTGAAGTGGCGCAGGTCCAGGATGCACTCGTGGGCGACGTGCCCGTTGGCAGATGCGTACAGGGTGGGGTAGTGGTCGGCTAGGCGCGCGCTGATGTAGTTGGCGCTCAGGATGGCGACTTCAGTCGCTTGTTGCAGGCCGTCCGGGCCCATCATGCGGCAGTACATCCAGCTGATGGGCAGCACCGCTGCGTTGCCCAGGGGCACCGCACTGACTGCTCCTGTGCCGGGGACACCGCCGGTGGCATGGCCGGGCAGGTAAGGCACCAGGTCTTCCACCACGCATACCGGGCCCACACCGGGGCCGCCACCGCCGTGGGGGATGCAGAAGGTCTTGTGCAGGTTCAGGTGGCTCACATCGCCGCCAAATTCGCCGGGGGCTGCGGTGCCCACCAATGCGTTCATGTTGGCGCCGTCCACATAGACCCGGCCGCCGTGCTGGTGCACCAAAGCGCACAGCTCTTTCACGGACGTTTCAAACACGCCGTGGGTGCTGGGGTAGGTGATCATCACCGCGGCCAGGTTGGCGCTGTGCTGCTCGCACTTGGCTTGCAGATCGTCCATGTCTACGTTGCCGTTGTCATCGCACTTGGCGACCACTACTGTCATACCGACCATCATGGCGCTGGCGGGGTTGGTGCCGTGCGCGCTGCTGGGGATCAGGCAGATGTTGCGGTGGCCCTGACCACGGGCTTCGTGGTAGGCCTTGATGACGAGCAAGCCGGCGTATTCGCCCTGGCTGCCGGCGTTGGGCTGCAGGCTGATGCCCGCGTAGCCAGTCGCGGCGCACAGCCATGCGCGCAATTGCGCGTCCAGCTCGGTGTAGCCCTCGCGCTGGTCCGCAGGTGCAAAGGGGTGGATATTGGCGAACTCAGGCCAGGTGATGGGAATCATCTCGCTGGTCGCGTTGAGCTTCATGGTGCAGGAGCCCAGCGGGATCATGCTGCGGTCCAGCGCCAAGTCCTTGTCACTGAGTGCGCGGATGTAGCGCAGCATGCCGGTCTCGGAGTGGTGGGTGTTGAACACCGGGTGGGTCAAGAAGGCACTGGTGCGGCGCAGGGCGGCGGGGATCAACGACCCGGCTCCGGCTTCCAAAGCTTCCACGGTGGGCAGGGCCTGGCCTTCGGCGGCAAACAGGCTCCATAGCAAAGCAATGTCCGCACGGGTAGTGGTTTCGTCCAGAGAGATGGCGATGTACTCTTCAAAGTAAATTCGCACGTTGGCGCCCATGGATACTGCGCGAGCAGCTATCGATTTGGTAGCAGATCCGGTCTTGATGGTCAGCGTGTCAAACGCCGTGTCGCTGCTGGGCACATGGCCCAAGGCGCGCAGACCCGCCGCCAGGATGGCGGTGAAGGTCGCGACCCGCTGGGCAATGCGGGTCAGACCGGCAGGGCCGTGGTACACGGCGTACATGCTGGCCACTACGGCTGGCAGCACCTGTGCGGTGCAGATGTTGGAGGTGGCTTTCTCGCGGCGGATGTGCTGTTCGCGGGTTTGTAAGGCCAGGCGGTAGGCGGGGTTGCCATGTACGTCCACACTCACGCCGACCAAACGGCCCGGCATGGAGCGTTTGTATTCGTCGCGGCAGGCCATGTAGGCAGCGTGCGGACCACCATTGCACAGCGGCATGCCGAAGCGCTGGGTGGTGCCGACCACGATGTCCGCATCCCATTCACCGGGTGGGGTCAGCAGCGTCAAGGCCAGCAGGTCAGCCGCCACGATGAAGGCCGCTTGCTTGCCGTGCACGGTGGCTACGTCAGCGCGCAAGTCGTCGATGCGGCCGCTGGTGGCGGGGTACTGGGCCAGCACCGCGAAGTAGTCGCCCGCGAGTGCAGCGTCCCACTCCGCAGCAGAGTTGGCCAGCTGCACAGTGATGCCCAGCGGCTTGGCACGGGTTTGAATCACTTCGATGGTTTGCGGATGGCAGTCGCCGGCCACCACAAAGGTGTTGCTCTTGCTCTTGACCGAGCGCTTGGCCAGCGTCATGGCTTCAGCGGCGGCGGTAGCTTCGTCCAGCATGGAGGCGTTGGCCATCGGCATACCGGTCAGGTCGCACACCATGGTCTGGAAGTTCACCAGCGCTTCCATACGGCCTTGGCTGATCTCGGCCTGGTAGGGCGTGTACGCGGTGTACCAAGCGGGGTTCTCCAGGATGTTGCGCAGGATCACGCCGGGGGTGTGGGTGCCGTAGTAGCCCTGGCCGATAAAGCTTTTGAGCACCTTGTTCTTGCCCGCAACCGCTTTCAACTCTGCCAGTGCAGCCGCCTCAGTAATGGCCGCCGGAATCGTCATGGCGCTTTTGCGCGCAATGCTGGCAGGCACGATGCTGGCAATCAGGTCGCTGCGCGACTTTTCACCGATGGCTTGCAGCATGACGGCTTCATCATCCGCAAAGATGCCGATGTGGCGAGCCTGAAACTCGCTGGCATTTTCCAGCTGGGCCAAGGTGGGCGTGGAGGTAGACGAGGAAGTTGGGGCAGAGGTGGACATGGCGGTGGCGTTCGGTGGTGGGCAGTTCACACAAACGGGTAGCCTGCTGGTTCAGGGCGGGCTCCCGGAGACTTTGCAGGCTGGGCCTGCGCAGCGGCTTTAAGCGTTGGCGGAAAACGCTGTGTAGCTGGTTTCGTCCATCAGGCCGTCGAGCTCGGCCGGGTTGGACAGCTTGACCTTGAAGAACCAACCGGCGCCCAGCGGGTCGGTGTTGGCCAGCGAAGGGTCGTCGCGCAGGGTTTCGTTGACCTCGGTGATTTCACCGGTCACGGGCATGTACACGTCAGCCGCGGCCTTCACGGACTCGACCACGCCGGCCACGGCCTTGGCGTCAATGCTGGCGCCCACGGCGGGCAGGTCGACAAACACCACGTCGCCCAGCGCATCTTGCGCGTGGTGGGTGATGCCGACAGTGGCGATATCGCCTTCGATCTTCAGCCATTCGTGATCGGCTGTGTATTTGATGGACATAACGTTCTCCTGAAAACTATTGCAATGAGGGATTGAGGGGGTAAACCACCGGAACTTGAACCTGCCAGCCCAGACTGTAGCGGCTGAAACTACGGTTTTCGGCTCCGGGGTGTCTCGTATCAGCCGCGGTAGTAGTTCGTGGGCACAAAGGGCATGGCGCTCACCACCATGGGCACCGGTTTGCCACGGACGATAGCTACTACCTGAGTCCCTGGAGCCGCTAGCGATGCGTCAACGTAGCCCATGGCCACGCATTGGTTGATGGTGGGGCCGAGCAGGCCGCTGGTGACTTCGCCGATACGGTTGCCGGCGCTGTCTTGTAGCTCGGTGTGCTCGCGCACCGGAATGCGCTCCTGCGCAATCAGGCCCACCCGCTTTTTGCTGCCTTTTGTGCCGCTAGCGCCCGTGGATTCTGCGAGAGCAGCTAGGATTTTTGTAGCGCCAGGGAATCCGCCTGCACGCGCACCACCGGTGCGGCGCACTTTCTGGATGGCCCAGTTCAGGCTCGCTTCGACCGGTGTGGTGGTGGTGTCAATGTCGTTGCCATACAGGCACAGGCCCGCTTCCAGACGCAGGGAGTTGCGGGCGCCCAGGCCGATAGGCTGCACCTCGGGCTGCGCCAAGAGTGCGCGGGCCAGGGCTTCGGCATGATTGTTGTGGACCGAGATCTCGAAGCCGTCTTCGCCGGTGTAGCCGCTGCGGGTGAGGAACACCTCGATTTTTTGGGTGCCGGTGTCGACCGTGAAGTCGCCACCGGTCATGAACACCAGCTTTTCCACGCCGGGCGCCAAGCGAGCCAGCGCCGTCACCGCTTGGGGGCCTTGCAGGGCCAGCAGAGCATAGTCGGGCAGGGGGGTGACCTGACAGCGGCTGCCAATCTGGGCTTGGATGTGGGCGATATCCCCCGCCTTGCAGGCACCGTTGACGATGACCAAGAGTTCGTCTTGCGCCTTTTTGAAGAACATCAGGTCATCGATGATGGTGCCTTCTTCGGTCAGCAACAGGCCGTAGCGCTGCTTGCCCACGGGCAGGTCGATCACGTCCACCGGCATCAGGCTCTCAAACGCCGCGCAGGCGTCCAGGCCGCTCAGGCGCAGCTGGCCCATGTGGGACACGTCAAACAGGCCGGCGGCATTGCGGGTGTGGTGGTGTTCGGCCATCAGGCCGGCGGGGTACTGAACCGGCATGGAGTAACCGGCGAACGGCACCATGCGGGCGCCCAGCTCTAGGTGAAGTGCATTGAGCGGCGTGGTCAACAAGGTCGTGTCAAAAGCGGACATGGCGGCGATCCAAACAATCCCGGCGCGAGGCGCCGGAGGGGCAATCCAAACCCGGATGTACGCAAACTTGCGCCCATCCGGTGCTGCCCCCGCTGTCCGCTTTACCTGAGAGATTCGCCGGGTCTGCGTGCACCGTGTGGGGTGCGCAGACTGCGGGTTGCTCCTTCGGTGGTTTGCAGGCCGCTGTGCGGTGCAAACTCTCTCCAGTGGGGTGTCGTCAATGGCCAAGCCACTAACGGATGTCAGTCCTTTTGCCTGAGCGTTCAGACCGCTGCAATCAGCCGTCCTGCGCCTTCGGCGGCCCCGTGAAAGGGCTCTCTCCTGAACGGGGTGGATTCTAAACCAGCCATGGTCATCGGGAAACGACTTGTTACCATTCGCTAGGCATTTGCCACATTTCACCTCCTTCGCATGCTCTATCTTTTACGGCTGGTGCTCATCAGCATTCAGTTTTTATTGGCCTCTGTGGTCAACCTGCTGATCTGTTTTTCGCGGCCTTTCAATCCCGACAATTCGCGGCTCTCCGGATACACGTTTTCAGTCCCGGCGCTGAAGATACTGGGCCTGAAGATGCGGCTGGAGACCGCAGACTTTCAATCCCAGCCCAACCCGTTTGTTGTGGTGGCCAACCACCAGTCCAACTGGGACTTGTTTGTATTGGGTTGCTCCGTGCCGCGCCGAACGGTGTCGCTAGGAAAGAAGAGCCTGAAGTGGATTCCCTTTTTCGGCCAGATTTACTGGCTGGCCGGCAACATCCTGATCGACCGGGGCAATGCCGTGAAGGCCAAAGCCGCCATGCTGCACACCACCAAGGTTATGCAGGAGCAGGACACTTCGATCTGGGTGTTTGCCGAAGGCACCCGCAACCTCGGCCGGGGCATGCTGCCGTTCAAAAAGGGCGCCTTCCAGATGGCCATTAACGCTGGCGTGCCCATCGTGCCGCTGTGTTGCAGCAACTACAAAAGCACCATGCGGCTTAACCACTGGAACAGCGGCAACATCATTATCAAGACGCTGGAACCCATTCCCACCACTGGCATGAGGCTAGACGATATGCCTGCCCTGATGGATCTGTGCCGGTCGCGCATGGAAGCTTGCATCGCCGAGCTGGACGCCCGCGCCGCCGCTCTGTGAATTCAGCGGGCAGTCTGGTGTTCGCCGAACCAGGTCAGCACGTCGTCCCATAAAGGCCGTGCCTGTCTGCGGAAGTAGCCCATATGGCCGATGGGTCCCATGCCCAGCTGACCGGGGTGGATGTCTACCTTGCGCACCGTGGTGTTGCTATAGCCGGCCATAAAGGCATTGCGCGAAGCGGGTGGCGCCCAGAGGTCGTCGGTCGCATTGGCCGCGATGATGGGGGTGCGCACCCGCCCGAACAAACCGGCTACATGCGGCAAACCGGGGTCGTCAAAGAAATAGCGTGGAAACTTGCACCAGCGCTTCCAGTCCCGGTACACGCCCAAGGGCAAGTCCTCGCCCATCTGGAGCTTGCTCCAGGCCAGGTAGCCTTTCCAGCGGGTGAGCAGCGGGCCGATCACGTGCCACATCAGCAGCACCTTGAGTTGCTCGGCGCGTGGCATCCAGCCGTGCCAGCCCGCCCCGGTGGCAAAGGTATAAAACCGCGCGACCTTGTCGTGGTTGGGGAGCAGGCCGAAAGCATGGCCGCCGAACGAGTGCCCCACCATGAAAAGAGGAACGGTGTCATCAGCCATCGCGTCCACTGCGGCCGCAACATCATGAAAAGCCCAATCCAGGAAGTTCATCTCAAAGCCGCGCAGCTCTGCGGGTTTAGAGAGACCAATGCCGCGGTAATCCACCGTGAGGGTGGTGTAGCCGTGTTGCGCGGCAAAGAGTGCGAAGTATTTGTAAAACAGCTGCGGCACACCGGTGGCACCCGCCACCACCAAATGCCCGCGCAGAGGACCTGTTGCGGGGTAGCGCAAGGCCTGCAAGGCGTAACCGTCTCGGGTCGTGAGGGTCAGGGCCTCTGGAATATTCATGGGCTGCCTCGAGGTCTAAAAAAACGGGACCCTGAGGTCCCGTTCGTACTTGCCAGCGTGTCTTACATGCCCGCGTAGTTGGGGCCGCCGCCGCCTTCGGGCGTGACCCAGACGATATTCTGGGTCGGATCCTTGATGTCGCACGTCTTGCAGTGCACGCAGTTCTGGGCGTTGATCTGCAAGCGGTCGGTGTTGTCTTCGTTCTTCACGTACTCATACACGCCTGCGGGGCAGTAGCGAGCTTCGGGGCCAGCGTACGTGGCGAGGTTGATGCTCACCGGCACCGAGGCGTCCTTGAGCGTCAAGTGGGCGGGTTGCTGCTCTTCGTGGTTGGTGTTGCTGATGAACACGCTGCTCAAGCGGTCGAAAGTGAGCTTGCCATCCGGCTTAGGGTAGACAATGGGTTTGCACTCAGCCGCAGGCTTCAGGTAGGCGTGGTCGGGCTTGTCACGGCGCAGGGTCCAGGGGATGTGTCCGCGCAGCACGAATTGCTCGAAACCGTTCATCAGCGTGGCGGTGGTCAGGCCGTACTTGAACCAGTTTTTGAAGTTGCGGTCTTTGTTCAGCTCGGTGTGCAGCCAGCTCTTCTCAAAGGCTTCGGGGTAGGCGCTCAGCTCGTCATGCTGGCGGCCGCCCACTACGGCATCAAAAGCAGCCTCAGCGGCCAACATGCCAGTTTTGATAGCGGCGTGGCTGCCTTTGATACGGCCCACGTTCAGGTAACCGGCGTTGCAACCAATCAGACAGCCGCCGGGGAATACGGTTTTGGGCAGGGCGTTGATGCCGCTCGCATTGATCGCGCGCGCGCCGTAGCCCAAGCGCTTGGCCGTGATTTCACCTTTCTCGTTTTCGAAGTAGTAGCGCACGTTCGGGTGGGTCTTCCAGCGCTGGAACTCTTCAAACGGGCTGAGGTAGGGGTTGCTGTAGCCCAAGCCGGTGACAAAGCCCAAGGCTACTTTGTTGTCTTCCAGGTGGTACAAAAACGCGCCACCGTAGGTGTCCGATTCCATGGGCCAGCCGGCGGTGTGCATCACAAAGCCGGGTTTGTGGCGGCTGGGGTCGATTTCCCACAGCTCTTTGATGCCGATGCCGAAGCTCTGCGGATCGCGGCCCTCGTCAAGCTTGTACTTGGCGATGACCTGTTTACCCAAGTGACCGCGAGCGCCTTCAGCAAACACGGTGTATTTGCCCAGCAGTTCCATCCCGAGCTGGAAGCTGTCCATCGGCTCGCCGTCTTTGCCCACACCCATGTTGCCGGTGGCCACACCTTTGACTGATCCGTCGTCGTTGTACAGCACTTCAGCGGCGGTAAAGCCCGGGAAAATTTCTACGCCCAAGCTCTCTGCTTGCTCGGCTAACCATTTGGTGACAGCGCCCAGGCTGATGATGTAGTTGCCATCGTTGTGCGCGAAGGGCGGCAGCACCATGTTGGGCACACGGAAGCCGGATTTTTCACTCAGAAAAATATAAGCGTCGTCGGTCACCGGCTGGTGCAGCGGGGCACCCAATGCCTTCCAGTCGGGAATCAGTTCGGTCAGCGCTTTGGGGTCCATGATGGCGCCGGACAAAATGTGTGCGCCGGGCTCAGAGCCTTTTTCGAGCACAACTACCGAAACATCGGTGCCTTTTTCCGCGGCGAGTTGCTTGAGGCGGATCGCCGTTGCCAAGCCGCCGGGGCCGCCGCCAACGACGACCACGTCGTATTCCATGGATTCACGGGGGCCGAATTGAGCCAGTATTTCCTGGTTTGTCATGGGGTGTCTCGCTTAATAATGGGTGGTCTTCTTGTCAGCGTTCGCGCGCCAGAGCGCACGCGAGCGGCACCAGATTTTATTCGCTGATTTTACAAAAAAGAACGACCGTTCTTTTTTAATTTGTGGAGGCACTCTAAATGGCTTACAGCATCGATCTTTCCGGGCGAATTGCATTCATCACCGGTGCATCTGGCGGGCTGGGGGCTCAGTTTGCCCGCACCTTGTCGGCCGCAGGTGCGGCGGTGGTGCTGGCCAGCCGCCGCATCGACAAGCTCAAGGACTTGCGTGCCGAAATCGAAGGGCAGGGCGGCGATGCCCATGTGATTGAACTGGATGTGACAGACCACGACTCGATCAAGTCGGCAGTAGCCCACGCCGAGACCGAGGTGGGATCCATCGACATCCTGATCAACAACTCTGGAGTGAGCACCACGCAGCGACTTCAAGACGTTAGCCCTGAGGATTACGACTTCATTTTTGACACCAACGTCAAAGGTTCGTTTTTTGTAGCCCAAGAGGTCGGCAAGCGGATGATTGCGCGCGCCAAAGGTGCTGCACCCGGCAGTTACACCGGTGGGCGCATCATCAACATCGCCTCGATGGCAGGCCTGCGGGTCTTGCCCCAAATCGGGGCCTATTGCATGAGCAAGGCTGCCGTGATCCAAATGACCAAAGCGCAGGCGCTGGAGTGGGGCAAGTTTGGTATCAATGTCAACGCACTCTGCCCGGGCTATATCGATACCGAGATCAATCACGAGCATTGGCATACCGATGCAGGGCAAAAACTGGTGCAGATGTTGCCGCGCAAGCGGATTGGTCGCCCGGCAGATCTGGATGCCATTTTGGTGACCTTGTGCTCTGATCAGAGTCACTTTATCAATGGAGCAGTCATCGCGGCTGACGATGGTTTTGGAATTTGAGCGGCGTTTGACAAGTGGGTTTGGGTTGCCGGTTTTGGTGAAGTTTTGCTGAGCGGGGTGATGGCCGGCCTGGCGGCGGGCGCCTTGTGGGGTTTGGTCTTCGTAGCGCCGGCTTTGGCGCCCGGGTTGTTGCCTGTTGATCTCGCAGCGGGCAGGTTTGCGGTTTTTGGACTGGTTTCGCTCTTGATCGTCAGCGTGGGCTATTTCCGGGGCCGCTCTCGGATGCCAACGTGGCGCCAAGCCGGAACCGCAGCCTTGCTCAGTGCACTCGGCTTTTCCGGCTATTACTTGCTGTTGGTTTATGCCATCCGTGATGCAGGTGTAGCAGTGCCCACCATGATCATTGGCACCGTTCCGGTGTGGGTGATGTTGCTGGGCAAGCCGGTTGGTCTGCGGTGGCGGGGGTTGGTTCCGGGTTTGTTGCTCACACTGATGGGCGTTGCTTTGATGATGGTGGCTGATAGCGCAAGCAGCACTGACGCGCGGCCACATGGCTGGGTGTTTTGGCGTGGGGTGTTGTACGGCTTGCTGGCTATGGCGAGTTGGGTCGTTTTCGCGATTCTCAACTCCGCTTGGTTGAAGCGGCATACCGGGGTCCCGCTTGCTGATTGGACCAGTTGGATGGGGGTGAGCTCAGGTGTCGCCGCGGTGGCCCTCTGGGGGCTGATGGGTACCCCGCTGGAATTGCTTCTGGCCCACACGGATATTGTGCGAGCAGCTATGGTTTGTATAGCAACGGGAGTCGGCTCCGCATGGGTTGCAACCATGCTGTGGAACTTTGCGAGTCGTCGCTTGAGCGCGGGCTTGTGCGGTCAACTCATCGTGTCGGAAACGCTTTTCGCACTCTTTTACGCATTTCTCGTGCACGGTGACTGGCCGCACACTTTGCAGTGGTGGGCCAGTGGTATTTTCTTGTTGGGTCTGGTGGCTTCGGTACGTGCGCATCGCTAAGGTGCGGCGCCCTTTGGACGTCGCACCCGTTTGAGTGATGGGCTGGCTTTACTTCGGAGCGAGTCGGATCGCGCCGTCCAAGCGGATCACCTCGCCGTTGAGCATGTCGTTCTCAAAAATATGAACGGCTAATTTGGCGTAATCCTGCGGAGTGCCCAAGCGCGAAGGAAATGGAACACCTGCTGCCAGCGCGTCTTGCACATCTTGGGGCATGCTGAACAACATCGGCGTGCCGAAAATCCCGGGGGCAATGGTCATGTTTCGGATGCCGTTGCGGGCGAGGTCGCGTGCAATGGGCAATGTCATACCCACCACGCCGCCTTTGGAGGCACTGTAGGCTGCTTGACCGATCTGTCCGTCATAGGCGGCCACGGAGGCGGTAGAAATCATGACGCCGCGCTCGCCGGTTGCTTCAGGTTCGTTTTTGCTCATGGCCTCGGCGGCGAGGCGGATCATGTTGAAGCTGCCGATCAAATTGACGGTGATCGTTTTGCTGAAAGATGCCAGCGCATGCGCGCCGTTCTTTCCCACCGTCTTTTCGGCAGGAGCAATGCCCGCGCAGTTCACCAAGCCCATGAGCTTGCCCATGGAGACTGCTTGGGCCACGACGGCTTGCCCATCAGCTTCGTTACTGACGTCGCACTTGACGAATGCGCCGCCCAGTTCCCGGGCAATGGCCTCGCCTTTTTCTGCCTGCATGTCTGCTATGACGACTTTGCCGCCTTTGGCTGTCAGCATGCGGGCAGTGCCCTCGCCGAGGCCAGATGCGCCGCCGGTCACGATAAAGACTTTTCCTGCGATTTCCATGGAGTGCTCCTTGTAAGGGGATGGATTGACGTTTACGTAAACGTCAATTATGGCGCAGCGGTCTTTTGATCTATTTGAACTTTTTTCGGGCTTTTTCAAAAGAAGCGCATTTTTATGCTGCTATACTTTGGCCTCTAGGATAAATGTAGGCGCATAGCTCAGCTGGTTAGAGCACCACCTTGACATGGTGGGGGTCGTTGGTTCGAGTCCAATTGCGCCTACCACATTTCTCCTCCAAGGCTTCATCTAGGGTATTCCTAGGTCGGCGCCAAGCGGTCTCTCTCTAGAATGTGCTGCACTGCAACACTTACTTGGCTCACACACCCGGTGCAGAGCGATCGACATGCAAAAAACTTCCAGTAAAGACTCCAGGGCTTCTCAGCGGGTCATCAAAAAATACCCCAACCGCCGTTTGTACGATACCGACACGTCGACGTACATTACGCTGGCGGAAATCAAGCAGCTGGTGATGGACAGCGAGTCTTTTGCAGTGGTCGATGCGAAATCGGGTGAAGACCTGACGCGAAGCATCTTGCTGCAAATCATTCTGGAAGAGGAGGCCAATGGGTCTCCAATGTTCACCGCGCCCGTGCTATCCAACATCATCCGTTTTTATGGACATGCCATGCAGGGAATGATGGGTGGTTACCTTGAAAAAAACATGCAAGCGCTGATGGATATGCAGGCGCCCATGGTGCAGGGCGTAATGGGCAACAACATGTTCCAGCAGATGCAGGAACATATGCAAAAACAAACTGAGCAATTCCTCGGTAACTTCGGAATCAAGCGTTAAGCTGGTTGGCGGCTCTCTGAGGGGCGGGCTCTGGAACTTCACACTATGACTGAAATTTTGAACTCCGTCTCGGCCACGAATGCCGCCCCCAAGGTAGGTTTTGTGAGTTTGGGTTGCCCCAAGGCGCTGACAGACTCCGAGCTCATCCTGACCCAATTGAGTGCCGAGGGGTATCAAACTTCAAAGACCTTCCAGGGCGCTGACTTGGTCATCGTCAATACCTGCGGATTTATCGATGATGCGGTGAAAGAGAGCCTGGACACCATCGGAGAGGCGCTGGCGGAAAACGGGCGCGTCATCGTGACGGGTTGCCTCGGTGCCAAGACCACTGAAGGTGGTGAGAACATGGTGCGCCAGATGCACCCGAAAGTGCTCGCGGTGACCGGTCCCCATGCGACCCAGGAGGTGATGGATGCTGTGCATACCAATCTGCCAAAACCGCACGACCCATTTTTGGATCTGGTTCCGCAATCTTTTGGTGTGGCGGGCATCAAGCTTACGCCGCGCCATTACGCGTATTTGAAAATCAGCGAGGGTTGCAATCACCGTTGCACCTTCTGCATCATCCCCAGTATGCGCGGCGACTTAGTGTCCCGCCCGATTGGCGATGTTCTGAATGAAGCGCGCGCCTTGTTTGAGGGGGGCGTGAAAGAGCTGTTGGTGATCAGTCAAGACACTTCGGCGTATGGTGTTGACGTCAAGTACCGCACCGGATTTTGGGCTGGCAAGCCCGTGAAGACCCGTATGTTGGAGCTGGTGCAGGCGCTTGGTGACATTGCGGAGCCTTATGGCGCCTGGGTCCGGTTGCACTATGTCTACCCATACCCCAGTGTGGATGAAATTGTGCCTTTAATGGCGACAGGCCGTGTGCTGCCTTACCTGGATGTTCCTTTGCAACATAGCCACCCTGATGTGCTGCGCCGGATGAAGCGGCCTGCCAGTGGTGAAAAAAACCTAGAGCGTTTGCAGCAGTGGCGCGAAGCTTGCCCGGAGTTGGTGGTGCGCAGTACCTTTATTGCAGGCTTCCCTGGTGAGACTGAAGAAGAGTTTGAGCACCTGCTCGACTTTGTGCGAGAAGCCCAGATTGACCGTGCAGGTTGCTTTGCATACAGCGCAGTAAATGGCGCAACCGCCAATGACTTGCCCGGCATGTTGCCAGTGGAAGTTCGCGAGGAGCGTCGCGCCCGATTCATGCAGGTTGCTGAAGAGGTATCTGCAGCTCGTTTGCAGCGCCGTGTCGGCTCTGTGATGCACGTGCTAGTGGATTCTGCGCCAGCGTTGGGTCGCAAGGGTGGGGTGGGGCGCAGTTACGCGGATGCTCCAGAAATTGATGGCGTGGTGCGTTTGTTGCCACCCGAGAAAATCAGCAAGACACTGAAAGTGGGTGAGTTCACCAAGGCGCGAATTGTGAGTGCGCAAGGTCACGACTTGGTTGCACTTCCCATCTGATTTTTAGCCACTGACCGATGCATCTAGCGGTCAGTGGCACGAATCACACAGGCAAAAAAAAGCCGCTGTTTTCACAGCGGCTTTTCATTAACTACATTACCATTATTGGTGCCCAGAAGAGGACTCGAACCTCCACGATGTTACTCGCTAGTACCTGAAACTAGTGCGTCTACCAATTCCGCCATCTGGGCATCTCAGGAAAGGGAGTAGTATATCAAACATTTAGGCCAAAACAGCAATTTGCTGGAAGAAGTTGAAGGAATTGTTCAAGGGCATCGGGATGGACATGGTTTTGTGTCCCGCGACGACGGTGCTCCTGATATTTATCTTCCCCCTAACGAGATGCGGGCTGTGCTGCACAAAGACCACGTCAAGGTTCGTATCGTGCGCAGTGACCGCAAAGGTCGCCCCGAGGGGCGTGTTGTTGAAATCACCGAGCGCTCTAACCAACCGATCATTGGCCGCCTGTTGCAGGAAAGCGGTGTTTGGCTGGTTGCGCCAGAAGACAAACGCTACGGTCAGGATGTTTTGATTCCGAGGGGTGCTACCGGTGTGGCAAAACCCGGCCAGGTGGTGGTCGTTGAACTAATTGAGCCGCCTGCGCTGTTCGGACAGCCTGTGGGGCGCATCAAAGAAGTACTGGGTGAAGTTGATGACCCCGGTATGGAAATTGAAATCGCCGTGCGCAAATACAGCGTGCCGCATGAGTTTTCTGATGCTTGTGTTGCGATGGCGCGCACATTACCGGACAAGGTGCGTCCGCAAGACAAGCTGCAACGTATTGATTTGACAGACATTCCGTTGGTCACCATCGATGGTGAAGATGCCCGAGATTTTGATGATGCGGTGTATTGCGAACCCGCAACCAAAGGGCGTGGCAAGACGGCGCTCAAAGGTTGGCGTTTGTTGGTGGCAATTGCCGACGTTAGTCACTACGTGGAAACGGGCAATGCCATCGATGTGGATGCCTATGACCGAGCCACCAGCGTGTACTTTCCGCGCCGTGTCATTCCTATGCTGCCGGAAAAACTGTCTAACGGGCTGTGCTCGCTGAATCCGGAAGTCGAACGGCTGTGCATGGTGTGCGATATGTTCGTCACCGAGGATGGCGAGGTTGATGCCTACCAGTTTTACCCTGCAGTCATGTGGAGTCACGCTCGGTTTACTTACACCGAAGTGGCGGCCATTCTTGGCAATACACGGGGGCCTGAAGCTAGCAAGCGCAAAGAGCGTGTGCAGGATCTCTTGAACTTGCATGGTGTTTACCAGGCATTACTCAAATCCCGCCACAAGCGGGGTGCGGTGGATTTCGAGACTACGGAGACACAGATTGTTTGTGATGAAAACGGTCGGATCGAAAAGATCGTGCCGCGTACTCGCAACACAGCGCATCGGTTGATTGAAGAGGCCATGCTCGCAGCGAACGTCTGCAGTGCAGATTTCATTGCCCAGAACAAGCATCAAGGTCTGTTCCGTGTGCACGAAGGCCCAACGCCTGAGAAGCAGGAAATATTGCGTAGCTATTTGAAGGCTAGTGGCATTGGCATGACGATCAGTGACAACCCCGCACCGGGGGAGTTTCAGACGATTGCTGAGGCGACTAAAGACCGACCCGACGCGCAGCAGATCCACTCGATGCTGTTGCGCTCCATGTCTCAGGCCATTTACACGCCGATCAATAGCGGACATTTCGGCTTGTCGTTCGATGCCTACACTCACTTCACCAGCCCGATCCGGCGCTACCCGGATTTGTTGGTGCACCGTGTGATCAAGGCCATTCTTGCCAAGACCAAATACCAACTCCCGGCACTACCTACGCCCGGTGAGGCGCATGCCAAGCTTGCAAGACGTCTGGAAAAAAATCTGGCTTCGAGGGTGAGCAATCCGGAAACCAAGCCCAAGAAGCTTAATGCGGAGGGTACCGCTTGGCAGGCGGCTGGTCTGCATTGCAGTGCCAATGAGCGCCGGGCGGATGAGGCTAGTCGAGATGTGGAGGCGTGGCTCAAGTGCAAGTACATGCGCGAGCACCTGGGTGAGGAGTATTCAGGGGTTGTGTCATCGGCGACCACGTTTGGTTTGTTTGTGACGCTCGATGCTATGTATGTAGAGGGCTTGGTTCATATCACCGAGTTGGGTGGAGAGTATTTCCGTTTCGATGAAGCCCGGCAGGAGCTGCGCGGCGAGCGGACAGGTATTCGCTATGCGATCGGTACCCGGGTTCGTATCCAAGTGAGTCGTGTGGATTTGGACGGTCGCAAGATCGATTTCCGATTGGTCCAAGAAGGTCAGGGTCCTCTCCCCAAGGTGCCCGCCGACAAAGGGCATTCCCGTGATTCAAAATCGGGACGCGCTGAATTCGGTGATCGCCCAGATCTGGATCCGCCGCACTCGCCGATCTTCAACGGCAAAGTCAGGCAGCAACGGTCAGCGGCAAAAGCGACCAAGAGTAGCCGTTCTGCAGACAAAACAGCACCCTCGGTAAAAAAGACAGCGAAGAAACGGCGATAAGAGCTGCAATCAAAACTGCTATAAAAATGAGAGCTGCTAGTCCCTGTTAAATGGGGGCTAGCAGCTTTTTTTATAGGTGTTCGATCAGGCGACTGGCAGTCAAGGTTGTTTGCTGTGGCCATTGGTCTGCCAACAGCCCATGGATATAACAAGCTTCTGACGCAGCTTCCCAAATTGTGCTGCGCTGTGACCAGAGTGTGCCGGTCAGGCCCGCAAGTACATCGCCCGTTCCACCGATGGCGAGACGGCCATTTCCTGTGGGGTTGATGCGTGGCTTTCGACCAGGGGTTGCGATCACACTGCCAGACCCTTTCAGTATGACCGTGCATTGAAACGTTTCCGCCAATCTCTGGGCCGCGTCGAGCCGGTTGGCTTGAATCTGGGTGGTCTTGCACCCAAGCAAGCGCGCTGCTTCCAGCGGGTGTGGCGTTATCACCGTGGTGTCGGCGCGGCGCTGGACAAGTGCCTGTGCAAGGTCTGGTCTGATTGCAATAGCATTCAGTGCGTCAGCATCGATGACCAAGCGCTCTGCAAGCTCTAGCCAGTGGGGTAACTGGTGGCTGATGTCGTGCCCACCCCCGCAGCCCGCAACGACGGTAAGGCCTTGGTGTGGCAGCGTGTCGGGGCTGCGCAGCATGATATCGGGCGGAATACATAGGCCTTGCAGTCCTTGGCTGTTCAAGAAAGCGAGAAAGACCCGGCCGGCACCCGCGTGCAAGGCGGTGCAAGCCGCCAACACTGCGGCACCTTGCATGCCAAGTGCCCCGCCCACGATCGCGACATCTCCAAAGCTTCCCTTGTGACTTGCGTGGGGTCTGGGGAGGGGCTTGGGTGTCGGGTTCAATGTGCACCGGATGTGTTCAGTCGTGCTCTCCGTCCCTAGTTTGTGCAGCCAGATGTCACCACATACATCCCGACCTTGGTGGGTAAACAGTCCCGGTTTCAACCCAACGAGGCTCAAAGTGGCAGACGCTTGCACCACCGGTTCGAACGTAGAACCGGTGTCGGCATTCAGGCCGCTCGGGACGTCAATCGCAAAGGTGGGCTTTGCTGCTTGATTGATGCGTTTGATCCACTCCGCATAAGGTGGCTCAGGGGGGCGTTGAAGTCCGATGCCGAGGAGGGCGTCTATACAAACATCCCAGCTGTCTGGCGCCTCATGGTGCACTGCGATGCCTTCAGCGACCAAACGGGTCCAAGCCCTGGACGCATCGGCAGGAGCGCTTTTTGGGCTTTTGACAGCACTTACATAGACGGTTTTGCCCCAGCGATGGAGATGGATGGCAGCTTCAGCGCCATCTCCACCGTTATTGCCGTTGCCGCATGCGATCCAAAAAAATTGCGCGTGTGGGGCTTGAGCGAGCACCCAGCGCGCAATCGCTAGTCCGGCTTGCTCCATCAAGCCGGGTTGGCCGATGACCGGCTCGGCAGATGCTTCGATAGCGCGTATACCCGCGCTGGAGAGCAGAGGTATTTCTGTGGTCGGTTTGGCGCTTTGGTGGCTTGCGATCCACTCAAAACTCATAGGTATCACCTTCGCGAGCCAATCGTATGTCAAGCCCTTGTTGGGGTGCGCCGTGTTGGCTCAGTGCTTTTGCGAAGGCGCTTTCCAGCGCATCATCGCTACGAGTGGGTTCGTGATGGGTACAGAAAAGCACTTGGACGCCAGCCTGCTGGGCGAGTTCAATGCTCGTGGCGAAGGTGCCATGCCCCCAGCCTTTTTTTGCAGGGTATTCCTCTGCGGTGTACGAGGTGTCTGCGATCAGCACATCGACGCCGCGAATGGCCTCGACGATTGCACGGTTCTTTTCGTCCACAAGGCTCTGATAGGCCGCATAGCCTTCATCTTGAGGGTCGTAGATGTTGTAGGGGGGTTCGTGGTCACCGGTAAAAAAAACCGATTTACCGTTGCAGTCGATTCGATAGCCGAAATCCACTACCGGGTGATTGAGAAGACAAGGCGTTACCGTCGCGCTGCCGACTTGTACCGGCTCCCCCGGGGACAGGGTCACGTATTCAATCCGCCCTTTCATTTCCTCCTCACGGACAGGAAAATAGCTGTATTGCAGCTGAACAGACATCACTTGCTCAATGCCTTTGCCCGATACGGGGTCAAAGCCGCCGTGAAGGCGCAGTGTGTTCCCGGGGATGAAATTCGGGATAAAGAAGGGCAGCCCCTGGATGTGATCCCAGTGTGAGTGGGTAATCAGCACGTTGGCCGTTATCGGCATTTCGGCTAGCAGGGTTTGGGACAAGGGGAAGATACCGGTGCCCGCATCCAGAATGATCAGCTCATTGTTGTCGGTGCGAATTTCAATGCAGGTGGTATTCCCGCCGTAGCGCACTGTGTGAGGACCCGGCGAGGCAATGCTTCCCCGCACGCCCCAAAACCTGACTTTCATACGCGAGTCCTTTTACAACGTTGCGAACACTTGCGCTTCTTCGAAGATCACCCTCGGGTCGCCTAATGACGCTATGACTTCATCCAGTGTTCCACCCAGACGCTCTTGCAGCGCTATGGGAAGTTCATCGATACGGTGGTTTCCTGCAAATCCAAAGGCCAAGCACTTGCTGATCTGGTTGGCAGCAAATACACAAGCAATCATGTCAGTGTCTTTGAAGTCGTGGGGCGACAAATGCCTGATTGTTTCAACCAGCTCCGGGGCGAAGCGCCATTTCTCTGCCAGCATGGCGCCTACGATGGAATGGTCTGCCCCGATCGTGGCTTGCAATGCGGTATGCAATGAAGAGCCATCATTTGCACTTCGCTCCAAACCGAGTTTGAATTCTTCGGGCATAAACTGCGCAAAAACCACTTTCCCAAAATCGTGCAGCAGGCCGGCGATAAAGCAATCCATAGGATCAGCGTCCTGAACCCTGCTGGCGAGTTTCTTTGCGAGACCTGCCGTCGCAAGTGAATGGAGCAGGTAAGCCTGCGCATCAAACCCCGCCTTATTTTCTTGTGGAAGCATTCCGATGGCCGCAATGCTGAGGGCAAGGTTCTTGATCGTGTTGAAGCCTAAGTAGACGACCGCATGCCCGATGGAGGTCACTTGACGAGGCAGGCTGTAGTACACCGAGTTCACAACCTTCAGGACCTTAACGGTAACAACCGGGTCTTTGTCGATGACATCAACCAGATCCTTCGGTGTGCTGTCCACGTTGCGCGTAAGCACCAGGATTTTTTCTACGCTTTTTGGGAATGCGGGCATTTTGTCCACAGCCGCAGTGAGCTTTTGCGTAAGTTCCGGGCTCATGCGTTTCCCCTATGGTGTCTGTCTTGTTTAGAGAATGGAGGCAATCGATTACCGGTTGAACCTCAGCGGGTGAAGGAAATCGCCCGAAAGGCTGGCTGGACGCCCCTCTATTTGTTCGCATAGTAATCGAGCGGAACCGCTTGCCATTCCCCAGCCATTGGCACCGTGCCCCAGGTTGATCCAGAGTCCCGGTGCACCTGCGTCCCCAACCAAGGGGAGACCGTCTGGTGTGTATCCGCAACTTCCGCGCCATACCTGACTGCCACCCGCATAGTTTGCGGCTCCAGGGAAGTATTGGTCCAGCGCGTTAAAAAGTCGTGCAATCACCCGTTTGTCATGGTCGCCCGCGCTGCCCCGATTGAGCTCTGCACCACCGCAAACGCGCAAGCGTTTGCCGAGTCTGCTGATGGTGATTCCCGTCTTATGGTCCTGTACCGCACTTTTCGGCGCGTTCAGTGGCTCTCGAATGCCAACGCTCAGGGCGTAGGCACTGAGCTCTGCAATGGCGCTGATTGCTGGTGTTCTCAGCGTGATCTTGTTTCGCGCAGTGGACGTGCACAACACCACCTGATCGAACGCATGCTGCTCACCACTAGCCAGCCGGACTATCGGTTGGGCTCCTGCGACTACTCCCGTGACCTCGCTTTGGAATGCGAGTTTGCCACCAGCTTGGGTGAATTGCTGCTTGATGGCCAAGACAAACTGCCGACAGTTCATGACGCGGTCTGTGGGCAAGCGGATGGCTTTGCGGATGTGGCCGTGGTTCTGTAGCGAGGGCTCGGCAACCTCAAGTTCAGATACCTCTAGCACTTGGAACGGCATCTCCAGCGCTTTCATGCTGTCCAAAACTCGGTGGAATGTGTTGAGCTCTTCGTCATTGCGCAGAAGAATCAATTGCCCATCACTTTGTTCCAGCTCTAGCATGCCGTCTTTGATCGTGGCGTCGTTGATTTCAATGCTGCTTTGAATCAATTGTTGAGCGAACCGGATGCGACTGGTAACCGTTTCTTCGGACCCATGGCTGGAGGCCTGCCACAACCAGCGCAAGTCCGGTAATGAACCTTTGCGGAGTCGGGTGAGCTTTCGGGTGAGTTGGCTAAACCTGCTCAAGTGGTTCCCCGAAACTCGCACGCCTGAAAAAGGAAGCGCGTACGCCGGACTGCAAATGCCGCCATTCGCAAAGGTGCTGCCTTCACCCGCGGCTCCGCTTTTGTCAAAAACGGTAACTTCGTGTCCCCGATTGCAGAGCTCATGCGCTGCTGCGAGGCCAACCACACCTGCTCCCACTACCGCAATTTTCATTTCAGCTTTCGACTTGTAAATCTCTTGTCCAGATCCTGTATTTTTTCATAGCTTTACTGAATTTTCCGCTGCAAATGCCGCCAAATTACGATCGTTCTCACTGCTGTTCGCACAGGGCGCGCAGGCTATTCATGGGTGCTGCATGCTATACTCGTCAGCCTTAAGGGGTAAGTGCCCACTAAGTAATCACAAATCGCCCCCCAAAGGTGTTGTGCCAGCGAGTAGCTGCGCAATCAGCGGGGCGGATTTCAGACCCAACCTTCGGAGTTAAATATGGCAGTCACAATGCGCGAAATGTTGGAAGCAGGCGTCCACTTTGGTCACCAAACCCGCTTCTGGAACCCCAAGATGGCACCGTTCATCTTCGGTCACCGTAACAAAATTCACATCATCAACCTGGAAAAGTCTTTGCCGATGTTCCAGGAGGCAGCGAAGTTCGTTCGCCAATTGTCCGCAAAGCGTGGCACCATTTTGATGGTTGGCACAAAGCGTCAAGCTCGTGAAATTGTCTCCGCAGAAGCTCAGCGCGCTGGCGTTCCCTTTGTGGACCAGCGTTGGTTGGGCGGTATGTTGACGAACTTCAAAACCGTCAAGACTTCCATTAAGCGCCTGAAGGACATGAAAGTCCAGCAAGAAGCCGGTTTGGACAGCATGAGCAAAAAAGAGCAGTTGATGTTTGCTCGTGAGCTGGAAAAATTGGAAAAAGACATTGGCGGTATTCAAGAAATGAATACCTTGCCAGATGCGATTTTTGTGATCGACGTTGGTTACCACAAGATTGCTATCGCGGAAGCTCGCAAGTTGGGCATTCCTTTGATCGGCGTTGTGGACTCCAACCACTCCCCCGAAGGCATCGACTACGTGATTCCCGGTAACGACGACTCTTCGAAGGCGGTCACTTTGTACGCCCGCGGAATCGCTGACGCGATTCTGGAAGGCCGTGCAAATGCCGTGGACGACGTGGTCAAGGCCGTTGCCGCTGAAGGCAATGATGAGTTCGTTGAAGTGAGCGAAGCTTCCGCTTAAGCCCTTCTGCACCCGGAAAAGGGGGCTTTGTTGCCCCTTTTTTTTAGCCTTCATTTAAACTGTTTAGATTCGGAGAATACAAATGGCAGCAATTACAGCGAGCATGGTGGCAGAACTGCGCGGCAAGACCGATGCTCCAATGATGGAGTGCAAAAAAGCACTGACTGAAGCCGAAGGCGATATGGCCAAGGCGGAAGAAATTTTGCGCGTCAAGTTGGGTAGCAAGGCTGGTAAAGCCGCTGCCCGCGTGACAGCTGAAGGCGTTGTTGCCTCCAGCATTGCCAATGGCGTTGGCGCGTTGATCGAAGTGAACTGCGAAACTGACTTTGTGACCAAGAACGACAGCTTCTTGGCATTGGCTTCGGCCGCAGCGGCACTCGTTGCTCAGCATAACCCGGTTGACGTGGCTGCATTGAGCGCTTTGGCTTACGAGCAAGACGGCTTTGGCCCCACACTCGAAGACGTCCGCAAAGGCTTGATCGGCAAGATCGGCGAAAACATGACCTTCCGTCGTTTCAAGCGATTCGACGGCTCTGCTAAGCTAGCTTCCTACCTGCACGGCACCCGTATCGGTGTGGTTGTTGAGTTCGATGGCGACGAATCCGCCGCGAAAGATGTGGCGATGCACGTAGCTGCCATGAAGCCCGTGTCCTTGTCTGCAGACCAAGTTCCTGCTGAGCTGGTGGAGCGTGAGCGTTCCGTGGCAGCTGCGAAGGCTGCAGAAGATGCTGCAGTCGCAACTGCAGCAGGCAAACCTGTTCAATCTGCAGAAATCGTGGCCAAGCGCATCGAGGGTGGTGTTCAGAAGTACCTGAAAGAGGTCTCTTTGTTCAACCAGCCTTTTGTCAAAAACGACAAGCAAACTGTGGAGCAGATGTTGAAGTCCATCAATACAACTGTGAAGGGTTTCACGCTGTACGTAGTGGGCGAAGGCATTGAGAAGAAGGTCGATGACTTTGCTGCAGAAGTTGCAGCGCAAGTTGCGGCTGCCAAGCAGTCCACTTAATTCCACAACACGAATCGTCCACCGAACGGGAGTCATCTATGAGTCAATCCAAACCTGCTTACAAGAGAATTTTGCTTAAGCTGTCAGGCGAGGCCTTGATGGGTGACGACCAGTTCGGTATCAATCGCGACACCATCGTCCGCATGGTGGATGAGATTGCGGAAGTGACGCGCTTGGGTGTTGAAGTGGCCGTTGTGATTGGCGGGGGTAATATTTTCCGTGGGGTAGCTGGTGGTTCGGTCGGCATGGACCGCGCAACAGCTGATTACATGGGGATGCTTGCTACAGTGATGAATGCATTGGCCTTGGGCGATACCATGAACAAAGCGGGTTTGACGGCGCGCGTGATGTCTGCGATCGGGATCGAGCAGGTTGTTGAGCCTTACGTTCGTCCAAAGGCGTTGCAATATCTCGAAGAGGGCAAAGTCGTCATTTTTGCTGCTGGTACAGGTAATCCCTTCTTCACAACCGATACTGCGGCTGCGTTGCGCGGCGCGGAGATCGGAGCTGAAATGGTCTTGAAGGCGACGAAAGTGGATGGTGTTTACACCGCCGATCCGAAAAAGGATCCGGCCGCAACGCGCTATTCCAAAATCACCTTTAACGACGCGATGACCCAAAATCTAGGGATTATGGATGCTGCAGCGTTTGCCCTGTGCCGTGATCAAAAACTGCCAATCAAAGTCTTCTCAATCTTCAAGCATGGCGCGCTTAAGCGTGTTGTGATGGGCGAAGACGAAGGCACCTTGGTGCACGTTTGAGCATCGGGTTGTAGATAGATACTGAGCGAGGAAAAAATGTCCGTTGCTGAAATCAAGAAAACGCTGGATACCAAGATGGAGCAGTCCATCGCAGCTTTGAAAAACAACTTGACCAAAATTCGCACCGGGCGTGCGAATCCTGCGTTGTTGGATACGGTCCATGTGGACTACTACGGCTCCATGGTGCCGCTGAGCCAAGTTGCCAACTTGTCTCTCATTGATGCTCGGACTATCAGCGTGCAGCCTTGGGAAAAGAACATGGCCCAGAAGATCGAGAAGGCGATTCGTGACAGCGATCTCGGATTGAACCCTTCCAGTTTGGGTGAGTTGATTCGCGTTCCCTTGCCGGCGATGACGGAGGAGCGGCGCAAGGAACTCACCAAGGTCGTGCGCGGAGAAGGCGAGGCGAGCAAAGTTGCTATCCGCAATCTGCGCCGTGACGCCAACGAAGCAGTGAAAAAGCTAGTGAAAGACAAACTTGCTTCCGAAGATGATCAAAAGCGTTGCGAAGCCGATGTTCAAAAGGTGACAGACAAGCACATCACGGAAGTCGACCGTTTGGTAGCATCCAAAGAGCAAGATTTGATGGCCGTTTAAGGCCTTGCAGATGTCATCACCCGGAAATCCATCTGGACTCCATGTCGCCATCGTGATGGATGGAAACGGCAGATGGGCATCGAAGCGTTTTTTGCCGCGTTTAGCAGGCCACAAGCAAGGGGTAGAGGCGTTGAAGCGCATAGTCCGGGCTTGTCCATCACGAGGCATCGCGGCACTGACAGTGTTTGCGTTTTCCTCAGAGAACTGGAGTCGACCCGCTGATGAGGTTTCCGGCTTGATGGACATTCTCGTCGGTGCGCTCACCCGCGAGGTCGCTCAGCTGAGTGCAGAGGGCGTTCGAATCCGTTTTGTTGGAAGTCGCGCTGGTCTCTCTGAGAAGGTTCAGCACGGCTTGAGCCAAGCGGAATCGGACACCTCGGGCAACAACTCACTGGACCTCAACATTTGCTTCAACTACGGCGGGCGATGGGATATCGTGCAAGCGGCGAATGCCTTGGTTGCCCGTGGTGCCGCAATTACGGAGCAAACTCTGGGCGAGGCCATGGCATTGGCTCCGTCAACTGACCCGGACTTGCTTATTCGGACCGGCGGTGAATTCAGGATTAGTAATTTCTTGTTGTGGCAGTCCGCCTACTCCGAGCTCATCTTCAGCCCGAAGTTATGGCCTGATTATGCGGAAGCGGATTTGGACGTCGCGCTGGAGGAGTTTGCCTCCAGAGAGCGTCGTTTCGGCAAAACCTCGGCTCAGATTGCGTAGTCTCTAAGCCTCTCTTACCAGGGTACCTATGTTGCGCCTACGCATTTTTACGGCAGTAGCGTTACTTGCTGTGCTTCTCCCTGCGGTTTTTTATCCTAATCCCGCAGCGTTTGCCGGGGTCGCAGGTGTCCTGATGGCCTGTGGGGCATGGGAATGGTTTCGGCTGAATCAATCTTCTGATTCGGGGGCTCTTGTAGCGGGCGTCGTCTTTGCTGCGGTTTGTTTCTTATTCTGGTCCTTTCCATTGCCGGCAAAGACCATGAGCGTTATTTGGTCGGTGTCGGCGCTTGCATGGGTGGTCGGTGGTGGCATTTTGCTGATGGCGGGTGTTCCTGCGTGGCCTTTGATCCCATCGGCATTGCGTCAGCTGTTGGGTTTCGTGCTTTTGTGGTTTGCATGGCTGGCTGTCGTCAATGCCAGGGCTCTTGGCATCAACTTCTTGTTTTCTGCAATGGCTCTCGTTTGGGTCGCTGACATTGCTGCTTACTTCGCGGGCCGCAGATTCGGTGGACGTTTCTTGTCCGATAAGTTGGCACCAGGCATCAGTCCCGGGAAAACGCGCGAAGGTGCTATCGGTGGCTTGATTGGTGTGGTGCTCCTCGCCTTCGGCTGGTGCATGGCTGACCAGCATTTCTTGATGGACTCCAAAAGCATCTTTTCGATATTGGCCGAGCGTCATTGGCTGTTTATGCTGCTGGGCGCTATTTTCTTGGGGTTGATGAGTATCTGTGGTGACTTGTTGGAGTCGCTGGTCAAGCGTTCTGCAGGTGCCAAAGACAGCAGTCAGCTGTTGCCTGGCCACGGAGGAGTTCTGGACAGAGTCGACGCACTTCTGCCAGTCATTCCACTTGCCATGCTTTTGCAAGCGTTTTAGTTCGGGGCTTCCATGCAACAGGTTTCAGTTTTGGGGTCGACCGGTTCAATTGGTGTCAATACATTGGACGTTTTGCGCAGACACACTGACCGGTTTCAGGTTTTTGCGTTAACAGCATCCACGCGCGTAGACCAGATGGTGGAGCAGTGTCTGGAATTCCGGCCGCGCTACGCTGTGATGGTGAATTCCTTGAGTGCCACTACTTTGCAGTCACGCTTAAGGGCTGAGGGCATGAGCACGGAGGTGTTATCAGGCGCCCATGCTTTGAGTGAAGTGGCATCTCACCCAGACGTTCACATAGTCATGGCCGCAATTGTGGGGGCGGCAGGACTAGAGTCTTGCATTGCTGCTGCGCTTGCTGGTAAGCGGCTGTTGCTGGCGAACAAAGAGGCCTTGGTAGTTGGCGGCAACGTCTTTATGTCAGCGGTAGAGCGAGGCGGCGCCACATTACTACCGATTGACAGCGAACACTCCGCGATTTTCCAGTCCTTGCCGGCTGACAAAAGCCTCTGGAAAGCGTCGGTGGACAAACTCATATTGACAGCGTCAGGTGGTCCTTTCAGAACATGGTCACCCTCACAGATCGCAGCAGCAAGCCCTGAGCAGGCCTGCGCGCACCCCAACTGGGTGATGGGGCGCAAAATTTCGGTGGACTCCGCCACCATGATGAACAAAGCCCTAGAGGTGATCGAGGCTAAATATTTGTTCAATGTCTCGCTTCGTCAAATTGATGTCTTGATTCATCCTCAAAGCGTAATCCATTCCATGGTTCAGTATGTGGACCACTCCGTGGTTGCCCAGTTGGGTACTCCGGATATGCGCGGGCCGATAGCCTACGGTTTGTCGTGGCCAAAGCGCGTGGAGTCGGGAGCGGCGCCCTTGGACTTTTCGACCATGTCGTCGTGGACGTTCGAATCGATTCGTGATGAACAGCACCAAAGCCGCTTTCCCGGACTTTTCTTGGCCTGGGAAACTTTAGAGGGGCAAAGTGGCTCAACAGCTGTACTGAATGCTGCCAATGAAGTCGCCGTCGCTGCATTTTTGAACCGTGAAATACGCTTTGATCAGATTTATACGGTAAATCGTGCAACCCTTAACACTTTGTCGTACACATCACCAGACGATTTGGCTGCGCTTTTGGCGCTTGATGCTGAAGCACGTGCGGTGGCTACCCAGCACTGCCGCGCAGTCTCGACCTGAAATAAGAGGAAATCCATGCAAACCATAGTCGCCTTCCTTGTTGCGATAGGCCTATTGGTTGCGGTGCACGAGTGGGGACACTACATTGTTGCGCGGGCCTGTGGGGTCAAGGTTTTGCGGTTTTCAATCGGCTTCGGTCCCAAGCTCTGGAGCAGAGTGAGTTCTCACAGCGGTACGGAATTCGCTGTGAGCCTCATTCCTTTGGGCGGATACGTAAAAATGCTCGACGAGCGCGAAGCAGAAGTGGATGCAGTGGATCGCCATCGAGCATTCAACACCCAGTCCCTCAGCAGGCGAAGCGCCATCGTGGCTGCAGGTCCGTTGGTTAATCTGGCCTTCGCAGTATTGCTGTACTCCCTGCTGAATTGGCAAGCGACTCCGGCAGCTGCGCCTGTCTTGCCAGTCCCGGTCACGGGTTCTCAAGCAGAGATGGGGGGGTGGACTGGCGGCGAGCGCGTATTACGTGTTGGGGCCTCACCGGATGCGTTAGAACCAGTTCAAACTTTTGATGAATTTCGCTGGCAGCTGACATCGGCGGCACTGGGGCAATCGACGCTTTATATTGAAACCGTACCGGGTCAAGAAAAAACATCTGGCTCACCTGTTGTCCGGTCGCTCAGTTTTGCGCAAACATCGACCAACGCAGCAGATGCGTCTATGTTTCAGAGAATTGGGTGGGTATCTCCTTTTTCCAAGCCGGTATTGGGGGATGTGGCGCCTGATTCGCGCGCAGCTTTGGCGGGTTTGCAGTCCAATGATTTGGTCACATCGGTCAATGGCGCTTCCATTGCTGATGCATCTACCTTGCGTGCAATGATTCGGTCCTCGCCTGAAAAGCCGATGGAGTGGGTCGTCGTCCGAGGCTCTGAAAGCTTGCGCCTGTCCGTTACTCCTGCGTTTGATCGCTCAGGCGGGCAAACCATCGGGAGGGTGGGGGCCTTTGTGGGCTCGATACCTGAAATGGTGGAGGTACAGTACGGGCTCTTCGAGGGCATATGGCGCGCCGTAAGAAAGACCGGCGATATCGCATGGATGTCGCTCACAACCATGGGTCAAATGCTGACGGGGCAGGTATCGCTGACCAACCTGAACGGCCCCCTGGCAATTGCGGACTATGCGGGTAAGTCAGCTGCATTGGGTTTTGTCTCTTTTGTAGGCTTTCTCGCTTTGGTGAGCATCAGCTTGGGGGTGCTCAACCTACTACCCCTGCCTGTCTTGGATGGTGGTCACCTGATGTATTATCTTTGGGAAGGCGTCACCGGTCGTCCGGTGCCTGAAAAGTGGTGGGAACGACTGCAACGACTCGGAATTGCGTTGTTGTTGGTGATGATGTCGGTTGCCTTGTACAACGACATCCAACATATCTTGGGTTAGGCCACCTTCATGGCAACCTAGACCCTCGGAGATTCAAATTGAAATTAATGAAAACAAGCAGTCGCAAGGTCCGTTTTGCGGCCGTTGGTGGTCTTTTGACGTTCCTGATTCAGAATACATGGGCCATCAACCCTTTTCCCGTGAAAGACATTCGTGTCGAGGGCTTGCAGCGTGTTGAGGCCGGTACCGTTTTTGCGTCTATCCCGGTCCGAGTGGGGGACACCTACACTGATGAAAAGGCAGCGGCGTCCATCAGGGCGTTGTTCGCCTTGGGCTTGTTTAAGGATGTCCGCATCGAGAGCGACAACGGCGTAGTCGTTGTGATTGTCGAAGAGCGTCCCAATGTGGCGGACGTCGATTTCTCTGGGAATCGGGAGTTCGACAAGGATGTACTCAAACGCGCCTTGCGCGATATTGGGTTGTCGGATGGTCGCCCCTTTGACAAGGCGCTTGTTGACCGCGCAGAGCAGGAGTTGAAACGGCAGTACATCAGCAAAAGCATGTATGCCGTAGAAATTGTCACCACAGTCACGCCGATTGAGCGCAACCGGGTAAACGTGAGCTTCGCTGTCACTGAAGGTGAAGTTGCCAAAATCAGCGAGATTTCGTTCGTTGGCAATAAATCGTTTTCTTCGAGCACGCTGCGTGGTCTGTTTGATTCAGACACGGGTAATTGGCTGAGTTGGTATACCAAATCCAACCGCTACACGCGCACCAAATTGAACGCGGATGTAGAGACACTCCGTTCATATTATTTGGCGCGTGGTTTTTTGGAGTTCAAGGTGGACTCTACCCAGGTGGCCATCTCGCCGGACAAAAAAGACATTGCGATCACGCTCAGCATGACCGAAGGAGAGCAATTCGCGGTATCCAACATCAAGTTGGCGGGTAATTTTTTGGGTAAGGAAGCCGAATTTCAGTCCTTGGTAACGATCAAGGCGGGTGAGCCTTACAACGCCACAGACGTGGCTCAGACAACAAAGGCGTTTACTGATTATTTCGCGAATTTTGGCTATGCCTTCGCGCGCGCTGAGGCTCGCACAGAGATCGATCGCACCACGAATCGCGTGGAAATCACCCTCGTGGGCGAGCCATCACGCCGTGTATACGTGCGGCGTATCAATGTTGCGGGTAACGACCGGACTCGCGACGAAGTGATTCGCCGCGAATTCCGCCAGCTCGAAGCTGCTTGGTACGACGGTGAAAAAATTCGCTTGTCCCGAAACCGCGTAGATCGGTTGGGCTACTTCACTAATGTCGGCATCGAAACCCAAGAGGTAGCCGGCGCTCCCGATCAGGTCGACCTCACCATTTCTGTGGTGGAAAAGCCCACTGGGAGTATCAGTCTTGGGGCAGGTATTTCAAGCGCTGAGGGCCTAGGATTTTCCTTCGGATTTAAGCAAGATAACGCCTTCGGGTCGGGTAATTCTCTCGGAATTGAGGTAAATACCAGCAAAGCCAACCGTACCGTAGTCCTGAGTACTTCAGATCCGTACTTTACGGAAGATGGCGTATCTCGAACTTTTGATCTTTATCAGCGAACCACTCGTCCTTTTGACGATGTGAATACCTACGCGATTGAAACGATGGGCGTAGGCGTTCGTTTCGGAGTGCCGTTTTCTGACTCAGACACGGTGTTTTTCGGGGCTGGCGCAGACAAGACACGAATCATCCCGGGTACACTTTTGCCCGTAGTCTATGAGGACTACGCTCGAGAATTCGGTTTTACCGCAACAGCTATTCCGCTGACGATCGGTTGGTCCCGCGATACCCGTGACAGTGCCCTTGTACCTAGCACGGGTCGAGTGATCCGTGCCAATGGCGAATGGAGCGTCGGCGGCGATATGCGATACGTTCGAGGAACAGCACAGTATCAGCAGTTTGTTCCTATCAATCGCAAAGTTACAGCGGCTTTCAACAGCGAGTTATCAATTGGAGCTGCGACCGGTTCCAGTTCTTATCCGATTTTTAAAAATTACTACCTGGGTGGACTCGGCTCGGTCCGTGGCTTCGAGCAGGGAAGTCTCACTACCGCAGCTCAACGTGCCGCATCCCTGACTGCAACAGGCGGTGCGAAGAAAGTAGTGTTCAACGCGGAGCTATTGTCTCCCTTGCCCGGTGGCGGGAATGACCGTACCTTGCGCGGCTTTGCCTTCGTCGACGCGGGTGGCATCTACGCGCCTAATGAGGCTATTCAGCTCTCTGAAATGCGTTCTTCTTTCGGTGTGGGTATCAGTTGGATTTCCCCGGTTGGACCTTTGCGTTTGGCTTTTGCCCGGCCATTATCCAAATTTGACGCAGATAAAATGCAGTCTATTCAATTTCAAATTGGAACCACTTTTTAATGAAAACAGCACAAATCAAATGGGCGTTGGTGGCTGCGATGGCTTTGACGGCCACCAGCGGTTTTGCCCAAGAGTCCAAGGTCGGTTACATCAATACACAACGTATCACGACAGAGTCTGCGCCAGCGAAGGCCGCACAGGCGAAGTTGGAGGCGGAGTTTTCCAAGCGTCAGAAAGATCTCGCGGACGTTCAGCAATCGCTGAAGTCCATGAGCGACAAGTTCGAGCGTGACGCGCCCGCGATGTCCGAAGCTCAGCGGACCACACGTCAGAAAGAATTCGCAGAGCAAAATCGCGACTTCCAGCGCAAGCAGCGTGAATTCCAAGAAGACTTGAATGGCCGTCGTAATGAAGAGTTGCAACAAGTCTTGGACAAGGCGAATAAGGCAGTGAAACAAGTTGCCACGGACGAAAAGTACGACATCGTGATCCAAGAGGTGGTCTACAGCAGCCCACGTCATGACATCACCGAAAAGGTACTGAAAATCCTCAACCAAAGCGCCAAGTAAACTTTGTCGCAAGCGTTATCTCATGTGAGTTCCCATTCGCTTTCCTCCTTGGTATTGAACCTTGGTGGAGAGCTTATCGGTCCAGGCGATGTCATGATTTCAGGCCTTGCGCCTCTGGAGTCAGCCACGGCGCAAGACATCAGCTTTCTTAGTAATCCGAAATACCAGCAACAGCTGTCTGTGAGTCAAGCAGGCTGCGTGATCGTGAGCCCGGCCATGGCGGCTGACGGCGCCCGTCGTGGCCCCTGTATCGTCACGCCCAATCCTTATCTGTATTTCGCGCGATTAACGCAGCTTTGGCGGCAGTTAAAAGCGCGCCCAACCGGTATTGAGCCGCTGGTTCACCCCAGCGCAGTAGTGCACCCAGAGGCCTGCATTGCAGCAACAGCCCGCATCGGCCCTTTGTGCGTTATTGAGGCGGGTGCTCGTGTCGGCGAACACACAGTGTTGAAGTCCCGCGTCACAGTAGGCGAGGATTGTCAGATTGGTGATCGTTGTATCGTGCATTCGGGCGTGGTCATTGGTGCTGATGGTTTTGGCTTTGCTCCTGACGGTGCTCGCTGGGAAAAAATTGAGCAGTTGGGCGCGGTGAGAATCGGCAATGACGTTGAAATCGGCGCCAACACCTGTATTGACCGTGGCGCCCTGCAAGACACGGTGATTGAGGATGGTGTCAAGCTGGATAACCTGATTCAGATTGGCCACAACGTCCGTATCGGCGCACACACAGCTATGGCGGGTTGCGTTGGCGTCGCTGGCTCAGCCACTATCGGCTCGGGCTGCACGGTGGGTGGAGGGGCGATCATCCTCGGCCATTTGTCTTTGGCTTCGGGCGTACATGTTTCTGCAGCCACTGTAGTGAGCAAGTCGATTCACAAGCCGGGCCAATACACGGGGATATTCCCGCTAGATGAAAACGCGAATTGGGAGCGCAATGCGGCTTCATTGAAGCAACTGCACAGCCTGCGCGATCGAATTAAAACCCTGGAAAAAGAGAAGAAGCCATGATGGATATCCATAAAATTTTGAAGCAATTGCCGCACCGCTATCCCTTTTTGTTGGTGGATCGCGTGCTGGAGTTGGACAAAGGTAAAACCATCAAGGCGCTGAAGAACGTCACGATCAACGAGCCGTTTTTTGAGGGGCATTTCCCTCACCGCCCCGTGATGCCGGGTGTGTTGATGTTGGAGGCACTGGCCCAAGCTGCTGCCTTGCTGGCTTTCGATGCGCTGGATACCTCTCCTAACGACCAGATGGTCTACTACTTTGCAGGGATTGACGGCGCACGCTTCAAGCGCCCGGTAGAGCCGGGCGACCAGCTCACGCTCAACGTGGAAATGCTGCGTATGAAAGCCGGAATCTTTAAATTCAAAGCCAGTGCCATGGTCGGGAATGAGTTGGCCTGTGAGGCCGAGTTGACCTGCGCCATGCGCGCCATCAGCTAAGGGCCTGACGTGTCAAACGTACATCCCACTGCCATCGTTTCGACCGGTGCTGAGCTCGATAGTTCGGTGACGGTAGGTCCCTACACCGTCATCGGACCGCATGTGCGTATTGGTGCTGGCACGACGGTCGGCCCGCATTGCGTGATTGAGGGGCACACCACGATCGGGCAGGACAACCGGATCTTCCAGTTCAATTCCTTGGGCGCGATACCGCAAGACAAGAAATATGCGGGTGAGCCTTGCGAACTGGTGATCGGTGACCGCAACACGATTCGCGAGTTCTGCACCTTCAATATCGGTTCTCCGGGTGATGCCGGTGTGACCCGCGTGGGCAATGACAACTGGATCATGGCCTATGTGCACCTTGCGCACGACTGTGCGGTGGGCAATCACGTGATCTTCGCCAACAACTCCCAGCTGGCAGGTCATGTGCACGTAGACGATTGGGTCATCTTGGGCGGGTTTACCGTGGTCCACCAGTTTGTGCGTTTGGGTGCTCATAGCATGAGCGCTATGTGCTCGTTGTTGTTTGCCGATTTGCCGCCTTTCGTAATGTGCCAAGGGCAACCGGCCGCGGCGCGTTCGATGAACTTTGAAGGTTTGCGCCGCCGGGGTTGGACACCGGAGCGTATCTCCGGGATCAAAGCGATCCACAAAGCGCTCTACCGCGATGACCTCACGCTAGAGCACGCCAAGGAACGTATTGCGCTCATGGCCGCAGAACGCCCTGAAACGGCCCCTGACGTCGCCATGATGAACACCTTCCTCGCTGGCGTGTCCGCGCAGCGCGGTATCGTGCGCTGAGCGCGTTTTTTGCTGGATGGCCATGGCGAGGAGTGCGTCCCCCGGTTCAGAGCCATCCCTCGCGCTCGTCGCGGGCGAGGCTTCCGGCGATCTGCTAGCAGGCCTGCTGCTTGCCGGCATGCGTGCGCGCTGGCCTGACGCCACGTCGAGTGGAATTGGTGGCCCGCAGATGGCTAAGCAAGGCTTCGACGCCTGGTGGCCGCACCACAAGTTGGCGGTACACGGATTCAGCTGGGAGTTGCTGCGGCGCTACCGCGAGATCGTGGGGTTTCGTGCAGCTTTGGGTGATCGATTGCTGGCGGACAAGCCGGATGTATTCATCGGTGTCGATGCCCCCGATTTCAACCTGGCCCTCGAAGCCCGGCTCAAACAGCACGGTGTCAAAACGGTGCATTTCGTTTGTCCCTCGATCTGGGCCTGGCGGCCGGAGCGGGTGGAAAAGCTGCGCCAGAGCACAGACCATGTGCTGTGCATCTTTCCGTTCGAGCCTGCACTGTTGGCGTCCCACGGCATAGCATCTACCTATGTGGGGCACCCGCTGGCGAACGTCATTCCCATGGAGCCTGACAAGGCCGCCGCACGACACGCCTTGGGTTTGCTGCCGGAAGATGAGGTGGTGGCTATCTTGCCGGGTAGCCGTCAATCCGAGATCCGCCACCTCGCCTTGCGGTTCTTTAAAGCTGCGGCCCTTATGCTGAATGCGCGAGCTGCTATTAAATTCATAGTACCTGCGGTACCCGGCTTATTACCTGAAATCACAGCTATTGCAGAGCGCAGCGGCATCGGCAGCCGCTTGCAGTTGTTGACCGGTCAGAGCCACATCGCGCTGGCTGCATGCGACGTCACCTTGATTGCCAGCGGTACCGCCACCCTCGAGGCCGCTCTGTTCAAGCGGCCCATGGTGATCGGCTACCACATGTCCTGGTTGTCGTGGCAAATCATGCGGCGCAAACGCCTGCAGCCATGGGTGGGTCTGCCCAATATTTTGTGCCGGGATTTCGTGGTGCCAGAGCTCCTGCAAGACGACGCAACCCCGGCTGCATTGGCGCAGGCCACGCTGCAGTGGCTGGACGCAGCCCGCAGCGAGCCTGCCAAAATAGCGGCCCTCCAATCCACTTTCCACACGCTGCACACTGAATTGCGGCGTGACACCGCCGCCCTTGCGACCGATGCCATCCAAAAAGTCCTCCAAAGCTAAAGTTGCTGTGCCCGGGGTGCAGCAAGTAGCCTTCAGTTGGGACCTCCCCGGGCTTATGGCGGGTGTGGATGAGGCCGGCCGCGGTCCGCTGGCAGGGCCCGTGGTCGCTGCTGCCGTTATCCTGGACGACTTGCGTCCTATCGCGGGGTTGAATGACTCCAAAAAACTGACCGCAGCGCGCCGCGAAAAGCTGTTTGACGAAATCCGCGCCAAGGCGCTGTGCTGCTCGATTGCACAGGCCTCCGTCGAGGAGATCGATGAAATCAATATCCTGCAAGCCACCTTGCTGGCCATGCGCCGAGCGGTAGAGGGCTTGCGCTTGAAGCCTGCCAAAGTGCTGGTCGATGGCAACCGCTTGCCGGTCCTTGACGTGTTGGCTGAAGCGATTGTGAAGGGGGATGCAACTGTGCCCGCGATTTCAGCCGCCTCCATCCTCGCCAAAGTGACCCGTGACCGTTGGTGCGCTGAGCTGGACGCACAGTATCCCCAGTACGGTTTCGCCGCCCATAAAGGGTACGGGACTGCGGTGCATCTTGCCGCTCTTGAGGCCCATGGTGCGTGTCCCGCGCACCGTAAAACTTTTGCGCCGGTCACCCTGGTGCTGTAAACCGCTATGACCGAACCTGTATTCATTAGCTCCCGTGAGAACGCACTTCTTAAAGAATTGCGCAAACTCAGCACCGACAACACCACCTATCGCAAAGCCGGGCGATTCTGGATCGAGGGAGACCACCTGTGCGGAGCCGCCTTGACCCGTGGTGTGAAGCCTGCAGTGTTGGTGGCTTCTGAGTCATTTTGGCCTCTAGCCCCCGTCGAATATGCGCGAGCAGCTATCAAAATCGTAGTGATTCCGGATGGGCTGTTCCGCGAAATCAGTGGCTTGGAGTCGCCGGCCCGTGTTAGCTTTGTGGTCGATTTGCCGGCCGCTGCCGTGATAGACCCCGATGCCGCTACCGTCATCCTCGACCGGGTGCAAGACGCCGGTAATGTGGGCTCCATCTTGCGGAGCGCGGGCGCATTCGGCTTTCGCCAAGTGTTGGCGCTCAAAGGGGCGGCCGCTTTATGGAGCCCCAAAGTTTTGCGTGCTGGCATGGGTGCGCATTTCGGACTCCAATTGCACGAAGGCTTGGAATTGGCAGCCTTGGATTCCCTGCGTGTGCCCTTGGTGGTGACCAGCTCACACCAAGGGGATTTGGTGCAGCGCCTTGATTTGCCGCATCCCTGTGCTTGGGCCATGGGGCATGAAGGGCAGGGCGTTTCTGAGGCTCTGATGGCGCGCGCCAGCGTGTTTGCCCGCATTGGCCAGCCGGGGGGCGAGGAGTCTCTCAATGTGGCTGCAGCAGCAGCCATTTGCCTGCATGCCAGCAGTTTGAAGCTTGCCTGAAACTGAATTCGGGTTTGCCCTCGGTTATACTCAGAGGCTTTCCAGAAAACAGCCGTCCCAAGCGCAACTCTGCACATTCCCTCGTAAAAAGCATCCGCAAGGACTCACCTCCTGCGCGGCACCCGCCAAGAGCCTGTCTTGAGCGCGTTTGGGCGTACCCGTAAAACATTCGGAGAAACCAGTGCTTTTGTCTCTCAAGGGAACTACCCCACCCGCCATCCTGGCGCTCGCAGACGGCACGGTCTATGTTGGCAATTCCATTGGGGCCGCAGGCTCCACGGTCGGCGAGGTTGTGTTTAACACCTCCATGACCGGCTATCAGGAAATCCTCACGGATCCTAGCTACTGCCAGCAGATCGTCACCCTCACTTACCCCCACATCGGCAACTCCGGTGTCAACCCCGAAGACGTGGAGTCCCACAAAGTCTTTGCGGCGGGTTTGATCATCAAAGACCTGCCCCTGGTGGCCAGCAACTTCCGCAAGACCCAGACGCTGACCGAGTACTTGGTGGCAGAGGGTACGGTGGCGATTGCCAATATCGATACCCGTCAGTTGACCCGTCAACTGCGCACCCAGGGTGCGCAAAACGGCTGTATCATGGCGCTGGCGGCCGGCGAATCGGTCACCAAAGAGGCCATCGAAAAAGCCGTCGCTGCGGCCAAAGGCGCGCCCAGCATGGCTGGCTTGGATTTGGCCAAAGTGGTCTCCAGCCAAGTGAGCTATGGCTGGACCGAAGCCGAGTGGACGCTGGGCCAAGGCTATGGCCAGCAAACCGCCCCCAAATTCCATGTGGTGGCCTACGACTTTGGCGTCAAGAAAAACATTCTGCGTATGTTGGCCCAGCGGGGTTGCAAGGTCACGGTCGTGCCGGCGCAAACGCCAGCAGCCGATGTGCTCAAACTCAACCCCAACGGCATTTTCCTGTCCAACGGCCCCGGTGATCCGGAGCCTTGCGACTACGCGATCGCAGCAGCCAAAGAGTTGATCGAAACCGGCACGCCGACCTTCGGTATCTGCTTGGGCCACCAGATCATGGCGTTGGCCAGCGGTGCCAAAACCTTCAAGATGAAGTTTGGTCACCATGGCGCTAACCATCCGGTCAAAGACATTGATAGCGGGCAAGTCTCTATCACCAGTCAAAACCACGGTTTTGCGGTGGATGAAAAAACCCTGCCTGCCAACCTGCGTGCCACCCACGTCAGCCTGTTTGACGGAACCTTGCAAGGCTTGGAGCGCACCGACAAACCAGCATTCTGTTTCCAAGGGCACCCCGAGGCCTCTCCAGGTCCGCACGACATCGGGTACCTGTTTGACCGCTTCATTCGCGAGATGGAAAAGAAAGCAGCCTAAGCACCATGACTTTCTACGGCGTGACTGACCTCTGGACCTATGTGGTGGGCGCTTTGGGCATTATTTTGTTGCCCGGGCCTAACTCATTGTTTGTCTTGTCAGTCGCGACCGTGCGGGGCATCAAAGCCGGTTATCAGGGCGCCATGGGCGTTTTCGTGGGCGACACCATATTGCTGTTGCTCACGGCGCTTGGCGCTGCGAGTTTGTTGCGTACTTATCCCGCGCTGTTCATGGTGGGGAAATACGCCGGTGCCGCGTATCTCACTTGGGTCGGGGTGAATCTGGTGATCGCCGCGATCCGCAAGTGGCGCAGCCACCAGCCGATGCAAGCGGCTGCCGATGGTGCTGTGGCAGAGGCCGCGGCCCATTTGCAGCAGCCGTTCAAGCGGGCGTTGGTCATCAGCCTGCTGAATCCCAAGGCGATTCTTTTTCTGCTGTCGTTTTTTGTGCAGTTCATCGACCCCGCTTACGAAACGCCTGCAGTGCCTTTCTTGATATTGAGCGCCATCATCATGGTGTTCAGTGCTGTGTATCTTTCTGCCCTGATTTTTGCAGGTGCCCGACTGGCCCAGAGTTTCAGCCGCCGCAAGCGGCTGAGTGCCACCCTGTCCAGTGCCGTGGGCGGCCTGTTTGTCTGGTTCGGTGCCAAGCTGGCGACAGCCAGCCTGAACTGAATCCGATTGATTTGATTAAAAACTAAAAAGCCCTAAAGCTAAGAGTCCACCATGCCAAAACGTACCGACATTAAAAGCATTCTCATCATCGGCGCCGGTCCCATCATCATCGGGCAAGCCTGTGAGTTCGACTACTCCGGCGTGCAAGCGTGTAAAGCTTTGCGTGAAGAGGGCTACAAAGTCATTCTGATCAACAGCAACCCCGCGACGATCATGACCGACCCTGCCACCGCCGATGTGACCTATATCGAGCCCATCACTTGGCAGACGGTCGAAAAAATCATCGCCAAGGAAAAGCCCGACGCGATTCTGCCCACCATGGGTGGCCAGACTGCGCTGAACTGTGCGCTGGACCTTTGGCACCACGGCGTGCTGGACAAATACAAGGTTGAGCTGATCGGTGCAACGCCCGAGGCTATCGACAAGGCGGAAGACCGCTTGAAGTTTAAGGACGCCATGACCAAGATCGGCTTGGGCTCTGCGCGCTCCGGCATTGCCCACAGCATGGACGAAGCCTGGGCCGTGCAAAAGACGTTGGGTTTTCCCACTGTGATCCGCCCCAGCTTCACCTTGGGCGGCACCGGCGGCGGTATCGCCTACAACTCCGAGGAGTTTGAGACTATTTGCAAGCGCGGCTTAGAGGCCTCGCCCACCAACGAGCTGCTGATCGAAGAATCGCTTTTGGGCTGGAAAGAGTACGAGATGGAAGTAGTGCGCGACAAGGCGGACAACTGCATCATCGTGTGCTCGATCGAAAACTTGGACCCTATGGGCGTGCACACCGGTGACTCCATCACTGTTGCACCAGCACAGACCCTGACCGATAAGGAATATCAGATCCTGCGTAACGCCTCTTTGGCGGTGTTGCGTGAAATTGGCGTGGACACTGGCGGCTCTAACGTGCAGTTCTCCATCAATCCCAAAGACGGCCGCATGGTCGTTATCGAGATGAACCCGCGTGTGTCGCGTTCTTCCGCTTTGGCCTCCAAAGCCACAGGTTTCCCGATTGCCAAGGTCGCAGCCAAGCTGGCCGTGGGCTTCACTCTGGACGAACTGCGCAACGACATCACCGGTGGTGCTACCCCTGCGTCGTTCGAGCCTTCCATCGATTACGTGGTCACCAAGATTCCGCGTTTCGCGTTCGAAAAATTCCCCGCAGCCGACAGCCGCTTGACCACCCAAATGAAGAGTGTGGGCGAGGTGATGGCCATGGGTCGTACCTTCCAGGAGTCTTTCCAGAAAGCCTTGCGCGGCCTGGAAGTGGGTGTGGACGGCATGAACGAGAAGACCCAGGACCGCGAAGTGCTGGAAAAAGAGCTGGGCGAGCCCGGCCCCGAGCGTATCTGGTACGTGGGTGACGCGTTCGCCCAAGGCATGAGCGTGGACGAAGTGTTTGCGCTGACCAAAATCGACCCTTGGTTCTTGGTGCAGATCGAGCAGATCGTGAAGCTCGAGCTCGAAATCGAGCGCCTGCCCCAACCCGCCAGCGGCTCTGCGCTGGACAAGATCGATGCGCCCACATTGCGCGCATTGAAGCAAAAAGGCTTCTCCGACCGCCGCTTGGCGCGCCAGTTCAAGACCACCGACAAGGCGGTACGTGAGAAGCGCCGCGCCCTGGGTGTGCGTCCGGTCTACAAGCGCGTGGACACGTGCGCCGCCGAATTTGCGACCAACACGGCTTACATGTATTCCACCTACGAGGCCGATGGCTCCGAGTGCGAAGCTGCGCCAACCGATAAGAAAAAGATCATGGTGCTGGGCGGTGGCCCCAACCGTATCGGCCAGGGTATTGAATTCGACTACTGCTGTGTTCACGCCGCCTTGGCCATGCGCGAAGACGGCTACGAGACCATCATGGTCAACTGCAACCCTGAGACCGTGTCGACCGACTACGACACCTCTGACCGCCTGTACTTCGAACCCCTGACGCTCGAAGACGTGCTGGAAATTGTCGACAAAGAAAAGCCGGTCGGCGTGATCGTGCAGTACGGTGGCCAAACGCCTTTGAAGTTGGCGCTCGACCTCGAGGCCAACGGCGTGCCCATCATTGGCACCACGCCTGACATGATCGATGCAGCTGAAGATCGTGAGCGCTTCCAAAAGCTGCTGCACGCCCTGAACCTGCGTCAGCCGCCGAACGCGACCGCCCGCACAGAGCCTGAGGCGCTGGAAAAGGCCGCTGCCTTGGGTTACCCCCTCGTAGTGCGCCCCAGCTATGTGTTGGGTGGCCGTGCGATGGAAATCGTGCACGAGCAGCGCGACCTGGAGCGCTACATGCGCGAGGCCGTCAAGGTCAGCAACGACAGTCCTGTTCTGCTTGATCGCTTCTTGAACGATGCGATCGAGTGCGATGTGGACTGCATTCGCGATAACACCGATGACACCTTCATTGGTGGTGTGATGGAGCACATTGAGCAAGCCGGCGTGCACAGCGGGGACTCTGCCTGCTCGCTGCCGCCTTTCAGTCTGCATGCGGACACGGTCGCCGAGATCAAGCGTCAGACCAAGGCTATGGCGGGTGCTCTGAATGTGGTCGGCTTGATGAACGTGCAATTCGCCATCCAAAACGTAGACGGCAAGGATGTCATCTACGTGCTGGAAGTGAACCCCCGCGCCAGCCGCACCGTGCCATTTGTTTCCAAGGCCACCGGCATTCAGTTGGCCAAGGTCGCTGCGCGCTGCATGGCCGGCCAGTTACTGGCAAGCCAAGGCATCAGCAAGGAAGTGACTCCGCCTTACTTCAGCGTCAAAGAAGCGGTATTCCCCTTCGTGAAGTTCCCCGGTGTGGACACCATCCTCGGACCTGAGATGAAGTCCACCGGCGAAGTCATGGGCGTGGGCAAGACCTTTGGCGAAGCTTTTGTGAAGAGCCAACTCGGCGCAGGCGCCAAGCTTCCACGCGGCGGCAAAGCGTTTATCTCGGTAAAACAAGCGGACAAGCCCCGTGCGGTGGAAGTGGCGCGCAAGCTGGTCGGCCTGGGCTTTGAAGTCGTGGCAACTAAAGGCACCGCAGCGGCTATCAACGCCGCGGGTGTGGCCTGTGGCGTGGTGAACAAGGTCACCGAAGGTCGCCCGCATATTGTGGACACCATCAAAAACGAAGAAATTTCGATGGTGGTGAACACGGTGGAAGAGCGCCGCAATGCAATTGCAGACTCTCGCCTGATCCGCACCTCTGCCTTGCTGGCCCGTGTCACCACGTACACCACGATTGCCGGTGCAGAAGCAGCCGTCGAAGGCATGAAGTACCTCGACAGCCTGGGTGTGATTTCTGTGCAGGAGATGCACGCAGAACTCCTGGCCTAAAAGCCCCCAATCGTTGGCATAATCGTGCCAACCGTATAGGACAGTGCCGCGCGCAAGCGCCGCACTGTCCTTGTACTTTGAGGCTCTGTAAAACCTAGCTAGAGACACCATGGCAACCTATCCCATTACCAAGCGCGGCGCTGAAATGCTCAAAGCCGAACTGCACAAGCTCAAAACCGTGGAGCGTCCTTCGGTGATCCAAGCCATCGCTGAGGCCCGTGCCCAAGGCGATTTGAGCGAAAACGCCGACTACGACGCTGCCAAAGAGCGCCAGGGCTTTATTGAAGGTCGTATCCAGGAAGTGGAGGGCAAATTGTCCGCCGCGCAGGTGATTGACCCCGCATCGATCCAGGCGGATGGTCGTGTCGTTTTCGGTGCGACCGTGAAGTTGGAAGATGAAGAAAGTGGCCAGCAGGTCAAGTACCAGATCGTGGGTGAAGACGAGGCGGACCTCAAGCAGGGCCTTATCAACATCAGCAGCCCTATTGCCCGTGCCTTAATCGGCAAAGAGGTGGGTGACACCGCAGTAGTACTCGCACCCGGTGGTGAGCGTGCTTACGAGGTCGTGGCCGTCGACTACATCTGATGCTGCAACTCCCTGTCTGGTTGGCGGCTGCGTGGGCCATGAGCCTGAGCATGTTGGGCTTGCTGGTGGTGCCCATGCTATTTGTGCACTTGCCCACTCCCGCCATGGCCGGGCAAATGGCGGCTAAGTTATTCAGCGCCCAGACATGGATCTCCGTGGCCTGTGGTGCGATGTTGCTGATTGCATTTCGGTCAAATCGGCGCCTGGTGCCCGTGGAGTCTGCGCAGGTTGCTACGCTTTTTGTAGTGGGCGGTATTCTCTTGGCACTCATGGTCGAACTGGCGATTGCCCCGCGCATCGTGGCTCGGGAGAACCTTGCCCTGTGGCACCGGTTGGGCACTGGGCTGTTTGTGGTCCAGTGGCTTTGCGCCTTGGTCGTCTTGCGCCAAATGGTCTCTGCACTGTCGAGCAGCAACGATACACGGGACGCGCAGGTATAAAAAAACCGGAGCTTGAGGCTCCGGTTGTCAGTTTTTCTTTCGGTATCAGGTCTGGCTGCGTTTTTTGACGCTGGTCTGTGGCTTCGGCTTGGCGCGCTTGATATTGCCGCCGGGCGTGAGGCGCTGGTTGCCCAGAACGCGCAAGGTTTTGACTTCAGGGCGGGTGCCGGGACGGCCCAACTTCAACACCTTGAAGTCCCGTGGACCGGGCATGCGGTCTTCGTCAACCGCTTTTTCCTTGGTGGCCTTGGGGCGCCAGAGCACCAGCAATTTGCCGATGTGCTGGATGGGTGCAGCATTGAGCTCATCCGCTAGGGTTTTGAACATCTCGTCGCGGGCTACGCGGTCGTCCGAGAACACGCGGACTTTGATCAGTCCGTGGGCATTCAAGGCGGCATCGATTTCTTTTTTTACGTTGGCAGTCAGGCCATCGCCACCGACCATAACAACAGGGTCAAGGTGGTGGGCTTCAGCGCGGTGATCTTTGCGCTGAGCGGGTGTCAATTGGATTTGAGGCATGTAGGTATTATCAACGCAATGAAAACGCAGAGCAAAAGTAACAAGCCCGATAACAAGGCCGGCAACAAAAAGGTCAATAAAGCGTGGTTGCACGACCATATTAACGACCCCTATGTGAAATTGGCCAACAAAGAGGGCTACCGCGCTCGCGCAGCCTACAAGCTCAAAGAGATTGATGAAACCCTGCATCTGGTCAAACCGGGGCAGCTGGTGGTCGACCTCGGGTGCACGCCGGGCGCTTGGAGCCAGTACTTGCGGCGGCGTATGTCGCCTCAGGGTGCGGCGGCAGGGGCACTGAACGGCACCTTGATCGGCTTGGATTTGCTTCCGATGGAGCCGATCGAAGGGGTGACCTTCATTCAAGGCGATTTCCGGGAAGCCGAGACTTTGACGCAGCTGGAAGCCGCCTTGGGCGGGCACAAGGCGGATCTCGTGGTATCGGACATGGCTCCCAACCTGTCGGGCATTTCATCTGCGGACGCAGCCCGTATCGAGTACCTCGTTGAACTGGCGATTGAATTTGCCCAAAACCACATGAAACCCCAAGGCGCACTCGTCGCCAAAGTGTTCCATGGCGGGAGCTATAACGCCGTGGTTCAAAAGTTCAAGGAGGCTTTTGTCACCGTGAAGCCTCTGAAACCCAAAGCATCAAGGGACCGGTCTTCTGAAACCTTCCTGATCGGGATGGGCCTGAAAGGCTTTTGAGACTCAGTTGATCAAACCCATGCTCTTTCTATGGATGTCCGCAAGCAAAAAAGCATGCGGCATCCTTGAAAGGCCTAAAATGATCTACATGTATGCGGGGCAAGGGCCCACGCGTCCTGAATGGAGCTTCGCTTGAATAATCAGTGGTTTTCTAAAGTGGCAGTTTGGTTGGTGATCGCCCTGGTGCTGTTCACCGTGTTCAAGCAATTTGACACGCGCGCCTCTGCGTCTGGCATGGTCGGCTATTCCGACTTCCTGGAGCAGGTCCGCAACAACCAGATCAAAAGCGCCATCATCCAAGAGGGGCAGGGCGGCACAGAAATTCTGGCCATCACCTCTGACGATCGCAAAGTCCGCGCAACTGCGACTTATCTTGACCGCGGCCTGGTGGGCGATCTGATTGCCAACAACGTCAAGTTCGATGTCAAGCCCCGCGAAGAAGGCTCCCTGCTTATGACTTTGCTGGTCAGCTGGGGCCCCATGCTGCTGTTGATCGGCGTGTGGGTGTACTTCATGCGCCAGATGCAAGGTGGCGGCAAGGGCGGAGCGTTCAGCTTCGGCAAGAGCAAAGCCCGTTTGCTCGACGAGAACACCAACACTGTGACCTTTGCCGACGTGGCAGGTTGCGACGAAGCCAAAGAAGAAGTCAAGGAAGTAGTTGACTTCTTGAAAGACCCCAGCAAGTTTCAGAAGCTAGGTGGTCGTATTCCCCGCGGTTTGCTGCTGGTCGGCCCTCCGGGAACCGGTAAAACGCTCTTGGCTAAGTCGATCGCCGGCGAAGCCAAGGTGCCGTTCTTCAGTATTTCCGGTTCCGACTTTGTCGAAATGTTCGTGGGCGTGGGTGCATCCCGCGTGCGCGACATGTTCGAGAACGCCAAAAAGAACGCGCCTTGCATCATCTTTATCGATGAAATTGACGCTGTAGGCCGCCAACGCGGTGCGGGCTTGGGCGGCGGTAACGACGAGCGCGAACAGACCCTGAACCAGATGCTGGTTGAGATGGACGGCTTTGAGACCAATGTCGGCGTGATCGTGGTAGCGGCTACCAACCGCCCAGACATTCTGGATGCTGCTTTGCTGCGCCCCGGCCGTTTTGACCGCCAGGTGTATGTGACACTGCCCGATATTCGTGGTCGTGAGCAGATCCTGAACGTGCACATGCGCAAAGTGCCCTTGGGCCAAGACGTCAGCGCCAGCGTTATCGCTCGTGGCACTCCCGGCATGAGCGGTGCGGATCTGGCTAACTTGTGCAACGAAGCGGCCCTGATGGCAGCCCGCCGGAATGCGCGTTTGGTGGAAATGCAGGACTTTGAGAAGGCCAAGGACAAGATCATCATGGGGCCAGAGCGCAAGTCCATGGTCATGCCCGAGGAAGAGCGCAAGAACACGGCCTACCACGAAGCCGGCCACGCCCTGATCGGCAAAATGCTGCCCAAATGCGATCCGGTGCACAAAGTGACCATCATTCCCCGCGGCCGGGCCTTGGGTGTGACCATGAGCCTGCCCTCGCAAGACCGCTACTCGTATGACAGCGAATTCATGCTGAATCAAATCAGCATGTTGTTCGGTGGCCGTATTGCCGAAGAAGTGTTCATGAATCAAATGACCACCGGCGCGTCGAACGACTTTGAGCGCGCTACCTCGATCGCCCGTGACATGGTGACCCGTTACGGTATGACCGACGCCTTGGGCCCGATGGTGTATGCCGAGAACGAAGGCGAAGTGTTTCTGGGTCGCAGCGTCACCAAGACCACCAGCATGAGCGAGCAGACCATGCAAAAGGTGGACTCTGAGGTGCGCCGCATCATCGACCAGCAATACACCCTGGCACGCAAGCTGATTGAAGACAACCAGGACAAGATGCACGCTATGGCCAAGGCGTTGTTGGAGTGGGAAACCATCGATAGCGACCAGCTGGACGACATCATGGCCGGGCGCGAACCCCGTCCACCGAAGGACTGGACCCCTCGCACTCCGCCCAACAGCGGCGGTGGCGGTGGTGCAGCAGCAGTTGCTACGGAACCAGCGCCAAACGCGGCGTAACTAAATCGCGTTTGTGTGAAAAACAGGGCCCTCTGAACTGCACCCCAAAGGTTGGACATCAATCCAACCGATGGGGTGTTTTTCATGACGAAACACAGTGAGAGCTTCAAGCTCGAAGTTGTTCAAAAGTATCTGGACGGACCGCTGGGCCACAAGGCTTTGGCCAAGCAGTACGGGATAGGTCGTAACAGCATCGCGAACTGGGTGCACCGCTATAAGGCCCATGGTCTGAATGGACTGCACAGAAAGCCGGGGGGCTACTACAGCGCAGAGTTCAAGTTGAACGTACTGCGCCAAGCCAAGCTTCGGGAGTTGTCGAACACGCAAGCGGCCACGCTCTTTGACGTGCGTGGCGGTGGAGGCATCGTGGGTTTGTGGCGGCGCCAGTACGATGAGGGTGGCCTGCAAGCGCTCCACCCCAAACCCCGAGGCCGCCCTCCCATGAAGTCCCCCAAGCCCAAATCCGCGCCAGCCGCCCCCGCGCAGAAGGACGACAAGCGCTCGCTGCAAGAGTTGCACGAGGAGAACGAGCAACTACGTACGGAGGTGGCCTACCTAAAAAAGTTGGAGGCCTTGGTTCGAGCCAATCGGCAAGCTGCGCTGAAAAAGTGCAAGCCGTCCTCGAACTGAGGCCACAGTTCCTGCTGCGTCGACTACTGCAGTCCGCAGGCCTGTCGCGAAGCACGTTCTACTACCAAGCCAAGGTGCTGCAGGCTGGCGACCGATACGCCGGATTAAAGGGCAGCATTCAAGCTGTGTACGAACGCCACAAGGGGCGCTATGGCTATCGGCGCATCACGGCCGAGCTCGGACGCAGCGGCCAAATAGTGAATCACAAGACGGTGCAGCGTCTGATGCAGAGCCTGGGCCTGAAGTCGCTGGTGCGACCCAAGAAATATCGCTCCTATCGGGGCGAGATGGCCTCGACGCCCAACCTACTCAATCGTCGGTTTGAGGCCGAGCGTCCGAACGAGAAATGGGTGACCGATGTGACCGAGTTCAATGTGCGCGGCGAGAAGCTGTACCTGTCGCCCGTGATGGACCTGTTCAACGGAGAAATCGTGGCGTATGAAATGAACGAGCGTCCGCTCTTCCAGCTGGTGGGAAACATGCTCAAGAAGGCGCTGTCGCGACTCACTGCGCAGGAGGCTCCGATGATGCACTCAGATCAAGGCTGGCAGTACCAGATGGAGGCCTACCGACAGCGGCTACTCGAGCGAGGCCTGACGCAAAGCATGTCCCGCAGGGGTAACTGCCTGGACAACGCAGCGATGGAGAGCTTCTTCGGCACGCTGAAATCGGAGTTCTTCCGTCTCAACAAATTCGACAACGTCCAGCAGCTACGACAGGGACTAGGCCGCTACATCCACTACTACAACCACCAGCGTATTAAGCTCAAACTAAAAGGCCTGAGCCCGGTGGAGTACCGAACCCAGGCCTTGGGCGCCTAGCTTCCAACCGTCCAACTTCTTGGGGTCAGTTCACTCGGGCCCTGTTTTCATTGGGGATAATGGTGTTCTATGCATTGGCAGACCTCCCGCTTTTCGATTGACCTCAGCCGTCCCCGTGTCATGGGGATTGTCAACGTCACCCCGGATTCGTTTTCGGATGGGGGTCAACATGCCACCAGCTCTGCAGCCATGGCGCACTGCGAAGCGTTGCTCCGGGATGGGGCGGATATTCTCGATATCGGCGGCGAGTCCACCCGCCCGGGCGCGCCACCAGTGAGCCTGGAGGAAGAGCTTGCCCGGGTATTGCCGGTCGTCCGCCATGCAGTCACTTTGGGTGTCCCGGTGTCGGTAGATACCTACAAGCCAGCGGTGATGCAGGCGGCGTTGGACTTGGGTGCAGACATCATCAACGACGTGTGGGCTTTGCGTTGGCGTGGTGACGCGAGCGGCAAGACCGGACAAGACGTGGTGGCGGCTCACCCGAACTGCGGGGTGTGCCTGATGCACATGCACCGCGACCCGCAGACCATGCAAGTGGCGCCGATGGCGGGTGATGTCGTTCCCCAGGTGCTCTTATTTTTGCAGCAGCTCGCGCTTGATTTAAAAGGGCTGGGAGTCGATTCGACACGTATTTGTCTGGACCCGGGCATAGGCTTTGGCAAGACAGTAGCCCAGAATTTTTCACTGCTCGCACGCCAGGCGGAGGCCGTGCCGCAAGGCTATGCGGTGCTGGCGGGCTGGTCGCGCAAATCGTCACTGGTGGCGGTGACCCAAACGGGTTCGCCGCAGGGGGCAGGGCTTGGTATCGAACAGCGCCTCGCACCCAGCGTGACGGCGGCGGTGCTGGCAGTCCAAAACGGCGCGCATGTGGTGCGGGTGCATGATGTGCGCGAGACCATCAGCGGACTCCGGGTGCTGGCTGCCATGCAGGCAGAGCAGGTTCCATGCGCTAGCCCGGGACCTCGATAGCTAGTCCATTCATTTTTCACTGGCATTCCTCACAGGCAAATGCCGGTGGCTGATTCATCAATTACAAAACCAACAGAAAGAACCTATGGGAAGAAGATATTTCGGCACTGACGGCATTCGAGGCACAGTGGGCCAAGCGCCCATCACCCCCGATTTCGTGTTGCGCCTTGCGCATGCGGTGGGCCATGTGCTCAAGGAGACCGAGGCGCGCCCGACCGTGCTCATTGGCAAGGACACCCGGATTTCCGGCTACATGCTGGAGAGTGCTCTGGAGAGTGGATTTAACTCAGCAGGGGTGGACGTGGTGCTCTTGGGCCCGCTGCCGACGCCGGGGGTGGCCTACCTGACCCGCGCCCAGCGCGCGTCCTTGGGTGTGGTCATCAGTGCCAGTCACAACCCGTTTGCGGACAACGGCATCAAGTTCTTTAACGCCAAAGGCAGCAAGTTGCCCGACGCTTGGGAGCTGGCAGTGGAGGCGGAACTCGAGAAACCACCTGTGTGGGTGGACTCTGCCAGTCTGGGCAAAACCCGCCGCTTGGAAGACGCTGCCGGCCGCTACATCGAGTTTTGCAAAAGCACCTTTGCCAACGACCTGACCCTGAAGGGTATGAAGCTCGTGGTCGATGCAGCGCACGGCGCGGCGTATCACATTGCACCCAAGGTGTTCCACGAGTTGGGTGCTGAAGTGATTGCGATCGGCTGCGCCCCCGATGGCCTGAACATCAACAAAGGTGTGGGCGCCACCCACCCCGAAGCGCTGGTGAAGGCGGTCCAAGAGCACAAGGCCGACTTCGGCATTGCGTTGGACGGCGACGCTGACCGCCTGCAACTGGTGGATGCCGGTGGCCGCCTCTACAACGGGGACGAGTTGCTGTACCTGATGGCCGACGACCGCTTGGGCCGTGATGAGCATGTGCCCGGCGTGGTGGGGACGCTCATGACCAACATGGCAGTCGAAGTCGCCCTCAAGTCCCGCGGCGTGCAGTTTGTGCGCGCCAAGGTGGGTGACCGTTATGTGCTGGAAGAGTTGGAAAAACACCAATGGATCTTGGGTGGCGAGGGCTCTGGTCACTTGCTCGCGCTGGACAAGCACACCACCGGCGACGGACTGGTATCCGCCTTGCAGGTGCTGCAAGCTTGCGCGCGCAGCGGCAAGACCATGGCCGAGTTGCTGGCCGGCGTGACCCTGTTCCCCCAGACCCTGATCAATGTGCGCCTGACCCCCGGTCAGGACTGGAAGAGCAACATCCGCATGGCCGAAGAAACCAAGGCCGCCGAAGCTGCACTGGGCGATAGCGGCCGTGTGCTCATCCGTGCAAGCGGCACCGAGCCTTTGGTGCGCGTGATGGTGGAGGCCCGCGATGCCACCATGGCGCAAAGTTGCGCGCAGCGCATTGCTGACACCTTGAAAGCCTGAGGCCATGAGCACAGCCATTCGATTGACGCAGGCGGATTACGCCAACCCGGTGCATGCAGCCGCCTTGGTCATGCTGCTGGACGCCTATGCCAGCGACCCCATGGGCGGTGGCGAGCCCTTGAGCGACTTTGCCAAAATGCACTTGGTGCCCTCGCTGGCCGCGCGTCCGCAGGCCTACAGCGTGTTGGCGTTTGCCTCTGTAGACGATTCGGTGCCTGTGGGCTTGGTTAATTGCATTGAAGGGTTTTCCACCTTCAAGTGCAAACCGCTGGTCAATGTGCACGATGTGGCGGTGTTGGCGGGCTACCGAGGTCAACGCATCGGTGAGCAGATGTTGGCCCTGGCCGAGACCATCGCACGCGAGCGCGGCGCCTGTAAGCTGACGCTGGAAGTGCTTTCGGGCAATACCGGCGCCGAGAAGCTGTATCGCCGCGTGGGCTTTGCCTACTACGAGCTGGACCCCGCCATGGGGCAGGCCGGCTTCATGCAAAAGTGGCTGGACTGAGCGGCCCAGCGCTGTACTGACGAGGGATCCCCATGTTCAAAATCTACTGGACCGACACCGAAGGTCAATCCCACGGTGTAGAAACCGCAGACTTGGTGCACGCCCTGCAAATCACCAAAGAAAAGCGCGATGCCGGTCACACCTTTGTCACCATGGCCAGCGAGAACCCGCAGAACGTGGGTAAGCAGGGGGTGGACGCCGTGGTGGACGGCAAAACCCCGGATGGGCAGGACTACGACTGGTCCAAAGCCGGCCGCGCGGGCAAGCCGCGCAGGGGCGACAAGGTCATCACGAACAAAGACCACTAAGGGCCGGGGCTGCATTTTCGTGGAATCATGAACTTACTGTTTGCCCTCTACACCCTCGCCAGCCTCACGCACTTTGCGCATAACGCCGAATACATCGCGTTCTATCCTGGCTTGCCAGTGTGGATGACGCGGGAGTCGGTGTATCTGGCGTGGTTGGCAGTAGCCGCAGTGGGTGGCCTGTCCTTGATCGCCAGCCGCCTGGGTTGGTCTCGGTCGGCAGCTGTTTTGTTGGTGGCTTATGGTTTGCTGGGCGCAGACGGACTGTTGCACTACACCCTGGGCCTGTGCTCGGAGCACACGCTGGCAACCAACCTCACGATCTGGGCGGAAGTGCTGCTGGGCGTCACATTGGCTTGTGCATCGGCTTTGCGCTTGAAGCGACTGGGTTTCCGCAAGGTAGCTGCCAAGTTTTGAATAGAAACTGCCTCTGGCGCCCGTGGAGTATGCGCGAGCAGCTACTCTTTTGATAGCGTAGTCAACGCTCCCAGCGCAGCAAGTCCTACCGGGCGCTCGGCCATCCAGGGCACGACATAGCTGTGCTGTGAGAGCCCGTGGGCAATCCGGTCCATTTGTTTTTCTTCTCCAGCCAGTCGTGCCGCCAGCAGCGGATCGTGGGTGCCGGCCGCGGCCATGCTCTTGTTGATCACCCACGCGTAGGGCTCAATTTTGGCGCGTCGCAGGTCGTCCTGCAGCGCGGCCGCTTGCGACACCGGGGTGATCTCGGGCAGCGTGACCAGCACGACCTTGGTGTGGTTGGGGTCTTGCAGACGCATCAGCGGGGTGACCAAGCGGCCGGGGTTAGCGTCGCCGTACTCACGCAGCATCTGGCGGTGATAGGCGCCGGTGGCGTCCATCAGCAGCAAGCTGTGGCCGGTGGGTGCGGTGTCCAGCACTACAAAGGTACTGCGCGCCTCACTCACGATGCGCGAAAACGCTTGGAACACGGCCACCTCTTCAGTGCAGGGCGACTGCAAGTCTTCGCGCAGCAGGGCAATGCCCTCCGCATCCAAGCCGGGTGACTTGGCGGTCATTACCTTGGCGATGTATTTCTCGGTCTCTGCATTGGGGTCTATGCGGTCCACTTTCAGACCGGGCAGGCTGCCATCCACTGTGACCTGTAGGTGGTCGGCGGGGTCGGTGGTGCTTAGGTGCACCGAGTGACCGCGTTGTATCAGCCCTGCGGCGATGGCAGCGGCAATGGTGGTTTTACCCACGCCGCCTTTGCCCATGACCATGATGAGCCCGCGGCCCGGTGCTGCCAGGGCATCGGTGAGTGCGGACAGGGTATGGGTAGGGAGGATGCCTGCATGCACCGCGGCCGGTTGCACCTGAGCTAGTGGCTCTTTGGTGGACAGCAGTGCGCGCAGAGCAGACAGGCCCACGGTGTCAAACGTCCGCAGGGCAATGCGGTCTTGCGACAAGGCCTGCAAGTGCGCGGGCATCGCGGCCAATGCCTGGGCACCCAGCGCTTCGAAAGCAGTAGCGATCGCATCGCCCGCCACGCTGGCATGAAACACGCCGTTGATAGCCAGTCGCTGGTTGTGAAGGCCCAGTTCATTAAGTTCCAGCGAGGTGCGCGCGGCCTCGGCAATCGCACCCACATCCGGCCGCGTGACGAGCACCACGGTGGTTTGCGCCGGGTCGCTCAAGGTCTGTAGCGCTTGGGCAAAACGCGCCTCTTGCATCTTCAGGCCCGAGTGCGGCCCCAGGCAAGACGCGCCGCGGTCGTTATCCGCCAGAAAGCCGGTCCAGGCCTTGGGCAGACTCAAGAGGCGCAGGGTATGACCGGTGGGCGCAGTGTCAAACACCACATGGTCAAAGCCTGCAGCGTCGCCGCTGAGCAGGTTGGCGAATTCGTCAAACGCGGCAATCTCGGTGGTGCAGGCGCCGGACAACTGCTCTTGCACTTCGCTGCGCTCGGCCTCGGTACTGGCTGGGTCCATCTGCGCCAGCACCCGCGCGCGGTAGCTTTGGGCCGCGTTGTCGGGGTCGATGTTGAGCACCGACAAGCCTGGCACACCGGGCACAGGCACCGGCGTGTTGGCCAGGGTGATGCCCAGCATCTCGTCCAAGTTGCTGGCGGCATCGGTGCTTACCAGCAGCACCTGCTTGCCGCTGTCGGCCAGGGCAATGGCGCAGGCGGTGGATAGTGAGGTTTTGCCCACGCCGCCCTTGCCGGCGAAGAACAGATGGCGGGTGGGGTGTTGCAGCAGGTTCATGGTGGGTCGTTTGGTGCAGTCAAATACAGTTATGGTGTGAGCAGAGGCGTCACGTAAAATTCAACGCATGTTCTGTTCATGCAAGCCCTTTTATTCCGGTATCGATTACCGCGCCTCGAGCCTGCCACGCGGCTACTTCAATTCAGTGACGCCGCCCTAAGGCGGTTTGACATCCGCCAGGTTTTTTGCCTGCGCTATCTCCTGCGTTTCCACTTTTGTGATTCCTTTGCCATTGGCCCAGGAATCATGCCATCGAACTTTTTGAAGGGGTGCCTGCTGCGGCGCCCGTTCCTTGATATGAATCTACAAATCCTGAAACAACATTGGTTTTTCAATATCCGCAACGACGTACTCGCCGGTCTGGTCGTCGCACTGGCCTTGATACCTGAAGCCATAGCGTTCTCCATCATTGCGGGTGTGGATCCCAAGGTCGGCCTCTATGCTTCGTTTTCGATTGCCACCATCATCGCCTTTGCGGGCGGGCGTCCCGGCATGATCTCTGCAGCCACAGGTGCCATGGCCTTGGTCATCGCGTCCTTGGTCAAAGAGTATGGCTTGCAATACTTGCTGGCAGCTACCGTACTCACGGGCGTTTTGCAGATCGTGGCGGGCTGGGTCCAGTTGGGGGCACTGATGCGCTTTGTGTCTCGCTCGGTAGTCACCGGATTTGTGAACGCACTGGCCATTCTGATCTTTATGGCGCAATTGCCCGAGTTGACCAACGTGGGTTGGCAGGTCTACGCCATGACAGCGGCAGGCTTGGTCATCATTTATGGCTTGCCACACCTGACCAAGGCAGTGCCGTCTCCGCTGGTCACCATCGTGGTGCTGACCGGCGTGTCTATCTATTTGGGTCTGGACATTCGTACGGTGGGTGACATGGGCGAGCTACCCAACAGCCTGCCGGTATTCCTGATGCCTGATGTGCCGCTGAATTGGGAAACGCTGCGCATCATCCTGCCGTATTCGGCCACGCTGATGGTGGTGGGCCTGTTGGAGTCATTGATGACCGCCACCATCGTGGACGACATGACCGACACCAAGAGCAACAAGAACCGCGAATGTGTGGGCCAAGGCGTAGCCAACATCGCCACCGGCTTTATTGGTGGCATGGCGGGCTGCGCCATGATTGGCCAGTCCGTCATTAACGTGAAATCCGGTGGACGAGGGCGTTTGTCCACCCTGGTCGCGGGCGTGGTGCTGCTGATTTTGGTTGTGTTTCTGGGTGACTGGGTCAGGCAGATTCCCATGGCAGCGCTGGTGGCGGTCATGATCATGGTGTCCATCGGCACCTTCAACTGGGCCTCTTTCAAAAACCTGCGCGAGCATCCTAAAAGCTCCAGCGTGGTGATGCTGGCGACCGTAGCGGTGACGGTGTACACCCATGACCTAGCCCGTGGCGTGCTCACAGGCGTGCTGCTGTCCGGCTTCTTTTTTGCCCACAAGATCGGGCAGATTCTGTTGATTGAGGCCAAGACAGATGACGACGGCCACACCCGCACTTACGCAATTTACGGCCAAGTTTTCTTCGCCTCCGCAGACCGCTTTATTGATGCCTTTGACTTTGATACTGCGCTGGCCAAGGTGCGTATTGACCTCACGCACGCGCACTTTTGGGACATCACTGCAGTGAGTGCGTTAGACAAAGTGGTGATGAAGTTCCGCCGCAAGGGCTTGGTCGTCGAAGTTGTGGGACTCAATGCAGCCAGCGCGACCTTGGTGGACAAATTTGGTGTCCATGACAAGGATGAGGCAGATCAGATGTTGATGGGGCATTGACTGCGCGCCGTTTGGCCCAGTGCTAGTCGCAGGTCTGCGGGCTTTCGGTGCTTGCATCCGGCACCCACATGACCGGGGCAAAGCTGCCGCCCTCGGTGCGAAAGTGGGTGGTCTGGCCGCTGTAGGCGCGCAGGTCAAACTTCAGATCGGTGGCCGCATCGCCCACCTGCATGGCGCGCAGCGGGGGCGGTGCCAGCGCCTGGGCGATGCAGTCGCCCTGCTGGATCTGCTCCCACACCAATCGCGAGGTCTGTGGGCAGAGCGCCGCTGTAGAGCACACCGTCGCGCAGTTGCAGGCCGGCGGGGTCCGTCACCACGGCCCACATGCCATGGCGCTGAAACAGGGAGACCTGGTGCGGATGCGTCTGTGCCAGCGTGCTCGCCACATCGCGCAGGCCCGCATCGCGCACCAGTTCGCGCTGCAGTTGCGCTGCATCCAGGGGCTGGCAGCGGCAGCCATGGTTCAGTGCGTCGGCCAGGGCGGTGGTGTTAGTGGGGGTGCTCGTCATGGCGCTCGTTAGTGGATGGGTCACAAAGAGTACCCAAGGCTTTGCCGCTGATCTGCAAGGTCACATGGGTGATTTCAAACAGGTCGTGCAACTGGGTCGTTGCCAACGCCAAAAAGTCATCCCCACCTCGGTCCTGCGGCATCACTAGGTGGGCCGTCAGTGCGATATCGGTTGTACCCATGGCCCAAATGTGCAAGTCGCTGACTTGGGTGACACCGGGCAAGTCCAGGAGGAATGTCCGCACCGCCAGCGGGTCAACACTTTCGGGTACGCCGTCGAACAGCAGGTGCAAGGACTGCTTGAACAGGTTCCACGTTCCCGCCACGATGATCACCGCAATGGCCAGGCTCATTACCGGGTCGATCCACGCCCAGCCCCGCCACAGGTAAAGCGCGCCGCCAATCACCACGCCCAGCGAGACCAGGGCGTCGGCCGCCATGTGCAGGAAAGCACCGCGAATGTTGAGGTCACCCTTGCGTCCGCGCATGAAGAGTAGGGCGGTGGCAGTGTTGATGACAATGCCCACGCCCGCCACGGCGATGATGGTCCAGCCCTCGGTGGCCTCGGGCGAACCCAGACGGCCAATCGCCTCCCAGCCCAGCGACCCCATGGCCACCAACAGCAGCAAGGCGTTGATGAACGCCGCGAGTATCGAGGCGCGTTTCCAGCCATAGGTGTGCCTAGCGTCCGGGTGTAGCTTGCCCGCCAGGGCGCCGCCCCACGCCAGCACCAGCCCAGCCACATCGCTCAGGTTGTGCCCTGCGTCGGCCAGCAGCGCCAGCGAGTTGATCTTCCAGCCATAGAAAGCCTCCACGGCGACGAAGGCGATGTTGAGGGCGATGCCAATGGCAAACGCCTGGTTGAATTCTGCGGGGGCATGAGAATCTTCAGATCCGTGCCCGTGGTCGTGTCCGGCGCTCATGGCGGTTCCCTGAAAAAATGGACTATTTGCGGCGCAGTACGCCCGCCAAATCGGTGCCAGGTGCAACCGTATTGAACACGGTGCCATACTTTTTGACGTTGTCGTGCAGCAGGTTCAGCCGCTGGTCCGACTCATCGGTGTCGACCACGATTTCGTAGCGGATGGACTCCATCTTGGGCGGCACATCCTGGCGCACTCCGTGCACATGCACCTCTACCCCGCGCAGTTCAAATTTCAGGATGGGTGTGACGCGTTCTATACCTTTGATGATGCAGGCCGACAGCGCCGCCAGCAACAGTTCGGCCGGGTTGAACGCATCGCGCCGGCCCGCCATGTCGGTGTCGAGCGTGATGCTGCTGTCTTTGCAGTGCGCTAGGCTGCCGTGGGCGTCGATGCGCTCGGCCTTGACGGTGAAGGTCAATTTTTGTTTGTCAGTCTTATGCATTTCGTTGAAGTGAGCCAGCCGGTTCACCACAGTCTAGGGGGTGAACCACTGCGCAATCTTGTCGCGGCTGGGCACGCCACCTGCGTGCACCACCTTGCCGTTGACTACCACGCCGGGCGTGCTCATGACGCCGTAGCCGATGATGTCGCGCAGTTCTTCTACCTTCTCTAGCTTTACTGTGACGCCTTTTTCTTTGGCGATCTGGTCAATCAGTGCGATGGTGGTTTTGCAGTTGACACAGCCTGTGCCGAGTACTTTGATGTCCATGGTGGTTTCCTTGGGGTTGGTTAAAGGGAGAAATGAGTAGGGTGCTTACAGCACCGCGTTAAACACAAAGCCGACCAGCAAGATGCCAGTGGCTACCACCGCCACAAAAGTGGCGATCAGCCGGATCTTGAGCACCTTGCGCAGAATGATCATCTCGGGCAGCGATAGCGCAATTACGCTCATCATGAAAGCCAGCACCGTGCCCAGCGCCGCGCCCTTGGCCAGCAGTGCCTGTACGATGGGGATGACACCCGCTGCGTTGGTGTACATGGGCACACCCATCAGCACCGCCAGCGGCACCGACCACCAGGCTTCCTTGCCCATAAAGCTGGCCATAAAGTCTTCTGGCACATAGCCGTGGATCAATGCGCCCAGCGCAATGCCGCCAAGGATGTAAGGCCAGACCTTGCCCACAATCTCGCGCACCGCGGCAAAGCCACCCTCGATGCGTCCTGCCAGTGTGACGCCGGTGTCCTCAAACTGGGCGGACATTTTTGGCATATCGCGTACCCAGTCTTCCAAGTGGTCTTCCATCTTCAGACGGCCAATGATCCAGCCGGAAACAATGGCGACACTCAGGCCCAGACCCAAATAGAGCAGGGCGACTTTCCAGCCAAACATGCCAAACAGCAGTGCCAGCGCCACCTCGTTGACCATGGGAGCGGAGATAAGAAACGAGAAGGTCACGCCTAGCGGCACACCGGCTTGCACAAAGCCAATGAACAGCGGCACGGCCGAGCAAGAGCAAAACGGCGTGACGATGCCCAAGCTGGCCGCCATCAAGTTGGCCAAACCTTCAGTGCGACCGGCCAGCAGCGCACGGGTGCGCTCGGGCGTGAAGTAGCTGTTGACCATGCCCATGACAAACACCACGCCAGTCAGCAGCATCAGCACTTTGGGCGTGTCGTAGAAGAAGAATTGCAGCGCGCCGCCCAGGTGGCTGGCGCGGTCTACCGGCAGGGTGGCGACCAGTGCCTCTGAGGCCGGTATCAGCAGTTGGTACAGGCCGATCCAGACAAGGGCGGCTACAACGAGAAAGGCAAGCGGCTGGCGTAAGGGCCAGGGCTTTTGCGGGGCAATGAAGGTGTTCATGCCTGTGAAGACGCCGCCGCCGCCCAAAAGACGCACGAATCTCTGGGAAATGTGCAATTTAGTGCCAAAAGTGGCTGTGGCCTCCGTTGAATAAGCGCGAGCAGCTATCAAAGAAAGAGCAAATATGGCAAACCCTCCACGCGGCGGGCCAGCTTTACACCCCGCTCAATCAAACATCCGGCCGCTGCATTTGACTCGTCATCGCAAACACCATGTCCCCTACAAACCGCTTGAACGACTCGTTCTCGACAAACTGTTTGTAAATCTGCGTGTCATCCCGCAGCAAGATTTGCATCTCCCGGCCCAGTGCCTGGTCGTGTGCCATGCGGGCGGTGTGGGGTGTGTTTTCTTTGGCGTTTTGATAGGCCGCGTCGGCTGCCACTTTTGGGACGATGTCGTCGCGGATACGCTTTGCCACCCGGTCAGCATCGGTAAACAGCGTGCCAAAGTTATCGTTGAAGGTCTTGAGGATGTTGCTCAGCCGGTCCAGCTCCGGCTGGGAACGGCCTCCGCCACCCTCTTGCGCCGGGTCAATCTCTGCATCGACATCGGCCAACACAATTTTCATCGTCGCTTGCTTGTCGGCCCGGTAGCTGCTCATGTCGATGGCATCGATGATGCCTTTGGCCAAGTCATCTTCTTTGGGTGACGGCAGCTTGGCTACCAACAGGTTCAGAAAGATAGACAACTTCTCCCAGCCCACGTTGTGGCTGGTGGTGATGGAGGCCAAAAAGTCGTAGGTGCGGCAAAACGCCTTGGCGCTGCCTTTGAACTCCACTTGCTGGTCTTCGTCCAGTGTGTTTTGGTACATCATTGAACAGGCATCCAGAATCGGGTCGAACTGGTCGCGCTCTGCGCCTTCCAGAAACAGCTTCACAAACGCGTCTACCTGTTCGGGCGAGTACACCTGCGCGTCGTCCAGCGTTTTTTTCAGGTCGTTGAGCTTGTTGAGGTCTGTCTCTTCGGCCAGGATTGTGGTGCGGTAGTAATCCTGGAACGACAGCTTGATGCCTTCAATTTCATTTTGAAAGTCCAGCACAAAGCAATCCCGCTTTTGCGGATGCGCCCGATTCAAACGCGACAGCGTTTGCACCGCCTTGATGCCCGAGAGCGCCTTGTCCACGTACATGGTGTGCAACAGCGGTTCGTCATAACCGGTCTGAAACTTGTCGGCGCAAATCAAAAAGCGGTAGGGGTCGTCTTGGATTTTGTCGGCAATGTCTTTACTGGCAAACCCGTTCAGCGATGACTCGCTCACCTTCACCCCGCCAAATTCGTGCTCGCCAGAAAACGCCACTATTGGTAGATACGGACTTTTGCGCTCCGCCAGATAGGTTTGAAACGCTTTGAAATACTGAATGGCCCGCTCGATGCCACTGCACACCACCATGGCCCGCGCCTTGCCGCCAATCTTGCCAGCGGCCAGCACCTGCGCATGAAAGTGGTCCACCATGATTTCCGCCTTCAGTTTGATGGCGTGATCGTGGCTCTCTACATACTTGCGTAGCTTTTTGTTGGCCTTTTTCTTGTCGAACAGCGGGTCGTCTTCTACCTTTTTCACAAGTCCAAAGTAGCTAGCCACCGGCGTGTAGTGCTCCAGCACATCCAGAATGAAGTGCTCCTTCACTGCCTGCTTCATGGTATCGGTGTGAAACGGCTTGTGTTTGATCTTGCCCTCTACGTCCGGCGGCAGCGGCTCACCAAACATCTCCAGCGTTTTGTTCTTGGGCGTGGCGGTGAAAGCAAAGTAGCTGGCGTTGCTCATCATCTGGCGCGCGGCCATGCGCTTCTCCAGCGCGTCGTTGATGATGTCTTCGGGGTCAACCTCAGAATCTCTGTCCTCATCGACCTCACTTAGCGTTGCGCTCATCGACGCCGCCGTCTTGCCGCTCTGGCTGGAATGCGCTTCGTCAATGATGATGGCAAAGTGCCGCCCCCTGTGTTCATCGCCAATCACCTTCAAGACAAACGGAAACGTCTGAATAGTGGAAATGATGATCTTCTTGCCCTCAGCAATAAAGCCGCGCAACTGCTCGGTCTTGGAGCTGGCGTCGCCTGTGACTGCCCCCACAGTAGAACCCACCTGCATGAACTGCTTGATGGTCTTCTGAATCTGATCGTCCAGAATGCGCCGGTCGGTCACCACAATCACCGAATCAAAGACCGCCTTGTCATCGCGCCGCACGCCAATGAGCTGGTGCGCCAGCCAGGCAATGGAGTTGGACTTGCCGCTGCCCGCCGAGTGCTGAATGAGGTACTTGTGCCCCACGCCGCGCTCGCGCACATCGGCCAGAGCTTGGCGCACCACCGCCAACTGGTGGTAGCGCGGGAACAACTGGCTGCGCTTGATCTTGCCCGTCTTGGGGTGTTTGATCTCCACGATCTGGGCGTAGTTCTCCAGAATGTTGGTCAGACTCTCGGGCGTCAGCAGCTCTTTCCACAGGTAATCGGTCTTAATCCCCAGCGGGTTGGGCGGGTTGCCAGCACCATCGTTAAAGCCCTTGTTCAGCGGCAAAAACCAAGACGCTTTACCAGCCAACTGGGTGCACATGCGCACCTCGTGGTCGTCCACCGCCAGGTGCACCACGCAGCGGCCAAACTCAAACAGCTTTTCGCGCGGGTCGCGGTCGCGCTTGTACTGCTCTACCGCGTCTTCCACGTTTTGCTTGGTCAGAGTGTTTTTCAGCTCAAAGGTGGCAATAGGCAAGCCGTTGATGAATAGGCCCAGGTCCAGTGCGCGGCGCTTCTCGTCCATGCTGTAGGCAAACTGGCGCGTCACCACAAAGCGGTTTTGCGCGTGCAGTGCTTGGGCCTTGGCATTGCCCTCAGACGGTGTGCCGTAAAACAAATCGAAATGCCCCGCCGGGTGGTGCTCAATGCCTTTGCGCAGCACGTCAACCACCCCGCGCTTGCCCACCTCGCTGGACAGGCGGGTTAAAAACTTCAGGCGGTTGATGTCGCGCGCATCGTGTTCGTCTTGCAGGGCCAGCTTCTTGAAGGCATCGGGCTGGGTGGCCTTCAAAAAAGCAAAGAGCTGGTACACATCCAGCGCCTGGGCGCGGTCATAGTCTTTTGGGCTGCCCGCCAGGTAACCGGTGCCGCCCAAGGGTGCAGTCGGCCGTGCTGCCACATCGGTGGTTGGGCCAGTGCCAGTGCCCACCGGTGCCATGGGTGGCAAGCCATCGGTGCCGGTCATGTGCCGCACGATCAGGGTTTCAAGCCCTTTTTCTGATAGGTCGGTTGCCATCTTCAATGCCCCTGTGCCAATGCAAATTGCACCACCCTTTCGCTCAGCCAAATACCTTGGTCGCGCATGTTCTGCACGGCATTGGGCATGGAGAGCGGAAAACCCAGCCGCCGGGCTTTGATCAATACGCCAATGGCACCGGTCAACTCCAGACCACATAGGCGGGCAACGCGCCGCCCCAGGGTCTCGTCGATGCAAACCAACGGCAAGCCCAAATTCATGGCAGTTTGAATGACGGAGGCTTCACCCAGATCGAGCGAATTGCGCAGATAAGGTTGCAGCACCACCGGCTGGGGCTGAATCTCCAGCCAATGTGCGGCCTCGAAAGCATCCACGCCGAAGGCGTGCTGGCCGCCAGCGCGTATCTCGGTAGCCACTTCCAGCGGCACAATAACCCGCGCATAAAGCGTTTTCAACACATCCAGGCTGCCCGTTGCCGCCGCCAAGGCAATCAGCGGCGTGGTGTTGGTCACCAGCACGGGGCTGCGCTCACGCATTGTCAATATCCTGTGCCAGCTCATCCTCACTTAGGTCGATCATGGGCACACCAAAGCGGTGTAGTTGCGCCAGAAAAGTCACCCGGTCCAGGCCAATCAGGCTGGCGGCCATGCCGGAGGACAGGCGCTTCATTTCAAACAACTTGGCTGCCATAGCCAACTTGGCCTCTTGGGCAAAGTCCTCCGGAGCGCGGTGCAGCACATCCAGGTAGTTGTTGGGAACATCAACAATGATTTGCATGGAGGGGCCTTTCGATTAATCGGGGCAATGGCTTGGGTGAATACATCTTATGCGTGAAAGCGCAACGGGGTTGGCGTCACTCTTCCAACTCGGCTTCGGCATCACTGGCGTCCAGCGGGTCCGGGGCTTCGGGCTCCACGGCGGCGTCCAGTTCGTCTTGCGACAGCCGGGCGGCTGCTTCGCGCACGTCGAGCTTGCCAGTCACCACGTCGGCGACCAAGCGGGTGCGGTATTCGCGCAGGAGGTCAATTTCGCGATTAAATTTGTCGATTGTCGTATCCGATTTTTTACTTTCGCGATCAACGAATTGCCAAATTTCTTGCTGCTCGTCCAACGGTGGAAGTGGTATCCGCTGTCGCGCGACCGTTCCGGCATTCAAATTGGCCATAGTCGCGCCAATTGAAGACTGGTTTAGCATTTCCGATATACCGCTAGAAGAGAATACCGAGGCAAAGTAGGCAGGCAACACCATTCCTGTTTTACACCTGAGTAACAGACTGCCAGTGCCGCAAAGCCAACCGTCTTCTGCTTCGTTGACCAACGCGCACCTACCGAGTTCCCCACGTCGCGCAGCGACCACATCTCCCAAACAAAGCCGGTGCCGTTCGAGTTCTTTGAACTTGTTGTCGCTGACTGTTACGTCAAGTGACGGAACAATTTTCCCGTCTCGCATGTGTGACGGATTGACTATCGGTATCCCCGCAGTCACGTACTCATGTGAATGCAATTGGCTTCCAAAAGGTCCTGTTTGAATCATCGATAGTGAGTTGCCAATCGTTACCACACTCCAATGCGCCGGAATGTCCCCCAGCCATGCAATGCCAGACGGCTTGAGCGGTACGGTGGGGTCCAGGCCGCGGGTGACGGCGCGGTGGATGATGGCCTGCTTTTGCTCGGTGAGCAGCGCAATCACCCGGCGCTTGGCGCGGATGGTGCGCTCCAGCCGGGCGTTGGCCCAGTCCAGGAACTTGACGATGGCGGCTTGTTCGTCGGGTGGTGGCAGCAAGGACTCGATGCGAAACAGATCGTCGGAATACAAGCGAAGGCGGCTTTCAACCACGCCGGTGGACATTGCCTTGATGCGGGCCTTGTAGGCAGGCGACCTGAACAGGTGGTGAAAATACCAAGGTAGTGCACCTTGGTTGAACCGGTAGACGCAATACGCTGGGCTGGCAATCCCGGCAAAGCGGGACACACCCATGCTGCCGTTCCAAGCCAGCATGATGTTGATGACCAGTTCATCGGGCTCAACCCGTTTGTACCCAACCAAGGAAGCTGCGCGGGTGTCTTGCCCGTCTTGCCCTTCTAGTTTCAGCCGCCGCGTCACCCCCGTGAATTGGGACACGCGCAAAAGTTGCTCTTCGCCCGTTTTTGACCGGGCATCAACCTCCTGCACGATGTATTTGATGCGCCGCACCGTCCAGTGAGCGGGTACGTTGCCAAGCCATTCGCCTTCCGCAAGTCGATACGCCGGATACGGCTTCAAATCCGCAATCACGCGCCGCTCCCGGCTATCACGCATTGGAAGCGCTGCAAGCGCGGGTCGCTTGACGTGCTATCAAAAACGAAGCTGCTTGCGCATATTCCACGGCGGCTAAAGGCCAATTTCATACTAAATCCTCCGGCGCATCGTCCACCCGGCTCTGGGCCAGGTCGGCCAGCAACTGCTGCTCACGCACCAGCTCGGCACGCAGTTCGTCTTCGGTCGGCAAGACCACTTTGTATTTGGCGGCAAAGAGTTGCTCGTTGCCGTGCAGCACCGAGAAGCGCACCACCGATTGGTCTTTGCGAGCGCACAGGATGATGCCGACGGTGGGGTTGTCGTGCGGGCTGCGGCGCAGCTCGTCGTACATGCGCACATACATATCCATTTGCCCAATGTCCTGGTGGCTGAGTTCGCCGGTTTTTAGCTCAAACAGCACAAAGCACTGCAGCAGGTAGTTGTAAAACACCAGGTCGATGTAGAAGTCTTTGGACTCGGTGCTGATGCGCTGCTGGCGCGCCACAAAGGCAAAGCCTTTGCCCAGCTCCAGCAAAAAGGATTGGAGGTGGCCAATCAGGGCGTCTTCCAGGCGCGACTCCAGCAGCCTGCCGGTGTTGGGCAGGCCCAAAAACTCCAGCATGACGGGGTCGCGAATGAAGTCGCGCGGGGTTTGGGGCAGCGCCGCTAGGTTGGCTGCGGCCTCGGCGCGCAGGGGCTGGCGGTCTGGGCTGGCCAGCAGGCGCTCGTAGTACAGGGTGCTGATTTGCCGGTCCAGCGCGCGGGTGCTCCAGTTTTGGTCGGCGGCTTCGTTCATGTACCAGGTGCGGGCACCTGCGTCTTCCACGCGCAGCAGGGCGCGGTAGTGCGTCCAGCTCAATTCGGTACGCAGTGCGTTCCAAATTGGATAGCCGGTGTAAAACGCCCGCATGTGGCGCAGGTTGCGTTCGTCAAAGCCCTTGCCAAACTCTGCCGTGAGGTGTGTGGCCAACTCTGGCAGCAGGCGCTTGCCGTAGGCGGCGCGGCTGGCACCGCCTTGCTCAAACTCCACAATGTGCTGGCCCACGGCCCAGCAGGTTTGCACCTGCACCAGATCGACAGCGCGCAGGGCTTGCTGGCGGGCGCTGTGGATGGCCGCACGCAAGCTGCCTAGCAAAGCGCCCAGATCGGCTGCGGGAGCGGGGGGCGCTTGGATCGTTATCTTGCGAGGCATTACTTAACGCCTTTCAGCAGCCCATCCAGCAGGCCATCGGCTTCTTTCTCAATGGCCACAATGTCGGCGGCTATCTCGTCCAGCGTGCGCAGGGGTTGGGGTTTGTAGAAGTGGCGAGTAAAGCTGACCTCGTAGCCTACCTTGGTGGCATCTTGCTTTACCCACGCATCAGGCGTGTAGGGCAGCACTTCGCGCCCGATGAAGGCGGCTATGCCGCCGTCTTCCAGCAGGGGCACCTGTTCGGTGTCGCGCAGCTCGGGGTCAGGCTCGTATTCCACTAGCACGGGTTTGCCGTCTAACACCGCGTCATAGAGGCCATGCAAGGTGTCGGCTGTGGGTGCTGACTTGGCTGTGGCTTTGCTCGGCTTGTGCACCTTGGCGCGTACGGGTGGTGCGGATTCGTCGCGCCAGCTCATGGCTTTGAGAATGGTTTTAAGGTCTGGGGCGGAGAGTTTGGTTTGGCTCTGCTTGAGGTGGGCGGCCACTTGGTCGCGGAAGTCGTTGTAGTCTTCAAACAAATGGCTGCCCAAGGCAGCGCCCAGTTCGCTGGCCACTTGGTGCAGGCGGGCATCACGCGCCCAGGTGGTGGAGTCCAGCAGCTTGCGCTTGGTTTTTTCGGGCAGACCTTTTTTTACCTTGGCGTTGCTGTCGCCATCGTCGTCTTCACTGTCGCTTTCGTCCGCGTCGTCTTCGGCATCGTCATTGCCCCATTCGGCCAGGCGCTTTTCCAGCGCCTTTTCGATCTTGGCGAAGTCAGTGAAAAGGGCGTCACCAAATTCATCCTGCAGCGCGCGGCGCAGGTCTTCGTGGCAGCTGGCAAAACGCAGAGCGTCGATTAGCTGGGGCTTAAGCTGGCTGTGCAGGCGCAGCGGGCGCTCCACCACCAACTTCCAGTAGCCAAACGCGGCGTTGGGAAATAGCTTGGACTCGGGCGTTTCTTTGAAGTCGAAGAAGCTTTGGGTAATGCGGTCAATATCGTCTGCGCTGAGTTCGCAGTTTTTCTTGCCCAGGTTTTTGCGCAGGGGTTTAAACCACTGGCTGGCGTCAATCAACTGAACCTGGCCCTTGCGGTACGCAGCTTTGCGGTTGGACAGCACCCAGATATAGGTGGCAATACCGGTGTTGTAAAACAGGTTGAGGGGGAGTGCGACGATGGCCTCCAGCCAGTCGTTTTCAATAATCCAGCGGCGGATGTTGCTTTCGCCTTGGCCCGCGTCGCCAGTAAAAAGCGAGCTGCCGTTGTGCACCTCGGCAATGCGGCTGCCCAGTGCAGATGTGTGGTTCATCTTAGCCGCCATGTTGACCAAGAACAGCATTTGGCCGTCGCTGGAGCGGGTGACCAAAGACAATTCTTCGCCCTGGTGTGTGACCTTAAAGCGTGGGTCGCGCATGCCGTCTTTGCCGCCCATGGCCTCGAGGTCTTTCTTCCAGCTTTTGCCATAGGGTGAGTTGGCCAGCATGAAGTCGAACTCTTGCGCCGGGAATGCGTCTTTGGCCAGAGTGGACCACTCGGCACCGCCCACAATGTGGTCGGCGTTTTCGCCTTCGCCTTTGAGCAGCATGTCGGCTTTGCAAATGGCGTAGGTCTCGGGGTTGATCTCTTGCCCGTAGAGGTGGCTTTTGATCTGCAAGCCGCGCTTGGCGGCAATTGCGTCCAACGTTTCTTCAGCCACGGTGAGCATGCCACCCGTGCCGCATGCATCATCAAACAGCAGGTAGCTGCCGGATTTGAGCTGTGATTCGATGGGCAGGAACACCAGGTTGGCCATCAGCCGCACGGCGTCGCGCGGGGTCCAGTGTTCACCGGCTTCTTCGTTATTTTCTTCGTTGAACTTGCGCACCAGTTCTTCAAACACGGTGCCCATGGAATGGTTGTCAATGCCCGCTGGCGACAGGTCAATGTCGGGGTCTAAAAACTTGTTGATCAGCGTGCCCAACGCATCGGCCTTGGATAGGGTGGAGAGCTGGTTGCGAAACTTGAAGTTCTCGATGATGTCCAGCACGTTGGGCGAAAAGCCGTTGAGGTAGTCCTCAAAATCGGCCAGAAGTAGCTGCTGGCTGCCGCGCGATTGCAGGTCGCGCAGGGTAAAGCGCGAGGTGTTGTAAAACGCCTGGCCCGCAGCGTCGCACAGGGCGGCGCGCTGTTCGGTAATGCCCGCATCGTCCAACAGTTTTTTGGTGTCCAGCACGGCTTGCTTGGTGGATTCGAGCACGGAGTCCATACGCCGAATGACAAACATGGGCAGGATGACATCGGGGTATTTGCCGCGCCGGAACAGGTCGCGCAGCACGTCGTCTGCAATGCCCCAGATGAAAGAGACGATTTTATTGATGGTTGAGGGGTCCACGGGCTGATTCGCTGGTTGGGTACTGAGGGTGAGGCGTCGTCATTGGCACAGACTGAGCTCCGATGCGCGCTTGTATAGGGCATTCTAAAGAGCTCAGCATCCAACAAAATCCATGCTGTCTAAGGACTCCTCACCACTTTATGGTGAGGACTAAAAAACTATAAAAAAGTGGCTTTGGGCTATGTTGGGTTTGGGCAGTGAGCTATAAAAAATATAGCAATTACAGCGTCTTGCGGGGCACAAAGTCCTGCACATGCCCTGCCGTGTCTAGCTGCACTTGGCATGCCGTGGTCAACTGCTGCTTCATGCGCATGCGCGCCCGCTGCACACGCGACTTAGCGGCGCTCAGCGTGATGCCTTTGGCCTGGGCGTAGCCGGCTTGCGGCAGGCCCTGCAGGTCGCACAGGGTGATGGCCTCGCGGTCTTCGATGGACAGTTCTGAGAGCACCCGTGGCAGGCAAGCAGTCAGGGTATCGACCGGGTCGGCAACTTCAACGAGGCTGACCACGTCATCGGGCAGTTCGACCGTGTTGCGCGCCACCCGCAGCCGGTCGGCCAGGGTGTTGCGGGCGACTTCAAACAGCCAGGCTCTGGCGTTGTGCACCGAGCAAAAACGTTCGCCCTGGCGCAGCCCCTTCAGAAACAGGTCTTGCAGCAGGTCTTCCACATCAGCCGCGTTGTGCAGGCGATGGCGCGCCCAGCTGCGCAGCTCAGGTGCGTGTTGGGTCCATGCTTGGTTGAGGCAGTTCATGGCTTAGATGCTGCGCTGGTTTACCCGCTTCATCAGCTGTTCGGCCGACTCCTTGCGCTCGCTATAGCGGTCCACCAGATACGGCGACACGTCGCGCGTGAGCAGGGTGAACTTCACCAGCTCTTCCATCACATCCACCACGCGGTCAAAGTAGCTGCTGGGCTTCATGCGGTCGTCGTCGCCGAACTCCATGAAGGCTTTGGCGACCGAACTTTGGTTGGGGATGGTGACCATGCGCATCCAGCGGCCCAGCACGCGCATTTGGTTCACGGCGTTAAAGCTCTGCGAGCCGCCGTTCACCTGCATCACCGCCAGTGTTTTGCCCTGGGTGGGGCGCACAGCGCCACTGTTGAGCGGGATCCAGTCGATCTGCGCCTTCATGATGCCGGTCATCGCGCCGTGCCGCTCGGGCGAGGTCCACACCATGCCTTCGGACCATTGCGTCAGTTCGCGCAGCTCTTGCACCTTGGGGTGGGTGTCGGGCGCGTCGTCGGGCAGGGGCAGGCCGCTGGGGTTGAAGATGCGGGTTTCGGCCCCCATAGCTTGCAGCAGGCGGGCGGCTTCTTCGGTCAGCAGCCGGCTAAACGACCGTGGCCGAAGCGAGCCGTAGAGCAGCGCAATGCGGGGCGCATGGGTGGATGGGGCCGGGCGCAGCGCGGCGGCGTCCGGCAGGCGGAAGTGCTCGGCCTCCAGCTGGGGCAGGGTGTTCAGCAAATCAGACACGTTGGCCTTTTTCATTGATGACGACTTCGCCATCTTCTTTAGTGAATGCACCGCGTTGGGCGTCGGGCAGGATATCCAAAACCAACTCGGACGGACGGCACAGGCGCGTGCCCAGCGGCGTGACGACGATAGGTCGGTTGATCAGAAGTGGGTGGGCCAGCATGAAGTCCAGCAGCTCGTCGTCGGTCCACTTTTCGTTTACCAGATCCAGCTCGGCATAGGGCGCGCCCTTCTCGCGGAGCAATGCGCGCACGGTGATACCCATGGCAGCAACCAACTCTTGCAGCCGCGCTTTGGTGGGCGGTGTTTTCAGGTACTCAATGACCTCTGGCTCGACGCCAGCGTTACGAATCATCGCCAGGGTGTTGCGCGAGGTGCCACACGCGGGGTTGTGAAAGATGGTGATCATGGTCTTGCCTGGTTGGGTTCAGTTTGCGGTTGCCACGCATTCACCATGGCCACCAAGGACAGCATGACGGGCACCTCTACCAGCACACCCACCACCGTGGCCAGTGCCGCACCCGAGTGCAGGCCAAACAGGGAAATAGCCACGGCAACAGCTAGCTCAAAAAAGTTAGACGTGCCAATCAGGCAAGCAGGCCCGGCCACGTTGTGCGGCAGTTTGAGCCACTTGGCACCCCACCAGGCGATGAAAAATATGCCATAAGACTGCAGCACTAGCGGCACCGCAATCATGGCAATGACCAGTGGCTTGGCCAAAATGGTCTCGGCCTGAAAACCAAAGAGCAACACCACGGTAGCGATCAAGCCCACCACAGACCAGGGCTTGAGCCGGGCCACGACATCGCCCACCGCTGTGGCAGAGCGGCGCTGCAGCAGGTGACGGGTGACCATGCCGGCCGCTAGCGGCAAGACTACATACAAAACGATAGATAGCAACAGCGTCTGCCAAGGCACCGCAATATTCGTCACACCCAGCAAAAACGCGGCTATGGGCGCAAAGGCCACCACCATGATGAGGTCGTTCACCGACACCTGCACCAGCGTGTAGTTGGCGTCCCCCTTAACCAGTTGGCTCCACACAAACACCATGGCCGTGCAGGGTGCCACCCCTAGCAAAATCATGCCGGCAATGTATTCATTGGCGGTCTGCGGATCGACCCACGGCGCAAACACATATTTGAAAAACAGCACACCCAAGGCCGCCATGGTGAAGGGCTTGATGAGCCAGTTGACAGCCAGCGTCAGTACTAAGCCGCGGGGCTTTTTGCCTACATCGCGTACGGCACCCCAGTCGATCTGGATCATCATCGGGTAAATCATTACCCAGATAAACACCGCCACCACCAGGTTGACATGGGCCCACTCTAAAGCGGCCACGGCCTGAAAGACTCCGGGCACAACCAGGCCCAGGCCCACGCCCGCCGCAATGCCCAGCGCAACCCAAATAGACAAATAGCGTTCAAACAGTCCCATGCTGTTGCTCTCTTTTATTCTGCGGTGACCTTGCCAATGCTTTGCAGCTCTTTGAGCAGTGACAGTTTTTCCAGCTTTTCAAACGGCAGGTTCAAAAAGAGCGCGATGCGCCGCTGCAGCACCATGAAAGCGTCGTGGAAGGCTTTGTTGATCTGTTCGGGCGTACCCGTTGCGCCTGCAGGATCTTCCACGCCCCAATGCGCCGACATCGGTTGGCCTGGCCATACGGGGCAAACCTCGCCAGCCGCTTTGTCACACACCGTCAGCACGAAGTCCATTTGCGGTGCGTCGGGCGCGGCAAACTCATCCCAGTTCTTGCTACGCAATTCACCGGTCCGAAAGCGGTTGCGTTCCAGCAGTTCCATGGCCTTGGGGTTCACAAAGCCTGCAGGTTGGCTGCCTGCGCTGTAGGCGCGAAAGCGGCCACCGCCCAGTTGGTTCATCAATGCTTCGGCAATGATGCTGCGAGCGGAGTTGCCGGTGCAGATAAACAAGACATTCATATGAGTTTTGGACATGGAGGCTCCTGAAAAGGGGATGGTGATGGGTTCGGGTAGGGCGCGAATGTTGGTCTTAGCAGGTGGTGCAGGCTGGCGCATCCATCGCCACTTCACAGGCTTGACCTTCGCAGCAGTTCGCAGTCAAAAAGCCCAGTAGCTCGTTCATGGTGGCAAAAGCGGCTCGGTAAATCAGATTGCGACCGTCCCGCTCTTGGGTGATGAGGTTGGCGTTGGTGAGTTCTTTGAGGTGGAAGGACAGGGCTGTCCCCGGTACTCCCAAGGCTTCGCTCAAGCGGGTAGGCGTCATGCCCTCGGCACCTGCCACCACCAGTTTCCGGAAAATTTGCAATCGCGACTGCTGCGCCAGTGCGGCCAGAGCGCGCACCATGTCTTGTTCGTTCATGGGGCTATTCTTTCCACGGGTTTGACAACGGGTAAAGCCAGTGTGATGAGCCAGCAGGCGACCAGCATGACCGCAGAGCCGACCAGGGCATACAGCAAACCGCCCCACTGGTACAGCAAGCCTGACAGCAGCGTGCCCAAAAAGCGGCCGACCGCGTTGGCCGCGTAATAAAAGCCCACGTCTTCGGCGGCTTTCTCGGAGCCTGCATAGGCCAGCACCAGGTAGGAGTGCACAGAAGAATTGATGGCAAAGGCGAAGCCAAAGAGTCCGAGGCCGCCCACTACCAGCCATTCCAGATTCGGCGGGTTCATCACCACCACGACTGCCAACGCTATCGGAATAATAGCTAGCAGCGCAGACCAGGTGCGCGCAGCGGGCACTTCTGAGCTCAAACCATCGGTACTGCGGCGCACGATCATGGGCGCCATGGCCTGCACTACGCCATAGCCAATTGTCCACAGTGCCAAGAAGCCGCCCACCATGGGGCGGGACCAGCCAGACGCGTACAAGAACACCGGCACGCCCACCACAAACCACACATCCCGCGCGCCAAATAACACCACACGCGCGCCAGCCAACAGGTTGATGCCGTTGTTCTTGGCGAACAGTTCTTTGGCCGATTCGGAGGCTTTGCTTTTGCCCATGAGCTTGGGCACAAAAAGCACCACACCCATCAGTACAACGGCGAGTAGCCCCGCCATGACCCACAGCGACATGCGAAAGCCCAGCACCTCCAGCAGCACACCACCCAGAAAAAAGCCAATGCCCTTCATAGCGTTTTTACTGCCGGTGAAGAACGCCACCCATTTGAAAAGTTGCCCCGATGCCTCACCCGCCGTCAGTTTGATGGCGGACTTGCTGGCAGTCTTGGTCAAATCTTTGGCGACACCGCACACGCCTTGCGACAGCACCACCCAGGCGACCGACAGGGTGGCGGTCCAGTCGGGCGACAGAGCCGAGAGCAGCAGGAAGCCCGTGATTTGTGTGGTGAGACCCACGGTCAGCATGCGCGCTATGCCGTAGCGTGTGGCCAGCCAGCCGCCGATCAGGTTGGCCGCAATGCCAGCCGCTTCGTACAGCAAAAAGAGAAACGCCAACGCAAATGGCGAATAGCCCAACTTGTAAAAGTGCAGCAGCACCAGCATGCGCAGCGCGCCGTCGGTGAGCGTAAAGCCCCAGTACGCGCTGGTGACAATGGCGTAGTTGCGTGCCCCGTGGTTCATGTCAGATTCCCACGGTTTCCATATGGCAGGCCAGGTCTACCATGCGGCAGGCGTAGCCCATTTCGTTGTCGTACCAGGCGTAGACCTTGAGCAGCGTGCCGTCGGTCACCATGGTGGACAGTGCATCCACGATGGAGCTGCGTGTGTCGCGCGCATAGTCGGCGCTGACCAAGGGCCGGGTTTCAAAACCCAGTATCCCAGCCAGCGAGCCTTTGGCAGCCTCGGCAAATAAAGCGTTAACTTCTTCAACAGTGGTTTCGCGCTGCATCTCGAACACGCAGTCAGTCAGCGATGCATTGAGCGCCGGTACCCGCACCGCATGTCCATTGAGCTTGCCTTTGAGCTCAGGGTAAATTAGTGCAATGGCCGTAGCGCTACCCGTGGTGGTGGGGGCTAGGCTCATCATGGCGCTGCGGGCTCGGCGCAGGTCTTTGTGCGGCGCATCGACGACAAGGTTGGTATTGGTCGGGTTGTGCAAGGTGGTGATCTGGCCGTGGCGGATGCCAATAGCGTCATGCACCACCTTGACAACCGGTGCCAGGCAATTGGTTGTGCAGGAGGCTGCGGTCACGATGAAGTCTTTGGCCGGGTCATACAGCGTGTGGTTCACTCCCACCACGATGTTCAGCACATTACCTACCTTCACGGGTGCCGCCACGATGACACGCTTTGCACCGCGGTCTAGGTGACCCTGGATGGTCTCGGGCGTCAAAAACTTGCCGGTGCATTCCAGAACCACATCCACCCCCAAGTCGCCCCAGGGAATGTTGGCGGGGCTCGCGTGCGCACTGAAGGAAAGCTGGGTGTCGCCGATGGCGACAGTGCCGTCGTCCACAGCTCGGATGTTTTCGCGCCATTTGCCTTGCACGGTGTCAAAGGCCAACAGGTGCGCGGTGGCAGCTGCACCACCTTTGAGTTCGTTCAGGTGCACCACCTCCAGTCGGTTGCCCGCACGGGGGTCGTCTGACTGCCGCTCTGCTGCACCCATGGCCGCCCGCAAGGCCAAACGGCCAATGCGCCCCATTCCGTTGATACCAATCTTCATTTCGAAATCTCCATAATTCAATAACTATTGAAATATTCTAGCGTTTGTTGAAAACATTGAAGCAACCTCCACGACGTACTTCGTCTAAACCCTGATTCAGCTATCGCTTCATGCAGGAGTGTTGATGGTTCATGTGACGTCTTGATGACTACCGAGAGCGGCTGACGATGTTGGAGTTGCGGGGCGTCGCACGGCGGGCTTGTTTTGTCACAAAAACTTCACGTGTCTGCCATGTGAGGGTCACAGGGGCTCCCCACACTTCGCGATCAGTGCAATCACGCTCATGGAAGGGGACAAGAATGCCAACAACATCCGCAGCTACCTTGCCAACACTGGCCGCACCCACACTGCACTCCACTGAGGTACAAACCAGCAGCCCCTCGCAGGCAGCGCCCGAGCGCAATCGCATTGGCGTGTCTTGGGCACGCCACCAGGATGAAGTGCGCGCGGCCCAACGCCTGCGGTTTGATGTGTTTGCCGGCGAAATGGGCGCCCGCTTGAACACCCCATTGCCCGGCCACGATGTCGATTTGTTTGACAACTACTGCGAGCATTTGCTGGTGCGCGACCAAGCCACCGGTCAGGTGATTGGCACCTACCGGGTGCTCACGCCTACCCAGGCCAAGCGCGTGGGCAGCTTCTACAGCGATACCGAGTTCGATTTGACCCGCCTGCGTTCTTTGCGTGAGCGCATGGTCGAGTTGGGGCGCAGCTGTGTGCACCCGGATCACCGCCATGGCGGCGTGATCATGGCACTCTGGGGCGCATTGGCTGAGTTCATGGTGCGCAACCAGCTCGACACCATGATCGGCTGCGCCAGCATCCCCATGCTGCACAACGGAGTGGTCACTGGTGATGTGGCAGCCAGCATCTGGCGCCAAGTGCAGGCCACGCACTTGGCACCAATTGACTTCCATGTGCGCCCGCGCCTGCCACTGCCGATCGATCAGCTCGACAGCACCCTCGATGTGGAGCCACCCGCACTGATCAAGGGCTACCTGCGCTTGGGAGCCAAGGTGCTGGGCGCTCCCGCCTGGGACCCGGATTTCAATACCGCCGATCTGCCGATGCTGATGCGCATTGCCGACCTGCCAGCCCGCTATCGCAAGCACTTTCTGGGGGCATGATGCGCAGCACTTTCGACGCCATGGGAGCCAACATCCACGGATTGGTGACAGGCGCCGAAGGCCCTGACACCGATGACGATGTGGGCCACCGCCGCTACCGTGCGGTGTTTGTGTCCGATATTCATCTCGGCACCGCGGGTTGCCAGGCCAAGCCGCTGCTGGACTTTTTGAAGCACCACCCCAGCGACCACCTGTACTTGGTGGGCGACATCATCGACGGCTGGCAACTGCGCCGCCGCTGGTTCTGGCCGCAAGCCCACAACGACGTGGTGCAAAAACTGCTGCGCCGCGCCCGCAAAGGCTGCCGTGTGGTGTTTATCCCCGGCAATCATGACGAGTTTGCCCGTGCATTCGTCGGGCAGCAGTTCGGCGGCATTGAGGTGCACGACGACACGGTGCACACCACCGCCGATGGCCGCAGGCTGTGGGTCACCCACGGCGACTACTTTGATGCGGTCATTCAGCGCGCCAAATGGCTGGCCTACACCGGCGACTACGCCTACGAGTTCACCCTGCGGATGAACCGCCACTTGAACAACTTTCGCGCCCGGCTAGGGTTGCCGTATTGGTCGCTCTCGGCCTACCTCAAACACAAGGTCAAGATGGCGCTGAACTACGTGACCGACTTTGAAAAAGCGGTCGCCCAAGAGGCCCGCAACCGCGGCCACGACGGGGTGGTGTGCGGCCATATCCACCGCGCCGAAATGCGCACTATCGACGGTACCCTGTATTGCAACGATGGCGATTGGGTGGAGAGCCGCACAGCGCTGGTCGAGCACCTCGATGGCCATCTGGAGCTGGTGCACTGGGGAACCCAGCCTGCACAACCAGCAGCCGCTTTGCTGCCCGCTTCTTTGCAGGAAACCCACGTATGAAACTGGTACTCGTGACCGACGCGTGGCTGCCGCAGGTCAATGGCGTGGTCACAACGCTGGTTGAATTGGTGCGCGAACTCGAGGCACTGGGCCACACCGTGCAAGTGATTCACCCCGGCTTGTTTCGCACCCGCCCGTGCCCCGGCTATGCGGGCATCGACATCGCGGTGCGTCCGGGCAAAATCCTGGCGACTTTGCTCGATGTGTCGGGCGCGGATGCGATCCACCTAGCGACTGAAGGGCCCCTGGGCTGGGCGGCGCGCAGCTACTGCCGCAAACACCAGCTGGCGTTCACCACCGCGTATCACACGCGCTTCCCCGAGATACTGAGGGCAGCCTTGCATACCCCGCTGTGGATCGGCTACGGGCTGTTCAGGCACTTTCATAAGCCGTCTGCTGCGGTAATGGTGCCGACTTCGAGCATGCTGCGTTTGCTGCATGGCAAGGGCTTTGCCCGCTTGCGCAGCTGGACCCACGGGGTTGACACGCACTTGTTTCAGTACGCTGAGATGCCGCAGCCGTACCCTGCGTGGGGTCCCTTGGCGCGGCCGGTGTCGTTATTTGTGGGGCGGGCGTCTTACGAGAAAAACATCGAGGCTTTTTTGAAGCTGGATGTCCCCGGTACCAAAGTTGTCTGCGGCGTTGGGCCGCTAGAGAAAGACTTGCGCGAGCGCTACCCCACGGTCCGATGGCTGGGGGTGTTGCCGCGGGCCGAGTTGGCGCAGGTATACGCCGCTGCTGATGTCTTTGTGATGCCGAGTCAGCACGAGACTTTTGGCTTGGTCATGCTCGAATCCATGGCCTGCGGGACCCCGGTGGCGGCCTATCCAGTAGAGGGGCCGACCGAGGTGATTGGCGTGCCGGCCGAGGGCGGTGTGACCGATTCGGACCTGCACAAAGCGTGGTACCGTGCACTCAGTGTGCCGCGCCACGAGGCCCGCCAACGCGCCATGCAATTCAGCTGGTCCTATGCCAGTTTGATGTTCGCAGGCCACTTGGTGCCAGCCCGCCCGGGCGCGTCGTTCCAGACCATGCGCACTGCGGAGCAGAATGTCATAAATGCGTCATCTGCGTAGTCAAGAATCTGACATCGATACGTCATCATTGAGACTTTATGTGGACATCTTTTCAGGATCGGGCCTCCCTGGCTGACCCTCGCCTGCTGGATCGGGATCTCAGCCTGTTGGCATTCAATGAGCGGGTGTTGGACTGGGCGGTGCGCGAAGACGTGCCGCTCTTGGAGCGCCTGCGTTTTCTGTGCATTGTGTCCAGCAACCTCGACGAATTTTTTGAGGTGCGGGCTGAGCCGCATTTGAGCGCTGCGCAGGCCAAAGACAGCAAGGGCCAGTACTCGGTGGCCAGCTTCGAGCGCTTGGCCGTCGCACTGCACAAGTTGGTGGAGCGGCAGTACACGCTGTACAACGAGCAACTGATGCCGGCGTTTGAAGCCTTGGGCATTCATATCTTGTCGCACGGGGAGCGCAACTCCGCCCAACGGGCCTGGGTGCAGCAGTACTTTGAAAAAGAAGTGCGCCCTCTGTTGATTCCGGTGGGGCTGGATCCGTCGCACCCGTTCCCGCAGGTGGCCAACAAATCGCTCAACTTTATTGTGCGGCTCAAGGGCAAAGATGCCTTCGGCCGCGAGAACGATATCGCCATCGTGAAGGTGCCCCGGGTTCTGCCGCGGCTGATACGCTTGCCGGACAAACTGGCCGGCGGCAAGGCCCTGTTTGTGTCCTTGTCCAGCGTGATCCGCGCGCACTTGGCTGAGCTGTTCAGTGGCCGTGAGGTGTGGCAGTTCTCGCAGTTCCGCGTCACACGGCACTCGGATCTGGCGGTCGATGAAGACGATGTGCAGAACCTCCGCATGGCCTTGCGCCAAGGGCTGGAGCACCGGCATTACGGGCAAGCTGTCCGCCTTGAGGTGTCTGCAGGGTGCTCAGAGTATTTGTCAGAGTTTTTGCTCAAGCAGTTCGGCCTGCCCGCGCGGTCTTTGTACCGGGTGCACGGCCCGGTGAACCTCGTGCGCCTGACGCAGCTGATTGACTTGGTGAACCGGCCGGACCTGTGCTTTGTGCCGTATGTGCCGAACTTTCCGGTGCAGATGCACCCGGGCCGTTCGGTGTTTGAGCAGCTGCAAGAGCGCGACATCCTGATCCACCAGCCCTATGAGAGTTTTGACGGCGTGTTGTCCTTCCTGCGGCAGGCGGTGCACGACCCCAAAGTACTGGCTATCAAGCAAACCATTTACCGCACCGGCGCCGACTCTGAGTTGATGGAGTTATTGCGCGAGGCGGTGCGCAGGGGTAAAGAAGTCACCGTGGTGGTGGAGCTCAAGGCCCGCTTTGATGAAGAGGCCAACATCAATTGGGCAGAGATGCTCGAGTCCATCGGCGCGCAAGTGGTGTACGGGGTGGTGGGCCTCAAGACCCACGCCAAGATGATGCTGATCACTCGGCGCGAGGGCAAGTCGCTCAAGCGCTATGGGCACCTTTCAACGGGCAACTACAACCCGCGCACAGCCAAGCTGTACACCGACATCAGCCACCTGACGGCGGATGCAGGTATCACGGCAGAAATGGACCAGGTGTTTGTGCACTTGGCCAGCCAGAGCAAGCTGCCGCGCATGCGCCATTTGTGGATGGCTCCGTTCCACTTGCATCGCAATTTGATTGCCAAAATCGATGCGCTGGGTCGCGCTGCAGCGGCGGGCAAAGATACCCGCATCGTGGCCAAAATGAACTCCCTGACCGACGAGGCCTTGGTCCGCAGCCTGATTGCTGCGGGGCAGCAGGGCGTCAAGATCGATTTGATCGTGCGCGGAGCCTGCGTACTGCCTGCGCAAGTGCCGGGGTACACCGACAACATCCGGGTGCGCTCGGTGATCGGGCGCTTGCTCGAACATTCGCGGGTGTTTTACTTCCGCTTGGAAGAGTCCGACGAGCTGTACCTCTCCAGCGCAGACTGGATGAACCGCAACATGGTCCGGCGCGTGGAGCTGGCTTGGCCGGTCACCGATGCCGGCTTGCGCCAGCGCTTGGTGGACGAGTGCTTGGTGGCCTACCTGCACGACGGTATCGATGCCTGGGACATGGGCGCAGGCGGCGCGTATGCGCATGTCGCCCCCAAAGAGCATCAGGTAGCCCATGGGGCCCAACGGGCCCTGATGGAGCGCTACGGCCGTTTTGAAAAACGCTAGGGGAGAACCAAGCCATGGACTTGATTTTGTGGCGGCACGCAGAGGCCATTGACGTAGAGATGGTGGGCGACGATATGCTGCGCTCACTCACTGGCAAAGGGGAGAAGCAGGCCGCTCGCATGGCGGCTTGGTTGGACCGGCAGTTGCCGGAAGGGGCCAAGATTTGGGCGAGTCCGGCATTGCGCACTGAGCAAACCGCCAAGGCCCTGCAACGGAAATTCAAAACCCATGCGGCATTGGCCCCCTTGAGCGGGGTGGATGATTTGCTGGGCTTGGTGCAGTGGCCGAATGTCAAAGGCTGCGTGGTTGTCATTGGCCATCAACCGACGTTGGGGCAAACCATTTCCAAGCTGCTGGGCCTGAGCGAGAGCGAGTGCGCCGTGAAGAAGGGCGCACTCTGGTGGCTACGCTACCGCGAGCGCGATGGCATCGGGCAAACCGTGGTGGTAACGGTCCAGTCGCCAGAGGTGTTGTAAAGCCTCCGGGAGGAGGCCCGACATCAGGCCTTCTTGCCTTTTGCAGGGCGGCCTGTTTTCAGGCTCGGCACTGCCGCCAGAGCAGCCTTGAGCGCGGCATCGGTGAATGCAGCAATCGCCTTCATGCCGGCGCGGACCAATTCGGTCTTTTTCACAGGCAAACCCATTTTCGCGGCGCGCAACTTCAAGGCAGCGAGCACGTCGTATTCATTTTTGGGGATGGTGAAGCTGTCGCGCACCATCTTTGGCTTCTTCGCTTTTTCGACCTTGGCTGCGACCGGCTTGGCCACCGTTCTTGCAGCAGGCTTGGCGATGGTCTTGGCTGCGGGCTTGGCGGCTGGCTTCGCTGCGGCTTTCACTGCAGGTTTGGTGACTGCGCTTTTGGCTTTTTCTTCGGGCTTGGGTGCGGCTTTCGGTGCCGCTTTGGCTGCGGGCTTGGCGGCTGGTTTGGCAGCTGGTTTTGCGGCAGCCTTTTTGACAGGCTTTTCGGCCTTGGCAGCGGTGCTTGGCTTTTCGCTGGCGGCGGCAGGTGCTGTTGCTGCAGGTTTGGCCACGGCCTTGGCGGCTACCTTGCTCTTGGCTTGTGGTGCGGGTTTGGCCGCTGGCTTGCTGGCGGCGGATTTGGTCGCTGTGGCTGCGCTCGGCGCGGGCGTTGTGGCAGCAGGCGCGGCAGCTGCCACGGTGGTTTCAGGGGTGTCGGTGGGGGTCGCGGTATTGGGCAAGAAGGTCACTCCTTTTGTTAAACGGTATATATAGTTTATACCGTTTAAATTTTGCAGATTTGTGTCATTTAGATGTCATAAAAAATCGGCACACTTGCGCTCCTTTTTGTCGTTTGGAAGCTCGCCATGTCATCAATTCCTTTGAGATTGGTTCAGGGCAGTGTGCCTAAAAGTAGCGGGCCAAGACCCCTCGAGGCAGTATTGCGGGCCAGGTCGCTGTACCCGGTTTTTCAACCCATTGTCAAACTCGACGATGGCTCGGTGTACGCCCATGAAGCTCTGATACGCGGCCCGCAAGGCACTGCGCTTCATACCCCCGACGCTTTGCTACGCGCCGCAGACGAGGAGGGCTTGGGCTATGCATTTGAAACTGCCTGCGTGAGGGCTACCCTGCGTTCGTGGGGTCGCTTGCAAACGGCCGGTCGCTTGTTTGTGAATATTAGTGCAGAAGCCTTGATTACTGCCTACGAGCGGCGTGGGCATCAAGGCTTGCTGGAGTGGATTCATGACTTCCATGTCACTCCCCGTATGCTGGTACTCGAGATTACCGAGCACGAGCGGGTGGACAACATGGATCGCCTTGCCGAGGTGGTGCAAGAGGTCCGCGCCGCCGGTTTGGCACTGGCACTGGATGATTTTGGGGATGGCCGCTCCAGCTTGCGGCTTTGGTCGCAGATTAAGCCAGAGGTGGTGAAGATCGACAAGTACTTCACCCGCAACATCAGCGCCCACGGCGACAAGCTCAAAACCATTCAGGCCCTACAGCACATTGCCACCATCTTTGGTACCGCGCTGGTTGCTGAGGGTATTGAAACGGCAGAGGACCTGCGGGTGTTGCGCGATGTGGGCATTGAGTATGGCCAAGGTTATTTTCTGGGGCGGCCGGATGCTGTGCCCCTGCAGTGGCTGCCGGCACTGCCCAAACAGGTGCTGCAAGAGCGCCAAGTGGCGGTCTTCCCGGAGCTGGGTCGCTTGTCGCAAGGCGGGCATTTGCGCAGCCTGTCGCTGGTACGCGCACCCACGGTGAGCCCTGAAACCCACAATGACACGCTGGCTTGGATTTTTCTGGACAACAGCGCCTTGCACGCGGTCGCGGTGGTGGAGGGGGAGCGCCCGGTGGGCATCATCAATCGCGCGCATTTCATGAACGAATACAGCAAGCTCTATTACCGTGAGGTGTGGGGCCGCAAGCCTTGTGTGGTGCATGCCAACATGGAGCCCCGCCTGATTGAGCGTGAACACAGTGTGGACGAGTTGGTCGGCATTCTGACCTCGCAGGATCAGCGCTACCTAAGCGACGGATTCATCGCCACAGACAATGGCCGCTATGTGGGGATCGGTACAGGGGACCAACTGGTCCGGTCGGTCACCGAAACCCGGATCGAGGCAGCCCGCCACGCCAATCCCCTGACGTTTTTACCGGGCAACATTCCCATTACCCAGCACATCGAGCGCTTGTTGAAAAAGCAGGCGTGCTTTGTGGCGTGTTATGCCGACCTGAACCATTTCAAGCCGTACAACGACTATTACGGGTACTGGCGGGGCGACGAGATGATCCGCCTTCTGGCACGCATTGCCATGGAGCAGTGCGATGCCCAGCGCGACTTTCTGGGCCATGTGGGCGGTGACGACTTCATCCTGCTGTTCCAAAGCGAGGACTGGCGGGCTCGCTGCGAGCGCTTGGTGGCCGAATTTGAAGAGCGCGCCCGCGCCTTGTTTGATGAAAACGCGCGTCAAGCGGGGGGCATTGAAGCCGAAGACAGGCACGGCGTGCGCCGCTTTTTCCCTTGCACTACCTTGTCGATCGGTGCGGTGGTGGTCGATGGCCACCAGTTCACCCGTGCGGAAGATGTGGCCAACCTGGCGGCCATGGCCAAGCATGACGCCAAGTTGTCCCCCACCGGGTTACACGAAACAGTGCTGGCTTAAATCCCGCTGATATGCAGGGTCCACGGGGCCTTTTGCCACGCCAGCTCTTCTTCCCGCAAAAGATGCGCGCTCTGAGGGTAGGCGACTGCCCAGCTGGTGCGGCAGGCCAGATGCAGGCGGTGTGTGCCCTGCGGGCCGGTGGTGAGCGCCATGCCCTTGAGGTCGGGGTCCCGCCGCGCATGGCACAAGATGACTGCCAGGCGCAGACAAATCAGTTGCAGTACCAGATCGTCTTGGCTTAGCACCGATTCCAGTTTGCGCAATTTGCCCCGGTGCCCCAAAACCAGCAAGCTCAGGCGGTGCATTTCTGAGAGCGAGAAGCCCGCAGCGTCTGCGTTGTCCAAAATGTAGGCCCCATGTTTGTGGTAGTCGCTGTGGGCAATATGGCTGCCGATTTCATGGAGCTCAGCCGCCCAACCCAGCTTACGCATCAGCCGCTCGGGGTCTGTGGTTTCGTGGCTGCTCAGCACTTGTTTGAGCAGGTGGGTTGCCACCTTACTGACGCGCGCGCTTTGGACCAAGTCCACGGCAAATTTGGTGGCCAGCCGCTGCACGCTCTTGGTGCGCAAATCACCATAGTCGCGGGCGCCGCCTGTCAGGTCGCAAATCAGGCCGTGGCGCAGGCCGCCGCTGGCTTGTTGCATCTCGGTAATGCCCAGCAGGCTGAAAATAGCCCGCATCACGCTCAGGCCACCGCCGATGATGGCGCGGCGGTCTTCCCGCATGCCGGGCATGCGGACACGGTCTGCGCTTTGGGCGGCAATCAGGCGTTCAAGGAACCAGTCCAGCCCCTCTTGCGTCAAAACCCCCTCGGGCCAGCCGGCCGCAACTAGCACATCGCCGATGGCGCTTACGGTGCCCGCAGAGCCATAGGCCGTGTCCCAGAGGTCGGGGTGATAGGCATCAAACGCCTCATCGAGGACCGCTTTGGCCGCGACCTCTGCAATCTCGAAGGCCTTGGCGGTGAATTGCCCGTCCGGGAAATACCGCTTGGACCAGGCAATACTGCCGACCCGGTACGACTCCATGGTGCCGGGCGTCAGGCCTTGCCCCAAAATCAGCTCGGTCGAGCGGCCACCCACATCGATCACCAAGCGGCGCTCTGTGGTCACCGGCAGCATGTGCGCAACGCCTTGGTAGATCAGCCGGGCCTCTTCACGGCCGGAAATGACGTCGATCGGAAAGCCCAATACTGCGTTGGCTTTCTCTAAGAAAACATCGCGGTTGCGGGCTTCGCGCAGGGTCTGGGTGGCGACGGCCTTGACCTCATGCGGCTTGAAGCCGGCCAGGCGCTCGCCGAAGCGGGCCAGGCATTCCCAGCCCGACTGCATGGCGGCCGGTGTGAGGTTGCGGTCTTCGTCGAGGCCGCCGCCTTGGCGTACGGTCTCTTTGAGGTACTCGGTGCGTTGAAATTCGCCGTGGTCTACCCGCCCGATTTCGAGCCTGAAGCTGTTGGACCCTAAGTCCACGGCAGCTAGGCGGTTTCCATGTGTCATGTGTGTGTCAGGTGAGAAGTTGTTCGGCTCAGGCTGCATGGTACCCCCGCAGCCATCGGGGGCTTCGGCTTACCCCACTATTTTGCCGTCTGCGCCGAGCATGCTTTGGGTCACCAGCACACTGGTGCGCTTGCGCGTGTCGGGGTTCAGGCGCAGCCCTGCGAGATCGATGGCATTCCGTTTGCTGAAGGCTAGCATGGCATTGTTGCGGGTGATGTTGCCCTCTACGCCCTGCAGTACCTCCGCGCAGTAGCGTGCCGAAACAAAGCCGGCCAGGCTCTGGGCGGTTGGCGGCTCGTCATACAGGCGCCCCATGACCTCGCGGTACGCCCGCACCAGCGGGAGGTTGCTGTTCACGGGCGGCACACTTTGCGCAGAGATGACAGGGCTGAAGCGCGAAACGCCGAGCTGCTGCAGGGCCACCACATTGACATCGGACATAGCAATCAGGTAACGCTGGGCGGCCTGCTTTTCGATACCCTGCGCAAATTGCGCTAGCTCGGGCGTACCACCTAAAAAAATCAGAATCCGGGGGCTTTGGGCGTTCAAGGTGCCTGCGAGTTTGTCGAGTGAGGTGCTGGGCGAATAGGTGTGCAATTTGAGCTGCAGCGCGGTCGCTGCGCGGTCCATGTCTTCGCGGTACAGCGCCATTTCGAGGGGGTTGGCGTAGACGGCACCAACCTGCTGCACCCCTATGACGGCGAGGGACTTGATGGCATAGGCGATTTGCTCTTGGCGGGTCGCAAAAATGCCGAAGGTGTTGTCACTGCCATCGCCCGGGTTGTGTAGCCAGGGGGCGACATGGGGGAGCTCGGGCATTTCGCGCCGCAGGATGGCGGCCAACTGACCGGCTGTTTTGTCGCCCACGGTGCCCACTGCTGCGACACATTCGGGCATGGCCTTGAGGGTGTCTGCGACCCCGCGGAGGGCCTTGGGGCTGCCATCCACTTCAAGGACCAGATGCCGCACCGGCTTGCCCCGCAGGCCGCCGCGGGCATTGAGGTCTTGCCACGCCGCACGCGAGCCCACCAAAAAGTCTTTGGACACGTCGATTTGTGTGGGCGACGTATCCACGATCTGCACCACGGTGGCTCCGGCCGCCGCTGCGCCCGCTTTGCCCGTCTGGCAAAACGCGGGCGTGGCACTTAAGGCGAAGCCACCCCATGCGAGTTGGCGAAGCGTGGTCCGGCGGGTTTGGCACAACGACGTGAAGGGCATGGTGTTTTTTGTAATGCTATAAAAATAATAGCTGCTAGCGCACTATTTACGAGCGCTAGCAGCTAATTTGATTGAATTTTTGGAGTGCTTACTTTTTCGGGGCAGGTGGCAGCAGGACGGTGTCCACCACGTGCACGACGCCGTTGGTTGCAGAGATGTCTGCGGTGGTGACGGTGGCTGTTTCCACGATCACAAAGGTACCGGCCTTGGCGAGGGCCAGGTTGGATCCCTGCACGCTCTTGACGTTGCTGTTTTTGACGTCGGCGGCCATCAGTTTCCCGGGGACTACGTGGTAAGCGAGCACCGCCTTGAGCTTGTCAGGGTTGGCTGCCAGTTCGTTGAGGGTTTTGGCGGGAACTGCTTTGAACGCCTCGTTGCTGGGCGCGAATACGGTGAAAGGGCCTGCGGACTTCAGGGTCTCGGTCAGGCCTGCTTTGGTGACCAGGCTGTTCAGGGTGCTGAGCTCGGGTGTGCGGGCAATGGTGTCGGCCACATTGGTGGGTTGGGACACGGTGGCGCAGCCACTCAGCGCAGCTACCAGCGCAGCTGCGACCAACAGAGAACGGCGGGGATGTGCAAAAGCAGACATGGTGAACTCCAAGGTTGAAAACGGCAAAGCGTAAGAATTTTTTATGACGGAAATATGACAAATTTGTGCAAAATACCGTGCCAGTTGGTGCCGCCAGCCCTTCTTGGATTGGCGTCACAAACCTGTCACAAAAGGTTCTTAAAGTTCAACCTGTCTGAGTTTTCCCAAACCTGCTTTTAAAGGCTTTCCATGACAATGACTTTCCACCGAATCGCTCTGGCAGTCGCTGCCGGCACCCTGCTGACCACCGCTGGCGTCGCCTCGGCCCAAGAAATCACCGGCGCGGGCGCCACATTCCCAGCCCCAATCTACGCTAAGTGGGCGTCCGATTACAACAAGGCCACTGGTATCAAAGTGAATTACCAGTCCATCGGCTCCGGTGGTGGTATCAAGCAAATCGACTCCAAGACGGTGGATTTCGGCGCTTCTGACATGCCCCAGACCGACGAAGTGCTGAAGAGCAAGGGTCAAATGCAATTCCCCACCGTGATGGGTGGCGTGGTCCCGGTGATCAACGTGAAGGGCATTGAGCCCGGCCAGTTAAAGCTGACAGGTCAAGTGTTGGGTGATATCTTTTTGGGCAAGGTTGCCAAGTGGAACGATCCAGCGATCAAGTCGTTGAACCCTGGCCTGAACTTGCCTGACGCACCGATCGCACAAGTGCGCCGCGCAGACGGCTCCGGCACTACCTTCATTTTCACCAACTACCTGAGCAAGGTGAATGCGGAGTGGAAATCCAAGGTGGGTGAAGGTACAGCCGTGAACTGGCCCGTGGGTGCCGGTGGCAAGGGTAATGAAGGCGTTGCTGCATTTGTGGCCCGCTTGCCCAACTCCATGGGTTACGTCGAGTACTCGTACGTCAAGCAAAACAAAATGAACTACGCGGTCATGCAAAACTCTGCGGGCAACTTTGTGAAGCCGGAAGACGACTCTTTTAAAGCTGCAGCTGCTGGCGCAGATTGGAATAGAACTTTCTATCACATCCTTACGAACCAGCCCGGCAAAGACGCGTGGCCCATTAGCGGTGCAACCTTTATCTTGATGCACCTAAAGCAAGACAAGCCCGCCAGCGCGACAGAGGCCTTGAAGTTCTTTAACTGGGCCTATGCGAACGGTGACCAAGCTGCAACTGCGCTTGACTACGTTCCTATGCCTGATTCTGTTGTCGCTGCGATCCAAAAGTCTTGGGGTGAAATCAAAGACGGCGCTGGCAAGCCCGTCGCGTTCAAGTAAGCCTTTGTTGAATCGATCTTGACGGAGGAAATCCCCATGTCATCTACACTCGTTCGTGGGGATTCCCCGAGTCAAACGATTGTTCAACCGCCTACTCGCGCCATGACCACACCACCATCGATAAAGAGAGCCCGCTCAGGCCCCATGGCAGACCGTTTATTTGGCTATGCAGCCAAAGCGTCTGCGCTAGTTACCCTGATTCTGCTTGTGTCCATTCTCGCCACCCTCACCATGAGCGCGTGGCCGGCTATCAGCAAATACGGCTTGTCTTTTCTGACCAGTACCACTTGGGATCCTGTGCAGGAAGAATTCGGTGGCTTGGTCATGATTTACGGCACGGTAGCAACCTCTTTGATTGCGCTCCTGATTGCGGTGCCGGTCAGTTTTGGTATCGCCCTGTTTTTGACAGAGTTGTCGCCTGCTTGGCTCAAGCGCCCTCTAGGTACCGCTATTGAACTGCTGGCTGCTGTGCCATCGATCGTGTATGGCATGTGGGGCCTGCTGGTGTTTGGCCCAGTGCTCGCCACGCATGTGCAGCAACCAATCCAGGCGATGACTGCAGGCGTGCCTTATTTGGGCGCGTTCTTCTCAGGCCCACCGGTCGGTATCGGCATTCTGTCGGCCGGCATCATCTTGGCCATCATGATCATCCCGTTCATCGCTTCGGTGATGCGTGACGTGTTTGAAGTGACACCACCCATGCTCAAAGAGTCTGCATATGGCTTAGGCGCTACGACCTGGGAGGTTGTCTCCAAGGTGGTGTTGCCCTATACCAAGACAGGCGTCATCGGAGGCATCATGCTAGGTCTGGGGCGCGCGATTGGTGAAACCATGGCGGTCACCTTCGTGATCGGCAACTTCAACCAACTGGATTCGGTCAGCCTGTTCCAGGCAGCAAACAGTATTACCTCTGCACTTGCTAACGAGTTCGCGGAAGCCGGCGAGGGGCTCCACCAGGCTGCTCTGATGTACCTCGGCTTGGTACTGTTCTTCATCACCTTCGTGATTTTGTCGTTGTCTAAAGTTCTTTTGGCGCAGTTGCGCAAATCGGAAGGTGCCAAGTCATGAGTGCCACACTCGCCCAAACCCGCTCCGCACGTTTTGCCCAGCGCAAGCGCGTCAACGTGCTGGTCACTGGCCTCGCGCTGGCCGCCATGGCATTCGGACTGTTCTGGTTGTTCTGGATTTTGTGGGAAACCGTTCGCTTGGGTCTCGGTGGCTTGTCTATTGCCACGCTGACCCAAATGACCCCTCCGCCGAATGAAGCCGGTGGCCTGGCCAACGCAATTTACGGCTCGTTTTTGATGGTGTTTCTCGCCACCTGCTTGGGTACGCCCATCGGTGTGATGGCTGGTATTTACCTTGTCGAGTTCGACAACAAGAGCTGGCTGGCAGCCACCGTGCGGTTTGTGAACGACATTCTGTTGTCTGCACCTTCCATCGTGGTCGGTTTGTTTGTCTACGCTGTGGTGGTGTCGCGGTTCAAATCTTTCTCCGGGTACGCTGGCATTTTGGCGCTGTCCCTAATCGTGATTCCGGTGGTGATCCGGACCACGGAAAACATGTTGCAGCTGGTGCCTGCCGGATTGCGCGAAGCGGCCTACGCATTGGGTGCCCCGAAGTGGAAGGTGATCTTGAGCATCACCCTTAAGGCGGCCCGTGCTGGTGTGATTACCGGCGTGTTGTTGGCTGTTGCCCGTATTGCTGGTGAGACTGCGCCGCTGCTGTTTACTGCTTTGAGCAACCAGTTCTGGACATCGTCGCTGAGCGAACCTATGGCCAGCTTGCCGGTCACGATCTTCAAATTTGCCATGAGCCCGTATGAGAACTGGCAGCAACTCGCCTGGGCAGGGGTCTTCTTGATTACCCTGACTGTGCTCGGATTGAACATTCTGGCGCGGGTATTGACCCGTTCCAAGGCCTGATGCGCGCAGCGCACTGACGTTTAAAGGATTACTTGTATGTTGAACACACCTAGCGCCCCGACCAAGTCCAAGATTTCCGTCAAGGACCTGAACTTCTACTACGGCAAGTTCCACGCCCTCAAAGGCATCAACATGGAAATCCCCGAGAAGCGCGTCACCGCCTTCATCGGCCCCTCCGGTTGCGGCAAGTCCACTCTGTTGCGTATCTTTAACCGCATGTTCGAGTTGTATCCCGAGCAGCGCGCTGAGGGCCAAATCCTGTTGGACGGCCAGAACCTGCTGACCAGCAAAGAAGACGTGGCCTTGTTGCGTGCCAAGGTCGGCATGGTGTTCCAGAAGCCGACACCGTTCCCGATGTCCATTTACGACAACATTGCCTTCGGTGTGAAGCTGTTCGAAAAGCTCAGCGCAACCGATATGGAAGAGCGCGTCGAGTGGGCGCTACGCAAGTCGGCACTGTGGACTGAAGTGAAAGACAAGTTGCACCAGAGCGGCTCCAGCCTGTCGGGCGGCCAACAGCAGCGTTTGTGTATCGCCCGCGGTATCGCGATCAGGCCTGAAGTCTTGCTGCTCGATGAGCCTTGCTCGGCGCTCGACCCGATTTCGACTGCGAAAGTGGAAGAGTTGATCGTCGAACTCAAGAACGATTACACCGTCTTGATCGTGACCCACAACATGCAGCAAGCCGCTCGTTGCAGCGACTACACCGCTTACATGTACCTGGGTGATCTGGTGGAGTTTGGCCCGACAGAGCAGATGTTCTTTAAGCCGACACGCAAAGAAACAGAAGACTACATCACCGGCCGTTTCGGCTAAGCAAGGAGAGGACGATATGCCCGATAAACATCTTTCTACGCAGTTCGACAGTGAACTGACTTCGGTTTCCTCGCAGGTGATGGAGCTTGGTGGCTTGGTGGAGTCACAAATCCGCCAAGCGATTTACGCCTTGTCCCAATTCAGCGTGGAGGTTGCCGATGAGGTGACTGCTCGCGAGGCTCGCGTCAATGCAATGGAGTTGGAGATTGACCGTGACTTGTCCAGCATCATTGCGCGTCGCCAGCCGACGGCCCGTGATTTGCGCTTGTTGATCGCTATTTCCAAAACCACCGCCAACCTGGAACGTGTGGGTGACGAGGCGGAAAAAATCGCCCGTATGGTGCGCTCGATCATTCACAGCGGAGCACCGCGTTCCCTGCCCTCGTTGGAGTTGCGGGTGGCTGCCGATTTGGCCTCCGGTTTGCTCAACAAGGCGTTGGACGCATTCGCGCGCTTGGATGTGAACGCAGCGGTCTCTATCCTCAAAGAAGACGACTTGATCGATGCGGAGTTTGATGGTTTCGTCCGCAAGCTGGTGACCTACATGATGGAAGACCCCCGCATGATTTCGCCAAGCCTGGACTTGCTGTTCCTGGCCAAGGCTATTGAACGCATTGGCGACCATTCCAAAAACATTGCAGAGTTCATCATCTATGTGGTGAAAGGCGAGGATGTGCGCCACTCCACGATGGAGAAAATTGAGTCGGTTGTGAAATGAAAAATATGCCCGCCGTGCTGGTGGTCGAGGACGAGTCGGCCATCGCTGAATTGATCGCCGTCAACCTGCGACATAACGGGTTCCGCCCGCGATGGGCGATGGACAGTGACTCTGCTCAGCGCGAGATCGATGACGGAGTCCCCGATCTCATTTTGCTGGACTGGATGCTGCCCGGTGAGAGTGGCCTGGTGTTGGCCAAACGCTGGCGCGCGGATCCCCGGACCAAAGAAGTGCCCATCATCATGCTGACAGCGCGTGGCGACGAGGCAGATCGGGTTGCCGGTCTGGATGCGGGTGCTGACGATTACATTGCCAAGCCATTTTCAACCAAAGAGTTGCTGGCGCGGGTGCGTGCGGTCTTGCGTCGTCGCACTCCCGAGAGCACGGGCGAGGCGCTGACCATTGCCGGTTTGACCCTGGATTCATCGACCCATCGTGTGTCTTTTGAGGGCGCGGCGCTGAAGCTTGGACCCACGGAGTTCAAGCTGTTGCATTACCTGATGGGGCATGCCGAGCGGGTGCACAGCCGTGCCCAGTTGTTGGACAACGTGTGGGGCGATCACGTCTACATCGAAGAGCGCACCGTAGACGTTCATGTGAAGCGTCTCCGGGAAGCCTTGTCCCATGCCGGCGTAATGGTGGAAACCGTGCGGGGTGCCGGTTATCGCTTGACTGCCAAGCCTGCAATGCCGATTGTCTCTTCACAACCCTCAGCTGATCGCGCCAGCGCCTGAGGCGTCACGGTTTCTGCATGTTTCTTCGTTTCGCTTCTTTCCTGTTATTGCAGGGGCTGGCTGGTATTGCTGGCTATTTTTTAGTACAACGGTTCGAGCCGCTCTGGGGTGCTTTGGCCGGGGCGCTCGCAGGCGGTTTCCTGTGGATGCTCTTGGACTCCGCGCGCGGTTTTCGCCTGATGCGTTGGTTACAGGCGGGTGAGTCGACCGAACTGCATTTGGGTTTTGGCTTTTGGGGCGAAGTCGCGGACCGTACGCGCCGGCAAATGCGCTCACGCGAGCGCCGCGTCGCTGAAGGCGATACCAAGCTCCAGGATTTTCTGGCCGCGTTGCAGGCCTCTCCCAACGGGGTGGTGTTGTTAGATGCTGCCGGCCGTATCGAATGGTTCAACCAGATGGCAGGCCAACACTTCGGTTTTGATGCTCGCCGTGACATGCTGCAGCATTTCGGCAATCTGGTGCGTGACCCCGGCTTTGCTAGCTATTACGCTGGGCAAGAGTTTAGCCATGGTCTGGTGATGCCCGGGCGTGAAAACACAGGATCCAAGCCTGTTCAGTTGTCGGTGCACTTGCACCCTTACGGCGAGGGGCGCAATCTGCTGTTGTCACGTGACATTACCGCCTTGGAGCAGGCGGAGGCCATGCGCCGAGATTTTGTGGCCAACGTATCGCACGAGATTCGCACCCCCTTGACTGTCTTGGCAGGGTTTGTAGAAACGCTTCAGACCTTGCCCTTGGACGAGGCTGAGCAGGGGAAGTACCTCGGCTTGATGTCCCAGCAGGCCACGCGTATGCAGAGTTTGGTGGACGATTTGCTCACACTGTCACGCTTGGAAGGAAGCCCCGCACCTTCGGGAGCTGATTTGGTCGACATGGTGCAGCTCTTGCAGCAATGCAAGCAGGAAGCCCACAATTTGTCGGTATTGCTGTGGGGCAGAGCTCAGGACATCCAGTTCACAGTTGCGGATGCAGTGGCCGTGACAGGTTCTGCCACCGAAATTCATAGCGCGGTGTTCAACTTGATCGGCAATGCGGTCCGGTATACCCCCGCAGACAAAACCATCGTGGTGCAATGGCGAAAAACCGGCGACGGGGAAGCCGAGCTGTCAGTGCAGGACACCGGCCCCGGCATTGCGCCTGAACATCTGCCCCGCCTGACCGAACGTTTCTACCGGGTGGACCGGAGCCGTTCACGCGACACGGGCGGCACGGGGCTGGGCTTGGCCATCGTGAAGCACGTGGCCCAGCGGCATGGCGCAGAGCTCTTGATTGAAAGCGTGCCGGGCCGTGGTTCTACATTCCGATTGCGTTTCAAGGCAGCCCGTTTACGCATGCACTGAGTGGGCCGCATCCCTCGGTTTCATTGCCGTTTCAGAATCCAGAACATCTCGGAACTCGCGACCGGATGCTGCACCAAGGTGTGAGCACCCCAAATAGTGCGATCAACGCCTGCGGGCATTTCTGAATTTCGGGCGGGTTCGGTCAACATCCATTGACAGGTTTTGGTGGTGTTGATCGGCTGGAGATCGATGCCACCATACCAACCCAAGGCGGCGGTTTGCGCTGGGTCCAGATTCAAAACGATGGCACATTCCCCTGCTTGAATCGTGGCTCGCGTCTGTTTCACCATGGTCTTGGCACTTTGCGCATAGTCAAGCAAAGGCATCCAGAGGGTCATCAGCAACAGCCAGCACAGGGATGCTCCGCTTGCTGGCAGGACGAGACTTTTCCAGATGGCAGCGCGGTGCCTACCGGCGCGCCACCGCACCAGCCAACCCCAGGCCAAGGTGGCCAACACGGCAAAGGCAAAGGGCAAGATCTGGAACTCGGCTTCATAGCCCGGCGCCAACCGGGCCACGTTGGCTGCCGGTTGTGGCGGAGTACTTGTTTGCATGGCGATCCATACGACCCAGATCACAATGCCGCAGCCGGTAAAGAACAAGAGGGTGAACCAGTCAATCAGGGCGGCGACTTGGCGACGCAGGGTGGGCAAAGCGAATGCCGCCATTGCCGCAAAGGCCGGCAATGCCAAAAGTAGCGTGCGGTCGGGTGCGCCGGAGAGCAACATAGTGCCTACGCTGGTCACAATAAACCAAGCTGGCAAGGACAAATGGCGGCTGATGTTCAGGTTGAACAGCTGCTTGCGCCAGCGCCACGCACTGTAGAGCGCCAGAGGCCATGCGGGCCAGGTAAACCAAAGCAGCAGCTGAATATGGCCGTTCCAGTAGTCCCAAGTCAGGGTGGGCCACTCGACTTTCCACACCCACAAGCCCAGAATTTTTGCGATCCGAGCGACTGCAAGGGCCATCAACAGCAACAGGGCTGCGTCTAGGGTCTGATGGCGGAGCGGGTCGCCTTCATCATTCGCAGAGCGACGGTCCACACCGTGGATGCAAGCGCCGCCAACGCCGAACATCAGGGCGAGTGCTGGTGCTCCGCTCAAGCTCATGCCCAGCATCCCCAGTCCCGCGCAGAACAAGGGTGCGGTCCGGTGGTACGGCAATGCACTCAGCGCATAAAACAGGAGCGCACTGAACCCCAACTGGGCCAATGCGGGGGTGGTCTCGTGACTGAGTTGTGCCAGTCCCAGCGAAGCCATGAAAGCGAGCAAGCCGCCGTCTGCCATGGCGCGGGCATAGTCGGTGGGGTGGGCTTCGCCGCCAAAGGCGAAAGCCACCGGTTGGGCCGCAGGTGTGCGGGCGAGGTAATAGCTGCCGTACCAGGTGCTGACAAAGGCCAGTGTCAGCAAAAGAATAAAAGGAATACGGACCCAGAAGTCTGAGTTGACGCCCGGCGGTGCGAGTTGCAACGCCCATGCGCCCAACCAATAAGGCAGCAGCGAGGGGAAGTCAGGGGCAACTCCCAACATCGTGGGATACCACCAGGAGGCTTCACCACGGCTCAGGGCGGCCATAAAGCCCAGTGTACTTAGATCCGCGCTTCGCCATGCGTCCCGACCGATGAAGCCCGCTGCAATGAACGCAAGACATAGCAGCAGCAACGCGAGGCGGGGAAGGCGCCTGACAGAGGTTTGCGCCACGATAGCAGGTGTCGGATGGTTCACGCGGATCTTGAGAGGTTGAGAACAGTGATCAAAAAAAAAGCAGCCCGGATGTCCGTGCTGCTTTTATACCAACCCAGGCCAAAGCCTGAACGGCGATTACTTCGCTGCGGTCTTGCCGAAACGGTTGCGGAACCGTTCCACGCGTCCACCCATGTTGTCCACCGACTTTTGGGTGCCGGTATAGAAGGGGTGGGATTCGCTGGTGGTATCGAGCTTGAAGAGGGGCAGCTTACGGCCGTCTTCCATGTCGATCATTTCCTTGGTGTTTGCGCAAGAACGTGTCACGAACTTGAAGCCGTTGGACATGTCCTGGAAGCAAACTTCGCGGTAGTTGGGGTGAATGCCTTCTTTCATACTCTTCTCCATCAGTTGCGCTAGCCGCGCCGGTCCTTGCGCAAACCCTGCGCAATATAAAAACTCGGCGTACTTGTCGCGAAAACCCTAAATTATAGCCTATCGACTTCAGCCGCCCCGACGCATCATGTCGAAGAACTCGCTGTTGTTCTTGGTGGCCCGCATTTGCTTGAGCACCATCTCCATGGATTCGATTTCATCCATGTTGTAGAGGAACTGGCGCAGGATGCGGGTCTTTTGCAGAATTTCCGGTTGCAGCAGCAACTCTTCACGGCGGGTACCGCTGCGGTTGAGTTGGATGGACGGGAAAATTCGCTTCTCATAGAGGCGACGGTCCAAGTGCACTTCGCTGTTGCCTGTGCCCTTGAACTCTTCAAAAATCACTTCGTCCATGCGGCTGCCGGTATCGATCAGCGCAGTGGCAATGATGGTGAGCGAGCCACCTTCTTCCACATTGCGGGCTGCACCGAGAAAGCGCTTGGGGCGCTGCAACGCGTTGGCATCGACACCGCCGGTCAACACTTTGCCCGAGGAGGGCACCACGTTGTTGTAGGCGCGGGCCAGTCGGGTGATGGAGTCCAGCAGGATGACCACATCCTTTTTCAATTCCACCAAGCGTTTGGCGCGTTCAATCACCATTTCGGCCACGTGTACGTGGCGTGCAGCTGGTTCGTCGAACGTAGAGGCAATCACCTCGCCCTTCACGGTGCGCTGCATCTCGGTCACTTCTTCGGGGCGCTCATCCACCAGCAAGACCATCATGTGGCTGTCAGGGTAGTTGGCAGAAATGGCGTGGGCGATGTGCTGCATCATCACGGTCTTACCGCTCTTGGGCGGTGCGACCAGCAAAGCGCGCTGGCCTTTGCCGATAGGCGCAATGATGTCGATCACCCGGCCGGTGATGTTTTCGTCGGTCTTGAGGCCATCCTGCTCGAGGCGCATCTGCACCTTGGGGAACAAAGGCGTCAAGTTTTCGAACATGACCTTGTGCTTATTGCCTTCAGGGGGGCCGCCGTTGACCTTGTCGAGCTTATTCAGTGCAAAGTAGCGCTCGCCGTCTTTGGGGGTGCGCACTTCGCCTTCAATCATGTCACCTGTGTGCAGGTTGAAACGACGTACCTGGCTGGGGCTGATGTAAATGTCGTCGGTGCTGGCGGTGTAGCTGGTGTCCGGGCTGCGCAGGAAGCCGAAGCCATCCGGGAGGATTTCCAAAACACCGTCGGCAATGATTTGCTCGCCGGCACGCGCCCGCTTCTTGATGATCGCGAACATCAACTCCTGCTTGCGCATGCGGCCCGTGTTTTCGATCTCAAGTTCTTCAGCTTGCTTGAGCACTTCAGACACGTGCAGTGCTTTAAGTTCGTTTAAATGCATGGAGTGGGTCCCGTCAGGGCGTTAACCGGAAATCGGCAAAAAACCAGAGTGGTCTAAAAATTCAGGGGAGTGGGGATTGAGGCAAGACCGTGAGCTTGGCCTCGGTGTCCTGAGCCTGATCTGGCTGACCGCCTTCAATCCGGCGGGTGGACACGATGATTATGACAGGAAATTGCAACCGCACTGCAGCGGCGCGGTTGCAATGGTTTACGGGCGGATCAGGCCAGTTGCTGGTCGATGAAGGCAATGAGCTGAGCCTTGCTCAACGCACCTACCTTGGTGGCAGCCAATTGGCCGTCCTTGAACAGCATCAAGGTGGGGATGCCGCGGATGCCGAATTTGGCAGGAATGTCGCGGTTTTCGTCCACATTCATCTTGGCGATCTGGAGCTTGCCTTCGTAGGCGGCGGATACCTCATCGAGAATCGGGGCGATCATTTTGCAGGGGCCGCACCACTCTGCCCAGTAGTCCACCAGAATGGGTTGTGCAGATTGCAGAACGTCGGCTTCGAAAGTCGCGTCTGTGACGTGTTTGATGAGTTCGCTAGCCATGGTGATTCCTTTGGAAGAGTGCTAATGCAGCTAAAGTTGCGGCATTGTGACAGAAACCAAGCCCCCCCATGATGCCCTGCCGGCTATCGAATCCATAGCCAAAAACGATGCAGCCCGAGGGCTGCGGGCCTTTTCTTATCCAACGACCCATCCGGCTATGGCCCTGTGGTGCGCGCCTGAGACGGGCTTGTTGGACCGCCTCGCCATCTGGATGCAGGCCTGTAGCGCCCACCCTGGCCGCACGCTGGTCTTACTGCCTTATGCCCAGCTCTTGCCGCTCGCGCGGCGCTTGTGGTCTGACCGTTATCCCCAAGGCTTCTCGCCCCGGTTTGAGACCACATCGAACTGGCTGGCCTCTTTGGGCGTGGCAGAGCTGCAAGCCACCGACATCAGCCACGACACGGCGCTCGACAGCCTGACCGCCCAGCAGCTCTTGGTCCACAGCGGCATGGCCGACCGCGCGTCTTTGGCGGGCTTGCTGGCCCAGACCGCCCAGCAGCTAGCCCCTTGGGCGGCAGCTGCGGGTCCGCAAGGTCGATCGGCGTGGGCGGCCGGTGCCCGCAGTGCGGTCGGGATCGGTATGGAGTCCCAGGCCGTGGCCTGGGAGGCACAGGTCATGCGGGTGGCGGTGGAGTGGGCCGCAGTGTCGGCCTATCCCACCGACGCACTGTTCGCCCCGGATGTTCTGGAGCCATGGGACGCGGTGGCTTGGGTGCAAGGTATTTCAGCCGACCCATTGGCGGCCGCCTTGCAGGCACATTGGGGCGACAAAGCGCAGCTCTTCCGGCTGGACGAATCGATCCACGACGAAGCGGCTCAAGGTAGCGCGATACCGCAGGCCGACAGCCTGTGGCAGCTGCATGCCTGTGCCGATGCAGAAGACGAGGCCCAGCGCGCCGCGGCGTGTGCAGTGGCTCACGTGCTCGCCGATCGCTACCCCGTTGCCCTGGTGTCGTCTGACCGGGCCTTGACCCGCCGCATGCGCGCCATGCTGGAGGCAGCTGGCATTGCCATGCGCGATGAAAACGGTTGGAAGCTCTCCACCAGTCTGGCTGGTGCTGGGCTGATGGCTTTATTGCGCGCAGCGGCCTGGAATGCAAGCACGGACGAGGTGCTGAACGCTTTCAAGCTGGCCCCTGCCTTTGCCCCAGAGATGCCGGCGCTGGAGCAGGTGCTGCGCCGCGCCCAGATCCGCGACTGGCGGCACGCGGTGAACTGCTTGCAGGTGCAAAAAGTACCTGCATTGCAGGGCTTGTGCAGCCGTATCGAAGCGGTGCGCAGTACCTTGTCGGGCAGTCGCTCATTGCCGGCATGGCTGGCCGCACTGCAGGCAGCGCTCCACGCCACCGACGCGTGGAACGCGTTGCAAGCCGATGAAGCCGGCGCCGTCATGCTGGCCGCCCTTCGCTTGCTACCTGCGGAGCCGCAGGCGTGGGCTGATTATTTGGATGCCGCCTTGTGGGCCGGCAACCGCTTGAATGCCAGCGACTTCACGGCCTGGGTAAATCAGGTTCTGGAGTCGCAAAGTTTTCAGCCGGCCTACCCGGACGAAGAGCAGGTCGTCATTCTCCCGATGAGCCAGATGCTGGCGCGCCCGTTTGCTGCCGTTGTGTTGGCTGGTTGCGACGAGGTGCGCTTGAACCCTTCCCCCGAACCGCCCGGGGTCTGGACGCCTGCTCAGCGCGAGGCTTTGGGCTTACCCTCCCGCGCAGTGCTGGAAGCCCGGCTGCGCGCCGCCTGGTGGCAGGCTTTGCGGGCGCCGGTGTGTGATGTGCTCTGGCGCACCAGTGACGACGCCGGCGAGCACATGGCACCCAGCGCGCTGGTGCAGTGCCTTTCATGGGCCGGCGAGGGGGCAGCCCGGACTGCCAGCGACCCCCGGCTCGACCAGCGGATCGCCTTGGCCCCCTTGTCGCCGCCGCAGCCCCAGGGGCAAGCGCTGCCCTTGAAGCAGCTGTCTGCTAGCGCCTATGAGGACATGCGCACCTGCCCTTACCGGTTTTTCGCGTTGCGCCAATTAGGTTTGAGTTCGGTTGATGAGCTGGAGGCCGAGGTGGACAAGCGCGACTTCGGCGTCTGGCTGCACGCGGTGTTGGCGGTCTTCCACGCCGAATTGCAGGCTGCTCCTACCGAGGATGTTGCGCAGCGCAGCGCACTGCTGCAGTCGGCCGCAGATGCGGTGACCACATCGATGGACCTCCCAGACGGCGAGTTCTTGCCCTTTGCGGCCGCTTGGCCTGCCGTGCGCGATGGCTACCTCGTCTGGTTGCGCAAACACGAGGGCCAAGGCTGGGCGTTTGCAAGTGGTGAGACCTCGCACACCCAGGCCGTGGGGCCGGTCACCCTGGCGGGGCGTATCGACCGCACCGATACCCGGCCGGAGGGCGCTATCTGCGTGTTGGACTACAAAACCGAACCTTTGGGGAAAACCAGGGAGCGGGTGAAGAACCCGATGGAGGACACACAAATCGCCTTCTACGCTGCCCTGTTGCCGCATGACACGGTGCATGCGGCCTACATCAATATCGGCGAGCGCGAGGGTACGCAGCCCCAAGTACAGACCCATATTGTGGAAGCGCGAGATGCCTTGATCGAAGGTATTGCCCATGACATGCAGCGGGTGGCCGAGGGCCATGCGCTCCCCGCCTTGGGCGATGGCCCGGCCTGTGACTATTGCCAGGCACGGGGCCTCTGCCGCAAATTTTTTTGGAGTCCCTTATGACGGCGCGGATGGATGCAGCCTACGAAATCAACGGCCGCCACGTCGACCGGGCTGACTTTTATGCAGTGGCCTGCGACCCGCGACGCAGCGTGGCTGTCGAGGCCTGTGCCGGTGCCGGCAAGACCTGGATGCTCGTGTCGCGCATGGTGCGTGCCTTGTTGGATGGGGCCGCCCCGCACGAGATTCTGGCGATCACCTTTACTAAAAAAGCGGCCGGTGAAATGCGCGAGCGATTGCAGGAGTGGCTGCGCGACTTCGCGCAGGCCGACGATGCCACCTTGCGCCGCGAGCTGCAGCTGCGCGGCGTCCGCACCGAGATCACCGAGGCCCAGCTCCAGACCCTGCGTGGCCTGCACGCTGCGCTGCTGACCACCGGCCGGCCGGTGCAGGTGCGCACCTTCCACAGCTGGTTCGCTGCTTTGTTACGCAGCGCCCCTCTGGGCTTGTTGCACCAGCTGGGCTTGCCCACCACCTACGAGCTGCTGGAAAACGATGCCAAAGCCATTGCCCAGGTGTGGCGCCGGTTTCACACGCGGATTGCGCAAGATCCGGCAGCGCGCGCCGACTATCTCGAGGCCGTAGCCGTCTACGGCAGGCACGGCACCCTGAAGGCCTTGGAGGCCGCCATCCACAAGCGCACCGAGTTTGCGCTGGCGGACGCGCAGGGCGTGATCGATGCGTCGGTAGCGCATTTCACGGTGCAGCTCCCGGCCATGGCCGCGTGGGCGCACCCCGATGACCGGCTCCAGAGCGAGCCGGTGCAGGCCTTGCTTTGGGCCAGCGCCAAAGCCTTGGGCGGGAGTACGCTCAAAACCTGTGTGGAAGCCGGTGTGGTGCTGGAGCAGGCACTCAGCGCTGCAGATACCGCGGGCATCTACAAGGCCCTGTTTACCGAGAGCGGGAGCCCACGAAGGCTCAGCGAGAAAGTGGTGGGCATCGCCACGGTGCGCGAGGCCCAGGCCCTGCTGGCCGACACCCGGGCTGCGCTGGAGCAGCATCAGGCCTGGCTGCACCAGCAGCGCATGGCCCGCCTCAGCCGCGGGCTGCTGCAAGACTATGCGGCGCTCAAGCGCGAGCGCGGCTGGATTGATATGGCCGACCTCGAGCAAACCGCCTTGCGCTTGCTCTCTGATGAGGCCGTGTCCGGTTGGGTGCAAGAGCGGCTCGATGCGCGCATCAAACACCTGCTGATTGACGAGTTTCAAGACACCAACCCCTTGCAGTGGCAGGCCCTGTTTGCCTGGCTGGAGGGCTATGGCGGCAACGGCGCCAAGCCTGGGGTGTTTGTAGTGGGGGACCCTAAGCAAAGCATTTACCGCTTCCGGCGTGCCGAGCCGCAGGTGTTTGAAGCGGCCAAGAATTTTGTCCGCGACGGCTTGCAAGGCGATGTGCTCAGCTGTGACCACACCCGCCGCAATGCGCAGGCCATCATCCAGCTGGTCAACACCGCCATGCTGGGGGCCCAGGCGGCGGGCGAGTTCAGTGACTACCGGACCCACACCTCCGAGTCTGCGGACACTGGCGCAGTGCTCAAGCTGCCGCGCATTGCGCGGGCCGCCAAGACAGCAGAGGGCGAGGAGGATGCGTCCAGCGAATGGCGAGACAGCCTCAGCACCCCACGCCACGAGGCCGAAGACACCATCAAAACCCTGGAGTGCCGGCAGGCCGCAGCCTGGTTGGCAGGGCAGTTGGTGGCGCAAGGGGGGCCTTGGCGGCCGCAAGACATCATGGTGCTGGCGCGTCGCCGCGAGCGCCTGGGGCTGATGCAGCAAGAGCTGGCCGCTTTGGGCATTCCCGCCCAGCAACCGGAAAAAAATGAACTCGGCGACATGCCCGAGGTGCAAGACCTGGTGGCGCTGTTGGATGTGTTGGTATCGCCTGCCCATGACTTGTCGTTGGCGCGGGTGCTCAAGTCCCCGGTGTTCGGAGCGACCGATGCTGATCTGGTAACACTGGCCCTAGCGCATCGCCGCGCCCGCAGCGAAGCCCGCGCCACGGACCCCGAGGCGGCGGCCCCTGCTTGGCTGGCCGTGCTGTGCCAGTCACCGACGCCTTGGCCCGCAGACAGTCTGCTCGCCGCCGCAGCCGTGCAGTTGCAACGGTGGCAAAGCCGCGTGCTCACCCAACCGGTGCACGATGCGCTGAGTGCCATCTTTGAGGAAGGCAGCGTGCTGGCCCGCTACGCGGCTGCCAGCCCGCCGGTCCTGCGCGAGAGTGTGCTGGCCAATGTGCGAGCGCTGCTCAACGCGGCGCTGCAAGTCGATGGCGGGCGCTACACCACCGCTTACAGCCTGGTGCGGGCCTTGCGGCAAGATGGAAACAAAGCGCCGGTCCGTGCCGACGCTGCTGCCGTGCGCTTGCTCACCATCCATGGCGCCAAAGGGCTGGAGGCCCCACTGGTGCTGATGCTCGACACTGATGCCGAAAGCGCCCGCCCCGAGAGCATGGGCATCCTGGTCGACTGGCCCGGTGAAGACGCCTACCCGCGCAAGCTGGTGTTTATGGCCAGCGAGTCGCGCCCGCCTGCGTGCGCAGCCGCGACGCTGGCCATCGAGCAAGCCGCCCGGCAGCGCGAAGAACTCAATGCGCTGTATGTGGCGCTGACCCGTACCCGCCAGACCCTGGTGCTCTCCAGTGTGGAGCCCCACCGTGAGCGCGAAGGCAGTTGGTGGAAGCGCCTCGAGGCCTTGTCCACGGCCTGCACCCTGCCCGAGCCGGGTGTGGCCGCTGCGCTGCCAGGCGAAACTGGAGAGGAGTGCGCGCAGCCCAAGGAGGTCTTGCTGAAAGTAGTTCCGTCGCTGGGTTTTCAGCGAAATATGCCTGTAGCGCCCGCTAATAGTGCGCGACCAGCTATACATTTGGTAGCAAAACCAGCGGCAGAGGTGACTGACTCTTTCGAATCCCGGGTCGGCCAGGCTATGCACCGGCTGCTGGAGTGGGTGCCGTTGCAAGACGGTCCCCAGCGTTCGGAGTCGCTGTGGTCTGCTGCCCAACGCGCCCAGGTCGCGCGCGCTTTTGGGCTGGGCCCGGATGATGTAGCCCGCGCCGAGCGCATGGCGCAAGGCATACTCACAGGCGAAGCTGCTTGGGCGTGGCAACGGCCGTCGGTGGTGTGGCACGCCAACGAAGTGGCGCTGGCACACGCCGGGCGCACCTTGCGGCTGGACCGGCTGGTGCAACACCGGGCGACCCAGGCGTGGTGGGTGCTGGACTTCAAGTCCACCGCCACGCCACAAGACCAGCCCGATCTGTGCGATCAGCTGCGCGAGTACCGCACCGCACTGCAGCTGATCCAGCCAGGCAGCCAGGTGCACATTGCCTTTTTGACGCCGCAAGGCCGACTCATTGAACTTTTTGATTGACTACTTTGACTGAACTGAATTCTTCCGCCGCTCCTGTTACTGCTCTGCCTCCCTTGACGGTGGATGTGGCCATCATCGGCGGTGGGCCGGCCGGCCTGATGGCTGCGCAGGTGCTGTGCGATGCCGGCGTTGCCGCCCATGTGTTTGACGCCATGCCCTCGGTGGGCCGCAAGTTCCTGCTGGCGGGCAAAGGGGGGCTGAACCTGACCCACTCCGAGGGGGCAGATACCTTTGCCGGCCGCTATGGAGCGCGCCGCAGCGCCATTGAATCTTTGCTAGCCGGACTGGATGCCAGCGGCTTGCGCGCCTGGGCCGAGTTGCTGGGGGTAGAGACATTTGTAGGCAGCTCCGGCCGGGTGTTTCCGGTGGACATGAAAGCGGCGCCCTTGCTGCGGGCTTGGTTGCACCGGCTGCGCCACCCGGCAGAGGGCCGCGGGGTGCAGTTCCATATGCGCCACCGCTGGACAGGTTGGGCCGATGCAGCAGCAGGCCAGGCCACCTCTGCGCTGGTGTTTGAGACGCCGTCTGGGCAGCGCTTGGTGCACGCCCGTGCCGTGGTGCTGGCCTTGGGCGGCGGCAGCTGGGCGCGGCTGGGTTCCAACGGAGCCTGGGTGCCCTTGTTGGCCGCTAAGGGTGTGGCGGTTGCGCCGTTGCTGCCCGCCAACTGCGGCTTTGATGTGCAAGGCGGTTGGACCCCGTTTTTCAGCGATAAGTTTGCTGGCCAGCCGTTCAAGTCGGTAGCCATTTCGGTCCACCATGCGAACGGTGTCGCGTTTCAGCGCAAGGGCGAGTTTGTCGCCACTGCTACTGGCGTGGAAGGCAGCTTGATCTACGCTGCCTCGGCTTTGCTCCGCGACGAGATATTGCGCACCGGCAGTGCCACGATCCATCTCGATCTGTTGCCCGATATGTCTGCCGAAAAGGTGTTGACTGAGGTGCGCCACCCGCGTGGCACCCGCTCCCTGAGCAGCCACCTGAAAAGCCGCTTGCACCTGGAAGGCATCAAGGCCGCCATGCTGTACGAGCGTCTGGGCAAAGAGGCGGTCAACGATCCTGTGCAACTGGCGGCTGCCATCAAAGCGCTGCCGATTACCCTGCAGGCAGCACGCCCCATCGACGAGGCCATCAGCACCGCCGGTGGTGTGTTGTTTGAGGTGCTGACACCGCAGCTGATGCTGGAGCAACTCCCCGGCGTGTTCTGCGCTGGCGAAATGCTGGACTGGGAGGCCCCCACCGGCGGCTATCTGTTGCAAGCCTGCTTTGCCAGCGGCAAGGCAGCGGGGCAGGGCGTGGTGGACTACCTGCGTTCAGCATAAAAAGTGCCGCTGGCGCCCGATTTACGAGCGCTGGTAGCTCCTGATTTGATAGCGATTTGCGCGGTGTCTGTGGCTGGGGCTCAGACCGCGTCAATGGCCTCGGTCTTGCGCAGTCGCGGTGACGCGGCCCGCACACAGTTGCGGCCGCTGTGCTTGGCCTCGTAGAGCGCGCGGTCCGCATCGCCCACGAATTGAGAGGGCGTGAACAGCATGTCGGGGACTGCACTGGCGACGCCAAAGCTGGCGGTGAAGCGCAGGGTGCGGCCTTCAAACGGTACCTCCAACGCCGCAATATCTGCCCTGAAATCTTCGGCCAGCTCTAGCGCGTCGCCCAGGGTGCTGTTGATCAGTAGCACCACGAATTCTTCGCCGCCGTAGCGGGCCAGCAAATCGCCGGCGCGCTGCACCTGTTGCCGCATAAGCCGCGCCAGCGCCTGTAAGCAGGCGTCACCGGCGGGGTGGCCATAGGTGTCGTTGATGGCTTTGAAGTGGTCAATGTCCAGCAGAACCAAGGCCAGTGGTTGCTTCAGGCGGCTGGCGCGCTTGTGCTCGGTGACCAGAGATTGGTCGAAAAACGCCCGGTTGCCAACCTGGGTCAGGCTGTCTGTCATGGAGAGGCGCTGCAGTTGCTCGTTGGCCAGGCGTAGTTGGTCGAGGGTCAGGTTCAGCTCGGTGGTGCGCTCGCGTACCCGCTCTTCCAGCGCACGGTTTGCGTCGGCTGTGGCATCCAGCAAGGCTTGCTGCGAGGCACGGGCTTTTTTGGCATGCGCGAGCGCTGCGCCTTGGGCATCGATGCGCAAGCTGCGGTCGGTGTTAATCCGGTCGGCCAGGGTGAGTGACAGCAGCAGCACCAGCATCAAGATGCCGATTTGCGACGCGTTGCCGATGAGAAAGTGACTCGGCAGCCAGCCGAATTTACTGATGGTCAGCACGCTAACGCCCACAAAAAGTGCGGTCCACGACATGCAATAAAAGCGGGCGAATCGTGCGCCCAGCCACCAGCGCCAGTAGCCGATTGAGAGTGCAGCTACGGACACCACCAGGATGAAACCCGACGTGATCCGGATCACCCAGCTGTAGGGCAGCACAAATGCGCTCAATATCAGGCCTACGCTGGTCCAGGCCATGCCCATCATGACCCGATGGGCAGTCGGCGAGAAGCGCTCCAACTTCAAAAAGCTCACGGCAAACAGGCTGGCCGACAAGCAAGCACTCGCAATGGCCACCGGAACTGCCACGCTGTTCCAGCGAATCGCTTCGGGCCACACATAGGCAAATGCATAGCCATTGAGCGTGCCCCAAAACACTAGGTAGCTGGCCACAAAGAAGATGTAGTGCAGGTAGCTCCGGTCCCGGGTGGAAAGATAAACAAACAAGTTGTAAACAATCATCACCACCAACATGCCGAACACGGCGCCCGACATCAGGTTGGTACGGGCCGATGCTTCATAAAATGCGGCCGGCTGCCAAAGGCGCAACGGGGCTTCCACCGTGCCGCTGGAGGCGATCCGCAGCACCACGAGGTTGCGCCCGGGCTCCAAGTTCAGCGGCATCACAAAGTTTTGGTGCTGGACCGCCCGTTGCGCATAAGGCTGCTCATCGCCCAGCGCATAGCGGGTGACCATGCGGCCCTCCAACAGGTGAAACAACCGCACATCATCCAGAAATGGGCGTGGCAGTTCCAGAACGCGGGCCATGGGTTTGGCCGTCTGGTTGTCCAGTACCAAGCGGAACCAGTACGCGTGATTGGTAAAGCCGAAGTTCGGGTTGGTGCGGGCCACCGGCATCCAAGGCTGGCCTTCTGCCATGGCTTGCTCGAGTTGGAGCTGGCGGCTGTCATCCAGCAGATAGGCCACATTCGCGCCGATGTCCACGGAGGTCGGGCTGTCGGCAGTGAGGGTAATAACAGGGAGCGTGGCAGAAACGCCGGCAGGTTGGGCACCTGCAGACCCGCTCAGTACAACACAAAGGGCCAGGGCCCATCGCAGGAAACCCAAAACCATGGTGGCGTGGCCGACTGAGTTTAAGAAAGGGGAGTTGACGAGCCTGACCCCGGCACTGGCTCCACAGTTAGGGCTGCTTGGTTCCCCACCTGACCCGGTTGGCCGCTTCACCATGCGGGAAGGCCCGTCAACCACTATTGTAACCCTGCCGAGACCTTAGAATCCTCGCATGTCTTATCTCGTGCTCGCCCGCAAGTACCGCCCCCGCTTTTTTCAAGAAATGGTAGGGCAGGACCACGTGGTGCAGGCCTTGACCAATGCACTGACGACGCAGCGTCTGCATCACGCGTATTTGTTTACCGGCACGCGTGGTGTGGGCAAAACTACCGTTTCCCGCATTCTGGCCAAATCCTTGAATTGCCAAGGTGCAGACGGGCAGGGCGGTATCACGGCGACCCCGTGTGGCGTGTGCCAAGCATGTACCGATATTGATAGCGGCCGCTTTGTGGACTACACCGAGCTCGACGCGGCGTCCAATCGTGGCGTCGATGAAGTGCAGGCCTTGCTGGAGCAAGCGGTTTACAAACCGGTGCAAGGGCGCTTCAAGGTCTTCATGATCGACGAAGTGCACATGCTCACCAACACCGCGTTCAACGCGATGCTGAAAACGCTCGAAGAGCCGCCCGAATACCTCAAGTTTGTATTGGCCACGACCGACCCACAAAAAGTGCCGGTGACCGTGTTGTCGCGCTGTCTGCAGTTCAACCTGCGCCCCATGGCGCCGGAAACCATCCGCGAGCACTTGACCAAAGTGCTGGATGTCGAGCAAGTGCACTCCGAAACCCAGGCCCTGCGCTTGTTGGCCCGCGCGGCGCGCGGCTCCATGCGTGATGCTCTGAGTCTCACCGACCAAGCGATTGCATTCGGCTCCGGCCAGTTGCAAGAGGCTGCGGTGCGCCAGATGTTGGGCAGCGTGGGCCGCTCGTACGTCTTCCGCCTGATTGAGGCGCTGGCAGCGGGTGACGGTAAAACGGTGGTCGACACCTGCGAAACCCTGCGGATGAATGGATTGAGCGCGGCATCTACCCTGGAGGAAATGTCCTCGGTGCTGCAGCGGATGGCGGTGGCACAAGCCACCGGGCACTCCGGCCTGGACGATAGCGATCCGGAGGCTGCAGAAACTGCCCGTCTGTCCCAAGCAATGCCGGCGGACGAGACTCAGTTGCTCTACAGCATGTGCCTGCACGGCCGTGCTGACCTGGGCTTGGCCCCCGATGAATACGCGGCGTTGACGATGGTCTTGCTCCGTTTGTTGGCCTTCAAGCCCGCGGCTGAAAAAAAAACTCTAGCGATTCCTGAGCGCCCGGCTGCGACAGTGCCTGCAGCCGCAGCTGTAGTGGCATCCGTAGTGTCTTCGGTACCTGCCGTCTCGGTAGCACCGGTGCCTGCTGCTGTGGCGCCTGCAGCATCCCCGGCTGCTGAATTACCGCCTGGCCGACCCGTAACTTCTCTTCCAAGCAAGGTGGTTGTCCAGCCTTGGGAGGATGCGCCGGTACCGGCTCATTTGCCTGCATTGGAGCCTGCGGAGGCGGCTCCAGCCTCTGCAGCTCCCGCAGCAACGCCCCCAGTGATTCCCCCGGGGCAGGTGCTCGCGGTGCGTGACAGCAGCCCCGTATCTGCGACAGCCGATTCCCCGGATCACGAAGACATCGTGGACATAGACCCCGCGGAGGACGATGCCTATGAGGCACCGTGGGTCGATGATGTCGACGAAGATTATGAGCAAAATAGGCCTCTGGCCCCCTTGAATAGTGCGCCGGTAGCTACAAAAATTGTAGCAATACCTGTGCAGGAGATACAAGAAAGCTCTCTGGATGAGCCGCCGGCCGCGGTCGGCTTTGAGCCGACCGAAGAGGGTGATTTCTGGCATCAGACGGTGCAGCACTTGATTGCGACGGAGGCGATCACCGCGATGGTGCGGGTCCTGGCTTTGCAGTCGCAACTGATCGCGCGTGACACCGACCAGTGGCACCTCCGGCTCGAGCGGGAGTCTTTGAACCAGGCCAGCACCCGGGAGCGTTTGACCCAGGCCTTGCACACCGCCGGCTACCCGGTGCAACTTGCAATCGAGGTCGGCCGCGTCGTGGATAGCCCCGCGCGGCGCAACGCGGTGGCCACGGCGGAAAAGCAACAGGCCGCAGAGCAGATAATCCTGCAGGAACCATTTGTACAGGCCATGATGCGCGACTTCGGCGCCAAGATTGTGCCCGGCTCTATCAAGCCGCTGTAAGCGGCCTCCCTATTTTTAATCCCACTCTTTTTAAGGAAAACCATGTTCAACAAAGGACAACTCGCGGGCCTGATGAAACAAGCCCAGACCATGCAAGACAACATGAAAAAGGCCCAGGACGAGTTGGGCAATATCGAGGTGACCGGCGAGTCCGGAGCTGGGCTGGTCAAGGTCACCATGACTTGCAAGCATGACGTGAAGCGCATCGCGATTGACCCCAGCTTGCTGGCGGACGACAAAGACATGCTCGAAGACCTGGTGGCTGCCGCCTTCAATGCCGCAGTGCGGAAGGCGGAAGAAACGTCCGCTGAAAAAATGGGCAAGATCACGGCCAGCATGCCCGGTTTGCCCGGCGGCATGAAATTCCCGTTCTGATCACCGGCTCCGCACCGCATGTCTGATCTGAACGCCCTCGACACCTTGATCCAGGCCCTGCGCGGCTTGCCGGGCGTGGGCGTGAAGTCAGCGCAGCGCATGGCTTTCCACTTGTTGCAGCACGACCGGCCTGCAGCGCAGTTTCTCTCCAGGGCCTTGAAAGAGGCAGCGGACGCGGTGCACCACTGCGAGCGGTGCCATACCTTCACGCAAGATGCAGTGTGCGCCACCTGTCTCGACGAACGCCGCGACCGCACGCAGCTCTGCGTGGTGGAAACGCCTGCAGACCAGAGTGCGATGGAGCGCACCGGCGCCTACAAAGGGCTGTACTTTGTGCTGATGGGCAAGCTCAGCCCCCTGGATGGCGTAGGGCCCAACGACTTGGGTTTTAAAAAGCTTTTTGACCGTGCTTGTGATGGCTTGGTGCAAGAGGTGATCTTGGCGACCAACTTCACCGCGGAGGGGGAGGCTACCGCCTATGTGATCGCCGAAGGACTCAAGGCTCGCGGCTTGCGCCCGACTCGGCTGGCACGCGGTGTACCGGTGGGTAGTGAGCTGGAATATGTGGACCTAGGCACCATCGCCCACGCGCTGGTAGACCGACGCTAGTGCATTTTTAAATTCATTTGAAAGACAGTTTGTTCATGCAATTCGCCCACTTCACCGTCGCTTATTGGTGTGTTCTGATTGCGGCGCTTTTGCCCATCGTGTGTGCCGGGATTGCCAAATATGGCCAAATCGGAGTGTCCCGCAGCAAAGGCGGCTACGACAACGTGAATCCCCGCGAGTGGTTGGCGCGCCAGACCGATTGGCGGGCCCGTGCCAACGGCGCCCAGGCGAACAGCTTCGAAGCGCTGCCCTTTTTTATTGGCGCGGTCATCATTGCCCACCAACTCGGCGCTCCGCAAGCCCGATTGGACGTGCTGGCATTTCTGTTCATCGTGCTGCGCTTGCTCTACATCATGATGTACGTGGCCGGCATGGGCAACTTGCGCTCAGCGGTGTGGTTTGCCGCCTTGGCAGTGAACGTCGGTATCTTGTTGGTCGGCTACCGCTAAGCGTTCATCCCTGCTTTTTGCTCGGGGCCTTTGTGGCCCCTTTTTTTGCGGGTGCGCTGGGCTTGGCGGCCTTTTGGGCGCTGCTTGCTTTGGATTTCAACGCAGAGGACTTTGTGGCCTTCGAGGTCCTAGGCGTTGCTTTGGCACTTTTTGATCTCGGTGGCAGCATCAAGATGACGGCTTGCCCCGGCTTGAAGCGAGCACTGGCAGCTACCTTGTTCCACTCTGCCACCTGAGCCGGATTGGTTTTGTAGCGGCGGGCTATGCTAGCCACTGTATCGCTTTTGCCAGCTTTCACCGATACCCGACGAAGGATTACTTCAGGCGAGACCGACAGTTGACTGTTATCTGCGACTTTGATCGGCACGTCCGGCATCTGGTGGCTACGCGGTACTAACAGGGTGGAGCCTGCCCGCACCACCATGCGGGGCGGGATGTTATTCATGGTGCGCAGATCTGACTCGCTCATGCCCACTTTTTTTGCAACCTCTGCCGGGCGCATAGTGCTCGGGACCACCCATGCAGTCCAACTAGCCAGACGCCCGTTATAACTCTCTAAATTGGATTGGAAAACCTCTGCATTGTCCCAAGGAAGGAGAATCTGAGGCGTACCTGCCGCCAGGATTACGGGTCGATTCAAAGATGGATTCAAGGCTTTGAAGTCGTCAATGCTGACCTCGGCGAGTTTGGCTGCCAGGGCTATGTCGATATCGCGCCGGATCGTGACGCTTTGGAAATACGGGTGGTTTTCAATCAGCGGAAGCTTGGAATTAAATTGCGCCGGGTTCGACACAATGTTCTTTACCGCTTGCAGTTTGGGCACATAGAAGCGGGTTTCCATGGGCATACTCAGGTCTTCGTAGCCCGTTGGCAAACCGGCGCGCTTATTTTTCGCAATAGCCCTTGACACGCTGCCCTCGCCCCAGTTGTAGGCAGCGAGCGCCAAGTGCCAGTCGCCGAACATCCGGTGGAGCTTTTGCAGGTAGTCCAACGCAGCGCGTGTGGAGGCGAGGACGTCGCGCCGGTCATCTCGGAAGCTGTTTTGCTTCAGTTCGAAATACTTGCCGGTAGCAGGCATGAACTGCCACATACCAGCCGCTTTGGCGCTGGATACGGCCTGGGGGTTGAAGGCGCTTTCAATAAATGGCAACAAGGCCAGCTCCGTCGGCATATTGCGCACTTCCAGCTCCTCAACGATGTGGAACAGGTATTTTTTGGAGCGTTCTGTCATCCGGAAGATGTAGTCAGGGCGCCGTGAGTACCAGACTTCCCGGTCTTGCACCAGTTCGCTTTGGAGGTCAGTCATACCGTAGCCGCGCCGGATACGCTCCCACAGGTCTACAGGAGGTGCAACTGCAGCCACGCTCCGGGAGCTTTTTCCGAGCTCCATCGACGTCAGCGGAACTGTCTCACCCGGCCTCGCGGCGCTAGTAGCTGGCGGCGCCTTGATGGGTGCGACGGGTCGTGCAATTTCTCGGCTCGGACGCAGGGTCAGGCTGTTTGGATCGTTAGGGGTAGCTTGCGCAGCACTACTGGCGGCAGGAGATGGGGCTGGTGAGTGCAGCCCGTCTTGTGGTGTCGGGCTGTTGAGTGTGCCTGCACATCCTGATAGGAGGGCGACTACACCTACGGCAAAGAGGCGAAAACGGGTCATTGAAAATTGTTTTTCCATTGGCGCAGAGTGGCGAAAACGCCCTCGGCGGACACTCTTTGGGCGTCATGCCTGATGACTTCGTGCATGACGCTGTCCAAGTGAGTGCGTAAAAAAGGATTGATCAGTTGCTCCCGGGCAATGGTGCTCGGGAGTGTGGGCTGACCGGCGTTGCGCAATTGCTGGCAATGGGTTTGGTACTCTGCAGTCGCCTTGTTGTCAGGTTCGACAACCCTGGCAAATCGCAAGTTACTCAAAGTGTATTCGTGGGTGCAGCAAACCCGTGTCTCGGGTGGCAAGTCTGACAGGCGACCCAGAGACTCCAGCATTTGCTCGGGCGTTCCTTCGAACAAGCGACCGCAACCTGCGCTGAACAAAGTGTCGCCACAAAACAGCAAAGGAGGTTCGCCGCGAGGATTGGCGAAAAAAGCGATGTGCCCGCTGGTGTGCCCGGGTACATCCATCACTGTGAAATCCATCCCCAGGGCGGACACTTGATCACCGTCGCTCATGCGTTGAACCGGCTCCGGTATTTTTTCATGCGCCGGCCCGTAGACGCGGGCTCCGGTAGCTTCGCGCAAAACATTCACGCCGCCGGTATGGTCGGCATGGTGATGGGTGACTAGAATGCAGTGCAACGTCAGGGAGTTGCGTTGCAGGGCATCCAGTACAGGTTGAGCGTCCCCCGGGTCTACCACCAGTGCGTCATGCCCGTTGTGCAACATCCAGATGTAGTTGTCAGTGAAAGCGGGTAGTGGTAGCAAGGTCATGAGCGCTCAAATTATAGGTTTGCAGGAATGGTTCAAGTCTCCGGCAGGCCGCTATCTGCTGGAATGGGAACAGGCGCAGCTGGATGACGCAGTTGCCGACCTTTTTGGCTACCATGCTTTGCAGCTTGGGGTGCCAGAGCTGCAGGCATTGCAGCTCAATCGCATGCCGCATCGCTGGCTTGCCACTGCAGGGCCGGATCCCCGATATGGTGTCGTCTCGTTTCACGCCGACTTTACCGCCTTGCCTTTCCCAGCCAACAGCCTTGATCTTGTGATCCTGCCCCATGCCTTGGAGTTCAGCCCGGATCCACATGCCACTCTGCGTGAGGTGGAGCGCGTTTTGGTCCCGGAGGGCAAAGTAGTGATTTGCGGCTTGAATCCTGTGAGTCTGTGGGGCTTGCGCCAACGGCGAAGCAGCTGGTACCACCGCGCGGGCTGGGGTCAGGTTTTTTTACCTGAGTGGGGTGATTTGATTGGCTACTGGCGTTTGCGGGATTGGTTGCGCTTGTTGAGTTTTGAGGTGGAGGTCGGCCGATTTGGTTGCTATCGGCCTGCGGTGGAGTCTGAGGACTGGCTGCGCCGGTTTGCCTGGATGGACCGCGTCGGGCCGAGGTCATGGCCGATTTTTGGCGCCGCGTATTTCGTGGTGGCCACCAAGCGAGTGCGCGGCATGCGGCTGTTGGGAGCGCATTGGAAGTTGTCGACCAAGCGCAGCGTCGCCGCAGTGCCGGTGGCGCAGCAAACGCATGCCTCGGTGAATAAAAGAAATGGGAAGGAAACTGTGTGACAGAGTTGATGGCGAAAGTGGTGATTTACACCGATGGTGCCTGCAAGGGCAATCCGGGGCCCGGGGGTTGGGGCGTGCTGCTCCGGTCTGCCGACGGCACCGAAAAGGAGCTGTCAGGCGGCGAACTGGGTACGACCAATAACCGCATGGAAATGATGGCGGTGATCGAGGCATTAACCGCACTGAAGCGACCCTGCGACGTGACCTTGCATATTGACAGTCAATACGTCTTGAAAGGCATCACGGAGTGGCTGCAAGGCTGGAAGGCCAAGGGCTGGAAAACAGCTTCTAAGCAACCGGTTAAAAATGTGGATTTGTGGCAGCGCTTGGACACTTTGGTGAGTACGGCAGGCCACAAAATTGATTGGCGCTGGGTCAAGGGGCACGCCGGAGACCCGGGTAACGAACGTGCCGACGGACTGGCCAACCGTGGCGTAGAGCAGGCGCTGCGCCAGCGGAGCTAGCCGCCGATATAGCTCATCTCAACGCGGCGGGTGGCCGTACCGGCCCCTTTGGGCTCGGCCCCCCGTTGTGCGGAGTACTGGTCTTCTCGCGCGCCCCACACACGGGCAATGGCGCCTTGCAGCTGCTGGTCATCCGCTCCGGAGCGCAAAAGTGAACGCAAATCATGGCCTTGGCCGGCAAAAAGACAGAGGTAGAGTTGCCCTTCGGTAGACAAGCGGGCCCGGTTGCAGTCCCCGCAGAACGCTTGCGTCACGCTGCTGATAAAGCCCACCTCACCAGCTGTCGGGTCGTGCCGCCCGGCGGCATCTGTGTAGCCCCAACGCTGCGCGGTTTCGCCCGACTGTGTGCTCTCTAGGGCGATGAGGGGCATCTCTGCCCGAATTCGCTTTAGCACTTCGCTGCTCGGCACTACCTGGTCCATTTGCCAGCCATTGGTTGCACCGACATCCATGTATTCGATGAAGCGGAGTGCGACACCTGTGCCTTTGAAGTGCCGTGCCATAGGCAGGATTTCTTGTTCATTGGTGCCGCGCTTGACCACCATGTTCACTTTGATGGGGCCCAAGCCCGCTTTTTGCGCTGCTTCAATGCCCAAAAGGACATCCCGGACCGGGAATGCCACGTCATTCATGGCTTGGAAGACTTTGTCATCCAAGCCATCGAGGCTCACGGTGACTCGTCGCAGGCCTGCACGCTGGAGCGAAGCGGCTTTCTTTGCAAGCACAGAGCCATTGGTGGTGAGGGTAATGTCCAGGGGCTGGCCCGATGGAGTGGGTATGGTCGCCAGTTGTTCGATCAGCGCTTCGAGATTTTTACGCAAGAGCGGCTCCCCGCCCGTCAGGCGGATCTTTTGAACTCCCAGAGCTACGAACTGTCGGGCGACTCGCGTGATCTCTTCAAAACTCAGCAGATCCTGGTGAGGGAGGTAAGGGTAGTCTTTGTGAAATACTTCCTTCGGCATGCAATAGCTGCATCTGAAGTTACAGCGGTCAGTGACGCTTATTCTCAGGTCCCTCAAGCGTCGCCCGAGGGTGTCCAAGGTCGGTGCTGCGGTCGCCGACCTCGGGGTGCCTGCGGGTTGCGATGTCATGGGAAACCCGAGGGTTCGTCTGTCAATCAGTGGGAAAACGCGTTGGATAGAGCTTGCCATGCGGTTTGTAGGAATGTTCGTCAATGTCGCCGTAATCAGGGCAAAATCTGCTGCAGAAAGAATAGCAATCGTTGTTGGATCGAACACCATGAAGCCATCTATCACCGTAATGTTACTGACATTGGTATCTCCTTGGGTTGCTGCAGAGCAAACTGGACCCGTGGCGGTGTCCGAACGTGATTTCATGAGTGACATTCCGGTCGTTTTATCGGTTTCCCGTCTCGCACAACCGGTAGACGAAGCTCCCGGCGCAGTTACTATCTTCGACCGCCACTTCATCCGTATTTCGGGTGCGCGTGACATTACGGATTTGCTACGCCTCGTTCCCGGTTTTCAGACAACGACGTCGTTTGAAACGGATGCGCCCATGGCCAGCTACCACGGTCGCAATAACGACTGGGCCAACCGCATTCAGGTACTGATAGACGGCCGTTCGGTGTATTCGGGCCACCTGCTAGGCTCGGCAGGGCTCGGTCTGCAAGCATTGGCAATGGACGATATTGAGCGCATTGAGATATTGCGGGGTTCCAATTCCGCCGCCTATGGCGCGCGCGCCTTTTTAGGCGTAATCAACATTATTTCTCGCGATGTTCGCGAAACAACCGGATCACGAGCGAGGGTGAGTGCCGGGGATAGCGGTGTGGCAGACGTATTTGTCAGCACCGGTTGGGGGGATTCAGACCATGCCTATCGGGTGTCGGCGGACACGCGGGGTGACATGGGCTTGCGGTCAGCCTACGGGGTGAACCGGGTCTCGCTGGTGAATGTCACTGGTGCGCTTGCTCTTGAAAGCGGTTTGGAGCTGGAGTTACGAGCGGGCAGTGCGGGAATAGATGCCGGACGCGGAAATGCGGACTCACCTGGAAACCCTGAGCGCAGTCGATTTATTGGGGCGCAATTTGTGCAAGCAGATTGGCACAAAATTTTGACACCTGAGCAGGATTTGAAAGTTTCGCTTTCCCATACTGAAAACACCCACAGGGATGTTTTTCCTTACCTCAGTAACAACGCGGGCACTAATTACTTCGGGATTCCGGTGGACTTTAGCGGGCACGAAGTAAACCAAGCGGTCTCCCTGCAACACACCACGGTGTTGAATCCGCAATGGAGATCGGTGTGGGGGGCTGAGCTGCGCAAAGAAGTTTTGACATCCCCGTCGACCTTTGATGGCAGGGGACGCGTCACTACAGACTTCCAACGCCTGTTTGGCAATTTGGAGTGGAGGCCTTTGCCGGCGTGGATTCTCAATAGTGGCGTGATGCTTGAGCAAAGTGAACTGGTCGGGAAGACCGTGTCTCCGCGATTGATGCTGAATTGGCATGTATCTCAGGGGCATACCTTGAGGGCCGGCGTGTCCACTGCGTTCAGGCCTCCCAGTGCTTTTGAGAAATATGCTGCCGTTCGATACTATGACCAAAGCGGTAAAAACCCGATCACTACCGTATTGAGCAGCGGCAATGTGGGGCCTGAGAAAATTGAGAGCCGTGAACTTGGATACAACCTGGCACTGCCTGCACACGGTTTGTCTGGAGACGTGAGGATTTTTGATGAGCGGATTACCGACGGTATAGAGCGGCCAAGGCGGATCGATCAACCGGATGACTTCGTCAGTCCCAACGACCATCAGAATATCCAAAACTATCGTATCCAAGGTTTGGAGCACCAGCTTCAATGGAAGCCATCGGCCCCCTCCCTCCTGATGGTGACGCAGACCTGGACCCATATTTCCGGGGTAGAGCAACTGCGGGTCCTTCGAGGTGCTGCACGGTATGCGATGTCTTTGACCGGGAGCTACGCCTTCAACAACGGATATGTGGTCTCACTGATGCACGCCCAGTCAGAAGATATTGCCCTGATGTCGGAGAACAAGCTGCTCTACAACATTGCCCGCACAGATCTTCGGATTGCAAAACCCTTCCGCCTGTCCGGCCGCAAGGCCGAACTGTCGCTGGTGATCCAAAACTTGGATCAGCCGGTTCGTGACGGCGACAAAAAATTCTTCTTCGATCGTCGCGCGTTCGTAACCTTGAAAGCCGAGCTCTGAACCAATGGGTTTGCGCGCTATTCACTTTATCGTTGGCTGGGTCCTATCGATCAGTGTGTTCGCGCAGGTGCAAGCGGCCGATTTGGTCATCGTCAGCAGCGAAAAGACGGCAGGCCACGTAGAAACTGCCCAAACCATTGCCCTTGAATTTACGCGCGCTTACCCTGAGCGCGCACAGCCGTCGATTACTTATCTTAGCGATAGCCGCCTCCAAAAGGCTGAGCTCCTTCAAGGTGCACGGGTTGTCATGACGTTGGGCAGTGATGCATTGGCTAGCGTTTTGGCGCTCGATGTGCGGGTGCCGGTGGTGGCCTCGCTGATTCCGCGCGCTGGCATGGAGCGTATTTTGCGGGAGGCACCCTCCAAATCGCAAACCTCTGTCAGCGCGGTGTACCTGGATCAGCCTTTCAGTCGTCAAGTCGAATTGATGCGTCTTGCGCTCCCCAGTACAAGAAGGGTGGGCGTTTTGTTCGGTTCGGAGTCCAATCAACAGAGCCCGACACTGCAGTCGGCTCTGCAATCAAAGGGCATGGAGTTGGTCAGTGGTCACGTTGGTGGCTCAGGGACCCTGTTTTCTGCTTTGAAGGCGGTCTTGGACGATACCGATGTGCTGTTGGCAGTTCCTGACTCCAAGGTTTACAACGGATCTACCATATCTAATGTGTTGCTTGCGACCTATCGGGCTCGTGTGCCGGTCATCGCCTTTTCACCGGCCTATGTGCGGGCCGGGGCACTCATGTCTTTGAACAGCACGCCAAGGCAAATCGGTATTCAAGCTTTTGCAATCGCTAGGACACATTTGACGGGCAACACGGGGATTTCACTGCAATATCCGACGGAGTTCACTGTGGTGTTGAACGAGCAAGTCGCCCGTTCGCTGGACCTGGTGCTGGACGAGCGCTCTTTGACAGAGCGGCTCAAGCGTTCGGAGCGTCGCCCATGAGATTCCAGGGGATCCGCTTTCGCATGTTGCTGGCGGCCATTACACCGGTGTTTTTGGTGGTGCTGGCCTTGATGGCCGTTTTCTGGACGACCCGTGTCTCTGATCTGGATTCGGCGCACACCACGCGTGCGCGATTGATCGTTCAACAACTGGCGCGGGCCAGTGAGTATGGTTTGTTCTCGGGGAATGCTGCGAGTCTGCAAGCCATCGCAAGCGGTCTGAAAACAGAGTCGGATGTGCGCTCAATTGCCATTTTCAATGGCAACGGGCAGGTCTTGGCGAAGGCAGGTGAAACCCGTTACGCAGAGCTGCCCGAGGCGATGGGGCCCAATTACATTGCGCGCCAGAAGCGGCTTGGGGTCGATGTGTACTGGGAGCGAGTGTGGACCAGCAATGTTGCGTTGGATGACTTTTATTCTGCGCCCACCCAAGGGTTGAACAGCAACGTTTTGGGATATGTGGTGCTGGAGGTGTCACGGGATCGACTGGATCAAAGCGGGCAAGAGACGTTGCTGGTCGCACTCGGTATCGGGCTGGTGGGGCTGATGTTGGGCGGATGGTTGGCCTCCCGGCTCGGGGAGGGAGTGATCGGGCCCGTAATGCGGGTATCGCGCGCGATTGAGCGCATTGGCGAGGGTGATTTGAATCCGAGCTCTGAGGCGCTGCCTTCAGACCCTTTGTTTGATTTGCAGACCCGTCTCAACCAAATGGCCCAGCGTTTGGCATGGGGGCGCGAGGAGTTGGAATACCGCGTGGAAGTCGCGACCCGCGAGTTGCGCCTCAAAAAAGAAGAGGCGGAAAGCGCCACCCTTGCCAAATCGCGTTTTTTGGCCGCAGCAAGCCACGACCTGCGCCAGCCTACGCACGCTTTAGGTATGTTTGTCGCCCGCTTGGGTCAACTTCCCTTGGATAGTTCTGCCCGCCAGGTCGTGGACAGCCTCGAAGCGTCGGTGTCTTCCATGCAGGATTTGTTGGATGGGTTGCTCGATGTGTCCCGCTTGGACGCAGGGGCTGTGCAGGTGCACCGCACTGAGGCACCTTTGGACAAGCTGTTTCAGGCAGTGCACAAGGCGTTGGTGCTTCTGGCCAGTAGCAAAGGGCTGCGCTTGCGCATCCGGTCCACGCAGGAGTGGTTTCTCAGCGACCCTGTTCTATTACAGCGGGTGGTCATGAACCTTGCTAACAACGCGGTGCGCTACACCGAGCAAGGTACGGTGTTGGTGGCATGCCGTGTGATCGATGGCGGTACCAGTTTGCGGATTGATGTGGCAGACAGCGGTATCGGTATTTCGCCTGAGCACCAGCAAGAAATCTTCCGGGAGTTTTACCAAGTCGGTAATAGCGGCCGCGACCGTACACAGGGCTTGGGCCTCGGCCTGAATATTGTGGAGCGTACCGTCAAGCTACTGGGCCATAGCATCAGCCTGCGCTCTGATTTAGGTTGCGGGACCCGGTTTTCCATCGTGTTACCCAGGGCTCTGCCGCAAGAGTTTTCAGCACCTGCGCCATTAACGCTTTCGCCCCAAGGCGGTGAGCTCGAGGGGATGCGAATCCTGATTGTTGAGGACGATGGATTCGCATTAGAGGCGCTGCAGAGCTTGCTCCAATCCTGGGGCTGCGTGGTCAATGCCGCAGCCAACGTTCAGCAGGCCTTGGATTTTGTCAACGCCTATCCGGCCCCTGACTTGGTACTCTCGGATTTCCGCTTGGGAGAGGATCGCAACGGGATGGACGTTATCGATATGGTCCGCGCACACTCTCGCAGGCCGATTGCCGCTTGCCTCATGAGTGGCGATACCGACGCCAATTTGTTGCATGCAGCCAAAGCCCGCAACTTGACGCTTTTGCACAAGCCCGTTCGGCCGGCTAAGCTTCGCAGCTTGATGCGTCGTTTGGCGATCAGCAATGCCTCGGATGCCGAGGCCCACACTCAAGAGCTGGTGGCAGGGCGGTAACCGCTGCGAGCTGCGGCAACGACAGCTTGCGTCCGGTTTTGCACATCAAAATAACGCAAGATGGCCGCCACATGGGTTTTGACCGTTTCGTCGGACACATTCAAGCTCGTCCCGATTTCTTTGTTGGAGCGGCCATCCAATAGCTCGCGCAACACCAACTCTTGACGTTGCGTCAGGGGCGGCTTGTTGTTGAGGTCTTCCTGTAGCCCCACCGCTGGAGGTGCGTCCAATTCTCGTGGGGAGTACACATCGCCATTCAGTACCAAGCGGACGGCGTGGAGCAACTCGTCGCTCAACGTGGATTTGGTCACGAAGCCGGAAGCACCGTTTTGCAGTACTTGCCGCATGATTTGAGTATTCGCGGAGCCGGACAGCATGACGATCGGGAGCTCAGGATGGCGCTTTCCGAAGATGTCGAGTGCAGCCAAGCCGGTCATGTCGGGCAAGTGATAGTCCAGCAGAACCAGGTCCAAGTCGGCATGTTCTGCAGACAACTCAAAACCGCGAGCGCAAGTACCCGCTTGGAGCACCACGGCGTCCTCGTCCAGTCCTTTCAGAACCTGATGCAGTCCTTCACGCACCAAGGCGTGGTCGTCGATCACAAGAATTTTCACTTCAGTCTCTTCATCGATGCTTAAATTGCTTCCCTTTAGATATTAGCGCAAGGTAGTCATCTGCCTGTCTCTTGAAGAACAGTTTTGCGCAGTGCATCACCGGTATCCGATATCAACCGCCGTGTATTTTCATCATCAAAGGGACGATCAGTAAAGCGACGATATTGATGATCTTGATCAGCGGGTTAATGGCAGGACCAGCGGTGTCTTTGTAGGGGTCGCCGACAGTGTCACCGGTAACGGCCGCCTTGTGCGTTTCGGAGCCCTTGCCTCCGTGATGCCCGTCTTCGATGTATTTTTTGGCGTTATCCCAGGCGCCTCCGCCGGTGCACATGGAGATGGCCACGAACAAGCCGGTCACGATGGTTCCCATCAGCAAGCCGCCCAAGGCCTCGGGCCCCAAAGCCAAGCCAACCACAATGGGTGCAACCACCGGTAAGAGAGACGGGATCATCATCTCTTTGATAGCGGCGGTGGTGAGCATGTCTACGGCCGTGTAGTATTCGGGTTTGCCGCTACCGTCCATGATGCCCTTGATCTCTTTGAACTGGCGACGAACCTCGACCACCACCGAGCCTGCCGCCCGCCCGACCGCTTCCATGGCCATAGCGCCGAAAAGGTAGGGGATCAGGCCACCAACAAACAGCCCGATGATCACCATGGGATTGCTCAGGTCAAAGCTGATGTGTTTGCCATAGGCATCCAGCTTATGGGTGTAGTCGGCAAACAGCACCAGTGCGGCCAAGCCTGCGGAGCCGATGGCGTACCCCTTGGTGACCGCTTTGGTCGTGTTGCCGACAGCGTCCAGTGGGTCTGTGACGTCGCGTACGCTGGCGGGTAGCTCCGCCATTTCAGCAATACCGCCTGCGTTGTCGGTGATGGGGCCGTAGGCGTCCAATGCCACCACAATGCCGGCCATGCTGAGCATGGAAGTGGCGGCGATGGCAATGCCGTACAACCCTGCCAGCGCATAGGCTGTATAGATCGCGATACACACAAACACCACCGGCCAGGCCGTAGAGCGCATGGATACGCCCAAGCCCGCAATGATGTTGGTGCCGTGGCCGGTTGTCGAGGCCTGTGCAATGTGCTGCACCGGCGCGTATTGTGTGCCGGTGTAGTACTCGGTGATCCAAACCAGCGCTGCGGTCAATACCAAGCCGACAGCACAGGCGCCAAAGAGCTTGCTGGTAGCACCGGTGCCGCCCAAGGCGTTGTCTGCAATCATCGATTGGGTCACAAAATAAAACGCTATCAAAGACAACGTGCCGGCAACCGCCAAGCCCTTGTACAGGGCAGGCATCACGTTTTTCATGTCCGGCGAGGCCTTGACAAAGAAGCAGCCGATGATGGACGCCACAATGGATACTGCCCCCAAAACAAGTGGGTATAAAACAGCGTTTGCGCCCGCACTGCTTGCGAGGAGTGCTCCTAAAACCATAGTGGCGATCAGCGTAACTGCATAGGTCTCAAACAGGTCGGCGGCCATGCCTGCACAGTCACCGACGTTGTCTCCCACATTGTCAGCAATTACGGCGGGGTTGCGCGGGTCGTCTTCCGGGATGCCAGCTTCCACCTTGCCGACGAGGTCGGCGCCGACGTCAGCGCCTTTGGTGAAAATTCCGCCACCAAGGCGCGCAAAAATGGAAATCAGCGACGAGCCGAATGCAAAACCGATCAGCGGATTGAGCTTGGCCGCAGTCACTGCACCATCCGGCACCAAAAACCAATAGAAGCCGGTCACCCCCAGCAGTCCCAGGCCCACCACCAGCATGCCGGTGATGGCGCCACCCCGGAAGGCCACTTCCAAAGCCGGGCCTATGCCACGGGTGGCTGCCTGTGCAGTGCGCACATTGGCCCGCACTGACACATTCATCCCGATAAAGCCACACGCCCCCGAGAGCACGGCACCCAACACAAAGCCGATCGCGGAAAGACTGTCCAGAAAAACACCAATAAGGATCGTCAGCGCGACGCCAACCCATGTGATGGTCTTGTATTGGCGTGCCAGGTAGGCGGCCGCTCCGGTTTGAATGGCGGCTGCAATCTCTTGCATGCGCGCATTCCCCGGGTCTTGGGAAAGAATCCAGCGTCGTGCCCAGACACCGTAAATCACGGCAATCAGGCCAGAACCAAACGCCAGTACCAGTGCAGTGTTGCCTGTCATATCGAGCACTCCTTGATGGCTGAGTCGCAAAGGTGGGAGCAACGCCACGGTTGTCCCCGCTGCGTTGCTTCTTCATTGCGCCTGGACGGCAGGTCAAGGGGCGTTGATTGGCCAACGGGATCAATGTAGCGCGCTTTGAGGCCGATGGGGCGAAAACGAAAGTGCCAAGTCAGTAAAATCCTTGTTAATCCACCCGTTTCCTGTTTCAACTCAAACAAAGAGAGATTGCATGTCCTTAGACAACGTGACCCCCGGTAATAAAGTCCCTGATTCGTTCAACGTGATCATCGAGATTTCGATGAACGGCGACCCGATCAAATACGAAGTGGACAAGGCCTCCGGCTGCATTTTTGTGGATCGTTTCATGAACACCGCAATGCATTACCCCACCAACTACGGCTATGTGCCCAAGACCATCGCCGGTGATGGTGACCCGGTCGATGTGTTGGTGATCACCCCGGTTCCCTTGCCTCCAGGCGTCGTGGTGCCTTGCCGCGCTATTGGCATCCTGAAGATGGAAGACGAAGGCGGCATGGATGGCAAGGTGTTGGCCGTGCCTACCGACAAGATCCTGCCCCTGTACTCCCGCTGGCAATCGCTGGAAGATTTGAACCCGATGCGCCTGAAGGCGATTGAGCACTTCTTTGAGCACTACAAAGACCTGGACCCCGGCAAGTGGGTCAAGGTGCAAGGTTGGGGCGGCAAGGACGAGGCCCACAAAGAAATTCTGGACGGCATTGCCGCATATAACCAGCAATAAGCCTATTCGCCCCCGCGTAACTTACGTGGGGTGCTACCAAAAGAATAGCGCCCCACAGATCGCTCTGTGGGGCGCTATTTTTATGGCGCGGGCCTGCAAACGGGGTGCAGGGTGGTAATTACCAAACGCTTAGCTGCCGCTGTATTCCAGCGAAGAGTGGTGCAGCGTGATGCGCAGTTTGCCTGCGTCGTCTCGTACATAGCCCCAAGTCTTGTCCACGGTTGTGATTTTGCCGTCCTTGCCGGTGAAGCTCACTTTGCCCATGCTGGTTGCGCTGTTGCCAGTGATGAAAATGCCGGCATTGGAGATTTCACACTGGGTCCAGCCTTTGAGGGCAAAGCTGGTGTCTTTGGGGTACGCAGCATCCCCGCCCACAAAATAGGCCAATGCGCCAGCCCGGGTGGTGCGGAAGGTTTGCGGGTTGACTGTCAATGTCGGTTTGAATAGCACAGCGCCCATTTGATAGCCGTAGGCGGAGTCGATCACTTTTTCAGCCAGCGCTTTAGCAGCGGGTTGGCCGCTGGTAGCGTGTGTCTTGCTGATGTCGACCAAGGCCTTGCACCACGCCTGCTGTGCGGCCTGCACTTCGGTGGGACTGATGGTCTGGTTCACGATGGCGATTTGCGCCTAGGCAGTGCCGGCCAACATCAGTGCGCTGATACCTGTCAAAAGCATGGTTTTCATTAAGCAACTCCGGTTATGTTCAGAAAATGGTGCATGTTGCAGCGCCTTACGCTGCCACGGCGTGATTGGAGCCCCCCCACTTGAAACCGGTCTGACGGTCAGATGAGCAATCGCTGACGCTGAGATGAACGCCAGATGAACACCACTTCGCATCCGCGCCTTCGCAGACAGTTCCGGCATGTTCCGGCGCCGTTTGACTCTTGTTCTCTCTCTCTTTGCATCCATCGTGGTGTTTGCCGCGCTCTTGGCGGCGGCTTCGCTCGCAGTGAGCGAGCGGCAAGTGCTGCGCGGCCGTGTGGCTAGTGATATCGCCACGGGGTTTATTCAGTTGTCGGCGCAAAAGCAGCGCCTGCGGACCTGGATCGCCCAAGTGCAGCTGGGTGTCAAGGTGGACGACGGAGCCCGCGCCGAATTGCAATCCGCCATGCAAGGGACATTGCAGCGCTTGAAAGTTCTTTCCGTGCAGGCGATGGAGCTCGACAGCGGCAGCTTTGCGGTCGAGGAGTACCGGCGCCGATCAGCCGCCTTGGCCACGCTGGAAGAAAGCATTGCAGAGCTCGGTCGCACAGCTGCCAAGGCCCAGGCGCAAGTCACTGGCCGTGGGTTGCCATCGGGGCAGCACAGCCTCTTGTTGGCCCGGGTTTTTGACATGGCAGACGATGGGGAGATGCGCATGTTGATTGCCGAAAACATTGCCCGGGAGGGGGCCGCAGTGCAACGTGAGCGTGCAGCGGCTGACACCACCCTGGCGTGGGTGCGCTGGTTGTGGCTGGGCGCTGCTGCGGTGCTCGCGGGGGCTACGCTGATCGCTGCGGTCTACTTTGGCCGTGCATTGCGCTACCCCTTGCTGCAGCTCAATGAGGGGGCGCAAGCCCTCCAGAGTGGAAAGCTTTCCCACCGCATACCCCTAGTGGGGCACGACGAATTTGCCAGCGTGGCTCAAAGTGTGAATGCCCTGGCCGCAGAGCTCGAGCAGCATCGCGAGCGTGAGTCGGTACAACGCCAGCGGCTCGAAGACTTGGTCGCAGCCCGCACGGCTGAATTGGCCGACGCGTTGGCCTCCTTGCGCAAGGTCGATAGCCAGCGGCGCCGCCTTTTTGCCGACATCAGCCACGAGCTGCGCACACCCACCACCGTGATCCGTGGGGAGGCGGAGATTACCTTGCGCGGTATAGATAAGCCTGCCAGCGAATACCGCGAAGCCTTGGGCCGGATCGTCAGCACTGCCCGTCAGCTGGGGGCGGTGATTGACGATTTGCTGGCCATGGCGCGCAGCGATATGGACGGCTTATCCCTGGTGCGCGAAGCCGTGGATATGGATGAGTTGGCGGCCGATGCATTGGCACAAGTGAGCGCAACAGCCACTCGGTTGGGCCTTCGGCTGGGCCCGCCACCGGCTTCAACCGGGCAGCACATGGTGTCTGGCGATTCGCTGCGCCTTCGTCAACTCTTAGGTGTCTTGCTGGATAACGCCACGCGCTACTCACGCCCCTGCGGGCAGGTCACCCTGACGGTGGAGTCTGAAACTGATAGCGCGGGTCACCCAATTGCGGTGCAGGTGGTGGTGTCGGACGACGGGATTGGTATCCCGACAGACGAGTTGGGGCGGGTGTTCGAGCGCCGTTTCCGCGGGACCGCTGCGCGCGAGCATTCGCCGGATGGGAGCGGACTGGGCTTGTCGATTGCCCGGGCTTTGGCCGATGCCCACGGCGGCCAATTGCAGTTGCACAGCAACCAAGCGGGGACCCGGGCGGTGTTGCGTTTGCCACTGGTTTCGCAAGCGTTGATCGGTGGGCCTTTGGCATGAATGTTTTTGTGATTGAAGACGATCCCCGGATCGCAGATTTTTTGAGCCGTGGCCTGCGCGCTGAAGGGCACAGGGTCGAGGTCGCATCGACGGGCCCCGAGGGCTTGGAGCTGGCGCGCCGGGTCGCGCGCGAGCGGAACGCCCACGGCCCTTCTTGTGTATTGGTTTTGGATTTGATGCTGCCAGGCATGAGTGGCCTTGAGATCTGCCAGACCTTGCGGGCAGAGGGTGTGGCACTACCGATCCTGATGTTGTCGGCGCTGGGAGCCGTGGAAGACAGGGTGGCCGGCCTGCGTTTGGGCGCTGATGACTATCTGGCCAAACCCTTCGATTTCGATGAATTGTTGGCCCGCCTGGAGTCCCTGTCCCGGCGGGGGCGGGAAGTGGTGCCGGTGGCAAGCGCTCGGCTGGTAGTGGGGGACTTGGTGTTCGACCGGGAGCGCATGCAAGCTAGCCGGAGCGGGCAGATCCTGGCGCTCACTGCACGCGAACTAGCCCTCTTGGAGCTGATGATGAGTGCACCGGGCCGCCTGTTCAGCCGCGAGCGCATTCTTTCGAATGTGTGGGGGGCCAGTGAGGATCCGCTGACCAATGTGGTGGACGTCTACATTCGCCGCTTGCGCAGCAAAATTGACGACGGCCATGCAGTTCCGATGATTCACACTGTTCGCGGTCTGGGGTACCGTTTGGAATCGCCGGCCGTTAGTCACACGGGGCCACGGCCTATTGGCTGACAGCGTATCTGTCAACCACGCTCCTGACACGGATAGCGCGATTTACACCGCTTCTTTTGCTTTAGGCGCTAGGGCAACGGTCGATATGAATTCGAGCGCGTTGCGTCAAGCTTTCCAAGATTTTGTCCCCGGTGTATCATAAAACAAAATATTTGTTAAAAAACATTTAAATTAAATTTGGAGCTTTATGGATGCGACGCTGACCCACACCCTCACGCAGGGATCCAGCCCGGTTTTATCGGGCGAGTATTTGACTTTGCGTTTGGGCACCGAGGAATATGCGATCGACATCCGGCAGGTGCAAGAGATTCGCTCCTATGAAATGCCGACCAAGATGGTCCATTCCCCGAGCTTCGTGAAGGGCGTGATCAATCTCAGGGGTGTCATCGTGCCCATCGTCGACCTGCGTTTGAAGCTGCAACTCCCGACAGTGACCTATAACGACGCCACGGTGGTGGTGATCTTGAACATCTTGGGCAGCACCATGGGTGCCGTGGTGGACGGTGTGTCTGACGTGGTGAATTTAGAGCAAGAGTCGGTGAAGCCCGCGCCCCAATTTGATGGGGCCATGGAGGCGCCGTTCATTGTCGGACTGGTGACCTTGCAGGAGCGTTTGCTGATCGTGATGAACATAGAGACACTCATGGGCCACAGCGGCCTCGCGATATTGCCAAAAATGGTGTGAGCTGGCGCGCAGTGCGTTAAATTGCGGCTCAGCAAGCTGCTTAAACAAGAACGGAGTAAGCGATGTCCTTTGTGTTTTTGAACTCATTGCGCGGCAAGATTGTGGCCCTGGTAGGGCTCTTGGTGTTTCTGGGCTTGGCGGCACTCTCGATCACCAATGTCCAAACCGCACGCTCCCACGCATTGCGCACACTGGATAGCCAGACCGGAGCACTCGCCAAGGCCCACGCATCAGAGATCGCCGAATGGGTTGCAGGGCGTCACCAGATCGTCAAATCTTTCGGTTTTGCGGTGAATGAGCCGGATCCACTCAAATACTTGGTGCAGGCCAAGGTGGCAGGAGGTGTGGACTCTGCTTACATCGGCTTTCCTGACAAGCGCACGGCATTCTCAGAGCAGCAAAACCTCCCGCCGGACTACGACCCTACCGCCCGCCCTTGGTATCAATTGGCGGCCGCAGCGCAAGGGCCTGCACTGACTCCGCCTTATGTGGATGCAGGATCTAAGAAACTGGTGATTACCTTCTCCGCAGCGGTGCGTGAGGGTGGTGCTATCAAAGGCGTGACGTCGGTCGACGTCTTCATGGATGCCGTGGTTCGCAATGTGGCATCCATCCGCCCAACGCCAGGGACTTATGGATTTATCGCGGACAAGTCCGGAAAAATCATGGTCCATGAAGACACCGCCAAGGTCCTCAAGCCGGTGACTGACATTGCGCCTGACCTGGGCGGTGGTGCTTTGGAGGCCTTGAGCAAAGCGGGATCCGTGCGCGACGTGACAATTGCCGGCGAGCGCCGTCTGGCGTTTGCGACACCGATCGCCGGTACCGACTGGATGCTGGTGATCGCCTTGAATCGCGATGAGGCATTGAGTGGCATTTCGGCGATGGTCTGGTCGTCGATTGTGGGTGGGATCGTAATTGCTGTGATTGCGGTTGTGCTCATCAGTGGCGTGTTGACCCGCATGTTGGGGCGCTTGGTGTTGCTGAAAGATGCCATGCAAGACATTGGCTCCGGTCAAGGAGACCTTACCCGCCGTATTGAGGCGGGCGGTTCGGATGAGCTCGCGGTCATTGCCACGGGCTTCAACCAATTCGTCGAAAAAACGCAGGGTGTTTTGCGACAGGTGCGCTCCAGCGCCGATGCGGTGGCGACTGCCAGCTCGGAAATTGCCCAGGGCAATCATGACCTTAGTGCCCGTACCGAGAGCCAAGCCAGTGCCCTCGAAGAAACCGCAGCCTCGATGGAGGAGCTTGGCTCCACCGTCAAACAAAACGCAGACTCCGCCCGCCAGGCCAACCAACTGGCGATGAACGCCTCTACCGTGGCCATTCAAGGCGGTGAGGTCGTGGGCCAAGTGGTGGAAACCATGAAGGGCATCAACGAGGCCAGCCGCAGAATAGCTGACATCATCAGCGTCATTGACGGCATCGCCTTCCAAACCAACATCTTGGCCCTCAATGCCGCCGTGGAAGCTGCCCGAGCAGGAGAGCAGGGCAGAGGCTTTGCCGTGGTGGCCTCAGAGGTTCGCTCTTTGGCGGGGCGCTCTGCAGAAGCCGCCAAAGAGATCAAAACACTCATCAACGCCAGCGTCGAGCGTGTAGAGCAGGGCAGCACCTTGGTCGACAAGGCTGGTGAAACCATGACCGAAGTGGTCAGCAGCATCCGCCGGGTGACCGACATCATGGGTGAAATCAGCGCGGCCAGTAACGAGCAAAGCGCCGGGGTGAACCAGGTCGGTGAGGCGGTCACCCAGATGGACCAGGCCACGCAGCAAAACGCTGCTTTGGTGGAGCAGATGGCAGCAGCGGCTAGCAGCCTCAAGAGCCAAGCTAACGACTTGGTGCAAGTGGTGGCGGTCTTTAAGCTGGGCAATGAAGGCCACACCGGTGGCTACAGCGGAGCAAGCCATGTGGCAGCGCCAGCCAAACCGGCTGCAGTGCGCAGCAACCCTCCGCAGCAAAATAATTTTGCCGGACCGGAGCGGCGCGCCGTCACACACACTACTCAGAAGGCATCGCCCGCTAAGCCAGCGGCTGCACCAGCGGCCAAGCGGCCTCCTGCCAACGCGCCACCCGTATTGGTAGCGCATGCGCCGACCCCACCCAAAACCAGCAGCAAGGTCACCCCTGCTGGCGGGGATGATGATTGGGAAACTTTTTAAGGCGCCTGCTTGAGGGGGCTGCGGTGCTCGAGGTGCTCTAGGTACTGGGCAATGCCGTCTCCCTCGCGCTCCAAAAAGCGCTGCACGGCATCCGCAAAGGCCGGGTGTTGCAACCAGTGGGCACTGCTGGTCCGGGTGGGGAGCAGGGCGCGGGCCATTTTGTGTTCCCCTTGCGCGCCACCTTCAAACCGCTGGTAGCCGTTGGCAATACACCATGCGAGCGGTTGGTAGTAGCAGGCTTCAAAGTGGAGGCAATCCACTTGCTCCAAGGCCCCCCAATAGCGCCCGTAGGCCACACGGTGTTGGGATTCAAATGTGCCATCAGCCCCCACAGACGCTGCACCAATTGCTATCAAACTGCTAGCAATAGGCCGTCCGTTTCGCTCCGCCACAAACAAGAGCCAATGCTCTGGTAGCTGCCTAGCCATGCGCTGAAAGAAGTCTGGCGTCAGGTAAGGTGGGTTACCGTGTTCCCTGTAAGTATTGGCATAACAGCGGTAGAAAAAAGCCCAATCTTCAGGGCTGATCTCAGCGCCACGGCTGTGCCTGAACTGCACGCCGGCTTCTGCCACCTTGCGGCGTTCTTGTTTGATTTTTTTGCGCTTTTCTTGGTTCAGGCTGGCCAAAAAATCATCAAAGTTGGCATAGCCCTCCGCGCAGTTGTGCCAGTGGAATTGCACGGTGTGCCGCTGCATCCAGTGCGCGGAGTCTGTGGCTTGCAGATCAGCCTCGGAGCCGAACAACATGTGCGCAGACGAAATATGCTGGTCCGCGCACCAGCGCTGCACCGCTTGGGTTAGGGCAGCTCTGGCGTCCGTGTCCTTGGCAAGCAAACGGCTGCCGGGCACCGGCGTGAAAGGCACCGCAATCACTGCTTTGGGGTAGTAGGGCAGGCCATGCTGCTCATAAGCACTGGCCCACGCCCAGTCGAACACGTATTCCCCGTAGGAATGGTCTTTGAGGTAGACCACGCAGGCGCCTGCCAGCTCCGTGCCTTGGTGCAGGGCAAAGAAATGGGGACGCCAGCCGGTGGCAGGTGTTGCGCTGCCACTGTCATGCAAGGCTGCCAAGTAGGCGTGTCGCATAAACGGCGTAGGGTGGTTTTGGCTGAATAGCAAGGCGTCCCATGCGGACGGGTTGACCGCAGAGGGCGCTTCTGACACCCGGATGACATAATCAGCGTTACCCATTTAGCGCTCCGCGCGGCAGCCGCAAAGGGTCTGCAATGCAGGCCCGGCTGTGAACTTCCTTCTGCTGGTTCATGACTCTCAAACTGTGCGTTGCGCAACTCAATTTCATCGTCGGTGACCTGAACGGTAATGTCATAAAAATCGTCGATGCGGCCAACCGGGCTTATGCGGACGGCGCGCGCTTGCTATTGACCCCAGAGCTTTCCATCTGCGGTTACGCCGCAGAGGACCTGTTTCTGCGCCCCGCATTTATGCAGACCTGTGATGATGCCGTGAAATCGGTCGCGCAGCAGCTTGCCGGGTTAAAAGGGATGGCGGTGGTGGTGGGGCATCCAACGGGAGGCGATAGCCGCACACGTTCTGTGGCCGTGCAAAGCCGCTTCAATGCAGCTTCGGTGCTGTGCGAGGGGCAGGTCGTTGCTACCTACGCTAAGCGCGAGTTACCCAATTACCAGGTGTTCGATGAGCGCCGTTACTTCACGCCGGGTCAGGGTGTGTGTGTGTTTGAAGCGGGCGAGGGCAAAGACCGCGTCAAAGTTGGGCTGTTGATTTGCGAGGATGCCTGGTTTGAAGAACCCGCCCGCCTGGCCCAAGAGGCGGGCGCTGAGTTGCTGGCGGTCATCAACGCGTCTCCGTTCCATGTGGGCAAGGGTTACGAGCGCGAGGCCCGCATGGGCGAGCGTTGCCGGGCTACCGGTTTGCCCTTGGTCTACGCTCACCTGGTAGGTGGGCAGGACGAGGTGGTTTTTGAAGGCCACTCCTTTGCCTTGAGTGCAGACGGCTCCATCGCTGGCCGGGCGCCGAGTTTTAAAGAGAATCACTTTCTTGTGGTCTTAGATAGAGCGGGTGGTGCTATTCAATTGATAGCGTCTCTTGAGCCTGAGCGCTCCGCGGAGGCTGACCTGTGGGATGCCTTGGTGTTGGGCGTGCGCGACTACGTTGGCAAAAATGGCTTCCCCGGCGCTTTGCTGGGGCTGTCTGGTGGCATTGACTCGGCCCTGGTTTTGGCGATCGCTGTCGATGCGCTCGGGGCCGACAAGGTGCGCACAGTCATGATGCCTTCTCCGTACACCGCGGACATCAGCTGGATTGATGCCCGGGACATGGCGGCCCGTATGGGCGTGCGGTATGACGAAATTTCCATCGTGCCGGAGTTCGAGGCTTTCAAGGCCTCATTGGCGGCAGAGTTTGCCGGGCGTGCAGAAGACACGACCGAAGAGAACATCCAGGCACGCATCCGTGGGACTTTGCTGATGGCCTTGTCCAACAAATTCGGCAGTATTGTGCTGACGACGGGAAACAAGTCTGAAATGGCAACCGGCTATTGCACCTTGTACGGAGACATGGCGGGTGGTTTTGCGGTCATCAAAGACCTGGCAAAAACCACGGTGTTCAAGCTCGCGTGGTGGCGCAATGCCCATGACCCTTATGGCACCGGTCACGCACCGATTCCAGAGCGCATCATCACCCGCCCTCCCAGTGCCGAGCTGCGGCCTGACCAGAAAGACCAGGACAGTCTCCCACCCTATGAGGTGCTGGATGGCATTCTGGAGCGCTACATGGAAAATGACGAGAGCATCGAGGCGATCATTGCCGCTGGCTACCGCGTGGAAGACGTGGAGCGGGTGACTAGACTCATCAAAATTAATGAATACAAGCGCCGTCAAGCACCCGTGGGAATCCGTGTGACGCACCGCAGCTTCGGCAAAGATTGGCGTTATCCTATCACCAACCGCTTTCGGGCCTGATTTTTTAACTGGACAAGCAGATGAAACAAATTACCGCAGTCGTCAAACCTTTCAAACTAGAAGAGGTCCGTGAAGCTTTGGCTGAATGCGGCGTGACGGGTTTGACAGTGACGGAAGTCAAAGGCTTTGGTCGCCAAAAAGGTCACACCGAGCTGTACCGTGGAGCTGAGTATGTGGTCGACTTCCTGCCCAAGATGAAGGTGGAAGTGGTGGTGAAAACCGAAGATGTGGATCGCTGTGTTGATGCCATCGTGAAAGCCGCGCACACCGGTAAGATCGGCGACGGGAAGATCTTTGTCACGAGTGTAGAACGTGTGGTACGCATTCGTACCGGCGAACAGGACGAGTCCGCCGTCTAAGTTTTCAGCTCAGGTGAGGCGCAAAGCGCGCCCACAGAGCAGCTCCCCATATCGCAGCGCACAGCAACAAGGTCAGCAGCACCGCAGCGCTGCCGATATCCTTGGCCCGTTTGGACAGCGAATGCCATTCGGGGCCGACGCGATCGACAACAGACTCGACCGCCGTATTGAGCAATTCCACGACCATCACTGCCACTACGCTGGCCGCCAAAACGGCGCACTCCACCCAAGTCTGCCCGATGAAAAAAGAGGCTGGCAAAAGTACCAATGCCAAGATGCACTCTTGCCTGAAAGCGGTCTCGTTCCACCCCGCCTGCAATCCGGCCCATGAGTAGCGGGTAGCGTGGAGCACGCGGCTTAAACCCCGGCGCAGCTTCTGAGGATTTACCGCAGGATCAACAGGGGGCAGGGATGGGGCTGGCATAGATGGATGTCTTTGTATTCAGCGGCTCATGGGCGCGGAATGGACCAGGCGAGTGCCCGCCAGCACATCGTGCCAGAACTGGTTTTGGGGGTGAAAGCGACTCAAAATCGCCCAGACAGCGACCCAGCCTGTGCAGATCACCGTGATCTCTGGGCCAGACAGTTGAAATGGATACACCGCTGCCAACGGTGGCAAAAACCAGACCCAGCTCAATACGTAGCGCCCCAGTGCCCGCAGTTGGGTGATTTTTTTGCCATCGACATCCACCACGCGGATATTCCAAGTTTTCATCGCAAGGGTTTGGCCGTGCGCCCAAAACCATACAAAGTAAATACCCAGTACAAGGAACAAAAAGCCCTGGAGGGCATGGCGATTGTCCAGTGCATATCGGGTTTGGCTTAGAGTACCGAAAATGTAACCGGCCAAAAACACTACGCCGAACAACAAGATACCCTCATAAATCCAGCACGCCATGCGTCGCCAGAGTCCTGGGGTTATCGCACCATTGATCATCCCGAGCCCGTTCTGTTGTCAAAGAAGCTGCGATTGTAGGCAGCCCCGAGCTCCTAAGAGCCGCGCCTAGATCAAGCCGTTAATTTGCGCTGCTCGTTTTGGAGGCGGGGGCGAGGGGCAGGAGAGTGTTGCGATCAACGGGCTGCTGAGCAGCCAGTCGTTCACGGTGGGTTTCCGGTGAATTCCGGGTCATGGGTACAGGCGTCAACTTCTGGGGCGGAGGCGCTTTGGCGGCTACCGCTGCACCTGCTGGTTTGGCAGCCCCTTTGCGCGCTAGAGCGTCCTTTTCCTCTTGGCTTAGTGCTTGGTAGGCTTCCCAGTTGGACAGTCGATCCGCTGCAGGTGTTTTCTTTGTTTCCGCAAAATTCAATCGTGCTTGCTGCCGTTCCTTCGGTTTCAGCGCCGCCCAATCCGCCATCCGGCTGTGCAGTATTTCTTTGTCTGACGCGGACATGGCAGAAAAATTTTGCGAAAAAGCAATCCACTTCCTGCGGTGTCCGTCGGCCAAGGTGTCCCAGCTCTGTTTCAGGGGAGCCAGTGCAATTTTTTGTCCTGCACTCAAGGCGGTCCAGTTCAAATTGGTCGAAGCGGGCACGCTTGGCAGCACGGATGCGGTCTGACCGAAGGCCGGAGCGCCGATGCCGAAGCAAGTTACTAACAGACACACAGCGATCAAGCCCGTTGGTCTGAGGTCGAGATTGCTGGAGAAGTACTTCATAAAAAGTCGGGTGCTCTCTGACTTATTTTTCTTGGTTCGTACGTAAAAATTGTGCAAACCCGGGGTCGGTGTAGGCCGCCGGAGGCAAAGGATCTGTGAGTAGTTGAATATCCACATCGGCAATTTCCTGCGCGCTGAACTCGTCCTGCAAGGCGTCGATGACCAACATGCCGGCGATCAAGCCGAGCAAAGGCAACCAAGAGCCCAATTGCATCCATAGATTTTTGAATCCGGATCCCATCTGCATTCCGGCTTGCCCGGCAGATGCTAATGCCGCTTGGCTAGCTGATACTGGTTCGAGAGCAATCTTGCGTTTCGCTACCGCTTGAACACGTGCCGCTTTGAGCCGCTCTTCAATGTCGTGAGGCAGGTCTTGTGCGCCCTCATGGAGGCGCGAAGCAATTGCACGGGCCACGGCTTTCTCAATATCAGCACCTGAACGGTGCACTACAGGTTTTTTCATAGCCGGATTCCCTTTCCTCTTAACGCATTGCCCAAGGCTTGCACCGCTCGGGAACAGTGTGTTTTTACGCTGCCTTGTGAACAGCCCATCGCAGTCGCAGTTTCCGCGACGTCCATATCCTCCCAATAACGCATCAAGAACGCTTCACGTTGACGGGGCGGGAGTCGTAAAACCTCTTCTTCGATAGATCTTAGGGTTTGTGCCCGTTCTGTCTGGGTCTCCGTGCTCTCGGACTGTTCACCGCCTTGGTCGGTGACCAGAGATTCGAGTAGGTTGAAATCTTCGTCTTCAGTTCCTGATTCGAAGTCACTGAGCGTCGAAAACAATGCGCTATAGGTCTTTTGCCGGCGAAACCAATCGAGGGTGCTGTTGGATAAGATACGTTGAAACAGCATAGGCAACTCTTCCACAGGCTTGTGTCCGTAGTGCTCAGCGAGCTTCATCATGCTGTCTTGAACAATGTCCAGGGCGGACTCGTCATTGCGGACATGGTACGCCGCACGTTTGAAAGCCCGTTTTTCAACACTCTTCAAAAAGTCGGAAAGTTCTTTTTCGGTTGCCAATTGACAAGGCCATTGCTGGCAAAAAGGGGTGGCGCACCGCGCACTTGGAGCGTGCATTCGGTTGCTTCAACGCCGCAGATTATTGCACCTCAAGCTTGCCGACTCGTTGCCTTCAGAGGGATGGGGTGCCGGTAATGCCATAATGGGGGTGCAATTAAAAGGCAAACGGGTCCTGGTCCGGCGCAACATTCAATGCGCTCATGGCTTTGATCTTAAGTCCCGACGCGACTCCACAAGTGTTTGCGAAGGGGCACCCAAGGTTTTTCGTCAGAGAAATTCACAAAGGTTCATCATGGAAATTTCTAAAGCCGAAATCGCTTCGGCCGCATCCGCATCCAAATCCGCCGCTGTTCCCGAGTTGAGGGGCGCGGAAGTCCTCGTCAAAGCGCTCCAAGCCGAAAACGTCAAGTACATCTGGGGCTACCCCGGTGGTGCAGTTCTGCACATTTACGACGCTTTCTACAAGCAGGACACGATTCAACACGTTTTGGTACGCCATGAGCAAGCAGCCGTGCACGCCGCTGATGGCTACGCACGCGCTACCGGTGATGTCGGCGTGGCGCTGGTGACATCGGGGCCGGGTCTGACCAATGCAGTGACCGGTATTGCCACCGCATACATGGACAGCATCCCTATGGTGATTATTTCCGGTCAGGTGCCTACGCATGCGATCGGACTGGATGCATTCCAAGAGTGCGACACCGTTGGTATCACGCGCCCCATCGTGAAGCACAACTTCCTGGTAAAAGACGCCAAAGACATGGCGGACGTGATGAAGAAGGCCTTTCACATCGCGCGCAGCGGTCGCCCCGGCCCTGTGGTGGTGGATATCCCGAAGGACGTTTCCTTCAAGAAGGTGCCTTACCACGGCTACCCTGAGAGCGTGGAAATGCGTTCTTACAACCCGGTGCGCAAGGGCCACGGCGGTCAAATCCGTAAGGCCTTGCAACTGTTGTTGGCGGCTAAGCGTCCTTACATCTACACCGGTGGTGGTGTGTTGTTGAGCAACGCTTCCAACGAACTCCGCACTCTGGTGGACATGCTGGGCTACCCTTGCACCAACACCTTGATGGGTCTGGGTGCGTACCCGGCGAGCGACCGGAAGTTTCTCGGCATGCTGGGCATGCACGGTACCGTAGAGGCCAACAACGCCATGCAAAACTGCGATGTGCTGCTGGCTGTCGGTGCACGCTTTGACGACCGCGTGATTGGCAACCCCAAGCACTTTGCCCAGAACGAGCGTAAGATCATCCATATCGATATCGACCCATCCAGCATCTCCAAGCGGGTGAAGGTAGATATCCCGATCGTGGGCGACGTGAAAGACGTGCTGAACGAAATGATCGCGATGATTCGGGAGGGCTCCACCAAGCCTGACGCCAATGCATTGGGCGCTTGGTGGGACACGATTGAAGGCTGGCGCAAGCGCGATTGCATGAAATACAACCCCGGCAATGGGGATGTGATCAAGCCGCAGTTCGTGGTGGAAACGCTTTGGAATATGACCAAAGACGCAGATACCTACATCACCTCTGATGTGGGTCAGCACCAGATGTGGGCTGCGCAGTACTACAAGTTTGACGAGCCACGTCGCTGGATCAACTCCGGTGGACTGGGAACCATGGGCGTGGGCATTCCCTATGCCATGGGCATCAAGCTGGCCAAGCCGCAAAGCGAGGTGTTTTGTATCACCGGCGAAGGGTCGGTGCAGATGAACATCCAGGAGCTTTCCACCTGCCTGCAGTACAACACGCCGATCAAGATCTGCTCTTTGAACAACCGTTTCCTAGGGATGGTGCGTCAGTGGCAAGAGGTGGAGTACGAAGGCCGCTACAGCCACAGCTATATGGACGCATTGCCGAACTTTGTGAAGTTGGCGGAAGCCTACGGTCACGTCGGTATGCTGATTGAGCGCCCGCAAGACGTGGAACCCGCTTTGCGCGAGGCCCGCAAACTCAAGGACCGCACGGTGTTTATGGACTTCCGCACGGACCCCACTGAAAACGTGTTCCCCATGGTCCAGGCCGGCAAGGGCATCACAGAGATGCTGCTCGGGTCGGAGGATCTTTAAGCGGATTTACGTCAAATAGTGCTCTAGCGCACACCCCGTGTGCGCGAGCTGCTATCATTTTTGAAGAATCTATTGTCTGCCAAGCTGTGCGGTTACCGCCGTACGGGGAGGGCAGCGAAAAGAGGAATCGGTACTTATGAAACACATCATTGCAGTTTTGCTAGAGAACGAGCCCGGAGCCTTGTCGCGTGTCGTGGGCTTGTTTTCGGCCCGTGGCTACAACATTGAATCTCTGACCGTGGCCCCCACGGAAGATCCGAGCTTGTCGCGCATGACGATCCAGACCCATGGTTCGGACGACGTGATAGAACAAATCACCAAGCACCTAAACCGCCTGATTGAAGTGGTTAAGGTGGTGGACCTGACTGAAGGGGCCTATATCGAGCGTGAGCTCATGATGGTGAAGGTGCGTGCGGTAGGCAAGGAGCGCGAAGAGATGAAACGCATGGCGGACATCTTCCGTGGCCGCATCATCGATGTGACTGAAAAGAGTTACACCATCGAACTCACAGGTGATCAATCCAAGAATGATGCGTTCCTGGAAGCCATCGAGCGCACCGCCATCCTGGAAACGGTGCGAACCGGGTCCAGCGGCATCGGTCGCGGCGAGCGCATTCTGCGGGTTTGATGAAGGTTTTCCTGTGTGCGCTTCGGCTGGCTCAACACACAGGGATTGTTTGGCGACAGTGTTTACCGTTCGCCCCGAGCTTAGGTAGTTTTTGCAACAGGGCGCTTTTCGCCAATATTTATTTCGGAGAGAAAAATGAGAGTTTTTTACGACAAGGATTGTGACCTGAGCCTGATCAAGGGCAAGACAGTTGCCATCATCGGTTACGGCAGCCAAGGCCATGCACACGCGCAAAACTTGAACGACAGCGGCGTGAAGGTCGTGGTCGGTCTGCGCAAGGGCGGAGCTTCCTGGGACAAAGTCGGCAAAGCCGGCTTGACCGTGATGGAAGTGAACGATGCGGTCAAGGCGGCTGACGTTGTCATGATCTTGTTGCCCGATGAGCAAATCGGCGAGGTGTACACCAACAACGTCGCTCCTAACATCAAGCAAGGCGCTTCTTTGGCCTTTGCCCACGGCTTCAACGTGCACTACAACCAAGTCGTGCCCCGCGCCGATCTGGACGTCTGGATGGTGGCTCCCAAGGCTCCCGGCCACACTGTGCGCAACACCTACACCCAAGGTGGCGGCGTGCCTCACTTGGTCGCTGTGCACCAGGACAAGTCCGGCAAAGCACGTGACCTAGCTCTGAGCTACGCGATGGCCAACGGTGGCGGCAAGGCCGGCATCATTGAGACCAACTTCAAGGAAGAAACTGAAACCGACTTGTTCGGTGAGCAGGCTGTCTTGTGTGGTGGCGCAGTTGAGCTGATCAAGATGGGTTACGAGACCCTGGTGGAAGCCGGCTACGCACCTGAAATGGCGTACTTCGAGTGCTTGCACGAACTGAAGCTGATCGTGGACCTGATCTACGAAGGCGGCATTGCCAACATGAACTACTCCATCTCCAACAATGCGGAGTTCGGTGAATACGTGACAGGCCCTGAAGTCATCAACGAAGAATCCCGCAAGGCCATGCGCAACGCTTTGAAGCGCATCCAGAACGGTGACTACGCCAAGATGTTCATCCAGGAAGGCCGTTTGAACTACCCAAGCATGACCGCACGTCGTCGCAACACTGCTGATCATTCGATCGAAGTGGTGGGTGCGCAATTGCGCGCCATGATGCCTTGGATCGCCAAGAACAAGCTGGTCGACCAGACCCGCAACTAAGCCGCCATGGCTTAACGCAAAAGGCCACCTCGGTGGCCTTTTGCTTTTGGGGTTCTTCTATGGATGGATCGCGCACTGCCTTACACTGCGTGCCGGACTTTGTTCCGGTTGTTTTGGAACGTATTGGGCCTCAAAGGCCCTCCCTGGAGATGGCATGCATGATGGAATAGAAACCCAAGGTTCGACCGGTAATGGCGGCGGTGTTAAAAACCGGCGCAAAGGCATCTATGTGCTGCCGAACCTGTTTACTTTGGCCGCTTTGTTCGGTGGCTTTTACGCCATTGTCATGGCGATGAATGGGCGCTTTGATCTTGCTGCTGCAGGTATTTTTTGCGCGATGGTGCTCGACAGCTTGGACGGCCGTGTTGCCCGGATGACCAATACCCAGAGCGCTTTTGGTGAGCAAATGGATTCGCTCTCCGACATGGTGTCTTTCGGCGCTGCACCTGCGTTGATTTCCTATGAGTGGGCGTTGCGGGGGCTGGGGCGTTGGGGGTGGTTTGCGGCCTTTGTGTATTGCGCTTGCGCGGCACTCCGTTTGGCCCGCTTCAATGTCAACACGACGGTCGTGGACAAGCGTTACTTTCAGGGCCTGCCGTCTCCAGCAGCTGCAGCGTTGGTAGCGGGTTTTATTTGGGTTGCTACAGATCAAGGTATTTCGGGCCCATCGGTGGCTTGGCCGGTATTCGCATTGGCTTTGTATGCGGGCCTGACCATGGTGACCAATGTTCCGTTTTACAGTTTCAAAGATGTGCAAATGAAACGCAGTGTTCCATTTGTCGTGATTGTTTTGATTGCTCTGGGCATTGCGGTGATCAATATCCACCCGCCGATTGTGATGTTCGGCGTATTCGTGGTGTACGGATTTAGCGGGTACGTGGTGTATCTGGTGCGTCGCGCTCGTGGTGTACGAACCAGCGTGATCAGCACCTCGACCGACGAGCCTGAAGAGCGCGGCTTGCATCGATAAACAGAGGGGAATTTCCATGTCTGACAAACTGATTATTTTTGACACCACTTTGCGCGATGGCGAACAGTCGCCTGGCGCCTCCATGACCCGTGACGAAAAGCTCCGTATTGCCCGTCAGCTGGAACGCTTGCGCGCGGGACGTGATCGAGGCTGGATTTGCTGCAAGTTCGAACGGCGATTTTGAGGCAGTGCAGCTGATTGCCAACTCGATCAAGGATTCCACCGTGTGCTCGCTGTCGCGTGCAAACGACCGTGATATTTCCCGAGCTGCCGAGGCGCTCAAGGGCGCCAACAGCGCACGAATCCACACCTTTATTGCGACCTCTGCACTGCACATGGAGAAAAAGCTCCGCATGTCGCCTGAGCAAGTGCTGGAACAGGCCAAACAGTCTGTGCGCTTCGCTCGCAACTTGGTCGCTGATATCGAGTTCAGCCCGGAAGATGGTTACCGCAGCGACCCTGACTTTTTGTGTCGCGTTCTCGAAGCGGTGATTGCTGAGGGGGCCACCACCATCAACGTGCCCGATACGGTCGGTTATGCGGTGCCTGAGCTGTATGGCAACTTTATCAAATCATTGCGCGAACGCATTCCCAACTCCGACAAAGCTATCTGGTCAGTGCACTGCCACAACGACTTGGGTATGGCGGTCGCCAACTCCTTGGCTGGGGTGAAGATTGGAGGAGCTCGTCAGGTGGAATGCACCGTGAATGGCTTGGGTGAGCGGGCCGGAAATTGCAGTCTGGAAGAGATTGTGATGGCCGTGAAGACTCGTAAAGATTATTTCGGACTGGAGCTGGGGATTGATGCAACGCACATCCTCGCAGCAAGCCGCATGGTGAGTCAGACCACTGGCTTTGTGGTGCAGTCCAATAAAGCAGTGGTCGGTGCCAATGCGTTTGCCCATGCCTCTGGAATTCACCAAGACGGCGTTTTGAAGGCCCGTGATACCTATGAAATCATGCGTGCGGAAGATGTGGGCTGGACGGCCAACAAAATCGTGCTGGGCAAGCTCAGCGGCCGCAATGCTTTCAAACAACGTCTGCAGGAGTTGGGGGTCCAACTCGGCAGCGAGACTGAGATCAACGCAGCGTTTTCCCGCTTCAAAGAACTGGCTGATCGTAAAAGCGAAATTTTTGACGAGGACATCCTTGCACTGGTTGGCGACGAGAGTGTGTCGTCGGAGATCGAGCAGTATGGGTTCGTCTCACTGTCACAGCACAGCGAGACAGGTGAGCGGCCCCAGGCCACGATTGTGTTTACCTCTGGTGGCAAAGAGATGAAGGGCGCGTCTGACGGCAATGGACCCGTCGATGCGTCGCTGAAAGCGATCGAGTCTCTGGTGCAAAGCGGGGCTGAGATGGTCTTGTACTCGGTGAACGCGATCAGCGGGTCGACGGAAAGTCAAGGCGAAGTGACAGTACGACTGCAAAACAGCGGTCGTGTGGTCAACGGAGTCGGGTCTGACCCGGACATCGTGGTGGCGTCGGCGAAAGCTTACTTGAGTGCTTTGAATAAGCTGCAAAGCAAGTCAGACCGTGTTGCGGCACAGGGGTGAGCGAGTTAAGTTGAAAATAGTTGAGGTTCAGCGCGCAAGTATTTGATCTATTTGAAGTTTTTTGATTAAACTGGCGGGGAACACTATAAAAAACGTCTGCAAATGAATTGCAGGCGTTTTTTTCAAAGGAACTATGTTGAAACGCATCTTTATTCAACTCAGCGCCGCAGGTCTTATGGCTTCCGTGCTGCTACTTCCTTTCTCAGCACTTGCCACGACGCAGAGCAAGAAAGTTACTGCCAAAACTTCGCAAGTGAAGGCTTCGCAAAGCAAAAAGGCGGCAGTCAAGGCGGTACGCAAACAAAAGGCGGTTCCCGCTACCAAGCGGGTCTCAACCAAAAAGCCTGTAGCCAAAAATATCAAAAAGGCCGTAGTCGCCGTCGCTCCAAAACCTTCTTACGGTCAGCTCGCAGGCTTGCATGGCAAGCAAGACGCTTTGGACTTGAAGTCGAGCGTCGCCTTCGTGGTGGACCAGGATACCAAGGAAGTGCTTTTCAGTAAAAACGAGAACGCAGTACTTCCGATCGCGTCGATCACCAAATTGATGACCGGAGTGCTCATTAGCGAAGCACGACTTCCGATGGAAGAGTCCATTGAAATTACCCAAGCTGATGTGGATACCGAGAAAGGCAGCTCCTCGCGTTTGCGCGTAGGCACTGAATTGTCACGCGGTGAGCTACTTCACCTCGCATTGATGGCGAGTGAAAACCGAGCTGCGCATGCACTGGGCAGGACCTACCCTGGTGGCTTGCAGCATTTTGTCAACTTGATGAACCGCAAAGCCAAGCTATTGGGCATGGCAGATACTCAGTATGTGGAGCCCACAGGCCTGAGCAGCCGCAATCAGTCCAGCGCCAAGGATTTGGCTACTCTGGTGAGTTATGCCTACAGCGACCAGACTTTGCGTGAACTGTCCACCTCAACCGGCTATCAAGTTGAAGTGGGTAACCGTACCTTGCAGTACAACAATACCAATCGCTTGGTGAAAAACCCTGCGTGGGAAATCGGGCTGCAGAAGACCGGCTACATCGCTGAAGCAGGGCAGTGTTTGGTGATGCAAGCAAAAATATCAGGCCGAAAACTCATCATGGTTTTTCTGGACTCTGCGGGTAAGCTGACGCGAATTGCTGACGCGGAACGTGTGCGCAAGTGGGTGGAAACAGGGCACCCAGTCGCTACGAAAGGTTCGCCGCTCGCCCTCAAAGGATTCGATAGTCGTATTGCGACGAACTGATAACAAAAAAGCCTGCTCTTGCAGGCTTTTATCTTTGGGGGGATCTAAACCCCAGTGTCTCCGAGATGTGTCGCGCGGTCTCTTTGAGTTTGGGTAGCCAGTCGTCTTCCAAGCGACCGGAAGGCGCAGAAATGGACAGGCCCGCGATCAGCTTGCCTTGATCGTCGTAAATGCCTGCAGCCATGCAGCGGACGCCAAGTTCGAGTTCTTCATTGTCACTTGCCTGGCCATACTGACGGACCTTGGAGAGCTCGCGCTCCAACACGTCCAAGTCGGTGATGCTGTTTTTGGTGTGGCCTTGCAGTCCTGTTCTGGTGGCATAAGAACGAATGCGCAGCGGATCATCAGCGGCCAAGAACAATTTGCCAACGGAGGTGAGGTGTAGCGGTGCACGTCCGCCAATCGCCCTGACAACCTGCATGCCGCTACGTTCACTGTAGGCACGCTCGACATAGATGATTTCATCGCCCTGGCGCATGCTCAGGTTGACGGGCTGCTGGATTAACTTGTGCAGCTCGCGCATAGGGCCCAGCGCTGCGTCGCGGACGTTCAGGCGAGCCTTCACAAGATTCCCCAGCTCCAACAGGCGCATCCCGAGTCGGTAGCTCCCTGATTGGGGGCGATCGACAAACCGCCCGGACACCAGGTCATTCAAGATCCGGTGCGTTGTAGAGGGATGCAGACCAGCGCGTTCACTGATCTCTTTCAGTGGGATCGCCTCTTCTCTGGAAGCGAGAACGTCAATCAACGTGAACATGCGCTCCAGCACTTGAACTGCGGGGGCGGATTGGGGGTCGTGTTCTTTTTTAGTCATGGTGCTTCGTGGCCGATGTTAACCCGTCAAAGCCCTTACACCTGTGGGTTCAATGGCCCTGTTGCATTCCAGTTGCCATTAACCAGAATTTCATGCGGTTTGAAGTTGGCCTTGTATTGCATCTTCGGACTGCTCGTAATCCAAAAGCCCAAGTAAACATAGGGCAGCCCAAGCTGTTTGGCCTGCTCAAGCTGCCACAGCACATTGAAGGTTCCATAGCTTGCACCTTCATCGGGTGCAAAAAATGTGTACACCGCGGATAGGCCGTTGTCGAGGACATCCAAAATGGACACCATTTTGAGTGCACCCAAACTTTGCTCGCTGTCTGTCGCTTCACGAAACTCAACCAGGCGGGAGTTCACGCGACTCTGCAGCAGAAACTGCACATACTGATCGATGCTGTCCTCATCCATGCCGCCTCCGGCATGTCTGGCGAGTTGGTAGCGCAGATAGAGGTCGTAGTGTTCTCTCGAAAATCCGAGGTTCAGTACGCGGGCCTGCAAGTTGGCGTGCTGTCTTGCCGCTCTCTTTTGGCTCTTGTTGGCGCGGAATTGTTCCACCGGAATGCGTAGCGGGGTACAGGCCTGGCAGCCGTCACAGTAAGGGCGGTAGGTGAACATGCCGCTGCGCCGGAAGCCCTTCTCTACGAGGCTGGAGTAGGTTGCCGTGTCAATGATGTGGCTGGGCGTGGCGACTTGGGAGCGGGCTTGTCGGTCCGAGAGGTAACTGCAGTCGTACGGCGCAGTGGCATAAAACTGCAGTGTTTGGATGGGGAGATCCGTCAGATCGGTCATGGCAGTGTTTCGCAAGCTGACTACAAGTAATTCCAGTATAGGCGGTCAAAGTCCCACTGGATGGGCGGCTTCGGTATGGCAGAGTCGAGGCACTGTTGGAACGCTTTTTTGTCGATCGGCCGTGCGCCCATGAAGGCCAGATGTGAGGTGACCTGCTGGCAATCAATCCATGCGACCTTGTGGTGGCGGGCAATCGCCACTAACGCAGCCAAAGCCAGTTTGGATGCGTCGGTTCGCCTTGCAAACATCGATTCGCCAAACACGGCGTGACCAATGCAGACGCAGTACAAGCCGCCGACCAATTCACCGTCTTGCCAGGTCTCGATGCTGTGTGCATGCCCTGCATGGTGAAAGCGCAGATATGCTGCCCGGATTTCCGGCAGTATCCATGTGCCGTTTTGTCCATCGCGAGGGGTCACGGAGCAGGCTTCAATGACTTTTTCGAAAGAGCTGTCCACCCGTATTTCACAGCCCGGGGTGTCTCGGAAATGTCGGATGGTTTTCTTGAGTGACCTGTGGAGCCGGAACTCATCCACCCACAATGTCATTCGCGGGCTTGTGCTCCACCAAAGTGTGGGCTGGCCTTCGCTGTACCAGGGAAAAATGCCATTCGAGTAGGCGCGGAGCAATGTCGCGGGCTCTAGGTCACCTCCGGCTGCGAGCAAGCCCGGGGCCGGCGAGTCGTCTCCCCAAGCTGCATAGGTACTCGGAAATGATTCGCCGGGTTCCAACCAGGGCAGCAGGGGTGACGATGTGGGCATGGAAGGGAGGTGCAAAAAAACGATGACGAAGCTGGAAACAGCGGTTTTATCGGGTTAGAATACCAGCTGTCGGGGTGTAGCGCAGCCTGGTAGCGCATCTGCTTTGGGAGCAGAGGGTCGCGAGTTCGAATCCCGCCGCCCCGACCACTTTTAAAAAATCAAAGGCTCCGAAGTTTTAACGCTTTGGGGCCTTTGTCCTTTGTGCCCGTAGCTCAGTCGGATAGAGCAACAGCCTTCTAAGCTGTGGGTCGGGGGTTCGATCCCCTCCGGGCACGCCAACAAATTACAACGGCTGTTTCACTGCCCTTCGACCGCGACAACTGGCTGTCGGGGAGGAAATGCTGCTGCGTCCGCCCTTACTCCATCTAAGTGTTCAATCCTAGGGCTCGGCCGTACAAGATCTCAGAGAGTTCAGCGGCTGTGCTGGCCAAACTGATTTGTACTTCTTCACAAGATTTGAGCGCTGGTTCGCAATTTCCATCATCACGGTTCAAACAAGATGCAATGCCCGTCCTCCCATCGGAAATGGATGGAGTGACCGTATTTTGTTTCGTCATGACTGCAGAGGGTCTGGAAAATTCTTTTTGGACAAACCCTCAAGGTAGATGCGGCAAAGACTCACGTCTAATATTCTTGCTTGAAACACCAGCCTTCATTGGTTTCATCGGTGGCAGTGTCCAGTGCGGGCCTCACGAGGTGATCGTGACTGCCACTTTGCTGCCAATTTGGCAGATGGCAATGAGTTTTGGCAGATTTGGCAAAGTCTGATTCGTAGGAGAAATCGAGTGGGAATACTAAGTTGTTGATTTAATTCGGGATTTTTAATCTATGGGATGGTGGCATAGGTTTTGCAGTTTGGCTATCGACTGACACGTCATGAAACCAAGGAAGACCTGATGATTGACCCATCCGATGCCCTCTTGCTAGCGCGCATCCAGTTCGCTTTTACAGTGAGCTTTCATTTTCTATTTCCAGCTATCACTATTGGCTTGGCAAGTTACCTGGCTGTGCTCGAAGGCTTGTGGCTCCGGACTGGCCGCGAAGACTACATGAACTTGTTTCGGTATTGGATCAAGGTCTTTGCGTTGGTATTCGGCATGGGGGTTGTGTCTGGCATCGTAATGTCTTACCAATTCGGGACCAACTGGGCCGTTTTTTCCGATAGGGCGGGGCCGATCATTGGGCCACTGATGGCCTATGAAGTTCTTACCGCCTTTTTTTTGGATGCAGGCTTTTTGGGCGTGATGCTTTTTGGAATGAAGCGAGTGGGTAAAGGTTTGCACTTTGCTGCGACCCTCATGGTGGCTCTAGGCACCTTCATGTCGGCATTTTGGATTTTGTCTGTCAACAGTTGGATGCAGACGCCAGTCGGGTTTGCGGTCAACGCTAATGGCCAGTTCATCTCCGCTGGAAGTTGGCTCGCCATTATTTTTAACCCTAGCTTTCCTTACCGCTTGGCCCATACTTTGTCGGCCGCATACTTGACCACAGCCTTTATGGTTGGCGCCGTCGGTGCATGGCACCTCCTGAAAGACCGTGCTAATCCTCGCGCAAGGTTGATGTTTTCTATGGCAATGTGGATGGCGGCCATCGTTGCCCCGTTGCAAATTGTTCTCGGCGATGCTCACGGCTTGAACACGTTGGAACATCAACCCACAAAAGTGATGGCTATGGAAGGCCATTTCGAAAGCCATCCCGAAGGCGCGCCACTCATCCTGTTTGGAATTCCCAATAGCGAGAAGGGCCGAGTCGATTACGCCGTAGAAATTCCCAAGCTCTCATCGTTGATTCTCAAGCACGACTTGAACGCGCCTATGCAGGGGCTGGACACTGTTCCCAAAGCAGATCAGCCACCCGTAGGTATTGTCTTTTGGTCCTTTCGCGTGATGGTCGGGCTTGGTTTTTTGATGGCGGGCTTAGGCATTCTCAGCTTATGGGCTCGTGCTAAGGGGCGACTGTACGACTGGAAGTGGCTGCACCGCTTTGCGCTGGTCATGGGGCCGTCAGGGCTGATTGCAGTGCTCGCAGGTTGGGTCACTACGGAGGTTGGGCGTCAGCCTTGGACCATCTATGGCGTGCTTCGGACGGCCGACTCGGCCTCACCGTTGGCTGCACCTGCTGTGGCAATGTCACTGCTCGCTTTTATATTGGTCTACTTCGCTGTCTTTGGGGCAGGAGTGTTCTACATCCTAAAGTTGATGTCTAAATCGCCGGGCATCCATGAGCCGCCCCCCTCTCAGGTCCCACAAATGGCGGCCGGTACCTTACCTGTCACAGCGCTACGCACTGGCACCGCCTCGACCAAATAAGGAGTAAGGCATGAACTTTGACTTCCATCAGTTAGACCTCACCATAGTCTGGGGTTTCATTATTGTCTTGGCCGTTTTTATCTATGTAGTCTTGGATGGTTTTGATTTAGGCATTGGAATCCTCTTCAACATCTTCCCGGTCGGTCATGATCGCGACACAGCCATGAACAGCATTGCACCGGTATGGGATGGCAATGAAACTTGGTTGGTAATGGGGGGGGGGTGGATTGCTGGCGGCTTTTCCCTTGGCGTATGGTTTGATTCTGTCGGCCCTCTATGCACCCATCATTGCAATGTTGCTTGCCTTAGTTTTTCGGGGTGTCGCATTTGAGTTTAGGTGGCGCGACCCTGCGCATCGCAAAATTTGGGATTTGGCTTTCAGCGGCGGCTCACTTGTGGCTGCGCTGTCCCAAGGCATCATATTGGGGGCTTTGCTGCAAGGTATTCGCGTAACTGGAAGGGCCTATTCGGGTGGCTGGTGGGACTGGCTCACGCCTTTCTCTCTCCTGACAGGACTGAGTGTGGTTGCTGCCTACGCACTTCTGGGCTCTACTTGGCTGGTGATGAAAGCAGACGGCACACTGCAGCGTATGGCCCGTGTAATGGCGTGGTGGCTTGGTGGTGCTACTCTGGCAGCCATCGTATTGGTTAGCTTTGCTACGCTATTCCTGAGTGCCAACTACTTTGGCAACTGGCTACATTGGCCCAACATTCTTTGGGTTACACCTGTGCCTGTCTTAGTGATAACTACCAGCTTTGCCTTTATTAGAAGTATGAAGGCCAACTGCGAGGTAGCTCCTTTTTTGCTGGTACTGGCTGTCTTCCTGTTGTGCTTCGTAGGTTTGGGTATCAGTGTGTTTCCAAATGTGGTGCCAGGTGCAGTAACCATCTGGGATGCTGCGACTGACCGTAGCAGTCAAATTTTTATGCTCTGGGGCACAGCCTTGGTCTTGCCTTTGATCCTTGGCTACACCGCGTGGTCTTATTGGGTTTTTCGTGGAAAAGTGCAAGCCGATGGATACCACGCATGAAAAACTTACCGTTTCACTGGCCCGACATCACGACCACGAGCTCGGACGAGCAGCTACCTCCGTTAGGGAAACGTCTCCTCTGGATGGCAACTATTTGGACTGTAAGTATCACTCTCCTGTGTGGCGTGGCACTCTTGCTGCGCTGGGTTCTCAAGACATGATCCGAACACTCAAAAAATTTTAAGTGTTTGTAGATAGAGCAGCCCGCTGCGCATCTAGGCCAACCCAACCGCTTTCAAACGGCGGTATAGGGTGCGCTCGCTTAGGCCCAAATGAGCTGCCAGTTCTCGCCGAGTGCCACTAAACGCATTAGCAATGCGGACGAACTCATCGTCAGTCATATTTGCCCGACCCTGTAAAGTGATTGCTTTGAAAGTCACATTGGAATTGGCAGCGCGTTGACTACCGAACTCTATTGGCAGGTGTTCTGCATGAATGATGCCATCGTCAGCAAACAACCGCGAGCGGTCTAGCACGTTCCGCAGCTCGCGAATGTTTCCAGGCCAGTCGTGCGCTTGCAGTAGCGCCATAGCTTCGGGCTCCACTGTAACGCGGCGTTTTCCGCTGCCGCCGCGTTGGATAAATGAGTCTACGAGCATAGGGATGTCGTCGGCCCGCTCACGTAAGGGTGGCAAGTGAATGGGAAATGCGCTGATGCGGTAGTACAAGTCCTGCCGGAATCGTCCGTCGGCCACCATTTCTTGCAGCGGTTTATGGGTAGCTGCAACCAGTCTGAAGTCAGATTGCTGGGTTTCCACACTTCCCACCCGGCGGAACGAACCTGACTCAATGAGCCGTAGGAGCTTAACTTGCATCGGGAGTGGGACATCTCCCATCTCGTCCAAGAAGAGCGTGCCGCCTTCGGCAGTTTCAACCAGCCCTTTCTTACGCGCATTCGCACCCGTGAAGGCGCCCTTTTCGTAGCCAAACAATTCGCTCTCGAACAGGGTCTCAGTGAAACCCGAGCAGTCCACCACCACGAAGGGTCCATGGGCACGATCGCTTGCCTCATGAACAGCGCGAGCAAAAAGCTCCTTTCCGGTACCCGACTCACCGAGAAGCAGTACCGGCAACATTGACGGCGCTACTCGTTGTACTGCGGATAGGGCTAGATTAAACGAGGTGGATCGACCTACCAAGCCCTCTGCGGTGGGGCGAGCCGAGGCGCTCCGGACCGTTGATAGGCGCTCAACGTAGGCCACTATCTGACGACTGGCATCGAGGATCGGTCGCAGTTCTACATCTACATGCTCCGGTCCTCTTGGTGTGTGATGGATGTGCAGAACGCGGTCGGGGCCTTTGAGATCGAACGCTCTTTTCATTGGACAGTGCTCTCCAGCCTGGTCGCATGGCACGTCGTAGTGGTGCGAGATTCGGTAGCACTTATGACCAATATAAGGCTTGTCTACCGCTGCGAACTGTCTCCTGTAGGCAATGTTTGCAGCAAGGATGTTGTATTCGGTATCCAGCACGATCATCGGCTGTGCTTCGTGTTCAAGAAACGAAATCAAAGCCTGCACTTGCGGTGCCATGCCCAGTGTCTCAGCTTCTTGTGGTTTGGTCTCTTTCGCAGACGTGCCTTGTAGTTCCAGCATCAGTATCTCCAAATATTTGGCTATTGTGATCTCTTCGGTTTTCACTGCCAAAGCTGCTGCCACAACTGCCACTATTGCCATTCCATGGCGCTGAATGGCAGAGGTTACCACTCTCTGGATGACCCCATTTCAAAAATCTTGTTTGTTTTCAATGGCTTGCAGATTGGCTTGGAGCTTGAAATCAAGTGGCACGCGCTTTGCGATGTCTGACAGAGTCAAGTTCCAGACCGCTTTTCAACATTCAAGTGTTCAAGTGCGACTCCAGACAAACGGAAGGAAATGCGTATGCAGATAGACGAAGAAACCGCAGACCGCTCGTTGAGGGACTGCACTAGAGCAGTTTTGGCTGGCCAGTACTTTGTTCACTTGCAGCAGCCAACCCAGACCCGTTTTTCCAATTGCTGCCGGTAACTTTCTGAAAGTCAAACGTGAATACATCGCACTCCCTGCTTATTGAAGGCTTTTTCGATCCCGGAACATGGACCGTGAGCTATATCGTTCTAGACCAAGTAACCAAGCAATGCGCGTTGATCGACAGCGTGCTCGACTTTGACCTGAAGTCAGGTCGAACAACGCACGATGGAGCAGACAAACTGACAGCGCGCGTTCGCGAACTGGGCGCAACAGTACAGTGGATCTTGGAAACTCATGTGCACGCCGATCACCTTTCGGCCGCGCCCTATCTCAAGCAACAGCTGGGGGGACAGCTGGGAATTGGTGAGCACATCAAGTCGGTGCAAAACGTTTTTGGCCAACTATTCAACGCGGGTCCTGAATTCGCTCGCAACGGAAGCCAGTTCGATCATCTTTTCATGGATGGCGAGCACTTCTCGATCGGTAGCTTGCATGTTCGAGCAATGCACACGCCCGGTCATACACCAGCATGTATGACGTATGTTGTCGCTGACAGCAAGTCAGCCGATGAGCCCTTAGCAGCATTTGTTGGCGACACACTGTTTATGCCGGATGGGGGTACTGCACGTTGTGATTTTCCGGGTGGAGATGCTCGCGTGCTTTTTCGCTCGATCAACAAAGTACTGAGTCTTCCACCCGATACGCCGCTCTACATGTGTCATGACTATCAGCCCAATGGTAGAGAGCTTCAGTACGTTAGCACCGTTGCGGATGCGCGTGCAAAGAACATCCACGTGCGCAACGGTATAAGCGAAGAGGAGTTTGTGGCCATGCGTCACGCTCGCGACGCCACGCTAGCCATGCCAACCTTAATCCTTCCGGCGGTGCAAGTAAACATGCGTGCCGGAGAACTCCCACAGCCAGAAGACAACGGGTCTCGGTACATCAAGATCCCATTGAACGCAATCTAACCACTTCCTCGCCCAGAGCCTCATTAAGAGGCCGATACTTTTGGAGACAAAAATGGAAATCAAGTCACTCAGCCCTGAGATATCGGTTGCCCCTCAGGTCACCATCGCTGATTTAAATGCTGTTGCAAGAGCAGGGTTTCGCTCTGTGATCTGTAACCGGCCAGACGGTGAGGGTGCGGACCAGCCGGTCTACGCGGAGCTTGAACGCGAAGCGCGAGACCAAGGTTTGCAGATTCGCTACCTGCCGGCAGAATCCGGCAAAGTGACTGATGCACAAGGCGTCGCGTTTGGTGCGCTTATGGCTGAGTTGCCCAAGCCTGTATTGGCCTTCTGTCGCACTGGCATGCGATCTACCACCATGTGGGCACTGTCACAGGCGGCAAACATGCAGCTTCCTCAAATCGTGGAAAAAGCGTCTAAAGCGGGCTTCGATTTAAAGGGAGTCGTGCGGCGCATTGCCAATGGAGGGAAGACTCCCGTTGAAGTGTCCGACGCCATGCACGACGTCGTGATCGTTGGCGGCGGTGCCGCTGGAATTTCGGTGGCATCAAGCCTTCTGGCTCGCAAACCCGATCTCAATATTGCCATCATTGACCCGGCCGATATCCATTACTACCAGCCGGGGTGGACATTAGTAGGGGCTGGTGTGTTTGACGCTGCAGTGACAGCTCGAACGATGGCTGCCGTGCTGCCCAAAGGGGTGCACTGGATCAAGTCGGCAGTTGCTGCGTTTGAACCCGAGCGCAACGCCGTGATCTTGGACGGCTGTCGAGTAGTCAAGTATCAGCAGTTAGTGGTTTGTCCAGGGCTAAAACTTGACTGGCAGGGCATCGAGGGTCTTTCCGAAACGCTAGGGCGCAACGGTGTGACCAGTAACTATCGCTACGATTTAGCCCCCTACACTTGGAGGCTGGTTCAGGAACTGAAGCGAGGCTGCGCTATTTTCAGCCAACCGCCCATGCCCATCAAATGCGCGGGCGCGCCTCAAAAAGCGATGTATCTGTCTGCCGATCATTGGCGTCGGAGTGGCGTCTTAAGCTCCATCGACATACAGTTTTGCAATGCAGGTGCTGTTCTATTTGGCGTGGCGGACTATGTTCCAGCCTTGATGGAATATGTGAGGACTTACGGCATCGGTCTGAATTTCGGTCAAACGCTTGTGTCTGTCGACGGTCCCGCAAAAAAGGCGGTTTTCAGCGCAAACAATCCCGACGGCACCAACGAATTTATCACCCGCGAGTTCGACATGCTGCACGCTGTGCCTCCACAGAGGGCGCCAGACTTCATTCGTATCAGTCCACTTGCAGACGCCGCCGGGTGGGTCGATATTGACCCAGGTACGCTACGCCACAAGGAGTTCGTCAATATCTTTGCGTTGGGTGACGTAGGCAACACAAGCAACGCCAAGACTGCTGCCGCGGCGCGAAAGCAAGCACCAGTGGTCGCACACAACCTGCTGGTCACCCGTGGCGATGTGCAGGGCGAGGTAAAGTATGACGGCTACGGATCTTGTCCACTCACAGTCGAGCGTGGAAAAATCGTTCTGGCCGAGTTCACCTACGGTGGCAAAGTATCGCCTAGTTTCCCTAAATGGCTGATCGACGGTACCAAGCCCTCTGCACTGGCTTGGTATCTCAAAGAACGCGTGTTGCCGCCGCTCTATTGGGACGGGATGCTCAAAGGACGGGAATGGCTGGCACAACCTGAGATGGTGGGTTGATGGCACAAGCTAGAAGTTGGAAGCAACGCCTGCCCTCGGTGCCAGTCTTGGACTGGGGACGGCGCTACGACCAAGAGACTTTTGTTGGTGACTTGGTGGCAGCCTTGATTGTCACGATCATGCTGATCCCACAAAGCTTGGCCTACGCGCTTCTGGCGGGTTTGCCGCCGGAGGTGGGCCTTTACGCCAGTGTGGCGCCTTTGTTGCTTTACGGCGTGTTGGGCAGCAGTCGCGTGCTCGCTGTGGGGCCGGTGGCGGTAGTCTCGCTTATGACGGCTGCTGCGGTGGGAGAGCATGCTGCGGCGGGTACCGCGGCTTATTGGCAGATTGCCATCACGCTTGCCTTTCTATCAGGAATGATGCTGCTAGTGATGGGTGTCCTTCGCCTGGGTTTCCTTGCCAATTTCCTGAGTCACCCGGTAATCTCTGGCTTCATCTCGGCATCAGGGCTCCTCATAGCGGCCAGTCAATTGAAAACCCTGATGGGCGTGAAAGCAGATGGGCACAACGTCGTCGAACTGTTAACCGCGATTGCCCGGCAGGCGGACAGTGCTCACCTGCTGACCCTAGCCGTTGGCCTAATCGTCACTGGTTTTCTGTTTTGGGTGCGCAAAGGTCTTAAGCCCTTACTGACTGCCTGGGGCATGAAGCCAAAAATCGCTGATGTTGTTGCCAAGGCTGGCCCTGTAGCTGCCATCGCTGTCACCACCGCTTTGGCGTGGGCCTTGGATTGGCAGGCGCAAGGTATGAAGATTGTGGGCAATGTTCCGCAAGGACTGCCACCGCTTACAGCTCCCACATGGGATCTGGCACTGTGGCGCGAATTGGCAATGCCGGCACTGCTGATAAGCGTAGTCGGATTCGTGGAATCAGTATCCGTCGGCCAGACATTGGCGGCTAAGCGTCGACAGCGTATTGAGCCAGACGAAGAGCTTGTTGCGCTGGGTGCGAGTAATTTGTCGGCGGCAATAAGCGGTGGCTTCCCCGTGACGGGGGGCTTTGCAAGGTCTGTTGTTAATTTCGACGCCGGTGCCCGAACCCCTGCAGCTGGCGTTTTTACAGCAATCGGCATCACGCTGGCATCGCTGTTGCTAACGCCAGCGTTGTACTACCTGCCACAGGCTACGCTTTCGGCCACCATTATTGTGGCGGTGTTGTCGCTCGTAGACTTTGGCATTTTGAGCCGTACATGGTCCTATTCCAAGCCGGACTTTGCTGCCGTGGTTGCCACCTTGTTTGCAACGCTCACGCTAGGAGTTGAAACCGGCTTGGTCATTGGAGTCGGCGTGTCACTGGCGTTGTATGTGTTTCGCACCAGTCGGCCACACATCGCCGAGGTTGGTTTGCTACCAGGTACAGAGCACTTTCGCAACGTGTTGCGTCATGAGGTGCACACAAGCCCGGAATTGCTCACCTTGCGCGTTGATGAGAGCCTTTACTTCGCCAATGCACGCAGCCTAGAGGACCGTATCAATGATGCGGTGGCTAGTCGCCCCACACTTCGCCATGTGGTGTTGCTATGTTCAGCGATCAATGACATCGATGCGAGCGCACTGGAGAGTTTAGAGGCCATAGACCAACGCCTGAAAACTGCCGGCGTGATGCTGCATTTTTCGGAGTTGAAGGGGCCTGTCATGGACCGCCTGCGTACGACCGAACTGCTACAGCATTTGAGTGGTCAAATCTTCATGAGCCAGTATCAGGCTGTCAAGGCACTGACGCCCGATATTCTCGGGAAGCCCTCGTTTTTATCCCACTGAACCCACTAAAGCACCAAGTCCCAACCTCGGGCCCCAGCGCATTTTCAGTTCGGTCAGGGCAAGTGCTGCCTACGCTTCTGTAGGGTGATTCTCGATCTGCGCAGACTGGATGTGCAAATTATGCGGCTCGGGTGGCGATTCGGCTTCAGGCATGAGTGAAGCGCTGGACAACAGTGCAAAGCGGGGTAGCTTTCGGTTGCGTTAGCAGCTAAATCTCCAAGTCATGCACAGTATCTGCAATTCCCAGCCAGCGCTCGGCCGCTAGCGCCAGGGTGCGGGAGTCGCCTGTGCTGTGAAAGTCGATTCGTCCGCTGTTTGACGGTTCGATAGTGAGCAGTGTGTTGGCCTTTACAAGCAGACGCCGGGTCTGGCGGGCCACTGGGGCACCTCCTTCCAGATAGTGCACCTCATGTCCGGTTCCTGAGCGAAGTGACGCCTCTGCGAAGGGGTAGTGAGTGCAGCCCAATACCAGCGTATCAATGTCACCGGTTTGAATGCCAAAAGTGCCCATGGCCCTCGTAAATGTTGCGCAAGCAGCTCCTGTTTTGATAGCGTCAAACTGCTCAATGGCCAATGCCAGCCCGGGGCAGGGCTGAAGAACAAAGCGCGCTTGATCTTGCAAGCTTGCCAGCAAACGTTGGAACTTCTCGCTCTTCAAGGTGCTCGGCGTTGCCATTACCCCAATGACGCCCGTCTTGCTCTTAGCCACCGCAGGTTTGAGTGCCGGTTCAATACCTATGATGGGTAGTGCAGGGTGTTCTGCCCGCAAGACGTGAATCGCTGCAGCAGTGGCCGTGTTGCAGGCCACTACCAGGGCTTTGATCTGGTGATGGTGTTGCAACCAGCGGCTGATCGTGCCGGAGCGATGGATCAGGTACTCGTCATCCCGCTCACCGTAGGGTGCGTGGCCGCTGTCCGCGACATAGACAAACCTTTCGTTTGGCAATTCAGCCCTAAGCGCCCGTAGGACGCTCAGGCCGCCTAGGCCACTGTCAAACACCCCGATGGGGTGCATGCTTTCGATCGGCAATGGCTTAACGCGAAGTGACAGGAATGGACTTGAATTCGCCAGTAGCGATCTTCTTTTTCCAGTCCTCAGGCCCTGTGATGTGGGCACTGGTGCCACCAGCGTCCACCGCCACAGTGACAGGCATGTCAACGACGTCGAATTCGTAAATCGCTTCCATGCCCATATCTTCAAAACCGACCACTTTGGCGGTCTTGATGGCCTTGGACACCAGGTAGGCCGCACCGCCAACCGCCATCAGGTAGGCACTCTGGTGCTTCTTGATGGCTTCGATGGCGACGGGGCCGCGCTCTGCTTTGCCAATCATGGCAATCAAACCGGTTTGCGCCAGCATCATCTCGGTGAATCCGTCCATACGGGTGGCGGTTGTCGGGCCTGCTGGGCCAACTGCTTCATCGCGAACCGGGTCAACGGGGCCGACGTAATAGATCACCCGGTTGGCAAAGTCCACGGGCAGCTTTTCACCCTTGGCCAGCATGCCTTGGATGCGTTTGTGCGCGGCATCGCGGCCGGTCAGCATCTTGCCGTTTAATAGCAATGTCTGGCCCGGTTTCCAGCTGGCGACTTCTTCCTTGGTCAGGGTATTGAGGTCCACTTTTTTGCTGGTCTCGTAGTCAGGTGTCCAGTTGACGTTGGGCCAGAGGTCCAAGCTTGGCGGATCCAGATAGACGGGGCCGCTGCCGTCCAACACAAAATGGGCGTGGCGGGTGGCGGCGCAGTTCGGGATCATGGCGACCGGCTTGCTGGCCGCGTGCGTCGGATACATCTTGATCTTGACGTCCAGCACGGTGGTCAAACCGCCCAAGCCCTGTGCGCCAATACCCAACGCATTGACCTTCTCCATCAGCTCCAAGCGCATTTTTTCCACATTGTTGAGTTCAGCGCCGGCTGCGGCTTTGGTCTGCAGCTCATACATGTCCAAATCGTCCATCAGGCTTTCTTTTGCCATCAGGACGGCCTTTTCAGCGGTGCCGCCGATGCCGATGCCCAGCATACCGGGCGGGCACCAGCCAGCGCCCATGGTGGGAACGGTCTTCAAGACCCAGTCCACCACCGAGTCGCCGGGGTTCAACATGACCATTTTGCTTTTGTTCTCAGAGCCGCCACCTTTGGCTGCCACGGTCACTTCGACCGTATTGCCGGGCACGATTTCCGTGAAGATCACCGCCGGGGTGTTGTCTTTGGTGTTCTTGCGCAAAAACTCAGGGTCCGCAACCACCGAGGCGCGCAAAGTGTTGTCGGGGTGGTTGTAGCCTTGGCGGACACCTTCGTTGATGGCGTCGTCCAGGCTCCCAGTGAAGCCCTCCCAGCGCACATCCATACCGACTTTGAGGAACACGTTCACGATGCCGGTGTCCTGGCAAATGGGGCGGTGGCCGGTCGCACTCATTTTGCTGTTGGTCAGGATTTGGGCGATCGCGTCTTTGGCAGCCGGGCTCTGCTCGCGCTCGTAGGCGCGGGCCAGGTGGGCGATGTAGTCGGCGGGGTGGTAGTAGCTGATGTACTGCAGCGCGGCAGACACGGATTCGATCAGGTCAGCCTGGCGGATAGAGGTGGTCATGGTCGGACTTTTCAGAGATTGGATGGCAGTGAAGGGCAAACTCGCTGAGTTTATCGAATCACACCTGCACTAGCCTGACGGCGGGCCTTGACCCAAATCAGTCAGTGATTTGTAAGTGCATGGGATAACCATGCGCGCAGTTTTCAAAAAATCCGAGGAGACAAACCTGTGAGCGCATCATCTTCTGCTATCGAGTCCATGTTGGTTGAAAACCGGGTGTTCCCACCCAGTGAAGCCACAGTCAAAGCGGCCCGCATCTCCGGCATGGAGGGCTACAACGCCCTTTGCGCCGAAGCCGAAAAAGATTTCGAAGGTTTCTGGGCCCGCTTGGCCAAGGAAAACGTGGTGTGGAACAAGCCTTTCACCCGCACTTTGGATGAGTCCAACGCACCGTTTTACAAATGGTTTGATGATGGCGAGTTGAATGCGTCCGCCAACTGCCTGGACAAGCACATCGGCACCCCCACTGAAAATAAAGTGGCGGTCATTTTTGAGGCTGATGACGGTACTGTTACCAAAACCACCTACAAAGAGCTGTTGGCTCGGGTCAGCCAGTTTGCCAACGCACTTAAGGCAGACGGCATCCAAAAGGGCGACCGGGTACTGGTGTACATGCCCATGACCCTGGAAGGCGTGATTGCGATGCAGGCCTGCGCCCGTATCGGCGCTACCCATAGTGTGGTGTTTGGTGGCTTCTCGGCCAAGGCTTTGCAAGAGCGCATCATTGACGCAGGTGCGGTTGCGGTGATCACCAGCAACTACCAGATGCGCGGCGGCAAAGAGTTGCCTTTGAAGGCTATCGTGGACGAGGGCATCGCCATGGGTGGCTGCGAGTCCATCAAGAGCGTTTTTGTGTACCAGCGTACCAAAACAGCCTGCAACATGGTGGCAGGGCGCGACAAAACGTTTGATGAAGCCTTGGCCGGCAAAAGCACCGACTGCGCACCGGTACCCGTGGGCGCTGAACATCCCTTGTTCATCCTCTATACCTCGGGTTCAACCGGCAAGCCCAAGGGCGTGCAGCATTCCACGGGTGGCTATTTGCTGTGGGCCAAGCTCACGATGGACTGGACCTTTGACTTGAAGCCTGAGGATGTGTTCTGGTGCACGGCTGATATCGGCTGGATCACGGGCCACACCTATGTGGCATACGGCCCATTGGCTGCTGGCGCTACCCAGATTATTTTTGAGGGTGTGCCCACTTTCCCGAACGCTGGTCGCTTCTGGCAAATGATTGAGCGTCACAAGTGCACCATCTTCTACACGGCGCCAACTGCGATCCGTTCGCTGATCAAAGCCGCTGAGAGCGATGCCTCTGTGCACCCCGACCGCTCGGACTTGTCGAGCCTGCGCATTCTCGGCTCGGTGGGTGAACCCATCAACCCCGAAGCATGGATGTGGTACTACAAAAACGTCGGCCACGAGAAATGCTCCATCGTGGACACTTTCTGGCAAACCGAAACCGGTGGCCACATGATGACCCCGCTGCCCGGCGCCACACCGCTGGTTCCCGGCAGCTGCACGCTGCCCCTGCCTGGAATCATGGCTGCCATTGTGGATGAAGTTGGCAATGACATTGCCAACGGAACCGGCGGCATCCTGGTCGTTAAGCGCCCGTGGCCCTCCATGATCCGCACCATCTGGAATGACCCTGAGCGTTTTAAAAAAGCTTACTTCCCCGAGGAAATGGGTGGCAAGCTGTACCTCGCCGGCGACGGTGCGGTGCGCAGTGCAGACCGTGGCTACTTCCGTATTACGGGCCGCATTGATGACGTGCTCAACGTGTCTGGCCACCGTATGGGAACTATGGAGATCGAGTCCGCGCTCGTGTCCAAGTCCGATCTGGTCGCCGAAGCTGCCGTGGTCGGTCGCCCCAATGATCTGACGGGCGAGGCGATTTGCGCCTTTGTGGTGCTGAAGCGGGCCCGCCCCAGCGGCGACGAAGCCAAAGCGATTGCCAAAGATTTGCGCGACTGGGTTGCCAAGGAAATCGGGCCGATTGCCAAGCCAAAAGATATCCGCTTTGGTGAAAACCTGCCCAAGACCCGTTCCGGCAAGATCATGCGCCGCTTGCTGCGCTCCTTGGCCAAGGGCGAGTCCATCACCCAAGACACCAGCACCCTGGAGAATCCAGCCATTCTGGATCAATTGGGTCAGGCTTACTAAGCCATCCTGGTTTTCCATACGGTAGGCGCCCATGGCGCTTGCCCATAAAAAAGCCGCTAGTTTTTAGCGGCTTTTTTTGTTGCGAGTGAGCCGCTTAATTCAGTGAGAGAACCCAGGCCGCCAGTTTCTTGGCCTCAGCTTCACTGACCTGCGAATTCGCCGGCATGTAAGCGGTACCCCAAGCGCCGCTACCACCTTTCATGATCTTAGTGGCGAGGCGATCTGCGGCTGTCTTGTCTCCCTTGTACTTGGTGGCCACGTCTTTGAACGCCGGCCCCAGCACTTTTTTGTCCATCATGTGGCAGGTCATGCAGTTTTTGGACTTTGCCAAGCCCTGATCCGCCCAAGCGAGGGGGCTGAGCAATACCAAGGAGAGCACCCAACCACGCGATAGAAAATGATTCATCTGAAGCCTCTGTTGTTTCGCTAACATCTCTACAACGGGATTGTAGTAACTCAGGTTGACCCCCCCACTAGAAACGGGGGCAACACATTGGAGCAAATACTATGTATTTTTTGGTTTTGGGTTTGATTCTTCTGGCCATGAAATACCTGCTGATCGAGCCGGTAGCCGCGTGGGCTTGGTGGCAGGTTCTGATGCCCTTTGCACTGGCTATTGCCTGGTGGGCGTGGGCGGACAGCTCCGGCTACACCAAGCGCAAGGCCATGGACAAGGAAAATGCCCGCAAACAGGCCCGCATAGACCGCCAGCGGGAAGCCATGGGGCTGCAGGGATCTAAAAAACGTCGCTGAGGGGCTGGAGGATAATCTCCGGCGCCCCCCATTCTGTTCAACCGAATATCTATTTCACACCATGCCCGCTTACCGTTCCAAGACCTCCACTGCCGGCCGCAACATGGCCGGTGCACGCTCTTTGTGGCGCGCGACCGGCATGAAGGATGCTGACTTCAGCAAGCCCATCATCGCCGTCGTGAATTCGTTCACCCAGTTCGTCCCGGGCCACGTCCACTTGAAAGACTTGGGTCAATTGGTCGCGCGCGAGATCGAGGCAGCGGGCGGTGTTGCCAAAGAGTTCAACACGATTGCTGTGGACGACGGTATCGCCATGGGCCATGACGGCATGTTGTATTCGCTGCCTAGTCGCGACATCATTGCTGACAGCGTGGAGTACATGGTTAACGCGCACTGCGCCGATGCCATGGTGTGCATCTCCAACTGCGACAAGATCACCCCCGGCATGTTGATGGCCGCTATGCGCCTGAACATCCCGGTGGTGTTTGTGTCCGGTGGCCCGATGGAGGCCGGCAAGGTCAAATTGCTCAACCCCACGACCCAGAAAATTGAATTCCGAAAGCTCGACTTGGTCGATGCCATGGTCATGGCCGCGGACGACAAGGTCAGCGATGCGGATGTTGCGGAAGTCGAGCGCTCTGCTTGCCCCACCTGTGGCTCTTGCTCTGGCATGTTCACCGCCAACTCGATGAATTGCCTGACCGAAGCTTTGGGCTTGTCTTTGCCCGGCAACGGCACCGTGCTGGCGACCCACGCCGACCGCGAGCAATTGTTCAAGCGCGCGGGTCATCTGGTGGTGGAGCTTTGCAAGCGTTACTACGAAGAAGAAGACAGCAGCATCCTGCCACGTTCCATGGGCTTCAAGGCCTTCGAGAATGCGATGGCGCTGGACATTGCCATGGGTGGCTCCACCAACACCATCTTGCACGTTCTGGCCATTGCCCAAGAAGCGGAAATCGACTTCACCATGGCCGATATCGATCGCATGTCCAAGATCGTCCCGCAACTGTGCAAAGTAGCCCCGAATACGGACAAATACCACATTGAAGACGTGCACCGCGCAGGCGGCATCATGGGCATTTTGGGTGAATTGGACCGCGCAGGCCGTTTGCACACCGACGTGGCAACAGTCCACAGCAAAACCATGAAGGACGCGCTCGACCAGTGGGATATTGCCCGCAACCCGTCGGACGCGGTTCAGACTTTCTATAAGGCTGGCCCCGGCGGCATTCCTACCCAGGTGGCGTTCAGCCAGGCTGCTCGCTGGCCTAGCCTGGACACGGACCGCGCTACAGGCTGCATCCGCTCTGTGGAGCACGCCTTCAGCAAAGAAGGCGGCCTGGCGGTGCTGGTAGGCAATATTGCGCTCAACGGGTGTGTCGTCAAAACCGCGGGCGTGGATGACAGCTTGTTGATGTTTGAAGGCCCTGCCCACGTGGTGGAGTCGCAAGACGAAGCGGTCGCCAATATTTTGGCCGACAAAGTGGTGGCAGGTGACGTCGTCATCGTGCGTTACGAAGGTCCCAAGGGCGGCCCCGGTATGCAGGAAATGCTTTACCCCACCAGTTACATCAAGTCCAAGGGCTTGGGCAAGGCCTGTGCCTTGTTGACGGATGGTCGCTTCTCGGGCGGTACGTCGGGTCTGTCCATCGGCCACGCTTCGCCTGAAGCGGCTGCGGGTGGTGCCATCGGCTTGGTTCGCAATGGCGACCGCATCCGCATCGACATTCCCAATCGCTCGATCAACGTGCTGGTCTCGGATGAAGAGTTGGCAGCCCGCCGCGTAGAGCAGGACAAGCTGGGTTGGAAGCCTGCCCAACCCCGCCCCCGCAAGGTGACTGCTGCCCTCAAGGCCTACGCCAAGCTGGTCATGTCTGCGGACAAGGGCGCAGTGCGCGACCTCTCTTTGCTCGATTAAGCAGCTCGCACGCCGTGGCAGAGGGCTGCTCCGGCGTGCTTTTTAGGTTTTCATGCTAATTCATCCTCAAATTGACCCGATTGCGCTGCAATTGGGCCCGGTCGCTGTGCATTGGTACGGCCTGACCTACCTCGTCGCTTTCGGGCTGTTCCTGTTTCTCGGTGCACGCAGGCTGCGTCAGCCTACATTTGCGGCGGGGCAGGGTGCTTGGTCGTTCAAGGACATTGAGGACATTTTGTTCCTCGGTGTCATGGGCGTGGTGCTCGGTGGGCGCATTGGCTACTGCCTGTTCTACAAGCCAGGCTACTACGCCAGTCATCCGCTGGAAGTCTTGTACGTTTGGCAAGGCGGCATGAGTTTCCATGGCGGCATGTTGGGGGTGATCGGCGCCATGTTGTGGTTTGCCCACTCGCGCAAAAAGGCGTTCTGGCAAGTTGCAGATCTGGTTGCCCCGTGTGTTCCGACCGGCCTGGCCTCTGGGCGGGTTGGTAACTTCATCAATGGCGAGTTGTGGGGCCGGGTTGCAGACCCCTCTTTGCCTTGGGGCATGCTGTTTCGGGACGGTGGCCCCTTGCCACGTCATCCCTCGCAGGGGTATCAGTTTTTGCTCGAGGGGGTGCTGCTGTTCGTGTTGCTCTGGTGGTATGCCAGCAAGCCGCGCAAGCAAGGGCAGGTGGCGGCGGCGTTTTTGTTGGGCTATGGCGTGTTCCGATTCATCGCCGAGTTCTTCCGCGAGCCGGATGCCCACCTTGGTTTGCTGAGCTTGGGCATGAGCATGGGGCAGTGGCTCTGTGTGCCGATGATTCTGGGTGGCGCAGCCTTGTGGCTTTGGGCAGATCGCCGCAGAGCCTGATTTCACCGTCTGCTCACCGAAGCACCCCACGGGTAACTACCGGGGGTGCTTTTTTGTTTTGCGCCCTATGATTTTCCGTAATTATCGGTAATTATGAAAAATTGCCGGCTTGGCAATGTTCCTCAGGAGTGTGTCTGCCGATGCGTGCTGTTCCCAATTCCTTGCATGACGACGTAGCCGACCGGCTGCGGCATCGCATTTTTGAAGGGGCATTGCCAGCGGGCGCTTATGTGGATGAGGTTGCACTCTGCACCGAATGGTCCATCTCACGCACGCCTTTGCGTGAGGCGCTCAAGGTGCTGACTGCCGAGGGGCTGATCCGGCACGAGCCGCGGCGCGGAAGTTTTGTCAGCGAGGTCACCGAGCGGGATCTGGACGATATTTTTCCGGTCATTGCTTTGCTGGAAGGCCGCTGCGCCTTCGAGGCGGCGCGTAAAGCCACGGTGGCAGATTTGGCGGCCCTCGAGGCACTGCACCTGAATCTGCAGGCGCACGCTGCGGCAGGGCGCATCCCTGACTATTACGCCACCAACTACACGATCCACGAGGCCATCATCACCCTCGCCGACAACCGGTGGCTGGCCCAGTCGATCGCGGATCTTCGAAAAATTCTCAAGCTCGCGCGCTTGCAGCAGTTGCGTGCTCCCGGGCGCTTGGAGCAGAGCCTCAGTGAGCACCTTGCTGTGTTTGCTGCCATCCGCGCAGGTGACGCAGAGGCCGCCGATGCAGCCATGCGCAACCACTTGCTGCGTCAGCGTGAAGCGTTGCGGGAATTGGCCCATTACGGAAAGAGCAGGTTATTGGCATGACACAAGATTCCTGGATCAACCGCAACGTGGTGCGGCTACTGCCACGTGGTTTTAAGCAAAATGTGCCTCAGGCGCCCGTAAATAGTGCGCAAGATGCTCCTGAATTGATAGTGGTGAAGGCGGCATCCGGCGTTTTCAAAGGGCGCCCGCAGGTGCGCAGCACCCGTGAGCGTTTGCAGGGAACGCTGCGCCAAAGCAACGAGGCCTTGTCGCCCCGGGTGCTGCGTCGCATTTTGCAAGAGCTCCAGGCGGTGATTGACGGGCGGGTGAGCGAGGTTGAAGGCGGGCGTCGGGCAGCGGCCCTGATGGCCTGGTATGCCGGCGCTACCCCGCCACGCCGCCTCGATATGTGGTTGCTGATGAGTGAAATGTTTGTGGCGGATCCGGTGAAAGCCCAAGCGGCGCAGGCACAGTTTGCTGCCGCGCTCGGTACCCCCGATGAAGCCGCTGCCGAAGTGCACTACCGCCGGGCCACGGTGTCGCCGCGCCGGCGTTTGCTGCAGCGCTTCAGCGCCGATGCGGCTGGCATCCGCTTTTTGGTGAACCTGCGGGCGGAAATGCAGAGCGCATTGAAGTCTGACAAGCGGCTGCAGGCGCTGGATGTAGAGATGGAGTACATGTTCTCCACCTGGTTCGATGTGGGCTTTTTAGAGCTGCGCCGCATCAGTTGGGACTCTCCTGCCTCGCTTGTCGAGAAACTCATCAAATACGAGGCGGTGCACGACATCAAAAGCTGGGCCGATGTGAAAAACCGCCTCGACTCCGACCGCCGGTGCTACGGTTTCTTTCACCCCCGCCTTCCCGATGAACCGCTGATTTTTGTGGAAGTGGCTTTGGTGGATGCGCTGGCGGACTGCATCACCCCTCTCTTGGACGAGTCTGCGGATGCGGTAGATTTGAATGCCGCGACCACGGCGATTTTTTATTCCATCAGCAACACGCAGGATGGCCTGCGGGGTGTCAGTTTTGGTGACTCGCTCATCAAGCGGGTGGTGGAAACCTTGAAAACCGAGTTTCCGCGCCTCAAGACCTTTGCCACGCTGTCGCCGATTCCTGGCTTCAGGAGTTGGCTACAAAAAAACGCGGCTGCGCAATTGGAGCGGCTTGACGCCTCTGCGCGCGAAGAGCTGGGCCGCGCGGTCGGCTTTGAGCCGGTGACCGCGGCCCATTTTCTGGCGGCCTGCGAGACCCCTTTGGCGCTGAAGCCGACTTCGGCCGTACGGCTGATGCTCATGCGCTGTGCCGCCCAGTACCTCGGCCGCGAAACGCTGCACGACAAGCCCCTGGACCCGGTCGCTCGGTTCCATTTGGGCAATGGTGCACGGGTGGAGCGCCTCAATTGGGCCGGTGACCCTTCGGGCAAGGGCCTGAAGCAGTCCTACGGGCTAATGGTCAATTACCTTTACGACCTGCAGCGGCTCGACAAATACCGGGAAGGCCTGGCCCATGGCCGGATTCCGGTGGCTGGTGCAGTGAGTACCTTGTATTTTTAGTCAGCGACAGTGTGTAACCCCAACAATAAGCAGGAGACAGACATGGCACATGAACAAGACTTTTCCACCCCCGACCAGGCTTGCGGCATCAGTCGCCGCCGTATTTTGGGCGCCGGCTCGGCGCTGGCGGCTGCATGGGCTCTGGCCCCTGCGGGCGCGCTGGCCCAGTCCAAGTGGCCGGCCAAGCCGGTGACGCTGGTGGTGCCGTTTCCGGCAGGTGGCGGCACCGATGCTTTTGCCCGCCCGATGTCGGCCCAGTTCGCCAAGCTCACCGGAACCCAGCTGGTCATTGACAACCGCGGCGGCGCCGGCGGCACTCTGGGGGCAGGTATCGCAGCCAAGGCCGCGCCCGATGGCCATACCCTGTTCATGGGTGCGGTGCACCATGCGATTGCCCCCAGCATGTACCCCAAGCTGGATTACGACATTGAGAAAGACTTCATCCCCTTGGCCTTGGTCGCCAATGTGCCACAAGTGCTGGTGGTGAACCCGAAGAACGTGCAAGGTGACTTCAAGGCATTTCTGGCGCAGGTCAAAGCCAACCCCGGAAAACTCAACTACGGCTCCGCAGGTGGCGGCACCTCGCACCACCTGGCGGGTGAACTGTTCAAACAGCAGACGGGCACTTTCATCACCCACATTCCTTACCGAGGGGCTGGCCCTGCGTTGCAAGACCTGATGGCGGGCAGTGTGGACATCATGTTTGATGGCTTGGGCTCCTCCGCCGCGCACATCAAAGGCGGGCGAATCAAGGCTCTCATGGTGTCCGGCAGCAAGCGCAGCCCGGCGTTCCCCGATGTGCCCTGTGCGGCCGAGTTGGGGCTGCCGAACTACACCGTGACCACCTGGTACGGGTTGTGGGCGCCCAAAGGCACACCCGCTGACATTCAGGCGCGTGTGGTGGAAGAGGTGAACCGCATCGCAATGGCAGACGACATCAAAACCAGCTGGGGCAATAACGGCGCGGAATTCGGCAAACTCACACCGGCGCAATTTGGCAGCTTTGTGAGTGCCGAGGTCAAGCGTTGGGCCACGGTGGTCAAGGCCTCGGGCGCCAAACTCGACTAAGGAGCACCATGGCAGGCGGGATTGCAATCGAGCGGGATGCCTATGGAACACCCGGTGTATGGGCGCTGACCCTTACCCACACCGGCAAATTCAACGCCATGTCCCGCAGCATGTGGGCGGAGTTGAAAACGTTGTTCGAGGCGGTGCAGGCGGACAAGCTGGTGCGCTGCGTGCTGCTGCGTGGCGACCAGGGCCACTTTTGTGCCGGTGGCGATATTGCCGAGTACCCCGGTTTCCGTTTCGATGCCATCCAACTTGAGTACTTCCATGAGCGGGAGGTGTGGGGTGGTTTGCAAGCCATGCTCGATTGCGACGTGCCCATCGTCGCCCTGATCGAGGGCAACTGCATGGGGGCGGGGTTGGAGATCGCCAGCTGTTGCGATTTGCGCCTGGCAGCCGACACCGCCCGCTTCGGTGCCCCGATTGCCCGCTTGGGTTTTCCGATGGCGCCGCGCGAGGCCGCGCTGGTGGGGCGGGTGGCCGGTGCCACCGTCGCCCGTGCCATGCTGCTGGCCGCCGAGGTGTTTGACGCCCCGGCCATGCTCGGGCATGGTTTTCTCACCCGCGTGTGCGCGGCGGCAGAGTTGGGCAATGCGGGCCGGGAGTTGGCCGTGCGCATCGCGGCGCTGGCCCCGCAAGCAGCCCGCTTGAATAAGCAAACGTTTCGTACGCTAAATGAGCCGGTAGCGCTCGCAGAATATGCGCAAGCAGCTCCTGATTTGATAGCAAATGAGTTGCGTGCTTCCTACGCCTATGCCGACTCTGCTGAGCACCGTGAGGGCATCACTGCCTTTCTTGACAAGCGCAAGCCGGTGTTTTGACCGGCTCCTCTTTTCCCTTTGATTTTACGCACCCTATGAGCAACAACAAAATCCTTGCGGCATCTGACGCGAATTTGTTCACCGCATTGCGCGCAGCTTTTCCGGCGGACATGACACGCACCGCGGTGGAGACCGACAGCGGATTGCACTACTCCTGGCGCGACCTCGACGAGGCCACGGCTATGGTGGCCAACCTGTTCGGCTTTCTGGACCTGGCACCCGGCAGCCGGGTTGCTGTGCAGGTGGACAAGTCGGTAGAGGCCTTGGTCTTGTATCTCGCAACGCTGCGCGCCGGGCTGGTGTACCTGCCGCTGAACACCGCCTACCAAAGTGCAGAAATGGAATATTTCTTGGGCGATGCCAAACCCGCGGTGCTAGTGTGTGCCGGCCGCAACTTCGGCTGGCTCAGCAAGATGGCTTTTTTGGCCGGCACCCAGCATGTGTTTTCGCTCAATGACGATCGCACCGGAACGCTTCTGGAGCGCGCCTCGCATTACCCGCGCACCCACACACTGGTGCCGCGGGCTCCGGACGATCTGGCCGCCATCATCTACACCAGTGGCACCACCGGCCGCAGCAAAGGCGCGATGCTGAGCCACGGCAACCTGCTGAGCAATGCGCAGGTGCTGCAGCAGCATTGGGACTGGAGGGCTGGCGACGTGTTGATCCATGCACTCCCGATATTCCATGTCCATGGGTTGTTCGTGGCCATCCACGGCGCACTCATCAACGGCAGCACCATGCTCTGGTGCGCCAAGTTCGAGCCTGCTACCACCTTGCGGCTCATGGCGCGGGCGACTGTGTTCATGGGCGTGCCCACACTATACGTGCGCCTGCTGGCCGAGGCAGGGCTGGACGCCCAGTCCACCCGCCACATGCGCCTGTTTATCTCGGGCTCCGCGCCCATGCTGGTCGACACGCACCGCCAATGGCAGGCGCGCACCGGGCACACGATTCTGGAGCGCTACGGCATGTCAGAGACGGTGATGCTGACCTCCAACCCGTGCAAAGCCGCAGACGGTGAGCGCATGGTCGGCACTGTGGGGCGGCCCTTGCCCGGGGTGCAGCTGCGGGTGCGGGATGAGGCGGGGCAGCCTGTGCCCACCGGAGAGACCGGCGGAATTGAGGTCAAGGGCGCCAACGTGTTTCAGGGCTACTGGCAAATGCCCGAGAAAACGGCGCAGGAGTTCACTGCAGACGGCTTCTTCAAAACCGGTGACGTAGGCTTTGTGGATGCCATGGGCTATGTCACGATCGTCGGGCGCAGCAAAGACTTGATCATCAGTGGGGGCTACAACGTTTACCCGGCCGAGATCGAGGGCTACATCAACAACCTGGACGGCGTAGAGGAAAGCGCGGTTGTGGGCGTGCCGGATGCCGATTTCGGCGAAGTGGGTGTGGCCGTCGTGGTACCACTGAAAGGGCACACCCTGGACGGCCCAGCCATGGTCACCACGCTCAAAGGCATGCTGGCGAATTTCAAGGTGCCCAAGCGCTGTGTGATCGTGGATGCGCTTCCCCGCAACGCGATGGGTAAAGTCCAAAAAAATCTTTTGCGTGAGCAGTACAAAAAATCATAAAATATGAAAAATACGTTTTTAGTAGTTTTTGTGTGATTTTGAGTAAAGCTCTGTAGGCTGGCGTATCATCCGGCCTGCCTTCAGATGAACCCCCAAGGGAGCGCCGGTATGGATGTTTTTCAAACCACTACGCAAGGCGGAATTCCCGACCGCTCCGGTCTGAGTGCCTTGGCCGCCTTTGAGCCCGCATGGGTACTGGCTTTTGGGCCTGAGCCGCTTCTGCGGCAAGCCCACGCCGCTTTGCTCCAAGCGGTGCCGGGTGCTGTGCTGATGGGTTGCAGCACTGCTGGAGAGATTTTCTCGGGCGGTGTGGGCGACGATTGCCTGGCACTTTCAGCCGTGCGCTGGGCAAATGTGCGCACCCTGCAGTCATCTACCGAACTTCGCGACATGGACGACTCGTTGGATGCTGGCGTCCGCTTGGCGGTCGGCCTGCCGCGTGCCGGGCTGCGGGCGGTGGTGGTGCTGGCCCAAGGCGTCAAGATGAATGGCACCGCGCTAATCGAGGGCATGACACGGGTGCTGGGCGACCAAGTGCCACTGGTGGGGGGCATGGCCGGCGACGGCGGCGCGTTTCAGCAAACAGTGGTGATGGACAACCAAGGCGTGAGCGACAACCTGCTGGTCTGTGCCGGCCTTTACGGCGACGGTTTGTCGGTGTCGCATGGGGTCTTTGGTGGCTGGAGTGCCTTTGGTCCCACCAGGCGCGTGACCCGCGCGGACCGCAATGTGCTTTATTCGCTGGATGACGAGCCGGCTCTGAGCACTTACAAACGGTATTTGGGCGAATACGCCAAAGACCTGCCGGCTTCCGGCCTCTTGTTTCCTTTTTCGGCGGTGGCTGCGGACCAGGCGGCGGACGGCTTGTTACGCACCATCTTGAGTGTGGATGAGTCGGCTGGCAGTATCACGTTGGCGGGCGAGGTCGAGGAGGGGAGTTACGTGCGCATGATGCAGGCTGGCACAGACGCGCTGGTTCAAGGGGCAGAGCAGGCGGCGCAAAGCCTGTCTGTGGTCCAAGGCCCCGGGCTCGCGTTGATGGTGAGCTGCGTCGGTCGCAAAGTCGTGATGGGGGGACGGGTCGAGGAAGAGATCGAGGCGGTTGCCTCGGTACTGGGTCATGAGGCCACACTGGCCGGCTTTTATTCGTATGGCGAAATCAGTCCGGCGCACCATGGGGCAGCCTGTTTGTTGCACAACCAAACCATGACGATCACCTATTTTTCGGAAGCGGCATGACTGAGGCCTCCCGTCCCCTGCAACACAAATTGTTGGCGCGCCAAGTCAAGCGCCACCTCGGGTTGGAAGGAGATGCCTGGCCCGCTGTCCAGCAGGAGCTCGAGGCGCTGGCCGGCGCAGATGGCGTGTCCCCCGCAGTTGCAAAAGTTTTGAGTGGCTTAGGCCCGTTGTTGAGCCGGGTGGAAGACGCTTACCGGCAAAACGACCGGGACTTGGCCCTCAAGGCCCTGAGCCTGGAGCTCAGCTCCCAAGATCTGACAGCCAGCAACACCCGCCTGCGCAACGAGCTGGAAAGCCGCACCCGGGCGATGGACTCCTTGCGAGCCACCGCCACCGAGCTGATGCTGCAGTTGGATCCGCATCACCCGCCCCTCAAGGGCGACTCGCTCGAAGATTTGTCGGAGCTGATGGGGACATTGGTGCGCCAAAAGGAGGAGAGTCAAAAAGACCTCCAGTTCGCACTCACCGATCTTGCCAATCAGAAATTTGCACTCGACCAACATGCCATCGTCAGCACTACCAATGCGGCGGGCGACATTTTGTATGCCAACGACCGCTTTTGCCAGATCAGCGGTTACACCCGGGCGGAGCTAATCGGTCAAAACCACCGCATGATCAACTCCGGGACGCAAGATCAGGTGTATTTCACCAATTTGTGGGGTGTCATTTCCGCTGGCCGGGTCTGGAGGGGCGAGATTTGCAATCGCGCCAAGGACGGGCATTTGTACTGGGTCGATGCGACGATTGTTCCGCTCAAAGACGAGTCCGGCACCCCGACCATGTATGTCGCGATCCGCACCGATATTTCGGCGCGCAAACGCATGGAAGTGAATATCAAGGCCGCTGAAGCGCGGCTGCGTCACATCACCAATACTTTGCCCGGTGTCGTGTTCCGTGTGCATGTCAACGACAAGGGCATGCACTACACCTTTGTGAACGACAAGGTGATGGAGGTGCGTGGTTTCAGCGTGCAAGAATTGCTGGCCGACCCCCATGTGGCCACACGGCAGGTCCTGGCCGAGGATTGGCCTGCGGTGCGCGATGGTATTCACCAAGCGGCCCAGGAGCGGCAACCGTGGCAGGGCGAATACCGCATCTGCATGCCCGACAAGTCGATACGCTGGATACGCACAGAAATCAGCCCGGAACCCGATGATGACCCCAACGGCGACCGGGTATTCACCGGCATCTGGCAGGACGTGACGCGCGCCAAAGAGGCCGACGAGCGGCTTAAAGAGGTGACGCGGCAAATCCCCGTGGCGGTGTTTCAGTATTACGTCACCAAGGGTGGATTGTTCCGGATTCCGTTCATCAGCCAGGCGGCGGAGAGCATGACGGGCGTTCGCCCTGAGACCATGGCCGAGGACTCCAACATCTTCTTGCAGTCAGTGCATCCGGATGACCGGGACGAGGTAGCCCAGTCTCTGATTGCGGCGTCCCGTTCCGGGGCCCCGTGGGGCATGGACTTCCGGATGATGAATATCGAGACCCTGGAGATCACTTGGGTGCGCGGGGAGTCGCAGCCCCAGTACAAGCCCAATGGCCATATCGTCTGGAACGGCTTCTTGACCGATATCACCCAGGCCCGTCACATCTCGCTGGAGCTGCAAAAGGCCAAGGATGCTGCCGAGGCTGCCAACCGCGCCAAATCAGACTTTCTGGCCAACATGAGCCACGAAATCCGCACCCCGATGAACGGGGTGATCGGTATGACGGAACTGCTGCTCGATACCACGCTGGATGCCGAGCAACAGGAGTACCTGAATATCGTGAAGTCCTCGTCCGAGGCCTTGCTCCGCGTGATCAACGATATTCTGGATTTCTCCAAAATCGAAGCAGGCAAGATGGACATTGAGGCCATCCCGTTTAACCTCGAGCGCACCATCGCCGACACCCTGAAAGCGGTCGCATTGCGCGCCCACGACAAGGGCTTGGAGGTTGTGTGGGATGTGGCTCCCGATGTCCCCCGTGCCTTGGTCGGGGACCCGGGCCGCTTGCGGCAGGTGCTGGTCAATATTCTTGGGAATGCCATCAAGTTCACAGCCAAAGGCGAGGTCGTGTTGCGGGTGCGTCAGTCGAAAACACCGGAAGGCCAGCCTTTGCTCCATCTGGCGGTGAGCGATACCGGTATCGGCATACCGGCTCACAAGCTGAGCAGCGTGTTCGATGCGTTTTCGCAGGAAGACAGCTCCACCACCCGCAAATACGGCGGTACCGGCCTCGGGCTCACCATCTGCGCCCGCTTGGTGGAGGGTATGGGTGGTGCGATCTGGGTGGAGAGTACGCCGGGCGTAGGCAGCACCTTTCATTTCACCGTGGCGCTGGTCCCCGACTTGGCCGCGCCCCTTGAGCCGACCGCCGCGATACGTTTAGATGGCTTGCACCTGCTGGTAGTTGACGACAACCAGGTCAACCGTGAAGTCTTGTGCGGTTTACTGGCCTCGTTTGGCGCCCGCACTTCCCAAGCCGAATCGGGCAGTGCCGCCCTTGCGTGGTTGCAGGCCCAGGACGCTCCAACTGGCACCGCTGTATGCGACTTGATTCTGCTCGATGCCCAGATGCCGGAAATGGATGGTTTTACGACGGCTGCACGCATCAGAGCGCTGGCGCATTGCCAGGAGCTGCCCATGGTGCTCCTGTCCTCGGCGGGGCTGAAGGGCGATGGTCAGCGTTCGCGCGAAGCGGGTATTGCGGGGTATCTCTCCAAGCCGATTGCCCGTGACGATTTGCTGCAACTGCTGTCCGATGTGTTGAAGCTGCACAAGGTGCGGCCGGAGGTGCTGGTTACCCGCCACTCGATCCGCGACACCCATCCGATGCTGGATATTTTGTTGGTTGAGGACCATGCGATTAACCAAAAACTGGCGGTGACTTTGCTGGAGCGCTGGGGGCACCGGGTCGATGTTGCCGACAACGGCCAGATTGCCTTGCAGATGTTGCCCCAGCGTCATTACGACCTGGTGTTGATGGACATGATGATGCCGGTGATGGACGGCTTGGAGGCCACTCGGCGCATCCGTGCGGGTGAGAGCGGGCGGCGGATTCCCATCATCGCCATGACCGCGAACGCCATGGAGTCTGATCGCAATTTATGCCTTTCGGCGGGTATGGATGACTACGTCTCCAAGCCGATACGCTCTGAAGAGCTCCAGCAAAAGATCACAGAGTTGACGTTTCTGGCCTCTGCGAAGACCGATCCCGCGGCTCTGCGCCCTGAGACTGAGGTGGCCGTGTTGGCGCCACAAGCTACCCGTTTCGACTATGCCACTGCGCTGACGCATGCTGACCAGGAAATGGTGGATATCGTGGCCGATGTGTTTTGCGAGCAGTGGGAGCAAGACAAGGCCCGTCTGGAGGCCGACCTTGCAGCGGGTGATTTCCACGGCATGTTGCACGCGGCCCATGCCCTGAAGGCGACTTTGTCCTTGTTTGAAGCGCAACCGGCCAGTGCGCTGGCCCAGCGTCTGGAGAGCATGGCCGCTTTCAGGGATGCCGCAGCTGTCGCAGCGCTGATTCCCTCCCTGGTGCGCGAAGTTGAGTCTCTGGTGCAAGCGCTGCGCCAACGTGCCGGCAGCTACGGACAGAATATTTAAGGCCATACTGTGACCATGCAGGACGTACTCATCATCGACGACACGGAAATCAACCTGATTCTTTTCAGTGCGTTGATCAAAAAGCTGGACAACTGCCGAAGCCACAACTTCGAGAGCCCCCTGCAGGCACTGGATTGGGCAGCAACCAAGCAGCCCGATTTGGTGATCGTGGATTACATGATGCCGGGCATGGATGGCTTGGAGTTCATCCAGCGCTTCCGGGCGCTGAAGGGCTGCGAGGAGGTGCCTATCCTCATGATTACCGCCAATGATCAAAAACAAGTGCGGTATCGCGCTCTGGACTCCGGAGCCAACGACTTTTTGGCCAAGCCAGTCGACAAGGTGGAGTTTCTGGCGCGCGCCAAGAACATGCTGAGTTTGAGCGCTGCGCGCCGCAAGCTCGCGGATCGCGCGGAGTGGCTGGACTCTGAGGTCAAAAAAGCCACCGCAGTGATTGTGCAGCGCGAGCAAGAGACCGTATTCAGGCTGTGCAAGGCAGCGGAATATCGCGACCCCGAAACGGGGGCTCACATCCTGCGAATGGCGCACTATTCCCGCTTGATTGCGAAACACCTGGGGTTGCCGGAGGCGGATCAGGATTTGATTTTGCAGGCCGCACCGATGCATGACATCGGCAAAGTGGGCATCACCGACAATATCCTACTCAAGCCCGGGCGGCTGACGGGCCCCGAGTTCGAGATCATGAAGCAGCACGCCGAATTCGGGTATGAGTTGCTGCACGGCAGTACCTCCAAGGTCCTGCAGGCGGGCGCTGAAATCGCACGCGGCCACCACGAAAAATTCGACGGGAGCGGTTACCCCCAAGGCAAGAAAGGGGAGGAAATACCACTGTTCAGCCGTATCGTGGCGGTAGCGGACGTTTTTGATGCCTTGACCTCCGAGCGTCCTTACAAAAAAGCGTGGACGCTGGAGCAAGCCGTTGACTTTTTGAATGCCGGGGCTGGAACCCATTTCGATCCGGCATGTGTGCAGGCCTTCTTGAATGCCTTTGATGAGGTCCTCGAGATCCGGGACCGCTACCAGGAAGAGGAAGAGGCCTCTAGTCCGCAGATGTAGCTATATTTTTGATAGCTACTCGCGCAATAATTTAAAGGGCTACAGCCTCTTTTGATCTAGAAATTACTTCAAAACCAGCACTGGCACAGTGGCGTGGGTCAGTACATGTTGGGTCTCGCTTCCCAAGAGCAGTCGCTTGATGCCCTTGCGCCCGTGAGAGGCCATCACCACCAAGTCACAGCCTTGCTTTTTAATGGTGCTGAGAATCGCGTCCGACACCACATCCGAGCGCACCACGACCGCTTTGGTTTTGATGCCGGCATCTTCTGCCGTTTTTTTGACGGCGTTCACCACCTTCTGGGCGGCATCGCCCCAAGTTTTTTCGACCTGTTTCACTTCTTCACCCACCAATGCCATTCCGCCTTCAAAGTAGGACTGGGGGTAGCGCTGCACAACTTTGAGTGCGACCAGCTCCGCGCCGGTGAGTCCGGCCAGTTTGATTGCTGCCGCAATTGCTTTTTGAGAGAGCTTGCTGCCGTCGGTGGTGACCAGAATGCGTTGGTACATAGAGTTGCTCCTTTAGGTTCGTAGGCCTTCAGATTACGCCGCCCATTGCGGTCTGTCTTGATGTGTATCAAGGTTCATGGCGGACAGGGATCGCAGAATTCCGGCCATGCTCTCCACGCCTATTCCTTTGCCTGTCGCATCCCCTTGGGAGGCGGATACCTTGAGCGTGGTGGACCATGCGGCCGAATGGAGTGCCTTCAGCCGGGAGGACCCCGCGGCCCCCGGTCACTGGGAATCCAACCTGGTGATAGAAGGCATGCACTGCGCAGCATGTGCTTTGACGATTGAAGACGCCTTGCTCAAGGTGCCGGGTGTGGAGTCGGCGCGGGTGAGTGCGGCAAACCGCCGCGCACGCGTGCGCTGGACGCAAGACACAGTCTTGCCCTCGCAATGGATGCAGGCCCTTGAGAGTGCGGGCTACCGCGCTGTCCCGGCCAACGATGTATTTGCTGCCGAGCGCCGCAAGGCCGAGTCCCGCAAAGCCTTGTGGCAGTGGCTGGTTGCCGGCCTTTGCATGATGCAAGTGATGATGTATGCGTGGCCGGCCTACCAGGCCCGCCCGGGCGATCTGGCGCTGGAGTACGAGCAGCTGTTGCGCTGGGCCTCTTGGGTTTTGTCTTTGCCGGTGGTGCTGTTTTCGTGCGGGCCCTTCTTTCGCAAGGCCTGGTCTGATGTGCGCCACCTGCGGGTCAGCATGGACCTGCCGGTAGCACTCGGCATGCTGATCACCTTTGCGGCCAGCACCGCGGGAACCTTTGATCCTGCAGGTATGTTTGGTCGGGAGGTGTATTTCGACTCCCTCACGATGTTTGTGTTCTTTCTTCTGACCGGGCGTTGGCTGGAAGCCCGCTTGCGCGACCGTACCGCAGGAGCGCTGGATGCATTGATGAACCGCATGCCTGACAGTGTGTTGCGGCAAACCCCGGACGGCGGGTGGGAGCGGGTGGCGGTGCGTCGTTTGCTGGTGGGTGACCTGATGCAGATCCGGGCCGGCGAGGCCTTTGCCGCGGATGGGGTGATCGTGCAGGGCCGCACCTGTGTGGATGAGTCTTTGCTGACGGGTGAATCCGAGGCGCTGACCCGTAGCGAGGGCCAGTCGGTGATTGCGGGCAGTCACAACCTTGAGGGCACGGTGCAGCTGCGTGTAGTCGCATTGGGCGAGGCCACCCGCTTTGCCCAGATTCTGGCCCTGATGGAGGGCGCCTCGCTCTCCAAGCCGGGTGCCGCATTGCTGGTCGATCGTTGGGCTAGCCCTTTCTTGATCGGCGTGTTGCTGGCGGCTGGGGCTGCAGCTGTGTGGTGGTGGCCGCAGAACCCGGCCCATGCGGTCATGGTGGCGGTGTCGGTGTTGATCGTGACCTGCCCTTGCGCTTTGTCCCTCGCCACCCCGGCGGCCATGCTGGCAGCTGCAGGCAACCTCGCGCGGCAGGGTTTGCTGGTGCGCTGCCTGCCCTCGCTCGAGAGCTTGGCTGAGGTCGATACGGTGGTGTTTGACAAAACTGGCACGCTCACACGCGATGCCATGACATTGAAGGCGGTAAACACCCGCCCCGGCGTGTCGCGCGAAGCCGCATTGGCCTGCGCAGCCGGGCTGGCAGCGCATTCGCTGCATCCACTTTCCCGGGCAATTGGGCAGCTTGCTGCGCAAGAAGGGGTGACTCCGGTGGTGGTGCAGACACCTCAAGAAATAGCCGGGCAGGGCGTGCAAGCCCATGCGCTGCCGCTCGCGGGATCGGCAGAAGGCTCCGCCGACATCTCTGAAGGCCGTATGCGCCTGGGGTCGGCCACTTTCTGCGGTGCCGCAGCGGACGCGCCCGACGCCACTGCCCCAACCGGACCTGTCGTCCACCTGCAGGATGCGCAGGGCTGGTTGGCCAGTTTCTACTGGCAAGAAGAGTTGCGCAGTGATGCCCAGGGTGTCATCGCCGCCTTGCAAGCGCAGGGGGTGGAGGTGCATTTGCTCTCGGGCGACCGCACTGCCGCTGCACGAGCAATGGGGCAACGTCTTGGCATCACACACGTAGCGGGCGGCTGCTCGCCGGCGGACAAGTTGGACTATGTGCACCAGTTGCAAGGCCGCGGCCACGTAGTGGCCATGGTGGGCGATGGGCTGAATGATGGTCCGGTACTGGCGGGGGCGCAGGTGTCTTTTGCATTCGGGCGAGCGGTGTCAATCACGCAGTCCCGCGCCGATTTTGTGGCACTGGGCGATCAGTTGCACAACGTATACACCGCGCTGATGCTGGCCCGCAAAACACTCCGGGTGGTGCGGCAAAACCTGTGGTGGGCACTGGCCTACAACGTGGCATGCATACCGTTGGCGATCGCCGGCTATTTGCCTGCATGGCTGGCCGGTCTAGGCATGGCTGCCAGCTCTTTGCTGGTGGTGCTCAACGCCTTGCGCCTCTCATCCGGCAGCAGCCTGCAGGCCTCGGGCAGCGGTGTGCCGCCCGCGGTCACTTTTTCAATCCGGGGGGCGTGATGGACATCCTGTATTTGTTGGTGCCGCTGTCGGTGGTGCTGGTGTTTTTCATTTTGGCCGGCCTCTGGTGGGCCATAGACCGGGGGCAGTTTGAAGACATCGAGTCCGAGGGGGAGCGCATTTTGCGCGAACCCTGAAAAAGGTTCCCCGCTTTTTCTCCGCCGGTTGATGTGGGTCAACTCGCTCAAGTAAAGCCCGACAGACACTCGCTGTGAAGCAATCCAAGAAGAGGTAAATATGGCATTTCCAAATCAGCAGGCGACGGCGTACAACGATACCGTTGTGCGCCAGTTCGCCGTCATGACGGTGGTCTGGGGAGTGGTCGGCATGTTGGTGGGCGTGATCATTGCCGCCCAACTGGCCTGGCCCGAACTCAACTTCGGTATCCCCTGGCTCAGCTACGGACGGCTGCGCCCCTTGCACACTAACGCAGTGATCTTCGCGTTCGGCGGATGCGGTTTGTTCGCTTCTGCCTACTACGTGGTGCAGCGCACCTGTCATGTGCGCATTTTCAGCGACAAGCTGGCGGCATTCACATTCTGGGGCTGGCAGTTGGTCATCCTGGCGGCTGCACTTTCGTTGCCCATGGGGTACATCTCCGGCAAGGAATACGCCGAACTGGAGTGGCCGATTGACATTCTGATCACGCTGGTCTGGGTGTCGTTTGCAGTCGTGTTCTTCGGCACCGTGGGTACCCGCAAGGTCAAGCACATTTATGTGGCTAACTGGTTCTTTGGCGCCTTCATCATCGCGGTGGCCATCCTCCACCTGGTGAACAGTGCTGCGATCCCTGCAGGCTTGATGAAGAGCTACTCGGCTTACGCCGGCGTACAAGATGCCATGGTGCAATGGTGGTACGGCCACAATGCAGTGGGCTTCTTTTTGACGGCCGGCTTTCTGGGCATGATGTATTACTTCATCCCTAAGCAGGCCGAGCGACCTGTCTACAGCTACCGCCTGTCGATCGTCCACTTCTGGGCGCTGATCTTCACTTACATGTGGGCGGGTCCACACCACCTGCACTACACCGCACTGCCTGACTGGACGCAGTCGGTAGGCATGGTCTTCTCGCTGATCCTGTTGGCGCCCAGCTGGGGCGGCATGATCAACGGCATCATGACCCTGTCGGGTGCTTGGCACAAATTGCGCGACGATCCGATTCTGCGTTTCCTGATCGTGTCCATGTCCTTCTACGGCATGTCCACCTTCGAGGGCCCGATGATGTCCATCAAGACGGTCAATGCCCTGAGCCACTACACCGATTGGACCGTGGGCCACGTGCACTCCGGCGCCTTGGGTTGGGTGGGACTGGTGACCATGGGTTCGATGTATTACCTGATTCCCCGCCTGTTCGGCCGCAAAGAGATGTACAGCGTCAAAGCGATTGAGCTGCACTTCTGGACAGCTACGATCGGCATCGTGATCTATATCGCGGCGATGTGGATTGCCGGTGTGATGCAAGGCCTGATGTGGCGCGCTATCAACCCTGACGGCACTTTGACCTACACCTTCGTTGAGTCGGTGAAGGCGACCTATCCCTTCTATGTGCTGCGTTTGTTGGGTGGACTGCTGTACCTGGGCGGCATGTTGATCATGCTGTGGAACACCCTGATGACGGTTACTGCCGGACGCGCCAACACCGTGGCGATCCCCGCGGCAGCCCACGCTTAAAAGGAAATTTGTATGGCAAACGAAAAAAGTGCATCCGGTCTGTCGCACGAGAAGATTGAGACCAGCAACTTCCTGATGATCGTGTTGATCCTGCTGGTCTTGCTGACAGGCGGCATGGTGGAGATTGTTCCGCTGTTCTTTCAGAAGTCGACCACGGAGCCTATCAAGGGTATCCAGCCCTACACCGCACTTCAGCTGGCCGGGCGAGATGTGTATATCCGCGAGGGTTGCTACAACTGCCACTCGCAGATGATCCGGCCGTTCCGCGCCGAGACATTGCGCTACGGCCACTACTCGGTGGCTGGCGAGTCGGTATATGACCACCCATTCCAATGGGGCAGCAAGCGCACCGGCCCGGACCTGGCCCGTGTGGGCGGCAAGTACAGCGATGAGTGGCATCGCATCCACTTGGTGAACCCGCGTGATGTGGTGCCGGAGTCCAACATGCCGGCCTATCCCTGGTTGGAGAAAAACCTGGTGGACGCAGAAAGCCTGCCATCGCACCTGCGAGCACTGCGCAAGGTGGGCGTGCCCTACACCGACGAGCAGATCGCCAAGGCGTCTGAAGAGGTCAAGGGCAAGACTGAACTCGAAGCCACGATCGCGTATTTGCAGGTCTTGGGCCTGGCACTGAAATAAGGGGAATCACATGGATATGGATGTCAACACCCTGCGCTCTGTCACCACGGTCATCAGCTTCGTGGTCTTTATCGCGATTGTCCGTTGGGCCTGGTCGAAGAGCCGCGCCCACGACTTTCAGGACGCCGCGAATCTGCCGTTTGAGCAGGACTGAGCTTCGTAAGGAATCAAAATGAGTGACTTCACAAGCAACTTCTGGTCGGTCTATGTGACCGCCGTTACGGTCATCGGCATTGCAGCCTGCCTGTTCCTCTTGTGGTTCAGTGGCAAAGCCAAAGCCATGACCGCCCACGACAACACCACCGGCCACGTGTGGGACGGCGACCTGCGCGAGATGAACAACCCTTTGCCACGCTGGTGGGTCGGGCTGTTTGTCATCACGATTGTGTTTGCTGCGATCTATCTCGCGTTCTACCCGGGCCTCGGTGCATCTGCGGGCAAACTTGGCTGGACTTCTACCGGTCAGCTTCAGGCTGAAATCGCCAAGGGGGAGGCTGATATTGCCCCGATTTACGCGCGCTTTGACGCCATGTCTGCAGAAGACATCGCCAAAGACCCGCAATCCCATGCGATCGGCGAGCGTTTGTTCATGAACAACTGTTCCCAGTGCCATGGTTCGGATGCCCGGGGTTCCAAAGGTTTTCCCAACCTGACCGATGCCGACTGGCTGCATGGCGGTTCGCCTGAAAAAATCATCGAGACGCTGAACCAGGGCCGCATCGGCCAGATGCCGCCCATGGCGGCGGCAGTGGGTTCGGGTGATGACGTCAAAAACCTGGCCAACTACGTGCTGAGTTTGTCGGGCAGTCCGCACGATTCGGTGCGGGCCAACTTGGGCAAGTCCAAGTTCGCAGCTTGCGCGGCCTGCCACGGCTCGAACGGAAAAGGCAACCCCGCGTTGGGTGCGCCCAACTTGACCGATGACATCTGGCTCCATGGCTATGGCGAGAGCGCCATCATCAACATCGTGACCAACGGCAAGGTCAACCAGATGCCCGCACAGGCGCAGAAGCTCTCGCCCGCGCAAATCAAGGTGTTGTCGTCCTATGTATGGGGCTTCTCCAACACCGGTGCTGCCAAGTAACGCTGGCTGAACCCTGAAGGACATTCCTTGATCGCACCTGCCTCCACTGTCGAGAAGAAGATCATCCCGATCGTTGCGTCACCGGACAAGGGGCCTATCGCCCCCCCACCCGGTGCCGACGAGGAGACGATTGCCCTGTACGAAGCGCACAAAAAAATTTACCCGCGCAGCGTATCGGGCTACTTCTCGAAGTGGCGGTGGGCGCTGGTGTTTCTGACCCAGCTGGTGTTTTATGGATTGCCGTGGCTGGAGTGGGGGCAGCGCCAGGCGGTGCTGTTCGATCTCGGGGCACGGCGGTTCTATATCTTCAACCTCGTGTTGTATCCCCAGGACTTTGTGTACCTCACCGGCATTTTGGTGATCTCTGCACTGTCCTTGTTTTTGTTCACGGCGGTGGCCGGGCGCTTGTGGTGTGGCTACGCCTGCCCGCAAACGGTATACACCGAAATCTTTCTGTGGCTGGAGAAGCTGGCCGAGGGGGACCGATCTGCCCGCATGCGGCGTGACGCGGGCCCGTGGAATGTCGACAAGGTCTGGCGTAAAACCGCTAAGCAGCTCATGTGGATTGCCGTGGGCTTGTGGACCGGCTTTACCTTTGTGGGCTACTTCACCCCTATCCAGAGTCTGGCCGGTGCGGTCATGGCCATGACCATGGGACCGTGGGAGACCTTCTGGGTGCTGTTTTACGGCTTTGCCACCTATGGCAATGCCGGCTACATGCGTGAGCAGGTCTGCAAATACATGTGCCCGTATGCGCGCTTTCAGAGTGCCATGTTTGACAAAGACACCCTGATAGTGACCTATGACGAATTGCGCGGTGAACCCCGTGGTGCGCGCTCTAAGAAAGCCGATCTCTCTACCCTCAAGCTGGGAGCGTGCGTCGACTGCAGCTTGTGTGTGCAGGTCTGCCCGACTGGTATTGATATCCGCAAGGGCTTGCAATACGAGTGCATAGGCTGTGGTGCCTGTGCCGATGTGTGCGATACCGTCATGGACAAGATGGGCTACGCCTGTGGCCTGGTGAAGTACTCGACCCAGAATGCAGTAAACCAGCGCTGGACTAGCGCCGATATCTTGCGCCATGTGCTGCGCCCCCGGGTGCTGGTGTACAGCGGTGTCCTGCTGGCCGTGGTGCTGGCAATGTTGGTCAGCCTTTGGATGCGCGCGCCTTTCAGGGTGGATGTCGAGCGCGACCGCAGCACACTGGCCCGCATCGTGTCGGGCGGCCGGCTGGAGAATGTGTACCGCCTGCAGATCATGAATGCCCGGGAGACCCCTCAAACTTTTGAGGTGAGCGCCGAGGGCTTGCCGGGCCTGACGCTTTCCACCGATTCCAGTATGGAAGTCGGCCCGACCGAATCCCGCTGGATTGCGGTTCGCGTGCAGCTGCCGTACGAGGGGGCAACTCCGGGATCCCACCCTATCCATTTCACGGTGAAATCGGCCCCTGACGCTGCAGTGGTGACCGAGAGGTCCGTATTCATAGTTCCGCGTTAAGAAAGTTACTTTATGTCCAACCCGACAAGCTCATCTACCCCCGCAGCCCCTTGGTGGAAGTTCGGCCATGTGTGGCTGGTGGTGTCCGGCCCATTGATCGTGGTAGTGGCGAGCTTCTTGACTTTTTATGTAGCCGCCCGCGGTATGGACCCGATAGTTGATGAAAACTATTACCAGACGGGGCTGGATATCAACAAAACCCTGGCCACCCAACCAGAAAGCCTGGCACCCGCGATGCAGGCCCGTAACCATGCCGCTACTGGCATCGTGCCAGCCGATGCGCCTGCCCGTTGAGCGGTTTGCAAGGAGCAATGTGATGCCGAGAGCCCCATGGATGGCTGTCGTGTGGCCCGCTTTTCTGGCGGCAGGCGTGCTCGAGATCGTGGTGTTCGCATTCATAGACCCCCACGATCTGCATTGGAACGACGCGGCTTTGCCGCTGTCGCGCCAAGGGATTTACACCGTGGCGTTTTTCGTGTTCTGGGGGGTGGCGCTGGCTTCCAGCGCGCTCACGGCTTTGCTTGCCATGAGCGCTGCAGACATCAACAACTAGCGAGCGTGTTGTCGCTCAGTTGCAGACTTTGGGGTTGACGATGTCTTTGAGGGCATCGGTGTTCAGGATGCGCACGTGCCGTTGCTTGACTTCCACAATCCCGTCGTCCACAAACTTCGAGAAGGTGCGGCTCACCGTTTCGAGTTTCAGGCCCAGGTAGCTACCGATTTCTTCACGCGTCATCCTCAGCACTAGTTCTGACTGCGAGAAGCCGCGGGAGTGCAGGCGTTGCACGAGGTTCAGCAGAAATGCAGCCAAGCGCTCTTCGGCCCGCATGCTGCCCAATAGGAGCATGACGCCGTTTTCGCGCACGATTTCGCGGCTCATGATTTTGTGGACATGGCGCTGCAAGGACGTCACCTCGCGCGACAGCTCTTCAATCCGGTCAAAAGGCATGACGCAGACCTCTGCATCTTCCAGCGCGACGGCGTCGCAGGTGTGGTGGTCGTTCACGATGCCATCGAGTCCGACGATTTCTCCTGCCATTTGAAAGCCGGTGACCTGGTCGCGCCCGTCTTTAGACGCTACGCAGGTCTTGAAGAAGCCGGTGCGGATGGCATAAAGGCTGGTGAACTTTTCACCGTTGCGAAACAGGGTTGCGCCGCGCTTGACTTTGCGGCGGCTTGCGACCACATCGTCGATTTTCTCGAGCTCCGTGGGGCTCAGGCCCAAAGGCATGCACAGTTCGCGCAGGTTGCAGTTGGAGCAGGCGACCTTGATGGTTTGGAAACTCAACGCCCCAGCCCCCACCGGCGTGATAGCGATAGAAGCGTGGGCGTCCTGAGACTTGGCGGTAGGCGTTGCGTGTTCGAGCATGGTGTTCCCCTGATGCACGTCAATTATGGTTCGGGTCATCCTGAAATTCCTTGATGTAAATCAAGGAGCATTGAGGGTGTTTCGTTCACAGTCTGTGCGATAGCTTGGAGTACTCATGAACGCAGCCCTTGGTTCCGCACCTATTTCAGAACAACTGTTGACCCGCTTTGATGTTTCCGGGCCACGTTACACCTCGTATCCGACCGCGGACCGCTTTGTAGAGGCGTTCAGCGCGGACGATTACTCCCAAGCACTATTGCAACGCCGCTCCGGTGCTGCCGCGCTGGCCTTGCCATTGTCTTTGTATGTGCACATTCCGTTTTGCGAATCGCTGTGCTACTACTGCGCCTGCAACAAAATTATTACCAAGCACCATGACAAAGCGGCCACGTATTTGCGCTACCTGACGCGGGAGGTGGAGCTACATACCCGGTTGATGGGTACCGGTCAGTCTGTCAGCCAGTTGCACCTCGGGGGCGGTAGCCCCACTTTTTTGAGTGACACAGAGCTGCGGGAGCTCATGGCGATGCTGCGCCGCAACTTCAGCTTTGTCGCGGGTGGTGAGTATTCCATTGAGGTTGACCCCCGGACGGTAGACGCCGCCCGCCTCGATACCCTGGCCGAACTCGGCTTCAACCGCCTGAGCTTCGGGGTGCAGGATTTTGACCCTGCGGTGCAAAAAGCAGTGCACCGGGTACAACCTGCCGAGCAGGTGTTTGCCTTGGTAGAGGCGGCGCGCGCACGCGGGTTTGAGTCCATCAATGTGGATCTGATTTACGGCTTGCCCCGCCAGAGTCCCGAGTCGTTTGACCGCACATTGGCCCAAGTGAACGCCTTGCGGCCGGACCGTATCGCGCTGTATGCCTACGCCCATTTGCCTGAGCGCTTCAAGCCTCAGCGCCGTATTGCAACTGTGGAGTTGCCGGGCGCGGCTTCCAAGGTCTCCATGTTGGCGCATTCGCTGGCGTCTTTCATGGGGGCGGGCTATGTCTATGTGGGCATGGACCACTTTGCGCTGCCAGACGATTCGTTGGCAGTGGCGAAGCGGCAAGGGCGCTTGCACCGTAACTTTCAGGGCTACAGCACCCAGCCCGACTGCGACTTGATCGCTTTGGGCGTCTCTGCCATCGGCCGCATCGGCGCCACCTACAGCCAGAACGCCAAAACGCTGGAAGAGTATTACGACTACCTGGACCAAGGCCGCTTCCCCATCGTGCGGGGAATGGCGGTCACGCGGGACGATCTGGTTCGTCGTGCGGTGATCATGGCGCTGATGTGCCAGGGGCATTTGCAGTTTGAGTCGATCAATCTTGCCTATTTGCTGGACTTCAAGAGCTACTTTGCCGCCGAGCTCGAAACCTTGCGGGGGCTGGAAGAGCAGGGCTTGGTGTCCTTGGACGACACGGGAATCCAGGTGACCAGCCAGGGCTGGTTTTTTGTGCGCGCTGTGGCCATGGTGTTTGACCGCTATCTCCAGACGGACCGCACCCGCGCCCGCTTCTCAAAAATCATCTGAAGCGTCCGCATGCAATCTTCTCTGGCAGTGACCGCGTTGCTGATGGGCCTGGTGGGTGGGCCTCATTGTGTTGCCATGTGCGGGGCTGCGTGCGCCGGCATCGGGCAGGCCGCTGGACCCCGGCGGACACCGGCCATGCTGAGCTTTCAGGCGGGCAGGGTCATTGGCTATGCCGCACTCGGTGCCCTGGCTGCAGCATCGGTGCAGGGCTTGGGGTGGCTCACGGTGCAGTCTGCAGCGCTCCGGCCAGTGTGGTCTTTGCTTCATGTAGCCGCCACTGTATTGGGCTTGGTGCTTCTGTTTTCAGGGCGTCAGCCCCTGTGGCTGCAGGCAGGGGCGCGGAACGTCTGGGCCAGAGTGCGCAAAGTCGGGGCAGGGGGCGTGTTGGCCGCGCCCCTGGGGCTGGGGGTAGTGTGGTCCCTGTTGCCTTGCGGCTTGCTGTATTCGGCGTTGCTGCTGGCATCTTTGTCGGGTGAGCCCTTGTCCGGTGCCGCAACCATGGCACTTTTCGCCCTGGGCACCTCGCTGACCATGATGGCGGGGCCGTGGTTGTGGCTGCGTTGGGGTTTGTCCCGCATGGGCGATGGAACGTGGGGTATCCGCATGGCCGGCGCGGCCTTGGCAGTAGCCTCAGGGTGGGCTTTGTGGATGGGATTGGTGCACAATAAAGCTCCGTGGTGCGCCACCGGCTAGCCCTGAACAACCCCGTTTTCAGGCGGCCTACTGCTTACGCAGACCTAACGAAAGTCCGCCTGCATGCTAGACCCCTCCCACCCGGATGAGAAGCTTCGGATCGAAGACCTGCGCAGCTTCAATATCCTGGATACTCCTGCTGAGCAGGCCTATGACGATGTGGTCAAGCTGGCCTCCTTCATTTGCGACACGCCGATCGCCCTGATCTCGCTGATCGATGAAGACTGCCAATGGTTCAAGGCGCGTGTGGGCCTGAATGCGATGGAGACGCCGCTTGGCCAGGCCTTTTGTGCCCACGCCATCATGGATCCGGACCGGGTCATGGAGGTGCAGGATACTCAACAGGACGCGCGGTTTATAGACAATCCGTTGGTGACGGGTGACCCCGGCATCCGGTTTTATGCCGGCGCACCGCTGCTCACTCCTTCGGGTGCAGCACTCGGAACGGTGTGTGTGATCGACAGGGTGCCCCGCAAATTGACCGATCGCCAGTCAGAGGCCTTGCAGGCACTCTCCCGCCAGGTGGTGCAATTATTGGCGCTGCGCCGGGTGAATGCCGAGCTGGAGCTCGTGACCAAAGCACAAACCTTGCGCCACCAGCAACTGGAGAACCAGCAGCGTCGTATTGAAGAGCTCAACCACGATCTTCAGGAGCAAACCCTGACGGATCCCTTGACGGCATTGAAGAACCGCCGCGCTTTTGATACCTTGCTGTCTCACGAGTTTGCGCGCTCCCTGCGCTCCAAATCGCCGCTTTGCCTGTTGATGGTGGATGCAGATCATTTCAAAGCCTACAACGATGCCTTTGGCCATGTGGCGGGCGATCAGGCCTTGATGTTCATCGCACTGGCGATCAAAAGCCAGGCTCGCGCCTATGACCATGTGGCCCGCTATGGCGGCGAGGAATATTGCGTCATCCTCCCCGATACCCAGCTGAACGAAGCGCTTGTCGTGGCCGAACGCATCCGGGATTCGATCAAGTCCATCCATGGCTTGCGCCGGCCCATGTCTGCCAGCATTGGTGTGGCGTATTCCGAAGGCATCAGCAGCCCCAAGCGGCTGGTCGAACTGGCGGACCGCGCCATGTACCTGGCCAAGCAGGGCGGCCGTGACCGGGTAGAGATTTTTCTGCCTCCGACCTGAGCCCGCGGCAGGGTGGGCGCGGGGCTGGGATAATCTGGCCATGCCCGCTTTAGAAAACCAGTCCGCCGTGCCGGACTCCCCGTGGCGCCTGTCCGTTGCTCCGATGATGGATTGGACGGACCGCCACTGCCGTTATTTCCACCGACTGCTGAGTCGCCATGCGCTGCTGTACACCGAGATGGTGACCACCGGCGCGCTCATCCATGGGGATGTGCCGCGCCATTTGCGCTTTAACGCCGAAGAACACTCCGTCGCCTTGCAGTTGGGCGGTAGCGAGCCTGCCGATCTGGCGCGAGCTGCCAAGTTGGGCCAGGAGTGGGGCTATGACGAGATCAACATCAACTGCGGCTGCCCGTCCGAACGGGTGCAGCGCGGTGCGTTTGGCGCCTGTCTGATGAATGAAGCGCCGCTGGTAGCGGACTGCGTGAAAGCCATGGTGGATGCGGTGGATGTGCCTGTCACCGTGAAGCACCGTATCGGGATCGACAAGGAAGAGAGCTACGGTTTTGTGCGTGACTTTGTGGGCACCGTGGCCGATGCCGGTTGCAAGGTGTTTATTGCCCACGCGCGCAACGCGTGGCTCAAAGGCCTGAGCCCCAAAGAGAACCGCGAAATCCCACCTCTGCGCTACGAGCTGGTGTACCAGCTCAAAAGAGACTTTCCGCACCTCACCATTGCCATCAACGGTGGCATTACCAAAACAGCCGAAGTGGCGGGCCACCTTGAGCATGTGGACGGCGTGATGCTGGGGCGTGAGGCCTACCACAACCCCTGGTGGTTGGCCGAATGGGACAGCGCGTTTTACGGCGCCCCTAGGCGTGACATCACCCGCGAGTCGGTGGAGGCCCAGATGGTGGATTACATGGAGCGCGAGGCCGCGCAGCACGGCACCCACTGGTACAGCATTGCGCGTCACATGCTCGGCTTGCGCCACGGCCTGCCCGGTGCCCGGCGTTGGCGTCAGGTCTGGACAGACCATCGCCTCAAGCACCTGAGTGCACGCGAGGTGATGGCCTTGGCCCATCAATCAGAGCAAAATCGGGCTCTGGCGCCCGTCTAATATGCGCAAGCTGCTATCAAAAAAGGAGTGATTTTGCATGTCGGACATCTTGCACAATCCGGGGGGTGACGCTGCGGCCGCAGCCTACACGGCCCTGGGACATTCCGTGTTCCGGGCCTCTGGACTCACGCGAGGCCCATGGCACCCGCAGCAGCAACACGCCGGTCCGCCGATCGCGCTGGTCAGCCATGCGCTGGAGGCTGCAGCCCAAGCCCATGGTTTGCACCACCAGGCCAGACTCACCGCCAACTTGCTTCGCCCGGTGCCGATTGCAGACATTGAAGTGCGCGTGCAGGAAGACTATGTGGGCCGCAATGCCGGCCACTTCTCGGCCGTGGCATTGGCCGATGGCAAAGAGCTGATCCGCGCCACCGCACTGTTTCAGCGCGAGGACGACGTGGGCCTGCCCGACAGCCTGCCCGGGCACCCTTTGCCCCAGGCACCAAAGCCACCGGATGCCTCACCGGTGCAGCGCTTTCCGTTTGCGCACCATGAATGGGGCTACCCCGATCTGGTGGAAACGCGCATGGCCCACGGCCGCATGTTCGCCGGCCCCAGTGCGGTGTGGTTCCGCATGAGCCACCCGCTGGTGCAAGGTCAGGTGCCCAGCCCGTACCAGCGCGTGGCGGTGGCGGCGGATTCTGGCAACGGCATCAGTGCGATTCTGGATTTGTCCACCTACGTGTTTGTGAACTCGGACCTCACCATCAACTTGCTGCGCAAGCCGGTGGGCGAGTGGGTGTGCCTGGATGCCCGCACCCATTTGTCCAGCCATGGCGGGGGGCTGGCGGAGTCGGCTCTGTACGACGAGCACGGATTGATCGGGCGGGCTACGCAGAGCTTGTTTGTGAGGCGTCGCTAATTGAGGGGTGTGTTGGTTTGCGGATGGCTGGAGACAAATGATGCAAATGCCTCGGCTGGCATGGGCTTCGCAAAGAAAAAGCCCTGCGCCTCATCACAGCCGAAGCGCCGCAACGACGTGACGATGTCGGGTGTCTCCACCCCTTCTGCGATGGTTTTTAAGCCCATACTTTTGGCCATCTGGATGATGGCATTCACGATGGCGGTGTCTTCGGGGTCGGCTACGAGGTCTCGGACAAAACTCTGGTCGATTTTGAGTTTGTCGATGTCAAATCGTTTCAGGTACGACAGGCTTGAATAGCCGGTACCGAAGTCGTCGATCGCCAACTGCACGCCTAGCCCTTTCAGGCGCTTGAGGGCGGCTAGTACGTGGTCTACATTTTGAATCAACAGTGACTCGGTGAGTTCCAACTCAAGGTTCTGCGGATTCATTCCGGACGCGAGCAAGACCTTGACCAGGGCCTCTTCAAGGTTGCCACGGTTGAATTGCGCCACAGACACGTTGACCGCCATGAGCAGAGCGGGCAGGCCTTGCCGGTGCCATGACATGGCTTGGCGACAAGCTTCAGACATCACCCAGTCACCAATAGGAACAATCAAGCCGCTATCCTCGGCCACCGGTATAAACCGGGCCGGCGAGACCATGCCCAGGTCCGGGTGGTTCCAGCGAATCAGGGCCTCGGCCCCAAAAACTCGGCCCGTGGTCAAGTCAATTTGGGGCTGGTAATGGAGGACCAATTCATTGCGTTCCAATGCGCGACGCAAGCCGTTTCGCAGGTGCAGATGTTCCTTGGCCTCCGCGTTCATGGCTTCGTTGAAGTACCGGTAGGTGTTCCGTCCGGCTTCCTTGGCGCGGTACATGGCCATATCCGCTTTTTTGCGTAAGGTATCGAAGTCTTGGCCGTCATCCGGGTACACCGTCACTCCGATGGAGGCAGAGGTGGCGAGTTCATGTCCATCGGTGTAGAACGGCTCGTCGAGCCGATCCAGTAATTTGGCAATCACCGGGAGTGCGGCGTCTTTGTCTTGCAGTGCGTTCAGCAGCACAACAAACTCATCGCCCCCCTGGCGGCTGATGGTGTCACTCTCGCGCACGCAAGTGCGCAGCCGCTGCGCTACTTCTTGTAGCAGGCTGTCGCCGATGGCGTGCCCCAGCGTGTCGTTGATGCGCTTGAAGTTGTCCAGATCCAGAAACAGTAAGGAAACCTTGGTCTTTGAGCGGTCTGCTTGCGCCATAGCGACCTCCAGGCGGTCTTCCAGAAGTTGCCGGTTGGGCAACCCGGTCAGTGCGTCGTGGTAGGCCATGAAGGCCACCTTGCGTTCGTTGGCTTTTCTTTCGCTGATGTCCGAGGCCATAGTCAGCACGCCATAGGCTTGGCCGGCCTGGTCGTGCAAGGCCACGATGTTCAAGCTCAATTCCAGGGCCTGCCCGCCGGGCAGATTCAGCTGCAGTTCGGTGTTGACTACTTTGCGTCCCTCAAACGCCTGTTCGCGCAGTGATTGCAGCTCGGGGGGCTCCAAGCGCTGAGAAAAAATGGTTGGGTCTTCGAGCGTCTCTTGGCGCAGCAGGTTGAACATTTTTTCTGCAGCTGTGTTCCAGCTCAGAATGCGGCCCGGCTGGTCTTGCGTGTAGATGGCCAGCGTGGAGCTGTCAATCACTACCTGCATGCGCTGGTGCGCATCTTGCAATTCGCGGGTGCGCTCTTCTACCCGTTGTTCCAGTGCCTGATGGGCTCGCAACAAAGCGTCAGCCGATGCCTTCTTTTCGCTGATGTCTTCCGTAATCCAGATCGTGGTCCGGTTCTCGGCGGTGGTGGTCACCGCTTTCGCCAAGTGCCGGCACCAGACTTTGCTCCCATCGTGGCGGGTGTTCAGCCACTCGGCCTCCATAAGTGCGCCTGACGCCAGCGTGGCGCCTGCATGCTCGGCAAACCCTTGGTGGTCGTCATCGGAACTGAAAAATACGCGCGTTTTCTGCCCTAGGAGTGCACCAGGGGGCCAACCAAGGATCGCATCAAAGCGTGGATTCGTTAGCTCTATCAGTCCGTTGCGGGTGAACATGATGCCCACCGAAGCGTTTTCTAGTATCGCGTCCTGCCGGTGGATCAGCTGTTGCAGCGCTGATTCTGCTTTTTTGCGCTCAGTGATGTCTTCAAAAATCCAGATCGTGCCTTCTGCCGAGTTATGGGGGTTCACCGGCTTGATGCGCATGTGGCAATCGATGGGCGTGTCATCTTTGCGCCGCATGGTGAATTCAAGACTCACGGGCTCCCCACGCGTCAGGCGCGGGCCTGCGACTTCGCCCATGCGGGTGCAGTCGGTGTCACTCAGGTAGAACACCCGGCCGGGTTGTCCTTGCAATTCGCCCTCGGCGTAGCCGAATATCTCGTTGAAGCGCGGGTTGCAGTGCAGAACCTTGCGGTCCCGGGTGAATAGAATTCCGACCGACGCATTCTCCAGAATCGCGCGGTATTCCAGCAGAGTTTGTTGATCCAGCGAAAGGGACATCAAGCGATCAGCCATGCCCCATTCTAGAAAGTTCAGTTGGCTGCGGTCAGCCCGTTGGCAAAGTGTTCAGCCATGCGCTGAGCGGTGAGCGCAGGGTCGCGGGCCGCCAGGGCGTCCATGATGGCGCGATGCTCAGCCAGGGATTCTTCAATGCGCCCGGTTTTGAGCAGGGAGTTGTGGCGGTTGAGCTTCATGACCTTGCGCAGGTCGGCCACCATCTGGTCGCGCCAGCGGTTGTTGGCAATTTCCAGCAGGCGCATGTGGAACTTCTCGTTCACCGCGAAAAATTGGTCGGTGGTGGCGGCCCTATCTTTGCCGGGCTTGGCCGCTGCCTCCAGTGCTTTGTGTAATGCCTGCAGTTCCTTGATTTCCGCGTCCGTGGCTTTGGTGGCCACCACGCCGGCCGCGTCGCTCTCCAGCAGGCTGAGCAGGTGGTACACATCGGCCATGTCTTGTTGCGACACCTCTGTCACGTAGGCGCCACGGCGCACCTTCATGGTCACCAGCCCCTCGGCGGCCAACACTTTCAGGGCCTCGCGCAGGGGGGTGCGGCTGATGCCGAACTCTTCAGCGATCTTCAGCTCGTCAATCCAGCTGCCGGGCTCCAATTCGCGCTTGAAGATGCGCTGGCGCAGCAGCTCCGCCACTTCCTCATACAGAGGGCGAGGGGCCAGCGATACAGCGGGGCGGGCATCAGACATCAAGGCGGACATGCGGTAGGGCTCAAAAAGTGGGTGGATTGTAAGCTGCAACCAATATTTTGAATCAATAATTATGAATAATGTAAACTTGCCGCGCTGATCCTGCCAGCGGTAACCCATAGATTGCGACCCCGCCATGACCGACAAGACGCCTGAATTTCAATCCGCCACACTGGAAGCCTGGGCCAAGGCTGCAGCCAAATCCGCCCCCGGCGGCAATGTGGACGCGCTGAACTGGATCACGCCCGACGGTATCGCAGTCAAGCCGCTGTACACCGCAGCAGACACAGCTGATTTGAAGCACGCCGACACGCTGCCGGGCTTCGAGCCATATCTGCGCGGCCCGCAGGCGACCATGTACGCGGTGCGCCCCTGGACGATCCGCCAATACGCAGGTTTTTCGACGGCCGAGGAGAGCAATGCCTTCTACAGAAAGGCATTGGCGGCCGGCGGGCAGGGCGTGTCAGTCGCGTTTGACCTGGCCACCCACCGTGGCTACGACTCCGACCACCCACGCGTTACCGGCGACGTGGGCAAGGCCGGTGTGGCTATTGACTCGGTCGAGGACATGAAGATCCTGTTCGACCAAATTCCGCTGGACAGGGTCTCGGTCTCCATGACCATGAACGGCGCTGTGCTGCCCGTGTTGGCGGGCTACGTAGTGGCTGCGGAAGAACAGGGCGTGAGCCAGGACAAGTTGTCCGGAACGATTCAGAACGACATTCTGAAAGAGTTCATGGTGCGCAACACCTACATCTACCCGCCGGCGCCCAGCATGCGCATCATTGGCGACATCATTGGCTACACGGCCAAGAACATGCCCAAGTTCAACTCGATCTCTATCTCGGGTTACCACATGCAAGAGGCGGGTGCCAACCAGGCGCTGGAGTTGGCCTTCACGCTGGCCGACGGCAAGGAGTATGTGAAAACGGCGATTGCCTCAGGTCTGGACGTGGACGACTTTGCCGGGCGCCTGAGCTTCTTCTGGGCGATTGGCATGAACTTCTATCTGGAGGTCGCCAAGATGCGCGCCGCGCGGCTGCTGTGGTGCCGCATCATGAAGGGCTTTGACGCCAAAAACCCGAAGAGCCTGATGCTGCGCACCCACTGCCAGACCAGCGGCTGGAGCCTGACTGAGCAAGACCCGTACAACAACGTGGTGCGCACCACCATCGAGGCGATGGCTGCCGTGTTTGGCGGCACGCAGAGCCTGCACACCAACAGCTTTGACGAAGCCATTGCGCTGCCCACAGAGTTCAGCGCGCGCATTGCCCGCAACACCCAGCTCATCATCCAGGAAGAGACCCACATCACCAATGTGATCGACCCCTGGGCCGGCAGCTACATGATGGAGAAGCTGACGCAGGACATGGCCGACGCCGCGTGGAAGATCATTGAAGAAGTGGAAGTCATGGGCGGCATGACCAAGGCTGTGGACAGCGGCTGGGCCAAGCTGAAGATTGAAGCCGCTGCTGCCGAGAAGCAAGCGCGCATCGACAGCGGCCAGGACGTGATCGTGGGCGTGAACAAGTACAAGCTCAAGAACGAAGACGTCATCGAGGCCCGAGACATCGACAACGTGGCCGTGCGCGAAAGCCAGATCGCCCGCCTCAAAGATATCAAGGAAAAACGCGACTCCGCGCTCGTGGAATATGCGCTGGCTGCTATCACTTCTGCAGCAGAGTCCGGTACCGGAAACCTGCTGGACTTGTCCATCAAAGCCATCCGCCTGCGCGCGACGGTGGGTGAAGTGAGCGATGCGCTGGAGAAAGCCTTTGGCCGCCATCGCGCCGACACCAACAAGGTCAGTGGCGTGTACGCCGCTGCCTACGACAGCGCCCAAGGAGACACCATGGAGTACTGGAACGCCCTGAAGGCCGACATTGCTGGCTTCGCCGAAAAACAAGGCCGCCGCCCGCGAGTGATGATCAGCAAGCTGGGCCAAGATGGCCATGACCGCGGCGCCAAGGTGGTGGCGACCGCGTTTGCCGACTTGGGTTTCGACGTGGACATGGGCCCGCTGTTCCAGACGCCCGAAGAGTGCGCCCGCCAGGCAATTGAAAACGACGTGCACGCGGTCGGCGTATCCACCTTGGCGGCAGGCCACAAGACCCTGGTGCCCGCCATCATTGCCGAGCTGAAGAAGCAAGGCGCCGACGACATTATTGTCTTCGTGGGCGGTGTGATTCCGCGCCAGGACTACGACTTTTTATACGCCGCAGGCGTCAAAGGCATTTACGGTCCGGGTACACCCATTCCGGTGAGCGCACGTGACGTGCTGAGCCAGATCGAAAAGGCCCTCGGGTGAGTCCTGAAGCCGTGCGAGCCGGCCTGCTCGGGGGCGAGTCTCTCCTGCAGCGCCGTGCCATCGCCAAAGCCATCACCCTGCTGGAGTCCACCCGTGTGGACCATCGCGCGCAGGGCGACGCGCTGCTCACCGCGCTCTTGCCGCACACCGGCAAGTCCTTCCGGCTGGGCATCAGCGGTGTACCGGGTGTGGGCAAGAGCACCTTCATTGAAGCGCTGGGCTTGTACCTGATTGGCCAAGGCCACCGCGTGGCGGTGTTGACGATTGACCCTTCCTCATCCGTGTCCGGTGGCTCTATCCTAGGTGACAAAACGCGCATGGAACATTTGTCCATGCACGAGAAAGCCTTCATCCGACCCAGCCCGTCCAGCGGCACGCTGGGTGGTGTGGCCGAGAAAACGCGCGAGGCCATGCTGGTCTGCGAGGCAGCGGGTTACGACATTGTGATTGTCGAAACCGTGGGCGTGGGCCAGTCTGAGACAGCGGTGCAGGGCATGACTGACATGTTTGTGCTGATGCAACTGCCTAATGCGGGCGACGACTTGCAGGCCATCAAAAAAGGCGTGATGGAGCTGGCTGATCTGGTGGTCATCAACAAGGCAGATATCGACGCCGATGCCGCCACCCGTGCGCAAGCACAAATCACCTCCAGCCTGCGCTTGCTGGGCATTCATGGTAACCCGCATGACCCGCACAGCGATAAGCACTGGGCTCCCAAGGTCATCAGCCTTAGTGCGCTGCTGGGCAAGGGCGTGGATACCTTTTGGGCTGCAGTCACTGAATTCCAGACCCTGCAAACCGCCAATGACCTGTTCAGCCAGCGCCGCCAGAACCAGTCGCTGGCGTGGATGTGGGAGCGCATTGACGCGGGTTTGAAGCAAGCCTTCAAACAAAACCCTGCGGTGCGTGAGCAACTGCCCCAGCTCACCGCAGCGGTGCAGGCCGGTGAGCTTGCCGCCAGCACTGCAGCACGAAATCTGCTCTCGGCGCTCGAATTTATTGCGCAAGCAGCTCCTAAATAGATAGCAACTGATTCCCCATTTTCTGACCTGAAGGACGACAACATGCAAGACATCCTCGAACAACTGGAAGCCAAGCGCGAGCTGGCCCGCATGGGCGGCGGACAAAAGCGCATCGATGCACAGCACAAAAAAGGCAAGCTCACCGCGCGCGAGCGCCTGGAAGTGCTGCTGGACGAAGGCACGTTTGAAGAGTGGGACATGTTTGTCGAACACCGCTGCGTGGACTTCGGCATGGCCGACCAGAAAATTCCCGGCGATGGGGTGGTCACCGGCTACGGCATGATCAACGGCCGCCTGGTGTTCGTGTTCAGCCAGGACTTCACCGTGTTTGGCGGCGCGCTGTCAGAGGCCCATGCCGAGAAGATCTGCAAGGTCATGGACCAGGCCATGAAAGTGGGTGCTCCGGTAATTGGCCTCAACGACTCGGGCGGTGCCCGTATTCAGGAAGGCGTGGCGTCTTTGGGCGGTTATGCCGATGTGTTCCAGCGCAACGTGATGGCCAGTGGCGTGATTCCGCAGATCAGCATGATCATGGGCCCATCGGCCGGTGGTGCGGTGTACTCGCCGGCCATGACCGATTTCATCTTCATGGTCAAAGACAGCTCCTACATGTTCGTGACCGGCCCCGAAGTGGTGAAGACCGTGACGCACGAAGAAGTGACCGCCGAAGAGCTGGGCGGCGCACTCACCCACACCACCAAGAGCGGCGTGGCCGACCTCGCGTTTGAGAACGATGTGGAAGCACTGCTGATGCTGCGCCGCCTCTACAACTACCTGCCCTTGAGCAACCGCGAGAAGGCCCCGGTGCGCAAGAGCGGCGACCCTATCGATCGCAAGGACTTGAGCCTGGACACTCTGGTGCCCGACAACCCGAACAAGCCTTACGACATGAAGGAGCTGATCGTCAAAACCGTGGACGACGGCGACTTCTTCGAGATCCAGCCCGAATACGCCAAGAACATCATCATCGGCTTCGCCCGCATGGATGGCCAGACCATCGGCATCGTGGCCAACCAGCCACTCGTCTTGGCAGGCTGCCTAGACATCAAGAGCTCCATCAAGGCCGCGCGCTTTGTGCGCTTCTGCGATGCGTTCAATATCCCTGTGGTGACCTTTGTGGACGTGCCCGGCTTCATGCCAGGTACCAGCCAAGAGTACGGCGGCATCATCAAGCACGGTGCCAAGTTGCTCTACGCGTATGCCGAGTGCACTGTGTCCAAGATCACTGTCATCACCCGTAAAGCCTACGGCGGCGCGTATGACGTGATGGCCTCCAAGCACCTGCGCGGCGACGTAAACCTGGCTTGGCCCAATGCCGAGATTGCGGTGATGGGAGCCAAGGGTGCGGTGGAAATCATCTTCCGCGAAGACAAGGGTGATCCTGCGAAATTGGCGGCCAAAGAGGCCGAATACAAAGCCCGCTTTGCCAACCCCTTTGTGGCCGGCGCACGCGGCTTTATCGACGACGTGATCCTGCCAAACGAAACCCGCAAACGCATCTGCCGTTCGCTGGTCATGCTCAAGGACAAGAAGCTGGAAAACCCGTGGCGCAAGCACGGGAACATTCCACTCTGATCGCCGAAGAACAAGAAAAGGACAAGCACCATGTTCACCAAAATCCTGATCGCCAACCGTGGCGAAATCGCCTGCCGCGTCATTGCTACCGCCAAGAAAATGGGCATCAAGACGGTTGCCGTCTACTCCGATGCCGACAAGGAAGCCCGCCACGTGGCGCTGGCCGATGAAGCCGTCAATATCGGCCCCGCGCCCAGCCGCGATAGCTATTTGCAGGCGGAGAAAATCATTGCAGCCTGCAAGCAAACCGGTGCGCAAGCCGTGCACCCCGGCTATGGCTTTCTGAGCGAGAACGAAGCTTTTGCCAAGCGTTGTGAAGACGAGGGCATTGCCTTCATCGGCCCCAAGGCGCACTCCATTGCCGCCATGGGCGACAAGATCGCATCCAAGAAGCTCGCCAACGAGGCCAAGGTCAACACCATCCCCGGCTACAACGACGCTATTCAAGGCCCGGAGCAGGCGGTGGAAATTGCCAAAGGCATCGGCTACCCCGTGATGATCAAGGCGTCTGCGGGCGGCGGCGGCAAGGGCTTGCGCGTGGCCTTCAACGACAAGGAAGCGTTCGAGGGCTTTAGTAGCTGCCAGAACGAAGCCCGCAACAGCTTTGGCGACGATCGCATCTTCATCGAGAAGTTTGTGCAGGAGCCGCGCCATATCGAGATTCAGGTGTTGGGTGATAGCCATGGCAACGTGATCTATCTGAACGAGCGCGAATGCTCCATTCAGCGCCGCCACCAGAAGGTGATTGAAGAGGCGCCAAGTCCCTTCATCAGCGACGCCACGCGCAAAGCCATGGGCGAGCAGGCGGTGCAACTGGCCAAGGCCGTGAAGTACCAGAGCGCCGGAACAGTGGAGTTTGTGGTCGGCAAGGACCAGGACTTCTACTTCCTGGAGATGAACACCCGCCTGCAGGTGGAGCACCCGGTCACCGAATGCATCACCGGCCTGGATTTGGTGGAGCTGATGATCCGCGTCGCTGCTGGCGAGAAGCTGCCGCTTACGCAAGCCGACTTGAAGCGCGATGGCTGGGCCATTGAGTGCCGCATCAACGCCGAAGACCCGTTCCGCAACTTCCTGCCCAGCACCGGGCGTTTGGTGCGCTTTGCGCCGCCGGACCAAACCATGTGGCAGGGCGACACCGAGCACTTGCAAGGCGTGCGCGTGGACACCGGCGTGCAGGATGGCGGCGAAATACCGATGTTCTATGACTCGATGATTGCCAAGCTCATCGTGCACGGCAAGGACCGCAACGACGCGATTGCCAAGATGCGCGAGGCCCTCAACGGCTTTGTCATTCGTGGCGTGTCGAGCAACATTCCGTTCCAGGCCGCGCTGCTGGCCCACCCCAAGTTTGTGAGCGGCGATTTCAACACCGGCTTCATCGCCGAGAACTACGGCAAGGGCTTCTTTGCCGAAGACGTGCCGCATGATGACGCAGCCTTCCTCACCGCGCTGGCCGCCTTTGTGCGCCGCAAGTCGCGCGAGCGTGCGGCTGGCATGTCCGGCCAGTTGCCGGGCTATGCGGTGGACGCAGGCAAAGACTATGTGGTGGTCACGCTGGATGCCGCGGGCAACAACAGCTACACCGCGGTGCATGTGGACGAGTTTGAGGGTGAAACCGGCTCTGCCCAAGTACGGGTGGGCGCGAGCAGCTATGTAATTCGTAGCAAATCCCGCTTGAACGACATTGCCATCACCGGCACCGTAAACGGCAAAGCCTTCACCGCCCAAGTGGAGCGCGGCACGCCCAAGAACCCGCTGGCCCTGCGCGTGCAGCACAACGGCACTCGCATCGATGCGCTGGTCATGTCCCCGCGCATGGCCGAGCTGCACAAGCTGATGCCGCACAAGGCACCGCCTGACATGAGCCGCTATGTGCTCTCGCCCATGCCCGGCTTGCTGGTCGATGTGGCGGTAGTGCCCGGCCAGAAGGTGCAGGCCGGTGAGCGTGTGGCCGTGATCGAAGCCATGAAGATGGAAAACGTGCTGTTTGCTGCGGCCGATGGTGTGGTCGGCAAAGTGCTGGCTTTCAAAGGCGAGAGCCTGAGCGTGGACCAAGCCATTGTGGAGTTCGTATGACAGAAGCTGCAGCGAAACGCCCCTTCAAGGTCCTGGGCATCCAGCAGATCGCCATCGGCGGCCCTGACAAAAAGCGCCTGCAAACCCTGTGGGTGGACATGCTGGGGCTGGAAGTCACGGGTACTTTCCAAAGCGAGAAGGAGAACGTGGACGAGGACATCTGCGCTATGGGCTCCGGCCCGTACAAGGTGGAAGTCGACCTCATGCAGCCCCTAGACCCCGACAAGAAGCCTGCGGTGCACACCACGCCTTTGAACCATGTGGGCTTGTGGATCGACGACCTGCCGGTCGCGGTGGAGTGGCTCACTGCCAAGGGCGTGCGCTTTGCACCTGGTGGCATCCGCAGGGGCGCGGCGGGGTACGACATCACCTTTTTGCACCCCAAAAGCAATGACGAATTCCCGATTGCCGGGGAAGGCGTGTTGATCGAATTGGTGCAGGCACCCGCCGAAGTGATTGCGGCACTAAGCTGACCCGCGCTCTTGGCGTGGCAGTCTGAGGGGAAACACGGGGGGCAATGCCCCCCATTTTTCTGTCATTTATTGCTGGAAAAGCGATAAAGTCAAAGCAGTTGAAGAATTTCCAAGGAACGCCCGCTATGAGCTTTGTGAAGTTTCTGTACCCCGGCATGTGGGGCATGCGCAAGATGCGTTTCGGGGCCAAGCTGGCCATCGTGTTTCTTGTGGCGTTGCTGCCTATGGTTGCCATGGTGTGGCAACTCTTGTGCCAAACGCTGGAGGACACGGCCGTCATCCGCTCAGAGGTGGATGGGGTTCTGGTGTTCGAACAGGCGACCGACGTCATTCGCTTGATCCAAGCCCACCGGGGGCAGACGAACATGGTGCTCTTGGGTAACGCAGCTGCCCAAGGCCCTCGTGAGCAAACTCGAAGCAAATTGTCCGAGTCGCGGGCCGCGCTCGAAAAAGTGCTGGATGAAAAACTCGCACTCGAAGTCCCCTCTGAGTGGAAGGACCTGCGGGTCCGCTTGGATGGGCTAATCGCCAGCATCGAAGGCAAAGACGCACCGCAGGCCTTCAGCGTTCACACGGCCTTGGTGGAGGATATGACACGGTTTGTCTACGGAGTTGCCGATAAGTCGGGCTTGCTTTACGACCCAGTGCCCGTAACCTATTTACTGATGGATATGTCGGTATCTCGTTTGATTCCACTGCGCGAGCAGATTGGGCGCTTGCGGGGTGCGGGCGCGGGCTTTCTAAGTCAGCCCACGGTGACTGACACAGCCATTGCCCGGGTTACCGTCTTGGCGGATGGCCTCGCCGCCTGGATGCGGGACGTCAAATACTCCCAAAAAATTCTGGCTGGAGTCGGCTTTAAGGAGCCCAAAGGGGAAGAGGTCGAGGCCGCGGTGAATGCGTTTGTAGCCCTCACCAAAGATCGCTTCAAACCCGGCGCGCCCAGCGGGGACTCCGAGGCGTATTTCACCGCCGGTACCCAAGCGATCGATGCTATCGGCGCCTACCACAAGGCTGTAAATACCGAAATGGTGGAGCAACTCAAGGGGCGCGAGGCAGACTTGAACACTTCGCTCTATCTGCTGGTCGTGGGCAGTGCGCTCGCTCTTGTGGTGCTCATCTACCTGATGCTGTCCTTCAATTTGAGTTTTCTCTCCGATTTGCGCCAAGTTTTGCTATTCATGCAAGAAACGGCCAGTGGCAACTTGCGCCATCGGGTGCGTATCCGGGGCAATGACGAGCTCTCAGACATGTCTCATTCGATGGATGTGATGGTGAACAACATCTCGGTGATGGTGGCCAGTGTGCGGAGCAATTCGGCGTTGGTTGCCAACTCGGGCGAAGTGCTGGTCATGGGTAACCGCAACCTGTCTGACCGCACCGAGCAACAAGCCGCGAATCTGGAGGAGACTTCTGCCAGCGTTCAAGAACTGGCATCCACCGTCCAGGACAATGCCAACTCTGCGCAAGAGTCGGACAGGGTCGCCCAAGGTGTACGCCAAACGGCTGAGCAAGGCGCTGCGGGCATGAGCCAAGCCATCGCCTCGATTGAGGCGATTGAAGCCAGCACCCGCCGGATGGATGAAATCGTCGGCGTGATTGACGGCCTGGCCTTCCAGACCAACATCCTCGCGTTGAATGCGGCGGTAGAGGCCGCGCGCGCCGGGGAGTCGGGGCGTGGCTTCGCGGTGGTGGCAACCGAGGTGCGCTCCTTAGCGCAACGGTCTGCAGCTTCTGCCAAAGAGATCCGGCAGCTCATTTCCACTTCGTCACAGCAAGTGGCCGCCGGGGTGCAACAGATCCGGGCAGCTGGCAGCAATATCTCCGCGATCGCAGAAGGCGTGCGTAGTGTGGCAAGCCACATGTCGCTGATTTCAGCGTCCAGTTCAGAGCAGAGCGCGAGCTTGACGGAAATCACCACGGCCATCCGTCAACTCGATGAGATCACCCAGCAAAACGCATCGATGGTCGAACAGGCGGTGAGCCAGGCGACCGCGTTGCAAGACCGTGCCAGTGTGCTGGCTGATGCGGTGGCGGTTTTCAAACTCCAACAAGGTTCTGCTGATGAGGCGCGTCAGCTGGTCGAACGGGCGCTCGAGGTGCGTCGCAGCTACAGTGCGCGAGACTCTTTTGTTCAGGAGGTGACTGCCCAACACACGGGCTTGTTTGACCGGGATATGTATGTGTTTGTGCTGGACCGCAGCGGCCAGTATCTGGCATTTGCCGGTAACCAAGCCAAGGTAGGTACCCGGGTCCAAGACGTTGCAGGGATCGACGGTAACGCGCTGATCGCTGCGATCGTGGACCAAGCTGACCACGCACCAGGGTGGGTGGAGTATGAGATTGCCAACCCGTTAACAGGTTTGGTGCAAACCAAGATGTCGTATGTGGTGAGGGTGGACGATATGTACGTCGGCTGCGGCGTCTACAAAAGCCTGATGGCCAGCGTTTGACACCCCTCCGGTCACTGGGCTGCAGGGCGACTTGTGTGTTCAGTCTGCCTTGTCAGCCCGCCGAGCCCGGGCTTTGGCGAGCGCAGCTTGAATGACTGCACGTTTTTGGTCCAACACCGCTTCATCGGTGTGTTGCGAATGGGTGGCCATATCTGCCAATTTCATGCGCGCTTTGGCTTCTAACGCTCGGGCGTGCTCTTCAGCCTCGCGGGCCTGCCGCACTTGGCGGCTTTCGTAGCGCTGGCGCGCCTTCAAGGCGTCTTCCACGCTCCAAGCATCCCACCCGGTGCGATCGCCTGAGACGGTTTCCACCACCATGCAATCGACAGGGCACACCGGCAGGCACAGGTTGCAACCGGTGCAATGTGCCTCGATCACCGTGTGCATGCGCTTGTTGCTGCCGATGATGGCATCGGTGGGGCAGGCCTTGATACACAGGGTGCAGCCGATGCACCAGTCTTCATCAATGAAGACGACAGTGCGCGGCCCTTCCTGCCCGAACTCCGGATTCAGGGGAATGACCGGACTACCTGTGATGGCCGCCAGGCGCGCAATACCCTTTGCTCCTCCAGGAGGACACTGATTGATGGGCGCTTCGTTACGCGCCATTGCGCCGGCATAGGCGGCGCAATCGGGATACCCGCAGCGGGTGCACTGGGTTTGCGGCAGCGCGTCCAGCAGCGGCGCAGCCACTGAGGCTGTACTCACTTGGTAGTGCTGACCCGCTTGCGTGCTACCTTTTTAGTAGCTGCTGGCGCAGTCTTTACGGGCGCTGGAGTCGTTTTTGGCTCTAAGGTGGCAGCGGGCGCAGCTACGACAGCAGTCGCTGCGGCAACCGTCTCTGTAGAAGCCGGTGCACTCGCTTGGCTGTCGTGGCTCTTGATGAAAGCCTTGACTTGCGGGTACACCATCTCACGCCAGCGGCGGCCGGAGAAGATGCCATAGTGCCCGGCACCAATGGCCTCGTAGTGCTTTTGCAGCGATTTGGGCACGCCACTGCAAATGTCGTGTACAGCACGGGTCTGGCCGGAGCCGGAGATATCGTCTAGCTCGCCTTCCACCGACAACAGGGCGGTGGTGGTGATGTCTTCAGGCTTGACGCGCTCGATCTTGCCGTCTTCGCCCCGCACATCCCAGGTGCCGCTGACCAGCGCAAAGTCCTGGAACACCACGCGGATGGTTTCGAGGTAGTAGTCGGCGTCCATGTCCAGCACCGCGTTGTACTCGTCGTAAAACTTACGGTGGGCTTCGGCCGAGGCGTCGTCGCCTTTGATCAGGTCCTTGAAGTAGTCGTAATGGCTCTTGGCATGGTGGTCGGGGTTCATGGCCACAAAGCCGGTGTGCTGCAAGAAACCGGGGTACACGCGACGCCCAGAGCCGGGGAAGTTGCTGGGTACGCGGTAAATCACGTTATTTTCGAACCAGCTATGGCTCTTGTTCATGGCCAAGTTGTTCACCGCAGTGGGGGACTTGCGGGCATCAATCGGGCCGCCCATCATGGTCATGGTCAGGGGCGTAGTCTCACCGCGACTCGCCATCAGCGACACCGCAGCCAGCACCGGCACGGTGGGCTGGCAGACGCTCATCACGTGGCAGTTGCCGTATTTGCCCTGTACGTGGCGAATGAACTCCTGAACGTAGTTGACGTAGTCGTCCAAGTGGAATTCGCCCTCTGACAAGGGCACCAGACGGGCATTTTTCCAGTCGGTGATGTAGACCTTGTGGTCTTTCAACATGGTCTTGACGGTGTCACGCAGCAGGGTGGAGTAGTGGCCCGACAGGGGGGCCACGATCAGCACCACCGGCTGGCCCTTGATCTTTTCCAGGGTTGCGGTGTCGTCGGTAAAGCGCTTGAAACGGCGCAATTCGCAGAAGGGTTTGCTGAGTTCTACCCGCTCATGAATGGCGATGTCCACGCCATCGACGCCGATGGTGCGCAGGCCGAATTCGGGCTTTTCGTAGTCCTTGCCCAAGCGGTGCATCAGGTCGTAGCTGGCAGACAGGCGCTGGGCGAAGGGGTTTTGTCCGGCGACGGACAGCGGGTTGCTATACAACTTGGCCGCCGCCAGTGCCAGGTCGGAAAACGGCTCCATCAAGGAACGTTGGGTTTCGTAGAGCTGGTAAAGCATAAGAAGCTCGCTTTCAGGAAAATGTTGCAGTGCAATATAACAGGAGTGCGCCAATTAGCGGTTACTTGCCTTGAGAATCCCCCGGACCGCATTGCGGCTGTGAGCCCCAAAGTTGGCAAGCAACTCCGCAACAAGTCCGTCCAACTTGAGTTTTGCCTCGGTGGGAGCGCTTGCCAACTCCTTGACCAATGTCACTCGCTCTTCGTTGGCTCCAAAGTCGTAATTGGGGTCGGAAACGAAGCCGGGAGGCATGCTCTCAACCAGAGTTTGGGCAATTCGGTTCCCGTAAGAGGCAGCCTGTGCAGACACCACGTTGCGAAGGTACAAGTCGTGCCACTCGGGGTAGCTGGCGTCTTTGTCAATTTGACGCAGGGCCTGATCAATCGGGGTGTCTTGCTTGGCCAGCGCGGAGTTCAGCAGTACTTCGGACTGGTACTTCTCGAGCGCCAAGTGCCGGTTCGATAGCAGGGTCACCATGTCGTTTTTCATGCCGGCGAGCCCTGTCATGGCCATGGCGTTGATGGCGAGCAGCTTCAGCGTCGAGTCGCCGGGTGACAGGCTCGCGTGGTAGGGCTGGGTTAGGTCCTGGATGTAGTGCAGTGCCAAGCCGGTAAAGCGCCAACCCCAATAAGGGTGGCCGGTGCGGAAGGCCAGAGAGGCGAGGGTGGAGTACTGGTAGACCCGTAACTGGGGAAAGGTCCGCTTGATGAAGGGTGCTGCGGTGTACAGCACCTTGTTCTCATGCATGAAACCCATGTGGAACGGCGCTTGGCTGCCATACACCAGCAAGGGGTTGCCAAAGGGAAGTGTGCCGAAGCCATACATCTTGCCCCACTCAGAAGGGCTATCCTCAAACAGGTTGATGTCCAGCCCGTAGTCCGGCTCGTCAGCGGCACTGGCTGCAACCGCAAGAGGCGCTACCGCGTCACCCACCTTGAGGGGTTGGAATTTTTGGGTGGCATTGCCCAACATGGGCAAGGTGGTGACAGTCTCCGAGGCCAAGCGCGGTGCGGGCGAGGCATTGAGCTTCGGGTCGGGTTGAATGAAAAGTGCAAACCGGCTGTTAGGGGCGATTCGCAAGGCATGGGTAAATGCCAAGCGGCGCGCTTCGTCACTGCGGTTTGGATTGGCAACAAAAGCCAGTTTGGGCGGGCGGGGTGGATAACTTTGAAGGTTCGCCGCCGCCCAAGCCTCATGGCTTGCCAGCAAGGCCTCGATGGTCTTTTCTTCGGCCTTGAGGAAGCTTTCCAGGGCCTCAACGGTCACAGGCGCAGCGTTGGCGACTTCGGGCATCGCCTCCAGTGCCCGGTAGGCTGCGAGGGTGTGGTTGCCCCATGCACCTGCGGTGGTGGAAATCAGTCCAAGCAGGGCTCCCAACGCATAGGCTATTTTTTTCATGCAATTGTCTCCATTGACGCCCGTGGAATATGCGCAAGCAGCTATCAAAAAGATAGCTGCTTCGGCGGGGCATCCGCCCCGCATAGGGTCTTAGACGACCTTGGCGATCGCTTGGCAGACGTAATCGATGTTCTTGCTGTTCAGGGCAGCCACGCACATGCGGCCGGTGTCGGTGCCGTAAACGCCGAACTCAGAACGCAGACGCACCATCTGGTCTTTGGAGAGGCCGGAGTAACTGAACATGCCGATCTGGGTGGTGATGAAAGACATGTCTTTGGCCACGCCAGCAGCCTTGAGGCCGTCCACCAGTTTCTGGCGCATGGCCTTGATGCGCACGCGCATTTCGCCGAGTTCCTGTTCCCACTGGGCACGCAGCTCGGGGTTGTTCAGCACGGCTGCCACGATGGCACCACCATGGGTGGGCGGGTTGGAGTAGTTGGTCCGGATCGCGATCTTGAGCTGGCTCAGGACGCGGTCGGTTTCTTCCTTGCTGTTGCCGACCACGCTCAAGGCGCCCACGCGCTCACCGTAGAGGCTGAAGCTCTTGGAGAAGCTGGTGGACACAAAAACGTTCAGCTCAGCGGCCACAAACTTGGCGATCACGGCGCCGTCTTCGGCAATACCGTACCCGAAGCCTTGGTAAGCCATGTCGAGGAAGGCGGTCAGCTTGCGGGCCTTGACCACAGCGATCACCTGGTCCCACTGGGCGGCGGTGATGTCATAACCGGTGGGGTTATGGCAGCAGGCGTGCAGCAGCACGATGGTGCCTTCTGCGGCGCCGTTCAATTTGGCCAGCATGCCGTCAAAGTTGATGCCACCCAAACCGCCGTTGGCGCTCTGGTCGAAGTAGGGGTAGGTGTCCACGTTGAAACCGGCGTTGGTGAACAGCGCGCGGTGGTTTTCCCAGCTGGGGTCCGAGATCAGCACCGTGGCGTTGGGGCTGATTTTCTTCAGGAAGTCCGCGCCGATTTTCAGGCCGCCGGTGCCTCCAATGGCCTGCACGGTGGCCACGCGGCCGCTCTTGACCACTTCAGAGTCTGCGCCAAATACCAAGGCTTTCACTGCGGCGTCGTAGGCCGCAATACCGTCGATAGGCAGGTAGCCACGGGCGGTGGGCTTGTCCATCATGGTCTTTTCAGCGGCTTGCACGCACTGCAGCAGGGGTAACTTGCCGTTGTCGTCGAAATACACGCCCACACCCAGATTCACTTTGCTGGGGTTGGTGTCAGCGTTGAATTGTTCGTTCAGACCCAGGATAGGGTCACGGGGAGCCATTTCGACGGCAGTAAAAAGAGACATGGATAAGTCCTGAACGGAGGGGGCGATAAACGGGTCTGTGGAGAGCCGCGGAGAAAATGCGTATTTTAAACGGCACCGAGATGGTGCCCGCTCTCATGGTGCAATGGTGCCAAAGCCTTTGGCGAGCCTGCGGGTGGTGTCCGCTGCGGATTCGTTCAAGCAGCCTTGCATGTTGGTGCCGGCCCACAAGGGGCTGAAGTCGTCCAAGCCGGCTGCCTCGGCACGGGCCCTGAGCGGGGCTATGGCTGCCGTGGCCAGCGGAAATGCTGGTGCCTCCGGGTTCATGGGGCCCAGGCTTTGCATGGCGTGGTTCACGATGCCCCGGGCTGGCCTGCCGGTGAAGATGTTGGTGAGCGCGGTGGTGCGCGGTGGTGTCGCTTGGAGTGCTCTGCGGTGCAGCGCGCTGGTCGTGGCTTCGTGACAGGTCAGATAGGCTGTACCCACTTGCACACCCGCAGCGCCCATGGCCATCGCTGCGGCGACATCGGTATCGCTTGCAATGCCACCCGCAGCAAGCACCGGGACGCGCAGCTCTTGGACCAATGGCGGCAGCAAGTCCGCCAAAGGGCGCTGGGTACTGAGGTCTGTATGCAAGAACAACCCCCGGTGCCCACCCGCCTCCAGACCCTGTGCAATCACGATATCGGCACCATGGTTCTGCAACCAGAGACCTTCCTCCACCGTGGTCGCGGACGACATTACCAAGCTGCCCATGGCTTTAACCCGCGCCAGTAACGCATGAGCCGGCAAGCCAAAATGAAAGCTGACCACTGCGGGCCGAAACGACTCCAGCACCTCGGCCATGGCCTCTGAAAAAGGTGCCCGGCCCGGCCCGGGCACCATGTCTTGGGCGGTCAACTGCCATTGCTGGTAATGCGGATGCAGGGTTTCCATCCAACGCGCCTCGGTAACCGGATCCGGTATAGGTGGCGAGTGGCAAAAGAAATTCACATTGAATGCGTGTGAGGTGAGCGCGCGCAGCCCGGCGAGCTCGCGCTCCAGCGACTCGGGCGTATGCATGGCCGCTGGCAAAGAGCCCAGTGCGCCTGCGTTGCAGACGGCAGCCGCCAAGGCAGCACCTTGTGCGCCCGCCATGGGTGCCTGAACAAGGGGTAGCCGTACCCCGGGAAACAAAGTGCTTTGCAAGTCAAACCCCCTACAGTTGCGCAGCTAGTCTACAGTCTTGGGTTTCGTGCTTTTTCTGCTGTCCGGACCTACTCTCATGCCTGCCTCCAAAAATCCCGTGCCCCTCGCCGTCGTGGAAAACGATGATTCGGCGCAAGTGCGCACCGGTACCTTTGTCAGTTTCCCGGGGTCGCCGTTTGAGCTGTACCAGCCCTATCCGCCCGCGGGGGACCAGCCGGAAGCGATTGATCAGCTGGTGAGTGGTGTGGAAGATGGCGAGGTTTTTCAAACCTTGCTGGGCGTGACCGGGTCGGGCAAGACGTTCACCATGGCGAACGTGATCGCCCGTTTGGGCCGTCCTGCGATCGTATTTGCCCCGAATAAGACACTTGCTGCCCAGCTGTACAGCGAGTTCCGCGAGTTCTTTCCGAAGAATGCGGTGGAGTATTTCGTCAGCTACTACGACTACTACCAGCCCGAGGCCTATGTGCCTCAGCGTGACCTTTTTATTGAAAAAGACAGTGCGATCAACGAGCACATTGAACAAATGCGCCTGAGTTGTACCAAGAGCATCATCGAGCGGCGGGATGTGGTGATTGTGGCGACCGTGTCGGCCATTTACGGCATCGGCAAGCCAGAGAGTTACCACCAGATGGTGATGACCCTGCGCACCGGCGATCGTATGGGCCAGCGCGACATAATTGCCCAATTGGTGCGGATGCAGTACCAGCGCAATGACATGGATTTCAGCCGGGGTGCCTTTCGGGTGCGGGGTGACACCATCGATATCTTTCCGGCGGAGCACAGTGAGATGGCGATTCGCGTCGAGCTGTTTGACGACGAGATTGAGAGCCTGCAGTTGTTTGACCCGCTGACGGGGCGCATCCGCCAGAAAATCCCCCGCTTTACCGTCTACCCCAGCAGCCACTATGTCACGCCCCGCGACCAAGTGCTGGCAGCGGTGGAGACTATCAAAACCGAGCTGGCGGGTCGTTTGAAAGAGTTTGTCGGCATGGGGAAGCTGGTCGAGGCGCAGCGCCTGGAGCAACGCACCCGCTTTGACCTGGAAATGCTCAGCGAGGTGGGGCATTGCAAAGGCATTGAAAACTACTCGCGCCATTTGAGTGGGTCTGCCCCGGGCGAGCCACCGTCGACCTTGACCGACTATTTGCCCAAAGACGCGATGATGTTTTTGGACGAGAGCCATGTGTTGATCGGTCAGTTCGGTGGCATGTACAACGGCGACCGGGCGCGTAAAACGACTCTGGTGGAGTACGGATTCCGCTTGCCCAGCGCCCTGGATAACCGGCCGCTCAAGTTTGAAGAGTTCGAGACCAAAATGCGGCAGGTCGTGTTCGTGTCGGCCACGCCCGCGCAATGGGAGAACGAGCATGCCGGGCAGGTGGTGGAGCAGGTGGTACGCCCCACGGGCTTGGTGGATCCTGAGGTCGAGGTGCGTCCGGCGGGTAGCCAGGTGGATGACGTGCTGCAGGAAATCCGGATCCGGGTTGACAAAAACGAGCGCGTGTTAATCACCACCCTGACCAAACGGATGGCGGAGCAGCTTACCGATTACCTGACCGACAACGGCGTAAAGGTGCGCTACTTGCATAGCGATGTGGACACCGTAGAGCGTGTCGAAATTTTGCGGGATCTGCGTTTGGGTACGTTTGACGTGCTGGTCGGGATCAACTTGCTGCGAGAAGGCTTGGATATCCCGGAAGTCTCGCTGGTCGCCATTCTGGATGCCGACAAAGAAGGCTTTTTGCGCTCGGAGCGTTCGCTGATCCAGACCATTGGCCGTGCTGCCCGAAACCTGGAAGGTAAAGCAATTTTGTATGCCGACAAGATCACGGACTCCATGGCGCGTGCCATTGGAGAGACCGAGCGTCGCCGCAAAAAGCAAATCGCTCATAACCTGGAGCGAGGCATTACGCCTAAAGCTATCGTCAAAAAGGTACGCGACCTGATTGATGGCGTCTACAGCGAAAAAGCGGGCAAAGAGGCTGAGCGTCTGGAGCGGGATGCCCATCAACGTGCTCAGGTGGAGGACATGAGCGAGAAGGATGTGTCGCGCGAAATCAAGCGCTTGGAAAAGCTCATGATGGAGCACGCGCGCAATCTCGAGTTCGAAAAAGCAGCACGTGTACGCGATCAATTGACCATCCTGAAAGAGCAGGCTTTTGGCGCGCCAGGGACTGACAACATCGTCAATCTGTAAAGTTGATTATTCCTATCGGGTAAATAGACTGATCAGTCTGCTTACCCGACTGATATGCGGGGTTTAGTGCTACACTCGAGCCCGCCAGTCAACAACCCTGCCACCAAGGAGCAAGCGATGCGTCTCACCACCAAAGGCCGTTTTGCGGTCACCGCGATGATCGATCTGGGCCTGCGTCAAAGCTCAGGGCCTGTGACTCTGGCTGCGATCAGCCAGCGCCAACAAATTTCCCTCTCTTACCTTGAGCAGTTGTTCGGCAAGCTGCGCCGCCACGATTTGGTGGAGTCCACCCGCGGCCCGGGCGGCGGTTACACCTTGGCCCGCAAGGCGTCTGACATTACCGTCGCGGAAATCATCACGTCGGTAGACGAGCCGATCGACGCCACTCAATGCAGCGGCAAAGAAAACTGCTTGGGCGAAGGTGCACGCTGCATGACGCACGACCTTTGGGCCTCATTGAACACCCGTATGGTGGAGTTTTTGGACTCAGTCACCCTGCAAAAGCTGGTGGACGATCAACTCGCCAAGGGTTTGCAAATCGAAGACAAGCCGAGCATCAAGCGCGCAATTTCTGCAATGCCAGTGGTCAAGCCGATCCGGGTGAATGCGCCGAATTCGGTGTTTGCCTTGGGCAATGCCTTCTCGAAATCCTGATTTTTTTACTGCAGCCAGCACCGAGCCAGCTATGGACACAACACCTCATTTTCCGATTTACATGGACTACAGCGCAACCAACCCCTGCGACGAGCGGGTGGTGGATGCCATGGTCCCTTGGCTGCGTAACCATTTTGGCAATCCGGCATCCAGGAGCCACGCCTGGGGCTGGGAGGCCGAAGCTGCTGTCGAGAAGGCCCGCGAGCAAGTCGCATCCTTGATAGGTGCGGATCCTCGTGAAATCGTCTGGACCTCGGGTGCTACCGAGTCCAACAACCTTGCAATCAAGGGTGCCGCACAGTTCTACAAGACTAAAGGCAAGCACATCATCACGGCGAAAACCGAGCACAAGGCGGTGCTGGATACCTGCCGCGAGCTGGAGCGCCAAGGGTTTGAAGTCACCTACCTTGATGTGCAGGACGATGGGTTGGTCAACCTAGATACCTTCAAGGCCGCTATCCGCCCCGATACCATTTTGGCAAGTGTGATGTTCGTGAATAACGAGATCGGCGTGATCCAGGACGTAGTGGCCTTGGGCAACGCGTGCCGCGAAAAAGGTGTGATTTTCCATGTGGATGCAGCGCAGGCTACCGGCCGCGTGGACATTGACATGACCCAGTTGCCCATCGATTTGATGAGCCTGACCTCCCACAAGACTTACGGCCCCAAAGGTATTGGCGCCTTGTTCGTTCGTCGCAAGCCGCGCATCCGTCTGGAAGCCCAAATGCACGGCGGTGGCCACGAGCGCGGTATGCGCAGTGGCACCTTGCCTGCCCACCAGATTGTAGGCATGGGCGAGGCGTACGCGATTGCCAAGGCCGAGATGCATGAAGAAAACAAGCGTATCAAGGCTCTGCATGACCGCATGTTGGCTGGCTTGGAAGGCATTGAGCAAGTCTTTATCAACGGCCACAAAGAAAAGCGCGTTCCCCATAACTTGAACATGAGCTTCAACTATGTGGAAGGCGAGTCCTTGATCATGGGTATCAAGGGCTTGGCAGTCTCCAGTGGTTCAGCTTGTACTTCCGCCTCCTTGGAGCCCAGCTATGTGTTGCGCGCTCTGGGGCGCAGCGATGAATTGGCGCACAGCAGCTTGCGCATGACGATCGGCCGATGGACCACCGAGGCGGACATCGACTACGCGGTCGACACCATCAAGCAAAACGTGGCCAAGCTGCGTGATTTGAGCCCGCTGTGGGACATGTACAAAGAAGGTATCGACCTGTCTACTATCCAGTGGGCGGCGCACTGATCAAAATTACGAGGTAGAGCAAATGGCATATTCAGACAAAGTCGTTGATCACTATGAAAACCCCCGCAACGTAGGCTCCTTTGACAAGGGCGATGACTCGGTGGGTACTGGCATGGTGGGTGCGCCCGCCTGTGGTGACGTGATGAAACTGCAAATCAAGGTGAACGCTGAGACCGGTGTGATCGAAGATGCACGATTCAAAACCTACGGATGCGGCTCAGCGATTGCGTCCAGCTCCCTAGTGACCGAATGGGTAAAAGGTAAAACGCTTGACGAGGCTGCGGCCCTGAAAAACAGCCAGATCGCTGAAGAATTGGCGCTACCACCGGTCAAAATCCATTGCTCGATCCTTGCGGAAGATGCGATCAAAGCAGCCGTGGACGACTACAAGAAAAAGCACCTGAACTGATATGGCCGTCACCCTGACAGAGGCCGCTGCGCGCCACGTGACCCGCTACCTGACCAAACGTGGAAAGGGAGTGGGGGTGCGTTTGGGCGTAAAGACCACAGGCTGCTCCGGCTTGGCGTATCAGTTGGAGTACGTGGATGAGCTGGCACCGGAAGATATCGTGTTTGAAGGCCATGGCGTGAAAGTTTTGGTCGACCCCAAGAGCTTTGCCTACATTGACGGTACCCAGCTGGATTTTGTCCGCGAGGGTTTGAACGAAGGTTTTCGCTTCAATAACCCCAACGAGCGCGACAAGTGCGGGTGTGGTGAGTCCTTCCGAGTGTGAACCTGCAAGATGATGATTTTGCCCTCTTCGGTTTGACGAGGGCGTTCGCGCAGGATCGTGCATCTATCGATGCGCGCTGGAAGGGACTTCAAAGGGAAGTCCATCCGGATAAATTTGCGTCTCATGGCCCCGCAGCCCAGCGGGTGGCGTTGCAATGGTCCGTCAGGATCAACGAGGCTTACCAGCGCTTAAAAGATCCCCTGAAGCGTGCTGCCTATTTGTGTGAGTTGGCCGGCAAGCCGATTCAGGCGCACAGCAACACCGCCATGCCCGCTGCATTTCTTATGCAGCAAATGGGGTGGCGCGAGGCGCTGGATGATGCGAATGGGGCAAGCGCACTGGAGGCTTTATTGGCCGAGGTGCAACAAAGCCGGCAAGAGCTGCTGGGCGCCTGCGAGACTGCGTTGGACCAAACAAAAGACTTTGAAGCCGCGGTGAGTCACGTTCGAGCTTTGATGTTTATCGATAAGTTCGCGCTCGATCTGCATCAGCGTTTAGATCAATTTGAATAGTGTGAGATGTCATGGCGCTTTTGCAAATTTCAGAACCCGGCCAATCCCCCAACCCGCATGAGCGCCGTATAGCTGTCGGTATTGATTTAGGGACCACCCATTCTCTGGTGGCCGCGGTGCGCAGCGGCGTGGCGGAGTGCCTGCCCGACGCGCAGGGCCGGGTGGTGTTGCCCAGTGTGGTGCGCTATCTGGATGCTGATCGCCGGCAGATCGGCTTTGACGCCTTGGCGAATCAAACCACCGACCCGGGAAATACGATTGCATCGGCCAAGCGCCTGATGGGGCGCGGTTTCGCGGATATTGCACACGCCGACAAGCTGCCGTTTGCCTTGTTGAACGAGCCGGGGATGGCCCGGATCCGCACCATTGCCGGGGTGAAGAGCCCGGTGGAAGTCAGTGCAGAGATCCTCGCGACCTTGCGGTTCAGGGCAGAAGACAGTTTCAACGACGACATTTACGGTGCAGTTATTACGGTGCCGGCGTATTTTGATGATGCACAGCGCCAAGCCACCAAAGACGCAGCCCAACTTGCGGGCCTGAATGTCTTGCGCTTGATCAACGAGCCCACGGCGGCCGCCATTGCGTATGGTTTGGACAACGCCTCGGAAGGGGTCTACGCCATTTATGACTTGGGCGGCGGCACCTTCGATATTTCCATTCTTCGTTTATTGCAAGGTGTTTTTGAAGTCTTGGCCGCCGGTGGCGACTCCGCACTGGGGGGCGATGACTACGATCGCGCATTGGCGGAGTGGTTGCTGCACACTGCAGGCCTTTCTGCGCCCACTCCTGAAGACCAAGCGGTGTTGATGGCAGGGGCACGCTCTTGCAAAGAAGCCTTGTCGGCTGAAGAAATCGCCAGCGTGGAAGTGGATCTGTCTGTAGGTGCTATCGACTTGGGCATAAGGCGCGAGGATTTCGAAGCTGCCACCAAAGACCTAACGGCGCGCACCTTGCAAGCCGTACGCAAGGCTTTGCGGGATGCGTCCCTCAGCAAAGAAGATGTTCAGGGTGTGGTGCTGGTCGGCGGCTCTACGCGCATGCCCCAGATCAAGGCTGCTGTGCAGACCTTTTTTGGTCAAGAACCTTTGACCAATTTGAATCCGGACGAGGTAGTGGCGCTGGGTGCCGCCATTCAGGCGAACCAGTTAGCCGGTAACAATCCGGGTGGCGATTTGTTACTTTTGGATGTCATTCCGCTTTCATTAGGTGTGGAAACCATGGGTGGCTTGGTTGAACGTATCGTGCCGCGAAATCAAACCATTCCGACTGCCATGGCGCAGGATTTCACCACCTACAAAGACGGTCAAACCGCGCTGGCCTTGCATGTCGTCCAGGGTGAGCGGGACCTCGTCGCCGATTGCCGCAGCCTAGCCCGGTTTGAGTTGCGCGGCATTCCCCCCATGGCAGCGGGCGCTGCCCGTATCCGGGTAACCTTCACGGTCGATGCCGATGGCTTGTTGAACGTCTCTGCCAAAGAGCAGGTGAGCGGTGTGGAGGCCCGGATTGATGTGAAGCCGTCTTACGGTCTCACTGATGATCAAATTGCCGCCATGCTCAAAGACAGCTTTGCCACTGCAGAAGCCGATATGCGATCCCGCGCCTTGGTAGAAGCCAGGGTGGATGCCGACCGCCTAATCTTGGCAACACGCAGTGCCTTGGATGCGGACGGTGAGCTTCTCAATGCCGCAGAGCTCACTGCCATTGATGCCGCTATTGCCGATGTGACCGCTGCCACGCAGGTCACCGATCCTGCCGTTATTGAAGCCGCGATCAAGGCGCTGGCCGATGTGACCGAGCCCTTTGCCGCCATGCGGATGAACAAAGGTATTTCACAAGCACTGGCCGGCAAAAGCATTGAATCCATTTGAAGTGAACTGACCATGCCCATTATCAAAATCCTGCCGCATCCTGAGTATTGCCCCGAAGGGGTTGAGCTAAAAGCGGCACCCGGCACTTCCATTTGCGAGGCGCTGTTGGAAAACGGTATCCAGATTGAACATGCGTGCGACATGAGCTGTGCTTGTACCACCTGCCACGTGATCGTGCGCGAAGGTTTGCAAAGCTTGAATGCGGCGGAAGAAACCGAGGAAGACCTGTTGGACCGCGCTTGGGGCTTGGAGCCACAGTCCCGATTGAGTTGCCAGGCTTACCTGGCGCAGCAAGACCTGGTGGTACAGATCCCCAAATACACCATCAACCACGCCCGCGAAAACCACTGAGGCAGACCATGCGCCAGATTTTTCTCGACACGGAAACCACGGGTTTCTATGCTAATCACCCGGATCACCCTGACCGTATGGTGGAAATCGGCTGCGTGGAACTCGTCAACCGCAAGCTGACCGGGAACAACCTGCACTTTTACCTGAACCCGGGGCGGGACAGCGACGAAGGTGCGTTGCGGGTCCACGGACTGACAACCCAGTTTTTGAGCGACAAACCCCGCTTTGAGGAAATTGCCCAAGAGCTGGTGGACTATGTAGCGGGCGCCGAAATCATCATCCACAACGCGCCCTTTGACCTGTCCTTTCTGGATATGGAGCTCAAGCGCACGGGCAAGAAGCCGTTCAAGAGTTTTGTCGGCAGTGTCTTGGACACCTTGGTAATGGCCAAGGAAATGTTTCCGGGCAAACGCAACAGCCTGGATGCTTTGTGCGATCGCTTGGAGGTAGACAACTCCGGGCGTACCTTGCACGGGGCGCTGCTGGATGCCGAGTTGCTGGCCGACGTGTACATCAACATGACCCGGGGCCAGGATGCCTTGTTGATGGAGAGTAGCGATACCCAAGAGCCCGGCTTGGTAGTGGAGCAGTTGGACCTGCGCAGCATGCAACTGCCAGTCCTGGAAGCGAATGCCCAAGAAATGGCCGCGCACTATGATGTTTTGGCCCAACTGGACAAATCTAGTGGTGGAAAAACGGTGTGGAAGCAAATGGCCTAAAAAATGGTATATAATCTGAGGCTTCCTTGATACAAGATCACAGTTTCAAGGGCGATTAGCTCAGGGGTAGAGCACTGCATTCACACTGCAGGGGTCGCAAGTTCGAAACTTGCATCGCCCACCAGATAAAAAGCCTTCCAAGTCCGCTTGGAAGGCTTTTTTGTTTGTCTGGGCAGCGTCTGTGACGCGTTGTGGCTAAGCCCCGGTGTTCACCAGGTAGTGCAGTCGCACGATGTCCTCGGCGCTGAGTTGCTGAAACGCCAATCCCACAATCCAATGGTCGAGGCCCGTAGGGCGGCTGTGATGGCATATTTTGGCGAGCAGCTCCAGCTGGATGAGCGTGGACGCCGTCTCGGCCTCCAGCTTCCAGGCAATGGTGTCGCCCACACTGCCCAAAGCCTCCGCGCTCAGAACCATGGCGCCATAAGGACTCAAATCCGCCAGGGTGACAGGGCGGAATGCAGCCTCCGGCGCTGTACGAACCTCCGCAGGCCAGGCGACTTTGGTTCGCATGGACTGGCGCACCCGTGTGGCATCGACTTGGCCAGGGTATGCCAGCAGCGCGTAGGCAAAGGGCGCCTCAAAAGTCTGCAGGACTTTGCTGATGAAAGAGAACTCGTACTGGCCCGTGAAGCCACGCACGATACAAACCTCGCCAGTGGTCAGCCCGGTTTGCACCGCATCCGAGTTGGCGGGTCCGACCATCACGCCCTTGCCCTCGATCGCACCAAAAAACTGGGCCTCTGTTTTGCTGGTGCCCTCTACCAAGCGCCGAGTCTGCAGCGCCATGCCGGAACGCAAGCCCAATTGGCGCAGCGGCAGGCGCAAAACCTCCGGCTTATCGCCGGTGGAAGGGGGCTTGGCTGTCATGTCAGGTGTCATGGTGCAAGCGGGCCGAGTGTGGCGACCCATTGAAGAATGCTTTGCGCCATAGGCGCGGTGGCTGCGGGAGCCCGGATTTCGCCTGCCAGCACATGCTGACCTTTGGCTTCGCTGTAGTCGACTTTTACCAGGTGTTTGTTGGTTGAGCTGAAGCGGTCCAATGCGGCTTGAGAGAGGCGGGGCTCTACCGTTTTGTCGTCGACGCTGTACAGCATCATGACCGGCGCTGAGAAGCGCTCCAGCGTCCTCTCGCGGGTCGCTTTGACCAGTGCCATCATGGGAAACAAGCTGCGGGTAGGGTAGCTGCTGGTCCAGGCTTGGCTCTCAGCATTGCTGGCGGGTGTGTGGGCGCGCTCCTGGCCGAGCAAGGCAAAAGCGGCCTGGTGGCCCCATGGGCCGTTGATCAGATCAGCGCGCTCATCCTTGGGCCCGAAGTTGGGCGAGACAAACACATGTCCCGCCACACTGGTTTTGGGGCCGTTGACTTCAAGCCAGGTCGCCAGCGTTGCACCGGTAGAGCAGCTGATGACCAACACCCGCTCGCCCAACTGACGCCCGATATTCAGCGCTTCTTGGGCGTCTGCCAGCCAGTCTTGCACCTTCGCGTCTCCCATGGCAGGGCCGGGTAGGCCATGGCCTGTCAGACGGGTGTAAAACACATTGGCGCCCAGACCCTGCGCCACTTGCCCGGTGAGGGGGGCGGTCTCCAGCCTGCTGGCAGAGAAGCCGTGCAGGTAGACCACCGCCCACGGTGTTTTTTGCCCCGGGTTCTTTGCCCAAACGATGCCTTTGGCGTTGCCGGACTTGATGCCGGGCACGCTGGCTTCTTGTGAGGCTAGCCAGTCATCCAGAGCGGCCAGGTCCTGGGGTGCTTGGGCGCGCGGTGTCGCCGTCGGCGCGCCGAATTCGTTACGTGGGCCCACCAGATACACCGCCACCAGCACGGAGAGGACAGCCAATGTTCCGGTAATTGCTTTAAACCAGGGCCGCCGAGCAAAAGCAGGAGCCACGGCAGTCGCGGCGGAATGAGCAGATGGATGAGCAGGCTTCAAGAAAAGGTCTCCTTCGCAAGGGGGCGCGCGGCGCTGGAAATGCCCCGTCAGATCCGCGCTTTTGTCGGGGTCAGAACCGCACTGCGGCGCCAAGATAGTACACCGGCTCTTCGTTGGCCGGACTGAAGGAATCACGATGCAATGTGCCCTGTGGCCCCAGCTGATGCGCATTTGTCGAGTGCTTGCCACCCTCGGGATGGGGTCATGGCTGACCGCGTGTGCTTTGGCAGAGCATGCAGGCTGGCGCCTTGTCACAACCCGGAGGTCTGCACTGATGCAAACCGGAGGGCAGCGCCTGGAGGGCGTGGTGAGTTTGCGGCCCGACCGCACGGGCGATATGAGCCCTACCGGCACGGGCAGCATCGCCCGCTGCGCCGGATCGCTCAGGTTTACCAGCGTTACCGGGGGTGCCATGGACATGCGCTGCAGCGATGGTGCGATGTTCGCCATGCAGTTTGTCATGGTCAATGAAGTCAAGGGCTATGCCTCTGGGCTTCATGGCGAGGCCACCGCTGCCTTGACATTTGGTATGGATGCCCCCGAAGCGCAGGCCTATTTGTCGCGCGCCACCCGACCCGCGAGCCCTTGAAACGATGGAGCATGTAGATTGCGTGGTGGTGGGGGCGGGCGTTGTAGGCTTGGCAGTCGCACGGGCTATTGTCCAAACGGGGCGGGATGTGTGGGTGCTTGAGGCCTGCGATGCGATAGGCACCCAGACCAGTTCGCGCAGTAGCGAGGTGATCCACGCCGGCATCTACTACCCCAGTGGCTCGCTCAAGGCACGCCTGTGTGTCCAAGGCAATCAGCAGCTGTACCACTATCTCGAAGAGCGGCAGTTACCTTTCCAGCGGTGTGGCTAGTTGATGGTGGCGACCCGGCCGGAGCAGATGCTGCAGCTCGAGAGCCTGCATCGGCAGGCAGTTGCCAACGGCGTACTCGACCTTGAGTTTTTGAGTGCTGCACAGGTAAGCGCGATGGAGCCTCATCTCCACTGTGCGGGTGCCTTGTGGTCACCCAGCACTGGTATTCTGGATAGCCACGCGCTGATGGTGTCTTTATGGGGTGATCTGCAGGCGGCAGGCGGTGTTGTAGCATTGAATTCGCCCTTGGCTCTCGCGGAATATGCACATGGCGCTATAAATTTAGTAGCAAGTGATGGCACGGAGTTGCAAGCTGCGCTGGTCATCAACGCAGCGGGTTTGCAAGCTTGTGAGGTGGCTCGCCACTGCAAAGGAATGGGGGTCGACACCATCCCACAAGCGCGCTACGCCAAAGGCAACTATTTCACCTTGGCAGGGCGCAGCCCCTTCACCCATCTGGTGTACCCGATGCCGGAGGCAGCGGGCTTGGGTGTGCACCTGACTCTGGACCTCGGCGGGCAAGCTCGCTTTGGGCCGGATGTCCAGTGGGTGGATGATCCTGCGGATTTGGACGTGGAGCCCGGCAGAGGCGAAGCGTTTTACCAGGCGATCCGCAGTTATTGGCCCGCTTTGCCCGATGGCGCCCTCCAGCCCGCTTATGCCGGCATGCGACCCAAGATCTCCGGTCCCGGCGAGCCCGCTGCAGACTTTTTGATCCAGACTGCCCAGGCACACGGCGTGCCCGGCTGGATCAATTTGTTCGGTATCGAATCCCCGGGCTTGACGAGTGCACTGGCAATCGCCGACCATGTGGTCGGGCTGATTCACGCAACCTGAGCCACGGCGCTATTGCGCCGGCTAAGGCTCTTTCCACCCCCAGAAAGGACCCCTCTCATGAAAGTATCACCCACACTGCGCCGCGGCGCGCTAGCTGGTAGCGCGGCTATCGCCCTGGCCTTGAGCGGATGCACCGCAATGCAAGAAGGTGCTGGCACGCCGAGCAAAGAAACCTTGCAAGTGGTGACCGACAAGCTAGAGCTCTTGACGCTCAATGCCGGCCAGCCCACCAAAGTCTTGAAGCGGGTGCAGCTTTCCGGGCTGGCCGCGGGCGACACCCTGGTTGGTATTGATTACCGCATCGCCAAAGGGGTGCTGTTCGCCTTGGCCAAGTCTGGCCGGCTCTACACCGTGGATACCGCGACCGGCGTGCTGAAGCCGGTGGGTGCAGCGCCAGCGGTGGCTTTGCAGGGCGACGCCATCGGCATGGATTTCAACCCGGTGGCCGACCGTGTGCGGGTCATGAGCACCAGTGGCCAGAATGTGCGGCTGCACCCCGACACCGGTGCCCTGGCTGCCACAGACCCGGCACCCTTCTATGCCGCAGGCGACCGGCGTGCCGGTGTGAAGCCAGAGGTGGCCGCTGCGGCCTACACCTACAACAAAAAAGACGACAAGCTCACTACTAACTTTGCGATCGACCGCAACGGTGGGTTCCTGGTCACCATGGGTACCGCAGAAGGCGTGCAGCCCGTGGTGTCGTTCAACACCGGCCAGCTGTACAGCGTAGGGGCCTTGGGCGTGACCGACATGTCGGATGTGAGCATGGATATTGCCGATGTCAGCGGTGCTGCGTTTGCGGCAGTGCGCCTGAAGTCGCACGCCACCACACGCTTGTACAGCGTGAATTTGCAGACAGGCAAGGGCACCTTTATCGGCACTATTGGGGATGGAGCCAGGGTCTTGGGCTTGGCCGTGGAGCCTTGATTTGCTATGAAAAATATAGCTGCCAGCGCACGCGGAATGTGGGCTGGCAGCCTATTTCTTTAAGTTTTTGATGGCCACTGCTGCGTCTTTCACCAGCTGGGGGCCCGAGTAAATCAAGCCGGTGTAGATCTGCACCGCATCCGCACCCGCTTTGATTTTGCTGACCGCATCGGCCGCACTCATGATGCCGCCCACCCCGATGATGGGGAAGTCTTTGCCCAGCGCTGCACGCAGTTGGCCAATGACCGCATTGCTTTTCTCCAGCACCGGTGTGCCTGAGAGGCCGCCTGCCTCGTCGCAGTGTGGCATGCCCTTGACGGCTTCGCGTGACAAGGTGGTATTGGTGCCGATCACACCCCAGGCGTTGTTGACCTTGCCACTGCTGTCGGTGCCATAGCGTTGGAGCGTGGCCGCAATAACGGCGACTTGGTCTGCTTCCAGATCCGGGGCAATCTTCAGGAAGATAGGTTTGCGCTGGCCGTGTTTTTGGGCCAGTTGCTCGCGGCGTTCGGCAATGGCGCCCAGCAGGGCATCCAGCGCCTCGTCGCTTTGCAGGCTGCGCAGGTTCTTGGTGTTGGGGCTGGAGATGTTGACGGTGATGTAGTCGGCATGCGGGTACACACCGTCGAGGCAAACAAGATAGTCGTCGGTGGCCTTTTCGATCGGGGTGGCCGCGTTTTTACCGATGTTCAGGCCCAGCAGCAGCGACGGATTTTTGCTCTGGCGCAGGGCAGAACGCTGCACATTCGCAATGAAGGCATCCAAGCCATGGTTGTTAAAGCCCAGGCGGTTAATGAGCGCGTTGGCCTCGGGCAGGCGGAACATGCGGGGCTTGGGGTTACCCGGCTGGGCCAGCGGGGTGACGGTGCCGACTTCCACAAAGCCAAAGCCCAAGGCACCCAAGCCGTCAATACAGCGGGCGTTTTTGTCGAGACCGGCGGCCATGCCTACGCGGTTGGGAAACCGCAAGCCGGCGATGGTGACAGGGTCGTCCACCCGGCTGTTGCAGTAGGCCAGCTTGAGAGGGTTGCCTTGGCTGGCAGCAAGGCCAGCCATGGTGATGTCGTGGGCGACTTCGGGGTCCAGATTGAACAAAACGCGGCGGGCGAGGGCGTAGGGCACCAGAGACATCGGATAATTCCTGCTTTCAGATTTCAACTCCCCGGATTGTCCCCCATGACCACCTCTCCTACGCCCGCACTGACCCAAGACGAACTCAAAACCCTGGTCGGCCAAGCCGCTCTGCAGTACGTGGTGCCCGGTGAGATCGTGGGTGTGGGCACCGGCTCCACCGTCAACAAGTTCATCGATGCGCTGGCCACCATCAAGGACCAGATCAAGGGCGCCGTCTCCAGCTCCGTGGCCAGCACCGAGCGACTGCAGGCGTTGGGTATCAAGGTGTTTGACAGCAACGAGGTGGACAAACTTTCCGTTTACATCGACGGTGCCGACGAGATCGATGGCGCCGGCAACATGGTCAAGGGCGGCGGCGCCGCACTAACGCGCGAAAAGATCGTGGCCGCCCAAAGTGCCAAGTTCGTGTGCATTGCAGACGAATCCAAGCTAGTGCAAACGCTGGGTAAGTTTCCACTGCCGGTGGAAGTGATCCCCATGGCAACGCAGCGCGTCATCGCCCAGTTTGCTTCCAAAGGCGGCAAGGGCGCCATCCGCCTGAAAGACGGCAAACCCCTAGTGACTGACAACGGCCAGTACATCGTGGATGTGACGGGCCTGCAAATTACCGACCCGCTGGTGTTTGAGGCGGAAGTCAGCCAATGGCCCGGCGTGGTGACGGTGGGTGTGTTTGCTTACCAGCGCGCGCAGGTGTGCTTGCTGGGCACTGCCACTGGCGTCAAAACGTTGTCGTTTGAGTAAAACGCGGACGTTTTAAACCACGGGCGCAGACATCATGCGCTCCACATAGCGCGCGACGGTGTCGATTTCGAGATTCACTGCGCTGCCCTGAACGAGGGTGCCTAGCGCGGTGTTCTGTACGGTGTGAGGAATCAGGTTGATGCTGATCTCGCAGCCGTCTGCCACATCCGCCACGCGGTTGACCGTCAAGCTCACCCCATTGATCGTGATGGAGCCTTTGTAAGCCAGGTACTTGGCCATGGCGCGCGGTGCTAACACCCGTAGCTCCCAGCTCTCACCGACCTGAGCAAAATGGCTGATGCTGCCGATGCCATCCACATGGCCCGACACGATATGGCCGCCCAAGCGGTCGTTGGCACGCAGCGCTTTTTCGAGGTTGATAGTGCCTGTGCCGTCCAAGCCAGCTGTTTTGTCCAGCGACTCGGCGGAAATATCGATGGTGAACTGACACGCCGCCACATCAAAGGTGGTGACGGTCATGCAGGCGCCGTTGAGTGCAATGCTGTCGCCCAATCCCACATCGTCCAAATAGCCAGCTGGGGCTTGGATAGTGAGGCGCTTGCCGTGGGTGGAGGAATCGCCCAGAGCCTGGACGGCGGAAATGCGGCCTACGCCGGTGATGATGCCTGTAAACATAGTTGCATTTTGTCAGGTAAAGGGCAGGGCAGACGTGGCCCCGCCCGCAAAACCCTAGAAGCGGTCGCGGCCCAACACCCGCGCGACTATGCGCAAGTCCGGACCCACCATATCAGTGGACTTGAACTCCAGTTCTACACCCTGACCCAACTCCTTGAGTGGCCCGATATGGAACATTCCAGCACCCTGGCCCAGCAGTTTGGGCGCGAAGTACATCACGAATTCGTCCACCAAACCAGCGCGGACCAGCGAGCCGTTCAGTTTGAAGCCAGCCTCTACATGGAGTTCATTGATCTCGCGACGGCCGAGGTCAAGCATCATGGCCGCTAAGTCGACTTTGCCTGTGAGCGCGCCTTGGGAGTTGCGCTCCGGCATATCCACGATCGTTGCGCCGGCCTGCTCTAAAGCCGCTCTTTTAGAAGCATTTTGGCCGTTGGTGTAGATAAATACTGCGCGACCCGCTATAAAAAAAGGGGCGTCCGGCGGGGTGTCGAGGTGGCTGTCCACCACTACCAGATGTGGCTGGCGCGGGGTGTCCACCAAGCGTACATCCAATCGGGGCCGGTCTGCCAGCACGGTACCTATGCCGGTGAGTATGGCGCACGACCGGGCGCGCCATGCATGGCCGTCCGCCCGCGCATCAGGCCCGGTGATCCATTGGCTGGCGCCATTGTCGAGCGCGGTAGTGCCATCCAACGACGCAGCCACCTTCATGCGTACCCAGGGGGTCTTGCGGATCATGCGGCTGAAAAACCCGATGTTGAGCTCGCGGGATTGAACTGCCAGCGGGTGGTCAGGTGCAAGCACTTCGACCTCAACACCCGCCGCGCGCAGCCTGGCAAAGCCGTTACCCGCCACTAAGGGATTGGGGTCCAGGTTGGTAGCCACCACTTTCTTGACACCCGCCTGTATCAGCGCATCGCAACAGGGGCCAGTGCGGCCATGGTGGGAGCAGGGCTCTAGGGTGACGTAGGCGGTGGCGCCTTCGACGGAGTGGCCTTTTTCAGCCGCGTCGCGCAAGGCCATAACTTCGGCGTGGGGGCCGCCTGCGCGCTGGGTGTGGCCTTGGCCGATCACATGCCCTGAACCATTGGCAATAAGGCAACCAACTCTGGGGTTCGGGTTGGTGAGATAGGTCGCCGATTGGGCTTGTACCAATGCATTGCGCAAACAGCTATCGTTCACTGTGTGTCTGATGCAGTATCCGAAGCCTTGCAATTGGCATCTGTATCGGATTGTGGTTTACACACCCTTGCGCGCCCGGTGTTGGCAATGATCACCCGCCGTGTTTGTGCAAGCTGCTCTGCGCCGGACACATCATTGCGCTGAACATTCAGTGTCAATCCGCCGAATGCATTTGCCTTGGTTTTTGCGTAACCTGAAGCATCAAAAAGGATGTAGGGAGTAGTCCCGGTGGCTGTATTGTTTCCAACAACCGTGAAATACGATGAGACCGCCGGGTGTTGGGTGATTAATGTGTCTGTGCCACTGGTGTAGGTTTGATTACGGTTCTTATCTACAAATACGATCCAGCCTTGCGACCACGAGCCCGCGCTGTCCACGGGCTCCAGCATGGTGCTCTGTCCGCTTTTTATGGCTTCCATGCGCGCGGTATTAATGGCAGTCAGCAGCGTGGAGCTAGCAGCGGTCAGTTCGTTGTTGCGAAGGAACGATTGCACCGAAGGAACCGCCACAGCCGCTAAAGTCGCCGCAATCGTGAGCGTGACCAAGAGTTCGATCAGTGTGAATCCGCGCGAGGGCCGTTTGAAGATTTTCATGGCCAGCAAAGCCGGAAGTTCGAGGTGCTCGCCGTTCCAGTACAAGCTTTTTCGCCATTACTGGTAATGGACAGGTTTCCAACCTCGGGGTCCGCGACTTTCGGAGTCGCGGTTACGCGCACACACTCCTTGATGGTCAGTGTCGCGTTGCAAGTGCCTGCTGAAAGCCAGTAATGGCCGGAGGCTGGAGCATCTCCGGAAAAAGTTTTAAAAGGCACCGAGGCAGGGCTGGTAGTACCACCGGTGTTGGTGAAGTCCTGATAGGTATTTCTTTGGGTGGCAAAGCGCTCTTGTTGTTGGAGCAACGACACCAAGTCTGTCCGGGCCTGCGCACGCCTTCCCTTCAAGACTGCTGAGTTGTACGAAGGGAGCGCGATGGCGGCAAGTATGCCAACGATGGCAACCGTGATCATCACCTCGATCAAGGTGAAGCCTTTGGAGTGTTTTCTGTATGGCATGTGGCTAGTTGTTTTTGAGATCCTGGTAATTGTTGACCTGGCGCCAACTCAATCGTCCTGAAACCGTGGTGACCCCGATTCTGCTCCCTTTGGTGGCCGCGCCTGAGCCGGTGTCTACGCGGTCAGAATATTCAGTCTTGGTCCTTCGCCCGGTGGTCCGGCTCTTGGTGTAAGTGGTTGCACTGGGAATTTGCACGATCAATGACTCACCGAGTAAGCCCACCGTGGAAGTCCTGAAAGTTCCGTTACCGCTGTCCAAGTCAAGGTCATAGGTCCTGCCACTACCGCCCGCCGCTGTACAGCCGCCGGTACTACCCGGTGCAGCAGGTATCAAGGTGTTGAAGGCTAGATTGTTGCCAATGATCTTGGGGTTGCTAACGGCTTTTTCACCAGATGACGGGAAGTCAAAGTAATATCCCGCCCGCGTGGTGGTGTCTGCGTCACTCGATGGGCGCCCCCACTTGAAGGCAGATACCAAAACTTCCCTTTTCTCTGGAGTTGTCCCTATCGCCGGTGTTATGCGAGTTACGCCCTGTACGAGCCTTCCGCGTCCTGAAATAGCTGGGGGTACTACAGGGCCCGAAGTATCTGCGACCCGAGAATTGTTGTCATAGATCGAATAAAAACTCTGCGGTGCAGTGCTGTTTTTGTCGCCCGACTCCATAAATTTACCGGTACCAAAAGATACGACGATGTCGGTTGTGCTCGAAACAACCGCTGCTGCTGACAAGGCTGGTGCCATCGTAATTGGCTGGATGGCCCCAGATGCACTCTTGGCAATGTACAGAGGGTAAGGTGCTATTGAGACCCCTGACCCAGTCTTAAAGTACGAGAGCTTATTGATGTTCCAGTCGGTGCTGCCGAGTAGTGAGAAGTCGAGCTTCCAAAGATTGCCGTGCAGGTCGCCGGCATACAACTGGGTCACTTCACGGTTAGGCCCAATAATTGTTTGAAAATTAACGACACCCGTTGGATTTGTTAGCGAGGTTGTGGCATTGAAAGGCAACGCGATTTTGTAGTAATTGGGTTCACTACCGGTAGCTGTCCAAGCCGTGCCTGCGGGTTTATCCAATGCAAGCAAGAAAATGGTCGGTGCACCGGTGGCGCTGAAAATACCCTCGCCGTCATTCACATAGTTGTTGACCCCACTCGCTACCGCAGCAAACCACCGGTAGACAGGTGTCGTTGCGCTAGGTGCGCTGGTTCGCATTTTGACGAGTTTGGGAGCACCAATAACAAAGCCCATATCGGCGTCATGCTTTTGGTTGAACTCCCACAACACTTTGCTGGCACTGAAGCTTGAAGGGTCAGTCACGTCTAATGCGTAAACGCCACGCCCACCCGCGCCCGTGCCACCGACCAAAACGGTTTTCCAATCACTAGCAACGGCGAGCGTGGTGTTGGCAATCTTGACCTCGCCGACTACGGGTGTCGCGTCCACATAGGCTTGGTGATTGGCGGCGTAGGTAGGCGCGGTGAGGGCGGCTAGCTTGGGGCCCATCCAACTCGGAATGTAGCCAAACAATTCATCGCCAGTGGCGGCGTTGAATGCGTGCAACATGCCATCGTTGGCACCCACATAAACCGCAGCGGTGCGTGCGGCGTTTGCTGTAGCAAAAAGTGAGTAGCTTGCGTCGCCAGCAACGCTGGTCGTGGGGGCACCCGAATACACCACGCCCGAATTCACAATATCACCGAGCAGCTTGCCTGTTCGCTGACGGAAGGTGGTGCCGTCCCGCGCGGGAGATCCACGCAGATAGCTCAGGCGGTCCGAGCCTAGTGTGTCCTCGGCAGATGACGGTGTCAGCTTGCCCAAATGAACCCTCAAATCAGCATCAATATCGTCCCATTTGAAGTCGGTAGCGACTGGGTTGGGGTTGGTGCTTGCGCGACCGACCACGATATTGCGCGCGGTTGCAGGGTTTGCCATAGCCGTAAGCCGAGCAGCTGCAGACCATGTCGCTGTGGCGCCTATGACTAACTCATTAGAGGTGTTGAGGGTGAGTGGGGTTGCAATAACGTCACCCGTCCAGTTTGAAGTGTCGAACGCACCTTGATAGAACGCCGTGCCCGAGCTGGTAAGGTTTTTGTTCTGTAGGGCGGCACCGGCAATGCTCCGCGCTTGGGTAGACGCTCGGGAGAAGATTTCATCAAATGCCGTCAAAATACCCCGCGCGCTACTCTGCAGATAGTATGAATTTGCCTCCCCTGCGGGCCGCACGGTGTCTTGCCACACATTGTTGTTGGTGTTTCCGTCTTTGTCTTTGAACGGGTTACCGTAAGTGTTGTAGGGGCTGCCTTCCGGATTCGACGGGTCTGTTTCAAAGCCACCGTATTTCGCTGCCATGAAAAACTGGTTGGCGAATCGCCGGTAGTTGGTTTGCCCCGTCGTCTCGCCAGAGGTGCCGCCACTCGAACCACCTTCGTTCACGTCAAATGTGAAGGTGCGTACCCGCAAGCCCGGGCGCTGTTTGCTGGGAGCGTTGGTCCAGCCGCTTCCACGGATGTCTTGTGTTCTCGCCCAATAAGCAGTGCCCATGATTTGGGAGGTGCGCAAGCCGGTGGGGACGCTGTTGTTAGCGCCATTGGGGTTGCCGGTCGTCCGAGTCACACCTTGGCCATCGGTGTAGTTCACTACTTCGTTTTTCTCGAATTTTTGAACGATCGTTCGCCAAGCATTGATATTGGGAATGTTGTTGGCTGCATCTGCTGTCGGCAAGCGGTTACCGTCATGGGTATTGACATCCCCAATCACCACAATATTCGCTTTGGTGCACGAGTAGTCTGCCGTCGGAGTGCGTGAGCCGCCATAGGGGTCTGCCCAAGTGGTGTATATGGGGAAACCGTCGTGCATGGCGGCATCCAAGGACGCGATTGCCGCAGAAGATGGCCCCAAGCCTTGCAAGTACCGCAAGGTCTCGTAGTGCAGTTCTCCCACAGGGTCATATCGCTTATAAACTCCGGGTGTTCCAGTGCGTCCAAACTTGTTGAGGTAGTTGATAACGCCAGAGATGTTGTAGGTGGTGTCCCCATCGGGGTTGGCACGCAGCACGCCGGTGGTTTGATCCCACTCGATATTGGGATTACCAGTCGCGGGGGTGTTTTCTTGGCCGGTCTCGTTAAAGGTGCGGTTGCCGACGTATTTCATGGGCGCACGCAATACACCACCGTACCTGCCTGAGCTGTAACTAGCAGTTTGATCTAATGCATAACCAAAGGCGGCCAGTCGCAAGGCATCGCTGTATTTTTGGATCACGCCAGTGGGCTTGTACTTACCGTTGGGGTATTGTTTGCAAAGGTTGTAGTCTCGGACATCCGTCAGAGTGCCTGCCGTGCTAGTGCAGACATTTACGCGGGCGTAAAAAAAGCCATCGCTGTTGAGTCCTGCAGTGCCTGTGGGAGGTGTAGCGTCCCGGTAAAAGCATTTTTTGACCGTTCCAGAAATCGGGTCTCCAAACGTGGCGTTTTTGCAGGCAACCCCCGTGGTGCTGGTGACCGGTGCTACCGCCCATTTGCGAAGGGCACCGTACCAAACTTCTTTGCTGCCGTTAAAGGTGCAAAAGCCGTTTTCGTTTGCACATTCCGTCATGCCCGTTGTCGGGCGATCAATAGCAGGGTAGGTCACCACCGGCCCAAAAGCGGGTGCAGTAACCGCAACGCCGAGCGTGTAGGCCGTGGTGTCAGTGCAGCTACCGGCTCTGGATGTGCCGAAATAGATCCGGTTCAACGTGTTTGCCACCCAGATGTCACTGGTGCCGGCTTGGGTAATCAGCAGATTGGGTACTGCGCCCCAATACCTACCGGAACCGCCCCCATCTCTCGACAATTGTTTCGCCGGAAAGTTGCTGTTGTTCCACATGCAAGTAGGGTTTCCATTTGGAATAAACGCGCGCTGCAGCAAGGTTAGCGAATCAGTATCAATGTAGCGGTCACCACCCGACAGTGCGAGGCGCAACATGTCAATCGCTGAGCTGGAAGCCCAGTTCAAAAAGTTGCCACTGAATGCGTCGGTACACATTCTTGATACAGCTGCTCCCGTGCGATCAAAGCGCTTGTAATCAGAGATTGTTTCCGTGCCGCTGAGCGTTTCGGTTGGGGCATTGTTGTAGGTGTAGCAACTCTCAGCGTCGTAGTAACCTAGGTACTCCGTCGTGTTGGAGTAATTGTTGTCTGTGCCGGAACCAGAGGGGTACTGCGATCCTACCGTTGGGAACTCCACAGACAACGAGAGTGCAATTGCTGGCTTATCGCTTGCGGGTGGTGCATACAGCGGGTCTGCCGCCAAATTCACTGCGGGAATACTTGGTGGTGCAAGTTGGCTATTTGCAAAAAACGCTAACCCAATGCCTCCTAACAGGAGCACAGCACCCGCAACGAGGCTAGCTTTAGTCTTCAGAAGACGTGGAATATGTGAGAGATTCAGTTGCATCAGGGGTCTCCGGTTATTTCCGGTAAATCATTTGGAGTACGGCTTGGGCCTCTAGGCGCGGTCCAAAGCCCATCGCTGTTACCCGGTAAATGTGCGCGGGGGTAGGGTTGCTCAGGTCGCGGTCTGCTGGGTCCCTGATCGGCTCAATGACGTATCGCGGGCTTCGGAAGGGTTGAATCCCACTGCCGGTTTGCAAGGTCCTGAGTGTGTATTGGCCGTACTCGGTTGTCCGGGCGCTGGTAGTGGCCTCGAAGTCGACGGTTAGCCACGCGGGCTTCCCAGAACTTACCATGGCGCATAGCCCAACAGAGTTGGCCGTGGAGCCACACCCGTCTACAAAGTCAGAGATATTTTTCGGGTCGTTAAAAAGTGCACGCCGCGTTGATGTGCCCGGGCCGAAGATATCGTTCTCAGCGTCGACCAACGCTGCTTCAGCGGACTGCCAAGCGACTTGCATATCACGGTCTGAGCGGGCGCTACGTTCACTCAGCATGGAGATTTGTACTCCTGCAATTCCTGCAATAGACACGACGGTGAGAATCATCAACACTACGATCAGCGAGGAGCCCTTCTGCCCGGCTAGCGACCTCTGTGCTGGATTACGGAAGAAATGGGTGCTCACAGGTTTTGCTCGTTTCGAAGGTGGATCGTGAAACTCGTTTGGAGGCGTAAGCGCCTGTCCGCTGGCGCGCTGACAACGGTGCCTGGGTCATTGGTCGCATTTGCAAATGCCGAGCCCATCGTTGCACTGGCCGATGATCTGGCGTTACCAAAAGGGTAGAGGGTTTGTGACGCTGATTCTTGAGTTGCGCCAACGCTGCTGCGCAAGATCAGCCCAATTTTTATGCTCCTCACCATGTCCCAGTTGGCTTTGGTAGCCACATCATTGCCGGAAACAATCAACTGGTCTGCCCGCATGTACCGGTCTGTTACGGAGTCGTTATCGCCATCAATGCCGTAGAGCACTTGGAAGTTTTCAACGCCTTCGACAAGTGGTTGACCAGCGGCGGTGCCGGTTCGACACATGAGGGCCGGTTGGCCGCGGCTCTCTGCTACATACAAGACGCTGAGTAGTCGGTCGTCCCGGTCTATGGGGATGGCTGTGTCGTTGGTTTTCGATCTCCCCATGCAATCGATGATCCCTTTGTCCACCCTGCCAGAGCCCGGATAGGTTTCTGGTGCCTGGTAGCGCAAAACGAGCACATCGCTTCCGTAGCCGACGGCGCTCGCTGCCTTTGCTGTGGATGTGACGAGTATTCCCGAAATACTGGGTGTGCCATTTGTAAAACCTGAGACATTGGCCGGTTCCGTGCTTGAGGCAGGTCTTGTCGTCGCTGCGTATATGACATCCTGATATCCGGTCTGCAGCGCAAGCCTTTGGATGATGTCGGTAGCAAAACGCGCGTTATCTCTGAGTTGCGAGGCGGCGTCTACTGTCGCAAAACCTTGACGGCTCACCACAATGGCGGAGAAGGCAGCGAGTGCGATCACCGAGCTGATGACTAACGCCACCAAAAGCTCGATCAGTGTCAAGCCCTGCTGTTTGTTTGTGAGTGTGTCGCTCGTCACAGACTGTTCCCCGGCGTTAGGGCGAGCACCACGGAGGGCGCTGCCGCGCTTGCACCAGTTGCTCTTTCTATGGCGCTTGCTCCGTTCAGGGCTTTATTGGTGGATGTCTTGGTCCAGCCGATTTTTACGACTTTGGTGGCTCCCGTTCCGGCAGTGCAAGTCCATTGCGGTTGGCCGCCAGCGGTGTAAGGGGCTGTATCGTCACAAACGACGACCCGCGCTCCTGGCAACTCCTCTTCCACCCTTGCAAGCCATTCGGTCATTGATGCATTGGCAATCCTAGTTTGGATTTCGAGTGGAGTTCCAGTGCCACACGGGCTCTCTGTTGCGGCTGTAGTCATGGAATTCCCGACCGTTAAACAATACGAAGGAGTGGGTGCAGTCATCGGTGTGCTGAAATCGCCATGAAAGGGGTTGCTCGCAGTAAGTAAGGCAACGTCTTTGTTGCCTCGAATCATTTCTGCCAGTTCTCTCGCTAGGGCAAGCGCGGATGATTGGATGCGAGCCTCCCTATTTGATTGCAGCGCCGAGGCTTGCAGTCCCACAGCTCCCAATAGTCCGAAGGACAAAACCACGACTGAAATCAGAATCTCAATTAAGGAAAACCCCCCCATCTTTGCCGCATTTGGTTCTCCAAGGCTCGGTGCGTGATGTATGAGTTTCTGCATGTTCAAAGTTTATTTATATGAGCAGCAATAGCAAGTTCCCATGCCACCGCTCATCCTATTGCAGTGGCCGCTTGGCAAGGGTGATGGAGGAAAATTAACGAATACATCTTTCATTGCTATTTCTTGGCACGATGGCGACGTCCCCCCATTTTCAGTAGCACTGGGCTTTGGAGTCCGGGGTTAATTTAACTGGTTTTGTATCAACGTCTTGGCGTAGGCTGACGGAGTCAAACCGCCAAGGGATCTCTTAGGCCTTTCTTCGTTGTATTCCCTGCGCCAAGATTCAACGACCACCCGGGCATGCTGCAAGCTGGTGAACCAGTGCTCGTTCAGGCATTCATCCCGGAATCTGCCATTGAATGATTCGATGTATGCGTTCTGGTTGGGCTTGCCTGGCTCGATCAGGAACAACTGAACACCCCTGGCATGGGCCCAGGTCAGCATGGCGCGACTACAGAACTCTTTGCCGTTATCGGTTCTGATGGCCTTGGGCAGGCCCCGCGTTTTCGCCAACTGCTCCAGGATGCGAACCAGTTGGTTACCGCCCAGTGCACGCTCCGGCATGATGGCCACAGCTTCATGAGTTGCGTCATCGACTACCGTCAGGCTCTTGATGCTGCGTCCTTCTGCTGTGCGGTCAAACACGAAGTCCATCGACCACACTTGGTTGGCCTGTGTGGGTCGCTCCAATGGATGTCGATCCGACAGAGGTATCTTCTTGCGCCTGCGTTTCTTCACCTGCAGGCCAGCCTCGGCATACAGGCGATGCACACGTTTGTGATTGACCAGTTCACCTGCCTGACGCAGCTTCAGATAGATCATTCCGGCGCCGAAAAGTCGATGCCGTTGTGCCAGAGCAATGATCTCCTCCTTGAGCGCACAGTTGCGGTCCTGTGTTGGTTCGTACCGATAAGCACTGGCGCTCATGCCAATGACGCGCAAAGAACGACGCTCGCTCAGCCCATGGCTGACCAAGTGGCGCACCAGTTCACGTCTACCCGGTGCGCTCACCACTTTTTTCGCAAGGCTTACCTCAATACCTCGTTCTCCAGCATCGCCTCTGCCAGCAGCCGCTTGAGCCGCCCGTTCTCCGTTTCCAGCTCTTTTAGCCGCTTGGCGTCTGACACGTTCATGCCGCCAAATTTGCTACGCCAGAGGCAATAGCTGGCCTCCGAGAAACCGTGCCGCCTGCATAGCTCGGCTACTGCCAGGCCCGCTTCGGCTTCGCGCAGGAAGCCAATGATCTGCTCTTCTGTAAATCGCTTTTTCACGTCCAATCTCCTGTCTATGGGATTGGACTTCAAGCTCAACTGCTACTCAAATCCGAGGGGACGTCAGATGTCGCCCTAGTCGTAGCGTTATTCGAAACTTGTGGGCGCAAGCCTCATCCTGCGCTTTCTGAGCGTTAACGGCTGACTTCATCCACCAACGTTTTGAATTCGTCGATGTCTTCAAAGCTGCGGTAGACGCTGGCAAAGCGCACGTAGGCGACCTTGTCCAGTTTTTTGAGTTCGCGCATCACGAGTTCGCCGATGCGGGTGCTCTGGACTTCGCGCAGGCCCAGATTCAAGAGTTTTTCTTCGATACGCTCGATGGCGCTGTCGATCTGTTCGGTGCTCACTGGCCTTTTCCGTAGGGCCAGGTTCATGGAAGCGAGTAGTTTGGCGCGCTCGAATTCAATGCGGCGGCCATCTTTCTTGACGATGGCCGGAAAGTTGACGTCTGGCCGCTCGTAGGTGGTGAACCGTTTGTCGCAGGAGCCGCATTGGCGCCTGCGACGGATGAAGTCCCCGTCTTCAGAAATTCGTGTCTCCACCACTTGGGTTTCGGAATGGCTGCAGAAGGGGCACTTCATCGTAAATACTGACCTTGCTTACTTGTAAACCGGGAAGCGTGAGGTCAGGGCGTGGACCTTGGCGCGAACTGCCGCAATGTTGCCTTCGTCGCGGGGGTTGTCCAGCACATCGGCAATCAGGTGGGCCGTGGCGCGGGCTTCTTCATCTTTGAAGCCGCGTGTGGTCATGGCGGGGGTGCCTACCCGGATACCACTGGTCACCATGGGCTTTTCAGGGTCGTTGGGGATGGCGTTCTTGTTGATCGTCATGTGGGCAGCGCCCAAGACCGCTTCAGCTTCTTTGCCGGTAATGCCCTTGGAGCGCAGGTCCACCAGCATCACATGGCTTTCAGTACCGCCGCTGACGATACGCAGGCCACGTGCAGTCAAGGTTTCTGCAACGATCTTGGCATTGCGCACCACTTGAGCTTGGTAAGCCTTGAACTCGGGGGTTAGGGCTTCTTTGAAAGCCACAGCCTTGGCAGCAATCACATGCATCAAAGGGCCACCTTGCAGGCCGGGGAAGATGGCGCTATTGATGGCCTTCTCGTGTTCTGCCTTCATCAAGATGATGCCGCCACGGGGGCCGCGCAGGCTCTTGTGCGTGGTGGAGGTCACTACGTCAGCGTAGGGTACTGGGTTGGGGTACACGCCTGCGGCAATGAGGCCGGCATAGTGGGCCATGTCTACCATGAAGATGGCACCCACGTCTTTTGCCACTTTGGCAAAGCGAGCGAAGTCAATGGCCAAGGAGTAGGCGGATGCGCCGGCAATGATCAGCTTAGGCTTGGTTTCGTGGGCCTTGCGCTCCATGGCTTCGTAGTCAATGGCTTCATTGGCATCCAAGCCGTAGGACACGACGTTGAACCATTTACCGCTCATGTTCAGAGGCATGCCGTGGGTCAAGTGACCGCCCTCAGCCAAGCTCATGCCCATGATGGTGTCGCCAGGCTTCAAGAACGCCAAAAACACAGCTTCGTTGGCCGATGCGCCGCAATGGGGCTGCACGTTGGCGGCATCTGCTCCGAAAATTTGCTTGATACGATCAATAGCCAGTTGTTCGGCTACATCGACGTGCTCGCAGCCACCGTAGTAGCGGCGGCCGGGATAGCCTTCGGCGTATTTGTTGGTCAGCTGGCTGCCTTGGGCGGCCATGACGGCGGGCGAGGCGTAGTTTTCGCTGGCGATCAACTCGATGTGGTGTTCCTGGCGAGCGTTTTCGGCCAGGATGGCGGCCCAGAGTTCGGGGTCGGCTTGTTCAACAAGAATGTTGCGGTCGTACATGGCAGTCCTTTGAGGAGATCGGGCCTGTGGGTCAATGGTGACAACAGGGCTGCCCAGGCGAACGGCTAATCACACAAACCGTGCAGGTCGTGCGGCACGCTTCCCAGTGGTGTCCCACGTCAGCAACCGGCTTCCTGAGGAAGACGGCGCCTATCGCCAGTCGCGTGCGAGCGAGAGTTTAACCGACTCAGGGCGCCCCGCGTCCGGTCAGGAAGGTTGAGTCAAGGCCGCCACATTCTCAACGGAGGGTGGAGCGGACGGTTCAACTACCGGCGTTATTACCGCCGGGTTAGGCTGAATGCTCTGGATAGGTTTGCCGGACACAACGCTTTGCAAGCGCGCGTATTCGGCCAAGACTTTGGCTGTATAGCCGCCATCCGACTTCATATTGCCGGCTCCCACATACAGTTTGAGCCCACCTTCGATGGATCCAGCACGGGCGATGCATTCCTTTAACACTTTGGCGCCAACACGCAGATTGGACACAGGGTCAAACGCGGCCAGTTTGCCGCCATAGCCCTCGTATTTTTCACTGTGAACTTTGGTCATAACCTGCATTAGGCCTTGGGCACCTACATGGCTTTGGGCAAAAGGGTTGAAGCCTGACTCCACCGCCATGACAGCCAATATCAGGGTGGGCTCTATTTTGGCGCGCCGACCCGTTTCAAAAGCCTCTGCAACTAACGCACTCAGCGGCTCTGGAGCGACGCTGTATTTCTTACTCAACCAAAAGGCGACCGCCGCCTGTTGCTTGGGGAGTTCTTGGGGATTGGTGGCCGTTGCGCGCTCAATGGCGTCAGGCTCCAAGCTCACGCTTATGCTCGGTGCATGGCGGTCTTGAAGCCATCCCATGAGGCGCATTTCAGTTTCAGTACGGATTTCTGGGTGGTAAACAAATGTGATGATGGCGAACATCACGGCTAGGCCAAGAAGTGCAAAACCGTTGTGTGTAATTTCAAAAAAACCTTGGGCGATGTCGTTCGCAACAGTGCGAATGCCTTTGGTGATGCGGGTAGTCGCTGTCATAGCTCTTCCTTCTTTGGCGGGGGTGGCCGGCCAGGTTTGCCAGGTCGGCAAGTCCTTGCAGGTCCCCTCGTTTGGGTTGGTACGCTATCAATATCCTGCGGCGTCGTCTCGACATGTGCAGCGATTTGAATATGCCGGGTTCGGCAGCGGGGCGGGTAATCCCTAGGCGGGATTTAAATTGGACGGATTCTATGGGTGCTTTATATGCCAAGTCAACCATATCAATCTTATTTGATATGGTTGACAGATTCTAAAAGATCGATTTTTCTCCGTTTTTGGGCTCGGAACTACCTTGGGACAGGGTACCTGCAGTGCAAGTCCAAAGGGTGCAAGAAAGGCTTTGCTTTTTCATCGGGTGTGTTTATGGGGACCTATGCAGCATCTATATATAAAGCAGCCGCCGCTGCAGTGCACTTACCCCAAGGGGAGGTCGGGGTGTCCGAATGAAGCCGCCACCTCTTTGCATTTTTGGTCTGCAAAGCTCACGCCTATGGCACGCTCTTCGGTCAAGAGAGGAGGGGCAAAACACGCTGTCGTCGAGGACTTGCTCCCCGGCTTTTTCGGTTCCTGCGTGCAATGCGCCAAAAACAATGCGGATTGTGTTGAAAACGCAGCGAAAATACGAAGTTGCTTATTTCATACCCACTTTACTCTGAGCTCGCTGTGACGTCGAACCAATCTGCTAAAAACACTGATATCGCCTCTCTGGACCGTCTGACTGGCGGAGCCTTTACCGCTGCCACTGCGGGGGAGCGTGCGTCCCGCATTCGTGACTGGTTGTTGACCCAGCCGGGCCACGAGCAGTTGGCCGACGTCTTCAAAGAACTCAGCGTGAAAGACAAGGGCGCCGCCAAATTGGTGCGAGAAAAGCTTGATGAGGCCCGTCGTGCCAAAGGTCAGGAAGCACTGGGTGCTGAATGGGCTGCCAAAGCGCAAGCCCTGATCGACACCGCCAAACTCAATATTGCAGACGCCCTTGCTTGGCAACGTGATGCCGCCAAAGCGGGTGCACCGTTGAGTAAAGAGCCATTGCTCACCCTGAAGGGACAGCTCTCTGAGCGTGTAAAAGGGATCGAAGACCTGCAACACCAGGTGCAGGTCCAGCGCGAAGCGGCAGTATTGCTGGCTCAGCGTATTGAAGTGCTGTCCACCAAAGCATTGGCAGATGCGCAAACGGCAGTTGATGCCCTGCGCACCGATGTGCAGCATTGGCAGAGCCAAGCCGAAACCTTGGTTTTCAACAGCAACTGGGTAAGTGTGGATGCCAAGTTCCCGGCTTTGTTGGATGCATCCAAAGGCCAGTTGTTGGTGGTGTGGGACGCTTTCCAGGCCGCATTGGCACTCGCCCTGACAGCGGCGCAAGATGCGGCGGCACCTTTGCCTCCCGTGCCGGTGTGGGCCGACGAGATCCGTGCGCTGCGCGGCGTGCCGGCAGAGGTGGCCCCCAAGGTTTCCAAGCCCAAGGTAGATCCCGAGTTGCGCGCACAAGCGCAAGCTGCGGTCAAGGCCGCGTTGGCCACCGTCGAGCAAGAAGTGAGCGAGGGCCATGGCAAAGCCAGCGCCGGTGCTGCAGCAGGCCTGCGCAACGCCCTGAAAGAGTTCGGCAAGCTGATTGATGCCAAGCTTGAAAACCAGGCCCACGCCGCTTTGTCGGCTGCAGGTGAGTTGGAAGGTTGGCAGCGCTGGCGTGCAGACCAGATCCGTGAGGAGCTGGTGGGCAAGGCTGAAGGTCTGCTCAAGCGCCCCGATGGTCAGGCGATCGGCGGCCGCAAGATGCAAGAAACCTTGCGCAGTCTTCGTGACCAGTGGAAGCAAACCGACCAGGGCGGCGTGCCCAACCATGCGCTTTGGAAGCGTTTTGACGAAGCCTGTAACGAAGCCTACAAGGTGGTGGAGAGCTGGTTGGAAAAGGTGAAGGCGGAGTCTGCCGAACACCGTGCCCAACGATTGGCGCTTATTGACGAGGTCAAAGCGTGGGCTGCGGCAAACCGTACCGCATTGGATGACGACTGGAAAGGCTTCAATCGCATCCTCTACCAGTTTTCCGACCGCTGGCGTGAAGCTGGCCATGTGGGCGAAAAAATGTTTGCTGAGCTGCAACCCTTGTGGAAAGCAGCGTTTGCAGAAGCAGCAGCTCCACTGGAGGCGGTTCAGGCTCAGAGCCTTGCAGCCCGCCAAGCCATGATTGAAGAGGCTAAGCAGCTTGGTGCCATGCCGGTACTGCGGATCGATGCGGTCAAATCCTTGCAGCAACGCTGGCAAGCCCAGGCCCACGCGATCCCGGTCGATCGCCGCCAGGAGCAAAAGCTGTGGGATGCTTTCCGCAAGCCGATTGACGATGCCTTTAATCGCAAAAGTGCAGACCGCGAAAAAGCAGAAGCTGCCTTGGGTGCGCGCGACCGTGCGGTGCTTGATGCGGCCAAAGCATTGGAAGCCGCTAACGCCTCTGGCGATGCAACCGCCATCCGTGCGGCCATGACAGCGCTCGACGCTGCGCTGCACGGTCAAGCCCAAGCCCAAGCGGATGTGGCCGCGGCAGGCGCCGGTGAACAGGCAGCACAAGGCTTGGTTCAGCAAGAAAATCCAGTGTCTGCCCAAGCAGAGTCTGCGCCGGTAGCTATCGAAAATGTAGCAACAGAAGCGGCTGCAGAGGTGGGGGGGGACTCCTCGGCCGCCGTGGCGCCTGTGGTCGCTCCCAAGCCAGCTCCCAAGCCGGTGGTGGCGGTGCGCGGAGACGACCGTCCCGGTATGAAGAAGGAGACTCCTGCAGATCCCCGCGCGTCCAAATTTGGCGACCGTAAGGATGCGGGACGGGGCGGACGTGATGCCGGCAAGCCCGGGTTCGGCGACCGTGCGCCTCGTCGCGATGACCGCGCCGGCATGGGCGACCGCAACGGTGCACCCATGAGCAGCGCGCCACGTTTGGGTGACACCGCTTTCCGTGCGCAACGCGAAGCGATGGAAAACGCCCAATTCGCCCTCAAAAAGCTGGCAGCTCAAGCCCATGGCGAGGCCTTGGTGCAATTGTTGTCTGCGTGGGAAAAGCGCGATGCTGCCCTGTTACCTACGGCTCAAAACTTGGGTGGTCGTGCTGCGGGTCAGGCCCGTAGTGCGTGGGTGAAGGCTGTCAGTGCCACGACTGCTGTGAAGCCTGAGGCGGCTTCGCAACACTTGTTGCGCCTTGAAATGGCCGCGGAGGTACCGACGCCTGCCGAGCATTTGGATGCCCGACGTGGCATGCAATTGCAACTATTGACCCGTCGTAATGACCCCGCACCTGCTCAAACTTGGGCGGAAGATACCGCGCAGGTATTGGCAGCAGCGTACGACGCAACACAAGCACGCCGTTTGCAAAATGTGTTGAAAGTTCTGTTGAAGCGTTAAACACGCAGCTCCGTGCCGCATAGCTTTGCGGCGCGGAGCACATTACGAGCCTGCTTGGTTGATCAGCAGGCGTTGTGCGGTGAGAGGCGGGTCCAGATGAGGGAGTCCGACATCGGCTGTAGCTCTAGCCTTAATACCTCGGCTCTGTCAGTCGCTTTTCCCTGGATATGCCAGTCGCTCAGGACCCAGCGCTGTGTTCCGTGCTCCATCTCGTGGGTGGCGGGTTTATGCGTGTGGCCGTGGATGAGATGCGTAGCTTTGGCAGAAGCAAGCGCTTTTTGCGCTACGTCGTGGTCCACATCTGCGTAGCTGGTCACTTCTTTCTTCTTTTCACTCTGCGATCTGATGTCGCTTGCAATTCCCCGGCGTTCTGCTAGCGGGCGCTTGAGAAAGTTGGCTTGCCATTCGGTAGACCTTACGGTGCGACGGAATGCCTGGTAATCCACATCATCCACACACCAAGCATCTCCATGGGTCAACACAATCCGGTGAGATGCGAAAGTCAGCGTGGTAGGGTCAGGCAATAGCTGAGCTTGTGCCGCAGTAGAGAACGTTTGGCTGAGCAAAAAATCGCGATTACCAACGATGCAACACACCGGTATCCGCGCTGCGGTGCTGCGAATAGTCGATACACAGGCTGACTCAAAACTCTGTGCATCCGTGAGGGTGTCATCGCCCACCCAGACTTCGAATAAATCGCCGAGTATGAAGAGTGCGTCTGCCTTGGTGTCCCGCATATAGCGGGCCCAAACTGCGTATGTTTGGGGCTCGCTGGAGTGCAGGTGGAGATCCGAGATGAAATCCACCCGCCGCCAGTGGGGCTGTGCAATCAGTTCCACTGGCATTTTTCCATTTACAGCGCCACGGCTTTTTCGATGATCACGTCCTCTTTAGGCACGTCATCATGGAACCCTTTTTTGCCGGTTTTGACAGCCTTGATTTTGTCAACCACTTCAGAGCCGACGATCACTTTGCCGAACACAGCGTAGCCCCAGCCTTGCATGCTGGGTGCGGTGTGGTTCAGGAAGCCGTTATCAGCGACGTTAATAAAGAACTGTGCAGTCGCAGAGTGCGGGTCGCCAGTGCGCGCCATAGCCAGGGTGTACGTCGAATTTTTCAAGCCATTGTTGGCTTCATTTTCGATAGGAGCGTCGGTTGGCTTCTGGGCCATTCCCGGCTCCATGCCGCCGCCCTGGATCATGAAGCCCGGAATCACGCGGTGGAAAATTGTGTTGTTGTAGTGGCCTTTGTTCACATACGCCAAAAAGTTGGCGCTGGACTTGGGGGCCTTCTCTTGGTCCAGCTCGATGGTGATAACGCCGTAGCCGGTGATGTGGAGTTCGACTTGAGGATTGCTCATGATTTAAGGGGCCAAAGTGGCCGAGTTGATAACGACAGGGGTTTGTGGCACATCTTGGTACATGCCTGCATTGGTGGTCGGAACACCACGAATTTTGTCAATCACATCCATGCCCTGGACGACTTTGCCGAAAACAGCATAGCCGTGGCCATCAGGGCGAGGTGCATTCAGGTTTTGATTGTCCACCACATTGATAAAGAACTGCGCAGTTGCGCTTTGTGGGTTGGCTGTGCGCGCCATGGCAATCGTGCCCCGGTCATTCTTCAAGCTGTTGTTTGCTTCCAGGGGAATCGGGTCCCGGGTCGTTTTTTGCTGCATATTAGGCGTGAAGCCTCCGCCCTGCACCATGAAATTGGGGATGACGCGATGAAAGACCGTGCCGTTGTAATGCTTGTCTTTTACATACCGCAGAAAGTTTTCGACGGTCTTGGGTGATTTGTCTGGATAAACCTCCACCGTGAAATTGCCTTGGGTCGTTTGAAACACAACTTTGGGGGCGGTATCCTGCGCCACCGCTGCTTGTTGCAAGAGCAGGGCGGTGCAAACGGTCAGGGTTTTGAGTCCTCGTTGAATCCATACGTGCATCACAGTACTCCTTCGTAAAAAATTTTCCATTGACCATTCTGGTAGCTCCAATACTGCCGCTTTGTCCAGCCAATACGGGAACCTTCGGCCACCTCGCCGAAGGTGGTCACCATGGTTTCGTTGCTATCGATCCAGTGGAGGTAAGAGACATCCTTCAGCTGGATCGTTCTTCCTCTGATTTTTTCCATCTCTCCGCGCAACAAAGGAGTCCATTGCTGGAGCGTTTTGCCGTTGCTGTTGAAGTCCGGGGTGTAGAAACTCAGCACCTGCTGCACATTACCGCCGGTTTTTGCATTGCGCCAGGCGAGAAGGGCACTTTCAAATCCCTTCGCGGCGTTTTTCGCGTTCACTGCCGGCACCCATTGCAGTTGCGACGCAATTACGACGGGTGTTGCCCGGATCGCGACTGTTTTGATGATGCGCTCCAAGTCCGGATTTGCAAGGACGATACAGCCATCCGTTGCAAGGGGTGCACGGGCGTATTGGGTGGGGGGGGTTCCATGCAGCCAGATGCCACTGCCGGTTTTCCCGCGTTTTGCATCCAAGACATTCGGATAGTTGATGGGGAGGGCTCCAGATCCGTAAAAATCTTTAAGTGTCTTGGGGTCTAAATTGCTGGTGATGTAGTAAACGCCCAAAGGCGTTCTCTGGTCACCCTCTACGGCTTTGGAGATTCCCGCTTTTCCGACGGAAATGTAATAGTCCGCAATCAGCGTTAAGCCGTTTCCTGAGTTCTCAAACAAATACAGGCGTGACCGGGAGGCGTCGACTGCAATCGCGTGGCGGGTGGTCGAGGCGAGTTGCAGAAACTGCGCAGGAACCATGCCTGTCGGTGGCCGCTCTTTAAGAGCCTTCACCCGCTTGCTGGATTCCTCACGCAGTTCCTTGAGCGCTTCGCTCGCGCTTTTGGCCATCGCAGGCGGAACGTCGCCCAGCGTGGTTACCTGCCGAACCCGTGAGGCCAGCAGATCGCCGTAGACCAGTTGTGCCAGCTGGAAAGTAGGCAAGTCTGCCGCAAGGCGTTCTGCTTTAAGAAGCGCTGACCGATTTTCACCCCGCCCAATGAGGCCGTAGACCTCAATCAGCCGGGCTTCTGCAGCGCCAGTGTCATCCTTGGCAGGATTTTTCGAAGCTGGGCTAACTGCCGGTTTTTGAGCCGGAATAGTCTTAACAGGATTTGCCGATGCATCGCCTGGATACAAACCCAGTCCTGCGGCAAACAACGGGAGGGTCCACAGAAAGGCGCGGATATGAGGCACATTGGATTTCAATGTGCGCAAAAGGCTATCGAACACGTTCCGACAGTGCTCCGACGCCTCAGTTGCCAACAGATTCGCGAACAATCAGCCAGCGATCACCAGTTTTGGTGAGCTCCAGAACTTTCCGGCTGGACACTGCCAACTCGTTGGCTTTGTAGTCTTGGCGAAATTTCGCGGTCGCCTTCGAGCCGTTGACGGTGATGTTGAGGTTGCTGATCGTAACCATGATTTTTGACTTTCCGGTAATGCGTTGGCGACGCTCTTCTTCCCAAGCAGACCGCTTCACGCCACCTGGTGTGTCAAAGTCGCGTCCGTAGGCTGACAAGTAGCCTTTCATATCGCGGGCAGCCCATGCTTTCGCCCAATTCCGTACAGCAGTTTCGACGTCTTTGCGTGCATCTGCGCCTGATGCTGGTTCGGCTTTAGGTTGAGCAGCAGGGGCGGCTGCCGCTGTTGCCGTTTGCGCCGGTGTTGCGTTCGCTGCCGGTACGGCGGGGGCTGCGGGTTTGCTGACCACGGGCTCCGGGGCAGGCTTTGCGGGCGCTGCCACGGGTGGAGGCGCCACGGGTGTCGGCGCAGACAGCGTTGAGGCTGGACGCTGACCTTTGGCGGTGGCCGGATTGAACAGTTCACGGATCAGAGCGAGCTTTGGTGGCACCGCTGCGTTGTTTGCGTCAAGTTGCAGTGCTTTTCCGTAGGCTTGGCTGGCCAACTTGGCATACACATCCCCCAGGTTCTCGTGGGCTGTGGTGTAGCTGGGGTTGGTGCGGATTGCCATCTCAAGGGCTGTACGCGCTTTGTCAAATTGGCTTTGACCGGCGTACAGGACTGCCAGGTTGTTATAGGGCTCCGGGAGCTCAGGATAGTCTTCAGTCAACCGTGTGAATGTTGCAATCGCGTCAGTGTTTTTGCCGGAGTCACGTTGGATCACGCCCTTCAGGAAGCGCATTTGTGGGTCACGGGGCTTTGCTGCAAGGTACTGGTCCGCCTTGGCCATGGCCTCCGGGAGCTTTCCATTGCGCACCAGCTGCGCAACATCTGCGTAGTCGTCGGCATGGGCTACTCCAAACGACAAGGTAGCGGCCAGTGCAACCCAGCGGATTGCGGAAAAAAGCGGGGATGGGGCTTGCTTCATAGTGCCTTTGAAAACTTGCTCGGTGAGTCACCCTCGGCGCAGGGCTTTATACTGCGGGCATTGTAGCCGAGGGGTTAGCGTGCAGCCCCGAGGACACCCCCCCCGATTTGATTGTTTGCGAGCCCTCTTTGCGTCCTTTTGTGATGTAGCGGGCTCGTTGTTTTTGTGTTCAGGTTTTTGATACCCATGAGTTTGCGCATTTTCAACACGCTAACGCGTTCGTTGCAACCCCTCACCCCTCTTGAGCCCGGTCACGTGCGCATGTATGTCTGTGGCATGACGATCTATGACCTGTGTCACATCGGCCACGCACGAATGATGATGGCTTTTGATGTGGTGCAGCGGTGGCTGAAGGCCAGCGATTTGAAGGTGACGTATGTGCGAAACATCACTGACATCGATGACAAGATCATCAGGCGGGCTCTGGAGCGCGGCATCACGATCCGCCAGTTGACCGATGAAATGATCGAAGCCATGCATGCCGATATCGGCGCGCTGCGCATTGAGGCGCCTTCGGTGGAGCCTCGCGCCACTGAATATGTGCCGCAAATGCTGTCGCTGATTGGCGAGCTGGAGGCCAAGGGCCTGGCTTACCGCTCGGGCAATGGCGATATGAATTACTCCGTTCGCAAGTTTGAAGGCTACGGAAAGCTGTCCGGCAAGTCTCTGGATGAACTGCGCGCCGGCGAGCGAGTAGCAGTTCAAGACGGAAAAGAAGACCCCTTGGACTTTGTGCTCTGGAAGTCAGCCAAACCCGAGGAGCCACCTGAGGCTAAGTGGGATAGTACTTTTGGTACAGGCCGACCCGGTTGGCATATTGAATGCTCGGCCATGAGCTGCGCCACCTTGGGCAAGACCTTTGATATTCACGGTGGCGGCGCGGACTTGCAGTTCCCCCACCACGAAAATGAAATTGCGCAAAGCGAAGGCGCCCACGGCCAGCCGCTGGCGCAGTTTTGGATGCACAACGGCTTTGTGCGCGTCGACAACGAAAAGATGAGCAAGTCGCTCGGAAACTTCTTCACCATCCGCGACGTCTTGAAGCAATACGACGCGGAAACCGTTCGCTTCTTCATCGTGCGGGCGCACTACCGCAGTGCCCTGAACTACAGCGACGCGCATTTGGATGATGCCCGCCAGGCACTCAAGCGCCTGTATACCGCACTGACGGTCGCTGCACCGTTGGACATTGCCATTGATTGGGCCAATCCCTTCGCGGCCCGTTTCAAGGCTGCGATGGACGAGGATTTTGGGACCCCCGAAGCCATTGCGGTGCTTTTTGATCTGGCGGGCGAGGTCAACCGCACACGCTCGGTGGAGTGTGCTTCGCTCCTCAAGGCCTTGGGCGGCTGTATCGGCCTGCTGCAAGCGGACGCCAAAGCGTACTTGCAATCTGGAGCAGGGCCGGACGAGGCGACCATTGCGCAGCGAATCGCGGAGCGCGCCGCGGCTAAAGCCGCTAAGGACTTTGCGTTGGCAGACACGATCCGTAAAGAACTGCTCGCCCAGGGCATTGTGCTGAAGGACTCCGCCGCAGGGACGACCTGGGAGGCGGCAGAGTAATGGCTTTTGCAATTCCTGCGACTGCCGAAGCAGTCATTACCCCCTATTTTTGGGAGGAGGCCTGCAAACATCTGATGAAAAAGGATCGGGTCATGAAACGCCTGATTCCGCAATTCGGGGATGCATGTCTCCAAACACGGGGCGACGCCTTTGTCACCTTAGCGCGCAGCATCATCGGTCAGCAGATTTCGGTGAAAGCCGCCCAAACCGTGTGGGACCGGTTTAGCCTGTTGCCCAAGAAGCTGACGCCCGCCAATGTCTTGAAGCTCAAGGTGGATGACATGCGCGCAGCCGGCCTCAGTGCCCGCAAGGTCGAATATCTGGTGGACCTGGCTTTGCACTTTGACAATGGTGCCTTGCATGTCAAAGATTGGGACAGCATGGACGATGAAGAAATCATCGCAGAGCTGGTATCTATACGCGGCATAGGCCGGTGGACGGCAGAGATGTTCATGATTTTTCACCTCATGCGTCCGAATGTGCTGCCATTGGATGACGCCGGTTTGATTACTGGCATCAGCCAGAACTATTTTTCGGGTGATGTGGTGAGTCGTAGTGATGCGCGCGAAGTCGCGGCAGCCTGGGCGCCATATTGCAGTGTGGCAACTTGGTATATTTGGCGGTCTCTCGACCCCTTACCGGTCGCGTACTAACGGGTGAGGCGCGTGGGCGCCTGTACCGCAAGAAGGAGAAAAACGTTGGCAAAAAAGACTTTCCTCGATTTCGAGCAGCCCATTGCGGAGCTCGAAGGCAAGATTGAAGAGTTGCGCTACGTGCAAAACGAGTCCGCGGTCGACATTTCTGCGGAAATCGACCAGCTGAGCAAAAAAAGCCAGCAGCTGACCAAAGACATTTACAGTGACCTGACCCCTTGGCAGATCACCAAAATCGCTCGCCATGCAGAGCGCCCCTATACCTTGGACTATGTGGGCGAAATCTTCACCCACTTCGTGGAGCTCCATGGCGACCGCCATTTCGCGGACGATTTGAGTATCGTGGGTGGCTTGGCCCGGTTCAATGGCACGCCCTGCATGGTGATCGGCCAGCAAAAAGGGCGCGATACCAAAGAGCGCGGCTTGCGTAACTTCGGGATGAGTAAGCCCGAGGGATACCGCAAAGCTTTGCGCCTCATGAAGCTGGCGGAAAAATTCAAACTCCCGGTCTTCACCTTCGTCGACACACCCGGTGCCTATCCGGGGATTGATGCCGAAGAGCGTGGACAGTCCGAGGCGATTGGCCGCAACATTTTTGAAATGGCGCAGCTCGAAGTTCCGATCATCACGACCATCATCGGCGAGGGCGGTTCAGGCGGTGCACTGGCGATTTCGGTGGCCGACCAGGTCATCATGCTGCAGTACTCGGTGTACTCGGTGATCAGCCCTGAAGGATGCGCCTCGATCCTCTGGAAAACCTCTGATAAGGCGCAAGAGGCCGCCGACGCCTTGGGCATCACAGCACACCGCCTGAAAGCACTTGGTTTGGTTGACAAGATTGTGAATGAGCCAGTAGGCGGCGCTCACCGCGATACCAAGCAGGCAGCTGCTTTCTTGAAGCGGGCGCTGGCCGATGCGTACCGCCAAATCAGTGACTTGAAGGTCAAAGAGCTGCTGGATCGCCGTTACGAGCGTCTCCAGAGTTATGGCCGCTTCACCGACACCAAGGCCACTGGGAAGTAAATGCCAGGCCGTGTTGCATGACACAGTCTCTTGAACACGCAATGCGGGCCTTCGGGCCCGCATTGCCTTTGGGGGTAGCCTACAGTGGCGGCGCAGATTCCACCGCGCTTCTGTTGGCATGTGTAGCGCGGTGGCCGGGGCAGGTGGTCGCAATTCATGTGAACCATGGTCTGCAATCTGCTGCACAAGGGTTTGAACAGCATTGCCAAGAAACCTGCGCGCGCTTGGCGGTGCCTTTGCACATTGCGAAGGTGGAGGCCCAACCGGCACCAGGTCAAAGTCCTGAAAACGCTGCCCGCATCGCCCGGTATAAGGCTTTTGAGTCTCTAGCCGGCACCAGGATTGCGGGAGATGCTATTCAATCGATAGCACTGGCCCAACATGCGGATGACCAGGTCGAGACCATGCTGCTGGCGCTGAGCCGCGGGGCGGGCATGGCAGGCCTTAGTGGAATGCCGGCACACTGGCAGCGTGGCGGTTTGCATTTTCACAGGCCGCTGCTTCAGGTTGCCGGCAAGACATTGCGTGAGTGGTTGGCGCAGCAAGGCGAGTCATTTGTAGACGACCCCACCAACGCGGATGTCCGTTACACCCGCAACCACATCCGGGCCCAAGTGATGCCGGCACTGGAAGCGGTGTTTCCGCAGTTTCGCGATACCTTCACCCGCAGTGCGCGACACGCTGCGCAAGCGAACACGCTTTTGGAGGAGCTGGCATCTGAAGACTGGAGCCAGATTGCGCACGCCGAGATGCAATTGCCGCTGATCCGGCCTCTGCAAGCCATATCTGTTGCGCGCCAAGCCAATGTCATTCGCCATTGGCTTAAAACGCTGTATGGCGAGATACCGCAAGCGGCGCAGCTATCCGAGCTGTTGCGGCAGCTCAAGGCCTGTACCACCCGAGGCCATCGCATTCATTTGAAGGTCGGCTCCGGCCATGTACAGCGGCGGGGAAGTATGTTGGTCTGGTTGAAAGAGCGTGAATAGGTGCTTGTGCGCCGATGAAATGTGGCTCTGAGGCAAGCTTTTGTGATGAAGGTACGCGAGTTTGGAAAAAAGCGCCCAGACTCATGCGATAATTTCGATTGCTAGGAAACGTGACCGAGTGGCCGAAGGTGCTCCCCTGCTAAGGGAGTATGGGGTGTAGAGCCTCATCGAGGGTTCGAATCCCTCCGTTTCCGCCAAAAATGAAAAAAGCCCATGTAAACCATGGGCTTTTTTTTGCCCGAAATTCCGGATGGCAGGAGGTATTCACCATGCGCATTATTTTTCTGGACTTCGATGGCGTACTCCACAAAGCGACAGAGATCGTCGATTGGCCGACCTCCGGGCTCAGCCTGAGTGAGTTTTCAGAACGGTTGCAGCTCTTTTATTGGGTGCCGCATCTAGCCGGGCTCTTGGAAACGCACCCTGAGGTGCAAGTCATCATCCACTCCACCTGGCGCAAGCAGTGCTCTGTGGAGCAAATGCAGGCCCTGTTGGGCCCGCTTGGCCCCCGTGTATTGGGAATGACCCACCGTGGGTTGCTGCGGGTGGAGTCGATTGCTGACGCCATCAAACGCCACGATATTCAGGACTACCTGATCCTGGACGATGATGCAGCCGCCTTTCCCGAGGACACGTCCGGTTTAGTCCTGTGCGACCCTCTCGCCGGTGTTTCAGATCCTCACACTTTGGCGCGCATCAAAGCCTGGTTGAAACGCGCATAGCGCTTCTCCGGCAGCGATGCCGGCACTCAGCCGGGGTTTTGCCGGCTACTTTTAAAAGGTGATGCCTGCCGGGTTGGAGGGCGAGGGCGCCGTTGGTCTCGGCGCTATTTCCGGCTCCACGGGAGGCCTGGCTGCTTCTGGTGCCTTCGCTGGTGCCGCTTTTTGAATGCTCACCAGCGGCGTCGCTGCGGGGTACCGGTAGGTCTGGGGCAGGATCGAGTCTTTCGGATAGCCCGCAGCATCCAGATATTGAACCCATTCCGCGTCTGAATAGCCTTTGAGTTTTTGTCCACCGATGGTGGCAAACGGCAACGTGGATTCACCTGAGAGCCGTTGCAACGCCTCGTTGTCTTCCGCGTTGGAGACGGTCTTTTCGTTGAAGGGAACACCGCGGGACTTCAGCAAGGTGCGGCCGGAGTCGCAAGGAGCGCATTGTGCTGACGTGTACAACGTGACGGGGAATTTGGCCACGATCTGGCGCAGCTCATAAGGCAGGCCTGCGGTGCCAGACGCTCCCGCCGTATTGGCTGCTTGAACGTTTGCACCGCCAGCTGCTTGTGCTGCGCTAGGTGGCTTGTCGGAGAAAGTCACCTTGCCATCCGGCCCCACAATTTTGTATACCCCCTGTGCTTGTGCCAGTCCGGTTAAGGACACGGCGATCAATCCGATGGCGATGGTGGTTCGAGTCTGCATGATCGTATTGGGCATCAAAAGGTGTAAAAAACTAAAAAGGCAACAGGGGAGCGGCGTTTACTGTACGGACATTCCTTGGTGCCGCAACAGCGCATCGATGGACGGCTCACGCCCCCGAAATGCTTTGAAGGACTCCATCGCCGGGCGACTTCCACCGGCTTCCAGGATCGCGGTGCGGTAGCGTTCGCCGGTTTTGGGGTCGGCTGTTCCATCCTCCGCAGCGGTTTCCTCGAAAGCCGCATAGGCATCTGCGCTGAGCACTTCCGCCCACTTGTAACTGTAATAACCCGCAGCGTATCCGCCCGCGAAGATGTGACTGAATGTGTGCGCCGAGCGGCTCCAGCTCGGGGAATGCAGCACGGCGACTTCGGCGCGCACCTGCTGCAGCAAGGGCATGATGTCGTCGCCGGGCGTGTGCTGCGAGTGCAGCAGCATGTCGAACAATGCGAACTCAATCTGGCGCAAGGTCTGCATGCCGCTTTGGTAGTTTTTGGCGGCCAGCATCTTGTCAAACAATGCACGGGGCAAGGGTTCGCCAGTGTCGACGTGGGCAGTCATGTGCTGGAGCACATTCCATTCCCAGCAGAAGTTTTCCATGAACTGGCTGGGCAGTTCCACTGCATCCCACTCGACCCCGCTTATGCCCGACACATCGCGTTCGTTCACCTGGGTGAGCATGTGGTGCAGTCCATGGCCGAACTCGTGGAACAGGGTGGTCACGTCGTCATGTGACAGCAAAGCTGGCTTTTTGACACCATTCACCTCCACACCATCGGCAAAGTTGCAGACCAGGTGGGCTACCGGGGTTTGCAGGGTGCCGGTGTCCGGGCGCAGCCAACGGGTGCGTACATCGTCCATCCAGGCGCCACCGCGCTTGCCGCTGCGGGCGGTCGGGTCCAGGTAAAACTGGCCGATTAGGCTGCGGCCTTGTGGGCCGACGCGCTCCATGCGGTAGAACTGGACGCCGGGATTCCACACCGGTGCGGTGTCGGGGCTGATTCCTACATCGAACAGGGTCTCGATGATTTTGAACAAGCCTGCCAGCACTTTGGGGGCGGTGAAGTACTGTTTGACCTCTTGCTCGCTGAAGGCGTAACGGGCTTCTTTGAGTTTTTCTGAGATGTAGGGCCAGTCCCAGGGTTGCGGGTCGCTCAGTTGCAACTCGTCTTTCGCAAAGGCGCGCAGGTCGGCGACATCCTTTTCGGCGAACGGACGGGCCTTTCGGGCCAAGTCACGCAGAAACTGAATCACGGTTTCGGGGGAGTCGGCCATCTTGGGCACTACGGACAGCGTGGCGAAGTCGGGGTAGCCCAACAGCTGGGCCTCTTCTTTGCGCAGAGCCAGGATGCCATTGATCACGTCCGTGTTGTCGAACTTGCGGAACTCCTCGGCCGCTTCCTGGGACGCACGGGTTGCATAGGCCCGGTACAGCATGCCCCGCAGTGCGCTGCTGGTCGCAAACTGCATGACCGGCAGGTAGCACGGCATTTTGAGCGTGAGTTTGTAGCCCTCTTTCCCATCGGCTTCTGCGGCACTGCGCGCGGCCTGCACCACATCGGCCGGTACACCGTCCAGCTCTGCCAGGCTGGCGTAGTAGCTGAAGGCGTCGGTGGCATCGAGGGTGTTCTCGCTGAACTTCTGGCCCAGTTCTGCCTGCTTTTCCTGGATTTCGGCGAATCGTTCGCGCGCCGCGCCTTGCAGGTCCGCACCACCCAGTACAAAGTTGCGCACCGCGTTTTTGTGGGCCTGCAGTTGCTCCGGGTTCAAGGTGGTTTTGTCAATCGCCTTGTACTTGGCAAACAGGCGCTCGTCTGCGCCCAAACGCGTCCAGAACTCGGTCACTTTGGGTAACGCCTCGTTGTAAGCAGCCCGCAGTTCAGGGCTGTCTGCGACGCTGTTGAGGTGGCTCACGGCGCCCCAAGACAAACCCAGGCGCTCGGTAGCGACATCGAGCACTGATGCGATAGCTTTCCACTCGGCAGGAAAGTCGTCTGCAGTCACCTGCTGCAACGCTGCGTCGGCCTGTGCCAGCAGCGCATCCACCGCAGGGCCGACTTCCGCCGGGGCGATGCGGTCAAAGAGGGGCAGGGGTGCGTTTTGGAGCAGTGAATTCATGGTGCCAGAGTGTGTGAGGTGAATACGGGGTCAGATACGGGCGAGGGCAGATTAAACAAGCCCCCGTGCGGCCGCATCCCGCTCGGCCGACTCCATGGTGTTGACCAGCAGCATGGTGATGGTCATCGGGCCGACGCCGCCGGGCACCGGGGTGATATGACTGGCTACGGTGCTCACGCCGATAAAGTCCACATCGCCACAGAGCTTGCCTTCGTCATTGCGGTTCATGCCGACATCGATCACCACCGCGCCTGGTTTGACCATATCTGCGGTCAAGACATTGCGCTTGCCCACGGCAGCCACCACCACGTCGGCCTGCAGAGTCATGGCTTTGAGGTCGGGTGTAGCACTGTGGCAAATGGTGACGGTCGCATTTTTTTGCAGCAGCATCATGGCCATGGGCTTGCCCACGATATTGGAGCGACCGATAACTACTGCATGCTTGCCGCGCAGGTCGTAGCCGATGCTTTCGAGCATCTTCATGCAGCCATAGGGCGTGCAAGGCCAGAAACCGGGCTGACCGACCATTAAGGCGCCAGCGCTGGCGATGTGGAAACCGTCCACATCTTTGGCGGGAGCGATCGACTCGATGACTTTGTTGGCGTCGATATGGGCAGGTAGTGGCAGCTGCACCAGAATGCCGTGAATGGCGGGGTCGTTGTTCAGGGCTTCGACCCGGGCCAGCAACTCGGCCTCGGTCATGGTGGCCTCGTATTTTTCGAGGACCGAGTGCAAGCCTGCGTCGGAACAGGCCTTGACTTTGTTACGCACATAGACGTGGGAGGCCGGGTTGTCACCGACCAGCACTACGGCCAGACCGGGCGTGAGCCCTTTGGCTTTGAGCGCTTCGGTGCGGCGCGCGACATCCGCGCGGAGTTGAGCGGCAAGGGCATTGCCATCGATGATTTGGGCGGTGTGGGAGGTGGTCATTCCGGATCTTGAAGTAAAAACGCCCGCAGCGGAGGCAGAGCGGGCGCGAATAGCTATGAAAGTGATAGCGTCAAGTTTTGGGGGCGTTTTGGCCGAGCGCGATTTTCAGCAGATCGGCCACGGTGTTGGCGCTGAGCTTTTCCATGATGTTGGCGCGGTGCGCCTCCACAGTCTTGATGCTGATGCCTAGGTCATCGGCGATTTGCTTGTTCAAGCGACCCGCCACAATGCGCTCCAGCACTTGGCTCTCCCGCAAGGTGAGTTTGGCGAGCAGGGCATCGCGGTTCACCGCCAGCTGGTAGTCGGCAAAGGTGTCTTTGGCGTGTTCGAGCATGCGCTCAACCAGGCCCACCAGCTGCTCTTCATTGAAAGGCTTCTGGATAAAGTCCATGGCGCCTTTTTTCATGCTGTCGACGGCCATGGGCACGTCTCCGTGGCCAGTAATGAACACGATAGGCAGAGGCGACTTGGTCTCAATCAAGCGGGTTTGCAGCTCCAGCCCGGTCATGCCGCCCATCCGGATGTCGACAATCAGGCAGGCGACTTCGCGCGCGTCGTAGCGGCTCAAGAAAGATTCTGCGGAGTCGAAGCAACGTACCCGGTACCCCTTGCCCTCCAGCAACCATTGCAGCGAATCGCGCACTGCTTCGTCATCATCGACTACGTAAACCGTTCCTTTTTTAGGGATCAAGCTCATTCGGTTATCCGAGGTTGGGTTGGGAGGGCGGCTCCGAGAAAGTCAGCGTGCCGTTGTCGTTCAAGGGCACCCAGAAAGAGAATCTGCAGCCCACAACGTCAGGGCCATTGTAGATGTTCTCCGCCGTCATTCGGCCCAGGTGCGACTCCACGATCGAGCGGCACAAAGACAGCCCGATCCCCATGCCATCGGCCTTTGTGGAGTAGAAGGCTTCGTACAGGCGGGCCATGACTTCCGGCGCCAAGCCCTTGCCGGTGTCCTGGACCGAAAACTCGACGACGGGCTTGCCTTCTATACGCTTAGGCCCGACTCGTAACTCCACAATCCGATCCGATGTCTGGCGCAAGGCCGAGTCAATCGACTCGGCCGCGTTGCGCAGCAGGTTGACCAGCACTTGCTCAATCAAAATCGGGTCCACCATCACCATGGGGATGCGGGCTGCGACATAGGGGTTGAGCCGCACGTTAAATCGACGCAACTCAATTTCAGCCAGCTCCACAGCCTCTGCCACCATGGTGGAGACCTCAGACAGGGTGCGGTTGGGCTCGCTGCGTTTCACAAAGCTGCGGATGCGCTGAATGATCTGTCCGGCGCGCTGGGCTTGCTTGGCCGTCTTTTCAAGGGCGACCAACAGATCCGGCTCCGAGATCCGTTTGTCTTTGATGCGGGAGACCATCCCGTTGCAGTAGTTGTTGATCGCGGTGAGTGGTTGGTTGAGCTCGTGGGCCACGCTGGAGGCCATCTCTCCCATGGTAATCAGGCGGCTCGCGGTTTGCGCCCGTTCAGTCTGGATGGCGGCTTGCTCTTCGGCCAAGCGACGGGTGGTGATGTCGGTGGCAATCACCATTTGGGCAAGGCGGCCATCGACCCAGCTCAGGTAGCGGGTGCGTACCTCCAGCCATTTCCCGAGTGCGGTGATAAAAATCTCGGCGCTTTCGGAGTCGCTGTCTTGCAGGGTGGTGGTGGGCAGGCCCGCAAAAGAGTCCACGCTGTCGTCGGAGTCGTGATTGGTTGGGCTGCTTGGCATGCCAGCCTCTGCAACTAGTTGCAAGTGGCCGCCTGCCTGCACGCCAAACCACTGGCGGTACAGCTTGTTGGCAAACAGCAGCTCATCACTGCCCAAGGGGGCGACCGAGATGGACGCGTCTAGGGCTTCCAGCACCGTGGTGAACCGCTGGTGCGAGGCGGTAAGTTGCTCGCGCACCCGGTTGGGCTCGGTGATGTCGGTCATCGATGTCACCCAGCCGGTCTGGGTGCCAATGGCATCAATGAGCGGCGATACGTAAAGCCGGGCGTCGAACAGGCTACCGTCTTTGCGCTTTACGCGGACTTGAATGCCGCCTGGGGTGGCGTTGCCAGTCAACTCTTCCTCCAGTCGGGCGGCTACATGTTCACGTTCGCTGTCAGGCCAATAAGGAAAAGGAGCGGTGCGACCCACAAGGTCCGATTCAGTCCAGCCCGTCATCTGGCAGAAGGCGGCATTCACATAGGTGATGCGCCCTTGCAGGTCCATGGCGCGCATACCGGTGAGCATCGAGTTCTCCATGGCTCGGCGGAAATTGGTTTCGGACATAAGCGCCTGCTGTGCCTGCAAGCGTCGGCGGGTGTGGCGCCAGTTGGCGATCAACATCCATGCCGTCAACACACTGAGTGCACTCACCAGCCAGAAAAGTCCGCTGCCGATGACGCCCAACGAAGCGCGGTAGGCCTGCGCCCGGATGACCAGGCCGGACCCGACGGGCGAGACCGGCATGGAGTACTCGTTGCTCGGCGCAGCCCATGGCAGGAACCGGCTGACCAGCTTGCGGGTAGGGATGCTGGTTCCGGCCAAGAGGCGACCGCTGGAGTCTTGGAGCGAAATCGCATAGCGGGCCGATACCTCAGATGGAACCCCGTAGCGGTACAGGCCATCGACCGAATATTCGGTGATCAACACGCCGGAGAAGCGATTTTTCGCGCTCAGCGGAATCAGCAATTGCAGCAGAGGGCCTTCATCTTTGTTCTGGGGCGGCTGGATATACAACAACTGGTTGAGCTGGCGGGCGAGTATGTATCCGGCGTCGCGGTCTTCTTTCGCGAGCACATCGCCCGGCATTTGATAAGGGCCCGACGAGTTAGCCCCCATACCCAGGCTGGCACGGGTGCGCTTGCGGTCGTCCACCCAGGCGAGTGCTTGAACTTCCGGGTATTGGTCGACCAGGTTGGATGCGCGGGATTTGAATTCCGAAACATCCAGCTCTCCGTTACTGATTTCTTGCGCGATGCGGCTGATTTGTTCTTGTCGCTCCAGGAGTCGCAGGCGCAAGCGCTGCTGGGTGTATTCGACATCGCGTTGAACGGCTTCTTGCTCGCGGTCCATCTCTTCGAGCCGCAGGTAGCCCAAGGCGGCCACGATGGCCGCAAAAAACAGCATCACAGCGGCCAGGGGGGCCAGCATGGCGACCCGGTCTTGGCGGTGGGGCGTCAACCGGTGCCACCAGCGTTTGGCGCCATCTACCGTCGGGATGCTGAGCGGTTTGGGTAAGGAAATCACTTTGGAAAAAGGCATTTCCTGAGTGTAGGGGAGGGGGCTGGTGTGACACGTAAGTAAGTGCTGCAAAGCAGCATAAATATTTCAATATGTGAAACGCATAGGCATGATTTGAAATCATGGCGTAAATATGCGAAACTAGACAACTCGCACTAAATTACGCCAAGCATTAGGAGGCATCGATGGCAGCAGTTCCCCAGAATCCTTTGGGCGTGTCCGATATGGACAGCCAGGAAACCCGCGAATGGATGGATGCGCTCAGCGCTGTCATCGAGGCCGAGGGCCCTGAGCGCGCGCACTTCCTGCTGGAGCAACTGCTCGAGCACGCTCGCCAGAAAAGCATCGACATGCCTTTCTCGGCCACCACCGGTTATGTGAATACCATCGAGCCCCAGGACGAAGAGCGCTCCCCCGGCAACCTCGAAATCGAGGAGCGCCTGCGCGCCTATATGCGCTGGAACGCCATGGCCATGGTCGTAAAGGCCAACCGCCACAACCCCGCAGATGGCGGGGATTTGGGTGGTCACATCGGCTCTTTTGCCTCGCTGGCCAGCCTGTTTGGCGCCGGCTTCAACCACTTCTGGCACGCTGAAAGCGAAAACCACGGCGGCGACTGCCTCTACATTCAGGGCCACGTGTCCCCCGGCGTGTATGCCCGCGCCTACCTCGAAGGCCGCTTGACGGAAGAGCAGCTGCTCAACTTCCGCCAGGAAGTGGATGGCAAGGGTCTGTCGAGCTATCCGCACCCCAAGTTGATGCCCGAGTTCTGGCAGTTCCCTACCGTGTCTATGGGCCTGGGCCCCTTGATGGCGATCTACCAAGCCCGTTTTCTGAAATACCTGCACGCTCGCGGCATTGCCAATACCGAAAACCGCAAGGTCTGGGTGTTCTGCGGCGACGGCGAGATGGACGAAGTGGAGTCTTTGGGCGCGATTGGCCTGGCGGCCCGCGAAGGCTTGGATAACTTGGTGTTCGTGATCAACTGCAACTTGCAACGCTTGGACGGCCCGGTGCGTGGCAACGGCAAGATCGTGCAAGAACTTGAAGGCGAGTTCCGCGGTGCCGGCTGGAACGTGATCAAGCTCTTGTGGGGCTCCGGCTGGGATGCCTTGTTGGCACGCGACAAGGACGGCGCGCTCAAGAAGATCATGATGGAAACCCTGGACGGCGATTACCAGGCCATGAAGGCCAACGATGGCGCCTACGTCCGCAAGCATTTCTTCGGCAAAGACCCCCGCACCCTGGAGATGGTCTCCAAGATGTCCGACGAAGAAATCTTCGATCTGCGCCGTGGCGGCCATGACTCCAAGAAGGTGTACGCAGCCTTCCACAAGGCCGTGAACCACAAGGGCGAGCCCACTGTTTTGTTGATCAAGACCGTCAAGGGCTTTGGTATGGGCAAGGCCGGTGAAGGCAAGAACACCGTTCACCAGACCAAGAAGCTGACCGACGAAGACATCAAGGCCTTCCGCGACCGCTTCAACATCCCCGTGCCGGACAGCGAGTTGCCCAAGGTGCCGTTCTACAAGCCTGCAGACGACACCCCTGAAATGAAGTACCTGCACGAGCGCCGCAAGGCCTTGGGTGGCTACTTGCCGCACCGCCGCACCAAGGCGGACGAGAGCTTCACCGTGCCTTCACTCGAAGTGTTTAAGGCCGTCATGGAGCCCACCGCCGAAGGCCGTGAGATCTCGACGACCCAAGCCTATGTGCGTTTCCTGACCCAGTTGTTGCGCGACCAGGCCTTGGGCCCACGCGTGGTGCCGATTCTGGTGGACGAGGCCCGTACCTTCGGTATGGAAGGCTTGTTCCGCCAAGTGGGTATCTACAACCCCGCAGGCCAGCAGTACACCCCGGTCGACAAAGACCAGGTCATGTACTACAAGGAAGACAAGGCTGGCCAGATTTTGCAAGAAGGCATTAACGAAGCCGGCGGCATGAGCAGCTGGATCGCTGCAGCCACCAGCTACTCCACCAGCAACCGCATCATGGTGCCGTTCTACGTGTACTACTCGATGTTCGGCTTCCAGCGTATCGGCGACCTGGCCTGGGCGGCTGGCGACATGCAAGCGCGTGGCTTTTTGTTGGGCGGCACCTCCGGCCGTACCACCCTGAACGGTGAAGGCTTGCAGCACGAAGACGGCCACAGCCATATCATGGCCGGCACCATTCCGAATTGCATTTCTTACGACCCGACCTTCGCCCACGAAGTCGGCGTGATCCTGCACCACGGCTTGAAGCGCATGGTCGAGAAGCAAGACAACGTCTTCTACTACCTGACCCTGTTGAACGAAAACTACCCCATGCCCGGCCTGCAGCCCGGCACGGAAGAGCAGATCATCAAGGGCATGTACCAGTGCAAGGCAGGCCCTGAGCTGGCCAAGGCACCTCGCGTGCAGTTGCTGGGCTCCGGCACCATCCTGCGCGAAAGCATTGCTGCGCAAGAGCTGCTGGAGAAAGACTGGGGCATCGGCGCTGACGTGTGGAGCTGCCCAAGCTTTAACGAACTGACCCGCGATGGCCAGGACGCTGACCGCTGGAACCTGCTGCACCCGCTGGAAACTCCACGTGTGCCTTTCGTGGCCGAGCAGCTGAACAAGTCCACCGGCCCAGTGGTGGCATCCACCGACTACATGAAAGCGTACGCCGAGCAAATCCGTCCGTTCGTGCCGAAGGGCCGGACCTACAAGGTGCTGGGCACAGACGGCTTCGGGCGCTCCGACTTCCGCAGCAAGCTGCGCGAACACTTCGAGGTGAACCGCCACTACATCGTGGTTGCCGCCCTGAAGGCCCTGAGCGAAGACGGCACCGTGCCCGTGGCCAAGGTGGCAGAAGCCATCGCCAAGTACGGCATCAACACCGACAAGGTCAACCCCCTGTACGCCTAAGAACTCCGGAGACAACAACATGGCATTGGTAGAAGTAAAAGTCCCGGATATCGGTGACTTCGACGAAGTCGCAGTCATCGAACTGCTGGTCAAAGTGGGCGACACCGTGAAGGTGGAGCAAAGCCTGATTACCGTGGAGAGCGACAAAGCCTCCATGGAGATTCCTTCCAGCACCGCCGGTGTGGTGAAGGAAATCAAGATTGCGCTGGGCGACAAGGTCAAGCAAGGCTCCGTGGTCGTCATGGTGGAAGCCGCTGGTGCTGCTGCAGCACCCGCTGCAGAGCCAAAAGCGGCTCCAGCGCTCGCGGTGTCTGCGCCGGCAGCTCCTGTTTCTGTAGCGGCAGCCCCGGTTGCTGCGCCTGCAGCCTCCGGCCCCGTGAATGTGTTTGTGCCGGATATCGGCGACTTCAAAGACGTGGCCGTCATCGAACTGCTGGTCAAGGTTGGCGACACCGTGAAGGTGGAGCAGAGCCTGATCACTGTCGAGTCGGACAAGGCTTCCATGGAGATTCCTTCCAGCACCGCTGGTGTGGTGAAGGAAATCAAGGTCAAGCTGGGCGACACCGTGAACATCGGTGACTTGGTGGTGATTCTGGAAGGTGTGGCTACTGCTGCTCCGGCTCCTGTGGCGGCGCCGGCTGCTGCAGCGCCCGTAGCAGCGGCTGCGGCACCCGCTCCGGTAGCTGCTGCTGTTGCAGCGCCTGCTGCTGTGGCGGTGCCCGCGCATGCGCCCGGTGGCACCACCCTCGGTTTGCCCCATGCATCCCCATCCGTGCGTAAGTTCGCCCGCGAGCTGGGCGTGCCCCTGAACGAAGTCAAGGGTTCCGGCCTCAAGGGCCGTATCACCGAGGCGGACGTGCAAGGCTTCACTCGTTCTGTGATGAGCGGTGCGGTGCAAACGCTGGCCATTGCCGCGCAAGCCAAGGCTTCCGGCAGCAACGACGGTGCAGGCTTGGGCTTAATCCCATGGCCCAAGGTGGACTTTGCCAAGTTCGGCCCGATCGAACGCAAGGAAATGTCCCGCATCAAGAAGATCAGCGGTGCCAACCTGTTGCGCAACGCGGTCATGATTCCGGCCGTCACCAACCACGACGACGCCGACATCACCGACCTCGAAGCCTTCCGTGTCTCGACCAACCTGGAGACCGAAAAGTCGGCAAAAGCTGGAAATAACGCAAGCGTTAAGGTCACCATGCTGGCTTTCCTGATCAAGGCCTGCGTGGCTGCGCTCAAGAAGTTCCCTGAGTTCAACAGCTCGCTGGACGGCGATGCTCTGATCTACAAGCAGTACTACCACATCGGTTTTGCGGCCGACACGCCTAACGGCTTGGTGGTGCCTGTGATCAAGGACGCCGACAAGAAAGGCATCTTCCAGATCAGCCAGGAAATGGGTGAGCTGGCCAAGAAGGCCCGTGACGGCAAGCTCGGCCCAGCCGACATGAGTGGCGCAACCTTCACCATCTCCTCATTGGGTGGCATTGGTGGCCGTTATTTCACGCCCATCATCAACGCCCCTGAAGTCGCCATACTGGGCGTCTGCAAGAGCGAGATGGAACCCGTGTGGGACGGCAAGGCCTTCCAGCCACGCCTGATGCTGCCCTTGTCGCTGACCTGGGACCACCGCGTGATCGACGGCGCTGCGGCTGCCCGCTTCAACGTGTACCTGGGCCAGATCCTGGGTGACTTCCGCCGCGTGCTGCTTTAAGACAGGAACCTGAATATGGCAATCGTAGAAATCAAGGTTCCCGATATTGGTGACTTCGACGAAGTCGCTGTCATCGAACTGCTGGTCAAAGTCGGCGACACCATCAAGCCTGAGCAAAGCCTGATCACCGTGGAGTCCGACAAGGCCTCCATGGAGATCCCGGCCAGCCACGGTGGTGTAGTGACCGAACTCAAGGTCAAAATCGGCGACAAGGTCAAGCAGGGTTCTGTGGTCGTGATGCTCGAAGCTGCTGGTGCAGCTTCTGAAGCAAAACCGGCTGCGGCGCCCGCCACATTTGCGCAAGCAGCTCCTGTTTCTGTAGCGGCCCCCACGGGTCCGGCCCCAGTGGCTAGCAGCTTCGGCGGCAGTGCAGATATGGAGTGCGACGTGGTCGTCATCGGTGGCGGGCCCGGCGGCTATTCGGCAGCGTTCCGTGCTGCGGATTTGGGCCTCAAGGTCATTGTGGTCGAGCGTTACGCCACCCTAGGCGGCGTGTGCTTGAACGTGGGTTGCATTCCCTCCAAGGCATTGCTGCACGTGGCAGCCGTCATGGACGAAGTCAGCCACATGGCGGACCTGGGTGTGGACTTCGGCGCGCCCGTGGTCAACATTGACAAGCTGCGCGGCCACAAGGAAAAGGTCATCGGCAAGCTGACTGGTGGCTTGGCGGCCATGGCCAAAATGCGCAAGGTGACCACCGTGCGCGGTTACGCCAATTTCGTAGGTGCCAACCACCTCGAAGTGGAAGAAACCAGCGGCACAGCGCAAGAGAAGACCGGCAGCAAGAAAATTATCGCTTTTAAGCGCGCCATCATCGCAGCCGGTTCGCAAGCCGTGCGCCTGCCTTTCATGCCCAGCGACCCGCGCGTGGTCGATTCCACCGGCGCCTTGGAGCTCAAAGAAGTGCCCAAGCGCATGTTGATTTTGGGTGGCGGCATCATTGGCTTGGAGATGGGCACCGTCTACAGCACGCTGGGCGCACGCCTGGACGTGGTGGAAATGATGGACGGCCTGATGCAAGGTGCCGACCGCGACTTGGTCAAGATCTGGCAAAAGATGAACGCCAAGCGATTCGACAACATCATGCTCAAGACCAAGACCGTGTCCGCACGCGCCTTGCCTGAAGGCATTGAAGTGACGTTTGCGCCGGCGGAAGAGGGCGGCACCGCCCCCGCACCGCAGGTGTACGACCTGGTGCTGCAAGCCGTGGGCCGCACGCCCAACGGCAAGAAGATCAGCGCCGAGAAAGCCGGTGTGGCGGTGACCGACCGTGGCTTCATCAACGTCGATATCCAGATGCGTACCAACGTGCCGCACATCTTCGCCATCGGCGACATCGTGGGCCAGCCCATGCTGGCGCACAAGGCGGTGCATGAGGCGCACGTGGCGGCTGAAGTGATCGCCGGTGAACTGCAAGGCAACAAGGAATTGGCTGCGGCTGCGTTCAACGCCCGTGTCATCCCCAGCGTGGCCTACACTGACCCCGAAGTGGCATGGGTCGGTCTAACCGAAGACCAGGCCAAGGCGCAGGGCATTAAGGTCAAGAAGGGCCTGTTCCCCTGGACGGCATCGGGCCGCGCCATTGCCAACGGCCGCGACGAAGGCGTTACCAAACTGCTGTTTGATGACTCTCCGGAAGCGCACGGCCACGGCAAAATCCTGGGCGGCGGCATGGTCGGCACGCATGCGGGCGACATGATCGGCGAGATTGCACTTGCTATCGAGATGGGCGCAGACGCAGTGGACATCGGCAAGACCATCCACCCGCACCCCACGCTGGGCGAAAGCATCGGTATGGCGGCGGAGATTGCGCATGGCAGCTGCACGGATGTGCCGCCGCAGAAGAAGTAAGTTCGCTGCTCAAGAACGCTATAAATTCAGTAGCTAGCCACGCAGATCCCATCAGGACTGCGCGGTTTTTCTTGATAGTCTTCTTATGAAAAAGGCAGCCTCACAGGCTGCCTATTCGAATGAAAATCGTCAGATACTTTTACAGTTTTGTAGTTGCATCAAAAACGGCTTTGGCTTGGGCATGGCAGAACGGGGGCTCGTAGGTGCCGTGGTAGTTGCCGTAATAGGTTGTAGGTGATGTTTCCAAAACCTTGCCATAGACTGATTTGATGAACGGATCTACGTCTACGGAACTTACATTGCTTAGGCTACGTGTGTCAAAGTCGGCTTTCATCACCAATTGATGTATTGCGGGCGGAACTGTGGGGTCTCCAGATCCACCACAGAGCAAAAGCTTGGATTTGGGGCTCCAGCCCAAAAGATCATTTTTCTTGCCCGCCAAATAGAGTGGGCTGTTGTCGTTTGTTCGGCTGTCGGTGATGAACGCTGCTTGAAACAGCGCGTCGCGGGCTTGGTCAGGCGTTTCGCCCAAAGCGCCTGGAAGTTTGCCGCCGGTAACTAAGGTGGTGTAGTTCAACGTAGCGCTTGGCAACAAATTTTCGATACCTGTTGCGTAGGCCGGCTTAAAGGCCGAATTAACGTCGGTGTAAATGTCGCCGTATACCTTTTGCCAAGCAGTGACTAAGTAGGTAACAAAAAACTGATACCCCGCGATGGCATTGGGCAGCTTGAACGAGCCTGACAAGTTGTACGGTCCAGCCAAGTGAGCGCCTGCAACAACCGAAATCTCGTTTGCGTTGTCACGTTCGATGGCGCGGTGCGCTGCCATGGAAGCGTGTCCGCCCTGTGAGTAGCCAGTCAACATCACCTTACCCGAGAGATTTGCGCTCACCTTGGTAGCGGCGTTTCGCGCAGCGCGGATGGAGTCAATGACCGCGCTGGCTTCAGAGTCAGCATGGAGGTAAGGGTGATAAGAGTAGTCGGAGTCTGCAAATCCGAGATAGTCGGTTGCAACTACAGCATAGCCGTTGGCTGCGTACATGGCAGTGAGCAGAAATGTCTCGGGGTCTTCAGGATTTGCCAACGTCCGCGTTTTTTGTACGTCGGTACCCTTTGCATATGCGACCAAACCTGCGGCTGTAGTGCACGTCCCGGTGGGCGCCAGCATGACCGCGGAAGAGCTAGCTGCCTCGCCCGCCACCCCTACGGTTTTGTATTTCAGCTTGATGACCTTGACGTCACATTTCGCTAATCCAGTCAAAGCCTGCAAGCCATTTCCAGCAGTCAAGGCGTCGATGGAACTGGCCGTCAATGTGGCGAGCGTCGTGGGTTCACCAATTAACTTGCCCCGGTCTAGCGTGGCCTCCAGTGTTCCCCCTGTAGCTGCACCGACACGTAGATCATCGTAAGACTTTCCAGCCGCCTCGAGCGAAGCTTTCAATTTGTCCAAGATGACGTCATCGGCGTCGCCCACTTTGAAGACCCCAGTGAGAATATCGCCTGCTGGGGCACTTCCCGCTAGGGCTGTGACTTGTGTCTTTGCGTAGGTCTTAGCTGCAGCTAATCCAGTCTGAATCTTGCTGCCTGTTGCAGCGCTGAAAGATTCCATGGCATCGCTCGGACGTCCACCGAATGCTCTGGCAACCACAATGTCGGTGAGCGGCGTCACGTTGGTGCGACCGGAGGCACTTGCAAAGCTGTGCAACGTGGTGGAGCCTTTTGTGACCCGAATGAGGCATGGTGCGGTCCGATCGCCAAGCTTCAGATCGAACATTCCGTTCGCATCGGTTGTTCCCGTGATCGTGCTACCGGTGGTGCACTTGGCATTGATTGCGGCATTCGCCATAGCGGCACCGGTAGCTGCCAGGCCGGTGATCGATGCAGTATCTCCGCTACTGCCTCCGCCACAAGCTACGAGCGTGCTCAGGACTGCAGAGCTCACTGCAATACGTTTGAAATTGGACATGGTTCTGGCTCCAAGTTTTGTTAAATAGAACGGGCGTTCTTTTTTTTGGATATTAGAAATATCCATGCTCCTTGGGCATACGGAGAAACCCGTCATGTGTCACATGGGTTACCGATGTGCCTATGTTCCACTGACAGGGACGCTGCGACAGTTGCCAAAAAATCGGGGGGCGAGGAGAGGTGGCGTTGCACAACGTCAAGTTTTCAAATTGAACTTTGTATGTTGCCGAGGGGAGCAAAGACTTTCGCCTCCGATACGGGACAATGAACCCAGTTTGAATTTGCGTGTCCCCCTATGCTTTTTTTCACCCGTTCACGAAATGTTTTCCTGCTTGCAGGCCTGTGTTGCCTGCTGTGGGGTAGCGCCTATCCGGCTATCAAGCAGGGCTACGCTTTATTGGAGATCAGTCGCAGCGACTTGGCTGCCCAGATTCTGTTTGCGGGCTATCGGTTCGTAGGGGCTGGCGCTTTGCTCCTGATGTTCGCCAAGCTCACTGGCAAGGACGTGCGATTGCAGCGCGCTCAGGTGGGTGAAATGGCTGCACTGGGGGTGTTCCAAACCACACTGCAGTACATCTTTTTCTACATCGGCATTGCCAACACCACCGGGGTGAAAGCGTCCATTCTCAACACCTCCGGCGTGTTTTTCAGTGTGCTGCTGGCGCATTTTTTGTACCACAACGACACCCTGACATGGCGCAAGATATCAGGTTGCGTGCTGGGCCTCGCAGGGGTGCTGGCGGTGAACGTGGGTGGGTTGCTGGGCGATGCCCATCCGACCGACACAGGTTTCTCCTGGCTGGGAGAAGGCTTTGTGGTGCTGGCTGCGCTGGTGTTGTCGTCCGCATCCCTGTATGGAAAGCGGCTTTCACAACACATGGACTCAGTGGTCATGACAGGCTACCAACTCGGTATCGGCGGGGTGGTGCTGGTAGGCATAGGGTGGGGCGCCGGGGGCCATATCAGTGGCTTTTCGTGGCCAGCGGGCGTGCTGCTGGCTTACATGGCACTGTTGTCGGCAGTGGCTTTTGCGCTCTGGGGCGTGCTACTCAAATACAACCGCGTGAGCACGGTGGCTTTGTACAGCTTCCTGGTGCCGGTGTTTGGTGCAGGCCTATCCGCACTCTTTTTGGGCGAGTCACTTCTGGAGTGGAAGTACCTCGCCGCTTTGGTGTTGGTGAGCCTTGGCATCTACCGCGTTACCCAAGAGGCCTGAGCACCACCATCGAAATCACTCCAGGGTGGCGCCAGACACCTTGACCACGCGCTCCCACACCGGTGCGTCTTTTTTGAACTGAGCGTTGAACTGTTCGGGGCTGCTGCCGACGGGAATAAAACCCATCTGCAAGATGCGGTCACGCACATCGGGCAGCGCCAGGATGGCTTGCACCTCTGTGCCCAAGCGGGCCACCACCTCGGGTGGTGTTTTGGCCGGCGCGCTCATGCCCAACCAGCCGGTGACCTGAAACACCTCGTCCTTGATGCCTTGCTCGGCCATGGTGCTGACTTTGGGCAGCGCGTCCATGCGCTGGCCGCCGGTCACTGCCAGCGCTTTGAGCTTGCCTGAGTCGATATAGGGGCGGGCAGACTGCAGGCTGGCAAAAGCCATTTGAAACTGGCCACCCACCAAATCTTGCAGCATGGGGGCCTCGCCCTTGTAGGGCACATGGTTCATGTCCGCCTTGAGCTTGTCAGACAGCCAAGCACCGGCGAGGTGAGAGTAAGAGCCCATGCCCCATGACCCGTACGCCACCTTGTTTTTGTTTTTCTCAATGTAGGCCAACAACTCGGGTGCGTTGGACACCTGAAGCTGCGGATTCACCAGCAACACGACCGGGGCCAGAGCGATTTGCGTGATCAGGGCTTGGTCTTTTTGTGGGTTGTAGGGCAGTTTTTCGTACAGGTACTGGTTGATGAGCATGGTGGTGCCCAGTGACAGCAGCAGGGTGTGGCCGTCTGCAGGGGCTTTGAGTGCCGCATCGGTGCCGGTAACGCCGCCGGCCCCGCCACGGTTGTCCACCAGGACTGGTTGACCCAAGCGGGCTGACAGCTTTTCGCCGATTGCACGGGCCGTGATGTCAGTGGCACCACCGGCTGCGTAGGGCACGATCAGTTTGATGGGTTTACTGGGCCAGCTTTGGGCCATAGCGGTACCCGCGTGCCCGAGAGTAGCAAGTGCTGTTGCGGCCGCCAGGGCGGTGACCAGTGTGCGGCGTGGGATGAGTGTTGTCATGTCTACGTCTCCTCGTTGTGGTTTGGGTGAAAGGGTTTTATTCGGGTAGCGTCAGCACGCCCCGGGCGCGCAGCGCCTCCAGTTGGGCGTCGGTCATGTGTAGCAGTTGCGTCAGCACCTCGCGTGTGCCTTCGCCCAGGGTGGGCGGCGCATTGCGGATCGGCAGGCGCTGACCGTCCAGCCGGTAGGGCGGTGCAAATACTTGGGTGGTACCTGCCACAGGGTGCGGCATGTTTTGCACCAGCCCGCCACGTTGGGTGCGCTCGCTGGTGAGCGCTTCGTGCAAGCCAGCCACTTTGCCGCAGGGGATGCCTTGGGCCATCAAGCGCTCCAACAGCACCTCGCGTGGGAACTGGCAGATCAGGTCGGTGAGCAGGGGAGCCAAAGCCACCCGGTTGCGGGCACGCTCCACGTTGGTGGCAAAGCGGTGGTCTTCGACGATGTCAGGCCGCATCACCACCTGGCGGCAGAACTTGTCAAATTGGTTGTTGTTGCCCACTGCAATGATCAACGGGCCGTCGGCCGCCTCAAACATGCCATAGGGCATGATGGACGGGTGGGCATTGCCATAGCGGGCGGGGTCTTTGCCCAAGATCAGGGCGTCCAGGCCGTAATAGCCGGTGACCATCACGCCGCAGTCGTAGAGCGCCATCTCGATCAGCTGGCCTTTGTGGGTGCGCTCACGGCGAAACAGTGCGGCCAGCACGGCCTGTGCAGCGTACATACCAGTCATCATGTCTACCACTGCCACACCGAATTTCAGTGGCGGCATGCCGGCGTCGCCATTTAAAGCCATCAAGCCGGCCTCGCCTTGAATAACGAGGTCGTATCCCGGGCGCTTGGCCTCAGGACCGCTGGTGTCGTAGCCCGCGATGGCGCAGTAGATCAGGTCGGGCTTGATGGCCTTGAGTTGCTCAAAGCCCAGACCCAGCTTTTCGGCGCCACCGGTCTTGAAGTTGTGGATAACCACATCGAACTGCGGCAGCATCTCCCGGACGATGCTGATGGCCTCGGGGCTTTGCAGGTCCAGGGTGATGGACCGCTTGTTGCGGTTCATTCCGTTGTAGTACGTGGTCTCGGTTTTGCCAATGCGAATGCCCCAGTCCCGGGTGTCGTCCCCGCGACCGGGGTGCTCCACCTTGATCACTTCGGCGCCAAAGTCAGCCAACACCTGGCCGCATAGTGGCCCTGCAAATACGCGTGAGAGGTCCAGCACCCGCACGCCGCTTAAGGGTAGGTCGGGCGGGGTGGTGTCGGGTTGGGGTGGAGTGGGTTCCATGTCATGGCGTTTCAATAGGGTGTGAGTCATGGTCGTTATGGCTCAAACGCAGGCAGCTGCCTGCCCTAGAGCGATAAAGCGGGCCAGGTGGTGGTCTTCGTCGCCAAACTGGTGGTCAATCATCACCAGGCGCTTGGCATAGTGCGCCAGTGGCAGCTCCCAGGTCATGCCGATGCCGCCATGCATCTGGATGCTTTCTTCCGCCACCAGCGTGCCGATACGGCCTACGCTGTACTTCGCGGCAGACAAGGCTCGCTCCCGTGTTGTGCGATCGGTGTTGTCTACTGCAGCTGCGGCGTTGATCACCGCCGAGCGAGCTTGCTCCACTTCCAGCAGCAAGTCGGCCATGCGGTGCTGCAGCGCTTGGAAGCTGCCGATCGGCACCCCAAACTGTTTGCGGGTGCGCAGGTATTCCAGCGTCTGGTCTTTGGCCATGTCCATGGCGCCCAGGCTTTCTGCTGCCAGCGCCAAAAGCGCGTAGCCGTTGATGTGCTCCAGTACAGCTAAGCCTTGGCCCTGTGTGCCGAGCAGGGCGTTGGCATCTACCGCCACGTTCGTAAAGGTGAGCTCTGCAGTATGGCCGCCGTCGATGCGGCCATTCCCACGCCGGCTCAAACCCGGAGCATCGCCCGGGATAAGGAATAAGCTGATGCCGTCGGCGTCCAGCGGTTGGCCCGCGGTGCGGGCCGACACCAATAGCAGGTTGGCCGCATCGCCCATGGGTACCACCGCCTTGCGGCCATTCAGCACCCAGCCAGTGGCTGATGGAGCGACTGCCTGTGTTGCGCTCACGGTGACATGGCTTAGCTCGTAATGGCTGCCGGGCTCCTCGTGTGCCAGTGCCGCAACGCTTGTGCCCGCCATGATGGATTCCAGAGTGGCCCGCTGCGCGTCGGTGCCCGCTGCGATCAGCGCTTGCCCGACTACCAGCGCGCCTAGCAAAGGCTCTACCGCTAAGTTGCGACCCAGGCATTCGAATACCACGCTCACATCAAAACCGGTGCCGCCAAAGCCACCTGCATCCTCCGGAAACAGCGCGCCGATGGTGCCCAACTCCGCCAAGGCCGCATAGACCTCCCGGGAAAAGCCAAGCGCGCTGCCAGCGCTCTGGTGGCGGCGCTCGATCGCATTTTTTTCAGAGAGGAAGCGATTCAGCGAATCCGCCAGCATGCGGCGGTCTTCGGTGTGTTGGAAGTTCATGGGTGCGTCCCTTTTGCCAAGGCTCAAAAGCCCAAAATCATCTTGGAGATGATGTTTTTCTGGATTTCGTTGGAGCCACCGAAGATCGACAGCTTGCGGTAGTTGAAGTAGTGGGCCGCTGCGGTCGCGGCCTCGGGTTCCCCTGGTGGTGTCTCTGCATACCCGGCGTACTGCGCTTCTTCTTCAAACGGAATGGCATAGGGCCCCATGGCACGGCGGATGAGCGACAGGATTTCTTGCCGGATCTCGGTGCCGCGGATTTTGAGCATGGAGCTCTCCGCCCCGGGCGCACTGCCGCTGGCGGCAGCGGCTATGACCCGCAGATTGGTGGTCTTCATATTCTCAAGATCGATGTCTACACGGGCTATACGGGCTGCGAACAGCGGGTCTTGGTCGAGGGGTTTACCGTTTTTCAAGACCCGCGCGGCAATCACTTTGAGCTTGGCCAGCGCCGCAATACAAAAGCCCACGCCGGCAATACCGGTGCGCTCATAGGTGAGCAGGTATTTGGCGTAAGTCCACCCCTTGTTTTCTTCACCGACCAAGTTTTCGGCGGGCACTTTCACGTTGGTGAAAAACACCTCGTTCACCTCGCAGTCGCCATCCAGCGTCCGGATAGGGCGCAAATCCACACCCGGTGAATTCATGTCCATCAGCAAGAAGCTGATACCCGATTGGGCTTTTGCCTCGCGGTCGGTGCGCACCAGGCAAAAAATCATGTTGGCGTGCTGGCCTTGGGTGGTCCAGGTCTTCTGACCGTTGACAATGTAGTGGTCGCCGCCAGGGTCGGTGACCCTGACTGCAGTGGTCTTGACCGACGCCAGGTCTGAGCCTGCGCCGGGTTCGGAGTACCCCTGGCACCACCAGTCTTCGCCGCTCAGGATGCGCGGCAGCCAGTGCGCTTTTTGCTGCGCATTGGCATATTTGATGAGCACCGGACCCAGCATGTTTACGCCAAACGGCACAATGCGCGGGCCACCCGCCAGTGCACATTCGGTGTCGAAAATAAACTTCTGCACGGTGCTCCAGCCGGGGCCGCCATAGGCCTCGGGCCAGTGGTTGGCTAACCAGCCGCGGCTGTTGAGGATGGCGTGCCATTCTTGCTGGTCGGCTTTGCTCAGGCGTTGGCCAGCTTTCACCTTGTTGGCAATGCGGGAGGGCAATTGGTCTTTGAGGAAGGCCCGCACATCATCGCGATAGGCTTGCTCTTTGGGGGTGAATTGGAGATCCATATCGATGCTTCGGTAAGCCCGCTCAGAAAATTTCAAACAGTCCGGCAGCACCCATGCCACCGGCGATACACATCGTCACTACTCCCCACTTGACGCGCTGACCCTCTGCGTTACGGCGGCGGCCTTCCAGCAAGATGTGGCCCGCCAGCCGCGCACCGGTCATGCCAAAGGGGTGACCGATGGCGATCGCACCGCCGTTCACGTTCAGACGGTCGGCCGGGATACCCAGGGTTTGCTGGCAGTAAATGGCTTGTGAGGCAAATGCCTCGTTCAGCTCCCACAGGTCGATGTCGTCCACCGTCAGGCCGTGGCGCTTGAGCAGTTTGGGCACGGCAAAGACCGGTCCGATACCCATTTCATCCGGCTCGCAACCCGCAATAGCCATGCCACGGAAGGCGCCTAGCGCTTGCAGCCCCAGGCGCTCGGCCTCTCCCGCCTCCATCAGCACGCAGGCGCTGGCACCGTCAGACAGTTGCGAGGCATTACCGGCGGTAATGAACTGGTCCGCCCCTTTCACAGGCGCCAGTTTGGCCAAGGATTCGTAGGTGGTGCCCGCGCGGTTGCAGGTGTCCCGGTCGACCGTAGCCTCGCGTTGGCTTACCGTGCCGGTGTCTTTGTCCGTGACTGCCATGGTGGTGGTGATGGAGACAATTTCATCGGCATACCGCCCGGCGGCTTGCGCCTGGGCTACTTTGCGCTGGCTTTCGACCGAGAAACGGTCTTGCGCTTCGCGGCTGATGTGGTAGCGGCGGGCCACTATATCGGCGGTGTCGATCATTTCCATGTAGAGCGCGGGTTTATACTCCTGGATCCACGGGTCCAAGCCGCTTTGACCGTCCTGGCGCGAGCGAATGCCTGAAATACTCTCCACACCACCGGCAATCATGGCCGGCGCTCCGTCCACCACGATGCGCCCGGCAGCGATGGCAATGGCTTGCAAGCCTGATGCGCAGAACCGGTTCACGGTGGTGCCGCCGATGGACAAGGGGAGTTGCGAGCGGATGATGGCCTGGCGAGCCACATTGCGCCCGGTGATGCCCTCGGGGTAGCCGCAGCCCAAAATGGCATCCTCGATCAGCGTAGGGTCAATGCCTGCGCGGTCGACCGCAGCACGCATCGCAAAGCTGGCTAGCGTGGGGCCCGGCGTAATGTTGAGTTCGCCACGGTGCGATTTGGTCAATGGCGTGCGAGCGGTCGAGACGATAACGGCCTGGCGCATAAAAAGGGCTTCCTTAGGTTGCGGTGTGGTGTTGCGTGGGGTTTGCTACCTGCCGCCGCAGCGAGCGGTCGGCAAAGGGGCAGGGTTGAGTGGGTTGGCTGCAATCAGGAGCGCAGCTGGTTCAGGCTCGCGAAATCTTGGCCCTCGGCCACCAGTGCTTCCAGCAAGGGTGCGGGCTGCCAGAACAACGGGTCCTCTTCGGCGAAGGCCCGTATGTCGGCGAGGATGTTGGAAAGACCCACGGTGTCTGCGTATCTCATGGGGCCGCCCCGAAAGCGCGGGAAACCGTAGCCGTAGAGGAATGTCACATCAATGTCCAGCGGCCGCAGTGCAATCCCATCGGCCAGCACCTTAGCCCCTTCGTTGACCATGGCGGCCATGTAGCGGCGCATGATTTCCTCGGGGGGGAAGCTTCGTGGGGTGATGCCTTTTCTGTTCCGTTCGTCGTCCACAATGGCGAGCACCTCCGGATCAGGCTGGCCGGTGCGGGCGCCTTGCGGGTAAAGGTAAAACCCGCGGCCGGTTTTCTGGCCGAACCAGCCGCGCTCGCAGATGCGGTCAGCGATTTCGACATAACGGGCTTTTGGATCGCGTGCGGCTGCACGGCGTTTGCGGGTGGCCCAGCCGATGTCGCCGCCGGCCAAATCGGTCACTTGGCAGGGACCCATGGGGTAACCGAAAGCCCGCACCGCAGAGTCAATCTCGTAGGGGCTGGCACCGTCTTCCATCATGTAGTCGACCGCCTGCTTGTAGCTCGCCAAGATGCGATTGCCGATGAAGCCGTCGCAAACGCCTGCTCGGACTGGCACTTTTTTCATGCGTTTGGCGAGCTCAAAGGCAGTCACCACCACATCGGGGCTCACGCGGGCTGGCACCACGATTTCCAACAATTTCATGATGTTGGCCGGGCTGAAAAAGTGCAGACCGATCACGTCTTGCGGGCGGCGGGTGGCTGCAGCAATCGCGTCGATATCCAGGTACGAGGTATTGGTTGCCAGTACCGCGCCGGCCTTGCACTCCGAGTCCAGCTGCCGGAAAACGGCTTTTTTGACCTCGAGGTCTTCGAACACTGCTTCGATCACCAGGTCGGCTGCTGCAAGGTCGGCAAAGTCAGTACTGGGCCTAAAGCGGGTGAGGGTGGCCGCCTTGTGCGCTTCGGTGATGCGGCCTTTGGCGATCAAACCATCGTAGACCTTGGCCACATTGGCGACGCCACGGGCAAGCGAGTCCCCATCGCGCTCAAGCATGGTTACCGGCAGCCCTGCATCCAGCGCCGCCACAGCAATGCCAGCTCCCATGGTGCCCCCGCCTATGACCGCCAAGCTAGCCACTGCGCGCGGCGCGGCGCCACGGGCTTCGGGCACTTTGCTCACCTCACGCTCGGCAAAAAATGCGTGGATCAGACCTGCACGTTGCGGGCTGTCGATGCAGCCTCTGAACAAACGCCGCTCCAGACTCAGTCCCTCGTCAAAAGGCAACTCTACGGACGCGCGCACCGCCTCCAGGATCTTGAGTGGTGAGTACAGCCCGGGCGACTTCTTGGCCGTATCTTGAGCCAGATCACTCAGCTCTGACAGGGAAATCTCAGGCTTGGTCATCGCGATATTGCGCACACGCCGTACCGGCGCACCTTGGGCCAACAGTTCGTTGGCATAGGCCAAGCCAGCATCCAGGGCGGCGAGCCTGCTATCTGTCACGCGGTCTACCAACCCGGCTTCAAATGCGGCTTGCGCGCCCATCGGTTTGCCACTGAGCATGAACTCCGCGGCAGCTTTCGCGCCCATGAGGCGGGGTGCGCGTTGTGTGCCACCGGCCCCGGGCATCAGGCCTAGGTCGACCTCCGGCAAGCCGACCTTGGCGCCGGGCAGGGCTAAGCGGTAGTGCGCACTCAGCGCTACCTCCAGTCCACCACCCAATGCGGCGCCTTGCAGGGCAACCACTACCGGCTTGGTACACGCCTCGATGCGGTTGCACACGTCGGGCAGCGATGGTGGCACGGGGGGCTTGCCAAATTCGCGGATGTCTGCCCCGGCAATAAAGGTTTTGCCCTCGCTCACGATCAATACCGCGCCCACATCCGGCTGCACCTCGCCCTGCTCGATGGCGGCAAAAAGGCCTAGGCGCACCGCTGCGCTCAGCGCGTTGACGGGCGGGTTGTTGACGGTAATGACCCACACGCGGCCATACCTGTGGCTGGTCACTGCGGGTGACGGGTTGTCGTGCTCCATGCGTTTGTCTCCATTGTTGTTGTCGTGAGAGCAGAGGCTATTCTTTTGGAGCGGCTCATTTTTTACAATCACAAAATAAATTGACAAACTGTCAAATATTATTTGACGCTTTTGCCATCGGATGACCCGTATGCTGTTTAACGCCACCACACCAAGACACCGGCAGGTCCATGAGTCTTGACCTTTCTTCTCTGACCCTGCTGGTGGAGATCATCGACGCGGGCAACCTGAGCCAAGCGGCCCGCAAGCTCAAAATGACGCGGGCCAATGTGAGCTACCACTTGAGTCAACTAGAGAAAACAGTGGGTCTTCAACTGGTACACCGCACAACTCGCCGGGTGGAACCCAACGAGGTGGGTTGGCGGCTGTATGAGCACGGCCGCGCCATCAGCAACGAGATCCTTGCCGCCAAAGAAACCATCAGCAACTTGGGGCAGGAGTTGCAAGGGCGCGTGGGCCTCAGCATGCCCAGCGGCTTCGGGCAGATGGTGATGTCGCACTGGCTGATCGAGTTCAAGGGGCTGTACCCCGGCATCGTGCTCGATGTGGTGTTCGAGAACCGGGTGGAAAACCTGCGCGATGAGGTGGACATTGCCATCCGCATCCTGCCCGAGCCGCCTGAACAACTGGTTGCGCGTGACATGGGCACCGTGCGCTACCTGGCGTGTGCATCCCAAAGTTATGCCCAAGCCCATGGCCTGCCGACCCAGCTGGACCAACTGCGCACGCTGCCAGTGATTACCGCCAATGTGGTGGGGCGGCAGCTCTCATTGCGCGGCTACAAAGGCAACGAGCGGCACGATGTGCTGTTAGCCCCGACCTTGATTTCAGACCATTACCCGTTTTTGCGGCAAGGTGTTCTGGCGGGCTTAGGCATCGGGCTGGTGCCCGACTATGTGGTGCAGGATGTGATCGCCAATGGCGAGGTGGTGACCGCGCTGGATGACTACCGCCTTAGCATTTTTGGCACCCAGATGTACTTGCTATACCTTCCGAACCGCCGCCAGACGCGCGCGGTGCGCACCTGCATTGACTTTCTTTTGGCTAAAGCCAACCCAGCCACGGGTTGAGTACCTCACCCAGACCAGTCGGGCACATATTCTCTGCAGGTTATTTTGAGAACGGGGTCAGCATGTCCTCGCTTTGCTCCCACAAACTGTGCGCTGCGCTACCGTCGGTATCCTGAAAACGCAGCGGCATCGGCTTGGTTTTGTGGTACATCTCACCCGGCTGCCAGTCGGTGCCGGGCTGTCCTTCGGCAAGCGCAGTCAGGCGCTGCCCGCTGGACTCCGGGCTGATGGTGAAGAGGTATTTCAAAGGGGTGTGGTACAGCACCCGCATAAGGTGGCTGGTCTCGCTGGCAAAGTTGCTGCGCACCACGCCGGGGTGAAATGCCACTGCTGCAATGCCTTCGACACCATACCGACGTTGGAGTTCGCGGGTGAAAAGAATATTTGCTAACTTGCCGTTGCCATAAGCCTGCTCGGGCCGGTAGTGGCGTTCGTTGTTCAGGTCGTGGACATCAAAGCTGCCGCCAAAGACATTGGCCGCAATACTGGCGGTTTGAATTACTTTGGCTTGGCCCGCTATCAGTTGCGGCATCAGCAGCTTGGTTAAAAGGAAGGGGGCAAGGTGGTTCACTTGAAAGGTCTTTTCGAACCCGTCCTGGGTGAGCTCCCGCTGGCCCATGATGCCGCCTGCGTTGTTGGCCAGCACATGGATGCGCGGGTGATGTGCAAGCTCTAAGGCCAGCTGTTGCACATCGGCCAGTTGGGTGAAATCGGCCACATGAAATGGCGCCGCCAGATCGCGGGCCAGCGCTTCAGTTTTGTCGCGTGAGCGGCCCACGAGGATGACGTTGTGCCCTTTGGCCTTGAGCTGCCGAGCACTGGCGGCGCCGATGCCGTCGCTGGCGCCGGTGATAAGAATGGTGTTCATGCACTCACTGTGCCACAAGCGCAAGGTGGCCCATGGGCGTATTCAGGTGTCACCGGTGGCTAGCGCAAAGCCTTCATCCAGCCAGCCGGTGATGCCTCCAGCCATGATCTTGACCGCTCGCCCCAAGTGCGCCAGCTGGAGCGCGCCACGGGTGGCGCCGTTGCAGTGGGGCCCGGCGCAGTAGGTCACAAACAGCGTGCCCGCAGGCCACTGTGCCATAACTCTCAGCAGCAGCTGGGTTTATCGCCCAGGCAGTATCGGGCGATGTTTTTAGGTTAAATCGAACTCAGGCGCTCGTATTGATTGCGCAAGTAGCTATAGATTTGATAGCGTTTTGAATGGCGACGAAGAGCTTTTGGTGGGTGATGGCAGGCTCTCCGGTGTATCCACTGCCGATGGGTTGTGCGTGCTGAACAGCGCTGGCAGCGCACTGCACAGTGTGGGTGGGAACTTTTGCAGGCCCCGGGATTCCGATACGCACTTTTGCTTCACCACCCGAAACGCCTATGCACCCACCTCGCTCCCGCCGTTCCCTGTTGGTTCGTGGTGCCGGCATGTTGGCTACCACCGGTGCGCCGGCCTGGCTTGTGCCAACGGTTGCGCAAGCCCAGTCGGTTTTGCGGCCCACACCCCGGCAGGCTGAGGGGCCGTTTTATCCGGTAGCACTGCCCAGTGACCAAGACTTTGACCTGCTGCGCAATGGTGGTGCGGTGTACTCCAAAGCCCAACCGGTCTGGGTTGAAGGGCTAGTGATGGACACCCGCGGCATGCCAGTCGCTGGCGCGGTGGTTGAAATCTGGCAATGTGACCACGAAGGGCACTACCACCACCCGCAAGACGGCGGCAAAGCGGACCCGAAGTTCCAGGGCTTTGGCCGGGTGGCGGTGGGCAAAGATGGGCGCTACCGCTTCCGTACCATGCGGCCGGCCCCCTACAGCGGGCGCACGCCTCACATCCATGTGAAGGTCAAGTTAGATCGTAAGGAGCTGCTCACCACGCAACTTTATGTAGCGGGTGATCCGGGTAACCCGCGCGACGGGCTCTGGCAGCGCCTTGACCTGCAAGACCGGGCGGCGCTGACACGCGAGTTCAGTGCTTCGGCGGATGGGCTGCGTGTCGACTTTCCTATCGTGGTGCAGGTCTAAGCGCCAAAGCCAACTCTGCAGCGGACTCTTTGACCCAGTTAGCGCTTGGTTCAGCGGTGTGTGTGGCCGGCACTTAGTTGCTGCGGCTGTTTTCTGATGACCCCTTTGGCGTGGATATCGTGCTCATCATCGATCCGACTCACACCCTGCCGCCGATCATTGGAGTGGTGGCGGCTTGGCGCACGGACTCCTCACCGGTGGCGAGTTTGACGGTGTTTAGCCACGGTTTCATGAACGGTGCTGTCGCGCCTGACGGAAAGCTGCGGATTACGGGCCTGCTCATGGGGCGGGAACTGCACTATGCGTTCAGCTTTGACCGAGGACTACCTAACGCCATCGGCCGGGCGCCCGCCACACAGGTCAGCGGCTGCCCGTCCGCCCGTAGCTCCCACGTTGCGTTGGATAGACCAGCGGATGTGGGGACAGCGGCACTGCCACAGTACTTGTATGGGGGCATCAGGCGGCGGACCAACGCAGTCAACTTCTGTCTGCGGCAGCTATGATGAGATCAACGATGGAACCAAAGATTGCCCCGCATCACAAGCCGGTCAGCAGGAGTGACGAAGAGGTCTACCGACCCGTTACTTGGGAGCCTTCTTTTTCTTTTCTCAAAGCCGCAGTGGTCGCCATTTTTCTGAGTGGTGTACTGGTGACTGCGGCGATTTATGCCTTTATCCCCAATGGCCTGAGCGCAGCGCTGCGCACGAGCACCATCTTGCTTGTGGGCGCTGCGGGTTGGTTCTTTTTGTGGCGGAAAAAGTTACAGACAACAGTTACCGCACTGGGTGTGGGTATGTGGTGTTACGTCGCCTTGATGATGTTTGTGGGCGGCGGCGTTATAGCACCGGTCCAATTCGTGTTCCCGCTGGTCATTTTCTTACTGGGTTGGCTGGTCAGCACCCGGGTCGCGCTCATCGTCGCTGCCTTGACCTCGGTGGTCACGATCCTCGCCGTTGTCGCAACAAAAGGGGGGTGGCTGCCGCAGTCCGCCGACTCGCCCCCTTAGCTGCATGCGCTGGTACAGATTTGCGTCTTCCTGATGGCAGCTGTCTTGATGCACTTCCTTGTCTTGGCGTATCAGCGCCGGCTGCGTGAGCTGGACCTTGTCAACACCCGGATCGCTCTGCGGAGTCGTGATCTGGAGTTTGCAAAGTGGGAGTTGCACCAAGCGCAAGCGCAAGCCCAGGTCGGGAGTTGGGTGTATTCGGTCGCATCCGACAGCATGCAGCTATCCGATGAGGCCTGTCGTATTTTCGGACTGTCGAATGGCGCTACGTTGAGCCGTGATTTGTTCTTCGACCTGATACCGGTCGACGAACGAGAGACCTTCTTTGACCTATGGCGTGACGCGGCGCGGACTCAGTCCGTCTTTGAGTCTGAGCACCAAGTCAGTGTGCATGGGGGGCTGCACTGGGTGCTGCTAAAAGCGAGATTTGAGCGGGATGACCAAGGTGCCGTGTTCCGGGTGACTGGTACCACCCAGGACATTCACACCCGTAAATTGGTCGAGCTGAACTTGCGGCAGTCCGAGCAGAAGTTTGCGACCGCATTTCAATCCAGTCCGGTGGCGGCCTCGATCGCAACGCTCGCGGAAGGGCGATTCGTTGAGGCCAACGAGAAATACCAGCGTGACTTCGGCTGGGACCGTGCCGAGTTGTTGGGAAAGACCGCGCTGGAGATGGGCTTCTGGCCCGAGAGCGAGATGCGGCTCCAGTGGCTGCGCGCACTAAAGGCCAGAGGCAGCGTGGTGGACTACGAGACGAGCTGGGTGCACAGGAATGGCGATATCCGCAAGGTCAGTATCTCGGGGGAAATCATGGACCTCAGCGGTGTCCCGTGCATTCTGGCCTTTGTCACTGACATTACTGAGCGCAAGGCGGCCGAGGCCCAGATACACAGTTTGGCATTTTTTGACGCACTAACAGGGTTGCCTAACCGCAGGTTGTTGCTCAACAGGCTGGGGCTCGCGCTGGTAACGGCCCAGCGTAACCACCGTTTGGGGGCGTTGCTGTTTATTGATCTCGACAACTTCAAAACATTGAACGATACCTTTGGCCATAACAAGGGGGATCAGCTATTGCGGCAGGTTGCAGAACGCTTGGTCGCCGCGATCCGTGACGGCGATACGGTGTCGCGTTTGGGGGGCGACGAGTTCGTCATCTTGCTCGATGACTTGGCGGATGACGCATTAATGGCAGGTCGCCAAGCCGAGGTTATTGCAGGAAAAATTCTGCTGGAGCTTGACCGCAGCTACGAGATTGGAGAGATCCAGTTTCACAACACGCCCAGTATCGGCGTGACTTTGTTCGGCGACCGGCTTGAAGACACTGAAGAGCCACTCAAGCGGGCGGATACGGCCATGTATCAGGCCAAGGCTGCGGGCCGAAACACGGTCCGGTTTTTTGATCCGATGATGCAAGCCGCCGTTTCCGCCCGCCTGCAGCTGGAGACGGACTTGCGGTCCGCCATGGGCGGGGCAGAGCTTTTTTTGCTGTACCAGCCTCAGGTCGATGAGCGCGGCCGGATCATCGGTGCGGAGGTGTTGGCACGCTGGGAGCACCCGCAACGTGGATTGATTTCACCGGTTGACTTTATCCCTGTGGCAGAAAGCAGCGGGCTGATTTTGCCTTTGGGGGAGTCGATCATTCGCAGCGCCTGTGAACAGCTGAGCCAGTGGGCCGATCAGCCCGACCTGGCATCACTGGAATTAGCTGTGAATGTCAGTGCCCGGCAGTTTCGCGATCCGGAATTTGTGCCCATCGTTCTGAGGATACTCAAAGAAACGGGCGTCAATCCCCGGCGCCTCAAGCTGGAGTTGACCGAAAGCATGCTGATTGAAGGTGTTGATTTGGTGATTTCCAAGATGAAGCTGCTCAAAGCGCATGGGCTTGGCTTTGCTCTGGATGATTTCGGCACGGGCTACTCCTCGCTGGCCTATCTCAAGCAGCTGCCCTTTGACCAGATCAAGATCGACCAGAGTTTTGTGCGGGATGTGCTGGACGACCCGAACGACGCAGCTATCGCTCGCATGGTGATTGTGTTGGCGGAAACGCTGGGCCTGAAGGTGATTGCAGAGGGGGTAGAGACCCAAGCGCACTGCGCACTGTTGATGGAGCTGGGGTGCAAGGGTTTTCAGGGCTTCTATTTCAGCCACCCGGTGAGTGCCAGTGCGATGGAGCAGGTCATGCGCCATCCACGGCTACCGTGAGCAGCTCTTTCTAGCTGGCACCTTCTCTGCTTTTTAAGCACTGAATGGTCAGCTTCTGCTCTAAGTCAGCCGGCAAACTTTTGTTCTCTCGACCCCAATTGGCGCCTGAGAGCCTGCTTCCAGCAAAGTAGGCGAAAATAGAGGGCTTTTCGTAACCGGCACTACCGGCATTCATTTCCGGCCGGGTTTTTTCATCTTTTGCCCACCCCAAGCTTGTCCATGCACGACGTAAATTCCTCGAAGATCTCTGTTGAGAAGATCGGCGGCACCTCGATGACCGCCTTTGGTGATGTGCTGCGCCACATCATGCTGCACAACCCCGCACGCATTTACGGTCGTATCTACGTGGTGTCTGCCTACTCCGGCGTGACCAACCAGCTGCTGGAGCACAAGAAAACCGGCGAGCGGGGCATTTACGCCCTGTTCGCTGAGGGCAAGGGTTACCAGGACGCACTGACTGGCTTAGCAGCCAGCCTTAAAAAGCTAAATGCTGCCTACGCCGACATTGGTTTGCCTTTAGCAGTTGCTGATGCATTCATCGATCAACGCATTGCCCAGGCTCGCGAGTATTTGGGCGCCATGCACCATGTGCTGGCCAGCGGGTACCTCAGTCGCAAAGACGTGCTGTTGGCTGCCCGCGAGGTGCTGGCCTCCATCGGTGAGTCGCACAGTGCGTTCAACTCGGTAGAAATCCTCAAGGCTAATGGTGTGAACGCGGTCCTGATGGACCTGGCCGGTTTTGACGACAACGAAGCCTGGAGCATTGATGAACGCATTGCCCACAGCTTCAAAGACCTGGACCTGGCCAACAACGTAATTGTGGCCACCGGTTACACCAAAGGCACCGAAGGCATCATGCGCGAGTTCGACCGCGGCTACTCCGAGGTTACCTTCAGCAAAATCGCAGTAGAAGTGCGCCCCGCCGAAGCGGTGATCCACAAGGAATTCCATCTGTCGTCTGCCGACCCCAACCTAGTGGGTCTGGAAAACGCCATTGTGGTGGGTGCCACCAACTACGACGTAGCCGATCAGTTGGCAGACGTGGGCATGGAAGCCATTCACCCCAAGGCGGCCAAGCCGATGGAACTTGCCGGTATCCCGATCCGCCTGAAAAACACGTTTGAGCCTGACCACCCCGGTACTTTGATCACCAAAGACTTCGTGGGTGAGCGCGCCCGTGTGGAAATCGTGACCGGCACTGACAAGGTCACTCTGATCGAGATCCACGACCCCAGCATGGTAGGCACCGTCGGCTTTGACGCCAGCTTGATGCAAGTGTTCTGCAAGCACGACATCAGCTACATCCTCAAAGCCACTAACGCCAACTCCATTGCCCATTTAGTGTGGGACAACCAAGTCACGCCCGAGCTCGTGGCCGAGCTGGAAGAGCTGTACCAGGTGGTCACTGTCAAGCCGAGCGCCATTGTTTGCACCATCGGCTCCAACATTGGTATCCCCGGTGTGCTGGCCAAGGCTGCTCAGGCGCTGGCGGACGCACAGGTTAACGTGAACTGCGTTTCCCAAACTCTGCGCCAAGTGAACATGCAGTTTGTGATTGAGCGTGCTGATTACAAGACGGCCGTCATCGCCCTCAACATGGCGCTGTGTGTTAACTCGGGTACGCCAGTGCCTCGCGTCTAATCACATTTCATTCTGCTATATATTTGATAGCAAGCTGCGCACACCCTTAAAGGGCTGCGCGGCTTTTTTATGGGTCAGGAAAAAACCCGTTCCCATACCCAGTAGGCGGCCAGTGCGAACAGCGCAATAGACCCGCCGCGCACCACCACGCTGCCGTACCAAGCTTGGCGCACAAAGAGTTGGGACACCGCCACCCACAGCAATACGGCTAGTAGTTGACCGGCTTCGACCCCGAGGTTGAACCCCAACAAGGCCCAGCCCAGGAGCGCCGATGGTGCCGCCGCTTCGGTGAGCAGGCCCGCAAACCCATAGCCATGAATCAGCCCGAAGCCCAATGCAAGCCGCCAAGGGCTGAATGCTTTGACAGGAAACACGTTCAGCAGTGCAGTCACGCCGATTGAGGCGGCAATAACGGGCTCCACCCAATCGGGTGATGCGGACGTGATGCCCAAACTAGCCAACGCCAGCGTGATGGAGTGCCCGACTGTGAAGGCTGTGACAGTGCACAGCAAAGCCCACCACGGCCTGGTATCGGTGAGCGGTTCCGGACCAGACTTGCGGCCCAGAACAAGCTGTAGTGGCAAAACCAGCGCGAGCAAAAACGCAAGGTGGTCATAACCTTCCAGCAGGTGGTGCATGCCTAAACCAAAGTAGCTCAGCACAGTCTGGCCTACGCCGGTAGGTGCCGCTTGGCTCGCTGCATTGCGGGTCACGAGCAAGATGGGCCCGGCTTGCTGCGGGGCAGCGGTCGTCAGCAGGTCACGCCCGTTGACATTGCCGCTCACGAGCAGGCGGTGGTTTTCGTCTTCAGTTTTGAAGAGCGTGTAGCGGATGCTTTCTAGCGCTGCACAGTTTGCTGTGCTGGAAAGCTTGATATAGGCCCCGTCGCTGTAACGTTCCAGTCCTGCATATCGCCATTGCAGCGGGCAGCCCCCGCTGGCTCCCTGGATCAATGCGTTGCTTTGGATCAGCGCTTCCACCGCAGGCGTGGCATCTTGTACTTCACCGAAGGTGACAAGTCCGTCTGCATTGGCGTCCACGGGTAACACGACATCGAGGTCTTTGATGGCCACTGCCAGCTGTAGTGTCACTTGATCAGTAGTCTGCTTGACGTCGAGGTAGGCATCACTACCCTTGTGCGCCAAGGCGGGTAGGGCGATGAGCGCACTGCACAAAAAAGCGGTCAATTGCTTCATGATTTTTCTCCCTGGATGCGCGCATCCACCAGGCCAGTTCGCTGTATATCTCCGCGCAAGCGGGCCAGCGCGGGCATGTCGCTGGCGGCACGGGCACTCTGAATGGCTACCCACCAGTCAATAGGTTCTTTTTGCAGATCGAGGTTGCGCTCTGCCATGGTGGTTGCCTTTGCGAAATCTTCATCGAGCCATAGGGCTATCAGGGCCTCTTCGCGGCCATGCAGCTCCAACTTGTCTCCGCGTCGCTTCAGCTCGACTTGTCGTTCGCGCAGTGTTTGCCGCAGTTCAACCCAACTCGCATCACCCCCGCGCTTTTTGGCGGTTGCTTGCCGCAGTACAACCGCGTCAGTTTCGGGCAGTCCCGCGAGCACCTTGAGTGCTTGTTTGTGTTTTCCGGTGCGCAGCAGCAGGTCAGACAGCGCAATACTGGTGTAAAGGTCGCTCTCGTGCTTGAGACTGCTTTGGTAGGCTCTGAGGGCAGCGTCGTCTTTTCCTGCACGCTCTTCGCTCTCGGCCATCAGTGAGAGAAGCCAAGCCCGTGTTGCGGTGTTGTCGGCGGCGGAAATGAGTGTTTGCAATCCAACGCGTGCTTCATTGGTTTTACCTTGGAGCGACTGAGTCTCGAGTTGGCAGGCCTGGGCGTAAAGTGCTTGCCCGGCGCGGGCAACAGCCTCGCATGCCTGCAATGCACGTGCATAGTTACCAGCCAATCGCTCAAGTGCCGCCAAGTTAAGCCAACCTTGCGCTTGAGCAGGGTTTAGTTTGACCGCTCGTGTTAGCACGCTGCGGGCCTCGCTGAACTCGTGGCGCCCCTGTTGAATGGTGGCTTGCAGCACCATCAAATCGGTAGGGGCATCGGGCTTGTTCCACCAAGGAGCCAACATCGCTTGGGCCCGGCCCCAGTAGCGGGTGTCGCCGGTTTGGCGGGCCGCCGTAATCATTTCGCGCGCACCTAATGCTGCGTCTTGAGGATTGGGTGCGGCAGTGTCGGATGCAGCGCTCCGGCTTTTGGTAATGAAAGGCAGTTTTTCTATAACCTGATCACGCTCGGTTGCATTTATCGGAGTTGCAGCTTGAGCCATGTGCATAGACACGATGACACCGAGGCACACCCACCATCTCTTGTTCATCTGCAGACTCCCTGAGGTCACTTGGGTACTGAGGTTTGAAATAAAAACGGGAACTTAAAGTTCCCGTGCATCAGGGCACAGCCTGCGCTGTGCCCTGAGGGTCTGAGTGCACTCAGTGCATCAGATGTCTGCAGGCTCGTCTGTGTCGCTGGTTGCGAGAGTTACCGAGCCCAGGGCTGCAGGTTCCGATGTGTCGTTGGTGCTAGATGCCGTCAGGCGTTGAGCCTCCGACACAACCACTGAGGTCGATACCTCAACACCGGCCACCACATCGGCGCCGGGCGCGTTTTGAGTGAGCGGATCTACGCTACCGCCGCCGCAAGCAGAGAGCAAGCCCAAAGCAAGTACAGCCGGCAAAGTCCATTTGGTAGTAGGCATGAGCGCAACTCCTTAGTTCATTGCGCCTGGATTTGGCGTGTTCAAGTATGGAAAGCCGGAGAGGAACGGTACTGTGGCTTGATCGACCGCGTCATGGATCTTGGCCGAATCTGCGCCCAGGGGTACGTTGGATGGCTTGCACTCGGAGGTCAAGCTTGACACACCCGGAACACCGTTCAAACCAAGTGCGTTGGAGTCTCCGTTGATTACGCACAAGCCACCGAGCACCGCGACCAATGCAATGTCAACCACGTCGTCCTTTGGGCGACGACCATTTGGGAATCCAGCGTTGTCTGTTCCTCCTGCCAGTGCATTGCCAGCCACGCCCAAGCGGTTTTGCTCTGCAAAGGGCACTGGAGCTTTGCCGGTGTCTAATCGCAACATTTCGGAGGGTGTCGCATTAGTCGGCTTGTTGATGCCATTAATACCGGTCAAGAAAACAGTCGCGAGGTCTGTACGCGGTAAATTTTTCGGAGCGACTGCAGCCGCGTCTTTGGCCAGCACGAGTCCTAGAAGTGCGGGCAGTGTTGGGTTTGTGACGTACGTCAAGAACTGTGTGTCGTCTTGTGGCTTGGATGCATTGAATTTGTCTTTGTCCTTCACGCCAATGACCAATTCGTTCACAAGCGGGTTGCCCAAGCGAGACACTTGTACCCAAGCGCCGCCAGCTTTTTCGCTTGCCTGATGACCAGAGCCTGGCTTGCCATTCAGCAAGCGTGCTTGGCGCAAGCTGGCAGTAGTCCAGCCACCGATGACAGGATCAGAACCAGCGGTCAGGCAACTCTTGTGGATTTCCATTGCGATGCTGGTGACGTTTGACTTTTGAATGATGTGGTTGCCTCCATTGCCAGCTGCGTCTTTATTCGCGGGCTCCAGTAAAACGCCGGTCGTTGAGTTGACAAGGTCAAAAACAGTACCAAGGTTCACCGCAAAGCCTTCTTGTCGTTGTCCAACGAAGACCTTGCCCGGCACGCTGCAGCCGGGGATAGTCATTTCGTGAATGTGCTTGTTTGCATATGTTTCGTAGCTGGACTTATTGCCTAGCGTCTTTTCACCAATGTAGTCCACAGGCTTCTCAAACGTTTTGCTACCACCGCTGGCCTTCACGATCGACGATGAGGTGCCCTTGCGACGGTCGCCGCGCACCACGTTCACGGTATAGGACTCGTTCAAGTTGAGGTTGGCGTCGTTGACGTTTGCGACAGCACCAGCTTGGATGAGGGGAATTGCGACATTTTTCGCGCTGCCGATATCCAAGCCCACATTGTTGAGTTTGTTGTTGAACTTGAACTGGAATGTCAAGTCCTCTTTGGCGTCACCGTTGTTGTCGATGTGGATTTCGTACAGCGCGTTCGGATCCATCGAAAAGTAATTGGGACCACCGTAGGGTGTCTGCAATGGCTGGTAGTTGGCAATCAGGGTGATATAGTCAGAGCGACCGCCGGTCCCGTTAGAGGCCACGCCTTCGTAACTGCGGAACATGTAAAAGTCAGTCCCGTCGACCTTGGGGCTGGTGGTGATGAAAGGCGCTTCACGATGGCTCGAGGCCATAGCGCTACCTGCTGCGGTTGCCATTAAGCAGGCGAGGACGATGCTGCTGCGTTTGAATTTCATGCGTTGCTCCGGTGTGTTGGACTGATTCGTGCCGACTGGCACACTGGGTACGCGACACGCAGCGTGGTGGATTCAACTTTTTGTGCGCACAAGAAAAATTGTTTGTCACGCACACCCAGATCGAGCCACCAGCCTTGTATTTCGACCAGTTGACTCGAATATAACGTTTATCTGTTATTTTGGTTTAAAAATGTTAAAAAATTAAACCCTATTTTTGTCCAGCTTCCTGCTGAGCGTGCGGCGGTGCATGCCGAGTCGTCGAGCAGCTTCAGAAATGTTGAAATCACTTTCGGCCAGCACTTCGTGGATGCGCTCCCATTCCAAGGTCTTGATTGAGCTGGATCGGTTGGTTAGGGCGACTTCGGTATTGCCCTCATCGAGGCCAAATGCGGCTTCTATATCGTCGGTGTTAGACGGCTTAGCCAGGTAGTGACTCGCGCCTAGTTTGATCGCCTCGACGGCCGTGGCGATGCTGGCAAATCCGGTGAGCACCACAATGCGCATGGCTTCGCTGTGGGCATGCAGGGCACGCACACACGCGAGCCCGCTGGCCTCGCCTTTGAGTTTGAGGTCGACTACCGCAAACTCCGGGGTGTGTGCGGCTAGCAAAGCCTCCACGCCTTGAAGACCATCAGCACGCAGCACCCGGTAGCCGCGTCTCTCGAAAGAGCGGGTCAGAGTGCGGGCAAAGGCTTCGTCGTCTTCAACAATCAAGAGCAGGCGGTCAGTGTCCATGGGGTGCTTCAGATTCGGTTACGGGCATGGAGAGTTCGTTCATGGACAGCGTAATCGTGACGCGGGCACCGCCAGACGGCAGGTTTTCGGCGCGCAAGCTGCCACCGAGGGTACGGGCAACATTCATCGATAAAAATAGTCCAAGTCCACCGCCGGGCTTGCCCTTGGTGGATTGGTAGGGTTGCCCAAGTTGGGATAGCACATGCGCGTCAAAGCCTGCCCCGCGGTCGGTAATGGTGATGCACAGCACATCTGCATCGCGGCTGGCATGGAGTTGCACCCATTGGGGCGAAGCATCGCGCGCGTTGTTCAGCACGTTAAACACCATTTGCTCAAGGGTGGTGTCCGCGACCATGGCCGCGTCGTCGTTGATTAGGTTGTCATAGACAAAGGTGTCTACCGCTCGGGTGGCGCGCCACTGGTGCACCAAATGATCTAAAAAGCTGCGCACCGTGGTTTGGCTGGAGTGTTCGCCCCGGGTTTCACCTGCGGAGAGCAAGATACCGCTCACAATGCTTTTGCACCTTTGCACCTGAGCTTCCATTTCTGCGATGTCGTCCTTTAGGCTTCTGTCTCGCATGATGTTCGGCATGTGTTTCCAGTCACCCAAGATTACAGCTAGCGTGGCCAGTGGAGTACCTAATTCGTGGGCCGCGCCAGACGCAAGCAAGCCCATCCGGACAATATGCTCTTCCTCCGCGGCGCGTTGTCGCGCAGCAGCTAAGCGTGCGTCGCGTCGGCGCAGGTTGCTGTTGATGCGGGTGATGAATACCACCACGAGAACCGCATTCAGTAAAAAGCAGACCAGCAAGCCCAGCACATACGGACTAGACAATCCATCTTGCAGGTTAGGTGCTAGCGAGAGGGGTAGGCTGGACGTAGCTAGAAATATCACGCACGCAGATGCAATGGCTACGATGAAGACGATATACCCACCCCGAAGCAGCATGGCCCCTACCGCGATCTGAAGCAGGTACAAGAAAACAAACGGGTTGCTGATACCCCCACTCAAGTAGAGCTGGGCCGTAAGCGCTGCAATGTCGACGAGCAGCCCAATGAACAGCTCCACCTCATACACTGCCTGGCGGGTGTGCCAGCGCAGCAAGCACGCGAGATTAAAAAAAGTCATGGCACCCACGATGGCCAGCATGGGCTCCACCGGAATCTCCATACCCAATCCGTGACGCGTGACCTCGATCGTGAGCAGTTGACCGGCCGCTGCAATCCACCGAAGTTGGATGAGCTGATGAAGGTTTCTCAGGCCGGCATAGGCGTCGTTGCGCTGTGACGGTGCAGTAGGTGCTGCGGCGAATTTGTTAGCGCTGGTTTCCATGGGGGGTATTGTGGCCTTCAAGGCGCAAGCGCCGCTCATAACGGACCACAAACCCTCCAGCCACCAACACCATCAAGGCCAGACCGAACCATGTGAAGGCGTATACCAAGTGGCTGTTGCTAAAGCGAACTACGGTCAACCCTTCTCGCGGCCACGGGCCAGCGGATGAGGGGCGGGCTTCAAGGTTGTTATTCAAGGTGGTGTCCGGCAAGCCGGAGTCCAAGAAAAACGGCGCAGGACTTTTGAGTTGTTGAGCTTGTGCAATCGCGGTAACGTCGCGTGAAAACCAGCGTTGCGAAGCAGGATCGTTTCTCCGCAAGAAGCCACCGTCGGGTTCTGATTTGCGCAGCAAGCCCTGAATGGTGACATTACCCACAGGGGCACCGTTCTCACCGGCAGGTGGCTGCCACTGCGCGCGTTGGTTGCCAGGGATGAAGCCCCGGTTCACCAGCAGGCTAGATCCGTCGGATAGCGCTAGCGGGGTCAGGACCCAATACCCGGAGCCTAGCGCGGTGGTGGCTTGCGCGAGTACCGTCTTGTCAGTCAACCAATAGCCCGAGGCTTTGACATAAAGATACTCGAAGGCAGCCGGCTGCAGGGCAGCCCACTGTTGGCTCTCAGGCAAGGCTACAGGGGGTTGTTGCAAGCGCTGGGTCACGCGCTCGATTAGCTCCAGTTTCCAGGTGCGGCGCTCTAGTTGCCAGGTTCCGAGCCGCAATAAGCCCACTACAAGCACGAGACAAAGTACGGCCACAAAGACCAGCCGCCACCTTGAACGCCCGCCGACCTGCAGTTGAAGCGGCGAGTCACTCAAGATGCAATACCTGCACGGGGTTTAGAGGCCGGCCTTGGGCTCAGCGGCTGGTGCCGCTTGCTCCATCGCTGGCATATCGGTGTGGCTCGGCATCATGTTGGCGTTCATGTGGAACATGACCCACAAAGTGCCCGCAATCGCAATTGCGACGAACACCACAGTGAAGATGGTGGACAGCAAGGTCCAGCCACCCTCTACCTTGCCGTTCATGTGCAGGAAGTAAAACATGTGCACCAAGATTTGGATGACCGCAAATGCCCCCAGCACCATGACAGCGGTAGGCCGGTCAGAGATCACTTTTGCCATGACCAAGTAGAACGGGATCGCCGTCAAGATGATGGATAACAAGAAACCCGTCATGTAGCCCGAAAAGGTGCTGTGAGGTTCATTGGCATCGTGACCGCCGTGCGCGTGGTCATCGTGCCCGTGCGACGCATGAGAATTGTGTGCGTTCATTTACAGCACTCCCATCAAATAAACGAAGGTAAATACACCGATCCAGATCACGTCCAAGAAGTGCCAGAACATCGACAAACACATAAGGCGACGGTTGTTGGCAGGTGTGAGACCGTGCTTCTTGATTTGCATCATCAGAACGACCAGCCACACCAAACCGAACGTCACGTGGAGACCGTGGGTCCCCACCAAGGTGAAGAAGGCCGATAAGAAAGCGCTGCGTTGCGGTGTGGCCCCTTGGTGAATCAGGTGATAAAACTCATACAACTCCAGAGCCAGGAAGCACAAGCCGAAAAGGCCCGTCACTGCCAACCAAATCAGGGTTCCTTTCACATCGCCGAGTTGCTTGCGCAGCATGGCAAATCCGAAGGTGATAGACGACAGCAGCAAGAACGCGGTATTGATGGCGACCAACGTCAGATCAAACAGCTCCGCTCCGGTGGGGCCGGCCGCATAGCTGCGGCCCAAGACGCCGTAGGTCGCAAAGAGGGCCGCGAAGATGAGGCAGTCGCTCATCAGGTACAGCCAGAAGCCGAGGGCCGTTCCGTTTTCCGGGTGGGGCTCATGGGCCAGGTGGTACTCGCGGGGCGAGAGTGCGCCGGCAGCGGCGCCGTGTGAGTTGTTCATGTTAGACATGGCGGGCCAATTGGAGTGTGCGGGCTTCTTCGGAAGCATTCACTTGCGCAGCAGGAATATAGAAGTCACGCTTGTAGTTGAAGGTGTGGGCGATGGATACCAAGAGCAGTGCAGCAAAAGATGCACCTGCGAGCAGCCACATATGCCAAATCAACGCGAAGCCGAAAACCAGTGACAAACCGGAGATAACGACGCCTGCCGCGGTGTTGGCTGGCATGTGGATCGGCTCGAAACCGCTCAAAGGGCGCTTGTAGGCGTGCTTTTTCATGTCCCACCAGGCGTCGATTTCATGCACCACAGGCGTGAATGCAAAGTTGTAGTCGGGTGGTGGCGACGAAGTAGCCCACTCCAGCGTGCGGCCACCCCAGGGGTCGCCGGTCCAATCCCGCAGCTCTTCGCGCTTGAGGTAGCTCACCAGCAGTTGGATGAGGAAGCAGGCGATACCGGCGGCAATCATGGCCGCGCCGATGGCTGCGATCACAAACCAGATCTGCAGCGATTGGTCTTCAAAGTGGTTCGCACGGCGTGTCACGCCCATCAGGCCCAGCACGTAGAGCGGGGTGAATGCTACCCAGAAACCGACGACCCACAGCCAGAAGGAACGAACTCCCCATTTGTGATCGAGTTTGTAGCCAAAGGCCTTGGGGAACCAGTAGTTGATGCCCGCGAACATGCCAAACACCACACCGCCGATGATCACGTTGTGGAAGTGTGCAATCAGGAACAAGCTGTTGTGCAGCACAAAGTCCGCGGGTGGCACAGCCAACAACACACCTGTCATGCCGCCCAGGGCAAAGGTAATCATGAACGCAACCGTCCACATCATCGGCAACTCGAAGCGGATCCGCCCCTTGTACATGGTGAACAGCCAATTGAAGATCTTCGCGCCTGTCGGGATCGAGATGATCATGGTCGTGATGCCGAAAAACGCATTCACACTGGCACCGGATCCCATGGTGAAGAAGTGATGCAGCCACACCACGTAAGCCAAGATGGTGATGCAAATGGTGGCGTAAACCATGGAGGTGTAACCGAACAGGCGCTTCTTGCTGAAAGTCGCGACGATTTCTGAAAACACGCCAAATGCCGGCAAGATCAGGATGTAAACCTCGGGATGGCCCCAGATCCAGATCAGGTTCACGTACAACATGGGGTTGCCACCCAAATCGTTGGTGAAGAAATTGGTGCCGGCATAGCGGTCCAGCGACATCAGCACCAGCGCAGCAGTCAGGACCGGGAACGACGCCACAATCAAAGCGTTAGTGCAAAGTGCCGTCCATACGAACACTGGCATGCGCATCAAATTCATTCCAGGCGCGCGCATCTTGATGATGGTAACTATCAAGTTGATGCCGGAGAGCGTGGTCCCCACTCCTGCGATCTGTAGCGCCCAAATGTAGTAGTCCAAGCCGGTGCTGGGGTTTTGGGCGCCCAAGTTGGATAGCGCAAGCCAGCCGGAAGTGGAGAACTCACCCAAGAACAGCGAGAACATGACCAAAACGGCACCGGCGGTCGTCATCCAGAAGCTGAAATTGTTCAGAAACGGGAACGACACGTCCCGTGCTCCGATTTGCAGCGGAATCAGGTAGTTCATGAGTCCGGTGACCAATGGCATGGCCACGAAGAAAATCATGATCACACCGTGGGCTGTGAAAATCTGGTCATAGTGGTGCGGCGGCAGGTAACCCATGTTGTCGCCAAAGGCCATGGACTGTTGCAAACGCATCATCACGGCATCTGCAAAGCCGCGCAGCAGCATCACCAAACCGAGCACCATGTACATGATGCCGATCTTCTTGTGGTCGATGCTGCAGACCCAATCACGCCAGAACGGGCCCCATAGGCGGAACTTGGTCATCAGGGCAAACACGCCCAAACCACCCAATACGACCATGATGAATGTTCCCAAAATAATGGGGTCATGCGTCATGGGCACAGCATCCCAGCTCAGCCGGCCTAGCGCCCAGTGGGTATCAGTCAAAGTTTGTGAGGACATATAAAGTCTCTTTAGCAATGCACCCGTGACCACGATCGGCCACCGGAGCGAAAGTTATTGTTGGATGACGGCGCGGTTGGCGTTGCGTGTTTCGAGCGCCGCGATCACTTGGTTCGCGTTTTGCACGGTGCAAACATCTTGCGGCATGCTCAGCCCCATGGCTTTCACGTAGCTTTGGCCACCACGGGCGTCGATCGCCATCATGTGGTGCATACACATTTTTCCGTCTTCGACACAACGGTTCAGCACCTTGTCGTATAGGCCGGCTTCGACGCTGGCAAAGCGCTGTACCGGGTCACGTTCGCTCGGCTTCACCAGATTTTGATAAGTGGCGCGATCCAAGGCCTTGCCTTCGGTTTTGGCTTTGTTTACCCATTGCGCAAAGTCTTCATTGCTCAGACCGTGAAATTTGAAAGTCATTCCCGAAAAACCAGCGCCGCTGTAGTGCGAAGACATGCCTTTGAACACGCCAGGGCGGTTGATCACGGCATTTAGTTCGGTTTGCATACCAGGCATGGCGTAAATCATGCCGGCCAGATCCGGCACATAAAACGCATTCATGGTCGATGTGGACGTCAGCTTGAACAGGATGGGTCGGTCCACAGGTGCTGCGAGCTCGTTCACCGTGGCAATACCTTGCTCGGGGTAGAAGAACAACCATTTCCAGTCCATCGCCACCACTTGCACTTCCATGGGCTTGTCATCAGCCGGCAGAGGGCGCTGTGCGTCGATACGGTCCAAGGGACGGTAAGGGTCAAGTTTGTGGGTTCCGATCCATGTCAGAGCGCCCAGCGCAATGATGATGATCAACGGTACGCCCCAAATCAGCAGCTCCAATGACGTGGAGTGGTGCCAATCGGGCTCGTATTCCGCCTCGGTATTGCTCTGGCGGTACTTCCAAGCGAAAAACAAGGTGAGAAAGATGACGGGAACGATGATGATCAGCATCAGCAAGGTGGCTGTGATCACCATTTGACCTTGCTGAGCTGCAATATCCCCGGCGGGATTCAGCACTACAGCCTTGCTGCAGCCCGAGAGCGCAGCGGCCATCGTAATGGACGCCAGCGCAGACCACCTTTTCAATGCTTTGATTTTGAACATGTTGTTAATGCCTGGGTGAGGCACCCTTGTTAAACACTTTATGGACAGCTTGTAACTGTAATTTCATTAATAAATTTGTCCATTGGACATTTTGTCCAAGGTCAACCGACCCGCTTTTGAAGTTGCAATCAGGGTTTTCCTGAGGAGGAGATTAGTGCAAACCGAGCTTTTCTGCCTCGCGCGGGTGTAAAACACGGTTGTAGAAGTAGATTTAAGGACGGCATCATGTACACACCAGCATCCACAGCCCCCAGCGGGCACGGGTTCGAGAGCTCGGTATCGCTTTCAGGCGCACACACCGACGAAGATGTCACTCCGGGTGAGATTGCGGTCGGCGTCATCATCGGGCGAGCATCTGAGTATTTCGACTTCTTTGTTTTCGGCATCGCCTGTGTGCTGGTCTTTCCGGGATTGCTATTTTCGCAGATGGCGCGCTTAGATGGCACCCTAATGGCCTTTGCCATTTTTTCTCTGGCATTTGTTGCGCGGCCGGTCGGCACAGCGCTCTCCATGGCTATCCAGCGGCGCTGGGGTCGAGGCACCAAGCTCACGATTGCGCTGTTTTTACTGGGATCCAGCACCGCCGGCATGGCCTTTTTGCCAAGCTATGCAGACGCCGGGCTCACCGCTATCGCCGCCATCGTGATTTTGCGGATCGGCCAGGGGCTGGGCATGGGCGGCTCGTGGGACGGATTGCCCTCTCTGTTGGCCATGAGCGCACCCAAGGAGCGCAGAGGTTGGTTCTCGATGGTGGGCCAACTGGGCGCGCCCGTAGGTTTCATCTTGGCAGCCGGCTTGTTTGCTTATTTGCACAGCAGTCTGACTCCGGCAGAGTTCCTGAGCTATGGCTGGCGCTATCCGTTTTTTGTGGCGTTTGCCATCAACGTCGTGGCGCTGTTTGCCCGCTTGCGCTTGGTAGTGGGTCAGTCCTATGCCGAACGCTTGCAAGAGTTGGAGCTCCAGCCGGTGAGCGTGCGGAATGTGTTGCGCGATGAAGGTGGCAACGTGGTCTTGGGCGCATTTGCTGCGCTGGCCAGCTTTGCACTGTTCCACTTGGCGACGGTATTCCCCTTGTCGTGGATCGCCATGTATTCTGAGCAGGCTATCGGCGACGTGCTGCAGATTCAAATCATCGGGGCCATTTTGGCTGCTGGCGCGATCGTGTTCTCGGGTTGGTTGGCTGACCGTATCGGACGCCGCAACCTTTTGGGAACCATGGCCCTGCTGATCGGTCTTTTCAGCTTCGTGACGCCCTGGCTATTGGGTGCCGGCGAAGTCGGCAACAACCTCTTTTTGCTGACCAGTTTTGTGTTGTTGGGGCTCTCCTATGGCCAAGCCTCCGGCACGGTGACATCCAACTTTTCGCCAAAGTACCGCTACACCGGTGCAGCCTTGTCGGCTGACCTGGCGTGGTTGCTGGGTGCGGGCTTTGCACCCTTGGTAGCGCTAGGGCTCTCTGCCAAGTTCGGTCTGGGTGCTGTATCTTTGTACCTGCTGTCGGGAGCGATCTGCACGCTGTTGGCCCTGCGCATCAACCGCCTGATTGAACAAAAGGAGTAAGCCACCCACACCGGTTGGCGCGTCAACGCAGATAGTTTTGTGTTGAACCGGCCCGGCACCTTCAGGTGGCCGGGCCTTTTTGTTGGTGACGGCAAGGGCGCGCAATTTAAATGGGTAGAAATAGACAACAAAAAAGGGAGTTGTTATGCCGCAATATCGTTTCGGGGCGGGCGAGCCGCCTCACCAACGCTGGCCTGTCGCTTGGTACAACCCCGCCGTACTGTTGCAGTCTGCGCGTGAGTTGGTGTCCAGCGCCGATGTGATTCGGAATGCAGATCCCCGGGAGCTGTGGACCGGTGTTTTTGAAGCAGAAGACCACACAGCGGAGGTCGGACCGGATGGCGAGTTCTGGTTCGACTTTTTGTCCGACACCGGCGATGGCGGCAATGCAACATATACCGTTGCGCGAGCGGTGCAGGCTGAGGCCATGGACGATGGCGAAGGCGAACTCTGCCCGCGGGGGCGGATTTTGTTTTTGGGTGGCGATCTCAGCTACCCGGGTGCCAGCGCCTATGAATATCAATATCGTTTTCTGGAAATGTTCGAGGGCGCTCGCGCCGCATCGGGTTCAGATACCGCTGGCCGCAGCAGCTATGCGATTGCGCAAAACCACGATTGGTTTGACAGCCTATCCACCCTCAAACGCTACTTTGTCGACCGTGACAATGGCGAGATTTTCGGACTGCGCACGCCACAAAAGCGCTCCTATTTCGCCACACGCCTTCCGCAAGGGTGGTGGGTATTGGGTTTCGACTTTGCCTTGACGGGTGACCTAGACCGCGGCCAGTACGAGGCCTTCCGGCGCCTAGCGGGCGACAAAATCAACGGGGCGGCCAATCCCAATCATCTTATGGCTCCGGGTGACCAGCTGATCCTGATCTACCCGGAACCCTATTGGACGAGACCACTGGGTGATGGTGCTCCCGAAGGCTACCCCAAACGCTACCAGCGGCTGGAAGCCATTCTGGAGGCTAAAGGTCTGCATATCCGCATGCGTATCGCTGGGGACGTGCATCATTACTGCAGGGAGGCATCTGCCAGCCCCGATCCCACAGCGGCCGATCTGCTGGTGACCTGTGGCGCCGGCGGGGCGTTCTTGCATCCCACGCACGCAGTGTCGTTGTCGCAGCCCAAGGTCCGCCGAGCGCTCCACGACCCTAGTGCCATTAGCCCTGAGCTCGGGCAGGCAACTTTCTTCGGCACGGTTCCGTCAGAGCCCGATGCCGCTTCAGCCTATGCAGCCCAGTGCCGCTATCCCGCACCGGACGTCTCGCGCGCCTTGGGGCGCCAGATTTGGTGGTCGTTGTTCAAGTTCGCCTGGAATAGTCTCGACCCGCGAGGCGGCCCTTTGCTGCGCGGTGTAGGGCAGGGCAACCTGATGTTTCCTTTGTCGCTCGGCTTGGCGTATGCCGCCGCGTTCTGGCTCGCGTGTTCAGACGGTGCTCGGCTGGCCGTGTGGGCGGCAATCGTTGCGATGTGCTTCAGCTTGGCTAAAGACGAGCCGGGCAAGCTCGCGCGATGGGGGTCGCCAGCGATCCACGCAGCCCTCCAACTGGGCGCTATTTGGTGGGTCACGCAATTTGTGTCAGACCTTGGCTGGCACGGCTCTGCCGCCAGGGTCTGTGCAGCCCCGGGCGTATCCCATCTGTTGGGCGCTCTCGCTTGTGCAGTCTTGGGTACGGTCGTAGGCGGGCTGATTGCGGGGGTGTACTTCTGGGCCATGGCGCGGTGCGGTCTGATGTGGAACAACGCCTATTCACCGCTGGCCTGCGAGGACTACAAAGGCTTTCTGCGTTTTCGCCTCGATGCCAAAGGGGACTTGACGGGTTACTTTTTCGGGTGCGACGAAGTGCCCAAGCAATGGGCCTTGAACCGGGCGAACCCCGGCGACCTGCCCGGCCAGGCGCGCCCGGTCTGGGTAGAGGCTGCCGGCACGCAGCCCGCGCGCTGGAAAGTGGTGGATCGGTTTACCCTTCGCCGGCAGTCAAGCCGCTAAGCTGCGCCCCCGGTGGGGGCAGCAGCAGTCAAGTGGTCTGCTTTGAGCGCATAAAGTGGCTCCTATGGCGTGGCCCCATTGGGGGTATCGTAGGAGCCACTTTCTACTCCGGCCATGCACAACCCACTTGGGCATCACCCTATGACAACGCTCGACACTTCTTCGCCTTGGCACACCCGGGCTGCCGCACTGCAACCCGATGGCCGTTTGTTCATCAATGGCGCTCGTGTGGCAGCGGCAGATGGCCAGACCTTCGACAAACACTCCCCCTTGAATGGACTTCGCCTCGGCACCGTAGCCCGGGGTCAAAAGGCCGATGTGGATGCCGCCGTCGCCGCAGCACGGCGCGCATTTGCCGACCGCCGGTGGGCTGGCAAACCGCCGCGCGAGCGCAAACGCATCATGCAACGCTGGTCGGAGTTGGTATTGGCGGCGCGTGACGAGTTGGCGCTCCTGGAAACGCTGGATATGGGCAAGCCGATCGGGCACAGCCTTGCAGTAGATGTGCCTGCCACCGCCAATTGCCTGGCCTGGTATGGCGAAGCCGTTGACAAGCTGTACGACGAAATTGCCCCCACAGCAGATACCGCGCTGGCCTTGATTACCCGCGAGGCGATGGGTGTGATCGGTGCCATCGTGCCGTGGAATTACCCCCTCATCATGGCGGCCTGGAAGCTGGGCCCCGCCCTGGCGTCGGGTAACAGCGTGGTGCTCAAGCCCAGTGAAAAGTCTCCCTACACGGCCTTGAGATTAGCAGAGCTCGCAGTAGACGCTGGCATTCCTGAAGGGGTGTTAAACGTGGTGCCTGGCTATGGCCACGAAGCAGGCGAGGCACTCGCGCTGCACATGGATGTGGATGCCATCGCGTTTACCGGCTCCACCCGCATCGGCCGGCGGATGTTGGCCTGCGCCGCTGAGTCCAATCTCAAGCGGGTGTACAACGAACTAGGGGGCAAGTCTGCCTTTGTGGTGTTCAACGACGCAAAAGACGTGGCTGCCGCAGCCCGCGCGGCTGCAGGCTCTGTGTTTTACAACCAGGGCGAGTCGTGTAACGCGCCCACCCGCCTGCTGGTGCAGCAAGATGTGCTGCCCGAATTCATGGCTGCTCTGCAAGACGAGGCACGCAACTACCTGCCTGGCGACCCGCTGCATCCGGCTACCGAGATGGGCGCCTTGGTGGACGCTGGACAAATGAGTACTGTGTTGGGCTATATCCACCAGGGGCAGGCGGAGGGCGCAAACCTGGCGTTCGGCGGTCGCCGTGTGCGCACTGAGACGGGTGGTTATTTTGTGGAGCCCACCATTTTTGAGGGCGTGCGCAACGACATGACAATCGCACGTGAAGAGATTTTCGGCCCCGTGCTCGGGGTGATTCCGTTCACCACCGAGGCCGAAGCCCTGACGCTCGCCAACGACAGTGTCTACGGGCTCCAGGCCAGCGTGTGGAGCGGGCAGATTGACCGTGCCCACCGCGTGGCACGCGGGCTCAAGGCCGGCACGGTCCATGTCAACCAGTATGACGAGGACGACATCACCGTGCCCTTCGGTGGCTTCAAGCAATCCGGCAATGGTCGGGACAAATCGCTGCATGCCTTCGACAAATACACCGAGCTCAAGACGACTTGGTTGCGCATCGACGCCTAACGTTCTGGAAAGGTTTTGCCCATGTCTCAGCCTGTCCAAGCGGCGACACCGCCGTCGCACGCTCCTTCTTACTACGCAGCCAGCGGGCTGACACAACCTCCGCGTGCTCCTCTGCAGGGCAGTGTGGAGGCAGACGTGGTGGTCATCGGCGCCGGCTACACCGGCCTGTCGTCTGCATTACATCTGGCGGAGGCCGGCTTCAAAGTGGTGGTGCTGGAGGCTGCCAAAGTAGGTTGGGGTGCTTCGGGCCGCAACGGTGGGCAACTGGTACACAGCTACTCGCGGGACATGGATGTGATTGAGGCGCGCTATGGCGCCACCACCGCTCAGGCGCTGGGCAGCATGGCCTTTGAGGGCGCCCAAATCATCCGCGAGCGGATTGAGAAATACCAGATTGACTGCCACTTCAAACCCGGTGGCATGTTTGCCGCCATAACCGCCAAGCAGGTCAAGCAGCTAGAGCACCACAAACAGCTCTGGGAGCGCTACGGCCACCAGCAGCTGAGCCTGTTGGATGCGACTGAAAGCGAGGCCGCGATCGGCACCGGGCGCTACCGCGCTACCTTGCTCGACCACAGTGCCGGGCATATGCACCCCTTGCGCTTGGCACAGGGCGAAGCAGCCGCGTTCGAGTCACTGGGCGGTGTGGTGCACGAGGGCTCGCCGGTGCTGCGCATTGAGCGCGGCGACCCTGCCTTGGTGCACACCGCGCAGGGGCAGGTCAAAGCGCGTTTTGTCATCGTGGCCTGCAATGCCTATATTGGCGGGCTGGAGCCTCAGCTGGCCTCGCGGTCCATGCCCTGCGGTACCCAAGTGATCGCCACAGAGCCCTTGGGAGATCGCTTCCCCGAAATCCTGCCCACCGACTATTGCGTCGAGGACAGTAACTTTCTGTTGGACTATTTCAGACTCTCCGGTGACCGGCGCCTGCTGTACGGCGGCGGGGTTATATACGGCGCGCGGGATCCGCAGCATGTCGAGTCCATCATCCGGCCCAAGCTATTGAAAACATTCCCTCAGCTGAAAGATGTTCGCATCGACTACGGCTGGACGGGCAACTTCCTGCTGACCCTATCGCGCCTGCCGGAAGTGGGGCGCCTGAACTCCAATATTTACTACTCGCAGGGCTGCTCAGGGCACGGGGTGACTTTCACCCACTTGATCGGGCGGGTGCTTAGCGAGGTCATTCAAGGCCAAGCCAACCGGTTTGATGCCTTTGCCAATTTGCCGCATTACCCCTTCCCGGGCGGGCGCTGGTTCCGGGTGCCGCTCACCGCGCTGGGCGCTTGGTATTACGACCTGCGGGACAAGCTGCAAATTTAGAGTCTCAGGGCGATGCGGGGGCCGCCTTGGCCACCAGCCGGAACTTAATTTTTACCGTGTCCTGCACCGTCAGCGCTCCCATGGCGATGCTCAACGGGGTGATGCCGAAATCCGTTTGGCGGATCTCAAAGCTTCCTTGGATTGCCAAGGCGCCTTCTGCCTCAGACAGCGTGACAGGCAGCTGTATCGCGCGGGTCTGGTCTTTGATGCGCATGTTGGCTACCACAGCCGGATTGGAGGTACTTCCGGTGATGCTGGCGGCACTGATACTGATCTCCGGGTAGCGTTCACCATCCAGCAGGGTGGGGCGCAGCATGTTGGCCTTTGTGCCTGCTTTGGCATCCTCAGTCACATTGAGGGGAAAGTCATCTCCCTCCTCGGACCGGGCAGCGTTGTCATCCACGATCAAGGTGTTGACCGGCACTGCAATCTCAAAACCTGAGTTCTCTGCATTGGCCCCACGCCATATTTGCCCCTGCAGGTCGTCAGAACTGATGACATGGTTGTGCCCCAAGCGCGCCATGGTGCCGCCCCGGTAGACCAGAATCCGCAAGCTGGATTCCCGGGGGTCCACACGATAGCGTGTCGCCAAAGTTGCGTTAGGCGCTGCTGCGGGCGGACGCGCCTGGGTGGCATCCGGCGACAGGGGTGTCCTGGGCGGTATACGGTCCGGCCCGCCTGAGCATGCGCCCAGAAACAGTGCGAGCGCCGTGGGTAAGGCGGTGGTTCGCAGCAGCGAGGGTGCAGACATAGCCCTGCCGCAGCGGCTCAACTTGGGGGGCGTGTTGGGATTCATGGGCAGCTCCTTGACGTGGGTAGCAGCGTAGCAGGATTGCCCGTCTGCGCTATGTTGCTATGAATTCAGGAGCTGCTTGCGCATATTGCACGAGCGCTAGGTACCTATTTGACTATAAATCCAGCACCAACCGCGTGCTACTGGCGCGTGAGCAGCAGGGCAGAAACTGGTCATTCTCCGCCTGCTCTTCGGGCAAAAGATACTGGTCGCGGTGGTCGGGCACGCCGGCCTTGATGCGGGTGAGGCAGGTGCCGCACACGCCTTGCTCGCACGACATGGGAATGGCTATGCCCTCTGCATGTAATGCGGCCAGCGCGGTTTGGTCGGGCAGCACCTTGATGACCTTGCCGGTGCTGGCAATCTCTAGCTCAAAGCTGCCGTCGTCTGCTTTGGCGGTGGGCGCGGCGCCAAAGTACTCGCGGTGCAAGCGCTCCTCGGGCCAGCCGGCGGCGCGCCCGGCGTTCAGCACAGCGTCCATAAAGCCCTGCGGGCCGCAGACATAAAGGTGGGTGCCTGCGGGGGCGCTTTGCAGGGTGGCGGCGATGTCCAGCCTTTGGGCTGCATCGCCATCGTCGAAGTGGTGGTGGGCGTGTGCTGCAAACGGTGCAGCGCCCAGCCGATCCACAAACGCCGTGCGCACGCGGCTGCGGCTGCAATGGTGCAGGGTGAACGCGCCACCGGTCGCGGCCAGGTGCTCCGCCATTGCCAGCATGGGCGTGATGCCAATGCCACCGGCCAGCAGCAGGTGGTGGGGCGCCGCGCCGTCCAAGGGGAACAGGTTGCGCGGTGTGCTGATGGTGAGTGTGCTGCCCTCGGCCACCAGATCGTGCACGGCAGCCGAGCCACCGCGCGACGCCGCATCGCGCAGCACACCAATCACATAGCGGTGTGTTTCGCTGGGCGCGTTGCAGAGCGAATACTGGCGCACCAAGCCATTGGGCAGGTGCACATCAATGTGGGCACCGGCGGTGAAGACGGGCAGGGCGCCGCCATCCAGCGCCACCAGCTCCAGGCTGCAAATGTCTTGCGCCTCGGTGCGCTTGTGCGCCACGCGCACCTGCAGGGTGGGGTGGGCGCTCATGCCGTTGCACCCTGTGCGATGGGCGCTGCAGCGGTTTGTGCTGCGCCCTCGCTGGGGGCTGGCTTGCGCTCTGCCGCCACGATGCGGTCAATGATCTTGCGCGACTGCACGCCGCCGGTGTCGATGTTGAGCATCAACAGCTTGCGCTCGGGGTAGGCCAGCAGGTTTTGCTGCTGGCGCTCCAGCATCTCCTGGTCTTCGCCAAAAATCTTGCCTTGGCCTTCACGGATCTGCGCGGTCAGCGCTGCGTCCTGCGGCTTGAACTTACGCGCCATGCCCCAGAAGTAGTGAATGCTGGTGTCTGTTTCGGGGGTGATGAAGTCCACCACCCAGCTTGCTGCCTTCACCTCGTCTGGCGCCTTGTAGCCGCCATGGCCCTGCAGCGCCACACCCACTTCGATCATGATGTGGCTGGGTGGCGTGAAGTGGCAGATCTGCCAGCGGTCCACCAGTTGGTCGTCGGGCAGGCCGTTCATGCGCAGCGCCATCTTCCAGAATGGCGGTGCCTCAATGCCTTCCATGTAGCGCTCGGTGATCACATGGTCGCCGTCCACGCGGGTCTGGCAGGGCACTTCGTCAATTTCCTTCTGGCCGATGCTGGTGCTGTGCACATAGGTTTCGTGCGTCAGGTCCATCAGGTTGTCGATCATCAGGCGGTAGTCACAGGCAATCTCGTACAAGCCGCCGCCGTAGCCAAACTGCGGGTTGCCCAGCCACTCAAATTTCGGAATGTCGGCCACATCCGCCTTGGCCGCGTCGCCGGGCCATACCCACACAAAGCCGTGTTCCTCGTGCAGTGGGAAGCTGCGGTTTGCCGGAAAGCCGCGCACGCGCTGGCAGGGCATGGACACGGTTTTGCCATCGCAGCCCATGGCCAGGCCGTGGTAGCCGCAGACCAGCGTGTCGCCCTCGACCTTGCCCAGCGAGAGTGGGGCACCCCGGTGCGGGCAAAAGTCTTCCACCGCCGCCGCCATGCCCGCGCTGTTGCGGAACAGGGCCATGGGGATGTTGCAGATGCGGCGGCCCAAGGGGCGGTCGGAGGGGATCTCTTCGCTGCGGGCGGCAACGTACCAGGTGTTGAGGGGAAACATGGCTTGGCTCCTTGGGTCGGTATGGCGATTAAAATTCTTCATTCAGTATGCTGAATGACGCAAATCATAGACCTAAGTCAATTCCACGGCTAGGGGGCGGGAGTGAGGGTTTTCCCTTGAAATACGCGGTTGGATTGCCCGCCCGACGACCGGTCGGCCGCGGCGGCTACGCCTCGTCCGGCGTATCGGATTGGTCGTCAGACGCTGGGGTGTTCAGGTGCACAAACTTGCGCAGCAGCCGCAAAAACTCCTCTCGCTCGGCGGGCTCCAGGGCGTCCAGCAACTGCGCATACATGGGCTCCACAAGCGGCAGCATCTCGGCCAACACCGCTTCGCCCTCAGGCGTCAGGCGCAGCGCGCGCTGGCGGCGCGGCAGCAGCTCCCGCACGATCCAGCCCTTGGTATCCAGCCGCGCGGCAATGTCGGCAGTGGTCGATGTGTCCAGCGCCACCCGGTCTGCCAGCGTCACCTGGTCCATGCCCGGCGTGTCCTGCAAGGCGCGAAGAATGGCGTATTGCACCGGCGTGATCTGCTTGCCATGCGTCTTGGCAAACGTGCCCACCGCCAACTGGTGCGCCCGCCGGATCAGGTGGCCGGGTTCGGCTTGCAGGGGGATGGGGGCGTCAATAGCGGTGCGGTTGTCGGGCATGTTGCGTTTTGATTTTGCTATGTATTTAGTAGCTACTCGTGCATATTTTGTGAAGGCTAAAAGCCTATTTTTCACTTAAACGGCGGCGGTTGCGGTCTAGCGGAGTCGGGTAGCGAGTGCATGGGCTAGGCGGACTTCCAATTGGTCGGCAAAAGGCGAACAGGGTTTCTACGTAGCGGACGATTTCGGCTTTTTTGATTGGTGGTGGGCATATTGTGCAGGGACCCTATGAGCTCAATGTCATTCTGTCCGTCGGGGGGGGGCAATGCACTCCACTTATCATCCGCAAGACTTCGGCGTGGGGAAGATCCTACCCACGCAGCCAACCTGTAAACACTTGCCCTATGCGCGTACTACTTGCCGAAGATGAAAACGAACTGGGCACCTGGCTGACCAAAGCATTGGCCCAGAGCGACTTTCAGGTGGATTGGGTCAATGATGGCCGCCAGGTGCGCCGCAGCCTCAAGGCCACCAAATACGATGCACTGATCCTCGACTTGGGTCTGCCAGGCTTGGGCGGGCATGACGTGCTGTCTGATATGCGTGAAGCGGACGAGCGACTTCCTGTGCTGATACTGAGCGCGCGTGACTCCCTGATGGAGCGGGTGAGCTGCCTGCACGGTGGTGCTGACGATTTCTTGGCCAAGCCTTTTGAGTTGTCTGAACTGGAGGCACGTCTGATCGCATTGGTCCGCCGTTCGCGCGGCATCGAGCATCCGCGTTTTGCCTGCGGGCCCCTGAGCTACGACAGCGCGACCAAGCAATTCCGCCTGCAGCACGAGCCTTTGACGCTCACGCCGCGCGAGCATGCGGTGCTGCGTGCATTGATTCAGCACAGCGGAGAAGCGCTGTCCAAGCGCGAGCTGGTCGAGCGGGTGTTTTCTGATGAACAAGACGTGAGCCCGGAAGCCATTGAGGTGCTGGTTCACCGGTTGCGCAAGCGGCTGGACGCCTCACCGGTTCACATCACGACCCTGCGTGGCATGGGCTACATGCTGGAATGCACACCATGACAAGCACCCGGCCCGCAGCCACGGCCGCAGACAAGTCCTTGGGGCCTGTGCTGCTCTGGATCAGAGGCAGTATCCGGCGCAAGTTGCTGCTGGTCCTACTGCCCGGGCTGCTCCTGGTCTTTTCGGCGGAGCTTTGGCTGGCCTCGCGAACCGCCAGCGAAGCGGCCGATGCCGCATACGATCGCTCGCTGCTGGGCGCGGTGAAATCCATCGATTCCAGCATCTCGACTGCCAGCGGCGGTCTGGGCGTGGAGTTGCCTTACCGCATGTTGAAGTTTTTTGAGCTCACGGCCAACGGGCAGGTGTACTACCGTGTAGCCACCGAAGACGGGTTGGTGGAGATCGGCAGCTCGGAACTTCCTCTGCCGCCCAAGCCACTGCTTACCGGCATACCCCAGTTCCATGAAGGCGTCTACTTTGGGGAACCCGTCCGTGTGGGCAGTTACGCCCGTGAACTGACCACACCCCTTGCCGGCCAGTCCACGCCCCAGCGGGTGGTGGTTCAGGTGGCTGAAACCTTGGAGGCACGAACCGATTTTCGGCGCGGCCTGATCTTGAATTCGGTGGCGCGTGATTTCTTGCTGGTTGCCGTGGCCACTACGCTGTTTGGTCTCACCATTGCGTGGGCCATGCGCCCGCTGGCGCGCATGCGCCAGGACGTGGAGGCCCGCGCGCCCCGAGACCTGACGCCTATGCGCAGTGAAGGCGTGCCCGCAGAGCTGTTGCCGCTGGTAGGCGCTATCAACCACCACATCCAACGCAACCGCGAACAAACAGAAGCACGTCGCCAGTTTGTGGACGATGCCTCCCACCAGCTGCGCACCCCGCTGACGACCTTGGCGACACAAGTGGCCTATGCCCAGCGCGCGGCCGATCCTGTCGCACTGCGGACGGTGATGGACAACATTCGACAGCAACTGGATGAAACCATCCGCCAGACCAACCAGATGCTTTCCCTGGCAAAAGCCGATAGCGCCGCACCGGAGCTGGAAACCCTGGATGCCGTGGTGCTTGCCGAGGACATGGTTCGCCGCTGGTGGCCTGTTGCGCGCGAACAGGGCGTAGACCTTGGCCTGCAAGCTCCAGATGCCAAACTGCGCTTTCAGGGCGAGCCCGGTCTGCTGAAAGAGGCACTGTCAAACCTGCTGCACAACGCCATTCGCCACGGGGGCACCGGTTGCCACGTCACCTTGGCCGTAGTCGCCGATACAGAGACGGTGCGCTTCAGTGTCGTGGATGACGGGCCGGGCTTGCCTGCGGACGAACTGGCACGCGCCGGGGAGCGGTTCTTCCGGGGGCACAGCGTACAAGTGCAAGGCTCCGGATTGGGTTTGGCCATCGCGCGCACCGTGGCACAGCGCCATGGCGGCGCCCTGCAGGTCTCCGGAGGGCCTGAGGGGCGTGGGCTGGCAGTCAGCATCACCCTCGCGCGGGCCGGAGAGACCTCGATGAGTCTCGCAAGCGGATATGCGGGAATACCCTGAAAAAACGGCCTTCCGCCTGAAAGCGTTCTGAAAGTGCAATGTTTCTACAGTCTGAACATCGCAGCAGGACTGTTGCGAGCGCCCCAACACTTAGAGGAGACACTTTCATGGGTATTACTTTCAAATTCATTGCGGCCGCTCTTTCTGCCGCGGCGCTGACCGCCACTGCCAACCCGCTCGAAAAAACCGAGTGCATCGCACCTGCGAAGCCCGGTGGCGGTTTTGACCTGACCTGCAAGCTTGTTCAAAGCGCTTTGCAGGGCGGCAAGTTCATCGCCGATCCCATGCGGGTCACCTACATGCCCGGTGGCATTGGCGCCGTGGCCTACAACACCGTGATTGCCCAAAGGCCTGACGCGGCCAACGCCATCGTTGCCTTCTCCGGTGGGTCGCTTTTGAGCTTGGCGCAAGGCAAGTTTGGGCGTTACACCGAAAACGATGTGCGCTGGGTCGCTGCCATCGGTACGGATTACGGCGCTGTCGTGGTGGCCGAGAACTCGCCGTTCAAGACCCTCAAAGACGTGATGGCCGCCATGAAGGCAGACCCCTCTAAGGTGGTGCTGGGTGCGGGGGGTACCGTCGGTAGCCAAGACTGGATGAAAGCCGCACTGACTGCGCGCGCCGGTGGCGTGAACCCCAAGACCATGCGCTATGTTGCGTTTGAAGGCGGTGGCGAAGCGCTGACTGCGCTGCAAGGTGGACACATTCAAGTGTTCACAGGCGATGCGGCCGAGGCGGGCCAACAGATCAAGGCTGGCGCCAAAGTCCGCATCCTTGCGGTGATGAATGACAAACGCCTGGCGGGTGACATGTCCAACATCCCCACGGCTGCTGAACAAGGCTTTGATGTGAACTGGCCTATCGTGCGTGGCTTCTATGTGGGCCCCAAGGTCAGCGATGCAGACTACAAGACCTGGACAGACACTTTCAACAAGCTCATGGCGACCCCGGCCTTTGACAAGCTGCGCACCGAGCGTGGTCTGTTCCCGATGGCTCTGACGGGCGCGCCACTTGAAACCTATGTCAAGAAGCAAGTAGATGGCTACCGCAAGCTGGCTGACGATTTCGGTCTGAATGTGGTCCCTGCCAAGTGAGCCTGATCTACCCGATCTGACCCCGACTGCTTCCCCGTGCCAAGGCCACCCTTGGCCCGCCCCTGCGGGTGTGTCCTGCAGGGGCTTGGGCGTCTACCAAGCCCACCCTGACTTTCTCGGAGATTCCTTATGAGTGACCGCCTGCTCGGCGCCGTCTGTGTTGTTGCGTCGGCCGCCATGGCGTTGGCCGCGCAAAAATACGCGGCCGCCATTTCTTATGAACCCGTTGGCCCCCGTTCCTTCCCGCTCCTGCTGTCTGCCGCCATGTGTTTGTGCGGGCTATGGCTGCTCTTGCGGCCTACGGCTGGCTGGGAAACGTTTCGCGGCGTCCCGTGGTCGGCGACCGCACTGTGTGCAGGCGCGGTGCTGGCGTACGCGCTGTTGTTTCAATGGCTGGGGTTTGTATTGGCGACCGCGTTGATGGCCTTGCCTGTGGGCATGGCTTTTGGCGGCAGCTGGAAACAGTCGCTCGCCGGTGGCGCAGGACTGGGCGTGGCGTTGTACCTGTTGTTTGACAAAGTATTGGACGTGGTGCTCCCTATCGGGCCTATCACTGCACTGTTGGGAGGCTATTGACATGGAAGTCTTGCAACACCTCGCCTCCGGCTTTGGCGTGGCACTCAGCCCCACCAATCTGTTGATTGCTGCGATGGGGTGCTTCATCGGCACCATCGTCGGCTTGCTACCCGGCTTGGGCCCCATCAACGGGGTCGCCATTCTGATGCCGCTGGCGTTCGCCATGAAGCTTCCACCAGAGGCTTCGTTGATTTTGTTGGCCGCTGTGTACATCGGCTGTGAATACGGCGGCCGCATTTCGTCCATTCTTCTGAATGTGCCTGGCGATGCAGGGGCCATCATGACCGCGCTCGACGGCTATCCGATGGCGCGCAACGGGCAGGGCGGGGTGGCGTTGTCCATCTCGGCGTGGAGTTCGTTTGTTGGCTCGTTCATCGCGACCGCTGGCATCGTGTTGTTTGCACCGTTGCTGGCCCGTTGGGCCCTGTCGTTTGGCCCGGCGGAGTATTTTGCGCTGATGTGCTTCGCCTTTGCTTGCATTGCCGGGCTTATGGGGGCCTCGCCCGTTAAAGCGGCGTTGGCGGCCATCATCGGGCTGTCCATGAGCTGTGTGGGGTTGGATTCAAATTCCGGCGTCTACCGTTTTACAGGTGGCGACGTCCATCTGTCAGACGGCATCCAGTTTGTGGTGGTCGTGATTGGGGTGTTTTCCATCAGTGAGCTATTGCTGATGCTGGAGCAGCACCTTAGCAACAGCGGCATGATCACCCAAACCGGGCGGATGATGTTCAATCTGAAAGAAATGACCGATACTTGGTGGGGCACTGTCCGGTCCAGCGTGGTGGGGTTTGCGGTGGGGGTCCTGCCCGGTGCCGGTGCCACCATTGCCAGCGCCATGACGTATTCCATGGAAAAAAGTCTCACCGACAAAGACGGGACTTTTGGCAAGGGTGACATCCGTGGTGTGGCGGCCCCGGAGGCGGCCAACAACTCGGCAGCGACAGGTTCTTTCGTGCCTATGCTCACATTGGGCGTACCCGGCTCAGGCACGACCGCCGTGATGGTGGGTGCGCTGTCGCTGTATAACATCACCCCCGGGCCGGCGCTGTTTACCCAGCAGCCTGACTTGGTGTGGGGGTTGATCGCTTCGCTGTTCGTGGCCAATGTGATTCTGCTGCTGCTCAACATCCCGTTGGTGGGGGTGTTTACCAAAGTGCTCAAAGTCCCCAACTGGTTGTTGGTGCCCGCCATCGTCGCCGTCAGCAGCGTGGGCGTCTACGCAGTGCACGCAACCACCTTTGATTTGGTGCTCATGAGTGGCCTCGGCTTTGTCGCCTACTTGTTGCGCAAACAAGGTATTCCAATGGCTCCCTTGATCTTGGGCTTTGTGCTGGGCGACATGATGGAGCAAAACCTGCGCCGCGCGCTTTCTATTAGCAATGGCGATGCCAGTATCCTGGTGGGCAGTCCCATCACAGTGGGCCTCTGGGTGGCTGCAGCACTGATGCTGATCGTGTCTCTGTCGCTCCGCATGTGGGGGCGCAAGCCCAGCACTCCTGCGGCTCTCTGACCTTGCCCCGGCCGGGTGGAACGGATGGGCTAAACGCCTTCCACCCGGCTCCCCGTCCGCCCCCAGCGCCGCGCTGCTTCCTCCGGCGTTTGGCCTTGCGCCATGAGCGCGCCCAGTGGCGCCAGTAGCGCTTGCAAATCCGCCTCGTCAAACTTGGCTGCGCCCTCAGCGTCGTGGCCGAGCACGCTGTCGGACAGGGCGTGTTTGCGGGCCTGCAGTTCGAGCATGCGTTCTTCGATGCTGCCTTGCACCACCAGCTTGTAGACGAACACAGGCTGGTCCTGGCCGATGCGGTGGGCGCGGCCGGTGGCTTGTTCCTCCACGGCCGGGTTCCACCACGGGTCCATGTGGATGACGGTGTCGGCGGCGGTGAGGTTGAGGCCCACACCTCCGGCTTTCAGGCTGACTAGCAGCACGGGCACTTCCAGGCCTTGAAAGCGTTGCACCAACTTGCCGCGCTGGGCGGGGCGGGTGTTGCCGGTAAGGCTCAAAAACGGCATGCGCAAGGCCGAGAGCACATCGGCAATCAGCTCCAGCAGCTCGGTGAATTGCGAGAACACCAGCACGCGGCGGCCTTCGTCTACCAGCGGGACTAACAAGTCGGTGAGCGCCTCCAACTTTGCGCGCTCCATGTCGGCCCCAAGCTCACTGCCCTTCACCAGATGAGGGTCGCAACACACCTGCCGCAGCTTGAGCAGCGCATCGAGGATGCTGATCTGCGCACCGGCAAAGTTCTGGCGTTGCAGCACGCGGCGCACCTGTTTGTCGGCGGCCACGCGCACGCTCTCATACAGCTCGCGTTGGCGGCCCTGCAGCTGCACGCGCTGGATGACTTCGGTGCGCGGCGGCAGCTCGGTGGCTACGTCTTGCTTGCGGCGGCGCAGGATGAAGGGGCGCACGCGCTGGGCGAGCAGGGCGGCGCGTACCGTTTCGCCGTTTTCTTCAATCGGCTTGCGCCAGCGGGCGGCAAAGCTGCGCTGGTCGCCCAGAAAGCCGGGCATCAGCCAGTCGAACTGCGCCCAGAGTTCGCCGAGGTGGTTTTCCAGTGGGGTGCCGGTCAGGCACAGGCGGTGGCGGCTTTGTAGTTGGCGCAGGGCGCGGGCGCTGCGGCTGGCCGCGTTTTTGACCATTTGCGCCTCATCCAGAATGACCAGATGAAAGGGCTGCGCGGCCAGCACCTCGATGTCGCGCCACAGCAGCGGGTAGGTGGTGAGCACCAGGTCGTGCGCGGGCATGGCCTCAAACAGCGCTGCGCGGTCCGGGCCGTGCAGGTTCAGCACCCGCAAATCCGGCGCCATGCGTTTGGCCTCTGCCTGCCAGTTGAACAGCAGCGAGGTCGGCAGCACCACCAGCACCGGGCGGTCCAGCCTGCCGGCTTGCTTCTCCAGCAGCACATGGGCCAGCGCTTGGGCGGTTTTGCCCAAGCCCATGTCGTCGGCCAAGATGCCGCCCAGGTGCTGCGCGCGCAGGTACTGCAGCCAGGCTAAGCCTTCCAGCTGGTAGGGGCGCAGCTGCACTCGCAGGCCCGCCGGTGCTGCTACCGGCTGGGGCTGGCCGGTGGTGTGCAGGCGCTTGGCCAGCGCAGCCAAGCCCACATCGCCTTCCAGTTGCCAGCCTTGGTGGGCGCCCACGCGCGAGGCGTCCAGCAGGCTGGCACGCAATGCGTTGATGCGGCGGGCCTCCCATGCGCCCAGCTGGATGGGGCCTTTGGGCGCCATGCGCTGCGGGTCGGTGAGCAAGTCCACCATGGCGCCCACGATGGCTTTGAGCGGCCCAGCCTCAGCATCAATGCGCTTGCCACCCGGCGCGCGCAGCGAGACGGTAGCCAGGTCATCCAGCGTGTCGAGGTAGCTGGCGGTAAGCCAGCGCGGGTCGCGCTTGATGAGGTTGGCCAGCATGGGGGCGAGGTCGAGCGTTTCGCCGTCAATCTCAATCCCCAGGCTCAGCAGCCATTCGCCTTCGCGGCCGGGCAGGGCCAGCTTTTCGACGCCGCGCGCGGGTTTCACCAAGGGGCTGTCCAGCTCCTTGCCCAGCACCTCGCCGGAGTCAGGGCTGAGAATGAGCTTCCAGCGCTCCACCGGCACGCTCTCGTGCGCAAAGCCGGGCTGCACCACCACGCTCCAGCCCTTGGCCTGCAACTGGGGCACCTGGTCGGCCCAGAAATCGCCAAAGTGGTCTTCCTGCGGCAGCGTCCACACGCTGCCCAGGTGCGGGCGCTGCTTTTGGCTGCGCCACTGGAAGGTGGCTTCCGCCAGCGGCACAAAGCCCAGGTCCCACACCATGTCCATGGCGTCGGCCTCGGCCACCAGGTTGCGCTGCAGCCGCACGACCGGGCCGCCGGTGTCGAACAGCTCTTCAAACTCGGCCGGGCGGCTGTTGAGGATGGAGCTGGGGGCGGGCGTCTCCCAGCGGTCGCCCGCCGGGGTGCGGTAGGTCCAGTCGAGCTGCGCCAGCGTCACGCTGTCGCCGCGCGGGCCCAACTTGCCTTGGGGCTTGAGGCCGAGCAGGCCTTCGCCCCGACCTAGCGTCATCAGCGTGATGCGGGGGCGGAACTGGCCGATGACGGTGTCATAAGCGTCGGGCTGCGGGGGGCTGGTGTCGGCAGGCAGAGGCAGTGTGCGCTTGCGGTTCATGGTCAAAATGGCTGCTAGCGCTCGTGGAATTTGCGCAAGCAGCTATCAAAAGAAGAGCAAATCTTTGTCGGCACCCAGAGGCTAAATGCCCATGCTGTGCAGCGTGACCAGACCCTTGGGCGTCTTGAGGGTGGCGCTCAGGTTGGCCGGGCCCTCCGTAATGGCTACGCCTTCCAGACCTATGGCTGCATAAGCCGCTTGCAGTTTGGCCGCACTCGGGTGGCTTACCGCAATGCTGTCCAGGCTCACGCGGCTGCGCGGCAGGCTGTTGCGCGGGTGCAGGCGCAGGGGCTCGGCGTCGTCCGGTTTACCCCATTGGATGAGCGTGGGCAGGCAGCCTTCAAACAGGCGGTAGCCGTCTTCACGCACCGTGATTTGCCAGTGGAGCACGCCTTTGCGCGAGTGGCGGCTGGCCGGCATGGCCGGGCCACGCTCAATTCCCAGGCCCTTGAGTGCGATGCGGGCGGGCAGCATCTCATCCGTGCCGGCCACAAAGTGCACCAAGCGCGGCTCTTTGGCGACTGCCGCACGCAGCTCGGGGTTGTCCAGGTCAAACCAGCGTTTGGCGTTCGGGTTGGCGGGGCCTTTGGCGCCGGGGTTGATGGCAATGATCTCGAAATACGCCAGCGGGTGGGCCGGTGTGGCGATCTTGAAGAGCTTGTTGTGGGTGCCGAACTGGCTGTGTTCGCCGCCGGCTTCCGGGGTGATGCCGAGGGTAGCTTCGCACCACTGCAAACCTTGCTCCAAGGTGTGGGCTGCAACGACGAGGTGGTCTATCTGTGTTTTCATCGCCGCACGATACCACCCCGGCGCTGTTGCAAGCGTCTAGCGCCCTACCCATTTCACCAGCAGGTTCATGATGCGCGCGCGCCCGGCCGTATAGGGCGGGAAAAACATGCGGATGCTGGGCAGCCAGCCGCCCTTGAGCACCGCGCGCTCGTGCGAGAAAGCCTTGAAGCCGTAAATGCCGTGCGAGCTGCCGATGCCGGAGTTGTTGACCCCGCCGAAGGGCAGGTTGCCATGGGCCACATGCAGCACGCAGTGGTTGACGCAAGCCCCGCCAGAGCTGGTGTTCGTGAGCACTTTGTCGATATTGGTCTGGCTGTTGCTCCAGATGTAGAGGGCCAGCGGCTTTTGGTCTGCGTTGATAGCTTCAATCACCTGTTGCAGGTCGGTGTAGGGCAGGATGGGCAGCACCGGGCCGAAGATTTCTTCTTGCATCAAGGTGGAGTCCATGGGCACGTTGTCGACCAAGGTGGGGGCAATGTAGTTGCCGGCTGTGTCCACCTCGCCGCCGCTCAACACCCGTGCGCCGCGCGAAGTGGCGTCTTTCAGCAGGCCTTCGATGCGCTGGGTGTGGCGCTGGTTGATGATGTGGGTGAAGTCGGCGTTGCTGCGCTGGCTTTGGGCGCTGTCGCCATAGCGCGCCTTGATGACGGCCTGGCAGGCGGCCACAAACGCGTCGCGCACGGCGGCGTGCACATACAGGTAATCGGGTGCCACACAGGTCTGACCGGCGTTGACAAACTTGCCCCACATGATGGTTTCAGCCGCCTTTTGAAGGTCGGCCGTCTCGTCCACGATGGTGGGGGACTTGCCGCCCAGCTCCAGGGTGACGCTGGTCAGGTGTTTGGCCGCTGCCGCCATGACTACTTTGCCCACGGCCGGGTGAGCCGGTAAAGAAGATGTGGTCAAACGGCATGGCAAGCAGGGCTTGCGAGGTGGCCAGTGCCCCTTCAAACAAAGCCACTTCATGCGCCGGGAAGGCCTTGGTCACGATGCTGGCCAGCACCTGGGCCACGCGCGGCGCCATTTCTGAGGGCTTGAGGATGGCAGTGTTTCCCGCCGCCAAGGCGGAGACCAGCGGGCTGAGCATCAAGTAGAGCGGGTAGTTCCAGGGCGCGATGACCAGGCAGCGGCCACGGGGCTGGTACTGCACATGGGCACTGTTGCCCATGGTGAGCTCGGTGGCGCGGATGCGGGTAGGGCGCATCCAGCCCTTGAGGCATTTGATGTTGTGGCGGATTTCGTCCAAGCTGGGCACGATTTCGGTGCCATCGACTTCAAAGCGGGGCTTGTGAAAGTCGGCGGCAAAGGCTTCGTAAAGTGCCTCTTTGTGCGCCATCAGGCTGATGCGCAGCCGCTCCAGGCGTTCAATACGCTCGGCCGCGGTGGACTGGCGCCAGGCCAGCGCAGTGGCCCGCTGCGCCTCGAAGGTGGTTTGCATCAGTTGCGGGTTGGCGTCTTGATTGGCTTGGCTCATACGGTGGCTCCTGACAATAGAGGTGGGCGTAGCGCTCATTCTGTGGCGCCGCGCTTTGGCAGCAGGCATTGTGGGGGCAAGTGCGGGGGCCTGCTGTCGCTGGGGTGCAGTTTTGAGCCGCGACTCCAAACCAGATGGGGGTTGACCCTAGGCCGCTTGGCGAAACGTCAGGTTGATGCGGCAAGCGCCCGTCAAAGGGTGGTTGCCATGCGGCACAGCGCGCACTCCGTGGTAGCGCAGCCGGGCAGGGCCACCCCACACCAGCACATCACCGTGGTGCAACAGCACGGTTTGCACCGGCTCCCCCCGCTCCAGCCCGCCCAACTCGAACACGGCCGGAAGACCCAGCGACACCGACACGATAGGCGCCCCGTAGTCGACTTCGTTTTTGTCCTGGTGCAGGTTCATGCGGGCGCCGGGCGCATAGCGGTTGATCAAACATGCATCTGGCTCAAAGCCGGGGTAGCCAGCAAGCGCTGCCATGTGGTTTGCCAAGGTTTTGAAGGCTGGCGGGATGGCCGGCCAAGGAGCGCCAGTGAGCGGGTCAAGCCGCTGATAACGATAGCCTGCTGCATCGCTCACCCATCCCCAGGGTCCGCAATTGCTCATGGCTACCGACATGCGAAGCCCGCCCGGCGTGCTGAGGTGTCGCCACAGGACTGATCTGGGTGATGCGTTGTACCTCCGCCCACAGCGCAGGAGCGTCCGCAACGGCCATGCCGGCCAAGGCGTAAGCGCCAGGGCAGAGCATGTGGGGCGGTGCAGGGGTGGGCGACGAGTCGCCAAAGAGATCGAGGTTCACAGTGAACCCAGCCAAAGTGCGCCGTTGCGGCGACTTGGCGTTTCAGGGCTGCTGTTCGGTGTTGACCCGACGGGCGCCGTCAAAGCGCTTGGCCCAATAGCTGATACCCATGTCTTCCACCCGCACTTCAGCGCCTGGCTTGGGGGCGTGGATGAATTTGCCGTTGCCGACATAAATGCCGACGTGGCTAAAGGTACGGCGCATGGTGTTGAAGAACACCAAATCGCCGGGTTGCAACTCGTGTTTGTCAATTTTTTGAGTGGCCGCCGCTTGCTCGGAAGCCTGGCGCGGCAATAACAGTCCGGCAGTTTGCTGGTAGATGGCGCGCACAAAGCCACTGCAATCAAAACCGATGTCGGCCTCGGTGCCGCCGCGTTTGTAGGGCACACCCAGAAACGCCATGGAGTTCGTGACCAATTCGGTAGCGCGGTTACCAACTTTGTTGCCGACATCACCAATCCGGGACAGCAAGCCGCGCTCCGCCAACAAGCGGGACATGTCATCGCTGGGGGCGGGGGATTGTTGGGCGTGGGCGACGCTCAAAGTAAGCATCAGGGCACAGGCAAGGAAAAAACGCATCGCCGCACTCTAGTGGGGGAGGGCCAGTGTGTCAAGCGGTCTGATACATTTGATTTCACCTCTAACGCATTGATTCGCTTGGATATTCTGTGTGAGGCGGGATAACCGGGAGGCCCTGAGCGCTCGGGAGGTTATGCTCGCGCTACGTTTTTTGAGAAGGATTTCGCTATGTTGATGGATGTCGACACAAGCCAGTTGGTGCTGGTGGACTACCAGGCGCGCTTGATGCCCGCCATGTTTGAATCTGAATTGGTGCTGGGCAATGCGGTGCGCTTGGCCAAGCTGGCGGCGTTAATGGAAGTGCCTGCTTTCTACACAGAGCAAAACCCGAGCGGCCTGGGTCATACGGTGCCGGATTTGGCGGCTGCGCTGGCCGAAGCGCGTGCCAAGGTGCTGAACAAAATGCAGTTCAGCGCGATTGAAGAAGGCTTGGGCGAATGGTTGCGCCCACCGGCCAAGCCGGTGCAGGGCAATGCCCGTAGCTTGCCCAAGCATTTGCAGAAGCCTGCGGCTTCTGAGCGCGGTGCCATTGTGATCGCCGGTTGTGAAGCCCATGTGTGTTTGCTGCAAACAGCACTAGACCTTCTAGAAGACGAGTTTGAGGTGTGGGTGGTGACCGATGCTTGCAGCTCGCGCACCGAGCGTAATCGTGACGCCGCCTTTGACCGGCTGGCTGGTGCCGGTGCCGAATTGGTAACCACCGAGATGGTGGTCTTTGAATGGATTCGCTCTGCGGAGCACCCGGTTTTTAAAGAGGCGCAAGCGCTGATCAAGTAAGCCCGACGCATTTACGGGTGGCTCTATTCAAAAAGCGGCAGTCTTAAGAGACCGCCGCTTTTTTTGTGAATTCGTGATGGGCGTAGATCAGGATGCGTGAAAAGTCAGCTTGCAGCAAGTTGGCTCTCCATAATTATGAATTCAGTTTTATAGGTCCGACCGGAGACAAACAATGACAGGCTACGCCGATTTTTACCGCCGTTCCATCGATGACCGCGATGGCTTTTGGTCTGAACAGGCCGGGATGATCGACTGGCGCACCCAGCCCACCCAAGTGTGCGACTACAGCCGCCCCCCCTTCGCCAAATGGTTTGTCGGCGGGACCACCAATCTCTGCCACAACGCGGTCGACCGGCACTTGATAACCCGCCCGGACCAGCCCGCGTTGATTGCCGCCTCTACCGAAACCAATACCGAGCAGGTGTACTCGTTTGCGCAACTGCATGCGGAAGTGCAGCGCATGGCCGCCGCATTGCAAGCCTTGGGCGTCAAGCAGGGTGACCGGGTTCTGATCTACATGCCCATGATTGCCGAGGCATCGTTTGCCATGTTGGCGTGTGCCCGGATTGGTGCGATCCATACGGTGGTGTTTGGCGGCTTTGCTGCAGGCTCGCTTGCCTCTCGTATTGAAGACGCTTCACCGGTGGTGATCGTGAGTGCAGACGCCGGCTCACGCGGCGGCAAAGTAGTGGAGTACAAGCCCTTGTTGGATGAGGCGATTGCCACCTCCAGTCACAAGCCAGCCGCGGTACTGATGGTGGACCGCAAGTTGGCCCCGATGCAGCTGGTCGCCGGGCGGGATCACCTGTGGGCTGAGTTGCGCCAAGCCCACTTGGAAACCCAAGTTCCGTGTGTCTGGTTGGATTCAGCCCACCCCAGCTACACCTTGTATACCAGTGGCACCACCGGCAAACCCAAGGGGGTGCAGCGCGATACCGGAGGCTACGCAGTGGCCTTGGCGGCCAGCATGAAGTATATTTTTTGCGGCAACCCGGGGGAAACCTTCTTTTCCACCAGCGACATCGGTTGGGTGGTGGGGCACAGTTACATCATTTATGGCCCTTTGATCGCCGGCATGGCCACCATCATGTACGAAGGCCTGCCGACCCGGCCCGACGGCGGAGTGTGGTGGAGCCTGGTCGAGAAATACAAGGTGACCGTCATGTTCAGCGCGCCAACAGCGGTGCGGGTGCTCAAGAAACAAGACCCGGCGCTGTTGAGTAAATACGACCTGTCAAGCCTGCGGGCCTTGTTTTTGGCCGGGGAGCCGCTCGATGAGCCGACCGCCCAGTGGATCAGCCAGAGCTTGAGCAAGCCCATCATCGACAACTACTGGCAAACAGAGACCGGCTGGCCGATCCTGACGATTGCGAACGGGGTTGAAAAAGCACCGAGCAAGTTCGGCAGCCCGGGTGTCGCTATGTACGGCTACAACATCAAGTTAATCGATGAAAACACTTCGGAAGAGCTTACCGGTCCTGACCAAAAAGGTGTAGTGGCGATTGAAGGCCCCTTACCGCCAGGGTGTATGCAAACCGTGTGGCGTGACGACGAGCGTTTCGTGAAGACATACTGGAGCAGCATTCCCGGAAAGCAGCTCTACAGCACCTTCGACTGGGCTGTTCGCGACAAGGATGGCTACTTCTTTATTCTGGGGCGCACCGACGATGTGATCAACGTGGCGGGCCACCGTTTGGGCACCCGGGAGATTGAAGAAAGCATTTCCAGCCATCCCAATGTGTCTGAAGTTGCCGTGGTGGGGGTGGCAGACGCGCTCAAGGGGCAGGTGGCAGTGGCCTTTGTGGTGGTGAAAGATGCCAGTGGCTTAGGCGATGAGGCTGCCAAACTCAAGCTGGAAGGCGACATCATGAAAGTGGTCGACCAGTCGAATGGCGCCGTGGGGCGCCCGGCGCGGGTGCGGTTTGTCTCGGTTCTCCCCAAAACCCGAAGCGGCAAGTTGCTACGCCGCGCCATTCAGGCAGTGTGTGAGGGTCGCGACCCCGGTGACTTGACCACCATGGAAGACCCCGGCGCACTGCAGCAGATCCGCGAGCTGCTTGCATAAATCGGCATGAGGGTATGCGCGAAGCGCATACCCTCGCCAAGTCTTTACTATCCCTCAAAATCATTCAGTGGCACAATCCGCCCTGCAATGAAGGCCCTTCCCATGCCACAGTCGCATCCGCCAACCGGTTCAGCCGTGTCGCGGAAGGTTAATTAACCAGCTTTAACCAGCTTATGTTCCCTGAAGGGGAACGGAGGTCAGCGCAAGATGAGTGATTCAAACTCCAAAGGGGCGAACACGGGTTCCACCGTGTACCAAACCTATCAAAACAACACCTACCTGTTTGGTGGCAACGCTCCGTACGTCGAAGAGATGTACGAGAACTATCTGGCCAACCCCGGTAGCGTTCCCGACACATGGCGCGATTATTTCGATGCGCTGCAACACGTTCCCGCCTCTGACGGCAGCACCGCCAAAGACGTAGCCCACATGCCCGTGATCAACGCGTTTGTTGATCTGGCAAAAAAAGGCGTCAAACAGACCGTAGTTGCCACTGGTGCCGATTCCGAAATGGGCCGCAAGCGCACTGCTGTGCAGCAGTTGATTGCGGCCTACCGCAATGTCGGCGCACGTTGGGCTGATTTGGACCCTTTGAAGCGCATCGAGCGCGATGACATCCCCGAATTGGAGCCCTCGTTCTACGGCTTCAGCGATGCGGACCAGGAAACGGTCTTCAACATCAGCAACACATTCTTCGGCAAAGAATCCATGAGCCTGCGTGAGCTCATGAACGCTTTGCGTGAAACCTACTGCGGCACCATTGGCGTGGAGTACATGTACACCACCGACCAGAACCAGAAGCGCTGGTGGCAGCAAAAGCTGGAGGCAACCCGCAGCAAGCCCCAGTTCAACGCAGATAAGAAAAAGCACATCCTGGAGCGCCTGACTGCGGCTGAAGGCCTGGAGCGTTACTTGCATACCAAGTACGTAGGTCAGAAGCGCTTCTCCTTGGAAGGTGGCGAGAGCTTTATTGCCGCCATGGACGAGCTGATTCAGCAAGCCGGCGCCAAAGGTATCCAGGAAATCGTGATCGGCATGGCCCACCGCGGCCGCCTGAACGTGCTGGTCAACACCCTAGGCAAGATGCCTGCGGACCTGTTCGCTGAGTTTGACCACACCGCCCCTGAAGAACTGCCTGCTGGCGACGTGAAGTACCACCAGGGTTTCAGCTCGGACGTGTCCACTGCTGGTGGCCCCGTTCACCTGTCTCTGGCGTTCAACCCATCTCACTTGGAAATCGTGAACCCGGTGGTCGAAGGCTCTGTTCGCGCCCGTATGGACCGCCGTGATGACCCCAAGGGTTCCCAAGTGCTGCCCGTGCTGGTGCACGGCGATGCGGCCTTCGGCGGCCAAGGTGTCAACCAGGAAACATTGGCTTTGGCCCAGACCCGTGGTTACACCACTGGTGGTACGGTGCACCTGATCATTAACAACCAGATCGGTTTCACCACTTCTGACCCCCGCGACATGCGCTCCAGCGCGTTCTGCACTGACATTGTCAAGATGGTTGAATCGCCCGTGTTGCACGTGAATGGCGATGATCCGGAAGCCGTGGTGTTGGCGACCCAGTTGGCCTTGGAGTTCCGTATGGAGTTCGGTCAGGACGTGGTGGTGGACATCACTTGCTACCGCAAGCTCGGCCACAACGAGCAAGACACGCCTTCGCTCACACAGCCTTTGATGTACAAAAAGATAAGTGCCCACCCCGGCACCCGCAAGTTGTACGCAGACAAGCTGGCCGCTCAAGGTTTGGGTGCCGAGCTCGGTGACTCCATGGTCAAGGAATACCGCGCAGCTATGGATGCCGGCAAGCACACGGTTGACCCCGTACTGACGAACTTCAAGAGCAAGTACGCGGTGGACTGGTCTCCATTCCTCGGCAAAAAGTGGACGGATGCTGGCGACACAGCCATTCCGCTGACCGAGTGGAAGCGTTTGTCTGAAAAGCTGACCACCATTCCTGAGAGCGTCACACCTCACCAGCTGGTGAAAAAGGTTTACGACGATCGCGCAGCGATGGGCCGCGGCGAAATCAATGTGGACTGGGGCATGGGCGAGCACATGGCTTTCGCATCCTTGGTGGCCAGCGGCTACCCTGTGCGTTTGTCGGGTGAAGACTGCGGACGCGGTACCTTTACCCACCGCCACGCCGTGATTCACGACCAGAAGCGTGAGAAGTGGGATGCCGGCACCTATGTGCCTTTGCAAAACGTGGCCGACAAGCAGGCTCCGTTTGTCGTGATCGACTCCATCCTGTCCGAAGAAGCGGTGTTGGGCTTTGAGTACGGCTACGCATCCAACGACCCGAACACCTTGGTGATCTGGGAAGCCCAGTTCGGCGACTTCGCCAATGGCGCTCAGGTGGTAATCGACCAATTTATTGCGTCCGGCGAAGTGAAGTGGGGCCGTGTGAACGGCATCACTTTGATGCTGCCGCACGGCTACGAAGGCCAAGGCCCTGAGCACAGCTCAGCCCGCCTGGAGCGCTTCATGCAATTGGCGGCTGATACCAACATGCAGATCGTGCAGCCGACTACGGCCAGCCAGATCTTTCACGTGTTGCGTCGTCAGATGGTGCGTAACCTGCGCAAGCCATTGATCATCATGACGCCCAAGAGCTTGTTGCGTAACAAGGACGCGACATCTCCGCTGTCCGAGTTCACCAAGGGTGCGTTCCAGACCGTGATTCCCGAGAGCAAAGAGCTCAAGGGCGACAAGGTCAAGCGCGTGATTGCCTGCTCTGGCAAGGTGTACTACGACTTGGTCAAGAAGCGCGAAGAAAAGGGTGACACCGATGTCGCCATCATCCGCGTGGAACAGCTGTACCCATTCCCGCACAAGGCATTTGCGACCGAACTGAAAAAGTACCCCAACGCCACCGACGTGGTGTGGTGCCAGGACGAGCCGCAAAACCAGGGCGCGTGGTTCTTTGTGCAGCATTACATCCACGAAAACATGTTGGACGGCCAAAAGCTGGGCTACTCCGGCCGCGCTGCTTCTGCATCGCCGGCAGTGGGCTATTCCCACCTGCACCAAGAGCAACAAAAGGCTCTGGTCGAAGGCGCTTTCGGCAAGTTGAAGGGTTTTGTTCTGACCAAGTAAGTCAGCAGCTCTTCACACCTACAACACATTACGGAAAGAATTTGATATGGCAATCGTAGAAGTCAAAGTCCCACAGCTGTCTGAATCTGTGGCGGAAGCAACCTTGTTGCAGTGGAAGAAAAAGGTCGGTGACGCGGTCGCGGTCGATGAGATTCTGATCGAAGTGGAAACCGACAAAGTGGTGATGGAAGTCCCCGCACCCTCTGCCGGCGTGCTGGTCGAATTGGTCGTCGCCGACGGCGCTACCGTGGCTGCCGAGCAGCTGATCGCTCGCATTGACACTGCTGCAGTGGCCGGTGCTGTTGCACCCGCTGCGGCTCCTGCCGCTGCGCCCGCAGCTGCTGCTCCGGTGGCAGCCGCTGCTGCGGCGAACAACTCCAAGGCAGGCGTTGCGATGCCTGCTGCAGCCAAGTTGCTGGCCGACAACGGCATTGTGGCTTCCAGCGTTGAAGGTACAGGCAAAGACGGCCGCATCACCAAGGGTGACGTGTTGGCTGCTGCCGCTGCTCCTAAAGTGGTAGCGGCTGCCGTAATCCCCACGGGCGCTCCCACCAAATCTTTGCCTCAAGTGGCGGCCCCTTCTGTGAATCTGGGTGACCGTCCTGAACAGCGCGTGCCCATGAGCCGTTTGCGTGCGCGCGTGGCTGAGCGTTTGCTGCAGTCCCAGTCGACCAACGCCATCCTGACCACCTTCAACGAAATCAACATGGCTCCGGTCATGGACATGCGCAAGCGCATGCAAGAGCGTTTCGAGAAGGAACACGGCTGCAAGCTGGGCTTCATGAGCTTCTTTGTCAAGGCCGCTGTGCACGCCCTGAAGAAGTTCCCTGTGTTGAACGCATCTGTCGATGGCACCGATATCGTGTACCACGGCTACTTTGACATCGGTATCGCCGTGGGTTCCCCCCGCGGTTTGGTGGTGCCCATCCTGCGCAATGCAGACCAGATGAGCTTCGCCGATATCGAGAAGAAGATTGCTGAGTTCGGCCAGAAGGCCAAGGACGGCAAGCTGGGCATTGAAGAAATGACCGGCGGCACCTTCTCTATCTCCAACGGCGGCACTTTCGGTTCCATGATGTCTACCCCCATCATCAACCCGCCCCAGTCCGCCATTTTGGGTGTGCACGCAACCAAAGACCGCGCCATGGTCGAGAACGGCCAAGTGGTGGTTCGCCCGATGAACTACTTCGCCATGTCCTATGACCACCGCATCATCGACGGCCGTGAAGCCGTTCTTGGCCTGGTGGCCATGAAGGAAGCGCTGGAAGATCCTGCGCGCCTTTTGTTCGACATCTAATCATTCCCCGAGGTGACCCGGAGTTTGAGCCGCAGAGGGCTCTGCTCCGTGTCCCCCGCCCTGCGGGCTCCTCCTTTACCTACGCAGAACCCTCTGCGGCTCAGACTCCTAGGAATTTGTATGAGTAAACAATTTGACGTCATCGTCATTGGCGGCGGCCCTGGTGGCTACATTGCCGCTATCCGTGCAGCCCAACTGGGCTTCAATGTAGCCTGTATCGACGAGTGGAAGAATGCCGCTGGCGGCCCCGCTCCCGGCGGCACTTGCACCAACGTGGGTTGCATTCCTTCCAAGGCGCTGCTGCAATCTTCTGAGCACTTCAACCACGCCAACCACCACTTTGCCGAACACGGCATTACGGCCACCGGCGTGAGCATGGATGTGGCCAAGATGCTTGCCCGCAAAAACACCGTGGTTAAGCAAAACAACGACGGTATCTTGTACTTGTTTAAAAAGAACAAGATCGCGTTTTTCCACGGTCGTGGATCTTTCGTGAAGGCTGCTGAGGGCGGCTACGAGATCAAGGTGGCTGGCGCTGCCGAAGAAACCATCACCGGCAAGCAAATCATCATCGCGACTGGCTCCAATGCCCGCGCATTGCCCGGTACGCCATTTGATGAAGTCAATGTGTTGTCGAACGACGGCGCTCTGAACATCGGTGAAGTGCCCAAGAAGTTGGGCCTGATCGGCTCTGGCGTGATCGGTCTCGAAATGGGTTCCGTATGGAAGCGTTTGGGTTCCGAAGTGACTATTTTGGAAGGCCTGCCTACCTTCCTCGGTGCGGTGGATGAAGGCGTGGCGAAGGAAGCCTTCAAAGCTTTCACCAAGCAAGGGCTGAAGATTGAGCTGGGCGTGAAAGTCGGCGAGATCAAAAACGGCAAAAAGGGCGTGTCTGTTGCCTACACCAACGCCAAGGGCGAAGCCCAGACGCTAGAAGCCGACAAACTCATCATTTCCATCGGCCGCGTGCCCAACACCATCGGTCTGAACACCGAGGCAGTGGGCTTGGCGCTGGACGAGCGCGGCGCGATCGTGGTGGATGGCGACTGCAAAACCAATTTGCCCGGTGTTTGGGCGGTGGGCGACGTGGTGCGCGGCCCGATGTTGGCGCACAAGGCGGAAGAAGAGGGCGTTGCCGTGGCTGAGCGCATTGCCGGTCAGCACGGACACGTCAACTTCAACACGATCCCTTGGGTGATCTACACCAGCCCTGAAATCGCATGGGTCGGTCGCACGGAGCAACAGCTCAAGGCGGATGGCGTGGCTTACAAGGCCGGTCAGTTCCCGTTCCTTGCGAATGGCCGTGCACGTGCATTGGGCGACACCACCGGTTTCGTGAAGTTCTTGGCCGATGCCACGACCGACGAAATCCTGGGCGTTCATATCGTTGGACCACAAGCCTCCGAGTTGATTTCTGAAGCCGTGGTGGCCATGGAGTTCAAGGCAAGCGCGGAAGACATCGCACGCATCTGCCATGCGCACCCCTCCTTGAGTGAAGCCACCAAGGAAGCGGCGTTGGCCGTGGACAAGCGTACGCTGAACTTCTAATTGTTGTAAGCCAAATGAGCTGCTAGCGCACGTCAGATATGCGCTAGCAGCTTCTCTTTTTGTAGCATACCGGAGTAAGCCTTGAGCGTTAAAGAAGCCTACGAGGCGGAGTTGAAGGTGCGTGGATACACAGCCGACCCGGCACAGTTACGTGCCGTGGAGGCCTTGGAGCGTTGTGCCAACGATTGGGCCGCCTACAAAGCGAAGCGCTCGAATGCCCTCAAGAAGCTGATCAATCGGCCCGAGATCCCAAAGGGCGTGTATATGTTCGGCGGGGTAGGGCGGGGAAAGAGCTTCCTCATGGATTGCTTTTTCAATGCCGTTCCGCTCAAGCGTAAAACCCGCTTGCATTTCCATGAATTCATGCGCGAGGTACACCACGAACTGGTGAACCTGCAAGGCACGGTGAATCCGCTGGATGAGCTGGGTAAGCGCATGTCCAAGCGCTACCGCTTGATTTGCTTTGACGAGTTCCACGTGGCGGACATCACCGATGCCATGATCCTTCACCGTTTGCTCAACGCCCTGTTCGACAACGGCGTAGGCTTTGTGACGACCTCGAATTTCAAGCCGGATGATCTCTACCCCGGCGGCCTGCACCGGGACCGCATCTTGCCGGCCATTGCTTTGCTGAACGCGAAGCTGGAGGTGCTCAACGTGGATAACGGGACCGATTACCGCCGGCGCACCTTGGAGGACGCCAAGCTCTACCACGTGCCCAATGGCCCTGTGGCAGATGCAGCGATGACGGCGACCTTCAATGCATTGGCCGAGCAGCATGATGAAGACCCTTTGCTGCATATCGAGTCCCGCCAGATCGGCGCTTTGCGCAAGGCAGGGGGTGTGGTGTGGTTTGACTTTAAGACCTTGTGTGGTGGTCCCCGCTCGCAAAATGATTACCTCGAAATCGCCTCGCGTTTCCACACCGTATTTCTGAGTGGTGTGCCGCACATGCCGGTGCGCATGGCGTCCGAAGCCCGACGCTTCACCTGGTTGGTGGACGTGCTTTATGACCGCCGCGTGAAACTGATCATGTCTGCAGATGTGGCCCCGGAGCAGTTGTATACCGAAGGCCCCATGTCGCATGAGTTTCCGCGCACCGTGTCCCGCTTGACAGAAATGCAGTCCAAAGAGTTTTTGGAGCTGGAGCGTCGTACGGTGGATACCCGATTGACATGAAAATTTTGTCCTTCGTGGTCCGCTTGGTCTTGCTGCAGGTAGTTTTCTTGCCCGCCTTTGCTGATTCGCTAGAGGCAGTAGAGGCAGAGCGACAGCATTTGCAGTTCGAAGGTTCTCGTATCGAGTCGGCGTGCTATGACCGGTTTGCGGTCAATGCCTGCTTGTCAAAGTGGGGCGCTGAACGGCGTGCTCGCGCTGCCGCCTTGCGCAAGCGTGAGCTAGCTTTGCTTGATACAGAGCGGACGGAGCGCACACGCGAACAGCTGGAACGGCTTGAGGACAAGAAAACCGAGCAAACCAAGCGGCTGGAAGAAATGGCCAAAGACCCTGTCACGGAGCGCGTACCCAAAACAGCGCAGGTGCCACAGCCCCTTGACCGACCAGAAGTAAATGACTCGCCGGCTGCGATCAGCCCTGAGCAAGCCCAAGCCAATCGCGCTGCGTTCGAAGCCAAACTGGAAGAAGCTGCACGCCGCAAAGCCGAGGTAGAGAAGCGCATTCAAGACAGGCCCGACAGGGCTGAGCCGCTTCCGATCAATCAGTGATCGCGTAGGCCGGTCGGGAGCCTCGCTTAATGCTGAAGGGTTTCGACTTTGACAATCACGACAGACAAGTTATCACCGCCGCCATGGGCCCGAGAACGCGCTTTCTCGATCAAAAACTCGGTAGCCTCGCGGGCGGAGAGTGTGGAGAGCACGGAGCCCAGTTCGCCATTGTTGAAGTAGTGCCAAACTCCGTCGCTGCACGCCATGAGTACATCACCAGTCCGGAGCTGCGGGATAAAGTGAAAATCGATGGGGGGATCGTTCTCAGTACCGAGGCAGCCCATCAAGATATTTGACTGGGGGTGGGTAGCGGCCTGTTCTTCCGTGATTTCCCCACGATTGATCAAGGCCTGCACGTAAGAATGGTCCATGGTTCGTTTAACGAACCGATTTCCATGGAACTGGTAAACCCGGGAGTCGCCGGTATGGGCCCAATGACAGTCGCCGCCGGGATTGATCAAGAATGCTGCAAGGGTGCTGTGCGGCTCTTCTTCTGAGGAAATCGCGGTCAACTTGATCACGATATGAGCTTCTTCCACCACTTGGCGCAATGTAACGGCCGCGTCGTCAGTTGCGGGATCGTAGCGCTCAAAAAGCTGCTTCGCTGTGAGCATGACTTGGTCTGAGGCTTTCCTGCCGCCACTTCGTCCACCCATGCCGTCAGCCACGATCGCCAAAATGCATCCGTTCACCCTCGGATGTTTGAATAGCGAGACTTGGTCCTGCTGATATTCGCGGTCACCCTTGTGGATGCCGGTAGAGGCGCTGAGGCGGTAACCAGAGGACATGGAGTGGTGCTTGCGAAAAAATCGGTCGTGTGCCGGTGTGGCAGGTCGTATTATCGAGCGGCCGTTGCTTCTGGCGGTCAGTTTAACCACCTTGTCGGCGGCTTTTACCTTTGGAAACTAATCTACATTCACCTGAGCGTCGGCTCATTGAGCTCCGTATGGCGCACAGCGATCTTGACGCATGCATAGACCTTGCATCCTCGCAAGGTGGCATCAAAGATGAGTTGCTGCTTCAGCGCCTCAAGAAACGGCGCTTGGGGTTGCGCGATACCATTTTCCAGCTGCAGCGCAGTCTGGGTCCGAACGAATCCGCCTGATGTCTCAAGTGGTTGCTGCCGTTGAGGCTGTGTTCGGTGATGCAGGCGCGCTCGCACAATCCGTCCCGGAGTACTTGCCTCGCGTAGGGCAGATTCAAATGGCGCATGCGGTCGCTGAAACAATGGAAACAGGCGGAATACTTGTTGTGGAAGCCGGCACAGGGATTGGTAAGACCTATGCTTATCTCGTTCCCTCGCTGCTCAGCGGGCATAAGGTGTTGATATCCACCGCCACCAAAGCGTTGCAGGACCAGTTGTTCGGTCGCGACATTCCGGCGGTCATAGCTATGCTGAAAAGTCCGGCCCGAGTGGCACTGCTCAAAGGTCGTAGCAGTTATCTTTGCCTGCATCGGCTGACTAATGCGCGGCATGACGGGATGCTGCAGACAGCAGCACCGTTGCGTTTGTTGGGGCAAGTGGAGCAATGGGCGGTATCTACTCGTTTCGGGGATGTCGCAGAGGTGCCTGCTTTGGAGGAGTCTGCCCAAGTTTTACCGTTAGTGACCTCCACCCGGGAAAACTGCGGAGCATCCAAGTGCCCCCGTTACACCGATTGTTTTTTGTACAAAGCGCGGCGTGACGCCATGAATGCCGACATGGTGGTGATCAACCACCATTTGTTTTTTGCTGATGCGAATGTGCGGGAGTCCGGAGTGGCTGAATTACTGCCCACCGTGAACACGGTGGTCTTTGATGAAGCGCACCAACTCAATGACATCGGTGTTCAGTTTTTGGGGCGTCAATGGTCGACAGGCCAGGCCTTGGCTTTGGGGCGCGATGTGGTCTTTAGGGGTGCACAGTGCGCGCGTGGGCTTGCCGATTGGCCTCACCTGGTCGAGCAGATGGAAATGGCCGTGGTCGCTCTGCATGCGATGTTCACGGAGCAAGGGGGCGCTCAGCAACGTGCCTTGTGGGCGCTTGGAGTCCCAGACGGTTTGTCTCCTGCGATTTGGACTTCGCGGATGGTGCGCTTTGTGGACACGATCCAGACGCTCACGATGGCGCTCCAGGGGGTGTGCGATGCGCATACTGATTTGCGAACCCTTTTTGAGCGTGCAAGTGCGCTCTTGGAGCAGGTCGAGCGTGCGCTTCTTCCAGTTCAGGATGGGCTGATTCGCTGGGTGGAGTCGGGTGCACGTTTGCGGTGCGTAGAGTCGCCGATGGATATCTCTGAGGCGATGCAAGCCAAGGTGGTCTCGGGTGGTGGGGTTGATTCGCTCAAGTCGTGGGTCTTTACATCGGCCACCTTGGGTGTGGGTAACGACTTGGACTGGTTTCTTGCATCTAGCGGATTGCAAGATGCGGCTTGCTTGCGGATCCCGAGCCCATTCAATTACTCGCAACAAGCGGCTTTGTATGTTCCCAAGTCGTTTGCGCTCCCATCCTCTCAACAACACAGCAGCGCCGTAGCCGCATTGGTGGCGCAGTCGGCGCAGGTGCTCGGGGGGCACACAATGGTACTGACCACCACATTGCGTGCCATGCGACACATTGCAGACAGCATACGCAAGCTGTTGCCTGAGCACTTGGACATTCGCGTGATAGTGCAGGGCGAAGCTTCAAAGCGCGACTTGCTCAATCACTTTCAGTCAAAGCATGGGTCGGGTTTGATCCTAGTGGGGTCGGCCACGTTTTGGGAAGGCGTCGATATTGCCGGTCGCGCTTTGCAATTGTTGGTCATCGACAAAATTCCATTTGCACCGCCCGATGACCCCTTATTGCGGGCGCGCTGCGCCAAGGTGGAGGTCGAAGGGGGGAGCTCGTTCAATGAGGTTCAGCTGCCGATAGCAGGAATCGCCCTAAAACAAGGTGTGGGCCGCTTGATACGCCGGGAATCCGACCGCGGCGTTTTGGTGGTCTGTGATCCCCGCTTGCGCACGATGGCATATGGCCGAAAGTTGCTCTCTGCTTTGCCCGCCATGCGCCCCTTGTCGGAAGAGGCTCAGTATTACGCAGGGCTTGGCGAACTTACCAAAGCTTCCACCACGGATTGGAGTTAGCTTTTCCGCCGCCGGCAAGAAACTCCGATTGCGGGTAGTTCTTGTCGAGGATTCGCTTCGCATCGTCCCGCAACTGGACCATGCCCAGCGCGTCGTACGATTTGTACAAAATAAACAAAGCTTCCTCGGTGGCGGGTACATCCCGGTAATCTGTCAGGCATTGTTGGGCGCGGTTTGCGGCAGCCAGGTAGGCGCCCCGCTTGTAGTAATAGCGTGCCACATGCACTTCAGACTGTGCCAGTGAGCCCACGATGTAGTTCATGCGTTGGCGGGCATCGGGAGTGTATTTCGAGTCGGGAAAGCGTGACGTCAATTCTTTGAAGGATTCGAACGATTCTTTCGCCGCTTTTTGATCACGTTCTGCCAGATCCTGGCGAGTAACTGCCGATAGCAGGCCCAAGTCATCGTTGAAGTTCACGATGCCCTTCAAGTAGATCGCATAGTCCAAAGCCGGGCTGGCTGGGTGGAGTTTGATGAATCGCTCTAGAGTAGCCAGAGACTGTGCCTGTTCGCCAGCTTTGAAGTGGGCGTAGGCTTTATCGAGCTGAGCTTGCTGTGCCAACGGAGTTCCCGCCGCGCGCGCTTCGAGCTTCTCCAGTAAAGGCACCGCTTTGTCCCATTGTGAAGACCCCATTTCGTCTTTTGCTTCCGCGTACAAGCGATTCGGGCTCATGCCTGCGGTTTTATCGACGGGAGCGCTGGAGCAGGCCACGAGCAGGCTGGCCAAAGCCGCCAGCATGGGGGCATAAACGACCGATAATTTCGCACGCAGCATTTTGGGGACCTTCTTGATACAAACCACGAGAATTATATCGACGCACTCTGCGGAACAAGAGGTGGAAGACCCCTCGGATATCGCGGGTGAGACGGAGCTACGTCACTTCGTTTTCTCGGCGGATGTCCATGGGGAGCGCTTGGATCGCGCGCTCGCTTTTCATGTGGAAGAATTCTCGCGCAGCTATTTGCAACAACTGATAGAGCTGGGGTTGGTGCAACTGAATGGTCGCGTGGTCTTGAAGACTTCAGTCAAGGTCAAGGTAGGCGACTCTGCAGTGATTGAACTGCGCCCGACGCCTCAAAGCCAGGCTTTCAAGCCTGAGTCCATTTCTCTGGATGTGGTGTACGAGGATGAGCATGTTCTGGTGATTAACAAACCACCCGGTTTAGTGGTTCACCCGGCGCCGGGGAACTGGAGTGGAACTTTGTTGAACGGCTTGCTGGCGTACAGTGCTCACGCGTCTTTGGTTCCTCGTGCCGGTATTGTCCATCGCTTGGACAAGGACACCAGTGGCCTGATGGTGGTGGCACGCACGCGGCTTGCCATGGATTTTTTGGTGAAAGCAATTGCGGCCAGGGAGGTCAGTCGCCAGTATTTCGCGATCGCCCACAAGGCATGGCCGTGGCAGGGGCTAAAGACTGTTAGCGCGCCGATTGGTCGGGATCCGCGAAACCGATTGAAAATGGCGGTGGTGGACTTGGGTCTACACGCGGGCAAAGAAGCCAGAACAGACTTTGAGTTGCTGTTAACCAGTCAGGTCGCTTGCTGGGTTCGCTGTATTCTGCACACCGGCCGCACGCACCAAATCCGGGTCCACATGGCGCACCTCGGACACCCTTTGGTCGCTGACCCGGTTTATGGTGGTGCCCCGGCGGCGGATATGGGTCGACAAGCCTTGCATGCCTGCCGGTTGGCATTTCAACATCCTGTCACAGGTGCCAATTTGACTTTTGAGTCGCCACCGCCGCCCGATTTCTTGGCACTTTCTGTTCAATTGGGGCTCGGTTACAATCCAGTCACCAAACCGGGAGGTTTGTAATTACGGTTCACGTAGGGTAGTCGATCCAAGCAAGCAGCTTCTCCTACCTAGTGCGGTTGACTCCGGTCCGCAACAAACACCGGTTTCCATCTTTGAGTCCAGACTATGAACATGGTCGATGCTAAGCGTGTGCTCGAAACCGCTTTGATTTGTTCACCTCAGCCTTTGACGGTTCGCGTGCTGAGAGAGCTATTTGCCGATGAAATCGGTGCAGATACGGTCAAGTCCTTGTTGCTGGAACTCCAGATGGAGTGGGCTGAGCGCGGTGTAGAGTTGGTGAGTGTGGCCTCTGGCTGGCGATTTCAGAGTCGTCCCGAGATGCGGGAGTTTCTGGACAGGCTCCACCCGGAGAAACCCCCCAAGTACACCCGTGCGACGCTGGAGACTTTGGCCATCATCGCTTACCGGCAACCGGTTACGCGCGGGGACATGGAAGACATTCGGGGAGTCACGATCAGTTCACTGTTGATCAAGCAGTTGGAGGATCGGGGTTGGGTAGAAGTGATCGGGCATCGTGAGGCGCCCGGGAGACCGGCGCTTTATGCGACAACGCGGCAGTTTTTGGACGATTTGGGCTTGAGCTCTTTGGATCAGCTTCCTTTGTTGGAGTCGCCAGATCGCGGCAAAGACCCCGTGAAGGATTTTGGCGATATGTTGGGGGTTTCGGATCATGCCTCAATGAGTACCGAAGCGACCGAGGGTCAACAGTTAACTATGCCATTGCAAGCGACTTCGCACGCAGTGGAAAACGGAACATCACTATGAACGATAACGACAATATCAATGACGCTGAAGCTTCTCATGCCATTGAAGCCCCCGCTCCATTGGAAAGCACTTCTGTGAAAGTGGGAGGGAACCGCTTTGATGATGTTATCTCCGGCCAATTCGATGCAGATGAAGCCGCAGAAGATGTCAGCTTGCCTAAGCGGGTCTTGGCGCCGCTCGCCGAGACCCCGAAGTTGCACAAAGTACTTGCCCAGTCGGGAATGGGGTCGCGGCTTGAAATGGAGCAGCTGATTCTCGAAGGGCGGATTTCGGTGAACAACGAACCTGCCCACATCGGGCAGCGGATTCAGTTTGGTGACAACATCAAGGTCAACGGTAAGCCGATTCGCTTTCGAATCGACCCGCCACCTGCACGCGTGATTGCGTATCACAAGCCAGTCGGTGAGGTAGTGACCCATGATGACCCCCAAAATCGGCCCACTGTGTTTCGCCGTTTGCCAAAGCTCCACCAAGGGAAGTGGCAATCCGTCGGGCGATTGGATTTGAATACGGAAGGCTTGTTGTTGTTTACCAGCTCGGGCGAGTTGGCTAACAATCTGATGCACCCGCGATTCGGCTTGGAGCGCGAATATGCAGTGCGTGTTTTGGGCGCACTCACGAAAGAGGAAAAGCAAGCCCTGATAAGTGGCGTTCAGCTGGACGACGGAATCGCACAATTTGGCTCCATTGAAGACGGCGGTGGTGAAGGATCTAACTGCTGGTATCGCGTTACCATTTCTGAGGGCCGCAACCGCGAGGTTCGCCGTATGTTGGAGTCTGTCGGGCATGCGGTAAGCCGACTCATCCGGATTCGCTACGGCGCCATGGTGCTTCCACGGGGTCTTAAGCGCGGTGCTTGGATGGAATTGGATGAATCTGACATCCGCTTGCTGATGCAGGCAGCCGGAACACCCAAACCCCGTCTCCATGAAGAGGGAGCTGCCGGTGGCGGTGGTGCGCGCTCGCGTGGGCGCGGCGGTCGGCAGGGCGGGCGTGGTCCGGCGTACCCGAGGGATGCTGCGCCACCAGCACCTCCTGCCCGTCAAGGACGGGGTAAACCCCCTCGTCAAGTCACACGCCAAGAGGGTAGCAGTCAACCTGATCCGATGAAAACATCTTTGGGTTACATCGGTGCAGACAGCTTTTCGCAACAGCGGCAAGAGGCAAGCGGCCGAGGTCGCCCGGGTGGCGGTCAGCGCCGTTCGGGCGGCAGAAGTCGTTAATGCGAGTGTTAAACTCGCCGGCTTTGTCCATCTAGGGCAAATACAATTTTTTTCTAATCGGGAATTACTATGGCAATCGAACGCACACTTTCTATCATCAAACCTGACGCAGTCGCCAAGAACGTGATCGGTCAGATCTACGCTCGCTTTGAAGCCGCTGGACTGAAGGTCGTGGCTGCACGCATGGCACACCTGTCGCGCGGCGAAGCAGAGGCTTTTTACGCTGTGCACAAAGAGCGTCCTTTCTTCAAGGACTTGGTGGACTTCATGGTCTCCGGTCCTGTGATGATCCAAGCCTTAGAAGGCGAAGGCGCAATCGCTAAAAACCGCGACCTGATGGGCGCAACCGACCCTAAAAAGGCTGCTGCAGGTACCATCCGCGCTGACTTCGCTGACAGCATCGATGCCAATGCAGTGCACGGCTCTGACGCTCCAGAAACTGCAGCTGTGGAAATCGGCTTCTTCTTTGCTGGTATGAACGTTTACTCGCGTTAATTCAGTATGGCGGTCAATTTGCTCGATTTCGACCTCGAGGGTCTGGCCGCCTTCTGCGAAAGCTTAGGCGAGAAAAAGTTTCGCGCAACTCAGCTATTTCGTTGGGTTCATCAAAAAGGCGCAGACCAATTTGATGACATGAGCGACCTCGCCCGATCTCTCAGAGACAAATTAAAAGGCAATGCTGAAATCACCGCATTGCCTGTAATGACGCAGCATATATCTGCTGACGGAACCATCAAATGGCTGTTTGATGTCGGTGGCGGTGACGCTGTCGAAACAGTTTTTATCCCGGAGTCCGATCGAGGAACGCTTTGTATTTCCTCGCAGGCGGGTTGCGCGGTGGGTTGTCGTTTTTGCTCGACCGGCCACCAGGGATTCAGTCGAAATTTGAAGACGTGGGAGATTTTGGCGCAGCTGTGGTTTGCTGAGCACTTCCTGCGCAAGCATCTTGGGGTTCAAGAGCGCGTCATCTCCAATGTGGTGATGATGGGCATGGGGGAGCCGCTCCAAAATTACGCCGCCTTGGTGCCTGCACTAAGGACCATGCTGGACGACCATGGCTATGGTTTGTCTCGACGGCGAGTGACGGTCTCAACTTCTGGCGTGGTTCCAATGATGGATCGTCTCAAAGACGATTGTCCAGTGGCGTTAGCCGTGTCTTTGCACGCACCTACAGATGTATTGCGTGACAATTTGGTGCCCTTGAACAAGAAGTACCCACTCGTAGAGCTCTTGAGCGCATGCAAGCGTTACCTCGAAAGAGCGCCGCGCGATTTCATTACGTTTGAATATTGCATGCTCGATGGCGTTAACGACAGCCCCGAACAAGCGCGAGCCTTGCTGGCACTGGTTCGCGAGGCCGATATTCCCTGCAAGTTCAATCTGATTCCGTTTAACCCTTTTCCAGCGTCGGGGCTTTTGCGCTCGAAGAACAATGTGGTCCAGGAGTTCGCCCGGATTTTGCTGGATGGTGGGCTTGTGACTACGGTTCGCAAAACGCGGGGGGATGATATCGACGCGGCGTGCGGACAGCTCGCCGGTGACGTCAAAGATCGCACGAATGTGAGCAACCGGATAAGCAAGCAACGTACGATCATGCTGCAGCAAATCGGTGAGCAAAAAAACTTCAATTGAAATGGGGCTCGCGATGACTGACAGTAGGCAATCGACGGTGAAAGTCGCTGAGCGTAAGCTCGCCTTTATGTTGGGGGGGGCTTTGGCGATTGCTGTGTTGGGTTTCCTTCAGGGCTGCTCATCCGCTCCTTCCATTTCACCTGGTACAGACATTGCAACCGATTCCGACGAGACGCCAGCCCGCAAGCGTGCCAAGATTCGATTGGAGTTGGCGGCTGGCTACTACAGCAATGGTCAAACGCGGGTTGCGCTTGACGAGATCAAGCAGTCCATTGCTGCCGATCCGGGAATTTACGAAGCGCACAATTTGCGCGGTTTGATTTACATGCAACTCAATGATTTTGGGTTGGCAGATGAGAGCTTCAAGCGTGCGCTTCAGTTAAGCCCACAGGCGGCAGCTGTTCAGCACAATTATGGTTGGATGCTCTGTCAGCAAGGGCGGATGCCAGAGGCCTACGCTAATTTTTCTGCAGCAATTAACAACCCCCTGTACCAAGAGCGCGCCAAATCGTGGATGGCGCTTGGCGTTTGTCAGAAAACTGCGGGTTTGCGAGACGAGGCACTGGTGAGTCTGACCCGGGCGCTCGAGCTGGAGCCGGGCAATCCGGTTGCAGGCTACAACTTGGCTCTGTTGTTTGTTCTGCGCGGAGATTTATCGAGAGCGCAATCTCAGATCCGTCGCGTGAATAACAGCGAGTTTGCGAATTCTGAGACGCTATGGCTGGGCGTAAAGATTGAGCGCAGGTTAGGGAACCGAGATTCTGCGGCTCAGTTGGGGACACAGTTGGCGAAAAGGTTCCCGGTATCTAAAGAGGCAAGTTTGCTTGAGCGAGGGGCGTTTGATGAGTGAAGCGGGTGGCGAGGCGGCAGAGCAGGGCAGTGTTGTGACCAACAATCTGCCCAGTGCCGGTGAAATGCTGCGCAATGCGCGCGAAGCGGCTGGGTTGCACATCGCTGCGCTTGCTGTTTCCATGAAGGTTCCAGTCAAGAAGTTGGAGGCGCTGGAGTCAGACCGGATAGATTTGTTGCCAGATGCGGTATTCGTGCGGGCTCTGGCCTCCAGTGTTTGTCGTGCGCTGAAAATTGATCCGGCCCCCGTTCTTGAGCGCTTGCCGCATGTGGTGGCTCCCCAGTTTCAAGTGGCGGATCGAGGAATTAACGAGCCCTTCAAGGATCAACAAAATTGGGTCAAATCTTCGATGCTGGATATCGTGAAGAGACCGAGTGCATTGTTAGTACTTGGGCTGTTGACATGCGCTGTGTTGGTTTTTGCTATTCCAAGTGTGCAGTTGCCCGGCTGGCTCACCACTTCGGAGACTGAGCCCACAGAGCTAATGCCTCCAGCGGATTCAGTACCTGGCATGAGTGCACCAAAGCCAGAGTCCAACGATAAGGCTGCTGGCGTTGAAGTTGTTCCAAGTGCTACTGTTCCCCCGCAAAACACGGCAAGTCAGGTAGTGGCAGTTGCGCCCGAGCCGCCAGTGCCTGCCAGCGGTAGTCAAACCGGAGAGGATTTTTTACTCGTCCGTGCCAAGGGAACTACTTGGGTACAAGTGGTTGATGCCAATGGTGCGGTTTTATTGCGCAGGACATTGCAAGGCGGCACCACTACCGCAGTGAATGGAGTACCGCCTCTGGCAGTCGTTGTGGGTAAAGCAGACCTTGCAGAGGTCGAAGTTCGGGGTAAGCCGTTTGTGATGACGGATGTTTCAAAAGATAACGTTGCTCGTTTCGAGGTGAAGTAGTGGACCAAGGATTACCTATTGCATTAGCGCAGCCCTTGCCTCGCAGGAGTTTGCAGTCAGAGGTCAGGTGGGGCAGTCATGTCGTCACTGTGGGCGGCGCGGCTCCTGTGCGTATTCAATCCATGACGAATACCGATACCGAAGATGCGATCGGTACCGCGATTCAGGTGAAAGAGCTGGCAGCGGCGGGCTCAGAGCTGGTCCGAATCACGGTGAACACACCCGAAGCAGCCCAAGCAGTGCCTCATATTCGGGCGCAATTGGATCGTATGGGTGTCAATGTCCCGTTGATCGGTGACTTTCATTTCAACGGTCATCGCTTGTTGACTGACTACCCTGAATGTGCGGAGTCGTTGTCCAAGTACCGTATCAATCCCGGGAATGTGGGCAAGGGTGACAAACGTGACCGTCAGTTTGCACAAATGATCGAAGCGGCTATCCGTTGGGACAAGCCGATCAGAATCGGAGTGAACTGGGGTAGCTTGGATCAAGAGCTTTTGGCATCCTTGATGGATGAAAACAGCCGCAGGTCTCAGCCCTGGGATGCCAAGCAGGTCATGTATGAAGCACTGATTACCTCTGCCATTACTTCCGCAGAGAAAGCCGAAGAAATCGGCTTGCACGGGCATCAAATTATGTTGTCCTGCAAGGTCAGTGGTGTGTCCGATCTGGTCGCTGTATATCGGGAGCTCGCCCGACGCTCAAAGTATGCGTTGCACTTGGGGTTGACCGAAGCTGGAATGGGCACCAAGGGCACGGTGGCCTCTGCCACTGCCTTGGGCATTCTTTTGCAAGAGGGCATTGGCGACACCATTCGTGTATCACTGACACCCGCTCCCGGTGAAGCGCGGACTCAGGAAGTGATTGTCGCTTCCGAGATCATTCAATCACTCGGTTTGCGCAAGTTTGTGCCCAGTGTTACGGCCTGTCCAGGTTGCGGCAGGACCACCAGCACCACATTCCAAGAGCTCACCAAGCAGATCGACGATTTCTTAAGAGATCAGATGCCGGTTTGGCGCAAACAGTATCCTGGTGTCGAAAACATGAAGGTGGCCGTGATGGGCTGCATTGTCAACGGGCCGGGGGAGAGTAAGCATGCTGATATCGGCATCAGCCTTCCCGGCACAGGCGAGGCCCCTGCAGCCCCAGTTTACATCGACGGTGAAAAGAAAATGACCCTGCGCGGGGACTCCATCGCCAGCGAGTTCCAAACGGTGGTCGAGAATTACATCAAGGCGCGCTTCACGCCTCCATCCCCTCAAGCTTGAGAATTTATGTCAAAGAAAAATAGTCCACGCAAGGTGGACAAAATCGTTGCAGTCAAAGGTATGAACGATATTCTTCCGCCGCAATCTGCGTCGTGGGAAGCGCTGGAATCATTGGTTCGTAACGTGATGCGCCGGTTTGCTTTTGAAAATATTCGCACCCCGATCGTCGAGCCTACCGCATTGTTTGTGCGTGGGCTAGGCGAGGTGACGGATATTGTTGAGAAGGAAATGTATTCATTCGAGGATCGCTTGAATGGTGAAGCCCTGACGTTGCGCCCTGAAAACACCGCAGGTGTTGTGCGCGCTGTGGTCGAGCATTCTTTGCTCTACAACGGTCCCAAACGCTTGTATTACATGGGCCCTATGTTCCGGCATGAACGCCCGCAGCGGGGTCGCTACCGTCAATTCCACCAGATCGGCGCCGAGGCCTTGGGTTTCGGTGGGCCTGAGGTGGATGCAGAGGTCATCCTCATGGCGCACATGCTATGGCAAGAGCTGGGTCTGAAGGATATCGAGTTGCAGATCAACAGCTTAGGCCAACCGGAGGAGCGACACCGGCATCGGGCGGCACTCATTGAGCATTTTGAGTCTCATAAGGACGCTCTTGATGAGGAGGCCAAGCGCCGTTTGCACTTGAATCCACTGCGTCTGTTGGACTCCAAGAATCCTGCTATGCAGCCTGTGATTGAGGCCGCGCCCAAGTTGATTGATTTTCTTGGCAGCGCTTCCAAGGCACATTTAGATTCGGTTCTCCGACTCCTCGAAAGCCACGGGGTTCCCTACACCATCAATCCTCGCTTGGTCCGCGGTATGGACTATTACAACTTGACTGTTTTTGAGTTCGTGACAACCAAACTCGGATCACAGGGGACTGTCTGTGCCGGCGGTCGCTACGACTACTTGATTGAACAAATAGGCGGCAAGCCGGCTCCCGGCGTGGGCTGGGCCATGGGGGTCGAACGCGTTCTGGAGCTGATTCAAGAATCTGTGCGCCCACTTCCGACACCTGTCCTGGATGTGTTTGCGGTTATTTTGGATTCCGACTATTTACCGTCTGTGATGCCGGTTTTGTCGTCGCTGCGCCTGGCTGGTTTATCAGTGCAGATGCAGGCAAGCACGCCAGAGGGCATGCCCAGTCTCAAGTCTCAATTCAAGCGTGCCGACAGTTCTGGGGCGCGCTACGCATTGGTGTTCGGGCCCGATGAAATATCCTCGGGACAGGTCACCATCAAATCACTAAGAAACGCGGATGTTCCGCAAGTCACTATTGCGCTTACTGAAGTAGCTCAATGGGCGTCGCATCAAGCGTCATAAGCATAAACAGGCACACCATGGCAAACCATTTAGATCTCGAAGAACAAGAGCAACTTGACCAGTTCAAGCATTTTTGGAAGCAGTACGGCAATGCAATCACTTGGGTGTTGATCGCAGTCCTCGGGAGCTTCGCCGCATGGAACGGATACCATTGGTGGAATAAGCGCCAAGCGGAGCAAGCATCAGCCATGTATGAAGAGGTTGAACGTCTGATCGGAACAGGAAATCTGGTTGCGTCTACCCGTGCCTTTGATGATATGAAGCAACGCTTCCCTTCTGTTTTTTACACCCAGCAATCTGGTTTGAATTTGGCCAAAGTGGCCTATCTTTCCGGCAAGCCGGACGTAGCGAAAACTGCCTTGACTTGGGTTGCAGGTAGCAAGGCAGATACCGGCCTTGCCGCTTTGGCTAAAGTGCGTCATGCGGGTCTGTTAATCGAGTCGCAAGAGTTTGATGAAGCGGGTAAGTTGTTGTCTACCGACTTCCCGTCCGAATTCGGTGGATTGGTCGCTGACAAACGTGGGGACTTGGCGCTATCTCAAGGAAAAAGTGACGATGCGGCCCAAAGATTCAATGAAGCGCTCAAGCTATTGCCCCAGCAAGACCAGTATCGGCGCTTGGTTGAGGTCAAACTCGCAGCGCTAGGCTCTACCGAAGCGAAGTGAAACCTATGGTCAAGCGGTATTCCCCTCTCAGTCTCACCATCGCGCTTATCAGTTGCGTGGTGTTGTCGGCCTGTTCTGGTCCGACCAAGCAAAAGCCAGCTGAGCTTGCGCCCTTGGTTCCCTCATTGGGTGTCAAGAACGTCTGGAAGGGCGCCGTTGGTGGAGTTTCTTTTCCCTTGGAACTCAAAAGTTCAGGGAGCGAGATCTACTTGGCTACTACCGCGGGCTCGGTTGTTTCCTTAGACGGAGAAAGTGGTGCAGTACGCTCAAGCGGCAATGCCGGAGCAAGGATTTCTGCAGCCATTGGGGCCGGCGACGGACGTGTTGCGCTCACCACGATCACGGGTGAAGTGGTTGTAATGCAGGGTGGCAAGTCTCTCTGGCGGCAGAATCTAGGTGCGGTGGCAATCACTCCGCCTTTGGTTGCCGGTGGGCGCGTGTTTGTGATGACACCCGATCGCACCCTGTCTGCCTTTGATGGCGAAACTGGAAAGCGGCTGTGGCAACAGCAGCGCGGCGCGGACACGCTGGTTTTGGATCGGCCGGGTGTTTTGTTTCCCGTCGGAGACACCTTGGTCGTTGGGCTCGGCGGTCGCCTCGTGGGACTCAATCCCAGCAACGGGAGCCAGAAATGGGATGTGCCTGTAGCATTGGGGCGTGGTACCAATGAGGTAGAGCGCCTGGTGGATGTTGTCTCCGGCATAAGCCGCAGGGGTGCCAGCGTCTGCGTCCGAGCTTACGCGAGCGTTGTGGCCTGCGTAGACACAGGGTCCGGTAAATCTGTGTGGTCCAAAACCGCCAATGGATTTACGGGCATCGGTGGCGGAGACACTGCAGTCTTTGGTTCTGAATCCGACGGTACGCTCATCGCGTGGAGTCGCAAGGGCGGTGAGAGGCTTTGGCAATCAGACAAGTTCAAGTGGCGTGAGTTGGGCACGCCTGTCCTGTTGGGCTCTACACTCGTTGTGCCGGATAATGCGGGTCTGTTGCATCTGCTCTCTGCCGCAGATGGTGCGATAGTCGGGCGCCTTCAGCTCGACGGTTCGCCACTTGCCGCTACGCCAGTCCTTTCAGGCAATACCCTGGTCGCAGTGACTCAAAAGGGGGGCGTATTTGCCTTCCGTCCCGAATAAAAAAGGCCATTCATGAAGCCAGTTATCGCCCTCGTTGGTCGCCCCAACGTCGGTAAATCCACACTATTCAACCGCCTAACGAAAACGCGTGATGCGATCGTGGCCGACTTTGCGGGGCTTACCCGCGATCGCCACTATGGCAACGGCAAGCACGGCAAACACGAATTTATCGTCATTGATACCGGGGGCTTCGAGCCTGACGCCGGCAGTGGCATTTTTAAAGAAATGGCCAAACAAACGCGCCAAGCGGTTGCAGAGGCTGATGTTGTGGTGTTTGTGGTTGATGCGCGTGCCGGCTTGTCTGCGCAAGACCATGACATCGGGAACTATCTTCGTAAGCTGGGCAAACCTTGTCTGGTGATTGCGAATAAAGCAGAGGGCATGAAGGCCGGAGCCCAGCTCTCGGAGTTTTTTGAACTCGGGCTGGGTGAGGTCTATCCCGTCTCCGCAGCCCACGGTCAGGGCATGCGATCACTGATCGAACTGGCCCTCGATGCCTTGCATTTGGAGGAGCCCGAAGACGACCCAGAGGCGGCCGACCCAAGCATTATCAAACTCGCTGTTGCAGGCCGCCCGAATGTTGGTAAGTCGACGTTGATCAATACGTGGCTGGGTGAGGAGCGACTGGTTGCCTTTGACATGCCAGGTACTACTCGCGATGCCATCTCAGTACCTTTTGAGCGCAACGGGCAAAAGTTTGAACTCGTGGATACGGCCGGTCTTCGTCGCAAAGGGAAGGTCTTTGAAGCGATCGAGAAATTCTCGGTGGTGAAGACCCTGCAGGCCATCGAATCCGCCAGTGTCGTGTTGCTGCTGATCGATGCCGAGCAGGGCGTGACAGACCAAGACGCCCATATCGCGGGATACATCCTAGAGTCGGGGCGTGCGGTGGTTGTTGCTGTGAACAAATGGGATGCAGTGGATGAATATCAGCGCGAATTGGTAAAAAGATCCCTCGAAACCAGATTGGGGTTTTTGAAGTTTGCATCTTTGCATCTGATCTCTGCCAAAAAGCGGCAAGGGCTCGGTCCTGTATGGGATGCCATTGCCCAGGCTCACAAGGCCGCTAATTGCAAAATGCCGACGCCGGTGTTGACGCGTTTGTTGTTGGAAGCCGTTCAATTTCAAACGCCAAAGAAAACTGGTGCCTATCGCCCCAAGCTACGTTATGCCCACCAAGGGGGGATGAATCCTCCCATCATCGTGGTGCACGGAAATTCATTGGAGCACGTCACAGAGGCTTACAAGCGCTTTTTGGAAGGTCGTTTCCGTAAGGAATTCAATCTTGTGGGTACGCCCCTGAGAATCGAAATGAAATCGTCGGCGAATCCTTTTGCTGATAAGGACTAAAGGGTTTCCTTGCTCTTAAGAAGCGAATAGCTTGGCCAAATAGGCTCCACACTTATGTGTGGTATTGTCAAGCCCTCTTCATTTTTTGAACACGGAGAATATCGTGAGCAACAAAGGCCAACTCCTCCAAGACCCATTCCTGAACGCATTGCGTCGGGAGCATGTGCCGGTTTCCATTTATTTGGTAAACGGTATAAAGCTGCAGGGTCAAATCGAATCCTTTGATCAGTATGTTGTGCTCTTGCGCAACACGGTGACCCAAATGGTTTACAAACACGCAATCTCTACGATTGTTCCAGGCCGCGCAGTGAACCTGTCTGCTGTCGCTGAGGATGCACCAGCTGCTTGAGGCTGGGTGTCCGGGCCAAGTTTTGCTTGGCCCTTTTAACTTTTGAAAACCACTTCCGCTTTTGAGTAATTCGATGGACAGTCAATCGGCTCCGACTATTTTGGTGGGGGTCGATTTAGGTTTGCCCAATTTCGATGCCGAGTTGGAAGAGTTGGGTCTGCTCGCCCAAACCGCTGGGTTACAGCCGGCAGGGCGTGTAGTTTGCAAGCGCAGAGCACCGGATGCCGCCTTGTTCGTGGGATCCGGTAAGGCGGAAGAAATTCGCCAATTGGCTCTGCAAACGGGCGCGACCGAGATCCTCTTCGATCAAGCCCTGAGCCCCGGGCAGCAGCGCAACCTTGAGCGCCACATGCAGATGCCGGTCAATGACCGGACATTTTTGATCCTTGAGATTTTTGCTCAGCGGGCCAGAAGCCACGAGGGTAAGCTGCAGGTCGAGCTCGCGCGCTTGCAGTACCTGAGCACGCGTTTGGTGCGACGCTGGTCTCACTTGGAGCGTCAGCGCGGTGGTATCGGGACGCGCGGTGGTCCGGGAGAGACACAGATTGAGCTGGATCGCCGGATGATCAGTGACAACATCAAACGAACCAAAGAGCGCCTGAGCAAGGTCAAGCGCCAACGGCAAACACAGCGGCGTCAGCGTGGAAGACGTGATGCTTTTAATATCTCCCTGATCGGCTATACGAATGCAGGTAAGTCAACGCTTTTCAATGCGTTGGTAAAAGCGCGTGCCTACGCCGCTGACCAACTGTTCGCAACGTTAGACACAACGACCAGACAGCTCTACCTTGGAGAGGCCGGGCGATCAGTGTCGCTGTCGGACACCGTAGGTTTCATTCGTGATTTGCCACACGGCTTAGTTGACGCATTTCAAGCGACTTTGCAAGAAGCCATTGACGCGGATTTGTTGCTGCATGTGGTCGATGCAGCGAACCTCGAGTTCGCCGAGCAAATAGCCCAGGTCCAGATGGTTTTGAAAGAAATTGGCGCGGCTGATATTCCGCAGCTTTTGGTGTTCAATAAGGTAGATGCCATTGCGTTAGACGCACAGCCGATTCGAATCGATGATTTTTATGAGATCGAAGGGGTTCAAACTCCGCGCCTATTTGTGAGCGCGCGGACGCTGGAGGGAATGCCCTTGCTACGTCAAAAGCTGGCTGAAATTGCGAAACCTGAGCCTGAATTTATCCAGAATCCGGCTATTCACCCTGAGCCCCTAGGGGATGAGCCCTGAATTGGCACAATGCGCCTAACTGCACTTAAGAAAAAACCATGAAACTTACTGCGATCCGTACGAAAAACCGGGACTTCCTGTCCTGGCTGCGCGTGGTTCTCAATCTCAACGATTCCCGTTGGGGCCGTGGAGACGACAAGCAAGAGACACCAAGTACAGAAGGTGGTCCCAAGCCTGAGAGCGACATCGACAGGCCGTCAAATCAACCTGGTTCTTATGGCCGGCCACCCAAGAATACCGCGCAGTCTGGACCTCCGGACCTCGACGAATTGTGGAGGGATTTCAATCGCAAACTTGGCGGGCTGTTCGGTGGTGGCCAGAAGCCGCCCGCAGGTCATGGTGGAGGCGGTGGATTTCAGCCAGATATGAAGAATGCCGGCATTGGCGCGGGATTGATCATTGGGGTTGTCGCGCTGATTTGGTTAGGCACCGGTTTTTTCATCGTGCAAGAAGGTCAGCAAGCGGTCATTACGCAGTTCGGCAAATACAAATCGACGGTGAATGCCGGTTTCAATTGGCGCTTGCCGTATCCGATCGAAAAGCACGAGTTGGTGTTTGTGAGCCAGATTCGTTCTGTTGATGTAGGGCGTGATGTGGTCATGAAAGCCACCGGGCTCAAAGAGTCCGCCATGCTGACGGAAGATGAGAACATTCTGGATATCAAGTTTGCAGTCCAGTACCGTTTGAGCGATGCCCGGGCTTTCTTGTTTGAAAGCAAGAATCCGAGCGAGGCAGTGGTGCAAGCCGCAGAAACGTCTATCCGCGAGGTTATGGGCAAAATGAAGATGGACGCAGCACTCTCTGAAGAGCGCGACCAGATCGCACCGCGTGTGCGCGCATTGATGCAAACCATTCTGGACCGTTACAAGGTCGGTATCGAAGTGGTGGGTGTGAACCTGCAGCAGGGCGGTGTTCGTCCTCCCGAGCAAGTGCAGGCATCTTTCGATGATGTTCTGAAGGCCGGTCAGGAGCGTGAGCGCGCCAAAAATGAAGCGCAGGCTTACGCCAACGACGTGATTCCGCGTGCAGTGGGTTCTGCATCCCGACTCAAGGAAGAGGCGGATGCTTACAAAGCACGCGTTGTGGCTCAGGCCCAAGGTGATTCGCAGCGCTTCCGCTCGGTGTTTGCCGAGTACCAAAAGGCACCCCAGGTCATGCGCGATCGCATGTATTTGGACACCATGCAGCAGATCTACAGCAACGTCACCAAGGTGATTGTGGATTCCAAGCAGGGTTCCAACATGCTGTACCTGCCTCTGGACAAGGTCTTGCAAATGACGGGCTCGCAAGCTTCTGGTGACGTGCCATCAGCGAACCCTGTAGCAGGCGGCGCTGCATCCGCTGCAGCTGCCGGTGCAACGAATACTCCAGACCCCCGTAGCCGTGATGCGGCCCGGACCCGCGAACGCGATGTGCGCTAGGACATGACTATGAACCGCATTGGATTGATTTTTTCTTCCCTGTTGGTGCTCTTGGCACTGGCTAGTTCGACTTTGTTTGTGGTGGACCAGCGCCAGTTTGGTGTGGTCTACGCGCTGGGCCAGATCAAAGAGGTAATTACCGAACCAGGGCTGAATTTCAAGCTGCCTCCACCTTTTCAAAATGTGTCGTACATCGACAAGCGCTTGCTGACTCTCGACAGCACAGATGCGGAGCCGATGTTGACCGCTGAGAAGCAGCGCGTCGTCATCGACTGGTATGTGCGTTGGCGCATCACTGAGCCTTCGGAATACATCCGCAATGTGGGCTTGAATGAAGGCGCTGGTGCAAGCCAACTCAACCGTGTGGTGCGAAATGCATTCCAGGAAGAGATCAACAAACGCACCGTGAAAGAACTGCTCTCGCTCAAGCGTGAAGATTTGATGACTGACGTCAAGGCTGAAGTGCTCGATAAGGTGCGCGGCTCCAAGCCTTGGGGCGTGGATGTGGTTGACGTCCGCATTACCCGTGTGGACTACGTAGAGGCTATTACCGAATCGGTCTACCGCCGGATGGAGGCTGAGCGCAAGCGCGTGGCCAATGAACTGCGTTCAACGGGTGCCGCCGAGGGCGAAAAGATCCGCGCCGACGCTGACCGTCAGCGTGAAATTACGATCGCCAATGCCTACCGCGACGCGCAGAAAATCAAAGGTGAGGGCGATGCAGAGGCGGCGCGCGTGTATGCGGAGTCGTTCGGTAAAGATCCGCAATTCGCACAGTTCTATCGCAGCCTCGAGGCCTACAAATCCACGTTCGCCAACAAAAGCGACGTAATGGTGTTGGATCCGAACGGTTCTGAATTCTTCAAAACTTTCCGCAATGGGGGCGGTAGCGCTCCAGCAGTCAAGAAATAAACGTGAGTGGAGACACGTTGTGGGTTGCACTAGCCCTTGTGCTAGTGCTTGAAGGTTTGTTTCCTTTTGCGTCACCCCGCGGGTGGCGCAAGCTGTTTGAGCAGCTCTTGCAGTTGCAGGACGGGCAGATCCGCTTCTATGGCTTGTGCAGCATCGTTGTGGGTTTAGTCAGCATTTGGTGGATGCTCTCCTGAAATTTAGGGCTCAAGGCCGGTAAAATCTCCGTTTTAACAGCCTCCCCTCAATTCCATGTCCGCTTGGGTCCTCCCGGATCACATTGCCGATGTACTGCCGTCCGAAGCACGTCACATCGAAGAAATACGTCGAGATCTCCTGGACATGGCCCGTTGCTATGGCTACGAGCTCGTGATGCCTCCGTTGCTGGAGCACCTGGAGTCTCTACTGTCCGGTACCGGCAAAGCGCTGGACCTGCAGACCTTCAAGTTGGTGGATCAGCTCTCCGGTCGCACGATGGGCCTGCGCGCTGACACCACGCCGCAGGTTGCCCGGATTGATGCGCACTTGCTGAATCGCCGTGGCGTTACCCGCTTGTGCTACTGCGGGCCTGTGTTGCATACGCTACCGGCCGTGCCTCATGCCACCCGTGAACCGTTGCAGTTCGGTGCGGAAATCTATGGCCACGCAGGCTTGGAGGCTGACCTCGAAATTTTGACCTTGGCTCTGGATAGCCTCAAGGCGAGCAAGGTGGGCAGCCTGACAGTAGACATGGCCGATGCGCGCATCGTCAGTAGTTTGCTTGCCGAGTCGGGTTTGAGCAGCAGCCAGCGTGCCGATGTTTTGGCTGCGCTCGCATCCAAAGACAGCAGTGCTTTGAACGAACTCACAGCCGCCTGCCCAGCCCCTATTTCTGCGGCGCTCAAGTTGTTGGTTACGCTATACGGCGGAGCCGGTGTGTTGGCCCAGGCCCGTGCAGCGCTCCCTCAATTGCCTGGCGTGCTCGAGGCCCTCGACCATCTCGAATGGATGGCCGGTCACCTTGATGGTGCCAAAGTCACTTTTGATCTCGCGGATTTGCGTGGCTATGCGTACTACACCGGCATGCGTTTTTCTGTGTACGCCCAAGGTGCAAGTGATGCGTTGGCCCGTGGCGGGCGCTATGACGAGGTGGGCTCGGTCTTCGGGCGCAAGCGGCCGGCGGTCGGCTTCAGTCTGGATGTGAAAGTTCTAGCCCATGCGGCACAGGTGCGGCCACTGCGGGCTGCTATCCGTGCTCCATGGGGCGAGGCCACGGCCTTGCGAGCAGCGATTGCGGGTTTGCGCCAACAGGGTGAAACCGTAGTGTGTGTCCTCCCCGGGCACGAAAGTGAAGTCGATGAGTTCCATTGCGACCGTGAGCTGGTGCAAGCCGCTGGTCAGTGGGTCGTAACAGCAATTTAATCCTGAGCGAAATGAATACAACCAAAGGTCGAAATGTAGTGGTCGTCGGCACCCAGTGGGGTGATGAGGGCAAGGGAAAACTGGTCGATTGGCTCACCGAAAGCGCCCAAGGCGTGGTGCGCTTTCAAGGCGGACACAACGCGGGCCACACCCTGGTGATCAACGGTGTAAAAACCGCGTTGCACCTGATCCCCTCCGGCATCATGCGTCCCGGCGTCAAGTGCTACATCGGTAACGGTGTGGTGTTGTCGGCTGCCAAGTTGTTCGAGGAAATCGAAGGCCTGGAAAAGGCCGGTGTCGAAGTCCGCTCCCGCCTGCGTGTGAGCGAAGCCTGCCCCTTGATCCTTCCATTCCATGTGGCATTGGATGTCGCTCGGGAAGCCTTCCGTGAAAAAGGCGGGACCGCCAAGATCGGTACCACCGGTCGCGGTATTGGCCCGGCTTACGAAGACAAAATCGCACGCCGCGCGCTGCGGGTTCAGGATCTCAAGCATCCTGAGCGTTTTGCTGCCAAATTGCGCGAACTCTTGGATTTGCACAACCACGTTCTCGCGACATACTTGGGGTCTGAGGCGTTTGACTTTGGTCCTCAGCTGGCGCCTTTCATGGCCAACGGCCGAATTCAGTTTGAACCGGTGTTCCAGCAAGCGATGGAACATGCGGCACTGCTCAAAACCATGATTGCCGACGTCTCCCGCGAGCTGAACGAAGCCCATCTGGCCGGCGCTAACTTGTTGTTTGAAGGTGCTCAGGGCACCTTGCTGGATGTGGACCATGGCACCTACCCCTATGTGACCTCCAGCAACTGCGTCGCTGGAAATGCTGCGGCTGGCTCGGGCGTCGGCCCTGGCATGCTGCACTACATCCTGGGCATCACCAAGGCCTACTGCACACGCGTGGGCGGTGGTCCGTTCCCCACAGAGTTGGATTGGGAAGTGCCCGGTACTCCGGGATACCACATGAGCACCATTGGCGCCGAAAAAGGCGTGACCACCGGGCGTTCACGCCGCTGTGGTTGGTTTGACGCGGCATTGCTCAAGCGTTCTGCCCAAGTCAACGGTCTGTCGGGCTTGTGTATCACCAAGCTCGATGTGCTCGATGGCCTGAAAGAATTGATGCTCTGCACCGGCTATGAGGTGGATGGCGAAAAAATCGACATCTTGCCCATGGGCGCCGATGAGATTGAGCGCTGCAAACCCATCTATGAAGTGATGGAAGGTTGGAGTGACAGCACCGTGGGTGTGACCCAATATGACAAGTTGCCGGTAGCGGCCCGCTTGTACCTGCAGCGTATCGAACAAGTGACTGGCGTGCCGATTCACATGGTGTCTACCAGCCCGGACCGGGACCACACCATCATGATGCGCCACCCTTATTTGCCTGAGTAAGCTGTTTTATGCGTTTTATGCCTCTAGCTCACGTAAATACTGCGCAAGCAGCTATTCTTTTAGGAGCAATTTGATGTTGACTGAAGACGGTAAACACCTCTATGTAAGCTACGACGAGTACCACAACCTCATCGAAAAGCTGGCTATCAAGGTCTTCCAGTCCGGCTGGGAATTCGACACTATTTTGTGTCTGGCCCGTGGTGGCATGCGGCCTGGTGACATTCTTTCCCGGGTGTTTGACAAGCCTTTGGCCATCATGTCGACCAGCTCTTACCGCGCGGAAGCCGGCACCCAGCAAGGCAACCTCGATATCGCCCGCTATATCACCACGCCCAAGGGCGAGATCGCAGGCCGGGTGCTGCTGGTGGATGACTTGGCTGACTCCGGTCATACCCTGAATGCGGTGATCAACCAGCTGCGTAACAACTACGCCCCGATCACTGAGCTGCGTAGCGCGGTAATTTGGACCAAAGCCGTCAGCGTGTTCACACCCGACTACTCGGTCGAGTTCCTGCCGACTAATCCTTGGATTCACCAGCCGTTTGAGAGCTATGACTCTTTGCGTCCGCAGCAGCTGATTCAAAAGTGGAGCGTTTGACGCATTGTTTGTTGCTGGCGTAGTTGCATGACCGACCGGATTACTCACCTCATTCACCATCCTTACCAGCCGCCGGCTGGTTTTGAGGCGCCCCAACCGGGGGTGTTCAAGGCCTCGACAGTTTTCTTCGCGAGCGTGGCTGCCATGCGGAGTCGCGAATGGAAAGACAAGTCGGCATACACCTACGGGCTGCATGGCACGCCCACCAGCTATGCGCTGGAGGAGCGCCTCGCCACCCTGGAGGGCGGCGACGAATGCCTGTTGGTTCCCAGTGGCCTGGCTGCACTGGGTTTGGTGGCCATGTCGCTGCTCAAAAGTGGTGACGAGGTGTTGGTTCCGGACAATGCGTATGGCCCTAACAAGGCCATCGTAGAGGGCGAGCTGCAAGGTTGGGGCATTACCCACCAGTACTACAACCCGATGGACCCGGAAGACTTGGAGGCCCAGATCTCCAGCCGGACCAAGCTGGTGTGGTTGGAGGCGGCAGGGTCCGTCAGCCTTGAGTTTCCCCATTTGGTAGAGATGGTGCGCATATGCCAGCGGCGCCGCGTCAACACTGCGCTCGACAACACCTGGGGCGCCGGCCTGGCGTTTTGCCCATTTGACTTGGTGCCGGGTGCGGTGGAGCGGGTCAGCGTCGATATCTCGGCCCATGCACTGACCAAATACCCCAGTGGGGGTGGCGATGTTCTTATGGGCAGTGTGATTACCCGTAATCCGGGCCTGCACCTCAAGCTCAAGCTCACCCACATGCGCTTTGGAATCGGTGTGGGGATGAATGACGTGGAGATGGTGCTCCGCTCGTTGCCGACTATCGATCTGCGCTACAAGGCCCACGATGCCGCTACGCGCTCGCTGGCGGCCTGGGCGCAGACGCAGGCCGAGTTTGTGCAAGTCTTGCATCCGGCCTTGCCGGAATCCCCCGGTCACAGCCATTGGAAGGCACTGACTGGAGGCGAGGTTGGGACCGCCGCTGGCCTGTTCAGTGTGATGTTTGATCCACGCTTCACCCAAGCCGAGGTGGACGCCTTCTGCGATGCGCTGCGCTTGTTCAAGCTTGGTTACAGCTGGGGCGGGCCTATCAGCTTGGTAGTGCCCTATGAGCTGGAAACCATGCGCACCGGTTGGCCCGAGCATCTGCTGCGTGGCACGCTGGTTCGTTTCTCGGTCGGTTTGGAAGACGTGGCCGATCTGCAAGCCGACATTGCACAGGCACTCGAGGTATTGCGCTGACTGCGTGTTTTCCTGAGTAGGCAAGGCATGGAGGAGGGCGTACGCTGCTCCCATGACCCCGCCGCTTGATGCCGAACCGGCACCCTACATTCCCCCACCGTCAGAAGCGCCCCGCAAGTCCGTGGCGACCTTGGCATGGGGCGCACCCTTGCAATGGTTGTTGCGCGGTCTGCAGGACATGCGGGCCCATCCCGGAATTGCCTTGTTTTATGGCGTTGCATTCACCACCATGGCCTTGGTGCTGGGTGCCGTATTCCGCAACAGCCCCGAATACACCATGACGATTGCTTCGTGCTGCCTGTTGGTCGGTCCCTTTCTCGCGATGGGCTTGTATGAAGTGAGTCGCCGGCGTGAGGCGGGTACACCCGCCACCTTGGGCGGATCCATCACCTGCTGGGACCAGCATCTGGGTAGCATGGCAATGCTGGTTTTAGTGTTGATCGTGCTGGAGCTGCTGTGGGGGCGCGCCTCTTTGGTGGTGTTTGCCGTGTTTTTCAACACCGGCATGCCATCGACGACAGGCGTAGTCCAAGCCGTGTTTAACCCGGACAATCTCGAGTTCGTGCTGGCTTATGGTCTGGTCGGTGGCGGGTTCGCCTTGCTGGTGTTCGCCTTGAGCGTTGTGTCTATTCCCATGATTCTTGACCGCGACACCGATGCGGTGTTTGCTGCGATTACCAGCATCGAGGTGTTTTTGTGCAACCTGGGCGTCATGCTGTGGTGGGGGGCATTGCTCAGCGGTTTGTTGGTGGGGGCGCTGATGATGCCGTGGCATGCGGGCTTGTTGGTCGTAGGGCCCGTGTTGGGGCACGCAACATGGCATGCCTATCGGGGGTCGGTGCAATGGCCGGGGCAGGAAAGCCTGAGTGATAGCCTCGAAAACAGCAGCCCGCCTGCGTGAGCGCAGGCCGAGGTGGTAAAGTGGGTCCAATTAACGAAAGCACACTTTGGCAACACCCAACTACGGATACGAGAAACGTCAGAAAGAACTGGCTAAAAAGAAGAAAAAAGAGGAAAAGCTCAAGCAAAAAGCCGAGCGCAAGACAGGTGACGAGCCTGAGTTAACGCCCAATGAAGCGGCCGAATTGGCCGCCGCTGATGGTGCCGCTCCTGGCGAAGAAACTCCTGCGGCTTGAGTTTGGCGGCATGGCCGCCACACCCCGGACAACCTCCCCAAGTGCCCGTCATTTGAGGAGGTTTTTTATTGCCGGCCACATGGTGTTCAGGATCGTGGGGTGGGCTTCTTCCCGCGGGTGAATCCGGTCCGCTTGAAACATGGCCGCAGCGTTGGGTCCATCGGCCACGCCTTTGAGTAAAAACGGCACCAAGGCCGCCTTGGTGCTTTTGGCAACCGTGGCAAAGGTCTCGCTGAATCGTTGGGTGTAGTCCTGCCCATAGTTGGGCGGTACTTGCATACCGGCTAACAAAACTTTGGCGCCCGCCTGTTGGGCTGCGCGAGTCATGGCGGTCAGGTTGTCCTGGGTCATGGTGAGGGGCAAGCCGCGCAACGCATCGTTGCCCCCTAACTCGATAACCACCACGGTAGGTTTGTGCTGGGCCAACAGCGCCGGCAGGCGCGAGCGCCCTCCGGAAGTAGTGTCGCCGCTGATGCTGGCGTTCACCACGGTCGCGGCCAGCTTTTCCTGACCCAAGCGCTGCTCCAAGAGTGCTACCCAGCCGGTGCCGCGTTTGAGGCCGTATTCGGCACTCAAAGAGTCACCCACAATCAAGATCTTGGCGCCACTGGCTGCCCGGGGTGCCGCATCCTTCGCCATCGCCTGGTTTAGCCCTGCAAAAGAGGCCAGAATGAGTACCGCGATACAGTGTCTACGAACTAGAGAGAGCCCCATGAGTGATTCCATTATTTCGGTTGAGCATGTTTTCAAGGCGGTGACAGATTCCACCGGCACGCTAGAGATCCTGCGTGACATCGATTTTGCACTCAATACCCGTGAGACCGCAGCCATTGTGGGGGCATCGGGTTCCGGCAAGAGCACCTTGCTCTCCATCATTGCGGGCTTGGATACACCGACCGGCGGCACTGTGCGGCTGGCAGGGCAAGACATTTTTGCGCTGGATGAGGACGCCCGTGCCGCACTGCGCGCGCGCCAAGTGGGTTTCGTGTTTCAGAGCTTTCAACTGCTGGGCAACCTCACCGCGCTGGAGAACGTCATGCTGCCGCTGGAACTCGATGGCCGTAAAGACGCCCGATCTGCGGCCACCGAAATGCTCTCACGCGTTGGCCTGTCGCAGCGTTTGAACTCCTACCCCAAGGTACTGTCCGGTGGCGAGCAGCAGCGGGTCGCGCTGGCCCGTGCGTTTGTGGTCAAGCCCGCCGTCTTGCTGGCCGACGAACCCACTGGCAGTCTGGATTTCGCCACCGGCGAAAAAATCATGGAGTTGATGTTCGACCTCAACCGCGAACAAGGTACCACACTGGTATTGGTGACACATGACCGCAGCATCGCGGCCCGCTGCGACCGGCGGATTTTGATCGAGGCCGGCAAGGTCGTTCCTGAGGCAGTAGCCGCCTGAGGGGTGGACTTTGCGCTGACCTGCACTCCGCCGATACGTCCGCGCCGGTGATTATTTGCTATAAAAAAGATAGCGAATAGTGCAGGTAATACGAGCGCCAGAGTCGGTTTCTGCTGAAATGTTTCCCTGTGGAATCTCAATGGAAACCACTGTGCCTGACTGCGGGGTGCTTTCAATGCTGAGTCGGGCCTTGTGCAGGTCTGCAATCAATTTGGCGGTGCTCAAACCCAGCCCGAAGCCGGGGTGTTTGCCGGAGCTATCTGCCCGGTAAAAGCGCTCGAAGATGTGCTGTTGCACCTCGTGTGTCATGCCTTGGCCGTGGTCTTGCACGCGTATCCGTACGCCACCCGGGTTGTCTGCGTCTTCGCTCAGCGGCCCTACGGTGAGGGTGACTTGCGTGCCCTGTGGGCTGAAGGCATAGGCGTTATGCAGCAACTCGTTGACCGCCGTGGTGATCGCGACCGGGTCAACACGGCACCAAGGAATGGGGTCGTGGTGGACCAGTACCGGTGGCTCACGCCCCTCGGGCAGGTCCAGTAGGTGAGCGGCAGTGGCACACAGGGCCCCGAGGTCGGTGTTGCGGGTGCGCTTCACGTCCAGGCCGTTCAGATCCATCTCTGACAGGTCCAGCATGCGCTGCAGCAATTGGTTCAGGCCCTGGGACTTGCGCAAGATGTGCTGACCCATCTCTTTCGCCATGGCGGCACTTTGCTCACGCGTGGCCAGCAGGTCTGCGTAACCGTGAATCACTGTCAGTGGAGTGCGGATTTCGTGGGCCGCAAACGACATGAATTGCGATTTTGAGCGTTCGAGTTTTACTTCGGGCGAGGTGTCGTGTAGCAGCACGATGGTGCGCAGTTGCGGGTCTTCGAATGCATGGATGCGCATGTCCAAGTAGCGCTCAGGCAAGTCCGCGCGGGACGGCACCAGATCGCGATACACATGGTGTTGCTTCTGGTTGCGCACACTGAGCATGCTCTGGGTGACGGACAAGGCCTGTGCCTGTGCCAATTGAAAATTGCGCCCGATATGGCGTGCCACCGTGACGTAGCTCTGCCGGTCCTCGCCGGCGGGCAGGCCGATCAGGTCAAATCCTTTGTCATTGCCCAGCACCAAGAGGCCGTCGGCATCAAAGCCCATGTAGCCCTGATTGGTGGCCTCGAGCACTGATCTCAGTTGCACCGATTGCTGCTCCAGGCGCAGGTTGGTGTGCTGTAGCGCGGCGTCTGTGGTCTGCAATTCCCGGGTGCGCCTTTCCACCGCAAGGGTGAGCAACTGGGTAGCGCCACTGAGCACCAGGCTGGCTGCCAGCGTCACCCAGGTGAAGAAGATCCCCACCGCCATCGCCAGAAACGGGGTTTTGCTGAGTTGCTGACGCCAGAAGTGGCCACTGGGTTGGGCCTCGAAGCGGTAGTGGCGGTCGCTGAACGACAGCACCTCGGCATTAGGCCTCGGTGCCTGCAGCGCCAACAAGGGCCAAGCGTGTAAGGGGTTGCGTATGGGGGGTGCCAGCACGGTGCTGTCTTCAAATAGGAGTTGGCCGTTGGCGGATGGCGTTTGGTCCACAAAGCGGTAGGCCACCACTTCCGGGCCGCTTGTGTCGCCATCCGGCACCCTGAATTGGCTAAACCGCAGCGCGGCAATTACGCTGCCCACCAGGCTTTCCATGCGCAACACCGCCACTGCAAACCCAACTGGCAAGCGGGTGCCGGCCCGGGGTGCCGCGTCGTAGAGGGGACTCAGGTAAAGCGCACCCCAAGACTTGCCATGCTCTTGGGCAAGCTGAACCCGGGCCGTTGTGGCGGGACGGCCTGTGGCAATCGCCTGGTCGATGGCGTCGCGGCGCACCGAGTTGGCATAAATGTTCAGGCCCAGCGCTGGTCGGTTGAGTTCGAGTGGGGCGATGTGCTCCACTGCCACATAGAAAGCAGCCTGTGCGCTGCGCACCAAAGTGCCCTCCGCCGTGCGATCCCGCAAGCCGGCGTCCGGGCCATAGACCGCGCGAAGGCGGGTCTCAAATCGCGCCCGGTCTGCATCGGCAACCAGGGGGTTCCAGCTCAGGGCTTGTACATGGGGGGCGCCGGCGCGGATGGCGGCTGCCATATCTGCGAAATCGTCGGGTTGCGTCTGCAAGCTGGTTCGCAAATGGCTATGCAAGATACCTGCTGAGGTTTCAATACTCTGCAAATCGGTAGAAATGCGTTGGGCGAGGGCAGTGTTGGAGTCTTGCAGTCGGGCTAGGGTCAACCGCTCATCGGTCCACAGCGCCCGGGCGGTGAGTGCCAGTGTCAAGGCGGCGGCCAATCCGACCAAGAAGGTCACGCGCCATTTGCGCGCTTCACGCCAGGTGTCATCCTGTAGCCAAAGAATGGTCATGGGTAACACGATTGCAATGCCCGCCCATTCCGGCAACAACAGTGCCGCCGCCTGCAGGCCCCAGTGGCTCACTGAAGGGGCGGCGGTCAGAAAGGCCAGACCCAGCAGATACACCCCGGTGCCGATACCAGCACCCAGCAAGCCGGCGCCGGCAATCTGCATACTCTTGCGCAAGCGACGCAATTTGCTGGGCAAAATTTGCATGGCCAGCACCGCCAGTCTTGCCACTTCGGTCTGGATCACTAGCGCGGTGGCCCCCAAGGCAGCCAGCCAGACTGCCTGGTGATCGGGGCTGGCGTTCCCCAAGCACAAGTCCCAGGCAAAGCGGGCAAGCCAGAGGCCGGGCAGCACTTGGCGACCGCACATCAGCGCACCCGCGACCGCCACTCCCGCAGCCGCTGAGCCCGCAACCGGGAGGGGATGCGGCAGCGCAAACAGCAGGTGCAGTAGCACGGCTACCACCAGGTAGCTCAAAGCGCACACCCCATTGGCGGCCCACGGGGGCAAACCCATGAGCCAAGCGGCGGGCTTACTCACCGTGAGAGCGGAGATATTGGGGGAGGACATGCGTTTTATTTTAAATAAAAATCACGTTAAAACATTATAAATAATAAAAATGAATCATTTTTTGTGGTGAATCTGCAGGTCCGGTCGGAGCGTCAGGCGGCGATGCGAGGGCATTCAGACGCCACCACCGATAATCGGGGGATGTCATCTCCCAAAGTTCTATTCGGCTTTCATGCCGTCGGTGTGCGTTTGAAGACCGCGCCAAAGTCCATCGTTGAAATTTATTACGAGCCCACCCGCCGAGATGCCCGTATGCGCCAGTTTCTGGAGCGGGTGGCTGAGGCAGGCGTCCGTGTGATTGAAGCCGATGGCATGCGCCTGGCCAAACTCGCCGGCAGCCACGGGCACCAAGGTGTGGCCGCGCGGGTGCATGAGCTCAAACAAGTGCATTCGCTGGATGAACTGCTCGAAAACCTCGAAGCCGCCAACGCCGAACTCCCACCGGAGCAACGTACCCAGCCCCTGATTTTGGTGCTGGACGGCGTGACAGACCCCCACAACCTGGGTGCCTGCCTGCGGGTGGCCGATGGCGCGGGTGCCCACTGCGTGATTGCCCCCAAGGACCACGCCGCCGGCATCAACGCCACGGTCGCCAAAGTTGCCAGTGGAGCGGCTGAGACGGTGCCGTACTTCATGGTGACCAACCTGGCGCGCACGCTCAATGAGCTCAAGGAGCGCAACATCTGGATCATCGGCACCAGCGACCAGGCTACCAGCAACCTGTACCAGGCCGATCTCAAAGGCCCGGTGGCCCTGGTGCTGGGTGCCGAGGGTGACGGCATGCGCCAGCTCACTGCCAAGACGTGCGATCAGCTGGTCAGCATTCCGATGCAAGGCGCGGTAGAGAGCCTGAATGTGTCTGTGGCCAGCGGCGTGTGCCTGTACGAGGCGCTGCGTCAGCGCTCTGTGGCAGCCCCCGCATTTTCTAAACTGGGAGTGTGACGATGTTTGCTACTAAATTGAGAGCAGCTTGCGCAGTTTTAATGGGCGCTGCGCTCCTATTTGGCTTGGCCGCCTGTACCCAGGAGCAACAGAACAAGCTGGGTCGCGAGATCCAGAACTGGACCGGCACCAATGGCGTGTTAGAGTTCTACGCCGGGGACAAGCTGGTGCGTCGTTTCATCAAAATCGACAAGCTCAGTACCGCCATGGGAACCGACGACGGCAAGCCACGGCCTTACCGCTTTGGCTATGGAGTGCTGGACGAAAACCTGAACTTCACCGCGGACAGCGGCGAGAAAAAGGTGTATTTCGAAATTAGCGACTACGGTTCCAACTACCTGTTCTTTGAGAACCCGCGCTAAATCCAGCCCACCCACCCGGCTATGGCACCTGCACCCAGCAGCCATAGCAAGTGGATCTTGGTTTTCCACACTAAGAGCGTGCTTACCGCCGTAACGGCCCAGAGCGCCAGGTGGTGGGTGTCGGCTTTGTGGTTGGCCGCCAGAATCCAGCCGGTGGCCACCAGCAGCGCAATCACCAGGGGCGCCATGCCCTGCTTGAAGGCGCGCACGGCGCGCAGCTCCCGGTTGCGGTGACCCCATCGGGATGCTGTGAACGTGAGAATGCTGCTGGGCAGCATGATGCCCAGCATCGACAAAAACACGCCCAGCATGGCCAAGCCCAAGCCATACCAGCCGGCGCCGAGGCCGCCCGCTGCGTTGAGGCCGATCGTCCAACCCAATAGCGGCACAAACAAAATGTTGGGCCCGGGCGCCGCTTGTGCGAGTGCAATGCTGTTGCTGAACTGCCCGGCGTCCAGCCAACCCTTCTCGACCACCAGAAAGCGCTGCATATCGGGTGCCGTGGTGATGGCGCCGCCCACCGCCAGAAGCGAGAGCGAGGCGAAGTGCGTGAAGAGCTCGAACCACTGGGCAGCAGTCAGGGTTACGCTCATGAGGCCTCCTTCTTGGCCGCCAGATGGCCCAGGCATCGGAAGGCCCAGATGCATCCCACGCCGCCCAGGCCCAGCAAGACCCAAATCAGAGGTACGCGCAGCAAAGCCACCGCGACAAAAGTGGCGGCCATTAACGCGAGGCAGGCGCCCAGGCCCATGACATTGCTTTTGAGGGCAGGTACCAAGCGCAGGCCGGCGGCGATGATGAGTCCAGCCGCTACCGCGCCCATGCCGCGCAGTGCGCCTTGGGCTTGCGGGTTATCGGCTACTCCGGCAAAGGCGGCCGCCAGTATCAGCACCAGAACCAGCGGAAAGCTCAGCATGCCCGCCACACCGGCCAGCGCGCCGCGCCACCCGAAGTAGCGGTCGCCCAGCATGAGAGAGAGGTTCACCACATTGGGGCCTGGCAGGATCTGGGCTACGGCCCAGTCTTCCACAAACTCTTCGGTGGTGAGCCATTGTTTGCGATCAACCAGTTCGCGCTGCGCGACCGCCAATACGCCGCCAAAGCCCTGCAGGGCGAGCAGCGAGAAAGAAACAAACAGATCCGTTTTGGAGCGGGGCGCCGCGCGCGGAGTGGGGCTTGGGGTGGTAATTGGGCTGTGCGGCATGCAGGCGGATTAGGTGGATTGCCCCACCACAGTGAACTGGGCGCTATTGTCGCGCAGCCACTGTTCCGATCGGGCGCCATCCTGCTGGCTCGGGTGAAAGTCTTCGCGTAAATACTCGCGCCAAAGGGCGTGGTTGCTGCTGATGAGCCCCCCGTCGCCAAACAAAAAACGTGCGCCGCTGCGCCAGGTACTCCAGCGGAACAAGGCCTTGTCGTGCCAGAGGTTGCGCACGGTTTGCCGCACCACATCGCTGAAAAAGGTGATCGTGATGTAGCGGAACAAGCGCAGCCGCCATTCATGGTTGCCACCGATCGCGTGGTACACATCAAATGCGGTGCTACGGTGTTCACTCTCTTCGGCGCTGTGCCAGAGCCACAGGGTTTTGAGGCGCTCTTCGCTGCCTTCCAGGGCCTCGGGGTGGCTCAGCATCCAATCGGCAAAGATCGCTGTTAGGTGTTCGGTCGCCGCGGTAGCTGCGACATGGATGCGAACATCGCGGTGGGCATTTGCCTGCAATCGCCGGGTGGCGCGCCGCTCGAGCGCATTGTCAAAACCCTACTGGGTCAGTTGTGCATTGAACAAGCTGTGGATGCGACGGTGGGTCGCCTCTTGGCCCACAAAGCCCTGTACCTCGGTGGCAAAGCGTGCACGCTGGTCTTCTGGCAAGGTCTTGAGGCCGGCGCGGACCGAGTCCATAAAGTACTGCTCGCCCAGCGGGAAGCTCATGGACAGCGCATTAAAAAACGCACTGCGAAATGCATCGCCCCCATTCCAGCGCACTGCAAATGGGGTGTTCAGATCGATCAAAATTCTGCGGACAGTCAGGTCGGTCATACAGTGGCCTCTGGGGTTGCAGGTTGTGCGGGCAGTTCGCGGAGCTGGGTTGCCACCCAATGAATCACGGCCGGTGTGCTCACCATTTGCACGTGACCTATACCCTCGAAGATTACCGGCTCCACGCCGGGCAGGACCTGGCTCCGCTGCGGAAACACAATGTTGTCTTGCGGGGTGAGCGCAATACGGAGCAGAGCGCGCCGTTCAGGCGTCTCGGATTCTTTCAAGCCTTGCAGCCAAGCGCTGTTAAACAGCATTTGGCGGCCATTGGGTGTCGTGGCTTTTTTGGCGGCTTTGGTGCCGGCATGGGGAGTGCCCAGCGTCAGGACACGGGCAACCCGTTCGCTGCCGTGTTGTCGCATCCACGCGCGAATCGCCAGCCCGCCCATGCTGTGGCCGACCAAGGCCACCTGTGTCTGGCCGCTGTGCTGCAACAGCTGTTGAACCGACTTCTCAATGTGGGCCGCATAGTGGTCTATCGAAATAAACATGGGTTCCAGATTTATCGCCAACACGGTGTGCCCTTGGGCCTGCAAGCGGGGGGCTATATCGTCCCAGAGGCGGTGATTGCACAGGTAGCCATGCACCAGCAACACCGGCACCCGGGTGGGGCCCGGGTCAGCAGGCAACAGGGGCGGGCGCTTGTCAGCCCAAGGTTGGCGCAGCACAAAGGTGCGGAAGTTGGCAACAGTCTCGCCCCACCAAGCCCGGTAAAACGCGCCCGCTGGTTCTGCATCAGCGCGGCTCTTCCACATGGTGTAAGCAGTGCTCAACACCACGGCCAACCATGGCAACAGCACCGTGGCAATGAGCATATCGCCCGTGGCTCCATGCCAGAGCATGGCCAGGCCCACTCCGGCAATCACCAGAGCGAGTAAAAAACGTTGCAGCAGTTTGGCGAGCATGGGTAGGTGGTTTTACGGTTGTCAGTACACCGGCTCGAAGCGCCGGATGGCGGCCCGCACATCATCGCTCAAGGCAAAACCGCCTCCGAATTGTGTGGCCAAAGCGGCCGCCCGTGCCTCAAAGGTGTCTATCCCCATGCCATAGATGAACTGCATGGCGCCACCGGTCCAAGCCGGGAAGCCGATGCCGAAGATGGAGCCGATGTTGGCATCGTGCACGCTGGTGAGCACGCCCTCGGCCAGGCAGCGCGCTGTCTCCACCGCCTGGCGGTAGAGCAGGCGGTCTTTGAGGTCGGTGATGTTCCATGCGACATCGGGCTTTTCGAACAGGCCTTTGAGTTCGGGCCAGAGGAACTTCTTGGCACCTTTCTCCGTGGGGTATTCATAAAAGCCCGCTCCACCGGCGCGGCCGGGGCGGTTGTGCTGCTTCACCATTTTCTCGACCACAAGTTCACCGGGTGTGGCGATATAGGTCATGCCCTCGGCCTCAAAGTCTTTTTTGGTTTGGTCCATGACGTGCAGGCTCAAGGTGAGGGCGGTTTCGTCCAGCACGGCCAAGGGGCCCACGGGCATGCCGGCCTGAATGCCCGCATTTTCAATAGCAGCGGCATGAATGCCTTCGCCTAGCATGGCCGCACCTTCCATCACAAAGGTGCCGAACACGCGGCTGGTGAAAAAGCCACGCGAATCGTTCACCACGATGGGGAACTTGCCTAGCGCCTGCACGTAGTCAAAAGCGCGGGCCACCGTTTCATCGTCCGTGGATTTGCCTTTGATGATTTCGACCAGCTTCATCTTGTCGACGGGGCTGAAGAAGTGAATACCGATGAACTTTTCGGGTTTGGCGCTCGCTTTGGCCAGACCAGTAATCGGCAGGGTGGAGGTGTTGGACGCAAAAAATCCGCCCGGCGCCAAGAGCGGCTCGGACTCTTGGGTGACCTTGGCTTTGAGTTCGCGGTTCTCGAACACGGCCTCGATGATCAAGTCGCAGCCCTGCAGGTCGGCCACGCTGCCGGTGGGGTGGATCAGGTCGAGGATCTGTTGCTGTGCCTCGGGCTTCATGCGGCCCTTGTCGACGCGGCCTTGGGTGATTTTGGCGCTGTAGCTTTTGCCGAGGTCGGCCTTTTCCTGGCTCACGTCTTTGAGCACGGTGGTGATGCCCTTGCTGGCCTGGCTGTAGGCAATGCCGGCGCCCATCATGCCGGCGCCCAGCAGGCCCACTTTGGCAGGCTTGAAGCGGGGCACGCCAGCCGGGCGACTCTGGCCGCTCTTGATGGCATTCAGGTTAAAGAAGAAGGTGTTGATCATGGCCTTGGCCTGTGGGCCGGACATGAGCTTGGCCAGGTACCGGCTTTCAATGCGCAAGGCGGTGTCGAGGTCCACCTGCAAGCCCTCGACCATGCAGGCGATGATGGCCTCGGGCGCGGGGTACAGGCCCCGGGTGTTTTTCTTGATGACCGCGGGCGCAATCGGCAGCATGCCTGCCACGGCCGGGCTGCTGGGCAGGCCACCCGGAACTTTGTAGCCTTTGGCTTCCCACGGGTGTTGGGCCGCCGGGTTGGCGGCAATCCACGCCAAAGCCTTCGCTTTCATCTCAGCTGCGGCGTCGGGGCCGGGCGCTACCAGCTCGTGCACCAGCCCCAGGCCCTTGGCTTCTGAGGGGTTGAAGGTTTTGCCTTCCACCAAATAGGGCTGTGCGCCCATCAGCCCCAGGTGGCGTGTCATTTTGGTCACACCGCTGGCACCGGGCAGCAGGCCGAGGGTGACTTCGGGCAGGCCGAACTGGGTTTTGCGGTCGTCCACGGCGATGCGGTAGTGGCCCACCAGTGCCACCTCCCAGCCGCCACCCAAGGCCGTGCCGTTGAGCAGGCTGACCACGGGTTTGCCCAGGGTCTCGATGGTGCGGAAGTTACGCTTCACCCGCTCGATTTCTTCAAAAATGCGCGGTGCATCCGCTGGTGTCAGCCGCATGGCAGCCTTGAGGTCGGCACCGGCGAAAAAGGTGCTTTTGGCAGACGCCAGCAGGATGCCGGTGATGGTGTCTTTGTCCTCCAACACCTGTGCGGCGACTGCGTCCATGTCTTGCTGCCATTGCAGGCACATGGTGTTGACGGGGGAGTTCGGCTCATCAAAGGTGATGGTCGCAATACCGTGGTCTAGGGAGTAGCGAATGGTTTTCATAGTATGGATGCAAATGCTATAGATTTAGGAGCTGCTCGCGTTATATCAACGGGCGCTAGAGGTCGAAAAGGCTTCAAAGTCTCTCGACGATAGTGGCAATGCCCATGCCGCCGCCCACACACAGAGTGGCCAGCCCGTAGCGCAGTTTGCGGCGGTGCAGCTCGTCAATCAGCGTGCCCAAAATCATGGCGCCCGTAGCTCCCAGCGGGTGGCCCATCGCAATGGCGCCGCCGTTCACGTTGACCTTCTCGTGGGGCACCTTCATCTCTTTCATGAAGCGCATCACCACCGCGGCAAAGGCCTCGTTCACCTCAAACAGGTCGATGTCGTCTACGGTCAGGCCGGCTTTGGCCAGCGCCTTGCGCGTGGCGGGCATGGGGCCGGTGAGCATGATGGTGGGGTCAGCGCCGCTCAAGGCCGTGGCCACGATGCGGGCGCGCGGGGCCAGGTTGTGGGCCTTGGCAGCGGCTTCATTGCCGATCAGCACCGCGGCCGCACCATCCACAATGCCCGATGAGTTGCCGGCGTGGTGCACATGGTGAATGCGCTCCACCTGCGGGTAGCGCGTGAGAGCCACGGCGTCAAAACCCATGCCGCCCATATCGGCAAACGCAGGTTTGAGGCCTGCCAGGCCCTCGAGCGTGGTGCCGGGTTTGATGAACTCATCGCGCGCCAGAATGGTCTGGCCTAGGCTGTCTTTGACCGGCATGACAGAGCGGTCGAAGTAACCAGCAGCCTGCGCCTTGGTGGCGCGGCGTTGTGATTCCAGCGCATAGGCATCCACATCAGCGCGGGTAAAGCCTTCCAGTGTGGCGATCAGGTCTGCGCCTATGCCTTGGGGCACGAAGCAGATCTGGCTATTGGTTTCAGGGTCCATGGCCCAGGCACCGCCGTCGGAGCCAATGGGTACGCGGCTCATGCTTTCCACGCCGCCGGCCACCACCAGGTCTTCCCAGCCAGAGCGCACTTTCTGCGCTGCCATATTCACCGCCTCCAGGCCGGAAGCACAGAAGCGGTTGATCTGCACCCCCGCGCACTGAAAGTCCCAGCCGGCTTTCAAGGCAGCCACTTTGGGCAGCACCGCACCTTGGTCGCCCACAGGTGACACAACGCCCATCACCACATCGTCCACCTGCGCGGTGTCGAACTGGTAGCGCTGTTGCAGGTCCGTCAGCAGCCCTGCGAGCAGGGTGACGGGTTTGACTTCATACAGGCTGCCGTCTTTCTTGCCCTTGCCACGGGGCGTGCGGATGGCGTCAAACACAAAGGCTTCGGTCATGGGGTCTCCGGTGTTGTCGTGGGAATGCGGGTGCGCACGCTGGTGCTTGCACGGTGTTTTGCAGTATATTGTTTTTACCAAGCAAACGCTTTGTAAAAATAACTACTGACTTACCCTGAGGAAACACCATGATCGAACGCACCCTGTTCACCCCCGACCACGAATCTTTCCGCGACAGCTTCCGCCGCTTCATGGAGAAGGAAATTGCCCCCTTCCATGCAGACTGGGAAGAGCAGGGCTATGTCGCTCGCGAGGTGTGGAACAAGGCCGGTGAGAACGGCTTTTTGTGCATGACCATGCCGGAGGAATACGGCGGCTCCGAGGCGGACAAGCTGTACTCGGTAATCCAGATGGAAGAGCTGGCCCGCGGCGGCTTTACCGGTATCGGCTTCGGGCTGCACAGCGAAATTGTGGCGCCTTACGTCCTGCACTACGGCACGCCCGAGCAAAAAGCCAGGTACCTGCCCAAGTTGGCCAGTGGCGAGATGGTGGGCGCGATTGCCATGAGCGAGCCGGCGGCCGGCTCGGACCTGCAAGGCATCAAGTCCACCGCCATCCAGCAGCCCGACGGCAGCTACCTGCTCAATGGCAGCAAGACCTTCATCACCAATGGCTGGCATGCCGACCTCGTAGTGGTGGTGGCCAAAACGAACCCGGCGGCCGGCGGCAAAGGTACCAGCCTGCTGCTGGTGGAGCGCGGCATGCCCGGCTTCAGTGTGGGCCAACGCCTCAAGAAAATGGGCATGAAAGCCCAGGACACTTCCGAACTGTTTTTTGACAATGTGCGCGTACCCGCCGAGAACCTGCTGGGCGGTGCGGCCTATGAAAACAAAGGCTTTGTTTGCCTGATGGAGCAGTTGCCTTGGGAGCGCTTGCAGATTGCGATCGGCGCGGTGTCAGCGTCCCAGGCGGCCATCGATTGGACAGTGGACTATGTGAAAGAGCGCAAGGTCTTCAGCCAGCCGGTGGCCAGCTTCCAGAACACCCGCTATGTGCTGGCGGAGCTGCAGACGCAGGTGCAAGTGGCCCGCGTGTTTGTGGACAAGTGCTGTGAGCTGATCGGCAAGGACCAGCTCGACACAGCCACTGCCAGCATGGCCAAGTACTGGACCACCGACCTGCAGTGCAAGGTGATGGACGAGTGCGTGCAGCTCTTTGGCGGCTACGGCTATATGTGGGAATACCCGATCACCCGCGCCTATGCCGATGCCCGCGTGCAACGCATCTACGGCGGCACCAATGAGATCATGAAAGAAGTGATCACCCGGTCCATGGGGCTGGGCGGCAAGTAGGCGGGTGGGCGCTCGGTCGTGCGGCGCACCCGCCAGCGCCGGGAGTGGGGCGCCACTATGATCGCCGCATGACATTTGATGCACTCTTTCTGCTGGCCGGCCTGGCGGCTTTTCTGGTCGGGTCGTCCAAGGGCGGCTTGCCTGCGGTGGGCATGTTGGCGGTGCCTATCCTGTCCATGGCCATGTCGCCGGTTCAAGCCGCCGTGCTGTTGCTCCCCATTTTTGTGATCTCGGACGTGGCGGGTGTGTGGCTGTACCGCCGCGAATTCAGCCGGCCGAATTTGAAGATTTTGATCCCCGCCGGCATCGTAGGGGTGGGGGTCGGTTGGGCGACGGCTTCCATGGTTTCGGACCGCGCGATCATGCTGATGATTGGCTTGGTAGGGGTGGGCTTTTGTCTGAACCTCTGGTTGCGGGACCAGAGCGCAACCGTTGCGCAGCCACCGCACCGGGTCAAAGGCTGGTTTTGGGGAATTCTGGCGGGGTTCACCAGCTTTATTTCCCATGCGGGGGCGCCGCCCTATCAGGTTTACATGCTGCCGCAGAAGTTGCCCAAGGCGGCGTTTGCCGGCACGTCCACCATTGTGTTTGCGGTGATCAATGCCGCCAAAATCATTCCATACCAAAACTTGCGGCCCTATTCTGCGGCGTCCTTGCATTACGCCGCGTGGCTGGTGCCGTTTGCGCTAGTGGGGGCGCTCGCTGGGGCCTACCTGACACGGCGTTTGGCTGACCAGTGGTTCTACCGTATCGTGCAGGTGAGTTTGTTTGGGGTGTCGGTCAAGCTTATTGCCGATGCGGTGTGGATGGGTGCGTGACCTATGTCGCCATCCACTGGACATTAAAAGCCCGCTCGATAAACCACACCAAAGCCAGCAATAAGGTGAGAAGAGAGCCGCCGATGAACATGCCTTGTTGATAAAAGCGTGTCTTGCGCATGACGTAAGCGAGTGGCAAAAAGATCGCCACGATGGCTAGTTGGCCCAGCTCGACGCCCACGTTAAACCCGACCAAGCTAAAGATCAGGGCATGGCTTGGAAGGCCCAAGTCTGCCAGCACCGTCGCAAAGCCAAAGCCGTGGATCAGCCCGAACACAAAGGCTGCGACCCACCGCCGCTCGCCAACCATCGGGTACATGTTGTTCAGTGCCGCCAACACCACCGAGAGTGCAATCACCGACTCCACCCAGCGCGAAGGCAACTCAATCAACTGCAAAGCCGCCAGCGACAGGGTGATCGAGTGGGCGATGGTGAATGCGGTCACAACCCACAGCACTTCACGACTCGCATCCTTGAAGCGGGCGACCGGCACCCAACGCTTTCCCTGCCGCACCAGCACCACAGGCAATAGCAGTGCGAGCAAGAAAAGAATATGGTCAAACCCGATCCAGATATGCCAGACCCCTTGCACCAAAAATCCGCCCAACTGGCGCAGACTGGAGAGGGCTTTGGGCGTGAACTGCTGCTGGGGTGTTTCCGGCGAAAAGATGGAGGAGGTGGTTTCCCCGTCCAGATCCAGGCGCAGCAGGCCGCGATGCAGGGCATCCACACCAAACAGCAGCCGGTAGTTCACCGACACGTCGGCATCCGCTACGGGGCACTCACCCTGCAAACGCATGACCGCGTAGGCGCCATCCGTATGTTCGTCAATCAAGTGCTCGGTCACGCGCAGTGGGCAGCGCCCGCCACGCTCCACGGTCAGGGCATTGGTGCTCCAAGCGTCGATATCGCCGTGTTTGGCTCGCACCTCACCCCACGTGATGTCGCCATCCCCGTTGGCATCGAGACCGAGGGCAAAGTCAATGTCGCGCAGTGCAATATCCCACTGTCCGCTGACTTGGCGACCGTCTACCTTGAGTGCCAGATAGCTATCGCTGGCTTTGTGGGCCTGTGCCGGTAGCCAGCCAAGGCTCAACAGCAGAACAAGAATCAAGCGCCAATTCATTTCAGCTCCTTGGCGAGTTGTTTCATCCGGAGGTCTCCGAAGTTACTGGCACTCAACCAGTCCACAACCGGTTGGGCCGCAGGGGCTTGCCGGGCCACCACAGCGGCTTCCAGCAACACCCGCGCATCCCTCGGTTCGCGCTGGTACGCATAGTTTTCCTGGGCCAGGCGCAGTGCTGTGGGCGCATCTTTGCGGACCTGCAGCTCGAACCTTGATTCTTCGGCGAGGTGGGTGGTATCGCCCCTTGCGCGGGCCGCGGCGAAGCGATCCGCCAGCATCTTGACGTGGCCGGCAGCCTTGGGGCTGGAAGTCAGTGTTTCCGCAATAGTGAGGCGGACCAGCAGGCTGTCGGCTGACTCCCAGCTAGACAACAGCTTGACGACGTCGGCAGCCTGGCCGTTGTCCAGCAAAAAGTCGGACCATGCGGCCAACAGGTAAATGTCGTCTTGGCCCAGGGCCAAGGCTTGGTGGTAATGCTGCCGGGCGTCGGCTGTCCGCCCTTGCCAAGCGGCGACTTCGCCCATTCGGGTGAGTAGCCACAACTGGCTAGCGGTCGAGCGGGCCTGCGCCAGCGCTTGACGCAAAGTCTCGTAGCCCGCTGACAGATCGCCGGAATAGCTTTGGGTTAAGCCCTGGCAGGCGCCGTGCAGGGCGTCGCGGCCGAGCTGCTCCAGGGCGCTGCACTCTTTGCGGGCTGCGCTGTAGTCTGCTTGCACCAGATAAATGGCGCCCCGCCAGGCGTGGGCTTGGGCGTAGCTGGGGTCCAAGGTCAGCGCCTGGGCAAAATCTTGTAGGGCCCCTTGAAAATCATGTCGGTACTGGCGCAATACGCCTTTCAAGGTGAGTAGTTCGGGGCTTAGGGGACCTGCAAACGCAGACACCACCGCATCGGCGTAGCCGATGTAGCGCGGGTCGCCCTGCGCATTGGCAAGGTCGACGTAGCGTTGTACCAACGCGGCTTGGGTATCCGGGTCTTTGGGGCGCTGGCGCGCGGAACTGCGCAGGGTGGCCAGTTCTTGTGCCGCAGGGTCTGCAGCACGAGCCGGTAGTTTTTGTAGCACCTGATTGTCAGAGGCCGGAACAAACGGGGCCGCAATTGCCCCCTGACTTGCCAAACCACCCGCGAGGGCTGCGGACCACATCCATACCGTTAAGCGCATAAGCATAGGTAAATTTTTCATAAGTGGCGTACATTTAGCAGACCATCTATCCCGGTGGTTCAAAACCTGTCATCGGAGTCTAACCATGAACAAGATTTTTAGCGTAGTAGTTGCTTCCGTCCTTGCGACCGCCTCTTTCGGTTCTTTTGCAGCGTCCCACGGCGGTGCCATGAAAGACGACAAAAAAATGGAAGAGTGCAAGAAGATGGACGCTGCCAAAGCCGACGACAAGATGAAGGCAGAGTGCAAAGCCATGATGGAGAAGAAGTAAACCCTCTGCGAGGTTTGCTTTCCAAAACGGGCCTTCTGAACTGCACCCCAAAGGTTGGACATCAATCCAACCGATGGGGTGTTTTTCATGACGAAACACAGTGAGAGCTTCAAGCTCGAAGTTGTTCAAAAGTATCTGGACGGACCGCTGGGCCACAAGGCTTTGGCCAAGCAGTACGGGATAGGTCGTAACAGCATCGCGAACTGGGTGCACCGCTATAAGGCCCATGGTCTGAATGGACTGCACAGAAAGCCGGGGGGCTACTACAGCGCAGAGTTCAAGTTGAACGTACTGCGCCAAGCCAAGCTTCGGGAGTTGTCGAACACGCAAGCGGCCACGCTCTTTGACGTGCGTGGCGGTGGAGGCATCGTGGGTTTGTGGCGGCGCCAGTACGATGAGGGTGGCCTGCAAGCGCTCCACCCCAAACCCCGAGGCCGCCCTCCCATGAAGTCCCCCAAGCCCAAATCCGCGCCAGCCGCCCCCGCGCAGAAGGACGACAAGCGCTCGCTGCAAGAGTTGCACGAGGAGAACGAGCAACTACGTACGGAGGTGGCCTACCTAAAAAAGTTGGAGGCCTTGGTTCGAGCCAATCGGCAAGCTGCGCTGAAAAAGTGCAAGCCGTCCTCGAACTGAGGCCACAGTTCCTGCTGCGTCGACTACTGCAGTCCGCAGGCCTGTCGCGAAGCACGTTCTACTACCAAGCCAAGGTGCTGCAGGCTGGCGACCGATACGCCGGATTAAAGGGCAGCATTCAAGCTGTGTACGAACGCCACAAGGGGCGCTATGGCTATCGGCGCATCACGGCCGAGCTCGGACGCAGCGGCCAAATAGTGAATCACAAGACGGTGCAGCGTCTGATGCAGAGCCTGGGCCTGAAGTCGCTGGTGCGACCCAAGAAATATCGCTCCTATCGGGGCGAGATGGCCTCGACGCCCAACCTACTCAATCGTCGGTTTGAGGCCGAGCGTCCGAACGAGAAATGGGTGACCGATGTGACCGAGTTCAATGTGCGCGGCGAGAAGCTGTACCTGTCGCCCGTGATGGACCTGTTCAACGGAGAAATCGTGGCGTATGAAATGAACGAGCGTCCGCTCTTCCAGCTGGTGGGAAACATGCTCAAGAAGGCGCTGTCGCGACTCACTGCGCAGGAGGCTCCGATGATGCACTCAGATCAAGGCTGGCAGTACCAGATGGAGGCCTACCGACAGCGGCTACTCGAGCGAGGCCTGACGCAAAGCATGTCCCGCAGGGGTAACTGCCTGGACAACGCAGCGATGGAGAGCTTCTTCGGCACGCTGAAATCGGAGTTCTTCCGTCTCAACAAATTCGACAACGTCCAGCAGCTACGACAGGGACTAGGCCGCTACATCCACTACTACAACCACCAGCGTATTAAGCTCAAACTAAAAGGCCTGAGCCCGGTGGAGTACCGAACCCAGGCCTTGGGCGCCTAGCTTCCAACCGTCCAACTTCTTGGGGTCAGTTCATTCGGGCCCGTTTTTGTTGGGTGTCTTGCCTCGGTTGAGCGGGCTACACTCGCCCGGCTGCTAGAACCTCCGGAGTCCGTTATGTCGATTTCGTCACCCGCTTACCCCTTGCTTCTTGAACGTACCCTGGCCGCGCCACGCGCTGCGGTGTGGCGCTGCTGGACAGAGCCAGAGCTCTTGTGTCAGTGGTTTTGCCCGAAGCCTTGGGGCGTTAGCCATGCTGAGCTGGAGCTGTTCCCCGGCGGCCGGTTTTTCACCCACATGGTGGGCCCCAACGGGGAGCAAGTGCCGAATCCCGGTGTTTTTTTGAAGGTAGATGCAGGGCGCCAACTGGTTTTCACCGATGCCTTTGTGAGTGCATGGGTTCCCAGTGCAAAGCCGTTCATGGTGGGTGACATCACCTTTGCGGATAGCGCAGACGGCGGCCCTCACTATATCGCCCGTGCCCTGCATTGGACGGAGTCAGACCAAAAGCGCACGAGGCGATGGGCTTTCATGAAGGGTGGGATGCAGCTACCAAGCAGCTCGATGCCCTTGCCGCCTCGCTGTGAGTACTTTTACTTTTCCGGTCCGGGTGTATTGGGAAGACACCGACGCGGGCGGCGTTGTGTTTTATGCCAACTACCTGAGGTTTTTTGAGCGGGCCCGCACCGAATGGTTGCGTGCAGCTGGCGTGGAGCAGCAGCGCCTGCGTGACGACACCGGCGCCATGTTTGTAGTTGCCGAGGTGCAAACCCGCTATCTGGCACCAGCCTGTCTGGACGATTTGCTGCAGGTGACAGTGCGGGTCGAAGAGCAAGGTGCTGCCAGCATGGTGATCGTGCAAGAAGCATTTCGGGGCGACATGTTGCTAGCCAAGGGCCGCATTCGGATTGGTTGTGTACACGCTGAAAACCTGAGGCCCTGCCGAATACCGGCTAGGGTCGTCAACGCCTTGGTCGGTTCAAGTAATAACTAATCTGGATGCACTGGCGCCGCGTCGGGTGGCGGTGCTTGACCTGGGGCAGGGGCGAGTGCCATTTTTGCCAGTGCAGTGGCCAGCCAAGTTTGTACCAGCTCGAATGTCATACCACGGGCGAGCAGGGACGGGCCGAGAGCGCTGAGCACGGGATGTTTGAAAGTCCAGCGCCATGGTCGAGCCCATGCCAAGGTGGCGCCAAATGCTAATGCGGTGGCCACGGCGGCCACCGGGTGGCGTTGAACCATCGGGCGCACCCAAGCTTGAATAACGTCACCCGCCAATTCGCTGCTGGAGTGCAAGGGGTGTTGTTCCCACCAATACTTCAAGCTCGGGCCGACTGCATCCCACAGCATAGTGCCGCCAGGCAAGATGGTTTCTAAAGCCTCAAAAAGTCCCGAGCTGGCGGCCTCGCTGCGTCTGTTGGCATTGCTGGTGTTGCTTGTCGCGAGTGCTGCCCGGAGGCGCTCGCGTGAAATGGTCAGCTTCTCTAAGGCACCGAGTATGGCGTTGTTCATGTCGGCAAACTACGGAGCAAAGCGATATCGGCCTGCGCTTGGCGGCGCAGTTCGGCAAATGCCGGTTCAGTGCGAACGTTCCACAAGATCACGCCACACACGGCCGCCATGACAGCCGATACTGCGGGTACCGACGCCAGTACCCACAAGGTCGCCGATGGAATGGCATTCATTTGGGTGATCCAGAACATCATGGCGACCCCTGCCAGAACTACGGCTACACATAGCAGGCCCAGCATGACCGCACCGAGCAATGCCCGGCGTATCCAAGCGGTGCTTTGGAGGGCCAGCTCGGTGCCGATGAGTTCGCTGTAAGCCTGCGCATGGTTGCCCAAGAGCTGTGGCTGGTTGGCGATTAAGTGAAAAATTGGGTGCAGCATGGTGAGCGTGAATCTTGCGCGTGTGGGATCAGTGGTTGCGCGGGCGGCTGAGCAGGCTGATCACGCCCATGAGTACGGCGCCAGTTGCAGCAGCCAGCAACACCGACTTCACCGGCTCTTGCTGGATGTATCGCGCGGTGGCTTCTCCCGTACGGTTTGCTTTCTCGCGCAAGTGCAGCGCGCTGTCCTGCACCGCGTGCAGGCCGCGTTGGGTGATCGCGTTGGCTTCGTCCGCCGCACGGTTCAGCAACGGGGTCGCTTGATCTGCTGCATCTTGGATAGCGGTGGCAAGGGATTCTGATTTCATGGATTTCCTGAGGTATAGGCGTTGGTGTCGCCAAGGTTTTTGACAGCACTCAGTGTGCGACCGTCTGGCGATACGAGGGATCGGCCAGTAGCTCGACTGGCTGCCAGTGTGGACGCTGTAGCGATGTAGGAGGGCACTGACAGAGGCCGTGAACTTGGGAGAGTAGGAAGGGAGCCTGCTGATTGCTGCAGTGGTTGCGACTGCCGGCTCGGATTGCGCCAACCAGTCCCAAACAAATACCACCGCATAAATTGCACTTCTCGCGAAGCGGTCACCAACACGGAAGGTGCTGATGATGTGCAGTTCGCACCCCCTAAGCTGACGGCAGCCCGTGAAAAGCGAAGCTGTGCTGACAAGGCTACTCCGACTTTTCAAATCCATGGGAGGACAACCCCATGCGGTACCACTGCCTGACCATTGCCGCTTTGGCAATTGCTAGTCGAGACTGTGCTGTCCGACGAAGCTGTATAAACACCGCAATGCTGGGTGAATTTGCTATCAAATAGATAGCTATATGTGCTGAATACTGGGGGGCTATGTGCCTCTTTTGCTATGGTTTGAGATCCGCTTTCAATCGGGCCAACTCGGTGTCTTTGGTGCGCCACAACTCGGCAACCCAAGCGGAGAATCCCGCTCGGAACTCGGCGTCCTCACCGTAGTTTCCGTTGAGCAGTTCCGGAGGAATTTCGATAGACCGAGCGCGCACCACCACGCGGCGCATACGCCCGCACAGAAAGTCTCCAAAAGTGGGAATGCCATCGGGGTAGTAAATCGTCACGTCCAGAACACTGTGAAACTTGTCACCCATCGCCTGTAACGCGAGGGCCAATCCACCCGCTTTGGGTTTGAGTAAGTGGGTGTAGGGGAATTGTTGTTGGGCGTGTTTGGCCGGCGTCATGCGGGTGCCCTCCAGGAAGTTCATGACGCTGGTGGGGATGAGTGCAAATTTCTCGCAGGCTTTGCGGGTGGTTTCTTGGTCTTTGCCGCGCATTTCCGGGTGCTTTTTCAGATAGGCCTCGCTATGGCGGCGCATGAACGGGAATTCGAGTGCCCACCATGCCAGGCCCATCACCGGTACCCAAATCAGCTGTTGCTTGAGAAAAAACTTGAGCAAGGGAATGCGCCGGTTCAGCAGGTGCTGCAACACAAAGATATCGACCCAGCTCTGGTGGTTGCTGCTCACCATGTACCACTGGTCGGGGCGCAGGCCCTCGAAGCCTTGTACATCCCAAGAGGTGTGTTGGGTCAGCTTCATCCAAGCACTGTTGCCACTAATCCAGTTTTCAGCGATGGACAAGATGACGGGGTCTATGCGAAGGCGCACAGCCTTGAATGGAAGCACTAGTTTGATGACCGCAAAGACCAACAAGATTGGCACCCAAAACAGGATGTTGAGGGCAAGGAGGAGCCCGGCGATCAAACCCACCAAAGCAGGAGGAAGAAAATTCAACATACAGTTCAATGTCTAAGGGCAGGGGCCGCTGTCGTGTAAGAGTCCAATTAAGCGGCTCTCGTAGGGGTGTCGGGCGCAGTATCTTCGTAAAACCACACGTTGTTGCGCCCTTTTTGCTTGGCAACATACATTGCGGTGTCGGCGTTCTTCAGCAGGTCTGCCGGGGTATGGGTTTCGCCCAAGAACAAACAGACGCCGATACTCGGCGTGGTGCGGTACGTGGTGTCGGGTAGCTCGTAGGGCTCATTGAGGCTTGACAGTACCTTGAAGGCAACGATGGAGGCGTGTTTGCGCGCAGCGACTGCATCTTCCCCGACGTCTTGGAGCAAAAGCACAAACTCATCACCGCCGATGCGCGCGATGGTGTCCACCTGTCTGACATTTTTTTGCAAGCGGCGGGCCACTTCTTGGAGGAGCAGGTCGCCCACGTCGTGCCCCAGGGAGTCGTTCAGGCGCTTGAAATGGTCCAGGTCCATGAACATCAAGGCCCCGTGCTCTTTGCTGCGCTGGCTGTGGGCAATTGCGCTGTGAAGCCGATCGGTCAGGAGCCTGCGATTTGGCAAACCGGTCAGGGGGTCATGGAATGCCATATGGCGGATCGCTTCTTCCGCTTCTTTGCGCTCGGTGATATCGCGCGCAATCGCAATACAGCGGATTTCTTCGTCGGTCACGGTGGGCTTGCGGACGACCGATAGCTCAAACCATTGGCGGCTACCGTGACGGTCGAGGTAGTACTGGACTCCGCTCGAGCGACCTTTCTGAATGGCTTGCGAGAGTGCGGCCATACAGGCGGTGGCAGCTTCTTGGGGCAAGACCTCCTGGATGCTGCGGCCTATCAAAAAGTCTGGCTCTGCAAAAAGCGCATTCTTGTTTCCGCTGTGGACCGCACGGTAATGCCCTTTTTCACCGATCTCGAACAAAAGGTCGGGTAGCGCATCAAGGGTGGCTTGCAATTCGACTTGGGCTGCACGCAGCGAGTCTTCTGTTTGCTTGCGCGCGGTGATGTCCATCAGGGTACCGACCATACGCAGCGGTGTGCCGTCTTGGCTGGTCTGCACCACTTTGCCGCGGCTGCTGAGCCAAATCCATCGGCCATCGGCGTGCCGTGCCCGGTACTCCGCCCGGAAAGAGGTGCTGTGCCCTTTGAGATGCCTTAACACCGCCACACCGAGGGGTGCCAAGTCGTCCGGGTGAATGAATTCGCTCAAAGAGCGGGGGGATTGGGCATCGCCCGGCATATAGCCCAGCATGGCGAATGCACGCAAATCCATCATGTACCCGGGCTCTTGCCGCAGGTCATGGTCCCAGCGCCCGAGGTCTGCCCCCATGATGGCCAGCTCTAGTTGCTCGGTGGTGTCGCGCAACAGGGCTTCTGCGTCTTTGCGGTCCTGGATGTTGCGCGAGACACCGAGAACACCTATGGTCTTGCCTTGCGCATCCCGCATGGGTGTTTTATGGACTTCGAAGGTGGCGCCGCTTGGGTTGATTTTGGTGACACTGCCTTCTTCAAACGTGACGGTCTTGTCGCTTTTTAACGCCCATTGATCGGACAGTGCGAATGCTTCGGCCGCTGAGTCTTCGACCCAATTCGCATCACGGGTCCCGATGATGTCTTCAGCCTGTACGCCGAGTGCCTGGGCAAATGCGTCGTTACATAGAAGATAAACGCCTTGGAGGTCCTTGACCCATATCTGGTCGGGGATGGTTTGCAGCACATTGCGCAGCATTACCTCGTTTTTGCGCAGCGCTACGCGGGCATTGCGTTCACGGGTGATGTCTTCAATCGTGCCTTCAAAGGCGACGACCTGCCCCAGTTTGTCATGGAGTGCGTGGGCATGTTCCCGCACCCAGATTCGCTGTCCCCCTTGGAGTCGGAACATTTCCGACACAAAGTCTTTGACCTTGCCGTGCCTGCGCATCTCATCGAGGAAGTCTTTGCGACGCTGGGGCTGAACGTAAGGGTTGAGGCTACGGGCCTGGAGCAGCTGGCCGAGTTCCCCTTCATCTTCGCAACGGTGAAGCCGCAAAAAAGCGTTGTTGGCTTGGAGAATGCGGCCATCCAAAGCTGCGCGATAAGCACCTATCGGAAGGTGCTCAAAAAGGGTGGAGTTGTTGCCTTTGGAAGTCACAACTGCAGCCGCGCAGGGTTATTTCAAACTGCCCGAGAGAAACTGCGCCAGTCTTTCGCTTCGTGGGGCCGTCAGGACTTGCGCGGGATGCCCCTGTTCTTCAATCAAGCCCTTGTGCAAAAAGATCAGATGGTTAGAAACCTCACGCGCAAAGCCCATTTCATGGGTCACCACCACCATGGTGCGGCCTTCTTCGGCCAGGCTCTTCATGACCCGGAGCACTTCAGACACCAACTCGGGGTCCAGCGCACTGGTCGGTTCGTCGAACAACATCACTTCGGGTTCTACGGCCAGGGCACGGGCAATAGCGACCCGCTGTTGCTGGCCCCCGCTCATGTGGGCCGGGTAGCGATCTTCCACACCAGTTAAGCCGACTTTGGCGAGGTATTTTTGTGCGGTTGCGACCGCTTCATCTTTGGGGACACCCAGTACATGGACTGGCACCTCAATGATGTTTTCCAGCACCGTCATATGGGCCCAAAGATTGAAATGCTGAAAGACCATGGCGAGCTTGGTGCGCAAGCGTTGCAGTTGCTTGGCATCTTTGGCCATCAGTTCACCGGTCGGGCCGGCAGTCAGTGCCAGCTCTTCACCTGCGACATTGATGCGCCCTTGGTTGGGCTTTTCCAGCATGTTGATGCAGCGTAGAAAAGTACTTTTGCCGGAGCCGGAACTTCCGATGATGCTGATCACATCGCCGGCATGGGCGGACAGCGAAACGCCTTTGAGCACTTCGTTGCCGCCGAAGCGCTTGTGGATGTTCTCAACCTGGAGTTTCAGGGGCTTGTTATCGGTCATGTTCTGAGCAGTCGTATCAGGTTCAGTAGAGGGCGATCGGGCAATTAAGCGCCCAGGAGTTCGCCCGTCCGGAATGCAGTGGCGCCGGCAATCTTGCCAATTTCCGCACCGGCGTGGGCGTAGCGGTCGCGCACCCGGGCATAAAACACACCGGCCACGCCAGCGTAAATCGGATGGCTGGTGTTGTCGATGGGGTTTATGACTTCGGCGACAAGGTCGCCTTTCTGCAAGGTCTGGCCCACATCAGCGATGTACGCCACCACACCGGGGCAGGGGGTATGGAGTGTTTCAGAGCCCGCCAAAGGGGTTGCTTGGGCCAAAGCCGCAGGTACTTGAACTGATGCCTCTGAATGCACTGCACCGGCTATGCACAAAAAGTCAAAAACAGCCTGAGCATCTGCTTTCGCCCACGCGTGGGACACGTCAGACTCGCCGCGCAGTTCCACCGTCGTGCTGTTACAGCCCTGTGGCAAGGGCACCTCGATGCCATCTTGCTTCAGCCGGTCTGCCAGCTGCCACCATGCGCCGGACAGGCATTCATCAAACGGACCGCTACCCGAGTTGCGCGCCAGCAAAATAGCACGCGATTGCAGCAGGTGCGCGAGTGGCTCCAGCTGGGGCCAGCAAGGCTCCTCGGTATAAAAGTGCATCACGCCCTCGCAGTCGCAATGCAGGTCGATCACATGATCCGCATCGTGCGATAGCAGCAGCAGCGTACGGCGCAGGCTTTGCAACTCGGTATCTGGTTGCCACTGGTCCAAAAACTGGCCAATGGCCTTGCGCACTGCCGTCACGTTTGCGGCGGGGTCTGCACCCATCAAGGGTTTGATGCTGTCGTACACGGCCTTGGCCAAGTCCGGGTAATGGCGGTTGAAGTTTTCTGAGCTGTCGAGCTCAAAGCGCCCCATAGGTTTGTGGTCGATGCGCTGGGCCAGCCCGATCGGGTTGGCCACCGGCACCAAAACCACTTCGCCGCGCAACCGGCCGGCTGCCTCGGCCTGGTCCAACAAGGCACGTAAATGGAATGCGGCCAACATGCCGGGCAGTTCTTCGGCGTGCAGGCTCGCTTGCACATACACCTTGGGCCCTTGGCCCCGCGCACCGTAGTGAAAGCTGCTCAGGTTGCGTAAGCTGCCCAAACTGTTGGACAGCAGGGGATGGTCTTTGCGTTGCATGATGGTCAGTGTTTACGGGGGGCAAGGTATGCCAAAAAGTGCTTCTCCGCCAAGCGGAATAAACCAATCAGGCAGAACGACGCTACCAGATAGATGGCTGCGGCTGCAAGGTAAGCTTCAAAGGGTAGGTAGTAGTCAGAGTAGATCCGGCTGGCCGCGGCGGTGACATCGAGCATGCTCGGCACGGCACTTGCCAGACTGGTGCTCTGGAGCATCATCACCACTTCGTTGCTGTAGGCGGGCAGGGTGCGGCGCAACGCACTGGGCAGCACAATGCGGCGCATGGCTTGAAAGCGGCTCATGCCATATGCCTGCGCTGCTTCGATCTCGCCCGCAGCTGTTTCACGGATGGCACCTGCCAACATCTCTGCGGTGTAGCCGGCCGTGTTCAGGCTGAAGGCGAGCAAGGCGCAGAAGAATGGTTCTTTGAAATGCGTCCAGGGCCAGACGTCATCCCAGCGTGCCTGGATCCATTCCAGCTGGCCCAAGCCGTAATAAATCAGGTACACCTGAATCAGCAGCGGCGTGCCGCGAATCACGTAGGTGTAGGCGCCGACGACCCAGCGCAATACAGCCCACCGGCTGGTCAGCGCCAGTGCGAATATCAACGCTAAAACGGCCCCGATGGCCAAGGATGACAGGAGCAGCCCCAACGTGGTGCTGATACCGGTAAGGTAGAGTTGCAGGTTCTGCGGCTCAAAAATCACGTGCCATTTCATAGCTCACCCCGCTTGGTACCGAGGCTGTAACGTGCATTGATTTTGCGCAGCACGAACAAGGAGATGCTGGTGTAGATCAAAAACAAGGCTGCCGTGAACAGAAAAAATTCGAAAGGCGAGCGTGTCGCAGCGCTGGCTTGTTTGGAGAGGTAGGTCATCTCCTTGAGGCCGATCAGGCTGACCAGCGCAGTGGCTTTGATCAATACCAACCAGTTGTTAGTGAAGCCAGGCAGGGCATAGCGCACCATTTGCGGTGCCGTAATGCGCACAAAAGCGCGGACGCGTCCCATGCCGAAGGCCCAAGCAGCCTCCATTTGGCCTTTGGGGATGGACAGGATGGCCCCCCGGAAGGTTTCTGTCATGTAGGCGCCATAGATAACGCCGATCGTAAGTACGCCGGCCAGAAAGGGATTGATGTCGACGGTTTTTTTGCTACCGGCGAGTTCCAGCAAGTGGTTCAGGCCTATCGTGCCACCGTAAAACACCAGCAGCATCACTACCAGATCGGGTACTCCCCGGATGACGGTGGTGTAGGTCGTGGAGATGGCGACCAGCACGGGGCGACCGGAGAGCTTGGCCGCCGCGCCCAGCAGACCGAGAACAATGGACACCAGCAGGGCACACAGTGAAACTCCAACCGTGAGTACCGAGCCCTGCAATATGGCGACGTAATAAGAATTCATGAAAGCCTGTGGGCGCATGGAACGCAAAGGGGCGCACTACTGCGCCCCGATGCGTGGGTGTTACAAGGTTTATTCGCCGTAAACGTCGATGTTGTACTTGGCAAAGTACTTGTCGTTCAGGGTCTTGTAAGTGCCGTTGGCGCGGATGGCCTTGATGGCTTCGTTCAACTCACCCTTGAGTTGGTCTTCACCCTTACGCAAGGCAATACCGGCGCCGTAACCGAAGTACTGGGGCATTTTCAAGTCAGGACCGACCAACTCGAACTTAGCGCCTTCAGGCTTGGACAAGAAGCCACCGGTGACTTCCATGTAGTCAGCCACGGTGCCGTCCAGACGGCCGGACTTGATATCCAGGTACACCTGGTCTTGCGCTTCGTAGGAGTTCACGATCACGCCGGCTGGCTTCAGATCGCCCATCGCGTATTTTTCTTGGGTGGAGCCCTTCAAAACACCGATTTTTTTGCCCTTGATGGAGGCTGCGTCTGTGAACTTGACGCCCTTTTTCAGAACGAGACGGCTGGGGGTGTTGTAGTACTTGTCGGTGAAGTCGACTTCCTTCAGGCGATCATCGGTGATGGACATGGAGGAGATGATGACGTCGTACTTCTTGGCGTTCAGGCCGGGAATCATGCTGTCCCAAACTTGCTCGACAAACTCGCACTTGCGCTTGATCTGCTCGCACAGGGCGTTGGCGACATCGACGTCAAAGCCGGTGGGTTGGCCATCGGCGGACTTGAAGGTAAACGGTTCGTAGGTCGGGTCGATCGCGACTTTCAGTGGGCCGACTTCTGGCGCAGGAGCGGCTGCAACGGGTGCGGAAGCAGGAGCAGCAGGTGCTGCGGGAGCAGCCTCTTCTTTTTTGCCGCAGGCGGCCAAAACGGAGGTTGCTGCCAGTGCCAGCAGGAGTTTCTTCATGGAAAAGTCCTTTGATGTACCGGACAGAGCCGGTGGTTGGGTAAAGAAAAAAATTATTCTACGGGGTAACTAGAGCAAATTTGATGCCGCCCTGTCTTGGGGCATGGGGGTTTGTACCGGTAAAAATCATGCTTTTGGCGGTTTCGGAAGCTGTCGCGCAAAGAAATTTCCGAATGCGCACAGTCTCCGCGGGAGACTTGCTCTTCAAAATCGGAATTGCCGGTAGTCCTAAGAAGCCCTACCTAGTGCGCCGGGAAGCGCAAAACCTTACACTTACAGGTTATCCCCCGGACTCCTATGAACGCCCCAGTCGACGTCTCCTTTTTCGCGCGCGCCGCCAAACCGATTTCCAGTTACCGCAAGTACTGGGCGTCCCGCTTCGGCACCGCCCCCTTCTTGCCCATGAGCCGCGCGGAAATGGACAAGCTCGGCTGGGACAGCTGCGACATCATCATCGTTACGGGCGATGCGTATGTGGACCACCCGAGTTTCGGCATGGCGGTCATCGGCCGCATGTTGGAGGCACAAGGCTTCCGCGTGGGCATCATCGCCCAGCCGGACTGGACCAGTGCCGAGGCCTTTAAGGCCTTGGGTAAACCTAATCTGTTCTGGGGGGTGACCAGCGGCAACATGGATTCCATGATCAACCGCTACACCGCGGACCGCAAGATCCGCAGTGACGACGCCTACACGCCTGGGGATGTGGGCGGTAAGCGCCCTGACCGGGCGGCCATTGTCTACAGCCAGCGCTGCCGCGAGGCCTTCAAAGACACGCCCATCGTGCTGGGGGGCATCGAAGGGAGCCTGCGTCGTATCGCGCACTACGACTACTGGAGCGACAAGGTTCGCCGCAGCATAGTCGTGGACGCCAAGTGCGATCTGCTGCTTTACGGTAACGCCGAACGTGCGATCGTGGAAATCGCCCACCGCTTGGCTGCGAAGGAGCCGGTGGAGCAAATCACCGATGTGCGGGGCACCGCTTTTGTGCGTCGCCCGGATGACGAGTCCGGCAAAGACTGGTTTGAGATCACCTCAACCACGGTGGATGAGCCGGGCCGCGTGGAGGCCCACGTCAACCCCTACATGACGACCAGCGAGCTGGCGGCCGAAAATGGCGCGACCTGCGCCAAGGAAGATGAAGCCAAAGCCACAGCAGCGGCTGCTGAGGCTGCTGGCGCTATGAATTCAGGAGCTGCTCGCGCAGACTCCACGAGCGCTACAGGCCAAAAAGACGCTAAACCCGAAGTCAATGCATCCATTGCACCGTTGACCTTCTTCGCCAACCCCGCGCTGTCGAGTGGCAAAGGCAAGCTCAAGGTGCCGCCGCGTGAGCGGTCTGTGATCCGTTTGCCGAGCTACGAGCAGGTCAAAAGCGACCCGGTGCTTTACGCACACGCCAATCGGGTGCTGCACTTGGAGACCAATCCCGGCAATGCCCGAGCCTTGGTGCAGGCGCATGGTGAGGGTTTGACCGCCCGTGATGTGTGGATCAACCCGCCGCCCATTCCGCTTACCACCGCAGAAATGGACTTTGTGTTTGATCTGCCGTACGCCCGCAGCCCGCACGCAGCCTATGCCGATGAAAATGGCAGCCATGACGGCGCGACCAAAATCCCAGCCTGGGAGATGATCCGCTTCAGCGTGAACATCATGCGCGGCTGCTTTGGTGGCTGTACCTTCTGCTCGATTACAGAGCACGAGGGCCGCATCATCCAGAGTCGCTCGGAAGAGTCCATCATCAAAGAGGTGGAAGACATCCGCGACAAGGTGAAAGGCTTCACCGGCACTATTTCTGACCTCGGCGGACCCACCGCCAATATGTACCGCTTGGGCTGCCGTAGCCCCGAGATCGAAGCGGCCTGCCGCAAGCCCAGCTGCGTGTACCCCGGCATCTGCCAGAACCTGACGACCAACCACGATCCGTTGATCAAGATCTACCGCCGTGCCCGTGCGCTCAAGGGCATCAAGAAAATCCTGATCGGCTCCGGCCTGCGCTACGACCTGGCCGTGAAGAGCCCCGAGTATGTGAAAGAGCTGGTGCAGCACCACGTGGGCGGCTACCTCAAGATCGCGCCCGAGCATACCGAGCAGGGCCCGCTCACCAAGATGATGAAACCCGGCATCGGCAGCTACGACAAGTTCAAACAGCTGTTCGAAAAGTTCAGCGCCGAAGCTGGCAAAAAACAGTACCTGATTCCGTACTTCATCGCAGCCCACCCGGGTACCAGCGATGAAGACATGATGAACTTGGCCATCTGGCTCAAGAAAAACGGCTTCCGCGCCGACCAGGTGCAAACCTTCTACCCAAGCCCTATGGCCACTGCCACGGCCATGTACCACTCGGGCCGCAACACCCTGAAGCGGGTGCATCGCACTGCTCAGAGCGAAGAAGAAACCGTGGACATCGTGCGCGGTGAAAAGCGCCGCCGTTTGCACAAAGCCTTTTTGCGCTACCACGATGCCAACAACTGGCCGCTGTTGCGCGAGGCGCTCAAGACCATGGGCCGCGCCGACCTGATCGGCAATGGCAAGCACCATCTGATTCCGACCTTTCAGCCGCTGGTGGATGGTGGCTACCAGAGCGCCCGCAAAAAGAACTCTACCGTGGCGCCGGTCAAGGCCGCTGCGGGACGGGTGCAACCCTTGGGCAAGGCCGCGGCACCGGTTAAGGGCCGCTTGCTGACCCAGCACACTGGTTTGCCCCCGCGCGACACGGGTGCGCCGAAGCCAGCATTCAAAGCGGCCCGTAAGCCGCGCTGATCCGGAGCTAGGTGTTTTTTTTCGGGTCTTTTGGGGTGTTGGCCCCCGCTAAGCTTGCGCGAGGTGCTCTTCTTTTTATAGCAATTTTCGCAGGTTTGGCCTGTGGTACGCAGGATGCGCGTGCTCAGGGCGGGTTCGTGGACTGCCCGCCAGAGAGCAAGCCCTTGAGCGCCGAGATGTTCACGGCATCCCGCGCGCAGGCACGAGACCGCGGATTTCTCTGGCGCGTTACTCGGGACGGACATAGCTCCTATCTGTATGGCACCTTGCATGTGGGCCGCGACACCTGGTTGGCGGCAGGCCCTGCGATGGCAAGCGCTTTGCAGAACGCAAACACATTGGCGCTGGAGCTTGATCCGCTGGATCCTGACAACGCCCGTCGCATGGGGGTAGCGCTGGCACAGGCTCCCTCGTGGCCACTCGCCCCCGATATGCGGCAGCGTTTGATTCGCCAGTTGCAAATGCAGTGCCTGCCGGTGAATTCGGTGGGCACGAGCCCGTCGGAACTGCTGTTGTCGGGCGTTGCCTTGGCGGTGGCACGCCGGGATGGGTTCGATGCGCAGTTCGGATCCGAGACCTACTTAGCGCTTTTTGCCCGGCAACGTGGCATGCCGGTGGTGTCCCTGGAGACCGTCGAACTGCAGTTACAAGCTTTGCTGTCATCTAGTGCGACAGAAGCCACCTGGATGTTGGAGGACGGATTGCGAGAGCTCGATGCCGGCACCGCGCGACAGAGCCTGCGGGACTTGGTCCACATGTGGGAGGCCGGCGATCAGCAGCGCCTCGACACCTACCAGCAGTGGTGTGAGTGCGTGGTAACTCCGATGGAGAAGTTACAGATGCAGCGGCTTTTAGACCAACGAAACCCCGCCATGGCGCAGCAGATTGACGCTATGCTCCGTGCAGGACAGCGCGTGTTTGCTGCGGTCGGGAGTTTGCACATGGCGGGAGATCGGGGTTTGCCCGCAGTGTTAGGCCGAATGGGCTATCAGGTCGAGCGTTTACCCTGATTGGCAAGCCTTTTTAGAGGCAGCTCAGCCTTCACAATGTTGGTAACTCTTGGTGGTAACGGTTACAAAATTCCGCTTTTGGTGCGGCTTGCCATCAGGTGACCGGTTTTTTGCAGACTTATGCAATAAGCTATGATTTAAACCAATGACAAGCCCGCGGACTCGCCACGGGTGAATGTGAGAGACATATGCTGACAGACCACGACCTGGGTGCCTTGGTGCGGGCCCAACATGCCGATCCTTTCAGCATTCTCGGGCCCCATACCGTTGAGGACGGTGTGCAAATCACTGCGCTGTATCCAGATGCGCGCACGGTCCGCGCTATGGATCGCGAGTCGGGCCGACTGCTGGGCGAGTTGCAAAGGCACGAAGGCACGGATGTCTTTTCCCTGTTGCTGCCCGGCGTAGCGTCTTTCCCTGATTACCGCCTGGAGGTCGCTTGGCAGGATCCTGAGGCGGGCGTTTCATTGCTGGAGGATGCTTACCGCTTTCCGGTTGTCCTTCAAGACATGGATTTGTGGCTGTTAGCGGAAGGCACCCATTTGCGCCCCTACGAGTGCCTCGGTGCCCACCCGGTCCAGATGTGCGGCATTGACGGTACCAGCTTCGCGGTGTGGGCGCCGAACGCCCGGCGTGTCTCGGTGGTTGGCTCCTTCAATGGGTGGGACGGGCGCCGTCATCCGATGCGCTTGCGCCGCGAATGCGGTGTGTGGGAAATTTTTGTGCCCCATGTCAGCAAGGGCGATGCCTACAAATTTGAACTGTGGAACGCACAGGGCGCAATCAGTACCAAGGCAGATCCTTTTGCATTTGCGGCCCAACTGCGGCCTGATACCGCCAGCATCGTCGCAGGCTTACCGCCCCGGTTGCCCATGCGGGCAGACCGCCAAAAGGCGAACGGGCTGCACCAGCCTTTGAGTGTGTACGAAGTGCACTTGGGCTCCTGGCGCAAAGCTGATGGCTGGCGCTGGCTGAACTACCGTGAGTTGGCAGACACCCTGGTGCCCTATGCGCGCGAGATGGGCTTCACACACTTGGAGTTGTTGCCGGTCAGCGAACACCCTTTTGACGGTTCTTGGGGCTACCAACCTTTGGGGCTTTTTGCACCCACGTCGCGCTTCGGGTCGCCCGAAGACTTCCAGTACTTTGTGGATGCGGCGCATCACGCGGGCCTCGGTGTGATTTTGGACTGGGTGCCTGCGCACTTCCCGAGTGATGCCCACGGACTGGCCGAATTTGATGGCACCCACCTGTATGAGTACGCCGACCCGAAAGAAGGCTTTCACCAGGACTGGAACACCCTGATTTACAACTTCGGCCGCACCGAAGTGCGCAACTTTTTAGTCAGCAATGCTTTGTACTGGCTGGAGCGCTTCGGCATCGATGGTCTGCGGGTGGATGCGGTGGCTTCCATGCTCTACCGCGACTACAGCCGCGCCGCAGGGCAGTGGATACCCAATAAACACGGTGGTCGCGAGAACCTGGAGGCGATTGAGTTCCTGCGCCGCATGAACCATGTGGTGGGCACTGAGCGACCAGGCGCTATCACATTGGCTGAAGAGTCCACCGCCTTCCCTGGCGTGAGCCGGCCTCCGTCGCCGGACTTGCAAAGTGGCGGCTTGGGGTTTCACTACAAATGGAACATGGGCTGGATGCATGACACCTTGCAGTACGCGTCCATGGATGGTGTGCACCGCAAGTACCACCAGAATCAGCTCACCTTCGGGCTGATGTACGCCTTCACTGAAAACTTTGTGCTGCCGCTTTCTCATGACGAGGTAGTGCACGGCAAAGCGTCTTTGCTGGGCAAGATGCCTGGTGATGCGTGGCAACAATTCGCCAATTTGCGAGCACTGTACGGTTTCATGTGGGCTTACCCCGGCAAGAAATTGCTGTTCATGGGCGGCGAGTTGGCCCAGCCCACCGAATGGGCCGATGGCGCCCAGTTGCCGTGGCACTTGGAGCAAGACCCTCGCCACCAGGGTGTGCAAAGGCTGGTGCGTGACCTGAACCGGGTGTACCGCGCGTTTCCCGCCATGCATGAGCAGGATATCGAGCCCGACGGCTTTGCTTGGATTGCCCATGACGACGCAGCGCAATCGGTCATTGCCTTCCAGCGCCGCGCCCTGGACGGTCGGGTCGTGGTGGTGGTGTGCAATTTCACGCCCGTGCCACGGCCGGGCTACCGCATCGGCGTGCCGGTGGCTGGCGCGTGGCGCGAAGTCATCAATACCGACAACGGGGTTTACGGCGGCAGCAGCCTGAGCTCGGGTGCCCGCAGCACCGAGCTGGTAGCGGCGCACCACCATGGCCAGTCGCTGGTCATCACTTTGCCGCCCTTGGCATGCCTTGTGCTCGTTCCCGGAGAAGAATGAGTCTTTCTATGCCTTTGACGACTTTGTTGCCGGGCTTTGCCTCTGCATGGGGCGCGAGCCTTACTGCAGACGGTGTGAACTTCGCGTTGGCGGCACCAGATGCCACCTGCGTGGAGCTGTGCCTGTTTGATGACACCGGCACCACCGAGCTGGAGCGCATCGCGTTGCCAGTGCGCACTGGGCCGGTCTGGCATGGGCTATTGCCCGGCGCAGGGGCGGGGCAGGTGTATGGATACCGGGTTCACGGCCCTTGGGCTCCCACGCAGGGACATCGGTTCAATCCAGCCAAGTTGTTGCTCGACCCCTATGCCTTGGAGGTCGCAGGCCGTTACGACGGATCCGACCTGCATTGGGCCCACACCCCTGAAAGCGCACGCGGCGTGCAGCAACTCGACCCGCGGGACAACGCCGCCACCGCGCTCAAAGCCCGGGTAGTGAGCGCCTTGCCGCCCGCAAGTGCGGGGCCAAAGATTGATCCCGCGCAGCGTGTGTTGTATGAACTGCACGTCAAGGGCTTCACCCAGTTGCACCCCGATGTGCCGCTGCACTTGCGTGGCACCTATGCCGGTTTGGCGCATCCGGCAGCCATTGCACATTTGAAGGCCTTGGGCATTACCACCGTGAGTGTGATGCCGGTGGCCGCGCGCGCCGACGAAGAGCGCTTGCAGCGCTTGGGGCTCAGCAATTACTGGGGCTACAGCCCCATTGCCTGGAGCGCTCCAGAGCCTCGCTATTGGAGCGGCACACCGGGCAGCAGCCCGCGCTCGGAATTCCGTGCCATGGTCGATGCTTTGCACGCTGCAGGTGTGGAAGTGATTCTTGATGTGGTCTACAACCACACGGCTGAGACCGATGAGTTCGGCCCGCTGCTGAGCCTGCGCGGCATTGCCAACACCACCTATTACCACCTGGAACCCGAAGATCCTGCCCGCTACATCAATTGGACAGGCTGCGGCAACTGCGTCAACCTTAACCACCCGATCGTGCTGCGCACCGTGATGGATAGCTTGCGCACCTGGGTGGACGACTATGGGGTCGACGGGTTTCGCTTTGACCTGGCGCCCGTCATGGCACGTGGCACCCAAGACGCCGGCTACCGCTTCCAGCCACACGCTCCGTGGTTGATGGCTGTGGCCCAAGACCCGGTGTTGCGCAACCGCCTGATGGTGGCAGAGCCTTGGGACATCGGACCCGGGGGCTATCAGCTGGGCGCTTTTCCGCACGGGTGGTTGGAATGGAATGACCGTTTCCGCGATACCCAGCGTAGCGCTTGGCTGCGGCATGGCATTAGCCGTGGTGCACTGGCCCAGCACTTGGCAGGTTCAGCCGATGCATTTGCCCGCGGGCAGCGTGCTGCGCACAGCAGCGTGAATTTTGTGACGGCTCACGATGGCTTCAATTTGATGGACGTCGTGAGCTACTGCGAACGCCACAATGAGGCCAATGGCGAACACAACCGCGATGGCCATGGCCACAACTTGAGCGTCAACCATGGTGTTGAGGGCGCCAGCGACCTGCCAGCGGTCCAAGAGGCCCGAGCCCGGCACCGGCGCACCTTGCTGGCAGCTACGGTTTTGTCATTAGGCACCCCCATGCTGTTGGCCGGCGATGAGTTGGGCCACACCCAGGGCGGCAACAACAACGCTTACTGCCAGGACAATGCCACGACCTGGTTGCGATGGGACGTTTTTGCCCTGCATGAAACCGCTTTCTGGGCCCGTGCGATCGCCTTGCGCCGGCAACTGCCGGCATTGCAAGCCGGCGGTTGGTGGCGCAGCAGTGCGGAGTCTGCCGGTTGTGGCCCGGTAGCTACTTGGGCCTTGCCGGACGGCCGCACCCTGCAGCCCGCAGATTGGGACGCCCCCCACGGCGGCGCCATGGCTGTTGCCCTTCAGGCCGGCACGCCGGACGCAGTGTTGTTGCTCCTCAACCCCAGCCCCCACGAGCAGGTCTTTTGTTTACCGCAAGGTGCCTGGCGCGTGGTTTTGGATTCCGCCGTTCCGGAGTTGCCCTCAGAAGGCAGCCCGGTGGTTGGCAATGTCATATTGCTGCAGGCAGACAGCCTCATGCTTTTGACTTGGTAACTATTTCTTCAACCGTATCTCCACCTCTGTCACACCACCATGCCACGCATCACACTGCCCACTTCGCCCTTTGATGGTCAGCGCCCCGGTACTTCGGGTTTGCGCAAAAAAGTCACCGTCTTTCAGCAGCCCCGTTATCTGGAAAATTTTGTGCAGGCCCTGTTTGATGTGTTGCCGGATGCGGCCGGGCAGACGCTGGTAGTGGGTGGCGATGGCCGTTTTTACAACCGCGTAGCCATTCAAACCATTCTGCGTATGGCCTCAGCCAAGGGCTATGCCCGGGTGCTGGTGGGGCAGGGGGGTATTTTGTCGACACCTGCAGTCAGCGCGGTCATTCGCCGCCATGGCGCCAGTGGTGGCATCGTGCTGTCGGCCAGCCATAACCCCGGCGGTCCGGATGGCGACTTCGGCATCAAATACAACGTGGCTAACGGTGGCCCCGCACCTGAAAAGGTCACCGACGCGATTTACGAGCGCACAAGGTTGGTCCGCGAAATCCGCACCATGAGCACGCCCGATATCAGCTTGGACGCGCTGGGGAGCCAGTACATCGGGAGCACCGAGGTGCTGGTGATTGACTCTGTGTCCGATTACGCCGAGGTCATGCGCAGCTTGTTTGACTTCGGCGCCATTCGGACCTTGTTTGCCGGTGGGTTCACCCTGCGGTGTGACGCCATGTGCGCAGTCGGCGGCCCCTACGCCAAAGCCTTGCTGGAGGGCGAGCTGGGCGCACCGGCTGGCACGGTGGTTAACGGCACGCCGCTTGAAGATTTCGGTGGCTTGCACCCGGACCCGAACCCAGTGAATGCCGAAGACCTGATCGCCCATCTGTTTGCGGCCAATGCCCCCGATATGGGTGCGGCGAGCGATGGCGATGCCGACCGCAACATGATCGTCGGCCGCAAGTTTGTGGTGTCGCCCAGCGACAGCTTGGCGGTAATTGTCGCCCACGCCACCTTGGTACCGGGTTACCAGGCCGGTGTGGCTGGGGTGGCCCGCTCTATGCCCACTTCGACCGCAGTGGATCGGGTGGCCAAGGCTCTGGGTATACCGTGTTATGAAACTCCCACTGGCTGGAAGTTTTTCGGCAACCTGATGGACGATGGCAAGGTCACCTTGTGCGGAGAAGAAAGCTACGGCACCGGCTCCAACCATGTGCGCGAGAAAGACGGTTTGTGGGCCATGCTGTTCTGGCTCAACCTGATTGCCGCCAGCGGCAAATCGGTCGAGACCTTGGTGCGCGAGCTATGGGCGCAATATGGCCGCTGCGTATATTCCCGCCATGATTACGAAGGCATTCCCGCCGAGCGGGCCGACGCGCTCATGCGCGACTTGCGTGCGTCTTTGCCCACTCTAGGTGGCACCACGATTGCCGGATTGCCGGTGGCTTTTGCCGACGACTTCGCCTACACCGACCCGGTGGATGGCAGCGTGAGCCAGAAGCAGGGCGTGCGCGTGGTGCTGGCCGACGGCTCGCGCGTGGTATTCCGCCTCTCGGGTACCGGCACTGAGGGCGCCACCTTGCGCGTCTACCTAGAGCGCCACGAGCCCGATGCAGCGCGCCACGACATTCCCGCCCAAGAGGCCCTACAACCCCTGATCGCCTTGGCGGAGATGGTGGCCCGCATCCGCCATTTCACCGGCATGAACCAACCTACCGTGACGACCTGAGCCGCAGAAGCACAGGCATACCTTTTTTAAAAACAAACCTAAGCGACAGGAGACAAACCCATGAGCACCCAAGACAACGCCCGCAACCTCGCGCTTCAAGAGCGCCACATGCAGCCCCACATGCTGGTGCGCCGCACCATCGCCTTGGTGCTGGCCGGTGGCCGCGGCTCCCGCCTCAAGCAATTGACCGACCGGCGCGCCAAGCCGGCGGTGTACTTTGGCGGCAAGTTCCGTATCGTTGACTTTGCGCTCTCCAACTGCGTGAACTCCGGCATTCGCCGCATCGGAGTGATCACCCAGTACAAGTCGCACTCGCTGTTGCGCCACTTGCAGCGCGGCTGGAGCTTTCTGCGTGCCGAACTCAACGAGATGGTCGACCTGTTGCCCGCCCAGCAGCGGGTGGACGAAGAGCACTGGTACCGCGGTACCGCGGATGCGATCTACCAGAACCTGGACATCATCCAGAGCAGCAAGCCTGAATACGTGGTGGTGCTGGCCGGTGACCACATCTACAAAATGGATTACTCGCTGATGCTCAAAGACCACGTGGAGAGCGGCGCTGGCTGCACCGTGGGCTGTATCGAAGTGCCGCGTGCAGAGGCTACCGCCTTTGGTGTGATGGCTGTGGACGGCACCCGCAAAATCACCGAGTTTGTCGAGAAACCTGCCAACCCACCGGCCATGCCCGGCAACGACGCGGTGTCTCTGGCCAGCATGGGCATTTACATCTTCGACTCCAAGTACCTGTACGACTTGCTGGAAGATGATTTGGCCAACCCTGAGTCCAGCCACGATTTCGGCAAAGACGTGATTCCCCGCGTGGTGCGCGAGGGCAGGGCAGTGGCGCACCCGTTCTCTATGTCGTGTGTGTCGTCCACCCCGGACGCCGTGCCCTATTGGCGCGATGTGGGTACCATCGACGCCTTTTGGGAAGCCAACCTTGATCTCGCATCGGTCACCCCGGAGCTGGATATCTACGACACCAATTGGCCCATCTGGACTAGCCAGCGCCAGTTGCCACCGGCCAAGTTTGTGCAGGATGCCGATGGCAAGCACGGCCAGGCCATCAACACCATGGTGTCGGGCGGCTGCATTGTGTCGGGCTCGGTGGTGAGCAACTCGGTGCTGTTTAGCAGTGTGCGCATCCATTCGTTTTGTGTGATTGACCAGGCCGTATTGCTGCCTGAGGTCACCGTGGGGCGGGGTTGCCGCCTCAGCAGGGTGGTGATTGACCGGGGTGTGGAGGTTCCGGATGGGCTCATCGTGGGCGAAGACCCGGTGGCGGACGCCGCGCGTTTTGAGCGCACCGACAACGGCGTCGTCCTGATCACCAAAGACATGCTGAAGCGGCTGGAAGCCCAATAACTTAGTTCTACGAAAGATCGCCCATGCGCATCCTGCAAGTCAGTGCCGAAATTTTCCCTCTGCTCAAAACGGGAGGGCTGGCTGACATTGCCGGTGCGCTGCCGGCGGCTTTGCATGAAGCGGGATGCGATGTACGGGTGCTGCTGCCCGGCTTTCCGGCCGTTGTGGCGGGCCTGCGCAATGCAGCACCGGTAGGGGCGTTTGTGATGCCTTGGGGCGAAATGGTGGAAGTTGTCTACGGCGAGTTGCCAGCGCTCGCCAGGGGTGACATGCAGCAGGGCGCTTATGTGCTCATGGCACCTGGCCTCTATGAGCGCCCGGGCAATCCTTATGAAGATGCCAACAAGCAACCCTATGGCGACAACCACCGCCGTTTCGCAGCACTGGGCCAAGCAGCGGCCCATCTCGCTCATGGCATGGACGGCCTGTGGCGCGCTCAACTGGTGCACAGCCACGATTGGCATGCTGGGCTGGCCAGTGCGTATCTCAAGCTGTGGGCCGACCGCGGCGCCACACGGGTGCCCTCGGTGTTTACCGTGCACAACCTGGCATACCAGGGCGTATTTGGCCCGCAGTATTTCGGCGACCTCGGTCTTCCCGGCGAGGCCTTTCACGTGCAGGGTATGGAGTTTCATGGGCAGCTCTCGTTCATGAAGGCGGGCTTGTTTTACGCGAACCACATCACCACCGTGAGCCCCACCTATGCCCGTGAAATCCAAACGCCGGAGCAGGGCTGCGGGCTGGACGGCCTCCTCATGGCGCGACGCGACGCTTTGAGTGGCATCCTGAACGCAGTGGATGACACCGTCTGGAATCCCACCAGTGACGCCTTGCTGGAACACCACTATGACGCCCGCCACATGTCGGGCAAAGCCATTAACAAAGCTTTGTTGCAAGGCGCCATGGGAATGGATGTGGATGCCGATGCGCCCCTCTTCGCCGTGGTGAGCCGTCTCACGGATCAGAAAGGCCTGCCCTTGGTGCTTGCCGGTTTGGATGAAATTGTGACGCGCGGCGGCCAGTTATTGGTGCTGGGCAGTGGCGACGCCTGGCTGGAGCAGGCTTTCACAGAGCGCGCCAAAACCCACGCCGGCCGGGTGGCCGTGAAGCTGGGCTATGACGAATCCTTTGCCCACCGGGTGTTCGCCGGCAGCGACGTAACCCTGGTGCCCTCGCGATTCGAGCCCTGTGGCTTGACCCAGATGTATGGCCTCAAATACGGCAGCTTGCCTTTGGTGCGCCGCGTGGGTGGCTTGGCTGACACGGTGGTGGACAGTGATCTCGAAACCCTGGAAGACCGCACCGCCACCGGCTTTGTATTTGATGCGTTTGACGAAACCGCCTACCGCAAAGCAGTGCGTCGCGCCTTTGCCCTCTATCACCGCAAGGCGGAATGGAACCGCGTGCGCCAAACCGGCATGAAGCTTGCCTTCGACTGGGCTACCGCCGCCGGGCACTACACCCACCTTTACCAAAGGTTGATTCAAGAATGACCACCCCTACCACCCCTATGACGAGTGCCCCTGTGACCTTTGAATTTGATGCGCCCGGGCGCGACCTCGAATCCCTGAAACGCTCCATCGCCAACAAGCTCATGTTCGTGGTGGGTAAAGACCCAGAAGCTGCCCGCCCCGAGGACTGGTTGCACGCCGCTGCCTATGCGGTGCGCGATCAGCTGGTGGAGCGCTGGATGACCACGACCCGCGCCCAATACGCCCAAGACTCCAAGCGCGTGTACTACCTCAGCATGGAGTTTTTGATCGGTCGCACCTTCAGCAACGCCATGCTCGCCGTTGGCCTGCGTGAGCGGGTCAAACAAGCCCTGGCCGACTTCGGGGTGGACATCGACGCAGTCACCGAGCTGGAGCCCGATGCGGCGCTGGGCAACGGTGGTTTGGGCCGCTTGGCCGCGTGTTTTCTAGATTCGATGGCCACGCTGAATATTCCCGGCTTTGGCTACGGCATTCGCTATGACTACGGCATGTTTAAGCAAACCATCGTGGACGGCCGCCAAGTGGAGGTGCCCGACTACTGGCTCACCCACGGCAACCCGTGGGAGTTTCCGCGCCCCGAGGTGAACTACCGCGTGCAGTTCGGTGGCCATGTGGTGAAAGAGGGCAGCGCCTACAATTGGGTGGACAGCCACGATGTGCAGGCCATGGCCTACGACACCATCATCCCCGGCTACGCCACCAAGGCTACCAACACCTTGCGCTTGTGGTCTGCCAAAGCTACCCAAGAGATTGACCTGGGCGCCTTCAACCGCGGCAACTACATGGCGGCGGTGGAGACCAAAAACCACTCCGAGAACGTGTCCCGCGTGCTCTACCCCGATGATTCCACCGCATCCGGCAAAGAGTTGCGCTTGCACCAGGAATACTTCTTTTGCAGCGCCAGCGTGCAAGACTTACTACGTCGCTACCTGCGCACGCACGACAACTTTGAGAGCCTGCCCGACAAGGTCAGCATCCACCTCAACGACACCCACCCGGTGCTGGCGATTCCCGAGCTCATGCGCCTGCTGCTCGACGAGCACCACCTGTCTTGGGCCGACGCCTGGCGGCTCTGCCAGGGTGTGTTCAGTTACACCAACCACACCCTCATGCACGAGGCGCTGGAGACTTGGCCGGTGGAGATGATGGGGCGCATCCTGCCGCGCCACCTGCAAATCATTTACGACATCAACGCCCAGTTTTTGCACCAGATATCCCTACGCGGTGGCAGCCCCGAGTTGCTGCGCAAGGTAAGCCTGGTGGACGAGGGCGGTGAGCGCCGCGTTCGCATGGCTTACCTGGCCGTCATCACCAGCCACTCGGTCAACGGCGTCTCGGCCTTGCACTCGGAGCTGATGAAAGAAAGCATCTTCTTCGACTTTGCCAAGCTCTGGCCCGAGCGTTTCAACAATAAAACCAACGGCATCACCCCACGCCGCTGGCTGGCACAAGCGAACCCGGCGCTGTCAGCGGTGCTGGACAAGCAGGTCGGCACCGGCTGGCGCCGTGACCTCACGCAACTCAGCGGCCTGAACGCGGTGCTGACCCAGCCCAAAGTCATCGAGGCCTTCCAGGGTGCCAAGCTCGCCAACAAGCAGCGCCTGGCCGCGTGGGTGCAGGCCAACATGGGCCTCACGATCCCGACTGATGCGCTCTACGACGTGCAGGTCAAGCGCATTCACGAGTACAAGCGCCAATTGCTCAATGTGCTGCACGTGGTCACCCGTTACTTGCGCATCATCAACAACTCCGGCTCGGTGACGGTGACGCCCCCTGTACCTCGCGTTGTGGTGTTTGCCGGCAAAGCCGCTTCGGCTTACCACATGGCCAAGCAGATCATTCACCTCATCAATAACGTAGCCAGCGTGGTCAACAACGACCCGCGCGTCGGCAACTTACTTAAGGTGGTGTTCATCCCCAACTACAGCGTAAGCCTGGCCGAGCGCATCATCCCGGCGGCTGATTTGTCAGAGCAAATCTCCACCGCAGGCACCGAGGCATCGGGCACCGGCAACATGAAGTTCGCCCTCAACGGCGCGCTCACCATTGGCACGCTGGACGGCGCCAATGTGGAGATTCTGGACAACGTGGGTGCCGACAACATCTTCATCTTCGGCCTGACCACGCCCGAAGTGGCCGCCACCCGCGCCGCTGGCTACCAGCCGCGCGCCATTGCCGAGGGCAATGCCGAACTGACTGCGGTGCTGGAAGCCATCCGCGATGGCGTCTTCAGCCCCGACGAGCCCGGCCGCTTCCAGAGCATTTACGACCTGCTTGTGAACTGGGGCGACCACTACCTGCTGTTGGCCGATTACGCCGCCTACATCGCCGCGCAAGAGCAGGTGGATGTGGCCTACCAAAGCATAGAGGCTTGGTCCATCAAGGCCCTGCGCAACGTGGCGGCCATGGGGCCGTTTTCTGCCGACCGCACGATTGCGGAGTACGCAGATAAGATTTGGAAGTGCAAGCCGCTCGAGCTGGCAAGTTAGGTCATGGAGGAGGCCGGTTTCAATGGAAATCGGCCTCTAGCCCGCGTATCAATTAGGCGAGTAGCTATTATTTTAGGAGCGATTGAGTCCGCTCCCAGAAGAGGTAGCCCGCCAGCCCAGCCAGGTGCAACCAGACTGTCAGCCAGTAGGTGGTTTGAAAACTGGCTTTCACCGTTTTGTGCCGCAGCACTTGCTGGGCCGCTCGCGCAGCAGGCCAGCCACCTGCCAGCGCGAGCAGGTGCAAGGTGTCTTCCTTGGTTCTCCACTGGCCTTTTTGTGCCGCATATTTGTCCACCCAGTAGGCAAAGAAGGTGGCGAGGTTGATGCCCACCGCACCGAGCGCCGCCAGGGTCGGGAGCCTGTGTTGCCAGATGCCCCAGGTCAGTAAGGCGATCCAGATCAGGGTCAAGGAGCCAACTCCCATCAAAGGCGCAGATGCTTCTGGCTGCCTGGCCTCTTGGCGGGGGCGTGTTGCGCTGGTAACAGCGCGTGGCACAGAGCGGTGGTTAATAGGGGCGCGGTGACCGTCCCGAGAGCTAGGGGGTAAAGCGCCTAGGTTGCGCTGACGCACGGCCATGGCCCTCGGGCCTTTGCCGCTCATGTGAATTTCTTCAAAATCTACCGTGGCACCCAACGGGGGCTGAGTACCACCGTGACAGTCACGGATATGAAAAAAGATATCTTGGCTGGTTGCATTGCAGCGAATAAAGCCAAAGCCTCGCTGCTCGTCGAACCGGACCACTTGGCCCTGCTTTTTCATGTGAAGTCCTCCCTGCGCGTGCCGCTATGTTGCGGCTATCGCTGGCTCGGTGGCAGCTATCAACCGCCCAGTGCCACGTAGACGTTCTGCACGTCGTCGTTGCCGTCAATGGCGGCCAAAAAGGCTTCTACCTCTTCCAGCGCTTCGGCGCTCAGGCTAGTGGGGTCTACCGGATTTTTGGCCTTGTAACCCAGCTTCATCGACAGCACGTTGAAGCCGAAGTTGGACAAGGCGCGGGCGACCAGGTCCAGGTCGGCGGGGTCGGTGTAGAACACGGTGTTGCCTTCTTCGTCACCGGCTTCAAAGTCTTGCGCACCGGCCTCAATAGCGGCCACTTCAGCATCCGAGTCGGCAGCGGCGGGGGAGGCTTCGATCATGCCCAGGTGGTTAAAGTCCCATGCTACCGAGCCGCTGATGCCCAACTGGCCTTTGCGGAATAGCACCCGCATTTCTGGGGCGGTGCGCTTCACGTTGTCGGTCAGGCACTCGACCATTACCGCCACTTGGTGGGGCGCAAAGCCTTCGTAGATGACGTGCTCGTAGTTGATGACTTCACCGGTCAGGCCAGCACCTTTTTTGATGGCGCGGTCCAAGGTGTCTTTGGGCATGGAAACTTTGCGGGCCTGCTCGACCACCAGGCGCAGCTTGGCGTTGGCGGCGGGGTCTGCGCCGCCGCGGGCGGCTACCGTAATTTCTTTTACCAGCTTGGTAAACAGCCGGCCCTTGGCATCGGCCACCAGGGCCTTGCCCTTTGCTTTCCATTGCGCGCCCATAGCGAGTCTTTCTTGATATTGAAGCGTTTGATTTTACTTGGCTGCCTGAGTCGCTGAGCCGGTGCCGGGCGCAGCGCGCCATTGGGCAATGCGATGTTCCACCTGGGTGTGGAACAAGTAGGGGTCGTCTCAGAAAACGGAAAACAAAGCACGATAAGGCTCAATCCCGAGCCAACACGTCGATGATTGGGCAAACCGCACTTCCGTTGCCCGCGTCGCATTGCTGCACCAAACCACCCAGCACTTGACGTATAGCAACAAGGTCAGCCATCTTCTTCTCGATCAATGCTAGCTTACGGGTCGCCAGTGCCAGCGTTTCCATGCAGGCGCAGGCTGCATCCAGCGTCAGCAACGCGCCCACTTCGTCCAGCGTGAAGCCAAGCGCCTGCGCTCGCTTGATGAAGCGCACGCGCTTGGCCTGCTCCGGCGCGTAGCGCCGATGGCCGCCCAGAGGCTTGGGGGGCTCATCCAGTAGGCCGCGCCGTTGGTAATAGCGGATTGTCTCGATATTCACTCCACCCGCTTCCGCGAGCTTGCCTATGGTCAGTTCTGCGCCCATGCAAATTCCTCTTGATTCCGTACTCGGGTACGGAATATAGAATAACATCTGGGTACATAAGTTCAAGGAATGGCAATGGCACAACTCACTGGCAAAGGCTCGCTGATCGCAGGTGTAGTGGCGGCCATCGGTGCATCGGTCTGCTGTGTTGGGCCGCTCGTGCTGTTGGCGCTCGGCATCGGCGGCACATGGATAGGCAACCTCACGGCGATGGAGCCGTACCGGCCTATCTTCATTGGCTTGACGCTGCTGTTTCTTGGGCTGGCCTTCCGCAAGCTCTATCTGGTGCCACAGGTATGCACACCGGGCACGCCCTGCGCCGATCCGCGCACGCTCCAGCGGCAGCGGCTCACCTTCTGGATCGTCGCCGTTCTGTTGCTCGGCCTGCTGGCCGTGCCGTGGCTGGCTCCGTTGTTTTATTGAAAGGAAATTCCATGCGCAAATTACTGTTCGCGGCGCTGATCGCGCTGCCACTGGCGACAGTGGCCGCTACCCCGAAAACCGTAACGCTCGACGTGCAAAACATGACCTGTGAGCTGTGCCCGATCACGGTCAAGAAGTCTCTGGAAAAGGTGCCCGGTGTGAGCGCGGTCAAGGTCGATTTCGACCAAAAGACCGCCACCATCAGCTATGACGCCGACAAAGCACAACCGGAAGCGCTGACCAAGGCCACGACGAACGCAGGCTATCCGTCCACCGTGCACAAGTGATCAGACGATGAGCGCCGTCATTCTGGAATCCGTGCTGACCTGTCCGCATTGTGGCCATGCCCAGCAGGAAACTATGCCTACCGACGCCTGCCAGTTTTACTATGAGTGCAGCCAATGCAAGGCGCTGCTGCGTCCGAAACCGGGCGACTGCTGCGTGTTCTGTTCGTTCGGTTCGGTGCCATGCCCGCCGATTCAACAGCAGAGGGGGTGCTGTGGCTAGAGTGGTTGCAGTGGTCGTAGCGGTCTGAACTTGCCCGCACCGACCTTGGCGCTGCTGCGCCACAGGTAATCACCGGTTAGGTTGATGTGCTCCCAGCCCAGCGGCGACAGGTATTGCAATAGCGTGTCATCGGCAGCGTGGCCGTGGCCGCGCAAGGCGCTCGCGGTCCGTTCCAGATAGACCGTGTTCCACAGCACGATGGCCGCCGTCACCAAGTTGAGGCCACTGGCGCGGTAGCGTTGTTGCTCAAAGCTGCGGTCGCGGATTTCGCCCAGGCGGTTGAAGAACACGGCGCGGGCCAGCGCGTTGCGGGCCTCGCCTTTGTTCAGCCCGGCATTCACGCGGCGGCGTAGCTCTACGCTTTGCAGCCAGTCCAGGATGAACAGCGTGCGCTCGATTCGACCCAGCTCGCGCAGGGCGACGGCCAAGCCGTGCTGGCGCGGATAGCTGCCGAGCTTTCTCAACATTAGCGAGGCGGTCACCGTGCCCTGTTTGATCGAAGTGGCCAGCCGCAGAATTTCATCCCAATGCGCCCGAATGGCCTTGATGTTCAGCCGGTCGCTGCTGATCATCGGCTTGAGCGCATTATAGGCGGCATCGCCCTTGGGAATGTAGAGCTTGGTGTCGCCCAGGTCGCGGATGCGTGGCGCGAAGCGGAAGCCCAGCAGGTGCATCAGCGCAAAAACGTGATCGGTGAAGCCCGCCGTGTCTGTGTAGTGTTCCTCAATGCGTAGGTCGGACTCGTGGTACAGCAGGCCGTCGAGCACATAGGTCGAGTCGCGCACGCCGACGTTGACCACCTTGATATGAAACGGCGCGTATTGGTCGGAAATGTGGGTGTAGAAAGTTCGCCCTGGACTGCTGCCATATTTCGGGTTGATGTGGCCGGTACTCTCGGCCTTGCTGCCAGTTCGGAAGTTCTGGCCGTCCGATGATGACGTGGTGCCGTCGCCCCAATGTGCGGCAAAGGGATGGCGGAACTGCGCGTTCACCAGCTCCGCCAGCGCTGTCGAATAGGTTTCGTCGCGGATATGCCAGGCTTGCAGCCAGGACAGCTTGGCGTAGGTCGTGCCGGGGCAAGACTCTGCCATCTTGGTCAGTCCCAGGTTGATCGCATCAGCCAGAATGGTGGACAGCAGCAGGTGCTTGTCCTTGGCCAGGTCGCCCGATTTCAGGTGCGCAAAGTGCCGGGTGAAGTCCGTCCACTCATCGACCTCCAACAACAATTCGGTGATCTTGATATGCGGCAGCGCCATTGCCGTCTGGTCGATCAGCGCCTGCGCGGTGTCGGGCACCGCTGCATCCAATGGCGTGATCTTCAAGCCGGACTCGGTGATGATGGCGTCAGGCAGGTCGTTGGCCGCCGCCATGCGGTTGACGGTGGCGAGCTGCGTTTCCAGCAGCGTCAGCCGGTCGTGCAGGTACTGGTCGCAGTCGGTGGCCACGGCCAGCGGCAATTCGCTGGCCTTCTTGAGGCTGGCGAACTTCTCGGACGGCACCAGGTAGTCCTCGAAGTCCTTGAACTGGCGCGAACCTTGCACCCAGATGTCCCCGGAACGCAGCGCGTTCTTCAGCGCCGACAGTGCGCACAGCTCGTAATAGCGCCTGTCGATACCGGCATCGGTCATCACCAGTTTCTCCCAGCGTTTCTTGATGAAAGCGGTCGGCGCATCGGCAGGCACCTTGCGGGCGTTGTCGGCGTTCATGCCGCGCAGCACCTCGATGCCTTCGAGCACGTCCTTGGCGGCGGGCGCAGCCCGCAGCTTGAGCACAGCTAAAAATTCAGGCGCGTAGCGGCGCAGGGTGGCGTAGCTCTCGCCGATGCGGTGCAGGAAATCGAAGTCTTCGGGCTGTGCGAGCTTCTGCGCCTCGGTGACGCTCTCGGCGAAAGCGTCCCAGGACATGACAGCTTCGATGGCGGCGAACGGGTCACGACCCGATTGCTTGGCGTCGATCAGCGCCTGACCGATGCGCCCGTACAGCCGTACCTTGGCGTTGATCGCCTTGCCGGATGCCTGGAACTGTTGCTGATGCTTGTTCTTGGCTGCGTTGAACAGCTTGCCCAGGATGCGGTCGTGCAGGTCAATGATTTCGCCGGTGACGGTGGCCATGCCCTCGATAGCGAGCGCCACGAGGGTGGCATACCGCCGTTGTGGCTCAAACTTGGCCAAGTCGGCTGGCGTCATCTGGCCACCCTCACGAGCGATCTTGAGCAGCCGGTTCTGGTGAACCAGCCGCTCGATGTCGGTGGGCAAATCGAGCGCCTGCCAAGCTTTGAGACGTTCGATGTGTTCGAGCATGTGGCGAGAGTTCGGTTTGGCGGGCGATTGCCGCAGCCAAGCCAGCCAAGTGGTCTTGCCGTTGTCGCGGCGCTTCAACAGCTCATCAAGTCGATGCCGGTGCCCATTCGACAGTGGCTCGGACAGTGTTTCGTAAATGCGCCGATTGGCGCGGGTGATGGCCTCGGCACTGGCGCGCTCGATGGCGTTGATCGCGGGCAGAATGACCGACTGCCGTCGTAGATGCTCAATCAAGGCGCTGGCCAGAACGATGCCTTTGTCGGTCTGCATGGCCAGCTCGGTCAGCGTGTGCACGGCTTGCCGGTAGTGGCTCATGGTGAAAGGCTGGAAGCCGAACACCGTTTGCAGCTCGGCCAGGTGCTCGCGGCGGGTCTGCTCTCGTTGCCCGTACTCGTTCCAGCTTTCGACGCCAACCTTGAGCTGATCGGCGACCAGTTTCAGCAAGGGTGGAAACGGCGGTTGATCGACACCAAGGATGATGCCGGGGAAGCGCAGGTAGCAAAGCTGCACGGCGAAGCCCAGACGGTTGGCTGGGCCGCGCCTCTGCCGGATGAGGGCGAGGTCTGTTTCGCTGAAGGTGTAATACCGGATCAGGTCGTCCTTGGTGTCCGGCAACGCCAGCAGGTTTTCCCGCTCGGCGGCGGACAGGAAGGAACGACGTGGCATAGCTATCCAGTTCTCAAGTATTGATACAGGGTTTCGCGGCTGATGCCATAGTCGCGGGCGACAGCCGCTTTTTGCTCGCCCTCAGTAATGCGGCGCTTCAGCTCGACAATTTGTGGTTCGCTCAGGGACTTTTTCCGGCCCCGGTACGCGCCACGCTGCTTGGCCAGCGCAATACCTTCACGCTGCCGCTCCTGAATCAAGGCACGCTCGAACTCGGCAAACGCGCCCATCACCGACAGCATGAGATTCGCCATCGGCGAGTCCTCGCCGGTAAAGGTCAAGCATTCCTTGGCGAACTCGATGCGCACACCGCGCTTCGTCAGCTTTTGCACCAGGGTGGCGCAGGTCATCAAGATTGCGGGCCAGCCGATCCATGCTATGCACCACCACCGTGTCGCCGTCGCGCACAAATGACAGCAAGGCATCAAGTTCCGGCCGCTGGGTGTCCTTGCCCGATGCCTTGTCGGTGAACACCTTGTCCACATGGACTTGTTCAAGTTGCCGTTCCGGGTTCTGGTCGAAGCTGCTGACCCGGACATAGCCGATACGTTGACCTTTCAAGACGCCTCCGATGCTGAATGTGTCAGGAAAGAACCTATGACGTTTGGCGGCATGTGTCAATAAATTACAAACCAAAGCCTATTCTGACGCTAAGCGTGCGAAGTGCCTGACATCAGGATAGGGTATAGCTCAAATTGACATGCCGTCCCCAGTCACCACATGGACGCGTCGCGTAATCTGTTTTCTCGGCACAGGGTCAGCGACCGTCCAATCCAATAGTAGCGCAGGTGCTATCAGTGAGATAAAGAACGCAGACGAGCACGAAGCCCGTCTGCTTCACTCACCGCAGGACGCTTACTTCACGCCAGTGATTACATAGCCCTTGCCGCCCTTGACGAACTCGAATTCGACGGTTTTACCGACTGAGAGTTGGTCCAGCAGCATCTTGTCCTTGACCTGGAACCCCATGGTCATGGCTGGCCAGTTCAGGCTCTTGACGGGTTCATGGGCAAGGGTGACGAGATTGGCGCCTGCGTCTACCCTGGTTACCTTGCCTTTGGCCATGTGCATGGATTGCCCGGCGGCCGGCTTTCCCATCGGCATCTCCTTCATGCCCTCCATCGATTTTTGCTGCGCCATCGCGGCCGTGGCCGAGAGCAAAACGACGGCTGCGAGTGAGGTGATCAGTGACTTCTTCATGTTCATATTTCTCCAATAAGTGAGTAGGAATACCGCTCCCTGGCCAAGGCCGGGGACCAGTGGTTTTCATCACAGGCTGTCGCCTTGCGAATGAATGGGTTGCCCTTGCGCGTTCGACTGTCGGGGCGGTCGGCGCATCAGGAAATAAGCCGCCGGGATCACGAACATCGACAGCAGCGGCGCGGTGATCATGCCGCCGACCATGGGCGCAGCGATGCGCTGCATGACCTCGCTGCCGGTGCCGCTGCCCCACATGATCGGGAACAGGCCCGCCAGAATCACCGCCACCGTCATCGCCTTGGGGCGCACGCGCAGCACTGCGCCTTCTCGGATGGCGTCGAGCAGGTCGGCTTCGCTGGTCTGGTTTTGATCAACGCGCGCCATCCAGGCCTGTTTGAGGTAGAGCAGCATGATGACGCCGAACTCGGCCGACACCCCCGCCAGGGCAATGAAGCCCACTACGCCAGCCACCGACAGGTTGTAGCCCAGGCCATACAGCAGCCAGATACCGCCGACCAGGGCAAACGGCAGCGTGGCCATCAGCAGCAGGGCCTCGCCGAAGTGCTTGAAGGTGAGATACAGCAGCACAAAAATGATCAGCAGCGTGAACGGCACCACCAGCTTGAGCTTGGCCGTGGCCCGCTCCAGAAACTCGAACTGCCCCGACCACGACACCGCGTAGCCCGGGGGCAATTTCACCTGCTCAGCCACCGTTTGCTGCATCTCGCGCACCGCCGTGCCAAGGTCGCGGCCGCGTAGATCGACGTAGACGAAACCGGCCAGACGGGCGTTCTCGCTGCGCAGCATGGGCGGGCCGTCGTCGATGCGAATGTCTGCCACATCTCCCAGCACGAGCTGCTGTCCACGCGGGGTCACGATGGGCAGGCTGCGCAGCCGGTCCAGCGAATCGCGCACTTCGCGCGGGTAGCGCACATTGATCGGATAGCGCTGCAAGCCTTCGATGGTTTCGCTGATGTTCATGCCGCCCACGCTGCTGGCCACCACCGACTGCACGTCGGCGATGTTGAGCCCGTAGCGGGCCGCCCGCTCGCGGTGAATATCCACGTTCACATAGCGCCCACCCGTGAGTCGCTCGGCAAAGGCGCTGGTGACACCCGGAACATTTTTGACCGCCTGCTCAATCTCGCCCGTCAGCCGGTTGATGACCTCAAGGTCGCTGCCCAGCACCTTGACCCCAACCGGGCTCTTGATGCCGGTGGCCAGCATGTCCAGGCGGTTGCGGATGGGCGGAATCCAGATGTTGGTCAGACCAGGAACGCGCACGGTCTTGTCGAGTTCCTCCACAATTTTCTCAGGCGTCATGCCGGGGCGCCACTCGCTTTGCGGCTTGAACTGAATGGTGGTCTCGAACATCACCAGCGGTGCGGGGTCGGTCGCAGTCACCGCGCGGCCTGCCTTGCCGTAGACGCTGGCCACTTCCGGCACGGCCTTGATCAGCCGGTTGGTCTGTTGTAGCAATTGCGCCGCCTTGCCCGCAGACAGCCCGGGCAGCGCGGTCGGCATGTAGAGCAAATCGTCTTCGTCGAGCGGCGGCATGAACTCGCTGCCGAGATGCTGCAAGGGCCACAGGCTCAGCCCGAAGAACAGCACCGCGACGGCGATGGTGGCCTTGGGAAAGCGCAGCACGGCATCGAGCAAGGGGCGATAGATCGCGATCAGGACGCGATTCAAAGGGTTCTTCTGCTCGTCTGGAATGCGCCCCCGAATGAGATAGCCCATCAACACCGGGATCAGCGTCACCGAGAGGCCTGCGGCGGCGGCCATGGCATAGGTCTTGGTGAAGGCCAGCGGCGAGAACATGCGGCCTTCTTGCGCTTCGAGCGTGAACACCGGCACAAAGGACAGGGTGATGATCAACAGCGAGAAGAACAGCGCCGGGCCGACCTCGGCGGCGGCATCGCCGATCACCTGCCAGCGGGCATCGCCTTGCAGCAGCTTGCCAGGGTTCTCGTGGCCCCATTCCTCCAGGTGCTTGTGGGCGTTCTCGATCATCACCACCGCTGCATCAACCATGGCGCCAATGGCGATGGCAATACCACCCAGCGACATGATGTTGGCGTTGACGCCTTGCGCATGCATGACGATGAAGGCGGCCAGAATGCCCAGGGGCAAGGAGACGATGGCCACCAGCGCAGAGCGCAGGTGAAAGAGGAACAGAGCACATACCACCGCCACCACAACAAACTCCTCGATCAGCTTGTGGCTGAGGTTCTCGATGGCCCGCTCGATCAGCGCGGAACGGTCGTAGGTCGGGACGATCTCCACGCCCGGCGGCAGGCTCTGTTTCAGGACGGCGAGTCTCTGCTTGACCGCCTCAATGGTGGAGAGCGCGTTCTCGCCCGAGCGCATGACGATCACGCCGCCCACGGCTTCGCCTTCGCCATCCAGCTCACCGATACCGCGTCGCATCTCGGGACCGATCTGCACCTGCGCCACGTCGCCCAGCAGCACTGAGACGCCAGCGTCGGTGGTCATCAACGGGATGGCACGGAAGTCATCCAGGCTTTGCAGGTAACCCGAGGCGCGCACCATGAACTCGGCCTCGCCCATCTCCAGCACCGAGCCACCCGCTTCCTGGTTAGCGCGGCGAATCGCCTCGATCACCTTGCCGTGCGGGATGCGGTAGGCGGCCAGCTTGTCCGGGTCGAGCACCACCTGGTATTGCTTGACCATGCCGCCGATGGTGGCCACCTCGGCCACGCCAGGCACCGTTTTCAGCTCGAACTTGAGGAACCAGTCCTGCAGGCTGCGCAGTTGCGCCAGATCCTGCTGGCCGCTCTTGTCGGTCAGCGCGTACTGGTAAATCCAGCCCACCCCGGTCGCATCCGGGCCAAGCGCCGAGCTGGCCCCCGGCGGCAGGCGCGACTGCACCTGGTTGAGGTACTCCAGCACCCGCGAACGCGCCCAATACAGGTCAGTCTCGTCCTTGAACAGCACATAGACATAGCTGTCGCCAAAGAAGGAATAGCCGCGCACCACCCGCGCCCCCGGCACCGACAGCATGGTGGTGGTGAGCGGATAGGTGACCTGGTTCTCGACCAGTTGCGGCGCCTGCCCCGGCCATGAGGTGCGGATGATGACTTGGGTGTCCGACAGGTCGGGCAAGGCGTCTAGCGGCGTGCGAACCAGCGAAACCATGCCCCAGGCCGCCAGCAGCCCGGTGGCGATCAGTACCAGGAAGCGGTTGGCAATCGACCAATGGATCAGTCGGGCGATCATCGTGCACCTCCTTTCGGCATGCCTGTGCGCGCTTGCCATTGAATGATCTGCGGTGCATCGCCTTCCTGCATGCGGAACTCGATCTCAATCTCGTTGCCCGCTGCAAGCTGTTTCGAGACCTCTGGCGCCAGCTTGAAGTCCATGGTCATGCCGGGCCACTTCAAGGCGGGAACTTCCGCATGGGTCAGCGTAACGGTTTCACCAGTCACGGCTTCCACGCGGGCACTGGTGTGGTAGGTCTTGGGATCGGTTGGTTGCGCAGCGCTTGTCAGAGCAGGCTCCTTGCCCGAGGACAGGCGCGCTTCCACGCCTTTCAGGCTGGCTTCCGAATCGATCAGGAACTGCCCGGACAGCACGATCTTTTGACCCTGGCTGAGCCCGGACAGGATTTCGGCCTGGCCGTTCTGTTCGCGCCCCACTTGCACCTCAAGCGGACGGAATGCCCCGTCTTCGACGGCCATGACCAGCGTGCGTTTGCCGGTGCGCACCAGGGCCTCGCTGGGCACCAGCAAGGTGGAACGAGCCTGCCCGCCGCTGGCTGGCCTGAGCTGCATCTGAACGAACATGCCGGGCACCAGTTGGGCTTTGGGGTTGGACAGGGCCATGCGCGCCTTGCGCGTGCGCGTCGTCGGATTGACCTCGGGTAACCAGGCCTGCACCTGGCCCCGGAACACCTCGCCCGGCCACGCCGGGGTCTGCGCCGTGACTTGGGCGCCTGAGGCGACTTGCGCGGCCTGGCTCTCCGGCACCTCGGCCTGCACCCAGACGGTGGACAGATCATTGATGCGCATCAGCGGCATGCCCGTCATCACCGTGCTGCCTTCGCGAGCCATCAGTTCCGTGACCACGCCAGCACTTGGCGCAACCAGGGTCATGCGGGCCTGGACCTGCCCCGTGCGCTCGACCAGGGCGATCTGCGCCTCGCTCATGCCAGCTTGCCGCATGCGCTGGCGGGCACCATCGGCGAGCGTCTCAAGTCCGCGCCCCTGCAGACGCTTGGCGGTCAGGTAATCTTCCTGGACCGCCGCCCAGTCGGGCACATACATGTCCAGTAGCGGCTGCCCCTTGACTACGCTATCCAGAGCCGCCCGCACATGCAGCTTCTCGACAAAGCCGGTTGCGCGTGCCTGCACCACGGTTTGACCGCGTTCGTTCCAGGCCACGGTGCCTACCGCCGAAACCTCGGGCACCAGTTGGCCAGAAACGACTTCTCCCGTGCGCAACCCCAGATTTTGCTGGATGCGCGAGCTGACCGAGACCGTGCCGGCATCAGAACCCGCAGCACCGGCATAGGCGGGCACCAGCATCATGTCCATGAAGGGCGATTTGCCCGGCGCTTCGAACTTTTTGCCCGGCACCATCGGGTCGTGGTAGTGAAGGATGGGACGACCGGTGACCGGATCGACATCGCCACCCTTGAGGCCGGCTTCAATATGGCGCCGGGTGGCCGCCTCACCGTCAGGTATGCCCCAAGTCGAGGGATCGACCGGGGTATCCGCAGGTGGGCCTTTGGCTTGCGAGGAGGCTGTCATCGGAGCGTGCGCCATCCCGTTCCTGAGACCCAGTTGATAGACGCCCCAGCCGCCCGTGCCGAGCACTCCAGCTGCCAGCAAGGCGATGACGATGGTTTTCTTGTTCATGGTTTTTGCTCCTGAGCAGGTGGATTGGAGGGGTCCGTTGGGGTTGCTTGCGCCACCGGGTCGAGCGGAATCAGAAACTCCAGCTCGGCCCACCAAGCGGCGGTCTGCTTTTCGATGCGCAGCCGCTCCATCCGGGTGTCGGTCACCATGCGCTGGGCTTCAAGAACAGCGGCCAACGGTGCCTTGCCACCTCGAAAAGCAGCTTCTGTGGCCGCCACGCGTTCGGTCGTCAGCGGGATCAGGGTCTTGTCGTAATCGGCGAGGCGGCTCAGGTTGCTTTGCCAGTTGGCAAGCAGGCGCTGCACCTCAAAAAGATGCTCGCGCCGCATTTCTTCGCGCTCAAGCCGTACCTGCTCTACGCGCTGCAACCTGGCTGACAGGTCTCGGTCCTGTTTGCGGGTCTGATCCCATTGCAGAGGAATGGACACGCCAAGCGACACCATGTCGCCGAACTGGCTGCCCCGTTTGCTGTACATCAGAGACCAGCTCCAGTCGGCGTTTTTGTCCTGTTTGGCCACGTCAGCGTCGGCCAGTGCGACACGTTCGCGCGCGTTCATCACGGTGATGTCGGGATGCTGATCGATTTGGTGGGGGAGCTGATGCCCCGACAAGCGGGTGCGATGGATCGAGGGTGGCGACGAGCCCAGTGGCTGGCTTGCCGCTTCGCCCACCCAGCGCTGCAACAGCGCCAGTGCATTGGTCAGATCGGCACGCACCTCGTGCAGCCGGTCGTCAATGCGTGCCACCGCTGCGTGGGTGGCCAACACGTCGGCCTGGGCTGAGCGCCCGCCGCGATAGGCGGATTCCACAGCCTCGATCACCCGGCCGGCTTCCTCGCGCTGCCGCTGCAACAGGCCAAGCATTTGTTCCTGGAAATAGCGCTCGAACCAGGCGCGGGCGGTTTGGGTGGACAGCTTGGCCAGCTGGAGGGAGCGCATGGCCGATGTGGCCTCGGCTTCGCGCTCGAAACGCGTGCTACCAGCCTGGCGTTTGTCCGAGTTGGGGAGGGTCTGCATCAGGCTGACCGATCGCATCGTCATGAAGTCGTCCGTCAGGCTGTAGCGCATTGGCCCTTCGATGGGCAGGTTGTCTACCGACAGGCGCAGCACAGGGTCCGGCAGGCGACCGGCGGAAACCGCCATATCCCGGGCCACGCGCGTTGCAGCGTCCTGCGCTTGAAGCGTCGCAGAACGTGCCTGCGCAGCATCCAAAGCTGCTCCGAGTGTCAGGACGGGGGAGTCCGCTTGTGCCGCAGCCACGCCGACCATACCGAACAAAAATAGGGCAACTGGTACGACAACAGTGAGCGGCCTGAGCCCGCGAAGCCTGCGCTGACGAGCGCGGTGAACGGGAGGCGTACTACCCCCCAGAGAGTGAGGTAAATGCATTGACTAACTCCATGTGAGATGAATGCCCGCGCGATTGATCGAGCGCAGACAAGGAACTGTTGACCACAGCGTGGTCAACAGCCGAATCGCTGTTACACGGAATTAGCTAAGGGATGGTGGGCGCCAGATGCCCGAGGGATCAAAGGAGGCGATCAGCGCGGTCGACGCAGGCGCAAGGTCTTGCGATGCCGGTGCAAGGGGGAGGTGAGCGTGAAGCATCGGCGGGACGCAAGCACCCGATGTGCTGCATGGACTATCCGTCTTGCAGAGCTTGCCCGTCTTGGCAGCCGTCTCGGCGTCATTGCAGCAATCGTCGGCCGCTTGAACCGACTCGCCGACGAAAGCCGATTCACCACCTGCGTGATCCATGGGGCAATGGCTCTGGAACGCGTAAGCGTTCACGCTGCCCTGGAAGGCAACCACGAAGCAGAGTAACAAGGCCAAAAGGATGCGCATCGTTCGATTTTAACAGACATAGCCTCTTGGCTGGGGACAGGCTTAGCGTGCTTTATTTTCCGTTTTTTGAGACGACCCCAAGTAGCTGGCACCAAGCGCCACGAACCAGCTGGCGGCCATGAAAAGCAGGGCCGCGTCGCCATGGTCTGAGCCGATTTCGGCCCAAGCAGCATTAGCCAGCAGCAGCACGGCGTAGTGCACTAAAAACAGCGCGTAGGAGGTGCGGCTGAGCAGGGCGATGGCCCGGTCCAGAGCTTTGGCAGGCCGTTGAAAAATTCCCCGCCGCCACCTGTTTCGGCCGGTACGATCTGAAGCCATCCGATAGCAACCCAGAGTCATACGATGAGAGGCAACCAAGACTTCCAAGGTGCGATGTTCAGCTACATCAGCCTCGAAGAGCGAGTGCCAGCGGCACACCCGCTTCGTAAACTGCGCGCCGTGGTCGATGCGCTGCTGGCGACGATGAGCAGCGAGTTCGAAGCGGTGTATGCCCGCCGTGGTCGCCCCTCTGTGCCGCCAGAGATGCTGTTGAAAGCCCTGCTGCTGCAGATCCTTTTCTCCATCCGCAGCGAGCGCCAGTTGGTCGAATCGGTCAACTACAACGTGCTGTACCGCTGGTTCGTTGGTCTGAACACTGAAGACAAAGTCTGGGACCACTCCACCTTCAGCGCCAACCGCGAACGCCTGTTCAACGAAGACCTGGCCCGCGCCTTCTTCGAACGCGTCAAGCTCAGCGCCCAGTGGGGCAAGCTTGCCAGCGACGAACACTTCAGTGTGGACGGCACACTCATCGAAGCCTGGGCTTCGCACAAAAGCTTCAAACGCAAAGACGATGACAGCGCCACGCCACCCGGACGCAACCCCGAGGTGGATTTCAAAGGCCAAGAGCTTAGCAACGACACCCACGCCAGCACCACAGATGCCGATGCCCGGCTGTTCAAGAAAGCCAAGGGCGACAAATCCCGCCTGTGCCACATGGGACACATCCTCATGGAGAACCGCAACGGCCTGATCGTGGACGTTGCGATCACCCATGCCAGCGGCACCGCAGAACGCGAAGCGGCGCTGGCCATGCTCAAACGCAGGGACAACAAAAACAAGCGGGCCACGGTGGGCGCTGACAAGGGCTATGACTGCAAGGCATTCGTCAAGGGTTGCCGAAAGCTCAAAGTCACACCGCACGTAGCAGCCAAGAAGAAGCACTCTGCCATTGACGGGCGCACGAAACGCCACGAGGGCTACCGCCAAAGCATCAAGGTGCGAAAGCGCATCGAAGAGGCTTTTGGTTGGATCAAGACGGTGGGTGGACTGGCCAAAACCAAGCTGATCGGACAGGCCAAGCTCACGGGCCAGGCGCTGCTGTGCTTTGCTACCCATAACCTGGTGCGCATGGGCAGTCTGGGCGGCTGGTGGGACGCGCATCATGCGTAAAACCGGGGATACGTGCGCCCGAAATGGGCAAAACGGCCTGCAAACAGGCCGAGATGGCCCTAGCAATCGCTGTGCGAAGGCATCCGGGCGACCCGTTTCTTCGAAATCCATGACCCTGATGCGCTCGATGTGCACTTTTTCAACGGCCTGTAAGGGAACTGCAGCTGCGAGCTGCCGAAACTCGACAGCAAGGCCGACACGCTTATGGCCAGCGCCATGCGCTCCCGGAAGCTCACAGCCAGCGCGACCAGCCCGATACACAGGGTGGTGGCGTACAGGCCCACGGCATACATGCCATGGCGGGCCCGCTGACCAGCCCACCACGCCAAGGCGCCCAAGCCATACGCGCCAAAGAAATACACCGACCAGATATCCCACTCCGCATCCGTATTGAAGCAAGTGATGGATGCCACACACAGCAGAGCCACCAGCGCCATGCTCAGCCAGCGCTTGCCGCCACCCAGCCACAACACAAGGGCCAAGGTGGCATAGAGCTGGAAGTCGATGGCCACATACCAGACCCCGGCCGACAAAGATTCCACGTCCGCCACGCTATGCAGCAGGCTGGCATGGGCCAGCAGTTGGGGCAGGGCGGGGGCGGCTGGAACGACGCCCGCCTCCAGAAACGGACGCGCCACCGCGGAGCACAGAACCGTGATCAACAGGGCCGCCACAAAGGGCAGGGTCAGGCGCTGGTAGCGCTGCCAGATCGCGCTGAGCACGTCGGCGGTCGGGCGCTTGGTGAGGGCGAAGCTACGAGCGGCCAGATAGCCGGCAATCACCAGAAACACCTGCACTGCGATACGGGCGTTGTCGTACAGCCACTCAAATACCTCGGGCAAGGCACTCGAGGCTGCTTCTGACAGCGGGCCATAGGCCGAAAAGTGGTGCAGCACGATGCATTGGGCTGCAATCACTTTCAAGATATCAATCAGCCGGAACGAGGCAAGGATGGGCAGGCGGGCAACAGTCATCAGGTTTGGCAAAGTAGGCTGCGCCGGCCCGAGAGGCTCAAGCCAGCGTGTAAAGCGGTATGTCGTGGGTGCTTGCAAGCTGGTCAAGCTGCGCGCGGGTTTGGCCGGCCACAAAAGCAGCCACGGCGGCGTGGGCCTCGGGGGTCATCATCGCCACGGGGTGCGATTGTCGCAGACCAGCCGCCGCGGCCAAGCGGCCCGAGAAATGGGGCTCTAGGGCCGCCATGGCGACTCTTCCGTCTTTGCAGGGGTAAACCCGGTAACCGGCATGGCCGCCACCTACGGCGGCACCGGTTTGGGTCAGGCCCCAGCTGCGGGGTAGCGCGAGGTAGCCCGCAGCATCAGAGAGCGCGATTTCAAGGAAAACCCCTTTCCCCTTGGCTTGGCTGAGGATGCGGGTTTGCAGCACCGCTTCGCTGGTCATCAGCGAGCCTCCCATGTCTGCATACAGGGTGGGGGGCATTTCCAGGCCGGTGACGAGGTCGTTTTCAGCCAGGTAGGTGAGGTCGTGCCCGGGCTCTTCTGCACGGGCACCCAGTGCCCCGACGATGGCGACCATCGACAGCCCGGGGTATTGTTTGCGCAGGGTTTTCCACTCCAAACCCAGTTTTTTAAGGGCGCTGGGGCGAAAGGAGGTGAGCAGCACATCCGCCTTGGCAAGCTCTTTGTGCAGGGCGCGCTGACCGGCTTCTGTCTTCAAATCAGCAGCAAGCACCCGCATGCCGCGGTGCATCGCCTCATAGGCCGGGCGGTTGTAAAGCCCCATCGGATCGCCCGAAGCGCCTGCCCGTGAGCCTGCTGGTGCGGGCGGCTCGAGCTTGATGCAGGTCGCCCCCATATCGCGGCAGCGCATCAGTGCCGCAGGGCCGGGCAGATTGAGCGCAAGGCTCAGTATGCGGGTGCCCTTGAGGGGGCGCAGGCGCTGTGCAGGGGTGGCGGCTTGGAGGGGCATGGTTTGCTATCAAAAAAGAAGCTAGATGCGCTTATTCTGCCAGCGCTAGCGGCATATTTGTTACTTAAGTGTCGCCCACTCGACCGCCCAGCTCTGGAGCCAGACCACAGCATCGTCTTCCGGGGTCATGGTTTCCATGGCGTCGAGCACACAGATGTCGCCCATTTTGCGGGCACCCAGGTCTTGCAGCTTGGCGTCGAATTGTTTGCCGCCACCCAAAAAGCTGTCGCCATAGCTGCTGTCGCCCAGCGCGACCAGGCCGTAGCGCACGTGCCCGAGGTATTTGGCTTGTGCATCCAGGCTGTTGAGCAAGCCCACTGCATTGCCCGGCACGTCACCGGCGCCCGTGGTGGAGGTGCAGATGATGAAGGTGCCGGACGTGTCGAATACGGTGATGTCGAGGCCGTCCATCGGCAGTACATCGATAGTGGCGCCGATATCGTCGGCACAAAACTGGAGCGCCTCGGCCACGCTTTGGGCGTTGCCATTGACGGTGCCGACAAGAATAGTGATATGCATAGCGAGATTCAGCGGGTCTTCAAGAGGGTGTCAGGGATGATAGGGGCAATAATGTCGGCCTCTCCCGGCAACGGGATTCCCGTTTTTCTCAGGCGCACCGTGACCCAAGCTTTTAACCCTCAACTCGGCTTCGCTTTTTTGGCTGATCTGCCCACATTGGACCTCGATCCACCCAAACGCGCCATTCGCAGCCCCAAGGCCTCGGCCCCCAAAACGCCCAAAGTAGTGCCCGCCACCCAGGCTCCTTTGATGGATGCCGAAGCCATGGCCCGCGCTCTCGAGGCCCATGCCGATTACAAGGTGCAGCGCCGTCTCAAGCCTAGTCTGCAGTGGCCCGGCGAGGCGCATAGCGGCGTGAAAACCATCCTGGTGCTTGATACAGAAACCACCGGCCTGGACCAGGCCAAAGAAAAAATCATCGAACTCGCGCTATTGCGGGTTTCAGTCGATACCGAAACCGGGCTGCCGGTCGGGCCGGTGCAGGTGTATGACGGTTTGGAGGACCCGGGCAAACCGATTCCCCCTGAGGTAGTTGCCATTACTGGCATTGAGGATGCCCAGGTGCAAGGCCAGGCACTGGACGAGGCCCGCATTGCCGAGCTGCTGCAGGGTGTGGATGTAGTGATTGCCCATAACGCAGGATTTGACCGCCCGTTTGTGGAGGCGCGGCTACCGGCGTTTGCCGGATTGGCGTGGGCATGCTCTTTTGCCGACATCGATTGGAAAGCCCAAGGGCGCGGGTCTGCCAAGCTGGAGAGCCTTGCGGCGGAGCTAGGCCTGTTTTACGACGCCCACCGCGCCGAGATGGATTGCCATGCGCTGTTGGCAGTGCTGGCTGCCCCTTTGCCAAAGGCCGGTGTAGACACCACCCAGACTGGCCTTGCACACCTGCTCTATGCCGCCGGTAACCCCAGCTATCGATTGAGCGCGACCAACGCCCCTTTTGAGGCGAAAGACCTGCTCAAGGCCCGCGGCTATCGCTGGAACGGAGACCAGCGTGTGTGGGCCACCCGCTTGAGCGACGATGCCGCGCTGCACACCGAGTTCGACTGGCTGCGCCAGCAGGTCTATGCCGGCCGCCATGCTGCGGTGCAGGTAGAGCAAATGGACGCTAAAACCAAGTACTCCAGCCGCAGCGGCCACACGGTTTACCAGCAACTTTAAAGGGCCCGCTGATGACGCGACAGCTGCTCAGTGTTCAGGTGGGGCTCGCCCGCAAGGTACAGATCCAGGGCCGCAGCATTCTGACGGCGATCCACAAAACCACAGTCGACGGGCCCACCCCGGTTACGCCGCTGGGCTTGCTGGGAGACGAGCAGGCGGATCCCTCTGTGCATGGCGGGTTGGACAAGGCGGTGTATGCCTATCCATCGGAGCACTACGGCTTTTGGCGAGACGCGCGCCAGGCGGCCGGTGCCAGCGGTTTCGATGACAGCTTGCCCTTTGGCTCCATGGGCGAGAACCTGACGCTGGCAGGCCTGTTGGAAAACGAGGTGTGGGTGGGCGATGTACTGCGGTTTGCCAATTGCGCGCTGCGGGTGGTGCAGCCGCGGGAACCTTGTTTCAAGTTCAATGCGGCAATGGGTTTTGCAGGCGCTGTCAAAGCCATGGCGCTGAATGGCCATTGTGGCTTTTATCTGGCGGTTGATGAGCCCGGGCAGCTTCGTGCCGGGGAGTCGTTTGAGTTGGTGCCCGGTTCTCGGCAGACCTCGATCGCCGAACTTTTCAAGGCCCGGCTTTTCAAGCACTTGCGCTAGCCCCAGCAGGGGGGGCGGCCCTTAAGTTAGCCGCGGCTCAAGGTGGTACTGATGGCGTCGGCCAGCTCGTGGGGCTCAAACTTGGCGACATAGGCGTCAGCGCCCACGCCGGTGGCATGACCTTCGCTGGCACTGCCGGTCAGGGATGAATACACAATGACTGGAATGCCTGCGAAGCGGTTGTCGCTTTTGATGCTGCGGGTGAGGGTAAAGCCGTCCATTTCGGGCATTTCCAGATCCGTCAGCACCAGTGCGACTTTGTCGCTGGCCCGCTTGCCGTGGGCGACTGCATCGCTGTGAATCTGGGCCAGGCGGTCCCACGCTTCCTTGCCGTTTTTGACAGCCACGTAAGACACACCCATGGACTTGAGGCTCTCCTCCACCAACATGCGGGCGATGGCGGAGTCGTCGGCAAACAGGATGGTGGAGCCTTCGGGCAGCTTGATTTTCTGGATGTTGCTCGAGGACTCTGTTTGGCTGTTTGGGAACACGTTGCGGATGATTTGCTCCACATCGAGCACCTGTGCCAAGCGGGAGTCGGTGGCATCGCCGTCGATACGGGCAACGCCTGAGAGCAAGCCAGAGCTGTTGTTATCAGAGGCGATCAGGTGCTTCCAGTCGAGCTGAATGATTTCGACCACTTCGTCCACCAAAAACGCTTGGGTTGTGCGGGCAAACTCGGTCACCAGTACGATTTTGGAGTCTGTTTTCGGCACACAGCCCGCGAGTGCAGGCAGGTTGATCACCGGAATCAATTGCCCGCGCACATTGGCTAGCCCGAGGGCGTGTTGGGGTGCATTCACGATGCTGGTGATTTCAGGTGCCACCACGATTTCGCGCACCTTGAACACATTGATGCCAAATAGCTCACTGCGTTCGCTGCCGGTAGGGTCCCCGAGACGGAACAGCAGGAGCTGGAACTTGCTCTCAGCCGCCTGGCTGCTGTGTGTAGATGGTTTGCTGTTGAGTTTGGGGCTCATGGTCTCGCCTGAAAGGGGTTGAGTGTCCCTCACTTTACCCCTTATCGTGTGGGTCCTACAAGGAGCGAAGCCCGAGTCTGAAATCTTGACAAGAGCGGTGCAGAATATCCTGATTGCGTGATGTGTTGACGAAGGAATTTCATGAAGCTTGTTCGTTATGGTGCACCCGGGCAGGAAAAACCGGGCTTGCTGGATGCAGCTGGGCGTGTGCGGTGCTTGTCAGCGCACCTGACTGATGTCGGCGGCCAAGCCCTTGCGCCTGAGACTCTTGCGCGTTTGGCCCTTTTGGAGGTAGCTCAGCTCCCAATTGTGCCGGGCGTGCCCCAAAAAGATTACCGGTTAGGGGCTTGCGTGAGTGGGGTGGGCAAGTTCATTTGCATTGGTCTCAATTATTCAGACCATGCCGCCGAAAGCGGGATGCAAGTTCCACCAGAGCCGGTGGTGTTCAGCAAGTGGACCAGCGCGATCACAGGGCCCAATGATCCGCTGCAGATCCCTCCGGGATCGCGAAAAACTGATTGGGAGGTGGAACTAGGCGTCGTGATTGGGAAAGGGGGGCGGTATATCGACGAGTCTGATGCACTGTCTCACGTTGCCGGGTACTGCGTGGTCAACGATATTTCTGAGCGCGAGTATCAATTGGAGCGTGGCGGCACCTGGGATAAGGGGAAAGGGTGTGATTCGTTCGGCCCACTTGGCCCATGGTTGGTAACGACTGACGAGGTGCCGGACCCGCAAGCGCTCTCCATGTGGCTCGATGTGGACGGCAAGCGATTTCAAAGCGGCAGTACCGCCACCATGGTGTACGGGGTTCGTTTTCTCATTGCGTATCTGAGCCGCTTCATGAGCTTGCAGCCGGGTGATGTGATTTCGACTGGCACGCCACCTGGTGTTGGGATGGGGCAAAAGCCGCCCGTCTATTTGCGTGCCGGGCAAACGGTTCGTGCCGGAATCGATGGCCTCGGTGCACAGACGCAAACCACCATTCAGATGTGAGTGGGCTCGTTCTTAGCCGCTTACGTTGCACTCGCGGCGCAACAAGGCCACCGCATCGTTGAAGGTGTAGTCGTGGTCACTGGCCAGGGTGGCGCTCGACTCTTCGATAAAGTTGTTCCACAGGCTTGCGTAGTCTTCCAGGTGTTCGGCAGGCGCGTTGGCTTGGATGAACTGCAGGGGCAGGGAGGGCTGCAATCCAGATTTACGGATCTTCTTCACCAAAGTGGAGGCCGCCTTTTCGGTGAGCACCGTCTTGGCCGTGCTACCTGCCGCCATGCACAAGAACAGGGTGAGCAGGGAGCTTTCGTCGTCATTGCCACCAGTGGCTTTGGCCCAAGCCTTGGAAACATTCTTGTCGAACTGATCCACCTCGTGGATGGCGTCCTCGAGCCAAAAATACCGGCCCATGAAGGCAGGCGTCTGGTCGAACAGCTTGCGCACGGACAGGTCGGATTCCAGCCATTTGGCGGAGTCTGCCCAGACCGAGTCACGTATGGACTCCACCAACTCTGTCCATTCGGCGGGTAGGTCGGCGGGCACGGTCAAAGGCAACTTGCCCGGCTTGGCCAGATAGCGCTTGCGCAGGGCAAGGATCATCTTTTCAAACGTGACCCAGTCGGGTAGGCTGCTGCGCTTGCAGGCGCGGGCCAGCAGGGCGGTGCGGATGACGGCTTCTGCGTCTTTGCCAGCCTCTTCGAGTTCTTCAATATCCATGCCCATTTGCCCGGCCATCCAGATGGCCGCATCCACTACCGCGGAAGCCCGGCTCCGGCTAGCCAACTCCAACTGGTACTCGGTCAGGGTTTTAAGGCTCCATTTGGCCAGCAGGGGAATGTGCTCATCGCGAAAACCACTGCGCTCATTCATCCCAAAGTGCGTGGTCTGCGGCATGGTGATCAGTGCCTTGAGCATGTCAGAGCCGGCTTTGGATCGGGAAAGGAAGCTGTGATCCCTCAACAACTCAGCCGCTTGGCGGAGGTCGCCTTGGGTGCTATAGGCTAGATGTAGACTGACCAGATTGACGATACGTTCTTTGGCTAGCTCCAACTCGGGACGCAAGTATTCAGTACCGAAATAACGCGCAATCTGCACCATGCCTTTGGGCGCATCGGCGCGAATGGCGTCGAGTTTGTCTAGTCCGATCAGGCCGTGTTCTATGCCGTAGCTGAGCGCCTTTTCAAAGAAGGGTCGACTATCAAACAGGGAGACAGATTGGGGTACAACGGACATGGCGCTGGCACAAGTGGATTTAAATGGCGGATTCTTCGTCGTCTTCGCGGGCTGCCGGCGTAGCTTTGCCGCGGTCGGTGTCGCCCGTTTCCACCTTACCGTCGTCCTCCTCTTCGGCCACTTCTTCTTCATCAAGGCCCAGGTCAAACGCACGAGCCTTGGCTCGCAACACAATCAGCATTTCGATGAAGAGATCGGGGAGCTCATGGCGTAGCAGCCAGGCCATTTGCATCCAGTCCTGGTCCGCCACCTCATCCAGATCGACGCGTGGGCGCACGTAGGCGGATTGGTACAGCGCCTGCTCCGACAAGATTTCGCCGTCATCTTCGACGGTGTCAAACGTGCCACTGCGGGCAAATGCCTCCACGCGGCTCCACTTTTCAGTGAAGTAATCGGCCAGCGCTTCGCTGCCACCTTCCAGATCACCAATGGCCGTCAAAAACTCAATCGCATCCACCGCGTCGTCCCGGAAAATGACCGAGTTCATCATGCCGCGCAAATGGGTGCGGGTCAGGTCCTTGTATTGCTTTTCGATCACCACCGCATGCGCAAACTGCTGCGGTGTGATCAGCAAATTCACGATGGATTCCTTGGAGTCGTCGTACTCGCGGATCACCGCCAGAATGTCTTTGGCAGGCAGCTGCTCCAGCACCACCATCAGGGCGCCGTCGCCCTCAGAGTCGGCAAGCTCGGTCAACACGGACTCAGCCCCCACGATATCGCCGGCAGCGATCAGGGCTTGGGTTCTTTCAATTAGGGCTAATTGGCTCACAGGGGCGTCCTCTTGGTGCGGGCTCGGGATTTATTCTTTGTGGTCGAAGCCTTGCTCGACCATCCAGGCAGCGCCTTCTTCTTCGTTCACACGGCTTTGGCGTTCGTCTTCGTCCATACCTTCCGGGTCGCGCTCGATGTCGTCGCGGTCATCTTCTTCATCATCAGATTCGTTCGCTGCAGCGAATCGCGCGTCTGGCTTGTTGAGCAGATATTCCAGCGCAGCAGCCACGGTCATAAACCACGCACCCGCTGGTTGTTGCAGTACTTGCTGTGCAAGTGTCTGGGCCCAAGGTGCCAACTCCACCGCATCGGCTAGCGAGTCCCATTCCGGCAAGTCTTCTGACTCCTGACGTACCAGTTCTTCCATCACGGCTGGGCGCTTGAAACGGAAGCCCTGATGGAACACCACGGCCACCATTTCCGGGCTCAACTCCAACATACTCAACAAGAACTTGAGTTCTTTGCGGCGTTCTGCCAGCTTTTTGGTGAGTACGTTGCTGCCTTCGGAATCCGACGTCAGGTCGTCGAGTTCGGCTTGGTAGGCGCTACGAAGATGATGGAAAAAAGGAGAGAGGCTCATGGGGGTGCCTGTTCAAATAATGCGGGAAAAATAAGTAGACCAGATCTCTCGTGCCGTATCGATGGGGCTGTCGAGCAAGCCGCGGCGGCGGTTGTCGTCATAGGCCTGGCGTTTGTCCAAATCGGAAAGCACATCGTAGGCTTCCTGGACTTCACGGAAATACGCTGCTGCGTTGGGATCTGGATTGCGGTCGGGGTGATACCGCGCAGCCTTTTGACGGAAGGCTTTTTTGATGTCAGCCAGTGTGGCTGCACTGTTCAATCCGAGACTGGCGTAATGGTCTTTCATGCAGCACGTTTCCTGCCGGAAAAGAAAAAACCCCACTGCGATCGCAGCGGGGTTTTTTAATACCCTTGCGGGTTAATTTGGCTCCTCAACCTGGGCTCGAACCAGGGACCTACGGATTAACAGTCCGGCGCTCTACCAACTGAGCTATTGAGGAATGGAGCCTCAAATTATAGCGTGTTTTTTAAGTGATTCTAGAAACACGCCAAATTTTTAGATTCTGTCGCTAACTTTTTTCTTGGGTTCCAACACCGAGGAGCTGATGCAAACGCGGGCTCGTGGTGGTGTACTGCAAGAGCACTTTTTTCTCGGGAGAAATAAAGGCCATCGCTGCAAAGGTCGCTAGTGTAGCCTCATGAAAGCCACTCAAAATCAATTTTCGCTTTCCTGGATAAAAATTTATATCGCCGACCGCAAAAATTCCTGGAATTTCGCTCTGGAAGGTCTCTGTACTCACCGGTACCTGCTTGCGCTCAAGGGTCCAACCCCAGTCGGCAATCGGTCCCATCTTTGGTGAAACACCCAAGCGCACCAGCACATGATCAGCGGCTACCGATATCTCGGTGCCTTCCGCCGTCAATACGCGCAATGAATTCAAGCGCGAACCATCAGTCCCGCATCCGGTGACCTGCGCTGCCAATACCCGGATGGTGCCGCTCTCGCGAGCGGCATCGAGTTGCTGCAGTGTGGCGGTCTCACCCGTGAAAACATCGCGCCGGTGGATCAAGGTCACACTGGCAGGACGATCGTCATTCACTGGCGCATGTGCCGCTTGCAATGCTGCAGTGACTGCCGATTCATCCCCACCCAGCACCACGAAGTGGGCACCCTGCAAACTGCCTTCCGGCAGGGCGGCGTCGTGGGGGTAATGCACCTGGAGGTTCTCGAAAGGCTCAAGCTCCGGAACAGCCGGTTTGCGAGGAACGAAAGCACCCACACCGGCGGCTACAAACAAGGCCTTGGTGATGAATGTGGTGCCGGCGTCGGTGACCAGATGCAAACGACCATCCTCCAAACGGGTGACCGATTCGACCAACTGGGAAAAATGCATCTGCGCCTGAAAAGGCGCTATCTGCTGCAGCAGACTTTGCGTGAGGCCGCGGCCGGTGGTGACCGGTGTGCCGGGGATGTCGTAGATAGGCTTGTCGGCATAGAGCTCCATGCATTGGCCGCCAGCGTAGGGCAGGGCATCAATGACATGGGCCTGCACATCGTGCAGGCCCAGTTGGAACACTTGGAACAGGCCCACCGGCCCGGCTCCTATGACGACAGCATCCGTTTCGATGACGGCTGCGGTCATGGTGCGTGTGGAGTTAGCGGATCAGCTGCGAGAGCTTGCCGGTCTTGTCTTTCCAGTCGTCGGCGTCCGGCAAAGGTGCCTTGCGCTTGGTGATGCTCTTCCAGCCGGGCAGGCGGGCGAGTTCTGCGTTCAAGGCGATCATGTGTTGCTGATCTTTGGGAGCGTCTTCTTCGGCGTAAATCGCGTTGGCAGGGCACTCGGGAATGCAGACCGCACAGTCGATGCATTCATCGGGGTCGATCGTCAGGAAATTGGGGCCTTCGCGGAAGCAATCCACGGGGCACACGTCCACGCAGTCGGTGTATTTGCACTTGATACAGGCTTCGGTGACGATGTGTGTCATGTTGTTTGAGAACAGTAATTAAAGGGGCGGGCACTGAAATGCCAAGCCCTTGATTTTATTGGGTTTTGCAGACGCCCCTTGTCACGGGGGCATCTCCTTTGCGTTGTATCAACTCAGCAGCAGGGCGCCCGAGGTCTTGTGGGTGGCGGTGTCCACCAGAATCAGCGAGCCCAACACGCGACTTTGCGCGTACGGAACGGCGGTAATGGCTTCTTGCAACGCCAGCTCGATATGGCCGATGGCATTGGGCGCAATCTCGGTCGCGTCTTGCTCTTGCAGGGTGTTGATGTCCACGCTGTGCACGATGCGCTTGACCTTGGCCTTGATCCAGCGGTGGCCATGCAGCGCAAGGTACACGCGGCCTGCAACCAAGGGCTCATCGTCCATCCAGGCGACGGTCGCCTTGATTTCGCGAGTGGCTTCGGCAAAAGCCCGGGGCTTGGGCGTGTCGGCAAACTCGTCGTCGGGATCTGCGTCGGGCGTGACTTGCGCCAACAGCCAGTCGCCACGGGACACATCGACTTCACGGTCCAGCGTGATGCCTGCGCCATGGCCGGCAGTGATGCTGCCGGGGACGCGGGCGTGGTTCACCACCTGGGCCACCACGGCAGTCTGGCCGCTGGGATGGATGCTGATGGTGTCGCCCACCTGCACGGTGCCAGTAGCTACACGGCCCCAGAACACGCGGCGGCCTTGGGTGGTGTCGGCAGAGTTGTGGAATTTTTCAACCCATTGCACCGGGAAGGAGAAGGGCACATTGGTCTCGGCGGCGGTGACAGGCAGTGTCTCCAGCAGTGCCAACAGGCTAGGGCCTTGGTAGCCGCACCAGCCGGGCGTGGCTTCCACCACGTTGTGGCCCTTGAGGGCGGACATGGGGACGGTGGCCGTCACGGCAATGCCGGCTTGTTGGGCAAAGGCTTGCAGCGCTTCGCTGATTTTGGCAAACGCGGCGGTGGCGTCATCGCCCAAAGCGTCGAGCTTGTTCACGGCAAAGATGATGCCGGGTACGCGCAGCAAATTGACCAGCAGGCTGTGGCGCCGGGTCTGCGGCAGCAGGTCCACCAGGCCGTCCACATTCCACTTGAGCTTGGTGGCATCCACCAGCACCACGGCGGCGTGGGCGCTGCTGGCGGCGGTGACCATGTTGCGGGTGTACTGCTCGTGGCCGGGCGCATCGCCAATGATGAACTTGCGGGTGGGCGTGGCGAAATAGCGGTAGGCCACATCGATGGTGATGCCTTGTTCGCGCTCAGCGCTCAAACCGTCGGTGAACAAGGCCAGATCGGCCTCGCCGCTTTTGGAAACGTTGGCCAGCTGGTCTTGCAGCACCGCTTTGCTGTCCACCAACAGGCGTCCGATCAGGGTGCTCTTGCCATCGTCCACGCTGCCGCAGGTGATGAAGCGCAAGGCGGATGAAGTGTCATTTTGGCTGCTAGCCCGCGTCGATGTTGCGAGTGAAGCTATCGTATTCGTAGCGGTCATCAGAAGTATCCGTCCTTTTTGCGCTTCTCCATGGAAGCCTCAGAAGTCTTGTCGTCCATGCGGGTGGCGCCGCGTTCGCTCACGTCGGCGGCCAGCGTCTCGATCACGATGTCGGCAGCGGTGGCGGCCAGGCTCTCTACCGGGCAGGTGCAGGTGATGTCGCCCACGGTGCGGAAACGCACGTCGCGGCTCTCAATCGTTTCGCCTTCTTTGGCAGGCGTCAGGTCCGTCACCGGCACCAGCAGACCCTTGCGCTCCACCACATCACGCTTGTGCGTGTAATACAGCGAAGGCAGCGCAATTTTTTCTCGCTCAATGTACTGCCACACGTCCAGCTCGGTCCAGTTGCTGATGGGGAACACGCGGAAGTGTTCGCCGGGTTGCAGGCGGGTGTTGAACAGGGTCCACAGCTCGGGGCGCTGGGCCTTGGGCTGCCATTGGCCGAAGCTGTCGCGGTGCGAAAAGATGCGCTCCTTGGCGCGGGCTTTTTCTTCGTCGCGACGAGCACCGCCAATCAGTGCGTCAAAGCGGAATTCGTCGATGGCTTCCAGCAGCGTGACGGACTGGTGCACATTGCGGCTCTCGCCAGGGTGGGCCAGGCGCACGGTGCCTCGGGCCATGGAGTCTTCCACGCTGCGCACGATGAGCTCGGCGCCCAGTTCCTTGGCGCGGAAGTCGCGGAAGTCGGTCACTTCATGGAAGTTGTGGCCGGTATCGATCATCAGCAGCGGGTAGGGGATGCGGCCCACGCCAAATGCCTTCTCGGCGCACTTGAGCATGACCAGCGAGTCCTTGCCGCCCGAGAACAGCAGGGCGGGGCGCTCAAAGGCGGCCGCCACCTCGCGCAAGATGAAAATGGTCTCTTCTTCCAGCGCATCCAAGTGCTGGTTGGAGAGGCGGTCGAAATGGGTGGGTTCAGTCATGGCGTTCATGCTTTGGCTTCTTCGTGTTTCACATGCAGGCCGCATTCCTTGGCGGCTCCACCTTCGAGGTTGGCTTCCCACCACCAGCGGCCGGAGCGGAAGTCTTCACCCAGGCTGATGGCGCGGGTGCAAGGCTCGCAGCCGATGCTGGGGAAAAACTGGTCGTGGAGGGGGTTGTAATCCAGCTTGTTGGCTTGGATGTAGTGCCACACATCGCCCCAGGTCCAGTTGGCCAAGGGGTTGATCTTCACGCGCTTCTCTGAGCTGTCCACCAGCGGCACATCGGCGCGGGCGCCCGACTGCTCGCGGCGCAGGCCGGTGATCCAGGCGTCTTTGCCCTTGAGGGCGCGCTCCAGCGGTTCCATCTTGCGGATGCCGCAGCAGGCTTTGCGCAAGGCGATGCTCTTGTACATCGCGTCTTTGCCTTCGCGGTCCACAAACTGCACCACGGATTCATTCACCGGTTGGAACACCGTGACGGCCGCGCGGCTGGACGCCTGGAAGCGCTCCAGCAAGTCCAGGGTTTCTTTGTGGAGGGCACCGGTTTCCAGCACAAAGATGCCGGTGTCTAGCTTCAAGCTGTTGATCAGGTGGCTGATAACGACGTCTTCTGCGCCCAAGCTGGAGGCTTGGGTCACAGTCGCCACGCCACCGTCGGTGCCCGCGTATTGGGCTGCTGCTTGTGCGAGCACGCCTTGGGCTTCGGCCAGCTTGATGATGTATTCGCCGCTGGCCTCCGCGTTGCGGGCCATGGCGCTGCCGGCAGGCTGCACTTGCACCGCAAAACGGTTACCTAGGCTGGAGGTTTCCGTGCTCATGCGGCTTCGCCTTCGCGGGCTGCAATGGAATCGCCCTCGCGGGCGAAGTGCGGCTTCACCGTGACCGCATCACCTTGGTAGAAGCCGCGATAGCGGTCGAATTGGCGCTGTGCAAAGTCGATGTTCTGGTCGGCGCGCAGCACGGCTACGTCAAAACCGGTGCGTTCCATTTGCACCAGCTGGTCGATCAGCACGTCGCCGGTGGCGCGCAGTTCGCCAGTGAAGCCAAGGCGGCGGCGCAGCAAAAAGGCTTGGCTGTAGGCACGGCCATCGGTGAACTTGGGGAAGTTCAGGTCGATGCGGGTGACACCCGCAAGGTCCAAGGTGCGGGGGTCTTCGGTATTGGCCAGTTCAATGACGTTTTGGCCCTCAGCGCCCGTGGAATGTGCGGAAGCAGCTATCAATTTCATAGTGTTTTCTTTCTTTCAGCGTCCGGGGCTTCAGGCTTCCTGGGCGTCTTTGGCGTAGCCGTCTTGCTTGGGCAAGGCGTGCAGTTCTTCGTGCTTGTCGGCCAAGCGTGCAGCGTTGGCTGCCGCCTTGAACGGCTCCATGCCCACCCGCTTGAAACAGTCGATGAAGGTTTCGCTGCCCGCGCGATGCTGGCGGAAGGTGTCAAGCACCGCCTCAATCACGCCCGGCACCTCCAAAGCGCCAAAAGAGGGGCCTACGACCTTGCCGGGTACGGCATCGCCGCTCAGGGCAGAACCGTCAGAACCGCCCAAGGACACCTGGTACCACTCCTTGCCGTCCTTGTCCACGCCCAAAATACCGATGTGGCCGCTGTGGTGGTGGCCGCAGGAGTTGATGCAGCCGCTGATGTGCAGGTCGATCTCGCCCAGGTCGTGCAGCTCGTCCATGTCCTGGTAGCGCTCGGTGATCTGGGCGGCAATCGGGATGGAGCGGGCATTGGCCAATGCGCAGAAGTCGCCGCCGGGGCAGGCAATCATGTCGGTCAGCAGGCGCACATTGCTGCGGGCCAGGCCGGCGTGGCTGGCGGCCACCCACAGGGCAGGCAAGTCCTCTGCGCGCACCCAAGGCAGCAGCAAGTTTTGGTCATGCGTGACGCGGGTTTCGCCCGCGCTGAACTCATCGGCCAAAGCAGCAGCAGTGTCGAGCTGGTCGGCATCCGCATCGCCGGGGGCCTGGCCGAGGCGCTTGTATGAGAGGGTGACGGCGCGCAGCGCAGGGTTCTTGTGCGGGGCCACGTTTTGCTGCAACCAGCGGTCGTAGTCCTTCTGGCGCTCCGCGGGAATTGCTACTGTTTTGATAGCTGCTGGCGCACGTTCGGCGAGCGCTGGGGGCACAAAACATGCAGTAACGCGGTCCAGCTCGGCTTGGCTGATGGTGTGCGGCGCGCCGTCGCGGGTGATGATTTGCTCGTACTCGGCTTCCACCTCGTCGATGTAGCGCTGGCCTTCGGCCTTCACCAGAATCTTGATGCGGGCCTTGTACAGGTTGTCGCGGCGGCCCCAGCGGTTGTACACGCGCACCACCGCCTCCAGGTAATTCATGATCTGGTTCCAAGGCAGGAAGGCGCGGATCTCGGTGCTGATCACCGGAGTGCGGCCCATGCCGCCGCCCACAAACACGCGGAAGCCCAACTCGCCGGCGTTGTTTTTGATCAAGTGCAGGCCCACGTCGTGCCAACGCACGGCGGCGCGGTCTTCGGTAGCGCCGGTGATGGCGATCTTGAACTTGCGGGGCAGGAATGCGAACTCGGGGTGCAGCGTGCTCCACTGGCGCATGATTTCGGCAAAGGGGCGGGGGTCGGCAATCTCATCCACCGCCACACCGGCCAGCTCGTCGCTGGTGATGTTGCGGATGCAGTTGCCGCTGGTCTGGATGCCGTGCATGTTCACGGTGGCCAGCAGGTCCATCACGTCGGCGCTCTTGTCCAGGGGAATCCAGTTGAACTGCACGTTCTGGCGGGTCGTGAAGTGGCCGTAACCCACCGGCAGGTGGGTGGTGCCCCAGGTGGCTTGGGTGCCAATGGCCTTGTCGAACACCTCTTTGCTGGGGTGGTCGTACTCGCGGGCAATGCGGGCCAGCACGCGCAACTGGGCGCTGGACAGCTCGCCATAAGGCACTGCTACGCGCAGCATGGGCGCGTAGCGCTGGATGTACCAGCCGTTTTGCAGGCGCAGGGGGCGGAACTCTTCGTCACTCAAGGTGCCGGCTAGGTTGCGCTCCAGTTGGTCGCGGTGCTGGGCCGCTCGGGCGCGGATGAACTGGCGGTCAAATTCGGTGTATTGGTACATAGACGTGGTGCAGCAAAGATCAGAGAGCGATGAGTTTCAAGCCGGCATAGGCCAGCAGCAGGGACAGCAGGGAGCGGATCACCCGCTCCGGGGTTTTGAACATCAGGTGCGAGCCCAGCCAAATGCCGGGCAACGAGCCTGCCAGCAGCTTGGCCAACATGGGCCAGTCCACCGAGCCGAGCGACGCGTGGCCCATGCCCGCCACCAGCGTCAGGGGCACTGCATACGCAATGTCCGCCGCCACAATGCGCGGGAGGGGCAGCAGGGGGTAAAGCAGCATCAACACCGTAACGCCGATCGCCCCAGCGCCAACGGAGGTGAGTGTAACCAGCGTGCCTATGAGCGCCCCAAACAACAGCGGCAGGCTCCAATGGCGGGGGCGCGTGGCAGCGGCTTCATGGCCTGCGGCAATGTTTGTGGGGCCGGATTTGCCACGAATGGCCTTGTACAAGGTGGCCGCCGCCGTGAGCAGGAGCGCAAAGCCCAGGGTGGTGGTCATGATGTGCTGCACGGTGGTGCTAGTAGCGCCCAGCTGGTGCAACACATATAGGGTGATGAGCGCGGCGGGGATGCTGCCTGCGGACAGGTTCAGCACCACCGGCCAGTCGATGTGGCGGGAACGCGCCAGTTTGACTGTGCCCCCCATCTTGGTGAAGGCGGCAAATAGCAGGTCAGTGCCAACCGCCATATAGGGCTTGACCCCGAAAAAGAAGATCAGGATGGGCGTCATCAGCGAGCCGCCCCCCACACCCGTGAGCCCCACGATGGAGCCCACAAAAAAGCCCGCCAGTACAAACGCCAAATCTTGCATGGGGGCGAATGTAGGCGGACCGCCTTAGATTGAAAACTACTTTTTAGCTATGGGGGTATGAGGGTTGGTTATATGGGGCAAAGTGGGGAAGGGGTCTGCGTTAGCTTTCGATCCAAAGCGGGCTTCCGGCAAAACGGATTCACGGCCCGAAAGCGAACACTCAAGTCAGGCTTAAGGGGCGGGTACGATGGACAGTCGAAATTCTGCTAACGAGGACGCCTTTGCCGATAGCTGTCAACTTGGGCGCGCGCCTAGCCACGCCCTGAAGTCAATGTGTGGTCGCGCGAGTTCGTCGGCAGCATCGTTTTCGCTGTGTAGTTCATATTTTTTCTTCTGTTCATGCTCACAAGTCATGCCTTCAGTTGTGCATGATTCGCACTTTGGGCAGATCAGGCGACCGCACTTGCAACTAGTTTCCTTGCCATAGACCAATGGCCAGTGGCGACATTCTGCGAAATTTTGCTGACGCCCTCCGCAATGCGCGACGAGCGTGCGCATCATCCCGTCAGGAAAACGGCAGCGGAAAACACCGTTGGGATGTAGCGTGAATCGCGTCATGCCGGCGAACACATCGTTCGGCACGTTCGAATCTAACAGTGCAAGCACGCTCAGCAAGGCCTCTAAAGTGCGGGCTGGGTCTAGAACACCGACGCTTGAGGCTAGCGAGGGGGCTATTACTGTCGGTATCGATGCATCTGGATCGTCGACGGCTCGGAACAAGGGAGCGATGCGCGCTGCAACAGAGAGTTGTCCCGTCTGCCGCCACCGAAGCCAAGCGTGTAGTGTGAAGAGATATAGCCAAGGCAGCCTGGGAACCAGTGACACACCGTTTGACCTAGTCCTCTCCGCGCGCCATTGAAGTCGAATCCACTCCAGGTAGGCTTGCTGCTGCAATTCCAACTCCGCCAACGTCGCAGCCGGGAGGTCAAGGTCGAGAAGACTGACCAGAACCGGCGGCGCAAAGGCGAGCAAGCGCTGCATCAAGGGCGAACCGCTCTGCTCCCATTCGAGCCGTGCCGCCGCTAAGACTTCATTGCGCTCACGATAGTGCAGGTTCGGATAGTCCCACGACCAGGCAGGCATCTCGGTGAGGCGGCGCGGCGCGGGCATGTCGATGTCAGCCACATCCTTGAAGCGCGCCATGAGCTTGTGCATCTCCACTGCGTTCGTCACACCTAGCACAACCATGGGGTCTGGGCCTGTTTCGGGCAGTAGATGGGAAAGTGCAGCTGCGGAGTTCCAGTCCATTCTTGCAGTCAGAATACCGTAGCCGTCGAAAGCGGTGAAGGGGCTGCTGACGCCTAGCAAGGTGACAGGATTTCCGGCTGCATCTGATTTCAAGGCCTTGACCTTCCACTTGCCAGACCGAAGGCCTCCGTTCGGAGTGTGTCGGCAGTTCTTCACGTCAATGCCGTGCTGCCCGCTCAGTTGCTGATCCATCAGCTGCCAGTCTGTCGCACCGTCCTCAAGCTGGGAGATGGCGATGTCACGGACAGACTGGCCAAACCCCGCAAAATAGCTGAGCGCGCACTTCTCTGCCGCACGCGCCGTTAGCATTTGCGCGCGAAGCCGACGCTCGATCTCAGGTTTGTCCGTTCTCACATTCGCGCTCCATTTGCCAGCCAAAGCTTTGTCATCTGCATCAAGAGAGGCCAGCATAAGATCCGCACTGAACACAATCATCTTGGTAGTGCGGTTGACGACCGAGTGCAGTTTCGTCATCGCCGCCAGCCAGTTGCCGTGTCGTAACCCGCCGAGCGACCATGCGACTGTGGACGGTGCGTTCGTGAGCGCACCCCAAGTGTCCCAAGCTAGTGGCCATGCAGCGTTTGGTCTCGACATGGTATTTTGGATCACCGACCAAGCCGTTTTCCGTCTGGACGCATGGTGTTCGTAGTCTCTGGATGCCCACGCCAACATGGCATCCGAGGGCGCCTCTTTGCTCCAGGCAACGAGCCATGAGCCAACTGGGTGCACACTGAGCTCTCCGACGGACCACAGCTTTTCGATCTGCGACTCAGTCAGTGTGATCCCCACACGTACGCGGCTAGACTGCAGCAGATCGTAGGCACGGAGCGATTCGTGCTTGATCAATTTCGAGATCACCTTCTTCTTGACGCCAGGGCTCGCATATTCGAGCGGCAGACCCAGGTCGCTTCCAATGGCAGTCCAAGCGTGCTCAGGTAGACGCCCTACAAGGGTCTGTACTAGGGGTTCGGAGCAACCCGCATCAAGTAGGACTAATGTCAGAGGCAGCAGTGCCGGCAACTCGGGCAGCAGTGCATGCGCTGAAACCAGAACGCTTGGATCGATTTTTCGATGATCTGCCACGCGCTCCCAAAGCCGTGAGGCTGTGTAGCTATCACCCATCTCGACCGGCCAGGCTTGCAACGCAGAAACCCGGCCGTCCAACTTGTTGATCGGTTGAACGGCAACGACTGCGCCAATAAGGCTTGGACACTCCGCCAATAGGGCGGCAACCCGAGCCTCGTTTAGAAAAATTTCGCTGGCCCCAGCGCCCGTCAGAAGCTTTGCGAACGCAAACCCTCGCTCATGTATGGATATGATGCACGCAACCTCTAGAGTCAGGGACTCGGACCTACCTACCTTTGGTGATCGATGGCGATGGTCATTATTTGCCGGCAACGATGTAGCTCCCGATTCTGTTGGGCGACCAACTCGGCTATTCGCCCGTAGGGTAGTGTGTCGCACTGGGTGATTATGTCCAGACGCTTTATTACACGTGCCATTGTGCTGTGTAAATCACACTCTGTTCGTGCCGGCAATCCTGTGACGTTGCGATCACCGCAAAGGGTGGCTGCGAAATCCACTGCGCTAAGCCGGACACCCCTCAATGGCTTCAGCTGGCCCAATGCCGCCTTTACGCTGCCCACGCAGAACACAACTGCTTGCCTAATCTGCTACAAAAAAAGAAGCTGCTGGTGCCCATCCGTAGGGCGCTAGCAGCCTTTTTACTACAAAAATGCATGCAAGCCAGTGGCGCGGGTTATCTCAGTACTTCTTGCCTCGCAGTTCTTCCATGCGCTCATCAAAGTACTTTTCCACGGTGTAGCGCTCAGAGAGCACCACTTCGCGGCGGGGGTGCAAAAACAGTGGCAGCGAGATGCGGGACTTGGTGGCGCCTTCGCCGGTGGGGTTGAGCACCCGGTGCACGGTGCTGGGGTAATAGCCGCCGGAGGCTTCGGCCAACATGTCGCCGATGTTGACGATCAGCAGGCCAAAGTCACAGGGAACGTCGTGCCACGCTTCGTCCTTGCCCAAGACCTGCAGGCCGGGTTCGGTAGCTGCGGGCAGGATGGTCAGCAGGTTGATGTCGCCATGCGCCGCAGCGCGCACGGCGCCGGGCTCTTCGTCACCACGCAGGGGCGGGTAGTGCAGCACGCGCAGCAGGGTGTGGTCGCTGCCCTCAATCATGGCGGGCAGGGGCATGGAGTAGCGCGCCTTCACCTCTGCCGGCGAGTTGGCTTCCACCCAGTTCAGCAGCGTGGCGGCAAGGCTGGCGCCTTCTGCGTAGTAGCGCTGGGCGGCGTCGCTCACCTCGGCGGGGTAGCGGCCCCAGGGGTAGATGTGGAAGAACTCTTTCAAATCCTTCTTGGTGAAGTTCTTGGCCGTTTCTGACACGCTGGGCGAGAAGTAGCCGTCATGCTTGACCGGATCATTGGGGTACTTCGCCTTGGCCTCGGTTTTAAAAAAACCCAGCCATTCGGCATAAGTGCTTTCCACCAGCTCCTGGCTCAGAGGGTGGTTCTTGAGCACCCCAAAACCCGTCTCGTGCAGGCTTTTGCAAAACTCTTGGGGAGCGGTTGGGCTGGTGAAGTCAACGACGGGCAGGTGCATGACGGTCTCTCGCGCAAACGGGTCGGTAAAGCTGGCCTTACAGCCAGTTGGACATCAGGGTGGATTCGATGAGCTGCAGGGCCTCATCGGCCTTGAGTTGCAAGCAGGCGTGGGTGTCGGGCACCTCATCGCCCCAACCTGGCTGGGGATAGAAGATGTCCTTGCGGCGCATCATGGTCTGGCCATTGGCGGGGCCTTCTGTTGCCACCCGGATGCGGCCGGTCTGGATTTCAAACAGCTCGGGGTTAGTGAGCGCCGCAAAAGCCAGCACGTCGTGCCCGAAGCAGCCATGGATCTTGGCCACATGCGGGTAGATGCCGCTGTAAAAGTCCGCATAGAAGCTCACTGCGTGATGCAGGGTGTCGGTAGCGACGTGCTTGTGATGTTCTGCCACCTTTTTGAACAGGGCCAAAGGCACGATCAGTTGGTGGGTCACGTCCAGGCCCACCATGGTGAGCTTCCAGCCGGCGGTGAACACAAAGTCGGCGGAGTGCGGGTCGTTCCAAATATTGGCTTCCGCCACTGGGGACACGTTGCCGGGCTCCACGATGGTGCCGCCCATGATGATGACTTCTTGCAGCAACTGGGGCAGCTTGGGCTCCAACTTGAGCGCAGTGGCGAGGTTGCCCAAGGGGCCGACAGCGACCAATGTGATTTCGCCGGGGTGGGCGCGGGCCATGTCCACAATGAATTGCGCGGAGGGGCGGGGGTCCAACACGCTGGTGGTTGCCACGCGGGAGGGCAGGTTACCCAGGCCATCGCCACCGTGGATGAAGTCTGGCGGTGTGCCGGGCGCTTTGAGCCAAGGGGTTTTGACGCCTAGGGTCACCGGAATCTTTCTGCCGGCAATCTCGGTCAGGTACAGGCCGTTGGTGGCTGCTTGCTCCACGGTCACATTGCCGAAAGTGGTGGTGATGCCCACGACATCGATGCCGGGATGGGCCAATGCGTAATAAAGGGCCATCGCGTCATCGACACCGGGGTCGGTGTCATAGATGACTTTGCGGGCGGTGCTGGCGGTAGTGGCGTTGTTCATGGGGTATGTCTCGGTTAAATGTCGGTAGGGAAGGGCTAGCTCAAGCCGCAAAAACTGCGCAATGCGCTTTCGCTGGCGGCATCAGTAGTGGATGATGCGTCGAGCAGGGCTTGGACCTCGGCGGTGTCCGGGATGCTGGACTGGGCGCCCCAGCGTGTGCAGGCCAAGGCGCTGGAGGCACTGGCGAACCGCAAAGCCGATTTCAATGTTTGCCCCTGGCTCAAGGCAGCCACAAGGCTGCCACAGAAGGTGTCGCCCGCGCCGGTGGTATCGACTGGCGTGATTGGGAATGCGCTTTGCAGCACAAAGTCGCCCTGATGGCGCGCACAGCTGCCACGGTGGCCCAAGGTGACCACCACGGTGGGCACCGTGAGCCGCTCTAGGCACGCTGCGATGGTGCCTTGGTGGCCGGACACCACGGCAAGTTCGCCTTCGTTGACCACCAGCACATCAATGGCTGCCAGCAGTTCGGCGGGCAATGGTTGGGCGGGCGCTGCATTCAGCACCACTTGTATGCCTTGGGCACGAGCCGCCTGCGCATAGGCGGTGACGGTGTCCAAGGGGGTTTCCAATTGGAGCAAGAGGTGGGTAAACCCATGCAGTGGAGGCAGGTGGTGCGGCCGCAACTCTGCATTTGCGCCGGGGGCTACCGTGATGGCGTTTTCAGCATCGTCGGATACGCAAATGAACGCGGTGCCGGTGGGATGGTCGGGGGTGCGCACGGTGTGCAGCGTGACACCTGATGATTGGAGCGAACTCTCTAAAGGTGCTGCAAACGCATCATTCCCCAAGCCCAAGAGCATGTGGGTTGGCTCACCGCCCGCCTTGGCGGAGGCCACGGCCTGATTGGCGCCTTTGCCACCGGGAAAGGTCTTGAAGTCGCGGCCGAGCACCGTCTCTCCGGGGGCCGGAATGTGAGGGGCGCGGACTACAAAGTCCAAATTGGCAGAGCCAGCCACAAGTATCATCGTTAGCACTCTCAGTTTGCGAAGCCGCTTATTTTGACGCTGAATTTGCAGGCGCCAGATAAGCCCTTCGATATAGACCTTAATGACCCCTGATCCGTCCGCTGCTTTTCTCTCGGTCACCGTGGTAGGTGGCTCCAATATGGACGTGAGCGCCAAAGCGCATAGCGCAGTGACCGCGGGGGATTCCACGCCCGGGAGCATCCAGTATTCGCCCGGCGGAGTCGGCCGCAACTTGGCCGAGAACCTGGCTCGACTCGGTGCGAGTGTGCAGTTGTTGTCCGTGGTGGGCGATGATGTATTTGGCCCCCAAGTACTGACCAGCACCGCCGCAACCGGCGTGGGCGTGGACGCTGTGTTGACGATTACCGGTCAACGCACTGCAACCTATTTGTCCTTGCATCAGCCCGATGGCGAGGTGGCGATGGCCGTGAATGACATGGATATTCTTGAATTGCTCACGCCTGAGGTGTGTGCGGCTTCTCCCGCCTTGTCAGATGCCCATGCTCTGCTGCTAGTGGACTGCAATCTGGCGCAACCAACGCTGGCCTACCTGTTGGGCCTGAAGCGCAAGGTAGTGGTCGATGGCGTGTCGGTGGCTAAGTGCCGCCGACTGGTGGGGCTCTTGGCGGGCGTGTATCTGCTCAAACTGAACCACCTCGAGGCCAGTGCGCTCAGCGGTTTGCCCGTTGACTCACCCGAGCAATGCCTGGCCGTTGTGCAGCACTTCCTGGATGGCGGTGTTGAGCGAGTGATCGTGAGCCACGGAGCAGCGGGCCTTGCTTGGGGGCAAATGGGGTCAGAGCCCTGTTTCAGGCAGTCTCGCAAGGTGCAGGTAGTGAGCAGTACAGGGGCGGGCGATGCCTTGTTGGCAGGGGCAGTGGCTGCCCTGCTGGCGGGTAAAGTGCTGAAAGATGCGGTGGAGTACGGCGCTGCCTGCGCAGAGATCACGCTTTCAAGTACATTCGCCAACTCGCCGGATTTGACCGATGCCGCCGTCCGGCACCATATGAGCAAGAACGCATGACCCTGAATCCTTATCTCGATATCGCACCCGAGGTGCAACACGCTTTGCAAAACGGCGTGCCCGTGGTGGCCTTGGAGTCCACCATCATTTCCCACGGTATGCCGTATCCGCAGAATGTGCAAACTGCCTTGATGGTCGAGGCAGAGGTCCGGGCCCATGGCGCGGTGCCAGCCACGATTGCTATCGTCAACGGGCGCCTGAAGGCGGGTCTTCCGGAGGCGGACATCGAGCAACTCGGCCGCTCCGGCCGCGACGTTGTGAAGGTCAGTCGCCGTGATGTGCCGTTTATTGTGGCGGCGGGTGCGACAGGCGCCACCACCGTGGCATCGACCATGATCATCGCCGCGATGGCCGGGATCCGCGTGTTTGCGACAGGTGGTATCGGTGGCGTCCACCGGGGGGCGCAGGAGAGTTTTGATGTGTCCGCAGATTTGCAAGAGCTGGCACAGACCCCGGTTGCTGTGGTGTGCGCGGGGGCCAAGTCCATCCTCGACTTGCGCTTGACCCTCGAGTACCTTGAAACGCACGGTGTGCCTGTCGTGGGCTACCAGACCAAGGCTCTACCCGCATTTTTTACCCGCGACAGCGCTTTCTCGGTGGATTACCGCCTGGACACACCATTGGCAATCGCCCAGGTGTTGCATGCCAAATGGGCGATGGGCTTGAGCGGTGGCATGGTTATTGCGAATCCGATTCCTGCTGAATTCGCAATGGCCAGCGATGCGATAGACGCTGCGATTGAACAGGCATTGGCGGAAGCCCAAGCCCAGAAAATTGGTGGGAAAGAATCCACTCCGTTTTTGTTGGCGAGAGTGTGCGAAATCACCGGGGGCGATAGTTTGGCATCCAATATCCAGCTGGTGCTGAACAATGCACGACTGGCCAGTGCCATCGGACAATCGTTGCAGTCGCTGCGCTAGGCTTGTGATGCATCTGTCGGCCTGCGGAGTTGCGTAAGAGGTATATAACGACCCAGTTATATACGGAGAAGCCCTGATGCGGACACTGGAGCGCGCTGTGATTCTTGAACTACAGTGTGGCGTTGTCTGCTACGGGCGGCAAATGTGTGATTGAAGTGGCATCCGTGCCATTGGTGTGTTGAATAGACCGTTTTTTTAACTTGAATGAGAACTGAGAGAAGCTATGAACGTTAAATCTCCTGTGCGCATGACGCTGTTGGCCGCTACCCTGGCCGCCAGTTTCCAGGCTATCGCTGCTGACCCAGCGGTGGTGTTCGATATGGGCGGCAAGTTTGACAAGTCCTTCAACGAAGCGGCTTACAACGGCATCGAAAAGTGGAAAAAAGAGACCGGCAAGAAGTACTTGTCGTTCGAAATCACCAACGAATCTCAGCGCGAGCAAGCGATCCGCCGTATGGCTGAGCGCGGTGCCAGCCCGATCATCGGTATCGGTTTCGGCCAAGCCTCCAGCATTGAAAAAGTGGCCAAGGAATTCCCTAAGCTGCAATTCGCCATCATCGACATGGTGGTAGACCTGCCTAACGTGCAGTCCGTGGTGTTTAAAGAGCAGGAAGGCAGCTTCTTGGTCGGCACGATTGCAGCCATGGCTAGCAAGACCGGCAAGGTCGGCTTTGTCGGCGGGATGGACATCCCCTTGATCCGCAAGTTTGAGTGCGGCTACAAGCAAGGCGCTTTGTTCGCCAACCCCAAGGCAGAAGTTATCGGCAACATGACCGGCACGACCGGCGCTGCTTGGAACGACCCTGCGCGCGGCGGTGAATTGGCCAAGGCACAGTTCTCGCAAGGCGTGGATGTGGTGTTTGCAGCAGCTGGCGGCACCGGTATCGGTGTGTATCAAGCAGCCAAAGACAGCAGCAAGCTGGCCATCGGTGTGGACAGCAACCAGAACCACTTGCATCCCGGCACTATGCTTACCTCCATGCTCAAGCGCGTGGACACTGCGGTGTACAACGTGGCCAAGGGCCACAAGGCTGGCATGACCGTGTTGGGTCTGAAAGAAGGCGGCGTGGACTACGCGGTTGATGCCAACAACGCCAAGCTGATCACCCCTGAAATCAAAAAGAAGGTGGAAGCTGCTAAGGCCGACATCATCAGCGGCAAGATCAAAGTTGCTGACTTCATGGCTGACAACGCCTGCAAGTTGTAATCTGAAAGGGACCTCCGCGTGCGGAGGTTTTCTTTCCTGGTTGTAAAGCCCGCGGTGCTTGCACGTACCGTGGGCTTTTCGCTTCAGGGCAAGAGCCCAAAGAGGAGCAGGATTTGAGTGTAGAGAGCACAACGCCCCCGGCGATTCACATGCAAGGCATCAACAAACGGTTTGGGGCGGTAGCCGCCAATGCCGACGTGAACTTGCGGGTGAACAGTGGCACGGTGCATGGCATCGTGGGCGAGAACGGTGCGGGTAAAAGCACCTTGATGTCCATTCTGTACGGCTTCTACCAAGCGGACAGTGGCCAAATTTCGGTTCTGGGCAAGCCGGTGACGATCCGCAATGCGGATGATGCGATTGCACAAGGCATCGGTATGGTGCACCAGCACTTTATGCTGGTCGATACCCTGACTGCGCTTGAAAACGTCATGTTGGGTGCCGAGCCCCATTGGTTGTTGCACAAGGCCGATGCGACTGTGCGCGGCAAGCTCGAGACCTTGATGCAGGCGACTGGCCTGCAGGTGAAGCTGGATGCGGTAGTCGCCGATCTGCCGGTAGGCGACCGCCAACGCCTGGAAATCCTCAAAGCCTTGTACCGTGGCGCCAAGATTTTGATTCTGGACGAGCCGACCGCCGTCCTGACCCCGCAAGAGACCGAACACTTGTTCAAGGTGCTGCGGGTGCTGCGCGGGCAGGGCACCACGATTCTGTTGATCACCCACAAGCTCAAAGAAGTCATGGGCTTGTGTGACTCCGTCACCGTGATGCGTGGCGGCAAGGTGGTGCAAGAAATGCCGATTGCGCAGGCTTCTGTAGAAAGCCTGGCTGAGGCCATGGTCGGCCGCAAAGTGCAAATGGGTCGGCTGGAGGCTGATGCGCGCCCGGTAGGCGATGTGTTGCTTTCGGTGCGTGATGTGGTGGTGAAAGATGCACTGCAAGTCATTCGTCTGCATGGACTCAACCTCGACTTGCGGGCCGGTGAAATTGTGGGTGTTGCAGGTGTCTCCGGAAATGGTCAAAGCGAGTTGTTGGATGTGCTGTCTGGGCTGCTGGTCCCCGACGCAGGCAGTTTGGCAACCGGTGGACAAACGTTCAGCGCAGCTCGTTGGCTGGATCCACAAACCGCGCGGGAACTAGGGGTTGCTCATGTACCGGAAGACCGCCACGCACGCGCTATGGTGATGGACTTTGTCGCCTGGGAGTCTGCTGTGCTCGGCTATGACGGCTTGCCCGCTTACTCAAGCGGCGGCTGGATGTCGCACGCTGCCATGCGAGAGGCCACTGCCGGTTTGATGGAGCGCTTTGATGTGCGCCCGCGCGACCCTGAGCTCAAGAGCAGCAAGTTTTCCGGCGGCAACCAGCAAAAACTCGTGCTGGCACGGGAGCTGGGGCAGTCACCAAAAGTGCTGCTGGTGGGGCAGCCGACGCGTGGGGTCGATATCGGCGCGATTGAATTTATTTACTCTCAGCTGCGCGCGATGCGCGATGCAGGGTGTGCAGTGCTGGTGGTATCCAGCGAATTGGACGAGATTTTGGCGCTGTCGGATCGGGTGATCGTGATGAATCAAGGACGGGTCAGCGGAGAACTGGCCATTGAGGATTGCACAGAGGCGGGCATCGGCTTGCTGATGACCGGAGGGTCGCAATGAACGCAAACTATGCATTGCCGCGTTGGGCAGACTTGGTTCTGTTGCCTGCGGTCTGCCTTTTGGTGGCCTTGCTTGCTGCTGCCGGTGTGGTGGCTATGGTGGGGCAGGACCCTGTAGAAGTCATTTCGGTACTGGTGCAAGGTGCCTTTGGTAGCCAGCGCGGTATCAGCTACACGCTTTACTACGCCACCACCTTCATCTTTACCGGGCTTGCAGTGGCAGTGGCCTTTCACGGCGGGCTTTTCAACATCGGTGGTGAAGGGCAGGCCATTCTGGGCGGCTTGGGTACCGGTTTGATGGCCTTGTGGTTGTCTCATGCCTTGCCTGCTTGGGTGATGCTGCCCCTGATGGTGCTCAGTGGTGCCCTGTTCGGGGCAGCCTGGGCTGCGGTGCCTGCGTATTTGCAGGCGTACCGCGGCAGCCATGTGGTGATCACCACCATCATGTTCAACTTCATTGCCAGCAGCCTGTTGGTCTACTTGTTGGTGAACCACCTGCGCCCAGCCGGCTCAATGTCGGTCGAGAGTGCCGCATTTGCAGCCTCTGCCAAGTTGCCGGGTATGCATGAAGCGCTGGCGGCAATTGGCGTTGAGTGGGATGCATCACCCCTCAATATGAGCCTAGTCCTAGCTTTGCTCGCCTCAGCCGGGGTGTACCTGTTTTTGTGGCGTACCCGTGCGGGCTATCGCCTGCGGGCGGTGGGCTCCAGCCAAAGTGCGGCGGAGTATGCGGGCATCAACGTGCGGCACCAGATCGTGATTGCGATGGCGATTTCCGGCGCTCTGGCCGGCATGGTCGGCATGAACGAAATCGCCGGCGTCAATGGCAAATTGCTGCTGGAGTTTGTGAGTGGTGCCGGCTTTACCGGCATTGCGGTGGCCTTGATGGGGCGCAATCACCCGGTGGGCATCATCTTTGCCAGTGTGTTGTTTGGCGCCCTGTTTCAGGGTGGTGCTGAGGTGGCATTTGAGGTGTCAGGCTTCAGCCGTGAAATGGTGGTGATGTTGCAGGGGTTTATTGTGTTGTTCTCCGGGGCAATGGTCTATGTGATTGCGCCAATGCTGGCGTGGGTTTTGTCAAAGTTGATGAAGTCGGGGGTGCAACATGGATGACACTTTGATCGCAGCCATGTTGGCCTCGACGCTGCGTGTGTCCACGCCGCTTATTCTGTGCGCGCTTGCGGGCATGTTTTCTGAGCGCTCTGGCGTGGTGGACATCGGCTTGGAAGGCAAGATGTTGTTTGCCGCCTTTGCGGCCGGCGCAGCAGGGGCGGCTTACCAGTCCACCGCTTTGGCGCTGGGCTTGGGCGTGCTGGTAGCGGTGGCCTTGTCTTGGATGCATGGCTTGGCCTGTGTCAGCCATAAAGGGGACCAAGTGGTGTCTGGGGTGGCGATCAACATCATCGCAGCCGGCATGACGGTCGTGCTCGGTATTGCCTGGTTCTCCCAGGGTGGACAGACGCCGCCTGTGGGCAGCGACGTCCGTATCCAAGTGCTGTTCCCTGGGCTGCCCGAAGCACTCAATGGCATCCCGCTAGTGGGCCGGATCGTGGGCGAGGGGCTGTTGAGCCACAACGCCATGGTCTACCTGGCGCTGGCACTGGTGCCCGCGTGCTGGTGGGTGCTGTTCCGCACCCGTTTCGGACTCCGTTTGCGGGCAGTGGGCGAGAACCCTCAAATGGTGGATGCCGCGGGTGTTTCGGTGAGCCGCCTGCGTTATGCCGCCTTGACCATCAACGGGGTGCTGTGCGGACTGGCGGGTGCCTATCTGGTACTGGCGCAAAGCGCGAACTTTTCTGCTAACATGACCGCGGGGCGTGGCTTTATGGCCCTGGCTGCGCTGATTTTTGGCCGCTGGCATCCGGTGGGCGCATTCTGGGCTTGTTTGTTGTTCGGATTTCTGGATGCAGCGGCCATCCGTTTGCAAGGAGTCCAAATCAGCGGATTCGGCGAGGTGCCCGTGCAATTCATTCAGGCGCTGCCTTATGTCTTGACGGTGGTTTTGCTGGCCGGCTTTATCGGCAAGGCAGTGGCTCCGCAGGCACTGGGTCGGCCCTATTCCAAGGAGCGGTAAGCGTAACGTCGCTTGCAAGTCACCATGGCAATCACTGTGTGGGTCAAAGTAGTGGGGTTCAGCGATGCCGAGCGGCATACGCTGAACACGCTGTTCCGGATCTCCCGCACCGATGGGCCGAAATATGTGCTCTGGACCCCGCTGGACGGAACTTCGCCCAACGTGGCCCTGATTGATGTGGATAGCTATGAGGCCGGTCTGGACCTGGTGTCACCCGGCTTCAACCCGCACCTCAAAATCATTGCGGTGGGGGAGTCGGCACCCACGGGCGCTTGGCGCAGCCTGCAACGGCCTGTGGATTGGGGTGGGCTGGTGCAGTCACTGGATGCACTGTTTGCCAGCTCCCAAGAGGTGGACATTGACATTTTTACGGACACCTCTGCCGCCCCATCCCCGCCACCGCCACCGCCGGGAATCCGGTGTGCGCTGCTGGCCGGTATACCGCCTGTCGAGACCTACTACCTGAGGGCACGCTTGGCTCTGGCAGGTGTGCTGGTCGCGGACGAGGCGCAAACCTTGGAGGCTTGTGACCAGCGCTTGCAGTCCCGCCACTATGGTCTCGCCCTGGTGTTTGTAGATGCTCGAAAACCGGACCCCTGGGAATTTGCCAAGCACATGGGGGGCTTGGCCTCCCACCCGGCCAAGCTGATGGCGGTGATGGCATCGCCGGATTGGAGAGCCATCCGGCAGGCGGAGACCATGGGTTACTCTGATGTCCTGGAGTTGCCATTCAACCCCCAGCAGGTGTTTAGCGCCTTCCAAAAAGTCTGAGTGGCCCCGGGCGGCGCTCAGGTGCTGTCACTCTCTGCCTCTCGGACGGCACGTCGCTTGCGCAGGCGTTGCGAGTCCATCGATTTGGCCAGTGCACTCTCCACCGGCCAAGGCTCATGGCAGATGCGTGCGGCGATCATTTCTGCGCCCAGTGCTGAAAACGTCAAGCCGCGTGCGCCCATTCCCACATGCATCCACAGTCCGTTAAGACCGCTTGTTTCGACCGGTCCGGCCAAAGGCAGCCGATCGTGGGTGACGCAGCGGGTTCCGGACCATGCGTTTACTCGGCCGCCCTGAAACAGGGGGGCCGTGGCTTCGGCAGCTTCAGGCAACAGGGTTTGCAGGCGCTCCAGATTCGCGCGGTGTTGTTCTGCCAGCGGGGCTAAACGGTGTTGCGCAAGGCTCTCCGGGGTTGGTGTGCTGTTGGGCTCAAAGCTGGAGCCCGCTAGCCAGAAGGTGCCAGCCGGCCCCGACACCGAAGGGATAAAACAACCATGGCCGTTATGCGGATGACGCCAGGTGGGCGACTCGATGTGCTGGGGCATCAGGCCCATGCTGGCGGTGCCGTGGACGGCTTGCAGGTCGCCTAGCGTCAAGTGCAGCGAGGGGGCACGGTGCACTTGCATGGCGTCTGTCTCCAGCAGCGCGCGAGTGGCAAATGCAGTGGCCAAGACCACCACCTTCGCTTCTGCCAGCGGGCTGCCGTTTTGGCCCCAAAGAGACCAAAGGTCACCGTTACGCTGCAGTTGGGCTACTGGTTTTGCGTGGTGCACGGTAATGTTGGGGTGCTGCAGCCAGGCTTTTACCAAGGCCGCCGGCTTGACCCACGCAGCCGCATGGTGCAGACGGTCCGGGCCCTCTGAAAAACGGTGCTCCAGCACACCGCTCAGTGCCCACGCTTCGCCGCCTTGCAGTAGATCTTTGCAGTGTTGCAGCATTAACCTGGCACCGACCCGCGAGAGCCGTGAGCGTGGGCTGTCATCGGCCGACACGTGGGGCACTACCAAGCCGACCGGCAAGCCGGACGCCCCGGCAGCGGCTTGTGGCGCTGCCTCCAGCACGGTGACTTGCCAGCCGCGGCGGGCGAGGGCGTAAGCCACACTGGCACCTGATATGCCCGCGCCGATCACGCAGCATGAGGGTGACTTTGCAAGTAGCTCCGCCGCCACGGGGGGCTCTTTGTTGCCCAAGGGCCAAGGCGGGTCGAAAGTGGCGTTGAGCGTGCCCGTCGCTGAAACGGGGCTGCAGCGCACAAACCCAGCTTCCAGCAGCCATTCTGCGGGTGCATCCGGGGGAAGCTGCGCCTCCAGCGTTGCACCACGGGCGCACAGGCGAGACAAGGCTTTGGCCGTCCATTTGCTCCACAAGTGTGCGCTGGCCGAAAACCAGACGGTGTTGGCAAAGAGCTTGTGATCCCCCAGGAAAGTGTGGCTGTCGCCAACGCACAGGGTCAGCGACACCTGGCCCCCATCGAGCAAGATGCGGTGGATACCAGCGTCGCGGTCTTGCAGTTCTTGCAATAGAGATGGGAGCAATTCATCCGCATCGGACGGGGTCGCAGCAAGTTCACTCTGCAGCAGAGCAAGTCCGTCGGGCGAGATGTGCCCCACGTAATGCAGCATGACCGGGCGCGCCGGGTCGGCGCGCCATGCACGCCAGGTGGCTATAAATCGACGGGCTTGCTGAAAGTCGGTATCCAGAATAGTCCACGCCGCGCGGTGCGCCCAGGCACCGGGCAAGCCGCTTTGGGCGGAGTGTGCCGCGCAGGCGTTGGAGTCAGGCACCTCAGGCGCTGGGGGGAACGTAGCCTTGCGCTGCGTCTGCACCATCGCCGAAGAAATGGTTTTCCATCTGGCGGGCCAGGTACTGGCGAGCCCGGGCGTCGGCAAGGTTCAGGCGGTTCTCGTTGACCAGCATAGTTTGGTGCTTGAGCCAGGCAGCCCAGGCCTCTTTGCTGACGCCTTCCCAGATGCGTTTGCCCAATTCACCGGGGTAGGGCGCGAAGTCCAGGCCTTCAGCCTCTTTGCCCAGCTTGATACAGTTAACGGTGCGTGCCATGGGGAAAACCTCTTTGTCGATGGTGTAAGAACGAAAGGCCGCATCTTATTCGCTTTGGCCTGACCTTTGCGGTTCAGGGAACTTCGGTCGCGCTTAGCGCATCAACCCACGACGGCGCTGCGCCGCTGTGCAACTCATTGAGGGATAGATTTTGAATTTGGTTTTTAGCTGGATGGATAAAGCACCGCGTCGTGTGTTCAGTGCGGTCTTTCTCGCCTGCACCGCTATGTTGGCGTTTGGCATGTACCTGCAGCATGTGGTGGGCCTGGAGCCGTGCCCGATGTGCATTGTGCAGCGCTATGCACTCATTTTGGTAGCTATCTGCGCAGCATTGGCGGCGGCTAGCGGTCGAAAAGGCTTGCAAGTGGCCGGTTCCATATTGCTCGTGGTGTTTGCAGTTGCCGGCGCCTATGTGGCCGCACGCCAGAGCTGGCTGCAGTGGTACCCGCCCGAGGTGGTGTCCTGCGGGCGCGATCTCTACGGGATGATTGAAACCTTCCCCCTCAAGCGCGCATTGCCCATGATCTTCCGCGGCGGTGGCGACTGCAGCAAGATCGACTGGACATTCCTCGGCGGCACCATCGCCAACTGGTCGTTTATTTGCTTCAGTGCCTTTGCTGTATTTGGCGGTCTGATGACCTGGCGCCGGCTTAAAGCCGCTTGACCAAGACCTGACTCTTACGGTCCCAGTTGTATTTGCGCTTGCGAGCCTCGGGCAACCATTCGGGGTCTACCTGCGCAAAACCGCGCTTGATAAACCAGTGCATGGTGCGCGTGGTCAGCACAAAAATACTGTCGAGACCCGCAGCTTTGGCGCGTTGCTCAATGCGTTTCAAAATGCGCTCACCATCCCCTTGGCCTTGCACCTCCGGTGATACGGTTACTGCAGCCATCTCGGCGGTCTTGGCTTCGGGGTAGGGGTAGAGTGCCGCGCAGGCGAAGATCACCCCGTCGTGCTCAATGATGGTGTAGTTGCCCGCATCGCGCTCGATCTCTGTGCGGCTGCGTTTGACCAAGGTGCCGTCGCGCTCAAAGGGTTCAATCAGCTGCAGAATGCCGCCCACGTCTTCCTCGGTGGCCTCGCGCAGACTTTCCAGCTTCTCGTCCACCACCATGGTGCCTATGCCGTCGTGCACATACACCTCTAGCAGGATGGCGCCATCCACCGCAAACGGAATGATGTGGCTGCGCTCCACGCCCGATTTGCAAGCCTTTACACAGTGCTGCAGATAGAACGCGACATCGGTGGGCTGGTTGGCGGCGGGTAGGGCCTTGAGCAGTTTTTCTGCTGCCGCTAAGGGCAGCTCGGTATCAATCGGGTTGTCTTCGCTGGCGGGCAGCTCCGGATCCATGCGGATGCCGGGCACCTCGGTCAGAAAAATCAATTTGTCGGCCTGCAGCGCAGTGGCCACACTGGTTGCAACCTCTTCCATGGCGAGATTGAACGCCTCGCCGGTGGGCGAAAAGCCGAAGGGCGAGAGCAGCACCATGGCACCCATGTCGAGCGTTTTGGTGATGCCTGCGATATCCACCTTGCGCACCAGCCCGCTATGCTGAAAGTCCACCCCGTCCACGATGCCTACCGGGCGCGCGGTAATGAAGTTGCCTGATATCACCCGCACCGTGGAGTCAGCCATGGGCGTGTTGGGCAGGCCTTGGCTGAACGCTGCCTCAATCTCGTAGCGCAGCTGGCCGGCGGCCTCTTGGGCGCAGTCCAGTGTCACCTCGTCGGTGATGCGGATGCCGTGGCTGTATTTGGGGGTATGGCCCTTGGCCTTGAGCTGCTCGTTCACCTGGGGTCGGAAGCCGTGCACCAGCACAATCTTCACGCCCATGCTCTGGATCATGGCCAGGTCTTGCGCCAGGTTGTGCAGCTTGCCGGCAGCGATCGCTTCCCCTGCAATACCCACCACAAAGGTCTGGTTGCGGAACTTGTGGATGTACGGCGCGACCGAGCGGAACCAGGGAACAAAGGTGAAGTTGAAGACAGAGGTCATTGAAGGGCGGGTAGGCCGGTAAGGGTTTGCCAAGGCGGGGATAATCCGTGATTCTCTACGAAGACCATGCCTTGACTGCCAGCACCTTGAAAATCGAATTCCCAGAGTCGCTCCCGGTGTCGGGCAAACGCGACGAAATCATGGATGCCATCGCGGCGCACCAAGTGGTCATCGTCTGCGGCGAAACGGGCTCGGGCAAAACCACACAGCTGCCCAAAATTGCCCTGGCCATGGGCCGCGGCAAACTCAACTATCCCGCAGGCGAGCGCGGCAAGCTCATCGGCCACACCCAGCCCCGCCGGATTGCGGCCAGCAGCGTGGCCAAGCGTATTGCCGAAGAGCTGAAGACTCCCTTGGGCGATGTGGTGGGCTACAAGGTTCGTTTTAACGACCGGTTGGGCAAGGATGCGTCGGTCAAGCTGATGACCGATGGCATTTTGCTGGCCGAGACGCAGACGGACCCTCTGCTCAAGGTTTACGACACGATCATCATTGACGAGGCGCACGAGCGCTCGCTGAATATTGATTTCTTACTGGGCTACTTGCGCCAGATCCTGCCGCGCCGCCCGGACCTGAAAATCATCGTCACCTCGGCCACGATCGACGCGCAGCGCTTCGCGGACCACTTCAAATCCTCTAAAGGCCCTGCACCTGTCATCCTGGTGTCGGGGCGCATGTTCCCGGTAGAGCAGCGCTACCGCCCGTTTGAAGAAAGCCGCGAATACGACCTGAACGACGCGATCGCCGATGGTGTGGACGAGCTGTGGCGCGACCCGCATAACCAGGGCGACATCCTCGTCTTTTTGCCCGGCGAGCGCGAAATCCGCGAAGCGGCGGACCACCTGCGCAAACACCTGAGCCACCAGCCAGTGATGCGCAATGCCGAAGTGCTGCCCCTGTTTGCCCGCCTGAGTCCCGCAGAGCAAGACCGCATTTTTGACGGCCACACTGGCCGGCGCATTGTGCTGGCCACCAACGTGGCCGAGACCTCGCTCACCGTGCCAGGCACCCGATACGTGATTGACGCAGGTACTGCGCGCGTAAAGCGCTATAGTTTCCGTAGCAAAGTGGAGCAGTTGCTGGTAGAGCCCATCAGCCAGGCGGCGGCCAACCAGCGAGCCGGACGATGCGGGCGGGTGGCCAACGGTATCTGTATCCGTCTCTATGACGAAAAAGACTTCGCCGGCCGCGAGCGCTTTACCACCCCGGAAATTCTGCGCAGTTCGCTAGCTGGCGTGATTCTGCGGATGAAGTCGCTGCACCTCGGTATCGTGGAGGACTTCCCGTTTCTCGAGCGGCCAACTGGCCGAGCCATCGCCGATGGCTACCAACTGCTCAATGAGTTGGGCGCGGTCGACGAGGCCAACGAACTCACCCCCCTGGGCCAGGAGCTTAGCCGCTTGCCGCTGGACCCACGCGTCGGCCGTATGCTGCTGGAGGCCCGCAGCCGTGAAGCGCTAGACGAGGCGCTGGTGATTGCCAGTGCCCTCAGCGTACAAGACGTGCGCGACCGGCCCATGGAAGCACAGCAACAGGCCGATGCGGCCCACCAAAAGTTTGATGATGAGAAGAGCGAGTTCACCGGCTACCTGAAGCTGTGGAAGTGGATCCACGATGCGCGCGGTGGTGGTACACCTGCAAACGCGGGAGTTGGGGCGTCCGGGCGTTCTGCGCAGGTCAAGGAGGAGCCCGCAAAGCGGGCGGGGGACACGGAGCAGAGCGCCCGGATGTCCCCAACTCCCAGCGAACACCCAAGGGTCTGCACCTACAGCAACCCACAAACTCACCAACCGCCAATACGAACAACTCCTGCGCCAGAACTTCGTCAACATCCGCCGCGTGCGCGAGTGGAAAGACATCTACAGCCAGCTCCACACCGTGGTGGCTGAACACAAATGGCGCCTGAACACCAAGCCGGCGAGCTACGAGCAACTGCACCTGTCCATGCTCTCAGGCCTGCTGGGCAACATCGGCTGCAAGCTGGAAGAAGGGCAAAACGGTGAATACCTGGGCGCTCGGAGCATCAAATTCTTTGCCCATCCCGGCGCACACCTGACCAAAAAACCGGGCAAATGGATCGTGGCGAGCGAGCTGGTGGAAACCACCCGCTTGTTCGGCCGCGGCATTGCCGCCATCGAGCCCCACTGGCTGGAACAGGTGGGTGGCCATTTGCTCAAGAAGCAGTTGCTGGACCCGCACTGGGAAAAGAAGGCGGCCGAAGTCGTGGCACTGGAGCGAGCCACGTTGTATGGCATCTTGGTCTACAGCGGCCGCAAAGTGAACTACGGCCGGGTCGACATGACCGGAGCGCGCGAAATCTTCATCCGTGAAGCCCTGGTCGGCAAAGAGTGGGAAACCACCTTGCCGTTCCTGGCCGCGAACCACAAGCTCATCAAGCAGGTCGAAGAGCTGGAGCACAAGGCCCGCCGCCAAGACGTGCTGGTGGACGACGAGCTGATCTACGCGTTTTACGACCAGCAATTGCCCGCCGACGTGTGCAGCGGCTACAGCTTTGAGCGCTGGTACCGCGAAGAGGTCAAAAAGCAGCCCGATCTGCTCAAGCTCACCCGGGAAGAGCTGATGCGTCACGAGGCGGCCGGCATTACCACCGCGTCGTTCCCCAAAACTATCCGCTTAGGCGGCGTCGATTGCGCAGCGACCTACCTGCATCAACCCGGCGACGCAAGAGACGGCCTGACCGTGACCGTGCCATTGTTTGTGCTGAACCAGGTCAATGACGAGCGCTGCGAATGGCTGGTGCCCGGCATGCTCAAGGACAAAGTGCAGGCCTTGCTCAAAACCCTGCACCAGCGGCCGCGCAGTCGCCTGGTGCCGCTGCCCGACACCGCAGCCAAGTTTGCAGAGGCCTTGAATGCGCCCGAAAAATTCGGAACCGGCGGGCTGGTGGAGGCGGTGCTCAAGCTGGTGCGAGACGCCACATCGCTAGACATCGTGAAAGCCGATATCAAGGTCGACATGCTAAGCCCGCACTTCTTCATGAACTTCCGGGTGGTGGACGAACACGGTCGCCAGTTGGGCCATGGCCGCAACCTGGGTGCATTGAAGGCGGAGCTAGGCAGCCAAGCGCGCGGTGCTTTCCAAGCCCTAGCCAGCTTGAAGCTGGCCCAAAACCAGTCGGCAAGCCAAGAACAAAGCAGCGCCCGAGGAAGCGGGATGACTGGGCGTTCTGCGCAGGTCAAGGAGGAGCCCGCAAAGCGGGCGGGGGACACGGAGCAGAACGCTCAGTCATTCCGCGTACTAGCGCCCGCCAACATTGCGCAACCAGCTACAAAATCCGTAGCAAAGAGCAACGCCTCCAAAAATACTGCGCCTAGCATCCTGGACGGCCGCTTCACCGCTTGGACCTTCGGCGAGCTCCCCGAGCTGCTGGAAATCCGCAAAGGCGGCCAAACACTCATCGGCTTTCCTGCACTGATTGACGCCGGCGATGCAGTCACGGTGGAAGTGTTCGACGAACCCGAAGTAGCCGCCGCCAAACACCGTGCCGGCTTGCGACGCCTCTTTGCGCTGCAAATCAAAGATGCTCTCAAATACCTTGAGAAAAATATCCCCGACCTGCAAAAGATGGCGGTGGCCTTCATGCAGGTCGGCACCCTGGAGGGCGGCAAATCTGCCACCGGCGGCACCGTAGAAGAGTTGCGCGAACAAATCATTGCCGTGGCCCTGGACCGCGCGTTTTTGCTGGACCCTTTGCCAACCGATGAGTTCGCCTTCAAACGCCGGATCGACGAAGGCCGGGGGCGCCTCACCCTGATTGCCAACGAAGTCGCACGCTTGGCAGGCACGGTGCTGCAGGAATACGCAACAGCCGCTCGCAAAATCAAAGACACGAAAAATGCCCCGGATGCGGTGGCCGATGCCGCCCAGCAAATTAACCGCCTGATTCCCAAGCGGTTTCTGCAGGCCACGCCGTGGGACCGCTTGCAACATCTGGCGCGCTACCTCAAGGCCATCACCCTGCGCCTTGAGAAATACCGTGCCGATCCAGCCCGCGATACCGCACGGTTAACCGAATTGCGCCCGCAAGAGCAGCGCTACTGGCGCTTGGTGGCGGAGCGTAAAGGCGTGCAAGACGATCGGATGCAAGAGTTCCGCTGGTTGCTCGAAGAGTTGCGGGTCAGCTTTTTTGCCCAAGAGCTGCGCACCCCGCAACCGGTGAGTGTGAAGCGCTTGGACAAGGCCTGGGCACAGCTGGGGACCTAAGCTTTCGGGCTCCAGTGCTCCGGGGCTATCAGCCTTCTGGGGGCAGCAACATGGCGATGCGTTCGCTGATGGAGTCTGCCCGTTCGTGGCCGGCAATTTCTTCTACCGCAATGATCATGTCGCGTGCGGCAGCGAGCATGGTGTCGCGGTCCTTGGCGTTGCGGAGCGCTTCGCGGAATGCGTCGGCACGCGCGGGGTCACGTCGCACAAACATGCGCTCGCAGATGTCAAACAAGAACATCCGCGTGGTGGCCAGCGACCGCTTCCCCTCGAAACTATCGGCCGAAGATGCAGTAGTGACGTTTCCTGTCAGCACCTGTGGTGCGACCGGCTGTGGAGCCGGCGCCGGTGCAGGCGCGCTTTTGGGGGTGGCGCGCGGTGCTTTAACCACGGATGCAGGTTCATCCTGCGGCACCAGGTAGCCGCTTTGCATCAGATGGGTGGCCAAGCGCATCGCATCGCCGTGGAACAGGTAGTTGATGGCTTCAACCGTGTTGCGGCCATCTGCGAGGATCAGCATCGCCCGTTCACGCTGCCCGAGCGTGCGATTCCCGATTTGCAATTCTGTCCGCGCTTTGTCGGTTTTTAGTAGTTGCATGGTCCTTCTCCAACGAAGGCAGCATTACAACCACACCAGATGACAAGCCGGTGAAAGTGCCAAGTGTGCCGCAGTGGCTTAGCGCGGCAGAACCCGCAGCAGGCGACCGCGCGAGGCATCGGTCAGTAGATAGAGCCAGCCATCAGGGCCCTGACGCACATCGCGTACCCGTTCTTTCAGGTCTTGCAAATAGGCTGTTTCGCGCACTACCCGGCCGCCAAAGGGCTCGCTGAGCTCGAGTCGTGCCAGGTAGCCGAACTTGAGGGAGCCGACCACCAGGCTGCCGTGCCAACCGGGGCCGTAGCGCTGGCTAGTCACAAAGGCCATGCCGGAGGGGGCGATGGAGGGTGTCCAGTAATGCGCTGGTTGCTCCAGCCCGGGCTGTGTGGTGATGCCCGCGCCGATTTTTCCGCCCCCGTAGTTTTCGCCATAGGTGATCAGGGGCCAGCCGTAGTTACGTCCGCGTTGGACTTTGTTGATCTCGTCGCCGCCTTGGGGGCCATGTTCGAGCTCCCACAAGGTGCCATCGGGTGCTAACACCGTGCCTTGGGGATTGCGGTGGCCCAGGCTCCAGATTTCAGGTAGTGCTCCGTTGGCGCGCGCAGCGGCGGTGACAAAAGGGTTGTCTGCAGGCACGGTGCCGTCTTTGCGGATGCGAATCACCTTGCCATGGTGGTTGTTCAGGGTCTGGGCGTCGTCTTTTTTGCTGAAGCGTTCGCCGAGGGCCAGATACAGGGTGCCGTCGGGTTTGCCATCGCGCTGCCCTTCAGTGATGCGGCACCCGAAGTGCGCGCTGCTGCTGAACTTGGGTTTCTGGCTGAACAAGACCTGCAGGTTCAGCAAGCGGGTGTTGTCCGGGCTGAGTGTGGCGCGTGCCATGGCAGTGCTGTTGCCGGATTCGCCCGGCTCGGCATAGCAAAAATACAGCTGGCGGTTGCTGGCAAATGCGCTGTCCAGCACCACGTCGAGCAGGCCGCCCTGACCGCGGGCATCGATAGCCGGGAGCCCCTCCACCGGCGGGTTGACCTGGCCCTTGGCGCTCACCACGCGCAAGCGCCCCGGCCGCTCGGTAACCAGAAAGCCGCCCTGAGGCAGAAACGCTACGGCCCATGGGTGCTCCAAGCCAGCAGCCACCGTCTCTGTGCGCAACGATTCGGTTTGTGCAGCCGCAAGGCCTGCCCACAGACCGGCGCTTGCGGCCAGACACAATGCCGATTTGCGCAAGTGACGCATTACGGTGATAGTGGATGCCATGCAGTGTTTATGCATAAAAAAAGCCTTTAGCCCAGATAAAGGTTGCGGGTGTAGCTATGAAATAAATAGCAAGAGAGTCACAAGGTCTTGAGGCGCTCTAAGGCGCTTTGGAGTGTGCTGTCTTGTTTGGCAAAGCAAAAGCGCACCACCCGTTGGTCAAAACCATTCCCGTAAAAAGCCGAGAGCGGTATCGCGGCCACCCCTATCTCGCGGGTCAGCCATTGGCAAAAATCGGCCTCGTTCAAGTCGCTCACGTCGGAAATGTCCACGCACTGAAAATAGCTGCCTTGGCTGGGCAAGAGCTTGAACCGGGTACCTTCGAGGCCGGCGCGGAAGAGGTCGCGCTTGCGTTGGTAGAACGCGGGCAGTTCCAGGTAGGGCGCAGGGTGGGCCAGATACGCGGCCAGCGCATACTGGACCGGGGTGTTGACGGTGAATACATTGAACTGGTGCACCTTGCGGAACTCTGCCATCAAGGCCGCAGGGGCGGCGACCGTGCCCACCTTCCAGCCGGTCACGTGAAAGGTTTTGCCGAAGCTCGACACCACAAAGGCCCGTGCTGCGAGGCCGGGAAAGCGGGAGGCGCTCTCGTGTGCTTGGCCATCAAACACCATGTGCTCATACACCTCGTCGCTGATGAGGAACACGTTGGTCGGTGCCAGCACGTCCTGGAGGGCCAGCATATCGGCCCGGCTCCAGACCGTGGCGCTGGGGTTGTGTGGCGAGTTGATGAGCACGGCCCGTGTTTTAGGCGTGATGGCCGCGCTGATTTTGGCGAAGTCGGGTCGGAAGGTGCCGGGAGTCAGGGGCACACGCACCACGACGCCACCGGCCAGCTCGATGTTGGGGACATAGCTGTCGTAGCAGGGTTCCAGCACAATGACTTCGTCACCAGGATGCACCACGGCAAGGAGGGCGGTCAGGATGGCCTGCGTTGCACCGGCGGTGATGGTGATTTCGGTGTCGGGGTTATAGGTCTTACCATGCAGGCCAGCGATCTTGGCCGACACGGCCTGCCGCAAAGCCGGCACTCCGGCCATGGGCGGGTACTGGTTGTGTCCCGCTTGCATGGCTGCGGTCACGGCATCGACCAACTGCGGGTCGCACGCAAAGTCCGGAAAGCCTTGCCCGAGGTTGACCGCTTGGTGCTCTGTGGCGAGCGCCGACATGACGGTAAAGATGGTGGTGCCCACACTCGGCAGGCGGCTGGAGAGTGGGGGTGTCAATGCAGTGGTCATGCTTTCACAACTCATAGTCGTTTACGTGGCCTTCCATGGCCTTGGCGATCAGCGTGCGGTTCAGGCGACTGCTCAAAAATTCCGCAAACGTGAACACAAAATTGCGCAAATAGGCGCTGCGTTTGAAGGCGACTCGGGTCACGTTCTGGCCGAACAGGTAGCCTGCAGGTCGCACCACCAAGCCGCCACGGGCGCCGTTTTTCTCCATGTCCTCCACCACATCGGTGACCGCCATTTCAGCCGCAATGCCGATACCCAAGCCGAGGCGCACGTAGGTCTTGATCACGTCGGAGTCGATGGCTTCGAGCGAAATCCGGGGTTCGAGCTTGCGGGCCTCAAACGCCTGGTCAATTTTGGTGCGTCCGGTAAAGGACGGGTGGTAGGTGATGAGCGGCTCAGCGGCGACGTCTTCCAGCGTGACATGCTCTTTCTGGGCCAGAGGATGTTCCGCGGGCAATACCAGCACGTGTTGCCACTCGTAGCAGGGCAGGGTGATCAGTTCGCTGTAGTTGGACAGGGATTCGGTGGCGATCCCGATTTCGGCCACATCGTCGATCAGCATGCGAGCGACCTGGTCAGGCGCGCCTTGGTGCAGGCTCACATTGACCTTGGGGAAGGCCGCACGGAGTTGTGCCACTTTTTCCGGCAGCACATAACGTGCTTGGGTGTGGGTGGTGGCGATTGAGAGCGTGCCGCTGTCCTGTGAGCTGTATTGTTCGCCGATGCGCTTAAGGTTGTTGACCTCGCGCAGGATCAACTCGATGCTTTTGAGTACATGTTGACCGGGCTCGGTGATGCGCTTGAGGCGCTTGCCGTGGCGGGCAAAGATGTCGATGCCCAGCTCTTCTTCCAGCTCAATAATGGCTTTGGACACACCCGGTTGCGAGGTGTGGAGTGCCTTGGCCGCCTCGGTCAGGTTGAGGTTGCGGCGCGCGGCTTCTTGCACGAAGCGGAATTGGTGAAGGTTCATATCGAATTCCAGCTAAAGAAGGAATTCATTATGCCTCAGGGGATTTATGCCTCGGTCGGATCCAACGCAATCGATGCCAACATTTGCACCAGCCGATCGTCTTCCCCTACCGCCTTCTGGAGGTGGAAATGCACCGCAGGATGGCTGGCACGCAATTGGGTGACCAATTCAGGCAAATCTTCGCGGGCGTGGCGGCCGACCCCCAAAAACATGGGCACGATGGTGATGCTGCCAACGCCTGCGCTGGTGAGTTGCGCCACGGTATGGGGCAGGTCGGGCTGGCTGAGCTCCAGGTAGGCGCAGGCTACTTCGACGTCAGCGGACTGGCTGCGGATGCGCGCTGCCACCGCTTCCATGGGCTTGTGCCACAGTGGGTCGCGGGAACCGTGGGCGAACAACACAATCGCGTGGCGTGGGGCGGGGCTTGTCATCGTCGAAGTACCAACCAGGTAAAGGCTGCAAGAGAAAAGAAAGAGTAGATCATGCCCGGCAGGGCCGCTGTGATCCAGGGCTGCCAACCCTGTAAGTTCCCAAGGTCATTCACCACGTTGTTCAGCAACACAAAGCTGATGCCCGCCATCACGCCACCAAAGGTGTAGCTGGCGATGCCACCCGAGCGGAAATGCAAGTAGGCAAAAGGCAAGGAAAGCACCACCATCACCAGACAACTCAAGGGGTAGAAGACTTTTTTCCAGAATTGGATTTCATACTTCTGGGCGCTCTGGCCGTTGGCATTGAGGTGGCGTATGTACTGGAACAGGTCAATCGTGCCCATGCGCTCGGGCCGCAGTACCGCTGCGGCCACCATTTCGGCGCTGATTTGGGTGGGCCAACGGAAGGTCTCGAACGCCGCGCGGTCCACTCTCGGGATCTGGTTCGGGCCGGATGTGAATTCGGTGCGCTCGCCGTTGGCAAGCATCCAGGATTCATCGCTACCAAAAGTGCCTGTTTGGGCCTCGGTCAGAGAGACCACAAACCCCTGGTTGTCGAATTCGTAGACCCGGATGTCTTTCAGGGTTGCATCTGACGCCAGGGAACCCACGTTCACCGAGTAGCTGCCATAAGCCTGCTTTTCTTTCAGCCAGGCGCCGGTTTTGCCCACACTGATCTTGCCCTGAAAGCGGGACTTAAGTAGTTTGGCTGTTTTGTCCGCCAAAGGAGCCACATAGTCACCAACGGCAAAAGTGAACAAGACAAAGCCCAAACCCAGCACCATCAGGGTTCGCAAGGCCTTCCAGGGGCCCAAGCCACTGGTACGGAGAATCGTGAACTCGGAACTCCTGGCCAAACGGGCCATCACAAAAATGGTGCCAATAAGCACCGTGATGGGAAACAACTCATACACGTGAGCCGGGATCATCAGCGCGACATAAATCAGCGCCTGCGGCACTTGGTAACCACTTGCGCCCAGCCGGGTGACCTGCTGGAGTTCTTCCACCACGTCAAAGAAAAAAAACAGCGCGATGAATGCCAGGGTGACCAGCGCGACGGCGGTCACCACTTCGCCGTACAAGAGTTTGCGCAGCGTCTTCATGCGGAGCCCTCCTTACGGGGGTTGCGGCGCGGTAGCCGAAGCGTCCAGTGGTTGTGTCGCTTCAACAACCACAGCATGCTCACCACAAAGACACCGCCATGCAATTGGAGCAGCATGGGAATAAGCTCTGCCTGCCCGCTCTCGACCCAATTTTTGGCCAGCACCAGCAGATTGAAATACACCACAAAGGAGAGAAACGCGAAGATCAGATTGGTGCTCCGCCCTGCACGAGGGTTGGCCCCTGCGGCGGCCAAGCCGATCCAGATCAAGTTGAACGCGGCAAGGGTCAACCCCGCTCGCCAGGCGAGTTCTGCAAAGTGCTGAGGGTTTTGGGTCCGCAGCAACTCGAGAGTGGTTTTGGCATTGGACGGTGAGTAGTCGCGACCGGAGTTGTCGTCAGCACCGACCCGGGCGCCGTAGCGCTCGAAGGTGCTGAGTGTCATGTCATTTTTGCCGGTGGTCCGTTCCAGACGTTGTCCCTCCTGGAGTACCAGAAACTTATCGCCATTCATGACCTCGACAGTTCCAGAGCGCGCGCTGGTGATGGTTTGCTTGTTGCCTTCTTGGGCAGAGATGAAAACGTTCTTGCCTGTTTGTTGGCCCTTGCTGTCTTTTTCAATAAAAAAGACGCGGTCACCATTCGCTGACTCTTGAAACTGCCCCGGCTCAATGCGCGCGATGTCGCCGCGCTTGTCGTACCGGTCGCGCAGGTCTTCAATCTTGCTGAATGACCAGGGCAAGATCACGAATGCCAACGTCAAAACCACCAGCAAAATAGGCCAAGCGAACCGGAAGAGGGGGCCGACCAAGCCCAATAACCCGCGCCCGCTGCCGAACCAGATCACCATTTCGCTGTCGCGGTACATCCGGGTAACAACCGTCAACACCGAAATAAACAGACTCATCGACAGGATCGTCGGCATATCCGAAAGCACGGTGTAGCCCATGATGATCAGCACGTCGGCTGGATTGAAGGTGCCGCGCGAGGCTTCGCCCAAGGTGCGCAGCAGCGTCATGGTCATGACGACGGTCACCAGAACGACCAGCGTCGCGCCGAAACTGCGGCCTAACTCTTTGCGAATGGAGGAATGGAATAACATTGTGCGAAACGAAAGAGCGAATTATGAACTTTGAACTGAAGCCTCTGAACCTCGTGGCCTTGGCCAATGAAAAAGCCGACCTGTTGGTGCTGCTCATTGCGCAGGATTTCAAGCCTGGCAAGGACGAACTGTCCATCTTGATCGGCAAGGCCTTGAAGCAGGGGGATTTCAGTCCCAAGCCAGGCACGGTGTTGGCGCTGCATCGGCCGGTGCAAGCCAATGCTGCGAAAGTTTTGTTGGTGGCCGTAGGGGAGGGTACAGCGCGCCAAGTGCGCTCTGCAATTGCCGCGTGTGCAGGTAGCTTGAAGGCGCCGGTCGTGAAAAAGGCAGTGATCGCGTTTGCAGGTCCTGCCCGGGAAGATGCGGTCCGTGCAGTGCCCCTTGCGGTTGCGGATGCCACTTACGTGTACACCCACACGAAATCCAAGCCCGAAGGGCGCCAGTTGCAAAAAGTGCTGGTCGGCGCGAGTAATGCATCAGAGATCGCTGCCTCATTTGCGGTGGCGGTAGGCACTGTGGCGGGCGTCGAGTTTGCCAAAGAGTGGGCCAATCGCCCAGCCAACTATGCAACGCCCACCTTGTTGGGGCAAGCCGCTCAAAGTCTGGCGGAGTTTGCAAAAATCAGCTGTGAAGTGCTGGGCCCTAAAGAGGTTGCCAAGCTGGGCATGGGCTCCTTCATGGCGGTCGCTCAGGGATCTGACGAACCTTTGCGCTTCATTGTGTTGAAGTACAGCGGCGCCACCAAGGCGCAGGCGCCGCTGGTGCTGGTGGGAAAGGGCATCACCTTTGACAGTGGCGGCATTTCCATCAAACCTGCAGCGGAGATGGACGAGATGAAGTTCGACATGTCCGGTGCTGCCAGTGTGCTCGGAACTTTCAGGACGCTGGCGGAGCTGAAGCCCGCGATCAACGTGATCGGCTTGATCCCGGCCTGCGAGAACTTGCTGAATGGCAAAGCCGTGAAGCCTGGCGACGTGGTGACCAGCATGAGCGGCCAGACGATCGAAATTCTCAACACCGATGCCGAAGGCCGGCTGGTGCTGTGTGATGCACTGACCTATGCAGAGCGTTTTAAACCGACCGCAGTGGTAGATATTGCCACCTTGACCGGGGCGTGCATGGTCGCGCTTGGTGGGGTCCGAAGCGGCCTGTTTTCCAGCAAGCCAGCGCTGGCTGATGCGCTTTTCAAAGCCGGTGAGACCAGTGGTGACTTGTGCTGGCAGCTGCCTCTCGATGAAGACTATGCGGATGGCTTGAAAACCAATTTTGCGGATGTGGCCAACGTCGCGGGTCGTGCCGGTGGTGCGATTACTGCTGCCAAGTTCCTCCAGCGCTTTACCGAGAAGTTTGACTGGGCGCATTTGGATATCGCGGGCACCGCTTGGAAAGGTGGGGCCGCCAAGGGCGCTACCGGACGGCCCGTGCCGCTGTTGGTGGAGTTTGTGCTGAGTCAGGTTGCCGGTAAGTGACAGAAGTTGCCTTTCATTTCGGGGCCCCGAACAAACTAGAGTACGTAGGGCGCTTGCTGAGAAAGGCCGTCGCCCGAGGAGCGCGTTTGACAGTGCTCGCCGTTCCTGCCCAAGTGCAATATCTGGATGCCAGTCTATGGGCAACCTCGCCAACCGATTTCTTGGTGCATGGTGTCGACAACGGTGCGTCGCCTGATCTGCGTTGCCCTGTTGTGTTGACATCCAAAGTTCATCCAGCTTTGTCGAGCCATGGCGTGTTGGTCAACCTGACCCATGAGATGCCCGAGGGCTTTGGTGTGTTTGACCGGGTCATCGAGGTCGTGTCTGTGGATGAGGAAGATCGCGCCACGGCTCGTCTTCGTTGGAAGCAATATGTGCAGCAGGGCTATGCGATTCAACGACATGACCTGAAGCTGAAAGGCGCAGAGTGATGCAGGCACCCAAACATCCCCCACGTTTTTTACCTACCCTGACCGAGGTAGTGAAGCATCCCGCGCTGGCTGCGGAATCAGCCGACACTCCAGTGCTTCTTGCGGAAGATGCGCAGGCGGCAGTCGTCGATTCAACGTTCGTGGAGCCGGTGGCTTTCGTAACGACAGATGCAGAACTGATTACCAAAGTGATGGTTCAGTTAATCCCTGTTTTGGAGCAGGTGGTGCAAGACGCTTTGCAGCAGAGTTTGCAGGCGCGTTTGCAGGCATTGTTGCCCAGCGTCATGCACGATGTGGAAGCAACCGTCAGCCGTGCGGTAGCGGATGCGTTGCAGGGCGTGCATGCGGCGCAAGAGCGCCAATGACGCGCAAGCTTTCAGCTGAAAGACAGTTTTTTCTAAAAAGTGTCCTCTATCAGCTGGAATGCCCAAAATAACGGGCTAGAATACGAGGCTCAGGAGCGGTGGATGAGCGGTTTAAGTCACACGCCTGGAAAGCGTGCGTGGGGTAATACCCACCGCGGGTTCGAATCCCGCCTGCTCCGCCAGTATTGAAGAACCCTCGTAATTCAATGGGTTACGAGGGTTTTTTGTTTCTTCTATCAGGTGCGAGTCAAATGATAGGCCGTTGCGAACGAGTATACTGACCGGCAAAAACGGGGGGGGTGGGCAGGCCTGTATGGGCGTACGCCTTCATGCACCCATGGCATCTAGTAAGTGCGTCAATGCTGTCCCTCAGCCACAGTAACGCCAAGCTCTGAGTCCAGAGTGCTTTTAGCTTTCATTCAGAACAATCAAGAGGTCTTGCTTTGTTAAATGCACTCGCATCCGCTATCAAGGCGGTGTTCCATATTGCTAGCCCCACGGTAATCGGACGTTCCTTATCGCGCAGTGTTGGCCTGGTCTTTGCCGTGAGTGCGATTTATTGCAGTAACCCTGCTTTGGCTCAACGGGGCCTGCCTGCCTCCGGCTTGGGTGATGAGGCTGCATCCGCTGCGCTTTTTCCCGCAACGAGCGCCGTGGGTACCGGTACCATAAGCCCAAGCCTCCTCCAGGGTACGGAAACCACAGGTGCAAAAGCCATGCTGCCTCAGGACAGCGCGCCCATTGCAAGCCCTAAGCCGGTGATTCGCCCGCAGTTGCCCAGTCAGTTTCAGCGCTTTGTGCAAGAGTCAACTGGCAAGCTGCTTCCCATTTATGGCAGCGACTTCTTTGAATCCCAGCAGTCCACTGCAGACAGCACCTTGCCCGTGCCCGCGGAATACATTCTGGGCGTCGGTGACGAGGTGCGCGTGCAAATCTGGGGCGCTGTGGACTACTCCGGCAGTCACACCATAGACCGCAACGGTCAAATCAGCATCCCAAAAGTGGGTACCTTTTCTTTGATTGGCCTCCCGGTACAAGACTTAGATCGTGCCTTGCGCAGTCAAGTAGGAAAAGTATTTACCAACTTCCAGCTCAGCGCCACATTGGGTCGCCTGAAATCCATACAGGTCTACGTGGTAGGGCAAGTGCGCGCACCCGGCCCGCACAAGGTGCCCGGCATGGGAACCGTGGTGAATGCGCTATTTGCCAGTGGCGGCCCTGCAAACAGCGGCTCCATGCGCAACATACAAGTAAAGCGCGCAGGGCGCTTGATCGCAGTGTTTGACCTGTATGACCTCATCAGCAAGGGTGACAAGGGCCAGGACATAGCACTACAGGCCGGCGACGTCATCGTCGTTCCCCCGGTTGGCCCGCGAGTCGCAGTCACTGGCGCATTGGACCAAGCCGCCATTTATGAACTCAAAGCCACTGGCACGACCGTCGCAGAAGTTTTGTCATCCGGCGGCGGAGTGCCGACACTAGCCCAAACACAAAAAGCATTGTTAGAACGCATTGACGCATCGCAAACCCCGCCTCGCCAAGTGCAGGAACTTTCATTGCAAGGCGACGGCTCCAAATACGCTTTGCGCGACGGCGACTTGCTCACCCTGCTACCCATCAGCCAGGCATTTGGTAATGCGGTCACGCTGCAAGGTGCTGTGGCTGAACCCCTTCGTTACCGCTGGGCCGCTGGCATGCGGGTTTCTGACCTGATACCCGAGCGTGAAGCACTGATCACTGCCGCATACTACAAAAAGAAAAACCTGCTCGTGCAAAACATAGGCCCGGATTCCCGCAATCCCGAGTCTTCAAGGGCGGGCTCCAAAACCTTGTCACGCATTGGTGCCACCGATGAGCAAATCAACTGGGACTACGCCGTTGTAGAGCGTTTGGATAAGGGGCAGCTCGTTAGCCGTCTTATTCCTTTCAACCTAAAAAAAGCAGTGGTTGACAAAGACCCCGCAAATAATCTGGAGCTTCTGGCAGGCGATGTGGTCACCATCTTGAGCCACAACGACTTGCGCCTCCCTCAGGAAAAGCAGAGCCGCATGGTTCGGGTAGAGGGTGAAGTGCCCGCCCCCGGCGTCTATCAGGCACTCCCCGGTGAAACTATGCCGCAACTGCTGCGCCGTATCGGCGGCATCACCGCGCATGCCTATGTTTTCGGTATCGAGTTCAGCCGCGAAAGCGTGCGACAGCGCCAGCAAGAAAACATTGAGGCACTTATTCGCCGCCTCGAATCCCAAGCCCAAGCCCAAATCTCTGCAACTGCAGCAAACAGCAAATCCCCTGAAGCAGTCGCCCAAGCGCAGCTTGTACTGCAACAGCAGCAAGCGCAGCTTAAAGCCCAAATCGAGCGACTAAAAACCCTGCGAAGCAATGGCCGCATGGCACTAGAGCTAAATACTGCTGCGGCAACTCTGGCAGCCTTGCCTAGTGTGGTTTTGGAGGAAGGTGACCGCATCGTCGTCCCCGCCACGCCGAGTCATGTGTCTGCATTTGGCTCTGTCAACAATGAAAACGTGTTTTTGTATCGTCCGGGTAAAACGGTCGGCGAAATCGTCAAGTCTGCCGGGCTCACCGAAGACGCAGAGCCCGACCAAGCCTTCGTCCTGAGGGCCGATGGCAGTATCGTCGCCCGCCGGGATAGGTCAGGGTTCTTTGGTGGCGGCTTTGAATCTGTGGTCGTCATGCCTGGTGACACTCTGGTGGTGCCCGCACAAATCGACCGCGAAAGCCGCTACAACTTCACCGTGCGCGCCCTGAAAGACTGGACCCAAATTTTGTCCAACTTGGGCCTGGGTCTGGCAGCCATCAGAACATTGAGGAACTGAGCGCGACATGACAGACAACACAACGCCCGCCACGGGCGAAGACGACGAAATCAGCCTGCTAGACTCGCTGCAGGTGGTAGTGGAAAACCTGCGCTTGTTGGTGCTAGGGCCGTTGGCTGCGGGCTTGTTGGCCTTGGGCATCAGCTTTTCCATCACCCCCACCTTTACCGCCACCACCAAATTCATGCCGCCCCAGCAGCAGGCTAGTGGGGCTGCAAGTTTGTTGCAGTCGCTGGGGGCTTTGGGTGGGTTGGCAGGTGCTGCGGGGGGCATTAAAAACCCGGCGGACCAGTACGTAGCGTTCGTTAAAAGCCGTAGTGTGCAAGACGCTTTGATTGACCGTTTTCAGCTGACCGAGCGCTACGAGCAAAAATTCAAGCAAGACACGCGGCTTGAGCTGGACAGTAACATTCGGGCCAGCAGTGGCAAAGACGGCCTTATCACCATCGAGGCTGACGACAAAGACCCTGCCTTTGCCGCCCAATTGGCCAACGCCCACGTGGAAGAGCTGGGCAAGCTGTTAAGCCGACTGGCCGTTACCGAAGCCCAGCAACGCCGCGTGTTCTTTGAGAAGCAGCTGGCCCAAGCAAAAGACAGCTTGGTCAAAGCCGAGCAAGCGCTCAAGGCCAGCGGTGTTAGCAGCAATGTTCTCAAAGCCAACCCGCAGGCCGCAGTGGAAGGCCTGGCCAAGCTTAAAGCCGCCATTACCGCCCAAGAAATCAAACTAGCCAGCATGCGCGGCTACTTAAGCGAAAGTGCAGCCGACTTCAAGCAAGCTCAAACCGAGCTGGCGGCCATGCGCGCGCAAATGGCCCGTGCCGAGGCTGAAGAGCCCGCTGCAGGCAGCGGCGCAAATAGTGGCAACGGGAGCAATAGCGACTACATCGCCAAGTTCCGCGAGTTCAAATACAACGAAACCCTGTTTGAGCTGTTTGCCAAACAGTACGAAATAGCCCGAGTGGACGAGAGTCGCGAAGGCGCTGTTATTCAAGTGCTAGACGCTGCCCAAGCACCTGAGCGCAAAAGCAAGCCCAAGAAAGCAATGATTGCACTGGTCGCCACGCTGGCCACAGGCTTTGCCCTGTTGCTATTCGTTTTTATCCGCCACGCATTGCGCAGCGCGGCACAAGACCCGAATTCCGCAGAGAAGTTAGTCCTGCTAGGCCGTGCCTGGGGCAAAGCCCTTGGACGGGCGTAACCGGTCTTTCTAAAAATATCAAGGGCGACGCGTATGTCAATTTTGGCTATTGGGTTCGGGGCATCGTTGCTAGTAGCTTTGCTGCTGGTGTTATCTCAAAATTGGCATGGTCATTTCAGCATGGATGGCATCGCCGGTGTGCAAAAGCACCACGAGCACCCCACGCCGCGCATTGGCGGTGTGGCCGTCGTGTTGGGTTTGCTGGCGGTTTGGGCATTTGCTGCTGCAAATGTGCAGGCTATTCTGGGCCCCATGTTGCTAGCCAGCCTTCCAGCTTTTGCAGCTGGCTTGCTGGAAGACGTTACTAAAAAGGTAGGCGTGGTGCCCCGCCTGCTGGCCACCATGATTAGCGGTGCGGTGGCTTGGTACCTTACGGGGGTCGCCATGCGCAATACAGGTGTGGGTCCGTTGGATTGGCTGTTGGCATTTACACCCGTTGCAGTGCTGTTTACAGCGTTTGCCGTGGGGGGTGTGGCCAATGCGGTGAATATCATCGACGGTTTTAACGGCTTAGCCTCGGGCTCGGTGGCCATCATGCTGGCCGCCATGGGGTGGATTGCATTTGGCGTGTGCGATGCATCTGCTGCCACCGTTTGCTTTGCTGTAGCCGCCGTAGCGCTAGGCTTTGGTGCCATGAACTGGCCGCTGGGAAAAATCTTTCTGGGGGATGGCGGTGCCTACTTGCTGGGCTTTTTGCTCGCCTGGATGGCCGTGCTGCTGCCCATGCGGAATGCGCAGCTCACCGCCTGGACCACCATGCTGGTGTGCGCCTACCCAGTGCTGGAGGTTGCCTTCTCGGTGCAACGCCGTCGCAAACGCGAAGGCCACCATCCAGGCCAGCCTGACAAGGCGCACCTGCACCATTTTTTGCACCGTCGGCTGGTGTGCAAGTTGTTTCCTGGCCACAGCGCCGCCCTCAAAAATGGTTTGACCAGCCCCTTTTGCTGGTTGTACGCGGCGCTGCCAGCCGGGTGGGCCGTGGTATTCGCAGAACAGCCCGCCATGCTGGCCGTAGGTTTTGGCGTTGCGGTTTTTACGTATGCCGTCATTTATGCCCGCCTGACCCAATTCCGCTGGTGCCTGCCCTTTTTTGAGCGAAAAGCGGCAGTAGCTCCCGTCAATGTTGAGTAAGCAGCTATTAAAAATATAGCAAATCGACGTGACTATAAACACACCGATTACCCCAGACACCGCTGCAGCTTCTGCGCGGCAGCTCTTGAGTGGGTTGCTACTTTTTGGAGAATCTCAGACGTTGGAGTTCAAATCCAGCTTCGACAAAGCCACCGTGGAAACCTTGGTTGCCTTTGCCAACGCGCAGGGCGGTACGGTGCTGATCGGCGTTACCGATTCTGGCAATGTGCAAGGCATCACCTTGGACAAGGAACGCCTTAACGAATGTCTGGTGCACATCAAAGCAGCCACTAGCCCGTCCATCATTCCTGATCTTAAACCGCATCAGATTGGCGGTAAGGCAGTCGTTACCGTCGACGTGGCCGAGTTCCCTGTGAAGCCAGTCAGCACTAAAGGCCGCTACTACAAGCGTGTGGCTAACACGAACCAAGCGCTCAACGCCAGCCAAATTGCCGATCTGTACATGCAGACCCTGCAACTCTCGTGGGATGCTTACCCGGCGCCCCACGCCAAAGTTGACGATCTATCGCCAGCCAAAATAGAACGGTTTGTGAGCCAAGTCAACGCCAGTGGCCGTTTTGCACTTGATACCGCGACGCCAATGCAGGCACTTGAAAAGCTCAATTACATCCAGCAAGGCCAGCCCACTTGGGCTGCCATGCTGCTATTTGCCCAAGAGCCATTGCGGCACCACATTCATATTGGCCGCTTCAAAACGCCCGACTTGATCATTGATGACCGTCAGATCACCGACACCCTATTTGAAGCGGTTGACCAGGCGATGAAGTTCATCGTTTCATACGTCGCCGTAGCCTTTGAGTTTGATGGCAGCATTCAGCGCAAAGAGCGCTATGCCTACCTATTGCCCGCCTTGCGCGAGGCGCTGCTCAATGCCGTGGTGCACCGCGACTACACCGATGGTTCAGACATTCAGGTCAAAATTTTCGACAAACAAATCACTATATTTAGCCCGGGCACCTTTTTCGGCAAGCTGACGGTGGCAGACGTACAGGCCGACAGCTACCAGTCTAGTCTGCGTAACAAGCTCGTAGCCAAAGGTTTCTATCTGGTGAATGCCATCGAGAAATACGGTAGCGGCTTCATTCGCATCCGCAAGGCGCTGCTCGACTACCCTGAAGTTGAATTTACCGTTGAGGAAAAATTTGGCGGTGTTGTGGCAACCTTTACCCAACTTAAAAGCCAAACCAGCACTGCGGGTGAGGGTGTAAATGGCGGTGTAAATACGCCAGAGGACCTACTAGCGATCATTCGGGTGCGGCCGGGCTTGAAAGCCGCAGAATTGGTGACGCTGTCAGGCAAACCACAGCGAACCATAGAGCGCTGGCTCAAACAACTTAAAGCCGATGGACAAATACAGTTCACTGGCGCGCCCAAAACGGGCGGGTACTTCCTGACGGAGCAAAAGAAATGAGCCCGCAACACGTTGTCTATGCACGGGTGGTGCAGTTTTGCTGGTGCTTGCCGATGGTGGAGAGAAAAGTAACTTTAGCCCAGGTTAGGGTTACCTAAGTTGATATTTATTCTATAGCGAATATTCTGTGATGAGTCATCAGACGATTGCCCAAACCGTGTTAACACCCTTCTCAGTTCCGTTAGATCCTCAAGTTGTCCTGACCAATGAAGTGCCATTGGAATCGCGCGACCTAATTTGGGCGACATTTTTCGAGTCTCGCAATCGGGGCATAAGCTTGGATGTCCATTTTCCCTGGATGAGTGATGCAAGTAGCACTTACTGTTTGACAATTTACGACCAGGCTTTGAGCTGGAAAAAGACGGCTGTGGCCGCATTGGTAATACGGGTAATTCAGTCTGCAGTTGGCGATAGTTTTGGTTTGATAGGGTTGGTGTGCGTCACGCCAAAATTCAGGCGCCTGGGAATTAGTAGCAAACTTATGCTAGGTGCCGTTGAAGTTGGCATTGCTCGCCATTGGAAAGGATTGATGTTATGGACCCAAAAACCTGACGTCTATTTAGGACAAGGATTCTTCATTGCGGGGCGTGAACTGTTCGGGTCAGTCGAATGCCTGTCGGCCACGCCTATTAGCGCAGTTACACTTTCAGCCATTTGTCAAAAGGACTGGCCTACGACCACCGATATCGGATTGCGAAGAGGATTACCGCCCTTTGCCACTGGGGCAATCGAATATTCGCAGGATGGAAGCCGGCTCGTTGTTCTGCAGACACAAACGGGGCCAACAGTAGCCGATTGGGATGGGGAGGCTGATGTCGTTCTGAAAATTATAGGACAGGTGCTTCCCAGAAAATGGTTTCTAAACACTTACCCGGACGATGCGGTCATGACGCTACTGGCATCAAAAGGCATGGAATTCCAATTAACCGCTGCAACAAGTCGAATGACAAAATTGCTTTCTGACCAAGTTCCATTTAGGTGGCCGAAGGTGGGAATATTGGACCGTATTTGAATTTACCCAAAAGCACTATTTCATGAACGCAATATCTATTCCTTTAGTTAAGGTCGCGATGCCACCGCGCGAAGTATTAATGCCAGCCTTAGAACAAGTCCTCTACAGCGGCATGATTGCGGAAGGCGAGCATGTGTATCGTTTCGAGAAGGAGTTTGCTGCCACATTTGAGCTGCCAATGGCTATAGGAATGAGTAGCGGCACAGCAGCCTTACACATTGCACTCCTCTTGGCTAACGTAAATGCAGGCGATGAAGTCATTACCACGTCAATGACGGCGGAGCCCACAAATACTGTGATCCTTCAGTGTGGTGCTGTTCCGGTGTTTACGGATGTGGATGCGCAGACTGGAAATCTTTCGCCCGAGGCAGTAGCAGCAGCGGTAACGCCACGTACTAAAGCCATTGCTGTGGTTCACTATGCCGGGTTTCCGGCTGATTTGGCAGCCCTACGGCGAGTAGCCGATCTACACGGCATCGCGTTGATTGAAGACGCGGCACATGCTCTGGGAGCGAAACACAACGGCCAACCTATCGGCACTATTGGTGACTTTGGTATTTTTTCGCTGCAGGCAATTAAGCACATGACCACTATCGATGGTGGTGTGCTAACTATGCGCGATGCCAATTATGCGACGCTAGCTCGCAAACTTCGCTGGTTCGGTATGGCCAAGGGTGTACCCCGTACCGAGGTTGACATTTCTCGCTCGGGCTTTAAGTACAACATGAGCAACGTGGCCGGCGCGATGGGCGTCGTGCAACTGGAGTATATCCAGCCACTCATCGATCGCCACATAGAGAACGGCCGCTTTTTCGATCAGGAAATAGCGAAAATCCCGGGCCTTGATGTAACCAGAACCGATCTAGGCTCTGAGCCTTCTTACTGGCTCTACAGTGTGCTTAGCGAGGATTCGGACGACATTGAGCGTAGACTTGCCGCTGCCGGAGTTTCGGCGTCTAAATTACATCGGCCCAATCACCTTCATTCGGTGTTTGAACCATTTCGAAGGCCGATGCCCAACTTAGAAACCTACTACCGTCGCCTGACACATATTCCTTGTGGATGGTGGGTTACTGACGAGGATCGTCAACACATCGTCGAGACTCTTCGCAAAGGTTGATCAGTTGTGGGTACTCAAGCCGCCGTTATCCCGCTTTTCTATCCGGTTCGCCTACCGGAAATGGAAGATGCTGCGTTGAGCGTTCTGCAGTCGGGGCAGATTGCCGCAGGTCCGAATGTGGCTCAGTTCGAAAATGAATTCGGTCTCCTCGTCGGAAGTGATCATGTGGTTACTACTAGCGATATGACAAGTGCGCTTGTACTCGCGCTACGGCTCGCTGGCGTTCAGCCGGGCGACGAGGTGGCTACCCTGGCGTTTTCATGCCTCTCTTCAAACTCGGCGATTAGCATCTCTCAAGCGCGTGCTGTTTGGGTTGATCTCGACCCCGAGACAATGTCCATGTGTCCGCAAGATCTGGCGCGTAAATTGGGGTCGACCGTCAAGGCCGTTGCGCTTTATCACGTCGCAGGCTACCCTGCCAATACGGACGAAATCGCAACAATATGCCGTGCTCGTGGCATTCCGTTGATTGAGGACTGCAACAACGCATTGGGGGCCACACTCCATGGCCAGCCTGTCGGACAAGCTGGTGACTTTGCGGTGTATTCTTTTTATCCGAATCGGCAGATCAACGGGTTGGAAGGCGGTGCATTGGTCTGCCCCGATGTGCAGACTGCGCAACATGCACGTAAGCTGCGCCGTTTCGGCATCGACTTCAGTACCTTTCGCGATGCCCGTGGCGAAATTAACCCAGACTCTGATGTCCCCGAGCTTGGCATATCGGCAGTGTTCAGCCAACTGAATGCCACCGTAGCGATATCGCAGTTGCCGACACTCGCAGCCCGCCAGCAACGGACAAAGCAAAATGCGGCCCGATTGGGTGAACTGCTGGAGGGTACGGCGGGCATTCGTCTTGTGAATACAGTACCAGGTGGCTCACCTGCATATTGGGGCTTGTTGCTCTATGTTGAGCGTAGGGACCAAGTGCTTGCGGCACTTAAGAGCAATGGAATCCAATGTTCGGTTCTGCATCAGCCAAATGACACGTACTCGGGGTTTCACAGTTTGCCCGTTGATATGCCCGGTACGGGTTATGTCTTGGATCACCTACTGGCCCTGCCGTGTGGTTGGTGGCTGGACGATGATCAGATCACCCACATCGTTAACGCTGTTAGGCATGCGTGTCAACTCCGATGACAGCACCCAGCCAGTCGATATCGCGTTATCGCACAGCACTTGACTTGTTGATGCTATTCATTAGCAAGTCTGGTGCGATCGTTGTTGGTATGTTCTTTTTACCTTGGTATCAGCAACTGTTGGGGCCTGAGGCCTTTGGAATTGTGGCCCTGGTGTTGTCGCTTCAAGCGTTCTTGCTCATGTTGGATCTGGGTACGTCAACGTTGGTTGGTCGTGATTTGGCATCCGGTCAAAGTCACTACCCCGCCGACGTCACCTTGAGTGCAGCGCAACTAGTGCTGCACATCGCCTATCTTGTGCTTCTCGTCACAGCGGTTGCTGTTGGCAATATCTGGGCAAGCACAGTTTCGGTATGGCAGCTTATTGCCTGTGTTGTCTTCTTTTGGGCCCTAACTGTACAAAATGTGGGCCAGTCGGCCCTACTTGCTCGCAGGGCGTATCTGCAAGCTGGCAAAGCACAAACCATCGGTGTGATTGTCAGAGCGGTCATCACCCTTGCGGCACTCAAATTAGTCAGTGCGAACCTCACTACTTTCCTTCTTGCGCAAACGGTCACTGCAGTGATTCAGATGGTCGCCACCTCTTGGCTGTGTAATCGCGCCTTAGACAGTAGGCAGTTAAGTTTCAATATCCGACCTCTGCTGCCCATCGCCCGGGAGATCGCCTTACGTGGAAAGCCATTAGTGCTTTTTGGGTTGGCTGGTGCTGCAGTAATGCAGTTGGACAAGGTCATCATCTCCACTTTTTTATCACCATCTGAATTAGCCCCTTATTTCTTGGCCAGTGTGTTGTGCCTTACTCCCATCAGCGTTATGGCTGGTCCTATCACGCAGTATTTTCAACCCCGAATAGTCGCGAGCATCAGCAACGGCACAGCCAAGGAAACTGAGCGTCAACTACGACTATTCACTACTGCAGTTATTTGCGCTGTAGCCATACCCTCCGCCTTACTTTGGCTGGGCAGGGATTTTGTAGTGCACGCGTGGCTACACGGGCAATCCAACTCGATTGTCGTGTCGCAATATGTGTCCATACTGCTTCCCGGTATTGCATTTGGTTCACTAGGCTTCATCCCATACACCCTGTTGGTCGCCCATCAAGATTACGCGGCACAAGCTGGCATGTCTACCGCCATGACCGTTATCACACTGGTGGCAACGATTGGCTTTGCAGCAAAGGGCAGTGCTGAAGGTGTTTGCTGGGTTTACGCTGCTTATCACAGCCTATCCGCTGTGGTGTCTTGGTTGCGAGCGATACAACTGCAGCCACCCCCACCCCACCAATACGCTAGCCGCACAGCGGCTCGCGCGTTGGTAATGTTGTTACCACTTGCTGCTGGCGGGGTACTAATCGCTTACGCAGCGCCTCACTTTTAACCTCGAAACCCTGGAATTGGAAATGCTACAAGAAAAAGTTCTCATGATCACCGGCGGTACCGGATCGTTCGGCAACACCGTGCTCAATCGCTTTCTCAACACCGACATCAAAGAAATTGTGATTTTTAGTCGGGATGAAAAGAAGCAAGAGGACATGCGGATTGCACTAAACAACCCAAAGGTGAGATTTCAGATTGGCGACGTGCGTAACTACGAAAGCATTTCCAGGGCCATGGTGGGGGTGGACTACGTCTTCCATGCGGCAGCACTGAAACAGGTGCCTTCCTGTGAGTTCTTCCCGATGGAAGCCGTGCTGACCAACATCAACGGTACGGAAAATGTCATGAACGCCGCAATCGACAGGAATGTCAAAAGAGTAGTTGTACTCAGTACTGACAAGGCTGTGTATCCCATCAATGCTATGGGTATCTCCAAGGCAATGGCAGAAAAGCTGCTTATTGCAAAATCGCGCACCGTCCAGGCAGGCGGGCCTGTTATCTGCGCAACCCGTTACGGCAATGTCATGGCATCTCGCGGCTCGGTCATCCCGTTATTCGTCGATAAACTTAAGGCAGGTCTGCCGCTGACCATTACAGACCCGAGCATGTCTCGCTTTCTGATGTCGCTAGAAGACTCGGTGGACTTGGTAATGCATGCCTTTGAGCACGGTCAACAGGGCGACATTTTTGTTCAGAAAGCTCCGGGTTCTACCATTGGCGATTTGGCTCAAGCAATTCAGGACTTGTTTAAGACAGAAGTACCAATCAAAATAATCGGAACGCGGCACGGTGAAAAGCTTTATGAGTCGCTAGTATCTCGCGAAGAAATGGCTAAGGCAGAAGATATGGGCGACTACTATCGAATCCCAGCGGACAACCGGGATCTCAACTATGACAAGTTCATTCTTGAAGGGCAACCAGACGCGAATGCCCTCGACGACTACACGTCTCACAGTACTGAGCGGTTGACAGTGCCTCAAATCAAAAAATTGCTGCTCACGCTCAGCTATATCCAGGAAGAACTGAAGAAATGAGCCAGCCGGTCGTTTCGGTCGTTATCCCTACCCATGAACGGGCGCAATATGCTGTTCCGACCATTCGGTCTATGTTGGCGCTTCAGGGCGCGGTCGAAATAGTGGTTTGTGACACCAGCGCTGAAGATCTCATCTCTGCTGAGTTGCACGACAGCCCTCATCTGTCGCGACTCAAACTTGTCCGTCCTGGCAAGACCTTGAGCGTGGTGGGCAACTTCAACACCGCGCTGGCAGCGGCCACAGGCAAGTACCTGACCTTCATCGGAGATGATGACTTCGTCTCCGAGCAGATTGTGACCGTGGCCAAATGGGCAGAAATCCACCAGATTGACGCCATCAAGTTTAGCTTTCCCACCCTCTACTTCTGGCCTGACTTCCGCCACAAGACTCAGGATGACGCCATCGCGGGAACCTTGCGGACCGGTACTTTCAGTGGCAAGGTTACCCCGCACGATGCCAAAGCGGCCGCATTGCAGGCGCTCGTGAACTTTGGCGGAGGTGTCATGGAGATGCCCAGGGCATATGCAGGTCTTGTCTCAATGGAATTGGTAAAACGCATTCAGGATGAACACGGCCCACTGTTCGGCGGCGTCAGCCCCGATATATACAGCGCGTTCCTGATCTCGCAGGAGGCGCGAAAGTGCGTTTACATAGATTACCCGGTCATTGTCCCCGGCGCGTCCGGCGCTAGCACGGCAGGACTGAGTGCAAAGGGAAAGCACGTCGGAGCCTTGAGAGACAACGCACACATCCGGCCCTTCCGCGATCTCGTATGGGATGCATGTATTCCAGAGTTCTACAGTGTTCCCACAGTCTGGTCATACTCGTTGTTGAAGGCCGTGCAAAAACACGGAGCCCTCACAGAACAAATTAACTTCGTCCGGCTGTACTTGAAGTGCCTGATGTTTCACAGGCCGTTTTTGCAGGAAACACTCAAAACCGCTGCCGCATACAGACGTCAAACCACTTGGGGTCTGATTGTTCGTTCGGCATTCACAGCGACCTTTTCAGAAGCGACCTGGATCGCAAAAAAAGTCATCGAACGCCTATTGCAAAAAATCAAGAAGAACCAAGACCAACAAGTGCTCCCGAATCTGGACGACACCGAGGCAGCCAGCTTAGCGTTCCAAATGAGCATGAGCCGGCACGCGACCCAGCTAGAGTTGCATTGAACTAACATGGCCATCTATATCTTCACTTACGCGCTCTACTTCGCCATCCTCGGCGTCGGGCTGAGGCGCAAGAACACCAGACGATGGGTTGTGGCAGCGACACTTCCTATGTTTGCGTTGGTATGGCTGCGAGGGACTGTGGGCGTGGATCTCCCGATGTACGTGCAGTCCATCGAAGTAATTCAGCAGAGTGGGGGCTATAACTTCCTTTTTGAACCGGGGTTCGAATTTCTGATTCTTGCATTGGGTCATGTTTCAGCCGATCCATTGATTTCTGTGAAATTGATTGCAACAATCACAACACTGCTGCTACTGTGCACGAGGTGGCGTACCAATACCGCCTATCAGGCAATTAGCCTAGGAATCATTCCCTACTTCTATTTCGACATGACCATGAATGGCCTGCGATACGGCCTAGCATTTGCAATCATGCTGGTATCGTTGAACAGTCTCATGTCCACTCAGAGATTACGCTACGCATCATCAACACTGATTGCTGCTTCAATGCAGGTATCCTCATTGTATTTGAGTGGCATCCTCCAGATACTGCTCAAACCGAATTGGAAGTACTTGCTTTTCATGCTCACCTTTTTGATTGGAATGATATCGGTGGGCTCAGAGTACTTTCTGCTGAAAGCATCGGTCAATGCCGAGCTTTCAAAGCCGGGTATTACTGCTGGTGTGGCGCCGCTATTCCTGTCCGTTCTTGTGCTCATTGGCTGCTGGAAGAGCAAGACGATTCTGCAATCGCACCGTAGAAAATTGCAGACCCTGTTCATTCTGTCCATCTCCACTTATTGCGTGACACAAATCAGCTACGCGGGACTGCGATTTCAGCAACTAAATTACTTTTTGATATTGCTCTTCGTGATCTATGCAAGTGAAAAATCCGAACTGAAAAGCTCCAAGATAATTCTCACAACACTCATCTTGACATCTGTGATTGGCTCGGCATTCAGACTCAACAATTTTCAATCAGAAGCCGGCATTGGCGACGCCCCTTTCGTGCCATACAAATTTTACTGGTCAGAGTAATGTCGAACAACACAACCAATGAGCTCGGCATCTCTTTCATATTGCCTATATTTAATGTTGAGCCGTACTTGAAAAAATGCCTGAATAGCATCGAACATCAGACCTCCGTTCACTGGGAAGCAATACTTGTGGATGATGGATCAACCGACAACTCCTCAGACATTTGCAAATATTATGCATCACAAAATTCAAAATTCAGATACATCAGACAGGCCAATCAAGGCCAAGGCAGCGCTAGAAATAATGGATTGAAATTAGCAAAAAAGAGTTTTGTTTGCTTCGTAGATCCAGATGACTGGATCAGCAAAGAAACAACACACACCTTACTAGAGCTGATGAATACAAGTGATGCAGATTTTGCCAACTTCGGAATAGAATTCATCACAAGCAGCGGAAAAATAAAGCGAAAAATTAATAAATTCGAACAGATAGAGCTTACAGGCAGGGCGATTTTCCATAAGGCGTTGCTAGATTCTGATGTATACACCTCTCCATGCAACAAGATATACAGAACATCATTTCTGAAGATAAACAAAATTCAGTTCCCACATCTTAGAGCCTACGAAGACATATTCTTCTCAAGAAAGCTCTCATTACACTCAAGGAAATGTCTGTTTATTGAGAGTGTTTTGTATCACGCACTGATCCGAACAGAGAGCACAACAAGAACTCTTACCCCTCAAAAGATTACACAAGCGAATGATGTAATTCTCCTCGAAAAATCTGCCTTCATTGGTCCAGAGACATCAGGAAGTGAGCTAGAAATTTTCAATGCCCACATCCTAAAGTTCACAACCTACATGATTTTCCAGGCGGCCTTTCGGGTGCGCACTTATAGCGACTACATGACTTGTGTTTCGGCTATGCACTCAGCATCCAAGCCTGCATTACTTGAAACACCGCGAGCACCTCACCACCTTTCGATGAAGAATAGAGTCATGACTTACGCCGCATTCAATGCCAAAATTACCTACTGGAGCGCCAAGCTTTTTGGCTTGCTTGGTTACAGGCCTTATTGAATTAATAAGGTCAGTTTTAGGGAAAAAATTACAAGAAGCCGACATGCCATCACTCAAAAACAATCACATCACATTGTCCATTGTTAGCCACGGACAACTTTCACTTGTTTGTAATCTTTTGAGAGATCTTCAAAAATTTGAGTTACTCGAAACCTCAATCATCCTCACCATCAACATTCAAGAAGAACTGTCTGCACTTAAGGAATTTCGAAATCTGCCGATTACGATCATTCAGAACAATCAACCAAAAGGGTTCGGCGAAAATCACAATTCTGCATTTGAAGCAAGAAAATGTGATTTTTTTGTGATTATCAACCCTGATATTCGCATAGGCGAATTCAACAAAATCGCTTTGTTAGGCCCTTTCCAAGACGCTGGTATAGGCGCAATCGCGCCACTGGTTCTTTCTCCCGCGGGCCATACCGAAGACAGCGCGAGACGCTTTCCTTCGTTGACACGGTTGATCAAGAGAACCGTTTTCGGGAAACGTGAGCCCGATTACGCGTGGAATGACAAGCCAATAGACGTTGATTGGGTTGCAGGAATGTTTGTCGTTTACAGATCGGCGGCGTTCGAAGGGATCGGCGGCTTCGATCCCAGGTACTTCATGTACATGGAAGATGCGGATATCTGTCTCCGCCTGAAAAGGGCGGGGTGGCGCACAGTTCTTCAGCCGGCCTGCTCTGTGGTCCACGACGCCCGCCGAGCCAGTCGTCGCAGTTTGCGCCATCTTCGATGGCACCTCGCAAGCGCGTTTCGCTTTCTTTTTCTGTAAGCGTCCGGCCGACCCATCTTGATGGAATGAGAGCACCCGAGTTCGACAGTTCACGTCCAATTTCCCGGTGGGAATCCAATGAAATCAACGGCTTACAGCTTGTTTTCTAGATATTTGTGGTGGCACGTGTCGTATGGTTTTACTTCAGATCGTGGCTTCGCGCGATCTAACCTTATTCGTTATGCGGAAGTTTTGATGGTGGGTGACGCCAGTAGCCCTAGAAATCTAGTTCTATCCTGTGTGTGGATTGAAGTTGTGCATATCTTGCGTGAGAAACGTTTATTTTCATTAGCTATCGTTAAAAATGATTCTGTTTTGTGGTTGTGGTAACGGTGATACGAATCGAACTGAATGTCACAGATTGACATCTGCTAGATGAAGTACACTGTGGACTGTTTTTTCAAATGGAGGTTCTGATGAACGTTTCTAAATTCTTGGCGGCTGTAGTAGCTGTTTCCGCTCTGGTGGCTCAACCGGTGTTTGCGCAAGCAGCTGGTGCTGGTGCTGGTGCTGGTGCTGGTGCTGGTGCTGGTGCTGGTGCTGGTGCTGGTGCTGGTGCTGCTGCAGCAGCAGGTTCTGCTGTTGGTGGTCTTTCTGCTGGTGCTATTGCTGGTATCGCTGTCGGTGTTGCTACTGCTGTTGCTGTTGCAAGTAGTTCGAATAGCAGCTCGGCTTCCGCTTCTGTAAACTAATTCGTTGTAAGCTCCAAAAATGGCGCCTCATGGCGCCGTTTTTTTATGCCTGACCTTTCCTCAACATCTATGCGGCGCACTTTTTGGCTTTTTGTTTTCTGTTGGGCTGTGCTATCTGCGGGTTGTGCGTCTAGCACTGCGCAGCAGGCTTTGGTCGCGGCTTTACAAGGCAATTTGGCCAAGTCGGGGCCTTCTGTTGACACTGCACCGCTGAACCCAGCGTATCGCTATCTCCGGGTGGATGTGGACGGCGCTGGTTCTGCTCTTCTGGTTCTGGGGTATGTGGAGCCTCACCCCGCCGGTGCCGTAGAGGTGTGGTATTCGTCTTTGGGCGAAGTGCTCAAGACGCAGCAAGGTCGCATCGTTGGTACGGTGGGTTTGCCTACGGACTGGAGTTCTGTAAGCTATCACTCGCTGCCTGTGGCTTGGTCAGATGCGGGTGCCCAAGCGTCTGCCTACGAGCGAGTGCGCAGCGTGCTTCCGAGTTATCGCTTTGGGGTGAAGGAGCGTGTGTTGCTTGCCCCTGTTCCGCAAGCGGATTTTGGGCAGATGTCCTCTGCCATGTTTGCCGGTGGCTTGCGCCAGTCGGATGTCACCAAATACCGGTGGTACCAAGAGCAGGTGGCCGGTGCTGTGGCCCAAAGATTGCCGATAAGCTGGTATGCCCTTGGGCAGCGGGATGGACGTGACACGGTGGTTTTTTCTAGGCAGTGCCTAGCGCCTGACTTGTGTATGAATTTGCAGCTTTTGCCGGTGCGAGATAAGGCTTTGAACCCATGATTTTTCCTATGCGACAGATTGCTTGGGTGGTTTCGTTGTGGGGGCAAGTTGCTTTGCAGGCGTATGCGGCAGATGTGCCGGTGTTGCCGGGCGAGCGTGCAAGTGATTGGCTGCTGCGCACAGCGCCAGCAAGCACGCCTTCAGACATGGTGCAATGGCGTGTTGAGGGTGAGAAGGGGCCTCAGCTGCGCTTGAAAGAGGCTGTATTGGCCTACTTGACGGCGCAGCCTCCAACAGAGCAAAACAGTGGTTTGGCTGCGACTTTGCAGTCCTTGCCAATCACAGGGCGTGTGGTGCTGGCGAGCAGCGATGCGCGTTGGTTGCAAGGAACCCCCAAGCAAGACCCTGTGCTGGCGAGCGGGCAGACCATGCACCGCTATGGGGCGGCTGGTTCGGTGGCCGTTTTGTCTGATAGTGGTGGCGTTTGCTTGGTAGAGCAGGGCGCTTTCACTTCAGTGGGGGCGTATGTGCGGGCCTGCCTTGCCGATGCAGATGAGGTTGACTGGGTATGGTTGGCGCAGCCCGATGGCCGCGTCAGCAAAGAAGGTATAGCCGCGTGGAACGCCGATAAATTGGCCACCCTGGCTCCGGGTGCATGGTTGTTTGCGCCCCGCCGTGGAGTGTTGCCACTCAGCCAGTCTGAGAACATAGCCCGGATTTTGGCCACCCAAGCGCCTGCCCATGTGCTTTTCCCCGGCAAACTGGTGTTGCCTGTGGGGGAGCCGGTAAGTGGTTTGCCTGCTGCACCTGCAGAGGTCCGGCCGTTGCAGCTGACAGTATCTGATTGGGGTGATATCGGGCTGATTCAAACGCCGTCCGCGCGCATGGAGTCGGCGGGCACGGTGCGCACACATGCCTCTGCCATTTACCCCTACACCAGAATGAGTGTGCTTTTGCAGCCCATGGATTGGTTTGAGTTGGGGTTTAGGTACACCGATATATCGAACGCTTTATACGGCCCGGATATTGCCGGTGACCAGACCTACAAAGACAAGTCGATTGATGTGAAGCTGCGATTGCTCAAAGAGGGCGTTTTGACGCCCCAGGTAGCCGTGGGTTTGCGTGATTTGGGTGGCACTGGGTTGTTTGCCAGCGAGTACTTGGTGGCAAACAAGCGCTGGGGTGCTTGGGATGCAAGTGTGGGCTTGGGTTGGGGCTATATGGGCGCGCGCGCGGGGGTGTCTGCACCTTTTGCGTTTTTGGGCTCCGGCTGGAGAACGCGTTCTGTTTTCACGGTGAAACAGGGTGGTGCGACGAATGATCAGAGTTACTTCCGTGGAGACGCCGCTGTTTTTGGTGGGGTGCAGTGGACATCACCTTCGGGCAAGTGGGTGTTTAAGGCGGAGCTGGATGGAAACAATTACCAAAATGAGCCCTTCGCAACGACCCAGCCCCAAAATAGCCCGCTGAACTGGGGAGCTGTGTACCGGTATTCGCCGAATGTGGATTTCTCGGCGTATGTGGAGCGAGGCAACCGCGCGGCTGTTGGTTTGACTTTGCATTTCAACGTCAACCAGGTAGAAATGCCTAAGCCTTTGGACCCTGCGCTGCCGCGTTTGGCTGCTGCATATCCGGTGTCTTTGCAGTCGGCTCTTCTGGCGGATGAGGTCAGGCTGTATTCCGGTTGGCGGGTGCAAAGCGCGGCTGTGAATGGCACTACCTTGGAACTGCAAGCCCAAACGGATGGTGCGCTCTATATCCAAGAGCGCTTGGACCGGGCTCTGGTGATTGTGAATAAATGGGCGCCTGCCCATGTGCGCCATTTTGTGATGGAGTTGCACGAGCGTGGTTTGCCCATGACACGGGTGCAGGTGGATCGCGCCGAATGGCTGGCAAGCCAAACCCGAGCGGATGCGCCATCGCTCAAGCTGCCTCCTTTGGAGGTGTACGCAGCTCCCTCGCATATTTCTGATAAGCGAGGCACCGATCAAGCGGACAGCGCGGGTTTGCTTGGTCGAGCGCCGGTTTTGGAGGTTGAACCGAGCTACAGCCAGATTTTGGGCGGCCCGGATTCTTTTATCTTGTATCAGGCGGGTGTGCAAGCTAAATTGAACCTGAGCCTGCAGCCCAATACTTGGCTGAGTGGCAACGTCAATGCGCGTGTTTTGGATAACTACGATTCGTTCAAGTTTGATGGGCCAAGCAATTTGCCCCGCGTCCGGACGGATGCGCGTCAGTACGTCACTACCTCTCAATTCACTGTGCCCAATCTGCAGCTAACCCATGTGGAAGATTTGGGCGGTGGCCACTATGCGAGTGTGTATGGTGGCTACTTGGAATCCATGTTTGCGGGCATCGGTGGTGAGTGGCTATATCGGCCTTGGAAGGGGCCGTTAGCCTTTGGCGTGGATGTGAATCAGGTGCGGCAGCGTTCTTTCGCGCAAAATTTTGGTTTGCGTGACTATGGGATAGCTACGGGGCACGCGACGGCTTACTGGGACACCGGCTGGAACGATTTGCAAGTGAAGTTGCAGGTCGGGCGCTATTTGGCAGGCGATGTGGGTGCCACGCTGGACGTGCGCAGGGTTTTTTCCAATGGCACGACGATTGGTGCCTGGGCGACCAAGACCAATATTTCTGCCGCGCAGTTTGGCGAGGGTAGCTTCGACAAGGGTATTTATGTGTCTATACCTTTTGACCTGTTGTTGCCCAAGTCTTCACCCAGCGTAGCGAGAGTCACATGGGCACCTTTGCTGCGCGATGGGGGCGCTCGCTTAAACCGCAGCTTTGCTTTGTTTGACCTGACAGCGCAACGCGATTCGCGGGCGATGGCGTTTACCTCGAACCCTACCAGCCGGTCTGCAAACCGGTTTGTAGCAGGGGGTAATTTGTCGCGAATAGATTCAGAGCCCGTTGACCGTTGGAAGAGTGGCAAGGATGACGTTTGGGGTGCAACCCGCAGCGTCGGGGATGTGCCTTCCTCCACGTGGTTACTGGGTGCTGGTGTAGTGCTGGCTGCCAGTGCATTTGACTCTCAAGTGGACAAGTGGGTTGTGAAGCACCAAGCCAGCGAAGCTGGTCGCGCTGCCAAGATAGGCAGCGCCATTCCTTTCTTGATGGCAGCGGGCTCTGGTGTTGCGTTGACGGGCCTTGCAGGTGAGCATACAGCCAACACGGCCCAAACGGCATTGTTGTCAGCTGGCGTGGCCGTGGGCGCTAATTTGGGCTTGAAGTTTGCAGTGGGCCGAGCGCGTCCGTTGGATGGCCAGGGTGCAGCTGCTTTTCAAGGTGGGAATGCGGGGGATTCAAGCTTTGCGTCCAACCACATGGCAGCTGCATTTGCGTTGGCGACCCCCTTTGCCCAGCAGTACGACATGCCTTCGCTCTACCTCTTGGCCGCTGCAACAGGATTTGGCCGCATGCAACAGCGTGAGCATTGGCTGTCTGATACGGTAGCAGGTGGTTTGCTGGGGTATGCAGTCGGGTCGCTGATGTCTAACCAGCAACTGCGCAGGGAGAAGGGCTGGAAGCTAGAGGTGTCTCCAAGCAAGATAGGTGCCACGAAGAGTTTCTAAACCATGGATTCTTATACGGATCCCAATAAATACTGTTGAGGTGGCACTAGGGTCTCGTCGGTATGGTCCATGATGGGCATGCTGGTCGATCGGACCCAACTGCTTTCGCTTACTTGCTGGACTGCACCATTTTCATGGCCGTCGCAATCAAACCGGACACTTCACTCATGTTGCCGGGGATGATGAGGGTAGTGGTGGCGTCCGCAGCCACTTTGGCGTACGCGTCAACAGCTCGTTCAGCGACTTTCAGTTGCACCGCTTGCTCACCGCCGGGCTGGCGAATGGCGGCGGCAATACGCTCGATCGCGTTGGCCGTTGCTTCAGCCACTGCAGTAATGGAGGCCGCTTCACCCTGGGCGCTGTTGATGGCAGCCTGCTTTTCGCCTTCTGAGCGGGCAATAAAGGCCTCGCGCTCACCGGTTGCAATATTGATTTGCTCTTGGCGGCGGCCTTCGGAGGCCGCAATCAGCGCGCGTTTTTCACGCTCTGCGGTGATCTGGGCCTGCATAGCGTGCAAAATTTCTTTGGGTGGCGTGAGATCTTTGATTTCATAGCGCAGCACCTTTACACCCCAGTTGAGAGCCGCCTCATCGATGGCTGCGACCACTTGGGCGTTGATGATGTCGCGCTCTTCAAATGTTTTGTCCAGCTCCAATTTGCCGATGACTGAGCGCAAAGATGTTTGAGCCAGTTGGGAGATGGCAATGATGTAATTGCTGGAGCCGTAGCTGGCGCGCATGGCATCGGTCACCTGAAAGTACAAAATGCCGTCTACCTGCAGTTGGGTGTTGTCTTTGGTGATACAGACCTGGCTCGCGATATCAAGCGGGATCTCTTTGAGCACATGCTTGTAGGCTACGCGATCAATGAAGGGCACCAGAAAGTTCAGGCCAGGTGTCAGGGTGCCGTGGTACTTGCCCAAGCGTTCAATTACCCATGCGTGCTGCTGTGGCACGACTTTGACCGACCGCGTCACAAAAATAATGGCGACGACCAGAAGAAGAATTGCGATTTCCATAAATTTCCCTCGTTAAGATTTATCTACCAGCAGGCGATTGCCCACCATTTCTGCTACCCGGTGCGCGCCGGGTATCGGGCTGATTCCCGTGCGATGGATTGCGGTCCATGCCGCGCCGCGGTAATGGACTTGGGCAGTGCCGTCGGGGCTCCAGGCGCCGATCTGCACTACTTCGCCGATATCCAGGTTCACATTAGGGTTGGCCTGCGCAAGTGGCTCCGACCGGCCGCGTGAGCGGCGGAGGTGCCACACTGCCACCGCACCGCCACCCACCAATGAAGCCCAGACGAGCTGCGCAGTGACGCTGGCGCCAACATGGGCTGCTAGTGCCGCCGCGGCTGCGCCCAGCCCGAGCATCAGCAAATAAAACGTTCCGGTGAGCAGCTCCAGTGCGACCAACGCACCCACGGCCAGCCACCACAGGTTGGGTTCCGACATGACGGGGACTCCAGTTGTATTGATGACGCCACATTGTGGGCCAATTGCGGGACGCTGCCGCCGCGTTGCCACATTTAGTCCTTACACTTCGCGCCTGTTTGCCATTTTTAGCCCGCCGTTGGAGCCTGTAGATGAAGTTTCGTTTTCCCATCATCATCATTGACGAAGATTTCCGTTCGGAAAACACGTCGGGTCTTGGCATCCGTGCCTTGGCGCAGGCGATCGAATCCGAAGGTTTTGAAGTCTTGGGTGTCACCAGCTACGGCGACTTAAGTCAGTTCGCCCAGCAACAGAGCCGTGCGAGTGCTTTTATTCTGTCGATTGACGATGAAGAGTTCACACCGGGCCCGGATTTGGATCCTGCGGTGCTGAACCTGCGCCACTTCATTGAAGAAGTGCGCCGCAAGAACCTGGATGTCCCGATTTACGTGTACGGCGAGACGAAAACCAGCCGCCATATCCCCAACGACATCCTGCGTGAACTGCACGGCTTCATTCACATGTTTGAAGACACGCCCGAATTTGTGGCGCGCCACATCATTCGCGAGGCCAAGGGTTATCTGGAGGGCGTGCAGCCTCCGTTTTTCAAGGCCCTGCTGGACTACGCCGAGGACGGCTCCTACAGCTGGCACTGCCCCGGCCACTCCGGTGGTGTAGCGTTTTTGAAGAGCCCTGTTGGCCAGATGTACCACCAGTTTTATGGTGAGAATATGCTGCGCGCCGACGTATGCAATGCGGTGGAGGAGTTGGGCCAGTTGCTGGACCACAACGGGGCCATTGGTGCCTCCGAGCGCAATGCAGCGCGCATTTTCAATGCCGACCACTGCTTCTTTGTGACCAACGGCACCTCCACATCCAACAAGATGGTGTGGCACCACACGGTGGCACCCGGTGACATCGTGATCGTGGACCGCAACTGCCACAAGTCCAACCTGCACGCCATCATCATGACCGGGGCTATTCCCGTGTTTTTGAAGCCCACCCGCAACCATTTCGGCATCATCGGTCCGATTCCACAGAGCGAGTTTGAGCCGGCCACTATCCAAGCCAAGATCAAGGCCAACCCGTTGCTCAAGGGCGTGGATGCAAAAAAGGCAAAGCCCCGCATCCTGACGCTGACGCAAAGCACCTACGACGGGGTCCTCTACAACACCGAAACCATCAAGAGCATGCTTGATGGCTATGTGGAAAACATCCACTTCGACGAAGCCTGGCTGCCGCACGCAGCGTTCCACCCGTTCTATGGCACTTACCACGCCATGGGCAAGAACCGCGCGCGCCCCAAAGAGGCCGTGGTTTACAGCACCCAGTCGATCCACAAATTGTTGGCCGGCATCAGCCAGGCCAGTCATGTATTGGTGCAGGACTCGCAAACAGTCAAGTTGGACAAGCACTTGTTCAATGAGGCCTACCTGATGCACACCAGCACCAGCCCGCAGTACAGCATCATTGCCAGCTGCGACGTGGCCGCCGCCATGATGGAGCCACCCGGCGGCACCGCCTTGGTGGAAGAGAGCATTGCTGAAGCACTCGATTTCCGCCGCGCCATGCGCAAGGTAGACGAAGAGTACGGTGACGACTGGTGGTTTAAGGTCTGGGGACCGGACAAGTTGGCCGACGAAGGTATCGGCAAGGCTGCGGACTGGATCATCAAGGGCGAGTCCAAGAGCGCAAAGGCCAACTGGCACGGCTTTGGCAAGCTGGCCAACGGCTTCAACATGCTGGACCCGATCAAATCCACCATCGTGACGCCCGGCTTGGACCTGAACGGCAAGTTCGCCAAGACCGGTATTCCGGCTTCGATCGTGACCAAGTTCTTGTCTGAGCATGGCGTAGTGGTCGAGAAGACCGGTCTGTACAGCTTCTTCATCATGTTCACCATTGGTATCACCAAGGGCCGCTGGAACAGCATGTTGACCGCCTTGCAGCAGTTCAAGGACGACTACGCCAAGAACCAACCCATGTGGCGCGTGCTGCCTGAGTTCGTGCAGAAGTACCCGCGTTACGAGAAGATGGGTCTGGCAGACCTGTGCCACCACATCCACCAGCTCTATGCCAAGTTCGACATCGCCCGCCTAACGACCGAGGTGTATTTGAGCGATCTGGTGCCGGCCATGAAGCCTAGCGACGCCTACGCTCATATTGCCTTGCGCAAAACCGAGCGTGTCGAAATCGACCACTTGGAGGGCCTCGTATCGGTGGGCATGGTCACGCCTTACCCGCCCGGCATTCCTTTGCTGGTGCCCGGCGAAGTGTTCAACAAGAAAGTGGTGGACTACCTCAAGTTCTCGCGCGAGTTCAATGCCCAGTGCCCCGGTTTTGAGACCGATGTGCACGGTTTGGTGAGCGAAGTGGGTGAAGACGGCAAGGTCCGTTACTACGCTGACTGTGTGAAGGCTTGATTCGCCTCTGAGGGTCTGAGTCCCCAAGAAAAGAGCGCCTCCAGATCACTCTGCAGGCGCTCTTTTTTTGATAGCTACCCGCGCACATTCCATGAGCGCGAGCGGCGTATTTGGCTCAAATGTCTGTGGTTACGCCCATGGTCTGGCTGTAACCGCCGTCCACATAGGTAATCTCTGCAGTCACACCACCGGCTAAGTCGCTCAACAAGAACGCAGCCACATTGCCAACGTCTTCCGTTGTTACGTTGCGTCGAATTGGGGACGCCCCGGCCACCGTATTGAGCAGCTTGCTAAAGTCTTTGATACCGCTGGCGGCCAGGGTCTTGATCGGGCCTGCACTGATTCCGTTCACGCGGATGCCCTTGGGGCCCACGGCTTCAGCCAGGTAGCGCACGCTGGCTTCCAGCGATGCCTTGGCCAAGCCCATGGTGTTGTAGTTGGGGATGATGCGCTCAGCACCCAAGTACGACAGGGTCAGCAAAGCCGCTTTGGGCGACAGGTAGGGCAGGGCTGCCTTGGCCATCGCCGGGAAACTGTAGGCGCTGATGTCGTGGGCGATTTTGAAATTTTCGCGGGTCAGGCCGTCCAGGAAGTTGCCGGCAATCGCATCACGGGGCGCAAAGCCAATGCTGTGCACAAAGCCGTCAAAAGTGGGCCAGTGGGCCGACAGGTCTTTGAACAACTGGTCGATCTGCTCGTCATTGCCGACATCGCAATCAAACACCAGCGTGGAGTCGAAGTCTGCTGCGAACTCAGTGATCCGATCTTTGAAGCGCTCGCCCACATAACTGAAGGCCAATTCGGCGCCTTGTTCTTTGCACGCTTTGGCGATGCCATAGGCGATGGAGCGGTTTGACAGCACTCCGGTAATCAACAACTTCTTGCCTGCTAAAAAGCCCATATCGTCCTCTTAAAAATGCGTGGTCTGGTGCAGAATTGTCGCATGCGGAATTGGGCACTATTACTCTGGAGTTTCATGGCGGGCAGTGCGTGGGCGGCCCACGGCTACGCGCTTTGGGGCGACTTGCGGTACCCCGCCGGTTTTGAGCACTTCAAGTATGTGAACCCGGATGCTCCCAAGGGCGGTGAGCTGCGCTTGGTCAGTAACCTGCGGGTGTCTACCTTTGACAAGTACAACCCCTTCACGGTCAAAGGCTCGGCCCCGGCCTATCTCAGCAATCTGATGTTTGATAGTTTGCTGGCCGGTGCACTGGATGAAACCGCGGCCGGCTATGGGCTCCTTGCAAAAGATATCTCCGTAGCCCCAGACCGCTTGAGTGCTACCTTTGTGCTCAGGGCAGAGGGCCGATTCCACAATGGAGACCCGGTGTTGGCGCGCGATGTGAAGCACAGCTTCGACATGCTCAAAAGTGCGCAAGCGGCCCCCGGATATCGCAGTTTGTTGGAAGAGGTGTTAGCCGTCGAAGTGCTCGACACGCGCACGGTGCGCTATCGGTTCGCCAAGCCCAATCGGGAGCTGCCGCTGACCGTGGGAGGGCTGCCCGTCTTCAGTCATCGGTGGGGCGAGTTGGCTGGTGTGGCCAAGCCGTTTGACCAGATCGTGATGGACATCCCGATTGGCAGCGGGCCCTACAAAATTGGGCCGGTCAATTTCGGCAAAGACATTACCTATGTGCGCGACCCGCAGTATTGGGCGCGAGGCCTTCCGGTGCGGCGTGGGACGGCCAACTTTGACCGCATCACCGTGAAGATCTACAAAGACAGCACGGCGAGGCTGGAGGCATTGAAGGCCGGTGAGTTCGATCTGATGCGGTTTTTCTCTGCTGGTGACTGGGCAAGGCGGGTCAACGGTCGCAAATTCGACAGTGGTGAGCTGGTCAAGGAAGAGTTTCGCCATACCTTGCCCACCGGCTTCCAGAGCTATGTGCTGAACACCCGCTCACCCAAGTTACGGGACGCGCGAGTGCGTCGGGCGCTTGGCTTGGCGCTGGATTACGAGTGGATGAACCGGCAGATGTTCTACGGCGCCTACCAACGCGTCCAAGGTTTGTTTGGCAATACGGCCTGCCAGGCCCAAGGATTGCCCACCGATACTGAGCTGGCCCTATTGGCGCCTTTGCGCGGCCAGGTGCCGGAGCCTGTTTTCGGGCCCATGGTGCAAGCCCCCCGCACCGATGGCGCACGCAGTCTGCGGGACAACCTGCGCGAGGCTCAGGAGCTGTTGCGGCAGGCGGGCTGGACCTACCGCGATGGCGCCTTGCGCAATTCCAAGGGGCAGGCGCTGGAACTCGAATATCTGGATAGCAATGAAAGCGGCGTTCGGGTCGTCACCCCGTGGGCACGCAATTTGGAGAAGATCGGCGTCAAGCTGAATTTCCGCCCAGTGGACTTTGCGCTGTATCAGCAGCGGTTGCAAAAATTTGAGTTTGAGGTGACCTCGATTGCCTACGCAGGAACCCAAAACCCCGGACAGGAGTTTGTGGATCTTTTTGGAAGCAAGGCCGCGCTGCAAGAGGATTCTGGCAACCTGAGCGGTGTGCAAAGCCCCGCGGTAGACACGCTAATTCAACACATGACTTCTGCCAACTCGCGGGACGAGTTATTGCCCGCCTGCCGCGCCCTGGACCGGGTCATTGCCCATAGCTACCTGCTAGTGCCTCAATGGTCAGCCAGCACGCACCGGTTGGCGTACAACCGTTGGCGCTTGGACAAGCCTGCCGCCATGCCACCCTTTGCCGCCGGTGAGGGCTGGGCGATTGATACTTGGTGGGCCAAATAACCATGAACTTATTGGCTTACACACTGAAGCGCTTGTTGTTGATGGTGCCGACCCTCTTCGGTGTGCTGCTGCTGACGTTTGCAGTGGTGCAGTTCGTGCCTGGCGGGCCGGTCGAGCAGTACCTGGCCGAAGCCAAGGCAGGCGCCAGCGTAGGGGCCGAAGGCGGCTTGAGTTACCGCGGAGCGCAGGGGGTGGATCCTAAGCGCCTGGAGCAAGCCAAAGCTTTGTACGGATTCGACAAGCCGGCCCCGGAGCGCTTTTGGCAGATGCTCAAGCAGTTCGCACGCTTCGACTTGGGAACCAGTTTTTTTCAGAACCGCAAGGTGTCTGAGCTGATTTGGGAGAAGTTGCCGGTCTCCATGAGCCTTGGCCTATGGACCTTTTTCATCAGCTACGGCATCGCGGTGCCATTGGGAATTGCCAAAGCCGTCCGTGCAGGCACACGGTTTGATCTAGTGACCAGTACTCTCGTGCTGGTGGGGTTTGCGATTCCTGGCTTTGTCCTTGGTGTGGCGTTGTTGGTGGTGTTTGGCGGGCAACTGCAATGGTTTCCACTGCGCGGACTGACCTCCTCGGACTGGGAGAGCCTGAGTTGGGGGGCCCGCATCGTGGACTATTTGTGGCATATCGCTATGCCAGTGACCGCCATGGTGATGAGCAGCTTTGCCACCATCACCATCCTGACCAAAAACTCTTTTCTCGAAGAAATCCGCAAGCAATATGTGTTGACGGCCCGAGCCAAAGGCCTGCCAGAGCGTATGGTGCTTTGGAAACACGTGATGCGTAATGCGCTGATTCCCATCGTCACCGGCTTTCCTGCGGCGTTTATCGGCGCGTTCTTCACCGGATCGCTGCTGATCGAAACCCAGTTCTCACTGGATGGACTGGGGCTTCTCAGTTACGAGAGTGTGATCCGGCGGGACTATCCCGTAGTCATGGGCACCCTCTATTTGTTCACTCTCATAGGTTTGGTCACCAAGCTGGTGTCCGATCTTTGTTACGCCTGGGTCGATCCCCGTGTCACATTCGAATAACCCCGGACCCGCCGCCCGCGCATGGCGCCGCTTTCGTCGCAATCGGTTGGGATTCTTCAGCCTGTGGATCTTTGTCGCGCTGGTATTGCTAAGCCTGTGTGCAGAATTAGTCTCCAATGACCGCCCCTTGGTGGTGGTGTACCAGGGCCAAACCTATTGGCCACTGGTGCGCGATTACCCGGAAACCACCTTTGGTGGAGACTTTGCCACCCCCACCGACTATCTGGATCCCTTTATCCAGCAGCGCTTGTCGCAAGAAGGCAATTGGGCCTTGTTCGCCCCCAATCGCTATGGCCCCAAGACCTTGAACTATTTCGCGACAGCGCCCAACCCGGCGCCGCCCAGTCGTTCCAACTGGTTAGGCACCGATGACCGGGGCCGCGACTTGCTGGCCCAGTTGATTTACGGGTTCCGGGTGAGTGTGCTGTTTGCGTTGGCGCTCACGCTGACCGGCGTGGTTTTAGGCGTGTTGGCAGGCGCGGTACAAGGGTTTTTCGCCGGTAAAACCGATTTGGTGATGCAGCGCGCCATTGAAATCTGGGGCTCCATGCCTGAGCTGTACTTGCTCATCATCTTCAGCGCAGTGTTTGCACCCAGCGTGGGTTTGCTTTTGGTTTTGCTGAGTCTGTTTGGCTGGATGGGGTTGTCAGACTATGTGCGGGCCGAGTTTTTGCGCAACCGGCAGCTTGACTACGTGCGGGCGGCAAGGGCGTTGGGTGTGTCCGACCGGGTCATCATGACCCGTCATATTTTGCCCAACAGCTTGACGCCGGTCGTGACCTTTTTGCCATTCCGCATGAGCGGTGCCATCTTGGCACTGACATCACTTGATTTTCTCGGCTTGGGCGTGCCGCCGGGGACACCTTCTTTGGGCGAATTGCTGTCACAGGGCAAGAACAACATCGATGCCTGGTGGATCTCACTATCGACATTTGCAGTGCTCGTGGTGACCTTGCTTTTGTTAACCCAGATGGGGGATGCCTTGCGTGATGCCTTGGATCCACGGAAGCAGGATTTATGAGCACATCGCCGGTATTGCTGCAAGTCGAGCAGCTCAGGGTGTCATTTGACGGCAAGGACGTGGTACGGGGCGTCGACTTCATGATCCGGGCTGGTGAAAAGCTGGCGTTGGTGGGGGAGTCCGGGTCCGGTAAAACGATAACCGCGCTGAGCCTTTTGGGCTTGGCGCAAGGGGCTCGCACTTCAGGGGCTGCGCATTTCGCCACCGCGTCAGGGGCTGTCGATTTGTTGGAGCTGTCGGAGCAACAGCTCCGCGGCATCCGCGGGCAAGATATCGCCATGGTGTTTCAAGAGCCGATGACCGCTCTGAACCCATTGTTCACCATTGGCGAGCAGATTGCTGAGGTCTTGCAAGAAAGACAGGCTCTATCCCGCGCAGAGGCTGCGCAAATGGCTATCAATTTAATAGCGGATACCGGGATCGATGATCCCGCGCGTCGTGCTGGTGCCTACCCGCACCAGTTATCGGGCGGGCAGCGCCAGCGCGCCATGATCGCAATGGCCTTGGCCTGCTCACCCCGCTTGTTGCTCGCTGATGAGCCGACCACCGCCCTGGACGTGAGCGTTCGCCAGCAGATTCTCGATTTGTTGGCAGAGCTGCAGGTGCGCAAAGGCATGGCGATTTTGCTGATTACCCATGATTTGCACCTGGTGCGCCGATTTGCAGACCGGGTGGCGGTCATAGAGCGGGGGCATATCGTGGAGCAGGGCAGCGTGGGTGACGTGTTTGCCGCCCCCCAGCACCGCTATACCCGCGAGTTGCTGGATAGCTTGCCAGTGCGCGATGTGGCGCCGCTCAAGCCGGACGCGCCCGTGGTTTTGGAGCTGATGGGTGTCGACGTGGACTATCCGGTCGCCCGGCCTGGTTGGCGTGGATGGTTCTCCCGAGGGCGATTTGCTGCGGTGCAACAGGTGGGCTTTCAGCTGCGCCGCGGTGAAACCTTGGGCGTGGTGGGCGAGTCCGGTTCGGGCAAATCGACATTGGCACTGGCTGCACTGGGCTTAGTGCCGTATGCGGGCGTTGTGCGCGTCGGTGGGGTGGCTTGGACGAGGCGCTCTCGGGCAGACGTCTCTCTCAGAATGAAAGTACAAGTCGTTTTTCAGGATCCTTTTTCCTCCTTGTCGCCCCGGCTGACGGTCGAGGAGTTGGTGGGGGAGGGTTTGGATGTCCATTGCCCGGGCATCGGCCGGGAGCAGCGGCAGCAGCGAGTGGTCGATGCACTGGCAACCGTGGGCATCACAGAGACCCAGTTTCCCGGCATGCTCGAGCGTTACCCGCACCAGTTCTCGGGCGGACAGCGGCAACGTTTGGCAATTGCGCGGGCTTTGGTTTTGGAGCCAGAGGTTTTGGTGCTGGATGAGCCCACGAGTGCCTTGGATGTCACATTGGCACAGCAGGTTCTCCGTCTGTTGCAAGGGCTGCAAGAGTCCAGGGGGCTCTCTTATCTGCTGATCACCCATGATGTGGCGGTGGTGGAGGCCATGGCGCACCGGGTTGTGGTGATGCACCAAGGGCGGACGGTGGAGGCGGGGCTCCTCTCGGATGTGTTCAGTGCGCCCCAGCATCCTTACACTGCAAAATTACTCGCTGCCAGCCGGTAATTTCCTTAAGAATCAAGGGCTTTGGGCCGCTTTTCAGGTACAATCCAAACTTCACGACCAAACGGGCGGGTAATTACCGCCCGTTTTTTTTGGTCGATCGTTTTTCATCCCTACATCAGGCAGGCATTACAGACGTGGCATTACAGGACATCGTTGAACAAACCGTAGCAGGGCTGGGATATGACTTGATTGAGATCGAGCGCTCCGCCGGTGGCTTGCTGCGCATCACCATCGATTTGCCCTGGGTTGCCCCTGTTGAAGACCAGCCGGTTGTAGAGCAGTTCATCAATGTCGAGGACTGCGAAAAAGTCAACCGGCAGTTGCAGTTTGCGCTGGAGGTGGATGGCATTGAATACAAGCGCCTCGAAATCTCGTCGCCGGGTATCGACCGGCCCCTGCGTCATGTGCGGGATTTCGAGCGTTTTGCCGGCCAAGTGATCGACATCACTTTGAAGGCGCCCATGGGTGCGGCTGCCAATGGGCAGGTCAGTGCCAATCGCAAAAAATTCCGCGGCACGTTGGAGCGGGTTCCTGCTGCTGACGGCAGCACTGGTTGGCAAATCGTGTGGAGCGATGCGCCCGAGCCCAAGCCTGGTCAAAAAGTAAGTAAAAAGCGCGTTCCGCCACCTTTGCAGGCTCTGGGCTTTGCACTGGATGAACTGCGCGAGGCCCGTTTGGCGCCGATTGTGAATTTCAAAGGCCGTAACGGTCAGGCGCAAGTGGACGATGTCTGAGTTCCTTGCCCCGTATTCGATTTGTATTGGTTGATTAGAGTGTTCAGGAGAGTCATGGCATGAATCGCGAACTGTTGATGCTGGTTGAAGCAATTTCCCGTGAGAAAAACGTGGAGCGTGATGTGGTGCTGGGCGCCGTAGAGGCTGCTTTGGCGCAAGCCACCAAAAAGCTGTACGCCGGTGATGTGGATATCCGCGTCGCCTTGGATCGCGATAGCGGCAATTACGAGACGTTCCGCCGCTGGCACGTGGTCCCCGATGAGGCGGGCCTGCAGTTGCCTGACCAGGAAATCCTGTTGTTCGAAGCCAAAGAGCAAATCGCTGACATCGAAGTCGATGAATACATCGAAGAGCCTGTGGCGTCGGTGCCAATCGGCCGTATCGGTGCGATGGCTGCAAAGCAAGTGATTTTGCAAAAAATCCGTGATGCTGAGCGCGAAATGTTGCTCAACGACTTTATGTCGCGCGGCGAGAAGATTTTCGTGGGCACCGTCAAGCGCATGGACAAGGGCGACATCATTGTCGAATCCGGCCGTGTGGAAGGGCGCTTGCGTCGTGGCGAAATGATCCCCAAGGAAAACCTGCGCACAGGTGACCGCGTTCGCGCCATGATCATGGAAGTGGACCTGACCTTGCGTGGCGCACCGATTGTGTTGTCCCGCTCTGCGCCCGAATTCATGATTGAGCTGTTCCGCCAGGAAGTGCCCGAGATCGAACAAGGCCTGCTGGAGATCAAGTCGTGCGCCCGTGATGCTGGCTCCCGCGCCAAGATCGCAGTCTTGTCCCATGACAAGCGCGTTGATCCGATCGGCACCTGTGTGGGTGTCCGTGGTACCCGCGTCAATGGCGTGACCAATGAATTGGCCGGTGAGCGTGTCGACATTGTGTTGTGGAGCGAAGATCCAGCCCAGTTTGTGATTGGTGCTTTGGCTCCGGCCAACGTGTCGTCTATCGTGGTGGATGAAGAGCGTCACGCCATGGATGTAGTGGTCGACGAAGAAAACCTTGCGATCGCGATTGGTCGTGGCGGTCAAAACGTGCGCTTGGCGTCCGAGCTGACCGGTTGGAAGATCAACATCATGGACGCTGCAGAGTCCGCCCAGAAGTTGGCGAACGAAACAGACTCCGGTCGCAAGCTGTTCATGGAAAAGCTGGATGTGGACGAGGAAATCGCCGACATCCTGATTGCCGAAGGCTTTACCAGCTTGGAAGAAGTGGCTTACGTGCCGCTGCAAGAGATGCTGGAGATCGAGTCCTTCGACGAAGACACCGTGCATGAGTTGCGCAACCGTGCTAAAGACGCACTGTTGACCATGGAAATTGCACACGAAGAAAGTGTGGAAGAGGTCTCGCAGAACTTGCGTGACTTGCAGGGCTTGACCCCTGAATTGATCGGCAAATTGGCAGACGGCGGCGTGCACACCCGTGACGAACTGGCTGACCTTGCCGTTGACGAATTGACAGATATTACCGGCCAGTCTGCGGACGAGGCCAAGGCCCTGATCATGAAGGCGCGTGAGCATTGGTTTACCAATGACGGCGCTTCTCAAGAGTAACGGTCATGAAAGGTTTCACAGAATATGTCCAGTACGACCGTTGCCGAGTTTGCCAATGAACTCAAAAAATCTACCGATACCCTGCTCGAACAGCTGAAGTCCGCCGGAGTGCCTAAAGCCTCCGCCGCAGATCCGCTGACCGATGCAGACAAACACAGCTTGTTGAGCTATCTGCAGAATAGCCATGGCACTACCAGCCCAGAGCGCAAGAAGATCACCTTGGTGAAAAAGCAAACGACCGAAATCAAGCAGGCCGATGCCACCGGCAAGGCTCGCACTATCCAGGTGGAAGTGCGTAAAAAGCGCACGTTTGTGCGTCGCGATGATGGCGTTGAGTCCACGGTAGAAGTGGAAGAGCAAGACATGGCTGCGGCCAATGCTGCGCAAGCCGCTGAGGACGCCGAGCTGGCTCGCCGCGAAGAAGAAGCCAGCCGTCAGGCTGAACTGATCCGCCGTCAAGAAGAAGAGTTAGCCCAGCGTCGCCGCGAACGCGAAGAGCAGGAAGCGCGCGCCAAGGCTGCTGCTGAGCAAGCCGCTGCACAAGAGCGTGAAGCCCAAGCCGCTGCTGCCCGTAAAGCGCAAGAGCAGGTGCAGGCGACGGTGAAAGCCACGCCTGTGGCCGCCGCTCCGGCCGTGGATGCCGCCGCCGCAGCGCAAGCAGCAGAGGCCGCTGCGAAGGTCGCTGCTCAAGAGCGCGCGAATGCTGCCGCCCAAGCATCCAAGGCGGCTGCGGCCGAAGAAGCTGCACGTGCAGCGGATTTGGGTGAGCGTCGTCGTAAGGCAGAGGCCGAGGCTGCTGCTATTCGCTCGATGATGGCTGCTCCCAAGAAGGTCATGATTGCGCCCAAGAAGGTGGAAGAGCCCAAGCCGGCTGCTGACGCCAAGGCAGGCATGAAGGGTACGCTGCACAAGCCGGCCAACGGTTCGGCAGTTGCCAAACCCGGTAAGCCTGCGCCCGGCGCAGCCACCACTACTGCACCTGCTGGCAATGGCAAAGAGGTGAAGTCCGCCAAGCTGTCCAGCAGCTGGGCTGGAGATCCTGCCAAAAAGAAAGAATTGAAAACCCGGGGTGATACGTCTGCCGGTGCTGGTCGTTCTAGCAACTGGCGTGCGGGTCCCAAGGGACGCCGTGGCAATGATCGTGATCGTGATGACCATCACAACCAGCAGGCAGCGCCTGTGGAAGCACGCGTCATTGAGGTCCACGTGCCGGAAACCATCACCGTGGCTGAACTGGCGCACAAGATGGCGATCAAGGCCTCTGAAGTGATCAAGGCGCTCATGAAAATGGGTCAGATGGTCACGATCAACCAGCCGCTGGACCAAGACACCGCCATGATCATGGTGGAAGAAATGGGTCACAAGGCCATTGTGGCTGCGCTGGATGATCCGGAAGCGTTTACCGACGACGAAGTGCAGGGCCAAGAGTCTGTGTCGTTGCCGCGCGCTCCTGTGGTGACCGTGATGGGTCACGTGGACCACGGTAAGACATCTTTGCTGGACTACATCCGGCGCGCCAAGGTGGCTGCGGGTGAAGCCGGTGGCATTACCCAGCACATCGGTGCTTATCACGTGGAAACTCCGCGTGGCATGGTGTCCTTCTTGGATACTCCCGGTCACGAGGCTTTTACGGCCATGCGTGCCCGCGGTGCACAAGCGACTGACATTGTGATTTTGGTGGTGGCAGCTGATGACGGCGTGATGCCACAGACCAAAGAAGCGATCAAGCACGCCAAAGCGGCTGGCGTTCCTTTGGTGGTGGCGATCACCAAGGCGGACAAGCCCGATGCCAACTTGGAGCGCGTCAAGCAAGAGCTGGTGGTGGAAGAGGTGGTGCCGGAAGAATACGGTGGCGATTCGCCATTCGTTCCTGTGTCGTCCAAAACTGGCATGGGCATTGATGACTTGCTCGAGCAGGTGTTGTTGCAAGCTGAAGTCCTGGAGTTGAAGGCTCCTGTCGACGCCATGGCCAAGGGTCTGGTGATCGAAGCCAAGCTGGACAAGGGCCGCGGCCCGGTTGCCACCGTGTTGGTGCAGTCCGGCACTTTGAAGGCGGGCGATGTGGTGTTAGCAGGTCAGACCTATGGCCGCGTTCGTGCCATGCTGGACGAGAACGGCCACAAGATCGAAACCGCCGGCCCTTCCATTCCAGTAGAAATCCAGGGCTTGACCGAAGTGCCCCAGGCTGGTGACGAGTTCATGGTGTTGTCCGACGAACGCCGGGCGCGCGAGATCTCGACCTACCGTGCTGGTAAGTTCCGCAACACCAAGTTGGCCAAGCAACAAGCAGCCAAGTTGGAAAACATGTTTGCAGACATTGGTAGTGGCGATGTCAAGATGTTGCCGATCATTGTCAAGGCCGACGTGCAAGGCTCGCAAGAAGCATTGGCTCAGTCCTTGCTCAAGCTGTCGACCGACGAGGTCAAGGTGCAGATGGTCTACTCCGCTGTGGGTGGTATCAGCGAATCTGACATCAACTTGGCGATTGCATCCAAAGCTATCGTAATTGGTTTCAACACCCGTGCCGATGCCGGTGCACGCAAGTTGGCTGAAGGCAATGGCGTGGACATCCGCTACTACAACATCATTTACGACGCCGTGGATGAGTTGAAAGCAGCCATGTCCGGCATGTTGGCGCCCGAGAAGCGTGAGGAAGTTATCGGAACTGCCGAAATCCGTACGGTGTTCGTGGCGTCCAAGATTGGTACGGTCGCGGGTTGTATGGTGACCAATGGTTATGTGACGCGCAGCGCCCATTTCCGTCTGTTGCGCGACAACGTTGTGATCTACACCGGCGAGTTGGACTCCTTGAAGCGTATGAAAGACGATGTGCGCGAGGTCAAAGAAGGCTTCGAGTGCGGTATCAAGCTCAAGAATTACAACGACATCAAAGAAAGCGATCAGCTCGAGTTCTTTGAGATCAAAGAGATCGCCCGTACCCTGTAAGCGAGAGTCACTGCGTGCGTAAAAAGTCTTCTACCCCCAATCGGAGCTTTCAGGTGGCCGACCAGATCCAGCGTGATCTGGCGGAATTGATTGCTCGCGAATTGAAGGACCCCCGGGTCGGCATGGTCACGATTCAAGGCGTTGAAGTGACGCCGGACTATGCCCATGCCAAGGTGTTTTTCAGCCTGTTGGTGGGCGATCCTGTAGGTACGGCTGAAGGCCTGAACCAAGCGGCGGGCTTTTTGCGCGCGGGCTTGTTCAAGCGTCTTCACATTCACACGGTGCCTACACTGCATTTCATTTTTGACCAGACCACTGAACGGGCTGCAGACATGAACGCATTGATTGCCCGTGCGGTGTCTTCGCGCGCCAAAGAGGATTGACACCATGAATGCGCCGCGTGCACGGGTTGCAAGGCGCCCCGTTCACGGGGTGCTGTTGCTGGACAAGCCTTTGGGTTTGTCCAGTAATCAGGCCTTGCAGAAAGCCAAGTGGTTGCTCAGGGCCGAGAAGGCTGGGCATACCGGTACCTTGGACCCTCTGGCGACGGGTGTTCTGCCCTTGTGTTTTGGTGCGGCGACGAAATTCAGCCAGATGCATCTGGATGCCGACAAGGCTTACGAGACAACCGTCCGCCTAGGCATCAAAACCAGCACCGCGGATGCCGAAGGTGAAATCTTGCTTGAGCGCCCTGTGGCGTTCACCCAAGAGCAACTGGATGAAGTGCTGTTGCGGTTTAAAGGCCCGATTGCGCAGGTGCCGCCGATGCACAGTGCCTTGAAGAAAGATGGTAAGGCCCTGTACGAGTATGCGCGGGCCGGTATCGAGATAGAGCGCGAGGCTCGCCACGTGGTGATTCATGGGCTTAAACAGCTTTCCGCCCACATGGATAGTGCGGAGCCTGCTATCAAATTGGTAGTGGATTGCAGCAAGGGGACGTATATACGGACTCTTGGCGAAGACATTGGTGAAGCCTTGGGTTGCGGCGCGCATTTGAGCGCCTTGCGCCGTGTGCGGACGGGTGGATTTGACACCACGCACTGCATCACGCTGGAGGCACTCGAGGCCATGACCGAAGCTGAGCGCATGGCTTGCCTGCTGCCGGTGGACGCCTTGCTTGCGCAGCATGTCGCTGTCACATTGGACAGTGACAATGCGGCACGATTTTTGAGTGGAATGCGGCAGCGCGGGAGTTGGGCCGACGCAGAACAGGTCGCGGTGTACGCCGCTTCCCCCAAAGCCTTGTTGGGTACGGCGCAGGTCAAGGCCGGGGAGCTGATCCCGGTGCGGTTGTTGAGTCCGCTGGAAATCAGTGAAACCCTGGGGCAGCAAGCCGCCATGGAAACAAGTTTGAAACAGAGTAGCGAAAACTGGGCCCCTGTGGCTTAAGCAAGAAAGTGAACCATGAGTAAACAAATCCGAAACATCGCCATCATTGCGCACGTTGACCACGGTAAAACCACCATGGTGGACCAGTTGCTGCGTCAGTCCGGCACCTTCGCCGAACACGAAAAAGTGGTCGACACCGTGATGGACAACAACGCCATCGAAAAAGAACGTGGCATCACAATTCTGGCCAAAAACTGCGCGGTGAGCTGGGAAGGCACCCACATCAACATCGTGGACACCCCCGGACACGCGGACTTCGGCGGTGAAGTAGAGCGCGCCTTGTCCATGGTAGACAGCGTGTTGTTGCTGATCGATGCCCAAGAAGGCCCCATGCCCCAGACCCGCTTCGTGACCAAGAAGGCCTTGGCCCTGGGTCTGAAGCCCATCGTGGTGGTCAACAAGGTGGACAAGCCCGGTGCGAACCCCGACAAGGTGGTGAACGCTGCGTTTGACTTGTTCGACAAGTTGGGTGCGACTGACGAGCAGTTGGACTTCCCCGTGGTGTACGCCTCCGGTATCAACGGCTGGTCTTCCCTCGAGGAAGGTGCTCCTGGTGAGCAGTGGGGCCCCGACATGTCGGCCCTGTTCAACACCATCTTGAAGCACGTTCCGCCGAACTCCGGTGATCCAGCGGCGCCTTTGCAGTTGCAAATCTCCGCACTGGACTTCTCCAGCTTCGTGGGCCGCATCGGTGTGGGCCGTATCAGCCAAGGCACGATCAAGCCCATGCAAGACGTGGTGGTCATGGAAGGCCCGGACGGCAAGGCTGTCAAAGGCCGTGTGAACCAGGTGTTGACCTTCCAAGGTCTGGACCGCATGCAGAGCCCCTTGGCAGGCCCGGGCGACATTGTACTGATCAACGGTATCGAGGACATCGGTATCGGCGTGACAGTGACCGACCCGGCCAACCCTCAGCCCCTGCCCATGTTGAAGGTGGACGAGCCTACCCTGACCATGAACTTCTGCGTGAACACCAGCCCATTGGCCGGTCGTGAAGGCAAGTTTGTGACAAGCCGCCAGATCTGGGACCGCCTGCAAAAAGAACTGCAGCACAACGTGGCGCTGCGCGTCAACGAAACCGACGAAGAAGGCGTGTTTGAAGTGCTGGGTCGCGGTGAATTGCACCTGACCATCCTGTTGGAAAACATGCGCCGTGAAGGCTACGAAATGGCCGTAAGCAAGCCCCGCGTGATGTTCAAAGACATCAACGGCGAGAAGCACGAGCCTATCGAATTGGTGACGGCCGACATCGAAGAACAGCACCAAGGCGGCGTGATGCAAGCCATGGGCGAGCGCAAGGGCGAGTTGATCAACATGGAACCGGACGGCCGTGGCCGTGTCCGTTTGGAATACCGTATTCCTGCCCGTGGCTTGATCGGTTTCTCGAACGAGTTTCTGAACTTGACCCGTGGTTCCGGCTTGATCTCCAACATCTTTGACAGCTACGAGCCGCACAAGGGTGAAATCGGTGGCCGTAAGAACGGCGTGTTGATCTCCATGGACGACGGTGAAATCTTCACCTACGCCCTGGGCAAGTTGGATGACCGCGGCCGCATGTTTGTGAAGGCGAACGATCCGGTGTACGAAGGCATGATTGTGGGTATCCACAACCGTGACAACGACTTGATCGTGAACGCCACCCGTACCAAGCAGCTGACCAACTTCCGCGTGTCCGGCAAGGAAGATGCAATCAAGATCACACCTCCGATTGAGCTGACCCTGGAGTACGGCGTGGAATTCATTGAGGACGACGAGTTGGTAGAAATCACGCCCAAGTCCGTGCGTCTGCGCAAGCGTTTTTTGAAAGAGCACGAGCGTAAGCGCGCTTCCCGCGACTGATCCTGTTGCGCCGGACTTGTCCGGCGCATGGCAGGTAAGCCCAAACGGCCGCGGCCCAGCCTTGCTGGTTCCGCGGCGTTTTTACGTCTGGGCTGCCTTTTCGAAACGAAAGGGGAGGGTGATGAAGTTAAGCCACAACCGCGCTGTGCTTTTGATGGTCATGGTGACCTTAATGTGGTCCACCGCGGGTGTTGTCACGCGGCACTTGGAATCAGCGCGTAGTTTCGAGATAACCTTCTGGCGCGCATTCTTTACGGTGGCGTCATTGAGTCTTTTGCTGCCTTGGGTGAGTGGCAAAGCAGTTTTTCGCAACACCTTGAGGGCGGGCCGCAGCTTTTGGCTCAGCGCAGTGTGTTGGAGCATCATGTTCACCGCCTTTTTGGTGGCGCTCACACTCACCACTGTGGGGAACGTGCTGGTGACTATGTCTATGGGGCCGCTCCTGACAGCGATCATTGCGCGAGTCTTCATCGGCCAGACGATTCCGAAATGGACTTGGGTGGCTGTGTGGGTTGCGGGGGCAGGCATTGTGTACATGTATGCCTCGCAGCTCGGGAGCGTGTCGCTGGCCGGTACCTTGGTCGCCTTGTGTGTGCCGCTAGCCGGCGCCACCAATTGGACGGTGACCCAACATGCCCACGATCAAGGTCACGATGTGGACCTGATGCCGGCGGTGTGGGCAGGCGGTTTAATTTCCTGCTTGGCAACCCTTCCCTTGGCCTTGCCTTTGCAAGCGACTGGTCATGATGTGCTGTTGCTCGGCTTTCTAGGCGTATTTCAGCTGGCCGTGCCTTGTGTGCTGAGCGTGCGCTGTGCCCAGATTCTGAAGGCCCCTGAAATATCATTGCTGCAGCTGCTAGAGGTGATCTTCGGCATCCTGTTGGCGTGGTGGGGCGCGGGTGAAGAGCCGGGTGCTGCCGTGTTAACTGGAGGTGCACTGGTCATCGGTGCGCTGGTGGTCAATGAATGGATAGGATGGAGACAAAGAACATGACAGATTTTTCACAGTGCGATGAGGTGTTGACGGAGGTTCGCGGTGGCGTGGGCTTGGTTACTCTGAATCGGCCACGAGCCTTGAATGCATTGAGCTTGCCCATGGTGCGAGCGCTGACAGCGGCCTTGAAGCACTGGAGCAACGACCCGTTGGTGCATGCGGTGGCTATACGCGGTATGGGCAAAGAGGGGCCTTTTGGTGCGTTTTGTGCCGGTGGGGACATCCGCTTTTTCCATACCGCAGCCTTGTCCGGTGATCCTGCGCTTGAAGATTTTTTCACCGAAGAGTACGCGCTGAACCACTTGATTCACACTTATCCCAAGCCCTACATCGCCTTTATGGACGGAATCGTGATGGGCGGTGGCATGGGGGTGAGCCAAGGCGCCTCGCACCGTATCGTGACGGGGCGAACCAAGATGGCAATGCCGGAAACTGGTATTGGCCTCTTTCCTGATGTGGGTGGGGGCTACTTTTTAAGTCGTTGCCCCGGCCGTGTCGGTGAATGGTTGGCACTAACGGGTGAGCTGTTGGACGGCGAGGGTGCGGTTGCTGCCGGCCTCGCCGACGTGATGATGGAGTCTGCATCATTACCCTCCGCCTGGGATGCACTGTCGCAGATCGATTGGCAGTCACCGGCCTCGCTGGGCGAATGTGTTGCTACGTTTTCTATAGCTACAAGCGCAGTTTCTATGAGCGCTAGGCCCCTGATTGATGCAGTTTTTGCAGGTAAGGATGTGCCGGCCATCGTTCAGGCTCTGGAGTCCGATGGCTCAGAGTGGGCGCAGTCGACCCTGGCTACGCTGCACAAGCGATCACCATTGATGTTGCATGTGGTGCTTGAACAGATCCGCCGTGGGCGCGGCATGTTGCTGGCCGACGAGCTGCGCATGGAGCGTGAAATGGTCCGCCATTGCTTTGCGACCCGCCATCTGGCGCGTAGCGGCGCAAGCAGTGAAACAGTGGAAGGCATTCGCGCCTTGGCGGTTGACAAAGACCACCACCCACGCTGGTCACCTGCTGCTATTGAAGAAGTAACACCGGAGATGGTCGCGCCGTTCTTTGAGAGCCCTTGGCCTGCTGCGGCTCATCCCTTGCGGCACCTGGCGTAAGGTTCTGAGGCTGGCCCCGGCAAGTGGTCAAAGCCTAGCGGTTGCGGTCTTTCATTGCACGTTCTACCTCCCGCTTGCCCTCGCGGTCTTTGATGGTGTCGCGCTTGTCGTGCTCAGCCTTGCCCTTGGCCAAGGCTATATCGCATTTGACTTTGCCGCTTTTCCAGTGCAAGTTGATGGGTACAAGGGTGTAGCCCTTTTGCTCCACCTTGCCGGTTAGCCGTTTGATCTCCTCTTTGTGCAGCAGCAGCTTTTTGGTACGAACTTTGTCCGGGCTCACGTGGCTTGAGGCTGTGTGCAAAGGGTTAATTTGCAACCCGATGATGAACATTTCGCCATCCCGAATTACCACATAGCCGTCGGTGAGTTGCACTTTTCCCTCGCGCAGGGATTTCACTTCCCAACCTTCCAGTACCAGTCCTGCTTCAAACCTCTCTTCAAAGAAATAGTTGAAGGCGGCTTTTTTGTTGTCAGCGATGCGCGATTGAGTTTCGGGTTTCTTGGCCATGAGGTGCAAATGGGGATAGCGGGCAGGTTTGAAAGAGACGCATATGGGCTTGTCTACAATCCCACGCAACCTCGCATTCTATGAAAACCGTTCACAAGTCCGTCCTTATTTGGTACAGCCCTGCAGAAATGTATGCTTTGGTGACTGATGTCGCTCAGTACCCACGCTTTCTGCCATGGTGTGACCATGCCCAAGTCTTAAGCCAAGAGGAGGGCGGAATGACGGCGGAGGTGGGTATTTCGTTCAGCGGAATCCGTCAGACTTTCGTCACCCAGAACAATCACACGCCCAATGAGCGAGTGGGCATGCAGTTGGTGAAAGGCCCCTTCTCCAAATTAGAGGGGGAGTGGGTATTTGCCCCCGTGGGGGATGGAAGCCAGCGTGCCTGCAGGGTGAGCCTGGTGCTGAACTATGGTTTTGATAGTGGAACCCTTGCCAAGTTGGTAGGCCCGGTGTTTGACAAAATCGCGGCCAACCTGGTTGATGCGTTTGTCAAGCGTGCGCAGGATGTCTATGGTGAATGATTCACCTGAAATCGTGGTCGATCCGATCGAGGTGATGGTGGCCCTCGTCGTAGCGCCAAGACATGTCGCAGAAATCAGAGTCAAACTACCAATCGGCGCAACAGCCGCACGCGCTGTTGCTGCAAGCAGCTTGCTCGCTAATGTTCCCGATGCGCAAGTCGACACACTGGTTTTGGCGATTTGGGGTGAGAAAATTGCGCCCACGCATGTACTGAGACAGGGTGACCGTCTGGAGCTGCTGTCTCCTTTGAGGGTCGACCCCAAGGTAGCCCGACGAGAGCGGTTTGCCCGGCAGGGGTCCAAATCGGCAGGTTTGTTTGCCCAAGACAGGGGAATGCGCCCACCCCGACGCTAAAAGTCAGGCGCTATTTGCAATCTGCGTCAATCACACCTTGGATTCGCTGCATCTCACTGGCCCGGGCCGCATCATCCAAAACTTCACGTTCGCCAGCTGAATTGGTGCGTGCCAAGCGAATTCCGGATTCAAATGTAGTTTTGGCCTGACGCGCAAGTTTGCAGTTGTCCGCTTTCGCTTTGGCGACTTTTTCAGCTTCGGCTTTTTTCTGGGCTGCCTCTGCAGCTTCGGCTTGTTTCTTCTTTGCGTCTAGCGCTTTGTCTACGCCTGCGTCCTTGGCGGCGGGTGCTGCAGCACCATCCGCTTTGCTTCCTTCTGGGGTAGCTTGTGCGTTGGAATCTGCGGCAGGCGCTTTCGCGCCGGCTGGTCGTTTCAAGATGTTTTTTTCAGGCACTTCAGGCCCCGGAGCCCGATCGCTGAAAATTTTTCTGCCGTCTTTGTCCAGCCATTGCCACTGTGCTGTGGCCATCGAGGCTGCGAGTGCCAAGGGGAGCGCAACAAGAAATTTAGAGATCTGCATGGGGCCAGTTTAGCGTTTCTCGCGGAAAGAAGCTGTGTCGTCACGGGTACAATCCGATTTTTGGAGCTTTGACATGCGCCTTCTCGGCAAAGCGCTGACCTTCGACGATGTGTTGTTGGTTCCAGCGTTCTCCCAAGTCCTTCCTAAGGACACCAGCCTCGCCACCCGTTTCTCCCGCAACATCGCACTGAACCTTCCACTGGTATCGGCTGCGATGGACACCGTCACCGAGGCGCGTCTTGCGATTGCAATCGCCCAAGAGGGCGGCATGGGCATCGTGCACAAAAACCTGACGGCCGCTGAGCAAGCTGCGCAAGTCTCCAAGGTGAAGCGCTACGAGTCCGGTCTGCTGCGTGACCCTGTGGTCATCACGCCGGATACAACAGTTCGCCAGGTCATTGCCCTTTCCGAGCAGCTCGGAGTTTCCGGCTTCCCGGTATGTGATGGCGGCAAAGTCGTGGGTATCGTGACTGGCCGTGACCTCCGCTTCGAGACTCGCTATGACCAGCCAGTGCGCGAAATCATGACGCCTCGTGAGCGCTTGATCACCGTGCCTGACGGTACAACGCCTGAGGCTGCCAAGGCCCTATTGAACAAGCACAAGCTGGAACGTCTGCTGGTGGTCAACGAGGCCTTTGAGCTCAAAGGCTTGATCACCGTGAAAGACATCACCAAGCAACTCAATTTCCCCAATGCCGCTCGTGATGTGACCGGCCGCCTGCGGGTTGGTGCGGCAGTGGGCGTCGGTGAAGGTACCGAAGCCCGTGTGGAGGCTTTGGTTCAGGCGGGTGTCGACGCGATCGTGGTCGACACGGCGCACGGCCACAGCAAAGGTGTGATTGACCGTGTGCGTTGGGTCAAGCAAAACTTTCCTCAGGTGGATGTGGTGGGCGGGAACATTGCCACCGGTGCAGCAGCGCTGGCGCTGGTGGAGGCGGGTGCCGACGCCGTCAAGGTGGGTATCGGCCCCGGTTCGATTTGCACGACACGTATTGTGGCTGGTGTGGGTGTACCCCAAATCATGGCTGTCGACAGCGTGGCCACGGCCTTGCGCGGCACAGGTGTTCCATTGATCGCGGACGGCGGCATTCGCTACAGCGGTGATATCGCCAAGGCCATTGCCGCTGGTGCTGGAACCGTCATGATGGGCGGCATGTTCGCGGGTACCGAAGAGGCCCCTGGTGAAGTGATCTTGTACCAAGGTCGCAGCTATAAGAGCTACCGCGGAATGGGCAGTATCGGCGCGATGCAGCAAGGCAGCGCGGATCGCTATTTCCAAGAGTCGAGCACCGGAAACCCTAACGCGGACAAGCTGGTGCCCGAGGGTATCGAAGGTCGCGTTCCTTACAAAGGATCCATGGTGGCGATCGTGTTCCAGATGGCCGGTGGTATCCGCGCCAGCATGGGATATTGCGGATGCGCAACGATTGCAGAAATGCAAGAAAAAGCGGAGTTCGTCGAAATCACCACTGCGGGCATTCGTGAGAGCCACGTCCATGACGTGCAAATCACCAAAGAAGCACCGAACTACCGAGCCGATTGAACGTTAGCCGCCCATGCATCAAAAGATTCTGATTCTTGACTTCGGATCGCAAGTCACCCAGCTTATTGCTCGCCGAGTACGTGATGCCTACGTGTTCTGTGAAGTTCATCCCTGTGATGTTTCTGACGAGTGGGTGCGAGCCTACGCTGCAGATGGCAATTTGAAGGGCATCATCTTGTCTGGTAGCCACGCCAGTGTCTATGAAGACGAGACGGACAAAGCCCCCGAAGCTGTCTTTGGCCTAGGCGTTCCCGTATTGGGCATTTGTTACGGCATGCAAACCATGGCGCAACAACTCGGCGGCAAAGTGGAAGCAGGGCGCACGCGGGAGTTTGGATCTGCACAGGTGCGTGCCCATGGTCACACCCAATTGCTGGATGGCTTGGAAGATCTTCGTACGGAAGAGGGGCACGGCGTTCTGGATGTTTGGATGAGCCACGGGGACAAAGTGACGGAATTGCCCCCCGGCTTCTCTGTGATGGCTTCGAACGCAGCCTGCCCGATCGCGGGAATGGCTGACGAGGCGCGTCGCTTTTACGCGGTTCAGTTCCATCCCGAGGTGACGCATACCAAAAAAGGGCAAGAGCTGCTGGAGCGATTCGTTTTGCAAATCTGTGGCACCAAGCCAGATTGGATCATGGGAGACTATATCGCCGAGGCGGTGCAAAGGATCCGCGAGCAGGTGGGTGATGAAGAGGTGATACTCGGTTTGAGTGGAGGGGTTGACTCCTCCGTCGCTGCTGCACTCATCCATCGTGCGATCGGTGACCAACTGACCTGTGTGTTTGTAGACCACGGCCTGCTTCGCCTCAATGAAGGTGACATGGTCATGGAAATGTTCGTCGGGAAACTGCATGCCAAGGTTATCCGGGTGGATGCTTCCGAGCAATTCTTGGGCCATTTGGCAGGTGTCAGCGATCCCGAGGCTAAGCGAAAGATCATCGGGCGCGAGTTCGTGGAGGTCTTCAAGTCCGAAGCCTCTAAGTTGACTGCGTCTGGTGCGTCGAAGGCTGGCGCCAAATGGCTCGCGCAAGGCACCATTTATCCGGACGTGATTGAATCGGGTGGCGCGAAAAGCAAGAAGGCTGTGACCATCAAGAGTCATCACAACGTGGGTGGACTGCCTGAGCAACTGGGACTGAAGCTTTTGGAGCCTTTGCGGGAGTTGTTCAAGGATGAAGTTCGTGAGCTCGGCGTCGCGCTTGGGTTGCCGGCAGATATGGTGTACCGCCATCCTTTTCCCGGGCCTGGCCTCGGTGTTCGTATTCTGGGCGCGGTCAACAAGGAATTCGCAGACCTTTTGCGGCGTGCCGATGCTATTTTTATCGAGGAGCTACGCAACACGCCGTACACCGGGGGCAGTTTGGCCGGTGCGAATCCGCGCAAGCCTCCTAAAACGTGGTACGACGCCGTGTCTCAAGCGTTTACGGTTTTTTTGCCTGTTAAGAGTGTCGGTGTGATGGGTGATGGTCGGACATACGACTACGTCGTTGCACTTCGTGCGGTGCAAACCAGCGATTTCATGACCGCAGACTGGGCTGAGCTGCCATACAGCTTGCTCAAGACAGTTTCAGGGCGGATCATCAACGAAGTACGGGGTATCAACCGTGTGACCTATGACGTCAGCAGTAAACCCCCCGCAACTATTGAGTGGGAATAGTTTGATTATCTAGATCTGAATGAGGCGCAAAAAGCTGAGGTAACGCTCCCGTTGCCTCAGCTTTTTTAATTTTTGAGCTGTAGCGGCGTTAAATCATCATTCGATGGTTCACCATTATTCTTTGCTTGATGCACAATGTTTATATGAGTACTGGCAACTTGTTGGAACAGACCGTGGACACAGACGCCCTGCAGTTTTTAGACGATGAGGTGGCGGGAGACAGTGGCAAGCCACTTGTTTGGCGTCTGCTGGTTGTCGACGACGAACCTGATGTGCACAGAGCAACAACCTTTGCGCTGGCTGGCATTGAGATATTGGGACGTCAGTTGGAGTTTCTGCATGCCTACTCAGCAGCGGAAGCGGCCAATATTCTTTCTACGCAGTCTGATGTTGCGATTGTTCTGCTTGACGTGGTGATGGAGAGGGAAGACGCTGGTCTCGCCCTTGTCAAGACGATCCGCACTGAGCTTAACTTGACGGACCTTCGCATTATTCTGCGGACGGGACAGCCTGGTTACGCGCCAGAAATCGAAACGATTCACGACTACGACATCAACGACTACAAGACCAAGTCGGAATTAACCCGTACCAAGTTGTACGCGACGGTAACTGCTGCGCTGCGCGCATACGAACAAATCCGCAAACTAGATGAAATGGCTTTTTACGATCGCCTTTCCTGTTTGCCAAACCGTAACAAGTTTATTGACCTCAGCGAAGCTCGACTCGCTTGTGCGGCCAGTTGCAACGAGATCATCGCGATACTGGATATCGATGACTTTTCAGAGATCAATGATGCCCTCGGTCACCAACAGGGTGACAGGTTGCTTCAGTCTGTTGCAGATCGCCTCAAATTTGAATTAGGCCCTGATGCTGTTTTGGCAAGAATCGGTAGCGATACATTCGGGCTTATGGGACCGCATGATGTGGTCGATCCGATCAGAATTCTCGCGCTTTTCCGCCGTCCTTTTGTGGTTCAAGACGATGCAATGGTTGTCACTGCGACCATGGGGTTGACGAGCCTGATGAGCGGAAGTACGTCCGGCAGAGACGCGTTGAAGGATGCCAATATCGCCCTAAAGCGCGCCAAGAAAAGCCGTCGTGGAGGATTCGTGATGTTCTCCGCCGAGATGGGCTCAGACATCCGCGAACGGGTTCGTTTAATGCAAAGCTTGCGCAGTGCTGTAGAGAGCGAGCGGCTTTTTATTGTGTACCAGCCGCAAGTTGATCTGATGACAAACGCGGTTGTCGGTTTGGAAGCCCTTATACGTTGGCGCAACGAAGATGGAACTTTCGTTCCGCCCGACAGATTTATTCCACTTGCTGAAGCTTCCGGGATGATCATTGCGATTGGTGATTGGGTATTGAGGATGGCCTGCCATGAGTTGGTTCGGCTGCAGGGGCAGGGTGCGAAGCACATCCGGATGTCAGTCAACGTGTCCCAAATTCAATTCCGAAATCCTGAGTTCATTGACAAGCTGAAGTCGGCTCTATCAGATACATCTATTCAACCCGAGTGTCTGGAATTAGAGATTACAGAGTCAGTTGCAATGGAGGATGCGGACTTCATGCTGGAGACTCTTCACAGCGTGCGTGAGCTTGGAATATCGATCGCGATTGATGATTTTGGAACCGGATATTCATCACTCAGTCAGTTACGGCAATTGCCCATCGATAGGTTGAAGATCGATAGGGCCTTTGTTTCGGAATTGAGTGACGATGTGATGGGTGGCCACATTGCGTCGATGGTGATCGAATTAGGCAGGAACCTGCAGTTAAAAGTCATTGCTGAGGGTATCGAATCCGAGGAACAAGCAGAGCGCTTAAAGCAGTTGGGCTGCCACGAAGGGCAAGGGTATTTGTACGCCAAGCCCATGACCTCCGTATTGTTGAAAGAGTGGCTGAGGGAGCGCGGGGCAATCGTTGGAATCTGATGATTTTTTTATGACACTGGCCTTGGAGGAGGCTGTGTTAGCAGAGTCTGCTGGTGAAGTCCCTGTGGGTGCTGTAGTGGTCCACAAAGGACAGGTGATTGGCCGGGGACGGAATAGAACCCGAGAGTTGAACGACCCTAGTGCCCATGCCGAAATACTTGCACTGAGAGATGCCTCTCAATCCGTTGGCAGTCACCGATTGAAGGGTGCTGAGCTGTTTGTCACGCTGGAGCCGTGCACTATGTGCAGCGGAGCAGTTTTTCATAGTCGCCTCGCTCGAGTAGTTTTTGGTGCGCCTGATGCCAAAACAGGCACTGCGGGGTCTGTTTTGGATCTTTTCAGCCAGAGTCAACTGAACCATCACACGCGGGTAACCGGTGGCGTCCTCAAAGAAGAGTGTCAGAGAATTCTGCAATCTTTTTTTGTGCTGGCGCGAAAGAGAAACCGCGAAGAGCAAATTTCGCTTCGGGAAGATGCATTGCGACTAGATGCGGGGGCATTACCTTGTCTCGATGAGTTGACGATCACAGGTAGCTATTTTCATACCAGTGAAGGTTATCGAATTCGGTATCTGGATTCGAACACTGTAAACTCAGAATACATCTTGCTTTGTATTCATGAATTTGGTTTTTGGTCTTTTCAGGCGCGGTCCTTAATGAGCCGCATGGCGCGTCGTGGTGTGCGCGTCATCGTTCCGGACCTGCTTGGCCATGGCTTGAGTGATAGGCCGAAAAAAAGTGAATGGCATTCTGTGCGAGCGCACGTAAGTTCGCTTGCCGAATTGACGAAACATATGGACCTTACCCCAACCCATATCGTGGCCATAGGTAACGCAAATGCTCTTGGGACAGAACTTTGCTCTGTTTTGAACTTAGATGCATCTTCAGTTTTATCAATTCGGACAACCATGCCGCCAGCGTTGGAGGCTCTAGCCAAGCCGTCCTGCCATCAAAGTTATAGGTCGACGGGTGGTTTGTCCAGAAAACACTTGAAGGATCTGGATGGTTTTCCAGGCGATGTGGTGAGAGCCTTGATTGCGCACTTTCCAGATAAAGGGCATGCCGCCGTATTAGATGCCATAAAAAGGCCTGATTTCTCAATCGGAAATACGATCAAATCACCATCATTTTGTCCGGTCGTTGTGGATGAAGTTCATCTCGATTTTCTCGAGCGTCAGTTATTGATCCAATGAGCCCTGTTAAAAAAGTTATTTATCTGTATTCCCCATCGGGTGCTGTTCGCGACCGTGCTGCGTTCAAAAGAGGAGTTCGTCGTCTTACTGAATTGGGATATGACGTGGAAGTTGACCACGATGCCTTGACTCGATTTGAGCGTTTCGCTGGGGATGATGCGACTCGAATCCGAGCTGTCGAACGTGCTGCGAATAGTCGGGCAGATGTCGCCCTGATAACTAGGGGGGGTTACGGTATCACACGGATCATTGACCGACTGCCCTATGCATCTATTGCGTCTGCCATTGAGAACGGAACTCAGTTTGTAGGAATCAGTGATTTCACTGCCTTACAACTAGCTTTGTTCGCGCAAACTGGAGCTAGCACTTGGGCCGGTCCTGCACTGTGTGAAGGTTTTGGCGTTGGCGGTGTCAGCGGTGAAATTCCAGACGACATTATGGAAGACTGCTTTGCAGATCTGTTGACGGGGCAGGGGGAGGGGGCAGGTTGGCGACAGGACCGGAACGGTCACAACTCAGTCACCGATTTCATGATCGAGGACGCTACCCTCTGGGGCGGCAATCTGACGGTCCTAACGTCTCTGATTGGTACTGCTTACCTTCCGAATATTCGAGAAGGAATCCTGTTTCTTGAGGACGTCGCAGAGCATCCTTACCGCATCGAGCGGATGTTGACGCAACTAATAAGGAGTGGCATCCTGGCGCGTCAACGAGCCATTGTTTTAGGTCAATTCAGTGCCTACAAGCTGACTTCGCATGACAGCGGTTTCGGCTTACCAAAGGTAATCAATTGGTTGCGTAATCAGCTAAATATTCCTGTCTACACCAACCTTCCGTACGGCCACGTACCGACTAAAGTTCTCTTACCATTTGGCTCGAAAGTAGATTTAACCTCGAGCGGCAAAGACGTACTTTTGTACTGGGGGCATCACTAGTTTTAAGACAAACGCACTGGAAATTTGTTCGTCAGGTTGTGAGGCACCAGGCCTATAAACATGGTGCTAATTTGAAGAAGTTTTTCCTTCGCCACTGCCTCGCCACGCAGAGAGGCGATTGCTGCCATAACATCACCACGCAAATACCAAAAATCATCGATATCACTTGCGTAGGTAACTCGAAGCTGAACTAAAGGAAAGTGCTTTTCTGCAACATCGCCTAATGCCGCTAGCATTTCCGAGCGAATCTCGTGCAAAGTGGTCACCGACGCTTCTTTGGAGGGCGCAATGAGTCCTTGCAACAATGCACCAACGCGGCCAAGCCAGTTATTTGCAATCCAACGCATGTATATTTTCCTTGCTTTTGTGCGAACATAAAGCCATAGGGTGAGCGGTGCAATAGGGGTTTTGCGAATTGTTCCCGTTACGCAACGGCGCCGCGTGGACTTAACCGTCTCGTAACAATGTTGGAGGGTGATTCAGTTAACGCGCAATTCGCACAAACACTTGTAATGCGCTTGTAACTTATCTCACACGACGTTTCTCGGAAGATTACGGATGGGTATCAAATCAACTGTCGTTTTTACAGATCTACATGGAAGCACTGCTGCATTCGGGGCTCTAGGGAATGCGCGCGCGACCGTTGCTATTACTCAAATCCTTGACCGAATCACGGCGCTTGTTTATGCGCATCAGGGGCAACTCGTAAAAACGCTTGGCGACGGTGTCATGGCGGTATTTGGGCAGACTGGCAAGGCGTTAGATTTCGCAGTCGAGGTGCAACGGGTCCATAGCCGCCATTTGTACAATTTTGAATCAAGAGTGAGTTTGCCCGTCAAGATCGGAATCGCATTTGGTGACACTGAATTCACTGCGGGTGATTACTACGGCGATGCGGTAAATGTGGCGGCCCGACTATGTGATTTAGCTGGGCCGAGTCAAATTTGGGCGAGCAAAGGAAGTGTGGACCCGCTGTCACTGAAGAAGGGAGTGTCTGTCCGTGCTGTTGGCAACATTGCTATCCGGGGGCGTTCGCAAAACTGCGAAGTTTTACAGGTCGAGTGGAAAGAGGACGAACAGTCTGATTTCTTGACCATGCAAGCGCAGATTATGTTGAACGCGACGTCCGGCAAAGATGTTTTGGGCAAGCAAGTTGATCTTAGGTATCGGGAACAGCACATGACATTCCGCTCGTTCGAATTACCGGCACATATAGGCCGGGTGAAAAGTGCTGAGTTTGTCGTTGGGGATCCACGAGTCTCTCGGATGCACGCGCGGCTGGTTTGGCGCAACGGAGGGGTTCTGGTCGAAGACCTCAGTACTTATGGCACGTGGGTGCGGTTTGCTGAGGATTCGTCTGGTGAAATCTTATTGCGTCGTGATGAGTGTGTCTTGCACGGGTCAGGCGAGCTAGGACTTGGGGCTTCCTTTGGCGACAGTAGTGCGCCCGTCGTGTCGTTCTCTGTGAGCTGAGAATTTTCCATGAACATTTATTAACATAATATACATCGTATAAAATACAAACGTTGCAATGGCTGTAAAATAAACTGCTAACGTGGCTTGCGGATTTCTAATGCGGCGTTCGCAGTTTAAGGGGCGCGTCTAAGTAACTGACTTGTTGCACAAAGATCTTCCAGATTTAGCGCCTACCAAACGCCCTTGGGACGTAGAGCCCTCACGAAGGCTCCGAGGATTTCCATAGACTCATCTTTTTTTGCCTGTCGTGCAAAGTCCATGGCCGTGAGCCCTTTGTTATTCTTGAGACTGGGATCTGCGCCAGCCTCTAGCAAAAGCTTCACTGCAGAACTATTGCCGTACATGGCCGCCATCATCAATGGTGTTGATCCATTTGGTGATTCAGCATCAATGTAGGCGAAGTTTTCCAACAATAGCCGCACCACAGGGATACGGGCGTTAGTAGCTGCGTAATGCAATGGAGTCCAACCCGTTTTATTCACATCTGCGTCTTTGGCGATCAATGCGGCACACAAATCCACATCTCCGGCGAATGCCGCCAACATCAAGGGGCTTTCATCATCTGGAGATCTGACCTCTACACGAAGACTGGGTTGTTCCAAAAGAAGCTTCGTGGCCTTCTTTGCCGACAACTTGATGGCTAACAGCAGCGCTGGTAAGCCCTTGGGATTCACTGTGTTGGGGTCAAAGCCGCGACTCAAGAGACTTTGGATTACCAAGGGGTTGTCAGTTTCGATGGCCTTAAAGAAATCCTCATACGATCCCGCATGAGCGCCGCCGCACCAGAAGGGCAAAGTGCCCAAAACCAAGAGGAGACGTCTTTTGGGATGATTGCACATGGTTACACCTGGAACAAAACATCGAAATTCAAGCTGGTCTGCTCTGCAATCTTTTCAATAGTCACGTTTTTCACCCGAGCTAATTCTTGGGCTACATGAGGAACGTAGGAAGGATTGTTTAGCTTGCCACGGTATGGCACTGGTGCGAGGTAGGGGCTATCTGTCTCAATCAGTAAACGATCGAGTGGCACCATGGCTGCGACATCCCGGGTACTCTGAGCAGACTTAAAGGTAATGATTCCAGAAAATGAAATGTAGAAGCCCAAATCAAGAGCTTTGCGCGCGACATCCACGTCTTCCGTAAAGCAGTGAAAAACCCCCCCTGCACTACTTTGATCACCGCACTCCCCTGCTTCCTTAAGAATTGCCAAGGTATCGTCTGAAGCGCTTCGTGTGTGAATCACCAGTGGCTTGTTCAGTTTGCGTGCAGCTTCGATGTGCACACGGAAGCGCTCTCTTTGCCACTCCATCTCCGAGATGCTTCTTTGGCCGAGGCGGTAGTAGTCGAGACCTGTTTCACCGATGGCGATGATTTTGGGTAAGCTGCCCCATTGCAAGAGACGCTCAAGATCTGGCTCTCGCACTCCTTCATTGTCCGGGTGTACTCCAACCGTTGCCCAAATATGAGGCTGGGCCACCGCAAACTCTTGTACCGTCGGAAACTCTTCAAGCGTCGTGCAGATGCACAAGGCGCGAGTGACCTGCGCTGTTTTCATCGCATCAGAAATATCTGGCCATTGGGATGCGAGCTCGGGAAACGTAAGATGGCAGTGGGAATCAGTAAACATGCAAAGTCCGCAAGAAACTCGCAGCCGTCCTCGACACTACATCTGACGCCCGCCGAGTCGTGAGTTTTAAACCGTTTGGGTAGGGCGCTCAGAGGCCATGTGTGCACCCAAGATCTCTTCTATTTTCAATTTGAGTGCCCGTGACTTTTCGTCTTTGGGAAACAAAATACCCACGCCCTGGGTTCTCCCGCCTGCTGCTTTGGCGGGTGTAACCCAAGCAACTTTTCCGGCAACGGGGTAGCGCTGCATGTCTTCGGGCAACGAGAGCAAGACATAGACGTCATCACCCAAGCTGTAGTCGCGCGTTGTCGGAATGAACACGCCGCCCTCAGTAAACATTGGGATGTAGGCAGCATATAGCGCAGCTTTTTCTTTGATCGAAAGCTGGATAACACTGGGCCTCGCACTGGCGGTAGGTGTACTGGTCATGGTCTCTTGGGCACCCCAGAGTTTAGGACGGTTTGCGCTTTAGACACAAGCGACTCGGTCAATAGGCCTGCATTGAATGGATGATCAATCGTCTTCATCGACTGCGCTAATTCCTTGGACCATGCAGACAGCACAAACATGGGCACCCGCACATCCTGTAGCGCTTGACGTGGAAAAAAGCGGGGATTTGCACCCGTAGAAACTACCATGAGATCGTGACAAACTTTCTGAATCGCATCGATTTGGGAGGACGCGCTCCAATCTTTGAATATGCTCGCATCTCCCATGCGCAAAGCATGGGGAATAGAGGACCACCGGTTGAGTGCGCCTTCAGTTTGCGCCAGTGTCAAGGCGAACTCAGGTCTCCCACCTGATGCCTTAAGCGCCAGATTCATCTGCTCAGTTGCGACTGCTTGGCCTGTCAACCAACTTTCGGCTTCTTGAATAGGCGGCCATTGCAATGTGTGAGAGATACAGCGACTACGGATGGTGGGTAACAACTGGTGAGCAGATTCCGTGGCAAGGACAAACCGTACATCACCAGGTGGTTCCTCCAGAGTCTTGAGCAAAGCGTTCGCGGTAATGTGATTCATCTGCTCTGCAGGGAACACCACTACCACTTTGCCTCGGCCTCTTGCACTAGTGCGTTGGGAGAACTCCACTGCATCCCGCATTGCATCGACTCTGATTTCTTTGCTCGGCTTGCGTTTTTTGTCATCCACCTCGGCTTGGGCCTTTTCACTCAACGGCCAACCGAGCTCGATCATGGTGGTTTCGGGCATCAGCATGCACAGATCCGCATGCGTTCGCACCTCGATACCATGACAACTGCCGCAGGTGCCGCACGCCCCTGCCCCGCTCGGTGCTTCGCAAAGCCAGGCACGCGCAAGCTCCATAGCCAGAGCGTACTGCCCCAGTCCGGACGGACCTTGCAAAAGCCAAGCGTGACCATTTTGGCTCAATAACGCGCTTCGCTGGCGCTCAATCCATGGTGCAAGGTTCATGCTTTCAGCAGTCCTCGCGTCACAAGTGCTGCCAATACATCAGTGCGCACGGCAGCCATTGTTTGATCCGCATTGATCCTGGCAAAACGTATAGGGTCCTCTTGTGCCCGCCGTTCGTAGGCCTGTGCCACTTTTTCAAAGAACGCCTGAGGTTGAGATTCAAATTTATCCGGGATCCGCGCAGCCGTCAGCCGCTTGGCCGCTACTGCGGCCGGCAAATCGAACCAAATAGTCAACAGCGGCTTTATGGGTTGCGGCGAAGTAGCGTCGTTCTTCGCAACCTGCGGAGTTTGCACCCAAGCTTCAAGGGTCTCCAAGGTGCTCCAAGCGCAACCTCTGCCTCCGCCTTGATAAGCAAAGCTGGCATCAGAAAAGCGGTCACACAAAACTACATCGCCACGCGCTAATGCTGGCCAAATCACCTGTTTCAAGTGATCACGCCTCGCAGCAAACACAATCAGCGCTTCAGTCATTGCGTCCATCGGGTCATTCAAGACCAAACCCCGAAGCTGCTCCGCCAGCGGCGTGCCACCGGGCTCCCGGGTTAAGGTGACATTAGCACCCGCTGCCACAAACGCAAGCCGTACAGCATCGATATGGGTCGATTTGCCCGCTCCATCGATGCCTTCAAAACTTATAAACAGTCCCTGCATAACTTCTGGCTCAGCGCCCTCTTTGGTACTTGTCGACTGCTCTATTGTGCTCGTCCAAAGATTCGCTGAAATAGCTGCTCCCATCTCCTCGGGCTACAAAATAAAGCGCCTTGGATGACAACGGTTGAATCGCGGCAATAAGTGCAGATTTCCCCGGTAAAGAAATCGGGGTCGGTGGCAGACCGTTACGGGTATAGGTGTTGTAAGGGGTATCTGCCAGCAAATCGGAGCGTCGCAAGTTACCGTCAAAACGTTCGCCCATGCCATAAATCACCGTCGGATCTGTTTGCAAGCGCATCCCTATTTGCATCCGGTTGTGAAATACTGATGAAATCAAAGCTTGGTCGGCCGTCTTGCCTGTTTCCTTTTCAATGATGCTGGCAAGAATCAAAGCCTGCTCCGGCGTCTGTAAATGCTGGTTTGCCCGGCGAAGGCTCCATGCGGCTTCAAGCTGCTTGTCCATTGCTTTGAGGGCCTGCCCGAGCACATCCATGTCACTACTCCCCTTGGCATAGGTATAGGTATCAGGGAAAAAGCGCCCTTCCGGATGTTGCCCGGATCTTCCCAGCGCTGCCATGATGGCGTCGTCTGACAAAGCCCGGCTGTCTTGTTTGAGTGCGTCGGCTTTGGCCAATGCTTGTCTCGCTTGGCGGAATGTCCAGCCCTCCAGAATGGTGACGGACCTGAGCGCTTGGTCACCGCGTACAAACTTTTCCAGCAACGTCTTGGGCGTGATACCTGTAGTCAGCTCGTAACTGCCAGCGCGGATTTGGCGCGATTTACCAGAGAGCCGGAACCATGCATAGAGCAGGTCTTCCGACACATCCACGCCCGAACCTGCCACCTGATGTGCCACTTCACGCGCACTACTACCTGCGTCTATATGAATATCAACCACTGTTGCTTCCAACTTCAGCGGTGACTGAACCCATGCAAAGCCTGAAGCCAACAAAGCAACGACTGCCAAAACGACGGCAATGAAAAAGCGCACGGCCTACTCTCTGTCTGGATGAAACGAAGAATGATAATTGAGGCTATGACCGTACTGAACGCATCCACACCATTTGCCCTGCCTGCCGGGGTGGCAAGACTGACACATTGGGGCGTGATCCGACTTCACGGCGCCGACGCTGCCAAATTCATTCATGGCCAATTGACGCAGGATTTCTCCCTGCTGGACTCAGATCAAGCGCGCTTGGCGGCTTTTTGTAATGCCAAAGGCCGCATGCAAGCCAGCTTTGTTGGATTTAAAGCATCAGATGGCGATATTTTTTTGCTTTGTAGCAAAGATCTACTGGCTCCTACGCTCAAGCGTCTATCGATGTTTGTGATGCGCGCCAAGGTTCAGTTGAGTGACGTGTCAGACAGCTCCGCCATCTGGGGACTCTCCGGAGACGCCATCAAAACCACACCTGCGACGCATGACCAGGCATGGTCCAAGGCTGACTTGGCGGACGGCACCGCCATTACGCTTTATCCCGCGGGCCCCACCAAGCGCCAACTCTGGGTGAGCCCGTTCGATGCACCTCAACCAGAAGGTGCTGCAATGAGCTTGCAGACTTGGCAATGGGGAGAAGTTATCAGTGGCATCGCCTCCGTAACACAGCCGGTCTTTGAGGCGTTTGTGCCGCAAATGTTGAACTACGAGTCTGTGGGCGGGGTCAACTTCAAAAAGGGCTGCTACCCGGGCCAAGAGGTGGTAGCTCGCAGTCAATTTCGAGGCACATTAAAGCGACGCACCTACCTCGCACACACCACTGCCGAACTGTCGCCAGGCCAAGACGTCTGTGTGGCTGAAGACAGTGACAGCGTCGTTGGCCAAGTCGTGCAAGCTGCGGCATGCCCTGCAGGGGGATGTGACGCGTTGGTAGTGTTACAGACATCTCACCAAGACGCCGAATTGGCAGTAGCAGGGGCCAAGCTGGCACTTAAACCTTTACCGTACCCGTTGTTGGAAGACATCTGAGGCCTGTTTACCGTCTGTTTATCGGGGTTCACGGGTTGCATGTGCCGGAAGGCAGCCCATAATAAGCACTGAACGACACCGCGCCCGAAGGACTACGACCGCTTATGTCTACACCGCTTAGCAAAGAAGAAGCTTTTTCCCGATTGGGTTCCATCACCCGTGAAATGCACGAAGCACTCTCGGTTTTGGGCGCCAACCAACTCCACAACATCGTCGAAGAGATCCCGAACGCCCGTGATCGCTTGGCCTATGTGGGCAAGATGACCGAAGATGCAGCCAACAAGGTGTTGAACCTGGTCGAAGAAGCCAAGCCTGCTTGTGATGACTTGGCGAAACGAGGCGATGAACTGGGTGCTGCGCTCACGCGCTTGGCGCAGAGCGCGGACTACAGCGATGAGAAAGCCAAAGGCCTTTTGGTGACCTGCGGGAAGTTTGCCCACTCCACGGCGCAGTTTTCATCCAAGCAGGCCGAGGTCTTGAGTGACATCATGATGGCCCAGGATTTCCAGGATCTGTCGGGCCAGGTGATCAAGAAGGTGATCGACATCATCACTCGGACCGAAATGCAATTGGTCCAGCTCCTGATTGACAGTAGCCCGGACGCTGTGGTGAGCACAAAGGCTGCTGCAATCGAAGGCACTGTGTCGGTAGACGACCATGTGCTCGAGGGGCCTCAAACTGCAGACAATGCGCTCAAGCAAGATGATGTGGACGACTTGCTAGCCTCGTTAGGCTTTTAATTTAAGCCCGGCGGCCGCTCTTCAGGGCCAGCGGAATTCCATCTCTTGGTGGGCAATGCCCGCCTCTTCGAATTCTGGCCCTACGGGCTCAAACCCCTCTTTCCGATAGAACCCGGCAGCGCTTGTTTGGGCGTGCAGCACGATGGAGCTATCCCCGCGCTGCTTGGATGCGTTCATCAAGGCGTGCAGTACCCGGCGGGCCAAACCCTGCCCGCGCAAGGTAGGGTCTGTGGCCATGCGTCCGATGCGGCCGGTACCGGGTGCGTGCACCAAAAGCCGTCCGCTGGAAACTACGAGCCCTAAACCATTGACCACAGCCGCGTGTACCGCCGATTCATCGGCGTCGTCATAGACCAGAGCGGGCGAAATCTTTTGTTCGTTGACAAACACGCTATTTCGCAAGGGCGTGATGCTTTCGCCCAGAGCCTGCCATGGCCCTGTAACAGTCTCAATCATGGGCGTGCCTGCTTCGAAATCCGAGAGAACCTTTCTTAGTGCTGTGGGCACTTGGCGCGACGTACGGCTTGCGGGATCAGCGAACACATAAATCAGCTCAGCGCTGACGAGTAGCGCGCCGTTGCGAAACACCGCACCTGCATACCGCACTGAACTATTGCCGATGGACTCCAGCCGGAGCCCCACTTGCAGCAATTCGTCATACAGCGCCGGAGCGTGGTACTCCAAGGTGGCTTTTTTGACAAACAGATCGCCCGCCAAAGACGCCATCGTGTCGGCATAAGGAAGCGCCAATTCACGCCAATACGCGCCCATGGCAGTGTCGAGATACATCAGATAGTGCGCGTTGAACACGATCTTTTGCATATCCACCTCCGACCATCGCACCCGCAGCGGATGCAAGAATCTGAAGTCTTGGGGCGCATAACTCATGATCTCATCCTCCGGTAGTGGTGTGGAGTGCCGCGCGCAGTGCGCGGGCAGCGTCGGCATGCGCGTGGGCAGCCTCCGGGATGGCGCGGCCCATTTTGATGAACTCGTGGACAACGCCCCGGTAAATTTCCAGATCTACCGGCACACCCGCCATGCGCAGGCGGTCGGCATACTGCACCCCCTCGTCTACCAAGGGATCGCATTCGGCAAGCCCTATCCATGCAGGTGCTGTGCCGGCAAGATCGGCCTCCAGTCCGTCCGGGCGCACGCCGTCCAGCGGGGCAAAGCGCCAGTCATCCCGGTCAGTGACCGTACGGATGTAGTGATTGAAAAAGTAAGTGATATTGGTCTCGTCGAGAACAAAGCCTTTGGCATAGCGGCGGTGTGACGGCGTGTTTTGGTGTCCGGCACAACCTGGATAAAAAAGCAACTGCAAGGCCAAAGGCAAGCCATGGTCCCGCGCTTCAATAGCGCATGCCGCGGACAAAGTGCCTCCGGCACTGTCACCGCCAACGGCCATGCGCTGGCCATTCAACCCGCGCTCAGCACCATGGTGGGCAAGCCATTGCAGGGCATCCCAGCAGTCCTCATGCGCTGTCGGAAATTTGTACTCCGGGGCCAACCTGTAGTCGAGGGCGACCACGGCACAACCAGCCAGGTGGGCCAAGCGGCGGCAAAGGCCGTCGTGGGTGGCGAGGCTCCCCACGGTAAAGCCACCTCCATGCAAATACAGCAGCACCGGTAAAGCCGTGTGATCCGGTGCGTAGTGGCGAGCAGGTATCGCATATCCATCGCGCGCCGGGATTGAAAAGTCTTCGACCCGCGCAAGCTTTTGTACCGGCAACTCCAGCACATTGGCCGCCGCCGCATAAACCGCTTTGGCTTGGGTTGCTGAGAGTGCATGCATGGGCACGTGCCCAGCCCGGGCAATACTGTCCACCACCTTCAGCGTGGCCGGAGTGAGCAAGGCACGCGGGTTGGCGTGGCGGTCAAAATGGGGACTCATGGAACGTAGTGAATTGGGTACATTGGAAACCTGTTCAATCCTACACGGCGACACCATGGCTTTGATTCAATACCTGACCCAGATCCAGTTTGAATGTGGCGCACTGCGCCTGCTGCGCAGCGAGTGCGAGCGCGTCGGCATCAGCCGCCCGCTGATCGTGACGGATGCGGGCGTCAAAGCCGCCGGTATTTTGCAGCGGGCATTGAATGCCTTGGGGGACATGCCCGCAGCCGTCTTTGACCAGACCCCTTCCAACCCCACCGAAGCTGCAGTCCGGGCCGCCGCCGCGCTGTACCGGGCGCAAGGCTGTGATGGCTTGATTGCGGTGGGCGGCGGCTCCGCCATCGACTGCGCCAAAGGTGTTGCCATCGCGGCGACCCATGCGGGGCCGTTAACCCATTACGCCACTATCGAGGGCGGCTCTGCCCGCATCACCGACAAAGTCGCTCCCTTGATTGCGGTGCCGACCACCAGTGGCACCGGCAGTGAAGTCGCGCGGGGTGCCATCATCATTGTGGATGACCATCGCAAGCTTGGCTTCCATAGCTGGTACCTGGTGCCCAAGTCGGCCATCTGCGACCCGGAGCTGACCCTCGGCTTGCCGGCGCGCCTGACCGCCGCAACCGGCATGGACGCGGTGGCACACTGCATGGAGACCTTTATGTCCGCCGCCTTTAATCCGCCGGCGGACGGCATCGCCCTCGACGGCTTGGAGCGGGCATGGGCCCATATCGAACGCGCGACGACCGATGGCACCGATATCGAGGCGCGCCGCCAATTGATGAGCGCCAGCATGCAAGGCGCCATGGCGTTTCAAAAAGGTCTGGGTTGCGTGCATTCGCTCAGCCACAGTCTGGGCGGAGTGGATCCGCGCTTGCACCACGGCACCCTCAACGCCATGTTTTTACCAGCGGTCATTGCATTCAACGCAGACGCTGATTCTGTGAAAGCAGACAAACGCCTGCAGCGCATAGCCCATGCCATGGGTTTGAACTCCGCTGCAGATATCGGAGACGCTGTCAAAGACATGAATGCCCGGCTAGGCCTGCCCTCAGGGCTTTCCGCTATGGGCGTCACCGAAGACTTGTTCGACAAAATCGTCGCAGGCGCTATGGCGGACCACTGTCACAAGACCAATCCACGGTTGGCCAGTGAGGATGACTACAGGGCCATACTGGCGGCCTCCATGTGAGAGATGGGGTCGTAGGCTAGCGCAATCGGCTGGAGAGCGCCGGGCTCAGCGTGGCCAGAAAACCCTCTACCGTGTCGGTATAGCTGCCGGCCAGACCGAGGTTTTTGTTGATCTCGCCATGGCTGAGATCCTGGCCGGAGACTTGCACCCTCACCCCCATGGCGATGGCCTGTTGGCTGAATGCTTGGGCTTGGGCGCAGGAGTCGCCCCTGCGGGTGGAGCACACTGCCAGCATCGGTTTGGCAGAGCCCTGCAACTGGTGCTGTGGGGACACCGCGCGCCAAAAATCCGGATCGGTACCAAACGCCGGGTCGTACAGCCTGTGGTGCCGCGTTTTCATGATGCCGGCCACATCGAGCGCTGCACTGTCGAGCAGCACCGAACCCAGCCAGCCCTGGGCACCCGCTTGAGGCCCGTACACGGATGATGCCGAAAGCAAAGCCACCAGATGGGCCCCGGCCGAATGCCCCATAAGCACAAATTGCTTGGGATCCGCACCCCAGCTGCGCGCCTGGTTTTGCGCTACGGACAAGGCTTGCGCCACATCGCGCACCTGGTCGAGTGGATCGGCTTCGGGCAGCAGGCGGTTGTTGATCGAAACGAATACCAAGCCCTTGGCAAGCCAGCGATGGGCCTTGTTATCCACCACATTCCCATTGCGTTTGTCGCCGGTGCGCCAGGCCCCCCCGTGCACCATGAAAACGACCGGTGCCGGGCCCGCCGCTTGGGTGTCGGGCAGATAAACATCCATTTTTTGCAGCGCGTCGTTGCCATAAGGCACGTCGCGCAAGACCCTGAACCGGGCTTCGCTAGCTGTGCCGTCGTCCGGGGCCTCGAGGGACTCTTCGGCGCCGCGCCGGTCTCCGTTGTCCCGCCGCTCCAAGATGCGCTGCTTGATGCGGTCCAGCACATTGTCCGCATGGCTTGGCGTAGCACTGGCCCAGAGGGCCGCACACAGCAAAGGGAGTAAGGATGCGCGGAAACCGGAGCGCGGAAGGTTCATAGCGGGTGTACCTGGTTCATGTCTGGCTTATCCAGCCAGGCGATGAACTCGTCCACCATCTGCTGGCTTGCGCTTGTCGCGGCATTCCATGCTTTGACGCGCGCATCCAGATCATTGCCGTAGTGCGTAAAGTCTGTGCGGTCCGGAAGTTTGCTGTTCGGTAAAGTTTTTACCCAATCCGGGTCAGGGGCCAGCAAGACCATGGTGTCCAGAAACGGCGTGCTCCGGTGGCGCCATTTCAGCCCTTTGTCCAACCAGCCGGGCACCACACTTTGCTGGAAATGCGGGTACAGCACCAAGCCTTTAGGGTAAAAAGTGCCGGTAGCCCCCGTATTCATTGCGGGAGTAGCTCCTGAATATGTAGCAAGCTCCGCCCCCGGGTAGTTGAGGTGCAGGTGGTAATCGGTGATGCCACCATCCCAATACGCGCCTTTGGGTGCGCCGGGGATATCGTGGATGGCCCGCAACACAAACGGGATCGAGCAACTGGCCTGCAGCGCAGGGTTGAAGTTGGCCTCGCTCAACAGCACGCGCCGGGTGCGGTAGTCCTGGGTCGCAAATGGCAGGGGCGCCGGGCCCTCGCCTGCCCCGCCGCTGGAGAACACCACCCGCTCCAGCCAGGCGCCCATGGCCTTGCGTTTGACGGTGTTTGTCAAAAAGGCGCCCAAATAGCCCAGCGGGGTGCGCAAGCCATGCTCGGTGCCCAGCATGTGCCTGCCTCGGGAGGTCACGATGTGCAACCGGTACCGCGGGTGGTTCAGCACCTCGGGGACGCGCCCGCCATAAAAAGCAAGCAGGTTGCCCCCGAAGGTTTCGCTCACCTGGTCTGCGCTGACCCGCTTTTGGCCGGGCGCGAGCTCGTAATGCTGGTGAATGTAGTCGTGCTCCAGGCGCTGAAATGCGGACACCGGGTCAGTCAGACAGGCAGTCGCCATGCGCCACGCTCCGATGGAGGCGCCCACCAGATCCACCGGCTGGCTGGATCGCTGTAGCCAATCTCCAAACAAAAAGCGGTCCATCGGGCCGAGAATCAGCCCTTTAGGCCCGCCGGCAGCGCCGGGAATCGTGCGGATGTGTTCCGGTTGCAAGCCGTGCGCGGCCAATGACGCGCGGGCTGTCGGACCCGCATAGATGCGAAGTGCTTTCATATCTGGTTCAGGTGTGGGCTGCCCAGTCAAATGGGTCTTGTTGCAGCACCATGTCGATGTTCAGTCCCAGCGCAATGCCGACGGCATCCGGATAGGTAACGGCCAGCCCTTTTTCGGTCAAGCCCGCTTCTTTGGCGCGTGCACGCCAGGCTGCTAGGTGAATCACGCCGGCCAAGGGCTCATACACATTGTTGTCAAACGGGGCGTATTGGTGCTCGATAGCGTCCACCATAGGCTTCGGAAACTGCCACATCCGCGCATAGCCGGCACCCACGCTGGCATAACAGTAGCCCAGCACCGTGCGCTCTACAAAGGCCCGGTTCATCGCAAGGGGCGCGATTTCGTTGTCCAGCATGGCGCACACATCGGGCATCGCGAGGTGCATGGCAAGCTCGCCCACCGCATGTATCAGCCCCGTGGTGAATGCCGCTTGGGCGTTGAGCCGCACCAGCGTGGCCAGCGAGCGCGATACCTTGGCCACGTTGAGGCTGTAGTCCCAGAACTGCGGCAGCTGGATACCCGGCACCGCTTTGGGGGACGCCACCTCTGCGGCGGCTTGCGCCATCATCCGGACGTGGCTCAAATCCAGCAGCGCAAGGGCCTCTGAGACCGTGCTGATCTTGCCCGACTGCTGAAAAAAACTGGAGTTGGCCAACTGAAGCAGCCGGCTGGTGAGCGCAGGGTCTTTGCTGATCAGGCGATTGATTTTGTGGAGGTCGGCCTCAGGCTGGCCCAGCTCACTCAGGAGGAGTGCCACCACTTTAGGAATGCTGGGCAGGTGAAACTGCTGCTCCAGCAACGCACTGAGAATCATGTTGGCTCACTCCGGAAAACGACCTGGCTAGCTCCGCATTATCGCTGGGGTGCTATCAGTTCAACCATTGGCTGGCCCTGGGTAACGGAGCTTTGAATCCAGCGCGTACGTTGCTGCGTATAGACTGCTGAGCACTCGAATAATCCTATTCATTCCGGAGTATTTCCATGAACTTTCATCAGCAATCAGTGGGCAGGAAGCTTTTTATCGCTTTTGCCATTTTGGTCACCATTTTGGTGGGCGTATCCACGCTGGCCATTCAAAGTTTGAGCGAAGCGCAGCAAAACTTCGACGGGTTTGTGAGCGATGAGTTCAGCCGCGGTAGTTTGGCGCGTGATATCCGTGCAGCCACCAGTGCGCGCGCCATTTCGGCCCGAAACCTCATCATTCTGAATGGTCCTGAAGACATCAAGGCCGAATCCCTCGCGGTCCAGGTTGCCCACGACCGGGTCCAGGAGCGTCTTGCGTTGCTCAAGAACACGGTTGCCAGTGCCAAAGACGTGAGCCTCGAGGAGCGTGAATTGCTGGTCAAAATTGACAAACTTGAGCAACAGTACGGCCCGGTGGCGCTGTCCATCGTGGCCAAAGCTCTCGCCGGCCAGAAAGAGGCCGCCATCCTGCAAATGAACGAGCAATGCCAACCCTTGCTCAAGCAATTGATCGGGGCAACCACTGACTACTCCAAGCTCATCGCTGCAGCGGGAGGCAATGAGATCAAACGTTCCAGCGACAAATTCCGTAGCAATCGGTTGCTGCTGATCGGCGTGTCGATAGCCTCAGTCGTGATTGCCATATTGCTGGCGACCCTGATACACCGCAGTTTGATGCGCTCATTGGGGGCTGACCCCGCTCAACTAAGCGCAGCGGCACGTCGCGTGGCATCTGGCGATCTCAGCACGGTAGAGGGAAGTGCCCATGCCTCTAAAGACAGTGTGCTGGCTTCCCTGGGTGAAATGCAGGCCGCACTCGCAGGTATTGTTTCAGGTGTTCGCAGCTCAGCAACCTCGATTGCGTCTGGCTCACGCGAAATTGCCAGTGGCAACAACGACCTGTCACAGCGCACCGAGCAACAGGCCCATAGCATTCAGCAAAGCGCTGCCTCGATGGAAGAGATGACCGCCAACGTCCAGCAAAGCTCCGAGACTGCTCAGCAAGCAAGCCGCCTCGCCACTAGCGCTCGCGCCGCCGCGGAACACGGCGGCAGCGTAGTCTCCAAAGTGGTGAGCACGATGGAAGACATCTCCAGCAGCTCCCGCCGGATCGGAGACATCATCAGCGTGATCGATGGCATTGCCTTCCAAACCAATATCCTTGCGCTGAATGCAGCGGTCGAGGCAGCCCGTGCCGGAGAACAGGGACGCGGCTTTGCGGTGGTGGCGACAGAAGTGCGGACTCTTGCACAGCGCAGTGCGCAAGCGGCCAAAGAAATCAAGACACTCATTGAAGCCAGCGTAGAACGGGTAGAGGCAGGCACCACCCTGGTTCACACCGCGGGCACTGCAATGACGGACATCGTCAGCGAGGTCAACCGCGTCGCAGACCTGATCGGCGAGATCAGCACGGCTACCCGCGAACAAAGCGCGGGCATCAGCCAGATCGGGACCGCCGTTACGCAAATCGACCAGTCGACCCAGCAAAACGCTGCTCTGGTAGAGGAAATGGCGGCGGCCGCTGCCACGCTCAACCAGCAAGCCAACGCACTGGTGCAGTCAGTGGAAGTGTTTCAGGTCGAGGGCTACTCCGCCACAGCCAGGGCCCAAGCCAGCAGACTTGCCCTGCGCTGAGTCAAAAAAGGCCCCGATGTCGGGGCCTTTGATCGGGGTTGCGCCGGCTGCGCGAATCTCGGGTCTTAGCGCTTGAGCTTGGCAAACGCCGCTGCCATGGCGTTGCCTGCGGAGGGTGCGCTGTCCTGGTAGCGGCCAGTTTGGCGCTCGCCACGGGCCGGGCCCTGGTAGCGGTTATCACCGGCTTTTTGCCCTCCAGCGCCCTTGGCGCCTGCGGTAGCTGCTCCTATTTTCATAGTAAGGCCGATGCGCTTGCGGGCCACATCCACTTCCACCACCTGCACTTTGACGATGTCGCCGGTCTTCACGACCTCGCGCGCGTCGTTCACAAACTTGTGTGCCAGCTGGCTTACGTGCACCAAGCCGTCCTGGTGCACGCCGAGGTCGATGAAGGCGCCGAACTGGGCCACGTTGCTCACAGTGCCTTCCAAAATCATGCCTTCCTTCAGGTCGGCAATATCCTCCACACCATCGTTGAAGCGGGCCACCTTGAAGTCAGGGCGCGGGTCACGGCCGGGCTTTTCCAGCTCGGTGAAGATGTCCTTGACGGTGATCACACCGAACTGTTCGTTGGCGAACAGTTCGGGCTTGAGTGTCTTGAGCATGTCGGCACGGCCCATGATCTCGGCGACGGGCTTGCCGGTTTTGGACATGATCTGCTCCACCACCGGGTAGGTTTCAGGGTGCACGCCCGTCATGTCCAGCGGATTGCTGCCACCGCGGATGCGCAGGAAACCAGCCGCTTGCTCGAAGGTTTTGGCGCCAAGGCCGGTCACTTTCATCAAGTCTTGGCGGCTGCTGAATGCACCGTTGGACTCGCGCCAGCGCACCACGGCCTTAGCCACGGTGCCCGACAGGCCGGAAACCCGGCTGAGCAACGGCACAGAGGCAGTGTTCAGGTCCACGCCCACCGAGTTCACGCAGTCTTCGACTACCGCGTCCAGGGTTTTGGCGAGCTCGCTCTGGTTCACATCGTGCTGGTACTGGCCCACGCCGATGCTCTTGGGGTCGATCTTCACCAGCTCGGCCAATGGGTCTTGCAGGCGGCGGGCAATCGAGGCCGCGCCGCGCAGGCTCACGTCCACATCGGGCATTTCTTGGCTGGCGTATTCGCTGGCGGAGTACACCGAGGCACCCGCCTCGCTCACCACCACTTTGTCGACCTTGATTTCCGGGGCACCGGCTTGGTCCGCCATCGTGGCCAAGAGCTTGATCAGGTCCGCGGCCAGCTTGTCGGTCTCGCGGCTGGCCGTGCCGTTGCCGATGGCGATCAGGTCCACGCCGTGTTTGGCGCACAGCTTGCCCAGTGTGTGCAGCGAGCCCTCCCAGTCCTTGCGCGGCTCATGCGGGAACACGGTTACGGTCTCCACCAGCTTGCCGGTGGCATCGACCACCGCCACTTTCACACCGGTGCGGATGCCGGGGTCCAGGCCCATGACCACGCGCGGGCCGGCAGGTGCTGCCAGCAGCAGGTCGCGCAGGTTGTCGGCAAACACCTTGATGGCAACTTTTTCTGCATCTTCCCGTAGGCGGGCGAACAAGTCGCGCTCGGTGGACAGGCTGAGCTTGACCTTCCAGGTCCAGGCCACACATTTGCGAATCAAGTCGTCGCCGGGGCGGCCCTGGTGGCTCCAACCCAGCTTGAGCGCCAATCGGCCTTCCGCCAGAGACACTACTGCCGCAGGTCGTTTTGCTACTGAATTCGTAGCTGCTTGCGCAGATGCTGCGGGCGCTACAGCCACATTTGCTACAGGTTCTGGTAGTACCAGCTTGGCATCCAGAATATCCAGCGACCGGCCCCGGAACACCGCCAGCGCACGGTGGCTGGGCACGCGGCCAATCGGCTCGTCATAGTCAAAGTAATCACGGAACTTGGCCACATCGGCGTTGTTTTCGTCCTTGCCGTCCATCAGCTTGGAGCGAAACAAGCCCTCTTGCCACAGCCATTCGCGCAGGTCTTGCACCAGCACCGGATCTTCGGCCCAGCGCTCGCTCAAAATGTCGCGCACCCCGTCCAACACTGCCAAGGTGTTGGAGAAGTCGGGTTGTTTGTCTGCGATTTGCTCAGGCGTAAGTGGCGGCTGCACATAAGGCAGTGCTGCCTCAAGAGGTACCAAGGTGGGGTCGGCAAACAAAGCGTCGGCCAGTGGCTCCAAGCCGGCTTCTTTCGCCATTTGGCCCTTGGTGCGGCGCTTGAGTTTGAAGGGCAGGTAGATGTCTTCCACTTCTTGCTTGGTGGCTGCGGCATCGATGGCCACCAGCAGCGCCGGCGTGAGCTTGCCTTGTTCGTCAATGGCTTTGACCACGGCCTCTTTGCGGTCGCGCAGTTCGCGCAGGTAGCCCAAACGGGCTTCCAGTTCGCGGAGCTGGATATCGTCCAGCCCGTCTGTCACCTCTTTGCGATAGCGGGCGATGAAGGGCACAGTAGCACCTCCATCTAACAAGGCTACGGCGGCCTCGACCTGCTGGGGCCGTACCCGGATTTCTTGCGCAATTTGCGCGATGATTTTCTGCATTGCGAAAAAGCCGGTCAAAACCGGTGATGGAATTCAATCAAGGGCGCGAGTGTGCCACAGAGAGGATCTACACTTTGCCGATGCCGCGTGTTCTCTCTTTCCTGCTGGGTGCCAGCCTATTAGCCGCCTTTTGTGGCGCGGCATGGGCGCAGCCGCTGACGGTGGGAATGGGCCTGAACAAGCCGCCGTATGTGATGGACGGCGGGCAGGCCGGCCTTGAAGTGGAAATCGCCCGCGAGGCATTGCAAGCCGTGGGGCTTAGCATGCAGGCCCAGCAGTTTCCTCCGTCCAGAGTGCTTATGGTTTATCGCGCTGGCCAGCTCGACGTGCTTTTGACAGTGGATGAAGGTATCGGAGGTGATGGCTTCTTTTCAGAGGTTTATATTGCTAACCAAAACGTGGCCATTACGTTGGCTGCCAATCGCTTCCCGATCAAACAAATAGAAGACCTGGCCGGCTATTCGGTGGCGGCTTTTCAAAATGCGAGTTTTTTGTTGGGCGAGCGGTTCAAACGGGTCGCGGGTAGCCACACCCGATACACCGAATACCCCCTGCAGGTCACTCAAAATAATTTGTTATTCGTCGGGCGGGTTGACGTGGTGGTGGGGGACAAACGCATCCTGTAACATCTTTTGCGAGAGCTCGATCCCAAGCTCGACCGCAGCAAGCCCCTCACAACCCACCCCATTTTTCCGCCCAACCCGCGGAAAGCCGTGTTCAAAAACTCTGCTGTGCGTGACCAGTTCAATGCCGGCTTGAAGATCATCCAGAGCAACGGCGTGTACGACGCGATTGTCAAAAAATACGCCAATTTGTGGTACTCCGTCTGGCCCCGGTGGCTTAATGCGGTACAACCTACCCTCTTCCCTTCCGCCCACCACTTCTCAGCGAACAAACCGATGCAGTCGATTACCCCCAGCGTCGGCACCTTGCCCGCCCGCGCCCCCACGCAATACATCCATTGGACCGAAAAGGGCCAAGCCTGCTCCGCGGTCTGGCGCTCTGAACGCGGTGCGGCGCCGCCTACGAAAGTGGTGCTGGCGGACGACACCTGGACTGCTGATGCGGCGTACGAGATGGCCTGTGGCGGTACGGCCCTGCTGTGGCGGGGCGACTTCCATAACGCGCGGCAACTGCTGCAGGCCCTGCAACGCCGCATTGACACCCCGCCCAGACGCAAAAACCGGGGTGCAAAAGGCCCGAGTGCAGCGCCTACAGACGGCCCGATGGACCCCCAGGTTTTTCATTTGCACCGCCAGGCCCAAGCGCAGCGGGCCCGGATTCTGGCCATGGTGCTCGTGCCCTTGGATGGCAATTACGACATCACGCTGCGCCGCGCGCCCGACTCGCGCCTCGCCTGCACAGAAGCCTGGGGACCGGTGGTCGAACCGGCGCAGGCAAGCGTGGCCTCGCTGCGTGATGTTCTGGCGATGCGCAGTGCGAGCGAATGGCGCAAAAATGGCGTGGAGATTGCCGCTCTGGGCCCCGCACCCGGCAACAGAATCCACCCGCACTACGGCGTTTTTTCGCCGGTCCGTGGGGAGTACATCGACTTGGTGGCCGCGCAGCCTTTGCCTGCGCAAGACGCAGCAGGTGTTCTGGAGAGCGTCCCCTACCGGGCTTTTGACATTGGTACGGGCTCCGGCGTGCTGGCGGCGGTGCTGGTTCGCCGGCAGGTGCCTCAAGTTGTAGCCACCGATCAAGACAAGCGGGCACTGGCCTGCGCCGGCGAAAATTTCGCCCGATTGGGCGTGGCTGCTTCGATTGAATTGCAGCAAACCGACATGTTTCCGGAGGGGCGCGCCAACCTGGTGATGTGCAACCCCCCGTGGCTCCCCGCCAGGCCGAGTGCGCCGGTGGAATATGCGGTTTACGACGAAAACAGCCGGATGCTGCTTGCGTATTTGGCGGGCTTGTCGAGCCATTTGCTGCCCGGTGGCGAGGGCTGGCTGATTTTGTCGGATCTGGCCGAGCGCTTGGGGCTGCGCAGCCCCACGATGTTGACGGACGCCATAGCGGCTGCTGGCTTGGTGGTGCTCGGCCGCAGCGACGCAAAACCTATCCACGCCAAAAGCCAAGCCCGTGAAGATGCGCTTCACCCGGCGCGTAGCCGCGAAGTTACCAGCCTGTGGCGCTTGGGCGTAGCCCCGGCAGTGCATTAAGTCACTGAAACTTTCCACCAAAACAAAAGGCCCTGAAACAGGGCCTTTTGTTTTGCAAGTCTGCCGGCCATCAGCCGGCAGCGGTTGCAGGGCTTAGCGGTGACGCTTGCCTGGGTTCTTCTTGCTACGGGTAGCAACACCACGCTCCAAGCTCACGCGCTGGCCACGGCCGCCGGTAGGCAGGGTGAAGCCGGGCAGTGGCTGGGGAGCGGGAGTAGCTTTGCGGTCTGCTTCAGTAAAGATTTTGTTGCCCATGTGGCGATCCTGTTGAGGTTGGTGAGAAAACCGCTATTTTCTCATTTTTTTGGGCCGCTATCGGCGACCATGTCAATCAAGGCCCCACAGCATGGCGAAAAGCGCGGATTTGCCACAATCCAAACATGCTTGCCTACTACTCGGACCAGTTTGTTTTGCCCTTGCCGGACGGTCACCGCTTCCCGATGGCCAAGTACCGTATGTTGCGCGACCGGATCGCGGCGGAGCTTCCCGCAATCGCATTGCACGAAGCACCGCCCGCCACCGAGGGCGAGTTGGCGTTGGTGCATACGCCGGCCTATATTGACTCGATCTTGCAAGGCACGGCGGAGCCTGCGGTGCTGCGGGAAATCGGTTTTCCATGGAGCCCTGCGATGGCCGAGCGCGCACTGCGGTCGGTAGGCGCGACGGTGGCAGCCGCCCGCTCCGCCCTCGTGGCGGGCGTAGCAGCGAACCTTGCCGGCGGCACTCACCATGCCTATGCCCACAAGGGCGGCGGTTTTTGCGTGTTCAACGACCTTGCCGTAGCTGCCCGGGTCATGCAAGCAGAATGGGGCCGCAGCCGCAGCCCGGACGGTAGCCGCCGCAGTGAATTGCAGGTGGCGGTGATTGATTTGGATGTGCATCAGGGTAACGGCACCGCCAGCGTGTTTCAAGGCGACAACACGGTGTTTACCCTCTCGTTGCACGGCGAAAAAAATTTCCCCTTCCGGAAGGAAGCCAGTGACTTGGACATCGGGTTGCCCGACGGCTGCACCGATGATGAATACCTAAGCACCCTGGACCACGCCCTGCAGGAGCTGGAGCAGCGCTTTACCGCAGATTTTGTGTTTTTTCTCGCCGGTGCGGACCCACATGAAGGGGACCGCTTGGGGCGGCTCAAGCTCACTGCGGCCGGTCTTCAAGCCCGCGACCAAAGAGTATTGGAATGGTGCCTGGACCGGCGGCTGCCTGTAGTGATCACCATGGGTGGTGGCTACGGCCACGACTTGGAGCAGACGGTTGCGGTGCAAATGCAAACCTATAGGCTCGCCGCTGCCCATGCGCGGCGCTGGGCAGAGCCTGAGGTCTATATTTGAAAAGTGGGAGCGGTCTGAACCGCAGCGGTTTCAGAGAACTTCAAGCGCCAGGCGTTGAACTGATCCAAGGGCAGAGGCCGGCTCAAGTGGTAGCCCTGAGCCTCATCACACGACAAAGCACGCAGCTTATCAGTGATCGCCTGGTTCTCCACCCCTTCGGCCACCACGGTTTTGCCAAGGTTATGGGCGAGTTCAATAGTTGATTTCACAATGAGACTGTCGCTCTCGTTGCTGTCCATCCCCATCACGAAGGATTTGTCAATTTTGAGCTCATTGACCGGCAAACGCTTGAGATAGGCCAGTGACGAGTAGCCCGTTCCAAAATCATCAATGGACAATTTAAAGCCGCGCTGCGAGAGGCGGTTAAGGGTTGCCTCGGCCCGATCCGGGTCGTCCATGATGGCACTTTCGGTGATCTCCAGGCAGAACGAGTCGGTAGCCACACCGTGCTTGCGCATCAGGTCTTCCAGCTTGTCAGGGAAGTCCTGGTCCAGCAAGTCACGGGTCGACAAATTCACCGACACACACAAGGGCCCGCCGCCAGCGTTCAGCAGCTGCATATTGCGGGCTACTTCTTCAAACATCCACAAGGTCATTTGCCGGATATAGCCTGTTTGCTCTGCAAAAGGGATGAACTGCATCGGCGGCACCAGGCCGCGCACAGGGTGCTGCCAGCGCACCAAGGCCTCCGCAGACGAGACGGTGCCGCTGGCGATGTGGAGTTTGGGTTGGAGGTAGACCCGCAACTCGTTGTTTTCCACGGCGTGACGCAGCTCCGAGAGCATCGAGAGTGTTTCCGGGCTGGAGGAATCCAGAGCCGCGTGGTAAATCTGGATGCCGGTCGACTTATTCTTCGCGACATACATGGCAATCACGGCGCGGCTCAGCAGGCGGTCTACATCACCTGCATCACTGGGCCAGCTGGCAATGCCGATGCCCGCGCTGATGTCGACCGTTTGGTCTTGCATCTTCATCGGAGCCTCGAACGCCTGCGCCACCTGTTTCGCAAACGGCAGCGCGCCGGCTGAATCCACACCCTCCAGCACGATGGCGAACTCATCGCCGCCAACCCGCGCGATGTTTTCACGCACGATACCGGGGATACTGACTAGTCGCTCGGCCACTGCGATCAATAGTTGGTCGCCGAACGCGTAGCCGAGCACGTTGTTGACAAACTTGAAGCGGTCCAGGTTCAGCATCACGATGGTCACGGGCTGGCCGGTACCCGACTCTTGGTTGTTGCTATTGATGGCCATCGTCACCAAATCGCGAAACTGGATCCGGTTGGGTAAGCCGGTCAAACGATCCCAAAAAGCCAATGCGCGGATTTCGTCTTGCTGGCTCTGGATGCTGGTCCGCATGTGGTTAAACGCACGCGAAAGATCACCAATCTCATCCCGGTGCCGCAGCGCAGGCAGGGCCATGGAGTAGTCCCCGGCGCTCAGCTGGTCAGACGCCTTGGAAAGTTTGCGCAAGGGTACCGTGATTCGCCGGGCAAGAATGAAGCTGCCCACCGTAAACAGCAGCAAAGCGATCGCGGCCAGTGCGAGCAGTGCCTGCTCCACCCGGGAGAAAGGCTCCACAAACACATCAATCGGCCGCAGCATGTAGACCTCGAGCCCCGATGAGTGGCTGCGGTCGCTCGATTTGCGCGCCACGTATTCGCGGCCGTTCAAAATGCCGTTGCCGCCATCTTTGAGGTTCAAGAGTGCCGGATACGTGGATGACGGCAAACTGCTGACCGTCACTCCACCGGTGGAGCCGATGATGGCCAAATCGGCCCGGCTCACTTTGACCAGGTCCTCCACCTGCTCTCGGGTGATGGGGAAGGCCATCATCACCCAGCCCGCCTGAACCGGAGCGTTCAGGGGGACCATGACGGTAACCAGCAGCTTTTCGTCAAAATCGATGAGCGCATAGCCATCGCCGCCGGAGGCCAGTCGGCTCGCCGTTTGCTGGAAAAACTCGACCAAGCCGGCTTCGGTGAACTCATCAGTGCTCGAGGCTTGCAGCTTGTAGTCCACCGTCAACAGAGCTGCGAAAGTCGCACCAATGCGGCCGGAGCTGTTGTCCAGCACCGAGCGGATCGTCTCGGTATCGCCACTCAGCACCGCATCGCGGAAGCCAAAATCGCTGGCGAGTACCAAAACGCTCTGGCGCAAACTGGCTGCCCGCTGCTCCATCAAGGCCCACCAATTGGCGTCGACCGTAATCAGTTCATCTTTGACCTGCTGGCGAACGATGGAGTCAATGTTGCGCTCGGTGACCAAGTAGGAAGCTGACTGAATCACCAAAAGGATAGCGATTGACGTGGACACGAACTTGGTGCCCACCCCGAATCTGCGCATAAAACGAAACAACTTCAAGCCGAGCTCCCCGCAACTTTGACGCTGAGAGTGTCATTACCCTGCGTTATTTTGACCGGCTGCTCACTCAAGGGCGCGCCTGGCAAAACCGTGGAATGCCACGCTTTGAGTTGGTAATTACCGGCCGGAGCATCCAGGGTGAGACGGCCCTTGCCGTCAGTAATGCCGAAGTACGGGGTTTCTACGATCAATACCCACGCCACCATGTTGTCGTGGATGTTGCAGCCCAGCACGGCCACTCCGGGTTTGTCGAACACTACGGGAGCTGACGGAACGCCGGTATACAGCTTCAATTCAAATTTCTTGGCCGGAGAAAACGAATAGACGTGGTGCCTGACCGTGTCTTTGTTGGGAAACAGAACCGATGTGTTGGGTGTCACCACGGCGATTTGGGGTGAAAACTGTTTCGCAATTTGAATGACCTCGACCCCGGACAGCGGCTTGGCTGCGGCTTTTGCGGCGGGCGACTCTAGAAAAATCACCGCATTAGCGAGAGGCTTGCCGTCTTTGTCGGTCACCGTCACTTGGGTGTCGGCAAAAGCCATGCCCGCGGTGCAAAGGGTGACGAATGAAAGCAGTCGTAAGGGCAGTAAATTCCAACGCATCGAGCTCTCCAACCAAGTGTTCAGTCCGGGCTTTGATCCCATTTTGCCTGAAACTAACAGATAGTCAGTGTTTCAGCGGAGTAATCTTTTCAATTCCTCTCCTAAGTGAGGCTTATGTGCAAACGGGTCGGTGGGGTTGCGCGCCAGCATCACATCTTCCAGGCGGGTTTGCACAGAAGCAATCGCCTTGGGATGGCTGTAGATATAGAAGCGCCCCTCGGCCACCGCATCGAACACCATTTGTGCGACTTCGGCGGCCGTGACCTTGCCGCTTGTCACTGCCTTGTCCGTCATGGCTTGGCCGATCAGCTGGCTGCGGGTGAGTTGGGCGGGCGCCGCACCCGATGGGCGATTGCGCTCGCTCTGGCTGATGCCGGTGGGCACAAAGAAAGGGCACAGCACGCTAGCGGAAACCTGGTCGGTTACTAGCGCTAAGTCTTGGTACAGGGTTTCGCTTAGCGACACCACCGCATGTTTGCTCACGTTGTAAACACCCATGTTGGGCGCATTCAACAGGCCGGCCATGCTGGCGGTGTTGACGATGTGGCCGTGCCACGCCGGGTCTTGTTGGGCGGCCTCCAACATCATGGGAGTAAACACCCGCACGCCGTGGGCAACGCCCATGAGGTTGACGCCCAGTACCCATTCCCAATCGCGAGCGGTGTTTTCCCAGATTAAGCCCCCTGCCCCCACGCCGGCATTGTTGAACACGAGGTGCGGCGCGCCAAAGCGCTGCAGCGTGGCGGCGCCCAGGGCCTCCACCTGCTCCGCCTGCGACACATCCACCCGCATGCCCAGTACCTGGGCGCCTGCGGCTTCCATTTCGGCGACTGCCTTGTCCAGCGCGTCTTGCTGCACGTCAGCCAGAACCAGGTTCATGCCCAGTTTGGCGCCTATGCGCGCACATTCCAGCCCGAAACCGGAGCCGGCACCGGTCAATACGGCGGTTTTGCCTTGAAAGTTTGATATCACAGGGGTTCTCCTCGTTATAGGTGTGGGTCAACGCTGCTTTTCAGGCGCCGCGTAGCATTTCCAGATGGGGAATGCCGTCTTCGATGTAGGGCATGCCCACGTCCACAAATCCGTGTTGCTCATAGAACGACTTGAGGTGGGCTTGCGCACCGATGCGAATCAGCTGAGGGCCCCATTCGCCTTCCAGCGCTTTGACGGCCTCAGCCATCAGCACGTGGCCCAGACCACCACCTCGGGCATCGGGCTTGGTCACCACGCGGCCAATGCTGGCCTCGTCAAAAGCCACGCCGGCAGGGAAGCAGCGCACATAGGCGACTAGTTCGGTCTTAGCCCGACCAACAAGTTCGCCAAGGAGTTCAGGTAGCAGTGGGTTCTGCGCAAGTAAAGGAGGAGCCCGCAACGCGGGCGGGGGACACGGAGCAGAGCCCGCTGCTGCCCGAACTCCTAGCAAATGCATGGCCTTGTCGTCCAGCCCGTCCATATCCAGGAACACACAGTTCTGTTCCACCACAAACACCGCGCTGCGCAGGCGCAGAAGCTCATACAACTGGTCGCGGCTCAGCGCATCAAAGGCGAGCCACTGCCACTGGATGTCCAAACTCATGCCTGCGCCGCCTTAATCACATAGCCGATGCGCGGAAAGTGCACATGCACCGTACCGGCACGCTCGTCCACACGCTTCAACGTGAAGCGGGTGCGGGTGGCGGCGACCAAGGTGCCGGCAGTGGTTTCCTGGCCGAAGGTCTCGGCGGCGATGGTCACTTCGCTACCCAGCGGGATACCGTGCTCGTCCTGGAAATAAGTGTCTGATGGGGCTGTAGCCCCCGCGGAATATGCGCAAGCTGCTATGGCTTCTGTAGCAGATAACTTCTCAAAGCTTCCGTGGCCGATGGCCGCCATGCGTGCCATCCAAGCTTGCACCAAGGGCGTGGCATTCAAGATGTCGGCCATCACCGGCACCCGTTTGGCGGTGAACCACAGGGGGTGGTAGGCAGCGAAGTCGGCCACGCAGGGAGCACTGCCGAGCAAAAAGTCCTGGCCTTCGAGCATGCTGGCAATGCGGCGCAAGTAGCTCTTGTAGGCCGCAGCAGCGTCACCGGGGCGCAGACGCGTCATGCCACTGGACATGGCGGCGCGGTCGGCGCCGAAGGCCTTAGCGGCTTCAGGGGGCGCTCCTTCAAACATGCTGGCTGCCCCTTTGGGCTGCAGGTTGTAGGCCATGGCAGCCCAGAACAAGGTGCTGTCTGCCCACTGCGCCACGATGCGGCTCAGGCCTTTGTCGTTTTCGGGGTAGAGGGTGGGCGTGGGGCGCAGCTGCTCCAGCACTTCGCAAATGAGCGCGCTGTCGCAGTACACATCAGCACCGATCTGCAAAAACGGAGTCTTGCGGTAGCCGCCGGTCAGTGCCACCACATCAGGCTTGGGCATGATGGCCGGGATGATGACCGACTTCCAAGCCAGCTGTTTGTAGCCCAGCACCAGGCGCACTTTTTCAGAGAATGGTGACGTGGGGTAGTGGTGAAGAATGAGGTCTGTCATGGGTTTCTCCAGAAAAATCAATAAGGCATGGCGCGCTGCAGGATGGTGTCAAAGTCCACTGCAGCCCCCAGGGTGCCGAAGCTGTAACCCCAATTGCCACCTAGCCGGGAATCACAAAATGCCTCGAACACCGCAGTGGGCGCCGTTTGGTAAAGCAGCGCAGCTTGCACGGCGAGTGACACGTCTTGCGCCAGGCGGCGGGCTTCCATCTCGGTAGCCATGAGTTCCACCCTTGTGGGCAAGGACGCTGCCAGCCGGTCGAGTGCGGGGTGGGCCCCATGGGCGGGAGCAAGTTCACGGGCCAGGGCTGCTGCGGTATCGCCCTTGCGCAGCGCGCGCAGCAGGTCCAGCGCCATGATGTTGCCAGCGCCTTCCCAGATGGAGTTGAGAGGCATCTCGCGGTAGATGCGGGCCATGGTGCCTTCTCCGCCCTCTTCCGCATACCCATTGCCGCCCAAGCATTCCATGGCCTCTTGGGCAAAAGCAGCGCCGCGCTTGCAGATCCAGTACTTAGCCACCGGCGTCAGCAGGCGTCCCATCAGCAGCTCGTGCGGGTCAGAAGCATGATCAAAAGCGCTTGCGATGCGCATGGAAAGTGCGCAAGCTGCTTCGCATTCAATAGCAAGGTCAGCCAGCACATTGCGCATCAGTGGTTGCTCGATGAGCGCTTTGCCGAAAGTCTGACGCTGCGCGGTGTGGTGCAGCGCGATGCTGAGCGCCTGGCGCATCAGACCTGTCGTGCCCAAAGCACAGTCCAGCCGGGTCATGGTGCCCATTTCCAGAATCTGCGGCACTCCGCGCCCCTCCACGCCCACCAGCCACGCAGTGGCGTGCTGGAACTCCACTTCCGAGCTCGCGTTGGCGTGGTTGCCCAGCTTGTCTTTGAGTCGCTGGATGCGGATGGCGTTCACCGTGCCGGGTGCTTGCGGATCCGCAAAATCGGGAAGGATGCGGGGCACAAAAAAGCAGGACAAGCCCGCCGGGCTTTGCGCGAGCACCAGAAAAGCGTCGCACATAGGGGCCGAGAAAAACCACTTGTGGCCCAGCAGCTTGAAGCGCGGGCCCCATGCGTCCTCACCGTCGGGGATGGCTTGCGTGGTGTTGGCGCGCACATCAGAGCCGCCCTGCTTCTCCGTCATGCCCATGCCCATGGTCAGGCCGCGTTTGTGGCGGTAGAGCTTGAACTCGGGGTCGTAGGCACGCGCCATCAGGCCCGACGCCCAGGCCTCAAACACGGCCGGGTTGCCCCGCAGCGCCGGTAGCACCGCGTAGGTCATGGAAATCGGGCACAGGATGGACGGCTCGGCTTCGGTAAACAGCATGAACGCAGCCGCCCGCCGCAGGTGGGCGCCCTCTCGCGCCGCGGGGTCCCAGGGGCTGCCATGTAGGCCGGCTTGCGCTGCGGCATCCATCAGCGCGTGGTAGCTGGGGTGGAACTCCACCTGGTCCACCCGGCGGCCCAGCCGGTCGTGGCTGTGGAGTACCGGTTTGTGGGTGTTGGCTAGGCGTGCATGGGTTTGCATGGACAGGCTGCCCATTTGCGCGCCCACGGATTGCAGTGCGGATGTGTCCAGATTCGGAGCATGAAAACGCAGTGCGCTCTGCAAGGCACGATTACCGGTCAGCAGATTGGTGTTGAACAACGGCTCAGCCTGGTTGAGCACCGTATGGGTGGCGGGGAACGCTGTCTCGCTGTGCATGCTATCTCCTCAAACGCTATTCTTTTGATAGCTGCTTGCACTCGCTGAACGGGCGCTAGAGGCCAATTTGGCTAATAGTGTGTTAGTCAGTGGCAATACTGGCGCCCGGTGCGCTCAGCGCGTTCACGCTGCGTGCGCCGGTGGCCAGGCGCTTCATATACTTGAAGGTACCGGTGGCATGCGCACAGGCTTTGCCGTTGGCGTCATACACAGTCGCCTGGGTAAAGGCCATGGTGGCGGTGCGGTGCATCAGTTCGCCCTTGGCGGTCAGGGCGCCGACAGCGGGTTGCATAAAGCTGGTTTTCATCTCAATAGTGACCACGCCCAGCTCAGGTGTTTCACTGCGCGCCGCGCTGGCCATGGTCACATCCAGCAGCGTCATTTGCGCGCCACCATGGGTGACGTTGAACGAATTCAGGTGCTCGTGTCGTGGCGTGTAGCGGATCTCGGAGCGTCCGCCCTCAAACACCGTGAGCTCGAAGCCGAGATGGGTGGCGAAGGGAATCTCAACGCCGAAGCCCACCGCTTTTTCCCAAAGGTTATTCATGCACCGGTAACCACGCTGACGCCGCCATCCACCGCCAGCCATTGGCCCGTGATGTGTTTGCCGGCGTCAGAAGCGTAAAGCACACACAGGCCCTTCAGGTCTTCGTCGTCGCCCAAGCGCTTGAGCGGTGCGGCAGCGGCCAGGTTCTCTTCGCCCATGGCTTGCAACAAACCGGCTGTCATCTTGCTGGGGAAAAAGCCCGGGCACACTGCATTGACCGTAATGTTGTACTTGCCCCATTCCGCTGCCAAAGCGCGGGTGAAGTTTATGACTGCACCCTTGGAGGTGTTGTAGGCAATGGTTTGCATAGCTGGCGGATTGCCGTTTAGCCCGGCAATCGAGGCTAGGTTGATGATGCGACCGGTTTTGCGTGGAATCATGCTCTTTTTGGCGATGATCTGGCTCAGCAAAAAGTAGCCACGCACATTGAGGTTCATCACCTTGTCCCAGGCCTCCAGTGGATGGTCTTCAGCGGGTGCACCCCAGGAGGCGCCGGCGTTATTGACCAGAATGTCCACATCGCCCAAGCGCTGCAGGGTTTCATCCGCCAGGCGCTGAATTTCGGACTCTTTGGCGCAGTCGGCAGCCACCCAGCGGGCATCGATGCCGGCGGCTTGCAGCTCGGCACAGGCTTCTTCCAGATCCGCCGCTTTGCGCGAGCTGATCAGCACTTTGGCGCCGGCTTCGCCCAAAGCGTGGGCCAGTTGCAGACCCAGGCCGCGAGAGCCTCCGGTAATCAAGGCGTTCTTGCCAGTGAGGTCGAAAAGTTGTTGGATGGTGCGTGTCATGCTGTCAGCCTAGCGTTGCAAAAAAGATGGACGGAATTGTGTGCAGAACCCTGCGTAAAAGCCTGTCCCCTCAGCGATAGAAGCGGGTGCTTGGCCCTATTCGCCGCGCAAGCGCGAGCGGATAAACACCATGACCACCCCGCCCACGACCGCGAGGCCGCCCAGGTTGTAAAACAAGGCTGCGTCTTGCGCCTCTTGTTGGTCAATAAAGTAGCCCAACACCATGGCCAGCAGGCCGCCGTAAATCAGCGCCCAGATCAAGCGCTCCATGCGCACCAATTTGACGTTGGTGGTGCCGTTGTATTTCTTAAAAAATGCCATCAGAAAGCTCCTTCGGGGAATGTTGCGCAAGTCAGATCCCTCGATTGCACCACACCCAGCCAGGCATTTATCTTTGGCAACTCATAGTGGAAGAAGAATTTGGCGCAACCCACATGGCCCTGCGTCTCCAGCGTCTCCTGTTGCGGGTCGTTGTCCAGCGCGCAGGCGGCCACATCGAGCCAGATCCAGGCGAGCACCGTGTGGCCGAATGCCTGCATGTACGGCACCGCGTTAGCCAAGGCCTCGCCGGGCACGCCGGTGGACCAGGCTTTCTGGGTAGCAGCGCCCACATCCTGCAGAGCTTTGCCGAGCGTTTTCGCATGGGGCGCCAACGCGGGAATGCCGTTGCAGCGGTTAACGGTCGCCAAGATGCGGTGGCTCAGCAGTGTGAGGCCTTTGCCCTCCTCCATCAGCACCTTGCGGCCCAGCAGGTCCAAGGCTTGAATGCCATGGGTGCCTTCGTGGATCATGTTCAGGCGGTTGTCGCGCCAGAATTGCTCCACGGGGAAGTCGCGGGTATAGCCATAGCCGCCATGCACCTGGATCGCCAGTGAGTTGGCCTCCAGGCACCATTCGCTGGGCCAGCTTTTGGCAATCGGGGTCAACACCTCAAGCAGCAAGCGGGCTTCTTCAGCGTCTTGCGCGGTACCGGTGTGCTGCTCGTCAATCAGTCGGGCGCAATACAGTTCCAGCGCCAAAGCACCTTCGCAATAGGCCTTTTGCGTGAGCAGCATGCGCTTCACATCGGCGTGTTCGATGATGCGGGTTTGCGGAGCTGCGGCATCCTTGCCGGCACCAGTAATGGGCCTACCTTGCGGACGATTCTTGGCATAGTCCAGCGAGGCGTAGTAGCCCGCCATACCCAGCATGGTGGCCGCAATGCCCACGCCAATGCGGGCCTCGTTCATCATGTGGAACATACAGGCTAGGCCTTTGCCCGGCTGCCCCACGAGGTAACCCACGGCGCCTGCGCCGTTTCCAAAGGGTCCGCCGGCTTGGCCATCCACGGGGAACTTGCCCTCACCAAAGTTCAGCAGCGTGTTGGTGGTGCCGCGCCAGCCCAGCTTGTGGTTCAGGCCGGCGAGCGCCACGTCATTGCGCACGCCGGTCAGCTCACCCTGGGCGTTCACCATCTTCTTGGGCACGATAAATAGCGAGATACCACGGGTGCCCGGCACCAGTTTGCCATCTGCATCCGGAATTTTGGCGAGTACCAGGTGCACGATGTTTTCGGTGAGCTCGTGCTCGCCGCTGGAGATCCACATCTTGTTACCGCGCAGACGATAACGCACGCCCAGCGGGTCAGACTCAAAGCCCTCGCCGTCCGGCACCGCACGGGTCGCCACATCGCTAAGGGATGAGCCGGCCTGAGGCTCGCTCAAGCACATGGTGCCGGCCCAGCGGCCCGAGAACTCGTTGTGGGCAAACACCTGCTTTTGCAGTTCGGTGCCATGCGCCATCAGCAGGTTGGCATTGCCCACCGACAGCAAGCTGGAGCCGATGCTGACCGACGCGCAGGCGAAAAATGCATTGGCTGCGGCTTCCACACTGTAGGGCAACTGCATGCCGCCTATGTCGTAGTCTTGTGCGGCGCTGAGCATGCCGGACTCGGCATACGCCTTGAAAGCGTCATGCGTGGCCTGCGGCAGCGTGACTTTCTCGCCATCAAAGTGAGGCTCCTGCGTATCCACCAGCCGGTTGAAGGGCGCGTATTTCTCGCGTGCAATGCGCTCGCAGGTGTCCAGCACCGCGTCAAAGGTTTCGCGGTTGTGGTCCGCAAAGCGCTCACGGCTGGTGAGGCCAGTGGTGTCCAGCCAATCGTGGAGCAGGAAATCGAGGGTGGTGCGCAAGGTCATGGACGGAGTCTCAAGAAAATAAAAAAGCCGGACTGCGGATTGTGCGCAGACCGGCTCGTTTCAGATGGCCAATAGTGTCGTGCGGGTTACAGCACTTCAAACACGCCCGCTGCGCCCATGCCGCCGCCGATACACATGGTGACGCAGACTTTTCTGGCGCCGCGGCGTTTGCCTTCGATCAGCGCATGGCCGGTCAAGCGCTGGCCGGATACGCCGTAGGGGTGACCCACCGCAATGGCGCCGCCGTTGACATTGAGGCGATCTGCGGGGATGCCCAGTTTGTCGCGGCAATAGAGCACCTGCACCGCAAACGCTTCGTTAAGTTCCCACAGGTCGATGTCGTTCATGGTCAGCCCCAGGCGCTTCAAGACCTTGGGGATGGCGAAGACGGGGCCGATGCCCATTTCGTCAGGCTCGCAGCCGGCCACCGCAAAGCCCAAGAAGCGACCCAAGGGTTGCAGGCCTTTTTGCTCGGCCAGCTTTTCATGCATCAGAACCGCAGCACCACCGCCATCGGAAAACTGGCTGGCGTTGCCTGCAGTGATCAGGCCGCCGGGCAGCGCCGAGCGCAGCCCACTGATGCCTTCTTTGGTGGTGCCGGCGCGGATGCCTTCGTCGTCGCTCACGGTAACCTGTTTGGTCATCAGGCCCATGACTTTGTCGGCCACACCCATCGTGACCGTGATGGGGGCAATTTCGGCGTTAAACAAGCCGGCTTCAAGGGCTGCGGTGGCTTTCTGCTGGCTCGCAGCGCCGTACTCGTCCATCGCGTCGCGGCTGATGTTGTAGCGCTTGGCCACGTTCTCAGCGGTTTGCAACATGTTCCAGTAGATCTCGGGCTTGTTTTTGCTCAGCCACGGGTCGTTGAGCATGTGGATATTCATTTCCTGCTGTACGCAGGAGATAGCTTCCACACCACCCGCCACGTAGACATCGCCTTCATTGGAGATGATGCGTTGGGCCGCGGTGGCAATGGTCTGCAGGCCGGATGAGCAGAAACGGTTGATGGTCATGCCCGACACAGTGACCGGGCAGCCGGCGCGCAGGGCCACTTGGCGCGCGATGTTGGCACCGGTAGCGCCCTCGGGGGTGGCACAGCCCATGATGACGTCGTCCACCTCAGCGGCGTCGATGCCGGCGCGCGCAATCGCGTGCTCCACGGCGTGTCCGCCCAGCGTGGCGCCATGGGTCATGTTGAAAGAACCCTTCCAGCTCTTGGCCAGGGGGGTGCGTGCGGTAGAAACAATAACTGCTGATGTCATGGTGATTCCTTGAATGATGTGAACGGCGCGAACGCTCAGTTGAAGGTTTTGCCTTCAGCGGCCAAACGGGCCAGCAGCGGCGCGGGTTGCCAGAACTTGGCATCGTCCAGCGGGTTCTTGGCAAAGCGGTTCATGGCTTGCACTACATTGAACAGGCCCACTTCGTCGGCGTAATTCATGGGGCCACCGCGGTGGGCAGGGAAGCCGTAGCCGAAGATGTACACGATGTCGATATCGCTGGCCTTGGCGGCAATGCCCTCTTCCAGAATGTGAGCGGCTTCATTCACCAAGCTGAATACCAGCCGCTGCACGATTTCTTCGTCGGAAATTTTGCGGGGGGTGATGCCCAGCGCCTTGCGGTGTTCTTCGATCATGGCCACCACTTCCGCATTCGGGATGGCGTCGCGCTTGCCGGGCACGTAGTCGTACCAGCCGGCACCGGTCTTTTGGCCAAAGCGGCCTTTTTCGCACAACAAGTCAGCCGTTTTGCTGTACTTCATGTCGGGCTTCTCGGTGTAGCGGCGCTTGCGGATGGCCCAGCCAATGTCGTTGCCGGCCAGATCGCCCATGCGGAAGGGGCCCATGGCCATGCCGAATTTCTCCATGGCCTTGTCCACTTGTTCGGGGGTGCAGCCTTCATCCAGCAGGAAACCGCCCTGGCGGCCGTACTGCTCGATCATGCGGTTGCCGATGAAGCCGTCGCACACGCCAGACACCACGGCCGTCTTTTTGATCTTTTTGGCGACCGACATGACAGTGGCCATCACGTCTTTGGCGGTCTTTTCGCCGCGCACCACTTCCAGCAGCTTCATCACGTTGGCAGGGCTGAAGAAGTGCAGGCCCACCACGTCTTCCGGGCGCTTAGTGAAGCTGGCGATTTTGTTGACGTCCAAGGTAGAGGTGTTGGATGCCAGGATGGCGCCGGGCTTTATCACGCGGTCCAGCTCTTTGAACACGGCTTCTTTAACGCCAATCTCTTCAAACACCGCTTCAATCACCATATCGGTGCCGGCAAGGTCGTCGTAGCTCAGCGTGGTGGTCAGCAGGCTCATACGCTGCTCGTACTTGTCTTGCTTGAGCTTCTTCTTGGCGACTTGGGCTTCGTAGTTTTTGCGAATGGTGGCAATGCCACGGTCCAGTGCCTCTTGCTTCATTTCCAGCATCTTCACGGGAATGCCGGCGTTCAGGAAGTTCATGGCAATGCCGCCACCCATGGTGCCGGCGCCGATCACTGCTACAGAGTTGATAGCGCGCTGCGCAGTGTCCGAGGGCACATCCGCGATTTTGGATGCCGCACGCTCTGCCAGGAACAGGTGGCGCAGCGACTTGCTCTCCGCAGTAAACATCAGGTTAATGAACGCCTCGCGCTCGACCTGCATGCCTTCGTCAAACTTTTTCTTGGTAGCGGCTTCCACCACATCCACACACTTGGCGGGAGCCGGGAAGTTTTTGCTCATGCCCTTGACCATGTTGCGGGCGAACTGGAAGTAAGCATCGCCTTGCGGGTGCTTGCACTTCAGATCGCGCACCAGTGGCAAGGGGCGCACATCGGCCACCGAACGCGCAAAGTCCAAGGCCTCTTCAGCGAGGCTTTCTGCGGAGGCGGACAGTTTGTCGAACAGCTTTTGGCCGGGCAACATGGCGAGCATTTCGCTCTTGATGGGCTCGCCACTCACAATCATGTTGAGCGCAGGTTCCACACCCAGCACGCGTGGCAGGCGCTGGGTACCGCCGGCACCGGGCACCAGCCCTAGCTTGACTTCCGGCAGCGCAATGCTGGTTCCGGGGGCCGCAATGCGGTAGTGGCATCCCAAGGCCAGCTCCAAACCGCCGCCCATGGCCACGGTGTGGATCGCCGCGACCACCGGCTTCGCAGAGTTTTCAAGCACCTTAATGACGCTGATCAGGTTGGGTTCTTGCAGGGCCTTGGGGCTGCCGAATTCAGTGATATCCGCACCGCCGGAAAACGCCTTGCCGGCACCGGTGATCACAATGGCTTTGACCGCGGCATCGGCATTGGCCTGGGCCATGCCGTCTGCAATTCCCTGGCGGGTGGAAAGGCCCAAACCGTTGACCGGCGGGTTGTTCAGGGTGATGACGGCGATATCGCCATGGACTTGGTACTGGGCGGTCATGCAGGCTCCGTGGGTGAGGTTAATTTCAAAATAGAACGATCGTTCTTTTTTCGATTGTAGGAGCTTTACCCCCCTCACCAAGCCCCTTTGTCACCGCTGGGACAAAGGGTTTTCCCGAATCTCAGCGCTGGCTCACCCAGCCTTTGAACGCTCGCTTACGCGCCGGGGAGCTTGTAGTCTTTGAGCAGTTCCCGCAATTTAGTTTTCTGCATTTTGCCGGTGCCCCCCAAGGGAATCGCCTCGACAAACACCACATCGTCCGGCACCTGCCATTTCGCGGTTTTGCCGTCGTAAAACGAGATGAGCTCATCGCGGCTTACTTCGCTGCCCGACTTTTTAACGACTGCAATGATGGGCCGCTCGTCCCATTTGGGGTGCTTCATGCCGATGCAAGCCGCCATCGCTACTGCGGGGTGGGCCATGGCGATGTTTTCGACATCGATGGAGCTGATCCACTCGCCGCCGGACTTGATCACGTCTTTGCTGCGGTCGGTGATTTGCATAAAGCCGTCGGAGTCGATGGTAGCCACGTCACCGGTGGGGAACCAACCATCCACCAGCGGCGAGCCGCCCTCGCCTTTGAAGTACTCGCTGATGACCCACGGGCCTTTGACCAGCAAGTCGCCATAGGCTTTGCCGTCCCACGGCAGTTCTACGCCCTCGCCGTCCACGATCTTCATGTCCACGCCATAAATGCCACGGCCTTGCTTGAGGCGGACCTTCATCTTGTCGGCGGAGTCCATGGCGAGGTGCTTGTTCTTTAGGGTGCACACCGTACCGAGGGGGGACATCTCTGTCATGCCCCAGGCATGGAGCACTTCCACGCCATACACATCGTTGAAGGCGGTGATCATCGCTGGCGGGCACGCCGAGCCGCCGATGACGGTGCGCTTCAGGGTCGAGAAGCGCAGGCCGCCCGCTTGCATATGGCTAAGCATCATTTGCCACACGGTGGGTACACCGGCCGCAAAGCTGACCTTTTCGGCTTCGATCAATTCAAAAATGGACTTGCCATCCATCGCAGGGCCGGGGAACACCAACTTGGCGCCGGTCATGGCAGCCGAATACGGCAAGCCCCAGGCATTGACGTGGAACATGGGTACCACCGGCAGCACCGCATCACGGGCGCTCATGTTGAGCGCATCGGGCAAAGCGCCGGAGAACGCATGCAAGATGGTGGAACGGTGGCTGTAGAGCGCCGCTTTGGGGTTGCCGGTAGTGCCACTGGTGTAGCACATGCTGGAGGCCGAGTTTTCGTCAAACTCGGGCCAGGTGTAGGTGGCGGGCTGCTGGCCGATCCAAGCCTCGTAGCTTTGCAGGCCGGGAATGCCGGAGTCGGCGGGCAGCTTGTCCGCATCGCACAGCGCGATGAAATGTTTGATGGTGGTGCAGCGGCTGTGCACGGCTTGCACGATGGGCAAAAAGCTCATGTCGAAACACAAGACTTGGTCTTCGGCGTGATTGGCGATCCACACAATCTGGTCGGGGTGCAAGCGCGGGTTCAGGGTGTGCAGCACGCGACCCGAACCACTCACCCCGAAATACAACTCCAAGTGGCGGTAGCCGTTCCAAGCCAATGTGGCTACGCGGTCGCTAAACGCGAGGCTCAGACCATCGAGGGCGTTGGCCACTTTGCGGGAACGGGCGGCCACCTCTTTGTAATTGGTGCGGTGGATATCGCCCTCCACCCGACGGGAAATCACTTCACCTTCACCATGATGGCGCTCGGCAAAATCAATCAAGGTGGAGATCAGCAACTGCTGGCTTTGCATCAGACCTAACATCAAGTCACCTCTGTCTAAATTTTTGTAACAAACACACCAACGCGCGAAACACACTGTTGCAACTTCGGCGACACACATAGTAATGCGAGCAAGTCCCCTCGGAGACGCTGAATTAGTCATATGCGGGACAATTCATCCATGCCCCATTTGCCCCCTGCGCCCGACGCTCTGGACCTCCCCCTCCGCTGGAATAACCGCTTTGCCACACTCGGAAGCGCGTTTTATGAGCCCCTCTCCCCCACCCCGCTTCCGGCACCTTACTGGGTGGGCACCAGCGCAGCTGCCGCGCGCAGCGCCGGTTGGGACGAGGCTTTGTTGCGCGACGCTGAGGTGTTGCAGGCGCTCACCGGCAACCGCCCGCTGAGCGGCAGCTTGCCGCTGGCCAGTGTGTATAGCGGCCACCAGTTCGGCCAATGGGCCGGGCAGTTGGGCGATGGGCGCGCCATCCTGTTGGGCGAAGTCGATGGCTTGGAAGTCCAGCTCAAGGGCGCGGGCTTGACCCCCTTCTCCCGCATGGGCGATGGCCGCGCTGTGTTGCGCAGCAGCATCCGCGAGTTTCTGGCCAGTGAGGCGATGCATGGTCTGGGCGTGCCCACTTCGCGCGCGCTGTGTGTCACCGGGGCCGATGTGCCAGTACGGCGCGAGACGATAGAAACAGCCGCAGTGGTGACGCGTATGGCACCAAGTTTCATCCGCTTCGGGCACTTTGAACACTTTTGCCATCACGGCATGCCCGGCGAGCTGAAAACCTTGGCCGATTTTGTCATCGACCACTATTACCCCAAGTGCCGCAACGAAGTGCGTTGGAACGGCAACCCCTATGTGGCGCTGCTGGCCGCTGTGACCGCGCGCACCGCCGAGATGGTGGCGCACTGGCAGGCGGTGGGCTTTTGCCATGGGGTGATGAACACCGACAACATGAGCATCTTGGGCCTGACGATCGATTACGGGCCCTTCCAGTTTATGGACGCTTACGACCCCGGTCACATCTGTAACCACTCGGACACCAGCGGTCGCTACGCCTTTTACAAGCAGCCTAACGTGGCCTACTGGAACCTGTTTTGCTTGGGCCAGGCCATGATGCCGTTGATTGACGAACAAGAGCATGCAATTGCTGCGCTTGAGACGTTCAAGGATTTGTACCCCCACGCGTTTGCGCGTCGCATGGCGGCCAAGCTCGGTTTTACCGAAGTGCAAAAAGCCCAGAAGCCGGTCATCGAAAGCGTTTTGAAGTTGTTGGCGGCTGACAAGGTTGACTTCACCATCTTCTGGCGGCGCCTCAGCCACTGGGTGGCTGACCCAGCAGCAGCTGCTGACTCGGTGCGCGACCTGTTCCTGGATAGAGCCGGCTTTGACGCCTGGTTGCTATCTTATTCGGAGCTACTCGCGCAAATTCCACGGGCGCCAGCGGCTGATTTGATGCTAAAAACCAACCCCAAGTATGTGCTGCGCAACCATTTGGGCGAGCAAGCCATCCAAGCGGCCCGGCGAAAGGATTTCAGCGTGGTCGCTGATCTGCTCAAAGTACTGGAGACGCCGTACGACGAGCATCCGGAGTTCGAGCCATGGGCCGGCTTTCCGCCTGACTGGGCCGCGCAGATTTCCATCAGCTGCAGCTCCTGAACTTTCAGCGCTGCATTGCATCCACTCACCCATTGGAGTTTCCATGACCTTCCCTATCCAAAAAACCGACGCTGAATGGAAAGCCCTGCTCGCCGAAAAAGGCGCGGAGCCGGTCGCGTTTCAGGTGACCCGCCACGCCGCCACCGAGCGGCCGTTTACCGGCAAGTTTGAGGGCCACTGGGCCGACGGCAGCTATCACTGCATGTGCTGCAGCGCCAAGCTGTTTGACTCCGGCACCAAGTTTGACGCGCATTGCGGTTGGCCCAGCTTTTCGCTCGCGATTCCGGGTGCGATCACCGAAATCACCGACCGCAGCCATGGCATGGTGCGGGTGGAGACCGTGTGCAGCCAGTGCGGCGCGCACTTGGGTCATGTGTTCCCAGATGGCCCTACCGACACCGGCTTGCGCTACTGCATGAACTCGGCCTCGCTACACTTCACGCCCAAATGAAAACACTCCTCGACTTCATCCCCATCCTCTTGTTCTTTGCGGCCTACAAGCTGCATGACACCTTCGGCATCAGTAAAGACGAAGCGATCTATTTCGCCACGCCGGTGCTCATGGCAGCCACCGTGGCGCAAATGGCGATCATCTATTGGATCGACAAAAAGCTCACTACCATGCACAAGATCACCTTGGGCATGATTCTGGTGTTTGGCGGTATCACGCTTGCGTTGCACGACAAACGCTTCATCATGTGGAAGCCCACCGTGTTGTACGCGGGCATGGCGATTGCACTGGCCGTGGCGATGTGGGGCATGAAGATCAACTTCCTCAAGTCCATGTTGGGCAGCCAGCTGGAGCTCCCCGACCCGGTGTGGCACAAGCTCAATATCGCTTGGATCGGCTACACCCTGTTCATGGCAGTGAGTAACGGATATGTCGCCGCGTATTTCAGCGAAGACTCATGGGCCAACTTCAAACTCTGGGGCTATGTGTTCCCGCTGGCCTTTTTGATCGGCCAAGGTCTCTATATTTCGCCGTACCTCAAGGGGGATAGCGCACCCGAGGAGCCCCCTAAGCCATGAGCGCCCAAGCTCCCACTGCCCACAACCTGGAGCAGCGCCTGCAAGCCAAACTGCAGCCGCTACGCCTCGAAGTCATCGATGAAAGCTATCAGCACGCCGGCCATGTAGGTGCCAACGACAGTGGTGTCGGTACCCATTTCCGGGTTCGAATTGCTTCACCTTTATTTACCGGTTTGAGCCGGGTAGCACGGCATCGCCTTGTGTATGATTCGTTGCAAGATTTCATTGATCAAGGCCTCCATGCCTTGGCCATTGAGGCCGAAGCCTCGCCCTCTGGCAACACTAAGATTTAAGCATTCCTGAAGGAAACGGTATGAAGAAGCACATTTTGTCCTCCTTGGCTGTAGCCAGCCTGATGGCGGTCTCCCAAGGCGCTGTGGCGCAGAACATTGCCATCGTGAACGGCAAGGCAGTTCCCACTGCGCGCATGGAAGCCCTGGCCCAGCAGGTCGCCCGCTCCGGCCGCCCGGTAACGCCTGAAATGCAAGGCCAGATGCGCGAGGAAATCATCGCCCGCGAAATTTTTGTGCAAGAAGCGCAGGCCCGCGGCTTGGACGCGACCGATGACTACAAGAATCAGCTCGACCTGACTCGCCAGTCCATCCTGATCCGCGAGTTGTTTGCCGATTTCCAGAAAAAGAACCCGGTCACCGACGAAGAAACCAAGGCTGAATACGACAAATTTGCCTCGGCCAACGCCGGTAAAGAGTATCGCGCCCGCCACATCCTGGTGGAAAAAGAAGACCAAGCGAAGGCGCTGATTGCCCAGCTGAAAAAAGGCGCCAAGTTTGAAGATCTGGCCAAGAAGAATTCCAAAGACCCAGGTTCCGGCGCCAACGGGGGTGACCTCGATTGGGCCAACGCCAGCAGCTACGTGAAAGAGTTCTCGGACGCGCTGATGGCCTTGTCCAAAGGCAAGATGACCGATACACCAGTCAAGACCCAGTTCGGTTTCCACATCATCCGCCTGGATGACATGCGCGAAGCCCAATTGCCCAAGTACGAAGATGTGAAGCCGCAAATCACCCAGCAACTGCAGCAACAAAAGATTGCCAAGTTCCAGGAAGACCTGCGCGCTAAAGCCAAGGTCGAATAAGCCTCTACAGGCTGATTCCACTCAAGCGGCGTCGGCCGCTTTTTTGTTGCCTGGCACTGGCTTGCACCCCAAGTCCGCTGCACCCGGCGAGGGTGTGCGGCCGTAAAGCTAGCGGCCTACTCCGGCCAACCAAAGCAGGCCCAACAACACCGGCTGGTGCAGCAGGTAGTAACTCAAACTCCACTGCCCCAGTGCTGCCAGCTGCCGCGTCAGGGCTTCTGGCAGTGGCAGCCGCCCTGTGCGGGGTTGGCGCTGCCACCCGTGCATGAACGCAAAACCCAGCAACATGACGCCCAGCCACGGAAACAGGGGCACATAGTCTTCAGTCCGCGGCAGGCGGGTAACCCACCCGATCCAGTTCAAGGCACGGCCATTCATATCTAAGCCAAATTGAGCGCTAGCCCAATTAGATATTGCGCTACCTGCTATGAAATGCGTAGCAATGATCGTAAGGCCCAGCAAACCGCAGCCAAGCCCCAGTGGTGCTGCCAGGCGGGTGATGAGCAGCATCACCGCCATGGCGTGCAACACCCCGAAATAGATATAGCTGCCGGGAAACATGAACCATGAACCCACCGACACCAACGTAGCGGCGGCAGCAATCTGGAGCCAACGCCGTGCGAACTGCCACCCGCTCTGGCCGCAGGCATGAGCCAGCGCCTGTCCGGCGCCCGCACAGCACAAAAACAGGCTGAGGATGGCAGTGCGCTGCCACGTCCAGACGGGGTCTTGCAAAAAGTTTTGTTGGATGACGCCAGCGTTGTTCAGGTCGAAGCAAAAGTGAAACACCGTCATCCACACCATGGCCAAACCACGCACAGCGTCCAAGGTGTCCAAGCGGCGGGGGGTCATGGCCGTTTCAAGGGCTTTGAGGCTTGCCGGTGGCAGACCGTTGCATGATGCTGCCCCATTGGGTGAGCACAGCGCCGGTCGACGCTAACAAAAGCACCGGTATTGCAAGCCCCCAAGCGTTGTGCATGGCGGTGGACCATGCAAAAAGGGGTGGCCCTAGCGTAGCGCCCAGATTGCCCATTTGGGCAACTGCGCCGTTGGCCCGGGCTTGTTGAGCGCTGTCGTGGTTGAGGTGGGGAATCAGAGCAAACGCGCTGCCCCCGGCCAGGCCGGAGATCAGCATCAAGGCGATGGCCGCCTCGACGTAGCCCCAGCCGGTCATGGCGCTCCAAGCACATAAAACGCCTGCCAGGCCAAGGCTGGGATACAGCATTCGTAGCAAGCGCAAGGGGCTACTCCGCTGGGTGAGCCACCCCGCACCAAAAGTGCCGGCGATGCCCATCAGGGGCAATACCGTGGCGGCCCAGCGGTCTGTGTCGGTCAGCCCCCTGGGTAGAAACGTCAACAGCGCCACCGCCATGCCGGTATAGCAAAAGAAACACAGGCCCGGTAGTGCGGTGCGCCAGTCGGTATAGGTGCGCACATGGCGTGCCAGCAAACCGGCTCCATGGGCGGCGGTGGCGGGCGGCGGCTGGTCCAAGGGCAATACGACCCAAGCCAGTACCGCTGCCATGAGCAGCAGCAACGCATGCAGTGCAAACATGGAGGGCACACCGGCATACGCCAAAAACTGCTGCCCTCCTGCGGCGGTGAGCGCGAACGCGGTGCCCACAAAGGTGCTCCACAAGCCCATGGCAATGGAGCGGTGACGTGCAGCAGTGGTGCCTGACAGGAGCGTGGGCGCAGCCACCACCACGGCCAGGTGCGACGCTCCTTCCAGCACCCGGGTCACCACAAACCAATGAAACGGCAAGTCCAGTGCCTGCATGCCCGCGAGCACCGCGCCCAGCAGCATGCCACCGCACAGCAGACGCCGGTAGCCGATGCGCGGGGCCAACAAACCCATGCTGACGCCCAGACTCAAGCCCACAACCCCCACGACTGACAGCGCCCACCCCATCTGGGTGGCGCTCACGCCAAACTGCTGCTGCAACAAAGCAAACGCGAGGGACACCTTGGCGAACTGCATGGCCGCCAAAATGCCGCAGCCCCACAACAGCAAAACGCGGGGCCAATGGGTGATGAGTGTGTGAGGCATGGGAGCCGGTGAGTGTAGCGGCAGCCCGCGCGCCGGCGGGGCCACGCTGCGGGATAATGCCCCCCCATGTCTTTGCAAGATTTTCAACTCGAATTGCTGGCTCCCGCCCGTACCGCCGAGATCGGCGTCGAGGCGGTGAACCATGGTGCCGATGCGGTTTACATCGGCGGGCCCGGCTTTGGCGCACGGTCCAGCGCCGACAACAGCATTGCCGATATCGAGCGTCTGGTCGCCCACGCCCATCGCTTCAACAGCCGCATTTTTGTCACGATGAACACCATCCTGCGGGATGACGAGCTCGAGCCCGCCCGCAAGCAGGCTTGGCAGTTGTACGAGGCGGGTGTGGATGCCTTGATCGTGCAGGACATGGGCTTGCTGGCGATCGACATGCCGCCGCTGCAGCTACACGCCAGTACCCAGACAGACATTCGCACGCCCGAGAAGGCGCGCTTTTTGCAAGATGTGGGCTTGTCCCAAATCGTGCTGGCGCGCGAACTCACGGCCCGGCAAATTGCGGCCATTCGTGCGGCGACGGACCCTGAAAAATGCACGCTGGAGTTTTTCATCCATGGTGCACTGTGCGTGGCCTACAGCGGCCAGTGTTACATCAGCGCAGCCCACACCGGCCGCAGTGCCAACCGGGGTGAGTGCAGCCAAGCCTGTCGCCTGCCCTACCAGGTGGTAGACGACAAAGGCCGCTTCGTCGCCCATGACAAGCATGTGCTCTCGATGAAAGACAACAACCAGAGCGAGAATCTGGCCGCTTTGGTGGATGCGGGCATCCGCAGCTTCAAAATCGAGGGGCGCTACAAGGACATGGGTTATGTGAGGAACATCACCGCCCACTACCGCAAGCTGCTCGACCGCCTGATCGAAGACCGCCAGTACTCAGACCAACCCCTGGCCCGTAGCAGCAGCGGTAGCACCAGCTTCACGTTTGAGCCGGATCCCAACCAGAACTTCAACCGCGAGTTCACCGACTACTTTGTGCAAGGCCGGCAGATCGACATTGGCGCCTTCGATACGCCCAAAAACCCCGGCCAGCCGATTGGCTACGTCACCAAGGTGAACGCCGACAGCGTGGAGCTGGAGCTGAGTGACCGCAGCAAGACGCTGAGCAATGGCGACGGTCTCTGCTACTACGACTTGCAAAAAGAGTTGGCGGGCTTGGCCATTAACCGGGCCGAAGCCATCAACGCGGCCAAGGGTTTGTGGCGCGTGTTCCCCAAGGACCCCCTCCCCGGGCTTAAGGACCTGCGCAAGGGGGTCGAGGTCAACCGCAACCGGGATGTGAACTGGACCCGGGTGCTCGATAAAAAGAGCAGCGACCGCCGCATTGCTATCTGGGCGGTGTTGGCGGAAACCGATGGCGGCATGGCACTGACCTTGACCGACGAAGACGGCTTTACCGCCACCGCCAGCACCAGCATGCCGTTGGAGCTGGCCAAAGACCCGGCGACGGCGCTCGACACGCTGCGCGCGAACGTGAGCAAAATGGGCACCACGATTTTTGCCACACTCGATGTGCAAGTGCAATTCAGCCAGCCATGGTTTGTGCCAGCGTCGGTGCTGAACCCCTTGCGGCGCGAAGCTGTCGAGGCCCTGGAGCGTGCCCGCAAGGGGGGCTTTGTGCGTTTAGCAGCCGGCCATGTGGTGGAGCCACCGGTGGCGTATCCGGAGGACACGCTCAGCTACCTGGCCAACGTGTTCAACCAGGCAGCGCACGGTTTTTACGCCAAGCACGGGGTGAAAGTCATTGCGCCCGCTTATGAGGCGATTGAAGAGTTGGGTGAAGTGAGCTTGATGATCACCAAGCACTGCGTGCGCTTTTCGCTCAGCCTGTGCCCCAAGCAAGCCAAGGGCGTGACGGGGGTGCAAGGGCAGGTCAAGGCCGAACCCTTGCAACTGATCAATGGCAAAGAGAAGCTTACCCTGCGGTTTGATTGCAAACCCTGCGAAATGCATGTGGTCGGCAAGATGAAAACCGGTGTCGCCAGCCAAAGCCGCCTGGAGCTACTGGAAGCTGCGCAAGGCGTGCCGATGACTTTCCACAAAACCCGCCCGAAACAAGAGTTCGGACACTGACCGCTTAGTGGGGGCGTTGGGGTCTGCGCTTTTCAGGCGCCTGCGTTTGCAGCAGTTGGCGCATAAAGTAAAGCCCCAGCACCATGTTGCCCACCGCAAACACCACCACTGCGGTGGCCGCTGCGGGCTGCAGTGTGTGGTGTTGCACGATCCAAACCAGCGCCGTCGACAGTGCATTCAACACCAGCATGAGCCAGAAGGCCGGCTTGCGAGGCTGAAACAGACGGCGCAGATAGTTCACTTCAGCTCAGTGACAAAGTGTTCACGGCTGCGGCGCACTTTTTTCAGGTTTACCAACCAATCGCCTTCCTCGGCTCGGTAGCCCAGGGGCATGATCACCACGCTGCGCAAGCCGCGCTTGTCCAGGCCCAGGATTTCGTCCACGGCTTTGGGGTCAAAACCTTCCATGGGGGTCGCGTCGACCTTTTCTTCAGCAGCCGCAATCAGGGCGGTGCCCACGCCAATATAGGCTTGGCGGGCTGCGTGCTGGTAGTTCACCTCGGCCTCGCGGGGCACGTAGGCCCCCAAAATCATCTTGCGGTAGTTTTCCCAACCTTCGTTCACGAATCCGCGCTCAGTATTCACCAGGTCGAAAGACGCATTGATGCGCTCCGCGGTGTAGTTGTCCCAGGCAGCGAATACCAACAGGTGCGAGCCATCGGTGATCTGGGCTTGGTTCCAGGCCACGGGTATGATTTTTTCCCGCAACTCTTTGTTGCTCACGACGATCAGCTCATAGGGCTGCAAGCCGCTGGAGGTGGCCGTCAGGCGCACGGCTTCCAAGATGCGGTCCAGCTTGTCTTGCGGTACCACTTTAGTGGGGTCAAGTTTTTTGGCGGCGTAACGCCACTGAAGTGTGTGGATTAGATCGGACATGAAAACTTCCTAAGTAAAAGCCGCCTCCCAAGATGGGCGACATGTGTGGACTATTTGGTGACAAACACCCGCGCTTCAAGCCCGCGAATGTACCGGCTCCGACATAACCTCGTGGAACGTCGCAAATGTCTGCACAGCCGCGGCAACTGCTTCATCCACCATACTGGGCGGCACGGCCGCCTCCAGCCGCCCACAAAACTCCTGCCAGCGCAGTGTCACCGACTCGGATGGATCGACAAAATAGAGAGAAGGCCGCAAGGTGTGCCCACGACTTTTCCACTGGCGCGCAATAAACTGACCTCCGAGTGCAGACCCCTCCAACACATACAGCACGCCCATATAGTCGGCGAAAGTCCGAACTTCAAGGGTGTGTGCCTCGGGCAAAGGTCCACTGCATTCACCCAACGCAACCAGGTCGAGTTTTCCCCTGGCGGACAAGCCGGGATGCTTCCAATGCCCTTGCGGGTGAACAGCACTCCAACGCTCAAGCGCTGATTCTGCAGTTTGAGCTACGGCAATAAGGCCACGCAAGGTATCCGCATGGTCTGCAATCGACAGCGAGTCGCTGAGCAGGCGTCTCACCCTCGGAAGCCGGTTTAAGGCACGGTGGGCTGCGCTTGTTCCTTGTTGCAAAATCAATCGAACGGAGTTGTTCACAAAGAGCGCCCCGCAACCGCCCGCACCCGCAGCGCACTCAGCCGATGGGCAGAAGTCCACTCGCGGCTATTCCCGTGACGTATTTCCACCCATTTTTCAAACGAACGCCTTGGACTCAGCGCCGCCGACGCGGCCTCGCGCGGCTTGTCAGGATGTCCCGCCCATGTGATCTGCTGCGACTCACTTAGACGAAACCAGTAAAAACGCAACCAGCCGCGTTGTGCGCTCCAAGCCCTGACCGCCAACACACCTGCAAAAAGCGTCGCAACGGCGTAAGAATGAACGCCGAACTCCGTGAGCCGGTGTGACATCAACAAATAATCCTCATACTCCTCGACAAACCAGCGGTCGAAGTCGGCCAATGCATCCAAGTTCAAACCTTCGCCTGCGAGGGCCGCACGGTCTTCCATGGCCACTGCAACCGCATCTGCCTCCATGAGCTGCTGCAATGCATGCGCACAGGTGTGAAGGGCATCAAATGGGTGGTCTGCCTGCAGCATAGATTGCAGTGCGGCATGGACTCGCCGATCCACCGAATCGACAAGCCGCAAACTTTCCGCTGCACGGTAATTGGCCAGTCCTAGGGCATAAGCATTCGCCAGCAAGACAGCGCAATGCCGCTGGTCATGGCTGAGCAAACACGGCCCAGCATAGCTGTGCCCCACCACCAGGCCCCACAGCTGCCCGCCAATTAACACCGGTAGTGACAAAGATGCTGCTACCCCCATATTTCGCAGGTACATCTGGTGCATGGGAGAGACACTGCGCAGGTCAGAAAATGACAAGTCTGGTGCTTCGGCAATCAGGGACCGGATAACGTATTCGGGCCCTTCCACATCCGGGATTGTGCGTATCGGGTTTTGTTCATACAACTTGCGTGCGATGGCGGGGATATCGCCTGCCGGAAACCGCAGGCCCATGTAACTGCCCAAGGGACGGTCTGTGGCTTCTGCTATGACCTCACCGCTCCAATCGTCTCGGAATCGGTAGACCATGACCCTATTCATGCCGGTGATCGCCAACAGATGCTGTACCAAGGTTTCCTGGTATGCGGCAAGCTCAGCGGGAGTGTTGGGGGGGCGAATCAGACCCCGGTGGAGCTGGTGAATGGGGATTGGGGGCGACACAGTACCGATCGGCTCACATTCGATCAACAAGTAGTCACCACTCCGAATAAGTGTGAAAACCCATGGCCCATCCATCAACTCCGAGCGTTCCCCGTGGGTCTGCGGAATGCGATCTGCCCACCCCAACGACCAGAAACCCACTGTCCGAACGTCTGTGCCCAAGCACTGGTCGATCCCACTTCCTAAAAAAGAATCCGCGTTATCACTGGCGTGGGTAATGATCCAGTCGGACAACCGCACCACAATCAGTGCGCCGAAGCCCTGAATCTTTCCCGACAAATGCAAGCGCTCAGACTCACAGTCTGTCAATGTAGTGTGTTGGGCATCGAGAGAGGTGTCATGCATGTTCTGCGGAACCTTCGACACAGGGGGGCAACTGAAGCAGCAGGTCTTCCATGTCTTTTGCAACCATCGGTCGGTAAAAGTAATAGCCTTGGGCGATTTCGCAGCCCTCGGCCTCCAGTGCCGCGACTTGTTCCTATGTTTCCACCCCTTCCGCCACTACCCGCAGCCCCAACGTGTGGGCCATGTTGATGATCATCTTGGCGATGCTACGGTCGTCCGGCTCACTCGCAATCCCGGCCACAAAACTCTGGTCAACTTTGAGCTCGTGGATCGGCAAGCGGCGCAGATACGCCAGCGAGGAGTAGCCGGTGCCAAAGTCATCCACACTGAGCTGGATACCGAGCTCTGCGCAGCGCAACATTGAGTCCATCGACTTGTCGAGTTGCATCATCAGCGCACTCTCGGTGAGTTCGAGGCAAATAGATGACGCATCGACGTCGAACTCTTTCAATATCTTCTGCAACTGATCCAGAAAGTCTACCTCTCGCAATTGGTGGGCAGAAACGTTAATAGCGGTGCGTGGCACATGCAAGCCCTTAGCTCGCCAGGCCGCGATATCGGCGATAACCCTGCGGATCGAAAAATAACCCAAAGGAATGATCAGGCCTGTGGATTCCGCGAGCGGAATAAACACCGAGGGCGCTACGCTACCGAGTGACGGATCTTTCCACCGTAACAGCGCCTCCATGCCCATGAGACGCCCATCTTCCAAATAGAGCTTGGGTTGATAGACCATGAACAGACGGTCATTTTCGAGCGCCTCACGCAAACCGCTCTCCAGTGTGAGTCGTTGCAGGGCAGCAATTTTCATGTCGTTGGCGAAGTACTGGAACTGGTTTCGACCTTTTTCCTTGGCCGAGTACATTGCGATGTCTGCGTTTTTAAGCAGCGCCACGCTGTCGTCCCCATCGTTGGGAAACACGCTGATGCCGATGCTGGCTGACACAAACAACAACTGTCCTTGGATCGCAAAAGAAGCCGACATGGCATCGATGATCCTTCGGGCAATCGTCTCCAGCTCAGGCAGGTGAATGCGTTCCATCACCGCAACGAACTCATCCCCACCCAATCGCGCGAGGGTGTCGGAGTCTCTGAGACAAACCTCTAGGCGCTGAGCTGCTTGCACCAGCAGCACATCGCCCACGTCGTGGCCGAGGCTGTCATTGATTTTTTTGAAGTTGTCGAGGTCGATAAACAGCAGCGCAACCTTGGAGCTGTTTCAACGTGCAATCGAAAGCGCGTGCTTCAATCGGTCCGTCAACAGGCGGCGATTCGGCAGACCTGTGAGCTCATCATGGGTGGCGATGAACTCCACCCGCTGCTGGCTATTCTTGATCGCCGTAATGTCACTGAACATCAACACGTAGTTTTGGACATCGGCTACCGAGTCATCCGTGAGAACCCGGCTGACGGTCAGCCACTGCGGGAAAACATCGCCCCTTTTGCGCCGACTGGCGACCTCGCCTTGCCACGAGCCGTCTTGCTGCACGGCCGTCACGACATGTCGATAGAACTCATCGCCCTGCACCTGGGACAGGAGTTGCCGCATCGTCGTTCCCTGCACTTCCTCACTGGTGTAGCCCGTGATCCGCATGAAAGACTGATTCACGCGCAGTATGCGACCTTCCTGATCCAGCACTGCAATGGCTTCGCCGGCATGGTCAAACACTTTGGCGGCTAGTCGCTGCTCCAACTGGGCATGGCGCTTGTCGGTGATGTCGGTCGACTCTGTGCAGATCGAGCGAACCACACCGTTCGTGTCCAAGATTTGAAAACGCATGCTTTGTAGCCAACGCACCTGCCCGCGGACCTCAATGCGCTCTGTGGCTTCTCGCGGGCCGTTTGATCGCATGGTGTCGAGGTCGTGGCCACGCAACTGGGCCGATTGCTCTGCATTGAAGATCTGCTGATCGGTTTTACCGACTACATCAGCAGCAAGCACCGAAAACAGCTCTTCAAACCGGCGGTTTACAAACTCGTAGCGGCCCGCTGTGTCCTTGAGAGACACCGCAGACAAAGAGTTTTGCATGATCGCTGCTAACTGCTCCTGGCTCTCGCGGATACGCTGCTGCGCGTCAATCAAATCCGTGTTGTCGAGTGTGACCAATACCACCCCTAGAACTGACAGACTCATGCTCATCACAGGGTTGACTTGGAGCTGATAGACACGACCGTTATGTTCACGGTCGAGTACACGCTTCGTCCCTTGAACCACCACCTCTTCCAAAACGGGTGCAATGCTCTCTAAATAATCAGGCAGTTTGAGGCGGCTGATATGGTGACCAATGTGCGTCATTGGCATCGAAAAACCACGTACGGCTGCCCCATTGATACGACGCAAACTTAGCGTGGTGTCAAAGACCAACACCGGAAAGTCGAGCGTGTTGTACATGCTCTCAAACTCGCTGTTGATCGACGCAAGCGCCGCCGATTTGACTTGGCTTTCCTCATTGACACTGAGCAACTCTTCGTTGGTGGCTTGCAGCTCCTCATTAGCCGCTTCCAACTCTTCGTTGGATGCCTGTAGCTCCTCGTTGGCGGCTTGAATTTCCTCATTCAATGCCTGCATCTCTTCATTCGAGGCTGCCATCTCCTCCATCAAGGTCTGAAGCTGCTCACGGGCATTGTCCAGCTCATTGCTGAGATCCACATGCGCCGAGGTAGGCAACTGAGGGGAGATATCTGCAGCGGCATCGCGGCCTTTGCCCTCTTCAAAGACAACCAGAAACAAATTACTCTCTCCGGGCAGGGAGGCCGGCCGGATGACGAGTCGCCAAGTTTCCCCCTGAAGCGAGGAAATACGGCGGCGACGGCTGGCCACGGGTTCTTTGCCGCGGTTACTGCGCTGAAGGGTCGACAACAGCTCGCTAGAGAGCTCTGGGACGATGAGCTGCGCAAGAATCATCTCCGGGCTCCCCGTGGGGAACGCGATCAGCTTCCCGACAGCGCCATTGCTATGCAGAATGCGGGTCGCCGAGTCCACCAGCATGGCAGGCCCTACAAATTGGGCCAATGCTTGACTGAACATTTGTTCGTGCGTGCGCGCTGGCTTGCGAACGAAGGCGATGCTGCTGGCCTTGCTCGAAGCATTCGCGAGTGCGCCTATGGTGATAGGCCCGGCAGCCACCTTGCAATGAAAAATCCGTGCACGCCGGTCTGCCACCGAAAACAGATTGTCTTGCTGCGACACCGTCTCAGAGCGCCCCAGAAACAAGAGACCACTGTCTTTGAGCGAGTTGCGGATGATGGACATCACCCTGCTTTGCAAGTCATTGTTGAAGTAAATCAGGACGTTGCGACAGGTCACGACGTCCAAGCGCAGGAACGGAGGGTCGGCCGCAACGTCCTGCCGGGCAAACGTCACACAGTCGCGGAGCGTTTTGACAGGTTCGTACCCCTCACCCACAGGCTGAAAATACCGCTCTAGCAAGTGCGTGGGTATGTCGGCCATCGCGGCCATGCCATACACGCCTTTACGGGCAATGGCCAAGGCATCGTTATCCACGTCGGTGGCAAATAGATGCAAGCGAATTCGAAGGTCAGCCTGGCGAATCAGCTCCAGAAGGGTGATACCCACTGAATAGGCTTCCTCGCCGGTCGCGCACCCGATCACCCACGCTCGAAACTCATCGCCCGGTTGCTTGGCGGACAAGACATCGGCACACAGGCGCTCAAACGCACTGAAGGCCTCTTTGTCCCGGAAAAACTCGGTGACCGAAATCAGCGTTTCTTTGGCCAACGCCTCCAACTCGTCCGGATGCGCATCGACATAGTGAAGGTAGTCCTGCAGATGGTCGGTGCGGCAGGCAAGCATCCGGCGTTGAAGGCGCCGCTGCACGGTGGAAAGTTTGTAGCTCGAAAAATCAATACGGGTGTGGTCTTTGACTTTACTGAACAGAATCGCCAATTCGCCGGGTGGTTGGGTAGGCGCTTCGGCGCTGGGCGGTGCCTCCGCAAAGCACACTAAGCGTTCTAAATCGCTACCGATATTCTCAGGCGTGACGATCCTGTCCACCACTTGTGCATCAATCGCGGAGCGCGGCATGCCATCGTATTTGGCCGACTCTGGCAGTTGCGCCATGGTCAACCCGCCAGCGGCCCGGATGGCCAAAAGCCCTCGGGTCCCGTCAGACCCCGTACCGGAAAGGACTACGCCGATACCCAGCTCACCATATTCCTGCGCAATCGACTGAAACAGCACATTGATGGAAGGTTTTGGCGAGAGCTCTGCTGGGGGCTTCGTTAGCCGGAAAACGCCCTTGTTCAGGACCAAATTTGCACCGGGTGGGACGATATAAACCGTATCTTTTTGAGGCCGAACCCCGTGCTTCGCCTCCAGCACAGGCAGTGTGGTTTCACGGCCCAAAATCTCTGTCATCAGACTGCGGTGGGTCGCAGACATGTGCTGGGCGACGACATAAACACAACCGAGTCGGACCGGCAAATTTTTGACGACGGCGGTTAACGCCTCAAGCCCCCCTGCCGAGGCCCCCAATCCCACCACATAAGACTTTGTGGGGGACAAAGCGGGATGGGTATCAACAGTTTCTACAGACACTCGCTCTCCCTGCGCGGTAGCGCTTCCTAGAGAACGAAATCGTACCTTAGAAACCCAGCCTGATCGAAGGGGCTTTTACCCCTTCGATCAGGGTGTCAGCCCATCCACTTGCGTGCATTGCGCCACAGCTGCATCCACGGGCTGAACTCGCTCTTGTCCAAGCTGGTCCAGCTCATCTGCACGTTGCGAAACACGCGCTCGGGGTGCGGCATCATGGCGGTAAAGCGGCCGTCAGCAGTAGTCACCGCCGTCAGGCCACCGGCGCTTCCGTTCGGGTTGAACGGATAGGCTTCGGTCGCAGCACCCGTGTTGTCCACGTAGCGCATGGCGGCAATGGCCTTATCGGCATTGCCACGGTACTTGAAGTTGGCGTAGCCCTCGCCGTGCGCCACCGCGATGGGCAGGCGCATACCGGCCAAATCGGTAAAGAACAGGGACGGGGATTCCAACACTTCCACCATCGAGAGGCGAGCTTCAAAGCGCTCGCTCTGGTTGGTGGTGAAGCGTGGCCAGTCTTGCGCACCGGGGATGATGTCGGCCAGCTCGGCAAACATCTGGCAGCCGTTGCACACGCCCAAGCCAAAAGTGTCTTGGCGGGCAAAGAATGCCTTGAACTGCTCAGACAGCACGTCGTTGAACGTAATGCTGCGCGCCCAGCCAATGCCGGCACCCAAGGTGTCGCCATAGCTGAAACCGCCGCAAGCCACCACACCTTTGAAGTCCTGCAGTTTAGCGCGGCCGGTTTGCAGGTCGGTCATGTGCACGTCATAAGCCTCAAAGCCCGCTTCCGCGAAGGCATAGGCCATTTCCACATGGGAGTTCACGCCTTGCTCGCGCAGTACTGCCATCTTCGGGCGGCTGGTCATCACCGCATGTGATTGCAAAGCCGTGGCAGGCACTCCTGATTTGATAGCTGCTTGCGCAGATTCCACGAGGGCTAGAGCCTTATTTGGCATGTAAACGTGCATGCCGGGGTCGTTTTCGGCCCCTGCCGCGGCGTGCTCGGCATCGGCGCACACAGGGTTGTCGCGCTGCTGGGCGATCTTCCAGCTGACCGCATCCCAGACCTGGTGCAGGTCGGCCAGCTTGGCGCTGAAGATGCTCTTGGCATCCCGCCAGATTTGCAGCTCGCCCTTGCCAGCAGCGATGGCATCGGTTGCCGGACGTGTCTTGCCGATGAAGTGGCTGAACTTGGACAAGCCATGTTCGCGTAAGGTAGCCATCACCTCCGAGCGCTCAGCCGTGCGCACCTGCAGCACCACGCCCAGCTCCTCGCTGAACAGGGCCTTGAGTGTGGCTTCTTCACGGCGGGCACCCACCTGCCCTGCCCAGTTTTTGCTGTCGCCCACGTCCATGCGGCTGTCAGAAATGCCGTCGCCTTCGGTGACCAGCATGTCTACGTTCAGAGCCACCCCCACACGACCGGCAAAGGCCATTTCGGCTACGGTCGCTAGCAGACCACCATCGCCACGGTCGTGGTAAGCCAATACTTGACCCTTGGCGCGCAATGCATTTACCGCGTTGACCAGGTTCACTAGGTCTTTAGCGTCGTCCAGATCGGGCACCTTGTCGCCGACTTGCTCCAAGGTCTGCGCCAGGATGCTGGCGGCCATGCGGTGCTGGCCCTTACCAAGGTCCACCAATACCAGCGTGGTGTCTTCAGACGCATTGAGCTGGGGTGTCAGTGTGCCGCGCACGTCTTGCAAGGTGGCGAAACCGCTCACGATCAGGGACACGGGGGATGTGACTTTTTTGTCCTTGCCCTCATCCTTCCACTGTGTGCGCATGGACAAGGAATCCTTGCCCACGGGAATGGAGATACCCAAAGCCGGGCACAGCTCCATGCCCACGGCCTTGACGGTGGCATACAGCGCCGCGTCTTCGCCGGGTTCGCCACAGGCGGCCATCCAGTTGGCGGACAGTTTCACGCGCGGCAAGTCGATAGGGGCAGCCAGCAAGTTGGTAATGGCTTCTGCAACCGCCATACGGCCAGAGGCCGGTGCATCCAACGCGGCCAGCGGTGTGCGCTCGCCCATGGACATGGCTTCTCCGGCAAAGCCCTTGAAGTCGGCCAAAGTGACCGCGCAATCGGCCACCGGCACTTGCCAAGGGCCGACCATCTGGTCGCGGTGGGTCAGGCCACCCACGGTACGGTCGCCAATGGTGATCAGGAAGCGCTTGGAGGCCACCGTGGGGTGCGCCAGCACTTCGATGACGGCCTTCTGCAGGTCCACACCAGTCAGGTCCAGCGGCTTGAATTGGCGAGCCACGGTCTGCACGTCGCGGTGCATCTTGGGCGGTTTGCCCAGCAACACGTTCATGGGCATGTCCACCGGAGACTCAGCGCCCTCGTCCACCAACTGCAACTGGCGCTCTTCGGTGGCGACGCCAATCACCGCAAATGGGCAGCGCTCGCGCTCGCACAAGGCTTCAAACTGCGCCAATGATTCAGGGGCGATGGCCAGCACATAACGTTCTTGGCTCTCGTTGCACCAGATTTCCTTGGGCGCCATGCCTGATTCTTCGAGCTTGACGGCGCGCAGATTAAAGCGCGCACCGCGGCTTGCGTCATTGGTCAGTTCGGGGAAGGCGTTACTTAAACCACCGGCGCCCACGTCGTGGATGGCCAAAATGGGGTTCTGCTCGCCTTGCATCCAGCACTGGTTAATCACCTCCTGGGCACGGCGCTCGATTTCGGGGTTGCCACGCTGCACCGAGTCAAAGTCCAGCTCAGCCGCGTTCGCACCCGTGGCCATGGAGCTGGCCGCGCTGCCGCCCATGCCGATGCGCATGCCGGGGCCGCCCAGCTGGATCAGCAAGCTGCCTGCGGGAAATTCAATTTTGTGGGTCTGGTCGGCATCGATGATGCCCAGACCGCCCGCAATCATGATGGGCTTGTGGTAGCCGCGTGCCACGGTGTCCACATCGCTAGCCACGGTTTGCTCGTACTCGCGGAAGTAGCCCAGCAGGTTGGGTCGGCCGAACTCGTTGTTGAACGCAGCGCCGCCCAAGGGGCCTTCGACCATGATTTGCAGCGGGCTGGCAATGTGCTCGGGCTTGCCCAGGGTGCTTCCCCAGAGCTTGGAGACGGTAAAGCCCGTCAGGCCCGCCTTGGGCTTGGAGCCCCGGCCGGTGGCGCCTTCGTCACGGATTTCGCCGCCCGCACCGGTGGAGGCACCGGGGAATGGGGAGATGGCAGTGGGGTGGTTGTGGGTTTCCACCTTCATCAGGATATGGTTGGTTTTGCTATGCTTTTCATAGCTAGCCGCGCTTATTTCACCTGCGCCAGTGGCCGATTTTGCTATAAATCGCTCGACCTGTACGCCTTCCATGACTGAGGCGTTGTCCGAGTAGGCGACCAGCATGTACTGCGGGTTCAGCTGGTGCGTGTTGCGGATCATGCCGAACATGCTCTTCGCTTGCGCCACGCCGTCGATGGTGAACTGTGCGTTGAAAATCTTGTGGCGGCAGTGCTCGCTGTTAGCCTGCGCGAACATCATCAGCTCCACGTCGGTGGGGTTGCGGCCCAGCGTGGTGAAGGCGTTCACCAAATAGTCAATCTCGTCAGCGGCCAGCGCCAGGCCGAACTGGGTGTTGGCTTTCACCAGTGCATCTTTGCCACCGGCCAACACGTCCACATGGTCCATAGGCGCGGGTTGCAGCGCGTTAAACAGCTCTTGCGCCTGTGCACGGTCCAGCATGGCGCTTTCGGTCATGCGGTCGTGCAGCAGAGCGGCCACGGCCTGTAACTGTTCGGGCGTCAACACGGTTTTGCTGAGCAAGCCATTCTTCAGGGTCAGGCGGTATTCCACCAAGCGCTCTACCCGCTTCACGGCCAAGCCGCAGTTGTGGGCAATGTCGGTCGCTTTAGAGGCCCAAGGGCTCACGGTGCCGAAACGCGGGCTCACCACAATCGCGGGGCCATCTACCGGCCCCGTGTACGGGTCACCGTAGGTCAGCAGCGCAGCCAGTTTGTCGGCCAGGGGCTTGTCTAGCGCCGCTTCGGTGGCAGCCAGGTGCACAAAACGGGCTGCAATGCCGGTGATTTTGTCGCTCACGCCGTGCAGGGCGGGCAGAAGTTGTTGGACGCGGAAATCGCTCAGGGCGTTGCCGCCCTCGAAAGAGGTGATGTGCAGGGTCACTGTGGTGGCCTTGTAATGGGCTGGAGCGTTGGGGAGTGGTGATCCACACGCGGCCGCTGACTGGGTACGCACATGGAAACTCCGGATTTTACCCGCCAGTGCGACCCGCTTTTCCACATCGGCATTGCGGTGGCTGTCGGATGGGATAATCACACCCCATGACTATCACTTACAAAGACGCCCGAGGCATTGCCGGCATGCGCATCGCGGGCAGACTCGCCTCTGAAGTTCTGGACTACCTCACGCCCTTTGTGCAGCCCGGCGTGACCACCAACGAACTCGACAAACTGGCCCACGACTACATCACCCAAGTGCAAGGCGCTATTCCGGCGCCCTTGAACTACACCGGTGGTGGCAACACGCCGTACCCCAAGTCCATCTGCACCTCGGTGAACCAGCAGGTGTGCCACGGCATTCCCAATGACAAACAACTGAAAAAAGGCGACATCGTCAACATCGACGTGACCGTCATCAAAGACGGCTGGCACGGCGACACCAGCCGCATGTTCCCGGTGGGCGACTGCTCGATCGCGGCCAAGCGCCTGTGCTCTGTCACCTATGAAGCCATGTGGGTCGGCATCCAGATGGTCAAGCCCGGCATCCACCTCGGTGACATCGGCCATGCGATCCAGCGTTTTGCCGAAGGTAAGGGCTTCAGCGTGGTGCGCGAGTTCTGTGGCCACGGCATCGGCCAGGTGTTCCATGAAGAGCCCCAAGTGCTGCACTACGGCAAGCCCGGCACCCTGGAAAAGCTGAAAGAAGGCATGACCTTCACCATCGAGCCGATGATCAACGCCGGCGGTAAAGATATCAAAGACGGCCCCGAAAAAGACGGCTGGAGCATTGTGACCAAAGACCGTTCTTTGTCTGCTCAGTGGGAGCACACCGTGCTTGTGACCCCCACGGGCTATGAGGTGTTGACCTTGTCCGCCGGGAGCCCCGCCACCCCTGACTTTGTGACCGCCTGACCGCCCCACGATGACCGAGCTGCAAGCACTGCGCACTGATTACCGGGCCCGCAAGGGCCAGTTGCTGGATCAAGTGGCCTCGCCGCAGGCGACCGGCCGCCAAGTGCGCAGGGTGTTGCAGCACATGGCAGACCTGACTGACGAGGTGCTGCGCAAACTGTGGCTGGTCGCGGGTCTTGGCGAGCCGTTGGCGCTGCTGGCCGTGGGTGGCTACGGCCGCGCAGAGTTGTTTCCGCACTCCGATGTGGATGTGCTGGTGCTTTTGCCTGATGGGCAATCTGCAGATACCGACAGCGAACTCAAAAAGCGCATAGAGGGTTTCATTGGCACCTGCTGGGATGTGGGCCTGGAAATCGGCTCCAGCGTGCGCACGCTCTCCGACTGCTTGTCGGAGGCCGAGAAAGACGTCACCGTGCAAACCGCTCTGCTGGAGTGCCGCCTGATCACCGGCAGCGCGGAGCTGGTGGCAACCTTCCAAGAGGCTTATCGGCAGGCCATGGACCCCAAGGCGTTCTTTGTCGCCAAGACCTTGGAGCTGCGCCAGCGCCACACCAAGTTTGAAGACACGCCCTACTCGCTCGAGCCCAATTGCAAAGAGTCCCCCGGCGGTCTGCGCGACCTGCAGGTGATTTTGTGGGTGGCCAAGGCCGCGGGCTACGGCGAGCACTGGAGTGATCTGGCCCGGGGTGGCTTGGCCACCGCGTTTGAAGTCAAGCAGATCGAGCGTAACGAAAGCCTGCTGCTGCTGATTCGCGCCAAGCTGCATTTCATTGCCAAGCGCCGCGAAGACCGCTTGATTTTTGACCTGCAAAACGCAGTTGCCGAGTCGTTTGGTTTTGTGCCGGTGCAAGCCGACAAAGACCGCAAGCAAATGGTGCGCGCCAGCGAAGCGCTGATGAAGCGCTACTACTGGGCGGCTAAGGCAGTGACCCAGCTGAACCAGATTTTGCTGATGAACATCGAAGAGCGGCTCAACCCCTCCACCCACGCGCCACGCCGGATCAACGAGCACTTCAATGACAAAGCGGGCATGATCGATGTGGCCTGCGATGACCTGTATCGCCGCAACCCGCATGCAATTCTGGAGACCTTTCTCGTTTACCAGACCACGGTCGGGGTGAAAGGCTTGTCAGCCCGGACCCTGCGCGCGCTCTACAACGCTCGCGACCTGATGGACGCCCGCTTCCGCAAAGATCCGGTCAACCGCGCAACCTTCTTGAAAATCATGCAAGCGCCTGAGGGCATTACCCACGCCATGCGCCTGATGAACCAGACCTCTGTGCTGGGTCGCTACCTGTGGGTATTCCGCAAAATCGTGGGCCAGATGCAGCACGACCTGTTCCATGTGTACACCGTGGATCAGCACATCCTGATGGTGTTGCGCAATGCGCGTCGCTTCTTCATGGTGGAACATGCGCACGAGTACCCGTTCTGCTCTCAGCTGGCCTCCGGCTGGGACAAGCCGTGGATTTTGTATATCGCATCCCTGTTTCACGACATTGCCAAGGGCCGGGGCGGCGATCACTCCGAGCTGGGCATCGTCGAGGCGCGCCGCTTCTGCAAACACCACGAAGTCCCGGCTGAAGATGCCAAGCTGATCGAGTTTCTGGTCGGCGAACACCTGACCATGAGCCGCATCGCCCAAAAGTCAGACCTGTCTGACCCTGATGTGATCCAGGCATTCGCGCAGCGTGTGGGTAACGAGCGTTATCTAACGGCGCTTTATTTGCTGACTGTGGCTGATATCCGCGGCACCAGCCCCAAGGTCTGGAATGCATGGAAGGGCAAGCTCCTCGAAGACCTGTACCGCTACGCTGCGCGCGCACTGGGTGGCCGCGCCCCCGATGCAGATGCCGAGGTGGAGCAGCGCAAACGCGAGGCGCTTGTCATCGTGGCCCTCTACGCCCTGCCCTTTGAGGCGCACAAGCCCCTGTGGGACACGCTGGATGTGGGCTATTTCATGCGCCACGATGCCACTGACATTGCCTGGCACACCAAGCAGTTGTCGCGCTTAGTGGGGACCGAGCAGCCGATTGTCCGGGTGCGCCGCTCGCCCGTGGGCGAAGGTCTGCAGGTGGTGGTCTATACCCAAGACCAGCCGGACTTGTTTGTCCGTATTTGTGGCTATTTTGACCAAGGTGGATTCAGCATTTTGGATGCACGCATCCACACCACCAAAAAGGGTTACGCGCTGGACACTTTCCAAGTGGTGACCTCGGCCGATATGGACGAGCATTACCGCGAGATGACCAGTTTGCTGGAAAACGGGCTGGCCCACGCAATCGCCCAAGCAGGCCCACTACCGGCGCCCAGCCGCGGCAGGGTGTCACGCCGGGTCAAAAGCTTCCCGATTGCGCCCCGCGTGTCCCTGAAGCCCGATGAGAAAGCCCAGCGCTGGCTACTCAATATTTCTGCCAGCGACCGATTGGGTCTGCTGTATTGCATCGCCCGGGTGTTGGCCAAGCACCAGATCGTGGTGCAACTGGCCAAAGTTGCGACGCTGGGCGAGCGGGTGGAAGACACCTTTTTGATCCATGGCTCGCAGCTTCAGCACAACAGGGCCCAGATCGACATTGAGACCGAAATACTGGACGCCCTCGCGTCCTGACACCTATGCCCGCTACTGAAATCACCGTGACTGAAGCTGGCTCTGTGGCCGGAAAACAACTGCTGATCCCCACCGGTCAACAGGCCGAAACCCTGCCCCACATTCAAGACTGGGTCACAGCCCAGCTGAGTGCAAAAAAACCGGTCAAAGACGTGAGTAACAAGGTCTTGGTGAAAGGCATCAAGCAATGGGCGGCTTACGAGCACAAGGTGGGCGGCAAGCGCGTACTGACGGTGTTCAAAATCACCTGATCGACCCCAAGGCCGCACTGGCGGCGGGCTTAGTGCGTATTCCATTGAATACAGCCACCAATTCAAATCCAAACCCGGACATCCATTCCAATTGAAACCAGGTCACCCGTTCCACTCAGTAGCCGGCCATTCGTTTCACACATCCTGGCCAGTACCCGCAAACTACCCAAAGCGGAACTTGAGAGCTCCATGCTTATTGCCGGATACCGGTCATTCAGGGTGGACCACCAGAGAGAGGACTATGGGCAGCCGGAATGCATCCGGCTAAATCCTGTTATGGAGAAATCATGCTGTGGCAAGCCGCTCCTTAGCCAGCCGCGTGCCCTCTGCCAGCGCCTGCAGCTTGCGCCACGCCACGTCCCGCCCCATGGGCGCCAAGCCGCAATTCGTGCAAGGGAACAGCCGCTCTTTCGGCACAAACTCTAGCGCTCGGGCTATGGTGTCGGCCACCTCCTCGGGTGTCTCGACCACGTCGCTGGCCACATCGATCACGCCGACCATCACGTCCTTGCCGGCCAGCAGCTTCATCAGGTCAGGCGGCACGTGGGAGTGGATGCACTCCAGGCTCACTTGGTCGATGCTGCTCTTGGCTAGCGCGGGGAACACGGCCTCGTACTGGCGCCATTCTTCGCCCAAGGTGTTTTTCCAGTCGGTATTGGCCTTGATGCCGTAGCCGTAACAAATGTGGACCGCTGTCGTGCAGGTCAGGCCCAGCGCCGCACGCTCCAGCGCTTTCACGCCCCAGTCGGCGGCATCCTTCATGTAGACATTGAAGGCGGGCTCGTCGAACTGGATGATGTCCACGCCATCTGCCTGCAGCGCAAGCGCTTCCTGGTTGAGCAGCTCGGCAAACGCGAAAGCCATCTTCACCTTGTCACCGTAGAAACGGTCGGCCACCGTATCAACGATGGTCATGGGGCCGGGCAGGGTGAACTTCAGCTTCTTTTTGGTGTGTGCGCGCGCCAGTTGGGCCTCGAAGGCATGCACGCGGCCTTTCAGGCGCAGGCTTGAGACCACCTGCGGCACCATCGCGTCGTAACGGTTGTCGCGGATGCCCATCTTCACCTTGTGCTCGAAGTCGATGCCCTCGACCTGCTCCAGGAAGCCGTGCACAAAGTGCTGTCGCGATTGCTCACCGTCGCCCACGATGTCCAGGCCTGCGTCTTCTTGGGCCTTGATCCACAGCAAGGTCGCGTCGGCTTTGGCCTGGCGCAGTGCATCGCCTTCGGCCATCCACTGGGGCCAGAGCTTGTTGGTTTCGGCCAGCCAGGCGGGTTTCGGCAAGCTGCCAGCGATGGAGGTTTCAAACATCAGAGAACTACTTTCAAGAAAAAGAGATTGGAGGTGGTGAGTGGGTCAGAGCGCGACACTGGCAGCCCAGTGGCTAAGGACGTTGCCATATGGTTTCATGAAATGCTCCTCTGCAAACTTGCCTTGCTTCACAGCCATCTGGCGGCGTTCTTCGCGGTCATACACAATCTGCGTCACCGAGTAATCCTGGTTCTTCAGGCTCGGTTGGTAGAGCCTCCCCGCTGCAGAATTGGCGTTATAGATTTCAGGGCGGTAAATTTTCTGAAAGGTTTCCATGGTGCTGATGGTGCCGATCAACTCGAAGTTGGTGTAGTCGCCCAGCAGGTCGCCGTGAAAGTAGAAAGCCAGTGGCGCAACGCCATTCGGTGGCATGAAAAATCTAACCTGCATGCCCATTTTTGCGAAGTATTGGTCGGTAGACGACAGTTCATTTTGTTGGTATTCCACACCCAGTGCGGGGTGCTGGTTGCCGGTGCGTTGGTAGGTCTTGCTGGTCGACGCGCTAATGCAGATTACCGGCGGCTTGTTGAAGCGCTCTTGGTAAGCGCGCGAGTTGGCAAATTGCTTGAACAGCTTGCCGTGCAGGTCGCCAAAGTCGTCCGGCACACTGAATTCCGCCCGGTTGAGGTTGTGGCTCGGTAGCACGACGCTGAAGTCGTAGTCGCGCACGTAGGATGAGAAATTGTTGCCCGCAATGCCGGCTATGCGCTTGTTTTCTCGCTTGTCGTGGATGCTGGTCTGGAGTATTTCAATCAACGGAAATGCATCGGTGATGCGCTTGGCTTCGATACTCATCTCGACGGAGATAATGTCCAGCTCAACGGCGTAACGATCGCCGGTCGGATTGTCCCAATGCGCCAAATCATTGAAGCGGTTGTCAATCATCTTCAGCGTGTTGCGCAGGTTCTGTTGCCGGCTCGCTCCCCGGGCCAGGTTGGCAAAGTTGGTGGTGATGCGCGTGCTGTCCGATGGGTGATAGTTCTCATCGAAACGGATGCTTTTGAGGTGAAAGCTGAGTTCTTCGTTCATGGCGATCTTGTTAGTTAGGTTGTGCTGGAGGGGCGACTCTTGTTTCAGGCCGCAAGCATTTTTTCGGCCAAATAGGGCTTGGCTTGGTTCGTCATTTCCACCAAGGGCAATGCGTGTTGCACAGCCAATGCGGCGCGCTGGATCAGGGCCTCGTTCTGAAGTTGGTACTCGACAAAATCCTGGTCGGTCGCGTAGACACCCAGCGGCAATGTGCGTGCCTGGAAGAAGCTGAACAGCGGCCGCAATTGGTGGTCGATCACCAAAGCATGGCGCTCGCTGCCGCCGGCGGCCGCCAGCAACACGGGCTTGTCGATCAAGGCATCCTGGTGAATGAAGTCGAAGAAGTGTTTGAACAGCCCCGTGTAAGAGCCCCGGTAGACCGGTGTTGCCACCACTAACACGTCCGCTTGTTCGACCGCGACAAGCTCCCGCTCCACCATGGCGGGCAATTGAGAGCGCCATGTTGCGCCGGCAAACTGCGGTGCGAGCTGACCCAGTTCGATCAGGTGTTGCTCGCAAGGGACTTCATCTGCGATCAGGTCCAGCAGGTGCTCTGCCAGTGCTGCAGCCTTGGAGGGGCGTTGCAGCCCGCCGGAAACGGCTACTAAGCGGAGTAAACGTGTCATGCATGCTTTCATATTTAAACAATGGAGCGGATGCTACCGGCGGCAAATCATGAAGTAAAATGGTCTTTTCTCATTAATCCATGAATTAGGATCATTCGAATGCTGGAGCGCATGCACCTGAACATCGTTCAGCAGGTTGAGAAACAAGGTTCTTTGACGGCAGCCGCAGGCGTGCTGAATCTGACCCAATCGGCCCTGAGCCACAGCATGAAAAAGCTGGAGCAGCAACTGGGTACCGACGTCTGGTTGCGCGAGGGGCGAAGCCTGCGCCTGACGCAGGCTGGCCAGTACCTGCTGGCGGTGGCAAACCGGGTGCTGCCGCAACTGGGCCTGGCCGAAGAGCGCCTGGGCCAATTCGCGCAGGGCGAGCGCGGTGCGTTGCGCATCGGCATGGAATGCCACCCTTGCTACCAGTGGTTGCTGAAAGTGGTGTCGCCGTATCTGGCCGCATGGCCCGACGTGGATGTGGACGTCAAGCAGAAGTTCCAGTTTGGCGGGATCGGTGCGCTCTTCGGCTATGAGATCGACCTGCTGGTCACGCCCGACCCGCTGTTCAAGCCGGGGCTGAAGTTCGTGCCTGTTTTCGACTACGAGCAGGTGCTGGTCGTGGCCAAGGGCCATGCCCTGGCAACGGCTGCCTATGTGAAGCCCCAGCAGCTGACCCAGGAAGTGCTCATCAGCTACCCCGTAGACATTGAGCGCCTGGACATCTACAACCAGTTCTTGTTGCCCGCCGGTGTCACGCCCAAGCGCCACAAAGCGATTGAGACCACCGACATCATGGTGCAGATGGTGGCCAGCGGCCGCGGTGTGGCCGCACTGCCGCGCTGGCTGGTGGAGGAATACGCGGCCAGGATGGACGTGATGCCTGTGCGGTTGGGCGCACGCGGCATCGCCAAGCAGATCTTTCTAGGGGCGCGTGAGTCGGAAACCGGCATCGACTATGTGCGGGCTTTTATTGAACTGGCCCGCCAGCCTGCTGCTATGACCATAGCGCAAGGCGCCAAAGGGTGAATGCCGCTATCGAGCGGAAACAAGCGCTCCCGGGATTGCGTCAATTAATGTGCGCTGGCAATTCCAGCCACACACGGGGCGCTTCTTCTTGCAGGCGCACGTTCCAACCCAAGGCCTTTGCCATGCGCAAGATAGCAGGGTGACCGTTTTCACACACCAGCGTCGCCAGGTTGGCATCCGTACGTGTTTCCACAACGTATTTCAATAGGGAAGTCGCCACGCCCAGGCGTCTAGCCTTGGGATGCACCGTCAAGGCCAATTCATTGACCCCAGGATATGAAGTTGGCGTGAGCTGCAATGCACCCAGCAGTCCGATGTCGGCAGCCGACCACGCGCCCCACCACCGTGACTGTTTCCAGTCCATGCCCTGCACCCACGCCAACACGGCGTCATCGCACAAGGTACGCCCGAACCTGGCATAGCGATCGTCCTTTTCCAGCGTCATCAGATGCAGTTGCAGCGCATGGCGGTGCCCGACATCCAGAGTGCCGATTTCAGTGATCAACGGATACATAGACCAGACTCGAAGAAGTGCACAAACGGCGTGCGCCGGTGACGGGAGACTCCGACCACATGTCCGCCTGCACGGTGATGGATCGGTTGCCAACGCGCGTAACGTGGGCTATTACCTCAACCACCTCACCGACGTGGGCCGGGGCCACAAAATCCATGCGTTCGCTGCTGGCCATCACCACCGTGCGGCGCATATGGCGGGTTGCGGCGACAAACCCCGCCTTGGCCAGCCAAGCCATGGCGGGGCCACCATGCAGAATTCCCCGATGATTGGCATGGCCCGGAAAGACGATTTCTGCCAATCGAACCACAGTTCGATCCGATATTTCCTGCAGGAAACCACCCGCATCCGCAGCTGTTGGTGCAAGGGCTGATGAAGTCTCCTCGGGCGCCTGTTGGCGGACCATCACAAAGTCACCCGACAGACAGCGTGTGCGCTCACCGGTCAGCAAAGCCTCGGCGACCAGCTCAGTTTTCAGGGTCACCGACCTGCGCCCGCGGTGCACCACCTCCGCATTGCACTCGATCAGATGGCCTGCGGGCGCCGGCGCCGCGAAGTCCAGGCGGCTGACGGCGGCGGTCACCACCGTTCCGCGCAGCACCTTGCTGCCCATGATGAAAGCCAGGCGATCCAGCGCAGCCAAGGCGGCGCCACCGAACAGGGTTCCATGGTGGTTGGACTGGTCCGGCCAGACCATGTCAACCACAGACATCCGGGAAGGTTCTGTGCCAGAAACCGGGGGGACCGGTATCGCCGGGATATCCGGTGCATGTGTTTCAGCCAAGTCAGACATTCATCCTCCAAAAATAATGGAGGCGGAGCGCGGCCAGAAATCGTTTATGCAATAGGCCGCCCCCTGGTTGGAGCCATAGGACGGAGACAGCACCGGCGAGCCCGTCTGCCATGAGAAAAAACGACACTCGCACAGGGACACCCCGCCCTTACATAGGTCACTTCCTCAGGGCAGGTCTCCTGGCTCTCGGGTCGTCGTTTGCATGTCGGCCTTCCCAGCGCGAAGCCAGTGGCGTGGTGGACATGAAACTTGCCGATCACAGTTGCGGGGGCAGCCACAGCACGGGTTGAAACTCAACCGTTCTGTCGTTCCCTTTTCATTCTTGCCGTTCAGCAAGAAACCGCGAGGACCTGTCAGTCTAGCACTGCGCTTCCAGCGCGTGGGCTCCTTGCGGAGCAGCGGACTTCAACGCTTCATCAACGAAGCCAAATGTGAAATGGGAGGCGAGCTTGCAAGGTTGCGTCGCACTCTCCCAGTCCTGCACGGCCAACACGCGGGGATCCAAGATCGGTCACTCGCGAATGCCCGCTTCTGGCCCAATGCGGGTACAGAACGAGGTGCGTGAAAACGGTGGCCAGCTATCGATTGGAACGGGTGGCGTTGTTAACTGGAATACGCACTTAGTCGTCTTCGGCCGCCTCAATCCCCGGAAACAAGACTTCGGTGAACCCGAACTGGGACAAGTCGCGCATACGCATCGGGTACAGCTTGCCCCACAAATGGTCGCACTCGTGCTGTACCACGCGCGCGTGGAAGCCCTCTACCGTGCGGTCGATGGCGTCGCCGTAATGGTCAAAACCGGTGTAGCGGATATGGGTCCAACGTGGCACCTGGCCCCGCAGGCCGGGTACCGACAAGCAGCCCTCCCAGTCGCTTTCTTCGGCCTCACCTATCGGGATGATCACCGGATTGCACAACACCGTAGGTGGCACCACCGGCCGGTCCGGGTAGCGCGGGTTGCGATCGTTGCTGCCAAAAATCACCACTTGCAGGTCGACCCCGATTTGCGGGGCAGCCAAACCGGCGCCATTCGCAGCCCGCATGGTGTCCAGCAGGTCGGTAACCAAAAGGTGCAGCCCATCGCTGTCGAAGGCAGTGACCGGCTGCGCGGTGCGCAGCAAGCGGGCATCGCCCATTTTGAGAATGTCGCGGACTGTCATTTCAGCAACTCCAATAAACCGGCTTCATTCAGCACCGCCAGGCCCAGCTCGCGGGCTTTGTCCAGCTTGCCTCCGGCCTCAGACCCTGCTACGACGTAGCTGGTTTTTTTGCTGACCGAGCCACTAACCTTGCCACCAGCGGCCTCGATCAGGTCTTTGGCCGCATCGCGCCCGAGGGTCGGCAGCGTTCCGGTTAGCACCAGTGTCATGCCCGCCAAAGGCTTGGGGCCGGCGTCAGCCGGTGCGCCCTCAGGCCAAGTCACGCCGCAGGCGCGTAGTTGCTCGACCACCTCACGGTTGTGGGGCTGCTCAAAGAAGGTGCGAATACTTTTGGCCACGATCGGCCCTACGTCGGACACCCCAAGCAAGACATCTTCCGTCGCGTCCATCACGGCATCCAGAGTGCCAAAATGCCGCGCCAACTCTTTGGCAGTGGCTTCGCCCACATGGCGTATGCCCAGCCCGAACAAAAAGCGAGGCAAGGTAGTGCGCTTGGATTTCTCCAGCGCATCCATGATGTTGAGGGCCGACCGGTCGGCCATCCGGTCCAGGCTGGCCAGCGCGTTCAGGCCGAGCCGGTAGAGGTCGGGCAAATTACGGATGACGTTTGCATTTACCAGCTGCTCGACCAGCTTGTCACCCAAGCCTTCGACTTCCACCGCGCGGCGCTGGGCGAAATGCAGGATGGCCTGCTTGCGTTGGGCGCTGCAAAACAGACCACCGGTACAGCGGTAGTCCGCTTCGCCCTCTTCCCGCACGGCCGCTGATTGGCACACCGGGCAGCTATGCGGCATGGTGAACTGCGTGGCATCAGCCACCCGCTTTTCGGCTACTACCGAGACCACTTCGGGAATGACATCGCCGGCCCGTCGAACAATGACGGTGTCGCCCACCCGCACATCTTTGCGGCGGGCCTCGTCCTCGTTGTGCAGGGTGGCATTGGTAACGGTCACCCCGCCCACAAATACCGGGGCCAGCTTGGCAACCGGCGTGAGCTTGCCGGTGCGGCCAACCTGCACATCGATCGCCAGCACCGTAGTGAGCTGTTCTTGGGCCGGGTATTTGTGCGCGACCGCCCAGCGGGGCTCCCGGGTCACAAAACCCAGGCGTTGCTGGAGCGCGAGGCTGTTGACCTTGTAGACCACACCGTCAATGTCAAACGGCAAGGTATCGCGCCGCGCACCGATGTGCTGGTGATATGCTATCAATTCAGTAGCGCCTCGCGCAATATCCACCTCGGCTGCGACCGGAAAACCCCATGATTTGAGGGTTTGGAGCATGGCGAAATGGGTGCCGAACTGCGGGCCGCCTGCGGTAGCGGGTGTGACTTCACCAAGCCCGTAGGCGAAAAAGCTCAAGGGGCGCTGCGCTGCAATGCCCGGGTCGAGTTGCCGCACCGCGCCGGCAGCGGCGTTGCGTGGGTTCACAAAGGTCTTTTCCCCTTTTTCGCCGGCCGTAATCCGGTTGCGCTGGCGCTCATTCAGGGTCTCAAAGTCATCGCGGCGCATGTACACCTCACCACGCACTTCCAGCACCGGCGGCACACCCTCGGGCAGGCGCAAGGGGATCTGGCCGATGGTGCGGATGTTTTGGGTTACGTCTTCGCCGTATTCGCCATCACCACGGGTGGTTGCTTGCACCAATACACCCTGGTGGTAACGCAGGTTCATGGCCAAGCCGTCGAACTTGAGCTCTGCCACATATTCCACCGCGGCATCCGAATCGCTGAGCTCCAGCTCCTTGCGCACCCGGGCATCAAAGGCCAGGGCGCCGGTCGATTCGGTGTCGGTTTCGGTCCGGATGCTGAGCATGGGCACCGCGTGTCGCACGCTGGTGAAGGCATCGAGGGGTTTGCCTCCTACCCGTTGCGTCGGGGAGTCAGTGCTGGCCCATTCCGGGTGGGCTGCTTCCAAAGTTTGGAGCTCCCGAAACAGCCGGTCGTATTCCGCATCCGGCACCGTGGGGGCGTCGAGGACGTAATACGCATGGCCATGGGCGTGCAGTTGCTCGCGCAGGGCCAAGAGGCGTTGGTGGGCAGCGGTATCCGGCTGTGCCGGCTCTAGTGAAAACAAGTCCAGCGTAGCCATAAAGAAGAAAAAACTTAGCTGAAAAGGCGGCGCGCAATCGGCGAGCCGGCGGCAATATCGCGCTGCTCCAGCGTGTCATAAAGCACCTGCAGGTCGGCGGCGATCATGTCCATGGTTTGGGGCGCCAATGGTTGACCGTGGTCGTCGGTGACCACGCCTTCCATGGCCTGCGCCAAGGCATTGGCGGTTTCCCGCATCCGGACAAACGGCTGCTCGCCACGATCCACCTGCGCCACATCAAGGTGCAAGGAGAGCTCGCGGATCGCACTTTGGGCCGGGTCGTCTGCAAGCGCGGCTTGCGAATCGAAACCCAGCACCAACACCGGTGGCAAGCCCTCGGCCGTTGCCGGAAGCACCATGCGGCCGGGTATTGCACCGGCCACAAAGCCAAGGCGTGCGGCATTTTGATGGATATAGCCGGGGCTCCAGGACGCATTGCGGGCGCGGATGGTGAAGCCGAGCTGAGCGTCGTGCGCGCTGGCAAAGTGGTCGAGCTCGCGGGCGCGGGCCACTTCGTCGATCATTTCAGGGAACTCAGGCGTGGCGTTGATCGCATCGGCAAAGGCTTGGGTCTTAACCACATATTCGGAATACTCAATGTCGTTGAGCGCGCCAGAGCGGTTCGCCAGCTGTACACCTGCTTGAAAGCCCCCGTAGCGCTGCCCAGCGGCGGGCACTTCCCAGACCTGGGTGTTCAGGTTGAAGCCCTCCACCGAGAAAGGCTTGGTGCCCGCACGCCGGGTGGCGGGCATGGCGGCCAAAGCGGCGTCGCCAGAGACTGCCGGTGTTGCCGGGTCCAAGGCGATGGTGGCAATCACATCGATCAGGGAGTCCATGGCGGGCCGCGCCGGTGGCCGGGGCAGGTGGAAGGCGGGGGTATCCGCGTCTACCTCGGTCAGACCCGGCTCCATGGCCGAGGTGTCGTCTATCGGCTCTTGGGGTGGCTGGGCCTGGCGGGGCGCACTGCGGCGCGAGGACCAGGCACCGTGGGCCACGACTCCGGCCAACACGATGCCACCTGCGATGGCCAAACCGATTTGTAAGTTGCTCATAGTGATGTAGTGACCGTTCAGGCAAGCTCAGCAAGGTGCACTGCAGACTCCATGTCCACTGCGACGATGCGCGAGACGCCTTGCTCCTGCATCGTGACGCCGATGAGTTGCTCTGCCATTTCCATGGCGATTTTGTTGTGACTGATAAACAGGAATTGGGTTCCCTTGCTCATGGCGGAGACCAGCTTGGCGTAACGCTCGGTGTTGGCGTCATCCAGCGGCGCGTCCACCTCGTCGAGCAAACAAAAAGGTGCGGGGTTGAGTTGGAAGATCGCAAATACCAGCGCGATCGCAGTCAATGCTTTTTCACCGCCCGACAGCAAGTGAATCGTCTGGTTTTTCTTGCCAGGCGGCTGGGCGATCACCTGCACACCGGAGTCCAGAATTTCATCACCGGTAATGACGAGGCGCGCATTACCACCGCCGAAGAGCTCAGGGAACATGCGGCCGAAATGAGCGTTCACCTGGTCAAAGGTGCCTGACAAGAGTTCGCGGGTTTCTGCGTCGATCTTGCGGATCGCGTCTTCCAGGGTGTTCATGGCCTGGGTCAAATCGACGTTTTGCATATCGAGGAACTGCTTGCGCTCGCGGGCCGCAGCCAATTCCTCCAGCGCTGCCAGGTTCACGGCACCCAGCGCTGTGATTTCGCGATTTAGGCGGTCGATGTCGCCTTGCATGCCAAATAGCCGCACATTGCCATCTTTGATGCTCTGCTCGATTGCGACGAGATCGGCTTGCGCGTCGGCAAGTTGGTTCTCGTATTGCTCAAAGCCCAAGCGCGCTGCTTGCTCCTTGAGCTGGAATTCGGTGATGCGCTGGCGCAAAGGGTCGAGTTCACGTTCAAGTTGCAAGCGGCGCTCGTCACTGGCGCGCAGCTTGGCGGTCAGGTCGTCATATTCGCTGCGCTTGGCACCGAGGGCCTGCTCCCGTTCTAGCTTCAACGCCAGGGCGTTTTGCAGCCCTGCTTGCGCAGCGGCGTCGGTCAGACGATTCAGCTCATCCTGCGCCCGCTGCTCTTCGGCCTGAATGCTCTGGTTTTGCTGGATGGCGGTTTCAATGGCGCGCGCGAGTTCGGCATTGCGGGCTTGCAAACTGCGCTGGGCAAACACTGCTTCTTGCGCCTGTCGCTCGAGGCTGCGCTGTTGTTCGCGGCACTGGTTTAACTTGCCTTGGAGCTCGATGACCCGCTCGTCCAGTTGGGCGTGGCGCTCCTGGCTATCGGCCAGCTGCATGTCCAAGGACTCAAAGCGGGCCTCTGCCTCGACACGGCGCTCTTGTAAATCGTCGAGCTGGGCTTCCACCTCGGCCATGTCTGCTGCGATTTGCGCACTGCGGGCACGGGTTTGCTCCAACATCTGGGACAGGCGGAGTGTCTCCACTTGCAGCTCGTGCGCACGACTCTGGGTTTCCGCGGCCTCGCGGCGGGCACTCACCAAGCGCTGGGCGCTCTCGGCATAGGCGCTCTCGGCGCGGCTCAGTGCGACCCGGGATTCATCGGCGATCAGCACCTGGGCGCGGACTTCCTTTTCGAGGTTTTCAATCTCTTGCGCGCGCGCCAACAAGCCTGCCTGCTCCGAGTCTTGGGCGTAGAAGCTCACGCTATGGGCGGTAACCACATGGCCCGATTTGACAAAGATGCTCTCGCCGGCAGCCAATTGCTCACGCTGGCCCAGCGCTTCTTCAAAACTGCTGGCGGTGTAACAGCCGTGCAGCCAGTCGGTGAGCACCGCTTTTTGGCCCGCGTCGTGCACGCGCAGCAAGTCAGACAAGCGCGGCAAACGGCCTGAGGGCTCGAAGACCTGCGCCGAAGGCGGGCTGTAAAACGCGAGTTTGGCGGGGGGGCCTTCATGGGCAAAGGCTTTGAGCATGTCAAGGCGGGACACCTCCAGCCCGCCTAGTCTCTCGCGCAGCGCACCTTCGAGCGCGTTTTCCCAGCCTTGTTCGATATGGATGCGGCTCCACAGTCCCTGCAAATGGTCGAGGCCGTGTTTGGCCAACCAAGGCTGCAACTTGCCGTCCGTCTTGACTTTTTCTTGCAGGGCTTTGAGGGCCTCGAGCCGGGCGGACAGGTCGGATTGGCGCGAAGACTCGGCGTTGACCCGGCTTTGCTGTTCTTTGCGGGCTTCGTCCAACTGGGGCACCGCTTCTTGCAACTCTTGCAGGCGGGCATCCGCAATTTGATGGCTTTCCTGCGCCACTTCCAACTGCTCTTGAAGACCCTGCAAGCGAGATTCGTCCGGGGCAGACAGCGCGTTGCGGTCGGTGGAAAGCCGGTCACGGCGGCTACCCAGCTGGCGGCTTTGCTCTTCGATGCCACGCTGCTCCGCAGCCAAGACCTGGATCTGTTGTTGCACTTGAGTGACCGCGCCGCGCTGGTCGTTGGCGGCGCCTTGGGCTTCGGCCAGTGCCTCCTCCACATCGGGTAGCTGTTGCGCCTGTTCTTCGACCTGGGCGGCTAGCAACTCGGTCTGCTCTTCTCCCATAGCGGCCAGCTCGGCCAAACGCTCCATTTCGTTCTGGGCGTCGTCTTTGCGGGTAGCCCACTGGGCGATTTGCTCTTTCAACGTGATCAGGCGCTGCTCCACCCGCTGACGCCCTTCCACCACAAAGCGGATTTCGGCCTCCAGGCGACCGACATCGGTGCTGGCCTCGTACAGCAAGCCTTGGGCTTGGTTAACCTGATCGCCCGCTGCGTAATGCGCTTGGCGCACGGTTTCCAGATCAGCTTCAATATGGCGCAGATCGGCCATACGCGCTTCGAGCGCATTCACTGCGGCAAGCCCCTCGGTTTGCACTTTGGCTTTGTCGGCCAAGGCCTCAGCCCGCTTCAAAAACCACTGCTGATGCTGCTTCAGGGTGACCTCGGCCTGCAAGGCGTTGTACTTTTGCGCGACCTCGGCCTGCTTTTCGAGACGGTCTAGGTTGCTCCCCAGTTCGCGCAAGATGTCTTCGACCCGGGTCAGGTTTTCGCGGGTATCAGACAGGCGATTTTCAGTTTCGCGACGTCGTTCTTTGTATTTGGAGACCCCGGCTGCCTCCTCAAGGAATAGGCGCAGCTCTTCGGGTTTGGATTCAATAATCCGGCTGATCGTGCCCTGGCCGATGATGGCGTAGGCGCGCGGCCCCAAGCCGGTGCCAAGAAACACGTCCTGCACATCGCGGCGGCGCACCGGCTGGTTATTAATGAAATAGCTGCTGGTGCCGTCGCGGGTCAACACCCGTTTGACTGCAATTTCACCAAACTGGCCCCACTGTCCGCCGGCGCGGTGATCGGCATTGTCAAACACCAATTCCACGCTGGATCGACTGGCAGGTTTGCGGGTCGTGGTGCCATTGAAGATCACGTCCTGCATCGACTCGCCGCGCAACTCACTGGCTTTGCTTTCACCGAGCACCCATCGCACCGCATCCATGATGTTGGATTTGCCGCAGCCATTCGGCCCCACCACCCCGACCAGTTGCCCAGGCAGCAGGAAGTTCGTGGGTTCAGCAAATGACTTGAAGCCCGAGAGCTTGATGGAATTGAGTCGCACGGTGGAGCTTGATTGACGCTAAGTATTTGATTTTATTGAGCTTTGCCGATCTCACACCGACACAGCCGAGCCGCGGATGATACCGCGCGGTGCCCTCAACACCCGAAAGCAGCAGGCGGCCTAAGCAGCAAGGCCGAGGTATTGGGCGACTTCGGCCTTTAAACGGAGCAGTTCAGGCGCCAACTCTGCGTAAGCGGCAGACACCGCGGCAACGTCTCCCTTTTTGCTCATGAGCTCGACCTCGGACACCCTGCCATACAGCTCGGTGGTGCAAAAAATCGGAATAAAGCCCTTCAAGGGGTGTAGCAAGTGGTTGGCGCCTTTGATATCACCCCGGGCCAACAGCTCGGTGATGGCAGGTACATCGTTAGTCAGGGACTCGAGCACCATGGGCAGCATCTCTCGCAACGCGCCTTCATCACCAATTTGCTCCATGGCACCCGCAACATTCAGGTAGCGTGGGGCATCACCGTGGGATGGGATTGCTGACATGGCTCACTCCTCAAATTCAAAGCTGGGCTCACCCGATGGCCAGCAGCCCCTGAGTTTAACGATGACTCAGGGATAATGCCGCCCCATGAATCCGAATTTGTCCCGCCTGCAGGCCTACCCCTTTGAACGCCTGCGCCAGCTCTTTGCCGCAGTCACGCCTAACGCGGCCTTCAGCCCGATCAGCCTGGGCATCGGCGAGCCCCGCCACCCGACGCCACAACTGATCAAGGACGCTTATTGCCACGCCATCCAGTCCGGCGAAAGCGGGCTCGCTGCCTACCCCGCGACGGCTGGTGACCCTAAGCTCCGTCAATCCATGGTCAACTGGATTCAGCGCCGCTATGGGCTCGCGCTCAACCCGGCCACCCAGGTGCTGCCGGTTAATGGATCACGGGAGGCCTTGTTCGCTTTTGCCCAGGTGGTCATCAATCCGTCGGCTACCGATGGCACGGTGCAAGTGGTGTGCCCCAACCCTTTCTACCAAATCTACGAAGGTGCGGCGCTGTTGAGTGGTGCGCAGCCTTACTTTGTGCCGTCCGTCGCCGATCGCAATTTCGCCCAGGACTGGGACAGTGTGCCTGCCTCCATCTGGAAAAACACCCAACTGATGTTTGTATGCTCCCCCGGTAACCCTGCGGGCGCCGTGATGCCGCTCTCCGAGTGGGAGAAGCTGTTTGCCCTGAGTGATCAATACGGGTTTGTGATTGCTTCGGACGAGTGCTACAGCGAGATCTATTTCCGGCATGAGGCGCCTCTGGGCGGTCTTGAAGCCGCAGCACGCTTGGGACGCACCGACTTTAACAATCTGGTGTCGTTCACCAGCCTGTCCAAGCGCAGCAACGTTCCCGGCATGCGAAGCGGCTTCTGCGCGGGCGATGCGCACTGGATTCAAAAATTCTTGCTCTACCGCACTTACCATGGCAGCGCGATGAGTCCGGTGGTGCAGGCGGCCAGCATTGCCGCGTGGGACGACGAGGCCCACGTCATTGATAACCGGGCCAAGTACCGAACCAAGTTCGCAGAGGTCACCCCACTTCTGGCCGAGGTCATGGATGTGGCTTTGCCAGATGCCGGCTTTTATTTGTGGGCGGATGTCAAAGGCAGCGACACCGAGTTCGCCCGCGACTTGCTCGCTCAATACAATGTGACCGTGTTGCCGGGTAGCTACCTGGCACGTGAAGCCCACGGTTTCAACCCGGGCGCAGGCCGTATCCGCATGGCGCTAGTGGCAGAGACCGCAGAGTGTGTCGAGGCTTCGCAACGCATCGTGCAATTTGTGAAAAACCGGGCAGCTTGAGTACAGCGCAGCCCCCTCCCCCTTTAACTCCTGAAAACACCATGACACAACAACTCCAAACCGTGATCGAAGCTGCGTGGGAAGACCGCGCGAATATTTCTGTGGCCTCCGCGCCTGCTGAAGTCCGCGATGCCGTGGAACATGTCCTGAATGAACTCGATGCAGGTCGCCTGCGTGTTGCCACCCGTGAGGGCGTGGGTCAATGGACGACCCACCAGTGGATCAAAAAGGCGGTGTTGTTGAGCTTCCGCCTCAAAGACAACGAAATCGTCCAATCCGGCGACCTCGGCTTCTATGACAAGGTGCCTACCAAATTTGCCGGCATGAGCGCTGAAGCCTTGAAGGCGACCGGTGTGCGCGTGGTGCCGCCGGCGGTTGCACGTCGCGGAAGTTTCCAGGGCAAAGGAGTGATCCTGATGCCGTCGTATTGCAACATCGGCTCTTATGTGGATGAGGGCACCATGGTCGATACATGGGCCACGGTGGGCTCTTGTGCTCAGATCGGTAAAAACGTGCACTTGTCCGGTGGTGTCGGCATTGGTGGCGTTTTGGAACCGATGCAGGCGGGCCCGACCATCATTGAGGACAACTGCTTCGTAGGCGCGCGCTCCGAGGTGGTCGAAGGCGTGATCGTCGAGGAAAACTCGGTGATCTCGATGGGCGTGTACATCGGGCAAAGCACTCCGATTTATGACCGCGCCACAGACACTGTGAGCTATGGCCGCGTGCCTGCCGGCTCGGTGGTGGTGAGCGGCAACCTGCCCAAGGGTGACGGCAAATACAGCATGTATGCAGCGATCATTGTGAAAAAGGTCGATGCCAAAACACGCTCCACGACCAGCTTGAACGATCTGTTGCGCGACTAAGCGCATCCCACGGAAGGCAACTATGGCCACGACTGGCACCGCGCAACCCGTTGGCACGATGGAGCGCATCCTGCGCCTGATGAGTGAGAAGAAGGCGTCCGACGTCTACCTCTCGGCCCATGCGCCCGCGCTCATCAAAATCAACGGGCAATGTGTCCCGATCAATAGCCAGACCTTGCCTTCTGATGCGCCTAAAAACCTGCTGGCGGAAGTGCTGCAACCCCAGCAGATCGCTGAGTTGGAGCGAACCGGCGAACTCAACATCGGTTTCCCGATTCCCGGAGTGGGCCGGTTCCGCGTAAGTGCCATGCGCCAGCGCGGCACGATTGCGGCGGTTATCCGCTACATCAGCGTGGATGTGCCCCCGCTGCACAGCCTGCAACTGCCGCCGGTGTTGGCCGACTTGATCATGGAAAAGCGGGGCTTGTTGCTGATGGTCGGTGCAACCGGTGCCGGCAAGAGCACCACCCTCGCATCGATGCTGGACCACCGCAATGAAAATGTGTCAGGCCATATTCTGACGATTGAAGACCCGGTGGAGTTTTTGTTCCGGAACAAGAAGTCTGTGGTCAACCAGCGGGAAGTTGGAACCGATACCGAGTCTCTGCAAGTTGCCCTGAAAAATGCGCTGCGCCAGGCGCCGGACGTCATTCTGATCGGAGAAATCCGTGACCAGGAAACTATGTCAGCCGCGATTGCTTACGCGCAGTCGGGCCACCTGTGCCTGGCTACGATGCACGCCAACAACAGCTACCAAGCGCTGAACCGTATTTTGAGCTTCTACCCGGTAGAGGTTCGCCCCACGATGTTGGGTGATCTGGCCACAGCCTTGCGCGTGATTGTGTCGCAGCGCTTGATGCGCACGACCTCGGGACTGCGTGCCCCCGCTGCAGAGGTATTGCTCAACACCAAGCTGGTGGCCGAAATGATTGAAAAAGGCGACTTCTCGGCGGTGCGCGAAGCGATGGAGCAGTCGATGGCAGAGGGCTCTCAAACCTTCGAGGCGGACATTGCGCGCTTGATCCGAGACGGCGTGGTGGATCGCAAAGAAGGCTTGGCCCATGCGGACTCGCCCACCAACCTGATGTGGCGTTTGCAAAACGACTTCACTAAGGCCGCGCAGAGCGCCGCCTTGCCGGAGGAAGACGATGAAGCGTCTTTCACCGAAATTACCCTGGATGTAAAACACTGATGACGAGAACCCTGCAGCTCACCGAGCAACTGATATCCATGGCGTCGGTGACGCCTTCCGACGGTGGCTGCCAGGCCTTGATCGCTGAGCGACTGCGCCCATTGGGCTTTGTGTGTGAAACCGTAGAGAGCGGCCCCGATGACTTCCGGGTCATCAATTTATGGGCAAAACGACCTGCAGGCCCCGCAAGTAATGCGCAGGCAGCTAACAAACTTATAGCAAAGACGCTGGTTTTTGCCGGGCACACGGACGTGGTGCCCACCGGGCCGCAAGCCCAATGGGACAGCCCCGCCTTTGTGCCCAGCCACCGCGACGGCAAGTTGTTCGGCCGTGGCGCGAGTGACATGAAAACCTCGCTGGCAGCCTTTGTGGTGTCGATTGAAGAGTTTTTGGCGGAACACCCTGCCCCCGACCTCAACATCGCGTTGCTGTTAACTAGCGACGAAGAAGGACCTGCACTCGACGGCACCGTGGTGATGTGCCAGTTGCTGCAAGCGCGCGGCGAGGTGCTGGACTATTGCATCGTGGGTGAACCCACCTCGGTCGAGCGCACCGGTGACATGATCAAAAATGGGCGCCGTGGGACCATGAGCGGCAAGCTCACTGTCAAGGGGGTGCAAGGTCATATTGCCTACCCGCATTTGGCAAAAAACCCCATCCATTTGGCAGCCCCTGCCCTTGCCGAATTGGTAGGCATTGAATGGGACAAGGGCAATGACTACTTCCCGGCCACGACTTGGCAGGTGAGCAACATTCACGGCGGAACTGGCGCGAGCAACGTCATCCCGGGTCATGTGGTGATTGACTTCAATTTCCGTTTTTCGACTGAATCCACGCCGGAGAGCTTGCAAAAGCGATTGGCCAGCGTGTTGGCCAAGCACGAGCTTGACTACGACCTCGTCTGGACCATAGGCGGCCTTCCATTCTTGACGACACCCGGCCCGCTGGTGGATGCGGTGCGAGATGCCATCCGGTCGGAAACCGGTATCGAGACCCAACTCTCCACCACCGGCGGCACCAGTGACGGGCGGTTCATTGCCCAAGTGTGCGCCCAAGTCGTCGAAGTCGGCCCACCAAACGCCACCATCCACAAAATCAATGAGCATGTGAAGGTGGCAGATATCGAGCCGCTTAAAAACATTTATCGCCGTGTGCTCGAAAACCTGAACAAGGCGGGTGCGGCATGAACTTGTTGGAACTGGTTGCGGAATCCAAGCAGCGACTTGAGGAAGCCGGCGTGTCTTTTGGGCACGGCACCACCAATGCGGCAGACGAAGCAGCATGGCTGGTGTTGCATGCTCTGAACCTGCAGCTTGATACCCCGCTCGGCCCCGATGATGAAGCATCAAAACGGTCGGTAGCCCCCGAAGAATATGCGCAAGCCGCTACGCTTTTAGGAGCGCGCATCAACACGCGCAAGCCTGCTGCCTACCTGACCCGTGAGGCGTGGTTGCAGGGTGTGCCGTTTTACGTCGACGAGCGCGTAATTGTTCCGCGCTCGCTGATTGCAGAGCTGCTGGTGGACGGCGGTATCGACTACTGGCTCTTGGAGAGCACCCACAAAGTGCTGGATTTGTGCACCGGCAATGGCAGCCTAGGTATTCTGGCTGCGATGGTGTACCCCGATGTGGTGGTGGCTGCCGCCGACATTTCTGCAGATGCCTTGGCGGTAGCACGTATCAACGTTGACAAACACGCGATGCAGGAGCGCATCACGCTGGTGCAGTCCGACGGTTTGAACGCGGTACACGACACGTTTGACCTGATTCTGTGCAACCCACCGTATGTCAATGCCCAAAGTATGGCTGCGCTGCCTGCCGAATACAAAGCCGAGCCCTTTATTGCCCTGGACGGTAACCAAGCCAGTGGTAGCGGGGATGGCATGGACTTTGTCCGCACTCTTTTGAGTAGCGTGTGTTCGAAGATGACTGAGGATGGGGTCCTGGTACTGGAAATCGGTAACGAACGGGAGTTTTTTGAAGCGGCTTTCCCGGATCTTGAAGTCGTCTGGCTCGAAACAAGCGCAGGTGAAGACCAGGTGCTACTGGTGACCTATGACGCTTTGCAGCGCTTGCAGACACACTGAATTTTTTCTCTGAATTGATCAGCTCCGTGTCGGGGCTGATAAACCATTGCCCGCCACAAGCGGGGCAACTATCTGCGGCTCGCGCCGCATTCACATCATGATTACTCTTAAAAATGTCACCTTGCGCCGCAGCGCCAAGGTGTTGCTCGAAGGCGCCTCCGTCGCCCTGAATCCGGGCGAAAAAGTCGGCCTGGTTGGCCGCAATGGGGCGGGTAAGTCAAGCCTGTTTGCGCTGCTCAATGGCAACCTGCATGAGGATGCTGGCGAGTACTACATTCCTGCCCAGTGGCGCATGGGTCAGGTTGCGCAGGACATGCCTGAAACCGAACAAGGTGCCACTGACTTTGTGATCGAGGGTGATACACAACTGGGGGCTGCACGTGCTGAGGTGACGGCTGCTGAGGCAACCGATGATTACGAGCGCATGGCAAATGCCTACACCGCGCTCCACGATGCGGGTGAGTACGATGCAGCAGCCCGCGCACAAGCACTGATTTTGGGCCTCGGGTTCAAAACGACCGAACTCGACAAGCCGGTGAACAGCTTCTCAGGTGGCTGGCGGATGCGTCTGCAGTTGGCACGCGCACTGATGTGCCCGAGTGACTTGCTACTGCTCGACGAGCCAACCAACCACTTGGATTTGGATGCCTTGGTATGGCTGGAAGCATGGCTCAAAAAGTACGAAGGCACCATGGTCGTCATCAGCCACGATCGGGAGTTTCTGGACGCGGTGACCAATGTCACGCTGCACATCGACATGGGCAAGCTGGTGCGCTACGGCGGCAACTACAGCAAGTTTGAGGATATGCGCGCCGAACAAATGGAACTGCAGCAAAACGCCTTCTCCAAACAGCAGGACAAGATTGCCCACCTGCAGAAGTTCATTGCCCGTTTCAAGGCCAAGGCCAGCAAAGCCAAGCAGGCCCAGAGCCGTGTTAAGGCCCTGGATCGGATGGAGAAAATCGCGCCCTTGCTTTCGGAGGCGGACTTCAGTTTTGAGTTCAAAGAGCCGGCGAACCTACCTAACCCCATGCTGTCCATGCAGGGGGTGAATTTTGGCTACCCGCCCCCTGAAGATGCGCCCAAAGGCACGCCCCCGACGGTGATCGTGCACAACGTCAGCAAATCGGTGCTCGCGGGCCAACGTATCGGTATCTTGGGCGCAAACGGCCAGGGCAAGTCGACCCTGGTAAAAACGGTTGCGCGGGACCTTAAAACCCTTGGCGGTGAGGTCACTGAAGGCAAAGGCCTGAATATTGGTTACTTTGCGCAACAAGAGCTGGATGTGTTGCGGCCCGATGAGACGCCGCTGGAACACATGATCCGCTTGGTCAAAGATATGACGGCCGCTGGAAAAATTTCTGGCCAACAAACCCGTGAACAGGATCTGCGCAGCTTTCTTGGCACCTTCAATTTCAGCGGCGACATGGTGAAACAGTCGGTCGGTAGCATGAGCGGCGGGGAAAAAGCGCGTTTGGTCCTGTGCATGATTGTTTGGCAGCGCCCCAACCTCTTACTGTTGGATGAGCCAACCAACCACTTGGATCTAGCGACTCGTGAAGCGCTTGCTATGGCGCTGAATGAATTTGAAGGCACTGTGATGCTGGTCAGCCACGACCGTGCGCTGCTTCGGTCGGTTTGCGATGAGTTTTGGATGGTGTCGCGCGGTGGCGTGGAGCCTTTCGACGGCGATTTGGACGATTACCAACGCTATTTGCTGGACGAAGCCAAGCGCCAGCGCGAGCTTGCCAAAGAAGAAGCTAAGGCAGGAGCTATTGCCCCCTCACCTGCCAGCCCTGCCCTGCCCGTGGCTCCCGCCGGCCCCAGCGCAGATAGCATCAAGAAATGGAAGAAAGAGTTGGCGCAGGTGGAAGCCCAAATGGCGACCCTTAATACCGAAGGGGCCGAATTGGAGGCCAAGCTGTCTACCAACCCACACCCTTCCGTGATTGCTGAGGCTGGTAAACGCTTGAAAGCAGTCAATGCCGAACTTCAAACCCTCGAAGAGCATTGGTTGGAGCTGACAACGCAACTCGAAGCGTAAAGGCTTCTGTACGCGGGAGAGGCCTGAACGCCTTCTCCCGTGCGTTGCCTACGCTCACGCATGACAATTCGCAGACGTAAAAAACCCGCCATTTCGCAATGACGGGTTTTGATCCACTTGTACCGTGGTGGGAACTGAGAGATTCGAACTCTCGACCTACGGATTAAGAGTCCCGTGCCGAAACGCCCTCGTAGACCGCATGAATACGAGGATTTCAGTCTCACTTTGTCCAACAAAACCCACGAATCTAGCAACGGTAACACGCGGGTTTGCCGAGGGTTTTAGTCTCCGAACTACTGAATATTGGACAAATTTCCGCGTAGACAGCTGAACCGCAGGGCCTGTATGCTTCGACAGTGTTTTGCACCATCTACCCACTCAAGAAAAACGGCCAGCGCTTGCCTGATTCCGATGTCAAGAAATCGGGAATTCAAGGTGATTTACGCCTGACTCAGAAGCGCCCCAACGGTATGCCGGCCGTTGAAGCCAATGTGCTCGATGAAGCTGGGGCGCAGCTTAGGACGCTCACTCAAGCCGAAGTTCGCCAGGTTGATGAATGCGGGATGCTCATTCGTGGCTACGAAAAAGAGCTCCATACACTCATTCCGCAGGTTTGGTGGTGTGTAGTTGAGCAGTCATCCGCTTGACGATACCTATACAGCGCTCTACCACCGCTGCTTTCGCCGGGTAGCCCTGATCTCTCAGCTTTTGGCGATACGCTGCCAAGGCTTCCAACAATTGCTTCTCGTCAATCATGGTTGGGGAGTCTCGTACACTTTGGTTTTCAACAATCGACTCAGGGGAATCCGGCATGCGGGTAGTCTCTATTTTTTGTATCGTACTGATGGCACTGGGTGGATGCGCCGCAAAGATTACATCTAGCAGTGAGCGCACCGTGATGGTCAATGCTGGTTCAATGGACGGCGCTGGGGCTCAGGCCCTAGCGGATACCGAGTGCAAGAAGAACGGGCGATTTGCCCGCCTTCTTACAAAGCCCACCGGTGACCGTCAGTGGGTGTTCGACTGCATCAATTGACGGCAGCAGCCTTGATTTTTTCGGCCGGCGTTGGCTGTCGGGTTTCTAACTCAAGACCCTGAACCGCCTGGTTGAGCTGGTCCATGATCTGAACGCGGGTCTCGTCAATTTCCTTCATTGCCTGCACATCACCGATGGTGCTGACCGCCAGCTTATTCAGCTTCGCCACCGAGGATTGAACTTTGTTGCCAAGCGGGATCAATGCGACTTCAGGATGCTCCGCATTGAACTCGGCCAGGGCATCGGCATCACCGGACTTGACCATGCTCCGTTTGGTGCTCTCCAACCGATCCAAATTCTTGGTGTTCTCGAAGTAGCGGCTCTTGGTGACATCCTCGCTGTTCACTTCCCCGTAAAACCGGCCTAGCACCGGGATGGCGCTGGACTTCAAAGTCTCACCGCGGCTCGCGGCCGTGCTGGCGTTGATCGTCTTTTCGATTTCACGCAGCACGCCACCTCCCACGGTCTGGGCAACGTATCGCACCATCTCAGGTGACGGGCTCACTTTGCCGGCTTCGTAGTCGTTACCGCCGGTCATCGTGTTGATGGCCTTGCTGATACCAATGTAGGCCTGTCCAGTGGTGGTGCGCTGAGTGGCTTCTTTGGCGCGAGCTGCCCCGGGCCGTGTGTCGGCAATGCCGCTTGACTCACGCTCAATGCTGTTGCCTGCAAAGTTTCGGTTGTACCCAATCTCGATGACCGGATCCGCCACCGTCGGCGCCAGAGTCTTGAGCAGGCCATCCGTTGTGAAGATATCCCCACCTCCCAATGGATTGAACGCCCCAGCCAGTTCGCCGATAGCTTCACCACTGCGTTTTGCCATGTCCTTTCCGCTATTCAGTGCGAGCTCAGCAATCACGCGGCCGGTGTTCGGGATGACGTGCAAGCCCAGCGGGTATGGCACCAGCACGTGGGTCTTTTCACCCTTTCCGGTCCAGTTCAATGGTACGACTAGCGCCCTGGTCTTCACGAATCCGGGCACCTCGTCGTCGTCATAGCCGGCTGCCAGCAGCATCAAGGCCTGCATGGCGCCCAAACCTAGACCACCGGCAATCACTTTGGCGCCAGTGGGGCCCTTCAACGTCTCCAGAGTGCGCGCGCTACCTTGCACACTTGCATTAAAGAATGCGTAGAGCGGACCAACTTCACGCCCTGCCCTGCCCTTGCGGTTGAAGTCTACGGTCAGTTCACGCCCAAGGCGCGCGGCCTCTGGGCGGCTCATGCCTTTGTCCAAGGCTGCGGAGTAGGCGCTGACGCGAACTGCGTTTTCCAGCGTAGTGTTGAACCCATCCAGCAGATCCAGCAGGGCATGGGCGGCACGGCCGGGGTGAAGGGATCCGGCTCGCTTGAGATCCGTCAGCTCGGATTCGATGGCTTTGGCGCGGTCGCCGGCATCGCGAAAATTCTCCTTGTAGCCTGTCTGTCCGCCATCCTCTTGGAACTGGCGGTACAAGGTCGACCACTTTCCTGTGCCACTGCCCATCAGCTCTTTGGCTATGCCAGCGATTGCCACTGGTGTGGTGGCAAGCACTTTGAGCGAATCTCCGCGGAGCTGGGTACTACCCAAGTTCACCACCGCGCCCAGCGTGTCACGGGTCAAGTTCACCAGTCCGAAAGCTGGGTTGTACTGCGTGTTCACGCTGGCCAGCCACCTGGTCGACTTCCCAATGATCGAATTCGCCAAGTCCAATTTGGTCAGGCCGTCCAGATTCTTCAGATTTTCGGCCAGGCGGGCGCCGCGCTCTTGCTCCACATTGATCATCAGCACACGGTCTTCACCGTTGACTTTGAGCGGGATCGCGCCGGGTAGGCTCTTATACAAAGGGTTCGGGCGTTCCACCTTCTTGCCAGTAGCCACATCCACGGTGGTGATCGTTGGCACGGTTTCCATGCCGATAGCAGCCGTTGCGGGATCAACTCCCATTGCCTGCAGCTCTTTGACGATGGATGCCGGGGTCATGCTGGGCTTGATAGTCGTCCAGAATTCCCGATTCGGATGTGAAAGCGCTTGACCGTAAAGGGCCAACGCCACACGGTTCTTTTCTGCCCGGGTGATCGCGGCCTCACGCTGCATCAGCACGTGCGCCAGGATGTTGGTCACTTCTTTGGTCGAACCGGTGGCCCGCTTGCTGGCGCTGCCCTTCACCGTGAATCCGCTGCCCTGTGGGTGTGGTGCACCGCTTTGGGCTTCATCACGGAACATGGGAACATAGTTCTGGTAGGTCTTCGTCCAGGCGTCAATGGTCTCCTGCTTTTCCAAGCCCTCGTCCACCAGCAGCTTACGAGTTCCTGCGGTGATGGTGTCCACCTTGGCGGCCAGTACGTCCAACAGTTGCTTGCGAGCGGGGGTAATGCTGGCCAGATAGTCGCGGGCCGCCTGATTGGTCATCAGCACGCCTTTGGTATTCTTGCCAGCGCCACCATCTGGCAGAGCATCATTCACTTTAGCGACTTGGGCATTGCGTTCTTCAGCACCCCGAGCGTGAAGGTAGTCCGCAAGCTCGTCCATGGGAACCTTGTAAACAGCCAAGGCCTTGAGCAACGGCTTTACCTCTGCATCAAGGAAGCTTTGGCTTCGGTGCGCCACGCGGCCGGGGTACAAAGTCTCAGCAAGACGTGCATCCCACTGTTCATTGATCTTTTGACCAGACTTCTCGATAGCCTGCTGCACGCGCTTGAGGTCAATGCGCCCATCCTGCAGCTCGTAAATGATCTTGTCGGTTCGAGTGGCGTCCGGTGTGTTCCAGACTGTGGGGGTGGCCGAAGGTGTTACGCCGCGGGCGAATGCGGCCGGCTGTCCAGCATCTGATTGATCTTCACTAGATCGCGCTGCGTTTCCTCGCGCAACGATTTCAGCTCGGAGGGTGTCAGCAGGTTTGAAGTTTGTGAGATAGCGGACCTCGGACTGTGTGAACGCACCGAATCCATAGCCGGTTGCGGCTTGGAAGTCGTTTTCGATGTCGCCAAATTTGTCACGAAGTTGCTTAAGAGAATCTGCGGAAGGCTGTAGTGTCGCGCTGTACTGCTTGCCTGTCAATGCGACTGCTCCTGCAACGCGCCCGCCGTTATCTCGAATATGGGACTCCAGCGCAGCAAAGGTGGCGCCTTGGGTGAGTGTGTCGTCCAACAACAAATACGATTCACCAGCCGACACTTCGCCATCAAAAACGGGGGGCATAAAAAGCCTATCTAAGCCCCCCATGGCCGTGCGCTTGGGGCTGTTGCTTTGGGAGATGCGCGTCTCCACTTGAAGCCCCAGCTTCTTTGCCAAGACTGCGGCCGCTGCGAGCGGGATCTTGTTGTGTCCCGTGGCTTCCAGCGATACAACGGGTACGACTAGGGGCTTGGCATCGCCAATGGCACTTTTCACCCGTGTGACCAAATCCGCTGTCACAAGCGATTGCGCCACCCGCACGGCAGCGCCTACATTCCCAGCCTTTGCAGCCGCATAGTCAGGGTGCTGACTGGCGGTACCGAGCGTGTTCCCAATGATGGCTTCTTGAGTCTCCACGGCTGCATCAGAGCGCGCAGCAGCCACCAGCACATTGCCGCCACCGTCAAGCCGGTGTCCAGCCTCCAAGCCGCGCAACGAAGTAACCAGCATGCCTTGCAGCTCAACGTTGGTGAACTTCACTTGGATGCCAAGACCGCGCAGGAAGTCTGCAACCTTTGCCCATACCTGCTTGAAGAAACCATAGCCGGGATTGAAGTTGCCGTCAGCATCCAAGGCCGCTTCCACTGCAAAGGCCGCAATCTCGTTGGCTTCTTGGGCGGGACTCAGATTGAACTTACCCGCTTCATCCACGTAGAGCTCACGCACTTTGGCAGCAATGGCGTTCAGTGGTTTGTTGCCTGACTTCAATGCCAGCTGCAGGTTCTGCTCGAACTGTCGACGGCCATCTTTGCCCAGTGCTTTCCACAGACCGTAGTGCCCGATAGCTTCGTGGGCCAGTGTGCGGGCCACGCCCGCGCGGTCGAGGTGGTTAACTGCCACCACGTAGGCGGTACCCTTATGGATCAGCCCGCGAGCGTCGCTCGGTGCATCAATTGGCAGTTCGTCAGTGGACCGGACAACCTTGATCTTCGGGCCGTTAAGCCATTTGGCAGAGAGTTCATCTACAGCCGCCTGCACAGCGTTCACCGGCATGTACTTGCGGGGGGTAATGCCCAAGCTGAAGGCTTCGGCACCCAGGGCAAACATGGCAACGCCCTTATCTGTTTCCTTGGTCTGGATGGTGCTGGCCAGCTTGTCGAACGCAGCATTGATGGTGGCGCGCTCCTGACCGGTTGGGTATGGGTTGCCCTTGTAGCCACCGCCGGCAAAGCGATCTTCCTCCACGCCGTGCACCAAGTAGTCAGACCTGGCACCCATAGCGGCCACCTTGTCAAACACCCAGCTCTCGAAGGCTCGCGCAAACATTTCAGTCGGACGGGTCCAGTAGCCCGTTGCTGACTTACCCACCAGCTTCTGCGCTTGACCGGCATACGATGAGCGGCCCTTGGGATAGGTCTTGTCCTCTGGATCCTGGAGCAGCTCTTCCAACGCCTGCTGGCGGGACTTGATGCCATTCAGGTAGACCGCCTTCATTTCTGGGTCAGTCTCTTTGTCAGCCAGCGCCTTGTAGCGCTCGATGGCCAGCTCTTCGCTGCGCACCATTTGGGCCTTGGTTTCCTGCCCGCTGAACAGCGCAGACATCACCCCGTCGAATGCCTTTGACATTTCGGGGCGAAGGTTGTCCAGGCGCATCTTGGTGACGTTGGCCCACTTGCCCTGGGCGTCTTTCTCCATGCGGGTCATCGGTAGGCCCTTGTATTGCTGCTCGTCATACCAGCCCGAAGCCCCGCGCGCCTTAGTTGTGTAGGCGTCCTTCTGATTAAGCTCTCCGAAGTAGTGGTCCAGTGCGTGCGCCCATTCATGCGCTAAGCTGCCGCCACCATTGATCTTGGTCATGTTGATGACCAGCTTGCCGGGCTCGTAGTGAGCAGCGAACTTGCCGCCGCCGCGCGCACCAAACGCCATGCCCATGGTTCCGTTCAGGCTCATGGCTTTGGGCGGCACTCCCATGATCTCGGCTAGGTCCATCAGCCCGTCATAGGCCATGTTGATGATGCGCTGGCGCTCGTCCTGGGCTGCCCAGTTTCCAAACTCCACGCCGCGGAAGCCGAAGTCCTTCACGAAGTCTTCTGCTGACACATCGCGGTCTGTGCGTTTTGGCAGACCTTCACGCTTCATCGCGTCCAAGTTCGGGCGGTTCGGCTCAGCCTTGCTGTCGGCGCCTTTCTTCAGGTCGCGCTCATAGATGGTCTTGGCCGTGGCTTCAGCATCGGCCTTGGTGGGGGCGTAGCCCACAGGCTTGCCGTCCTTTGTATTAATGCGGTAGAACCCGGCGGCCACCTGCTCTCTGGTGAGGGGGGTTCCCAGTTCGGCAGATTCATCCAGCGTGATTTCTATGCCACGAGGTGTGAAGCCGGCCGCAGAATAAGCGCGCAGTGAGAGACGCTTCTTCCAAGGCTCGCCCTTGGCGGGGAAGCCGTCCTCGACCATCTTCTTGGCTTTGGAAAGTTCTGTGTATCCCAGCACAAATGGATCGCTGCGCCCCTTGTAGACGGAGAACAGGACTTCGCGCGCCTGCTTCTTTTGCTCTTGGTCATCGGTATACAACCCAATAGTGCGCTTCACCTTCTCGCCTGCCAGCTTCACATCTTCCGGGCTCTTGGCTTCGGAGTAGGCCTTGCGCACGGCTTGCATCATGGTGACGTAGTTCCGGCGCCCTTCGGGTGTGTTCTTCTTCGGCTGGGCGGCCAGCTGGTCATAGACGGTTTTCACCATCGCAGCAGTCACCGGCTCAGTCGCCTCGGCCATGGCTTCGTAGTCGGGCTTCCACACATTGGCCTTCGTGGCCAGCTCGGCGCCCTCGGCCTCGCTCATGCCGTCCAAGTCACTCAAGTCCAAACCACGATCTTTCCAGCGGTCCTTGCGGGCCCCGCCGATTTTCTCGCCGGCATCCTCGATCTTGACGGGATCCTGCTTGCCCACTGGCTCGCTGGCAAAAATGTCCTGCTGTCCAGTCAGGTTGGTCATTGCATCGCCACCCAGCTCGAAAGTGTCAGCTGCAGCTTCGCTAGCCTGAGCGATTCGCTTGCGGTCCTCGGCTTCACGGGCTTGCTTTTCAGCGGCGCGGTCGGCGCTTTCTTTTGCCTTGGCTGTCTGGGCAGCACGGTCCTGCTGCGCCACAACGTCTTCCTTGGTGGGCGCCTTCAATCCAAACGAGTTGAGTAGGGATGTCACCTCATCGATCTGCGCATCTACAGCTTGAATTGCGGCTTCATTTACAGAAACCCCTTGCTTGCGCAACTCAACGGCATTTTTTTTTTCGGCCCCAGAAGTAGAAACCCCCGCATCGGCGGGGGTCTCAATCGAACTTATCTGCTCAGGCTTTGGCGTCGTCTCTTTTCGTCTTCCAGAAGCTTCTTCCTTTTGGCCGGCGGCACTTTCATCAACGCCACCACCGCTTTCGCTACCGCTTTGCGGTTCTCCGGGTTCATTGGCAATGGCATCACTAATCTCCTGTTCGCTGAATCCGAGTGCGCGCATGGCGCTCTCGGTGTCTGTGTTGCTGGCGGCATCCCATGGGATATCCGCATCCATCAACGTGTCAAATTGAGTGTCGCTGAGTGCTTCGATCTCCGCAACAGCCTCGTCCTCATCCAACTGTGCCGCGTCAAACCGTTCCATGCTGTCCAGTTCGGCCAGGCGCTCATAGCCTTCGGCATTGTACTGAGGCTTGGTCAGGCTGCGCTTGATGAGGTTGCGCGCGTCGTCATGGCTGGCGCCTTCTGGCAGATAGCCATCCTCCACCAGTCGCTCTGTCGCACGCTCAATGGTCAAGCCCTTGCCATCGCCGGCAAACAGCTTCCGGTTCCCAATCTGCACATTGCCCTGCATGCCCATGTCTGCGCGCGTGCTGGGGGCCAAGCCGCCGGCCGCGGCGATCATGGCGTGCGCCGGGATAGGCTCACCTGGTGCGCTGGTCTGCGGATTGCGCAGGCGCTTGGCGGCCTTCTCTTGAGCTGCCAGCTGTGCAGGCGTCTTCTCCGTCAGTGCGTAGCCTCCCTCGGCACGTACTACCCGCATCATGGGGTTCAGCTTGCGTGCGTCATCGGCAGCTTTGCGGGTCTTGAATGGGGCGTCCACTTCTTGGGCGCTTGTCAGGGCCACGGCCTGGTCAACCTTCTCGTCGCGAGCTGCTTCAAGAATGGCCTTCTCCTGCTGCGCGCGCTCATTGGGCTTGGTTTCCAGCCCTGCGTACATAGCCTCCACTTCCCGTCGCTTCACTTCGTCCTTGGCGGCTTGGCGATCTGCCTCACTCGCGGTTTCCAAGTTTGCAAGTCGCAGGAGCTGCCCGGTCTGCATGTCGGTGCGGTACATGCTTGTACGGCCGCCATCTACCCCAAACGCTTGTACTGTGGCGCCTCCGGCTCCGGGTAGTCCCTCGGTGCCGGCTGCATTGCCTCCCATTGCTGCTGGCGCTTGAGCTGGCGTGGCTTGGGCTTCGGCTCCGGCACTTGGTGCTTGTGTTGGGTCTTGAACATTTGCTATTGTTTCCGTAGCTGCTTGCGCAGGTGTATCGGGGACCTGTGACTGATTTGCAGGATTTTCCAAAGCCTGAACGGCATTCATCATTGACTTCACCGGCTGATAGGCATTACCGATAGCTGCATCCATAGCCTCGTCGCGCGCGGTCTCAAGGCTGGTGCTGATGGCGGCCAGCGTATCGGTAGGCTGAATGAGCCCGCGCTTTGCCAGTCCCTCGGTGAATCGCTGGAAGAAGCCCGGCACTTTGTCCAGTGGCATGTCCTTGGCGGCCGTCATTGCTACCTGCAGTGCCTTATCCGGCACACCAGTCTGCTGAGCGAGTCCTTGGAATGTGACGCTGACAGCTGAGCGAGCTGCAGCCTCGGCCGGCTTCACACCGGCTGTGCGCAGCGCGCGGTAATGCTGAGCAAATCCCTCATTTCCAGGCATGGCGTTCAGTTCGGCATCTACGGCCTCTGCCGCACTGGCCTTTTCATGCTTTTGCTGAAGCAAATCGGCTGCCGCAGTTTCACCGGCATCTCGCAGCGTCTTGATGCGTAGCTCCCGCGCAGCGCCAGCGGCTTCCACGCCACCACCCATGACGGCGCCCAACGTGCCAGCCACAGCCAATCGCTTGCCAGCGGCATTCGCATCGAACTGCTCGCCCTTACCGATAGTCTCGCCAGCGTACTGACCACCTTCTTCCACCACTTCTTGCGCGCCCTCTTTGAGCATGGCTTTTGGGATCTCTTTTGCAGCGCCCCGAGCGGTACCGGCCAGCATGTTAGATACGTTGCCCTCGGCGCCACCGCCGGTCATCTTGCTCGCGATAACAGTTGCCGGCACGGTAACTGCTGCACCCGCATAGGCTTCGCCCAAGTCGCCACCATCGTCACGGATGTCACTGAAGGTGCCAGCGGCGTTCTGTGCAACAGTGGCGCCCAGCACACCCGCATTGCGCACCGTGTTTGCCCGATTGATGACGCTGGCCTCATCGATGACGCGTGCAAGTTGCGCTGCGCGGCTGGTGGTTGCCAGCTTGCCAGCTGCTGCACCAACGCCCACGGGCAGGGCCATGCTGCCAAGTGTGGGCAACACCTGGTCGGACAGTGCGCCGGGGTTGCCGACGACGACATCGACGGCATTCATGGCTGGATCAGCGATGTCCTGATTGAAACGGGTCTGCTGAGCGTTGGAGCGGTCAGAACCTACAACTTCCTGAATGGCTTGTGTCCCGCGATCAGCGAACTCGGTGAGGCCCTTTCCGACTCGGTCGGCAGAGGCAAGGCGGGCAATATCGCCTACGCCCTTCACCACTGTGGGGCCGATTTTCAGGGCGCCGGCTGCAACGTCTTGGGCTACAGACTTTGCGCTCACCGGTGGGATGTCAGCATCCAATACACGGCCAGGAGTGCGGGTGCGCTTGGCATCCATACCGCCGCGGGCATCAGTTTGCAGCGCCTTCACCGCGTTGTCGGTCACCGGCAGGTAGTCTGGGTTTGTCGGATCGTTCTCGCGCTCCATTTCCGCAATGCGCTGTGCACGGGTAAGGGCCTTCGTTTCTTGAACGCGCGGCAGGGAGTTCGCCAGCGATACCGGCGGCTGGGTCGGCACAGTGGTACCACGGCCGGCACCGGCACTGGAAGGCGTCACACCACTGGGCAATTCACGGCGCCCCACACCGGCATCCCGGGAGAAATCGCCCCACACGCGATCCACATGCTCAGCGGGCACCTGTGGTGCAACCACCTGATCGAAGTACTGCCGGCGTGCACCATCCTGCTGGTCGGGGGTCAGGCTCTTGAAAGCGTCAGACGCTGCAACTTCACTCCACTTTTTTGTCATGTTGTTACTTCCAGAGGTTGGAGTAGTCACCGTTGCCAGTGGCTTTGGGTTTGGGTTTGGGCGTCACTTTGGGTGATTTGGAATCAGCCAGGCTGGGCTTGGCGTTGTCGGTGGTGTTGCTGCCGCTAGTGGTGGAGCCTGCCAACAGGCCTTGATACAAGGTGCGCTCTTCACCGTATGACTTGATCGAATCCTGTAGGTCGTTCAGCTGCGTGGATTCAGGCGTACCGGGCTTGCGAGCATTCATCATGAACAGCGGATCCTTTTGCAAGGAACCCAGCGAGCGCTGCGCCTCACCCAGCCGGCGGCCGGCGTCACTGAAAAGGCTGGTGTAGCGCAGGCGTTCCTCGCGCCCCACAGCCCCACCAGTAGCGGCTACCTTCAATGCCTTTGCTGCGGCCACGTCGCCAGCCAGTTCGAGCGCCTTGATTTTTGTGTCCAGCAAGGCGGTCTGATATGCGGCTTTGCTGTCGCTGTCAGAACCCTTTCGCTGCAGCTCCAGCGCTTTTTCGTAGGACATCATCTGCATGCTCAGGTCATGGCTGTTGTAGGCTTTTTCCTGCACCTGACCATCGGGGCCCACAATGCGCAGCTTGGCGCTGTAGGTTGGCACTTTGCCAATGCCCGGGATCTCACGGTCCTCTTTGGTGATAACGGGCTCGCCTTCCAGCTTGTACTCACCGCCGGCATTAAAGGCTTTGGCCAGACCCGATGCATCGCCCGCACGGAATGCGCGCACAGCACTGAAAACGCCTTCTTGATGCAGCTTTGCAGCGCGGTCGGTCTGCTCCTGGGTGTAGCGATCATCTGCCCGCTTGCGATCCACAGCGCTGTTTTCCAGCGTGATAGCCTTATCCACAGCACCCTTTGATCGATAGACATTGGCGATGCGCGCTGACTGTGCATCGGGCGCATCCCACTCCTTAGCGGCTTTGTCAGCTTCTTCTTTCGTTCCAACAGTGCGACCATCTGCAAGCGAAAAAGATGTTTTGCGGGGTGCCGTTGGGTTATTCGGGTCGATATCAGTGACCTCCGTTACTTTCATTGGGGTTGCAGCGTTGGCAAGTGAGATGCGCAGGTCTTTGGCTTGGTTGACGTCATCCATCTGGGCATCAAAAACTTGCCTGCGCATTGCACGGTCTTGATCACGTTCTTGGCGGGCCAAATCGTCATCTTTGATTCTTTTCTGCCCTTGAACAAAACCACCAGCGAGGGTGATGGCAGCAGCTATATCTCGTCCGTTCATTTGAAACTCCTGAAGTTTTGGGCTATTTCTGACGTTTTCCGGCGCTAAGCGAGATGCGTTGAACCTTCTTGTCGAGTTCCTGCACTGCCGCGAGCGTGACCCCCACCATGCTGATGAGGTCTACTTTCTTGCCGCCAGGGGCTGCCTTATCACCCAGCGCGGCCTGAACGGACTGCGCCATGGGCCCAATGTGCTTGCCGCCATCTCCAGCACCCTTCTTGTATTTCCACGACTCCACTGGCATGCGGCGTGCCGCCGCCAGCGCAATCTCTGTTTTCAAGGGCTTTCGATTTTTCTTTTTCTTCTTATCTGAAAGCACCTTGAGGCTCGCGCCGGCTTGCCCAAGAGCTGCAACGTCGCTAAGTGAAGTCGCGTTGCTGGCCTGTGTGCGGGCAATATTGCCGTAAGTGTTTGCCGCCCCGTTCAATCCCTGTTGCGCACCGCTGTACCCATTGTTCACAATCTGATTGCCTTGGGCTGTAATGTTGCCCACCGATGCAGCATTGCCAGCAGATGCATTGCCAGCATTGAGGGCTACGCCAGCGCTGGTAGCTTGAGCGCTTGAAAGGCCGCGTCCTAAATTGGCGGCATCCATCTTTCGGGCGTAGCCCTGCAGCTCGATGTCTTTCCGAGCCTTGTTTGAGGCGCCCGCCAGCGTGGTGGCCTTTTGAATTTGAAGCTGATTACCCAGAGACAAAGCGGTACCGGAGGCCGGATTCACTCCGCGGCGGTCCAAGTTGCGCAGAGTCTGCCCTTCCACGTTGTTGAACGAAGATTGCACGTCGGCCTGTGCTTCTGCGGCGGCTGCCTCGCGCCGTGCCGCCGTGTCGTACTCATTGGCCGATTGCACGATCCCCTGTTCCAAAGGGCGGAAGGTGTCCTTCTGGTAGTCCCAATAGTCCTTGGATATCCCGTCGTTCAGCTTCATGGATGCCAACTGGACATCAGAAACCTCAGTAGCCCGCTTGGCTGCTGATGCACGGTCTGGTGCAGTTTCCGCGTAGACCTGCTTTGCCCACGCCAGCTGCTCGGCAGACAACTGAGCTTGCTGCAAGGCTGCAGCGTTTTGCCCGGACATATCGGGTGAACTTGAACACATAGTCAGCTCCTTAGAAATTTGTGGAAAACGTTGGCCACATGGGTGTAGCCAAGGTAGGTATTGAGGCGGCCAACTTGGTTGACCAACTTGCTGTCGGTGGTGATCTCCTGAACACCGATCTGTTGCAGGCAGCGCTCCATGTACTGCCAGAACCGGATAGCGGAGAACCCTTTGCGCACTGCAGGCGTCATGAAGAACGTGTCTTCTTTGGCACTCAGGGTCTGGGTGTGCAGGTTGTTGAACAGGTACATGCGGATGTTTCCCACCAGCTCGCCTTGGGCGCGAGCGGTGAACTGAAGCAACCCACCATCCCGCTCACAGCGCCGGAAGTGTGCGTAGTCAGGATTCATTGGCACACCTGCACGGTAGGCCTCCGTCTCTGCGTAGTGCGCTACATGCAGTGGGTGGATCTCTTCTTCAATGTCGGCGAAGCGCTCTACCTGAAATGTCAGCCTCTGATAGGTTGCTGGCTCGAACTGGCGGGGATCGTGGGACCGGTCAGGGGTAGCGCTCACTGCTTTGGCAATCGCCTTGGCGTCCTCCAATGTGAGCGTCTTTCCGATGTACTGGCTCAATGCAATGCTGAGTTGAATGCTCATAAAAAAAGCCCCTTTCGGGGCTTCGCTGGTTGGAAAAATGTAGCTTCAACTAAGGCTAAACACGGCATCTGCCGGCACTGCGCCGTGCTCCTTAAGCTTTGCCGTGATCCACTCAAAAAGCGCCTTAGGATCTGTCGGGGTTTCCACCATGCCTACATTGATCGCGGTGAACGCATCGGCTGGGCCCAATCTGTAAAGAATGTGCTTTGCGTCAGGTGTGGTGTTCAGTCTGAATTGCATACTTAGCTCGTCAAAATCGAGGCCGCGATCGCCTTGGTCTGCCCGTTGGAATACGGGAAAGTGTTGTCCTTGGAGTAGAAGCCGAATGCACCGGTAAAACTGCTACCAGGATCAAAGATGAATGGGGGCGGGTTGTACCCCGGCGGGGCGCTGGGTGAAAACGAATACTCAAAGTAGTTGATCGCCACAACATCCTTGTAAAACCCGGAAGTGTGAACAACCCAATCCTGCACGTAAGTATCGGGTCCCGTGCGCCGCGCCACCGATCGCTTAAGCGCCCAATTTGTTGTACGAACCCTGGGTATCACATCTACCGTGTGATCCGTGCGGATCATCTCGTATCCGCACACAGTCACATACCCACATGAAAAATTGCCCTGGTAGTCTGTATTGCACTGAAACTCGTCTCGGCAAACGTAGGTCTGCTCAAATGTGGTGTACACGTAGTAGGCGTAATACACATCGGCCTCGCTGGCACTGCGCTCCGTGATCGAGGCCAGCGCCGGAAAGGACACCATCGAGCCGGCGCCAGTGAAGCTCCCACCTATGCCCATGGCGCCCGCCGCCCTCACGTTCAGCGTTTGAGCTCCCGCCTTGAATGTCAGTGCTTCGGAGGGGTCAAACGCCGCCACACCAAAGCCGGCAGCGCTGCTCACCCGCTTAAACACATTCACCGGGTAGGCACCATCGCCAATGATCCGAACCTGAGTGCTTGTCGAATCGAGGATCCCGGCCTTGCCACCAATCGGAACCTCGATGAAGAACATCGGGTAGTCCACCGCACTGAATGTATAGGTGGTCACGTTGCCGGCCACCGAGCCAACTGTCAGGCGCTGGGCAAATTCGTAGTTCGCGCTGTCGCTGGATGCGAGCAGAGCGCCGTTGTCGCCCTTGGCAATAAATCCGAACGTCATTGAACGAACACCACTACAAAAAATGAAGCACTTCCACCAACGCCAACAACACTCGCGGTCCCATTTACTGTGTCAATCGTGGCCGTTAGCGCTGGATAGTCGAACAGGGTGTGATCCGGCGCACCGCTCGATAGCGTAATAAACAGCCGGATCCGGTTTGCGTACTTCAGCACCGCGCTGTTGTAAGCCTTGTTGATCGATGAGCCGGCTGCCACCGTGAAGCTGTCCAGCACGGAGAACCCCGCCGAGGTGGAGTCAAAGCCATCGAGGAACCAGCCGAAGCTCACGCCAGGTTACCAATCTTGACTCGCACCGCGCCGGATGCGTCGTACACGATGATCTTGTCGTTCAGTATCTCCAATCGGGCATTGCCAACCGGTGCGCTGCGTAGGTTCAAATTGGTACCGTCAAAGGTCAGGCGGTTGCCGTTGGAGTTGCCCAGCGAAAACCGGCCATCGGCACCCAGCCAAAAGCCAGAACCATTGTTGAACCCTGTTTGTCCGGAGCGGATCGAGGTTGCATCCACGATGTTGCCGCCGATCCGGCCGTACTCTGCGTACACGCCACCGCGCAAGACTGCGTTGTTGAAAGTCGCCAAGCCGTTGGAGTCGATTGACCAGTCCCAATCCATCGCGCCGTTGTATTCATGCTGCGCGGCACTCCGAATGTATTGCCCCACCGACAGGGAGCCGGCCACCAGTTTGCCCACACTCATGCTGGCAATCTTCTGGTCGTCGACCGCTAGGTTTGCAATCTGCGCATTGTTCACCGTGGCGTTGACGATCAAAGCGCCATCCACATACATGCCGGGCGCGACCGTCACGCCATTGATTTCGGCGCTCGATGTCACGATTGAGAAAGGCACGCGACTCGCAATCTGCCATCTTGCCGTGCCATCTTCAACGATCGAGCCAATACCGCCCGCAATGCTGGGGGTGCCTGCCCCGGACGTGCCGCCCACCTTGCAGACCAGCATTTTTGTGGTGCTGCCTGGTGCCGAGGCAATGTTGCCAGACTTGTACAGTCTACCGGCCACCCATGCAGGGATGGAGCTCGTTGGCGTAGCAACCGCGAACTGGTCAGCGCTGATGATGAACTTGGAACCACTGGCATCGCCATACAGGCCGAATCCGCTCACATTGCCGTTCACATCCAGCTTAACCATGTATTGACCGGCGATACCGTCAATCACTTGCTGCTGCACACTCAAGCTAGCCGTACTGGAAAGAAGATTCCTCAGTGTCGCCTCTGCTGCGGCATCATCCCGGCGGCGTTGCAATGCGCTCTGTGTGACGATTGAAGTAATACCGCTCACGCCGCCTGCCGCCGAAAGCGTGGATTCTGCGGTGCCGATACGAGTGTCCAGGCCGCCGGTGACGCTGGTAAATGTGGCCGCGTCCACCTTGCTTGTAATCGCACCAGTCAAAGAACTGATGTTGCTCTCTGCGGTCGTTACCCGGGCCGTTGTGGCATTCAGCGCAATCGAGGATGCTTTGAGTGCAACCGAGGCGTTTAAGCCGCTGATGTTGACCTCCGCCGTATCCATTCGAGAAGCCAGCGCACCAAACACCGGCACTTGACCAGGATCGAGCACGGCCGTCGCAATCGCGTTGTCCACGTAGGTCTTTGTCGCCTTCAGCGTGATTTGCGACTCTGCGGCACTCAGGCGCGCATCTACGGTAGACAGGTAGGCATTGGTAGCCTCGAGCCCGGCGATTTTGAGAGTACCGGTTGCGGAGTCCACAAAAATGCCCGCACCGGCTACGAGTCCTGCCGTAGTGTTGATGCTGGCCGCGTTAAGCAACAGGCTTGCGCCAGTGTCCGACAGGTCGCGCATGATCCGCTGATTCAGAGCATCCTGGGCCGCGGCAAGAGTCACCAGCGGATAGGCCAGCTTCGTGAGCTCCGAGCCACCGTCGATCAAATCGATACGCGCGTTCAGATCCGCATACAGCTGCGTGCTCGTAATCTGGCCGGTCAGGGCTTCCAGCAACTTGCTGGGATCCGAGGCGGTCTGCACTGCAAAGCCATTGATCCCACCCGCGGGTATGACCGACTCGATACCGTCTTTTGTCACCCATGTGATCCACAAGCGCCAGGACGTTGCAGGATCCGTGGGGTAGGAGAACACCGAGCCGGTGAACTCTGTGAGCATGGAGGCACTGGCGAAGAGCGGCAAAGCGCCCTCCCCCTCGTAGGTTGTACCGTACACCCGTGTCTTAGCGTAGCCGTTGCCGGCCTTGAACGCGGGCGCATCGTGCTCAATGATAATGTTGGAGACAGCCGCAGCAGCCGCAAAACCCTCGGGCATAGGGGGCGGAGTCAGGTCGACCACGTAGGCTGCTTGCAGCTTGGCGCCAATGTCCGCGATCGCGCCAGTCGTGCCACCACCCTTGTATGCGTCGCTGACTTCAATCAAGCCCGCGTCCGCCAGGTCGCGCACCGTCATGCCTCGGTCCAGCGGATCCCCGCGCTTTCCAAGGTAGACAGACACTACCTCACGCATACGCGCGAGGAAGTTGGGGGAATTCACGCTAGGAAGGTCCCGGCGCTCGTCCCAATTCCCCTCGTCAAAGGCGGGGGCCTGGGGCGCTTCGCCTCGGTCCGATCGCCGGGTGCCAGCTGTTGCCACTTCGGCCACGGCCGGGGTGCTCAGGGATCCACGATTACCGCGCCGTGTGCTCATACTTGGGCCAATTCATCCATGCCATGTGCCACGGCCACCGATTGCACCGGGCCAGCCGCACTCACTTCAATTTGCCACTCACGCCCATGGAAGCCACCAGGCAGCCGGAAGGGATCGGGGCCCGCTACCGACTTGGTGAACTTCAGTACACGATCGGCATACAGGCGGAATGTCACCGGGTAAGCGTCGGCCAGCACTTGCGCGGAAGAAAATGCAGGCATTGGCTTGGGTAGCGTAAACAGCTTGGACTTGAAAGTAACGTTAAGCGCTGCTCCCGCGTCCCACTTTTTGATTACGGTACCGTCGAGCACATACAGAGCGCCACCCAACTGATCTACCGCGATCGCATCGGCGCCAAAGTCCATGAAATAGATGCCGTCCGGGTTGCCGGGGTCCAGCATAAACATGCGGGTAACACTGGCAACCGTGTACAAGCCAAAGTAGCGGCCCTCAAACATCACACCCCGAATCGTGCCGGGGTTCAGCGACTGCCATTCTGTGCGGGTCATTATGTTGGCAGTCAGCACTCGAGCGCCGCCGGCGCCGACCCATGCCAGGCCATCCGGGCACGCCCAGGCCACACCGGTACCCATGCCCACCACTGACTGCGCAGAAACGCACGAAGCAATGAATTCGATAGGCTGCTCGTCCAGAGCATCTGGGCTACCGCCAGCCACCAAAATAGGCTTGCCGTTGGTAACCACTACCAAATTCTGACCGAAGGTTCCGAGGCCCACGGGCGCTGTATCGCTCGGAAGGACCTCATAAGCAGTTGGCCAGGCATAGGGGACATACGCCTCACACACCCGCACCGACTTGCCGGATATGCCGGCCATCATGCCGTTCCACATCCCCGTCAGGTGCTTCAAGTCCGCCGGCGGGGCAATCCAAGTCACCGTGGGCAGCACTTCGCCCAAGGTCTGCCCAGTGTCGCCGGCCGTGTTTCCGGTGCTCACAATCTCTGTGAGGTAGTAGAAGTCTGTCGAGGTGGATCCTGTCTGCGTGCGGTACACGCGGATACGGTTGATGCCATACGCGCCGGCCGGCACAGGCCCCAGGCTCGTAAGGTTCACCGTGTCGCCCACCTTGACAGTGATCGCAGCAGAAGGCGGAGAAGGCGGCCCCTCTTCCCCTGCGTCGGTTACAAAGGTGTACACGTAGTAGCGGGTTTCGGTTTCGCGGCTGTCTGTGACGGCGTAGGAGGTGCCCAGCTTCACATACACCGGCGTACCGGCCACCACGGGATTGATCCGCTTAACGACCAGCTTTGCAGCTGTGCCCACCGCATCGGTGCGCACTACGATTTGCTTGTCCACGTTGTTGGGGGCATTGCCAACTACGGCAGTCATTCCCGGTACGGTTGCGAGTGCATCTGCAAGGCTTTGGCTGTTGACGCGCGCGGGAAAAGTTGCGGCGCCGGCCACCAGCTTGATAGACACGGGCGGCAAGCTGTTGACTGTCACAGCCCAGCGAGAGCCCACCGCGGCATTGGCCTCAGTGATCCACGACTCAGGAATGGTGTAGGTTGCTGGGAGTCCAGCGGATCCGGCCAGGTCCTGCAAAGTGGTGTACGTGACCACCAACGGGTCATAGTTCGCTACGCCATCGGTACCGATTTGTTTTTCAATGGTGAAACTCACGCCCACCGCATCAGACAGCAGCTTGACCCCAGCGCTCACCGATCCGAAGGCCACGACGACCACGGCGGAAATGCCGGCCAGTGCATCCAGCTGAGCAGCCAGTGACGCCAGGGTGACGCCTCCACCCACGCCGGCCGCTGTCGTGACAGTCAAAGCGGCCGCTTCGCCCACCTTGACCCGGAGCACAGTACCCACGGCCAGGCCGGTGACGGTGGACTCTTCCAGCTTGTAGGTGTGCTTTCCAATATCCGCACCGGCCGCCGATACCACCGAGAGCAGGCACGCGGAACCAGGCGCAGGCACGCCGAGCTCACGGTAGCTGCTGGGATACGCGGCGCCAGATATGGCTTTTGCGAGGTCCGTCCACTTGGGGGCACCGTCGCCGGTGTAGTACGTGCGCTCGAGCGTATCGCCGGCATTGGGCCCTACCACCGCATGAACTTCGCCAGGCCAGCGCAGCCAGTGGGCGGTATCGCTCTGCGTAGTGCGCCCCATGCGGTAAATGGTCTTGGTACCGGCGGCGACACTGACGCCCACCGCCGCCGGCGCTTTCCACGGTCGCAAGTCACCATAGCCAGGCTTTTGGTTGAGCGAGCTCACACCCACCGAATCGGGTAACAAGCTGGGATGCAGCGCGCGGTTTTCACCGCGAAAGCCAACGACACGTAACACGGCCATGGGATTACCCTACCGGTTCACCAGTGGCTCGGTCGTGATCGCGCGGAAAAGCACAATTCCGACAGCCAAAGCTACGCCCACGTACATCTGCTGCAAAGGCGTGATGGGCAGCAGGAATACAAAGCCTTGCAGCACCGACAGCGCGGCAATGACCAGCGCATACAGGACGGTGCGCGATTGGAAAACTTGGACGACTTTGCTCATGTAGGATCCTGTTGAGTGGGTTGCTGGGGATGTTGGCGGGCCATCAGCTGGCCCTCGGCTTGGCCTTTTATTTTTTGGATCAGGCTTGCTACTTGGTTATACGGCTGGTGCGCTAATGCGTGCAGCACTTGATTGACCTCTGTGAGTGGGATGGCCAGCTGAATGTTGTGTGGGTCAGTCATTGGGATTTACTCTCAAGCACATCGATACGAGCGGTCAGCAGCTCAAGCGCGCGCTGTTGTTGCTGGATGACAGTTCCCATACGACCAATGAGGCTGATGTAGTTAACCTGCTGATACACCGGGACTTCGCGCTGCTCTGTAATGGCGGGCTGCTCGGGGGTGATAACGACCGTCTCATATACCGCCTCTTTGCCCTCGACGCCCTCAACGGCCGCCACGGCGGGACGGGCCTCTACCGCAGGCTTGATTTCCAGCAACGAGCGGCGAATGATGGTCGTTTCGATGCCGTCAATCAGCACGATCTCTGGCGTTTCCACGGTCCGGTATTCAGCGGGCGAAGCCTCTACAGCCTCCGCGGCCTCTACGGCCGCCACCGCCTCCACAGCGGGCGAAACGATGCGTTTCTCAGTCACCGCCGGCACATAGGGCGAGACTTCGACCTCTCGCATCTCTGTGGCGTCCTTTTCTCCGCTCACCAGGTCGGGGTAGATTTCTTGCAGCTCATGCGCGATCACACCGCAATCGTGTCGACCATCAGTCCACTCGAAATCACGGAACCGTATTTGCATAAACCGCCGGGCATCGGAGTCGCGGACATTGGTTTTGAGGCGCCAATCAGACGTGGAGTTGTAGGTGACTGATGTTGTGCCGGACTGGGCAATGGAGCCAATTGCCGTGCCGTTAAAGTTGAACTGAGCAAATCGCGTACCATCCACACTACCTACAGTGTGTTCAATACTTAAAGTTCCGGTGTCGCTAAGCGACATGCGCTCATTGGGTAATGCGGCATTGCCATTGCTAGCAAAACTCTCTCCGCCCCACGCTGTCGCGCCAATCCGAAACGCCAGTTTCAGACCTATAGAAGTCACGTTACTTACGTTTTGAGCCAACAACGTCATGCCGCCCAAGTAGGCCGTGCTCCGCACATCACGGTATCCCGCCATCAGCAACCCACCAGCGATGTAAGACGTACCGCTTGAGCCGGGCAAGCCACGGCTATTAGTGACGAGATATGGCATTGCCTGTGGGGTCACACCGGCGCTGCCCACCGTAATGTTGCGACCCGTATCCCCGATTTGGCTAACAGCCAGATTGCCCTGCACAGTGTAGTTGCCAGCAGCATCCAGAATGGCCCGCGACTGACCATTGACGATGAATCCAAGGTCATGATTCGAGAAAGAACCCACTTCTACTCGTGCGCTGTGGCTGATCCCCCCTTTGATCACGCCATTGCCAGCGTATAAGGAGCCCGTAACGGTTGCCCCGCCCAAATCGACTTTTAAACGCTCGCCGCCGTTAATGTAGACGCAATAAGGATTGTTGCCATAAACCCAGTTCACCAAGCCGGTGCCGCTGCCAATTGCTTCCGCGAGGTCGCCAACAAGCCACGAGGGCGTCGCGCCACGCATTCCTTGAAATGCGCCACCATTGTTGGTCGCACTCTTTACATAGCCCCTGAAGTCAGTGGAGCCTTCGTAAAAAACAACTCGGTCATTGCCGCCTGTAACCACCGAGATAACGTTCTGAGAAACCCGCCTAAAGCCGGTATCGCCATCCGCTGTGAATGAAATGCCAGGCGCAGCTATGCTGCCGTCTTGAAACTTGCCGGCGCCCGCACCATCCTTTACTGACTGGTAAGCGTTGACCAAGGCGGCCGCTTGACTAGCAAGCTCCCGGATATAGCTCTGCGTGGGAACAATCGAGTAGCCTTGAGCGCCAGCTGTAGCACCTAGATAAGGCGAGCCCAACGTAATGCCCACATCCGAATTGACGGAGGCAATCTCGTACACCTTTCCATCGGGTGCAAGTAAGCCCTCTCCGGAAGCGGCAGCCTGAACCCAGGCCGTACCAGTACCGGTGACGGTCAAGGATCCGTTAACGAGTGCGATTGTTCCGGTGCGATACCAGCTCATGTGTCTGTCCTTCAAATAGTTTTCTTCACGCGCAAGGGCTCGCGCGTGTTGCCAACTTGGGCTTGATAAGCTGCGAACCCCAGAGCGGAGTTCCAGCGGCTTGCGTAGACGGAAGCCAGCTCACGGTCTGTCCAAGGCTTCTTGCCCATGGCCATCAAGCGAGACAGCACGCCATAGCGGATGGCTTCGCTGTGCTGCGATTTCAGGAAGTCAGGCACGGCAGGAGCATCGAGAGAGGGCTTCAATGCCGCGGTGATCTCCATGCCGCCGATAACAGTGGCTTCTGGCACTTCCATCAGCGTAATCTGGGTCAGTCCCTCATTCATGCTGAATGGTGGGGTGCTGGGTACGTACTTCGGGCGAGCAACGAGCGCAGAGCGATCAGCCCCACGATCACTGAGTTGCCACAACAGCAGGCCAGCTACCGCAAACTTGGTGATGCGGACCAGCGCACTGTTGGCAGGCACAACGACGGTGTAGGTTGCTTGATCCGCAACTGTGTCGATGCTTGCCAATGGAGTACGCCAGACGCTTGTTGCCCCGCAAAACTCGCGGGTGACGTCACGCAAGTGCAAATCCAACAGACCCGTAGCACAACCCGGCAGCTCAGGGAGCAACAGGTCGTAGAAGTCAGCAAGTGCGCTCATTGGAGAAATCCTTGGGCCATCTCGGCCATCAGCTCAGCGCGTGCATTCGTCACATGCTCGGCGTCTTTGGTCTCGCAGCGGGCAATCACATAGTCCACGACTGGCCGGAAGTACTGCTCATCAAGCGGCAAGGCTGAAGAGCTGGTCAAAGTACCGATAGGCGTAGTGAGCCGGCCAACGAACAGATCGGGCCGCACGTTGCGGATGTAGTGCAAGGCATCCACAACGAAGCCGATGCGCTCCGGCTCTGGGTACCGAATGCGGTCTGTGTCATTGAGCGTGCCATCAGCAGAGCTCAAGACATCTGCAACAGTGCGGGCCATGGCTTACGGGGCTTTCGCTGGAAAGGCTTCTTGCAATGCCGCAATCAGCTTGGCAGGGCCGAGAGCGGGGTGGACTTTCAATCCGAGCTCTTTGGTCAGTTCGTACAGAGCAGGCTTGTCCAAGCCGTCGAGCACCTTCACGGTACCGTCAGCCAACGTGATCGAGACAGGGGCGGGGTTTTCAACCACGGCGCCAGGCGAAAGCGACAATGCGGCCGGGTCGACAGCGTTGTCATCAGTGGTAGGGGCAGACTGGGGAGCGGCAGGGGCCAGGGTGATTTGCGGTGCTGCGGTCTTAGCCTGAGGCACTGCTGCGGAGTCAGCCAGCGCAAACACGTCGGGGTGCTGCAGCATGCGGGTGGCAACGCCATCTTTCACTTCGAACGAGTCACCGGGCATCCAGCGCTCAATTCCAGACAGGCTTGCGAAGGCGGTCTCACCATCTTGTTTGACGCCGACATATTTGATCTTCATGGGAGTTCTCCAATAAAAAGGGCCAGCCTCCAATGGAAGCCACCCCTCTTGAGGTACCGCAAACGCGCGGTAGCGGGTTTCTTACTTCGGACCGCGGCAATTACCCTCAGCGATCATGTGGATCTCTGGGTTGCCCGAGATGCCAGCGGGCCCAGTGCCCACCAGCAACTGGACAAAGACGTCCTCGTCAAACTGGATAGGCTTGAAGCTGCACTGCAAGCGGCCACCAGCTTGGCCAACTGTCTGCCCGGTAGGGGCAAAGTAGTTGGTCACAGCAGGTAAGGCACTGCCGCTGCTGGCCGGCCGATAGCCTGCGGAGAACACAAATGCTGCGCCCGTATCGCAGTCGTCCAAAACAAAAGCCAGATTGCAGAGCTGGAAGCCAGCAGGCACCAGAAAGTCGATGGTGTCCGTGGCTACTGGTGTACCCAGACCGCCGCCGGAAGCTGCACCGAGGACCGCTTTGTCAGTGAGGAATACGCCGCGACCGTCGTTCGGCATGAACGCTGGTACAGTGGCTTTTTGTGCTTTGAGACTTGCCATGATTGGCTCCTAAAAAGTGAATGAAGGGATACAGAGTCGGGCGAAGATGCCCAGCAAAGCGGGGCCGAAGCCCCGCCATCGCTTAGACAAAACGCTTCTTGACCACGCTGTCGATCACGGCCACGCCAAAGTCGGTCATTTCCAACTCGCCGTTGGCGTTAGGCAGAGCCCAGCGCAGCTTCTCTTCAACGCCCATGATTTCGCCGGCCAGCTCGAGGTTGCGCTCGAAGTTGGTTTTGTTTTCCAACAGCGAGTAGGTTTCCTCGGACGACTGGTTTGCACCAGACACCAGCGCCAAAGCTTGCGCGCTCAGGAACACCGAGCGAGCCATCTGGTGCGTGGTGGACAGGCCTGCAGCCACTGTTGTGGTGGTTTCGTTGCCAGTCAAGCGATTGGCAGCTGTGACGATGTTCACAGAGTCGCCAGCGTCTTGGCGGATGCCGAATTGCATCTTGCGCACCAAGATACCGTTCCAGAAGATCGGAGCTCCGCTGAACAGTGGGTGGCGGCGCAGGTCACCGTAGTCAGCGCGCTTGATCGCATTGGCTTCCCATGTGCGGATGTTGCTGCTGGAAGTCGTGTCGGTGATCATCGCGTCCCAGACTAGGGGGTCCACCATCAGGACACCCTTGATAGGGTCGTCGCCGGCGGCAGGGTCACCTGGAATATTGATCGGTGCCATCTTGATGGACATTTCGTCCCACAAGGCAGCCAGCTCATCGATGTGAGACAGCTTCATTGCGTCGGTTGTCGCAATGGATGCCAGCTGCGCACCACCTTGTCTCAAACCAGAGCCATTCACAACCCAGTGGCGGTTGTAAGTGGGAGCGCGCACAACGTTCACCATCATTTCAGCGAACTCAGGGTCAGTCGCCAGAGGCAAGACCCAATCGGTGCCATCCTGCTTGCCGCGAGCGCCGGCCAGCAAGGTCAGGCTTCGCTGCCACCGGAAAGCCGGGATAGCGCGCTTGAGCTGGGCCAGGGCGTTCAGGCGCATGCTGTGTGGCGTGCGTTGCTGAGTCATCTTGCCACCAGCGGAAACCGGCAGAGTCGCCATATCCAGCGTGATGTCTTTGGTGCTGTACTTCAGCGAAGCGCCCATACCTTCAGCATTACGGTCACCCATCACTGGGCGCAGCTTCACCACGTGTGCACAGTCAACCTGAACCACATCGCCGGGGCCCTTCGCCAGTTCATCCACGCGGACAACAGGCATGTCCGTGGTGGTTTGCTGCTTGAGCTTGCGCAGTGCGGTGTTTTCGTTGGACATTGGGCCAGTCAAGGCCTGCAGTGGGGTTGGAGCGCGAACTGCCATGGCGGACAAAGCCGTGGAGAACTGCTTATTGGCAAGGGAACTGCCTTTGGGAACGGAAGTAGTAGACATGGAAAGGTCCTAGATCGGAAGCCTTAGGTCAAGCTACGGGCAGGGACGCCATGATTTGTTCGTCCGTCATGCCCTTGTAGTTAACTGTTGGCGGTGTTGCAGATGCGCCGCCTCGGAAGTCACTGATGCCCTTTGGTCCTTCGACCTGGGCGTTCTCAATCACTTGGGCGGCATCAAGACGGGGTTTGGCTGCGGGTGCAGCCGTTGCAGCTGGTGCTGCAGGAGTGGTGGGTGCTAACGCAGCCTTGGTGCGCCGAGCGGCTTCAGCGAAGCGCTCGGAAGCGCTGCGGCCTTGCCAGTCCGGGTCCACTGCAAGCGCCTGGTCGTACTGGACGGCACGGGCAAACTTGTCTTGGGAGGCTGGATCGTGTTGCCAAGCCAGGAGGTCTGGCACGGTGTCGATCACTTCCTGAACCTCTAGGTCGTAACTCAGCGGTTCAAACTCGGGTTCGGGCGCATTGGAAGCTGTGGTTTGTGCCAGTTGCTCTTGAATCTGGCGCTGTCGGCGGACGATCTTGGCCTGCAATGGGAAGTCTTGGTCAAGGATGGCCAGCTCCTCATCCGAGATGGATGTGTCGACTGGGGCCTTACCTTGGCGGAGGGCTTCGTTCTCGCGCTGAAGCTCTGCCATTTGGTCACGCAAACGCTTTTCAGCGCGTCGTGATGCACGCAGGGCGGCACGGGTATCGCCTTGAGGCGGTGCGGGCTCTGCACTTGCTGGGGCAGTTTCAGCTGGCTGTGTCGTTACTGGCTGCTGCGTAGTTGCGTCCACGGGGGCTACAGGCGCATCAGCTGCTGGGTGTGCTGTGGTGTCACCCGGCAGGTCTTGATTGACCTCTTCCACGGGATCGGCGTCGGGCACGATAGCGCTCAAGATTGCACGTTCTTCAGCATCGAACGCGGCGTGGTTGGCATCAATAGTCACTCTTCACTCCTTCGCTGTTTACGGTCAGTCACCGAGGCACAAGGCCACCGTCGTTGAATACGCACCTGCTGCGCGACGTATCGCAGCAAGCGGCTGCCGCTGTTACGCGGCGTAGAAATGAAAAAACCCGCTCAGGGCGGGTTTCATGGATGGAGTCGGGTCGGTTTACGCTGCGGCTTCGGCCAGGGCGTCATTGATCAGGTCGTCGTCATTCGCGGCCTGCGACATCAAGTTTTCAGTGCGGGCCAGCGTCTCAGCGACATTGGCCGGTACTTCGCCGGCGTCCAGGCGCTTGGCAATCAAGTCCGCTTGGGTGTTTGCCAGTCGAGCTGCAGCGCGGTGGCGCTCCGCGTTGGCGACATCCACATCCACCTTGGCTGCACCGACCGCCTGCTCTTGGGCCAGCTTCTGTTGGAGCTGCTGCTGTTGCATCTGGTCGGCTTGGGCCTGAGCGTTCTTGTCGCCCGGGGTAGGCAGGCCAGAAGCCTTGCGCAAGCTGTCGGCCACTTCCTGACGGTTGGGCAGCCCACTGGACTCGATGTAGGCAGGCGCCAAGATGGCGGTAGCCTGCGGGTTGTTGCCCAGTGCTTGAACTATGGCGGCAATCTGCTGCTGGGTCTGCTGGCGGAATGCCGGGGTGTTCGGTGTCTCGGCCACAGCTGTTTTGATATCAGCATCCTTGACCTGATTGACGGGCATACCCTGCGGATCCCAGTCGTTGAGCACGATGACGCGGCGAGACTTGCCCGAACCAATGGGCACTTGCAGGCGCTCTTCGCGGTGGTCGGCGGTGATCTCATCGACCAGACACTCGAACACGGAGCGGCGGTAGTAGCTGTAGTTGTCGTTCATCTCGCCCATGGCCTGCTCGCCCTGCTCCACCAGGATCGAATTGGCAATGCCAGAGGTCACACCGGCTGGCCTGTTGCCCAGCTGGCTCGCATAGCGGCCGGCGGTGTCTTGAATCAGCTGCTTGCTGTCGGCCATCACGTTGAACTGCTCAGGCTGCATCTGCAAGTCATTGCGGATCTTGATAGCGCTCTGGCCTTTGTTCGTGCGATTGGGGTCTGTGATCGCCACAAGGTCGGGCCGCATGATGCTGTCGGCAATGTCAGAAATGCTGTTGTACTTGGTATCCAGCGCATCGCTGTCCATTTCCACCTGACGCGCCTTGAGCATCCACTGAATGCGCAGGCGGCGCTCGTTGTACTCGTCCTGCGGGGCGATCATGCCGTCGATCAGTCCATACGGGCTCTTGTCGTCGTCGTCGCGGAAGGCGAAGAACGGGATGTAGGGGAAACGGCGCTTTGTGGTGCCTTCATCCAGCAAGCGGTGCGGGCCGGCGTACAGCGCACGGCGCACTTGGCTGGTGATGCCTTTCGAGACCTTCACCAAGCCACGGCTCACAGCTTCGACGTGGCGCGGGTCTTGGGGGTCGTACTCGACGCGCTTAGTCGGGCTCATGTGCAGCACGGCCACCGTGGCCGGTACGCGGTACCAGACCTCGTACACCTTGACCATCTTGCGAGCACCGTCCACCCAATCGGTGCGGTTCACAGTCAGGCTGAACCGACTTTCGTTGGAATAGGCGCTGGCCAGATCGTACTGCTCAGGCTGTCCAAGCAAGTTGCCGCCCAAATCCATGAAGCGGTCCCAGCCGTTGACGCTGTTCTCCAGCACGTCCTTGAACTTGGGCATCGAGGCTTGCAGCTCGTCCAAGTCAATGAAGCGGCTGCGCACCAGCCAGCGGCATGAGTCGGTCAAAGTTGCGCCACGCTGGCCGCGCCAGTCCCACCACACTTCATCGAGGGGCACGAACTCCACACGGTAGGGATAAGCCAGGGGATCGCTGTTCTTTCCAACGTAGACCCAGCCCAAGCCCTTCTTGACGCCAGACGCATAGCCATCGCTCACCGCCATGTGCGCCATGGTCTCGCGCTCTGCTTCCTTCAGCTTGGCGCTGACGACCTCTGCGACATCCGCATAGCTGTCGTCATCGGCTTCCACCTTCACATCGGTGCGGCTCTTGGCCTCCTGGCCCAGCACGCTGTTGATTACTGGCCGAATCAGGTTGATGGCACGCTCTTCCAAGTCCTCTTGTCGGATATGCCACTTTTGCAACTCGGATAGTTGTTTGCCATCGTAGTAAGCGCCTGCGAGGGCTGCTCGCAAACGCCACAAAGGCTGCTCAGCGCAGTCTCGAAGCATCCGCTCCAGTGAGTAGAGGCTAAATCGTCCACTTGCCGCGAAGTCGCGCGAGTCGTCCCCTGGGCGATCGTCATATTGCGTTGTTGGCTTCATGCTGCTTCTACCCACAGTTTTTCATTGAAGACGCGGCAAACCTGACCCGAGCTAACGCCGAACTTGCGAGCGAATGCGGATTGACCACGTTCGCCGCAGCCAGGTACACAGGAGCTTCTGATTTCGGCGACCTGCGCCTTGGTCAGTTTTGCGGCTGGGCTTTTTTCACCCTTGCGGATATTCAGCAGGTGGCGGCCACGGTTCACACGATCGGCAGAGTTGTCAGTTCTTGTCCCAATCTGCATGTGCACTGGGTTGATGCAAGCAGGGTTGTCGCAGTCGTGGCGGACAACTTGGTTTGCAATCGAACCCAGTGTGATGCCGTGATGACCGCAATAGGCCAAGCGGTGGACGTAGACAACCTTGCCTTCGTGATGCTTCTGCCCGTAGCCGTCTTTGGTCTTGTAGCCCGTCCATTCGATACAGGGCGTTGGCAAGACGGTGATGGGGTTCTTGTTCATCCTAAGCCTCGTTTCTTTCGATACTCTTCGGCGTCTTTGGTCTTGTCAGAGCTGTTGCCCTGCACCACAGCCACGCCTTCACCACCACCCAGCATCAGGTACTGCCCTGCTTCGCACGGGTGGCTGCAATCGTTCTTGACGGGCATGTCCTGGTAGCGCTCATCACCGGCCACTTTCATGCGGCGGAACTTGTAGCCACCTTGCATGCCCTTGCGAGTCACCTTGCAGTCGGGGTGCAGCAAGAAGCCGGGTTCCCCGTCGATCATTCGGCGCAACGGGCTAGACACTGACTCGGTACGAATCGTGAAATCGTTGTTGAAGGGTGCCGGCACAGCCTTGACGCCATTGGCTTCCAGCAGCTGGAACACGGTTCGCTCTGCGTTGTCACCGGCTTGGCGCTGGTCTCCAGCGGGGTCACCGGTAATACTTCCAATCGTGTAGCCCTTGCAGTTCGCTGCAATGAACGCCTTGAGCTCGTTGGCAAACCGGATCACACCGGTATCTGTCGTCACCAGCTCGTAGCGAATCCGCCACTGGCCGTTCACCATGCGTTGGCCGATCTGTGCGGCCGGCGTCAATCCGAAGTCCAAGCCGACGTGCAGCGGCAGGCCAGGTGTCAATTCAAACGACCGGCAGTGCGTTGGGTCGTGATAGTCGGGGTACACCGGCTTGCCATCGCTCACATAGCCGTAGGCGTTGGCCAAGTTCACCAAAATCCAAGCGTCCGTCTTGCCTTGGGCGCCGTTGGCGTAGTAGTTCAGCGGCAGGTTCTGGACGTTCTCAGCGTTCGGGTTTGGCTCCCAAGGCGAAGTCGCCGTCTTGCGAATCACGCCACCCGGCTGTTTCAGGAACACCCAGCCTGCGGGGCGCATCTCTTCGGCCAGTCGGTGGTACCAATGGTCCGTATCGGGCGCGTTCGTGTCACCAAAGATGCCGTACCACGTCGGGCGCACATCCTTGGGGTATCGGCCTACTCGCAAGTCCAGCATCTGGATGACGCTGAATGGCAGCTCCTTCACTTCATTGACCCAGCCGAACGTGGCTTGCAGGCCTCGCAGCTTCTTGATGTGGTCCTCACGGTCCAGCGCCAAGAACACCATCTCGGCTTCAACCGTCGTGCCGTCACCGAGCTTGAACTTCAGGTAATGGGTCGGCGGCTCCATGCCACCTTGCTTGAACTTCCCCAGCGGCTCGAACATATCGAGCCAGTCTTTGATCGTCGTCCCGAACAGGTCGGGATAGGTATTCCGGATCGCTATTCCGCGGCTGCGGCGGATGCCTTGAGCGTCTGGCTCCTGCGCACACATGATGCGAAAGGCCTTCCAGCAGCTGCCGTTTGTTTTCCCAGAACCCAGCGGGCCCATGATGAAGGTTCGCTGCGCTTCGCTCAGAATGTACTCTTCCAGTACAGGCCCCTGCGGCTTGTACGAATACTCGACCTGCGCGCTCATCAGTCTTTACGGCCGGTGAGGTCTTTAATCAGCACCGTGGGCATCGTGAGCTGGATCTTGTCGTTGTACAGGCCCAGGTGACGGAACACCTTATCCATCGCACTGTCTTTGCTGTGCAGCTTGATCTCCAGACCTTCCTTGGTGTCCTTCACGCCGGCAAACAAGCTGGCAGCAGCTGGGCTGATATTGCGGGTGTCTTTGAACACCGTGCGGCCCTCGCCTTCACCAGCACATTCAGGGCATTCAGGATTCGGTGAGCGGCGCTTGTCGTAGCCAACACCACCCAGCGGGTCGAAGTCCTTGACAGGTTTCCCAGACTCGATTGCGGCTTCGTTCACCTTCGCCAGCTCGGCTTCGGCACGGTCGAACTCAGCTTGTGTGCGCTGATACAAGAAGCCTTTGCCCCAGCAGAAGCGGCAGCAGCCAATCCGGTGCTCCATCAGCTCGCGCGGATCGGCAGTCATGATCGCCCATGCTTCCTTGATGGCGATATCAGCCGTGATTCCAGTGCGCTCAGACCTTTCAGCCTTGCCTTTTGTCACCGAAGCCTGAATGTTTGGTTTTGCAAGCAGCTTGCTGGATTCAGTCCTTGCCGTCGTTTCCTTCGCTCCTGGCTTGGCTCTCAGGTAAGCCTGCGTTCCATTCAGGTCCACCAAATACTCTTGAACGAACCGTGCTTCCAATTCCGAAAGTCCGGCCACTGATGCAGGCACAACAGCTTCTGGCGATTTTGGGGCGCCTGTTTTGCTTAATTTCTGTGCAATCGCGGTCTTTTTGACGGGTTTGACCTTGGCTGCTGGCTTCTTGACTGGTTTGGGGGCGGCGCTTCGCGCCTTGGCTGCAATCTTCTTGGCGGGCATTACTTCTGAGTTCCTGCCTGTGCCAGCAGCTGGTTCTTGTTTGCGCTGCTGAAGGTCGTGGACACATAGAAGGCAACGCATGCACCCCACACGGCGGAGAGTTGGCCCACCATTACCAGGACGATCTCGTTGGCCTTCAGCTCAGGGTTGCGGAGTAGCGCAGTCAGCACGCCGAAGAATCCGATGGTCACCATGATCGTGAGCGCAGCTGGCATCTTGCTGTGGGTGGCGATTTGCATGCCGCGTGCGCTGTCGCGGTCACGGGCGATTAGCTCAGTCGTTTTGAACTCCAGCTCAGCGAAGCGGAACCCGCGTTCCTTCTCTTGGTTTTGGTAGTCCAGCTCCAGTGACTTGATGCGTTCCACGGCTTCGGGTGTCAGCTGGCCGGCGGTGAATGCTTTCTCCACGGCTTCGCGCGTCGGGGCGTCGATCCCGATGGCTGCGCCCAGAGCTGTAATTGCCATGCCACCCAAGGGGCCCAGAGCTGCGCTGGCTACCGTGGGGGCGAGCGTCTTGAGAATGTCAGTCCAGTTCATGCGAATGCTCCTTGAGCCAGCGAAGCCAAGTGCTCTCGATCATTGAGGCCAATCAGCGCGCCATTCACACGCTTTGTCACCTTCAGCGGGTCACCAATCATGTGATCCGGGATCCGGTCTTCCCACCAGGCAATCGTTGCTTCCAATGAGTAGCGGGGCTGCTCCATCAGTTCAGGCAGAACCACAAGGTCTTGGCCGATGAGCTCGCTCACGGCAGCGTAGTTGTCCTTGCCAGTCAGCTGGATGGGCCCACGGCCGCGGTATCGCCATCCGTCACCTGACTCGGTGTTGCCCATGCGGCCGCCGTACACCCGATTTGCAAGTGCTTCGGGGTTGTTGGCATACGGGCGGGCGTCGGCAATCGTGGGGAAGCGAGAGGGCCACACTTGGCACAGTCGCTCAGCGCTGTAGTTCAGGTTCTCGGTGAATCGAGTCAGGCCGGCGCTTTCATGGAGAACCTGCCCCAAGAAGTCGTCCATCTCCAAGTCGCCCAGGTTGAAGCTACGCTCTTGAATGACATCAGCGAACACGGATGACCATTCAGCAGCGACCTTCGGCTTGACTTCGCATCGCACCAGGATGCCGTACCAGTCATGTGCAGTTCGCATGGCTTACCCCTGATTCGGTGTGCTGGGAAAGCGTGACTGGCCCCACTGCTCAAGCATGGTCATGGCTTTGGTGCCCATATGCCCCACGATGCCGGTCAGCGCGGCGGTCAGCAGCGGCGCGGATCCGGCCCACTCGCATATCCAGAAACAAAGCAGGCCGGCCAGGGCGCTTGTTGCCAGCTCTCCAACCAAGTGATTGATGCTCCAGTTGGGCAGCTCACCCTTGCGCACCTTGGCGCCCCAACTAACTACGCCACCCAGCAGCGCAATACCGAGGATCAGGCCGTACTGCTTGAGGCTGTAGTCCAGCGGATTCTTGGACCTACTAGCATCCTGGGCCATCACAGCCAGAGGGAGCAGCAAGTGCAGGCTCAAGATGATGATGCGGAGGATGTTCATAGGGCGACGGGAATAAAAAACCCGCCAAGCGTGAGCCGGGCGGGTGTAAACCTGACCTTGCGATTAAGGAGACAACAACCGGGGGGTCCGCTCAGCTCCCGGCGTCCTCGGAGAAGGAGCTATGCCGGGAGCCTCACGGGGCTGCCCTATACGTCCCTGGGGCAGCTAGGGTTCGCCTTGATCTTCCAGAACTGCGTATGGGAGCGTCAGTAGGTCAAACAGAGGTGGACGGATTCTTTGCGCTGGGCCCTGTTTGCGATCTGGTGCAAGTCGGGACCCAATGCAAAGAAGCCCCACTCGGGGGCTTCTCATGCGCTTACTGCGTCAAATGGATGGGCACATGCGCCAGCCGGGTGTCACGTTCGGGCGTTCACGCTTGAGGATGCGTTGCACAAAGGCTTTGACCTTGACCTTGGCCTTGGTGAAACTGGGCTGCATTTTGCGGGCGTGCGCTGGGGCAAATGCCTCGATGCCGGCTACCAGCCAACTGGTGGCGAGGCGATAGAGCGAAGCGGCCGCTCGCAAGACGGGCTCCACAAAAGCAAAAGCGGCAATGCAAACAGCAGCGACCAACATACCCAAGCGAGAACTAGAACGGTACATAGTGATTCCAATCAAGTGATGTGCCGTGGCTGGCGGCGGGAGGCCCTTGCCATAACGGGAATTGATGCCGGTTACGCAATCCGGCGGTATGCCACCCGAGTTAAGCCTGATGTATGCCGCAGGCGCCAGTCAGTACGCGATGGCACTGAGTCGCTTCACCCTGCTTGATGGCTCCGATCTGAGGCCGATATGGTTAAAGGCTAGATTGATGCCGTTGAGGGTTCGCCAGTCCCAAGGTGTTGCCAGCCATATGCTGGCCTTACCCGGCGCTCCCAGCGAAGTGCTGGTGCTGAAATGCAAAAAGCCACCGCAATGGGTGGCTTAAGGTATCACTTTCCAATCGGTCTTGCAGGGAAGTCCAAGTTCACAAGGATTCCCTTCCTGTCTGTCTCGAACTTCGTGCCAAAGAAGAAAATCAATTTTGATTCAAGCTCCAACGCTTCACGCTCTGTCAGGCCATCACGAATGATCTCTACAACCTCACTGTCTGCAATACCGGCTTCCTTCAACTTTCTCAGTTGAACGCCGTGCCCTTCATTCCTGTTGAGCTGCCACCCACGACGACCAGTGCCTTTTCCGATGTAGAAAGGGATGCCCTTCATGAATAACTGGAACTCTCCAGCTTTCCGAATATGCTTTTTCCGTGGGTCAACGTGTGCGTAAACGTAAAAACGTCGATCCAAACTGCCTTCCGGAAATAGTTCGCTCCAGTCTTCCGCGACTAACGCATCCAGCTCTTGGAATCTGTCCTTGTAGGCCTTTTCTTGCGGCTGAATCGCACCGCGTCGAAAAACTCGCCCTCCAACTTGCAGCTGCTGCAAGTCTTCCAGGTTGTTTACATGGCCTCGCCTGGTGAGTTCTTTACGCAATTGTTCGCGCATCAACAAAAGAACTTCGGTGGGCAACTGCCGATATGGCAATTGAGCTATTTCGGCGAAATTCATGGTTTTTTGCGCCCCTGCAGAAATAAGGGGCGCGGCTCCGCCACGCGGGGCGGGGTCGTATTTTTGCTTTTAGAGGACGACATGAAATTTGTAAATTAAAGCCCAGAGCGCGGCAACGTTTTTCACAGATTTAGCGACGGTGCCAATGCCTTCATTGCCGCCGGACCCGCCATGTTAGCTTCGCGCTCCAACTGCGCCATCACCCAGCGCACCAGTTCTCGCTGCTCCACTCGGTACAGCTGCTCCAGCTGGACCTTACCGGTGCCGTTGCACGGGTGGCAGCGCGAGTCACCCAGCGTCTTCGTTCCCTTGATGATTTTGAAGCCGTGCCCGCTGCAGGCCCTGCATGCTGGCGCGCGGAACCTTCCCAGCGTGGCCTTAGCCATGTCCGTGGCTTGCGTCACCGTCATGTTTATGCGCAGGGCCTTGGCTTTGCCGCGGATGACGCCCGACAAAATAGAAACAATGGTGCTGGCGGCCGAGCTGTCACCGGCGAACATGCGCTCGAGCGGCACGGCTAGGGGATGCTTGCTGAAATGGTCATCACCTGACGACAGCCGGCGGTCAGCAATGCCATAGGCGCCGAGCACATCGGTATCGGACCATTTTGTGTCGGGTGCACTCTTCAGGTTGGAGCTATTTACAGCGGATGCGTAGCGGTCTTTTATTGATGTCATGTTGTTGCCTTGCTATTTAATTCGTAGCTACTCGCGCCTATTTAATGAGGGCCGGTGAGGCATTTAACTTTTCTAAAGCCCACAATGCCGCCTTACGATCGCGCGGCTTTTCGGTGGGGTCTTGGGCGATCCGGCGCCACTCCAGCACCTGGTCGATGTGCGCCAGCCTGAAAGCCATCTGCTTGACGTCTTTAGCCGCCCTGCCCTGATCCAGCCAGCTATGGCAGCCAAAACACCCCCACACGCTGTATTGGTCGTCAGCCTTGCGGGCGCCGGCCTTGCCGTGGCAAGCCCAGTTACTGTGGGCGGCCACTGTGGTTTCGGTACCGCCTTGGCACACACCGGGCACGCGGAGTAGGCAATGGCGGCCTCGGGCCATGGTCAGCAGCGTGGGATTGCGGTTCACCTCCACCTTGGGGCATGGGGTGGGCCTAGACCCAGCAATTGAAGTCATCACAGGGGTGCCTTTCACTATCGAATTGATAGCTGCTTGCGCACGATTCATGAGGGCTAGAGGCCGATTTGGCTCCATAACACGTGTGCGACTTCCCCCTGGGCCCAACTTGCGGGGCCAGGGGGAGCGTTTCATGGGTGTACGCCTCACGGCCGCTCTATCCGGAGCTGGGCGAACGCGATAGCTCGCATGTCTTGCAAGTGGCTGCCCACTGCGTCTACTTGCCCTTCGGACTGCTTGCCCTGAGTGGGGCGAAAGCCTACGTTCCAGAGCTCATCCATCAGGCTCTGCGCGCTCTCTGGGTGCAGCTGCATCATGGGTGGGGTCATCTCATCGTCTTTGACGTCCTGCATCACGACTGGCTGCACGATGGTGCGCGTGCCGTTCAATAGGTTCTCTCCAACCATGTGCAGGCTGATGAGGCGGCCGAAGTTGGCGCGTTCAGCGAAAAAACGGAAGCGGCCATTCATGACAGAACCACCCAGTCTTCAGCCAGCATGTCGGACTGCGATGCCAGCCAACCCATCAGGATGGATTCGTCCGCCGTCTTCATCGTGATGCAGGGCAACACATTGGCTTGGTTGTTGGGTTGGTCGTAGGCAAAGGTAGCGTTGTTGAGTGACCAGAACTTGTCGTGACTGATCTTGCGGCCTTCCAGTGGTTCAGACAGAGAAAGCCACATGCCCTTGCCATTCCAACCAGCGCGGGCCACTCGCTTACCGGCTTTCAGTGCTCGGATGGCATCTCCGAAGTCCAGTCCATGCACTTCGCGGTAGGCTTCTTCAAAGGTGTCCTTGGGGGACCAACTGGCGTAACCATCTTGGTAGATGACCTTGTAGCCTTCGATCTGACTGGGTGATTCGCCGGGGCGATCCTTACGTTCGGCTCTAATGATCTTGGTTCCAATGTAGGTCTTCACGTTCATTCCTTTCAGGGTTTGCAATCAGTGGTCCCGGTCATGGCTTTGCAGGATCGAATCCAGCATGTCTTGACGGGCGTTGGGTTGGTTCATCGGTGGTTCTCCCAGCGGGTTTCGGAGAACTGGACGCCTAGGTCATTGGCGCCAAAGGCAATCACCTTTTCGATAAAAGCGCTCATCTTTTTTACGCTCAGGCCCTTGGTGGTGCCGATGGTCGTAGTGATCACGGGGCGCGGCTTCCCGGCAACATAGACCCGTTTGGATACCCGAGGCAGAAGCTGGCGCTTGAATAGTTCGTGCCATGCGTCCACGGTGTAGCGCTGGCCTTCGATGCGGGCCTGTTCGCTGATCTGCACGAGGATGACCCCCCAATAGAACTTGCCCTGCTGGACGGTCTTGGCGTCTTCTTCGGGTTCGATAGTCACTGCCAGTCGGGCGTGGCCGTTCTGCCACTGCGCGCGGCAGTAAGGAGCAATCTGCTGGGCAATGGCAGCCTTCGCCTGCTCTGGGCTGATGAACACGGTGTGCAGGGCGTATTCGCTCATGGCATTACTCTCCCGCCATTTCGTGCACAACGCGCCTTGGCGGCATCGCTCATCTTTTTCCTGACTTCGGGGGTGGCCTTTGGCGGCACGCGAACTTGTGGTGGGCGCGGCTCGCCTCCAAGTGCCTGCCGCAAAGACCATTTTTCAAGGCGTTCGTACAGGGTGGCCTTATTAATGCCCAACTTGCGAGCCCAACCTGCCCTCGTCAGGCAAATCCCGTCTAACTCAAGCCATACCACGCTCTTGCGGTTTTCGTTCTGGGTTTGTTGTGTCGCCCAGCGACAGTTTCCCGGTTCATAGTGACCAGCGCTGTTCTCACGATCAATGGACATCCCATCAGGAGCCTCGCCCATGTCGGACAGAAAGTTACGGAAGTCCATCCAGCGTTGGCAAACTTGGATGCCTTTGCCACCGTACTGGTCAAACCCAGTCGCCGATGGTGTTTTGCAGCGTGCAAGCATGCCACTCCATATCTTGTAGGTGCGGGTCTTCTTCCCCGGCATAGCGCATCCATGTTTCACAGGAAAGTGATGTCTATTGCTCATGGCTGCACCTCGCAGATACGCAGCAGCAGGTCACCTAGCGGGATGATCTGGCCCACTTGCGCACGGAACATGTCCACGGGTAGGGTTAGCTTGATGGTCACGACGTGCCAGTTGCCACGGCCTTTGGGTTTGCAGATGAGGGTCATGCCACTGCTCCCTGATCACATAGACCATAGGACGAGCTGCAACCGCCATCTCCATCGTTCTCCACTTCGTCCAGTAGGTTGAACTGCTTGCCGCCTCGGCTGGTCTTGCTCCACTCAATGCGGGCCCAAATGTTGAGATCGGCACAACAGACTCGCGAGGGCAACGCGCAAGGGCCAGCAGCAATGTGGCGGTGCTGTCCTTCCCGCCAGAAACCGAGATGACGTGCTTGATACTCACGCCAGCTCCTTCTGCATCCAGTGACCCAGCAGTGCGCTCTCTGCCCTGTTGTGGTCACGAGCGCGCTTGAATTCCGTGCAGTGCGGATACAGGCGGCGCGCGGTGGCCAGCGACTTGGCCTTCATTTGGGTGGGTGTGGCCTTGGGGCCAAAGGTACTGGACTCGATCAGGCCGAAGTACCGCTTCCATGTCTGGGGGTGGGCATAGGTAGGCTTCAATCCCAGCAGCTCCAGCACGGTCTCAATGGCGCCCAGCGTACGCAACAGGCTGCCTTGGGTCTGGATCGCGTTGTTTTTGCCGCCCATGGTGCCCACGGCTTCGATCACGGCGCGCGCGGACTCGCCGGCTGGGCAGTGCTTCAACAGCAGGTTCTTGAAGGCAACGCCGTCCAATTTGCACTTCACCAGCGCGGCGGGGCCCACACCGGGAATGGGCATGGTGGGCAGGTCAAATACGGCACGCAGGCCGTTGTGGTCAATGATGCTGCAGGCACCAGTTAAGCCGGGGTCTATGCTGATGACGATCATTTTGTTTGTTGCTCCGGGTAAAAGTCCACTGCCTCTATGGGCACTCGCTTGGTGAATACAGAAATGGCTTCGCCGTTCTCAAAGGCCAGGCGCTGGTCGTAGTGCACGCGCTGCACGACTGCTGTTGCCTCTTTTGCCGGCGCTCCAGTGTTGGGGCAGTCGGTCACAGCTCCCTCCCCCGCGCGCTGCGCACAAGCTTCGTCGGCACTTCCAGCGTGGCCGGCCAGCTGCTGAAGCGGGTGTATTCACCCTCAAAGAACAAGTTCAGATAGCCGGGCTCACCGTCACGCACCTTTGCCATGTGGGCGCGGGTGTAGTTCTTCCATTCGGGGCCCAGGTCTGGCTTTCGGCGAAACGGGCGGTCAAACAGCACGATGACATCGGCGTCTTGCTCAATGGAGCCACTGTCCGACAGGTCAGAGACACGTGGCATGGGGTCTACTTCCTTGTCCACGGTGCGATTGATCTGCGCCAGTCCGATCACTGCACAGCCAAGCTCTTTGGCCAGAGACTTCAGGCCGCGGCTTCCCTCTGCCAGCTGGTAGGTCCGTGGGGCCTTGGGATCGCTGCCTTTCAGCAACTGCAAGTGGTCCACGATGATCAAACCCAGCTTGCCGCGCTTGCGATGCAGCGAGCGGGCACGTGCGCGGATCTGGTCGATGGTCATGCCGCCCTGGTCATTGATGTCGTAGTGCATCTTTCGCATGGCGTCCGTAGCGTTGGAAATACGGGTCCACTCGAAGTCATTCAGGCGCTCGGGGTGGTTCAGCTTGCTCAGGTGCACACCGCTAATGCCCGACAGAATCCGCTTTCGCTGCTTGGCCTCTGCCATCTCCATGGAGAACTCGCCAACGGCATGCCCTGCCTTTGCCACATTGCTGCCAATGGTCTTGGAGAGTGCTGACTTGCCGTGTCCGGAGCGCGCGCCAATGACGATGAAGTCACCGGGGCGCATGCCACCGTCCAGCCGGATGTCCAGTTCTTCCAGCCCTGTAGCAATCACTTCATCCTGGCCGCCGTCCATCAGGTGTTGAATGCGGTCCATGACCTTCACCACACCGTCATCCATCGCCGTCCACTCATCCAAGCTGCCGGCGCGGCGGGATTCGCTGATTGCGAGCAGCTGGCCTTGCGCTTTGTCCAGCATCTGTTCGACGGTTGCGCCTTGGGGATTAAACGCTGCGCTGGCTATCTCGTCGCTGGTGGTGATCAGCTTGCGCATGACCGAGCGTTCCCGCACGATCTCGGCATATCGGCGGATGTTTGCCGCGCTGGGCACGTACTGGGCCAGGTCATTCAGGTAAACCAAACCGTCAGCATCGTCAACAGTGCCTTGGTTTTGCAGGTAGCCAAACACGGTCACCACGTCGGCTCCCTTGTTGCTGTTCAGCAAAATGCCGATAGCAGCAAAGATCAGCCGGTGTTCGTGCCGGTAGAAGTCAGTCTCCAGCAAGATGTCGGAGACACGGTCCCATGCGGCGTTGTTAAGCAGCAGTGCGCCCAGCACGCTGGATTCCGCTTCTATGCTGTGCGGGGGGACTCGCAAGGCAGCAATGTCGTGCTCGCTCGAAGCAAATTCGGCACGGGCGTTCATTGGGTTCCTTTGTTTTTGTAGTTGCCCTGGACGACCTTCATGAAGTTATCGCGCTTCATGAGCCATGACAGGTCAAATTTGCCGTTACCAGTCCTGCCAGAGAGGAAATCGGATTCATCAATCGCGTCAAACAATCGACCAAACCAGTCAATGGCTTCGGAAGCTGATGTCGCGTAGCGTTCTCCGCTGTCACGTACGGTGTCGGCAGAAAGCAGCCACTTCCAGCGCTGGCGCATGGCATCTGCGCCTTGGCTATCTTTCCAAAGTTCAATCCGTGGTTTGGGCAGTGTTGGGCACCGATCGACGAAAAGCGCAACCAGTTGCCGAACCGGGCACGGCGGGATGGGCGGCTGCGCAGCTGCCGACGAAGACTCGTTAGAGTCTGGTATTACTAATAGTTGTCCCTGTCCCTGTCCCTGTCCCTGTCCCTCTCCCTTTCTCTCTCCCTTTCTCTCTCCCTGTCCCTTGGATGGTGTTTCCTCGGGGACAGGTTGGGGACAATTTGTCCTTGTCTCTGAGGACAGTTGATTCTTGTCCTCGGGGACATGAAGCTGGTGTCCTTGGGGACGACCGCTAGCGAGCCAGGTCTCAAAGTCTGGCGGCTCTGTGTTTAAGCTGTGCCGCTGATTGTGCTTTTTGATTCGAGCGCATTCGGTGCGCCATAGCCGCTCAAGCTTTCCGCGCCAGGCCTCCACCGCCTTCTCCGCAACTACCGGGTGATACAGCCGACCATCGTCACAGAGCACCCAACTACGCAAAGCGCCCTCACGCTCCTTCATCCACTCTTTAACCACACGGCCATAGCCGGCCAAGTTTGCGAGCACACGGTCATCATTGGGAAGGCTGGCTGCAGGTAACTGGTGCCAGCTTGCACACCAAAGCAGCACAGCCGCACGGAATGATTCGGCTGACTCCGTGGCAGCAAGATCAGAATCGCGCAACCGAACAACGTCCAGCGGGAGAAAAGCAAAGTCCCGCAGGTCGCAATCTGCGGGTGTCATTGGACTGGGTGCTAAAGTTGTCACAGGTCGCCCAACCCTTCATTCATCGACTGCACATAGCTTTCTGGGGCCGGTTTTTCAGCGTTCTGACGCAATGCGTCTACAAAGCGCATGACCTCCGCATGAACAACCCAACGCGGTGCGGCACGTAAGGCCGATAGCAAGGCAAAAAGGTGGTCAAGTCCCAGGCTGCTTTCCATCGTGCTTGCGACCTCACCCACCACGTAGTTATGTGGATCCTCCTCAAAAACCTGGGAGAAATCCAAACCCTGTAAGCCATTGGCCCAACCAGCCAACATGCAGCGTGCGCTGTCAATGCAACCGGGGCCGTCCACTGGCAACTTAGCGGTGACATCGCGCAGCATCCCTTGTTGCTCGTGCATGGTGTCGTGGCACGCTTCGCAAAGCGTCACCAGTTCGTCGTTTGGGTATTCCCATGCCATACGACCTTTGCCGTACTGCTTGTGGTGTACGTGTAGAGTGGATTCCTTGTCCAAACAAAGCTTGCAGGCGAAGTCATCGCGCTGAAGAATCTCTAAGCGTTTACGCTGCCAGTTGGGGTGCAGCAGCTGTTCTTTGTAAGTCATGGTGGCCATTTGCATCTCCGATATGCCCGGCAAAAAGGACATCGGCAGAGCGGGCCGGAAGACCGCCTTTTCGGTAGCGAACCTAGCCGCGCCTGAAATCAATTTGTTGCTCCAACAAGTTCCAAGCGATCCACGTCCCCAGCAGCGGCGAAATAGCACTCACCTTGCTCTGTAGCTACTTGAATGCGGAGCTCTCGGCGTGCATTGACAAGCGACTCCATGATCCGGAGGTGCTTGCGGGCCAAAGAGCGACGGCCACGCGCCATAGCAAGCTCTACGCGCTTACCTGCCAGCTCGGCCTTTAGGCCCAAGATGGCGTCCTGAATTTTTTGAGTTGAGGTCATCATTGCGACCTCGCCTCATTGCGCCGGCCGATGATTTTGAGAGTCTTGTCGTGGTCAGCCCGAGTCGACATAGCAATGTTGCTCGGTGCGTTCTTGCGCAGGATCTCTTCTTCGGTCTTGGGCCGTGCACGCTTGATGTCACGGTGACCGTAGATTTCAGAGGCTTGACCAGCCCAGTTGAATGCGTTGGTAGTAGTACTCACAGCTTGGGCCCCATCTGGTCCAAAGCCGGCCCTGTTCCGAAAAGAGCCTCACGCTTACTCTTCGCTGCATCCACCTGAATGTCAGTGAAAGTCTTCCCATGAACCACTTGGTAAATCCAGTCACGCAGCGCCCCGGAGGTATCCGTGCCCGCTTCACGTGTCTTGCGGCGGAATTTCTCAGCTGTTTCCAGATCGACGTGCGTCTTCAAGCATTCGTCAAGCAAGCCCATGGGACTGGCACCGGCCCTAGCCATGAAGGCATCGTCATCAAAGTCTGTTTGTTCGGTGGTCATGTTGTCTTGGTGGTTTTTGTTGGAAGGGTTGCCCGGGTGGGCGGTGACTCAGGCTGGACTCAGCTCTGCCTGGCGGTGGCTGTGGTCCGCTTGGAACCAGTCAAAGCTGTGGGTTCTAGGAACAAAAGGGTTGGCGGTGTCGACAGACTCCCCGCGATCAGCAGCGGCGTAGGCAAGCTCGCGCACTTCGGAGCGAGTGAGGGAGTGCAGAGGTTTGATGACGTGCATTCAGACCTCGCTTGCTACAGTTTCAGTAGCTGCTTGCGCACTGGGGGCATAGGCTTGAGGGACTTCTGGCGCACCTTCCTTGCCGATGAGTTCGGGCCAGTGGCGAAACCAATCACTCCGCAGCTCCCAACGCCGAACTTTGCCGCCCGACTCTCGCTCGATCAGCACAGCAAGATTAGTCGCACACGGCTTGATGCCGTACATGACGTTCTGCAAATGCCCTTTTGTTGTTTCGCATTGAGAAGCAAACAGCTCGCGCTCAGCTTTACTCAGGGGAGTGATGAATTTTTTGAGGTCCATGACGCATTAAACCATCTGGTTTAATTTACGTCAACACCGTATGGTTTTACCTGCTTGGTTTACTGTTGAAATGAGCGACGATGCACTTATTCGACGGAAAAACCTCAAAGGTCTGGGCCTCACTCCAGGGGACTTGGTTACAAGAGTCGGGAAAAGCTATCAGTACTGGCGAGACTTGATGGAGACCAATAAATCATTTGGGGAAAAAGCTGCTCGCAACATCGAAGAAAAGCTGGGTTTAGCGCGCGGCCAGCTTGACATGGTGGTTTTTCATGAGGGACAAAAGTCTCCCGTCGTCATCGAATTCAAGAAACCTGATGCCAGCGGCAGCAGGTCAGGCACCAAGGAAACCAAGCCAGAAGAGCTTGTGATTCCGCAATTTGACACAGGGGGATCAATGGGGAGGGGTTTGCTATTACGTGACCAGCCTGGCGTCATTCAAGGCTGGCGAGTTAGTCACGAGTGGGTGAACAAGAACATAAAGAGCCACACTGGCTCAGCCAACCTTTGCATAGTCACTGGTTTTGGTGACTCGATGAAGGGCATGTTCAATTCCGGAGACCCTATCGTCGTAGATACCGGCATCAAGACGGTTGGCTACGATGCTGTGTACTTCTTCCGGGTTGATGATGAGGGCTTCATCAAGCGGCTACAGCGTATACCCGGGGAAGGCCTACGCGTTCTGTCAGAGAACAAACAGTACGATTCTTGGACGATCAAGCCCGGGATGGACTTTGAAGTGTTTGGCCGTGTGGTGAAGGCTTGGCAGGGGGAAGACTTTTGACCAGTGCGATCGTTGCCTACGCCGTTGCCTTTCTTTTTCTTGGCGCATGCAGTGCCATTTTGGGTAGTGTTCTAACGTCTGTAGGCTTGCTTGGCATAGGTAAGCCAACAACATGGTCACTGATAGGTGGTACTGCTGGAGCCATAGCCGCCTACTGGATTTGCAAACACTTCTTCAACTGGATGGACATTCACTTCGGCTGGTACTCATACCTTGCAAGTATGTTTCTAGTGGTTTTGAATGATGGTAAGCGTGCCTCGTATGAAGGACCAGAGGCCGCTGGGATAGAAAGCTCTCGTGCTCGCGGGACGTTGATGGGAATAATTGCGTCTCTCACAACACATTTCATTTTGTGACATGACAAATTTCAAAGACTTTTTGAATGTTTTGTTCTGGATGGCGCTTGGTGCAGCATTGGTCTGGGGCTATGGAGCGGCTACCAATATAAAGGCTGAAAAATCACTCGCAGTCACCGAGGGGGCTGAAAGGCTACGCTCTGCCATTAAGGAAAAGATTGATCGAGGCCCACAGGTTGAGACTTGGGACACAGGCGAAGGCCAGTTGGTTACCGTCTACATCCCCTCGTCACTTGCTGGCGTAGCGGTTTCGGTAAAGCGGTGCTTTGTATGGCGCGACGCCATTACAAAGTCTTCTTCAATGTCTTGCCCCAGCGATTCCGATGATCGCATTGACTATCTTGAAGCGGATGGCCCAGATTACTCGGACTATCGTTGAAGTTCGCTCTCATATTCATAGCTTCCTGCGCTCTATCCATGGGCGCTAGTGCTGAATATGCGCGCAGCAAGAAGGTGCTGCGCGAGTTCGTAAAGGAACAGGCCTGCCCAGCAACGGGTTACACCGACTGCCCTGCCCCGGCTGGCATATGGATCACATCACGCCGCTGTGCGCTGGTGGTGCTGACACAGTGGAAAACCTTCAATGGCTCACAAAGGAAAGTCATAAAGAAAAGACGCGCGGTGATGTCCGCCAATGCAGATTACTTAAGCCGCACTAGACGGTACAAGTTGGGCCGCACCCATGCGGATCGTGGGATGTTAGGGAGAAACACTATGAAGCTCATCGTAATTGCGGCCATACTTTTGGCCTCCAACTTGTCATTTGCCCACTCAGGCGGTACGGACCGAGATGGCTGCCACACCAACCACCGAACTGGTGATCGGCATTGCCACTGAGGCGTCATCACCAAACAAAACCCGCTTCGGCGGGTTTTTTTACGCCTGTTGAATATGGCCGGCAGAAGAAATTAAACCATTTGGTGTTGACTGTTTTAAAACCATCTGGTTTAATTCTCCCAAGTCGCAAACAAACAGCCGGGTAACCAAGGGGAAGCGATACGAACCCCGAACCCACCAGGATGCAGAGGGAAGGCACCGGTTGTTTGTGAGTGGCGTGGAGAGAGTAGATAGGTGGTGAAAGGCGCATGGTCAGTCGTTCGGCGGACTTCCATGAGGCAAAGCAGTAACAAGTGAACCTGCTGCGCTGCTGGATGGTACTACCGGCCACAACCTACCTGCTCTCTCGATGGTGGGAGTCAGTAGCAAAGGGTTGATTTATTCCATGTGAGCGGGCCTGAAGGCTGGCACTTTTGGAGGATTTCAGTCCTTTGCTACGGGCTCCCAGTTCAACCACTTGGGAGCAGCATCTTGGATCAAATCACTCTGGGGCTTATGAATGCCTGCAAGGCCGCCTTGCCGCATTTCAGCAACCCCAAATCTCTCGTACGGCATCAGCTTCAGTCCGCGATTGCTATGGCTGAGTCGGGCCATATCCCCCGCCGCCCACTGTCTGAAATCTTGCAGCGTGAAGCAGTTGCGGCCGGTGCGCCTCTGGATGCAGAGTCGTTGGAGCAGGCATCGTGAGCGCGCAAGACAACAGCGGGCCAGCCTTCCCGACGCTGGAAGAGCACGGGTTCAATCAAGGCATGCCCGGCATGTCCCTGCGCGACTACTTTGCCGCTCAAGCGCTGACCGGAATGCTGGCTGATCCAAACTTGAAGGCGATGCCCGATGAATTCGCGCGTCGGTCCTACGCACTTGCAGACGCAATGTTGGAGGCTCGCCAGCAATGAACGCCCAGCTCCCCCACTGCCTGGCCGCAGCTCTGGCGCCCTTTGCCCCGCCCTCTTCCATCGTTCACCAGATCGTGAGCGAAGAGCAGGCCAAGCGCATTGATGCAGCCATGCATGCTGACAAGAAGCAGGACGGCTACGTCCAACGCCTGGAAGCCAACGCAATGCGCCTGCAGCTGGCAGAAAACGCACGTCAAGGGTATGCGACATGAGCAAGCGTGACGACCTCCCGCCCTGCCCTGCCAATTGCTCCAAAGCTGGCATGTGCCTGAGCAATGACATGGACTGCCCTTGTTCTGACGCTGACCGCGTGGGCACTCCCGAAAAGCGCATTGCCCGTGCCGTGGGCTTGGGCTGTGCCGTGACCTTCTTCCTTCTCGCAATCGCCTTCGCATTGTTTGGAGTCGCCCAATGACCAAGCTCTACATCGTACGCATCCCCGGATACCGGCTCACCGTGAGCGCCACTAGCAGCTGGGACGCCATCAATCAAGTGCAGCGCGAGTTCATCGTCCCACGGATCAGCGCGAGGCTCGCATGAAGCGCCTCGCCAAGCGATTGCATGAGCTGCGCTGCCGCATCGACAACACCAGGTACTGGCTGGCCCGTGGCTTTTCGCTTCGACGTGCTTGGAAAAAAGCAGACCTGACCCTTTAACCACCACCAACCAACCAACCAACCGAGGCAACAAATGAGCAACGAAGTAGCAAACCCCAACGCCTTTGCGCCGGCGTTAATTCCACAGGGAATTGAATCGGCCTCCAGCGCGGTAGCGGCACAGGCGAAAGCCATGGTCGAGTCCCGTTACATCATGGCTATGCGCAATCCGCGCAACTGGGACCAAGTGCGCTCGGATCTGATCAAGGAATGCCGCCGTCCGTCCTTTGCGGACAACAAGAGCACCTACTACATCAAGCCTATTGGCGAAGGTGTTGAAGGCTTGGGGATTCGCTTCGTAGAAGTGGCCCTGCGCTGCATGAAGAACGTGCTGGTTGAAACCACCATGATTTTCGAAGACGAGATGAAGGAAGTGCACCGCGTGAGCGTCACTGACTTGGAAGCCAACATCACCTACCCGCTGGACGTCCGCGTCAGCAAGACGGTGGAACGCAGCAAGCCCAACGCTGATGGCTCATTCCTGAGCGTTCGCAAGAACAGCCGCAACTACAACGTCTACACCCTAATTGGTACGGACGACGACATTCTGAACAAGCGTGGCGCTCTGATTTCCAAGGCTATCCGCACTATCGGCCTGCGCATCATCCCGGGCGACCTGTGCGACGAAGCAGAGCAAATCATCAAGGCTGTGCGCCTGGACAGCGCTGCTAAAGACCCAGACGCCGAGCGCCGCAATATCGTTGATGCCTTCGCTGAAATCGGCGTCAATGCCACTGACTTGACCAACTACCTTGGACACGCCATTGCGCAGTGCTCCCCCGCCCAGATTGTGAAGATGCGCGGCATTTACGGCGCAATCCGTGACGGCGAATCCACTTGGCAGTCTGTCATGCAGAACAAGGCCGAGCAAGCTGGGGCTGCCTCCGGCTCCACCGGCGAGAAGCAACTGCCGGCCTGCACTACTGAGTCGTTCGACAAAAACAAGGCTGGCTGGATGAAGGTCATCAAGGACGGCAAGAAAACCGTCAACGACCTGATTACCACCATTCAAACCAAAGAGCTGTTGTCCGACGAACAGCGCATGGAAATCGCGAGCTGGGCCACAGCCGCTGCAAATGAAGGAGCTGCACAATGATCACTATCGACGTACAACAGGGCTCTTCGGCATGGCTGGAGCTCCGCCGAACACACGACACAGCATCCGAAGCCCCTGCGGCCTGCGGAGTCTCCAAGTACACCAGCCGCACGGCGCTGATGCACCAGAAGTTCACCGGTGAAGTCGAGATCGTTGGAAGCGCTAAGCAAGCAGTATTTGATCGCGGCCATGAGGCGGAAGCCTTGGCACGGCCCTTTGCCGAAAAGATCGTCGGTGCCGACCTGTACCCCACAACCGGCACATTGGTGGTGGACGGTCTGAACTTGCTGGCCAGCCTGGACGGCGCCACCATGGATGAAGAAATCATCTGGGAACACAAGCTCTGGAATGCCAGCCTTGCTGAAGCCGTGCGCAATGGGACTCTGGATCCGCACTACACAGTCCAAATGGACCAACAGCTCCGCGTCAGCGGTGCCAAGAAGTGCCTTTTCATGGTGTCTGACGGCACTGAAGAGAACATGGTGTGGTGCTGGTATGCCACATCGGAAGAAAAGCAGACTGTCCTGATTGCTGGCTGGAAGCAGTTCAATGCTGACCTGGCCACCTATGTGCCGCCCGAAGTAATCGTCCCGCCCGTGGCCGCGCCCCAAATGGGCCTGCCGGCTGTTGCCATTCAGGTGACTGGCTCCATCGCCTTGGTGGACAACTTGGACAAGTTCGGGGCTGCGCTGAATGCCTACATTGCCAAGCTGAACCGCAAGCCCGAAACGGATCAGGATTTTGCGAACTTGGAAGATGCAGTCAAGCGGTTGAAGGTGGCAGAGGAACAGCTTGATGCTGCCGAATCCAGCGCGCTTGGGCAAGTTGAGAGCGTCGACACGATGCGCAAGACCGTCGCCCTGTACCGTGAGACAGCACGCACCAATCGCTTGCTGGTGGAAAAGCTGGTGAAGGCTGAGAAAGAGAACCGCAAAACTGCCATCTTGAGCGAAGCAGCTGCCGAGCTGGTCACCCACATCAAGAAGCTGAACGAGCGTTTGGGCAAGCCCTACATGCCATCCATCACAGCCGACTTCCAAGGCGTGGCGAAGGGTTTGAAGAGCCTGGACAGCATGAAAGACAAGGTGGCAACTGAGCTGGCGCGCTGCAAGATCGCCGCCAACGAAGCTGCTGACCTCATCCAAGCGAATCTGACCACCTTGCGCGAGCTGGCCAGCGAGCACGCCTTCTTATTCGCTGACGCGGCCCAGCTGGTGCTGAAAGCCAATGACGACCTGACCGCCCTGGTGAAGACTCGCATTGCAGACCACAAGGCTGTTGAAGCTGCGAAGGAAGAAGCCACCCGCGAGCGCATCCGCGCCGAAGAACAGGCCAAGGCCGAGAAAGAGGCCCGCGAGAAGCTGGCCGCCGAGCAAGCCGCGGCTGCAGCTGAACAGGCGGAGCGTGAGCGCATTGCGGCGGAGGCCGCAAAGGTCGAGCGTATCGCTACAGCGCCAGACGTTGTCCCGGTTGCCACACCAACACATGCACCGGCCGCCGTGCCGTTTGAAGCCGTAGTTGCCATGATGCCGCCCGCTGTGCGAAAGGCCATGGCACCTGCCAAGGCAGACAAGCCAGACAGCGAACCCACCTTGAAAGTGGGCGAGATCAGCGAACGCCTTGGCTTCACCTTGACTGCCGACTTCATCAAAGTGCTGGGCTTTGAGCCTGCCAAGGTGGACCGCGCCTCCAAGCTCTTCCACGAAGAGGACTTCCCCGCCATCTGCCAAGCGCTGATCAACCACATCAGCGAAGTGTCGGACCAGTTCAACGCCGTCGCCGCGTAACAAGTTTGGGGGCGAGTGGCAGCTATCGGCTCACCGTTTAAAGGATACGGACAAGTCGGCCCGACTGAAAAACATTCCCCCCGCCCATCACCCCAACGGAGATCACCATGACCAAGACATTCACCCCCGCCCAACCCTACAGCGAAGAACCACGCCCAGCAATCCAGTTGATGCCTGTCGTCAGCAATCAGGTCGCTGCTATCGGCTACGACGAGGCCACTCAAACGCTGGCCGTTATGTTCACGCGCGGCCAGGGCGCGATCCATCACTACACCAACGTCAGCAAGGAAACCTGTGAAGCCTTCGTTACAGCCGAGTCTATCGGTAAGTACTTCGGCGAGCACATCAAGAACCTGCCTTTCACCAAATACCCAGCTGAGCCGGCACCCGAATCGGAAGACGGTCCGCAAAGCGATGTGGCCGCTGCGACCGGCAGCTTGGCTCAAACGGCTGTCGAAGCCTGAACCTGTTCCCACTCACGAAAGACCAACAACATGAGCCAAATTCAACAAGGCAAATTCGAGTTCCCCAACGCCATCAGCGTGCAGATGCTTAACGTCAACCCGCGCAAGGAACTGCATGGTGAAGAGCATGTGCAAGCCGTAGACCTAAGCTTCAAAGCAGATTTTGAAAACTCCATCCTGAATGAAATCTTCTGCCCTGGCTTGCGTGAAGCCCTTTACTTCAATGCTGCAGGTGAGTCGGGCCAAGAGCGTATCGAAGGCGTGCCAGAAACAATCCCCAACCTGCGTTTCTCCAAGCTGAACGGTCAGCGCTACACCTGGGGCGGCAAGGAAAAATTGGTGGGCTACGTATTGCGTTTGGAATACGGCTTGGGCGACTCCATCAGCAACATCGAGCTGGAGCTTTGCAAGGTCTCTGGCCGTAGCTTTGAGATCAAAGAAGGCGGCACCGTCACCGTGTACTGGAAGGTTCAGAACGCCAGTGACCGCCTGGACATGGAAACCTGCGGCAAGCTGGTGCTGCTGGCCAGTGATGAAGTCACCATGAGCCTTGTTGCCCCCACCGTCTACCAAGAAGAGACCGTGAAGGACATCGAAAACCCCTTCATTGATCCAGACCCTAAGCCCTTGGAAGGTCAGGAAGGTGGCAATCTTGCCACCTTACCACTCTTCGCGCAGACGCCCGAAGACGCTTTGGCTGCATCTGTTACTGAAGAGGCGTAAGCCATGAAAGCCATCGACCTCTTCGCTGGCGCCGGTGGCTTTTCCACTGGTGCCACCATGGCTGGCGTGCATGTTGTCTGGGCGGCCAATCACTGGCCAGCCGCAGTGCAAGTGCACGCCAACAATCACCCCAGCACCCAGCACGTTTGTCAAGACCTTCAGCAAGCGGATTGGAGCCAAGTCCCTGCACATGATCTGCTGATGGCATCGCCGGCCTGCCAAGGTCACAGTCGCGCCCGAGGCAAAGAACGTGCACACCACGATGCGCAGCGCTCCACCGCGTGGGCGGTTGTATCGGCTGCTGAGTTCCACAAGCCCGAGACAGTGCTGGTCGAGAACGTACCAGAATTTGCCAAGTGGGCGCTTTACCCCGCTTGGTGTTCTTCTATGGGTGCGCTGGGGTATGCCCTATCGCCGATGGTTTTGGATGCCGCTGACCACGGCGTGGCTCAACACCGCCGCAGGTTGTTCATTGTGGGCACTCGTAGCAAGCACCCCGTGGAATTGACCATGCCCCGCCGTGAGCATGTCGGATCCGCTCAGATCATCGACTTTGATGCAGGCCGCTGGTCTGCCATCGATAAACCCGGACGCAGCCTATCTACCCTGTCCCGCATCACCGAAGGCCGTAAGGCGCACGGCTCCCGCTTCTTGACTGCCTATTACGGGAACGAGCAAGGCGGCCGCTGCCTCAGCCGCCCCGTGGGGACCATCACCACCCGTGACCGCTGGGCCGTCATCGATGGTGAACGCATGCGGATGCTGTCAGTGGACGAGTGTCGCAAGGCGATGGGCTTCCCCGCCGAATACCAATTACCCACCCGCGCCAAAGACGCCATGCACATGCTGGGCAATGCCGTTGTGCCAGTAGTCGCGCGGGACGTCATCCAAGCATTGAGGAAGGCAGCATGACCACAGCCGACAAAATACTCAAAGTGTGCGAATCGCCCAACGGGCACACCCGCGCGGAACTTGCAGAGCTGCTGGGCAAATCAGGCTCACAAGCAGTAGGTATCGCCGAATGGCTTATCGCGAATGGCCGCTTGCACAAGTCCGGGGTGCGGCGTGCATATCGATACTTTACAGACAAGGCACACGCTGACGCATGGGCACTTATCGCACCAGAAGCGTTCAAGGCACAGCTCCGAGCAACCAAAGAGGCAGAGCGGATTGCTAGAAACGCTGCATATCAGCGCAACAAAGCGACAACGCACGCGAAAAGGCCGAAGGAGCAGGCAGCGGTGGCCGTACCTGTAGCACCTGCAGCCCCTTCACTTGAGCAGAGTCGCCCGAAGCCAGAAGCGAAACCCGCGAAGGTCTCGTGGCCAGCGCATGTATCTATCCAGGTAATACCTACGCCACCCAGCCGGTTTGCTTTCCAGCCACGAGAGGGCTGGCGTGGTCAGATCACGTCAGATTGGATGGCACGTCGGCAGCAGGAAACAGACGTATGAAGCAGACCCCTACCCTCTTTCAGCGCCCCATGGTGCAGGCCATCGTGCGTGAAGTCGACCCAAAGACCCAGACGCGCCGCCATGTCAAAGGCGAAGCACTGGACTGGCTGGAGGCGCACAACTTCACACCAGAGTTTGTGGCGCTCCCTGAAAACAGGATGTCGCCCTACGGGTATGCCGGTGACCAAATCTACGTGAAGGAAACCTTCTTCGCATGGGGCCGCTGGGAAACCCGATTCAGCGCCAAGAAAGGCCGCGATGAGTGGCACTTTGTGGACATGACGTTGGAAACTGGCCATCAGTACGTGTACGCGGCTGACGGCATACAGCCAGCATTGCTCGGAAGGAAGCGTTCAGGAGGTGTCTCACCAGCATGGTGGAAGCGCCCCGCCATCTTCATGCCGCGCACCGCCGTGCGCATCTGGCTGGAAGTGGTCAGCGTGCGCATTGAGCGGGTGCAGGCAATCAACGAAGTGGATGCCATTGCCGAAGGCGCGCCGTGGGCAGCATGTGGCTCGCCGCAAGAAGGCTCTCACAAGGCTGGGTATGCACAGCTCTGGGAATCGATCAACGGCCCCGGGAGCTGGGATGTGAATCCATGGGCTTGGGTAGTCGAGTTCAAACGTATTTCCGGAGCCACCCAATGAACAACCACGCGATGTTGAACGCCCCCATGATGCTGAACGGCCTGAAGATGGTCATTGCCCCCGTCTTCCCAAAGATGACGCTATCGAAGAGCGTGACGGTTTCCCCAGAGTTCCGCGAAGAAATGGACGCATGGATGCTGGAATTCTTCGGCACCACGTGCCTGGTGGAGCGGGGCCAAACATGGGTCTTGCAGCAGCAAGGAACGATCGTGCTTCACCCAGATGACTACGCGGCCATCAAGCATATGAACTTGAACTTGGGGCGCGTAGTGCTATGAACGGCCCTTTTTATCAACGTCAATCAGGTTTGGACAAAAACCAGTCTTGGCCCACCTGCTCAAGCTTTGCGCAGCAAATTCCACACTCGAAATGTTTGGTATCGAAACTGGTGGGCGCAGTAGCGGCTGCCCTCAGCTCCGAATTGCTGCTGCGTGAGTGCGAAAGCGATCCATGTGGTCCTTTACGCTCGCCCTTCAAAAGGACGGAGCAGTCGGCGCAAGGCTCGGAATTAGTCATTTGTTTCTCCGCTTGAGGCGTCAATGATGACACACCACCGCATTACCCCCAAAGGTCTGCACATGGGCAAGAACGCGACCCGCCTTGCTGCGCTGGGCTTCAAGCGCCTGGAAGCCGATGGACTTGCCAATCTCGGTCTGCCCATGCTGCGCGATGAGATGTGCAATTCCTGCGCCTGCCAGCCCGACACGGTGCCGAATGGCTGTTTGCAGACCCAGCTTGACCTGCTCAAGTCAGCCGCCGAGGGAAAGCCATTTTTCTGCCACGCCCCCAAAGACGGAAAGATGTGCGCCGGTTGGGTGCGAGTCCGCGCCGAGCTGGTGGCAACCCCCTTGCCGCAGACGGTTATGGAATTGCTGGACAAATGGGAATACTCGCCACCTGATGAAGTGGAGGCAAGCCAGTGACAAACCTACCTTGGTTCTCTGATGCGGAGGTCGACGACCTTTGCACAGGACTCAAAGTCAACGCCGCGAAGGTGCGTCACCTTGAGTCCTTGGGGCTTACGGTCAAGCAGAAGCCCAACGGCCGCCCGCTGGTCATGCGATCCCATGCTGAGCTGACGCTCAGCGGCATGAAGGCTGCACAGGTTGCGATTGAAGTCGCATCCGATACCAGTCGCCAACCCAACCGGGATGCGCTGGTGCTCAAGTTCAAAAAGAAGGCGGCGTAACATGGGCACGATGGGACGACGAAGAAAAGATAGTGGCCACGGGATGGAGCCCCGCGTGTATGAACGACGTAGGGTCTTCTTCTACGTGCACCGAGGCACTGGCAAGTGGGAGAGCCTTGGAAAAGACAAAGATGCCGCGAACCGCAAGGCTCGCCTGTACAACGATCCTGACGACCTCTATGGCACGGTCGTGTACTGGCTGGAGCAGTTCCTATTGGACTGCGAAGCTCGAGTGAATGCCAAGACGCTTGCAGCCCGGACGCTTGCCGACTATACGAAGGCGATTCGTCTGAAGCCAGAAGCACCGTCACATGGGGCACTGAGTACCTATTTTGCGGCACCTATGACGCCGCTGGACGTGAAGCCTAGCCACATTGAGGACTACCTCACTATCGGATTGAACGCTGGACGCGCTGTACCCGCCAATCGCGAAAAGGCTTGCTTCTCGGCTTTCATGGGCTGGTTGATACGGGGAGGCAAAGTGCCTGGTCTCACCGTGAACCCATGCTTGCGGGCAAGCGGTGTACACCGCAACCCCGAGAAAAAGCGAGAGCGATACGTCAGCCACGAGGAATACCGAGAGGTTTTTGCAGTCGCCACACGCTCAGAACGCCTGCTCATGGAGCTGACTTACCGCACTTTGCAGCGGCCAGAGAGTGACATCATCCTATGGGATAGCCGCGTGGTGATCACCGAGGGCGGCCGGCGCAAACTGGAATTCGTGCAGAACAAGACAGGCACGCCGCACAAAATTGGATTCAGCGCTGCCATGGAGGAACTGATTCCCCGGCGTGACGGCAATGTCCTGAAGTTGCGAGAGCCGCTGATCAAGACACTGAAGGGCGAGCACTACACCTACACAGGCTTGAACTCCATGCTGCGCCGCTCAATCGAAAAAGCGAACAAACTGCGTGCAGCCAAGGGCCTTGATGCCATGCAGTTCTTCGGTTTCCGAGACCTTAAGGGCAAGGGAGCCAGTGATATGTACTACTTGGGCAAAGTCCCGTTGGCACAGATACAGCAGCTGCTTGGACATGCAAATCAGACCACTACGGAGATCTATATCAAGGCCCGTTGGAGGGAAACTGCAGAGCCGAATATGGTCGTGATGGCCTGACGGGAAACACTGGATATTGGACACACATCCAACAAACGTCCAATAAGAAAAAACCCCGCTACCATTTCGATAGCGGGGTTTCCTTGAGGCACAAGGCCTAACTGGTGGGAACTGAGAGATTCGAACTCTCGACCTACGGATTAAGAGTCCGCTGCTCTACCAGCTGAGCTAAATTCCCAATAAATTGGTGGGACCAGCGGGGGTCGAACCCACGACAAACGGATTAAAAGTCCGCTGCTCTACCAACTGAGCTATGGTCCCGACAGTGTTCTTTAATTACTTATTGAACCCTGCGAAGCCTCAAATTATAGCGCGGTTTTTTGGGTCAAAACGCTGTTCGAGGATAGTTTATCAATAATCCATCCAGCAGCACACATGCCAAAGGTTGCAGTCACGCTGACCATGGAGCCATACCCGTGGCAATTGAGCGTGCCATCACCTTCCAGGGCGCAGGGGGCATCTGGGCCGCGCACGGCCTCTTTGCTGTACACACAAGAAACGCCAATGGACTTTCCTTCTTTAGGCGCTCCATGCTCCTTGCGCAAGCGGTACCGGAGTTGTGCGAGCAAGGGGTCGTGTGTGCAGACACTCAAGTCTCCAATTTCCACCAAATGCGCAGCCCGCTTGCCACCCGCGGCACCCACCGAAATCATCAGTTTCTTATTGAGGCGGGCCCACGCCGCGATCGCTGTCTTAGCGCGAACCTGATCGCAAGCATCAATCACCGCATCCACCTCGGATCTAAGAATGCCAGGCCAGTTGTCCTGCGTCACGAAGTCATCGACCAAGTGCACTTTGCAGGCTGGATTGATTTGCCCGATGCGCTGTGCCATGGCCTCGATTTTTGACTGGCCAACGGTATCGGTCAGTGCGTGCAATTGCCGGTTGATGTTCGACTCAGACACATGGTCCATATCCACCAGGGTGAGCTCTGCGATACCGCTACGAGCAAGCGCCTCTGCAGCCCAGGACCCCACCCCACCAATTCCGATGACTGCGACGTGCGCACTTCGGATACTGCGAGCAGACTCCTGGCCATAGAGACGCGCGAGTCCTGAAAACCGACGCTCACTATCCACGGGTGAAGGATACAAATCGGCCGACACCGTCACTTCAACCGAGCTAAACGATCTTTAGCCGCGGATGCAGCTTCGGATGAGGGGTATGTAGTCAGCAACTCTTCAAGTGTCTTCTTACCGCCCTTGGCATCTTTCAACTCAAGAAGGCAATTGGCGAGTGCCAAAAGTGCCTCAGGCGCACGCTGGTGATCAGGCGACTGCTGAACAAGCAAGCGGAAGTTGATCAGTGCGCTCTTATAGTCTCTCGTCGCGTACTGAGCGCTACCTGTCCAATAAAGAGCTGACGGGCGGAAGCCGGAATTCGTATACCGAATCAAAAAATCCGAAAACAAAGACTCGGCAACCGCAAAGTCACCCTTTCGAAAGATGGCCAGCGCCGCGTCAAAGTCCCGTTTTTCCGCGACTTCCACCAGAAAATCGCGCCCTTCCCAGCTGATTTTCACCGGCTCCAGCTTGCGCAAACGGTCTTCCCACGACTGGGCAGAGTCCTTTTGCTTGCGCTGGACATCGGCCACATCTTTGGTGAGCTGCTCGACCTGCCCACGCAGACGGGCATTTTCTACCCGGCTTGTTTCTAGCTGGTTCTGCAACTCGACCAAAGACCGGCGAAGTTGAGAAGACTCTTCGGTCATCAGCCTTTGGAGATCCGCTGACTTTTGATCTGAGTCGGCGCGCACGGCCTCGATTTTTTGCCGCAAATCGAGGATCGCGCGGCGCGCTTCATCGTCGTCAAATAAGCCCGCAGCAGCAGGACCTACGCCACAAACCATCGTCAGGGCCAGGGCTGTTGCTCGCAATCGGTGAACCGGTAAACGCATGATCGGCATTAGCGATAGCTGAATTCAGCGCGGCGGTTCTTCTCGAGGGCAGCCTCTGTATTACCGGTCACAGCGGGTTTTTCTTTGCCGAAACTCACCGATTCCATCTGGGATTCCGCAACACCCAGCAGCGACAGCGCTTTGCGCACTGCATCCGCCCGCTTTTGGCCTAATGCGAGGTTGTATTCACGTCCACCGCGCTCATCGGTATGGCCTTCCAGGTTCACTTTGCGTGACTTGTCGGCCTTCAAATAGCGAGCGTGTGATTCCAATATGGACTGAAATTCAGCGCGGATCACGAAGCTGTCATAGTCAAAGTAGACGGTTCTTTGTGCTGCGCTCAAGGCCGGGTCTTGTTTGGATTTGTCGAGCTCAACACTGGCAACTGCGCTCTTTGACACACCAGAGCCATCGCCGGCTTGTGCTGCCATGCCACCCGCGTTAACCGCCTGACCGCTTTTGTCTTCCACGGGGACGTTGTCCAACTTCACGGACGAACCGCAGGCACTCAAAACTGCTGCCACGGAAACTGCCAATACAAACTTCTTCATCTGATCTCTCCAAGTAAATTAAGGTTTATTTCTGCGCAGGACCCCAATCGGGCTCCCGAATGTCACCGGATTGACCGGCAAGTCGAGCCTTGATGCGGCCGTCCAAAGACGCTGTCATCAGGGCCTCTTTTCCTTGCATCAGGGTGGCGTAAATCACCATCCTGCTATTTGGCGAAAAGCTGGGACTTTCGTCGGCGGTCGTATCGGTGATGGCCACTGCGGTGCCGGACACAAGGTCCATGACATGCAGCTTGAAGGCGCCGCTAACCCTTGAAATATAGGCAAGCCACTTCCCATCAGGACTCACCGCTGGCGAGATGTTGTAGTTGCCGGAGAAAGTGATTCGCTCGGCATTGCCGCCGGTCACACCCACCCGGTAAATCTGCGGAGCACCGCCACGGTCGCTGACGAAATAAATGCTTTTGCCATCCGGTGAGTAAACCGGCTCCGTATCGATAGCCGAAGACTGCATCAGGCGGCGTGGCTCTCCACCACGGGCATCCATGACGAACAGTTGCGAGCCGCCGTCACGACTGAGCGTCAATGCGATGGAGCTCCCATCGGGAGACCATGTCGGTGCACTGTTGGAACCCTTGAAGCTTGCGACCAACCTGCGTTTGCCGGAATCTATGTCTTGTACATAAACCACTGGCTTCCGGGCTTCGAACGAAACATAGGCAAGTTGATTTCCATTAGGCGCCCAAGCCGGGGAAATGATTGGCTCTGGGCTACTGAATGCAGGTTGCGCATTCTCTCCGTCGGCATCAGCGACCCACAGGCGATAGCTAGACCCAGCTTTGGTTACGTATGTCAGTCGTGTGGAAAAAATCCCTTTATCGCCTGTGAGCCGTTCGTAAACAAAGTCGGCAATCCGGTGGGCTGTCAGTCGCAGATCTCCCGCGGGGACTGCATGACTCTGGCCACCGAGATCCTGATTCCGAACCGTGTCCCACAGCCTGAACCTCACGTCGTACCGGCCGTCGGCCAATCGGGAGACGCTTCCGGCGACTAACGCATCAGCGCCTCGCAGACGGATGGCGGACAGATCAGGTCTTGCAGTCTCATCCAACCCGGGTGCTGTATCGAGCGGTTTGAATTGCCCGCTGCGCTCCAGGTCCGCCTGAACAATGGCCGCAATCTTCTGTGGCGACTGATCGTCACCCCGAAAACCGGAAATCGCAACGGGTATTTGGGTCAGACCGACCCCGGATACCTCCACTCGAAACTGGGCTTGCGCCTGCATTGCCAGCACACCCAATACACAGGAAACCAAAAAATTTTTCATTAAGTAGATTATCGTTGGTGTGTCACACGGACTTCTGAGTGGCCTAAGCTCTCTCGGTAGCCGATGGTTGCATTGATTTGTTTTGTTAAGATTCGTTCCCGAACCAAGCGTGCATTCACGTTTTCCATGTCGCGACTGCTCTCTCGATGCCACAAGTGATAGACCTCTGTCGACCAGAAGCCGTTTTTGCGGCACAAACCCGCGTTATGGAGACGAAGAACGAAATCAGCGTCTTCGTGCCCCCACCCTACAAATGTTTCATCAAAGCCGTTGACCGCAATGTAGTCAGACTTAAACAGTGCCATGTTGCAACTGCGAATTGCTTTCCACTTGAACGAGCGCTGGAGTCTTGATGGGAAATCCGGTAAACGGAGTTTAGCGCCTAGCTTGCTGCTCTCACCCCGGACACGCCGGCCCATCCAAGTAGGCCAAGGCTGGTCGATCACTGCGGCTTCGCTGCTTAGGACCTTGCGCGTGAATGCCTCACTTAGCAAAACCCTGCTTCCATTTACAAAGCAATTCTTTTGCGCGAGCGATCGGTGCCGAGCAACAAAATCCACTTCGGGCACGCAGTCCCCGTCGAGAAGTATCAGGTAGCGGCCCGACGAGGCTGCGACACCCAAGTTGCGGGCCTGAGCAGCAGTGAAGCCCGCATCAGGGTGCCACACGTGGGTCAAAGGGAAAGACGCGCTTGCCTGCAACTCATGGATTCGCGCTTGATGGCTGGGAGTTGATCCATCGTCGGCGATGATCACTTCAAAGTTTTTATCAAACTGATGCTCCAGAGCACCAACAACACAGGCGAGCGCGTCGCTCCGGTTGTAGGTGGTGATGACGATGGAGATAAGGTCTGCGCAGGACATTTTCGACTAGACTAGGCCGCCCTCTTGCACAGCCGCAAACAGACAGCATGTCGATGCTCAGAAGAGGGCTGAAACTTTTGGATGTTATCACCCCATGCCGACCATCTCCGTCTACATCATTGCCTACAACGAAGTGGCAAAAGTGCAACCAGCGATAGAGAGTGTTTCTTGGGCAGATGAGGTCATCCTAGTCGACTCAAATAGTACCGACGGTACTGCCGAGTTGGCCCAAACTCTGGGCGCGCGGGTGGTCCAAGTCGAATTCAAGGGATTTGGTCACCTGCGTAACCAAGCCATTGCAGCCTGTACCAAGGACTGGATTTTCAGCCTGGATGCTGATGAACGTTGCACTCCACAAGCAGCCCAAGAAATTCAAACGCTCATCAATAGTCCCCAAGCGCTCGACGTTTATCAAACGCCCCGCCGAAATTACTTTATGGGGAAGTGGATCAAACACTCGGGCTGGTATCCCAATTACCGACAGCCACAGTTGTTCCGTCGGGGAACCATGAGTTACGACATGAAGCCGGTTCATGAAGGCTATGTGCTTCATTCAGACAAGCCCATTGGACATATGGTGCAAGAGATTTGGCAGTTCCCGTTCAAGAACATGGCGGAGGTGATGTACAAAGCCAACCGATATTCAAGCCTGGGCGCTGAGAAGATCAAGCACAAGAAGATCACCATGTTTACGGCACTCAGTCATGGAATTTGGGCATTCGTAAAGCACTTCATCTTTAAAAAGGGCTTTCTGGATGGCTGGGCAGGCTTCGTCATTGCGCTTGGCAATTTTGAGGGCACATTCTTTAGGTACGTGAAAGCGATTGAACTTCAGCAAGGCGAACGTTGGAAGGCGCCTGCGGCAAGCGATCGGACTAGCAATGAATAAGGAAGACCGGGCGCTCTACATCCGGCTTATGGGCTTTCTGAAGCCCTACTGGAAGGCCTTTTCGATCGCTGTGGCTTGCATGGTGTGCACTGCGGCAACGGAGCCAATGTTCCCCGCCATCATGAAATATCTGCTGGACTCAGGGTTTCAAACGGCAGACAAAAAAATGGTGTGGCTTATTCCGGCGAGCATTGTGCTGCTATTCGTCGTACGTGGCCTTTTGTCTTTTGTTACGAACTATCTGATGACGTGGGTTTCGACGCGTTTGGTTGTCGACCTGCGACGCGCCATGTTTGACAAGCTTTTGAGTGCGCCAACACAGGTTTTCCAGTCTGAGCCGGCGTCTCGCTGGATATCGCGTTTGCTCTATGACGTGGACAACATCAATCAAGCGGCAACCAATGTTTTGGTGACTGCATTGAGAGAGTCGTTAACCGCCATTGCGCTTCTCAGCTACCTGCTATACCTAGACTGGAGGCTCACTCTGGTTACATTGACAGTAGGTCCCATCATCGCGGTCCTCATTCAAAGCTTTGGAAAGCGCATCAGGAAAGCGAGCAAGGCCAGTCTCGAGTCCTTACGCGCGATCGCCCATACCGTCGAAGAAACAACTGCTGCCAACAGAGTAATCAAGGTGTACGGCGGACAAGAACAACAAAGAGCCAGATTCCATCGTGTCACCGAAAGCTTCCGGCGGAGCATGATGCGCGAAGCTGTGCCGGCATCTGCTCTGACACCTATTACACATATCGCCGCGTCGTTCGCCATAGCTTTCATCATTTTCATGGCGCTTAGCCGGTCTATGGGGCAGGCAGGGGATTCAGCGGGTGGCTTCGTCTCTTTTATCACCGCGATGTTGTTATTGATTTCGCCCATCAAGCAGCTCACAACGATCAGCCCTATCTTGCAACGAGGCCTTGCCGCGTGTGAGAGCGTGTTCGGAGTCCTTGATGCGGAACCAGAACCCGACTCTGGAAAGCAATCGCTTACAGCCGCCAGAGGCGAATTGGCGTTCGAGAATATAAGCTTTCAGTATCCGGGAAGCGAGAGAAATGCATTGGAAAATATCAGCTTCACCGCAAGGCCGGGCCAGACTGTCGCATTGGTTGGAGCCTCTGGAGGGGGAAAGAGCTCGCTAGCTGCTTTGATTCCGCGCTTTTTCAGCCCAATATCAGGGCGAATCACCATCGACGGCGTGGACATAGCAAATTTGACCTTGCCGAATCTGCGAAAACAGATCGCCTTGGTTAGCCAAGATATCGTCTTACTCAATGACACGATACGAGCCAATATTAGCTTCGGAGAGGCATCTGAGGCTAGTGATGCGCAAGTGCGTGATGCAGCGATGGCTGCACATGCCTGGGAATTTATTTCAAAGCTTCCCAACGGGTTGGATACTCCAGTAGGGGAAAACGGAGCAGCACTTTCTGGCGGACAGCGGCAGCGGATTGCGATCGCACGCGCGCTTTTGAAGAATGCGCCCATACTTATTCTTGACGAGGCGACATCAGCGCTGGACACGGAATCAGAACGAATGGTCCAAGAGGCCTTGGCCTCACTAATGCTCAATAGAACGACATTGGTGGTTGCGCACAGACTGAGCACGATTGAAGGTGCTGATTTGATTCTTGTAATGGATCAAGGGCGTATTGTGGAACGCGGCAATCACTCCAGCCTAGTGCAAGCGAACGGTTATTACGCCAGTCTCCAGAGGTTGCAAACATGAAGATCCCTATTCTGATGTATCACCAAATCGATGCACCGCCCCCTCGCGGAACTATGTTGCGAGGGTTGATCGTGGCGCCATCCTCATTTAATTGGCAAATGAAAATGCTGCGTTTGATGGGATACACCGGTCTTTCCATGCGGGACCTAGAGCCCTATTTACGAGGTGAGAAAAAGGGCAAAGTGGTTGGAATAACCTTTGACGATGGATACCAAAATAACCTGACCTATGCTTTACCCATTTTAAAAGCCAATGGTTTCACGGGAACATGCTACGGCGTGAGTCGCATGATTGGCGGTACTAATTCATGGGACTCTGGAAAGGTTGCTGAAAAACCTCTCATGACCCAACAAGATTGGCGTTCATGGCATGCGGCAGGAATGGATGTAGGCTCGCACACGCAAGACCATGCCAAGCTAACCGAGCTTATACAAGATGATGCGCGTAAACAAATTACGCAATCTAAATTGGAGTTGGAGCAAATGTTGGGAGCGGAAGTGAGACATTTCTGCTATCCCTACGGCTGGTTCCAACCAGAGCACGAAAAAATGGTACTAGAGGCTGGCTATATATCCGCTACAAGCACACGTCGTGGTCGTGTTCAAGCGGGGGACAATCTTTATGCGCTCAAGCGAATCATGGTCGCGAGAGCCACCAATCCCCTGCAGTTTCTCATGAAAATCGCCACATCGTATGAGGACCGCCGCTCGTGATTGCATTTGCTCTCTACTGCAAGAGTTACCGAGTCGATGTCAAGCGTGCAAAGCGTTTGGCGCTGACAGTGGAGAAATATAACGTAGATAAAATTCCATTTTATATTTCTTGCCCGCAAGCAGACCTGCCGATATTTAGGGAATACCTCTCTAGTTTGAGTGTCAAACTCATCACTGACGAGGAGATAATTCTGAGTAATCCAATGCACAGCCTCGACAAGGTGAATACCATCCCGGGGCATCTGTCACAACAAATTATTAAATCAGAGTTTTGGCGCCTAGGACTTGCAGAAGCCTATTTGTGCTTAGACTCGGATTGTCAATTCATCAGACCATTCCATCTGAGTGAATTTCTGGACACTTCAGGCACCCCATACACGGTAGTCGACGAATGTCGCGAGATACTTCTACCCGCTGCATCCTTGCGCAAGCAGAAAGTCATTGATAACTTTTATAAAGAGTCTGTCCTAGTTCAGCGGGCTTTTGAAAGAGCTGGCAAGCATTACAATTTTGGGCCCAATTGCCCTGTTTGGCATCGTGATGTCTGGATGAGTCTCGACGAAAGTTTTATCAAACCACGCGATACAAGTTTTGCTCAGCTCATAGTGGAGCATCCAATTGAAATGCGTTGGTATGGTGAGGCGCTACTCAAGTATGGTGCGATCAGGCTTTTACCTTCTCAGCCGTTCTTTAAGATGTACGCCTATGCTTGGCAGCTGCGGAGAGATCGCGCTGAAGGCTTGGTAGAAGAAGATCTAGCTCAATTTTATTGTGGAGTAACTTATCAGTCCGCCTGGGAACGGGAAATGGATTGGCCAAGCGAAGGCGGCAATCTGGCATCCAGACTTGGCCGTCGTTTAAGGCGATCACTGGGACGCACATAAACCGCATCATGACATTGATCACTACAAAGAAATCAGGGACAGTATTAGTTCTTTCAGCAGCTATTCTTTTAGCAATTTGGCCCTTGCCGAATACTATGGGGGCTCGTCATTTAATGCTGCTTACAGGTTTTATAGCTGCAGCATTCATATTGCTGCCAAATCGTCATGTCTTCAATTCATGCCAAGCTTGGCCGATTTATTTTTTCTTTTCTTTTTTCATTTGGCTCTTATTTCACCTGTTGATACCGAGTAATCACTTTGCCGAGCAATGGAAAGAACTAACGGGAGACTGGTTAAGAAATTTCTTGGCTTCAATAATAGGCCTCGCTCTTGGCATCGTGCTCAGTGCCCCCAAGAAACACCTCTCTCCGAAGTTACAGAAGATGCAGGAACCGGTGCTGATATGGGGCTTAGCTGGTACGACCAGCATATTTTGCGTCCGATATATTTTTGAAGTCTTTCAGACGGGTCAGTGGATCCATTCGGATTTTTACATGACGCCCTATCTTGGCAAAACACCATTGGTCATTTTTGGTGGGCTTTTAATCCCCGTCATGCTCACCAAAGCACTGGACGCGCTACAAGGCAAGGAGCGGCAAGTCTGGTATCTGTATAGCTTTATGGGGTTACTAGCAACTCTACTGATGTTTTATTTCGCAAACACAAAAAACGGTTTCGCGATGTTTGCCTTGCTGCTCAGTGTTGCTTTCTTTGCGGCCCTCAAGAATCTGGCAAGAGTTAAAGTTTCTCTCCCTAAGTTGGGCGGGGTTACTCTGGTAAGTGTATTGATATTTGGTTACGTCATATACAAGCACCTCGATACCAACACTGCTTGGTCAAATTTAGTGGCTGATTACAAGACCAGCGTCAAAATTGAAGAGCATGACAACTGGAAAGATAAGACCTCGCCGCTCCCAATCAACGGCAACGGCATAGCCGTGAACGGCAGCACCTATGAAAGAGTAGCGTGGGCACGAGCTGGGCTCGAACTTCTGATTGATCATCCCCTAGGCTACGGGCTCATCAACCACTCTTTTGGGGCCTTGGCAATCCAAAAGTGGAGCGACTTTCACAAACCTGACGGAAACAATAGAGGTTCAACCCACAGTGGATGGCTGGATTTCACATTAGGCTTCGGAATACCAGGGCTGTTACTAGTTTGCATTCCTCTTGTGACGAGCTATTCCAGAGCACGGAAAAGGACAGACTTTTGGGGCGCATACGCGCTATGGACAATTCCCTTAATCGGAGTTAGTTATGTGACGACCGAAGTATGTACTGGCCACTTTATTGAGCTTTTGTTTTTCTTAACCGCAATGTTCAGCGGCTTGACGCTCCAACACAGCCGCGGACCCACTGACGAAAACGTCGACTGAGTTTAAAGTCTTTGGCCTCGTGATCTGAATAAAGCCGAGTCTGAGGGCGCGAGGTATCAAGCGTTCGCGTGTCCTCCGATAAGTCTAAGGTCGGATACAGTTTTTCCAATTCAGAAAAAATATTGTATTCATACATTACACGACGCTTGGCCTCTCGACGCACTTCCACACTCTTTTGGTCAAAGTCGCTTCGTAAGACCTCTTGAATTATCTTGAATGCCTCTCGTGGGCGATCAATATCAATGCGGGCATAGCTCCCTTTCGGAAAATACTCGGCCACGTTGATACAACCGCTATAAATCGGGAAACAATCTCTCAGAAACGGATCTGCTAGCTTTTCTGTCCAATAGTTGTGGTGAATGGAGTTTTCGAGGGCTATGTGAAAACGATACTCGGCTAAGGCCTCGTCTTTGTCGGCCATGGTTCGACTACCTCGTCCGAAGTAATCAATCTGATCCCCGAACTCCTCTTTTAACTGCTCGACAAACTTGATTCTCTGTCGATGACCGCTTGTCACCGCATTGTTTGAGCAAATCACAGAGCACAGCTTTGTTTTTACTGGACTTTGTTTTTCTAGCGAAGAGAAATCCAACTCCGCGCGAAAGCGCTCAATCCCGTCAACGAACTTGACACCCGCGAACCAATTAATGCCTGGTTGCATCAGAATGGCTCCGGGGTGTTTTGTGTTGCTCTGGGTGGTAATCACCGTACCGAATTGTTCAAGGAATCGCGGTTGATAGCGGTGAAAACTCTCAGGTTCACCTGCCACAAAGATGCGACGATGCAAAGGCACGGAAGTCACAAGTGGCATATCTGGCCATGCTGAATAGACCACCAACCAGTCATACCCCCCCGTACAATCGGTGCCAAAAGAATAATCGGTCTGTCCCCACGAGTCACCGACTTCTTGCATCTGCCTGCTCCAGGGCCACGCGCCACCAGACTCATCGACGAATAGCACTTTACGTTTTTTCACTGTTATGTCGCCTGTTTTTTCCATCGTGCTTTGCACCTATAACGCTCAACCTTATCTTGATGAATGCATTCAGAGCTTGCTCCAACAGACATTCCACGATTTTGAGCTGATTATCGTGGACGATGGGTCCCAAGACGGAACTCTTGCCTATTTGAATGCCCTGACGGATCCACGCATTCGCGTTATTCCTCTAGATACAAATCAAGGTTTGATCTTTGCAAGAACAACCGGGTTTGATGCCGCGAAAGGCCGCTACACCGCCATCATGGACGCGGATGACATTTCTCACCCCCGCAGACTAGAAGAGCAGCTCAAGGCAATGGATTCGGGAGAGGCGGATGTGTGCGGTTCTTTCCACATCACTCTGGATACAAAAAGTGGAAGGCGTCGCTCCCGACGATCTGCGTTTTCGGACAGCGATATCAGGGCTTTGCTGACCATCTACTGCCCGCTCTGCAATCCGAGCACGAGTGTGGCCACTGAACTACTTCGCCAACACCGCTACGACCCGAGCTACCCACACGCTGAAGACTATGGTCTATGGTGTGATATTGCCTCACAAGGCGGGCGGTTTAAAAATATCACAAGCCCCTTATTGACGTACCGTTTGCACCCCGGCCAAATTAGTATTGTTAAAAGAGAGACTGCCAACAACTCATTCAAGGCGATCCAAGCCAAATATGTACAGGCTGTCACGGGCAACAGCTTAGTCCCTCACTCCATGCCGGTTAAGCAGCGATGGGAAGACGCAATAGTCTTCATGAAAATGATTAACCAAAAAATACCCGGCATCTCGTTTAGTGCTAACTACGAGCTATATGCAGAATTTCAGTATCGCAGTAACGGCTGGCTAACGCCCCTACTACGTATAGAACGTTTGGTAATCGCTTTATGGGCGACTCGGCGAGGTCGCTACAAGAAATCCTGAGCCACAGGTTCATGAAGGACTAATTCGAAAGACATAAGGCCGAGGTTAAGCGGGCTATCTCTTGGAGATCTTCCTGCCCAAGAGCATCGCCCAGCTCAAGTACACCATCAGCCCCGCGATATGAATGCCACATTGAAGGAACAAATTTAGTTTGTCCGCCGAGTATTCCGGCTAAATGCGTCATACCACTTTTAGAGCCCACAAGGATATCTGCTCCGGTCAACACCCGGAATGACTCAATGAGCGGACTATCAATCAACTCAATAACCTTGCATCGTCCAGGCGGCAACAATTCTTGCCAACTCACTGGAACGCCATTTTCAGAACAGTAGCCACCGTTCAGACCTTCACTCACCACATAGACGGAGAGAGCTCTATTGCCACTGGATTGCAAAATAGTCGTCAAAATTTGAAGGTACCACGCATCAGGTAGCATACGTTTAGATAGATCTGCGAATTGCCGGCCAGGCAGCAGGTCACCTCTTCGAACGTGAACTGCGACCTTCAGGGTATCGGATAGCTGGGGGGCATATTGCTCTGGGAAGCCGCCTTGCCCCGCTGCGTCATAGCAACGTTTGAACCAGGCTCTGGTGGCCTCATATTCAAAATCACCTGTACGCTTCTCCGGCAGACGAAAAACGACGCCATCCTCCGGATTGGCTCTCACAGCTTCATCAACAATGCGGTAGGCTTCGTCATCCTCCTGATGATTAGATGGGATACAAATCGCTGTTGCTGGAAGCTGAACGAGCCTCAGCTTTTTATTACGCAAAAGTAGCTCAATCTCACTGCGATTTTTGGTGTGCGTGGAAAATCCAAACAGCGCATTGATATCGTCGCCAATATTATGTGTTTCGTAGACTTGCCTAAATGTCATTCGACGTATCCACTGCTTTATCCGCCATGCCCACTGGGTGCTGCTTGATTTCCTAACTTGAGAGTCCGAATAAGCAAAGGTAAGCCCATGACGCAGGCATATTTTCACCGCATTGTTAACATGTCCAAGTGAGTGACCAATACCGGCGTCTGGATTCTCATAGTCGACTAGATAACGCCCTAACTCACTCATAGTTCAACCCTCAGCGTACAAAAACATGGTGCACTAAACAACATCGCAGCTCTATCTTTGCGCATTAGTCCAGCCAATCATTGCTGCAATAGCTGCATTGGTGGTGTAAGGACTTTGAAACCCGTTATCCGATAACGTGAACTCTGACCATCGAACGAATAATTCTCGAACCGATTCCGCCAGATCCCAAGAGGCCGGAGCATTGGGTACAGCCTCGACAGCACGTTGGCCCGCGCACCCAATTAACTCGGACATTTGAGGATTGCCATACACAGTCGCCAAAATAGGCCGCTGCATCCAAAGATACTCATACAGTTTGGACGGAATGTATTCGGCACAAATAGGCTCTGTACCATGCAATAACAGCAATACATCCGTATTGCGCATGCGGCGCAAGATCTGCTCCCGCCCGGAGAGACCAGTGACCGGATCGGCCTCGATCCGCCCAAGTTGTCGCACGATATCTCTGATCGGCGATTTGTGTAAGGCCGCTTCAGACACCTCATCCAGTGGCCCACCAGTAAGTTGCAGCTCAATCCGCCCTTTTAAATCGGGGCTCTCGGACACCAAGGTTTCTAACGCGCCGATGATGGGGGTGAGGTTACGGGTCCCAGACAGGGACCCGAAATGCCCTATCACCATCTTCGGGCCCGGCACATACGGAGGCATTACTTTGAATGGCGCATCAATTCCCGGCAACATCATCTTGCCGCGCTCACCCAATTGGGGGTGACGGCGCCTAGCACTTGCCAGTGCCTGATCCGTGAACCAGATCGCCACATCCGCGTGGGTGCAAATAATGCGCTCAACCTCAGCTTGCATCAACTCTTGCTTGCTCACGGGCTCACTGCCCGGCATGACCAATGGATCGTGCACCTCAGCCAGCCAGCGCACGCCCAGCGATCGCTTTAAGGCGTTACCGGCCAAATGGGCTGCAAACGCACCGCCTGTGGAATAGATGAGATCGAACTTCCGGTCACGAGCCAACAGCCAGCCCTTCAAATAAGCAGATAGCCACCAGGACCAAGAGCTCTCCACAGGCCGGAGAACCTTTTCGAGCAACATGAAAGGCAACAAAGGCAGCGAGAGCAGCAACATCACCAGCCGGTACACCAATGGAGAACTCAGATGCTTGCGTAAAACGTGACGCAACTCAAAGCGAATTCCTGCCGGCCCTGCCGGCCAGAGTTGGTAATGCTCGTAGTGACGATCACGACTACCCGACACACCGCTAAATACCACCAGCTCTATGCCTGCAGCCTCTAGGTGCGGTAACTTATCGGTAATCGTTTGACTTGCAGCACGTCCATCCATATTGAAGGCATGGGAGAGTACCAACCATCGCTGACGGTACCGACGCGTCACACCGGAAAAAAGCGTGCTGTAGCGCCGCCCGGCCTCGGTCCAAGAGTTCGCGCTAGCGAAGTTCACCCCACAAGCGGCCAACGCTAAGGCCTTCTCTTTGTTACCTAGAAAAGCCTGTATGTTGAAAGCAAGTTCCAGGGCATCGGTCGGTGTTGAAAGCAAGATGGCGTTCAAACCCTGCGTCAAATCCTTGGCAATTCCACTAAACGGCGCGTCGCTCACCACCACGGGCAAACCATGCGCCATGGCCTCCAACACAACCATGCCGTAAGAGTCTTCCAAGGTGGGATGCACCAACATGTCCGCAGCGCTGTAGGCCACTGACATCTCTCGAAAGCTGCCCCTAAAGTGCACCCGAGACTGCACGCCCAGCACTGTGGCTTGTTGCTCATAGTCACTGGTGCGCTCCGAACGGCCGATCACCAATAGCTGCACCGTACTATCAAGCGTGGCCAACGCGTCCAAAAGAGTTTTGAGCCCCTTCTTGCCGAAGTCATTGCCCACAAAGAGGAGCACCGGAACATCATCGGGCAACTCCAAGGCGCGTCGCGCTTCGGCTTTGACCGCTGCGGTGGCCGGCCCGGGCACTGCATCCACACCTGGCGTAATGACCTCCAGCATCCCGCGTGAATCCGGGAATGCTCGCTCCACCACCTCTTTTAATGTAGTGGAAGCGCAGACCACTTTCTTTTTGTACGCAAATGCAAAGCGCCGCTCTTCCAGCCACAGATAGGCTAGCAAGCGTGGGCTGGTCACCACTTTCAACCACCGCAGAGCCAAACCAAAGCCTCGCTTCCCGGTAAACAGCGTGTGCTTAACCGGCAACACATGCACGGTCTGCACATTCCCATGCCAGGTGCTCTCGTGAGAGTGAACGATATCGAAGCCACTGCGCGTGGCCCGCCAGGTTTTCCAGGCGAAGTAAAGTTGGTTGATCCAGCGTGGGCGCTCCATCGGCTTGGGCACCCGGTGGTAGGTCACTCCGGGGCAATCATGCGAAATGGTTTGCGCAAACACATGCAAGTCATGCTCTTGCGCGAGTTGCTCTACCACCGATATGGAGTAGCGCTCTGCCCCACCCCCGGTTACCGAAAAATTGCGGCTCAGTACCGCGATACGCAAACGCTCAGTCACAGGCCACCATCACAGCAACACGATGTCGTATTGCTCCTGGGCCATGCCTGCTTCGCTCTGCAGCGACACCGGTTTGCCGATGAACTCCGAGAGCCCGGCCAAATGCTGGCTTTCTTCATCCAACAGGAGCTCAATCACCTTGGGCGATGCCACTACCCGGAACTCGCGTGGCGTGAACTGACGGGCTTCACGCAAAATTTCACGCAAGATGTCGTAGGCCACACTGCGCGGAGTTTTGACAATGCCCTTGCCTTCACAGGTAGGGCAAGGTTCACACAACATGTGAGCTAGGGATTCACGCGTGCGTTTACGTGTCATCTCGACCAGACCCAACTGCGAGAATCCACCCGCCATAGTCTTCACCCGATCACGTCCCAGCTGCTTGCGGAATTCCGCCAACACGGCATCACGATGGTCTTCGCGCACCATGTCAATGAAGTCGACAATGATGATGCCGCCCAGATTACGTAACCGAAGCTGTCGTGCAATTGCCTGTGCCGCTTCAAGGTTGGTCTTGAAGATGGTGTCGTCAAAGTTGCGCGCACCAACAAAGCCACCCGTGTTTACATCCACCGTGGTGAGCGCTTCAGTCTGGTCTACGATCAGGTAGCCACCCGACTTGAGCTCCACCCGCCGCGCTAGCGCTTTGGCGATTTCTTCGTCGATGGAGTACAGGTCGAAGATAGGTCGTTCACCCTTGTAATGCTGCAACTTCTCAGCCGCTGCGGGCATGAACTCCGCTCCAAAGGTCTTTAGCGCATCAAACTGCTCGCGCGAATCCACGCGAATGGTCTGTGTCGATTCCCCCACCAAGTCACGCAACACGCGCTGCAACAGGTTCAAATCCTGGTGCAACAAACTTTGCGGCGGCAGACGAAGCGATGCGTCCTTGATCCGGGCCCACGCCTTGCGAAGGTAAGCGATATCGTCGCCCAGCTCCTTGTCCGACGCATCTTCGCCATTGGTGCGCAAGATGAACCCGCCGCCTTCTTTGCCGGCAAGCGCCTGCATGCGGCTGCGCAGCTCATCACACTGGGCGGTAGGGATTTTTTGCGACACGCCGATGTGGTCGTCTTGCGGCAAAAACACCAGCAGGCGGCCGGCAATGCTGATTTGCGTAGACAGGCGGGCGCCCTTGGTACCGATCGGGTCCTTGATCACCTGCACCATGAGGGACTGGCCCTCAAACACCTGCTTCTCAATCGGAATCTGGGGCTGCGATGCGCGAGAGGCACTCAGCGACTCACCCTCTGCCGGGGGATGCCACACATCAGCCACATGCAAAAAGGCCGCGCGCTCCAAGCCAATGTCGATAAACGCCGACTGCATGCCGGGCAGCACCCGCGCCACTTTGCCAAGGTACACATTGCCCACCAGTCCGCGCTCCAGCGTGCGCTCCACGTGCAGTTCCTGCACTGCACCGTGTTCCACGATGGCCACCCGCGTTTCTTGCGGGGACCAATTGATCAGGATGTCTTGTTGCATGCGAAGCCCACCTCGCGCAAGGCCTGCGCTGTTTCAAACAAAGGGAGGCCCATGATGCCAGAGTAAGAGCCCTCAATGCGCGCGATAAACGCGGCCGCCCTGCCCTGCACACCGTACGCTCCGGCCTTGCCCATGGGCTCGCCACTGGCAACGTAAGCGGCAATGTCGTCTTCGCTCATGGCCGAGAACGTGACTACCGATTCCGAACATGCCTGCGCCGTTTTGTCGCCCCATGCCACCGCGACAGCCGTAAACACGCGGTGGGTTCCGCCTGCCAACGCGCGCAACATGCGCTTGGCATCCTCTGCATCCTCCGGCTTGCCAAGGATGCTATCCCCCAAGGCAACGGTCGTGTCCGCACAAAGAATAGGACGATTTTGACCGCTAGCGCCCGCCAGACGTGCGCGAGCAGCTATCAATTTAAGAGCAGTCACCCGCTGCACATAAACTGCAGGCGTATCGCCCTCGAGCACCACTTCCAGGCTCTCCGCATCTTCATCAGGAGTCGGCAAAAGTAATTCATGTGCGACTCCGATCTGGGTCAGCAACTCGCGGCGGCGCGGGCTCTGGGAGGCGAGATAGATGAAATCCGGGGCATTCATGGTCATTCCCTGTGGTACGGGTGATTGGCGTTGACCGACCAGGCCCGGTAGAGCTGCTCAATCAGCAGCACCCGCACCATGGCGTGGGGCAAAGTCAGGTCGGAGAGGCGTATGCGTTCATGCGCAGCCTGTCGAAACTCGGGGTCCAGACCGTCGGGACCACCGATGATGAGCGCCACATCGGTGCCGCCCAGCTGCCATTCCTTCAGACGGTCGGCCAGTGCGGTGGTGCGCAGGCTGGTACCGCGTTCGTCGAGCGCCACAATTCGCGCCCCTTTGGGGATGGCTTCCTCTATGCGCTTGCGTTCAGCGGCGTAAAGCTGTTCTACCGTTTTGGAGCCTCTCGGCTCCGTCTTGATGGCTTTGAGCTCTACTTTGAGTTCATGGGGAAAGCGCTTGGCGTAGTCGTCCCACGCGGTTTGCGCCCAGTCCGGTACCCGCTGACCGACAGCGACGATGACCAGCTTCACGCAGAACCTCAGGCTTTACGGGGAGCGGCTTTCTTCGCAGGCGCCTTTTTGGCGGTAGCGGGCTTGGCCGCAGCTTTTTTGGCGACCGTCTTTTTGACTTCGGGCTTGACCACCACCGTCTTCACCGCCGCCTTGGCCGCAGGCTTTGCACCGCTGGTTTTGGAGGCGGCTTTCTTGGCAGGTGCTTTTACGCCAGCGGCTTTGTCTGCAGCCTTCTTCAGTGCAGCTTTGGACGGGAATGCTTCTTCCACGCCCTTCTTGGCCGCGCTGGAACGGCGCATGCTCGGCTCCACAGCCTTCGCACTGATTTTCTTGGCGGCAGGTTTGGCCTCTTCGCTGGCTTTGGCGACCACGGGCTTGGCCGCACCCAGCTTCAAGCGAACGGGCTTCTCGCCCCACAGCTCTTCGAGGTGGTAGTACTGGCGGAAGTTGGGCTGCATGATGTGCACCACGACCTGGTTGCAATCCACAATGATCCACTCGCCATTGCCTTCGCCTTCAATACGGGGCTTGGCAAAGCCGGCTTCGCGCACCGCATCGCGCACGCTGGCAGCCAGGGCTTTGGTCTGGCGGTTGCTGGTGCCGGAGGCGATGATCACGCGCTCAAACAAAGCCGACAGGTGCTCGGTGTCGAACACCACAATATCTTGGGCCTTCACATCTTCCAGACCATCGACGACGGCACGTTGGAGTTTTTGGGTGTTTTTGGCAACGGTGGAAGTAGTCATCAGTCGGATCGATAAAGAAGGTGTTGGTCAATATAACGCGCAACCGGCTCAAAAACCAGTGGGGCAATGCTTTTGCCCGAGGCGACGCGTTGTCGGATGTCGGTGGCGCTGACTGCCACGGGGGGCATGTGCAGCACAGTTAGGCCGGGTATGTCGTTGGCGAGGCCATCAAAACGGCCATAGGCGCCCGATGGATCTGCGCGAGCAGCTACACAAATTATAGCAAGTGCCGGCAGATGCTCCCAATGGTGCCAAGTTCTGAGCCGCTGGGCCTGGTCCTCCCCAATCAGCAAGTACAGCTGCGCACCCGGGTTTTCTGCCTGGAGTTCGCGCAAGGTGTCCACCGTGTAACTCGGCCCGTCCCTCAAGGTTTCGCGTGGGTCTACATCCATGCCAGGCACTAAGCTGAACGCCAACTCCGCCATGTGCAGCCGGTGTTTGGCGTCGGTCAGCGGCCGTGCCTTGTGCCAGGCATGCCCTGTCGGAACCACGACCAAGCGCTGCAGGCCCAGCTGGTTAATGGCACTTTGTGCAAGGGCCGTATGTCCCAGGTGTGGCGGATCAAACGCCCCACCGAACACACCGATATGCAGCTGAGCGCCTTCACCCGTCAAACCCACTCCCGTGCAGTAAGGAAATGACGAGTCAATGCCTCTTCGGGCGACCCGGCCTCCGGCACTTGCTGATAAGCCCAGCTTGCGTGTGGAGGCATCGACAGCAGGATCGACTCGGTGCGCCCCCCCGATTGCAAGCCGAAATGGGTGCCGCGGTCCCATACCAAGTTGAACTCAACATAGCGGCCCCTGCGGTACAACTGGAAATCACGCTGCCGCTGCGTGTAGGCCATGTGCCTGCGACGCTCCACGATGGGTAAATACGCCTTCAGAAAAGCATCGCCTACCGACTGCAAGAGCTCGAAACTGCGAACCGGGCCCAGTTCGGAGAAGTCATCAAAAAACACCCCACCAATTCCGCGTGGCTCGTTGCGATGCTTCAGGAAGAAATAGTCATCACACCACTTTTTGAAGCGCGGGTACTTGTCGTCGCCGAAATCGGACAACGACTCTTTGCAGATGCGGTGGAAATGCACCGCATCGTCCTCAAAACCGTAATAGGGCGTGAGATCCATACCGCCGCCAAACCAGCACACTTCTTCGCCTTGGGGATTTTTGGCTGCAATCATGCGCACGTTCATGTGCACGGTGGGCACATAGGGGTTGCGCGGGTGAAACACCAAAGACACGCCCATGGCCTCAAACGGGGCGCCAGCCAACTCCGGCCGGTGCTGGGTGGCGCTGGGTGGGAGCTTCGGCCCTTGCACATGAGAAAACCCGCAACCGCCGCGCTCAAGCAGTGCCCCGCCCTCAATGATCCGAGTGACGCCTTGCCCCTGCAGCGGTTCGCCCGCAGCCTTCTCCCACGAATCAGAGATGAACTGGCCGCCATCCGCCGCCTCCATGGCTTCCACGATGCGGGTTTGCAGACCCATCAAATAGGCGCGCACCTGCATGGAGCCCGCTGGTGAATCACTCATCTTCGAGCTTCCTTAAACCTAATTTGGGGGATGCCGGTCATTACCCTTTGACTGCGCGGTAGCCGATATCGGTACGGTACTGCATGCCTTCAAAGGCAATCTCATCAATCACCTGATAAGCCCGCTGTTGGGCTTGTTTGACGCTGTCTGCCAGCGCCGTCACACACAGCACCCGGCCGCCGGAGGTGCTCAACACACCGTCTTGCAATTGGGTACCCGCGTGAAACACGGCCGCGTCTTCGGCCTCTTTGGGAATACCGGTGATTGCATCGCCTTTGCGCGGATTCATCGGATATCCGTGCGCTGCAAGCACCACGCCTAGCGCGGTGCGGCGATCCCATTGCAGTTCGACTTCATCCAGCTTGCCGTGCTGGCCGGGCTCGGTGGCGGCCATCAGCACGTCCACCAGATCGGTCTTGAGGCGCATCATGATCGGTTGCGTTTCAGGGTCACCCATACGGCAGTTGAACTCCAGCGTCTTGGGCTGGCCGTTCTTGTCGATCATCAGACCGGCGTACAAAAAGCCACTGAAGGGAATGCCGTCGGCTTCCATACCCTTGACCGTGGGCAGAATGATTTCGCGCATCGCCTTGGCATGCACATCGGGTGTGACCACCGGTGCTGGCGAATAAGCGCCCATACCACCCGTGTTCGGGCCCTGGTCGGCATCCTGCAAGCGCTTGTGGTCTTGGCTGGTGGCCAAGGGCAGCACGTTCTTGCCATCCACCATGACGATGAAGCTGGCTTCTTCGCCTTCCAAAAACTCTTCAATTACCACGCGCGCGCCGCCGTCGTTGTGCGCCACGCCCAAGGTGCTGTCCACCAGCATGAAGTCGATGGCTTCATGGGCTTCGGCCACGGTCATGGCCACCACAACGCCCTTGCCGGCAGCCAAGCCGTCGGCCTTGACCACCGTGGGCGCGCCCATTTTGTCCACATAAGCGTGGGCGGCCGCCGGGTCGGAGAAAGTGGCGTACTCTGCGGTTGGAATGCCATGGCGGCGCATAAATGCCTTGCTGAAAGCCTTGGAGCTCTCTAGCTGAGCGGCGGCCTTGGTCGGTCCGAAAATACGCATGTTGTGGGCGCGGAACTCGTCCACTACACCGGCGGCCAGAGGCACTTCAGGCCCCACGAGGGTGAGCGTGATCTTGTTGTCCTGCGCCCATTGACGCAGCTGCACCACATCGGTGATCGGCACATTTTTGAGGCGGCTATCGGTAGCCGTGCCGCCATTGCCGGGCGCGACATAAACCATCTGCACCTTGGGGGACTGGGCCAATTTCCAAGCCAGAGCATGTTCACGGCCACCGCCGCCGATTACGAGTACGTTCATATGAAACTTCTAAAAATTAAAGGGCAGCGTTGTGGAAGATGTCCTGAGCGTCGTCCAGGTCTTCCAGTACATCCAGCAGTTTCTGCATGCGCTCGGCATCTTCACCGGAGAGTTCAATCGTGTTTTCAGCGCGCATCGTCACCGTTGCGATTTCAGCGGTCAAGCCAGCAGCCTCCAGCGCGGCCTTAACGGCTTCAAAGTCAGCAGGCGCTGTCAGCACCTCGATGGCGCCATCGTCATCGGTGATCACGTCTTCTGCGCCGGCTTCCAGGGCCACTTCCATGACCTTGTCTTCGCTGGTGCCAGGCGCAAAAATCATCTGGCCCACATGCTTGAACTGAAAGGCCACCGAGCCCTCGGTGCCCATGTTGCTGCCGTGTTTGCTGAACGCGTGACGCACTTCGGCCACGGTGCGCACCTTGTTGTCCGTCATGGTGTCAATGATGATGGCGGCACCGCCGATGCCATAGCCCTCGTAGCGGATTTCTTCGTAGGTGATGCCGTCCAATGAGCCTGTGGCCTTGTCGACGTTGTATTTCACCCGGTCGGCCGGCATGTTGGCGGCTTTGGCTTTCTCAATGGCCAGGCGCAAACGCGGGTTCATGGCCGGGTCGCCCCCACCTTGTCGGGCCGCTACCGTGATTTCACGGACGATGCGGGTCCAAATCTTGCCTCGCTTCTCGTCCTGACGCCCCTTGCGGTGCTGAATATTGGCCCATTTGCTATGTCCTGCCACACGAAACCCTTCAAAAATTCGTTACGCTACTCATTCGATTGTACTTTTTGAGACACCTATGGCTTCCATCCAAGACGAAGGCATCCTGATTGCCCAACACGCGGGCAAGTCCGCAGTCCAATGTTTCTTGCGCCCCGACAAGGCCAACCGCCACGGCCTCATCACCGGCGCCACCGGCACCGGCAAGACCATCACCCTGCAAAGTCTGGCGGAAGGCTTCTCTGCCTTGGGCGTGCCGGTGTTCATGGCTGACGTCAAAGGTGACCTGACCGGTATCTCCCAAAAAGGTGTGTTGAGCGAAAAGCTCGGAAAAATCATCAAAGAACGGGGATTCGACGAACCCGCGTTCTCTGCCTTCCCCACCACCCTGTGGGACGTGTTCTGCAAACAAGGCCATCCGGTGCGCGCCACCGTGAGCGACTTGGGCCCCCTGCTGCTGGCACGCATGCTCAACCTGAACGAAACCCAGGCCGGCGTGCTGCAACTAGTGTTCAAGATCGCGGACGACGATGGCCTGCTGCTGCTCGACATGAAAGACCTGCGCGCCATGTGCCAGGACGTGGGCGACAACGCCGCCAGCTACACCACCGAATACGGCAACATCAGCGCCGCCAGCATTGGGGCCATCCAGCGCGGCCTGATGCAGATTGAAGAGCAAGGCGGCGACCAGTTCTTTGGCGAGCCCATGCTCAACATTGAAGATTTCATGCAGACCGACGGCTCGGGCAAAGGCGTGGTCAACATCCTCGCGGCCGACAAGCTCATGCAGTCGCCCCGCTTGTATGCGACCTTTTTGCTCTGGATGCTGAGCGAACTCTTCGAGGCCCTGCCCGAGGTAGGCGATCTCGACAAGCCAAAGCTGGTGTTCTTTTTTGACGAGGCCCACCTGCTTTTTGCCGACGCGCCCAAGGTACTGATCGAGCGCATTGAGCTGGTGGTGCGCTTGGTACGCTCCAAGGGCGTGGGCGTGTATTTTGTGACCCAAAACCCGCTGGACATCCCGGACAGCGTGCTGGCCCAACTGGGCAACCGGGTGCAGCACGCCTTGCGCGCCTTCACTCCGCGCGACCAAAAAGCGGTCAAGAGCGCTGCCGACACCATGCGCGCCAACCCCGGTCTGGACGTAGCCAGCGCCATCACCGAACTGGGGGTAGGCGAAGCCCTGGTGAGCCTGATGGACGAAAAAGGCCGCCCTTCTCTCACAGAACGCGTGTTCGTCATTCCCCCGGCCAGCCAGATCGGCCCCATCACCCCCGAGCAACGCAAAACGCTGATCCTTGAATCCATCGTGGCCGGCGTGTATGAACAAGCGGTGGACCGCGAATCTGCGTTCGAAGCGCTCAAAGGCCGCACACAAAACCGTGCGCCGGCCGGTACTGACGCTGAAGGCGAGGCCATCCCTGCCGCTCCGCGTGCCCGCGCAGGTCGCGCAGCGCCCGCTGCCGAGCCAGAGGCCGCGTCCGGCGGCGGCCTCTTGGACAGCTTGGGCGATATGTTGGGTGGCGGCGCCCGCCGTTCACGCGCCAGCGTGGGCGAGCAGATTTTCAAAAGTGCCGCCAGCTCTATCGGTCGCGAAGTGGGCCGCCAAATCATCCGCGGGGTGCTGGGCAGCATCCTCGGCGGCAGCAAGCGATAAGCACAAGGAACAAAAACATGGTCACCATCGATCCCGCAGCACGTGCCAACGTCACCCTCATTGACCACCCTCTGGTACAGCACAAGCTCACCCTGATGCGCAAAAAAGAGGCCAGCACCAGCAGCTTCCGCCGCCTGCTCAACGAACTGGCTGGCCTGATGATTTACGAAGTGTGCCGCGATATGCCGTTGCAAGACCTGGAGATTGAAACCCCGCTGGAGAAGACGACTGGCAAGGTGATTGACGGTAAAAAGCTGGTGTTCGCCAGCGTGCTGCGCGCCGGCAACGGCATCTTGGATGGCGTGCTTGGCGTAGTGCCCGGTGCCCGCGTAGGCCATGTGGGCCTGTACCGCGAGCCCAAAACCCTGCAAGCCGTGGAGTACTACTTCAAGATGCCCAGCAATATGGAAGAGCGCGATGTGGTGGTGGTAGACCCCATGTTGGCCACTGGCAATTCTGCAGCCGCCGCCGTGGCGCGCCTGAAGGCCTGCAACCCCAAGTCCATCAAGTTCCTGTGCCTGCTGACCTGCCCAGAGGGCATCAACACCCTGTACAAGGAACATCCCGATGTGCGCGTCTTCACCGCCGCCATCGACCGCGGGCTGAACGACCACGGCTACATCATGCCGGGCCTGGGCGATGCGGGCGACCGCATCTTCGGCACGCAGTAATTTCAAGCCAAATAGGCACCTAGCCCCCGCCGAATCTGCGCAAGAAGCTCCTGAAACCATAGCAAATTCACGCCATGCTCGACTTGCTCATCCACAACGCCACCCTGCCCGACGGGCGCACCAACATGTCAGTGGCGGTGCAATGCGGGCGCATCACCGAAGTGACGCAAGGGCTCACGCCCGAGGGGGCTCCAGCCGCTGAGGTCGTGGACGCCGGCGGCATGTTGCTGTCCACACCCTTTGTGGACGCGCATTTCCATATGGACGCCACGCTCAGTTTGGGCCTGCCGCGGCTGAACCAGAGCGGCACGCTGCTGGAGGGCATTGCGCTGTGGGGCGAACTCAAACCCCACCTCACCTTTGATGCGTTGGTGGACCGCGCCCTGGCCTACTGCGACTGGGCGGTGGCCAACGGCCTGCTCGCCATCCGCAGTCATGTGGACACCAGCGACCCGAGCATGCTGGCGGTAGAAGCCCTGTTGGCTGTCAAAAAGAAAGTCGCGCCCTATATCGACCTGCAGCTGGTCGCCTTCCCGCAGGACGGCGTGCTGCGCAGCAAGGGCGGCGTGGACAACCTGAAGAAGGCATTGAGCCTGGGCGTAGACGTGGTGGGTGGCATTCCCCACTTTGAGCGCACCATGGCCGACGGTGCTGCCAGCGTCAAACTGCTGTGCGAACTGGCCGCCGAGCAGGGCAAGCTGGTCGACATGCATTGTGACGAGTCAGACGACCCGCTTTCGCGGCATGTCGAAACCCTGGCCTTCGAGGCCAACCGCCTGGGCCTGCACGGCCGCGTGACCGGCTCCCACCTCACCTCCATGCACAGCATGGACAACTACTACGTGAGCAAACTGCTTCCGCTCATGGCGGAGGCGCAATTGAGCGTGGTGAGCAACCCGCTGATCAACATCACCCTGCAAGGCCGGCACGACACCTACCCCAAGCGCCGAGGCATGACCCGCGTGCCCGAAATCATGGCCGCCGGCATGACCGTGGCCTTTGGCCAAGACTGTTGCATGGACCCGTGGTACAGCATGGGCAGCGGCGACATGTTGGAAGTAGCCAGCATGGGCCTGCACGTGGCGCAAATGACCAGCCAGCCGGCCATGCAGCAGTGTTTTGACGCCGTCACCAAAAACCCCGCCCGCATCCTGCACCTAGAGGGCTATGGCCTTGAAAAAGGCTGCCACGCCGACCTGGTGTTGCTGCAAGCGCAAAACCCCATTGAGGCCATCCGCCTCAAAGCCACCCGCCTCAAGGTCTGGCGGCGGGGCGCGTTGGTGGCACAAACTCCGCCACGGACAGCGACCCTGACTTTGCCCGGCCGGCCAGCGAGCACATCCTTTTTACACATCAAATAGGCATCTAGCGCTCATGGATATTGCGCAAGCAGCTATCAAAAACATAGCATTCACGATAGCCGCTGCGCAAAGCACCTCGATCCCGCTGGACGTGGTGGCCAACGTGCAAAACCACCTGCGCTTTGTGGAAGCCGCGGCGCAGCATGGCGTGCAGTGGCTGGTCTTCCCGGAACTGTCCCTCACCGGCTACGAGCTGGCCGCAATGCCCGGCTTGGTGCTCCACCCCGAGCACACGCTCTTAGCCCCCTTGCGCGAAGCAGCCCGGCGCACCGGTATGGCCATCACCGTCGGAGCTCCGGTGGACAGTGGCAGCGCCCTGCCCTCTATTGGTGCCATCACGCTGGGGCCGGATGATCGCCGTGCCGTTTATGCCAAGCACCACTTGCACGGCAGCGAAACCCAGTTCGCCACGCCCGGCCCCGCGCCGGTGCACCTGCAGGAATGGCGAGGCCATTCAGTTGCCAGCGCCATCTGCGCCGACACCAATCACCCAGGACATGCAGCGCAAGCTGCAGCAGCAGGCGCCCGCGTCTACGCGGCGGGCATCCTCACTTCCGCCAAGGGCTACGCCACCGAAGCACCTCTGTGGGCCCGCTGCGCGCGCGAACACGAGTTGACGGTTGTAATCGCGAACCACGGGGGAGCGTCGGGGGGTTATGTATCGGCAGGACGAAGCGGGATCTGGGGTTCCGACGGGGTGCTAATCGCGGAGGCAGCAGATACCGGGGATTGGCTGGTTGTTGCAAAGGCGGCTTGAGCGCTGTCTGTCAGCCTACCTTCTTACCTTTACTCATCTATGAACGGCTAAGTGTGGAAAATTACTCTCCGTGGCCCAGGGTATCCATGGCGCGCTTTGACCCGCACGCCTTCAAGCTATAGTGAGGCCGAAGATCTCGCCAGTACGTTTTTCTGAAAAAACATGGGCTACACAGCTTTGGATGCACACCGGGCTTCATGGAAAATTTATATCTAACTTTTTGTACAGTTAATGCCTCGCAAACCCAATGTGCAAGCGGGTTTCGGCGTTTTTCTGCAAAGTATGTATCGTCAAGACCAGGATGTATCAACTGGGCGTTGCCGTCCACATTACGTTAGGCCGATTCACGATGCAAAAGAAGACGCTTGTCGTACGGACTCTCGCTCTTGGAGCTGTAGCAGCCCCAGTCATAGTCTATCTACACGTATTCGGCACGCGGCTGTCATCGGACCACACACGATGGGCCGAATTCGGATCCGCAATCGGCGGGATCTATGCACCGTTGATCGCCATGTTCACGCTGGCTGTACTACTAAAGCAGGTGATGTTGCAGGCGCACATGAATACGCACGAATCCGATCAAGCTTACCTTCAGCAGGCAAGAGAAGACATTGAGTTTTACAGTACCCAACTCGTGCAAGTTATGAACGGGGTCGCTCTTCCAGGTAAGACCCTGCGCACTGTCCTGCATGACAGCTTCGAGCCGTCAAGCGTCAAGCAATTGGACTCGCAGCAGTTGCAGCAGCTTGCGGCAAACATCCATGCCACTATTCCGCCCGCCCCGGATATCTGGTCGGCGATCTACCCGATACTGATGGGCCTTGCGGCTGGCAAGACGTACATGTACCAAATGACACTTGGATCATCAACGCAAAAGCTGACTGCGCTTCTCAGCTTCGAAACGTGCGTTGCACTCGACAATTTCCATCGGGCCAGGACGGGTGGTCGCGCGGGCGTCAGCTACGTGTTTAGCCCTCTCTTGCGGGAGCCTTCAGTTCATGAGTCATCGGCCTAACCCATCGCTCAAGCGGAGCACCGTCGGCAGGGCACCAAGCCCGCGAGGCCGTCATGTTTATCATCGTCCTCGCGGGCCTGGCACCATGCCGCCGTCGCCCGCTTAGCTCAAACGTTAAACCGGAGCCCGCCTCTGCTAATCGAACGTCTGCTGTCCCTTCTGGTCCAGATCGGCTTTCGCAGCAGAGTTGAAAGTAAAGTTCGGCAATTGAGTGACCGCTGTACGGTAGGCACTTCCCAGTCTCGTACGTCGCCTTTGGGTCGGAAGTTCGCATTTCACCAACGCGCTACGCTAGAGGCATTTTCAACCTTACACCAAACCCATGCCCAACTATTGGCTCATGAAAGCCGAGCCCGCAGAGGCCTCGATTGACGATGTGCTAGCCATGCCCGACGCCACTGTGGGCTGGACGGGCGTGCGCAACTACCAGGCCCGCAACTTCATGCGTGACAGCATGCAGCTGGGCGATGGAGTTCTGTTCTACCACTCCAGCTGCGCGGAGCCGGGTGTCGTGGGCATTGCGCGGGTCGCGTCCGGCATCAAGGTGGACCCTACCCAATTCGACCCCGCGTCGCCCTACTTCGATGCGGCCAGCAAGCCCGAGGCACCCCGTTGGCTGCTAGTCGATGTGCAGGTAGTCCACAAGACTCACAACCTCACTTTGCCGGAGCTGCGGGCTGACGCGGCACTCGCTGATCTGCTGATCCTCAAAAAAGGCAACCGGCTGTCCATCACGCCGGTGGAGCCTGCGCATTGGCAGCACATTGTGCAAAGATTGGGAATACCCGCTAAACAAGCACCTAGCGCTCACCCAATATGCGCGAGCAGCTCCTGAATAGATAGCAAAAACCATGACCATAGACACTGACCTCGCCCGCCTCGCCCTCCAGGAAGATCGCCTGCAGTTCGACACCTTTGACCAGCGCACCGCATGGGCGCTGGGCAGCCGCATCAAGGCGCTTAGCGAAGAAGCCGGCGTGGCGCTAGCAATCGAAATCCGGCTGGGCAAAGACACCGTGTTCTTCTACAGCATGCCCGGCACAGGCCCCACCAACGCGGACTGGGCACGGCGCAAGCGCAACGCGGTGGAGCTGTTGCACACCAGCTCCTACGCGCTCAACCTCAAGCTCGAAAAAGAGGGCAGCACCCTGGAAGCCAAGCAAGGCCTGCCCTTGCGCGACTACGCCACCCACGGCGGCAGCGTCCCCATCCGCGTGCGCGGCGTGGGGGTGGTCGGGGTGGTGACCGTTTCAGGCATCCCGCAGCGGGACGACCATGCCATGGCCATCAAAGCATTGGCAGAGCTCTGCGGTGTGCCTCTGCACGAGGTGGCGCTGAATTAGCGCGGAACCGGTTAGCGTCGCCGTGCGGAACGCACGCCGGAGAGCTCGTTCACGATCTTGAGGACGCGGGTTAAACGGCCGGACTCGGCCACTTCCACGGTAAACGTCATCCAAGCCGTACCCTTCACCGATTGGGTTTGTACGCCGATGACGTTCATCTTTTCTTTGGCAAACACCTCGGAGATGTCGCGCAGCAGGCCCTGGCGGTCGTTCGCTTCCACCGCCACATCTACCGGGTAGACATTGCCGTCTTTGCCACTCGGGGCGCCCCACTCCACGTCAATCAGGCGGTCGCCACTGCGCTGCACCATATTGCGCAGGTTGGAGCAGTCTGACCGGTGCACGCTCACGCCCTTGCCACGGGTCACAAAGCCGCTGATCAAATCCGGCGGTGCCGGCTTGCAGCACTTGGCCAACTGGGTCATCAGCGAATCGATGCCCACCACCAGCACCCCGCCCTTGCCGCCGGACACGCCGCGCGGTTTCTTGAGCGGCATGTAGTCGTCCTGCGTGCTGGCCGGCCCCGGCGGGCGCAGCAGAAGCTCGATGTTGCGCAGCGAAAACTCGTCCTTGCCCACCACCTCAAACAAAGCGTCTGCGTTATTGAAACCCAGCTGACTGGCGAGGTCGTCGAGCTTGATGGCGGTTTTGCCTTCGCGCTGCAGCAGCTTTTCTACCGCCTCGCGGCCCTTGGCCATGGTCTCACCCATGGCTAGCGCATTGAACCAGGCCCGCACCTTAGCGCGCGCGCGGTGGCTGACCAGGTAGCCCAGCTCGGGGTTCAGCCAGTCGCGCGAGGGGCCACCTTCTTTCACCGCGGTCACCTCCACGGTCTGGCCGTTTTTGAGCGGCGTGTTCAGCGGAACCATGGCGCCACCCACCTTGGCACCCCGGCAACGGTGACCCAGGTTGGTGTGTACGCTGTAGGCAAAGTCCACTGCGGTGGCCCCCTGCGGCAGCTCCACAATGGCGGCATCCGGTGTGAGCACATAGATGCGATCGTCAAACATCCCCTGCCCGTCGGCCGTATGGGCGCCGGAGAGGTCGCGCTCCCAGGCCAGCAACTGGCGCAGCACGGCAATCTTGGCGTCGTACTCGCCAGCAGCCGTCACGCTCCCGCCATAACCTTTGGCGCCCGCCTCTTTGTAGGCCCAGTGGGCGGCTACACCGTGCTCGGCATGGTCGTGCATCGGCTGGGTGCGGATCTGCACCTCAATCGGTTGGCCCCCAGCGTCCCGCACCACGGTGTGCAGCGACTGGTAGCCGTTAGGTTTGGGCCGGGCAATGTAGTCGTCGAACTCTTCGGTAATGGGCGTGAAACCGGTGTGCACCAGGCTGAGCGCCGCGTAGCAGTCCGGCACTGTGGGCACCACGATGCGCAGCGCCCGGATGTCATACACCTGATCAAAACCTAGCGATTTGCCCCGCATCTTTTTGACGATGCTGTAGATGTGCTTCGGCCGGCCCTGCACCGTGGCTGTCACGCCCTGAGCGGCCAGGTCATTGGCGAGTTGCTGACGCAAGCGCTCCACCGAAGCCTCCCGTTCCACACGCTTTTCGTCCAAGAGACTGGCGACCTGTTTGTAGGTATCGGGCTCCAGAAAGCGGAAAGACAAGTCTTCCATTTCCCACTTGATTTCCCAAATACCCAGCCGGTTGGCCAGGGGCGCAAACACCTGCAAGCCCTCAGAGGCCAGGCCGGACGGCACCGGCAGCTTGGTCGCCGCAAAGTGGCGCAAGGTCTGCAGGCGCGAAGCTAGGCGCAGCATGACCACGCGCAGATCTTTGCTGAAAGCCAGCAGCATCTTGCGCACACTCTCGGTTTGCGCCGCTGCGGTTTGTGCCATGGGTGCAGCGCTAATGCTGTGGCCCGCCGACTGGTGGGTCAGGCGCGCCATGCGCTGCAAACGCACCAGCTTGGTGGTCTCCATCGCGAGATCGGCAAAGTTGTCCCCAAAGGCTTTGGCGATGATTTCGTGCGGCTTATTCAGGTGATCGCAGGCGTACACCAGATAGCTGGCGGCCTGCATGGCCTCCGAGCCGCCAATGGTGCGCAGAATGGCGGCCACCGCGTCGGCGTGCTGCAGCACGTTTTCGCTGGTGTCCAGCAACTCTGTTGCCAACAAAGGCTCAGCAAAAGCGCGGGCGCGCTGCAAGGCGCCAGCCTGCTCGGGCAGGCTGTCTGCGGTAGCCGCAATCACTTGCGGGGTGGCCGAGGCCATTTCCCCGGCGTACAAACTTTTCATGGAAGGCTCACAAGGCAGGGGACATTACCCCAGCAAAAAAGAAGTCACGGCGTCCTGTTGGTCTTGTGCAATCAGGGTCGGGGCGTGGCCCACACCGGCAAACTCCACGAGGCGGGCTTGGGGACCACGCTGTGTCATGGCCTGCGCGGTCTCGGGCGACAACAGGTCAGACTCCGCGCCGCGCAGCAGCAAGGTATCTGCCGTGATGGCGTCATACAACTGCCACAGCTGGGCTTGGCCGGCCAGGGCCAACTCTTCGGTCACGGCCCGGAAGGGGATGGCAATCGCAGGGTCGTAGTGCAGCCCCACTTTGCCGTCGGGCAGCGTCTTCACCATATGGCGCGACAACTCCAGCCACTGCGCTGGGGTGTGCGGGCCGAAGCTGCTGCTGATGGCCCACATGGCATCAGCGGCTTGTTGCAGGTTGTCGAAGCTCACTGCACGGCCCAAATAGGTGCCGATGCGCTGAAGCGACGACCACTGAATCACCGGGCCGACATCGTTGAGCACGAGTTTGCGCACCTGCACACCTACCGAGGCGGCATGCGCGGTCACTGCCAAACCGATCAAGCCGCCCATGCTGGTGCCCACCCAATCCAGCGTGGCCGGTTGCAAGTGTGCCAACAGACCCAACATGTCGGCCGCATACACCGGCACGCCATAGCCGGCAGGGTCCTTGATCCAATCGCTCTGGCCGCGGCCGGCCACATCGGGGCACACCACGCGGATCGGTTGAGATGATCGAGCCACTAGCGCCCGAGCCAACACATCGAAATCGCGCCCCTCGCGCGAAAGGCCATGCACACACACCACCGTGTGGGCGGCATCCGCAGCGCCCCACTGCCAATACGCCATGCGGCGCGGGCCGTTAGCGTCAGCGCAGGATACGTAGTTCAGCGTAGGTTCAGACATGGTGCAATCACTCGTTTGATAATGACCACATCCTAATGGAATCCCCCCACCACTTTGTGAAGGAAGACGCATGTTGAAAGGTAAAACCGCCCTCGTTACCGGCTCCACCAGCGGTATCGGTTTGGGTATCGCCAAGGCACTGGCCGCACAGGGCGCCAACATCGTGCTCAACGGCTTTGGCGATGTGGAAGGCCCCAAGGCGGAAATCGCGGCGCTGGGTGTGCAAGTGACTTACCACGGTGCAGACATGAGCAAGCCTGCCGAGATCGCAGCCATGATCGAGCACGCCAAGACGACTTTTGGCAGCGTGGACATTCTGGTCAACAACGCGGGCATTCAGCATGTGGCGCGGGTCGAAAACTTCCCCATCGAGAAATGGGACGCCATCATCGCCATCAACATGAGCAGCGCCTTTCACGCCACGCGCCTGGCCCTGCCCGGCATGCAGGCGAAGAACTGGGGCCGCATCATCAACGTGGCGTCTGTCCATGGGCTGGTGGGCTCGGCCGAAAAATCGGCCTATGTGGCCGCCAAGCACGGCGTGGTGGGCCTAACCAAGGTGACGGCTCTGGAAAACGCCACCACCGGCGTCACTTGCAACGCCATCTGCCCCGGCTGGGTACTGACCCCGCTGGTACAAAAACAGGTGGATGCCAAAGCTGCCGCGCAGGGCATCAGCAATGCAGACGCCACCAAACAGCTGCTGGGTGAAAAAGAGCCTTCGATGCAATTCACCACGCCCGAGGAGCTGGGCGCGCTGGCAGTGTTCTTTTGCTCCCCCGCTGGAGACAACATTCGCGGGGTGGCGTGGAACATGGATGGTGGCTGGACCGCCCAGTAATTGGGATGAAATCAGGCTCTAGCGCTTTTAAATACTGCGCCTGCAGCTATTAAAAACATAGCAAAAAGCCCCGGCAGTTGCCTGCCGGGGCTTTTTTTATGGAACCTCGCCCGGCTAGCTCGACTGTTTGAACGCCATGACCGCCTGATTGCGCAAGGTGCGCAGCAAGGCCAGTTCTTTCTCATCCAGCTCCAGCGCGCCGTACTGGAGTTTGTCGGCATAGATCAGTCCGAAGGGCGCCCCCTTGATCTGCAACGGCAGCAGCAAAAAGGCCGGTGCGTTCAGACCTTGGCGGTACCAGAGTGGCAGGCGTTGGGCAATGCGCAGTTCAGTGGCGTCGCTGATCATGGTGTCCGCCCCTTTCGCGCACACCACACCAAACAAATCGGGGCTCGTGGCCCGCAGGTGGGTTTTGAAGCCTTTGATATGCGCCTCGACACCATGCCCCAGGCCGAAGCGGGCCGTCATCATTTCAGTTCGGGCATCACGCATACAAAAAATCACCCGATCAAAACCTAGGGCCCGATACATGGTCTCCAGCACCATGCGCAAAATATCGGACAGCTTGGAGTCCTCCACCATCGCGTCCGTGATGTCTTGAATACCTGCCGACAAAAGGCTCACCACCTCCGCCCGCGGCAGGGCTGGCGCTTGCGCAGTCGGCGGGCTGATCCGGACCGTCGGCGTGGCCTGCAACGCGAACCCGCCCAGCGAATCATCCGTCTTGGCAGGTAGTTCTGGCGTCGTACCGAGTGCATCCGCAGGCAACAGCAAGAGCTTGGCAGCCACCGACCCCGGCGCCACATGGATATCCATCGCCTGTACAAGGTCCACCAACTTGTTGCGTGCCTTGGCGGTCGCCTCGTGCAATTGCGGGAGGCTGGCGCCCAAGACCGGAGCGTATTTCTTGAGTACCGCAGCAACCCGCGGAGCCACAGCCTGTGCATCTGCTTCTAACAACACATCCGCAATCTCGTTGGATGCGAAAGCAATCCAGCGGACCCGTTCCATGGGGTCAACAGGCAACGCTGCGGGCGGTGCACCGACTGGCTTACGCATGCAACGTTGGATACCCGCTGGCAAGCCCCAGCTTTTCGCGATGCCGAGGCCCAAGTCCTCAAAACTCAGACCCAATACGCCCAAAGCTGCCGGAGTCTCAATAGAGCTCTCTCGACTTCCGCGGGTCAGGGTACGGATGTTGGCTACCTCTTCCGGAAAGTAGAACTGGGCTAACAAGCGTCCGAGATTTTGAAACATCGACCCGATAAACGCCTCTTCGCTTCCACGGGCGATGGGGCTGATCTCGCCACCGATCGCGCCCGCCATCAAAGATCGTAAAAACTCCTCTTTCAGCAATGCGGCGTGCGCTTTGTCTTGCATGTGTTCCAGCAAGACCAGGCTCAGGGCCATGTTGCGCACGCCGTTGAAACCCACCAAATGCACTGCCCGGGACACGGTGCTGATACTCCCTCGGTGGGCGAAGTGGGCGCTGTTGACCAGACGAAGCAACTTGTTGGTCAACGCAACGTCTTTGAGGATCTCATTGGTGACGCTACTCACACTCCTTTTTTCAGAAAGCGCCATACTTTGAATGCGCGAAATCGAATCCGATAGGGCCGGAAAATCGCTCTTGTGGCGCATGCGGCGCAACAAGAATTCGAGGGTCGCGTCCGCACCTGTCGCTTGCTCTGCCGCCGGCGCCCGGAGGGAATCGGACCACTCCACCAACGCGCTGCGAAACAAGTCCGCACTGGAATAACGCTGCTGGACATCCAATGCCAAGGCCCGATGAACAATGGCGCGCAAGCCGTCATCCACGCCTGCGGGCGTCGGTGTCGGCAGCATCAGCTGTTTATGGGTGACGCGTTGAATGGCTCGGTAGACATCGGTCTCAGCCAACAAGCGACGGCCGGTCAACATCTCTGCCAAGACCAAGCCTGCCGAGAAAATATCCATGGCGGGGCTCGGTGCCAAGCCACTGGCCAATTCGGGGGACAGGTAACCAATGGTTCCCATCAAATCTTCTTCGGGGGCGGGGCTGCCTGCATCGCGCATGCGGGCGGCGATGCCAAAGTCCATGATCAGCGCCCTGCCCTCGGTATCCAGCACGATATTGGACGGTTTCAGGTCACGATGGACAACCCCGGCTGCGTGAGCGGCCGCCACGGCCGACAACACATCAGCCATGACCGCCACCGCCTGGCTGGCCGGCATGGCACCGTGGCGCTGGAGATGTTGATCAAGGGGAAGCCCCGCCACATACTTGAACACCAGGTAAGGCCGGGTTTCGTGGATGTCGGCCTCGTACACGGGAACAATCTGGGGATGGGTCACGCGGCCCACACTGCGCGCCTCTTCCAGCCAGCGGCTCACCGCCTGCCCATCGGCGGTACCGGCGGGCCGCAGCAGCTTCAGCGCAACATCCCGCTCCAGCCGCGGATCGAACGCCAACCACACGGTGCTTTGTCCGCCTTCCCCGAGGATTTTGACAAGTTGAAACCGACCAACGTAATCATTTGCTTTCAAGACTCAGCCCTTTGCATGGTGTTTTTTTAGCTGGAGCGGTACTTTCCTGCATAGGTCTCAAAGTCCACCAACGACAAGGGGCGGCTGAACAGGTAGCCCTGAAAAAACCGGCAGTGGTTCTCCAGAAGGAAATCCCTCTGGCCGGGGGTCTCCACCCCTTCTGCAATCACCGACAAGCCCAAGCTCTCGCCCAATTGCAACACAGTCCGCGCAATTGCCGCATCGCTCGGGTCGGTGAGCACGTCGCGCACAAAGGTCTGGTCGATTTTCAACTGATCGAGCGGGAGCTTCTTCAAATACCCGAGCGATGAAAAACCGGTACCAAAATCATCCAGCGCGCAACCCACACCCAAAGCGCGCAGTTGCTGCATTTTCTGGACGATATCGTTCATGTCGTGAATCAGGGTGCTCTCCGTCAGCTCAAGCTTGAGGCGCGAAGGGTTCAGGCCGAACTCATGAACCACGGCTGCCACCTGATCCACAAAATCCGCCTGCAAAAATTGCCGCGCACTGACATTGACCGACAAAGTCAGCCGCGCCAAAGCGGGCACCTGCAACCAATGGGCCAAGGTCTGCCCTGCGGTTGACAACACCCATGCCCCCACAGGCAATATCTGACCCGACTGCTCTGCCACCGGAATAAAGTCCGCCGGGGAGACCAGCCCAAACTTGGGGTGCCGCCAGCGCAGCAAAGCCTCGGCCCCGATGACACTGCCATCCGCCTGCACTTGGGGCTGGTACAGCAAAAAGAACTCCCCGCGCTTCAAACCCAGATCAATATCCCGCTCCAGCGAGTTGGCGGGCATTCCTTCACTGAGCATGATGTGAACGAGAGCAATCAACCCCACCATGGCAGTCGCGGTATTGATCCAAGCACCCACCAGGCGAAGCGATGGGGGAATGAAGAGCTCGGAGGAATGGGGCCACTTGGAGCTGGCAAACACCACAAAAGTTGCCATCAAGACGGCAACGGTACTCCAACGCAAAAGGGGCGACTCGTTGCGGAAAACCAGCATGCTGGCCAGTGTCAAAACCAAAAAATAGAGGTGAGAGGTCCGCGGCGACACCCCATCGTGCCCGTCAAAAAACATGGCGAACAGGCAGAGCGTGACGTAGCCTATGGCCAGCACCAGACCCCACGCCAAGCGGGTGCGCTGGTGTTGGGTCAGCCAGGCTACCGCACCCGCGGTCACCAAGAGCACCACCTCCAAACCCACCAGGTCCCAGCGACCCATGAGTGAAAACACCAACGACCATGCACCGCCCAGCCCTGCTAACAGGGCCACACAGACCCACAACAGACTCACCACCCGTCGTTGGTGTATCTTTTTAAAAAGCGCAGATTGTTGGACGTTCATCACACACTCCCGTTGCCCACCGGCGCGCTATCGACCCGCGAGGCCTCGCTTTTGGTTTTTACGGACGCTTCTCTCGGGGTGACAATGGCATAGACCGTGCACCACGTCAAGGCGTGGGGCCGCGGGTAGTGGTAAACCCCGCTACGAACCCGACTGGGTTTTGAGTTGCCCTCGTAGCTCGTCTCTGGCGTTAGGGGTCATGCGCTGGGTGCCCACGGGGGCGACCGGCGGTGTTTGCAGCAATGCCGCTCTGAGCGTTTCGCGCTGGCTTGCCCGGCTACGCACCGGGGGCTTGGCTTCCTGCGAAGGCTGCGCCGCCGGGTTTGCAGCGGGCGCTTGCGCCACAGCGGCACCGGACACACAACCTGCCGCTGTCATCAGCCAAAAAATCCGACGCACCATGACCTCAGCCTCCGTCTCTAGAAGATTCCAATAGTGGCCTGAGCCCCAGCGGAAATACGTGAGAATCCGTCCTTATTTGTAACACGGTGTCAAAGACGGCCGCATCTGGGCGGTTTTCGAAAAAGTCAACGCGCAAAATCTGCCCTGTTACAAATTTGAGGACGTCATGCAAACCCAAACCAACCGACCCAACAAAATCCTGGTGGTGGACGACGATGCCCGTATCCGTGACCTGCTGCGCCGCTACCTGACGCAAGAAGGCTTTGAAGTGCTGACTGCTGAAGACGGCAAGGCATTGACCCGGGTCATGTTGCGTGAAACCGCAGACCTGATCGTGTTGGACCTCATGATGCCCGGCGAAGACGGCTTGTCCATCTGCCGGCGCCTGCGCGCAGCCAATGACCAGACACCGGTGATCATGCTCACCGCCAAAGGCGAAGACATCGACCGGATTGTGGGTCTTGAAGTCGGTGCAGACGACTACCTCGGCAAGCCTTTCAACCCGCGGGAGCTGTTGGCCCGCATCCATGCGGTGCTGCGCCGCCGGCCTGCCCAAGAGGCGCCGGGCGCACCCTCGAGTGACAACGAGATCGTCCGCTTCGGCCTGTTTGTGTTTGACCTGGGTGCCCGCACCCTGAAAAAAGTTGACCAGGAAATCATGCTCACCACCGGCGAATTCGCCATGCTCAAGGCCTTGGTGCGGCACCCGCGTATCCCGCTGTCGCGGGAAAAACTGGCCCAGCTGTCGCGGGGGCGCGAGTTCGAGCCCTTTGACCGCAGCTTGGATGTCCAAGTGTCCCGCCTGCGTAAATTGCTGGAAAACGACCCCTCCACCCCCCGTTTCATCCAAACCGTGTGGGGCGTGGGCTATGTCTTTGTGCCGGAAGAAACCACGACTTAACGGCCCCTCCACCCCGGAACCCCGCTTTGCAATCCACCCAGATCCCCGACTTTGATGCGAGTGCTCCCTCTGAACTGGGGGACGCACCGTCCAGCGGTTGGCGTAAGCCTTTCTCGTCGGTCAGTCTGTTCTGGCGCACGTTTTTCCTGCTGTCGATCTTGCTGATCGGCAGCATTCTTGCCTGGTTGCAGACGCTACGCTCACTGGAGTTTGAACCCCGGGCCGTGCAGACGGCGCAGCTGTTGGCATCGCAAGTGAACCTGAGCCGCGCTGCGCTGGTCTATGCGGATGGGATCGCTCGTATCTCCCTCATTAAAACCATGAAGGATGAAGAAGGCCTGCGGATCGTGCCCCGCGAAGCCAGTGACAGCTTTGAGTCGCGGGACAACGACGCTTTCAGCCGCCGCGTGATCGCGGAACTGGGCAGCCGCTTGGGCAAAGGCACCATTGTGGCCAGCCGCATGAACGGGCAGCCCGGCTTGTGGGTGAGCTTTGTGATCGATGGTGATGACTATTGGTTGCAAACCGACCAGACCAAGTTCAATCCGGCAGACGGCACCACCTGGCTGATCTGGCTCGGTGTAGCGGCTGTGCTGTCGCTGGCCGGTGCGGCCCTGATTGCAGGCCTGATCAACCGGCCACTCAAGGAACTCTCTTTTGCGGCCAGCCGCATGCGGGACGGAGATTTTGAGGCCAGTCAGCTCGACGAGCATGTCAACACCAGCGAAATCCGCGAGGTCAATATCGGCTTCAACCGCATGGCCCAGAAGCTCGCCAAGATCGAGCAAGACCGCGCCTTGATGCTTGCGGGCATCTCCCATGACTTGCGCACGCCGCTGGCCCGATTGCGCCTGGAGACCGAGATGAGCGTGAGCAATCTCGAGGCCCGCGCCCACATGGCATCGGACATCACCCAGCTCGACGCCATCATTGACAAATTTTTGGACTACGCGCGGCCCGACCGGGTGAAGCTGACCCCGGTGGTCTTGGGCGATGTCATCGACAGCTGCATCTACTCGATGCGCAAACTGTCCGACGTGAAAATAGAAGTCGATCTGGAGGAGGACTTGCTCGTCTTTGCCGACGAGGTTGAACTCGGCCGCGTCATTACCAACCTGCTGGAAAACGCGCGGCGCTACGGCAAATCGGTGAACACCGGCATCGCCGATATCCGTATCTCGGCCTTGTCGCGGGATCAATGGGTGCTACTGAAGGTGCGAGACCGCGGCATTGGCGTCGCACCATCGCAGCTGCACCAGCTTACCCAGCCGTTTTTTCGCGGCGAGGCGGCGCGCACCGCCGCCAACGGAGCAGGCCTGGGCCTGGCGATTGTGGAGAAAACCATGCAGCGTATGGGTGGCACCTTCCAGCTGGCCAACTCCAACACGGGCGGCCTCTCTGCCCATTTGCGCCTGCAGCGCGCGACCCGCTTTTAGATTGGCCGGCCGCTAGCTCAGAACTTGCTGAGCAGCACCACCGCGCGAGCTTCCATCGCACGGCCTTCGCCAACAGGGCCCATTTTTTCGGCCGTTTTGGCCTTGACGTTGACGCAACCGACATCCAGCGCCAACACTGCAGCAATCCGCGCCCGCATAGCCTGGATATGGGGCGCGAGCTTGGGGGCTTGAGCGATCACGGTGCTGTCGAGGTTGATGATCTGATACCCCAGCGCCCGCACATCGGCCGCCACCTTCGCCAACAACACGGTGGAATCCGCGCCCTTGTACTGCGCATCGGTATCGGGAAAGTGCGAGCCAATATCGCCCAAGGCGGCCGCGCCTAGCAAGGCATCCGTGATGGCGTGCAACAGGGCATCCGCATCGGAGTGGCCCAGCAGGCCCTTGGTGTGCGGGATCTCGACTCCACCCAAAATAAGTTTGCGGCCTTCCACCAGTTGGTGGGTGTCCCAGCCTTCACCGATGCGGATATTCATGGTTTGCTCTTTCGTAGTCAAAAGTACCACTAGCGCAGGTGTAGATTGCGCTGGTAGCTATTATTTTTATAGTGGGTGCCCAGCGCGCGCAGCGAGTACCGCAGCGGCCAACGCGAAGTCTTGCGGGTAGGTCACTTTGAAATTTTGAGCGCTGCCGTCCACCAATCGAGGGGATTGGCCCACCAACTCGAGGGCGCTGGCTTCGTCGGTGACAGCGTCGCCAGCTGCCACATAGGCCGCCTGGAGCGCGCCGATGCGGAACATCTGCGGCGTTTGTGCCAGCCACTTGTCGCTTCGGTCCAAGGTGGCTGCCACCCGGCCGCCCTGCTCTTGCTTGAGAGTGTCGGGTAGCCTCAAGCCTAACAGGCCGCCCACCGGGTCGTCTTTGCAGGCGTCGATCAGGCGATTCACATCCGCTGCGGTGATCAGGCAACGCGCGGCATCGTGCACCAGCACCCAGTCCAGCGGCTGCGCGCCTTGTGACAACAGAGCAGATAGACCATTCAAAACGCTTGCGGCCCTTGTGGAACCTCCGCAGTCCGCTACAAAAACAGGAGCGCCATTGGGAGCATCACATTGCTGCGCTGCAGTGTCGAAAAACCGGTCGCCGGCCGACACCACCACCTGAATGCCTGCCAAGCGGTCTACCGCCGCCAAGGCCTCCAGGGTGTGCAGCACCAAGGCCTGTTGGCCCAGCACGGTGTATTGCTTGGGCCCCGCCGCCCCGGAGCGGCTGCCATTGCCCGCACAGGGCACCAGAGCCCACAAACGGGGTGTCACCGCCATAGGCTCCGGGGTGGACGGGGGCTGCGGGCTGGCCTCGGAGGCCGGGTCGCTGTGCAGCGCGGGGGATATTGGCGTGGTGTGGGTCATAGTGGGGCCTGCCATTCTAAAATCAAGGTCGCCCCCTCCCGCACACTTTGGACCCATGGACCTCCCCAAGCTCACCCCCGGCAAACGATTCACCCTGCCCCGCCCTACCGGCTCTGCCGATGCCATGTTGCTGGCGCGCCTCGGTGCCCGCGACAAGGCGGCGGGCAAACCGATGACGGTGATCACCGCTGATGCGAGTGACGCCCAGCGGCTGCTGGAAGAAATTGCGTTTTTTGCGCCCGACCTGCGCTGCGCCCTCTTTCCCGATTGGGAAACGCTGCCCTACGACACCTTCTCGCCGCACCAGGACCTGATCAGCGAGCGCTTGGCAACCCTATGGCGCATCAGCCAGCGGGACAAGGACAATGGGGCCGATGTGGTCATCGTGCCGGCCACCACCGCGCTGTACCGGCTGGCACCGCCCAGCTTTTTGGCGGGCTACACCTTTGAGTTCAAGGTCAAGCAAAAGCTCGACGAGGCCAAACTCAAGAGCCAGCTGACCCTGGCCGGCTACAGCCATGTGACCCAGGTGGTCAGCCCCGGCGAATATGCGGTGCGCGGTGGCCTGATCGATCTGTTCCCCATGGGCAGTTTGGTGCCCTACCGGGTGGATTTGTTTGACGACGAGATCGACAGCATCCGCACCTTCGACCCCGACAGCCAGCGCAGTCTGTACCCCGTGCCCGAAGTGCGCCTGCTGCCCGGCCGCGAGTTTCCCATGGACGATGACGCCCGTGCCAAGTTCCGCAGCCGCTGGCGCGAGCTGCTGGACGGCGACCCGACCAAGAGCCGTATTTACAAAGACATCGGCGCAGGTGTGGCGACCGCCGGTATCGAGTACTACCTGCCTTTGTTTTTTGATGACACGGCTACCGTCTTCGACTACGTGGGGGCAGACGCCACCGTGGTCTTGCACGGTGACCTGGAGCCGGCGTTCCAACGTTTCTGGCAAGACACCAAAGACCGCTACCGCCTGGTGCACGGCGACCCTGAGCGTCCGGTGCTGCCGCCCGAAAGCCTGTTTCTGGCGACCGAGCAGTTTTACGCCAAGGCCAATGCCCACGCCCAGCTGGCCATCCGCCCGCAAGCAGACGGCACCGAGTTTGCAGAACTCGGCCCCTTGCCGGAGCTGGGTGTCCAGCGCAGTACCGAAGACCCCTTGGCCCTGCTCAAGCAGCATGCCCGCAACACCCCGCAGCGCCTGCTGGTGCTGGCCGAGAGCGATGGCCGGCGTGAGAGCTTGCTGGACTTTTTGCGGGCCTCGCAGTTCAGCCCGCCGGCGTTTGACAGCCTGCAAGAGTTTCTAGACAGCAAAGAGCCTATCGGCATTGCCACCTCGGGCCTGACCAAGGGTTTCAGCTGGCTCGAAGCCGGCATTGACTTGATCACCGAAACCGAGCTGTTTGCCGCGGGCCCTACCACCCGCCGCCGCAAAAAGCAGGAGCAGGTCAGCGATGTAGAGGCGCTGATCAAGGATCTGTCAGAACTCAATGTGGGCGACCCGGTGGTCCACAGCGCCCACGGCATCGGGCGCTACCGTGGCCTTATCAACATGGACATGGGCAACAAAAATGCCGCGGGCGAGCCGGAGCTGCAAGAGTTTTTGCACCTCGAATACGCCGACAAGGCCACGCTCTATGTGCCGGTGAGCCAGCTGCAAATGATCAGCCGCTACACAGGGGTGAGCGCCGACGAGGCCCCCCTGCACCGCTTGGGCAGCGGCCAGTGGGAAAAAGCCAAACGCAAAGCCGCCGAGCAGGTGCGCGACAGTGCGGCCGAGCTGCTCAATATCTATGCCCGCCGTGCCGCCCGCGAAGGCCATGCCTTCCGCTACAGCGCGGGTGACTATGAGACGTTTGCCAACGACTTCGGGTTTGATGAAACCGCCGACCAGAAGGCCGCTATCCACTGCGTGATTCAGGACATGATCTCCCCCCGCCCGATGGACCGTTTGGTCTGCGGCGACGTGGGCTTTGGCAAGACCGAGGTGGCGCTGCGCGCCGCATTTGTGGCCGTCACCGGCGGCAAGCAAGTCGCCTTTCTGGCGCCGACCACCCTGTTGGCGGAGCAGCACTATCAGACGCTGGTGGACCGCTTCAGCAAATGGCCGGTCAAGATCGCCGAGATGAGCCGCTTCCGCAGTGCCAAAGAAATCACCGCCGCCCTCAAGGGCGTGGCCGATGGCACGGTCGACATCGTTGTGGGCACCCACAAGCTGCTGTCTGAGAGCACCCAATTCAAAAACCTCGGCCTCTTGATCATCGACGAAGAGCACCGGTTCGGCGTGCGCCACAAAGAGCAAATGAAGGCGCTGCGCGCCGAGGTGGACGTGCTCACCCTGACCGCCACCCCGATTCCCCGCACCTTGGGCATGGCGCTCGAAGGCCTGCGCGATTTGAGCGTGATTGCCACCGCTCCCCAGCGGCGCCTGGCCATCAAAACCTTTGTGCGCACCGAAGGCAATGGCGTGATCCGCGAAGCGGTGCTGCGCGAACTCAAGCGCGGTGGGCAGGTGTACTTCTTGCACAACGAGGTGGAAACCATCGAGAACCGGCGCCAGAAGCTCGAAGAGCTGCTGCCCGAAGCCCGCATTGCCGTGGCCCACGGTCAGATGCCTGAACGCCAGCTCGAAGCCGTGATGCGCGACTTTGTGGCCCAGCGCTACAACCTGCTGCTGTGCTCCACCATCATTGAAACCGGTATTGACGTGCCGAGTGCCAACACGATTGTGATGAGCCGCGCCGACAAGTTCGGCCTGGCCCAGCTGCACCAACTGCGCGGCCGTGTCGGGCGCAGCCACCACCAAGCCTATGCTTATTTGATGGTGCCCGACCTGGAAGGCCTGACCAAACACGCCCAACAGCGCTTGGACGCCATCCAGCAGATGGAAGAATTGGGCAGCGGCTTTTATCTGGCGATGCACGACCTCGAGATCCGCGGCGCCGGCGAGGTGCTGGGCGAAAACCAGAGCGGCAACATGCTGGAAGTGGGCTTTCAGCTCTACAACGAGATGTTGTCGGAAGCGGTGCGCTGTCTGAAGAACGGCCAGGAGCCGGACCTGCTGAGTCCGCTCAATGTCACGACCGACATCAACCTGCACGCCCCCGCCCTGCTGCCCGACGACTACTGCGGCGATGTGCACCTGCGGCTGTCGTTCTACAAAAAGCTGGCCACTGCCAAAAACACCGACCAAGTAGATGCCTTGCTGGAAGAAATTGTGGACCGCTTCGGCAAACTGCCCGCCCAAGCGCAAACCTTGATCGATGTGCACCGCCTGCGGGTGATTGCCAAGCCCTACGGCGTGCTCAAGGTCGATGCGGCACCGGGTGTGATCAACATCACCTTCAAGAAAAACCCGCCGATCGAGATGATCAAGATCATCGAGCTGATCCAGAAAAACAAGCACATCAAGCTGGCCGGCAACGAGAAACTGCGCATTGAGCGCGAGCTGCCCGAGGTCAAAGACCGGGCCCAGATGGTGCGTGACATTCTGCGAGCCCTGGGCCAGCCCAAGGCGGAAACGGCAGCCGCTTAAAGACCAAATCAGCCTCTAGCGCCCGAATATATTGCACAAGCAGCTCCTTTATTGATAGCAACAACCATGTCAAGCACCGAACCTACTCCCGGCCTCGTCGTTCAAAACCTGCCCGCCAAACTGCGCTTGAGCGATTACAAGCTCATCGCGTTTGACATGGACTCGACCCTGATCAACATCGAATGCATTGATGAAATCGCCGATGCCGTGGGCCGCAAAGCCGAGGTCGCCGCCATCACCGAAGCTGCCATGCGCGGCGAGATCACCGACTTTAAAGACAGCCTGCGCCGCCGACTGGCCTTGCTGCAAGGCGTGACCGTGGCCGATCTGGAAGGCGTCAAAACGCAGCGGCTCCGCCTGAATCCGGGCGCCCGTGAGCTGGTTGCGGCATGCCAAAAGGCCGGCTTAAAAGTGCTGCTGGTGAGCGGTGGCTTCACCTACTTTGCGGAACACGTGTGTGCGCTGCTGGCCATCGACTTCATGCGCTCCAACGCGCTGGAGATCGACGGCGGTGCGCTCACCGGTGGCTTGATCCAGCAAAGCTGGGGCGAGATTTGCGACGGTGCCGAAAAGCGCCGCACGCTGCTCGAAGTAGCGTCCCTGATGAACATTCGGCCCGAGCAGTGCATTGCGGTGGGCGATGGTGCCAACGACCTGCCGATGATGGAAGCGGCCGGCCTGTCGGTGGCTTACCATGCCAAGCCTGCGGTGCGGGCGCAAGCCGACGTGGCCATCAACGAGGGTGGGCTGGATCGCCTGCTGGAAGTGTTGTCACGCTAAACGCGCTGCAGTTTCGGACTGCCGGCCTCGACCGCGAAACGCGCCAAGGTGCTCACCCCGCTATCGGTGCGGGTCACGTCGTCAACTACCCGTAAGCTCACGTCGAGTTGACGGGGTGTGAACTCCGCCACCCCGTAACCTCGCTGTTCCCGGTCAGTGAACACAAAGTGCGGGTTCTCGGCGAGCACCGCGGCAGCTCCGTCGTTACTGCCCCCGCGCGATGTGATGCTGGTGCCGCAAAATTCGACGCCCACCGCTGCACTGTCAGGGCGGCTGTAATCCGCCTTGACGTGCCCCACCCAATTGGCATGCACATCGCCGCCCAGAAACACCGGGTTGCTAACGCGGCGTTTTTGAAGTGCTTGGGTGAGTCGGCTGCGAGCGGGCGCATAGCCGTCCCAACCGTCGTTGCCCAGCACCTGCCCCTCACCGGGGCGGAAATCGCGCTGCCCGAATACGGTTTGCTGGGCCAATACGCTCCATGTGGCTCCACCTGCTTTCAATGATTGGTCCAGCCAGCGCTCTTGCACCGCGCCCAGCAGGCTGCGGGACGGGTCACTCCATGAGGAGCATTGCGCGGGGTTCACGGTGCTGGAGCCCGGAGCGCCCGCTTTGGTGCAGGCCTGCCGGTCCCGGTATTGGCGGTCATCGAGGGTGTGCAACACCGCCAAGTTACCAAAAGCCACACGGTCATAGAGGCGCAACTCGCTGCCCGGCTGCATCACGCCTTGCAGGGCTTTTTGTAGCGTACTGGCCCGTAAGGGCATGTGCTCGTAATACGCCTGGTAGGCCGCGGCACGGCGGGCCGCGAAGTCCACACCGTCCGGCCCGTGAGTGCCTTGGTACAGGCCGGCGTAGTCGTTTTGAACTTCGTGGTCATCCCAAGTGAAGATCCACGGACAAGCCGCATGCATGGCTTGCAGGTCTGGGTCGCTTTTGTACAGGGCATAGCGGGCGCGGTAATCGTCCAGCGTCACCGTGGCGGCGCTCGGCACCTTGCGTACCGCTTTGCTGCTGCCCCCGTATTCGTAGATGTAATCGCCCAGAAACATCACCGCATCGAGCGTCTCAGTGCGCATATGGCGGTAGGCGCTGTAAAAGCCATGTTCCCAATGCTGGCACGAGGCATAGCCCAGCCGCAGCCGGGAGGCCACAGCCCCCAGTGCCGGGAAGGTGCGGGTATGCCCGACAGCGCTGCTGGCTTGCCCCACCTGAAACCGGTAAAAGTACCAGCGATCTGGCTCCAACCCTTGGAGCTCCACGTGCACCGCATGCCCCAACTCGGGTAATGCCATCGCAGTGCCGCTCTGCACCATGCGCTTAAAGCCATCGTCGTGGGCAAGCTCCCAGCGCACCGCTACAGGTTCCCGCGCACTGCCGGGCTGGGCAGGGTCCGCTGCCAACCGGGTCCAGAGCACAACGCCGTCGTGCCGGGGCGAACCACTCGCTATGCCGAGCGCAAAAGGGTCACTGCCACTACGCCATTGGCTCCGGGCGCTGCCTGGCAACCAAAGGCCGGCGGCACTCGCACCTGCAAGGGCCAGCAGGCGACGGCGATCGGCGGTGAATACCTGGCTGCCCATAGCGCGCAGATCAGCCCGCTGCAATCTGCCGAAGGGCTTGCTCAAACACCTCAGGGGGCTGGCCACCCGAGATCAAATGCTTGTCATTGATGACCACAGCCGGCACCGAGTGAATGCCCGCGCTGAGATAGAACTGTTCTTGCTCGCGCACCAAGTCTGCATAGTCGTCTCCCGCCAGAATGGCACGGGCCTCATCACCCGACAGGCCTACCGACTCCGCGGCTTCAACGAGCACCACGTGCTGACTCGGGTCTTTGCCATCGGTGAAATAAGCCTTGAACAATGCTTTTTTCAGGGCGGTTTGCAAGCCAGTGTCTTCGGCCCAGTGCAGCAGGCGGTGGGCATCAAACGTGTTGTAGATGCGGGCGCGCTTGTCCATGTTGAAGATGAATCCCAGTGCCTCGCCACGAACGCGGATGTTCTCGCGCGCGGCGGCGGCTTGCTCGGGGGTAGAACCGTACTTTTTGCTCAGGTGTTCGGTGATGTCTTCGCCTTCGGGCACCATGTTCGGGTTGAGCTCAAAAGGCTGGAAGTGCATTTGCACAGCCACTTCGCCATCAAGGCGCTGCAGCGCAGTTTCCAGAGATTGCAGCCCGATGGCGCACCAGGGGCAAGACACATCGGATACGAAGTCAATTTTGAGAGTGGTGGGGGTCATAGTGAGTGGGTGCGTTGGGCGATGGAATAAGAAAGAAACAGCGATGTTCCAGAGAAATGGTGCAGCGCCACATAAAATCAAGGCCGCTGTATCTTTTTATCCCCCGACTGTATGTCCGCCGTACGCTTTTTGGTTGCTGACAGCAGCCCCGCACTCCACACTTTTGCCAGAAAAATGATCGTGGGTTACGGGTTTGAAGCCAATTGGATCCATACCGCAGCCTCCGCAGAGTCCGCACTGGCGCTTGCCAGTGACATCGCGCCCCACTTTGTGCTCACCGACTGCTTCAGCCGTGAGGCGACTACTGGTCTTCAACTGGTGGAGACCCTGCGGGCGCGCCTGCCCGGCCTGCGTTGGGCCCTGATGAGTATGGAGCTCAGCAACGCACTCGGCAGTCGTGCAGCGACGCTCGGTGCCATGTTTCAGCTGCGCAAGCCATTCACCGCGCCGGACATGCAAACCGCCATGGGCAAAGCGCTCGAAACATGGGGCCAGGAGTTTGATGAAGTCGGCCGCCGCATGCCGGGCTACCGCCGCCCGCGCTACAGTGGTGCGCCCCACCTGCCGAGCAATACACCCACCTTCAAGGCGGGCGATTTGGTCGAATACAACGGTGTGCGCCAGACCGTAAAAAGCGTAATCATCAGCCGCGGAGAGCTGAGCGTTCAGCTCAGTGACTACCCCGGCGTCGTGTCGGTCCACAAGCTCTTCAAGTACTGAGACAACCGTTGACACCGCAGCGCGGCGTCAGCGTCAGCATCTGCGTGAACCAAGCGCCTTACAGCGCCTGGCCCAGGCGGGCAATACCCTCTTCAATCTTGGCTACATCGGCCGTGGCAAAGCTCAAGCGCAGCGTCGTCATGTCCGGGTCATGGGCGTAAAACGGGGCCCCGGGCACGAAGGCCACCAGCTTGTCGATCGCCCGTTTGGCAAAGTCGCCTGCGTGAGTGGGCTTGCCGTTGGAACCGGTCAGCCGCGCCCAGAAAAACATGCCGCCCTGTGGCGCATCAAAAGCAATCGCATCGCCCAACTCGGCTTGCAGGCGGGCCGCCATCACACGGGCGCGCTCGGCATAGGTAGCGCGCACAGCAGCCAGCGCGGTCGGCAGGCAATTGAGAGTCAAGTAGTGGGCGGCGGTGGCTTGGGTCAGGTTGCTGGTGTGCGCATCGCTGAACTGCTTGCACATAGTGGCGCGGCTCAACAAGGCGGGCGGCGCAATCAGCCACCCCACCCGCAAACCGGGGCTCAACACCTTGCTGAACGAGCCGCAATGCGCCAGCCACTCGCGGCTTCCCGGCACCGAGTCGCTCAGGGCCAGCAGGCTGGGGGGAGGCGCCTGGTCGAAGAACAATTCACCATACGGGTCGTCTTCCACCACCAGGGTCTGGGTCCGGGCTGCGATTTCGAGAATGCGTTTGCGGCGCTCCAGGCTCAGCATGGCGCCGCTCGGGTTGCCGAACGACGGAATCAAGTACACCAGCTTGGGCTTGTGCTCTTCGATCAGGGCTTCGAGCTTGTCGACATCCACCCCATGGGCATCGATCGGAGCACCGATCACCTGCGCGCCATACAGCCTGAAACATTGGATCGTCGCCAGAAACGTAGGCGCCTCCATGATGACCTTGTCGCCGGGGGAAATCATGGTCTTGCCAATCAAGTCCAGCGCTTGCTGGCTGCCGGTGGTGACAATCAGGCCGTCGGGCGCAACCGTGGCGCCTTTGCCGGCCATGTGCAGGCTGATGCCCTCGCGCAGCGGTTGGTAGCCTTCAGTGGCACCGTATTGCAAAACTGGGCCGGGGTTGTTTTTCAATACCGCGTCGGTGGACTCGCGGATACCCTCCACATCGAACAGCGCCGGATCCGGAAAGCCACCGGCGAAACTAATGATGCCGGGCTTGCCCAAGAGCTTGAAAAGCTCGCGGATGGCAGATGTCTCGACATTGTTCAGGCGATCAGCGAATAGCATATGTAAATTCACATTTCAAACAAAAAATATTAAAAATTAGCAAAAACTCAGATTTTCAAACCGCCAAAAAGCAGGTAAATTTTGTCTGTGTCCCGGTCATTCAATCAACTCAGGAGCCACCATGACCCAGCTTGCGGCCTTTTTTGAATCCGTCAAATTACCTTCGATGTCTGAGGTTGCACACGCCCTCATTCGGTCACTCAACGACGACGATGTGGGGATACCCGAGATCCGCGACCTGATCAGCCAAGATCCGGCACTCTCAGCCAAACTTCTGCGACTGGCCAATTGTGCCCAGTTTGGCCTGCCGCGCGGCGTCTCCTCGCTCGACGACGCTATCACCATGGTCGGTATGCAGAAAGTCCGTACTTTAGCGCTGGGCGCCTGCCTGTCTGAGTCTTTTCCAATCATCGAAGGCTTGGACCGCAAAGAATTCTGGCGCACCAGCATGGCCTGCGCGGGTTACTCCCAGTGGCTGGCCGTAGGCCTGGGCATGGACGGTCAAGAGGCGTGGTTGACCGGCATGATGCTGCGTCTGGGTGAGCTGCTAATCGTGCAGGCGGAACCCGGAGCGCTCCAAGAGATCGAAAAGCTGCCACATATTCCCGGCGTGCGTTGGCAGCGCGAGGCCCGTCTGGTGGGCTTTACCGAAGGGCAAATCACCTCCGAGTTGGCACGCCGCTGGAATTTCCCGCCCCAGATTGTGCAGGCACTGGCCCAATCGGCCGACCCGGTCACGCCCCACGGTTTCTCACGCCTGGCAGGAGTTTTACACCTTGCAGGCCTGATGGCCGAAACCGAGCACAACGGCCCGGAAGTGATCGACACCCTCCCTGCCGATGTCGTCACCGCGTTGATGCTGGACAATGACTGGATGCACGCCAAATTTCCGGCACAAGAAACTTTCATCAATGTGACCAGTCTGTGAAACCTGCTCAGATAAAACAATTCTTTTCCACCCTGCAAGCTGCCAACCCTCACCCCCAAACTGAACTGGAGTTCAGTTCGGTGTTTGAGTTGTTGGCAGCTGTTCTTTTGTCAGCACAGGCCACGGATGTGGGGGTGAACAAGGCCACCCGACGGCTTTTTGCCGTGGCCAACACGCCTCAAAAAATAATAGATCTAGGTATTGCGGGTCTTGAAGACCACATCAAAACGATAGGTCTGTTCCGCAGCAAAGCCAAGCACCTGATGGAAGCCTGCCGCATGTTGGTTGAACAACATGGCGGCGTGGTGCCTGCCGACCGCGAGTCGCTGGAGGCCCTGCCCGGCGTGGGCCGAAAAACGGCCAATGTGGTGCTTAACGTCGCATTCGGGCAGCCCACGATGGCGGTCGACACCCATTTGTTCCGGCTCGGTAACCGCACTGGCCTAGCGCCGGGAAAAACACCCCTCGCGGTAGAGCTCAAACTGCTCAAGCGTATTCCGGCCCGCTATTTGGTCGATGCGCACCACTGGCTAATTTTGCACGGCCGCTACGTGTGCCAAGCACGTAAACCTTTGTGCCAGTCATGCTCCGTTCATGCGTATTGCGGATATAAACTGAAGGGGTGAACCGCGAGACCTTCGCGGAGGGTAGCCCAGTACAAAAAGCTTTTATGCCGGACATCAATACTTTTATCCAAGCGGTCAAATTCCCGGTGATGCCGGAGGTCGCGCAAGCGCTCATTCGCACCCTCACCGACGACGACGCGGACGTGGTGACGGTGCGCGACATCATCGCCAAAGATCCCGCGCTCACCACCACCCTGCTGCGCATGGCGAACAGTGCATTGTTCGGCCTGTCAAGGACAGTGACGACACTGGACACTGCGGTGAGCGTAGTTGGCATGTCGCAAATCCGGGCGCGAGCACTGGGCATCTGCATGTCGCAGGTTTTCAAGCTGCCGGATGGCATTAACCGGCTGGAGTTTTGGCGCTACAGCATGGTGAGTGCGGGGTACTCTAAATTTTTAGCCCACCAGCTCAAGCTGGACGAGCAGCAATCTTGGCTAACCGCGACCATGTTGCGGCTCGGCGAGCTCTTGGTCGCTTTGCACACCCCAGCAGTGATCGCTGATTTGGAAGCCAAACCTTGCGAGCCCGGTGAGCGTTGGGCCCGTGAACAGCGCTTGGTCGGACACCACGAAGGTGAAATCACCGGCGAAATCGCACGTCGCTGGGATTTCCCAGACGAGGTGGTGCACGCCCTGACCCACTGCGCGGCTCCATTGGCTGCGGCGGTCCCGTCGAAACTATGTGCTGTGGTGCACTTGGGCGCGTTGTGGGCCGACAAAGGCAAAACGCTCGCGGAGGTGCAAGCGGCCATTGCAGCCTCGCCCCAACACGTCATGGACTTTCTGGGGTTGGACGCCCAAAAACTCATCGACTCCGCGCCGGACCCCGAGCAGTTCAGCGATATCTCTGCCCTGCTGCAGTAAGGTACGTGCTCAAGGCGGCTACCGCCCACAAAAAAGGCTCCCCGACAGGGAGCCTTTTTTCTTGTGTTGCTGCGAATCAGCCCTTGAGCAGTGCGCCCAAAGAACCCAACAAATCACCCGCGTTGCCCAAGCCTCCGGTCGGCAACGTGCCGCCGGGCGTGAGCTTGTCCACCAAACCGGGCAGCATGCTGGAGAGCTGACCTGCCACATCGCCGGAATTCAAACCCAACTGCTGAGCGAAGCCAGACAGGGCGTCGCCACCCAACACGTGTGTCAACTGGTCTGCAGAGACCGGCTGGTTGGCACCGCTGCCAATCCACGAGGCCACCACTTCGCCGAGGCCCGCTTCCTGGAATTTGCTGACCAAACCCTGCAAACCGCCAAGGCTGCCATCGTTGGCAAGCAACTGACTGGCCAACTGCATGAGCTGCGGGTTGCCTTGCACCATTCCCATGATGTCTTGCAGGCCGCCGGAGCCACCGTTTTGCGCCACGGCGCTCAGTACGGAATCAAATAGTCCCATCCCCATCTCCTAGAGTGAATTGAAAAATCGGTGGCAGTGTGACACAAGCCCGTGAAGGTTTGCTACAGGCAAACCCACTCGCCAAATGCCGGGCCGGCCACCGGCCACTCGGCGGCGTGCGTGATCGTGCGTTGGCCTTTGCTGATTAACTGCGCAGCCCGGGCCACACCCGCATGGCTGATCCACACCTCGTGATTCCCGGTGTTGCTGCGATAGGCGTCCCAGGCCTCAGCTACCCGCCCCATAAACCCGGCCACCGTTTCGCCGCCGCCGAATGCGTGGTGCGCAAAATCGTCGGTCCAGGCTGCCATCTGCTGCGCGGAGATATCGGCCCACAGCGTGCCCTCGTGGGTGCCAAAGCCCATTTCCATGAGCCGCGAATCCGGCTTGCAATCAAGAGCCAAATCAGGCCGCAGCGCACACAGCGCTTGCATGAGGCGCTCACATCTTTGTAGCGGCGAGTAGCGCAGGCGGGCACCCATGGGCAGCACTTGGGCCGCTGCAAGGGCCGCTGACTCTGTCAGCGCTGCATCGGCCGGAACGTCCAGTTGGCCATAGCAGCTACCGGGCGCAATCAGGGGCAAGGCATGCCGCACGATCCACAAACTCATGGCGTGGTACCCGTGGGCCCCAGCCCCCAAGCCAGCGCCAGACCCAGGTAAAACGCAATCTCACTGACCTGCTGCGCGGCACCAAGGCAGTCGCCGGTGAAGCCTTGCAAGCGCTTTGCAAACCAGCGGTGCATCCAGCCCCAGCTCAGCACACTGAACACCGCCGCCAAGCCCCACAAAGGCCACAGGCTGATGGACGCAGCGCCCGCTTTTACTACGAAAAACATAGCATCAGGCGCAATCAAGACGAGGGCTAGAGCCATCAAACACCATAAATGGGCTACACCCAAAGCAGGCAGGCTGATCTGTGCGGCCAGCGGTTTGGATTTGGAGACTGCACTATCCCCCACATGCGGCAGCAGCCGGATGGTGAGTAAAGGCCAGGTGCGCGACACCACATGCGCAGCAAACACGCCCGCCACCATCAGGCCCGAGCTGAGCGAACCCAACATCGCCAGGAGAGCCACTTTGCACAGCAGTGCCAGCATGACGGCGATGGCCCCGAAAGCGCCGACCCGGGAGTCTTTCATGATTTCCAGCGCCCGCTCGCGGTTGTAGCTACCACCCAGCCCGTCTGCCACATCGGCCAAGCCATCCTCGTGGAAGGCACCAGTCATCACCACGCTCAGTGCGGTGCCCAAAGTGGCCGCTACCAAGGGGGCAAACGGACCCGCAGGCAGAAGCGCCAACAGACCACACGTAAGCAGCGCCACCACGCCGCCCACGAGCCAGCCCACCCCGGGAAAGTGCGCAGCACTTGCCCGCAGCATGGCCGGGCTGAAGCCCACCCACTCGGCCAAGCGGCCGGTCAACGGCACGCGGCTGAAAAACTGCAGGGCCAGCAGGTAGTGGCGGATGAAGCTGCGCATGGCTACCGCGCGCCGGGCTCAGCCCACCGACACCGGAGCGTCTGACTTTTCAGACACACCGGCCGACGCAAAGCTCGCCATGTCGCGCAGAACCGTGCAAGCGGACTGCAGCAGCGGCCACGCCAACGCAGCGCCGGAGCCTTCCCCCAAACGCAAGCCCAAATCCAGCAGTGCCTGCACGCCCAAGTGCTGCAACATGAATTCATGGCCCCGTTCGCCCGAGCGGTGCGCGAACACACAGCGTTGCAACACCAACGGCTGCAAGGCATGCGCCACCACGATGGCGCTGGTGGCAATAAAGCCGTCCACCACAATCACCCGCCGCTCGTGGGCCGCCTGCAAGACGGCACCCACCATGGTCGCTATCTCAAAGCCACCCAAGGCGGCCAACGCATCCAGCGGCGCGGTCGCCTCAGCGTGCAAGGCCAACACCTCGCGCAATACCTCGGTTTTGCGCTGCACTGCAGGCGCATCCAAGCCGGTACCGGCACCCGTGCAAACCGCAATGTCCAAGTCGCCCAAACGCGAGAGCAACATGGACGCGGCAGATGTATTGCCAATGCCCATTTCACCCAACAAAAGCGCATTGCCGGGCAGGCCCTTCACCAGCGCCATGCCATGCCGCAGCGCTTGATCACGCTGGCTGGTGGTCATGGCCGGTTGGGCTGACGAATCTGCTGTGCCCTGCTCTGCACCCAGCGCTTTGCGCACCTGCAATCCGGGCCGTGTAGCGCCCGCGGGCAAGCCGGCCAGAAAGTCGTGCTTCACACCGCAGTCCACCACCGTCAAGGCGATGCCGTTTTGTTTGGACAGCACGCTCACCGCAGCGCCACCCGCCAGAAAGTTCTCCACCATCTGCCAAGTCACATCACTCGGAAAGGCGGAGATGCCCCGGGCCGTAAGCCCATGGTCGCTCGCAAACACCACCATTTGCGGTTGCTCCAGCACTGGTGCGGTGCTGCCCAAAATCTGTCCGATTTTGAGCGCTGCATCTTCCAGGCGCCCGAGCGAGCCCAGTGGTTTGGTTTTGTTGTTGAGCGTGTCTTGCAGTGCTTGCGTCAATGCAGGATCGACAATATCGGCCAGGCTGTCACGCCCGAGAGCAAGGTCCCAAGCGGCTGCAGTGTCAGTGTGAATTTCGGAAGTTTGGGCGTGAGAGCCCGGTGCGGCCTGCGCCGGCGATGTATTCATGGCATTCCCCTGTGCTGAATCAAAGAAGCACAGCCCGGCCTTGCTGTGCATAAACAACATCAGGCCGGTCTTCTGGCTCGGAATCACCTGACCCGACGCGCCTTCCCGGCCTTGGCGGCCAGTGGCATACAGCGCGGGTCATCATCCTTACAGCGTTGGGCACGCGACGGATTCACACCGTCTTCCCGATTCTCCCCAAGCCGTAACAAGGGGCACCTGAAGCGGCCGATGATAGCAGCGCCGCCCCGCTCAGGGCTTCAAAAAGCCATCCAACACACCCGGCGCAAAGTGCGTGCCGATGTAGTCCGCCAGCCCGTCAAACACCTTGTCCAGCGTGGGCACCTCGCCCTGCAGGCGCTCGCCGAACAAGGCCTGCAAAACGGCCGCGTCTTCCAGCATGCCGTGCAAATACACACCCATGACGTTACTAGCCGCGTTGCACCAGCCCAAGTCATCCGGCAACACCGGCTGCGCCACATTGCCCGCCGCCGCCATGGCCACATGCTGCGCCGTTTGCCCGTGGTGAATCTCATACCCAGCAACAGGTACGCCAGCGAGGGCCAACCAAGGAGAGGCAGGTTGTAAAGCGTCACCCGAGAGCTCCACCGGGCGCGGGGAGGCAAAGTCGGGGGGCGATTTCTGCGCATTTGGCAGCATGAGCCCCCCGGCTTCGCCTTCCTGCGCGGGCGAGTGCAAACCAGACAAAAAACGCGTGGACGTATGACGAACCGTCTTGTCCTCCGCAAACACCGTCACCAACGGCAACAGCCCCAAGCCCGGCGCATTGCCATCAATCCCGTGCGGGTCAATCAGCGCCTCACCCAACATTTGCAAGCCCCCGCACACCCCCAATACCGCCCCACCCTGCCCCGCATGCAGCGCCACCGCCGCATCCAAGCCCTGCGCGCGCAACCACGCCAAGTCGCCACTGGTGTGCTTGGAGCCGGGCAGGATGATCCAGTCGGCAGGCTTCAAGCCCGCCAGCTCGCTGGGGCTGCGCACCCACTGCAACTTGAGCCCCGGAATATTCTTGAGCGGCTGAAACTCATCCAGATTGCTCATGCGCGGGTAGGCAATCACCGCCACCGTCAAGTCCACCGAACCGCGCGCCACGCTGCGGTCGTCAAACACGCCATCCTCCTCAGGCAGCCCGTGCTGCCACCACATGGGCAACACCGCCACCGTGGGTACGCCGGTCAACTCCTGCAGCCGCTCGGGCGCAGGCGACAACAAGCTGGCATCGCCCCGGAACTTGTTCAGCACAAAACCCTTGATCAGGCGGCGCTCGTCCTCAGGCAGCAAGGCCCAGGTGCCATACAAATGGGCAAACGCGCCGCCCTTGTCGATGTCGCTCACCAGCAGACAGGCCGCATCGGCATGCTTGGCCACCCGCATGTTGACCACATCACTGCTGGAAAGGTTGATTTCGGCGGGCGAGCCGGCGCCTTCAATCACCACCACATCGTTTTCCGCGCGCAACTCGTCCAGCGCCGCGGCAATCTGCGGCCACACCTTCAGGCTGCGCCCGCGCCAGGGCAAGGCGCTCAGCTCCGGGCTCACCTGCCCCATCAGCACCACTTGGCTGTGGGTGTCGCGCTCAGGCTTCAGGAGCAAGGGGTTCATGCGCACTTCCGGCACGGTGCGGGCCGCCAGCGCCTGAAAGTACTGTGCGCTGCCGATCTCGCCCTGCCCGCTGGCCGAGGACACGACCCGCGCGTTGTTGCTCATGTTCTGCGCTTTGAAGGGCACTACTTTGAGGCCCTGCCGCGCGTAGTAGCGGCACAGTGCGGTGGTCACCCAGCTTTTGCCGGCGCCACTGGTGGTGCCGAGCACCATGATGCATTTAGCCGTCATATTTCAGAGTGTTGTATTGGTTGCAGCCGAAGTGACCCGAAGCAACTCGGTCACGGCAGGCACAGGCAACACACCCAGCCGGACCCAGCCGGGCAAGCCGAAAGAGGTTGCGTCGCGCAGCTTGATGCCACCGACGCGCAAGGTTGCCAACAGGGTGGGCACATCATGGCCCGCAGGCGGGCGGGCACAGAAAAAGTTGGCAGCGCTGGGCATGAGCGTCCAACCCGCGTTTTCGAGCACGCTGACTTGATGCTGCTTCCACTGGCGCAAGGTGTCCAGACTCTGGATTACCCACGCCTGCGTGTCCGCCTCTGCCCAAGCGCTCAACATGGCTACGCCATGGGCGCCAAGCACCCACGACGGCGCCATGGCGTCCAGCGCAAGTGCAACCGCTTGCGCATACACGGGTGCAAGCGCATAGGCGGCACGCACACCGGTCAGCCCCAGCGCCTTGTTGGGCGAAAACAATTGCCACACAGCTTCGCGTTGCTTTGCGTTCAACGCAGGCTCACCACTTAAGCGCAAGGGCGCATACGCCCCATCCAGCACCAGCGTGTTGCGGTCCAGCACTTGGGGCCAGCCAGTGTGGTTCTGACCGGTGGGGCTCGCGGGGTCGCAGGCCCAGACCAGATCGGCGGTATCGGCGTAAGCGCAAGGCAGCAAGCCCCAAGCCTGCGCCGCATGCGCGTAGTCGCCATAGGCGTGCTGCGGCAGGTGTACCCGGCTCCCGCCCCCTTGGCGCACCCATGCACTGATACGGAAAATGAATTCACTGGCGCTGCCCGCCAGCACCACTCGCCAAGGCTCCACGCTGTGGTGGGTGGCCAAGGCCGCTTTCAGGGCGGTGTACTGCGGGTCCGGGTAGCGGGTCGCGTCGGCGGACTGCACTGCGGCCAGGGCGATGGGGCACGGTCCGCAGGCGTTGCTGTTGGTCGAGAAGTCGTGCAGCGCCACCCCGCCTGCATCGGGCCCGCCGTGGATTCGCATTGCCGAGCTCACTTCAAACCCCAATTGCTATCAAAAGAAGAGCTGTCAGCGCAATCAGCACCTGCGCCAGCACTGCTTTTGATGCATAAACCTGTGCCGCCCCAGTATCAGCCGCTTGTGCTGCGCGCCCCTCGGGGTTGAGCACATACACCGCCGGTTTGCGCAAGGCCACGCCCAGCACCAAGGCCATGGCGGCCATGGGCCAGCCACTGTTGGGCGAGGGGGTTTTGCGGGCCTCAGCGCGCAGTTCCCTCCGCAAACCCCAGCCACGCCCGCCGGCAGCCAGCAAGAGCAGCACCGCGGTGATGCGGGCCGGCACCCAGCTCAACACATCGTCCGCACGCGCGGCCCACTTGCCAGCCCAGGCCCAGTTTTGGCCTTTGTAGACACCCGGGTAGCCCCACATGGCATCGGCCGTGTTGGCAAAGCGGTAGAGCACCGCGCCCGGCAAACCGAGCAGCAAAAACCAGAAAATGGGCGCCACTACCGAGTCGTTCAGGTTTTCGGCCAGCGTCTCGATAGCGCTTTCGCGCACCTGCACTTCGGTGAGCTGGGTCACATCCCGGCTCACCAGCCAGCGCAGGCGCTCCCGCCCTGCCTCCAACGACTCGGCCAGCGCCGCCTCTACGGCGCACACCTCGCTTTTGAGCATGGCCAGTGCGAGCACGGGCTTGAGCAGCAGGCCCATCAGTACGCCGGCAGCCCACCAAGGCAACTCAAGTGCGACCCCTTGCAATAGCAAAGCCGCTATCAAAAACAGAGCAGCACCCGCAAACCACATGAGGGCTGCGAGCACAAAAACCCTTAAATCCCGCGCATCAGGGTCTTGCAGCGCAAGCCGCTGCACACGGTCGCCCGCACGGCCCAAAAAGTTGCCCATCCACACCACCGGGTGCCACTTGACCCGCGGCTCGCCCCAGCGGCGGTCTACCCAGAGGGCGACGATCAGAGCCACGCCCACGGCGCCGGCCCAATGCTGGGGGGTGAATTCAGTAGTCATCGAAGGTGTGAATCTTGTAATCGCGCCGAAACGGGGCTTGGTGCGGGACTGGGAACGGGGTTGGGCGCACGATCATACGTGCGTCAGGCGGCATGAAGGTTGGTTATGCATAGTGGGGTTTTTAACGAGGGGATAGTGAGATACTTGAGAGTTACCGACGCGTTTCCCCCCGTGCAAAGCCATCTTTCCCCCTCCACTGCCAGCGAGCCCCGCATTCAGGGCTGGTGCCCCGGCGCGCTGCGGCCCATGCCGTCCGGCGACGGGCTGGTGGTGCGGGTCCGACCCACCTTGGGGCGCCTCACGCCCATGCAGGCGCAAGGGCTGGCTGGCTTGGCGCAGCAATACGCATCACCCGTGCTAGAACTCACCAGCCGCGCCAACCTGCAACTGCGCGGAGTCTGCCCCGACAGCTACCCCGCTCTGATCAACGGCCTGCGCAACTTGGGCTTGCTAGATGAGCGTGCCGACGTCGAAGCCCGCCGCAACCTGCTGCTCAGCCCTTTCTGGACTGACTCTGATGGCACTCCTGCCGTTTGCGAGGCCCTAACCCAGGCTTTGGCAGCACCCGACGCCCCGACCCTGCCTAGCAAATTCGGTTTAGCCATTGATTTGGGTACACAGCCCGTGCTGAGGGCAGGTTCTGCCGACATCCGACTGGAGCGCCAGCGTGATCAGGTGCTGGTCTATGCCGATGGCGCCAGCACTGGCGCCTGTGTTTCACCGGACCGCGCTGCGCAAACAGCCCTGGAACTGGCTCGCTGGTTTGTTGCCAATGGTGGCGTGGTTAACGGCCGTGGCCGCATGGCCCGGCTGCTCCAACGCCAAGCCCTGCCTACACCGTTCACCACCACAAGCGTGCCCGAGGCCCCTGCACACGCCGCCACCGTGGGCCGTTCCGCCACCGGCATGGTGGTCGGCCTGGAATTCGGCCAGCTGCCCGCCGACACCTTGCACCGGCTCGCCGCCCTAGCCCCCCTGCGCATCACGCCCTGGCGCGGCTTGGTGCTCGAAGGCGTGCACACCGCGCCTGCCCTGCCAGAGCTGATCACCCAGCCTGGCGATGCCCGCCTGCGCGTCATGGCTTGCACCGGCGCACCCGGTTGCACCCAGGCGCTGGGCCCCACCCGCGCGCTGGCCCGTTTTTTGGCCCCTTTGTTGCCCGCCGGCCGCACAGCCCATGTATCGGGCTGCACCAAAGGCTGCGCCCACCACGGCGCCACCCTCACGCTGGTGGCCAGTGACGCGGGCTACCACCTGATTGACCACGGCACTGCCCACAGCCCGCCCGACGCCACCGGCCTCGACGCAGCAGGCATTGCCGCCTACCTAGAGCAACAACGATTGCATGCGCCACACGTATGAAACCGATGGCGACGCCATCTACCGACAGTCTTTTGCCATCATCCGCTCCGAAGCGGACCTGGCCCGCTTCAACCCTATCGAAGAGCTGGCCGTGGTCCGCATGATCCACGCCGCAGGCATGGTCGGGCTGGAAGCCCATGTGCGCTTTTCCGCGGGCATGGCCGAGGCCGCCCGCACCGCACTGGAAGCAGGCGCCCCCATCTTGTGCGATGTGCGCATGGTGAACGAAGGCATCACCCGCACCCGCCTGCCCGCTGACAACCAAGTGATCTCCACCCTGCAAGACCCGTCGGTGCGCGAGCTGGCCAAAAGCATGGGCACCACCCGCAGCGCCGCAGCGCTGGAGCTGTGGCGCCCGCACCTGGCAGGTGCCGTGGTGGCGATTGGCAATGCGCCTACCGCCCTTTTCCATTTGCTCAATATGTTGCAAGACCCCGCCTGCCCCCGCCCTGCGGCCATCATTGGCTGCCCGGTGGGCTTTGTGGGTGCGGCAGAGTCCAAAGTCGCGCTCATGGCCGACCTGCCCGCCCCTAGCATGGTGGTGCATGGGCGCCTAGGCGGCAGCGCTATCACCGTGGCCGCAGTGAATGCACTCGCCAGCCGGAGGGAAATCTGATGGGACGCATCCTCTGCGCGGGCCTGGGGCCCGGTGACCCGGATTTGATGAGCGTGCGCTCCGACCGCGCCATCCGCGCGGCCACTCACGTGGCCTATTTCCGCAAAAAAGGCCGCCCCGGCCAGGCGCGCCGCATTGTCGAAGGCATGTTGCTGCCCGGCGCCACCGAGTACCCGATGGAGTACCCGGTGACCACCGAGCTGCCCTTTGACAGCCCTGAATACATCCACTGTCTGGCCACGTTTTATGACGACTGGGCCGAGCGCCTGGCCGCGCTGGCCCAGACCGAAGACGTGCTGGTGCTGTGCGAGGGCGACCCGTTTTTCTATGGCTCTTTCATGCACCTCTACACCCGGCTGCAAGGCCGCGCCACGGTGGAGGTGATTCCCGGCATCCCCGGCATGGTGGGCTGCTGGTCTGCCACCGGCGTACCCATCACCTGGGGGGACGACGTAATGACGGTGCTCATGGGCACGCTGCCCGAGGACGAGCTGGTGCGCCACATGCAAACTGCCGATGCCCTCGTGGTTATGAAAACCGGCCGCAACCTGCCCCGCGTGCGCAGCGCGCTGGCCAAAGCCGGCCGCTTGGACCAAGCCTGGCTGGTAGAGCGCGGCACCATGCCCGGAGAGCGCGTCATGAAGCTGGCGGACGTGGACGGCACCGACTGCCCTTACTTCGCCATCGTGCTGGTGCACGGCCAAGGCCGCCGCCCCGAGGTGCAGGAATGACTGCGCCCCAGACCGCAGGCACGCTTTGCATCGCCGGCTTGGGACCGGGCGACGCGCAATTGGTCACGCCCGAAGTGACCGCTGCCATTGAGGCCTCCACCGACATCGTGGGCTACATCCCCTACGTGGCGCGCATTGCGCCGCGCCCCGGCCTGACGCTGCACGCATCCGACAACCGGGTCGAGATGGACCGCGCCCGCGCCGCCTTGCAGATGGCCGCCGAGGGCCGGCAGGTGGTGATCGTGTCTTCTGGCGACCCCGGCGTATTTGCCATGGCAGCTGCCGTGTTTGAAGCGCTGGAAAGCCGGCCCGGCTGGCAGGCGCTCGATATTCGGGTGTTGCCCGGCATCACAGCCATGCTGGCCGCCGCAGCCAAAGCCGGTGCGCCCCTGGGCCACGATTTTTGCGCCATCAACCTCAGTGACAACCTCAAACCCGCCGAGTTAATTGAAGCCCGGGTGCGCGCCGCCGCCGGGGCCGACTTTGCCATGGCGTTTTACAACCCCCGCTCTGCCAGCCGCCCGCACACCTTCGGCCGCGTGCTGCAAGTGCTGCTGGAAGCCTGCGGCCCGGAACGCCTGATCACCTTTGCCCGGGCCGTGAGCACCCCAGAGGAAAAGCTGCTTACGGTGTGCTTGGGTGACGCCACCCCCGAGATGGCAGACATGCGCACCGTGGTCATCGTGGGCAACAGCGCCACTCGCCACGTGGGCCGCTTTGTCTACACCCCGCGCTCGGCGCTATGAAACGCTCAATGGCCCGACACGCCCAACCAGCGCAGCACCTCGGGCTCGCTGCCCACGGTGGGCCGGCTGGGAATGTGCGGCCGGTCTATCAGGATGACGGGCAAGCTCAACTCACGGGCGGCGACCAGCTTGGCCTCGGCCCCCGCGCCACCGGAGTTTTTGGCGACGATGTGCGTGATGCCATGCGCCTGCAGCAAGGCGCTGTCGCCCTGCAAGGTGAAGGGCCCACGGTCCAGCACCACATGGCCTCGCTCTGCGGGCAAGTCCAGCACAGGGTCCACCAAGCGCAACAAGTACCAGTGCTGACTGCAGGCCAAAAACGGCGCCAGGTTTTGCTTGCCTATGGCCAAAAACACGCGGGCGGGCTCAGCGGGCAAGGCTTGCACAGCGGCAGCCATGTCGGCCACAAGCGTCCACACATCGCCGGTCTGCGCCTGCCAAGCGGGCCGCTCGAGCGCCAGCAAGGGCACGCCAGCGGCTGCACAGGCCTGCACCACATTGCTGCTCATTTGCGCGGCAAAAGGGTGGGTGGCGTCCACCACATGGTTGATGCGCTCGGCCTGCAAAAAGGCTTGCAAGCCCGCCACCCCACCAAAGCCACCCACGCGGGTGGGCAGCGGCTGGGCGATGGGCGCATCGGTGCGGCCTGCGTAAGAAAACACCGCGTCCACCCCGGCCTGCGCCAAGGCCTGCGCCAAGCGGCTGGCCTCGGTGGTGCCGCCCAACAACAACACCCGCAAGGAGCCGCGCGCCATGTCTGAACCTGGGCTGTCTAAACCTTGGCTAACTGTCATTGGGTTGGGTGAAGATGGTCTGCATGGTCTGAGCGATGGTAGCCGCTCGGCACTGGCCCGCGCTGAGCATGTATTCGGCGGGCCGCGCCACTTGGCACTGGCCGAAGTGGGCAGCCGTGGCATTGCTTGGCCGGTGCCGTTTGACGTGGCGCCCGTGCTCGCCCTGCGCGGCCAGCCGGTGGTGGTGCTGGCCTCGGGCGACCCGTTTTGGTTTGGAGCGGGTGGCAGCCTGGCGGCGCATTTGCAGCCCGGCGAATGGGTGGCCCACCCCGCGCCGTCTACTTTTGCACTAGCCGCCTCGCGCCTTGCTTGGCGGCTGGAGGCCGTGCACTGCTTTGGCCTGCACGCCGCGCCGTTTGAGCGCACCCGAAGCAGCCTGCACCCCGGCGCGCAACTGCTCTGCCTGCTGCGCGATGCCGCAGCCGTGGGCGAATTTGCCCAATGGCTCGCCGCCCAAGGCTGCGGCGCATCTACCGTGTGGGTGCTAGAAGCCCTGGGCGGCCCGCGTGAGCGCGTTCGCCAGACCACAGCCGCCGCACTTGACTTTGCGGACATCCAAGCCCCAGTCGCTGTGGCCGTGCACGTAGCCAGCACCGACAACACCTTCAAAGGCCAGCCTCGCAGCCCCGGCCTGCCAGACGCAGGCTTTGCCAGCGACGGGCAAATCACCAAGTCGCCCATACGCGCATTGACTTTGGCCGCACTCGCCCCCCGCCCCCGCGAACACCTGTGGGACTTGGGCGCGGGCTCGGGCTCGGTGTCGGTGGAGTGGTGTTTGGCCGGTGGCACCAGCAGCGCGGTGGAGCAACACGCCGAGCGCGTGAGCAACATCCGCAGCAACGCGGCAAACTTTGGCATAGACCACCGCCTGACGGTGCACCACGGCCACTCGCCCGACCTGCTGGCGAGCCTGCCCAAACCCCACGCCATTTTTGTAGGCGGCGGGTTCGACCTGGCGCTGTTTGCCCAACTACAAGCCGCCGCGCCGCAAGGCACACGTCTGGTGGTGAACGCGGTGACGCTGGAAACCGAATCCGCCCTGATGCAACTGCACGCCCAACACGGCGGCGAGCTGCTGCGCATTGAGCTAGCGCAGGCCGCGCCCCTGGGCCGCATGCGCGGCTGGCAGCCCAGCCGCGCGGTGGTGCAATGGAGCGTGACGCTGTGAACCGCGCGCGCTTGGCGTCCACCCACCTCAATGAATGGTCCGCATGACGCTGGTGGCGGGCTTGGGCTTTAGAGCCGGATGCGAAGTGTCGTCGCTGCAGAGCGCCTTGCAGAGCGCGCTGGACGCAGCATCCACAACAAGCGGACAAACCATCACCCTGGCCCATCTGACCGCACTCGCCACCGCCGCCGACAAAGCCCAGCACCCCGCCTTGCTGCAACTCTCGGCCGAATTGCAAGTCCCCATCCACCCCATCGCCCTGCCCGCGCTGGCCAAGCAGCCCGCTGCCCCCAGCGCCCACGTGCCCGCGCGCTACGGCGCCCACAGCGTGGCCGAGTCGGCTGCATTGGCAGCGGCAGGCCCCGGCGCAACGCTGCTGGGCCACCGCAGCATCTGCCCCGACCGCATGGCAACAGCGGCACTGGCTTTCACTGAAAATACCTTCCCATGACTGTTCACTTCATTGGCGCCGGCCCCGGCGCACCCGACCTGTTGACCCTGCGCGGGCGCGACCTGATTGCTGCCAGCCCTGTCTGCCTTTATGCCGGCTCGCTGGTGCCCGAGGGCGTGTTGGCTCACTGCCCGAGCGGTGCGCGCATCGTCAACACCGCGCCGTTGTCGCTGGAGCAAATTTTTGAAGAAATCAGCACCGCGCACGCCGCCGGGCACAACGTGGCCCGCCTGCATTCGGGCGACTTGTCGGTGTGGTCGGCCATGGGCGAGCAGCTGCGCGGCTTGCGGGCCCTAGGCATTCCGTACACCGTGACGCCGGGGGTGCCTTCGTTTGCCGCCGCCGCTGCCACGCTAGAGGCCGAGCTGACGCTGCCGGGCCTGAGCCAATCGGTGGTGCTCACCCGCACTTCGGGCCGCGCATCCGCCATGCCCGACACTGAGTCGCTGGCCAACTTTGCGGCCACGCAGGCGGTGCTGGCGATTCACCTGTCCATCCATGTGCTGCCGCGCGTGGTGGCCGAGCTGTCGCCCCACTACGGCGCGGACTGCCCGGTGGCCGTGGTTTGGCGTGCCAGCTGGTCGGATGAGCGCGTGGTGCGCGCCACGCTGGCCACCATCGAAGCGGCTATTGGCGAAGGCATGGAGCGCACCGCGTTGATATTGGTGGGCCACACGCTGGGCCCCAACTTGGGCGAAGGCGACTTTGCCCACAGCCGCCTCTACGCAGGCGACTACGACCGCCGCTACCGCCCGCTGGGCACCGCGCCCCGCTTCCCGGCGGGCACCGAATGACAGCCGCTGTAGATGTGGGTGCCAAGGTAGAGCTGTGCCTGGTCGGCATTGGTACCGGCAACCCCGACCACGTCACCCGCCAGGGCGTAAAAGCACTGAACGCAGCCGACCTCATCTTGGTGCCGCACAAAGGCGAAGGCAAAGCCGACCTGGCCGAGCTGCGACTGGCGCTGTGCCAAGAGCTGGTCACCAACCCAGCCACGCAGGTGGTGCAGTTCGACATGCCGGTGCGCGACGCGCACGACCCGGACTACCCCGGCGCCGTCAACCGCTGGCACGACGCCATTGCCGAAGTGTGGCTAGAGAAAATCCGCGCCCATTTGCCCGAGGGGGGCCGCGTAGCTTTGCTCGTGTGGGGCGACCCGTCTTTGTATGACAGCACCCTGCGCATTGCAGACCGGCTGGCGCTGCAAGTGCCGCTGGCGGTGTCGGTGGTGCCCGGCATTACCGCGCTGCAAGCGCTGACCGCCGCCCACGCCATTGCGCTCAACGACATCAACGCCCCGGTCACCATCATCACCGGCCGCCAACTGCGCGACCACGGCTGGCCCGAGAGCGCCGACACCATCGCCGTGATGCTGGACGGCCACTGCGCCTTTCAACACCTGCCGCCCGAGGGCATCACCATCTGGTGGGGCGCTTACCTCGGCATGCCCCAACAAATCTGCATCGCCGGGCCGCTGACCGAGGTGAGCGAACGAATTCAGGCAGAACGCCAAGCTGCGCGCGCGGCGCATGGGTGGGTGATGGATATTTATTTGATGAGGCGGGGGACTGATAGTCCAGAATCAAAAGCAGTTGCGAATATCAATTCGCTTTAACCAGCCCCAACGCTTTAGTAAGTACGTCGCTCGCTCCAAGATAGATTTTAACTCACGATAGATTTATGACCGACTCAATTATCTTATTCCTTTTGCCTACGATTATTGTTCAGGCTTTTTTCATATGGATTACCTATGAAGCTATTGGTGCATCCGCATTCTCGAGGCCACGTTGGATACTCTTTATTGGTATTATTTTTATGGCTTTTGCAGCTTTATCAAAATCCATATTACAACCTTTAGCAAATATTGACAATTCCTTAGTTTCAAGCATCCCCGCAGCTATAATTGCAATAGAAGTGAGCACTGCAGCAATAGGGGGCAGTTTAGTAGCTGCGGCTATTGTTTTAAAGGCACAGATACTTCACAACACATGGAAATTACATGAAGAGGAAAACATTTCCAGTCTAAAAATACGCTTCACCCACATCCAAAAACAAATTACCAAACTAAAACATCAGCGCAAATCAATGAGTATTGAAAAATACACTGAAAAACTTGACTCCCTCATAGAGCGAGAAATTGATTTAAAGGAGAGAACAGAGCAACGAGCGGAAGAACTTAAGAAGCGAAAAATTATATGAATCAACTGCATGATATTTGCAATAGAGACATACACAAATAAACATACAAACATTACTGAAAAACAAGGCCCAGTACTAATGATCCAAGCAGCAAATAATTCTCCACAGGAATGCCACCATTACAAAAACAAGTTAGGAAAATCCGAAATGTCAGCGTTGATTGGGGCGCAATGGAATCCCAGTCCTATATATCCTATTGCCAGGGTCGCTTACGCTGGCATCAGTTAGGCCCATCAACAAGGCCTACCCTATCGCGTCAGCATGCTCGCATGGACCTATAAGCACTCGATCGACAAGCTTGTCAGGTTCAAGTCCAATCAATCCTTGATCAGGATGGTCTTTAAGCTCGATTTTTAGGACCCTTTGAGGAATACCGCCTACAGCCTCGACTGTTACTGGGACCAGTGGACTGCGCTGAAGAGCGGGTGACGCTACAACTCTCCACTCACGCTCTTCCTCAAAAGCGGGATGCTTGGTACAAACAGTTGCGAAGCGAAGTATGTTGAAGATGGCGTTGCATGTGGCTTGGCGACCAATCGCCTTGAGGAGATCGACGTTCATGCCGATTCCACTCACTAATTCAGTCAATTTTTTCCGTAAACCACGTTCATCTAGATAGGCGACTGGCATTGAGTAGGCCGCGAGAGCATCACTCTCCCGGAACATAACATTACCGTTTATGACTAAGGCGACCCCTGCTTCACCTCCATAGGCACGCCACATCGACAAACGGCCGTAGGCATCGTCCGGTGAAAAATGCTCAGACAGGCAAAGGATAAATGTGTCACTACTAAAGCCTGGAGCCCATGCGACAAAGGAATCTACAACCTCTTTGGTCAGCCCTGGATATTGCTTATCCAATACCTTTTCTAGCTGAGAGCCAACGTCTGATTTCAAAGCACTCAATACACACGAAAGGCCATGTTCTATCTCTGAAGAGTCATTCATAACCATCGTGCCTCGCATCCACATTGCTCGACTTTTTAGTATCAACATCGCCGTCGCCGCAGTCGTGTAGTACGCAAATCGACCACCTTGGGCCTGCATTCTCTCAACGGCTTCGTTAGCGTATGGAAAAAATACCTTCTTGTAGATGGGCAATAGTTCAGGTGCAATGGTCATTCTTTTACTTCCCAAATTGATTGTTAAAACATTTCAATTCTGCTTGTAGCTGTCAGCTCGCCCCAAGCCAGCCGACGAGGTGGCCCACTTGGTCAATGGCCGTCCGCGCGTAGTACCTAATCAGGCACTGGAAGACGTTCCCGGCGCTATCACGACTGCATTTATGCATGAAAAGTGCCTCCAGCGCCCATGGCATATGCGCAATCAGCTCCCAAATCCATAGCATTTCTACAAGTTCACGCTCGTCCGCAGCAATGCAGTCCTCAACTCCCGAGTAGCCTCATTCGCCCCCCCCCCCTGCACCGCAAGCGCAAACGGAGCGCATGGCTTGATGTGGGTGGGCAGTAGTTTCCCGATGGGAGTCACGGCGGGGTAATTGCCGCTCGGCACAAACATGCGAACTAAGAATCCATATTCGTCGAGCACCCCTTTGGCATACAGCCCTGCCAGGCGGTGAAACGACACGAAGGTGGAGCGCTTCACGTCTTTGGCGCCCGGCTCGCGCACGGTGCGGACGATCTCGAACTTGCCAAGCGAATCGCGCTGGGTGTTGGTAAACGGGTGCAGCACGACGTTCACACTCAGCCCCCCCTTGGGTGGTGCAATGGTGTGCTCTACGGCAATGTCGGTTAGCAGCATGTTGCGCCCTTGGTAGTCAAATCAGGCCCTAGCCCACGTATTTATTGCGCTATTTGCTTCCAATTTTATAGCAAATATGCGCCCTGCCGGTATTCTGCACCCCAGCGTGCAGCCCAGTCGGCACAGCGCCCTACCCTGACTTTGGCGTCGTCAAAGCCCACCACCACCAGTTGATCCGCACCCTGCGGGGCTTGGGGTTGCTCCGGGGTACGGCCATCGGTCAGCAGCCATAGAACCGTCGACGCGGTGCTGGCGCTGGTGCCGCGCACGCGGCGATGTTGGGCCATCAAGCTATCAGCGGCGGCCATGGCCTGCGCCAAGGGCGTGCCGCCACCGCCGCCGCGCTGTTGCACCCGCACGGCGGCGGCGCGGCGTGCGGGGCCGGGGGGCACCAGCACTTCTACCCCCTGCCCGCCAAAGCACAGCAGCGCCACATGGTCGCCTGCGCGGGCGGCCTGCTCCAGCACACTAGCCGCGTAGCCCTTGGCCCGCGCCAGGCGGCCGCCTTGGCGCATGGAGCCGGAGGTGTCCAGCAGAAGCAAATGCAAGGTGGATGGCTTGGCTTGGGGCTCGCGCCAGCGCAGGTGCTGTGCAGCCAAGGCACTGCGGCCTTTGGCTTGCAGGGTGGGCAGCCAGGCGATGGCACCGCGCGGTGTTGCGGGGCCGGATGGCGCGCGCGCAGCCACCGCGGGTGCATGGGCACCAGTCGGTAAAGCTACTGCGCGCCACCGCCCGCCGCCCGCCGCACTCTGGGACGCAAGGCCGGGGTGGCTCAGGCTTTTTTTGGTGGGAGCACTCCTGCAGCCGCAGGCCGCACGGTGCCCACGGGCACGGGGGGCATAGCGCCCCAATCGCCATCGGCACCGCTGGCACCGGCTGATTCGGGCTGAGCATTGCTGACGTCTTGGCCTTGAGCAGCAGGGGCTTGTGGCTTTTGAGAAGCTTGTGGCGCAGGTGGTTGCGCTTCAACCTGCCTGCGGTGGTGCAGGGCCAGCTCGGCCACAGCATCCACATCGGCCACCGTCACCGCATCCCGCCCGTCCAGTGCGGCGGATGCGCGGGCGGCGCGCAGCATGACCAAGTCGGCCCGAACACCGTCCACCCCAGCGGCCAGGGCCAGTGCACCGGCGTGGGCCAGTGCGTCGTCGGGCCACTGCACGCGGGGCAACAGGGCTTGCGCGTCCAGCACGCTGGCGGCCAGGTTTTGCAGGGCGTCGGCATGGCATGCGGCCGCGGCGCTGGGGTCGGCGTCAAACAGCAAGCGGCTGCGCACGATCTGCTGGCGCTCTGCCGCATCCGTCGGGTTGTGCAGCCATACCGAGAGGCCAAAGCGGTCCAGCAGCTGGGGGCGCAGCTCGCCCTCCTCCGGGTTCATGGTTCCCACTAGCACAAAGCGCGCAGCGTGGCGCTGCGAGATACCGTCGCGCTCAACGGTGTTGACGCCGCTGGCGGCTACGTCCAGCAAGGCATCGACCAGCGCGTCAGGCAGCAAATTCACCTCGTCCACATACAACACGCCGCCATGCGCCCGCGCCACCAGGCCGGGCGAGAGGCGCACCGCGCCGCTTTGCAAGGCGTCTTCAATGCTGAGCGTGCCCACCAGTTGCTCCAGGCTGGCAGCCAGCGGCAGGGTGACAAACGGGGCCTGCGGCAGCAAGGCAGCCAAAGCGCGCGCGGCGGTAGATTTGGCCGTGCCACGCGGCCCGCCAATGAGCACACCACCAATGCCGGGGTCTACCGCCACCACCAACAAAGCGCGCTGCAAGGCCTGCTGGCCTACTAGGGCTGTGAAGGGAAAAGGCACTGGCTCGGGCGCGCTGGCTTTCAGGTCAGGATTCATGGGCATGGTTAGGAGCCTTCTAGTTGGTTTTCGAGCGCCAGCACATGGTCTTGGATGCGTTCGCGGTGGTCGCCGGGCTCGGCCCACAGGCCGCGCTGCATGGCTTCCAGCAGGCGCTCGCCAATGCTGCGCAGCGCGCCGGGGTTGTGTTGTTGCAAAAAGGCGCGGGTGTCGTCGTCGTGCACATAGGCGTCGGCCACCAGCGCGTATTGGTGGTCGGCCACCACGCCGGTGGTGGCGTCAAAGGCAAACAAAAAGTCGACGGTGGCGGCCATTTCAAACGCGCCCTTGTAGCCGTGGCGTTTGACGCCGTCTATCCACTTGGGGTTGACCACGCGCGAGCGCACCACGCGGGCTACTTCTTCGCCCAGCGAGCGGATTTGCGGTGCGCCGGGCACGCTAAAGTCGCCGTGGTACAGGGCGGCGGTTTTGCCGCTCAGGTGCTCCACCGCCGCTGCCATGCCGCCCATGAACTGGTAGTAGTCGCCCGAGTCCAGGATGTCGTGCTCGCGGTTGTCTTGGTTGTGCAGCACGGCTTCCAGCCCGGCGATACGCTGGGCAAAGGCCTCGGAGGCGGCTGCGCCATCGGTGCCCTGGCCGTAGGCGAAGGCACCGGCGCGCAGGTAAGCCTCGGCCAGCTCAGAGCGCTCGGTCCAGTTGCCGCTGGCAATAGACGCTTGCAAGCCAGCGCCATAGCCGCCGGGCCGGGGGCCAAACACGCGCCAGGTAGATGCGCGCTCGGCATCCTCATCGCTGTGGCCAGCGGCTTGGGCCTGCGCGGCTTCAGCCTGCACCCGCACGCGGATGGGGTTGACATCGTCGGCCTCGTCATCGGGGGAGATGGCAGCCACGGCGCGCACGGCGGTGTCAAACAAATTGATCACATTGGGGAAAGCATCCCGAAAGAAGCCGGACACGCGCAGCGTGACGTCCACACGCGGGCGGCCCAGCACGGTCATGGGCATGACTTCGATGTCGGTGACACGGTTGCTGCCCGGCGCCCACTTGGGCCGCACGCCAAGGAGGGAGAAGGCCTGGGCCACGTCTTCACCGCCGGTGCGCATGGTGCTGGTGCCCCACACCGACAAGCCCATGGCCGTGGGATAAGCGCCGTGGTCTTGCAAGTGGCGCTCAACCACGCGGTCTGCGCCCTTGGCGCCCATGGCGTAAGCGGTTTGGGTGGGGATGGCACGGGTGTCCACCGAGTAAAAGTTGCGCCCGGTGGGCAACACATCAGGCCGGCCGCGCGACGGTGCGCCGCTGGGGCCGGGGGGCACAAAGCGGCCATCCAGGCCACGCAGCAGCTGGTTGATTTCATTCGGGCCACAGGCATCGAGGCGCGGGGCCAGTACCGTCTGCAGGCGTTGCAGCACTTGAGCGGTGTGGGGCCACAGGCTTGGCACATTGCCAGGCCCACCGGGCAGCTCGTGGCTCGGCGCTGCCATGTCTTGCACCACGCGGGTGGCCAGCAGCTCCAGCCGCTCGCGGGTGTGGCCGGCGTGGCGCCATGGGTCGTCGCTCAAGGCTTGCAACACCTCGGGGCGCTCGCCTGTCCACGGGGCAGCCCAGTCGGGGCTCAAGGCGTCAAAGTCTGTCAGACCCAGGTCTTGCGCCAAGGCCACTGTCAAGCTAGCTTGGGCCGCGCACGACCCGCCGGGGTAGCGGGCCAGCGCCACCAGCGTATCCACCCGCTGGCGCCCGGTGGGCGACTGGCCGAAGGTGTGCAGGCCATCGCGGATTTGGGATTCTTTGATTTCGCACAAATAAGCGTCTAGGCGGCGCAGCAGCGCTTCGCGCTCGGCGTTGTCGGCAGGCTTGGTAAAGCCCAGCTCTATGTGCAGGCCATCGGCCAGCACCTGCTCCAAAATGCTGCCGCGCAGCAGCTTGGCGCGGCGCGGGTCTAGAGACAAGGCTTCGTAATACTCGTCCATGCGACCTTCTAGCTGCTGCAGGGGCCCGTAGGTTTCAGCCCGCGTCATGGCGGGCATGAGGTGGTCGATGATGACGGCCTGCGTGCGGCGCTTGGCCTGCGCGCCCTCGCCCGGGTCGTTCACGATAAAGGGGTACAGGTGCGGCAGCGGACCCAGAATGGCGTCGGGCCAGCAAGCCGCACCCAGCGCCACGCTTTTGCCGGGCAGCCACTCCAGGTTGCCATGCTTGCCCACGTGCACCACGGCGTCTACTGCGTAGGCGCGGCGCAGCCAGAAGTAAAACGCTAAGTAGTTGTGCGTGGGCACCAAGTCGGCATCGTGGTAAGTGGCCACCAAATCGAGGTCGCGGCCGCGTGCAGGCTGGTTACCCACAAACACATTGCCGTAGCGCTGGCCGGAAATCATGAAGCGGCCATGGCGCACCAGCGGGTCTTGCTCAGGCTGGCCCCAGAGCGCGTTGATGGCGGCCTGGCTCTCGGCGGGCAGTGCACCGAAGTCTTGGAGGTAGTCGGCCATCGCCAAGCTTTGGCCTACGGGGCGGGCGTCGTTGGCGTCAAGGTTGTTGGTGATGCCGCGGGTCAGGTCGGCCATGAGCGCATCGCTGTCTACGGGCACATCGCCGGTGGCATAGCCTGCGGCTTGCAAGGCTTGGAGGATGACCACGGTGGAAGCCGGTGTGTCCAGCCCCACGCCGTTGGCGAGGCGTGAGTCGTCGTTGGGGTAGTTAGCCAGCACGAGGCCGATACGCTTGTCACTATTCTTTTTGGAGCGCAGTGCGCACCAGTTACGGGCGAGAGCAGCTACATAAGCCATGCGCTCCAGCTCGGGCTGGTAGCGCACCACGTCGATCTCGGCGCGCTCGCAGCGCCAGGCCAGGCCCTTAAAACTAATGGGTCGGGTGCCTATGCGGCCATCCACCTCGGGCAGCACAATTTGCATAGCTAGGTCGCGCGGGGTGAGGCCATGTGGGTCGTCTTGCCACTGCTCTTGCGAGCAGCCGGCGGCAATCACTTGCAACACCGGCGCGTCGCCCGCCAGCAGCACGGGCTGCACTTCGGCCCCGCTGTCGTTGCCGTCGATAGAGCCCACCGCAAAGCTGGTGGCGTTGAGCACCACGTCGACCGAGAACTCTTGCGCCGTGCTTTGCAGCAGCGCCATGCTCTCAGGGTTTTTGAGTGAGTCCAGCGCCAAGGCCAGGGTGTTGAGGCCCTGCTCTGCCAGCGCGGCCAGCATGGCGTCAAACGCGGCAGTGTTGCCGGCTTGCAAATGGGCTTTGTAGAACACTAACAGGGCGGTGGGCGCGCCCGTGCGCCACGGAGCTAGCGCTTGAGCGGGCTCATAGCGCACTGCGCCGGGCAGCACCTGCGCAGGCGCAGGCCGCTCGCCACGGCCGAAAGCGGCGTGGGCAATCAGCTGGTAAAAGTTCTCAGCATTGGCGCGCCCACCTTCGCGCAGGCAGCGCCAGAGGTGGGTGCAATCGTCTTTCGCAGCGGTGCTGCGCAGCAACAACTGCGCGTCTTCCACACACTCGCCTGAGACCATCACCAGCCACTGGCCCCGCGCTGCGGCCGACTCGCACACCTGGTCCACGATGTAGGCCCAGTCGCTGGGGCTGCCCAAATGCTCGATGACGATGGCCTTGGCGTGGCGCAGCACATCGTCCATGTACAAGTCAATCGACGCGGGCTGGCGCAGCCACATCAAGTTGGCCAGGCGCACAATCGGAAAATCAGCCGGCAGGTTGCTGGCCACGTCTGCCAAAAGCGACAAGGTGGTGTCCGCCACCGTCAGCACCACAATATCGCCCGGCGTTTGCTCCACGCGCACGATGCCATTGCCATCGTCTTCAACATGGCCGCCGGGGCGGGTGGAAAGCAAATGCATGGTGAACTGCCTTTAATGAACTGCCCTTAGGCCAACGCGGCTTGCAACTCAGCCTGCAGGGTGGCCGCGTCGAGGTGGTCGCCAATGAACACCAGACGGGTGGCACGCAGCTCATCAGCACGCCAAGCGCGGTCAAAGTAGCTGTCAAAACGCTGGCCTACGCCCTGGACTACCAAGCGCATAGCCGCACCGGGCAGCGACACAAAGCCTTTCACCCGGTAAATCTCATGACGCTGCACCAGGGCAGTCAGCGCCGGAATGAGCTTGGTGCGGTCGGTCACTTGCAGGGTGAGGGACACGGAATCGAAGGCATCGTGGTCGTGGTCCTCTTCCTGGTCGTGGTGGGTTTTGCGACCATCGATCTGGTCTTCCACCGCGCGCTCCAGGCCCAACAACACGTCCATAGGTACATCGCCGTGCGAGGCGCGCACCAGGTTCACGCCCGCTGGCGCTTCTGTGCGGATGGCGGCTTCCACCGCTTCGAGCGCGGCGGCGTACATGCCGTCTACCTTGTGCACGATGACCAAATCGGCCGTGGCCAGCTGGTCTTCAAACAGCTCGTGCAGTGGGGAGTCGTGGTCGAGGTTGTCGTCGGCACGGCGCTGGGCGTCTACCGCCACCGGGTCGTCGGCAAAGTCGCCAGCAGCCACAGCGGGGGCGTCCACCACGGTGATGACCGAGTCCACAGTAAACGTGTTGCGCAGCGCGGGCCACTGGAAGGCCTGCACCAGCGGCTTGGGCAAGGCTAGGCCGGAAGTTTCGATGACCAAGTAGTCGATCTGGTCGCGGCGGGCGGCCAGTTGCTCCATGACTGGAGCAAATTCTTCTTGCACGGTGCAGCACAGGCAGCCGTTGGCCAGCTCGAACAGCTGGCCGTTTTCGACACCGTTTTCATCGCAGCCGATGCCACAGCCGCGCAGCAATTCGCCGTCAATGCCCAGCTCGCCGAACTCGTTGACGATGACCGCAATGCGGCGGCCTTGTGCGTTGGTGAGCAGGTTACGCAAGAGTGTGGTTTTGCCACTGCCTAGAAAACCGGTGACGATGGTGGCGGGGATTTTGCGGGTTTGCATGATGTGGAAATGAACGTAAAAAAATGAACAAAACAGGTGGCAATCAGGCGCCGTCAGACTGGTGCAGCAAGGTGTACATGACAAACAAGGCGCCCACGCTGGCGGTCACGATACCCACCGGCAGCTCTTGCGGGGCCAAAACAGACCGGCTCACCACATCGCTGAGCAATAGCAGCAAGGCGCCAATCAGCATGGCAATGTGTAGCATGTGGCGGTGCAGTGCGCCAGCCAGCGCGCGGGCGAGATGCGGAACCATAAGGCCGACAAAACCAATCACCCCTGAGACTGCCACAAAACACGCGGTGGCAAAGGCGCACACCACAAAGGCCTGCACCCGCAGCCGCTCGGGCGCGATGCCCAGGCTGTGCGCGGTGTGGTCGCCACTGAGCATGGCGTCCAGCGCGTGGCGCCTGTGCCACGAGAAGACCGAGAGCACCGCCAAACCCGTCAGTGGGATAAACAGGTTGTCCCAGCGGGCTGAGCCCAGGCCGCCCATCGTCCAAAACATGACTGACTGGGCGGCACGCTGGTCGCCCAGAAAAGTGAAGTAGTAGGTCAGTGCGGTAAACAAAAACGAAACCGACAGGCCCGCCAAAATCATGCGCTCCGGCGTGTGGCTGCGATAGCGGCGCAACAGCAGCAACACCACCACCACCGACGCCATGCCGCCAACAAACGCGGCGAGCGGCAGCGTCCAGACGCCCAACACCTCGCCGGTGAGCGTAATCACCGCCACGGCCCCGGCCGCCGAACCCGAGGACAGGCCGAAAAGATAGGGGTCAGACAAGTCGTTGCGGGTGGTGGTTTGCAACAGCGCACCCACTAAGGCCAGACCGGCTCCCACCACAATCGCCAACAACATGCGGGGCACGCGCAAATCCACCACGATGCGGTCGACCATGGTGTAGTCCGCATCGGGCGCGCCGCGCAGCCAAAGACCGAGGCCATGCCCAACCTGCGACCACGCCACCTCGGTAGCACCCGACAGCACCGACAGCAAACTCACGCACGCCAGCAACAGCAGCAGACACACGGTCAGCAGGCTGGTGGATCGCACAGCAGATGCCAGTCGCACGGGGGTGGACCCGGGCATCAGCGGTTGACGGCCCGGGCCATTTTTTCAATGGCGGCTACGTTGGCCGGGCCGGGGGTGAGCTCTTCGTAGCGCAAAGCGACAAAGCGCTTGTTTTTGACGGCCGTGGTGTGCTGCATCAGCGGATGCTTTTGCAGGAACTGGAGGAGCTTGTCAGCGCCGCCGTCGTTTTGATAGTCGAGCAACACCAGGAACTCGGGGTTGCGGGCGGCCACGGCCTCCCAAGCCACGGTGCCCCAGCTGGCGTCAACATCGTCCATGATGTTGCGGCCGCCCACGGCTGCCATCATCGCGGTGGGGATGGCGAATTTGCCGGCAGTGAACGGCTTGTCTTCGCCCGAGTCAAACAGGAACATGCGTAGCGGCTCTTTGCCGGTAGCTTTGGGCAGAGCGGCCAAGCGCTGCTTCCACTGGGCGATTTGCGCTCTGGCCTGGGCTTCTTTGCCGAAGATGGTGCCTAGCTTGAGGTAGTCGGCGTAGAGCAGCTCCATGCTGGCAGGTGGGCGGGCCTTGTCCACATGGATGCAGCTTTCGCTCAGCACCAGCGTGGGGATTTTGTATTTTTTGAGCGTGGTGGGCGTGACCTCGCCGCCCACCGCCATGCCGTAGTTCCAGCCTGCAAAAAAGAAATCAGGCTTGAGCGCCAGGATGTTTTCCAGGCTGGGCTGCTTGGGCGAAATTTCTTTGATGTTGCCCAGGGCCTGCTTGAACTCGGGGCTCATCTTGTACCAGCCGGTAATGCCGCTCACGCCGGCCATCTGGCTTTGCAGCCCCAGCGACAAAGCCATGTCGGTCATGTTGATGTCGTGGATCAGCGCGGCCTTCGGCGGCGCGGTGAACGTGAGCTTTTCGCCACAACTGTCCACCGTCACCGGGAAGGTCTGGGCGTATGCTGCCAAAGACAGCACCGAAAGGCCACAAGCGGCAAGCCACGAGCGGCAGGAAAAAATGAGTTGGGGTTTAGTTTTCATATTCTTGGATTGCCGGGCGGGGCCCGGGGGATTCAAACACGGCGACCGGCTGGTCACGGTGGGGCAGCGGCAGGTAAAACACATCCATCCCGAAATTGCCCAGTACCAGCTCGGGCGTGAGCACCCGGGCGGGCACATCGTCAGCCACCACCCTGCCCTCACCCAGCAACACGGCGCGGTGGGCAAAGCGCTGCACGAGGCTCAGCTCGTGGAGTGCGGCCACCACCGTGATCTCCAGGCTGGCTAGCAAGTCCAGCACATCAGAGCGGGTGCGCAGGTCCAAATGGTTGGTGGGCTCATCGAGCAGCAAGATGCGGGGTTCTTGGGCCAAGGCACGGGCGATGGCGCTGCGCTGCTGCTCGCCGCCAGAGAGCGTGCCCATGGCCCGGTCTTGCAGGCCTTGCAGGCGGCAGCGAATCAGTGCAGTGTCGATGGCGTGCGCATGTTCAGCGCGGTTCGCACCGCTGTGAGGTGTGCGGCCCAGTGCCACGTAGTCGCACACCCGCAGCTGGGCGTGGACAAATTCATGCTGATGCACCATGGCCATCTGCCTCGCCCGGCCGGGGCCGGGCATCTGCTCCAGATTGGTACCGCCCAGCAACACCTGCCCTGATTCAGGCCGCAAGCGACCGGCCATCAGGTGCAGCAGGCTGGACTTGCCCGCGACGTTGGGCCCAAGCAGTGCAATGTGCTGGCCAAATGGAATGTCCAGCGACACCTGCTCCAGCACCGCCCGCCCCTGCCGCTGATACGACACGGATGCGAGGGACAAGGCGGGCTCAGCGGACGCGACCCGGGGCACGGTCATCAGTCTTCAATCCCGCGCTGGGCGGGCACACCGACTTTGAAGTGGTGTTTGATCAACGTCATCTCGGTGACGGTATCTGCCAGCTCGATCAGCTCAGCCGGCGCGTTGCGGCCAGTGAGCACCACGTGCACATGCGGCGGGCGCTCGCGCAGGCAAGACAAGATGGATTCGAGAGGAATCCAACCGTAGCGCAGCGGGTACATGATTTCATCCAGCACCACCATGAAGTGTTCGCCGGACATCACGGTCGCTTTGGCTTGCTCCCAGCCAGCTTGGGCCAGCTCGGCGGAGTGGTCGAGGTCTTTGCTTTTCCAGGTGAAGCCGTCGCCCAAGCCCGTAATGGGAATGCCCAGCTGCTCGAACAGGCGGTGCTCACCGAAACGCGCAGTGGGCACTTTCATGAACTGGTAGACCTTGACCGCCTTGCCCCGGCCATGGGCGCGCAGCGCCAGCCCGAAGGCGGCGGTGCTTTTGCCTTTGCCGGTGCCGGTGTGCACCAATATCAAACCACGCCGCTCGCCCTGCGGGCGGGGCGTGTCACGGTCTACGGGGGGAGCGATCAAATCCACAACAACAGTCCTTCAGTTCAGCAAATGCTCAGGCCGCGGAGTACACCCGCTGGTTCACCAGCGGGTTGCCTTGCAGGCGACGCAGAGCCTTGGCAGCAGCCAATACGCCCAGGTCCACCAAAGGCTCGACCAGCACCACGGTCATGTAGGCTGCGCCAAAAGTGGCGATTTGGCTCATGTTCTCCATACCCACGCCACGGCCATAGATGGCCCAGAAGGCGACCCAAGCCACGATGCCGCCTTGGTAGGCCGCAGACAGCTTGAAAGCCTGGACGTATGTCAGGTCCACATAGGCCACGTTAGCGGGCACGATGCGGCGGGCCAAGGCGGAGGCGGCAAACAAGGGCACCAGCAAGGTGGTGACGTTCATGCCGTACTGGGGCAAGTCTTGCTGCGCGAAAAACACGCTCTGGATCAACAAGCCGCTCATTAGGCCGATGGCTGCAGGCGCAACGCCGAAAATCAACATCAGCGTAGTGCCCAGAATCAGGTGCACCTCGGACACGCCCACAGGGTGGTGCGGCGCCACTTCAAAAAAGCAAAACACCAAACCAATGCACAACAAGGCACGAGCGATCACGGCCAAAGGGCCATCTTTTTTGACGGCATCGACCGCCAGTTTGGTGGCGTACAGGGCCGCCGTGGTGGCGGTGGCGTAGCTCAGGAAAATTTTGGTGGTGTCCACCAGACCGGGTTCGATGTGCATGAGATTGCTCCTTGGTAAAAATATTTCAGGGTGCCTTCAAGGTCAGCGGCAAGCCGGCGGCCATGAGGATGACACGTTCGCAGGTGGCAGCCACCTGTTGGTTAAGCCGACCCAGCGCATCCACAAAGGCGCGCACCTCGCGCCCCATGGGGATCACGCCCAGACCGATCTCGTTGCCCACCAGCACCACAGGGCCGGGGGCTTGCGCGATTGCTGTCAGAAAAGAAGCTACTCGCGCAAGATCTACATGGGCCAGAGGGCTATTTGGCTCAAAATCTACCGGCATCAGCTGGTTGGTGAGCCACAGCGTCAGGCAGTCTACCACCACCAGTGTGGCGGGGGTGCTGTGTTGCCCAATGATTTCGGCCAGTGCCAGAGGCTCTTCCACGGTCGTCATGCCGGGCACGCGCTCAGCCCGCTCCTGCTGGTGGCGGGCGATGCGCAGGCGCATCTCGTCATCCCACGGCTGGGCGGTGGCGATCATGACGGCGCGGTGCCCGGACGACTGCTGCACCCACTGGCGGGCCAGTAATTCGGCACGTCGGGACTTGCCGCTCTTTTGGCCACCCAGAATGAGCTCGCTGCGGGCGATCGTGAATTCGGTCATCCGGGCGCTCCATCAGCGAACATCGTCTTGTCCATCCATTGCATGAAGATGCGGTGCATCTGCTGCACGCCGTCGGTCAGGGCTGCGGGGCCGGGTTGGAGAATGTCCGCCGACTTGATTTCAAACAACTGGCCCTCACGCACCGCGGGCACATCGGCCCAGCCTTCGCGCGCAGCCACTTTCTCGGGGCGGAATTTCTTACCGCACCAAGAACCCAACACGATGTCGGGCGCGCGCTGCACGATGCTGGCGCCATTTGCGATGATGCGCTGCTTGCCCATGGGCCCAAGAGAGAGCTCGGGAAAGCAGTCGTCTCCGCCCGCAATCGTCATCAACTCTGACACCCAGCGGATGCAGCTGATATGGGGCTCATCCCACTCCTCAAAAAACACCTTGGGCCGGCGCGCGCCAGCCGCGAGGCGGGCGGCCACCGAGGCTTGCATGGCCCTCAAATCGGCTTGCATCGCCTCAATGCGCCGGGCGCCCTGCTCTTCCTCACCCACCATGGCAGCGACTTGGTAGAGCATAGAAAAAATATCGGCCACGCTGCGCTGGTTAAAGATGGTGACCTGCACCCCGCGCTTGACCAGATCGGCCGCAATGTCAGCCTGCAAGTCTGAGAAACCGAACACGCAGTCGGGCTGCAGCGCCATGATCTTGTCGGTTTTAGCACTCAGGAATGCGCTGACACGCGGCTTCTTTTCCCGCGCGCGGCGGGGGCGCACCGTATAGCCCGAGATGCCGACGATGCGGTGCTCTTGGCCCAGCAGGTACAGCCACTCGGTGGTCTCTTCGGTCAGGCAGACAATGCGCTGCGGGCCGGGGCTGAAATGCAAGAGGTCTTGCGTCATGCAGCCCCCTCATGTGCCGGGGTAAACAGCTCTACCACCGCTTCGGGGCAGGACGGAAACCAGGCGTGGAAATAACTGGCCCACACAGAACCTTGCTGCCACACCGCCTCGCCCGCATCGGGCATGGGGTCGTGGTCGGGGCGCGCGGTGCGGGCCACAGGCACCAGCGGGCTGGCACTGGTGGAGTAGTGAAAGGCATGGCCGCGCAGGGCGCCCGACTGCAGTGTTAACTGCTGCGGGCCCAGAGCTGACAAGCGCTTGTGCATGGTGACTTCGCCGGGCAGCAGGCCCCAGAGGGTGTGTTGTGCACCGTCGGTGGTCATGATTGAGTCGAACAACACCATCATGCCGCCGCATTCGGCCCACACGGATTTGCCAGCCTGCACATGGTGGGTGAGGCTATCGCGCAAACGGGTGTTGGCTGAGAGTGTGTTGGCGTGCAATTCGGGGTAGCCGCCGGGGATCCAGACTGCGTCGCAGGTGGGTAAGGCAGTGTCTGTAAGCGGCGAGAAGAACACCAAGTCGGCGCCCAACTCTTTTAGGCAATCGAGGTTGGCGGTGTAGATGAAGCAGAAGGCGGTGTCTCTCGCCACTGCGATAGTTTTGCCTTTGAGGTTTTTCTTTGTGTTCGCTTGGTTAGTAGAGGCATGAGTGGTCGGGCGAAGCGGCAGAGCGCTCTGCTCCGTGTCCCCCGCCCGCTGCGCGGGCTCCTCCTTGACCTGCGCAGAGCGCTCTGCCGCTTCGCCCTGGCGGGCTGGCTTTAGCTCTGACACTTGTTCTTGAAATTCCACTGACCACTGTTGCAGGTCTTGCAGGCTCATTTTTCCCAGCGGCGTGGTGGCCAATGCGTCCGCAGCAGCATCGAGGCGTGCTTGGGCGTCGGCGACTTCGCTTGCGACCGTCAGGCCCAAGTGGCGCTCAGGTAGTGTCATTGCAGCGTTGCGCATCACAGCGCCCAGCCAAGGGCTGTCGCTGCGAAGGCTGCGTTGCAACATGGCGGCGTGGCGTTCGGTGGCAACGCGGTTGGCCAAAGCGCCGGCCCAGCGCAGGCCGGGGCGGAAGGTTTGCAGGCCGTAGGCCAGCGCGCCAAAGGTGCCGGCCATCGAGCCGGAGTCCATCACTACCATGACGGGCAGACCGAAGCGCTGGGCCAAGTCGGCCGCGCTCGGGTCGCCATCAAACAGGCCCATGACGCCTTCCACCAGAATCAGGTCGGCCTCATCGGCGGCCTGGCTCAGGCGCTGGCGGCAATCGGCGTCACCGGTCATCCACAAATCGAGCTGGTACACCGGTGCTCCACTGGCGAGCTGGTGCCAGTAAGGATCGAGAAAATCAGGCCCGCACTTGAAGACGCGGACACGCCGCCCTTGGCGCGCATGCAGACGCGCCAATGCGGAGGTGACCGTTGTTTTCCCCTGTCCGGAAGACGGGGCGGTAATCAATAGTGCCGGGCAGGAACGTGACATTGCAGGCGCTGTCTCATGCCTTGTGTTGCGTCACTCTCCCCGGCTTCCCCGCCGGGGCTTGAGCGTTACGGACATGCGCTGAGCGCGTGTCCACCTTGTTGGCCGGTATCCGGGCTGGTGGAGGCAACCTTCATCGTCTTCCCAAGCGCGTGTTCAAAGCGTTCAGTGACTGTGATGAAAGCGGTGCCAAAGCGACACGTCCACTTACCGTTGCGGGGGCAGCGCAGGTTAGGTTGGCTGGCATCAGCCGCACCCCCCTGCTTCCCGTTGAACTGCGGCATGTGAACCACACCGCGAGCACCAACACCGCGCATTTTACGCAGGGAATGCTTGCGCCACCCCTACAATGAAACACTTATGGCGAATCAGACTCCCATCGACCAAATTGCCGAGCGTGTGGAACGCTTGTTGCTCCGCTACGAGGAACTTCAGCGGACCAACGCGCTACTCACCAGCCAAGTGGAAACACTCAGCCACGAGCGGGACTCCCTCAAATCAAGATTGAGCGCCGCGCGAGCGCGGGTCGATGCGCTTTTGGAGCGCATTCCCGATCACCTGCTGACCCACAAAGACCCGACATGAAACAGCTGGAAGTTCAAATCATGGGGCAGAGCTACCTGCTTGGCTGCCCCGAAGGCGGTGAATCCCGATTGCTGGAAGCCGTGGAGCGCGTGGATACTGCTATGTGCAAAATTCGGGATGCCGGCAAAGTTCGAGCCCGCGACCGGATTGCCGTGCTTGCAGCGCTGAACTTGGCGTTCGACCTTTCTGACAAGTCTTCAGCCCCCGCAACCGTGGCAGCAAGCGCTGGCACGCCGCTAGCCATTGAGGGCGACAGCGCCCTGCTGCTGACTTCGCTGCTGGAGCGACTCGACGTCGTGCTGAGCGACGATGGCCGCTTGCTATAAGCACTGCAAATAAGCCCCTGAGGGCCACTCAAGCTCAGGGTTGACCCCTACAATGCAGGTGTCTGCGAACCCGCCGGGCTTTATATTTCCTTGAACCAATGCTCATTGAGCCAGGGCTTGGAACATCGCTCCGCTAGCGTGATCATCTCGCGTCAGATGAACCCAAAGTGGCAGCTGACCTCGCCCACCTGAACCCCGGTTCAGGATGCGGGTCCGGTGGAGTTTCGCAGACACCCTCCTCCGGCTAACGCCATCACGCCTCGGCACTAGCCGTATCCAACTTCGCCGCCTGCTCAAAGAAATACGCAATCCGCTGACGCGGCGCCAAATAGTCCAGCGCTGCAGCCGGCAAGTTACCGGGCTTTAAGCTGCGCCGGATGCCCAGTTGCGGCATTTTCTCTAGATCCAAAATCAACGCCTCAGCGCGCGCCACACCCGGTTCGTGGAGGATGATTCGCGGCTTGAGCGGCCGCGCCGAGTTGACTGACACCACAATGCCGAAGCGGTCATCGATCAGCTGCACCACTGACCCCGGGGGGTACACCCCCATCATGCGGATGAATGCACTCAAGGTTACCGCGTCGAAACGGGCTTTGAACTGCGCAAATATCAGCGAGAGCGCCTCATGCGGCGTCAGCGCAGAGCCCGGCCGGCTTGGGTTGCACAGGTTGTCATACCGATTCACCAAGGCCAGTATCCGCCCGCTGGTACCCACTGCATCGCCGCGTAAGCGTGATGGGAAGCCGCTGCCGTCCACCATCTCGTGGTGCTGGAGCATGGCCAGCAACACAGGGGACCGCAGCTCCATGCACTTTCCAATAGCGAGGCCCTGGGGCACGTGCTCTTGATAGAGGCGGTACTCTGCACTTGAAAAGTTGTCTTCCAACCAGCGCACCCGATCCGGCAATTTCACTTTGCCGATATCGTGCAAAAAAGCCGCCATGCCGAGGTCGATCAACTCAGCTTTGTTCAACCCCATGGCTTTGCCGAGCAGCAAGGAAATCACGGTGACATTGACAGGATGCATGGCCGATTTGTCACCTGCCGCCTCGGAGAGCAAGCGGATGGCTGCCTCTCCGTTGTCCATCAGCTCAGTGACATAGGTGTTGACCATCCCGAGACAGGGATCCGTCGCCATTTTGGGCTGCGACTGCACCATGTCCATCGTTTTGCGATACAGGCGCACAGACTCTGCGAATCTGCGCTCACAAGCGATCAGACTGCGCTCCTGGGCGGTGAGCATGGCAGCGCGAAGTCTGCGCTGCTCAGCGTCCGCCTGCTCTTGGGTCAAAAGGTTGGCGGCTTCAGGCGGAATGGGTGTCGCCGATTCAGACGGTAAATCAGCGGCCTCCGAAGATGGCTCATCGCTCTTGCGAGGAACCACACGCACTTGCTTTTTGCCCAAGCCTTTGATGATCTCGATCTGCTTCTGGGAGTTGATTTTGAAGCTGCTGGTCGGAAAGGGATGCGCCATCCAGCCTACGTCTAATTCCACGTAATGACCCACACGCAAAAGCGCAACATCGATCCAGACAGACTCTTCAGATTTCATAGGTTCCCGGGGTTGGCCCTTGGTGCTTGCGGGCCAACAAAACTACACGCTGAGGAGGATACCCCAGCGCCCGCCAGCGATCGCTGAACACACCTGCTTTCTTGTGGTGCGACCTCACTACAGACGCAAAAAAACCCGCCGAAGCGGGTTTTTGGGTTGCGCAGGGCCAAATCAGCCCATATGCAAGCCGCCGTTGACCGAGAAGTCAGCACCGGTGGCGTAGCCGCCTTCCTCAGACGCCAGCCAGGCGATGATGGAGGCGATTTCCGAAGGTTCACCCAAACGCTTAACCGGCACGGTTGCCACGATCTTGGCCAACACGTCTTCACGGATGGCTTTGACCATGTCGGTACCGATATAGCCCGGACTCACTGTGTTGACCGTCACGCCCTTGGTGGCTAGCTCTTGGGCCAGCGCCATGGAGAAACCGTGCATGCCGGCTTTGGCAGCGGAGTAATTGGTTTGGCCGGCTTGGCCTTTCTCACCGTTCACGCTGGAGATGTTGATGATGCGGCCCCAGCCTTTTTCCACCATGTCAGGCACCACTTGCTTGGTAACGTTGAACATGGAGTCGAGGTTGGTGCTCATCACCGCTTGCCAGTCTTCGCGGCTCATTTTCAAAAACATGCGGTCGCGGGTGATACCGGCGTTATTGACCAGCACGTCGATGCTGCCGTGCTCGGCCTTGGTCTTGCTGAAAGCTTCGACGGTGGAGTCCCAATCACCCACGTTGCCCACCGAGGCGTAGAAGCTGTAGCCCAGTTCCTTTTGCTCGGCCAGCCACTTGGCGTGGTCGCGTGTGGGGCCGCAACCGGCGATGACTTTGAAGCCCTCTTTGTGCAGGCGTTGGCAGATGGCAGTTCCGATGCCACCCATGCCACCGGTCACATACGCTACTTTTTGACTCATTTTGTTTCCTCTTTTTAAACCAGTTTGCTATTCAATTTATAGCTACCGGCGCACATCCTGCGGGCGCCAATAGCCAAAAACACTTCAAATCAACGCTCAACGGCCAGGGCTACGCCCATGCCGCCGCCGATGCACAGGGATGCGACCCCCTTCTTGGCACCACTGCGCTGCATTTCGTGCAACAGAGTCACCAAGATACGGGCGCCGGACGCGCCGATAGGGTGGCCGATGGCGATGGCGCCACCGTTCACGTTGACCTTGGCCGGATCGATGTCGAGCAACTTATTCACCGCGCAGGCTTGTGCGGCGAACGCTTCGTTCAACTCAAACAAATCAACGTCAGCGGCCTTCCAGCCGGCGCGCGCCAGCGCGCGCTGAGTAGCAGACACCGGGCCCAAGCCCATCAGCGCCGGGTCGAGACCGGTGGTACCGTAGCTGGCAATACGCGCCAAAGGTGTCAGGCCCAGAGCCGCAGCCTTATTAGCGGTCATGACCATGACGCCTGCGGCGCCGTCGTTGATGCCGGAGGCATTGCCCGCCGTCACGCTACCCGCCTTGTCAAACGCGGGGCGCAGGCCAGCCAATGCTTCGGCATTGGTTTTCTTGTTGATGAATTCGTCAGCGTCAAACACCACCGGGTCACCTTTGCGCTGGGGAATCACCACCGGCACGATTTCGGACTTGAACTTGCCCGCGTCTTGTGCCGCAGCTGCCTTTTGCTGGCTGCCGAGCGCCAAGGCGTCTTGCATGTCGCGGGTGATGTCGTTGGCCTTGGCGACGTTTTCAGCGGTGATGCCCATGTGGTACTGGTTGTACACATCCCACAGACCGTCGGTGATCATGGTGTCAGCCATTTTCCACTCGCCCATGCGCTGGCCGTCACGGCTGCCCAGCAGCACGTGGGGGGATGCGCTCATGTTCTCTTGGCCACCGGCAATCACGATTTCGCTGTCGCCCCAAGCCACAGCCTGAGCGGCGAGCATCACAGCCTTCAGGCCGGAGCCGCAGACGGCGTTGATGGTGAGCGCGGGAGTTTCTTTAGCCAAACCGGACTTGATACCGGCCTGGCGCGCAGGGTTCTGGCCTACGCCAGCAGCCAGCACTTGACCGAGGATGACCTCGCCTACCGCGTCCACCGGCAGCCCGCTGCGCTCGAGCAGGCTTTTGATCACAATGCTTCCCAACTCGGTCGCGGGCACTTTGGCCAAAGAGCCACCAAATTTTCCAACTGCAGTTCGGGCTGCAGCAACGATCACGATATCTTCCATCAGGTGTCTCCTTCTTGATAAATCGAAAACTCAGGCCTTCGCCTGTACATAGCGCCCTGGAGCCGCCTCTATGGCCTTGTACTTCCCTTTGCCATAGGTCTTGGGGGCAGCAATTTGCTTGCCAGCATGGCTTTTGAGCCAGTGGGACCAGTCGGTCCACCAGCTACCGGCATGCTCGGTCGCCCCTTCCAGCCACTGCGCATGCGTTTTGGGCAATTTGCCGTCAGCGCGGATCCAGTGGCTGCGTTTGTTTTTGGAGGGTGGATTGATCACGCCCGCAATGTGGCCGGAAGCGCCTTGCACAAAGCGCTTTTTGCCCGGTAACAGCTGGGTGGACGCATACGCACCGCCGATCGGCACGATATGGTCTTCACGCGAGCCGTAGATGTAGACCGGAATATCGAGCGCGCTCAAGTCCAGCTTTTCGCCGCATACGGTTAGATTGCCCGGCTTTTTGAGGTTATTTTCCAGGTAGGTATTGCGCAGGTACCAGGCGTAATACGGGCCGGGCAGATTGGTGCTGTCGCTGTTCCAGTACAACAAATCAAAGGGCGGTGGTGTCTCGCCCTTGAGATAGTTGCCCACCACGTAGTTCCACACCAGGTCGTTCGGGCGCAAGAAACTGAAGGTGCTGGCCAGGTCTTGGCCCTTCATCAGGCCACCCTTACCCAGCTCGGCCTCACGGAACTTGACCATGGCCTCGTCGATGAACACATCGAGAATCCCGGTGTCTGAAAAATCGAGGAAGGTGGTGAGGAAGGTCGCGCTGTCCACCGGCTTTTCGCCCCGTGCAGCCATCACGCCGAGCGCGGTACCCAGCATGGTGCCCCCGACGCAAAAGCCCAGCGCATTGATGGTGGGCGAGCCGCTGATATCGCGGGTCACGCCAATCGCACGGATCACCGCGTGCTCGATGTAGTCGTCCCAGGTCTTGTTGGCCAAGGTGTCATCAGGATTGCGCCAGCTCACCACAAAGGTGCGGTGGCCTTGCTCCACCGCGTAGCGGATCAGCGAGTTATCCGGCTGCAAGTCGAGGATGTAAAACTTGTTGATGCAAGGCGGCACCAGCAGGAACGGCTTTTCATAGACCTTGGCAGTGAGCGGTTTGTATTCGATGAGCTGAAACAGCTCGTTTTCGAACACCACCGCGCCTTCGGTGGTTGCCACATTTTTGCCCACTTCAAACAGGCTCTCATCGGTCATCGAGACATGGCCTTGCTGCAGGTCGTGCACCAGGTTTTTGACGCCCTTGGCAATGCTCTCACCCTTGGTTTCAATGGCTTTTTTCTGGGCCTCGGCATTGAAAGCCAAATAGTTGCTCGGGGAAGCGGCGGCCATCCACTGCTCTACCGCGAAGCGGATGCGATTTTTGGTTTTGCTGTCTGTCTCGACTGCCTCGGCCAAGCCCATCATGGTGCGGGCATTGAGGAGATAAGCCGCTGCAGCGTAGGCCGCCACAGGGTTATCACCCCATGCGGGTGCTGCAAACCGGCGGTCCGGCAAGGGCGGCGTGTGGCCCATACCCAAACTGAAGAGCTTGAAAGCCTCTTCCGCATAAGACTTTTGCAAGGCTTGCAAACGGTCCTGGGAAAACTTGATGTCTGGCGCCGCCTCGCCCATGGCCGGAAAACCTGCCCCGGCGACACCTGTGTCCAGCCCTTTGAAGGACTCCAGCGCTTTGGCAAAGCTTTGGGTCAATGCCTGTTGGAACTGCTCGGCCGCTTGGGCCATAAAGTCAGAGGAGGGTTGCGTCACGCCATCACCTTCAAAATTAGTGGGTCTAGTCTAACGTGCAAGTATGGCAGTCTTAAGCTGCGATATCCTGACACGCCTCACCCTCCGAAACCCTTATGTACATCGTCCCCATCGCTTGGATTTACGTGGCGCTCATGATGAGCGTTGCCGAGGCCACCAACACCAACGGTTCGGTACTGGGCGCGATCTTCACCTTTGTGCTATTCGGCGTGTTGCCCGTCGCTTTGATGATGTATTTCATGGGCACGCCCGCCCGCAAGCGGGCCTTGCGGGCCCAAGAGCAGGCAGAGCGCAACGCGGCTATCGCAGCCCACCTGGCCGCTGCCGGCGACAGTCCGTCACTCCAGCCAGATGCAAGCCGCGAAACGACCGCTGACCCGGTCGCGCCGGTGGCTGAAAAACCGTGAAGGGTTGTTAACGGTGCACCACGCGGTGCTGCCGTCATTGCCAAACATGCGGCGTACCCCGGCCGCCTGCAAGCGGTAACGCACAAGCCCCGGCAAATCAGCCCACCACTTGCCAGCCGTGTGGGCGGCAAAAAATGCAGAGGTATCCGGCTGAGCCTCCACAAAAGCCGCGCGCACCTCGTCACCGACTTCAAAAGCCGATGGCCCAATACAAGGGCCTAGCCACGCTATTAATTCAGGAGCATCTCTCGCAGCATCTACTTGGGCTAGAGGCCTAAATGACTCTAAAGTCGCCTCCAGCACGCCTTTGCCGCCCTGCCCCAGCAAGCCACGCCAGCCCGCGTGAGCTGCGGCTACCCGGCTTCCATCCATGGCAGCAAAGAGCACCGGCAGGCAATCTGCCACCATGACGGTGCACACCGCACCAGGCTGGACCGTAGTGCAGGCGTCAGCCTCGGTGCCGTCGGACGTAGTGGCATCAATCGCCACACAGGCGGTACCGTGTACCTGGTTCAAAAATACCGGCCTGCTACCGATGCCACTGGCGAGTCGCTGCCGGTTGATGGCCACATGCGCGGCATCGTCTGCCACATGCAGTCCCAGATTCAGCCCGGCATAGGGTCCCTGCGACACGCCACCTTGGCGCGTGGTGCACAGGGACCGCACCTGCGCAGGAACCGGCCAATCGGGAATCAGCCAGTCGGGCGCAAGCCCCTCTTGCGTTGTGGTGTTAGTGAGGGGCATCAGGGCACGCCTCCGGTCTGGCTGCTTGGAAGGCAGGCAGTGCCATACAAGCATCAAAAGCCGCCATAGTGCGCGGCAAGCCGTCCAGCGACACCGCAAAGCGGCGGGCATTGAAAATCAACGGAACCAGACAGCAATCAGCCAATGTGGGCGAGTCGCCAAAGCAAAAAGTGGCAGGTGCGGGGCACCCTTGCTCTTGCTGCCAGGCATCAAGGCGCAGCAGCTGCACCTCAAAACTCTCGAGGCCCTGCCGCGTCCAATGGTGGTACCACTGATCTTTGGCGGGATCGGCAAGCCCCATGCCTTCTTTCAAAAACTTGAGCACACGCAAATTGTTCAAGGGGTGGATTTCGCAGGCAATCGCCAGCGCCAGCGCCCGCACTTTGGCTTTGGCACGCGGGCTGGCCGGCAGCAAGGCGGGGGCTGGATGTGTCTCGTCCAAGTACTCCATGATGGCCAGCGACTGGATCAGAAGCTCGCCCCCCTCGTCCAAGACAGGAACCAAGCCATCTGCATGGATGACCCGGTAATCGGGATCGAGCTGTTCACCGTGGGCAAGGTGGACCGCTGCGTATTCGAACGGCAGGCCCTTGAGGCCCAGAGCGATGCGCACCCGGAACGCGGCAGACGAGCGGAAATAGCTGTACAACTTCATGCCGGCGAGCATAAACCGATGCCGTTACTATTCCCGCTTACCCCGATTTTTTTGGAGACCCCATGATTCTTGAGCTTGCTGACATCCGCATTCATCCCGGCCAGAACGCCGCTTTTGACGAAGCCATTGCGCGCGGTTTGCGCGACGTGATCAGCAAAGCCAAGGGTTGCCAAGGCTACAAAGTCAACAGGGGCATCGAGAGCCCGGAGCGCTATGTGCTGCAAATCTTTTGGGACACCTTGGAAGACCACACGGTGGGCTTTCGGGAAAGCGAACTATTCACCCAATGGCGTGGGATCGTCGGCCCGTTTTTCGCACAACCACCGGTCGTAGAACACTTCGACCTGGTGGTGAAGTCCGCCTGACCACCGAATCAGCCCAACGCTCACCGACTGGAGTTGCTGATGAGTTTTGTATTGCCACCACCCGCCATCCCCAGCATTGCGGTAACAGGAGCAGCCGGCCGTTTTGCGGTGCACCGCATCTACTGCGTGGGCCGCAACTACGAGGAACACGCCAAAGAAATGGGGCACACCGGTCGGGAGCCGCCTTTCTTTTTCATGAAGCCCGCAGACGCCGTGCTCGCGGCGGATGCCGGACAAGCGGTCGACATGCCCTACCCCACCCTCACCTCCAACCTGCACCATGAGGTGGAGCTGGTGGTGGCCATTGGTACAGGAGGCAGCAACATCCGTGCAGCGGACGCGCATCGCCATATTTACGGCTACGCCGTGGGCTTGGACATGACCCGTCGCGACCTCCAGAACGACATGAAAAAACAAGGTCGACCCTGGTGCATCGGCAAGGGCTTTGAGCACTCGGCACCCATCGGCCCCATCACCCCTGCGGCACAGGTGCCGGGCGTGGAGGCAGCCGAGATTGCACTGACCGTCAACGGCACGGGCCGCCAACGCAGCAGCGTGGCCAAGCTGATCTGGAACATTGCTGAGACCATAGAGCAGCTGTCTGCCGCGTGGACCCTGCAGCCCGGGGACCTGGTCTTTACCGGCACCCCCGAGGGTGTGGGCGCCGTGGTGCGCGGTGATGTGCTCTACGCCACAGTCGAAGGGCTGGAGCCCTTGACCGTGCGGGTGCTCTGAACCGTTTTCAGAACTTGCGCTGGTAGCGCACGCCGAGTCCCAGCTGGGGTTCGGCGTTTCCATCATGGCCGGGCTCGAGCTTCAGCAGGGCTTGAGCGGCTCCGGTGCCACCCCACACCCTGGGGCTTTGGTACGAGAGCGCCACATCCTTTTGCATGCCGCTCGGGGCCAGGGCGAGGGTCTGCTGGGCGTAACGCAGGCTGCCGTCTTCCTGGCTTTGCTCTACTGCGGTGGTGACCTGCATCTCGCCGGACATGGTGCGCAAAGGCATGGAAACGCTGAAACCCAGCTTGTCGCCGGTGCGCCACAAGCTCTCACGCGCCAAACCAAAACTCCAGGCCATTTGACGCACCGCGCTGGTTCCATCGATCAGCGAAGCACCTTCATTGCGGAAGGCATCGGCCTGCCCCAGGGTCAACATGGCCGAGGCAGACACATTGGAAGCGACCGGCTTGGACGCAGCCAACGTGACGAAGCGTGTGCTGGCTTTGCCTTCCATGGCCCAAGCCTCGGTGCCGCTGGCGCCCAGCAATGAGTTGTTTTCGAGGAGCTGCCCGGCGGAGATGACCGTGGTCGCATCACCCCAACGGCTTTGGTACTCCAACACCGCGACGGTGCGCTGCGTATCCGCAAAAGGTGCCGATTGCCAAGGCGAGCTGTTCAAGGGATTGCCTTGGACCACGGAGCCCATGCGCAAAACATCCCCGCTAGCAAGCTTCCACGAAGTGCCGGCATGGGTGGCGTTCTGCGCCAAGCTGAAATACGGCGCATTGAAGCGGCTCGCCTCGTCGGCCAGGCTCAAAGGCGCGCTACCTGTGGCCTGCAGGCCGAAAAATGCATCGCTGCTGCCACCGGTGCCGACGCCCCAGGCAAAGCCCGCATTTGACGGACTGGAAAAGCTCATGCGGGCGAAGGTCAGGGGCGTCTGCTCTGCCGCTAAGCCCAGCATGGTTTGCTCGGTGACCAAGGCGGTGTACTCCGCGCTGAATTTGGCGCCGGTGGTCGTTGTGGTCGTGGTCTTGCTGATGGGCAAAGCGGATGTCGCTGTCGATGCACTGCTCACACTGGCGCCCACATTGACCTGAAAGGCCCGGTTGAACTTGTCGACGGCCAAGGTATTGACTATTTTGAACCCTGTGGCGAGCCCGCTTTTGGGCGTGGCGAGGCTGGCACCCGCAAAGCTAATCACTGCGCCTGTTTTGGTGCCCAGGTTAAGACCGCCAATAGGCTGCAAAGAAGCTCCGACGTTCACCAAGCCCCACCCGTACACAGCGTCCGCCTTGGTGCGAGAGAGGCACACAGAGGAGGCCACGTTGTCGCTGCATAAACGGGTGGCGGATTGAAAGATGATTTGGGCAATATCCGTGGCGGGTAAAAAATTCCAGTTGCTTTTGATCAATGCAGCTTGCCCCGCCACGATGGGCGTTGCCATCGAGGTGCCTGACATGTACACATAGCTCCCGGGCATCGACGGTGTGGAATAGCTGGAGGCGATGTTGACCCCAGGCGCAAACACGGTCCAGTTGGCCAAGGTGGCGTCGTAGTTGCTGAAGCTGGCGCGCTTGTTGTTGGCGTCGAGTGCGCCCACCGCGATGATCTGCCCTTTGGCCCACGCTTGTTTGGCGTAAGCGGCAGGCCAGCTGCCGCTGGCGCGACCGTCATTACCAAAGGCGGCGGTGATCAGCACGCCTTTGTTGACCGCGTTTTGAATGTTGGACTGCATGGCTGCTGCGCTACTGCCGAGACTGAGCGTGACGATGGGGGCCTTTTGCACAGTCACCGCCCAGTCAATACCTCGGCCGATTGTTAGGCTGGCAGAACTACCGGTGGTGAATACTTTTGCGACTACCAGCTTCGCACCGGGAGCCACACCCTCGAGCAGAGACCCGTTCGCCAGGCTTCCGGCGACCAAGCCACTCACGTGGGTGCCGTGGCCCATTTGGTCGGTCACATCAGTGCCGCCATTGAAGGCGTTGTAGGTCGCGATCACTCGACCACGCAGCTCAGGGTGGCTGACTTACACCCCAGAGTCCACAACCCCGACGACGACACCACTGCCATTGCCGCTACCAAGTTGATTGGCATAGGGCTTGTTAACTTGATTCAAGAAGGTCTGATAACTGCGCGCCCGGGCTTCTGCCGCCGTGGGCGCTGCTTTCGCCAGGGTGGACGCGCTCAGCTTGGGCGCTGTAGCAGCCGCAAGCGCCTCCCAGCCGCTGCCAGCGTCTTCATGCACCTCCAGAACTTGGGCATAGGCTCCGGAGGCGAAGGCTGAAATCAACGCCGCGAAAAGAGGGGACGGCTGAAACATGGTGCGATTCCTTGTTGACAAACACACAAGGGCTACGCGATCCAATCACGGGCGCTGGCAAACAGCCCCATGAACCGGCAACCCCGCTGGCATGGCACTCTGAAAAGTGCGACAGCCCGGTGGCTTTGCGTCCCGACCTTTCGATCGGTTTGCCCAACAAACTCAACAAATCTGCCGAGTCAGCCGCAATAATATCTCAAATTGTTATTTGTGTTTTATTCGATTCAATCAGTGCAATGCAAGCTGGCGACACTTGCATTACAGTGAAGCACTGTTTATCCCGACTCAACGTCACTTCCACCAGGGTTTCATGCAGCGCGCTCCCCTCAAACATTGCAAAGAATGCGGTACCGGAGTGGTCTACCGCGTGCCGGATGACGGCGACACCAAGCCTCGTGCGGTATGCCCTGCCTGCCACACCATCCACTATGAAAACCCCCTCAACGTGGTGGGCACAGTCCCGTATTGGGGTGATCAAGTGTTGCTGTGCAAACGCAACATCGAGCCACGCTTTGGCAAGTGGACATTGCCAGCCGGCTTTATGGAGCTCAACGAGACCACCGCGGAAGGTGCTGCTCGCGAAACCGTGGAAGAAGCAGGCGCCCAGTTTGAACTCGAAGGCCTGTTTAGCCTGCTCAACGTGGCGCGCGTGGGACAAGTGCACTTGTTTTACCGTGCCCGGCTGACCAGCGATCAATTTGAGCCCGGAACCGAAACCATAGAAGCCAAGCTGTTCAGCGAGCACGAAATCCCTTGGGATGACATTGCATTCCGCACCGTCAAAGAGACGCTGGACTGCTATTTCGCGGACCGCAAAGCGGGCCACTACGGCATCCATACCCTCGACATCACGTGATGCTGGCCATGCTCCCTAGCTATGTGGTCCTCGACCTTGAGACCACCGGCGGGAATGCTGTGAACGACCGCATCACCGAAATAGCCGCGGTGCGAATCGACAACGGGGTTGAAACTGCGCGCTGGTCAAGTCTGGTGAATCCGGGCGTCCGGATCCCGCCTTTTATCCAGAGCCTCACCGGCATTACCGATGCGATGGTGGAGGATGCCCCCACCTTCGAGCAGCTGGCCAAACCGCTGCTGGCCTTGCTAGAGGGCGCCGTCTTCGTGGCCCACAACGTTCGCTTTGACCATGGGTTCGTTCTGAACGAATTGGCACGGCTAGACATCGCGCTGAAGGTCAAAACCCTGTGCACCGTGCGCTTGTCGCGGCGCTTGTACCCGCAGCACAAGGGCCATGGGCTCGACGCCATCTTGCAGCGCCACGGCTTGCAGACCTTGGCAAGACACCGGGCCATGGGCGATGTGGACGTGGTGCTGGCCTGGCTGGATGTGGCGAACCGCGAGTTGGGCGCGGAGGCCTTGGCACGCGAGGCGCAAGGGCTTATGCAAGGGAGTGCCGCCGTACCGCCCATGCTCGAAACCCCGGTGTCTGACATTCCAGACACACCCGGTGTGTATCTCTTTTACGGCGAAAGCAGCATCCCGCTGTATGTGGGCAAAAGTGTGACAATGCGCACCCGGGTGATGTCGCACTTTCAGGCGTCCACCAAAGTTGCACGCGAGATGCGTATCTTGCAAGAAATCCGGCGCGTCGAATGGCGCGAGACGGCCGGTGAACTCGGGGCTCTGTTGCTGGAGTCCCGCCTCGTGAAAGAGCTGCAACCCATCCACAACCGGCTGCTGCGGCGCGAGAAACAACTCACGGCCTGGAAACTGCACGACGACCCCGCCACCCGCCCTCTAGTGCAGCTGGTGCGGCTCGATGAGGTAGACCCGTCTGACATGGGCCAGCTCTACGGGGCTTACCGCTCCAAACGGCAGGCGATGGAGGCACTGCGCAGCCTTGCTGACATGCACCATTTCTGCCCGCTGGTGCTCGGCCTAGAATCCGGCAAAGGCGCTTGTTTCGCCAGCCAGATTGGACGTTGCAAAGGGGTGTGCGCCGGCCGGGAGCCAGCGCCATTGCACCGGGTGCGCCTGCAAATAGCGCTGGCCGAGCATCGCCTGCAATCGTGGCCCCATGCCGGACGTATGGGGATCCGCGAGCACAACCCCATCACCGGCCGCACAGATATCCATGTGTTTGACCAGTGGTGCCATGTGGCCACCGTCCATGACGAAGCGGAGCTGCAAGAGGCTATTGCCCAGCGGCAGGTGCTTGCCTTTGACCTCGACACCTATCGCCTGCTTGTGAAGCGGCTCACAGGCACCGGACTGCGTTCGCGCGAGGTTTTGCATTTGGGAGGGCACCCTGTCGCAGCCACCTAACCCTGTGCGCGCACAGATCGCCCATGCGCTCCTGGAACTCGTCGTGCAAGTGCCCGAAAGCTCCGAGAAGGCAGCTAACGACGTAGCACTGCGTGTGCACGCCATTTCGCGCAAGGCCGCACGACAGGCCAGCATGGTGGCAGCGGGCCTGTCACTACCGCCGGGCTGGATGGGGTGGCTGACCGTGCTACCGGAGATGATCAGTGTTTGGAAGATCCAAGCCCAGATGGTTTCGGATATTGCAGCCCTGCACGGCCAGCAGAGCCGATTGGGCAAAGAACAAATGCTGTATTGCTTGTTCAAACATGTATCGGCACAGTTGTTCCGCGACTTTGCCGTGCGTGCGGGTGAGCGTGTGGTCGTGCGTTCTAGCACGATGAAAGCACTGGAAGCGCTGGCGCTGCAAATCAGCGGCAAGCTCTTGGGCACTGCGCTGCGCAAAGGCGCCTCGCGCTGGGTTCCACTGGTAGGTGCCGTTGGCGTGGGGGCATATGCGTACTACGACACCTTGCAGGTGGCAAAAAATGCGCAGTATCTCTTTCAGACCCAGAGGCCAACTGGCGGGTAGATTTATATCAAATCTGCCCTGAGCCCACGATTTAACTGCGCATATCGCTATTTATTTGATAGCAAATCAAATCCGGTCACAATAGCCCCCTTTTAGCCCGCCCCCGCACTCGCTCTCATGGCCAAACTTTTCTTCCGCTACTCGGCCATGAACGCCGGCAAATCCACCTCCTTGTTACAGATTGCGTACAACTACGAAGAGCAAGGCCAGCAAGTAGCCTTGTTCACCGCACAGATTGACGACCGTTGCGGCGTTGGAAGCATTGCATCGCGTCTCGGTATTCAACGGGCTGCAGAAACCTTTGATGAACATACCGATTTTGAAACTCTGCTGACGCAGCGCCTCGGTTTGGCCTGTGTGCTGATTGACGAGTCTCAGTTTCTACAACCGGATCAGGTACGCCAACTGCACCGGGTTGCCCACATAGCCAATATCCCGACGATTTGTTTTGGCCTGCGTTCAGACTTTCAGGGCAAGCCATTCCCCGGCGCGGCGCACCTGCTCACGTTGGCGGATGATATCGAAGAGATCAAGACCATCTGTGCATGCGGCCGCAAAGCCACCATGAATGTGCGTGTGGACGATAACGGCCAGAGAGTTCGTGAGGGCGAGCAGGTCGTGATCGGCGGAAACGACCGCTACCACCAAGCGTGCGCGCGTTGCTTCTACGAGGGTGCTGCCATCTGACACACCAAACGGCTTTGGGCCTTCGTAATACGGGGCTCCTGCAAAACCAGACAGGCAAGAAAAAAGCCGCTAAACATTACTGCTTAACGGCCTTGTCTTATTTTTGGTCGGTGTGAAAGGATTCGAACCTTCGACCCCTTGCACCCCATGCAAGTGCGCTACCAGGCTGCGCCACACACCGATCGAGCCTCAAATTATAGCGTGTGTTTCAACAGCTTCAGGCTTCGATCACCAGAAGTTCACGAATATCTAGCAATTCCTTTTTCACCTGCTGCCATTCCATAGAGACCTCTGCCACCACCGGAACGTCTTCGGTAGATTCCTCCAAGTCGTCCAACTCCGTGTCGTCAAGTTCAAGAACCTCGACGCCATCGAGCATGACTTCGCCATGACGCTTTTTGTCTCGTTCGGTTTGCAGGATTTCCTGCATCTTGTTTCTTGCACCGCTGATGGTGAAACCCTGGTCGTACAACAAATCGCGAATACGGCGAATCATCAAGACCTCATGATGCTGGTAGTACCGGCGATTGCCGCGCCGCTTCATCGGGCGCAACTGCGTGAATTCCTGCTCCCAATAACGTAGCACGTGAGGTTTGACACCGCACAGATCGCCGACTTCACCGATCGTGAAATAGCGCTTTGCGGGGATGGGTGGGAGCGTTTTCTCCATTGAAATCAAGGCTGTACGAGACAAAGCGTAGAGGTTACTCTAAGTTTTACCTGTCTGCAAAGTTTCGTTGGAGATGTAGCGAGAAATAAACCTGACGCCAAGTCACTGCTTAAGAACCGGCCTTACCTTCGTCTTGAATTTGCTCTTTGAGCTTATGGCTGGCGTGAAAAGTGACCACGCGTCGCGCCTGAATGGGAATCGCCTCGCCGGTCCGTGGATTGCGACCTGGCCGGGGCGCTTTGGTACGGATCTGAAAATTGCCAAAGCCGGAAATCTTGACATCAGTACCTTCGACAAGACTGCTGGCAATCAAGTCAAAAAAAGCATCAATCATGTCTTTGGACTCACGCTTGTTCAGTCCGATCTGCTCAAAAAGCAGATCGGAAAGTTGAGCCTTGGTCAGCGCCGGGGTTTCCAGACTTTCTACAGAAAATTCCATCACTGTACCGTTCTGTTTTACAAAGATCAGGCGCGCTGGCGGGCACCTACCGAGGTGACCAATTGCTCAACCACCGCCTTCATGGCGGATTCGATCTGGTCTTCGGTGAGGGTGGACTCGTCGCTGCTCAATGTCACGCGTAGTGCCAAGCTGCGATCGGTGCTTCCGGCAATGACTTCGGCATCCTTGGCCAGCTTGGGGCGGTACACGTCGAACAACTGAACATCGCGCAACAAGCCTTGGGTCGGTGCACTTTTGACAGCGGCGATCAGTTCCGCGTGGGTCACCTGATCTGCCACCACCACGGCGATATCACGCTGAACCGCCTGGAACTTGGCAACGCTCTGGAAAGCGGGCACCTGACGCGCCAACACAGCATCCAACTCCAACTCAAACACTACCGGGGCTGCGGCCAACTCATACGATTGACGCCACTTGGGGTGCAATTCCCCCACAAAGCCGATCGAACGCCCTTGGATCTTGACCTCCGCGGTACGACCGGGATGCAATGCGGGATGCGTTGCAGGCACGAACTCGGCTTGGAGCGGCGCGAGCAAGGCCTCTACATCGCCCTTCACATCGAAGAAATCAACGGCTTGCTCTTTACGTCCCCACTGCAAGGTGTCTGCCCCACCGCTGGCCAAGCCGGAAACCCGCATGGGCTGGTCGAAGCCTTCTACCGTCGTATCCGAGCTCTTCACTGCGGCGTCACGCAGAAATACGCGACCAATTTCAAACACCCGCACACGCGGCGCTTTGCGGGCGAGGTTGAACCTCAGCACCTGCAATAAGGAGCCGATAAGGCTACTGCGCATCACACTCATTTGGCTGGCGATCGGGTTCAGCAACTTGATCGGATGGGGGTTACCCGCCAGTTCGTTTTCCCAGCGCTCTTCCACGAAACTGAAGTTGATAGTTTCCTGGTAGCCCAAAGCGGCCAGCGAGCGGCGCACTGCGAACGCGCTACGCTGGTCTTCCTGTCGGATCTTGGCCGTGATGGGCGCTTGGGGTGGTGTGTGTGGCAGGTTGTTGTAGCCCACCATGCGCGCAACCTCTTCAATTAGGTCTTCTTCAATTTGCAAATCGAAGCGGAATGACGGGGGTGTCACCGTGATCAACCCGGGCTCCTCTTGCACCGGCAAACCGAGGCGGCGCAGCGCATCCGCACATTGCGCTTGGGTCAGCGGCATGCCGATCACCTTAACCGCGCGTGCAACGCGCAAGGTCACCGGAGATGCAGCGGGCAACTGTGCCACTAGATCGTCCACCGCACCGCATTGAGTTTCTGGCGTGCCACAAATCTCGATGATGAGCTGGGTGATGCGCTCAATATGCTCCACGGTCCACTGAGGATCTACACCGCGCTCAAACCGGTGGCCAGCATCGGTCGAAAAATTGAAACGGCGTGAACGCCCGGCGATAGACTTGGGCCACCAGAAAGCTGCTTCGAGGTAGATGTGACGGGTGTCGTCCGACACGGCGGTTGCGTCCCCACCCATGATGCCAGCCAGCGATTCGACTTGCTGGTCGTCCGCAATCACGCCCACCTTTTCATCGAGGGTTACCGTATTGCCATTGAGGAGTTTGAGCTGCTCACCACGCTTGGCCCAGCGGACGTCGAGACCGCCGTGGATTTTGTCGAGGTCAAAAATGTGGCTGGGGCGGCCGAGTTCGAACATGACGTAGTTCGAAATATCGACCAAAGGACTGACACTGCGTTGGCCACAGCGAGCCAAACGGTCCACCATCCATTGCGGTGTACTGGCCTTGGTTTTGACGTTGCGGATCACCCGGCCGGAAAAACGCCCACACAGATCAGGTGCGCTGATCTTGACAGCCACTTTGTCTTGGATCGCGACAGGTGCTTGCGGGAACTCTGGCGCCAGCAAGGGGGCACCGGTCAATGCAGACACCTCACGCGCAACCCCGTACACGCTCAGGCAGTGCGCAAGGTTGGGCGTCAGTTTCAAGGTGAACAAGGTGTCATCCAAGTCCAGATATTCGCGAATGTTTTTGCCCAGCGGAGCATCCAATGGCAGCTCCATCAGGCCACCATGGTCTTCAGACAGTTTGAGCTCGCGTGCAGAGCACAACATCCCTTGGCTTTCCACCCCGCGCAGCTTGCCGACCTTGATCAGGAATGGCTTTCCATCCTCGCCCGGGGGCAGCTCTGCACCCACCATGGCACATGGAATACGGATACCAACGCGTGCATTGGGTGCACCACAAACAATATTCAGCAGCTCGGACTGACCTACATCGACCTTGCAAACGCGCAAGCGGTCGGCATTAGGGTGTTGCTCGGCTTCCTTGATTTCACCCACAACGATATGGATAAAGGGAGGTGCAACTGGCTTGAGCTCCTCAACCTCGAGCCCTGCCATGGTCAGAGTTTCGGCAAGTTGGGCGGTAGAAATGGCGGGGTTGCAGAAAGTGCGCAACCAAGATTCTGAGAATTGCATGTTCGGGACCGGCGTGTGTGTTGTTCTTGTGGATTACTGGAATTGCGACAGGAAACGGACGTCACCGTCAAAGAACAGGCGCAGGTCGTTCACGCCATAGCGCAACATCGTCAATCGATCGGGCCCCATGCCAAAGGCAAAGCCGATAAATTTTTCAGGGTCCAAGCCCATATTACGGATCACATTGGGGTGCACTTGGCCGGAGCCTGCCACTTCCAGCCAGCGACCAGCGAGCGGGCCGGTTTGGAACTGGATGTCGATTTCTGCGCTGGGCTCGGTGAAAGGGAAGAAGCTGGGGCGGAATCGCAACACCAGATCGTCCGATTCAAAGAAGGTACGGCAAAAGTCGGTAAAGACGAACTTCAGGTCTTTGAAACTCACATTTTCACCCACCCACAGGCCTTCGCACTGGTGGAACATAGGCGAATGGGTCGCATCGCTGTCCACACGGTAGGTGCGGCCTGGAGCGATAACACGGATTTCGGGCATATCACCGGAGTAGAGGCCTTCCGCTGAAGCGCCAGCGGCCGCGCGGTGGGCTTTGACGTGCTGCACCGCGTAGCGGATTTGCATGGGGCTGGTATGGGTGCGGAGCAGGTTCGGCGCTGCCTCGGAGCCACCTTCTACATAGAAGGTGTCGTGCATCGAGCGAGCCGGATGGTCTTCGGGCGTATTGAGGGCGGTGAAGTTGAACCAGTCGGATTCAATTTCAGGGCCTTGTGCCACATCAAATCCCATCGATCCAAAGATGGATTCTATCCGCTCTAGTGTCAGGGACACCGGGTGCAAACCGCCTTGCCCGCGCTGACGACCTGGCAATGTAACGTCCAGCGCTTCCGCTTGGAGCTGGGTCTGCAACTCGGCGTCGGCCAGTGCTTGGCGACGTTCTGTGAGCGCGCTCTCGATGGCTTGCTTGGCCAAGTTGATAGCGGCACCGCGGGATTTTTTCTCCTCCACGCTGAGGGCGGCCATGCCCTTCATCAGCTCGGTGATCTTGCCGGATTTTCCCAAAAACAGGGCTTTAGCATTTTCCAGATCAGCCGGCGTGAAAGCTTGCAGGAATACAGCTTTAGCGGTGTCAACGATGTCGTTCAACTCGGTCATAAATAGGTACTTGACGATTCAGATCAATGAAAAAGGGCTAGTGCTTTTTCAAGCGCTAGCCCTTGTTTCTGGTGCGCGAAGTGCTACTGAATCAATAGCACTCTGCTGCGGACTCAAGCAGCCAGTTTGGCTTTCACTTGTTCCACGATGCCAGCAAAAGCAGCCATGTCATGGATTGCGATATCGGACAGAACCTTACGGTCGATCTCGATACTGGCTTTCTTCAGACCATTGGCAAACTGGCTGTATGTCATGCCACATTGACGGGCTGCAGCGTTGATACGCGCAATCCACAACTGACGGAACACACGTTTCTTGGTACGGCGGTCGCGGTAGGCATATTGCCCGGCCTTCATTACCGCTTGTTTAGCGATACGGTAGACATTACCGCGGCGACCGCGGAAACCCTTAGCAAGGGCCAGAACTTTTTTATGGCGGGCGCGAGCCGTTACACCACGTTTGACGCGAGGCATGTGATTACTCCTTGTACGTCGTTAATTAAATACCACGACCGGGCAGCATCTGTGCCATGTGACCCATATTGGTCTCATGAACTCCAGTGGAGCCGCGCAAGTGGCGTTTATTTTTAGTGGTCTTCTTGGTCAAGATGTGACGTTTGAAGGCTTGACCGCGTTTCACGGTACCACCTGGACGGACGCGGAAGCGTTTCTTCGCCGCGCTCTTGGTCTTCATTTTGGGCATATTCATGCTCCTTTTCATTTGTGCTCGTGAGGCGTCTGAGAAACTTTCCCAGCCTTGTTGGCCCCGAGCCACTTGTGCGAGGCTATTTCAGACCTCGCTTTGCAAGGCCGCTTACGCAACCTTGCTCATCACAAACAGGTGACCAGACCTGTCTGCAAATTTAACTTGCTGCTTCTGCAGCAGGCTTTGGTGGACCACCCGGCTTTTTACGACCCGGTGCGATCATCATGATCATCTGGCGGCCTTCGAGCTTCGGAAACTGCTCAACGAGGATGGTGTCACCCAACTCATCACGCATCCGCTGCAACATCGCCAAACCGATTTCCTGATGGGTGATTTCCCGACCGCGGAAACGCAAAGTGATCTTGCACTTGTCGCCATCCGCCAAGAAGCGCTTGATGTTGCGCATCTTGATGTTGTAGTCGCCGTCATCGGTGCCCGGGCGGAACTTGATTTCCTTGATTTCAATGACCGTCTGCTTAGCCTTCGCTTCCGCTGCCTTCTTTTGCTCTTGGTACTTGAACTTGCCATAGTCCATCAACCGGCACACAGGCGGGTTGGCAGTGGCAGCAATTTCAACCAAGTCAACGTCGAGGTCGCCCGCCATGCGGAGCGCCTCCATCAGGCTGACGACACCCAAAGGCTCGTTCTCAGGCCCGGAGAGGCGAACCTCGGGGGCCATGATTTCACGGTTCAAACGGTGTTTACGTTCTTCGCGCTGGCGGCGGTCACGAAATTCAGTAGCGATGGCTCAATCCTTCACAATATCTGCTACACAAACTGTAGCGGTTGCCGCACAACACGCACCAACAAACCATTGAATCCTTGGAGATATCTTCAGGAAGTTTTGTTGGCAATGTCTGAGGTGATACGTTCAATGAACGACTCCAGAGACATTGCACCGAGGTCTTGACCACCCCGGGCACGCACTGCGACAGCTCCTGCCGCCATCTCTTTGTCACCAATGACAATCAGGTACGGCAGCTTCTGCATCGAATGCTCGCGTATTTTATAGGTTATTTTCTCGTTGCGCAGATCTAAATGGACCCTAAGCCCTTGATCCTGCAGCGTTTTCGCTACGTTCCGGGCATATTCAGCCTGTGCATCGGTGATATTGAGCACGGCGATTTGCACTGGCGCCAACCAAGCAGGCAAAGCTCCCGCGCTTTCTTCGATCAAGATCCCGATGAACCGCTCAAGGCTTCCGACGATCGCGCGGTGCAGCATCACCGGGCGATGGCGGCTGCCGTCTTCCCCGACAAATTCGGCATCCAAGCGCTCCGGGAGGTTGGGATCCACCTGGATAGTGCCGCACTGCCACGGCCGACCCAACGCGTCTTTCAGCGTGTACTCAATTTTGGGGCCGTAAAAAGCGCCCTCGCCCGGCAAATACTCAAAGCCGCAGCCAGAGGCGCGCAAGCCCTCTGCCAAAGCATTTTCCGCACGATCCCAGCTCTCCTCGGTCCCGATCCGCTTCTCGGGGCGAGTCGACAATTTGTAAATGATGTTGGTAAAACCGAAGTCTTTGTAAACTTTTTGCAGCAGCGTGGTGAAAGTTTTCACCTCCTCCTGTATCTGGGCTTCCGTACAAAAAATATGTCCATCATCTTGGGTGAATGCGCGGACACGCATGATCCCGTGCAAGCCACCTGATGGCTCGTTACGGTGACACTGACCGAACTCACCAAAGCGTAGTGGCAAGTCGCGATAGCTCTTGATGCCCTGCTTGTAGATCAAAATGTGACCGGGGCAGTTCATCGGCTTCAGCGCGTAGTCGCGCTTTTCACTCTCTGTCGTGAACATGTTCTCGCGGTACTTATCCCAGTGGCCTGTCTTCTCCCACAAGCTTTTGTCAATGATCTGAGGCCCCTTGACCTCTTGGTAGCCATTGTCCTGGTACACCTTGCGCATGTACTGCTCAACACCCTGCCATAGCGTCCAGCCCTTGGGGTGCCAAAACACGGTGCCGGGCGAGTGCTCGTCGATATGGAACAAGTCGAGCTCGCGGCCGAGCTTGCGGTGGTCGCGCTTCTCGGCCTCTTCCAGCATGGTCAAGTACTGCTGCAACTCGTCTTTGGTGGCCCACGCGGTACCGTAAATCCGCTGCAACATTTCATTTTTGTGATCACCGCGCCAGTAGGCGCCTGCCACCTTCATCAGTTTGAAGTGCTTGAGCTTGCCGGTGCTGGGCACGTGGGGGCCACGGCACAGGTCCTCGAACTTGCCTTCGCGGTAAAGCGAAACATCTTCATTTGCAGGAATACTGGCAATGATCTCCGCTTTGTACTGCTCACCCAGGCTCTTGAAGTACTCCACCGCCTCATCACGCGGCAACACACGGCGAAGCACAGGCTCATCTTTGCCGGCCAGCTCAGTCATCTTCTTTTCGATGGCGACCAAATCTTCGGGGGTGAAGGGGCGCTTATACGAGAAGTCGTAAAAGAATCCGTGCTCAATCACAGGGCCGATCGTCACTTGCGCATCAGGAAACAACTCCTTGACGGCATAAGCCAACAAGTGGGCTGTGGAATGTCGAATGACTTCCAGCCCATCTGCATCTTTGGCCGTGATGATGGACAACGCACTGTCCGCTGACATCTGAAAACTGGTGTCGACCACCTTGCCGTCCACTTTGCCCGCCAGCGCAGCCTTAGCCAATCCGGCACCAATAGAGGCCGCGACTTCAGCGACAGTTACCGGGCCGGGGAATTCACGTTTGGAGCCGTCAGGAAGTGTGATGTTGATCATGGTGGTATCTAAAAAGAGGATTCAGAAAAACAAAAAGCGCGGAATGGTCCGCGCTTTACTATGAATTTGGTAGCTGATTGCGCACAAGGCGCGCGGACTACGGCCTTATTGCACAGTGAATGTTGCCGGAGTAGTTCGCGGTGTCATAACCAAACTGCCTTTCTCGCTCTTATACAAAGTTGAGCGGCTATTTTACTCAATAAAAAAGGCCAGGCGCCTTGTGAGCTGCCCGGCCTTCGCTCCACAGCGGGTTGCTTAGTGGAACTGCTCTTCTTCAGTGGAACCAGTCAGTGCCTTCACGGAGGAGGAACCGCCCTGGATCACGGTGGTGACGTCGTCAAAGTAGCCAACACCCACTTCTTGCTGGTGAGACACGAAGGTGTAACCCTTTTCACGTGCGGCGAATTCAGGCTCTTGCACCATTTCGGTGTAGTGCTTCATGCCTTCGCCCTGGGCGTAAGCGTGAGCGAACTGGAAGGTGTTGAACCAGTTGATGTGGATGCCAGCCAAGGTGATGAACTGGTACTTGTAACCCAGCGCAGACAGGTCTTCCTGGAAGGAAGCGATCTGGCTGTCGCTGAGGTTCTTCTTCCAGTTGAAAGAAGGCGAGCAGTTGTAAGAGAGCAACTTGCCGGGGCACGCAGCATGAACCGCTTGGGCAAATTCACGGGCAAAGCCGATGTCTGGCACGCCGGTTTCGCACCACACGAGATCCGCGTACGGTGCGTAGGCGACGCCACGGCTGATGGACTGCTCCAAGCCGTTTTTGACACGGTAAAAACCTTCTTGCGTACGTTCGCCGGTAATGAACGGCTTGTCGTTTTCGTCGTAATCGCTCGTGATCAGGTTGGCTGCTTCAGCGTCCGTACGAGCCAGAATGATGGTGGGCACGCCCATGGTGTCTGCTGCAAAACGCGCTGCGATCAGCTTCTCGATGGCTTCGCGGGTAGGCACTAGAACCTTGCCCCCCATGTGACCGCACTTCTTCACAGCTGCCAATTGATCTTCGAAGTGCACACCGGCTGCACCCGATGCAATCATGTTCTTCATCAGCTCAAAAGCGTTCAACACGCCGCCAAAGCCTGCTTCAGCATCCGCCACGATTGGCAAGAAGAAATCGATGAACTCTTTGTCGCCGGGGTTGATACCGCGACCCCATTGGATTTCGTCAGCGCGCTTGAAGGTGTTGTTGATGCGACGCACCATGGTCGGCACCGAGTCGTAGGCATACAAGGACTGGTCGGGGTACATCGTCTCGGATGTGTTGCCGTCAGCAGCCACTTGCCAACCAGACAGGTACACGGCTTCCAAGCCGGCCTTGGCCTGCTGCATGGCCTGGCCTGCAGAGATGGCACCAAAAGCATTCACGTAGCCCTTCTTGGCGCCACCGTTGACTTTTTCCCACAATTTCTCGGCACCGCGCTGGGCCAAGGTGTATTCAGGCTGCACGCTGCCACGCAAGCGAACCACGTCTGCAGCGGAGTAACCGCGCTTGACTCCCTTCCAGCGGGGATTGGTCGCCCAGTCTTTTTCCAGGGCTGCGATTTGTTGTTCGCGGCTCAATTGTTCTTTGATGGATTGCGGCATGTGAACACTCCTAGGTTGATTGAATGATTCGGCAGCCATGTCGCTGTCGATGAGTGAATTCTAAGTCTTATATAAGACAGAAGTCCAATCTTATGTCTTATATAAGACATAAATTTTCTCAATAAAAATCAATGACTTAGCAGGCACTTACTGCAATATGAAATGACTTCATGCAATCTGAAAATCAAACACGTCGAATCAAGCAGGAGACTTCCACAATGCGACATTGAAATGTAAGTCGCAAAAAATCGAAAAACACTACACGCCGTTAATACGCATCAGCGTAGCGATTTAACTCCCAATCACTGACAGCTTGATGAAACTCGCTCCACTCCTGTCGCTTGACGGCAAGAAACTGCTCGACGAACTCATGACCCAATGCCTCAGCCAAAACGGTGTCATTCGCCAAGCAGTCAAGTGCATCAATCAAGGTACGAGGAAGAGCTGGCGGTAAAGCGGCACCGCTGGCCGCCACCGCATAAAGATCCGCATCGCAAGGCTCCGGAGGCACTAAAGCCTTGTCGATACCGTCTAGACCTGCCAATAAAGTGGCAGCTATCGCTGCATACACATTGCAAGACGGGTCAGGCAGCCGCCACTCCAGGCGCCCCGCCACTGTGCGCACCAGGCAGGTACGGTTGTTGTTGCCATACGACTTCCACACAGGCGACCAAGTCGTCCCCGAAGCACTGGCACTACTCGCCAAACGCTTGTAACTATTGACCGTAGGAGCGCAAATCGCCGAAAGCGCATCCGCATGCGCCAGTAAACCAGCTGCAAACTGGTGCCCCAAAGGGCTCAGTCCCAAAACGTCCTGCTCACTACTGAACACCGCCTCCCCCTGGGCATTAGTAATGCTCACATGAAAATGCAATCCACTACCGGGTGCATGGGCCAGTGGCTTGGGCATGCCGCTAAACACCATTCCATGCCGCTCGGCCACCGCATGGGCCGCCATCTTGAACAGCATGAATCGATCTGCGGCGGCAAGTGCGTCGTCAAATCGGTAGTTCACCTCGTATTGCCCCGTCGCATCCTCATGGTCGATTTGCTGGATCTCAAAACCCAAACTCACCAAAGTCTGGCGCATGTCATCCAAATAGGCCGCGTTGCGGTGTATCGACTTCAGGTCGTAAGACGGTTTGGACAACTGGTCGCCGTCATCGGCAATCACCCAACGGCCATTTCGCTTATTCAGCAAAAAGAACTCAGGCTCTATGCCTACCCACATGGTCCAACCGCGCGAGCGCAGCCAATCAACGGCTTTCAGGAGCAACTGCCGCGAGCACGTTTCCAGCGGAACGCCACCGGCATAGCCATCACAGACCGCGTGCGCCACCCCGGGCATGAAAGGCAAAGGGCGAATGGTTTCCGGAATGATGCGCCCGTAGTACTCGCTACGCGGACCAAAACGAGGCAAACCCGTACCCCAGATGCTAGGGCCGGCGAAGCCAGCGCCGACCTCCACCCACTCCTTTAAGTTCGCCAAAGGGACTAACTTGCCCTTTGCAACACCGTGGATGTCAGTGAATTGCGGCAGGAGCGAATGGATGCCTTGCGCGCGCAACGCCTCAATCAGCGCCGGGTAATCATGCATAAAAACCCTTATGGCGCTCAGCCATCAAGCGGAGCGCGCTACAAAATAAATAGCAAATCAACAACCTTTAAGCGGTCGGAGACTGCAGTACACCTGTCACTATCCTTGAGGCTGCAGCAATCTCACGCTCACGTTTACGCGTCTGGCGTGCCACCCAGATGCTGTAGCACACAATCACAGTAGTTACCGTGACGATCAGCAAAGTGGCGGCTGCATAGATCGTCGGGTTGATACCGCGGCGGGCATAGCCAAAGATGACCTGAGGCAAGGTATTCACCCCCGGACCCGACAGGAACTCTGAGATCACCACATCGTCAAACGACAAAGTAAAGCTCAACAAAAAGGCCGCCAAAATGCCTTGTGCGATGTTGGGGAGTGTGACCAGAAAGAACACCTCATGAGGTCGTGCACCCAGGTCCATGGCGGCCTCTTCGAGGGAACGGTTCACCTCCAGCAGGCGGGACTGAATCACCACCATGCCATAGGCCATTCCCAACAGGGTGTGGCCCAAAATAATGGTGAACATGCCGCGTTCGGGCCAACCGAACACATTCTGGGCGCCGACCATCAACAACAAAAGCGACAAACCGATCACCACCTCTGGCATCACCAAAGGTGCGTTGACCATGCCGGAAAAGGCGGTACGGCCGAGAAAGCGGCGGTAACGCACCAGTACAAATGCGGCAAAAGTGCCCAATACAGCGGACAGCACGCCTGTGACCAGTGCCACTTGTATGGACAACCAAAACCCTTCCACAATTTTGGTATCCCGCGTCAGGGCTTCGTACCAGCGAAGGGAGAATCCGGTGAAGTTGGCATCCTGACGGGTGCTGTTAAACGAGAACACCACCATAAACAACAGTGGCATGTAGAGGAACAGATACACCAAAGCCAACCAGGCTTTGCCGAAATGTTTTTCTATCCAGGCTTTCATGGCGATCCTTAATGCTTGGGCTCAGCGGCTTCGCCGGTGTAGCGGTAGTACAGGGCCAAAGGCACCACAATCAGGCCAATCATCACAACGGCCAAGGCGCTGGCACGGGGCCAGTTGTTGCTGGTGAACATCTCATCCCAGACCACCCGGCCAATCATGATGTTCTCTGGCCCGCCCAAGAGCGAGGGAATTACAAATTCACCGACCGAAGGGATGAACACCAACATGAAACCGGCCACGATGCCCGCTTTGGACAATGGCACTGTCACCAACCAAAAGGCTTTGAACGGCGAGGTTCCCAAGTCGTAGGCCGCCTCTAGAAGACGGAAATCCATCTTCACCAAGTTGGCGTAAAGCGGCAAGATCATGAACGGCAGGTAGACATAGGTCATACCGACCAACATCGACACATTGGTATAGAGCATCTGAATCGGCTCCGACGTCAGCCCCACCGCCATCAGCAGTTGGTTGATAACCCCCTGATCCGCCAAGATCCCTTTCCATGCATAGACCCGCAGCAGAAAGGAAGTCCAAAACGGCAACATCACCATCATCAACAGCGCGGGCCGCACACTCGGCTTGGCACGGGCGATGAAATACGCAAACGGGTAGCCAATCAACAGACACAGCACCGCCGTGCACAGCGCATACCAAATGGAGCGCAGATAGGCCTCAATGTAGAGCGTCTGGAAAAGCGCCCCCCCCTCTCCGGTGCGGAAGATGGACCAGTAATTCTCGTACTTCAACTTCAACAGACCCGTTCCCGAATCCCAGATCGGCTTGAACGGGTTGATGTCATTGCCCATGTCTACAAAGCTGATGTAGACCAGAATCAGAAAAGGCAACAAGAAGAAAATCAGCAACCAACTGAATGGCACACCGATCACAAATCGGCGCCCGGGGGAAGGCAGAGAGTTCGTGGACATAAGCGACCTCAATCCCGCAACACGATGCCGGAACGATCACCCCACCAGAAAAACACATCGTCCTCCCAAGTGATATCGCTCAGATCTTGGCGCGAGGTGTTGGCCTCGGTGATCTTGACCCGGGTTCCGTCAGTCGCGACCACGATGAAGGTGTTGTACGAGCCGAAATAAGCGATCTCTTTCACCTTCCCGGTGAACACGTTTACATTGACAGGCGGGCGCGTCTTGCTGATTTCGATTTTTTCAGGCCGCACAGCGATGCCCACCGGCATGTTGAGCGTGCCACTCACGCCATGGCCGACTTGTATCTCGCCGATACCGGTGACTGCGGCACAGCGGTCGACTTCGTCTACGCTAAGGCGACCTTCAAACACATTCACATTGCCAATAAAACCCGCCACAAAGCGGTTGGCAGGATGTTCATAGACCTCTTCAGGCGACCCCACTTGCAAGACACGGCCTTTGCTCATGACTGCTATCCGGCCTGCCATGGTCATGGCTTCCTCTTGATCGTGGGTCACCATGACACACGTCACGCCGACTTTTTCAATAATGTTGACCAACTCGAATTGGGTTTGCTCGCGCAGCTTTTTGTCGAGGGCACCCAAGGGTTCATCCAACAACAAAAGCTTGGGCCGCTTGGCCAAACTGCGTGCCAGTGCCACCCGCTGCTGCTGCCCGCCGGACAGTTGGTGGGGCTTGCGCTTGGCATAGGCGCCCAGCTGAACCAAATCCAGCATCTCGCCCACACGCTGCTTGATTTCATCTTTGGGCAGGCCTTCCCGCTTCAAACCGAAAGCGACGTTCTCCCAGATATCCAGATGGGGAAACAATGCGTAGCTCTGAAACATCATGTTGATCGGCCGGTCGTAGGGTGCCAACTTGGCCACATCTTGCCCGCCAAGCAGAATACGTCCCGAAGTAGGCGACTCAAAACCAGCCAACATGCGCAGCAAGGTCGATTTGCCGCAGCCCGAGCTCCCCAAAAGAGCGAAGATTTCACCCTGGGCGATAGATAGCGAGACCTCGTCGACTGCAACAGCTTCGTCGAAGCGCTTTACCAGTTTCTCGGTGACGAGATATCCCACTTTGTCGGGTTGCACTGCCATGTTATAGACCTTTGAAGATGTCTTTAGATGCAAAAAGGGCTGTTCATACCGGGGGTACAAACAGCCCTGAAGTACGTTAAGAACGGGGCTTACTTACCTTTTTTAAACGCGTTGTAGGCGTTAGCCATCGATTCACGCGCTTCGTTGGTAAAGCTGCTCGGTGGAATCATCTTTGCGAAGTAGTCTGCGTCTACAAAGATGCTCTTATTCGCGGTCATCTCCGGGTTGATTTTCTCCACCGAAGCTTTGTTGCCAGTGTTGTAGTTCATCTCGTTGGTCATGGATGCACCGCTCTCAGCGCGGAGGTAGAAGTCAATGAACGCGTGGGCATTGTTGGGGTGCTTGGCGTCTTTGGTCAGCCCCATTGCATCAATGAAGATCAATGCGCCTGTGCTGGGCAACATTGCTTCGATCACGTCTTTGGAGCCGTTCTCCTTGGCGCGGACCGCTGCAATATTGATATCGCCAGCCCAGCCGATGGATGCACAAGCCTTGCCGCCCGCGAGATCATCAATCATGGTGGAGCTGAACAAACGCACGTCTTTACGGACTTTCGCCAGCATGGCTCCCGCTTCCTTGTAGTCATCGGCGCTGTTGGAATACGCGTCTTTGCCAATGTAGTGCAAGGCGACCGGCAGAATTTCAGTGGGCGAATCAAGGTAGGCAATACCGCAAGACTTCAGCTTGGCAGTGTATTTAGGGTTGAATACCAGATCCCACGCGTTTTCGGGCATGGGCATGCCGCCCAAGGCTTTTTCGACTTTGGTCTTGTTAATACCCACGGTGGTAAAGCTCCAAGCCCAAGGTACGAGGTGCTTGTTATCCGGATCTGCCTTGGTCATGGTGGCCATTAGGGCTGGGTCCAGATTGGCCAAGTTTTTAATTTTCGACTTATCCAAAGGCTGCAACAAGCCACCTTCAATTTGTGGCTTGGCGAAAACAGTGCCTGGCACTACCAAGTCATAACCTGTGTTTCCTGCAACCAATTTGGCATGCAGCGCTTCGTTGGTCTCAAAGGTATCGTAGTTGACCTTGATACCGGTTTCTTTCTCGAAAGCGGCGATCATTCCTTCGGGAATGTAGTCCGGCCAGTTGTAAATATTCAGTACCTTTTCTTCGGTGTTCACCGCCTCAGCCGGGGCACTCGCCACTGGCGCGGGTGTTACGGCAGCAGCGGGTGCTTCCTCTTTTTTGCCACATGCGGCCAAAACCAGCGCAGAGAGCGCAAACGTGCAAAGGTACTTATTCATGGTGAGCTGATTCCCGTAGAAATGAAGGTGTTGAACTACGAACGACTAGCCTGACTCAAGCAATATTCAGACCAAAAAAGATTATAGAAGTGCTATGCCAGCCCTTTGGCCCTCAGCTCCGCGTGGGTAAGGCCCAATGCCAAATAAATCAAGCGCATCATTTCGTCGATGTCAGCGCGGGACATGGTCAGCGGCGGGGCAATGATCATCCGGTCACCAACTGCACGCATCACCAATCCACTGCGGAAACAGTGGGCCCGGCACACCATGCCCACCGCATCTTGCTCAGCAAACCGGGTAGCCGCGCGCTTGTCTTTGATCAGCACCATGCCAGCTACGAATCCACAGGTTTCGGCAGCGGTGACCAAGGGATGCTCGTTCAGCTCTGCAAAACGCTGGGCAAAGTACGCCCCAATATCACCGTGCACCCTTTGCGGGAGCTGCTCACTCTCCATCAAGGCGACATTGGCCAGCCCGACCGCACATGCCACGGGGTGACCGCTATAGGTGTAACCATGGTTGAACTCGCCACCCTGTTCAATCAGAACCTTGGCGACACGGTTGCCCACCATCACGCCGCCCAAGGGGATGTACCCGCTGGTGATGGCTTTCGCAAAAGTCACCAAGTCGGGCTTGTAACCGAATTTCTCGTACCCGAACCAGTGACCCAAACGGCCGAACGCACAAATCACTTCGTCACTGACCAGCAAGATGCCGTATTTATCCACAATCCGCTGGATCTCGGGCCAATAGCTGTCTGGCGGAATAATCACCCCACCCGCGCCCTGCACAGGTTCTGCAATGAATGCCGCGACCTTGTCGGGGCCCACGGACAAAATTTTTTCCTCTAGCCATCCCGCTGCCCGCACCCCGAACTCCTCGGCCGACTCGCCGGGCAAGCCGTTCTCGAAGAAATAAGGCTGCCCGATATGGGTGATGTTGGGAATCGGCAAGTCACCCTGCGCGTGCATGCCGCTCATGCCCCCCAGGGAGGCGCCCGCCATCGTGCTGCCGTGGTAGGCATTGAGACGGCTGATGATGACCTTGCGCTGGGGCTGCCCCAGCAAATCCCAATAGCGACGCACCATGCGCACGTTCGAATCGTTGCTTTCACTGCCGCTTGATGAGTAAAAGACATGCTGAAAACTTCGGTCGCTCACATCTGGCGCCAAGGATGCCAATTTGGCGGCCAATTGCACGGCAGGCACATTGGTCGTCTGGAAAAAGCTGTTGTAGTAGGGCAGCGTCATCATTTGTTGATGGGCTGCATCTGCCAGCTCGCGGCGCCCGTAGCCGGCATTCACGCACCACAAACCACTCATGCCGTCCAAGATGCGGTGACCTTCGGAGTCCCACACATAAATGCCATCCGCATGGCTGATGACCCGGGCACCGCGGCCCTGCAGGTCTTTAAAGTCGGTAAACGGATGCAAAAAGTGCGCGCTGTCGAGCGCCTGAATATGTGCGGTATCGATGGATGCGTTCATGGCGATTCAAATCAAAGGTGGGTATAGGCGTTATACGTGCAGCAACAAGTGCTCACGCTCCCAAGGCGAAATCACTTTCATGAACTCGTCGAACTCCAGCTCCTTGATCTCTGAATAGACAGTGACGAACTCTTTGCCCAAGACTTCATGCAAATCGGTCTCTTTGCGCAACCAATCCAGCGCCTCCCCAAGGCTCCGTGGCAAGGCATACGGGGACAAATAAGCATCCCCCCTCATCTCCGGCTTAGGTTTGATTTTATTTTTGAGGCCGAGATAGCCACACGCCAAGGTCATGGCCATCGCCACATAGGGGTTGGCATCGGCGCCAATGACCCGGTTTTCTACCCGGCGGGCTGCAGGCGAGGAGATGGGCGAACGGATACCGACGGTACGGTTGTCATAGCCCCACTCGATATTGATAGGTGCCGCCGTGTTGCGAGACAGGCGCCGGTAGCTGTTTACATAGGGTGCCACCAACACCATGGCGGCCGGAATGTAGCGCTGCAATCCACCGATGTAGTGCATAAAAGCTTCGGACGGTGTGCCATCCTCATTGCTGAACACGTTCTTACCCGACTCCACATCCACCAAGCTTTGGTGCACGTGCATGGCACTGCCGGGTTCGCCTGCAATCGGCTTGGCCATGAAGGTGGCATACATGTCATGGCGCAGTGCAGCTTCTCGCACCGTGCGCTTGAAGAAAAACACCTCATCCGCCAAGCCCAGCGGCTTGTTGTGGAAGAAGTTGATCTCCATCTGCCCTGCCCCGACCTCGTGGATCAACGTATCCACGTTGAGCTCCATCTTGTCGGAGTAGTCGTAGATTTCCTCAAACAAGGGGTCAAACTCGTTCACCGCATCGATGCTGTAAGCCTGGCGGGAGGTCTCTGCCCGACCGCTGCGGCCCACCGGTGCACGCAACAGGGTGTTGGGGTCGGTGTTACGGGCGGTGAGGTAAAACTCTAACTCGGGAGCCACAATCGGCTGAAGCCCCTCCGCTGCATACAGGTCAAGGACCCGGCGCAAGACGCTGCGCGGTGCAAAAGGCACCAGCTTGCCCTCGTGATCAAAGCAGTCGTGAATCACCTGCGCCGTGGGGTCCGTAGCCCACGGAACGATACGCACCGAGGAGGGATCGGGCCTCAACTGCATGTCTTTGTCAGTAGGGTCAATGACGTCGTAATACGGGCCACTTTCAGGAAACTCCCCTGTCACCCCCATCGCCACAATCGCTTGCGGAAGCCGCATGCCACGGTCTTCGGTGAACTTGGCGCGTGGCAAGATTTTTCCGCGAGCGACTCCGGTCAAGTCAGGCACCAAACACTCTACCTCCGTGACCCGGCGCTCGTTGAGCCATTGCTCCAGATCGTTGAAATTCATGTTTTTGTTTTCCGTCATGTTCTATCTCCTTGGGGTGCTGCACCACCATCATGCCTGTAGTGCGGCTCTGTAGATCAAACCATTCTGGTGCAAAATTGGTTGCAAACCGGAGCCATTTAAAAGGCCTCCATGGTGCCACTTTAACCCCCTTGCATGCCCATGCTGTCAGAACTCATCCTCAGTGAAATGCACCAGCTCAGCAGCAAAGGGCAGATGCCACTGCACCGCCAACTATATGAAGCCCTGCGCCGGGCAGTGCTGCAAGGCAAGCTCCATGCTGGAGACAAGCTCCCCTCCAGCCGCGAACTCACCCAGGATCTGAATTTGTCGCGCAACACGGTGGTGGCCGCTATCAACCAGCTAGTCACCGAGGGCTACCTCGTCAGCCGGGTAGGCAGTGGCACCTATGTCAACGATCAATCACGCCCGGTGACGCGCCTCCAGCCAGCGCGGGAAGACAAGGGTTCCGGGCTCTCGAGCCGGGGAATTGCTGCCTCCACCCAGTTCACCTCCGCCCAACTTGAAGTGCAGCCGTTTACCCCGGGTGTCGCCGACTTCAGCGCTTTTCCGGTGGCCCTATGGCAACGCCTGCAAAACAAGCATTGGCGTATGACTTACCCCGAAATGCTGGACTACTCGTACGGCGGTGGCCACACCCCTCTGAGGCGTGCAGTGGCCGACTACCTCCGGGTATCGCGCAGCGTGCCGGTCGATATGGATCAAGTGCTGATCACCAACGGAACCCAACAGTCCTTCGATTTGTGTGCCCACATGCTTGCGGACCACGGGCAATGCGTATGGATGGAAGATCCCGCCTATTGGGGCGCCGTCAAGTCGTTTACCGCAGCCGGCTTACAGCTCCACCCTGTTTCCGTCGATCCACACGGGATGGCGCCCGGCCTTCTAGACGACCAGCACCCGCCTCGGCTGATTTACACCACGCCCTCGCACCAGTACCCGACCGGTGCTGTCATGTCGCTGGCCCGCCGGCAACAACTGCTGGCTTTGGGCCGGCAACACAACGCTTGGATTCTGGAGGACGACTACGACAGCGAGTTCCGTTTCAGCGGCCCTCCCCTCTCGTCCTTGGCCGGGCTCGATCACAGTGGCCGGGTGATGTACCTCGGCTCCTTTTCCAAAGTGCTCTATCCAGGCCTCAAGCTGGGGTATTTGGTCGTCCCCAAAACAGTGGCCGCTGCTTTCAAGCAAGCCCACTACGACCTCAACCGGCCGGGGCAGCTCCCCCTACAGGCGGCGCTCGCGGAATTCATTGAGTTGGGCCATTTTGCAGCGGCTTTGCGCAAAGCGCGGCAAAGCTATGCGCAGCGCCGGAAATGCCTGCTGGACGCGCTCCAGCCCATATTGGGCCCTAGCGCCAGCATCAGTGGCGCTGAGCAAGGCCTGCACCTGTGTCTGCAACTTCCCACGGTGTTGGACGACGAAGCATTGGCCCGCCGGATCGGACAAGCCGGCATGGTGGTTCGCCCCCTGTCCGCCTACTGCCTCGCACGGCGCGACGCCAAAGGCCTCGTAATTGGCTATGGATACGCGACCTTGCAGGACATTGCACAGTGGGGCCCGCAGCTCGCCCGCTTGGTCGCTGGCGCACTCAAAGATCTTTGAGCTGGTGATACGCCATGCCCAGCACCAGACTGGGAGTGCGCAACCAGCGCCCACCGGGAAAGCTGCGATGCTTGATGCGCGCAAACACATCAAACCGCTCTGCCTGACCTGCAATCGCTTGCGCGACCAAACGACCGGCCAAGCCCGTTAGAGCAACTCCGTGCCCGCTGAAGCCCTGCAGGTAATACACATTGCCGTCGATACGGCCGAAATCAGGTGCCCGGTTCATGCTGATATCCACAAAGCCGCCCCATACGAACTCTAGGCGCACCTTGGCGAGTTGCGGGAACACCCGGGTCATTCGCTGCTGCATGGTGGCCGCCAGATTCCACGGCGTGGCCGTGGAGTAGCTCACCCCGCCACCGAACAGGAGCCGGTGATCCGCACTTCGGCGGAAATAGTCCACTGCAAAATTGTTGTCGCACACCGCCGCGTTGGCGGGCAGCAAGCTGCTGACTAGTGTCTCTGGCAGTGGCTCGGTGCCCAGCATATAAGTGCCCACCGGCATGATGCGGCTGCGAATCTCTGGCGCGACCCAGGGGCCGAACTCCGGCAGGGTGCAATTGCCGGCAAGGACAGCAAAGTCGGCTTGCACCTCACCGGCGGCTGTTTTGGCCATCACCTTCGCCCCCCGCTCCATCGCAATCACTGGCGAGTACTCAAACACCTGCACCCCTGCCGCTAGCGCTGCACGCATCAGACCCAGGCCGTACTTCAAGGGGTGCAAATGCCCGGAGACGGGCTCCCAAGTGGCGGCGACATAGCGCTCGCTCTGAATCTGCTCCTGCAGGGTAGCTCCTTGCAGCCAGCGAGTGCGGAACCCGTAGTTACGCTCCAGCGCTGCGGCATCGGCTTTCAGCGCACGCGCTTTGCGAGGACGGTCAGCCACCGTCAGGTACCCGGTGGCCAGATCACACGCAATCTGGTGCTCTGCCACGCGTTCTTTGAGCAATGCCACGGCTTCCAAAGACATGTCCCACACGCTCCGCGCGAGTGCTTTGCCCCCCTGCTGCTCCAGCGGCTCCTGCCCACTGGCCACGCCCACGATAAATTGCCCCCCATTGCGCCCCGACGCCCCGCTGACGACCCGATCCGCCTCCAGCAGCACGACCGAATAGCCCGCTACGCGCAAATCCAGCGCACAGCACAAACCGGCAAAGCCACCACCCACCACCACCACATCCGCCCGGTGCGCGCCTTGCAGCACCGCAGAGGCCGGGGGACGGGCCACACTCGCCTCGTAATAGCTGTTGCGATGAAGCTGGGTGTCGGACTTCAGCAAAGACATGGCTATTTGCGTGTTACTTGGACAATTTGGCGGCCTGCCCGCTCAGGTAAGTCCAGACAAACGTTGCAGCGGCATTGCTGGTGAGTTCGGCATGGTCATACGCGGGGGCGACCTCGACACAGTCCATCCCGATGAACGACAGCGGCGCCAATTCCTCCAACAAGGTCAGCACTTGAGAGCTGCTCATTCCACCCGGCTCGGGGGTCCCGGTACCGGGAGCAAATGCAGGATCCAGGCAATCGATATCCAGCGTCAAATACACCGGCGTATCGCCAATACGCTCCCGGATGGCCGCGACCACACCTGCCAGTCCATCGCCATCGCGCCCCCGCAGATCGCGGGCAGTAAAGATCAGTCCACCCTGGTCCCGCACGTATTCCCGGGCGTCCCGGGTGCCACTGGATCGCAGTCCGATTTGGATGGTCTTTTCAGGCTGGACCAGCCCTTCTTGCAGGGCTTCGTAGGTCCAGGTGCCATGGCCTGAGGGCTCCCCGAATGGATCCTCCCAGGTGTCACAGTGCGCATCAAAATGGATCAGCGCCACCGCACCATGGCGGCGCTTGATCGCACGCAGCAACGGCAAGGTGACGGAATGGTCGCCCCCGAGAAACACACAGTGATGTTGGGCAAGCAAGGCGTCTGCTTGCGCCTCAATCGCCGCACGAACATTCACCAAGGGCGATGCATTCGGCAACGCAAACTCGCCCGCGTCACCCAGAACATCAGTCGGGCTCACACCAAAAAGCGGATGCAGCTCATCACACATCATCAGCGATGCGCGCCGGATCTCCTGGGGGCCAAAACGCGCGCCGGGGCGGTTGGTAACAGCGCCGTCAAACGGGATGCCCGCAAGAGCAAACGGCTGATGTTGAAGCGGCTCGCAAGCCAAAAATCGATTGCTGTTGCTAGCGTAAGCGAAGGTACCTGCACCCATGAAGCATCCTTTGGTCAACACGTGGATTGATTGGAACGGGTGTGACCTTACCTGAGCGATATCGCTTGCATGGAGCCACTTGGCGCTAGTGACTTGGTGTAGGCTCATCGCGTCTTTGTCAGTCCGATTCACAGTGCCCCCATGAACACCACGCCCCGGCTCTTCTCCTACGCTTTGCTGGCCTCCAGCATGGCACTCATCGGCAGTTATGTCGCACTCTCCAAGCCGCTGGTGATGGTGCTCCCGGTATTTTTGCTGGCGTGGTTGCGCTTTGGTATTGGCGGCTTGGCCACCATCCATTGGCTCAAGCGCCCCGCAGACGAAATGCCGATGAGCCCCTCCACCCGCAAGTTTTTGTTCTTGGAGTCTTTCTTCGGAAACTTTCTGTTTTCTATCTGCATGTTGTACGGTGTGAGCATGACCACCGCAGTGTCTGCAGGCGTCATCATGGCGGCCATTCCGGCAGTCGTGGCGCTGATGAGCTGGGTGTTTCTCAAGGAAAAAATCAGCGGTCGCACGTGGCTGGCTGTCGCGTGCAGCGCCTTGGGCATCAGCTTACTGGCACTATCAAAAAGTGAGCACTCTGCGCACGGACCATCTGCGCCAAGCAGCGATTTGACTCAGAACAACCATCTTTTGGGCAACGCTCTGGTGTTTGCCGCAGTGCTCTGCGAAGCCGCCTATGCGGTGATCGCCAAAAAGCTCACCGGTGCCCTGACTCCGCGCCGCATCACCGCACTCATTAATTTGTGGGGCTTTGCGTTGATGACGCCTCTGGGCGCGTACGTTGCGTGGTCGTTTGACTTCGGCGCAGTGACGACAGGCTCATGGCTTCTACTGCTGTTTTACTCTTTGGCCGCCAGTGTCTGGACCGTATGGCTATGGATGAGCGGCCTGAAAAACGTACCGGCCTCGCGCGCCGGGGTGTTCACTGTGATGCTGCCGATATCGGCCGCTGTGGTGGGCGTTTTGGTTCTGGGCGAACCACTGGCCGGCCTTCAGATGTTGGCGTTCGGCATCGCTCTCTTGAGCGTTGTACTGGCTACGCTGCCGGGGCGCGGCAGCGGACCCTCACACTAAGGGGCGGGGTGCGATCACCATGCCGTCCCGGTCGGCATACAACCAGTCACCCGGGCGCACCCACACGCCCTGCACCCGCACCGGGAGCTGCACCACACCCTGCTGACGTTTTTCGGTAGGCAACGGCATGGGCGCCAGAGCCCGGATGCCCACGGGCTGCTGCTCCAGCTCTGCAAGATCCCGGACACACCCGTTCACCACAATACCGGCCCACCCATTCCGGGCCGCTGCTGCGGCCAGGTTGCCTCCGACCAACGCCCGCTGCATCGAGGCACCGCCATCAACCACCAGCACCTGCGCCACACGCCCCGTTGGCGTATCGAGCCACCCCTGAGAATCCACCGCCTGTTTCACAAAGCTGTTGTCTTCCAAACACTGCACGGTGTACACCGGCCCACAGAAGGCTGACAGTCCGCCGAACTCCCTAAAAACAGGCGGCATCACCCTGAAATCACCGCTACTGTCACCCTTGTAAATATCGCAAAAGTCACAGGTAGAAAACGAAGGAAACACGAAACCGGACATCAGGGCACTCCTTGAGGACTCAATTGCATGGATTCTCCAATGAAAAAAACAACATTCGCGCAGGAAAATTGACCATGCTCCCTTGGAAAGCCGCTTTTTTGCCATTAGCATGTGCGACACCAGTGAAGAAGCTTTTTTTTGCTGGGCTAAAACCAACTTCAAAAAGGACAATTCACCATGGCAACTGCGAAAAAAGCGCCGGCTAAGAAAGCCGCTGCACCAGCAAAGAAAGCTGCTCCTGCAACCAAGGCTGCAGCACCTGCGAAGAAAGTAGCCGTCAAGGCTGCGGCTCCTGCAAAGAAAGCGGCTGCACCCGCCAAGAAAGCTGCAGCACCTGTGAAGAAGGCCCCCGCCAAAAAGCGCACTGTGAACGCCGCGTTCATGAAAGCGCTGACCCCCAGCTCCGCATTGGCTGCAGTGGTCGGTTCGGCTGCCTTGCCACGCACCGAAGTGGTGAGCAAGCTCTGGACATACATCAAAAAGCACGGCCTGCAAGACGCGGCCAACAAGCGCAACATCAACGCCGATGCCAAGCTCAAAGAAATCTTCGGCAAAGCCCAAGTCACCATGTTTGAATTGGCTGGCCTGATCGGCAAGCACCTGAAGTAAGTCGCCTGCGTGACTACCAAAAAAGGCCGGACTCTCCGGCCTTTTTTTATTCGTGGTAAGGGTGAAAAAAGCCGCGATCTGGACCCCGGAACACCTAGGGTTTTCCGCCAATTTTTATTGGTATGGTTTATGCATAATCGCCACCTTTAAACCAAGGGATTTTTACCCATGAAACTCCAGGTACTCGCTCTCGCCGCAACCATGGCATTCGGAGCAACCGCATTGCAGGCCAAGACATTCAAATGGTCCAGCTCCAGTGATATTGCAACTTGGGACATCCACTCCCAAAACAACGCACTCCAAAACGGCATTCACGCCGCGGTCTACGAAAGCCTTGTTTACTACAACAGCAAGACTTTCAAGATCGAACCCGTACTGGCAACTGCCTGGAAAGACATCTCCCCCACCCAGATGCGCTTCACTCTGCGCAGTGGCGTGAAGTTTCATGACGGCAGCCCGTTGACTGTGGATGACGCTGTGTTTTCCATCCAGCGCGCCATGATGCCGACATCGAACTTCACCCCCTACATCCAGGGCGTGGACAAGGTCGTCAAGGTCAACGAAACCACCTTCGATGTGTACAGCAAGACACCCAACCCCGTGCTGCTGAATCAGATGACCGAGCTGCGTGTAATGAGCAAAGCGTGGGCCGAGAAGAACAAGTCTGTGGCCCCCAAGGACATCAAAACCCAGGAAGAGAACTTTGCCCACCGCAATGCCAACGGCACCGGCCCCTACATGCTCAAAGATTGGTTGCCGGACCAGAAGCTGGTTCTCACCCAAAACAAGGGCTGGTGGGGCAAGAGTGAATCCAATGTGACAGAAATCGTCTACACCCCCGTCAAGGCAGTGGCCACCCGTATGGCGGCTTTGCTTTCCGGCGAAGTGGACCTGGTGCTGGACCCCAGCCCGCAAGACTTGCCTCGCGTGCGCTCTAACGCCGATTTGAAGGTGATGGACGGCATTGAAAACCGCACCATCTTCTTCGGTATGGACCAGTTCCGCGACGAGCTCGTGGGCAGCAACATCAAGGGTAAAAACCCTCTGAAAGACGTGCGCGTCCGCAAGGCGCTTTATCAAGCCATCGACGCAGACGCAATCACCCGTGTCACCATGCGTGGACTGGGTCAAGCCACCGGCGCCATCGTGGCCCCTCAGGTCACTGGCTGGACCGAAGCCGTGCACAAGCGTTACCCGTTTGACGTGGCTGCTGCTCAAAAACTGTTGGCCGATGCTGGCTACAAAGACGGTTTTGAAGTGGATCTGGCGTGCCCGAACAACCGCTACATCAACGACGAGCAGATCTGCCAGGCAGTGACTGCCATGTGGTCGCGCATCGGCGTGAAAGCGAGGCTGCGCACCCTGCCATTGGTGACCTACTTCCCCATGATTCAGCGCAATGAAGCCAGCATTTACATGCTGGGCTGGGGCGTGCCCACATTTGATGCGTTGTACAGCCTGCAATCCCTGGTTCGCTCTGTGGGCGCTGGCGGTGACGGCAACTACAACGTTGGCCGATACAGCAACCCCCAGATGGACGCTTTGATCGAGCGCACCAAAAAAGAAACCGACCTGAAGCTGCGCACCGAATTGCTCACCAAAGCACTTCAATTGCACAACGACGACGTTGCCAATATTCCTTTGCATAACCAAGTCATTCCTTGGGCCATGAAGAAGAACATTGACGTGGTCCACCGCGCGGACAACCGCCTGGACTGGCGCTTGGTCAAAGTTAAGTAAAACCGCACTTCTTTAGTAAACGGGGTCGCGGCAGTATCTGCCGCGGCCCTCATTTTTTTGAATCTATGTTTGCATTCATAGTGCGGCGCTTGGCGCAAGCGGCATTGGTGATGGTCACCGTTGCCCTCATATCGTTCATGCTGTTTCAATACGTTGGCGACCCCGTCGTCTTCCTGTTGGGACAAGATGCAACGCAAGAGCAAATCAAGGAACTGCGTCAGGCCCTGGGCCTTGACCAACCTTTTATTGTTCAGTTCTGGCATTTCCTCAGGAATGCTGCCCAGGGTGAGTTCGGTTTCAGTTTGCGCCAGGGGACCCAAGTCTCCACGCTGATTGCCGAGCGCTTCCCTGCCACCCTTGAGCTCGCCTTGGTCGCCGGTTTTCTGGCACTTGCAGTCGGGATCCCTATGGGGGTTTATGCCGCGCTCAAACGCGGCTCGTTCTTGAGTCAAGTGTTCATGACGCTGTCGCTTCTGGGAGTCTCGCTACCCACTTTCTTGATCGGCATCTTGCTGATTTTGGTGTTCGCCGTAACGCTGGGCTGGTTCCCGAGCTTTGGCCGCGGAGAAGTGGTGAAGATCGGCTGGTGGACCAGTGGTTTGCTGACGGCCAAAGGCTGGCACCACATCGTGTTGCCGGCAGTCACTCTGGCTATTTTTCAGCTCACCCTGATTATGCGACTGGTACGCGCGGAGATGTTGGAAGTCTTGCGGACCGACTACATCAAGTTCGCGCGCGCACGGGGCCTGACGACACGGGCTGTTCACTTCGGGCATGCGCTGAAAAACACGCTGGTACCTGTGATGACGATCACCGGCTTGCAGCTCGGCGGTTTGATTGCCTTCGCCATCATCACGGAAACTGTTTTCCAGTGGCCGGGCATGGGCCTCTTGTTCATTCAGGCCGTGACGTTTGCAGACATTCCAGTCATGGCCGCTTACCTCTGCCTGATTGCCCTGATCTTTGTGGTCATCAATTTGATCGTGGACCTGCTGTATTTCGCGGTGGACCCGCGGCTGCGTGCCGGCAAGTCCGGCGGGCATTGAGTCACAAAACCCAACCTTATTTCCCTCACAGAGGAACATCCATTGAACTCTCTATTTCACCGGTGGTGGGATGGCGATGTGGGCTATAGCTTCCGCACGTCCCCCACTGCCATCTTCGCTGCGCTGATTGCACTCACCTGTCTGGTGTGTGCGCTCTTTGCGCCCTGGATTGCACCTCATAACCCGTTTGACCTGTCCACGCTGCAGCTGGACAACGCCCGACTCCCGCCCGCTTGGAGTGAAGGCGGCAAAGCCGGCTACCTGCTGGGCACCGACGATCAGGGCCGCGACATTTTGTCTGCCTTGATGTACGGCGCCCGCATCTCACTGGCTGTGGGGCTCGCCTCTGTGGTGTTGTCACTGCTGGTCGGGGTCAGCTTTGGGCTGCTGGCGGGCTTCCTGGGTGGTTGGGTTGACGCCTTGCTCATGCGCTTGTGCGACGTGATGCTCTCCTTCCCCGCGATCCTGGTCGCCTTACTGATCGCGGGTGTGGGGCGCGCGCTCTTCCCCAATGCGCATGAGTCACTGGCCTTTGGGGTGCTGATCATCTCGATCTCCCTGACGGGATGGGTGCAATACGCCCGCACCGTGCGCGGAAGTACCCTGGTCGAGCGTAACAAGGAATATGTGCAAGCTGCACGGGTCACTGGTGTGGCACCGCTTCGCATCATGCGCAAGCATGTGCTGCCCAACGTGCTCGGCCCCGTGTTGGTGCTGGCCACAATTCAGGTAGCCACGGCCATCATTACCGAAGCCACCCTCTCCTTCCTAGGCGTTGGTGCGCCCCCCACCTCCCCGTCGCTAGGCACCCTGATCCGGGTCGGCAACGACTACCTGTTCTCCGGCGAATGGTGGATCACCATCTTCCCGGGCGCCATGCTGGTCTTAATTGCCCTGAGCGTCAATTTGCTGGGCGACTGGTTGCGCGATGCCCTGAACCCCCGCTTGAGATAACCGCATATGAGCTTGTTACAAGTCAAAAATCTGGTGGTGGAATTCCCATCACGCAAAGGCACGCTGCGTGCGCTCGATCAAGTCTCGTTCGACATTGCACCGGGAGAAATTCTGGGCGTTGTCGGTGAATCCGGCGCCGGCAAATCGCTGACCGGGGCGGCGATCATCGGCCTGTTGGAGCCGCCGGGCCGCATCGGCAGTGGCGAGATCCTGCTGGAAGGCCAGCGCATCGACGACCTGCCACAAGACCGCATGCGTGCGATACGAGGCCGCAAGATCGGTGCGATCTTTCAGGATCCGCTGACCTCGCTGAACCCGCTGTACTCAGTCGGCCGGCAACTGATTGAAACCATCACCACCCACCTGCCACTGAACCAGGCACAGGCGCGTGAACGGGCCATCCAGCTGCTCAAAGACACCGGCATTCCTGCCGCCGAACAGCGGATCGACCACTATCCGCACCAGTTCTCTGGCGGCATGCGGCAGCGCGTCGTGATCGCTTTGGCCTTGGCCGCAGAACCCAAGCTGATCGTGGCTGACGAGCCCACCACGGCACTGGACGTCTCCATCCAAGCGCAAATCATCACCTTGCTTAAAACCATTTGCAAAGAGCGCGGTGCTGCGGTCATGCTGATTACCCACGACATGGGCGTCATTGCCGAAACCTGCGACCGCGTGGCTGTGATGTATGCGGGCCGGGTGGCAGAAATCGGCCCCGTGCACGATGTGATCAACCGGCCGTCACACCCCTATACGGCGGGCCTGATGGCCTGTATCCCCGACATGAGCCAAGATCGCGAAAACCTCCACCAGATTGATGGTGCCATGCCACGACTGAATGCCATCCCACAAGGCTGCGCATTCAACCCCCGCTGCACCCGCACCATCGCCAAGTGCACCCAACAACGCCCCGACCTGATGCAGGCAGGCAACACCCAAGCAGCCTGCTGGCTGCACGAGACTGGAGGTGCCGCATGAGCCAAGATGCACAACCCCTCGTAAGGGCGACTGACCTCGCCAAGACCTTTGACGTCTCTGCCCCCTGGCTGAACCGGGTGATCGAGCGCAAACCCAAGATGCTGCTGAAGGCAGTGAATGGCGTGAGCTTTGACATCGAACGCGGCACCACCCTCGCACTCGTGGGTGAATCCGGATGCGGCAAAAGCACGGTGGCGCGTTTGCTGGTCGGTTTGTATGAACCCACCCGTGGCGGCTTTGAATTCGATGGGCAAGATGCCCATGCCGCATTCAAAACTCCAGAAGGACGCAAACTGCGCCGCCGGGTGCAAATGGTGTTTCAAGACCCTTATGCCAGCCTGAATCCACGCTGGACAGTAGGTGACATCATTGCCGAGCCGCTGATCGAGCATGAAATCCTGAGTGAACAAGCGGCTCTAGATCAACGTGTGGGCGAGTTGCTGGAGTCCGTCGGACTCTCGGCGCAAGACAGCGTCAAGTTTCCGCACCAGTTCTCGGGTGGCCAGCGTCAACGCATTTCCATTGCACGGGCTTTGGCGACCCAGCCAGAGTTTCTGGTGTGCGATGAACCCACGTCCGCTCTGGACGTGAGTGTGCAGGCGCAAGTGCTCAACATCATGAAAGACCTGCAGCGCAAGCAGGGCCTAACCTACCTGTTTATCTCGCACAACCTCGCGGTGGTGCGGCATGTCAGCGACCAGGTCGGGGTCATGTACCTGGGTGGCTTGGTGGAGTTGGCTGACAAACACACGCTGTTCGACAGCCCGCGTCACCCCTACACCCGCATGTTGCTGGACGCGATTCCTAAAATGCACGACACCGGGCGCGCACGCACAGCGGTGGCAGGCGAAGTGCCGAACCCGCTCAACCCGCCATCGGGTTGCGCGTTTCACCCACGCTGTCCGCATGCCAATGCGCGTTGCAAAAGTGAAAAGCCAGAGATGAAACTACTGGACAAGGTTCGTATAGCCTGCCACGCTGTCGAAGAAGGCAGGATCTGATCGGTGCAACGGGTACCTCTCGGTAAGGGGTACTAACACATCAACAGCGCCCCCCGACATGGTTCGGCGGGCGCTCTTTTTTTGGGGCAGTGAATAGCCCGATCTGCACCGGTTTGGGGAAGGTCTTTTATGATGGGGAGACACAAATGATCCATTGGAGACACCCATGATCGCTGCACTCTCTCGTATAGCACTCGCGGTGCTGATAGCGCTAGCACCAACTGTCAGTTCAGCAAAAACATTCAAATGGACTGCTGCCAGTGACGTATTGTCTTGGGATCCGCACAGTCAAAATGCCGGACTGCAAAACGGTATCCATGCAGCGGTGTACGAAAGTCTGGTGTACTACAACAGCAGAACTTTTGAGGTGGAGCCCATGCTGGCGCGTCAGTGGCAGCAGATTACGCCGACCCATTTGCGTCTCAGCCTACGTACCGGAGTCAAATTTCACGATGGGCGCCCCTTCACCGCTGACGATGCAGTCTTCTCCATCCAGCGTGCGATGAAGCCCAACTCCACCTTTCAGCCTTTCACCCAAGGCATTGCCCGCGTAGTAAAAATTGACGATTTACGACTGGACATCCACACTTCCACCCCCAATCCGGTGCTTCTCAATCAACTGACAGAGCTGCGCATCCTCAGTGAATCATGGGCCAAAGAACACGACTCTACGAATCCAAAAGACGTCAAGTCAAAAACTGAAAACTACGCCCATCGCCATGCCAACGGCACTGGCCCCTTCATGCTGAAAGAGTGGATACCCAACCGGGATATCACTCTGACTCGAAATCCGGCATGGTGGGGCCCTTTGGAATCCAACGTCACCGAGATCATTTTTAGTCCGTTGCCCAGTCTCACGAGTCGTATCGCAGCGTTAGAAAGCGGAAGCATAGACTTGGTGCTAGACCCTACCCCGCAAAGTTTGCTGGCCTTGCGCAACAACTCAGACTTCAAATTACTCAACGGACCTGAAAATAGAACGCTCTTCATTGGGATGGACCACTTCAGTGACCAATTGCAGGGCAGCAATATCAAGGGAAAAAATCCGCTCAAAGATAGGCGTGTCCGCAAAGCGCTTTACACGGCCATCGACACGGCTGCCATCACTCGGGTCACCCTCCGTGGACAGGGCCAAGTCACCGGCGCATTGGTCATGCCCAAAGTCAATGGTTGGAGCGAGGCACTCAACAAGCGTCCCGAATTCAGCGTCTCCAACGCGAAAGCCCTGCTGAGCGAGGCTGGCTTTGCAAACGGGTTTGAACTGGAGCTCTCATGCCCGAACAACCGCTACCCCAATGACGAGGAGATCTGTCAAGCCATCAAGGCGATGTGGGAGCGCATAGGAGTAAAAGCCAAGCTCACGACCTATCCGTTCACCGACTATTTCCCTCGCTTGCAGCGCCATGAATTGGGTGTCTATCTCATCGGCTTCGGCCCAGCTACTTTTGACGGCCTCAATACATTGCAATCGCTAGTCCAGACCCGCACACGCAACAGTGGAGACGGGAACTTCGGTCGCTACAGCAATCCCGCCATAGACTCCTTGATCAACCGGATTAAGAAAGAGGCCGATCCCAAAGTCCGCACCGGCCTGATCACGGAAGCCTTGCAGTTACAAAACGACGATGTAGCCACCATCCCGTTGATCAACCTGATCATCCCTTGGGCTATGCGCAGCAACGTCAACATCGTTCACCGGCCCGACAACCGGATCGACTGGCGCATTCTCCAACTCAATTAAACCAGCGGCACCGCCCACGCCTTGCGCAGCTGCAGCACATGCTAGCCAGCTTGATAAAGCTCCAAGGGCAATCCGTCAGGGTCCGAGAAAAACGTGAAGCGCATTCCGGTGTATTCATCTATGCGCACTGCTTCTACTGCCACACCTGCAGCCTCTAATCGCTGCTTTGCCGAGTCCACATCGGCCACCCGGAAACACAGGTGGCGCAAGCCACAGGCTTCCGGACGAGAGGGCCGTGGCGGAGGCGAGGGGAAAGAAAACAGCTCGATCTGCCCCCCATCAGGCAAACCGAGATCCAATTTCCACGAGCCACGGGCCTCCCGGAAATTCTCGGCCAACACCTGCAGGCCCAGCACCTCGGTGTAGAAATGTTTAGAACGGGCGTAGTCTGATGCAATGATGGCCACATGGTGCACAGACTGCAGCCCCAAACCGGCAGCGCTCATCGCTTGAGTGCTGCCTGCGTCATGGCGCGCAGAGTGCCACGGGTGCTGATGAGCTCAGGCTCCAGCACCACCTCTATAACGGTGCCCTGCGGCCGGGCCAAGGCGGCAAGCAGCTCGGCCTCAAAATCTGCACTCTTGCGGATCGTGACACCGGCATAACCGTAAGCCCGGGCCAGTGCGCTGAAATCCGGGTTTGCCAACGCAGTACCCGCTGCATGCTCCGGGTATTCGCGCTCTTGGTGCATGCGGATGGTGCCGTACATACCGTTGTTCAACAGCAAAATAATGCTCTTGGCACCGTGCTGCACTGCGGTGGCGAGCTCCTGCCCGTTCATCAGGAAATCACCATCCCCGGCAATCGTGAATGCCACCCTGCCCTGGCCGCTACCAGGCGCTTCTTGGCTCAAAATCGCCGCCGCAATCCCTGCGGGCACGCCATAGCCCATGGCGCCGTTGGTCGGCGCCAACTGGGTTTTGTGCCCGGCGGCCAAACCGGTGTAGCGGTAGAAGCGGTGCAACCAACTTGCAAAGTTGCCGGCACCGTTGGTCAGCACCGCATCAGCCGGCAAGTGCTTTTGCAAACAAGCAATCACATGAGGCATGTCCACCAACCCGCGCTCGTTGTCGGCCGGCAAATCAGCGATCACAGAGGGTACGAGGTTGGCCAGGTAGTCCGCGTTGCAGCCATGCGTCCACGCCTCCCACGGCACATTCATTGGTGCTGTCAACACCTCCAGAGAGCGGGCTGCCGCTCGCATGCTGGCGTGGATGGCCAGATCTGCTTGGTACACCCGGTTGAGCTCTTCTGCACTCGCGTGGATGTGCACTAGCGTCTGCGCCGCTTTGGGCGCTTGCAGCAGGGTGTAGCCACCGGTAGTCATTTCACCCAAGCGGGGGCCGATGGCGATGATCAAGTCACTGTCGCGCACCCGCTTGGCAAGCGCCGGGTTGATGCCGATGCCCACATCGCCCGCGTACTGCGGGTGGTGGTTGTCAAAGGTGTCTTGAAAGCGAAACGCATTGCCCACCGGCAGACGCCAGTTTTCGGCAAAGCGCTGCAGCGCCTGCGCGGCCTGCGGCGTCCACCCCCCGCCCCCCGCAATCACGAAGGGGCGCTCTGCTTTCAGCAGCAGCTGGCGCAGATCCCGCAGGGCACCCGGGTCGCTCCAGGCCTCAACCGGCTCGACACGGGCCAGCGGCTGAGGACGCTGCCCCGCCGCATTGGGCTCTAACACTTGCGTCAACATGTCTTCCGGCAACACCAGCACCACCGGACCAGGGCGCCCATTCATGGCGGTGGCAAAGGCGCGCGCCACGTATTCGGGAATGCGTCTCGCATCATCAATCCGCTCCACCCGCTTGGCCATGCCCAAGGCACTGGGGCCGAACATCACTCGGTAATCCATTTCCTGAAAAGCCTCGCGGTCGCGCTGGTCGCTGGCCACATCCCCGATGAAAAGCACCATCGGCGTGGAGTCCTGAAACGCGGTGTGCACCCCGATGCTGGCATTCGTTGCCCCCGGGCCGCGGGTTACAAAACAAATGCCGGGGCGGCCGGTCAGCTTGCCCTGGGCTTCTGCCATGAACGCAGCACCGCCCTCTTGCCGATTGATGATGAAGCGAATCTGATCCCTGTAGCGGTGAAAGCCATCGAGCACCGCCAAATAACTTTCGCCCGGCACACCAAAGGCGTGGGTAACGCCCTGTGCAATCAAGCACTGGACCAAGAGGTGCCCGGCGAGTGCGGGGGTGGAGGTGTCAAGAGTGGGTGTGGATGTCTGCATGCCCGACATTGTGCCGCTAGGTGCCATGCGCAGAGAGCACAGACCTATGCCATTTCAGCCAGTGCCACTCCACCCTCCAGGTGCCACACCTGTGCGTGCCCGCGCGCGCGCAACAGTGCCGCGGCCTGGCGACTGCGTGCGCCGCTGCGGCAGAACATGACCACTGGGCCGAAGGCTTGCGACAGGTCCGCAGGCATGTTGTGGCGCAGGGTCTCCAGGGGCACATTCAGCGCAGTGACTTGCGTCCACGGAAGCCAATTGTGGCTGGCCTGGTGTTCGGCTACATCGCGGACATCGACCATACGGGCGTTTGGATGGCGTTGAAAGAAATCATCCAGGGCATCGGCAGACAGGCCGCCCTCGCTAGCGCACTCGATGGCAAGCGTAGGCCCGCCATGGGCTGGGGCGGCACCCGGCACGCAGGCCCGCAGCACTTGGCCGCAGCTGGCGATACGAGCGCACGCTTCGTCGGTAAATGCTGCGTCTACCGTGGCGCCTATCGAGAGGCGCACCGCGCCCTCGGTCTGCCAGGCCGGCAAGCACATGGCCTGCAGCACATAGCTGGGTTCAGCTTTGGCGGCACTGCAAGCGCTGCCAGCGCTGATACGCATGCCGGCCGCGTCAAACACATTGAGCAGCGTTTTGCTGTCCATGCCCGGAACCGAAAAGTTGAGCGTGGTTGGCAAGCTGCCCTCAAACGGCATGTTGAACACCACGCCAGGCAAGGCCTCGCGCAGCGCATCGGCCAGGCGCGCACGGTAGTCCGCCAGTTGCGCGTGGCTGCGGAACACCGCGTCGCCGCCGTCTTCCAGCGCCTGCAACACGGCACCGAGGGCGGCAATGCCGGGCATGTTTTCGGTACCGGCCCGCTGCCCGCCCTCTTGGCCACCACCAGCCATCAGCGCGGTGTAGGGGCTGCCAGCGCGCACGTAGAGCATGCCGATACCTTTGGGCGCATAAAGCTTGTGGCCGGAGAACGGCGCGTAGTCAATGCGGGTGGCCGCCAAATTCAACTCGAGCTTGCCCAGCGCCTGCACGCAGTCCACCAGCCACAAGGCACGGGAGCCGCTGGCCTGCAGTGTGGCCTCGATGCCGGCAATGTCAGACACCACGCCCGTCTCGTTATTGGCTGCCATAGTGCACAGCAGGGTCGCGCCCGGCAGGTGTTGCTGCAGAAACGCCAGATCATGCAAGCCTTGTGTGTTGACCGGCACGGTAAGCACCGGCAGATTGAGGCCCAGGAGCTGGTTCCAGTGCGCCACCGCTTGTGGCACCGCCTTGTGCTCGGTGGCGCCCAGCAAAATCGGCCCGCTAAGCGCTTCGCCGGCTTCACGGCGCGCGCGCGCTGCACACAATGCCGAGAGCACAGCGGTCTGAATGCCTTCTGTGGCGCCGCTCACAAATAGCAACTGTCCATCGCCCGCACCCAGCACCCTTGCTGCACGGGCGCGTACGTCTTCCAGCAAAGCTTTGGCGCGCAAGCCGGCACTATGGCTGCTGCTGGGGTTACCAAACTGGCCCATCAGGGCCCGCTGGGCCGCATCCCGCGCGGCCGGTAGCACCGGCGTGGTCGCGTTGCAGTCCAAGTAGATTTCGTGGGTAGGTGCTTGCATGACAGGCGTCTTTGGGGATTAACAACAAGCATCAAATGGTAGGCAAGCAGGCGCAAACATACATGCCAATGTTTACGCACATAGCGCAAAACATAGAATGTTTATTCCACATCTATTGAAATAACAGCAATGGCAATCTACAAAGAACTGGATCGCACTGACCGTGCCATCCTGAGCGAGTTGCAGCAGGACGGCACCCTGTCAGTGGCCCAACTCAGCGAAAAAGTAGGCCTCTCCACCACCCCGTGCTGGAAACGGGTGAAAGCGATGGAAGAGTCCGGCCTGATCGAAAAGCGCGTGGCTATCGTCAACCGCGAGCAAGCCGGGCTGCCAGTCACCGTGTTTGTGAGCCTGCGCACCAACCGGCACGACGAAGCCTGGCTGCGCGAATTTGCCGCTGCCGTGGCCGGCATGCCCGAGGTGCAAGAGTTCCACCGCATGAGTGGCGATGTGGACTACCTGCTCAAAGTAGTGGCCGCCGATATCGCCGGCTATGACCGCTTTTACAAGCGCCTGATTCAGCTTGCAGAGCTCTCCGGCGTGTCATCAGCCTTCTCGATGGAGCAAATCAAAAGCACTACAGCGCTACCATTGTGATAGCAGTCTGCGCATATTCAGCGGGGGCTAGAGGCCGGTTTATATCGTTCCCATCACGTCGGGCCATAGCGGCTCAACACGTCGGACAGGTACTCCGCCGCCGGGGTGAGCGGAAAGTCCGGGCGCTGGACCATCACAATCGCAGGCGCCGGCAGCGGCTCGCGGACCCGGATAACCTGCAGTGCATCCCGGGTCATCGGGAATTCCTCCCACTGGACGGGCAGCATCGCCAATAAATCGCTGTGGGCCAAGCTCACCATGATGGACATGGCAGAGCTGGCCTGTAACACCACGTTCGGTGCCGTAAGTCCGTGGCTTTCAAACAGACGGGCAATATCGTCCTCTACGTTGTAGTCCACCCCCGTAATCGCCCAATCTGCGGCCTGCAAAGCCTTGAGTGAGCGCACGTTGGCCAGCGGGTGCCCCTTGCGGCACACCACGGCACGCCGGTTCTCAAACATTTTGCGCATAGCAAGTCCCGGTGCAGGCGGTGTCCGGGGGGCTGCCCCCAGATAAAAGTCAACGGTGCCATCACGCAAAAGCCCTTCCGCGTCCGGGAACAAGCCTTCCATGATTTGAAGCTTGACACCCGGGTAACGCGCCCTGAAGGTCTTGAGGGCGAAAGGCAACATCCCCACGTGCGGCATGATCGACAGAGCCACCACCACCGCCCCACGGTCATCGCCCCGGTGCTGGGCGATTTCGTCTTGCGCCCGGCGGGCCTCGTGGACGATGTTGCTGGCGCGGATATGAAAGCGCCGCCCGGTGTCGGTGAGCGTCATGCCAGTCGTCTCGCGCATGAACAGCGAGCCCCCCAACTCCTTCTCCAAGGCACGGATACTGCGTGTTACCGCAGGCTGCGGCACGCCTAAGCGCCGGGCTGCAGAACGCAGGCTGCCATGCTCCACGATGGCGACAAAGTACTGGAGTTGATCAAGCTTCATGGGAGATGCGAAATATGAATCACGATTTGCAAATTGCCATCTTATGTGAATCACACCGCACTTTTACAGTCGCACCCAGATCGACATATTCGTCGACGACCACAGGAGACAATATGAAACCCCTATCGCGTCAACGTCGCGCCGTGATTGCGGCCGCCTGCTTACTCGCGGGAGCCGCAGGAGCCTTTGCACAGAACTGGCCCGCCAAACCCATTCGCATGATTGTTCCTGCCCAAGCGGGCGCTGCACCGGACGTGGTGGCCCGCTTGGTCGGAGACCGCTTGAGCGCCGCACTCGGCCAGGGCGTGGTGGTGGACAACCGCCCCGGTGCGGGCGGCATCCCAGGCATGTCTGCACTGGCCCGCTCAGCCAACGACGGCTACACCATCGGCTTTGTGCCAGCGGCCATGGGCAGCATCACGCCCTTGGTGTACAAAAACCCGCAGTTCAATCCCGATACCGATCTGCAATCGGTCGCTACCGTCGGCATCAGCCCGCTGATTCTGGTCACCCAGTCGGGCAACAACATCAAGTCGCTGGCGGATCTGGCCAAGGCCTCCAAAGCCCAGCCCGGCAAGCTCAACTTCGCAGCACCGCAAAACAACTCACTGCCCCACCTTGCAGGCGAGCTGGTCAACAAGGCGGGCAACATGGGCCTGTTCACCGTGCCCTATGCAGGCCCACCGGCCGCCATCGTGGCAGTGATGACGGGTGAGGTCACTATGACCGCAGACGGCATTCCCGGCCTGCTGCAACACGTCAAAGCGAAAAAACTGCATGCACTGGCAGTGACCTCGTCCAAACGCCTGCCGGGCTTCGAGGATGTCCCTACCGTGGCAGAGACCTATCCAGGCTTTGAGGCCGTCGGTTGGTTTCAGATCATGGTGCCGGAGGGCACGCCACCCAAAATCATCGAAACGCTGAACAGAGAGATCAACAAGATCACCCAGTCAGCCGATATCACTGCCCGCCTGTCAGACCTTGGCGTCTACCCACGACAAGACAGCGTTGAGGGTGCCCGCGAGTTCTTCGCCACACAGCAAAAAGCCATGAAAAAGATCGTGGCTGACCTTGGCATCCAGGCCCAGTAGGCCCTGGCACCCCTCTCACCTATCCACAGAAAGATCCCCATGAATGAACGTAAAAAAGCGCTGGTGACCGGCGGAGCCACCGGCATCGGACGCAGCGCCGTGCTTGCCCTCGCCAATGCTGGCTACGACATTGCTATCAACTACGCCTCCAGCGCCAAAGGCGCCGCAGCCACTGCTGCAGAAGCCCAAGCCCTGGGCGCCAAGACCCTGCTGCTGCAATGCGATGTGTCTGACGACGGCGCGGTGCGCGCCATGATGGACAAGATCGTCGCTGAATTCGGTCACCTCGATGCCCTGATCAACAACGCCGGCACCACTGCCACCTGGAAGGTTAAAGACCTCGAGAGCCTGGACATGGCGGAATGGGACCGCACTTTCGCGGTGAACGTGCGGGGCACTTTCCAGGTGACTCGAGCGGCGGTCCCGCTACTGAAAAAAGGCAGCAACCCTGCCGTCGTGAACAGCGCCAGCATCGTGGGCCTTCGCCCCGGCCCACAACCGCTGCCCTACGCTGCCAGCAAAGCGGCTGTAGTCAATCTGACCAAAACACTGGCTTGGAATCTGGGCCCCGATATCCGCGTGAACGCGGTAGCGCCAGGCTGGATGGAAGGTGACTGGATGCAGCGCATGCTGGGCGACAAGTACGACGATCTCATGGGCAAACGCGCCAAAGCGACCCCGCTCAAGCGCTGCGTGACCTCGGAAGACGTGGCAGAGACCATGTTGAACCTACTCACCGCTAACCGCTTTGTCACCGGTGAAATCGTGGTGATCGACGGTGGCTTCACCAGTTCAACCTGAGACACGGAGGCTCGCCATGTTGAAAGGTTTTGTTCCCTTCCCCCCCGAGTTTGCCGCCCGCTACCGAGCGAAAGGCTATTGGCAAGATAGATCGCTCGCCCAAGAGTTTGACGCGGTGTATGCGCGCTTCCATGATCGCACCGCACTCGTCGATGGCGATGTGAGCTTGAGCTATGCCGACCTCGACCGGCTGAGCACCAACCTAGCGCTCAACCTGCTGGAGATCGGTCTCCAACCGCTGGACCGGGTGGTGCCCACCCTGCCCAATGTGCATGAATTTGTGGTGCTCTACTTTGCCCTGCAAAAAATCGGCGCGATCCCGATTGCTGCGCTGGTGTCTCACCGCTATGCCGAAATCAGCCAGTTTGTACAGCTCTCAGGCGCCACTGCCTGCGTGTACCCGGAGGTGGCGGGCGACTTTCACTTCTCTCCAGTCATCGACCGCGTGGCAGCGGAAAACAGCGCACTGCGTATCCGCATCGTGTTGGGGCAACCCAAGCCGGGTGAACACTCTTTGCGAGAGCTGATTGACCGCCCTGCGCAGCTGCCGGCGTCACGCTTGGCCGACATTGCCATCGACCCTACCGACCCCTGCATCTTCCAGCTCTCGGGCGGCACCACAGGCATTCCCAAGCTGATTCCCCGCACCAACAACGACTACGCCTACAACTCCAAAGTGGCGGCCAGCGTGTGCGAGGTGGATGCGGAGTCGGTCTTGCTGCTGGTGTTACCCATTGCGCACAACCTGCCACTGGCCTGCCCGGGCATTCAGGGGTTCATGTTCAACGGCGCCAAGGTGGTGGTGCACGCCAATACCCGGCCGGCCGAGATGTTTGCGCTGATCCAAAAGCACAAGGTCACACACCTCAAGGTGGTGCCGGCTTTGCTGATCCGCCTGATCAATGACCCGGCAGTGGGCGACTATGACCTTTCCAGCCTCAAGCTCATCCAAAGCGGTGGCCAGCGCATGCAGCCGGAGGTGCGGGCCAAAACCCGCGCGCTGATTCCGGGCGTGTTCGTGCAAGAGAACTTCGGCATGTCTGAAGGCACTCTGATGTTTGTGCGCTCCAGCGATCCGGAAGAGGTCAAGCTGGAAACCTGCGGCCGCCCGGTCTGCGAGGACGACGAAGTCAAACTCCTCGACGAAGACGACCGCGAGGTGGCACCTGGCGAGGTGGGCGAGTTCACGGTGCGCGGCCCCTACACGCTGCGCGGCTATTTCGGTGTGCCGGAGTACAACGCCAAGCAGTTCACCACCGATGGCTTCTACCGCTCGGGTGACCTGATGCGCAAACACCCGTCCGGCAACTACGTGGTCGAAGGGCGCAAAAAAGACCTGATCAACCGCGGCGGCGAAAAAATCAGCGCTGAGGAAGTCGAGAACCTCATCTTGATGCACCCGGCCGTGCAGAACGTGGCCTGCGTGCCCATGCCCGATGCCCACATGGGCGAAAAAATGTGCGCCTTTGTCATCTTGCGGGCAGGTCAGGCCCTGGACCTCAAAACGCTCGTCGACTTTTTGCTAACCAAGGAAATCGCCAAGTTCAAGTTGCCCGAGCGCCTGGAGGTATTGGCCGACTTTCCGGTGTCTACCTTCGGCAAGGTGTCCAAAAAGGCGTTGGGCGAAATGGTCGCAAATATGCTCCAAAAAAGCCTGCAGCCCTCTTAAATATTGCGCAACCAGCTATAAAAACAGGAGCAACCATGAGAATTATCGATCTGCACTGCTACCCCGGCACCCAAACCTGGATTGATGCCCAGGGCCCCTACCCCGAGGCCCTGGCCACCTACTGGAAACGCGACTGGGTTGCCAAGTCGGAAGACGACGTTATCGCCGAATTCACCACTGCTGGTGTGGAGGCATGCTTGGTCGCGCTGGACCTGGAAACCACCGTCGCCACCCCACCCTGCACGAACGAATATGTGCACGACATGTGGAAGCGCCACCCGCAACGGGTGATCCAGTGCTGGGGCGCTGTGGAGCCCGCCAAGGGCGAAATCGCCATCCGACAGGCCGAGAAAGCCGTGAAAGAGCTGGGCTTTGTAGGCTTTCACTTTCACCCGATCATGCAGCACTTTGCGGTGAACGACCGGCGCTACTACGACCTCTTTGAAGTCATCAACGGCCTGGGCGCTGCGGTAATGATCGACGTGGGCACCACCGGTATGGGCGCCGGCATGCCCGGGGGTCATGGCGCGCGCATCAACCACGCCCACCCCTCGGCCATCGACGACCTGGCGGCCGACTTTCCGAACCTCAAAATCATCATGGCCCACCCCGGCTGGCCCTGGGTGGACGAAACCACCGCCGTCGCGCTGCACAAAGGCAATGTGTACTGGGAAATGTCAGGCTGGGCGCCCAAGCACTTTCCGGGCAACCTGAAGGTGGATATTCGGGGCCGCTTGCAAGACAAAATCATGTTCGGTAGCGACTACCCTAGCCTGCCCTACGAACGCATCTTGCGGGAGTGGGATGAACTTGGCTACAAGCCCGAGGTGATGGAAAAAATCATGCACGGCAACGCTGAGCGGGTGCTGGGGCTGTGATGGCGCACGCCTACCTGTGTGATGGTGTGCGCACCCCCATCGGCCGATACGGTGGCGGCCTCTCGGGTATCCGCACCGACGATCTGGGTGCCCTGCCTCTCCAAGCGTTCATGGCACGCCACCCGGGCCTGGACTGGGAGCAGTTGGAAGAGGTGTACTACGGCTGCGTCAACCAAGCCGGCGAAGACAACCGCAATGTGGCACGCATGAGTGCCTTGCTCGCAGGCCTGCCGCACACCGTGGCAGCTGCCACCGTGAACCGCCTGTGTGGTTCGGGCCTGGAGGCTGTGGCCAGCGCTGCCCGCGGCATCGCTTGTGGCCAGCTGGATCTCGCGATTGCGGGCGGCGTCGAGAGCATGAGCCGTGCGCCTATGGTCATGCCCAAGGCGACCACCGCGTTTTCAAGGCAGGCCGAGATCTACGACTCCACCATCGGCTGGCGCTTTGTGAACCCTGCGATGGAACGCCTCTACGGCATCGATGCCATGGGAGAGACCGCTGAAAACGTGGCCGAAGCGCACCACATCAGCCGCGCCGACCAGGACGCTTTTGCCCTGCGCAGCCAACAACGCGCGGCCCGGGCACAAGGTAGTGGCGTGCTGCGGGAAGAAATCATCCCGGTCACCGTGCCCGGCAACAAGCGGGGCACAACCCTGCAGATCACCGAAGACGAGCACCCCCGCGCTGACACCACCCTCGAGAGCCTCGCCCGCCTCAAACCGGCATTCCGGGAAGGTGGCAGCGTCACCGCTGGCAACGCGTCAGGGGTCAATGATGGCGCCGCAGCATTGCTGCTTGCCAGCGAGGCAGGGGTGGCGCGCCATGGCCTGCAGCCCTTGGCCCGCATCACCGGCTTCGCCACTGCGGGTGTGCTTCCGCGTGTGATGGGCATCGGACCAGTGCCTGCAGTCCAAAAACTTCTGGCCCAGACCGGTTTGCAAATCGCTGATTTTGATGTGATTGAACTTAACGAGGCCTTTGCCGCACAAGGCCTGGCGGTGCTGCGCGGCTTAGGGCTGCCGGACGACGGCGAGCACATCAACCCGCACGGTGGTGCTATCGCCTTTGGTCACCCACTGGGCATGTCCGGCGTGCGGCTGACGCTAACCGCAGCCCGCCAGCTCAAGCGCACCGGAGGGCGCCGGGCGCTGGTGACCATGTGTATCGGCGTAGGCCAGGGCATTGCATTGGCGATAGAACGCGTTTGAAAGAATCCATGAGTACCGACCCTATTCAATTCACCCGCCATGGCCACCTGGCCGTGCTCACCCTCAACCGCCCCGACACCCGAAACGCCCTAAGTGGTGAAGAGATGTTTGCGGCATTCGAGCAGCTGTTCGCAAACATGAACGCCGATCTCTCGATCCGCGCGGCGGTGCTCACCGGCGCGGGCACTGCGTTTTGCTCAGGGGGCAATGTGGCGGAAATGCGGGATCGCACCGGCATGTTCGGTGGCTCGCCTGCGCAGATTGCGGCCAATTACCGCGCGGGTATCCAGCGAATCCCGCGGGCGTTTCAGACCTTGCAAGTGCCCATCATTGCGGCGGTCAATGGCGCGGCCATCGGTGCGGGCAACGACCTGGCCTGCATGTGCGACATCCGCATTGCCGCAGACACCGCCCGCTTTGCGGAAAGCTTTGTGAAGGTGGGCATCGTCCCCGGCGACGGGGGCTGCTGGTTGCTGCCACGGGTGGTCGGTGGGTCCAAGGCTGCTGAGTTGGCCCTGACCGGGGACACCATCGACGCTGCCGAGGCCCTGCGTATCGGCCTGGTGAGCCAGGTAGTGCCGGCCAGCCAACTGCTGGAAGCGGCCATGGCCCTCGGCCAGCGGATCGCAGCCAATCCGCCACAGGTGCTGCGCTGGACCAAGCAACTGCTCCAAGAGGGCCGCAGCAGCAGCCTCGACCAAGCGCTGGACGCTGCGGGCCAGTTTCAGGGCCTGGCTCACCACACCGCAGACCACGCGGAGGCGGTCACGGCATTTTTTGAAAAGCGCGCTCCCGTGTTCGGAGCAGGCAACGCAGCAAACGCGGGTGGCGCCGTATGAGCCCTTTGCTCCGTGAAACCGTTGCACCCGGTGTGGTGCTTTTGCGTCTGCACCGCCCGGAGGTGCTCAACGCATTGAACCTGGCGCTGCGGCAAGCGCTCGCAGATGCGTTTAGTGCACTTGACCAAGACCCGCAAGTTCAGGTGATCGTGATCGCAGGGAGTGAGCGGGCCTTTTGCGCCGGTGCCGACTTGCAAGAATATGTGGACGCCACCCCCACCGACATCTTGGCCAGGCAGATGGACCAGCTCTGGGGTGCCATCAGCGGGTGCAGCAAGCCAGTGATCGCCGCGGTACGTGGCCATGCGCTGGGCGGCGGTTGCGAGCTCGCGATGCACGCCGACATCATCGTGGCCGGTCAGGGGGCTCGCTTCGGCCAACCCGAGGTCAAGATCGGCATCATGCCGGGCGGGGGTGCTACCCAGCGCCTCACCCGGGCGGTCGGCAAGTTTGCTGCCATGAAAATTTTGCTATGTGGGGAGCCTTTTACTGCGGCTGACGCCTTGGCCATGGGCTTGGCCAGTGAAGTCGTGCCAGACGCCGAGGTGGAACAACGCGCCATAGAGCTCGCCAGCCACTTGGCAGGGCTGCCGGTGCAAGCGTTGAAATTCATCAAAGAGGCCGTGCTGGAAAGCATGAACCTGCCACTGGCCCAAGGCCTTCAGTGGGAGCGCAAGTCGTTTCAGTTATTGTTTGCTACCCCAGATAAAACCGAAGGCATTCGCGCCCGTTTGGAAAAGCGCCCCCCTGTGTTTGCACACCACCATGACCATTGACCCCACCCTCGATCCGGTGCGCATTTCTGCCCAGCTACCGGCCGCTGTACAAACCGCTCTCCAGTCTATGGGGCGCGTCGTCGCACCTCAGCCCTCCGAGGCGCTGTTTGCACCCCTGCACTCCAAAGCGATGCCGCAGGATGTCCGGATTGAGCGCGACGTGCCCTACGGCCCCAATGCCCGGAACCGGCTAGACATTTTCACGCCAGCCAACGCCACCGAGCCCCTGCCCGTGTTGCTGTTTGTGCATGGCGGCGCCTTTATGCGGGGAGACCGGCGTATCGGTGATGGTACCTTTCACGACAACATAGGCCTGTGGGCTGCGCGCAATGGGATGGTAGGTGTCAACATGTCGTACCGGCTTGCGCCGGAGCACGGGTGGCCCTGTGCCCAACGCGATATTCAATCCGCCATACAGCATTTGCGCACAGCCCCCGCTGGGAACAAGCTGCCCAACGGCCCGATGGTGCTCATGGGGCACTCCGCCGGGGCCGCCCATGTAGCCCAGTATGTGGCGATGCCAGAGTTCCACCAAAGCGTGGGCGTCGGCGTGCGGGCTGCGGTCGTGTTGTCCGGGCTGTTCGACCCGGTAACCGCCGAGGACAACCCGCCACTCAAGGCGTACTTCGGCGCGGACAGGGCCCGCTACCCCGAGCGCAACGCAGTGCCAGGCCTGGTGACATCGGCCGTGCCACTGTGGATTGGCTATGCGGAACTCGACCCGCCGGACTTTGTGGAACAAGCCCACCAGTTGGGCACCGCACTGCAACGCGCCGGCAAACCCACACCGGTGCACCGGCTGGATGGACACAGTCACATGTCGGAGCTGTATGCAATCGGCACCGCAGACACATCGCTCTCGGAGGCGCTGATCCGTTTCATGCGGAAGGCTGCCTCGCTATCACTTTAGTAGCTGCTTACGCATACTCAACGGGGGCTAGAGGCGTATTTGACTTCAAAACTCGACCGATTCATGCCATGCAGGTTGGGGTGGAATTGGAGATGCGTCCGTAACTGCTATTCCCCCGCTGAAACAACGTGTCGCTAGCCAGCACATCCCCCGGCGCATAGCTAGGCCCGCTGTTTAGCCGTTCGTAAATCGGATCAAAATCGATGCGCGCCAAAGCCAGCAGGTCGTCCAGGCTGTCCAGCACAAAGTAGGACTCCTGAAAATCGTCGATGCGGTAGCGGGTGCGCATCACCCTCTCCAGGTCGAAACCGATGCGGTGCGGTGACGGGCTTTGCACCGAAAAAGCGCTCTCAGTGAAAGACGAGGCGATGCCCGCGCCGTAGATGCGCAGGGCATCTTCAACGCCAGCCTCGCCCTGCACCTTTTCTTTCACCAGCCCGAACTCCACGGTGTACCAGTACACGCGCGCCAGTTCGGTGAGCTTGCCGATGCGCTGGGCCCGCAGGCCGGCCTGGCCATAAAGCTGGATGAAGTCCGCCATGACCGGGTGCATGAGCATGGGCACGTGGCCGAACACATCGTGGAAGACATCGGGCTCTTGCAGGTAGTCCAGCTGGTCCGCACTGCGGATGAAGTTGCCACTGGGGAAGCGACGATTCGCCAAGTGCTCAAAAAACACCTCGTCGGGCACCAGCCCCGGTACAGCCACCACTTGCCAGCCGGTGCAGGGCATGAGCACTTCGTTGAGCGCGGCAAAGTCGGGGATGGCGTCTGGGCTGAGCGGGAGCGCGCGCATGCCTTCTACAAACTCACGGCAGGCCAGTTGGGGGAGCAGCGCGGTCTGGCGCTCAAACAGCGTCTTCCAGACTGCGTGGTCTGCGGCGCTGTAGTGCGCCCAGTTTTGGGGGATAGTGTGGTCGCTCATGACTGCGCAACCATTCAGCGTGCGGCCAGCACGGTGCCCCGGCAATCACCAAAACCAATGCGGCGCGCGCCCGCGCGCTCGCCGCTGCCGCGCAGGATGACGGTATCGCCGTCTTGCAGGAAGGTGCGAGTCTCGCCGTTGGGCAAGGTGATGGGCTGCTTGCCACCTTGGCTCAGCTCCAAGAGCGAACCGCCCTGCTCCGGTTTGGGGCCGGACAGCGTACCTGTGCCCAGCACATCGCCACCGCGCAGGTTGCAGCCGTTCACCGTGTGGTGGGTCAGCAGCTGCGCCAGCGTCCAGTAGGCGTCCCGCATATTGGATTGCGACAGGCGCACACCTGCCTCGCCAGCCGCGCGCATGGCGGGCGTTTGCAGCCAGACTTCGAGCTGCACATCCAGCGCACCTTGAGCGCGGTTGGTCTCGCCGTCCAAATACGGCAGAGGCTGTGGGTCGGCCGCGTCGCGCACAAACGGTGCGCGGAATGGCGCCAGTGCCTCCATCGTTACCAACCAGGGCGACACAGTGGTGGCAAAGTTTTTAGCCAAAAACGGGCCCAGCGGCTGGTACTCCCAGGCCTGCACATCGCGTGCACTCCAGTCGTTGAGCAACGTAAGGCCGAAGATGTGCCCCTCCGCCTCCGCTATGGAAACAGGAGCACCCAGCGCATTGTCCATGCCGACCCAGGCTGCCATTTCCAGTTCATAGTCCAGCCGCGCGGTGGGGCCGAAGTCTGGCACCGAGGCACCGGGTTTGAGCGTTTGCCCGCGCGGGCGGTGAAACTGCTGGCCGCTGGCACCAATGCTGCTCGCGCGGCCGTGGTAGCCAATGGGCACCCACTGGTAATTGGGTAAGAGCGGGTTGTCCGGGCGGAAGAGTTTGCCCACCGTAGTGGCGTGGTGAATGCCGGTGTAAAAGTCGGTGTAGTCGCCCACCTCACAGGGCAGGCCCAGCTCTACCTCGGATTGGCGCAACAGTGCATCGGCCCACACCGCCTTCAGAGCCGAGCCTTCACGCAGCCCTTCCCAAATCGCCAGCCGTAAAGCGCGGCGCTCTGCCACCGGCAGGGCCAGGAGGCGGTGCATATCGTTGTGATCCACCAAGCCCACGGCGTGCAGGTCCAGCACACGGTCGCCAATGGCCACGCCAATCTGCCAAGGCTCCAGCGGGTTGTGGCGGAAGCGGCCGAACGGCAGGTTCTGGATCGGAAAGTCGGTGTCGGGCGCGTTGGCGCTCTCCACCCAGCTCAGCGTGGCGGGGTCGTGCGTAGCATCCAAGGTGATCAGCGTAGCGTTCATGCAGATGCCCCCAACTCTTTGGCATGCAAAAACGCGGCGTGCTTGGGCGCGCGCTTGGTCACACTCCATTCCTCCAGCATCTGCCATTTCACCGCGTCGGCCTGGGCGATCTTGGCAGCCTCTTCGGGGTCCGGGCAAGCCAGTTCCAGACGATGGCCGTTGGGGTCGAAGAAGTAGATGCTATGGAACATGCCGTGGTCGGTCACCCCCAGCACATCCACGCCGTTGGCTTCCAGGTGCGCCTTGAATTCCAGCAGCTCCGCCCGGTCCTTCACGCGGAAGGCAATGTGTTGCACCCAGGCGGGGGTGTTGGGGTCGCGGCCCATCTCCGGTTGCGTGGGTAGCTCAAAAAAGGCCAGCACATTGCCCTGTCCTGCATCCATGAAGATGTGCATGTACGGGTCGGGGGCTTTGGTGCTGGGCACCACGTCTTCGGCAATCGCCAGCACAAAGTCCATGTTGAGCATCTTTTGGTACCAGAGCACAGTTTCTTTGGCGTCTTTGCAGCGGTAGGCGACGTGGTGGATGCGGTCGATTTTCATGGTGTTGTCTCCTCGGTGCATCTGGGTTTATTTGGCCGCGTCAATCACGCCACGGTTGATCTGGTCGCGCTCCAGCGACTCGAACAAGGCCTTGAAATTGCCCTCGCCAAAGCCCTCACGGTAGTTGCCCTTGCGCTCGATGAACTCAAAAAACACCGGGCCCAGCAGCGGCTGCGAAAAGATTTGCAACAGCAGGCGCGGTTGGCCGCCTTCCGTCGTGCCGTCCAGCAAAATGCCGCGGGCTTGCAGTTCACCCACTGGCTGGCCGTGGCCCGGCAGGCGCTTGGACAGGTTTTCGTAGTACACGCCGTTGGGTGCGGTGAGTAGTGGAATACCGGCCATCTGCAGCTTGTCGATCGCGCCGGGCAAGTCCTCGCACAGCAGGGCGATATGCTGAATACCTTCGCCGTTGAACTGCATCAAAAACTCTTCAATCTGGCCGCCGCCTTGGCGCGCTTCTTCGTTCAGCGGAATGCGCACCAAGCCGTCCGGCGCGGTCATGGCCTTAGAGGTAAGGCCGGTGTATTCGCCTTGAATGTCGAAATAGCGAATTTCCTGAAAGTTGAACAACTTGCTATAGAAGTCTGCCCAATACGCCATGCGGCCACGGTACACGTTGTGCGTCAGGTGATCGACCACACTGAAGCCATGGCCCACCGGATGGCGCTCCACGCCCTCAATGAATTCAAAGTCGATGTCGTAAATCGATTTGCCGTCTTCATAACGGTCAATCAAATACAGCGGCGCGCCGCCAATGCCCTTGATAGCAGGCAGGTTCAGCTCCATGGGGCCGGGGCGCAGCTCAACAGGCTGGGCGCCGAGTTCGAGGGCGCGCTTGTAGGCGAGGTGCGAGTCTTTCACACGGAACGCCATGCCGCAGGCGCTAGGCCCGTGCTCGGCGGCAAAGTAGCCGGCCACGCTTTTGGGCTCGCGGTTGACGATGAAGTTGATGCCCCCCTGGCGGTACAACACCACGTCTTTGGAGCGGTGCTTGGCCACCAACGTAAAGCCCATGCGCTCGAATATGGGTTCAATCACACCTGCTACGGGCGCCGCAAACTCTACAAATTCGAAACCCATCAGCCCCATGGGGTTGTCAAACAAATCGGCCATATCGTGCTCCTCAAACGCTGTGCTTAAAGCCTTGATTGTGGTCAATTGGGCGTGCAAAGGGTGTGCAAGTTGAAGGCCGCTTGCCACCCCACATGCATAATTTGTGCATGAAAATGGAAAAGAACGAAGATTCGCTGCTGGATAGCTTTGATATTAGCCTTCTTGCTGCACTGCAGCAGGATTCGCACGCCACCCACCAGCAAATCGGGGAGCAGGTGCATTTGTCCGCCTCGCAGGTGAGCCGGCGGGTGCAGCGGCTGCAGGCCGCAGGCATCATCCGCCGCTATGTGGCGCTGCTGGAGCCACAGGCCATCGGCCTTGGCGTGCGGGCCATCAGCTACGTGACACTCACCCGGCACAGCGGCGACGAGGGCCTGGCTTTTGAGCGGGAGATTGCCAGCTTTCCCGAGGTGCTGGAGTGTTACTCGGTGGCCGGCGAGTCGGACTACATCTTGCAGATCGTGGCAGCGGACCTGGGCGTACTGTCCGAGCAGGTTTTGCGCCGCTTGACCAGGATTCAGGGGGTTGGCAGTATCCGCTCAAACATTGTGCTGGGGCGCATCAAGAGCAGTACCGAGCTGCCCTTGGCACACCTGAAGCGGTAACGCGCGCCAGAGCTGGTTGGAAACGGGTTCAGCCCCCGGCTCACTTGCCGGTGCGCAGCCCCACGCCCAGCGCAGCGCCCACGCTCAGCAGCAGCACCAGCGCAGCGCCCAAAAGCGTAGCGCCGTACCAGCCCCGGTCCATGAACACGCCGAACACCAGCGGCGACACCGCAAAGCCAGTATCCAACCCGGAGTACACCAGGCCGTAGACACGACCAGTAGCACCTTTGGGGGTGGCTTTCTTGATCATCATGTCGCGCGAAGGGCCGCCGATACCCACCGCAAAACCCGTCGTCGCCAACACCACCATGGTGCCGGTGCCCCCCAACCAGCCGGTGCCGCACAGCGCTAGCAGTGCCGCACCCGCCGCCATGGCCATGGCCACTACCCGGTCGGAGTGCTTTGACTTGGCGGCCACAAACCCGCCAATAAACATGCCCACAGCGCCAAACAGCATGTACGACGAAATGGTGTACGTAGCTGCTTCAAAGCTCACGCCGTGCATGGCCTTAAGGATGGAAACCGCATAGCTCTGCACCACGGCCAGCGTCATGGTGCTGAGAAAAAAGAAGCCAAAGCACCACCACACCACCGGCAGCTTCATAAACGCCATTGCATGCTCCGCTTGGGGGCCGCCCTCTTCAGACACTGCCTTGCGGGCCACTGTGGTGCGCAGGTGCTCGCGGTGCGTTGCCAAGATAGCAATCACCACCACAAAAAACACGGCGGCAGCCAAGTAGGTCTGGCGCCAGCCGATCACGGCACCCAAGCTCGCAAAAAACACCGGAGCCAACGCCCAGCCCAAGTTGCCGCTTAACCCGTGCGCACTAAAGGCATAGCCCAGTCGGGGTGCAGACACCCGCTGGTTAAGAATGGTGAAATCCACCGGGTGAAACGTGGCATTGCCCATGCCAGCCAGTACAGCCACCAGCAATAGCCACGCGTAGCTGGTGGCAAATGAGGCAATGACACAGGCCACAACAAACAGGCACAGCGACATGAACAACAGGGGCCGCGCACCAAACCGGTCCACCACAAAACCGGCGCAGGCTTGCCCCACGCCAGACACCACAAAAAATGCGGTCATCAGCAAGCCCAGCTGCGAGTAATTGAGGCCGAACTCTTTCATAAACACAGGAAACAGCAGCGGCAGTATCAAGTGCCCGAAGTGCGAACTCCCGTGGGCTAGGCCAATCAGGCCGATGACCGTGGCGTCTTTTTTAAATGTGGCTGTATCCGCGGCGGCAGGCAGGGTGGCAGTGGTCATGCGTTCATCGTACGTCCGCGCCGATTTTCTGAAATGCGACAAAAAGACAATAATCATCGAAAACACGCCAAATCTGCCCAACCAGCTACCCGATGACCCGCACCACCAAGCCCGCCCGCCTGCACCCGGTGCAGAGTGACACCTCGCCCCAGCGGCCGCCCACTGCACAACGCCCCGTACGCAGTCGCGGCCGGGCGCTGGCCATGAATGCGCATATCGAACCGCACCAACACGCCTGGTCGCAGTTCACCTATTGCGCCAGTGGCCTGATGCAGGTCACCGTGACCCAGGGAGCCTGCGAAACCACCTTCATCGTGCCGCCTAGCCGTGCAGTGTGGATTCCACCCCGGGTACAACACAACGTAGTGGTACTGGAAAGCGCCGAGCTGCGCACCGTGGACATCGCCCCCGCCGCCCTGCCCGCCGATTGGATGGACTGCAGGGTGTTGGTGGTCAGCCCGCTGCTGCGCGAATTGATCGGAGCGCTACAAGGCAGCGAACCCGGACCGCGCGAAGACGCTGTCATGGCCCTGGCGCTGGACGAGATTCAACATGCCGACACCCATGCACTCGGCGTGCCCATGCCACACCCGGTGCTGGGTGACAAGCGGCTGCGCGCCTTGTGCGAAGCCGTGCTGCGCGACCCGGCCCAGAAAAACCAGCTGCGCGAATGGGTAGCCGAGGTGGGCGCCAGCGAACGCACCGTGGCCCGCTTGTTCCGCGACGAGCTGGGCACCAGCTACCAGCAATGGCGCACCCAGGCAGTGCTCGCCCACGCACTGCCCCAACTCGCGCGGGGTGTGCCGATTGCACAGGTCGCTGCGGCCAGTGGTTACGCCAGCGATAGCGCGTTTTCGGCCATGTTTAAACAAGCCATGGGCAAAGCGCCCAGTCACTTTCAGAGTAAAACACTCTCCAAATAAACCATCAATTCCCTTTGTATGCACTTCTCGAACTGGCTCGTTTTCTGTAGCGTCGCGTTTTTAGTTACCTTCAGCCCCGGGCCTGGCGTTCTGCTGGCCATGACCAATGCTATGGCGCATGGCAAGCAGCACTGGCTGGCCAGCTCGCTGGGCAATGCCACCGGCTTGTTCGTCATCTCGGGTGTGGCGATGGCCGGCATGGGCGCCATCTTGGCTGTGTCAGCGCTGGCATTCACGGTACTCAAAGTGGTGGGCGCGCTCTACCTGATCTACTTGGGTATCCGACAATGGCGCAGTCAGGCCGTGTCATTTGCTGCTGCAGAATCCGCCGCACCACAGGCTGAGATACCGGGCATCAGCCGCCGGCTCTATGTGCAGGGCATGGGTGTGGCGCTCACGAACCCCAAAGCCATCCTCTTTTTCTCTGCGCTGTTTCCGCAGTTCATCGCAGCGGACGCGCCTGTGCTGGAGCAAGTGGCAGTGCTCACCTGCACCTTTGTGGTCATGTCTCTGCTTTCGCACTTGTTTTATGTGCTGGTAGCGCGTCTGTTCAGGGGCCAACTGGCCAACCCGCACAAGCAGCAACTGTTCAACCGCATATCGGGCGGATTGTTTGTCTTGCTGGGCCTGAGCCTGCTGCGCCTGAAGAACAAGATGGCGGCCTAAAACGCTATCAAATCAGGAGCTGCTTGCGCTTTATCTACGGGGCCTATAGTCCAATTTTGCTTAGAAACCAGCACGTCAGCGTGCCGATTGCGGCAAACCAAAAATGCGGTCAAACGCCCAGGTAAAGCCCACGGTGTAAAAGAAGAAAAACACCAACAGCCCCAAGTCCGCCACAAATGCGGCCCAAAGCGAGATGTCGAGCCAATACGCCATGACCGGCATCAAGATGATGGCGAGGCCACCCTCAAACCCTAGACCATGCACAAAGCGGCGCAAGGGCGAACGCCCTTTCACCGCCTGCTGCGCCTCCCAGCGCTCAAACAGGCTATTGAAGATGTAGTTCCACGCCAGCGCAATGCTGGACATCACCACCGCCAGTGCCAGTGCCGAACCGGGCGGGTGAGAAAAAGCCAGCGCCAAGGTAGGCGTGACGACAGCGATGGCGATACCCTCGTACAGGGCAGCTTGAAGAATGCGGCGTTGAATCGGAGACATGGGGCTGGATGGTAAAGGCTGCAGGTGTTTACGCCGGGCTACCCTCCGCAGAAAAATGGCCACAATAGGCCTATGCCCCGCCTGACCCAAGCCCCCAATCTGCAAATCGCCACGCTATGGGCTGATGCGCTCAAGGCCGAGGGGATTGACGCGAGCGTTCAGCGGCAATACCTGGGCAGTGTGGTGGGTGAGTTGCCGCCCGACCAATGCCTGCCCGAGGTGTGGATTCGCCACCCGGAGCAGGAATCCAGCGCGCAGGCACTACTGCATCACTTGCAACACGTCCCGCAGCGGCGGTGGTTGTGTAGCTGTGGCGAGCAGGTGGAAGGCGGTTTTGAGCAGTGCTGGAGCTGCTCCGCTTGGATGCCGGCCCCGCGCTAGCCCGGCGAGTGGTTTACGGGGTAGCGTTTTTCTTGGCGATTTCATTGCCAATGTAGCCGCCACCGACTGCACCGGCGATGGTGGCCAAGGTTTTGCCGTCGCCGTGGCCGATCTGGCTGCCCAGTGCGCCACCCACCACCGCCCCGATACCAATACCTATCGCGCTATTTGCGGGGGCCGGTGCTGCGGCAGGCTGCGCAGTGGGTGTGGGTGCCGCCGGCGCGGTGCTAACAGCGGGTGCGGGCTTGGCTGCGGGTGCCTTCTGGCTTAGCGCCTTGGGTGCGGCCGGCCGCACGGCCTCGGCAGTCGGTGCCTTTGCTTCTGGCACGGCGCTAGCCACGCTGGCGGCCGGGGGATTCGCGTTAGAACTGGGGAGCAATCCCGTCAGGGCGGCTGCGCCCAGCAGGCTGACCAGCACCACCGAACCGGCAGCCACTGCCACCAGAGGGTGCAGACGGGCGATAGCGTGTTGTTGGGCTTGAAGGGGGTAGTCGTTCATGGTGTTTCCTTTAGTGGTGATTGAAAAATCACAACGTCAGTGTGGCCGACCAGCGCCTTGGCCACTAGCGGACACCATCTCGACTTGATGTAGGCAATTTCCTACACCGCCGTGACCTGCACACCCTTCCAGAACGCCACACGGTCGCGCACCATGGCGGCTTCGGGCTTAGGGTCGGCGTAGTACCAAACGGCGTCGATGTTCATTTCGCCGTTGACCAGCAGAGAGTAGTAGCTGGCCTGGCCTTTCCAGGCGCAGCTGGTTTTGTGGTTGCTGAACTGCACGTAGTCGCGGTTCAGGCTGGTAGCGGGAAAGTAGTGGTTGCCTTCTACGAGCACGGTGTCGTCGCTCTGGGCAATCACGGTACCGTTCCAAATGGCTTTCATGGCGGTTTCCTTGAGGTGGTGAAGGTGACATTGCAACACAGCCCGCCGTGCAGAGGGTGTACCCGGGGCAATGGGTTTCGCTTATCCTGTGCACTCATTCTGAAAGGCTCCTCATGCGACTGACCCACTCTCTTACGCGCCGTCTCTCTCTTGTCCTGGCCACGGGCCTTCTTACCAGTTTTGCCAGCTTCGCCAGCCACGCCCAGACCGCGGTGCGTGTGAGCTCCAAGATCGACACAGAAGGCAAGCTGCTCGGCAACATCGTGGTGCTGGCGCTGGAGGCCAATGGCATCAAAACAGAAAACAAGGTGGCCTTGGGCAACACCAAGGTGGTGCGCACCGCCCTGCTGGCCGGCGAGATCGACCTCTACCCCGAGTACACCGGCAACGGCGCCTTCATGCTGGGCGACGAAAGCAACAAGGCCTGGAAAGACCTGCGCGCCGGCTACGAGCTCGCCAAGAAGATGGACCTTGAGAAAAACAAGGTCGTCTGGCTAGAGCCCGCCAACGCCAACAACACCTGGGCGATTGCGGTTCGCCGCGATGTGGCGGTAGCCAACAAGCTGCGCACCCTGGACGATATGGGCCAGTACATCGCCAAAGGTGGCGCCTTCAAGCTGGCCGCGTCTGCCGAGTTCATGGAACGTGCGGACGCCATGCCTGCGTTCCAAGCCGCCTATGGCTTCAAACTGCGCGCGGACCAGGCGCTGGTGCTGGCCGGTGGCGACACTGCAGCCACCATCAAGGCTGCGGCCGAGAAAACATCAGGCGTGAACGCCGCCATGGCCTACGGCACCGACGGCCCGGTGGCCGCGCTGGGCCTCGTGGTGATGGACGACCCCAAGGGTGTGCAGCCGGTATATGCCCCTGCCCCGCTGGTGCGTGAAGACGTGCTCAAGCGCTACCCCGCTATTGCCACGGTGTTGGCACCTATCTTCAAATCGCTGGATGGCCCCACGTTGCAAATGCTGAACGCCCGCATCCAACTCGAAGGCCAGGACCCCCGCAAGGTCGCTAGTGCCTACCTGCAGAGCAAGGGCTTCCTGAAATAAGCGCTACTGTGATGGACGCGCGCGCCCAGCGCTGGAACCCGGTGCTGGCGCTGTGTATGGCGCTCGCATTGGGGGCCGCATGGGGCCTGCCCTTTGTTCGGGTCGCACCGAACCGGCTGCTATCTGGCGAGCCGGTTTTTTTATGGCAATGGCTCGTGGGCACCAATGCCTGGATGGCTGCAGCCTCAGCCATAGGGCTAGGGGTGTTGTGCCTTGCACTTGCACAAGCCCACCGCCGGGCCGTGCAGGCCTCAGCGGCGCTGGTGCTGTCGGCAGGCTTAGCCGCGCTGTGGCTGGCGGCCGGTCACCATGCCAACAGCATCAGCCTCGCGAGCCAGGCAGACAACCCGCTGGTCCGCACTTCGTTGGGTGCCGGTTTTTGGACGCTGGCGGCACTGGCGTGGATGGCGGCACTCGACGCAGTCGCCCGCATGCGGCTGACAACCCTGCCACGCTTGCTGCTGCAAAGCACTTTGTTCGCGCCCCTGTTGCTGTTGTTGAGTGCGGGGCAGGACTTGTCTATCGCCAAGGAATACGCTAACCACAGCGATGTGTTTGGCCCTGCCATCCTGCGCCATTTGCAGATTGTGCTGCTGGCTATTGCGCCGGCGGTGGCCATCGGCGTGCCGCTGGCCTGGCGCATGACCCGTGCACCGCGCCTGCGTGAGACGCTGTTGCCGGTGCTGAATGTGATTCAAACCATACCGTCCATCGCCCTGTTCGGCTTGTTGATGGCGCCGCTGGCGTGGCTGGCAGCGCAGGCCCCCGTGTTGGGCCGGCTGGGTATCAGCGGTGTGGGCCTGGCGCCTGCGGTGCTGGCGCTGCTGCTGTATGCACTGCTGCCCATCGTGCGCTCGGCCTTGGCTGGGCTGGAGCAGGTGCCCGTAGCCACCGTGACCGCAGCGCGCGCCATGGGCATGACACCACGGCAAGTGCTGTGGCATGTGGAGCTGCCGCTGGCCTTGCCGGTGCTGCTGATCGGGCTGCGCACCGCGGTTGTGCAAACCACGGGCCTGGCTGCAGTGACCGCATTGGTGGGTGCGGGTGGTTTGGGCAGCATCATGTTTGACGGCTTATTCAGCGCGGCTAACGAGCTGGTGATGCTGGGTGTGATTCCCATCGTGCTGCTAGCTTTGCTGGCAGACTATTTTTTCAAGGCGCTCAGCACCTTGCTGGAGACGCCCGACGCATGATTACTTTTGACCACACCTGCAAGTCTTACGGCGGTACACCCGCCATCACCGACTTGAACCTGCATATCACCCAGGGTGAACTGGTAGTGCTGCTAGGGCCCTCGGGCTCCGGCAAATCCACCGCGCTCAAGATGATCAACCGCATGGTCGACCACGATGGCGGGCGCATTCTGTTCAATGGCGCAGAGATTTACAGCTTCAATGTGCAGGACTTGCGCCGCCGCATGGGCTATGCCATTCAGTCGGTAGGCCTGTTCCCCCACTGGACGGTGGCGCGCAACATTGCCACCGTGCCCACGCTGCTGGGCTGGGATGCCGCCCGCGTGCAAGCCCGGGTCACCGAACTGCTGCAACTGCTCGACTTGGCTCCCGGGCAATACGCCAGCCGCTACCCGCACCAGCTCTCAGGCGGGCAACAGCAGCGTGTGGGCGTGGCGCGTGCGCTGGCCGCAGACCCCGATGTGCTGCTGATGGACGAGCCCTTTGGTGCGCTGGACCCTGTGACCCGCGCCACCCTGCAGCTGGAGCTCAAACGCATTCACCGCGCCACCGGCAAAACCATTGTGCTGGTCACCCACGACATTGACGAAGCCTTGCTCTTGGCCACCCGCATCGTGCTGTTGAACCAAGGCCGCATCGCGCAAGTGGGTACACCGCTGGAGCTGCTGCAACAACCCGCCAGCGACTTTGTGGCCGACTTTATGGGGCGCGCAGACCTCGGCCTGAAACAACTCTCGCTGCGGCCGATTGCACCCTTGGTGCAAGCGCTGCAGGATGTCACGCCCCCTCATGTGATTGTCGATACCGCCACGGTGCGGGAAGCTATCTCACAAATGGCGGCGCTGGGCGTGTCGTGCCTGCGCGTCACCAACCCGAGCGGCACGGTGCTGGGCCAGGTGAGCGCCGCCGATTTGCTGGAAGCCCGGCATGGCTGAGGCACCAGGGCACAGACCCCACTGGTGGAGCGATCGGCTACTGTGGACGCTGGCCGCGTTGCTGGCGCTGGCCTATGGCCTGCCGCACAGCACACCTGTGTTTGCCGCGCTTTTTCCGGCCCTACCTCGCCCGGTGTATTTGCAAGAGCCCTTGGCTCAATTGCTCTGGCAGCACCTCGGGCTGGTGCTGTTATCCAGCGCAATCGCTGTTTTGCTGGGCACAGCCGCCGGCGTGGCAGCCACACGGCCTGCGGGCCGCGCCTTCAGGCCTTTGCTGGAGGCACTGGCCGCCATGGGCCAAACTTTCCCGCCGGTAGCGATATTGGCGGTGGCGGTGCCGGCGGTGGGTTTTGGGGAGCTGCCGGCCGTGATTGCTTTGTCACTCTTCGGGCTTTTGCCCGTGTTGCAAGCCACGCTGGCTGGGTTGGAGTCGGTGCCGCGCCCGGTGCTGGAATCCGCCCGCGCCATGGGGCTGTCACCTCGGCACATCCTCACCCAAGTGCAGATTCCGCTCGCCCTGCCTTCATGGCTTTCCGGCGTGCGCACGTCCGTCATCATCAACATCGGCACTGCGGCCATTGCCTCAACCGTAGGGGCCAAAACGCTGGGCTCGCCGATCATCGTTGGGCTCTCGGGGTTTAACACCGCTTATGTGCTGCAAGGCGCAGTTCTGGTAGGCCTGCTGGCGATCTCGGCAGACCTCGCGTTTGATCGCCTGGCGCGCCGGCTGCAGTGGGACACCACTGACACCGCGGGCAAAACGCTCCTGAATTGATAGCTACTCGCGCATATTTCACGAGCGCTAGAGCCCTATTTGATCTTAAATTGCGGCGCATCAAGGCGCCAAGGTGCCGCGGTGCCTACAGTGGGTTTTTCCTTATCCCACGGTAAACCCCATGAGCTCTTTCGACCACAGCACCCTCATCAAACAGATCAACGAAAACTTGGGGCCCCTGCGCAAGGCACAACCCGAGGCCATGCAAGGCTTCGGGCTATTGGCCAAGGCATCGATGGCGGAGGGCGCCTTGAGTGCCAAGCACAAGGAGTTGATGGCGCTGGCCATTGGCATCACCCAGCACTGCTCGGGCTGCATCGGTTTTCATGTGAAGGCCTTGCACAAGCTGGGGTGCACCCGCGCTGAGCTGGATGAGATGTTGGCCGTGTGCGTGTACATGGGCGGTGGCCCCGCCCTGATGTACGCCGCGGAAGCCGCCGCAGCCTGGGACGCCATGGCGCCCCAGACGGCTTAGCTGAAGCTGAACTGCCCCGGCGCCAGGATGGGGTCCACCCCGACCTGTATCGTCGATTTGGGCAGGAACTTGCCTTCGAGCAGCAGCTTAGAGAGCGGGTTCTCAATGCGCTGCTGGATGGCGCGCTTCAAGGGTCGTGCACCGAACACAGGGTCGAAGCCCACCTTGGCCAGCTCGGCCACCGCAGCGTCGCTCACCGCCAGCGTCAAGTCCATCTTGGCCAAGCGGCCCATCAGCGTGGCCAACTGGATCTTGGCAATCGAGGCGATGTTGGCCGCATCCAGCGAGTGGAAGACCACGGTCTCGTCGATCCGGTTCAGTAACTCGGGGCGGAAGTGGTTTTTCAGCTCGCCGGTGACTGCTTCTTTCACATCTTCGTAGTCCTGCCCCACCATGCTCTGGATGAGCTGGCTGCCGATGTTGCTGGTCATCACGATGACCGTATTCTTGAAGTCCACGGTGCGGCCCTGGCCATCGGTCAGGCGACCATCGTCCAGCACTTGCAGCAGCACGTTGAACACATCGGGGTGGGCTTTTTCCACCTCGTCGAGCAGCAGCACGGCATAGGGTTTGCGGCGCACGGCTTCGGTGAGATAGCCGCCCTCCTCGTAACCCACATAGCCGGGGGGCGCACCAATCAGACGGGCGACCGAGTGCTTCTCCATGAACTCGCTCATGTCGATGCGCACCAGGTGCTCTTCGCTGTCAAACAAAAAGCCCGCCAGCGCCTTACACAGCTCGGTCTTGCCCACGCCCGTAGGCCCAAGGAACAAGAAGGAGCCGGTAGGCCGGTTCGGGTCCGACAGGCCCGAGCGCGAGCGGCGGATGGCGTTGGCCACGGCCGCAATCGCTTCTTCCTGCCCCACCACGCGGTCGTGCAGCTTGGCTTCCATTTGCAGCAGCTTGTCGCGCTCGCCTTGCATCATCTTGGAAACCGGAATACCGGTGGCACGACTCACCACCTCGGCAATTTCTTCGGCGCCCACCTGGGTGCGCAGCAGCTGGTTGGCTTTGCCGCTGGCGGCCTTGCCGGCTTCTTGGTCTTGAGCGGTTTTGAGGCGCTTTTCCAGCTCCGGCAGCTTGCCGTATTGCAGCTCCGCCACCTTGGCGAGGTCGCCCTTGCGGGTCAGGGCTTCGATCTCGGTGCGCAGCTTGTCGATCTCTTCGCGCACCTGGGCACTGCCTTGGGCGGTGGCCTTTTCGGCCTTCCAGATTTCGTCCAGATCGGCGATCTCTTTTTGCAGGCTGTTGATCTCTTCGTTGATCAGCTCAAAGCGCTTGAGCGAGGCTTCGTCTTTTTCTTTTTTGACGGCTTCGCGCTCGATCTGCAGCTGGATCAAGCGGCGGTCCAGCTTGTCCATGACTTCGGGCTTGGAATCCAGCTCGATTTTGATTTTGGAGGCAGCCTCGTCAATCAGATCGATGGCCTTATCCGGCAAAAAGCGGTCGGTGATGTAGCGGTGGCTCAGCTCAGCCGCAGCCACAATGGCCGGGTCGGTGATGTCCACGCCGTGGTGGACTTCGTAGCGCTCTTTCAGGCCGCGCAGGATGGCGATTGTGGCTTCCACCGTGGGCTCGCCGACCAGAATCTTCTGGAAGCGGCGCTCCAGCGCAGCGTCCTTCTCAATGTATTTGCGGTACTCGTCCAGGGTGGTGGCGCCCACGCAGTGCAGCTCGCCACGGGCCAGTGCCGGCTTGAGCATGTTGCCGGCGTCCATGGCCCCCTCGCCCTTGCCCGCGCCCACCATGGTGTGCAGCTCGTCGATGAAGACAATGGTCTGGCCTTCGTCCTTGGCCAGGTCTTTGAGCACGTTCTTCAGGCGCTCTTCAAACTCGCCACGGAACTTGGCACCGGCCAACAACGCGGCCATGTCCAGCGAGAGCACGCGTTTGCCCTTGAGGCTGTCGGGCACCTCGCCCTCCACGATGCGCTGAGCCAGGCCTTCGACGATGGCCGTCTTGCCCACGCCGGGCTCGCCAATCAGCACCGGGTTGTTTTTAGTCCGGCGTTGCAGCACCTGGATGGCGCGGCGGATTTCGTCGTCCCGGCCTATCACCGGGTCCAGCTTGCCCATGCGGGCGCGCTCGGTCAGGTCAATGCAGTATTTCTTGAGGGATTCGCGCTGGTCTTCCGCGTCCGAACTGTCCACCTTCTGGCCGCCACGCACGGCGTCGATGGCGGCTTCCAGGCTCTTGCGGGTCAGGCCGTTGGTGCGGGCCATTTGCCCGGCGTCGCCCTTGTGGTCCGCCACGGCCAGCAAAAACAGCTCGCCGGCAATGAACTGGTCGCCCCGCTTGATGGCCTCTTTCTCAGCCGCTTGTAGCAGCGACACCATATCGCGCCCCACTTGCACCTGCTCATGGCCTTGCACCTGCGGCAGGCGCTTGATGCCGGCCTCAGCTGAGGCCAGCAAGCCAGCCACATTGACTCCGGCCCGATTCATCAGGGCTTTGGGCGCGTCATCGGTGCGGATCATGGCAGCCAGCACATGCACCGGCTCAATAAAGGCGTTGTCATGGGTCAGCGCAAGCGTTTGCGCCTCTGCCAGGGCTTCTTGAAATTTGGTGGTCAGTTTGTCGATTCGCATGGGCTTACTCCTCACGGTTCATCCGTTGATGCATCAGCTTGGGCCCTGCCGAGGGTTTTCAAGTCATGGGCAGTGGCGATGTTTGACCCAGCGCAAACTCTGGGCTGAAAGACCCCGGAGCCCGATAATGCGTGCTGGCCATTTTGTCGTTGAGTCCGCATGCAAGTCCACCAGTTTCAAGTCAGCTATGTCGCCGAGCAAGACCGCCTGCTGGTGCGGATGAACTCGACCGCCGGCGATGAGCAAGGCCTGTGGCTGACCCGGCGTTTGATGCTGGACCTGTTTCCCCATCTCGACAAGGCCGTGCACGAGCTCAGCCTGAGTGATCCGCAGACCGTGGGCCACGACGGTGCGGCCGAAGGTGCCGTGCGAGCCCACCAGCAGGCGGAGACTTTGGGCCAGTCCGACTTTCAGACCCCGTATCAAGAAGCATCGCCCGACGCAGGCGGGCCGCTACTCGTGACGGCAGCCCACTACCAGCTGCTGAACAAACACGAGATGAGCTTGCGCTTTGACGAAGCGTGCCAGGGACAAACCGAGACTCGTACCGTCGAAATTCATATGGTGAGCGAAACGGCGCTAGCCCTGCTCCATGTGTTGCGCCTCGGTTTGCAGGCCAGCGGATGGGGAATCAGCGGCGCGCATCCACAAGACACGCCACTCGCCTTGCCCGGCCAAGGGGCGATGGAAGCGGACACCAGCGACTGGGATGCATTTGCCCTCGCTGAGCGCCCCAAGTACCTGAACTGAGCCCTTGCCCGGTCACGCGTTGCGGGTGGCAATGCCCCAGCGGGCCAAAGCCTCGTCATCACTCACCCGCGCATCCACCCAATGGGCGCCATCGGGTGTGGTCTCTTTTTTCCAGAATGGCGCCTGGGTCTTGAGGTAATCCATGATGAATTCACAAGCCTGAAAACTCTGGCCACGGTGGGCCGAGCTGACGGCGACCAGCACCACCCCCTCGGTCGGTTGCAGCAAACCCACCCGGTGTACCACTCGCGCGCCGAGGATATCGAAGCGGGCAAACGCGGCGTCCACCATGGCTTCGATGGACTTTTCGGTCATGCCCGGGTAGTGCTCCAGCTCCAGGGTCTGCACCGAGCCGGCAGCACCCGGCACATTGCGGTCGCGCACCGTGCCGACAAAACTGCACACCGCACCGACGCGGGGGTCGCCCGCCTGCAGCGCAGCGAGTTCGGCAGCGACGTCGAACGCTGCCTCTTGGATTCGTACCCGCGCACCAGCGCCGGGGAGCGTATTTGGAGCCACCATGGGTCTCAGTCAACCACCAGTCACCGGCGGAAAAAACGCGACTTCACAGCCCTCGTGCAACGAATCGCCAGGCGCACTCATCACCTGGTTCAGCGCCATCCGCACAGAGCGGTCGGCGCCCAAGGCCTCGGCGCCAGGTCCGCCGCGGGCCATCAGCTCCGCGCGCAACTGCGCCAAGGTGGTGGCTGCCGTGTCAAGCACTTCGCTGGAAGTGCCCATGGCCTCGCGCATGGAGGCGAAGTACCGCACAGTGACCCTCATGCCAGCAAACCGTTAAAAGGAATGAAGCGCACGGCCTGGCCGTACAGAATTGGCTCGCCCGGGGCGACATCGACCAAGCCATCCCCCCAAACTGCGGACGTCAGCACTCCGGAGCTCTGGTTACTGAACAGATCGAGACCGCCATTGGCGTTATGGCGGACCCGCAAAAATTCGCGGCGTTTATCGGCCTTGGGCCAGTCAAAATCTGCGCGGACCGCTATGGTTTTCATAGCGGATTCCTGCACACCTTGCAGGCGCAAAAGGAACGGCCGCACCAGCACCAGACAGGTTACAAAGCTGGACACCGGATTGCCGGGCAGACCGATGAAATGAGCAGCCCCGACGCGCCCGTGGGCAAAGGGCTTGCCGGGCTTGATAGCAATTTGCCACAAGTCCAGCGTTCCCAGGCTTTGCACCGCGGGCTTGATATGGTCTTCCTCGCCCACCGACACGCCACCGCTGGTGAGGATGACGTCGTTGTCAGCCGCCGCTCTTTGGAGCGCCGCGATGGTGGCCTCCCGGTTGTCAGGCACGATACCCAGATCTGCGACCTCACATCCCATGCGGCGCAGCAGGCTCAACAAGAAAAAGCGGTTGGAGTTGTAAATGGCGCCCGCCGGCATGTCGTGTGGAGCCACTGTGCCGGGCATCACCAGCTCGTCACCGGTAGAAAACAAGGCCACCCGCGGCTTGCGCACCACATCCAGCTGCGCCATGCCGATGCTGGCAGCCAGGCCCAATTCTGCCGGGCCCAGGCGGGTGCCAGCAGGCAACACGCAGTCACCGCTCTGCACATCTTCACCCGCATGGCGGATGTGCTGGCCCGGCAAGGGCGTGGTGTTGACGCGGATGGTCTCTGGCTGGCCAAGGTGCTCGTCTTGAATGCGGGTGCAGTCTTCTTGCATCACCACCGCATCGGCCCCAGGGGGGACCGGCGCGCCGGTGAAAATGCGAGCCGCTGTGCCGGCTTGCAATGGCTCACCGACCGCACCTGCGGAAATCCGCTGCGTGACCCGGAGCTCGTTGGAGCCGAACATCAGGTCCTCAGCCCGCACCGCGTAGCCGTCCATGGCACTGTTGTCAAAGGCCGGCACTTGCAGGCCAGACACCACGTCAGCGGCCAGCACGCGGCCGTCTGCATCGAAAGTGGAGACCTGCTCGGTCGCTGTCAGCGGGGCAACAGCCGCCAGCAACTGCGCCAGCGCATCGTCCAAAGGCAATAAAGGCTTGCGGGGGGCGCCGGGTGCAGAAGTCATTTGCTATCGATTCAGGAGCTGCTCGCGCACTATTGACGGGCGCTAGGCAGCGTTTTCACACACAAGTTAAACACACTCACGCTCAATGAGCGCTTTGATCGCGGGCACGTCAGCGTCCATCACCAGCACGCGCTTGGGCAGGGCTTCGATGCCTTCAAACTGCGCCGGGCGGACGGGGTCACGGCCCAAGGCCTCGACCACGGTAGCTGCGAACTTGATGGGCAGTGCGGTTTCCAACACCACCATGGGCACGCCGGCAGTCAGGTGCTCCAGCGCTACCTTCAGGCCATCGGCGGTGTGGGTGTCAATCATCATGCCGTGCTGCTCATAAGTGGCACGAATGGTGTCGAGACGGTTGGCGTGGGTGCTCTTGCCGCTCACAAAGCCATACTTGGCGGCTGCCTGCCCGAACACCGGGTCGGCACTCAGGTCGAACTGGCCGGTTTTGGACAGGCCTTCACCGAACAGCGCCTTGACCCGCGCACCGTCGCGGCCCAGCAGGTCGAACACAAAGCGTTCGAAGTTGCTGGCCTTGGAAATGTCCATGGACGGGCTGGAGGTCTCATGCGTGTCTGCGGTGCCGCGCACGCGGTACACGCCGGTGCGGAAGAACTCGTCGAGCACATCGTTTTCGTTGGTGGCGACCACCAGCTTGTCAACCGGCAGGCCCATTTGGCGAGCCACATGGCCGGCACACACATTGCCGAAGTTGCCGCTGGGCACGCTGAACGACACCTTTTGGGCGTTGGACTCGGTCGCTTGGATGTAGCCGGCAAAGTAGTACACCACCTGCGCCAGCAATCGCGCCCAGTTGATGGAGTTGACGGTACCGATCTTGTACTTGCGCTTGAACTCGAGGTCGTTGGACACCGCCTTCACGATATCCTGGCAGTCATCAAACACGCCCTTGATGGCGATGTTGTAGATGTTGGCGTCCTGCAGGCTGAACATTTGTGCCTGCTGAAAGGGGCTCATGCGTCCGTGCGGGCTGGTCATGAAGACGCGCACACCCTTCTTGCCACGCATGGCGTGCTCTGCGGCGCTGCCGGTGTCGCCGCTGGTGGCGCCCAGAATGTTGAGTTCTTCTCCGCGGCGGGCCAGTTCGTATTCGAACAGGTTGCCCAGCAGCTGCATCGCCATGTCCTTGAACGCCAGAGTCGGGCCATTGGACAGGGCTTCGATCCAGACACCGTCTTGCAGGTGGCGCAGGGGCACGATCTCGCCGGTGCCGAATACTTCGGCGGTGTAGGTCTTGGCGCACAAGGCACGCAGGTCGTCGGCTGGAATGTCGTCGATGTACAGCGACAGGATTTCAAACGCCAGCGTGGCGTAGCCCTGCTCGTGGTAGACCTTGCGCCAGCGGGTCAGCGTAGCGTCGTCCACTTGCGGATAGGCCACCGGCATGTAAAGCCCGCCGTCCGGCGCTAGGCCTTCGAGCAGGATTTCGCAGAAGCGTTTGCGGTCAAGGTTGCCGCGGGTAGAGATGTAGTGCATTCGGCAGTGTCCTGATTACGCCAGCTCTTCCTTGCGGATGCGGGTGATGGGCTGCAACACGGTGGGAAGCGCCTGCATCTGGGCGAGGGCCGCGTTCATCTTGGCTTCTGCGCAGTCGTGGGTCAGGATGATGACGTCGGTCTGGGTCGCAGCTTCACCGCTGATTTCGTCCGCTTCACGTTGCAGCACTGCATCAATGCTGATGCCGGTCTCGGCCAGCAAACCGGTGACCTTGGCCAGCACACCGGCCTCGTCGGCCACGCGCAGGCGCAGGTAGTAGCTGGTCACCACTTCGCTTATGGCCACTACAGGGGTGTTGCTGATGGCGTCGGGCTGGAAAGCCAAGTGCGGCACGCGCTGGGCGGCATCCGCAGTGTGCAGGCGGGTGATGTCCACCAGGTCGGCAATCACGGCGCTGGCAGTGGGCTCGGAGCCTGCGCCCTTGCCGTAATACAGCGTGGTGCCCACAGCGTCGCCATGGGCCATGACGGCGTTCATGGCGCCTTCCACATTGGCGATCAAGCGCTTGGCCGGCACCAGTGTGGGGTGCACGCGCAGCTCAATGCCCGCCGCGGTGCGCTTGGTAATACCCAAGAGCTTGATGCGGTAGCCCAGTTGCTCGGCATAACGGATGTCGGCCGCGCCCAGCTTGGTGATGCCTTCGACATAGGCCTTGTCGAACTGCACCGGAATGCCGAAGGCAATCGCGCTCATCAGGGTGACTTTGTGGGCGGCGTCCACGCCTTCGATGTCGAAGGTCGGGTCGGCTTCGGCGTAGCCTAGACGCTGGGCTTCCTTGAGCACGACATCAAAGTCCAAGCCCTTGTCGCGCATTTCGGACAGGATGAAGTTGGTGGTGCCGTTGATGATGCCGGCAAGCCACTGGATGCGGTTGGCGGTCAGGCCTTCGCGCAGCACTTTGATGATGGGAATGCCCCCCGCCACTGCCGCTTCAAACGCCACCATCACGCCCTTGGCGGAAGCGGCAGCAAAAATTTCGGTGCCGTGCACAGCAAGCAGGGCCTTGTTGGCTGTGACCACATGCTTGCCGGCGGCAATGGCTTCCAGCACCAGCGCCTTGGCAATGCCGTAGCCCCCAATCAGTTCGATCACGATATCGATGTCGGGGTTGGCAATCACGGCACGCGCATCGTTCACCACCTTCACGTCGGGGCCGACGAGGCTTTGGGCACGGGCCACGTCGAGGTCAGCGACCATGGTGATTTCGATACCGCGGCCGGCACGGCCCTGGATTTCTTGCTGGTTGCGTTTGAGCACATTGAATGTGCCGCTTCCCACGGTGCCAATGCCGAGCAGGCCCACTTGTATCGGTTTCATATCGTTTTTTGTTAAAAAGTGCGTCTAGCCCTTGCAAACAGTGCGCGGGCAGCTATCAAAATCGGAGTGAGTCAGTTCCCGTTGCGCTTGCGATAGCTCTCAAGGAACTTGGCAATGCGGCCGATGGCTTCACGCAGATCGTCCTCATGGGGGAGGAACACGATGCGGAAGTGGTCGGGCGCGTGCCAGTTAAAGCCGGTTCCCTGCACCAGCATGACGCGGGTCTCGCGGAGCAGCTCCAGGAAAAATTGCCGGTCATCCGAGATGGGGTACACCTTGGGGTCCAGCTTGGGGAACATGTACAGCGCAGCCTGCGGCTTCACACAGGTCACGCCGGGGATTGCGGTAATCAGCTCAAAGGCCAGGTCGCGCTGGCGGCGCAAACGCCCGCCTTCGCACACCAGATCGTTGATGCTCTGGTAACCGCCCAAGGCGGTCTGGATAGCCCACTGGCCGGGCACGTTGGAGCACAGCTTCATGTTCGAGAGCATGTTGAGGCCCTCGATGTAATCAACCGCGGACTTCTTGTTGCCCGACACCACCAGCCAGCCCGCGCGGTAACCGCAGGAGCGATAGCTTTTGGACAGGGAGTTGAAGGTGAGAGTCAACACATCAGTCGACAAGCTGGCCAGGGCCGTGTGCTGGATGCCGTCGTACAGCACTTTGTCGTACACCTCGTCCGCCAGAATCACCAAGCCGTGCTGGCGGGCGATTTCGATGATGCCTTGTAGCAGCTCGGTGGAATACAACACGCCGGTCGGGTTGTTGGGGTTGATGACCACAATGCCCTTGGTGCGCGGTGTGATCTTGGCGCGGATGTCGTCCAAATCAGGCATCCAGCCATTGTTCTCATCGCACAGGTAATGCACCGGGGTACCGCCAGACAGGCTGGTGGCTGCGGTCCACAAGGGGTAATCAGGCATGGGCAACAGCAACTCGTCGCCGTTGTCCAGCAGGGCGTTGGTGGCCATGGTGATCAACTCACTGGCACCGTTGCCCAGATAAATATCGTCGAGAGTAACGCCGGCAATACCCTGCTTCTGGGTCTCGTGCATTACCGCTTTGCGGGCCGCAAAAATGCCTTTGCTGTCGGAGTAACCTGCCGAGTTGGGCAGGTTGCGGATCATGTCCTGCTGGATTTCCTCAGGGGCATCAAAACCGAACACCGCCAAGTTGCCCAGATTGAGCTTGATGATCTTCTGGCCCTCGTCCTCCATTTGACGCGCCGCGTCCATGATGGGACCGCGGATGTCGTAGAGCACGTTGGCCAGCTTGGCAGATTTCTGAATGGTTTTCAAAGTCCCTCCGGGAGGTGTCAGCACGGGGCGAAACCTATAATTTGACCACAGTTCGGCAGGCACTCCGCTTGCATCTTCCGGTATCACCCTCCCCATGAAATTCATCCCCGACGCAACACAAGGCCCTTCCATTACCGGCTACGGCCTTGATTGGGTGGAGGTCAACGGCGAAAAGCACCACAGCAGCATCATCGTGAGCAGCCAAGGCATCTGCCGACCATGGGCCTGCACCCGGTTTGAAGACCTGACGGAAGAGCTTTTTCAAGAATTGGCTGCGCTCGCGCCGGAATTGGTTCTCTTCGGGAGCGGCAGCAAGATCCGGTTTCCGCACCCGAAATGGGTATCGCCCCTCTACAGCGCCCGCATCGGCATAGAAACCATGGACACCCAGGCTGCCTGCCGCACCTACAACTTTCTGTCGGGCGAAGGCCGCAAGGTCGTGGCGGCCCTCATGGTCTGAGAAAGCAACTCACCGCCCGATGCTTGGTGGGGGCATTTCAGAGTAAAATAGCGGGTTGCGGTCCAGAGCGAAGAATTGCTGTCACGTTCGACGCTCTCCCCTATGACTGACATGTCCGGCTAGCCGGTCAACACACCGAGATTGAAATTCCATATGGCGATTGTTGTCAACAAACCCCTTCCCGAATTCGAAGCCAACGCTACCGGCGGCATCAAGGTGACCAACACCACCCATGTCGGGAAAACCATGGTCCTGTACTTTTACCCGAAAGACAATACACCTGGTTGCACGACCGAAGCTATGCAATTCAGGGACAAGTACAAAGATTTCGTGAAAGCGGGCGCTGAAGTGTTCGGTGTTTCTCGCGACAATATGAAGTCCCACGACGAATTCAAGGCCAAGCTCGAGCTGCCTTTTGAGCTGATTGCTGATACTGAAGAAAAAATGTGCCACATGTTCGGCGTGGTCAAAAACAAGATCATGTACGGCAAAAAGGTCAAAGGCATTGAGCGCAGCACATTCCTGATCGGCGCGGATGGCCTAGTAAAAGAAGAGTGGCGTGGCCTGAAAGTTCCGGGGCATGTCGACGACGTGTTGAAAGCCGTCAAGGTTCTCAAAAAAGCCGCCTGATCCCCTTGTTGTTTTGATGCAGCCGTTGCCGATTGGCGTCACGGGGCTCATGCATAATGGTTCGCATGCCGTTGAAGCTTGCAACCGCGATCACACAAAAAGCCGCCTTGGCTCAAGGCGGCTTTTTCGCTTTTTCGGCATCGTTTTTTTCACTCCCAACTTCTGCGAATCCACTCCATGCCACTGCCCACTGCCCCGTCCAAGCGTGCTGATCGATTGACCGCCAAAGACTTTGAGGCTCCCGCGCGTGCCAAACCCCGCGCAGCCCGCAAGGCTCCGACAGAAGTTATCGCCGAACCTGTAAGCGCCGTCGCAGTCAAGCGCAGCACTGAACGGGAATCCAAGCGCTCCACCCAATCTGCGGCCTTGACCCATAGCCCGGTTATGGCCCCTACGGCCGCAAACGTGCCCAGACCGAGCGCTAAGCCCCTACCAGTCGCAGCACCTGTGGCTGCTGCTGCGACTACCGCAGCGCCGGACACCAAACGCAGCAAACGTGCCAAAACCAGCGGCCCGAAAAAACTGTTTGTGCTGGACACCAATGTGTTGTTGCACGACCCCATGTGCTTGTTCCGGTTCGAAGAGCACGACATCTACCTGCCCATGATCGTGCTTGAAGAGCTGGACGGCCATAAAAAGGGGATGACAGAGGTCGCCCGCAATGCCCGCCAGACCAGCCGCACACTGGACACGCTGGCAGGCGCACCGGGCGCAGACATTACTGCCGGCTTCTTGCTCGACAGCACCGGGCACAAAGATGCCAACGGCAAGCTGATGTTTCAAACGCAGCCCCTGAACTACACACTGCCCACCAGCTTGCCCCAAGGCAAAGCAGACAACCAGATTCTGGGTGTGGTGGAGGCCCTGCGCCAGCACTACGCGCCCCGCGAAGTGGTGTTGGTCTCCAAAGACATCAACATGCGCGTCAAGGCGCGCGCTCTGGGCTTGGCCACCGACGACTACCAGAACGATAAAACCCTGGAAGACGGCGACTTGCTGTATTCCGGATCGCTCGCCCTGCCCTCTGACTTCTGGGCCACCCATGGCCAGAGCGTGGAAAGCTGGCAGCAAGGCCCACACACCTTCTACAAGGTGGACGGTCCGTCTGTGCCCAGCATGCTGATCAATCAGTTTGTGTATTTCGAGTCGCCCGGCGAACCCAGCCTTTACGCTCGTGTGACAGAGATCCGCGGGACCACTGCGGTGCTGAAGACACTCAAGGACTTCAACCACCTGAAAAATGCGGTGTGGGGAGTGACCACCCGCAATCGTGAGCAAAATTTTGCGATGAACTTGCTGACCGATCCTGAAGTGGACTTTGTGACCCTGACCGGCACGGCCGGCACCGGTAAAACACTGATGGCACTGGCAGCGGGCTTGACGCAGGTGTTGGACGATCGCCGGTATACCGAGATCATCGTGACCCGCGCCACGGTGAGCGTGGGCGAAGATATCGGCTTCCTGCCTGGCACTGAGGAAGAAAAGATGGGTCCCTGGATGGGCGCCTTGGATGACAACCTCGAAGTGCTGGGCAAGACCGATACCAATGCCGGCGAATGGGGCCGCGCGGCGACCAACGAGCTGATCCGCAGCCGGGTCAAGATCAAGAGCATGAACTTCATGCGGGGCCGCACTTTCTTGAACAAGTACGTGATCATCGACGAGGCCCAGAACCTGACACCCAAGCAAATGAAAACGCTGATCACCCGCGCAGGGCCGGGAACCAAAATCATCTGCATGGGTAACCTCGCGCAGATCGACACGCCTTACCTGACTGAAGGCTCTTCCGGCCTGACGTTTGCCGTCGACAAGTTCAAGGGCTGGCCACACGGCGGACATATCACCCTTGCGCGCGGTGAGCGCTCCCGCCTCGCTGACTTCGCCAGCGAAGTGCTATAAAAATAGTAGCTATTCACGCAGATGTAAAAGGGGCTGGAAGCCGATTTGGCTTCCAGCCCTTTTTCTATGTCCATCGCTAAAGCTCAGTAATCGTCACCACCGCTATGGGCCAAGTTCTCGAACTTGGTGAAGCGGTTCATGAAGGCGAGTTTGACGGTGCCGGTCGGGCCGTTACGCTGCTTGGCAATAATGACTTCTGCCACACCGGGCTCTTTGCATTGATCCTTGGTGTAGTACTCGTCGCGGTAAATAAACATGATGATGTCCGCATCCTGCTCAATAGCGCCGGATTCACGCAAGTCACTCATCATGGGGCGCTTGTCAGGCCGCTGCTCCACCGAGCGATTCAGCTGAGAGAGCGCAATCACAGGGCACTTCAGCTCACGGGCCAGCATCTTCAAGCCCCGGGAAATTTCACCCAGCTCGGTCGCGCGGTTTTCACCATCGCCACCGCTACCGCTCATCAGCTGCAAATAGTCCACCACGATCAGGCCGAGCTGCCCACACTGCCGCGCCAAACGACGGGCATTCGCACGCACCTCACTGGAGTTCAGGCCCGCGCTCTCATCGATGTGCAAGGAAATAGTCCGCAGCTTCTCGATCGCCTCCGACAAACGGGGCCACTCTTCGTCGGTGAGCTTACCGGTACGTAAATGGCCTTGGTCCACGCGACCGATAGAGCCGACGATACGCACCGCCAATTGGGCGGCGCCCATTTCCATCGAGAAGATGGCAACCGGCAAGCCTTCATTCAAGGCGACGTGCTCGGCAATGTTGATGGCCAAGGCGGTTTTACCCATGGAGGGACGCGCCGCCAACACGATCAGATCACCGGCCTGCAAACCAGCTGTCATGCGGTCAAAGTCGATGAAGCCCGTGGGCACGCCGGTTACGTCATTCGGGTTGTCCGCCATCTCCTGCACACGATCGAGCAGGTTGACGACCAGATTGTCCATGGACTGGAAGCCCTGCTTGTTGCGCTTGCCGGCTTCGCCGATGTTGAAGATCTTTTGCTCAGACTCGTCAACGATTTCAGAGACCGGACGCCCTTTAGGATTGAATGCGTTGGTCGCGATCTCATCACTGGCGCTGACAAGTTTGCGCAAGATCGAACGATCGCGCACGATTTCCGCATAGCGGCGGATGTTGCTCGCACTTGGCACGTACTGGGCCAGCGAGTTCAGATAGGTGAGCCCCCCCACCTCCTCTGCCTTGCCCTGGTTCTGCAGATGCTCAAAAACGGTAATGACGTCAGCCGCCTTATTGCCGTTGATCAACACACCAATAGAAGCGTAGATAAGACGGTGCTCGTGGCGGTAAAAGTCTGCATCCATCAGGATGTCGCTCACCCGGTCCCAAGCTTCGTTATCGAGAAGTAGGCCACCGATCACGCTGGACTCCCCCTCAATCGAATGCGGGGGCACCCTGAGCTGGGCAATCTGGCGATCGGATTCAAATCCTTCGGTAGCGAACGGTACAGCAGACATGTGGTTTCCTATGAGCTCTTCATCCTACGGCGCAGCGGGCACCGCGTCGAGTGAGAAGCTGGGGGCAAGCTGTGGAAAAACTGTGTAAACCAAGGGATAAACCCGGTCCCCAAATACAAAAGCCGCAAGGGCGGACCCTGGCGGCTTTTGTAGGTGTTCAGCCTGCGAGCAGGCTGCACGGACAATACTGATTAAGCAGTTTCGCCGTACACGGACACGGTGATATCTACCACCACGTCAGTGTGCAGAGCAACGCTCACAGTGCTGTCGCTCACGACCTTGATAGGACCGTTGGGCATACGCACTTGAGACTTAGCCACCTTGTAACCGGTTTTCACCAATTCTTCAGCGATGTCATAGTTGGTGACGGAACCAAACAAACGGCCATCCACACCAGCCTTTTGAGTCAGCTTGATGGTAGTACCACCGAGCTTTTCGCCCAAAGCTTGGCACTCAGCCAGCTTAGCTGCTGCTGCCTTTTCCAACTCAGCGCGCTTGGCTTCGAATTCTGCCTTGGCAGATTCGGTAGCACGGCGTGCACGGCCGGATGGGATCAAGAAGTTACGAGCGTAGCCATCTTTCACCTTGACGATTTCGCCCAGGTTGCCGAGGTTCACGACCTTGTCGAGCAGAATGATTTGCATGGTCGGGACTCCTTAGATCTTGTGCTGGTCGCTGTAAGGCAGCATCGCCAGGAAGCGAGCGCGCTTGATAGCGGTGTTCAGTTGGCGCTGGAAAATAGCGCGGGTGCCTGTCAGGCGTGCGGGGATGATCTTGCCGTTTTCAGCAATGAAATCACGCAATGTGTCGATGTCTTTGTAGTCGATCTCTTCGACGCCAGTGACGGTGAAGCGGCAGAAGCGCTTGCGCTTGAACAACAACGATTGCGTGTTGCGCTTGGGGCGCTTGTCTTTATTGAAACGTTTTGGTCCGGGCATGATGGACTCCTAAAAATTAATTTTGCAAAAATTCTTGAATGTGGAAAACGACTGACTTTCCTTGGCGTGCATTTGCCATGAATCCAGTGAACTGCCACACACTGCCGACTGCTTGCTTTGCAAGCCGTTCAGCCAGCGTGCCGAAGGCCACCGCTTTCATCACAAGCTTCACGGTTCGTACAGATCCAGCTTCTGAAACCTGAGACTCGTGTTCGAGCCGTAGATTCAGGGCCGGGAGGCCTGACGGTGTGTAGCGCATCGTTTCGAACTCTGCGATACCAGCACTTAAAACCAATGAATTCGCCTGCACTCCTTCAAGGAAAAGGTTCGTAAACCCGCTCAATTAGGCTTGGTACTCGGCCTGCTGGGCCTTGCGTGCGTCTTCGCGCTCGACAGTCTTCATCATGGAAGAAGGACCGGTTTCGGCTTTCTTCTTGGACACTGTCAGGTGACGCAACACGGCGTCGTTGAACTTGAACGCGTGTTCGAGTTCAGACATCACAGCTTGGTCAGCTTCGATGTTGACGCACAGGTAGTGAGCCTTGGCCAGCTTGTTGATCAGGTAAACCATCTGACGACGGCCCCAATCTTCAACACGGTGCACCTTGCCACCGCCAGCAGTGATCATGCCCTTGTAACGCTCCAGCATTGCAGGAACTTGTTCGCTCTGATCCGGATGGATCATGAGGATGATTTCGTAATGACGCATTGATACTCCTTGAGGATTTCCCAGCATCTGGGTTTTCCGGCACTCTCGTGTCGGCTATGAAAGCTGCCCCCGGCGTCTAGACAGGGTGCAGCAAGGCGAAGCTAATGATTATAGCCTAACCCAAGGGGGGGTGACAAATTGCGATCTTCGGCAGAGTCGGGCGCTGTCAACAAGCTGACCAAAATAGACATCAGCAGCCCTACCGGCACTCCAAAAACACCGGCAGAGACGGGCTGTATCCCAAACCACAAATGCTCTTCCGAAAAACCAAACCATTGCCGCAATACCAGAAAGTTCAGCACCAAGTAACCCACCGTGGTGCCCAAGCCTGCCAACATGCCAGCGACCGCGCCTGCCCTGGTCATGCGTTTCCAAAAAATACCCAGCACCATGGCTGGCACGAATGCAGCGCCTGCCAATGAAAACGAGGCGGACACGAGATACAAGATGCCCGCGGGTCGCTGCGCAGCGGCATAGGCAGCCATCAGCGCCACCACCAAGAGCGCGAACTTGGACAGCATCACCCGACGCATGGCTTCGGCCTTGTTGCTATTGCCTTCAAAATAAACATCGTGGGCCAGCGCGTTGCCGATGGTGAGCAGCAAACCGTCAGCGGTGGAGAGCGCCGCTGCTAAGCCACCGGCTGCCACCAACACAGACACCACATATGGCAAACCGCCAATATCTGGAGACGCCAACATCACCAAATCCGCACCGACCCGCAACTCGGCAAATTGCAAAACGCCATCCGCATTCACGTCGCTGAACGATAGCAAGTTGGGATCACGCGACCACTGCAGCATCCAGGCGGGAAGCGCATCAAACGGCTGCCCGACCAAATTTGCCATCACTTCGTACTTCACCAAAACAGCCAAAGCAGGTGCAGACAAATACAACAGGGTAATGAAAATGAGAGACCAAGCCACGGAGCGCCTGGCTTGTGCAACGCCCGGAGTGGTGTAGTACCGGGTCAAGAGATGAGGCAAACCGGCGGTACCCACCATCAGACAAAACATCAAAGCCAGAAAGTTGGCGCGCGACGTCGAAAACTCCGCCTGTTCCGATGCAGACCCCTCCGGATCCCCCGCAAAGGGCCGCGTCTGCGGCGCCATGCCACCCAGTGCTTTGGCTTTTTCGGTATTTTCGAGCCAGTTTTTGGTCCACAGCTCACGGGCTGCATTCACATCTTTGGGCAGCGAAGCCAATGCCTTGCGCGCCGCCTGAACCTGAGCATCCGGCGCCTTGCTGTCGCCAAGGATCCGCAACTGTCGGCGCAATTCCTCGCGCTCCATCGCGAGCGAAGACTCTACATCCACCAACTTGCGCTTGAACTCTTCTGCGCGCCGCGCATAGATGGCGATCACATCTTGCTCTTGGGGAGACACCGCAAAGGCCTGCTCCATCTGGGTAATTTTCCCCAGTTGCTGCCCGTAGGCCAGTGGCGCCAAAGGATTGCCGGTCTGCTGGTAGGAGAGCCATGACACCGGAATCAGAAAAGCCAGTATGACCACGACATACTGCGTGACCTGGGTCCATGTCACCGCACGCATGCCACCCAAAAAGGAACATACCAGCACACCGCCCAACGCCAAGAGGATCCCAATTTCGAAATGCACACCCGTCAGGCGGGAGGTAATCAAACCCACTCCATACAGCTGCGCCACCACATAGGTGAAAGAGCACAGCACGGCAGACCACGCAGCAATCCGGCGAGGCCAATGTCCACCAAACCGCACCCGAAAATAGTCAGGAACGGTATACAAATTCATGCTGCGCAAATAAGGTGCTACCAATAAGGCGACCAGACAAAAGCCCCCAGTCCACCCCAGCACATAAGCCAAGCCGCCGGGCTGAGACCCGGAACCGCTAAAACCCTGGGTATACAAACCACCCGCCAAGCTGATGAACGAGGCAGCACTCATCCAGTCTGCCGCTGTGGCCATGCCGTTGTAAACGCCGGGAATGCGGCGCCCGGCCACGTAATACTCGTTGGCGTCAGCGGTGCGCGCAAACACGCCAATCACCGCATAGAGCACCAAGGTGACGGACAGAAAAATGCCGGCAACCCACGCCTTGGGCAAGCCGTACTGCTCTGCCACACCCAAAGCCACCAAAAACAACAACAAACCGAACACAAAACCAAAGAACCGCCTGCGCAACGATGCGGTGTAAGAGCCATATTCAGCAGGGTCGAACTGAAAGACTTCGGGCGAACGCCGGTTGGCCACCAAGGCAAAGACCAACACGATCGCAATGAATACCAACAATGCCCCTTGGGCAGTCAGCCAGTAAGCAAGCGGCCACGAAAAAAACGTACCGCTCAGGTCCCGGGCGGAAAAAACGATGCCGAAAGAAAAGACAAACCACAGCGCAAGCAGCACTGCGTGCAGGTGCCAATTGCGCTGGGTCGTCGTGTCGAGCATCAAACCGCGAGTTGCTGCCAGGTGGCGATCACCGAGTCTGGGTTTAAGGAGATAGACGAAATCCCCTGTTGCTCCAGCCACTTGGCGAAGTCAGGGTGGTCACTGGGCCCTTGACCGCAGATGCCCACATACTTACCTTGGCGTTTGCAGGCGTCGATCGCCATCGTGATGAGAGCCTTGACAGCGGGGTCGCGCTCATCGAAGTCAGCCGCCAACAATTCAAGGCCGGAATCGCGATCCAACCCCAAGGAAAGCTGAGTCAGATCGTTGGAACCGATGGAGAAACCGTCGAAGTACTCCAGGAACTGGTCCGCCAGAATGGCATTGCTCGGAATCTCGCACATCATGATGAGCTTGAGATCGACCTCGCCCCGACGCAGCCCGTGGCGCCCCAGCAGTTCGGTGACCCGCTTGGCTTGGCCCAGAGTACGCACAAAAGGCACCATCACTTGCACATTGGTGAGCCCCATTTCATTGCGAACCCTTTTAAGGGCTTCACACTCCATGGCAAAGGCTTCGCCAAACTCGGTACTGACATAGCGCGCAGCGCCACGGAAGCCGAGCATCGGGTTCTCTTCTTCGGGCTCGTAGCGGCTGCCACCAATCAGCTTGCGGTACTCGTTGCTCTTGAAGTCGCTCAAACGCACGATCACCGGCTTGGGCCAGAACGCTGCTGCAATAGTGGCTACCCCTTCTGCCACCCGGTCCACGTAGAACGCGCGGGGCGATGCATGTCCACGCGCCACGGATTCCACTGCCTTTTTCAGATCGGCATCTACATTCGGGTAGTCCAGAATGGCTTTGGGGTGCACTCCGATGTTGTTGTTGATGATGAACTCCAACCGCGCCAGGCCCACGCCTTCGTTAGGCAACTGGCAAAAGTCGAAAGCCAATTGAGGGTTGCCCACGTTCATCATGATCTTCACCGGAATTTCCGGCATCACACCGCGCCGTACTTCAGAGATTTCTGTCTCCAGCAGTCCATCGTAGATAAAGCCGGTATCACCCTCTGCACAGCTTACGGTGACCAGCATCCCCTCTTTGAGAAGGTCGGTGGCGTTGCCGCAACCCACCACGGCGGGGATGCCCAACTCACGCGCAATGATGGCGGCGTGGCAGGTACGACCACCCCGGTTGGTCACAATCGCGCTGGCGCGCTTCATCACCGGCTCCCAATTGGGGTCCGTCATGTCGGTAACGAGTACGTCGCCCGCCTGGACGCGATCCATTTCGCTGATGTTGTGCACGATGCGCACCGGTCCGGTGCCAATCTTTTGACCAATGGCACGGCCTTCGGCCGCCACATTGCCTTTACCTTTAAGCTTGTAGCGGTACTCCGCAGCGGTGCCGGCCTGGCTTTTCACGGTTTCAGGGCGCGCCTGCAGGATGTACAAATGGCCGTCAATACCGTCTTTGCCCCATTCGATATCCATCGGACGGCCGTAATGCTCTTCAATCACCAAGGCGTATTTGGCCAACTGCTCCACATCCGCATCTGTTAAGGAGTAGCGATTGCGCAGTTCGGTGGGTACATCGGTCGTCTTGACCAACTTACCGCCAGCTGCCTTCTCTTCGGCACTGGTGAACACCATTTGCAATAGTTTGGAGCCCAAATTGCGACGAATGACAGCACGGTTACCCGCTTTGAGCATGGGCTTGTGCACATAGAACTCGTCAGGGTTCACAGCGCCCTGCACCACGGTCTCACCCAAGCCGTAGCTAGAGGTAATGAACACCACTTGGTCGAAGCCGGATTCCGTGTCGATGGTGAACATCACACCAGCCGCTCCCAAGTCTGAGCGCACCATGCGCTGCACACCGGCACTCAAGGCCACTACATCGTGGGCAAATCCCTTATGGACGCGGTAGCTGATCGCGCGGTCGTTGTACAGAGAAGCGAACACCTCTTTCATTTTATGGAGCACATCTTCGATGCCGACCACGTTCAAGAAGGTCTCTTGCTGACCGGCGAAAGAGGCGTCGGGCAAGTCTTCAGCAGTGGCGGACGAGCGCACCGCAAAGCTGGCTTGGTCATTGCCCGCAGACAGCGTCACAAAGGCCTCGCGAATCGCTTGCTCTAAATCTGCAGGGAAAGGCTGAGCTTCAACCAAGGAACGGATTTCGGCTCCGACGACTGCCAAAGCGCGCACGTCTTCGGTGTCCAGTGTCTTCAGCCTGGCGCTGATCTTGTCGGCCAGGCCGTCGTGGGCCAAGAATTGGCGGAATGCGTGGGCAGTCGTGGCAAAGCCCGTTGGGACCCGGACGCCTTGCGGAAGCTGGGAAATCATCTCCCCCAGACTGGCGTTTTTGCCGCCTACGGACTCGACGTCCGTCATGCGCAAGCGCTCAAAAGGCACGACCAGGTCGGTCGCATTGAAAAGTTCAGACATAGGATGCTCCAGAAGTTAAAACCTTTCTTTGACCCGCCGGCCAGGCCTTGGGCGGGTCGCGCGACCTGTCACTTTCCTGTTGTTGCTGTTATGGGAAACGTAACCGGTACCTAAATGCGCTAAATTGCAATCATTGTAGGTGGGCACATCGTGTAACCCGATTACGAAACCCCGCCATGCCCTTGCATCTGACTGACACCACCAACGACCTCTATATGCCCCAACGCACCGTATTCTTTATTTCTGACGGCACCGGCATTACCGCTGAAACATTCGGCAATGCGATCCTGGCCCAATTTGAGACCAAGGCACGGCATGTGCGCCTGCCCTTTGTCGATACGGTGGACAAAGCGCACCAAGCGGTCCGGCAGATCAACCATACAGGCGTGGTCGACGGCAACAAGCCGATTGTGTTTACGACTTTGGTGAACATGGATGTGCTGAGAGTCATCCAAGAAGGCTGCCAAGGCATGTTGCTCGACATGTTCGGCATGTTCGTACACCCGCTGGAGCAAGAGCTGGGCTTGAAGTCCAACCATCGCATCGGCCGGTTCAGTGATGCCAGCAAGAGCAAGGAGTACCAAGACCGCATTGAGGCGATCAATTTCTCATTGGCGCACGACGACGGTCAGAGCAACCGCGATCTGGAGCAAAGCGACGTGATTCTGGTGGGGGTGAGCCGCAGTGGCAAGACGCCTACCTCGCTCTACCTGGCCATGCAGTACGGGTTGAAGGCGTCCAACTACCCACTGATTCCAGAAGACTTTGAGCGCCGCCAGCTGCCCCCTGCGCTGGTGCCACACAAAGGCAAGATTTTCGGCTTGACCATCCAGCCCGAACGCCTGAGCGAGATCCGCAATGAACGGCGACCCAACTCGAAATACGCCTCGCTCGAGAACTGCCGCATGGAAGTCAGCGAGGCCGAAGCCATGATGCGGCGCACCGGCATCCGCTGGCTATCGACTACCACCAAATCCATCGAAGAGATCGCGACTACCATCCTGCAGGAAATCCATCCGGAGCGGCTGGTGTATTGATCTGGCCCATCCCCGCGCTAAACCGCTATGATATTGATAGCTGCTCGCGCAACATCTACGTGCGCTAGGTGCCAATTTCACTATTAAGCGGCTATTCCGGCACGTAGACGATGCCGCCGTCCTTCATGCGGTAAGCCGTCCCGGCCTTGGCGCCCTCGCCCTGCCCGATCTGGCCGCTGGACTTGTAGCGTTCGATCCTCTCGCCTTTTTTGACCATCATCTCCATGGTGGGCTTGCCAGCATCGGTGATCACCGTCACGTCCTGCTTGCTGAGAGCATTGAGCATCGGGTTTTGCGCCACGGTAATTAGCAGCGCCGCGATGATGACCAGAAAGATATCAATGATGTTGACGACCGAGAGGATGGGATCGTCGTTCTCGGGTTCGTGCAGCAACTTCAGGCTCATAGGATTTTCCTTTGCTGCAGAGACACCAACTCTTCGGCCAACCAGCGGCGGCGCACATTGGCTACCCAGTAGGTAATGCTGGCCGCGATCAACGCCAGAATCACCGCGGAGAACGCCACCGTCAGGCTGCCAGAGACCTGGGCCAAATTGCCATCTGACACGGACTTGAGTGCCGGCCCCATGGGAATCATGGTGCCCACCAAGCCCAGCATGGGCGCGATGCGGCTGGCCAGGCGCTCGGGCTCCAGTAGCTTGTGGGCAAACAGGTCCAACTCGTCTTCGGTGGCTTCGGGGCGGCTTTCGACGTAACGCATCAAGGGATAGCCCCCCAATTTGGCAGGATTGCGACGTTGCAAAGCCTGCACCGTGAACGAGCCCAGCACGTAGAGCGCATACACAAACAACAGGGCCACCAGGGCCAGCACCGGCAGCAAAAACAGCTGCCCCACCTGGTACATAAAAATTTCAATCATCGAGCTTTGGCTCATGGGGTTTCCTTAAAGCTTGGGATTTGGAGATGGGGTTGAAAGGGTTGCGGGCGCCGTGGCAGCGGGTGCCGCGAGGCCCGGCAAGGGCGTAGCACAGGGGTCGGGACGCACTTCACCGGGCTCGGTGAACCAAAGCACATCAAAGCCCGCGCGGTCATAGTCGGCAGGCGCGGTTTTACCCGCCACCGTCTCGACCAAAGCAATCGTCAAGGCTTGATCAGGGGCGGCCAGGTAACGCGGCACTGCGCGGTCGCTGCGTACGTGGCCCGCTCCGGCAATCAGCACCACCGGGCCCGCCACAGCGTCCAGCACCTGGGCCATGAGTGCATCACGTGCACGCTGCGCCGCCACAATGCCGGCCAAACGCGCAGGCTCAGGCCGGTGGCCGCAGTGGCCTTGCACCACATCGTTTTCCAATGCCTCCAACTGGGTGGGCGTGGCCGCAGGCAATACCGGCTTCACTTCGCCCAATGCGATCTTGCGGGCCTCGGCACGCGAGAGATTGGCCGCACGCAGGGGCCACTGGCGCTGGGCAACGAACGCTATCAAGTCCTTGTACATGGGCCAACGCCAGCCCTTGCGGTTGAGCTGGCCTGCATCGGCCAAGGCTTCCGCATCCGTCTGACCGGTCGACTGCGCGCGGCTCAGTGCGCCCTGGTGTTCAGCATCCAGCTGCTCCATGGCCAGCGCGGGCTGCGCGCCCAAGGCTGCCATGCCTCGCAGCACATCCAACTGCCGCACGTGGTGGGCTTCGCTGTCGTGCTTTTCGCCCAGCAACACATAACGCGCAGCCACCGCGCGCTGGTACAGCACGGGCTCGGAAATGAACTGCTGGGTGCGTGTATCCCAGATGCGCCCCTGCAGCGCATGCGCCGGTTGGACGGGCGTTTGGGCCGTGGCGGCGCCGCTCAGGCACACGCCAAGACCAAGGCACAGGGTCATAGCCCATCGTTGGTTTCTCATGCTTTTCTCCATTGGCGCCAGGCCCCAATGGCCGGCGTCATCAACAACACACCCAGGGCCAACAAGAGCATGGTGCTCAAGGCTTGGACCACAGGTTCACTCACCTTCTCCAGTTTCATGCCTTCAATCAAGGGGGGAACGGAAGGCTCCACTGGTCGTGCCTCAGCAACAACCTCAGAGGGCGGTGCAGCGGTGGACGGACGGGCAGGCGCCGGGCTTGCAGCCGTCACCGCACCATCCACCGCTTGACCAAGCCCATAACCCGACAAACCGACAAACTCCTGGAAGGTGGTGTTGCTGGTGCGCACATCAAAGCGCTGGGCCAAATCGGTGTAGCGCGCCTTCAGCTCGTCCACGGTGGCGGAATCAGCTTGCCAGTAGCCCTGGCGGGCCATCTCCAGCATGCGCTCCATCATCTGGGCCAGGGCGTGGGGGTTGTTCTTTTCCATGTACTGGCGCATGCCGAGCTGGTGTTTGTCCCGCACATACACATCGGCAAATTCCTGCCACTGGTCGTCCCGCACAATCTCGCGCGCCACCGTGGTCCAGCCCGTGAAGTTGTTGATGCCGTCCAGCATCTGCAGGGTGCCCGCGTAGCCCTCCTTCATCAAGCCCTGGATATAGCCGGGGTGGAAATTGCGCGAGGCCAGCTCTTTGGACAGAAAGCCCGCGGCATCTTCGGCCTTGCCCGAGCCCGTACCGCGCAGGTTGGAGATGAACAACTCAGGCGCTTTGCCGTCCAGGTAGCGCACTGCCGTAGCGATGCCACCCAGGTACTGGAAGGGGTCGTCGGTGGTGAGCATGCCGTAGAGGTTGGAGCTGCGGGCCAGAACCGCGCCTTGGGTCCCCCTGAGGTGGGCGGCGTAAAGATTCATGCTGGCACCTCCGCTGCTGCCTCCGGCCTCGCGGGCCAGATCACTGCCACTTTTGCCCCAATCGGCCTCCACCGGTCCGTAGGCAAACTGCATTTTGCGCAAATACAGCTCAGCCATCTTGCGGTCGCCCTCCTCCTTGGTTTTCCAGGTATCGGTGGCCAAGGCTGCGTCATCCAGCCCCGAGCCATAGTTACCCGAGGCGCCCGAGAAAATACGCGTCTCCCCTGCGCGCTGCGCCGCGTCGGCTCGCCAGCCCTGAGCCTGCAGTTGGCTGGTGATGGTCTTGGCATTCTTGGCCACCGCGTTGTCTGCTTCCCCCGTCGCTTGCGATGCGAGTTGTGCCGCACGCGACAGCTGCTTCATGACATTGGGGAAGTGATCGCGGTACAGGCCGGTGGCCGACAGCACCACGTCAATACGCGGGCGCCCCAAGTCTTTGCGCGGCACCAGCTTCACATCGGTCACGCGGCCACCGGCATCCCACACAGGCTCCACGCCCATGGCCCACAAAGCCTGGGCCTCCAACATCCCCATGTGGCGCATGGTCTCGACGGACCACAGCGTGAAAGTGAACTTCGAAGGCGTCACACCCGTCTTCTGCTGGTGTGCAGCCACCAGTTTGTCCAATGCTTCTTTACCCGCCGCCCATGCGGCCTTGGTGGGCACACGAGTGGAGTCAAAACCATACAAATTACGCCCTGTGGGCAGGCTGTCGGGGTTTTTGATCGGATCGCCGCCGTACGACGTGGGGATGTAGCGGCCGCTCAACGCAGCCAGCAGCCCACGGGTTTCGCCCTCGGCCTGCAAATCGTTGTACCAGCGCCGTCCCTGCTCGAGCAAGGCCTTGAGCTTGGGCGGCAAACCATCGGTGGGCTGGCCTTGCACCGCATGCTTGGCCAGCAGCTTGTACGGTGCCGTCTGCGCCATCTTGGCGTAATCGGCAATCAGCGCCTCGTCAGCCTCCAGGTCATTGCCATCGGCCAGGGTGGCTGCCGCCTCCCAGAACGGCCTGCCCAGCATCATGAGCACGGTGTAGAGGCGCCCCTGCTTGTCCGAGCCCTGCCCAAAGGTGTGCAGGCCCAGCGGCTGCGCGGTGGTGGCCAGCTCGTGCAGGTGGTCGTGCAAGGCAGTGATAAAGGCTGGGAACTCGCGCTCCATGCGTTCCGGCGTCCAGGCCATGTCGCGGTCTATGCGCTCCTTGCGCACCAGGGCAGTGATGGACAGGCGCAGCTGTTCTTTCACCGCCCCCTGGTCCTGGGCCAGCCAGGCATGCAATTCGTCGTGCAACTTGGTGAGCACGGCGTGCAGACCGGCGGGCGCAAATGGTGGCGTCTGGTGGCTGATGTTCAATGCACGGCCACGACGTTTGGTTTGCACGGCCTCCCCAATGTTGTCCACGATGTAGGGATAAATCACCGGAACGTTGCCCAGCGCCATCAGCGGGTAGTCATGCACCCACAGGCCGCGCTCCTTGCCGGGCAGCCACTCCTGTGTGCCGTGGGTGCCAAAGTGAATCAAGGCATCTGCCTTGAACTGTGCGCGAGTCCACAAGTAGCCCGCCATGTAGGAATGGGGTGGTGCGGCGGTACTGGAGTGGTAAATTTCTTTGCCTTTGGCATACAAGCCACCGCCTATCGGCTCTCCGCGTGGCGGCTGCGGCATGATGACCACATTGCCCAGCTTGAGGCGCGGAATGGCAAAAAAGGCTTCTCCATTGCGGCGCACCAGAAACACCGATTTTTCGGGCTGAGCGACGGCGGAGGACCAGACCTCGCGCCGCTCTTCGGGCAGGGTGTCCAACCACTGCTTGTAGGTTGCCAATGGCATCAGCTCAGCCAGGCCATCGCGCACCAGCGCATCCATCTCGTGCGCAACACTGCCGGGCCGGTAAAACGGCGTTAGCAGCCGCTGCAGGTTGCGCGTCAGGGTGGCAGCGTCCATCGCGTCGGTACGGTACCCCTCGGCTTTCATGGCAGCCAAGGTGCTGTGCAAGCTGGTGGGCAGGTTCATGAAAGAAGCCCCCAAGTTCTTCTCCCCTGCAGGGTAGTTCCAGAACATGATGGCCACTTTTTTGTCCGCATTAGCGGCGCGGGCCAATCGGGCCAGCCCCAAGGCCTTGCCCACCACCGCATCAGCTTGTTCCGGAATCGCGCGCAACTGGTCATCACCATCGGTAGCCGCCGCCACCATGATGTCGTGCACCCCCGCGTACTCGGGCTGGACCAGGTAAAACGGGACATCCATGAGCGCAATCCCTGCGCTGTCGTTCCACCAGGCATCGACACCGCCCTTGCGGTAGGCCATGGCCTGGATCACCGGGATGCCCAACTTCTCAAACTCGGTGCGCCGCCCCTCCGGGTTCAACATGATCTGCGTGGTGATCAGCACATCGGCCAAGGGCTTGCCCTCTGGTGCAAGAATCTTGGTGTTGGCGTCGTTGTCCATCACCGGGCTATAGAAGGCCAACGGTACCGCCCCAGCAGCTTCGATGCGGGCGATGAAGTGATCAATCATGCCGGTCTGCTCGGCCGCAATCGCCTGCTGGTGGAAGGCCACGCCAATCACCGGTTTATCCTTGGGAGCACCCTTCCAGCGCAGATAGGACGCGGTATCCGCAAACACCAGCGCAGGTGCCTTGGGATGGTAGATGGCCGTCGCCGGAAATACCTGGGGCGCAGCTATCTGCATCCATGGTTTCTTGGCCAAATGGGCCGCTACGGTTGCAAAAAAACCTGCACTGTTGGTGCGCCCACCATTCACGTAATAGGCATGCAAACGCTTGGCAAGATCATCCTGCAGGTGGGACCACTGGGGCTTGCTGGTGTGCAACCACAGCACGGGCGTTTTGGCCTGTGCCAGCGCGGGCAACGCGTCTTTAACCTTGGCGGCCACGGCGTCCCGGATGTGGTCGCGCGGCGCATCAAACAACACCATGTCATACCCCGCCCAGAGGCGAGCATCAACCACACCCAGCTTTTCAATGAACTTGGCCTCGACCTTGACCCCGTAAGGCGCAGCGGCTGCAGACAAGACAGTGAACTTGCCTGGTGTGATGGGGCCCGTGGTCACAAACAACAGCGATGCGGCAAAGCCCATAGACGGCAACAGCCAGCCACCCAGCACCCAAGCCGCCCAGGAAACGAGCCGGCGCCAGCCCTTGCACCATGTCATATCAGTCATTGCATTCTTTGAGTAAAAAAGCCGGAAGCCTCCGAAAGCGCTTCCGGCAAACGGTGCCCTAACCGTTAAAAACTGTGGGTCAAACTCACTTTGAAATTGCGGCCGGGCTGGGTGTAGGCGTCAACAGTGGTGCTGGTGGCAGCCAAGTCACGCACATCCGCCCATTCCACATACTTTCTGTCAAACAGGTTGTTGATGCCGGCCGTCAAGCGGGTAGCCTTGCTGACGTTGTACCAAGCGGACACGTCCACCAAGCTGTAGCCGCCTGGCGTGACTTTGGTGGCATCGGGGTTGCGCAGCTTGCGCTCCACCGCAGTGATTTGCGTGGCCAAGCCCCAGTGCGCGCCGTGGGCATAACTCAAGCCAAGAATCAGCTTGTCAGGATCAATCGTGGCCAAGGGTGTGCTGGCTCCGTTGCTCTCTGAATCACCCTCGGCGTGGGCATAAGCCGCTGACAAGTTCCAGTCTTTCGACAGCGCCCAGTTGGCACGCGCCTCAAAGCCGCTGATCGTGACTTTGCTCAAGTTGATGGACTGGTATACATCCGCCATGGGCGCGGCGTTATCGGTCACCTTGACGTTGCTGGCAATAAAGTCTTTGTACTTGCCGTGAAACACCGACACGCTGTAAGAATTTTTGGTGCCAGCCATATGACCCTGCAGACCCAACTCTACGGAATCGCTGGTCTCTGACTTCAGGTTCGGATTGCCAGTCGACGTATACGGGTCGGCGGCCGTCAAATTGGTAACACCGCCATTCACCTGGCTGGCCTTGGGGGCCCGGAATCCATGGGCGTAGTTCGCAAACAACTGGGCCATGGGAGCCAGCTTCCACACAGCACCTAGTCGCGGAGACAGCGCCGAATCGCTCAACTCTGATGGAGCGGCCGAATTGTTAACCCGGTACAGGGCATCCGGCTTGGGGGTGAGCTTGAAGCTGTCGTAACGCAAGCCGGGCGTCACACTCACGGCGCCAAAGTTGATTTCATCCTGGATGAATGCACCCAACACGCGGTAGTCGGTATCTGGGAAACTTTTGTTGCGTACAAAGGCAGTGCCAGAGCTGTTGTATCCCTCTTTCAACGAGGTCACGTCCGTAATGGAGGTGTCCAGCCCATACACCCAGCGGTGCTTGATGCGATCACCAAGGTTGGTTTCTATTTGAAGATTCGCACCCAGCGTGTTTTCCCCATAGCCGGTATCCCGATTGCGCACTAGCGGGGCTGTCGAACGCGCCTCGTAGCCGTACTGCTGATTTTTCGATTGCTGTGCGTATACACCTACGTTCATCACATCGAACCACATTCCATTGGGCGCAAAGCGGTAATCCAGCTTGACCAGGTCGCGCGAAATGTCTTCGCGCACATCCACATCCGTGAGCGTTGCTGCAGCAAATGAATCACCAAAAAAACTCTTGATGTCTGTGTTGTTCTGGCGCCGAATGGTTTCTGCGCTCAGCTTCACTTGGTGGGTAGCACTGGGTGACAAGACCAACTTGGCCAACACGTAGTCCGCCTGGTTGTTGGCCGGGTTGGGTGTGGTGCGGCTGTTGTTGGCGGAATCATTGGTGCCCATGTTGTCGGTTTCATGGCTACGCCGCATGCTCGCCAACACCATGCCTTTAACACCTTCACCCGCAAACGCAAAACTGGGCGCCAACTGAAACGAGTTGTCTACCGACGCGTAGGCAGATTTCAGGGTGAATTGCTGAGGTTTTCCCAAAGTGAGCAAGTCTTCCGGCTCCTTGGTAACAAAACTGACCGCGCCGGCCAGCCCATCCGAACCAAACTGGCTGCTGGAGCCACCGCGCAGAATCTCGACCCGCTTGTAGCCTTCAGGGTCGATCGTGTCACCCCTGCCCGCCGCATATGGACCGCTGGCATAGGTGGAGGGCAAACTCACGCCGTCGACCTGCAAGCGCACTTGATCCCCCTCAAGGCCGCGGATATTGACACCCTCATTGCCGCTACGTCCAGTGGCGTAAAACACTCCCGAAGAACGGTTCGGCTGGGAGCGCACCGAGACGCCCACTTCGTTGCCCAGCAGCTCTTCCAAATCGGTGGGGTTGTCCAACGCAATGTCTTCGGCCGTAATCACAGTGAGAGTGGCCGGCACATCCTCCAGCTCCTGCTCAACACGGCTGGCGCTCACCACCACCTCTTTCAACGTCGCCACCGGACGCACGGCGACCGGCACTTCTTGGGCCCACAGGCCGCCACTACCAAACGCCAAACCCAAACACAGAGACAGCCGGGTCAGCGAAAACTGACCGGACCTACGGATACGCGCCATACACCACCTATTGAAAAAACGGTTGTTTCACATTGGCTGGCTTTGCGCAGGGCTTTCCGTTCGTCTATCCGGACCTAGTGGCGTGGCTTGCTATTCGAATGAGTTATCGTAATGCGAATCGTTCGCATTACATATCGGTGCTGACTATTTATTTGTCTCAGTGATGAGCGAACCCGCCGCAGGCTTGTTGAGGGCAATCTGAACTAGACCTCGCTCCAACGACGAGGCACTGGGATTTTCGACAAACACACAACGCTTGCCCGTGCGTTTACAAAAGTCTTTAACCCGCCAGTAGGCGTTGTGACTGATGCACCCCGTCTGGCAGATCACCAGATCGGCAGCAGCCAGGTTGGCATCCAATACCGAGGCGTTGTCTTCCACACCACCATCATGGTGCGCAAACCTGCCCCCCACCCGCTCCACTACATCGCGGTAATTCGAAATGTTGCCGCTGCGCCCACCGACGCACAAGACCACTTTTTGGTGCAACTCCACCACCACGGACGGCTCATCGTTGGTGGATACATCAAGACTCAATCGCCCCACGGACGCGCGCTCGACTGCAGTGCGCTCTGAAGCTAGCAAACGGCGCCTCAAATCGGAGTTTTGAGCTTCCAATTCCAGCTGACGCTGAGCCATTTGCTCAACCCGCTTGTGCAGCTTTTGCTTGTCCTCCAACTGCGGAATCGACGCTTGTAAGCTCTCCAGATCTTGCGCAAGAAATGCCAAGCGACTGTCCTTCGCAATGGACTCAGCGCGCACCTGCAGCAACTCCGCCTGGAGCCGATCAATATCCGCTGTCTTCTGTGCCATCACCCGGCTGATGCGCTCCTGCACCTTCCCGAGCTCACGCCCCAGCACCGCGTTTTCTTCTGCCAGTGCGTTGAAACGGGCAATCTCCAAACGCACTCCAGCGCCGGCTTGATGCTGGAACATGTGCAAATCTTTGCACATGGCGTCTTGCAGAGCGGCATCACAGCGCGGATGGGTCAAGGCTGCCCAAAATGCGCCCGCTATGTCACCCGCCTTCAGATAGCTCACCCACATCTCGGCGACAGCCAGACTACTTTTGGCCGCTTTAAAGGCATGAATTTCGCGCACATAGCGCGCCTCCAGCTCACTTTGCATCAGCTCCGAGAGCTTGCAGCGGCGCGCCGCCTCCGACACAGCCCCTGCATGTACCTCGTAGTCGTTGGCCACCGCGTTTGCGCCCAGGGACTTGTTCACTAAACGGCGCAGCATCTCCATAGGCAAACTCACCCCCACCAAGGGGCAATGGCAATGGGTGCCCAATTCCCAGATCCGCTTTCTCCGTGAGCCGGTAGAGGCGGTCGGAGGCATGTGGGTGTCAGGACATGGCTCCGGGTAGCTCGATGGAACACTGCGGGGCTTCGGGTCCGGTTGGGTGATTGGCATGGTTACTCCTCTTCGGTTTCAGTATTCAGACTCACAAGGTCTTCGAGGCCATTGGCGAGCCGGACCCGCCAGGCCATGACCGGCCGGGGCCTGGCCTGTTTCACGGGACGCCCACGCACCACCTCGGCTTCAGGCTCGCAGCAGGGACACATCGAGCCATAGCGTCCGCCAGCGCGATGACCGGTGTGCTCCGTGCTCACTGCACAGCCTCAGGCGTTGGGTGCCATAAGCCACTTTCCACGTGCACCGGTCGTACCGCGGTCGCAGCTTGCCCCTGGGCTAACCAACGCTGCCGCAAAGACCACAACAGCGCCTGAAAGCCTGGCGACAGCAAGGGGTCCGAGGAAAGCCGGGACAAATTACTCACGATCTTGGTCGCCATAGCCTCGCGGTGCTCAGCGCAACACGACTGCACGTGACCCGTCATCAAGGCCATGGTGCTGGCCAATAGCGCTTCTGCGCTCGGAATCATGTATTCCTCATCTTGTGGTTTCCAATGCAGGGGCATCGTCCTCTCCTATGTGCGACAGGCTCACAGCGAGCACTGTTGAATGTTTAGTATATGCGAATCATTCTCATTTCCTAAAATATTCGCACTGACTCGTCTATTTTTTGATCGACGCCATTCCCCCGGACATGCCCAAAGGGATAATGGCCTTTTTTCAAAAAAGGAGCCCCGTATGAAAGGCGACGCACAAGTCATTGGCCATTTGCAGGCCCAACTCAAAAATGAGCTCACCGCAATCAACCAGTACTTCCTGCACTACCGGATGTACAAGCACTGGGGCTTTGAAAAACTCGCCAAGAAGGAATACAGCGAGTCCATTGGCGAAATGAAACACGCCGACATGTTGATGGACCGCATCTTCATGCTCGACGGCCTGCCCAACCTGCAGGACATGGCCAAAATCATGGTCGGAGAATCGGTGCCTGAGGCATTGGAATGCGATCTGAAAGCAGAGACCGGCGCACAGGCAACCATCAAAGCCGGCATTGCCCACTGCGAGTCGGTGCGCGACTACGTGTCTCGTGATTTGCTCCAAAAAATTCTGGACGACACCGAAGAACACATCGACTTCCTGGAGACCCAGATCGACCTGATCGCCAAAGTCGGCTTGCCCAACTATCTGCAGTCGCAGATGGGCGCAGTCTCCTAAACGAGAGCGCCTATGCGTCACCCCAAACGCTGACTCGCTCAGCGTTTTTTTTAGTTTATTTTGAGAATGATTTGCATTAAGATACGCATTTACTCCACTTTGGAAAAAGAGACTTCATGCAAAAACGTAGCTTCCTTCAAGGCACCCTTCTCGCGGCCACGCTGTTGAGCGGCCTGCCTCTGCATGCGCAGTCTGTTGATGCGCCCACCGTAGTCCGGAACTACGCCGCCTTGGTCTCCGCCAACTACCAAGACGTCCTGACCAGTGCCCAAACACTGCAAAAAGCCATTGGTGCACTGGCCGCCAGCCCTTCTGCCCAAGGACTTGAAGACGCCAAAAAAGCCTGGCTCGCCGCACGTGAGTTTTATGGTCAAACAGAAGCATTTCGCTTCTACAGCGGCCCTATCGACGATGACAACGGCCCCGAAGGCCGTCTGAACGCTTGGCCCCTGGATGAGTCTTACATTGACAGCGTTCCGGGCAAGCCCAAGGCCGGCATCGTCAACAACCTCAAGGTCAAAATCAACAAAGCCACCCTCTCCAAGCTCAATGAGCGCGGTGGCGAGGAAAACATTGCGGCAGGTTGGCACGCTATTGAATTTCTGCTGTGGGGCCAGGACCAAAGTGACACAGGCCCGGGCAATCGCTCGTTTGAAGACTTTGTGGACGGCAAGGCCCCCAACGCGGACCGTCGGCGCACCTATCTGACCGTAGTGACCGAGCTGCTGATCGACGACCTGAGCTTTTTGGTCAAGGCCTGGGCTCCCGGCGCTAAAAACTACCGCGCCAAGTTTGAACAAGGCGGCATCCAGTCCGTGCGAAAGATCATTGTAGGCATGGGCTCTCTGTCCCGTGGTGAACTGGCCGGCGAGCGCTTGGAAGTGGCCATGAACACGCAAGACAAAGAAGACGAACACTCTTGCTTCTCTGACAACACCCACCGCGATGTGGTGGCCAATGCACAGGGCATTGAAAACGTCTGGCTGGGCAGCTACAAGCGCCTGGACGGCAGCATGCTGCAAGGTGCTTCGCTCAAAGACCTGGTGGCCGCCAAAAACGCCGCACTGGCCGACAAGGTGAGCAAGCAGATTGCCCAAAGCGTTGCCAACGCCACCGCCATCCAGGCTCCGTTTGACCGCGAAATCATGGGCGCCAAAGACGCGCCCGGCCGTGTGCGCGTGCAAAAAACGATCGACAGCCTGGTCCAACAAAGCAAAGACATCACCGAAGCCGCGGCCGCCTTGGGTATTACGAAATTGGCACAAGCCAAATGAAACTGCGCCCCCGTCAAAAACTGGGGCTGCTCATTGCAGCCGGAGGCGCTGCCTCCGCTCTGCTATGGCCTCTGTGGGGCCACAGCCATAGTGACAAAGTCGGGCGCGCCCAAGGTGAACTCACTGCAGACCAAGCCACCGCTTTTGTCACCGGGCGCAACGCGTTTTCTATGCCCCTACCCACGCTGGACGATGAGGAACGCGCACGGTTTGCCGTGGGGAACTCGTTTTTCCGCCGTAATTGGGTCGAGGCACCGGCATCCACCACCGCACGTGATGGCCTTGGCCCGCATTTCATCGCCCGCTCCTGTGGCGGCTGCCATGTGCAAGACGGCCGTGGTGCCCCACCCGACTTCCGCAAAGGCCTGAGCGATCAGCCCGTCGCACTACTGATGCGCCTGTCCATCCCTGGCACCGGGCCTCACGGCGGTGTGGTGCCGGACCCCGTGTATGGCGACCAGCTCAACAACGCCGCCATTCAAGGAGTGGAGCCTGAAGGGCAGGTCCAGATACGCCACGAACTCATACGCGGGCGCTTTGCCGACGGCACGCCCTACACCCTGCGCAAACCCATCTACTCCCTCACGCGCTTGGCCTACGGCCCTTTGGCACCGGGCGCCATGCTCAGCCCGCGCATTGCGCCGCAAATGGCGGGCCTGGGTTTGCTCGAAGCCATTGCCGAGACCGACATCCTGGCCAACGCCAGTGCACAGGCCGCCATGTCAGGCCCCATCAAGGGCACGCCCAACCGGGTATGGGACGACCTTGCGGGCGCACACCGCGTGGGCCGTTTCGGCTGGAAAGCAAACCAAGCCAGTCTGGCCAGCCAGACAGCCGGTGCTTTTTTAGGTGACATCGGCATTACCTCCACCCAGCACCCTGAGGAGGCCTGCACGCCCTCGCAAAAAGACTGCTTGGCGGCCCCGAAAGGTGCCCAAGGCAAGGCCCCTGAAATTGACGATCGCACGCTGGGCGATGTAGTGTTTTACCAGGCCACTCTGGCACCCGCAGCGCGGCGCAACGTCGAACGGCCCGCTGTTGTGCGAGGGGAGGCGCTGTTTGTGCAGGCCCAGTGCGCCAGCTGCCACCGCCCGAGCTACACCACCGGTGCCCCGCCCTTCCCGCGCCTGTCCAGCGCCAAGGTGTCGGGCCTCAAAATCTGGCCCTACACCGACCTCTTGTTGCACGACATGGGGCCCGACCTGGCCGATGGCCGGCCTGACTTTGCCGCCAATGGTCAGCAGTGGAAGACACCCCCACTGTGGGGCGTGGGCCTGATTCATGATGTCAACGGCCACCGCCGCCTGCTGCACGATGGCCGAGCCAACGGTGTGCTCGAAGCCATCCTCTGGCACGGGGGCGAAGCACAAGGTGCCAAGCAGCAAGTGCTCAAGCTCAATGCCCGCGATCGCCAGGCGCTGGTCGCGTTTGTGGAATCCTTATGAATCGGCGTACTTTTCTTCTTTCAGTGCCTTTTAGTGCTCTAGCGCTTACAGAATATGCGCATGCAGCTCCTAAAACAGTAGCACCCGGCTGCCACAAAGAACCTATGGTCGCCACCCCTTTCTACCGCGCGAGTGAGTTGACTTTGGGCGGCATGCAAACCCATTGGTTGCCGCGTGCCCAAGCCTTCGCGCAGTCTGCTGCAGAGTTAGAGCACTCGGTGCGCACCGCCTCTAGCCCGATCAGCACGCAGCGCTTGGCCTGGGTGCGCTGCATGCTGGACTGGGAACGGCTCGCCGCCGTGCCGGTGGGTGCCGTGCTGGAACGCCGCTCGGTGCGGACCCTCGACTTCTGGCCCACCCGCACCGTGCAAATACAAGAGCTACGGCAATCGGCCAGCACCCAAGAGCCTGCGCTCCTGGCCAGCCGGGTGCGGGCAGCCGGTGTGGGTGCCAAGGGCCTCCCGGCGCTGGAGTGGTTGCTATGGCGCCAAGCCAACGAGCCGGGCACCCGCGCCCTGGCCTCGAGGCTGTGTATTGAGCTCCACGCGGAGGCCACTGTACTTCTGCAAGACTACCAAGCACGAGCCCGGGCACCGGAGCCGGAGGCTGTGGACGAGGCGCAATCCTGGACCGACTACGGCGAGTGGTTCACCCAGTGCATGGGAAGCCTCGACCAGCTACGCCTGAAGAAGCTGCGGACCAACACCCGGGGAAAAGACAGTGCGATCTGGGTCCGCGGTGTGAGTGGCCAAACCGCACCGGCTTGGGCGGCGCAGTGGGAGGGCATTACCCATTTTCTGGCCGGCAGCCCGGCCCGCCGCTGCGGTGCGGCGAACGGAGCGCCCCACAGCTTTACCGACTTGCTGCGCTCACGCGGCCACTTGGCCCCGGCCGACCGGCTGGAGCGGCAACTCGCCGTCAGCCAACCCGCGGTGCTGGCGGCCAACCCTAACCAACCCGCCAGTGTGCAGCGCGCGCAGCGAGCGCTGCTGGCCTTGCACACCCTGGCAAGCGACATGGGGAGCCAGCTCTTCGACTTTAGCCAAGGCTTTACCGATGCCGATGGCGACTGATCCCGCAGCGACCCGTCCAGCCCCCACAAGGCGACAGGCACTGGGCACCTTGGGCGTGGCCGCGTGGTCGGCCTGCTTGCCCACTGCGGCGGCAACCGCACAGCAGGTGCGATCCGACACACTGCAAGTGCTCACCGCCTGGCAAACCGGTGGCCGGGCCTATGCCGGCGTGTGGACGCCGCAGAGCATCCGCTGGGCGATCGCCTTGCCCAATCGAGCACACCAACTGCTGCCCTTATCGGCTCGGTACACGGGCGCGGTGCGAGAGGCGCTGGTAGTTGCACGGCGGCCCGGTGAGTACTTGGCCCGTGTAGATACCCGCAACGGGCGCTTACTGCACCTACACACGGTGGAGGTGGATCGCTACTTGGGCGGTCATGCCGTGAAGTCGCCTGATGGACGGTTCATTTTCACGACGGAGAGCGACGGTGACACCGGCCAAGGCTTGATTGCGCAGCGGCACGCAGGTTCTCTGGAAACGATTCGCGAATTCCCCAGCGGGGGCATCGGCCCCCACGCCCTGATGTGGGAGCCTGGCGGGCAACTGATCGTGGCGAATGGCGGCATCTTGACCCTGCCCGAAACCGGTCGCCGCAAACGCAACCTGCCGCAAATGGCCTCCAACCTGACGCGGCTGGACAGCACGAGTGGCAGCATCGTTGCGCAGTTTGCGTTAGACGACCCGTATTTGAGCCTGCGCCACCTTGCGCTTGCACCCGATGGCACCTTGGCGGTGGCACTGCAGGCGGAGCATTCCGACCCTGCGCTGCGGCAAGCGGCTCCGGCGTTGGCGTTATTGCACTCTGATGGGCTGCACGCGTTGGCGTGGCCCGCTGACGGCGCAGCGCTACAAGGGTGGCAAGGCTATGCGGGCGACGTGTGCTGGGCTGGCGACACGTTTTGGGTCAGCGCCACCCACGCAGGCCAAGTGATGGGCTGGTCCACCGCTGGCGAATGGCGGGGCATGTTGCCCTTGGCAGGCGCCGGAGCCCTGATGCCTGTGGGCAACGGTGCTGATGGCTTTATGGCGGGCGGTAGTCGTGAGGCACTATCTGCGCCCACAAGCACCAGCGCCACTGGCAGCGGCAGCGCCCATAGGCTCTACCGCTTGGCCAGGGGCTGGGACAACCACGGCACTCTGCTATCTATTTAATAGCTACCCGCGTAATATCGGCGGGCGCTAGGCGGCTTTTTGAAGCATGGATTCGCCAATGCTGCGAATCTCGGGGTAGCTGGAGTCCAGCAGTCGCTGGCCTGCTTGGCGCAGGTAAGCGGCCGTCGCGGTAGCAGGCACTTTGCTCAACCAGTGCAATGCCGCCTGCAATTCACCGCGCTGTGCCAGCATCGTGGCGTAATTAAATTGCCCACGGAAGTCGCCGCCTGTAGCTCCGCCCTCAAACCAGACAAAGGCCGCATTCAGGTCACGGGCCACAACCCTGCCATCCTCGTAAAAGTAGCCAATCTTGGTCATGGACTTGGCATGCCCGCGCGCCGCTGCGTGGCGGTACCACTCGAGTGCAGCGGCATCGTCTTGTGCAACCCCCATGCCCGCTGCGAGCAGGTTGGCGTAGTTGTACATCGCTGCATCCAGCCCCGCGTGCGCTGCTTGGCGGTACCAGTTGGCGGCCGCAAAGTAGTCCACGTCGCCCCCCCAACCGTTTTCAAAACAACGGCCGGCCATATTCATACCCATGGGGTGTGCCTGCTGCGCCGCTTTCAAAAAACTGGCTCTAGCAGCATCCACATTCCGCGGTTGTCCGTGGCCATCGAGCAGCCATTGCCCGGCGATAGCTTGCGCATCCGCACTGCCAAGCGCGGCGGCGGCTTCCATCCAGCGGGCTGCTGCTTGCGGTTCGGCCTGTGTCACCGCTTGCCAGTCTTGCGGCGTCATGGATTGGAGAGTGTCGGGAGAAGGAGGTAAATGAAGTTTTAGCGCGGGCATGGTAAACAAAAGTAAATTTTTTAAGAACTATAAATGCAAATGCGATAACTTCTCATTTACAATTTAATTTTTCCACAGCATCGGACTTTCCATGATTGTTTGTGTCTGCCACCGCGTATCCGACAAAGAGATCCACCATCACGCCAGTGAAGGCAAGAGCTTTGAAGACATCCAGATCGATCTGGGTGTGGCCGCTCAGTGCGGCCGCTGCGAAGACTGTGCACGCGATGTCGTGGAACGCTGCCACGCCAACGCCACCATGGTGCACGGTGCTTGGAAAACCATCACCATGACCCGTCATTCCTAGGTCATTTTTTTGAAACCAAACAGGAATGCTTCTTGTTTGGTTCGCACGTTAGCAAGCCACGTCCAAGACCGCTCTGCCGGTGGGAGACATAGCCAGCAAATTCTTTTCATTGAACGTTGAGAGCGCTATGCCCACTACTCGCCCCTTCCCTTCCCCGACGCCTTTAGCGGCCAACCCTGCGACCTTGCTCCCCTTGGGCGCGATGCTGCTGGCAGGATCTTTCTCTGCGGTAGCCCAAGACACCGGGGCGGAAGCTGTCAAAACACTCAAACCCGTCACCATCACCGAAAAGGCCGAAGAGGCACGGGGCAAAGACTCGGTGCGTGCCACCACGACATCGATCGGCAAAGGTAAGCAAGAGCTGCGGGACATTCCCCAGTCCATTACCGTGGTGACTGAAAAGCTAGTGGACGACCGGAATCTGGACACCTTGAAAGAGGTGCTGCACAACACAGCTGGCGTCACCTTTCTGGCGGCAGAGGGTGGCGAAGAAGATATCCGCCTGCGCGGCTTTTCGCTGGCGCAAACCGGCGATATTTTTGTCGATGGCATGCGCGACCCTGCCTTCTACGACCGCGACACCTTCAATAGCGACAAAATCGAACTGCTGCGCGGCTCCGCATCCATGCTGTTCGGCCGCGGCTCCACCGGGGGCGCTGTCAACCAAAGCAGCAAGCAAGGTCGTGCCATTGACGACCATGAAATCAGCACCACCGTCGGCATGTACAACTACCGCCGGGTGACAGGCGACTTCAACATCCAAACCGGTGAAGACTCGGGCCTGCGTATCAATGCCATGGCGACCAAGGCCGACAACAACGCCGCAGGAAGCAGCATCGACAAACGCGGTATCGCCGCCAACTACCGCTGGGGTATCGGCACCAAGGATGAGTTCTCGGTGGGACTCATGTCGCTGGACAACGACAACGGGATCAACTACGGCGTGCGCTGGATCCGACCCACTTCCACCGCAGCAACCACGAGCTCTGTCTTGAACGACGCTATCGCGCCCCAAACCTATTACGGCATGGCCAGCGACTACAACAAGGGGACCGCAGATTACATCACCGCTAGCCACACCCACCGCTTTCAAGACGATAGTGAGCTGAAAACCTCTGTGCGCCGTGGCGTCTACACCCGCGACCAGCGCGCCACCCTCTGGAGCTACGCCACAGGCACCGGCATCAACAACTTCACTGATGCCACTGTTTTAACCCGCCGCCCTCAAAACAAGATCCAAGACCTGAACTCGGTGTATTTGCAAACGGATTACACCAAGAAATTCTCGGCCTTTGGCGTGAAGCATGAGTTGTTCACTGGCGTGGATTTTGGCCAAGAAAACAAAAACGTTTTCAGGGCCACCGGCGGCGCATCCCGCCCCGCCACCACCGTCGGCACCCCTAACGACGGAGCTTCAGTGGACGAATCGGCGCGCATCGTCACGCGAGCGAACGCATTCCAAGCCGACAACCTCGGCCTGTACGCCATGGACTTGGTTCAAGTGGCCGATCATTGGAAAGTACTGGGTGGCTTGCGTTTTGACCGCATGCGCGGCAACTACATCACAGAAAGCGCAGCTGGCGTGAAAACGGCAGCCTTTGAGCAGAGTATTGCCAATTGGAGTCAGCGGGTTGGCGTGATGTACCAACCCACTGAGCTGAGCTCGTTCCACTTTTCTTGGGGAACATCTTTCAACACTTCCGGTGACACCTATTCGTACAGCGCCGGTAACTCCAATGCGAAACCGGAACAAAGCCGGAACGTGGAAATCGGTGCCAAATTGGACTCCGCAGACAAGCGCTACACGACGCGTCTGGCGATTTTCCAGTCGGTGAAATTCAACGAGCGCAACACCGACCCTGACAATGCCGCAGCAACACCGGTGCTGTCCGGTCAGCGCCATGCCACCGGGCTGGAAATTGACGCCTCGGGCATGTTGACCCCAAAGTGGGAGATTTACGGCTCCTACATGTGGATGCCCGACGCCATGGTGGATGCGGCAGCCCCGTGCCCTGCAACAGGAAATTGCTCTCAGAACACAGCGGGTGACCGTGTAGGCGATCGACCTTCCTTGACCCCCGTGCATAGCGGTACGGTGTGGACTACCTACCAATTCACTCCCCAATTCCGTGCAGGCACTGGCGTGAACTTCCGTAGCGAGCAGTCGCCCAACCGCAATCCGGGCTTCTTTGCACCCGGCTACGCCACGCTCGACCTGATGGGCGAGTACAAGTTCAACGAAAAAGTAGTGCTCAAAGTCAACCTGACCAACGCACTGGACAAGTTGTACGCAGATGGTCTGTACACCAGCTTCTACACACCCGGCCCCGGCCGGAATCTGCAAGCCACTTTGAACCTGAAGTTCTAAGCCAGCGACCTTAACTGCCAGCCACCGCCATGCTTTTGCACCTGCCCGATCTGCTGACCTCTGACGAGGTCGCCCATGCCCAGCACCTGTTAAAGGAGGCTCCGTGGACGGATGGGCGCAAAGGCACCGGTGAGTTGGCCAGGCAGGTCAAAAACAACGAGCAGCTGGACCACGAGGGTGACATTGCCCGCAGCATCCGCGAACTGGTGTTGCGGGGTCTGGACCGCAACACCACCTTCTTTTCCGCAGCACTGCCCAAAAAGGTGTTCCCACCCCGCGTCAACCGGTACGGGGGGGGCAGTAACTTTTACGGCAACCACATTGATGGCGCGGTTCGCTATATGCCCGAGAGCGGACAGCGGTTGCGAACGGATGTGTCCTGCACCGTCTTCCTTAATGACCCAGAGGACTATGACGGCGGCGAACTCACGATCGCTGATACTTACGGTGAAAAGATGGTCAAGCTGCCGGCGGGTCACGCGGTCCTCTATCCAGGCACCAGCCTGCACCAGGTCAAACCCGTGACCCGCGGGCACCGTATCGCCTGCTTTTTCTGGATTGAGAGCCTGGTTCGCAGCGACGAGCAACGCCGGATGCTGTATGAACTCGATATGAATTTGCTGGCAATCCGGCGTCGGCACGGCGATTCGGAGGAAACCACGGCACTCACCGGCGTTTATCACAATATGCTGCGTATGTGGGCCGACACCTGAGGCCACAGGCCACGCACAACGCCCTTGATGATTTTTATTGCCTATGTCTACTTTTGCACTTCCGCGTTTTGGCGCACTTCCCGCCTTCAGTCGTAACACCAGCATCGTCCTGACGGTAGTTGCCTTCCACGTGGCGGTTTTGTGGGCCGTTCAGAGCGGCTTGCTCAAGCGCGTCGTAGAGGTGGTGGTGCCCGCCGAAATCTTGGTGGAGTTTGTAACCCCCGCATCGCCACCACCCGCACCGCGTGCCACCCCACAGCCCAAAACACCCACCAAAACAGTCACCACCAAACAACCGACACCGCCAGTGCCTGCACCCACACCCACAGTGGCACCTGAACCCGCGCCCACACCCTTGGCGATTGCCCCCTCTGCCAATACACCTGCACCTTCTGTGGCAGCCCCTACTGCAACGGCGGCTACACAAAGCAATGCCACTGGCAGTAGCAATGCACCTGCAGCCCCGCCCGCACCACCGGCTCCGCTAAAGATCGAATTGCCTTCCAGCGATGCCGATTACCTGAACAACACCAAACCTGCCTACCCCGCAATCAGCAAGCGCTTGGGTGAGCAAGGCCGCGTCGTGGTGCGGATATTCATCGATGCTGACGGGCATCCCAGCCAAGCCAGTGTCAAGCAAAGCAGCGGTTTTGACCGCTTGGATCAAGCCTCGATAGAGACCGCTCTGAAATGGCGCTATGCCCCGGGCAAGCGCGCTGGTGTCGCTCAGGGCATGTGGTTTGACGTGCCCCTTAACTGGCAGCTCACACGGTAGTCAGCTCTTTCTCTTTTATTTAATTCGTTTTTCTTCGGAGCTATTTATGGAATCGCAACTCGGCCTCATCACCCTCTGGAACCAAGGCGACTGGGTCACCAAATCGGTGGCTATTTTGCTGCTCGGCATGTCCTTGGCATCATGGATCGTGATCCTGATCAAGGCCTTGGACATATTCAAGTTCAAGTCGCTCGCAGGCCGCACCGAAAGCTTCTGGCATAGCGCTGACTTTGAATCCGGCATGACGACCCTGGGCAACCCAGTCGACAACCCGTTCGTTCAATTGGCGCGTTCGGGGCAAGAGGCTACCGCCCACCACCGCCACACCCAAACCCAATTGCATGACGCCCTGGACATCAGCGACTGGATCAGCCGCGCCCTGCGCAACAGCATCGATGACAGCACCGCGCGTTTCCAGAGCGGCTTGGCCGTGTTGGCGTCGGTCGGGTCTACAGCACCTTTCGTGGGCTTGTTTGGAACCGTTTGGGGCATCTACCACGCACTCATGGGCATTGGCGCATCAGGCCAAGCCACTATCGACAAGGTCGCCGGCCCGATCGGCGAGGCGCTGATCATGACCGCCTTGGGCTTGGCTGTGGCCATCCCGGCAGTGCTGGGCTACAACGCGCTGGTGCGTGGCAACAAGTCCATCCTGACCAAGCTCAACCGTTTCGCCCACGATTTGCACGCCTACTTTGTGACGGGTGCACGGGTCACCCACGTCCAAAGCGGTGACAGCAAAGTCGTCGCCATGAAAAAAGCCTGATCCGCCCAAGGAGCCCCCATGTCATTTGGAATGCAAGACGCTGGATCGGATAACGACGCCGAGGTTATGAACGAGATCAACATGACACCGCTGGTCGATGTGATGTTGGTGCTGCTCATCATCTTCATCATTACCGTGCCGGTGATGAAACACGCTGTCAATGTAGAGCTGCCCACCGCCACAAGCCAGCCGAAGCAGGTCAAGCCGGAAACACTGCAGCTGAGTGTGGACGCGCAAGGCGCTTATTTTCTGAACCAATCGCTGGTCGCCAGCGATGCCCTGAGCGGGGTACTGCAAGCCGAGGCTGCCAAGAATCCACAACCGGAATTGCATATCCGCGGGGACAAAGCCGTGCGCTATGAATTCGTGGCACAAGCCATGGCACACGCCCAACAGGCGGGGCTGCGAAAAATCGGTTTCATCTCCGAGCCGACACGTTGAGCGCGGCGCGTATCGACTTGACGTATGGAATCCCCTCAGTCACTACCCGGCACCCTTGCCCCCATGCCCAGCCCGCTGGGGTCCGGGGAGCGGCGCAACGCCGCCAAGCCGGTCGATAGCGCCGGCAACCGGGTTGTCAAGGCGAGCACACTGCTCGGCGAGCGCCAGAGTGTGGACATTGAATACAACGGCCAGCGCTACCGCCTGCAAACCACGAAAGCAGGCAAACTGATTCTGACCAAATAGCAGTATCACCATAAAAAAAGCGGGTAGCGCACATAGAACGTGCACTACCCGCTATATTTTTAATAGCAATCCGTTGGCTTATAGACCAATAGCCGCAATACCGGCCTTGGCGATCTGGGCGTCTTCGTTCGACTTCACACCGCTCACACCCACCGCACCCAAGCATTGGCCGTCCTTCATGATCGGCACGCCGCCTTCCAACAGGGCATCGAGGTTGGGTGCGCTCAAAAACGACACGCGGCCGCCGTTGATCATGTCTTCATACACTTTGCTCTCGCGACGTCCCAAAGCAGCGGTGCGGGCCTTTCCGGGTGCGATGTGAGAAGAGATGGGAGCCGCGCCATCCAGGCGCTGGAATGACAACAAATGACCACCATCGTCCACGATGGCAATACTCACGGCCCAGCTGTGCTTCGCAGCTTCTGCCTGAGCGGCGGCGGCGATGGCGGTGACGTCGGCAAATTCGAGAACGGCTTTGGTTTTCATAAGGTGTGCAAGTGATAAAGGTGAAAACCTTTAGCATAACCAAACGCGGCGTCCCTTTACCCCGCTTGCACGCAGATCACCTCTACCCGAATTGACAAGAATAAGCATACAAACCGTGGGGGTGGCAGCACGAAGGCCTAGAATGTACATACCGTTTGCTGTAACCGTGCATGTGCGCGACTCAAGCAGTCAACAACTGGAGTTACACCATGACCGATCGCACTACTACCTTTGGCCAGAGCCTGGGCTATGGCGCATCAACCGCGCAACGCAACAAGGTGCTGCGCAACACATATTGGCTGCTCTCACTGAGCATGATTCCCACCGTAGTGGGCGCTTGGGTCGGTGTGGCGATGAACTTGGGCCCGATTTTCAGCGGCATCCTTGGCTTCGTGCTGTTCATGGCAATTGCTTTCGGCTTCATTTTCGCGATTGAAAAGACCAAGAATTCTGCTGCCGGCGTCCCGGTGCTACTGGCCTTTACTTTCTTCATGGGGCTGATGATGTCTCCCCTGATCCAGCGTACCCTGGGCTTTAGCAATGGCCCCCAACTCATCATGACGGCATTTGCCGGCACCGCGGGTGTGTTCTTCGCCATGGCCAGTTTGGCCACCGTGATCAAGCGCGATCTGAGTGGTATGGGCAAATGGCTGTTTGTCGGCACAATCGTGCTGATCGTGGGTGGTTTGGTAAACGCCTTCGTGGACTCTACGGCCGGCATGATGGCTTTGTCCATGGCCGCCATCGGCATCTTCAGCTTCTGGATGCTGTATGACGTGAAGCGCATCGTGGACGGCGGCGAAACCAACTACATCACCGCGACCCTTAGCCTGTACCTGAACATCGTGAACGTGTTTCAGAACTTGCTTGCTTTGCTGGGCATTTTCGGCGGCGAGCGCGACTAAGCGGGTCTGCTGCCGCAAATGGGCAGCTGTTGCGCAAAAAAGGCCCTGAGGGGCCTTTTTTGTTGTCAATATCAACACCGGAATGCCGATAACACCAGTAGCACTTCATCCGCCCTATGACACTACGCCCTCTTCTGTTGCTACTCCCCTTGCTGCTCTCAGGTTGCGATCTGCAATCGATTCAGGCAGCAATGGCCGACCCGAGGATCGCGCAACGCGAAGCGGAGGCCAAAGCCATCGGCAGTGCCTGCCGGCACGGGCTGCGCAGTATTGAAGACTGCTACTCGCTCAACGAGAAAGCATCCAAATCCGCCATTTTCAACGGCTGGAAAGAGATGGATCTCTACATGCGCGAAAACAAAATTGAAGGGGTTGCGCCCCAAGGCTTGAAACCCCCTCCACCTCCACCACCACCACAGCCAGCAGAGGCCGTGATCACGGAAGAAGAGGAAGATCCCAAAGCGAAACCCAAGGTCAAACCCAAAGGTTAGTGCTTCGCGCCAAGGGCTCAGTCTTTTCGCTCAAACACCGCAATGCTCTCCACGTGCGCCGTGTGGGGGAACATGTTTACTACGCCAGCCTTGGAGCAGGTGTAGCCGGCCTCATTGACCAGCACTCCAGCGTCCCGGGCCAAGGTGGCAGGCGCACAGCTCACATACACAATGCGCTTGGGTGGTGTCCAGCCCTTGCGCAGCTCGGGCTGCTGGCATAACGCTGCCAAGGCTTGCACCAGTGCATAGGCACCCTCACGCGGTGGGTCAATCAACCACTTGTCAGCGGAGCCGTCCGCAATCAACAGCTCAGGCGTCATTTCGAACAGGTTACGCGCTACAAATTCAGTAGCTGCCAACGGAGATTCTGCGAGGGCTGCAGCCGCTTTTCGCTTGGAATTGAAGACCAGGTTTTCACGCGAGCGGGCCACCAGGGCTTCCGCCCCTTCAATACCCAGCACTTCTCGCGCTTGGGTGGCCAGTGGCAAGGTGAAATTACCCAAGCCGCAGAACCAATCAATCACGCGTTCAGTCTTCTCCACCTGCAAAAGTCCCAGCGCCCTTGAGACCAGCACCCGGTTAATGTGGGGGTTGACCTGTGTGAAATCGGTCGGGCGGAACGGCATGGTGATGCCAAAGTCAGGCAGGCTGTAAGCCAACTCTCCAGTCTCATGGCCCGGCAACTCATCAAGGCGGTGAATGGTTTCGGGGCCCTTGGGCTGCAACCACCATTGCAAGCCCGCTTGGGTCGCTGCAAAGGCCCGCAGGCGGCCTTTGTCAGCCTCCGACAGGGGCTCCATATGGCGCAGGACCAACGCAATAACGCCAGCCTGATTGTCTTGTTGGTCGCTGATGTCGCCCATGGCGAGCTCAAGTTGCGGAATGGTTTCCACGGCGTCCATGGATTCGATCAGCTGACGCAGGGGCATCAGCATCGCGCTGACCCTGGGCGCCAGCACGTGGCAGACCTTCATATCCGCCACATAGCGGCTCTTGCGCTCATGGAAGCCAATCAGCACCGCACCCTTTTTCCGCACAAATCGCACGGACAAACGACCCCGGTAGCGGTAGCCCCACGAGGGACCCTCGATCGGACGTACCACATTGTCCGGCTTGAGTTTGCCGATGTGATGCAGGTTGTCTTCCAGTACACGTTGCTTCACGGCCACTTGGGCCCCTACGTGCAAGTGCTGCATCTTGCAGCCGCCACAGGCGCCTTCATGCAGACCAAAGTGCGGGCAAGCCGGCTGCACCCGTTGAGAAGACTCGATGTGGATCTCGGTCAGAGTGCCCTTTTCGAAACTGGCCTTACTGCGGTGCATCTGAGCACTCACCACTTCAAAGGGGAGCGCCCCTTCGATAAACACCACTTTGCCGTCAGGGCGGTGGGCGACCCCCTGGGCCTCGAGGTCTAGAGATTTCACTGCCAGCCAGCCATCAGGCAGCTGCGGCGTGGCCGCTATGTCGTTGTTGTGTTCGTCAGTCATCCCTGAATTGTCTCAGGTCCGACCGCATCCCCTCCACAACTCCGCGCCGATCTCTCCTCGGATTGCTTAGGCGATAAAAAAGCCTCAGCAGCCTAACGAGCGGGTAGGTATTTCATCGGATCCACCGGTTTGCCTTGGCGGCGAACCTCGAAATGCAACTTGACGCGATCTGCATCGGTGCTGCCCATTTCGGCGATCTTTTGACCCTTCTTCACCGTCTGGTCTTCTTTCACCAGCAAGGTCTGGTTATGGGCATAGGCCGTCAAGAAGGTGTTGTTGTGCTTGAGGATGATCAGGTTGCCATAGCCGCGCAATCCGGCACCGGCGTACACGACTTTCCCCTCACCCGCTGCCAAGACGGGGTCTCCGGCATTCCCGCCGATGTCCAAGCCTTTGTTTTTGACTTCATCGAACCCAGCTAGCACCGCGCCATTGCCCGGCCACATCCAAGCGACTGCATCGTCGCTCGCGGCAGCGGGGGTTGCCGCCGCAACCGCAGGAGCACTGGTAGAAGCAGATGCTGCCTTGGCCGGTGCACTCGCTGCCGCGGTGGTGGCGGAGGCCGCTCTGGCCGGCGCACTCGCTGCCGAAGACTGCCCGTTAGCGGGCGGCAGCGCCGTCACAGTGCTACTGCTGTTAGCGACCGGCTTGGTACCAGCAGCTTCCGCAACCGCTACCGGCTGCACGATCCGCAGTACTTGGCCCACTTCAATTTTGTTGGGGTTGTCCAGCGCGTTCCAGCGTGCGATGTCTTTATGACTTTGGCCGCTTTCCAAGCCAATACGAATCAGCGTATCGCCGGGCTTGACGGTGTAATAGCCCGGTTTGCCTGCATTCTCAAAGCCGGGAGGCTGCTTGACCGCTTGGGTGCGCGGGTCGGTGCTCACCGTTTGTTGCGGCGCTTGGCTGGAGCGATCCTCGACAGGCGCACGGGTAATGGGCTTCGAGCCACAACCCGCCACCACCAGTACCGCGGCACCCGCAACACCAAACCACAAACTACGCTTACCAACCATATTGATTTTTCCCTTCAGGCAACGCCCGATTTTAGGGGTACAAAATGCACCGCCTCCAGAATGCTCTGGCGCAGGCCCTGGGCTGTTTTGTCAACGACCAGGAGCGCCTGCCCTCCGGCGTGCACCACGGGAGCAACCAAGCGTCCACCCACAGCTAATTGATCAATCCACGCTTGCGGCAAAGCATCGCCTCCGGCGGCCGAAATAATTCCTGCATAAGGCCCACCCTTGGGATAACCCGCCATGCCATCCCCGAACAGTAAATGCACATTGGGCAAGCGCAGAGGCCTCAAATTGTCTCGGGCTTTGTCGTGCAAACCCTTCAAGCGCTCAATGCTGTAGACCTCTGTGGCCACACGGCTCAGCACTGCCGCTTGGTAGCCGCAACCGGTGCCAATTTCCAGCACGCGGCCCGTGGGCCCGGTCGCTCCATTACGCAACAGCTCGATCATGCGAGACACCACTCCCGGCTTGGAAATGGTTTGTCCCAGCCCGATGGGCAAGCTGGTGTCTTCGTAGGCCTGGTTCACTAAGCCACTGTCCACAAACCGGTGTCGCTCAATCGACCCCATAGCAGACAAGACCAAGGGGTCTGTAACACCTTGCCCGGCCAGCTTTTGCACCATGCGTTGCCTCACCGCCAGCGAATCCATCCCCAAACCTTCGGGGATAGGTACGCCGGAGACTCCACTTTTGGGAGCCACCGTTTTAGCAGTACCTGTTACGGAAACTGCTTGGCCCCGCGGTCCCAGTGGCATTACCGCACCTGACGGATGCGGCCGGTTCTTCGCAAGGGTAGTGTCGAGTCGCGCCGGAAAGGAGGGCCGCTCCTTCATACCTTGGGCGATGAGGTCAAACGGTTCATCGACTGAGCCCAATAGCCCAGGTTGTCATGGTCTGTGAGATCGACTTTGAGCGGGGTCACGGCAACATGGCCTTGGGCTGTGGCATGGAAATCAGTGCCATCAGCATCGTCTTTCACCGGACCCGCGGCACCGATCCAGAACATGGTTTCCCCTCTGGGGCTCTGCTGCTTGATCACTTTCTCGGCGGCGTGTCGCTTACCCAAGCGACACAGTTTAGCGGCGCCGATCATGTCAAAAGGCAAATTGGGAATGTTGACATTGAGGAGCCACGGTGCGGTAGTAATCATTTGCTGCTGCATCGCCAGCACCATCTCACGTGCTTTTTGTGCTGCAGATTGCAGGTGAACCCAGTCCCGCTCCACTTGGGAAAACGCAATCGCTGGAATACCGAACAAAAAGCCTTCCATTGCGGCACCGACAGTGCCCGAGTAGATGGTGTCATCCCCCATATTGGCACCGTTGTTGATGCCTGACACCACCAAATCTGGGCGGTAATCCAGCAATCCGGTAAGCGCGATGTGCACACAATCTGCAGGTGTGCCGTTCACGTAGCGGAAACCGTTCGCGGCCTGGTGCACATACAAGGGCGAGTGCAGCGTCAGTGCATTGGATTTGGCGCTGTTGTTTTGCTCAGGAGCAATAACCTCCACTTCAGCAACATCTTTGAGCGCTTCGTAAAGCGCCACGATACCGGGGGCTTGATAACCGTCGTCGTTGGAAATGAGAATTTTCATAGCAAGAAATAGTGTGGAGGCATTGTAGGGGGCAGTACTGCAGCCGGTCGCCGTCGGGACAATTGGGCGCAGACACTCCGCGCACGGGTTCTATGATTTGGCGAATTATCTTTGGAGAAACACTATGCATGCTTGGCTATGCGAAGACCCCACAGGCGTTGACGCCTTGCATTGGAAGGAACTACCAACCCCTGAGCCCCGGGCCGGAGAAGTCCTGCTGGAGATTCACGCTGCAAGTCTGAACTTTCCAGACCTGCTGATTGTTCAAAACAAGTACCAAATGAAGCCCGCACTGCCCTTCGTGCCAGGTTCAGAGTACGCCGGAATCGTGGGTGCAGTCGGGGAAGGCGTCACCCATTTGAAAGTAGGCCAAGCAGTCGCATGCCTCAGCGGTACCGGCGGTTTTGCGACCCATACGATCGCACCCGCTGCCATGTGTATGCCGCTTCCCTTAGGGTTCCCGATGGTGGATGCCGCAGCATTCATCATGACCTATGCGACTTCACACCATGCATTGCTAGACCGTGGGCAACTGAAGGCAGGTGAAACGGTCTTGATTTTGGGCGCCGCTGGCGGCGTGGGTACTGCAGCCATCCAGATCGCCAAAGCCGCAGGGGCCAAGGTGATTGCCGCCGCATCGAGCGCAGAAAAATGCGAACTTTGTACCCGCACCGGCGCCGATGCCACGATCAACTACAGCATCGAGAATCTGCGCGATGCCCTAAAAGCACTGACGCAAGGACGTGGATCCGATGTGATCTACGACCCTGTGGGCGGAGATCTTGCAGAACCGGCATTCCGCTCCATCGCATGGCGCGGTCGCTATTTGGTCGTAGGCTTTGCCGCAGGTCCTATTCCGGCGCTTCCCTTCAACTTGGCACTCCTGAAAGGAGCCTCTGTCGTAGGCGTTTTCTGGGGCGACTTTGCCAAGAAAGAGCCGGGTGCGAACGCCAAAATGATGCAAGAACTTGCCGGCTGGTACATGCAAGGAAAAATCAAGCCGGTGATTGACCGCACACTACCGATGGGCGAAGCCAAAGCCGCTTACGCGCACATGGGTTCACGCAAAGTAATGGGCAAAGTGGTCCTAGTGAATAGATGAAAGCAGGCGGCCGCCACTTTTCAAAACCAAAAAAGAAAAAACCCGCTAACTTGCGTTAGCGGGTTTTTTTAACTGGGGTGGCTGATGGGGCTCGAACCCACGACAACAGGAATCACAATCCTGGACTCTACCAACTGAGCTACAGCCACCGTAGAGCTAAATTATAACCCGAATTTCCAGCTCATTTTCAATTCAAGCCGGTTTTGCGTCTCAAGGTGCAGGCACCTTCATCTGCACTTTGAAACGCTGCTTCAAGCCTTCATAGTAGGCAGCGCCCTCAGCGGCAGCCACCCATTGGGCGTATTGCGCTTGTTCCTGCTTGGACTTTGCCTCTTCCACTACAGTGCGCTGCAAAACCTTGTTAACTCGCACAATGGCGTAGCCTTGTGTCCCCAGGTCGACGCCCACAAATGCAGGGAGCTTGGCAGGACTGGCACGCAGAGCGGCGTCTACTATTGCGCCTTGCAAGCCTTGGCTCGCGTCACGAGACATGGTCACAGCGGCAGCGAAGCTGACACTTGACGGGTCTTTTTGCACCGAAGCCAATTTATCCGCGCCTTCTTTTTTCGCCTGCTCCAGCGCCCGGCTAGCGATCAAACGATCCCGCACCAAAGGTTTGACTTCTGCCAGCGACATGGCGCGCGAAGGGCTATAGGAGATGACCCGCGCGGATACCAATTGATTGGCACCAAGTTCAAGGGCTTCCGTGTTGCGCTTGTTCTCCAGCGAGTCAGCACTAAAAATAGCCTCTAAAAAGCGGCTATTGGCGAGGGGACCAGTAGCACCTGGCTGCACCGACCGCTGAACCCCGTTCGCGGTCTTCACTGCGAGCTTCAAACGATCGGCAACAGGTGCCAAGCTGTCCGACTGCTCGTAAACACCATTCGTAAATGATTCAGCCGCTTCGGCAAATTTTCGTTGTGCCAGTTGCGTCCGCAGCTCCGGCTCGAGGCTGGCTTTGACCTCGTCAAAAGACGGCTGCTTGGCGCTCTTGATATCCGCCAATTTGATAATGTGGAAGCCAAAATCAGACTCCACCAGATCGCTGATATCACCCTTTATCAGGGAAAAAGCTGCATCCTCAAAAGGTTTCACCATGGCGCCACGACCAAAATAGTCCAAATCACCTCCGCGGACAGCAGATCCGGCATCTTGCGAATTCTTTTTGGCAACCTCTGCAAAGGTCTCGGGTGCTTTGCGAACTTGGGCGAGCAGCGCAGCTGCGCGTTCTTGAGCCTTGGTACGCTCAGCCGCAGGCATGTCCTTCGGCGCATTGATCAAAATATGGCTCGCACGTCGCTCTTCCTGGGCACTAAAACGGCTTGCGTTTTGATCGAAGTAAGACTTCAAATCAGCGTCGCTCACCACAACCGATTTCTTCAGCGCTTCAATATCAAGGAGCACATATTCAATGTTGGCAGTTTCAGTGAACTGAAACTGCGCAGTATTCGCTTGAAAGTAGGCTTCAATATCAGCCTCTGAAGGATTTACCTTCGCAACAAAATCTGCCGGGCCGAAGCGGGTTACTTGAATTTCGCGGCGCTCAAAAAAAGCGTTGAGCGCAATGTCCGCCAATGCTTTCGGTGAAAAAGCGGTAGACGAAATGGCCGACTCCACCTGCATCAACGAGAGATCGCGGCGCACACGCGCTTCAAAGCCTTCTGGCGTCAAACCTTGACTTGCCGCCAATTGCCGGTAACGCTCCATGTCCATGGTGCCGTCGGGTTTGCGCAGACCTGCAATCGTCGGGTTTTGCTGCAACTCTCGCGCCAGGCGAGCATTGCTCATGGTCAGGTGCGACGCTTGAACAGCCTCGGCCATCACCTTGTCGCGCACCAAACGCTCAAGTGTCGCGTAACGTGCTTGAGGGGAATCTAGGAGCTTGGGATCCAAATTGGGTACGGAGGTGCGCAGTCTGTCGACTTCGTTTTTGTGGGCAAAGTCCCATTCTTCCTGGGTAATCTTTGCTTTGCCAACGGTCGCTACCGTTGCGCCCTGATCTGCCATGCTTTTGTAACCATCAACCCCCACCAACACAAAGGCGGGAATGAGTAGCAAGAACATCAAGAACATCAACACCTTGGTGTGCTTGCGAACAAAATCGAACATGCGCTAACTCTCCATTTGAACAACAAAAAAGGCGAACAAACTGTTCGCCTTTGCTGGATAGGTGTGGTGGGTGATGACGGGCTCGAACCGCCGACATTCTGCGTGTAAGGCAGACGCTCTACCAACTGAGCTAATCACCCTCCTGAAAACCGGTTTTCAGTTCAGGGCATCTTTCAATGCTTTACCTGGACGGAATTTTGGAACTTTTGCTGCCTTGATTTTAATCGCATCGCCGGTACGGGGGTTGCGACCAGTGCGTGCAGCGCGCTTGCCAACTGCAAATGTACCAAAACCTACGAGCGACACTGTACCGCCTTTTTTCAAGGTCGTCTTCACGGCACCGATGGTGGACTCCAAAGCGCGTGTAGCAGCAGCCTTCGAAATATCTGCGTGCTTGGCAATGTGCTCGATCAATTCTGTTTTGTTCACAAGGGCCCCTTAATCGGAAACGGAGTTAGACAATGTCTCTTCAAATTTCTGGTGACTCGCCTCAGGGCACCGCAACTTAACGGGGCACCGCGAATCACGCTTTTCTGCGACTGATTTCGATCAGCGCGGAGGCGAATTCTAGACTGAATTCCGGGCCCTTCTCATCAACGCACAAGTTTTTTATTGTGAGCTTTTGTCAGCGGCTCGAAAGCAAGATGCGCAAGCCGAATCCGCAGCGATTACGAAGCACGGGCCCGAATCTCAGGGATTGCCTTTTGCAGGTAGTACACCATCGACCACACAGTCAAGACGGCCGCACCCCACATCAACCAAACGCCCCACAGGTGGGTATCAATCACGCCGAACAACAAGCCGTTAAAAAGTAGAAAGGGGATCGCAACCATCTGGACCACCGTCTTGAGTTTGCCGATCATATGGACAGCCACGCTCTTGCTTGCACCGATTTGCGCCATCCACTCACGCAGGGCAGAAATTGCGATCTCCCGCCCGATGATGATCAATGCGACAAAAACATCCGCACGCTGCAAGTGCACCAGCACGAGCACACATGCACACACTAAAAACTTGTCGGCTACCGGATCCAGAAAGGCTCCGAATGAAGAGGTTTGATTGAGCTTGCGGGCCAGATAGCCATCAAGCCAATCGGTTAAAGCAAACAGCACAAACATTACCGTTGCGGCCAGGTTCTTTTCGTAATCGCTGGCCATGCTACCGGGCAGGTAGAACACGCCCACAATGAGGGGAATCGCGAAGATCCGCGCCCAGGTCATGATGGTGGGGATGGTGGTAAACATGTCAGGATTGTGGCACGGCTTAATGCAGCGCCCGGTAGATTTCCTCCGCCAATTCACGCGAGATACCTTCGACCGATGCAATGTCTTGCGCACTGGCCTGCTCCACGCCGCGAACCCCGCCGAAACGCTGTAACAAGCGCGCGCGCCGCTTGGGGCCGATGCCGGGTATTTCTTCCAACTTGCTGCCACCCGTTCGTACCTTGGCCCGAGCGGCACGCATTCCCGTAATAGCGAAGCGGTGGGCCTCGTCGCGAATTTGAGCGACCAACATCAGCGCAGCCGAGTCTGCACCGAGGTACACCTTGTCTCGGCCATCGGCAAACACCAATTCCTCAAGCCCCACCTTGCGGCCCTCGCCTTTTTCGACACCGACGATCAGCGACAAATCCAGACCGAGGCTCTCGAAAACCTCCCTCGCCATGGACACTTGCCCCTTACCGCCGTCCACCAAGACGAGGTCAGGCAACCGCGCGTTACCAGCCAAGGTGCTTCCGCTGTGCTTGGCTTCACGCACGGCCTCTGCGATCTTGCTGTAGCGCCGGGTGAGCACCTGACGCATTGCTGCGTAATCATCTCCACCGGTGATGCCATCGATGTTGAATCGCCGGTACTCAGCGTTCTGCATCTTGTGCTGCTGAAACACCACGCACGAAGCCTGCGTGGCTTCCCCTGCCGTGTGTGAAATATCGAAGCACTCGATTCGCAGATCATCCAAGTTGTCCATGGCGAGATCCAAAGCATCCGCCAAGGCGCGAGTGCGCGCCTGCTGCGAGCCCTCTTCAGACAGCAAGCGCGCCAATTGAAGGGCCGCATTGGTTTGGGCCATTTCCAACCAAGCCCGGCGCTGCTCCCGGGGTTGGTGCACTGCCGCGGCCTTGACACCGGTTTGCTCCGCCAGCGCCTGCATGAGCGCTTTGCTCACCGGCTCACTCACCACAAGCACCGAGGGCATGGGTACTTGCAAATAGTGCTGGGCGATAAAGGCCTCCAACACTTGCACTTCGACGGGCTGCGCGCTCGCACCCTCGTCCGTCACATCCATCACCGAGGCATCTTCCACATGCACTGGGAAATAAGGCCGATCGCCCAAATGGCGCCCGCCCCGCACCATCGCCAGGTTGACACAGGCTTTGCCCCCCTGCACTTTGACGGCCAAGATGTCCACATCCCGGTCCGACACGTTATCTACCGATTGCTGATGCAAAACATTAGATAGCGCCGCTACTTGGTTGCGCAACTCGGCGGCTTTCTCAAACTCCAGCTTGTCCGAGTGCGCCATCATGCGGGTCTCCAGCCCGCGCATGACGTCCTGCGCCTCCCCTTTGAGAAAGCGCTCGGCATTTGCCACATCCTGCGCATAGTCCAGCGGCTGAATATGGCCGACACACGGCCCTGAGCAGCGCTTGATCTGGTAAAGCAAACAAGGGCGGGTGCGGTTGGCAAATATCGAGTCTTCACAGGTGCGCAAGCGGAACACCTTTTGCATCAACAGAATGGCCTCTTTGACGGCCCACGCGCTGGGGTACGGGCCAAAATAACGGTGCTTTTTCTCAACAGCTCCCCGGTAATACGAAACCCGCGCAAATTCCACCGGTTGAGGAGCTCGTGCGGCCACCGGGGGCTCGGCTGGCGCCAGTTTTTTGGGCACGGGAGGCGTACCCGTCATCTTCAAATAGGGGTAGCTCTTGTCATCCCTGAACAGAATGTTGTACTTGGGGTTCAGGGTTTTGATGAGGTTGTTTTCCAGCAGCAGCGCTTCCGCTTCAGAGCGAACGACCGTGGTCTCCATACGCACAATCTTGCTGACCATGTGCCCGATACGGGTGCCGCCATGGTTTTTCTGAAAATAGCTGCTCACCCGCTTCTTTAAGCTGATGGCTTTGCCGACATACAAGACTTGGCCATCCGCATCAAAATAACGATAAACGCCGGGCAAAGACGGCAATGCCGCTACTTCACGCAGTAGCTCTTCAGGATGGGTATCACTCATGGGGCGCTATTGTCCGCCCAGTGGCGCCCCTTGTGCACAATCGGGCGCATGTCCCTAGTCACCTCTACACCGACTTCCCGCCACGACTCCGCACCACCATGGCAATGGGATGTGTTCTGCCGCGTGATCGATAACTTCGGCGACATCGGCGTATGCTGGCGCTTGTGCACAGACCTCGCGAGCCGGGGCCACCACGTCCGTTTGTGGGCGGACGATAGCAGCCCGTTAACCTGGATGGCTCCCGGTGCGCGTGAGGGCCTATGGCCGGGCGTTCAAGTACTGGACTGGGCACAGTCCCAAGACGCTGCCTTTGTCGCACAACTCCCCCCTGCAACCGTGTGGATTGAGGGATTCGGATGCGAAATCGCTCCTGAATTCATAGCGTCATATGCAATTTCCATCAGCGCACGCGCCTCAGAAGTCATCAAAACCCCGGTATGGATCAACCTCGAATACCTCTCCGCAGAGAGTTATGTAGAGCGCTGCCACGCCCTGCCCTCGCCAGTAATGCAAGGTCCCGCCAAAGGTTGGACCAAACATTTTTACTACCCCGGCTTTACCGCGGGCACGGGCGGCTTGCTGCGGGAATCCAAACTGCTGGCAGCCGCAGCGCAATGGGACCACACAAAGCGCTCCGACTGGCTGCGCAGCCATGGAGTGACTTGGCAAGGCGAGCGGCTGATCAGCCTGTTTTGCTACGAGCCCGAGGGCTTGAGTGCCGCGCTTGCACATTGGATGCGCGGCCCCGAGCAGACGCTGCTGTTGGTGACCCCGGGCCGTGCTGCCCGGGCCGTGCAAGCGGCATGGAGCACTGCCGTAGAGGCTTCTGGTGTCCCTGCGGGTGACAACAAACTGCGTCTCCACCACCTTCCCGCGCTTGCGCAGGCCGAGTTTGATGAGCTGCTGCGCAGCTGCGATGTCAACCTGGTTCGGGGCGAAGACTCGCTGGTGCGCGCACTTTGGGCAGGCAAGCCTTTCTTATGGCACATCTACCCCCAAGACGACGGGGCACACCGCGACAAGCTCAACGCTTTCCTCGACTGCCTGCAAGTCCCCGCCGGCTTACGCACGCTCTTTGCCGCCTGGAATGGCCTCCCCTTGCCAAGTGGCGCCGAAAGCACGCCCATAGACTGGGCTCTGCTGCACGCCGAAGAATCTCGCATGGCAGCGCACGACTGGCGCCTTCAGCTGGCTTCTCAAGAGGACTTGGTCACAGCGCTGGTCAATTTCGTGGAGAAAAAGCGATAAAATACGAGGCTTTGCTGAATTAGCCGCCCGAGTTTTGGGGCGATTCATGCCCCCGCCGCAGACTGCGGCCTACAGTCGCACTTAGCGACACTCGCTCAAGCAACCCTATGAAAATCGCACAAGAAATCCGCGCCGGCAACGTGATCATGCACGGCAAAGACCCCATGGTCGTCCTGAAAACCGAATACAGCCGTGGCGGCCGTAACTCTGCCACCGTGCGCATGAAGCTCAAGAGCCTGATCGCCAACTTCGGCACCGAAGTTGTGTTCAAGGCCGACGACAAGATGGACCAGATCATCTTGGACAAAAAAGATTGCACCTACTCCTATTTCGCAGACCCCCTGTATGTCTGGATGGACGCTGACTACAACCAGTACGAAGTGGAATCGGAAAACATGGGTGATGCCCTGAACTACCTCGAAGACGGCATGACCGCTGAAGTGGTGTTCTACGAAGGCAAGGCCATTTCTGTCGAATTGCCGACCAGCGTGGTTCGCGAAATCACCTGGACTGAACCTGCAGTCAAGGGCGATACCTCCGGCAAGGTGCTCAAGCCTGCCAAGATTGCAACCGGCTTCGAAATCGGCGTGCCAATTTTCGTGGCTCAGAACGACAAGGTCGAAATCGACACCCGCACCGGCGAATACCGTAAGCGCGTCTAAACCCCGTGCTGCACAGGCCCTTCAGGACCTGCTCATAAAAAGCTCCTTCGGGAGCTTTTTTTATGCCTGCGAACAAGCCGCAAAAAACGGTACGTCTCTTGCCTTCAGAGTGCCACGAAACTGCCGCACAATGAAGCCATGGAAAACACGCAAAACCTCAACGAAAGCCGTATCGCCAACGCCTGGGCGGACCTGCAAAACCACTCTGACCAAGGTGGCGCCCTCGACCAGGACGCCTACCGACTGGCCTTCGCCGATCCTGAATTTCTGCTGCGCCGCGAGACCCGTGGCATCCGCATCCAGCTCGAGATGCTCAAGCCCGACCTCGACCAAGCCGCACAGGGCGTGGACAACACCGTGGTGGTCTTTGGTAGCGCGCGTTTCCCGTCACCGGAAGATGCCGAGGCGTTTGCACAGGCCGCCGAATCATCGGGCGATGCCCAGCAAATCGCGGTGGCCAAGCGCCACTTGCGCAACGCCAAGCACTACGACAACGCACGTTTGTTTGCCCGCTTGGTAGCCGGGCACAGCGCCCGCAAACCCAAAGACCAGCGCTTGTTCATTTGCACTGGCGGTGGCCCCGGCATCATGGAGGCGGCCAACCGCGGCGCCCACGAAATGGGTGCCCTCACCCCCGGCCTGAACATCACCCTGCCGCATGAGCAACGGGCCAACCCCTACGTGACGCCGTCTTTGAGCTTCAAGTTTCACTACTTTGCCACCCGCAAAATGCATTTCATGATGCGTGCCAAAGCGCTGGTAGCGTTTCCCGGCGGCTTCGGGACCCTGGACGAGCTGTTTGAAGTGATCACGCTGGTGCAAACCAAGAAAGCTAAGCCGGTGCCCATCATCCTGTTCGGCACCGACTACTGGAAACGCCTGATCAACATGGATGTACTGGTGGAAGAAGGGGCCATCTCACCGGAAGACCTGAACCTGCTCCACTACACCGACGACCCGCAAGACGCTTGGGACGTGATCCGTAACTTCTACGGACTGCCAACTTAAGGCCCCCACGCTCCGCCGCTGAGCGGGTCGCTGCCCCCCAAGGGGGCTAATTTGCCTTGGGGCGACCCCGCGGCAAATTGTCCTCAGCACGCAGCCCCCACGCTGCGTGTGAACCCAGCCCCACCAAGGCACCCACGGTCCAGAACACCACAGACACCCCCACCACCACGCCTGCCGTGCCAAAGAGCATGGGCATGAGCACACTAGACAGGTTGATAGTCATCAGCCGCAAGGCAATCGCCTGCCCGTGCAGTGCATGGGGCGTGATTTGGTGCAGCATGCTCATAATCATCGGTTGTACCGTGCCCAGCGCCAGCCCCAGCAATACCGAGCACATGCCCATCGCCCAAGCACTGGGCATCAAGGGGTAGACCGCAAACAGCACAGCGGTTACCACCATGGCTGCGGTAACCACGGCCCACTCGCGCAGCCGGGCCGCCAGCATGGGCAAGAAGACCCGCACCACTGCAGCCGCAACCGCAAAGGCGCCCAGAATCGTGCCGATCACAGAGGCGCTGTAGCCCCGTTCATGGCCGAGCACCGGCACCACAAAGGTGTGCACATCCCAGCAGCTGGAGAGCAACCAATTCACCAACAGCAGCCGGCGCATGATCGGCTCTTTGAGCAGCGGCCACGCGCTGGGTGCAACTCCTCCCACGTGCACAATGGGCTCCAGCTCTCGGGTAGAGCGCACGCACAGCCACGCCAACGAGGGCAACAAGGCAGTGAGTGCAAATGCCGCCACAAAACCGTTGCGGTCTGCTGCACTGCCGCCCAGCCAGACACCCGCATAGTCAATCAGCAAGCCCGCACACACAGGCCCCACAAAGTTGGAGATCGCGGGGCCGATGGACAGCCAGCTGAACACACGGCGCAAATCAGTGGCATCCGCCGCCGCACGCCCGACATGGCGTTGCAGAGCAATCGAAGCCGCGCCGGTGGCCCCCCCCCATCATCAAGGCCGCAAAACACAGCACGACAAAATGCGGAAAAACCACCGCCGCGCTGGCGCCTATCGTGGCGGCCACCACCGCCCGGGATACCGGCTTACGCAGACCATGGCGGTCTGCGAAGCGCCCCGCCGGCAAGGCTAAAAACACCTGCGACAAAGAGAACAAAGCCAGCAAAAAACCCACCGCCAAGGGGCCATATCCGTGCTGCAAAGCCCACAATGGCGCAGCGAGCCGCATGCCCGCCATACTGGCATGCAGACAGACGTGTCCGCTGATCAAGCGCAGCAGCGCCCTGGGTCCCTGCTGTGGGTCAGTTGCGGATGGCGCGGAAGGGTGAAGGCCGCTCATAGGCCGGCACCGTCAGCATCCCGGTCCAAATCGCGGTCTATGGGTAGCAGGGCTTGCGCCTGGGTGTCTGGCAAGGCCTCCACTTTTTTGAGTGCCCGCCCCATGGCGCGGCTGCGCACTTCGGCGCTGTCAAGGGTTTTGAGCACGGTCTCGGTTTGCGACTTGACCCGGGCCAGCACATCGCCGAACTTGCTGAACTCAGTTTTAACAGCACCCAGCACCTGCCACACCTCGCTGGAGCGCTTCTCCAACGCCAGCGTGCGGAAGCCCATTTGCAAGGAGCTGAGCATGGCCAGCAAGGTGGTGGGCCCGGCCAGGGTGACGCGATGCTCGCGCTGCAAAGCTTCCATCAGGCCGGGGCGGCGCAGCACTTCGGCGTACAGGCCTTCGGTCGGCAAAAACAGAATGGCGAAGTCGGTGGTGTACGGGGGCTCCACATACTTCTCGGAAATCGACTTGGCCTCCAGCCGAATACGCATCTCGAGCGCCTTGCCCGCCGCCTCGGCAACGGCAGCATCCGCCCTGCCCTGGGCGTCCAGCAGGCGCTCGTAGTCTTCGTTGGGGAACTTGGCGTCAATCGGCAGCCACAGCGGCTCGCCGTTCTCCGACTTGCCGGGCAGCTTGATGGCGAAATCCACCACGTTTTTGCTGCCGGGGCGCGTGGCGACCTGCGTGGCGTATTGGTCGGGCACAAACACCTGCTCCAAGAGAGATGCCAGCTGGGCTTCGCCGAACATGCCACGGGTTTTGACGTTGGTGAGCAAGTGCTTCAGGTCGCCCACGCCTTGCGCGAGCGACTGCATTTCGCCCAGACCTTTGTGCACCTGCTCCAGTCGCTCAGCCACCTGTTTGAAGCTCTCGCCTAAACGGGCTTGCAAGGTGGTCTGCAACTTCTCGTCCACCGTGGCGCGCATTTCGTCGAGCTTGGCAGCGTTAGTGGTTTGCAGCTGGGCCAATTGGGCCTCGAGGGTCTGGCGCACTTCGGCCATGCGGCGGGCGTTGGATTCGCTCAGGGCACTAAGTTGATTGGCCAGGGTGTCGGACAGGGTCTTCTGCAAGAGCGCGAGTTGCTGGCCGAAGGCGTCGATCTGGGTGTTCTGTGTGCGGGTGGCTTCGGCGGCTTGCTGTACCAAGCTTTTTTGAAACATGGCCAGGTTTTGCGCTAACTCTTGGCGACCACTGCGAGCGCTCTCCTGCACCTCGCGACGCAGCTCGCGCTCCACGCGTTCGCTGCTGGCTTGCAGGCGCGCCAGCAGCTCTTGGCGCTGGGCCTCGAGTTGTGCAATCTCCTGGGTCCGGGCCTGCGGATCATTGTCCGTGCGACTGCGCAACAACAGCAACAGCAACACGAGTTGCAAGATGCCTAAAACCAACCCCGCCACCACCATCCACTCCGCCATAGATTCCTTCTAGTTATGCATCATTTAGGCCACCAGCGCTCATTGAATATGCGCGAGTAGCTATGAATTCAATAGCAAACTGTCACACAAGGCCTATTGCGCACTTGCATGAACGTGCCCCTCCCGTAGCGCTTTAGCGCCGCACTGCGCCCAGTGTGTTCACGGGGGTGAGCACCTCGCCTGTCGCAAAAAAGCGCAGCAGGTTGTCAGCGGCCAACTGGGCCATGGCACGGCGCGTCGCCAGGGTCGCGCTGGCGATGTGCGGAGTCAGCACCACGTTGGGCACGGTCAGCAAGTCCGGGTGCACTTGGGGTTCGCCTTCAAACACGTCCAGCCCGGCCGCAGCAATCTGCCCGCTGCGCAGGGCGCGGGCCAGCGCCGCATCGTCCACAATGCCGCCGCGCGCAACATTGGTCAGGGTGGCGGTGGGCTTCATTTGCGCCAACTCCGCAGCACCGATGGTATGGTGCGACTCCGCCGAGTACGGCACCACCAGCACCAGATGGTCAGCCTGTGCGAGCAGCGTCGCTTTGTCTACATACTGCGCGCCACACGCCACTTCTAGCCCTGCATCGAGCCGGCTGCGGTTGTGATAGATCACCTTCATGCCGAAGCCATGGAAGCCGCGCCGCGCTATGCCCTGCCCGATGCGCCCCATGCCCAGAATGCCGAGCGTGGCGCCATGGATGTCGCCGCCGCAAAACATGTCGTGACTCCAGCGCTTCCACAAGCCGGCACGCAAAAAATGTTCACTCTCGGCCATGCGGCGGGCGGTGGCCATCATCAGCGCGAAGCCGAAATCGGCGGTGGTCTCGGTAAGCACATCCGGAGCATTGGTGCCCTGCACGCCGCTGGCGGTCATGGCCGGCACATCAAAGTTGTTAAAGCCCACGGCCATGTTGGCGCAGATTTTGAGCTGCGGGCAGGCCTGCAACAGCTCGGCACTGATGCGCTCGCCACCCGTGGTGAGCACGCCGTCTTTGCCTTGCAGGCGGGCGGTCAAGTCCTGAGGCGTCCACACGGCATCCGCTTGGTTGTGCTCGACCTCAAAGGCCGTCTCCAGCTGAGCGATCACCTCCGGGAAGATGGCCCGGCTGACCAGAACGCGAGGCTTGGTAGTTGATGTTGTCATGCTGAAGCAGAGGTTTGGGTGGAGGGCACAACAGATGTCTCCGCAGGGTTCGGAATTTCAAACACCTGGCGCAGATAGGCCAAATATTTCTCGTCATCGCACATGTTCTTGGATGGCGTGTCGGAGAGCTTGGCCACCGGCTGGCCGTTGCAACGCACCATTTTGATGACGATTTGCAGCGGCGTGTAGCCCAAGTCGTTGGTCAGATTCGTGCCAATGCCGAAGGCCAGTTGGCAGCGCCCACGGAACTGCTGGTACAGCTCGATGGTGCGCGGAATGGTCAGCCCGTCGCTAAAGATCAGTGTTTTTGTGCTCGGGTTCACCCGGTTGCTGAGGTAGTGCGCAATCATGCGCTCACCCCAGGTGAACGGGTCGCCGCTGTCATGGCGCGCGCCATCGAAGAGCTTGCAGAAGAACATGTCGAAGTCGCGCAGAAACACGTTCATGCCGTACACATCGCTGAGCGCAATGCCGAGGTCGCCGCGGTACTCCCGCGCCCATGACTCGAAGGCAAATATCTGGCTGTCCCGCAAACGCGGGCCCAAGGCCTGCGAGGCCTGCAGGTATTCGTGGGCCATGGTGCCCAGGGGCGTGAGCCCCAGCTTAATAGCCAGCAACACATTGCTGGTACCCGCCAGCTGGCCGGGGCGGCCTACGGCATTGCCTGGGCTTTGCACCGTGCCGAGCTTGGCGCTGAGCACTCGCAGCACTTCGTCGTGCCACGCTCGGGAAAACCGGCGGCGGGTGCCATAGTCGGCAATTTTCAGGTCCTCCAGGCCCTCTGCACGCAGCTGCTCAATCTTGGTTTCCAGACGCTTGCGCCCTTCCACAAAGTCCGGCACCCGCTGGGTGTTGCGGAAGTACACCTCGTTCACGATGGCCAACACCGGAATTTCAAACAAGATGGTGTGCAGCCACGGCCCGACGATGCTGATGTCCAGCTCGCCGTTGGCCAAGGGTGTGACGGTGATGTACTTTTCATTCAGGCGGAACAAGCCTAGAAAGTCCACGAAGTCGCTCTTGATAAAGCGCATAGACCGCAGGTAAGCCAGCTCGCTTTCCTGGAACTGCAGGCTGCAGAGGGAGCGGATTTCCTCGCGAATTTCCGCCGCATGCGCTGCCAGATTCATGCCCGGGTTGCGGCACTTGAAGCGGTACTCCACCTGCGCCCCCGGAAACTGGTGCAGCACCACCTGCATCATGGTGAATTTGTAAAGGTCGGTGTCCAGCAGGCTGGTGATGATCATGAGGCGTTCAGGCTGCCATGAAAGGCCGCCCAGGAAATTGCTATCAATTCAGGAGCTACTTGCGCTTATTTATAGAGCGCCAGCAGCCGTTTTCGTTCAAATGACGATCATTCCACCCAGCGGGTGAAGTCTGCCACAGGCACGCGCGGCGTGTGGAAGGTATTGACCGGCGCATCGGGGTCGGCATAGCCAAGCGACATGCCGCAGACCAGCATTTCGCCCTCGCCCGCGCCGATGTGCGGAAGGATGATGCTGGAGAAGCCGTTCCACGCCGCCTGCGGGCAGGTGTGAAGCCCACGCCCCCGCGCTGCCACCATGATGTTCTGCAGAAACGCGCCGTAATCCACCAACGAGCCGCGCCCCATGACCTTGTCAAGGGTGAACATCAGGCCGACCGGCGCATCAAAGAAGCGGAAATTGCGCTGGTGCTGCGCGTGCATTTTGTCCTTGTCGGCCTTGCCGATGCCCAACAAGCCATAGAGCCCCCAGCCGTTCTCGCGCCGGCGGTCGATATAGGGGCTGACCCATTGGGCGGGGTAGTAGTCGTATTCCTCTTGGTACTGCGCAGCCAGCTCGGGGTTGGCGCGAATGGCGCCATGCGCGGCACAGGTTTTGTCCACCAGAGCATCGCGGCTCGCACCTTGCAGTACATAGACCTTCCAGGGTTGGCAATTGGTACCGGAAGGAGCGCGGCTGGCTACGTCCAAGATGGCTTCAATGTCTTCCCGGGCAACTGCCTGGGGCAGAAAGGCCCGGGCGGACATGCGGGAGCGGATGGCGTCATCGACGATGGCTGCGGTCATTGCAAGGTCTCCAGTAGTTGTCTCAAGGCATCAGGGAGCGGGACCGGCTTGCGGGTGAGCCTGTCCACATAGACATGGATGAAGTGGCCTTTGGCGGCAGTGGTATCACCCTCGCCAAAGATACCGATCTCGTAGCGCACGCTCGAAGTGCCGAGTTTGGCAACCCGAATACCGGCCTGCACCACCTCGGGGAAGGACACAGAGGCGAAGTAATTGCACTGGGTTTCCACCACCAAGCCGATGGTGTCGCCGGCATGGATATCGAGCACGCCCTGCTCCATCAGGTAGGCGTTCACCGCGGTATCAAACCAGCTGTAATACACCACGTTGTTCACGTGACCGTAGACATCGTTGTCACTCCAGCGGGTGGGAATGGTGCGCAGTACCCGGTAGGCACTTCGCGGCTCGGCGTGGGGCTTCAGGGGCACGTTTTGCTGCATGCAAACTATTTTGCCAGCGATAGTGACACGGGCTAGCGGCACGCCCGATATAAGGGAGTGCGAAGTGGATTTATCTGAGTTGCCCCACTTGCGGTTGATGACACGCCTGCGAAAAACAGGCCTGTAGTCGCTGATTTAGGAAAAATACCTTAATTTGCTGCACCGCAACAAAAAGTGCTTGCATTGATACCAGGGCTGCCTATAATTCAATCCATGCTGCACTGCAACATAACGTCCACGGGGACAGATGATGACGGCGCAGATGGTGATTTTTACCTTAACTCTTGGAGATCTCTATGCTGACCGTTGAACAAGTTATCGCTTCCCACAAAGCCAACATCGAAACCCTGTTTGGTTTGACTACCAAGGCTTTCGAAGGCGTGGAAAAGATTGTCGAGCTGAACCTGACTGCATCTAAAGCAGCCATGGCCGAAGCCGCTACCCACACACAAACTTTGCTGAGCGTGAAAGACGCCCAAGAGCTGTTGGCCTTGCAATCCGGCCTGCTGCAGCCTTTGGCTGAGAAGACCGCTGCTTACAGCCGTCACCTCTATGACATCGCCACTTCCACTGGTGCTGAATTCACCAAAAACGCTGAAGCTCAAGCTGCTGAAGCCCAGAAGAAGTTTTCTGGTCTGGTCGACAGCGCTGCCAAGAACGCTCCTGCAGGTTCCGAATCTGTGGTCGCCATCATGAAGAGCTCTGTGGCTGCTGCTAACAATGCCCTGGAATCGGTGCAAAAAGCAGTGAAGCAAGCGACTGAAGTTGCCGAAGCTAACTTCAACGCTGTGGCTGCTACTGCAACCAACGCCACCAAGGCTGCGACTGCGAAAAAGCGCTAATTTGGGTACGGGGCACTAAAACAATTTTGGTTTTTTTGTCCCTACCACTAGCTACCAAGGGAAAACCCTGAGATAATTCCTTCAACAGAAACTTCCTTGTTTCTACCGTTTGTCTCCTCGGGTCCTTTCGAAACCTTCAGGTTCAGGGATCCCTTCAAGGCCTCGTTGTAAAACGGGGCCTTTTTTTACCTCTCTCGTGCGGCAAGTGCCGCCTTGAGCTCAGGAATCATCTTGAGCATAGCTTGCCGGCCTGCCTCGATGGAGCGTTTGCGGGCACTGAAATCTGAACTTCCAATCCCTTGCAACGCAGGGCGCACCACGACCTCAGCGTCCCGGAGTTCATAGCGGTTGATGCTTTTGCCCATGATCGAGAATGTTTGCATCAGGATATCCAGGGTGCCCCCAGTCAGACTGCCTTCAGGCGGGCTGGAAATGTCGACCGCGATTACAAAATCAGCCCCCATGCGGCGTGCTGCACCCACAGGCACCGGGGATACGAGGCCACCATCGACATACTCGCGCCCCGCGATTTTTACCGGCTGAAACACGGCCGGCACCGCGCTGGAGGCCCGCACCGCAGTACCGGTATCCCCTCTTTGGAACAACACGTCATTACCAGTGTTGAGGTCGGCAGCCACGATGCCCAAGGGCATGGGTAGGTCCTCGATCAATTTGCTGCTGACCTGCGCATTGACGTAGCGCGCCAAGGCATCACCGCGCAACATGCCACGGCTGAAGATGGGTAGGGTCCAGTCGGCAATAGCAGCTTCCTCCATCGTCTCCGCCACACGCTGCAGCTGGGCTCCATTCTTGCCACTCGCGTAAATCGCCGCAACCAGACTACCGGCGGATGTACCAGTCACCAAATTGGGTTTGATCCCGTTTTCTTCCAACACCTGAATCACGCCGACATGGGCAAAACCACGCGCAGCGCCACCACCCAAGGCCAAGCCGATTTTTGGAGGCGGCTTGGGTGCTGCGACTATCGGGGGCACGGACTCCAGCGCTGCGGAGCCACTGTTTTTCGACACGCCAGGTGCTGTAGAGCACGCCGCGATCAGCGCGGCTGCGGCGAGCACCAGTGGTCCTCGCACTAGATTCAAAAACTTCATCACCATCCCTATTAAAAAACTGTTGACTCTCAATGTCGCCTAGCCGTCACACACAAGTCAATCGCTCCAAACTTTGACCTACCATCTCCGCATGCAACATTCGCCCAAAGGAATATTCATGAAAACTTTATGGTTCGTCGGCCTGGTAGTGATACTGCTGCCTGCTGTGGTCTTCTTCGCAGGACAGTTCGGCATGCTCAAAGGCAAATCACCGGGTGACCTCGGCGTTCACAACGGTCGCCTCAAGCCCCCTTCCAGCACACCGAATAGTGTCAGCAGCCAGGCCGGGCTATACCCCGAACATCCTCAGCGCGAGTACGCTGATATTTCTCCCCTGCACTACCAAGGCGACGGCGCGTCTGCGCTGCGCAAGCTAGCCGATATTGTCCGCGCTTTGCCAGCGACTACGGTAGTCACGGAGACCAGCGACTACCTGTACGCTCAGAGTACAACTCCAACGCTGAAGTTCACAGACGACGTTGAGTTTTGGTTGAACCCTGCAGAACAGGTCATCCATGTCCGCTCGGCAAGTCGTATCGGACGCAAGGACTTCGCCGTCAACCGGGCCCGTGTAGAAAGCATAAGGGCCCAGTTCGAGAAGAACTGAGCCCTTGAAGGCCTGCAACACTTAGGAGTTGCAGGCTTGGTAGGCATTTCAATCAGCCTGCCGTGGCCTCTTCCGACTTGGACTTGCCTTCCTTTTTGGGGATAGGCTGGATATCCAAAGACACCTCATCCTTGTCGTCTAGGTCCACCGTCAGGCGACCACCGTCGACCAAGCGTCCAAACAACAACTCGTCGGCCAGTGCACGACGAATCGTGTCTTGGATCAAACGCTGCATGGGTCGGGCGCCCATCAAGGGGTCGAAGCCTTTCTTGCCCAGATGCTTGCGCAGCTTGTCAGTGAAAGTCACCTCGACCTTCTTCTCGGCCAATTGGGTTTCAAGCTGCAAGAGGAACTTGTCAACCACCCGCAAGATCACAACCTCGTCTAGAGCTTTGAAACCGACGATCGCGTCCAAACGGTTGCGGAACTCGGGGGTGAACAAGCGCTTGATGTCCGTCATCTCGTCACCGGCTTCCCGCGGATTGGTGAAACCAATCGTGGCCTTGTTCATCGTCTCGGCGCCGGCGTTGGTGGTCATGATGATGATCACGTTGCGGAAGTCGGCCTTGCGTCCGTTGTTATCGGTCAAAGATCCATGGTCCATCACCTGCAACAGCACATTGAAGATGTCCGGATGCGCTTTTTCGATCTCATCCAGTAACAACACAGCATGGGGCTTCTTCGTGATAGCTTCAGTCAGCAAACCACCCTGGTCAAAGCCCACATAGCCAGGAGGCGCACCAATCATGCGGCTCACCGCATGCCGCTCCATATACTCGCTCATATCGAAGCGAATCAGGTCGATGCCCATGATGTAGGCCAGCTGCTTCGCGGCTTCGGTCTTGCCGACACCGGTGGGGCCGCTGAACAGGAAAGAGCCGATCGGCTTGTCGCCTTTGCCCAAGCCTGAGCGAGCCATTTTGACCGCAGAGGCGAGCACATCAAGCGCTTTGTCCTGACCGAATACCACGCTCTTGAGATCGCGCTCCAGCGTTTTCAACTTGCTGCGGTCATCGTTGGAGACGTTGGCAGGGGGAATGCGTGCGATCTTCGCCACGATCTCCTCCACCTCGGTCTTGCTGATGGTCTTTTTGCGTTTGCTGGGCGCCAAGATGCGCTGTGCAGCACCCGCCTCATCGATCACATCGATGGCCTTGTCCGGCAGCTGCCGATCGTTGATGTACTTGGCACTCAACTCTGCTGCGGCCTGAAGTGCAGCAACCGCGTATTTCACGTTGTGGTGCTCTTCAAAGCGTGACTTCAATCCTTTCAGGATCTCAACCGTCTGGTCAATGGTGGGCTCCACCACATCCACTTTTTGGAAGCGCCGTGACAGCGCAGCGTCTTTTTCAAAAATGCCGCGATATTCAGTAAATGTCGTAGCACCAATGCATTTCAACTGGCCAGAGCTCAGGCTCGGCTTGAGCAAGTTTGACGCATCCAAGGTACCCCCAGAGGCTGCACCGGCTCCGATGAGCGTGTGAATCTCGTCAATGAACAAGACGGCATTGGGCTTTTCCTTCAAGGACTTGAGAACCGCTTTCAAGCGCTGTTCAAAGTCTCCGCGGTATTTGGTACCAGCCAAGAGGGCGCCCATGTCAAGCGAATACACCACCGAGTCGGCCAGAATCTCAGGCACGTTATTTTGAGAAATGCGCCATGCCAGTCCCTCCGCGATGGCAGTCTTGCCCACACCAGCTTCACCAACCAGCAAGGGATTGTTCTTGCGCCGGCGGCACAGGATTTGAATAACCCGCTCCACCTCATAATCACGACCGATCAGGGGATCAATCTTGCCCTCTTTGGCCAACTGATTCAGGTTCTGCGTGTACTGCTCCAGCGGAGACGCTTTTTCGTTCTTCTCGCTCACGCCCTCTTCGCCATCCGAAGGCGCTTCATTCGATTTGGCAGCTTCGGGCGGGTCGGTTTTCTTGATGCCATGCGCAATGAAGTTCACTACATCCAAGCGGGTCACGCCTTGCTGGTGGAGATAGTAGACCGCGTGAGAATCTTTTTCGCCAAAGATGGCTACCAGCACGTTGGCGCCAGTCACCTCTTTCTTGCCACTGCCTGTGCTCTGCACGTGCATGATGGCGCGCTGGATCACACGCTGAAAGCCAAGCGTCGGCTGCGTATCGACTTCATCAGACCCTGCCACTTGCGGCGTGTTGTCCTTGATAAAGTTGGTAAGAGATTTGCGCAAATCATCGATGTTGGCGGCGCAAGCTCTGAGCACTTCTGCCGCACTGGGGTTGTCCAACAGAGCCAACAACAAGTGCTCCACGGTGATGAATTCATGGCGCTGCTGACGGGCTTCCACGAATGCCATGTGCAAGCTGACTTCCAATTCTTGGGCAATCATGTGAATTCCTTTTTCTGCCTTGGTGATGAATGACTGTAATCCGATTTGATTGCTGAGTGACCGAAGTTTCAGCTTTCCCCTACAGATCTACGGGCTCACTGACACATTTCAATGGGTGACCTGCCTTGTGTGCAGCGTCCAGCACTTGGTCCACTTTGGTAGCGGCAATATCTTTCGGGTAAACGCCACACACTCCACGTCCATCCAAATGGATTTTGAGCATGATGGCTGTGGCAGCCTCCAGGTCTTTTCCAAAGAACTCCTGAATCACAACCACTACAAACTCCATCGGTGTGTAGTCGTCATTGAGCATGATGACTTGGTACATCGAAGGGGGTTGTACCTTCTGTGCCAGGCGTTCGAGGACGACAGTACCGTCGTCGCTGCCTGCGGGCGGTGGCTTGATTGCGGGTGGTTTGGGAGTATTTGTAGCCATGAAATGATTCTATCGGGAGGCACAAAGCCGCAAATGCGAAGATCAACTGGGGGACGATGCCTGAATTTCAAGCACCGCATAGAAAAAGCCGCACAAGCTTTCGCTTAGGTGCGGCTGGTTAACTCAAAACACGGGGTTTCAAGCGGCTACATGTTGTCGATCATGATCTGCCCAAAGCGTGAACAGCTGACCTGCTGAGCGCCATCCATCAGTCGCGCAAAATCGTAAGTGACCTTTTTGCTCGCGATCGACTTTTCCAAAGAGCGGATGATCAGGTCGGCGGCCTCTTTCCAGCCCATGTGACGCAACATCATTTCTGCGGACAAGATTTCGGAGCCGGGGTTGACGTAGTCTTTGCCGGCGTATTTGGGTGCCGTGCCATGGGTCGCCTCGAACATGGCAACCGTATCCGACAGGTTGGCTCCGGGCGCTATGCCGATGCCGCCCACTTGGGCAGCCAAGGCATCAGAAATGTAGTCCCCGTTCAAGTTCAAAGTGGCGATCACGCTGTACTCCATCGGGCGCAAGAGGATTTGCTGCAAAAACGCATCCGCGATGCTGTCTTTGATGATGATGTAGCGGCCCGTGTTGGGGTTTTTGAACTTGCACCATGGCCCACCGTCGATCAGCTCGGCCCCGAACTCTGCCATTGCCAAGTTGTAGGCCCAATCACGGAAGCTGCCTTCCGTGAACTTCATGATGTTGCCCTTGTGCACGATGGTGACATTGGGCTTGTCATTGTCGATAGCGTATTGAATGGCCTTGCGCACCAAACGCTCAGTGCCTTCGCGCGAAACGGGCTTGATACCCAGACCGGAGGTCTCCGGGAACCGGATTTTCTGAATCCCAAAATCGTCACGTAGCACCTGGATCAAGCGAATCGCTTTTTCAGAGCCGGCTTCAAACTCAATGCCCGCATAAATGTCTTCAGAGTTCTCGCGGAAAACGACCATGTTGGTCTTTTCCGGTTCCTTCAACGGGCTGGGAACGCCTTTGAAGTATTGGATCGGCCGCAAACAAACATAGAGGTCCAACTCCTGCCGAAGCGCCACATTCAAAGAGCGAATACCGCCACCTACCGGCGTCGTGAGAGGGCCTTTGATGGATACCAGATAGTCGCGCACCACATCCAGAGTTTCTTGTGGCAACCAGACATCAGGGCCGTACACCCGGGTAGCTTTTTCACCTGCAAAAATTTCCATCCATTGGATTTTTCGGACCCCGCCGTAGGCTTTCTCCACGGCTGCGTCAACGACCCTCAACATCACCGGCGTAATGTCTTGGCCAACGCCATCGCCTTCAATGAAAGGGATGATGGGCTGATCCGGAACATTCAATGATTTGTCCGGGTTGGCCGTTATTTTTTGGCCCTGCTGAGGTATTTGAATGTGCTGGTACATAGAAAAACAAAACTCCAATATCCAAAACGCACAACCGCAGAGTGTTGAAAAACTGTGGGCTCCGGCGCGGTATGCCTTGGAATCATTCTAGTTGTAAAGTCACAAGCTCCTACTTGCGAAGCGGTGACAATGCGCCTCGCAACCCGTTATCCCGCAAAGCTGCCCGCATGACTTATTTCAAAACACTGTTTCTTTCTGTTGTGCTCTTGGGAGTACCCTGGGCACACGCCCAAGAAAGCGCCCAGATGGACCTACCCAGGATCAAGATGAGTGCTGGCATGTACCAAATCGAAGCGCAGGTAGCCCGCACCCCCGACCAGCGATCCATCGGCTTGATGTTCCGCAAGGAAATGCCGACCCATGAAGGCATGCTATTTGTGTTTGAACAACCTTCCGGCTTGTGCTTTTGGATGAAAAACACACTCATCCCGCTGACTGCGGCCTTCATCAGCGACGATGGCACTGTTGTGAACCTTGCCGACATGAAACCACAAACGACCGACTCACACTGTGCGTTGCGCCCCGTTCGATACGTGCTGGAAATGAACCGGGGGTGGTTTGAAAAGCGAGGCATTAAGGCAGGTTCCAAGATCAGTGGAGCGCCTTTTGATTCGGCAAAATGAATACACTTGCACCATGTAAAAAGGGTTGCCGGAATCTCCGGCAACCCTTTTTTATGGGTCACAGCCCGAAGGCTGCGGTGCGTCTTTAGACAGCGACAGACCCCAAGGCAGCGTTCAAAGTTGCACTCGGGCGCATGATGGCCTCCAGCTTAGCGGTGTCTGGCAGGTAGTACCCACCGATGTCCACTGGCGCACCTTGCACTGCAGCGAGCTCGGCAACAATGGTTTGCTCTTTAGCAGCCAACTCCTTGGCCAATGGTGCGAACTGGGACGCCAACTGGGCGTCGTCTGTCTGGGCTGTAAGCGCTTCGGCCCAGTACAAGGACAAGTAAAACTGGCTGCCACGGTTGTCGAGTTGACCTGTTTTCGGAGATGGGTTCTTGTTGTTATCCAACAATTTTCCAGTCGCCGCATCCAATGTTTTCGCCAACACCTTGGCCTTGGCATTGCCGGTCTTCAGACCCAAGTCCTCCAACGACACTGCCAAAGCGAGGAACTCGCCCAACGAATCCCAACGCAAGTGGTTCTCTTCCACCAGCTGTTGAACGTGCTTCGGGGCAGAGCCGCCGGCACCGGTTTCGTACATGCCGCCACCGGCCATCAAAGGCACGATGGACAGCATCTTTGCAGAGGTGCCGAGTTCCATGATCGGGAACAAGTCCGTCAGGTAGTCGCGCAGAATGTTGCCCGTAGCGCTGATCGTGTCTTGACCGCGAATTACGCGCTCCAAGGTGTAGCGCATGGCGCGAACCTGACTCATGATCTGGATATCCAAGCCTGTGGTGTCATGCTCGTGCAAGTACATTCTGACTTTGGTGATCAGCTGCGCCTCGTGAGGGCGATAGGCGTCGAGCCAAAACACAACAGGCATTCCGGAGTTGCGGGCGCGGTTAACCGCCAGCTTCACCCAATCGCGAATCGCAGCATCCTTGACCTGGCACATGCGCCAGATATCACCCGCTTCCACGTTCTGGCTCAACAGCACTTCACCAGTGGCCAGGTCAGTAATGTTCGCAACGCCGTCTTCGGAAATTTCGAAGGTCTTGTCGTGCGAGCCATATTCTTCGGCCTGCTGAGCCATCAAACCTACGTTGGGCACGGTGCCCATGGTCTTGGGGTCAAAGTTGCCGTGCCATTTGCAGAAGTTGATCATCTCCTGGTAAATGCGGGCGAAAGTGGACTCAGGCATCACTGCCTTCACGTCTTTCAGACGGCCGTTAGCATCCCACATCTTGCCGCCGTTACGGATCATGGCGGGCATGGACGCATCCACAATGATGTCGTTGGGTGAGTGGAAATTGGTAATCCCCTTGGCGGAATCCACCATGGCCAGCTCAGGGCGGTGCTCATGGCAGGCGTGCAGGTCGCGCTTGATCTCGTCTTGTTTGGACTGGGGCAATGTCGCGATCTTGCCGTACAGATCCGCCATGCCGTTGTTCACGTTGACGCCCAATTCCTTGAACAAGGCACCGTGCTTTGCAAATGCGTCTTTATAGAAAATCTTGACGCAGTGGCCGAACACGATGGGGTGCGACACCTTCATCATGGTGGCCTTGACGTGCAAGGAGAACATCACGCCGGTTTTGCGAGCGTCTTCAATTTCCTTCTCGTAGAACTCCAGCAAGGCCTTTTTGCTCATGAACATGCTGTCGATCACTTCGCGGTCGAGCAAAGAAACCTTGGGCTTGAGCACCAGCGTCTGGCCGCTCTTGGTGATCAACTCCATCTTGACATCACGCGCACGGTCCAATGTGATGGACTTTTCGCCATGGTAGAAGTCACCAGCATGCATGTGAGACACATGCGAGCGAGAGGCTTGGCTCCACTCGGCCATGCTGTGCGGGTTCTTGCGGGCGTATTCCTTCACCGCCTTGGGTGCACGACGATCCGAGTTGCCTTCGCGCAAAACCGGGTTGACCGCGCTACCTGTGCACTTGGAGTAGCGGACGCGAATCGCCTTCTCTTCGTCAGTTTTGGGAGTCTCAGGATAGTCAGGGATCGCGTAGCCTTTGCTCTGCAGCTCTTTGATACAGGCAACCAACTGGCCTACCGAAGCACTGATGTTGGGCAGCTTGATGATGTTGGCGTCCGCTTGAAGCGTCTTTTTACCCAGCTCAGCCAAGGTATTGGGGACCTTTTGGTCTTCTGTGAGGAAGTCAGAAAACTCGCCCAACACACGCGCAGCCACCGAAATATCCGACTCCACTACGTTGATGCCTGCAGGCGCAGTGAATGTGCGGATCAAAGGCAGGAACGAAGCAGTGGCCAAACGGGGGGCCTCGTCGGTCAGTGTGTAAATAATCGTCGGTTGCTGGGTACTCATCGCTTATCTCCAAAAATGAGGTGTTGTTGACGCAGAACTGTTTCACGCACAGGCAGCGGTCTCCGGATAGTGCGTAATTGTGCTTTCAGTGGTCTGACCCGAAATGCATTTTTCTCAATGCATTACCGCAATATGAAATTTAAAACCACTTCAAGGAAATATTTTTATAGGTGCAGTGCAGCAAACGCATAAAAAAAGGCCCGGAGGTTGCCCGCCGAGCCTTTTTATTGCACCAAAACTCAGGCGAAGTTTGCTGCAGCGAAATCCCAGTTCACCAATTTATCGAGGAAGGTTTCCACGAACTTGGGGCGCATGTTGCGGTAGTCGATGTAGTACGCGTGCTCCCAGACGTCCACGGTCAACAAAGCCTTGTCAGCGGTTGTCAGAGGGGTACCTGCAGCGCCGGTGTTGACGATGTCGACAGAACCGTCAGCCTTCTTGACCAACCATGTCCATCCGGAACCAAAGTTGCCGACTGCCGACTTGACGAAGGCTTCCTTGAACGCCGCGTAAGAACCCCATTTCGCATTGATGGCATCAGCCAACGCACCAGTTGGCTCGCCGCCGCCTTGTGGCTTCATGCAGTTCCAGAAAAAAGTGTGGTTCCAGATTTGGGCTGCGTTGTTGTACACACCACCGCTGGACTTTTTGATGATTTCCTCGAGCGTCATGCTCTCGAACTCTGTGCCTTTTTGCAGGTTGTTCAGGTTCACCACGTACGCGTTGTGATGCTTGCCATGATGAAACTCCAGAGTTTCCTGAGAGTATGCGGGGGTCAATGCATCAATGGCGTAGGGCAGCGCGGGCAGGGTATGTTCCATGAGATCCTCGTAGTGGGTGGGTTGTTAACAAAACTTATTGTAGAAACTAATTTTCGTGGGCTGCGCACACGGCCATATCAACCGTACCGTCTGCGAGGGTGGCCGTGATCGCATCCCCGGGCCCGGCTTGTCGAACCGAGGTCACAGTGGCGCCTCGGGCATCCGCAAGCCAAGCGTAGCCCCGTTGCAGCACCAACGTAGGGTCAAGCAACCGCAATCTCAGGGCGGATTGATCCAAGCGCTCATGCGCTTGCCGCCCCAAGGTATGTACCCTACCCGAAAATTTAAGCACCAATGCCTCGTGCTGGCGGCGGGCCTCTAGCAAGCGGGCTTGTTGAGCCCCCTGTAGCTTATGCGCCACTTGCTGCAGCCGCAGGGAGTGCCCGACCACCACACCGGATGGGCGACCGGCTCTGGTGGCAACGCGGTCCAAACGTTGCGCCTGGGTATTCAGCTGACGCTGGACAGCAGCACTCAAACGCTCTTGCATCAAATCGATGGCAGCTAAGCAGGTGGTAGTGGGTGTCGCTACCAATTCAGCAGCGGCAGTTGGCGTCGGGGCGCGAACATCCGCCACAAAATCAGCAATCGTGAAGTCGGTCTCATGCCCGACGCCAGACACCACCGGAATGGGCGACTCACTCAACGCAATGGCCAGTGCCTCGTCATTGAAGGCCCACAGGTCCTCCATAGAACCGCCGCCGCGCACCAACACAATCACATCCAGAGGGGTGCCCGCGCCGTCTATATCAGCGGAGCGGGCCAGCAAGGCTTGCAAAGCGCGGGTGAGCTCGGCCGGCGCATTGCCACCCTGTACCGAAGCAGGAGCCAGCACCACAGGAATATGGGGCACACGGCGACGGAGCGCGGTGGCTACATCATGCAGCGCAGCCGCCCCCAAAGACGTAATCAGGCCGATTCCGCGGGGCATCAGGGGAAGCGCTCTTTTGCGCTCCTGCGCAAAGAGGCCGCGGGATTCAAGCCGATTTTTGAGGCGAACAAACTCTTCGAACAGATTGCCCTGCCCTTGCTTGCGCATGCTCTCCACAATCAGCTGCAGATCTCCGCGCGGACCATAAATATCCAGGCGCCCCGACACCTCAACCAACTCGCCGTCACGGGGAGCAAAGTCCAGCTGAGAGGCCGCGCGCTTAAACATGGCGCACCGGATCTGGGTATCGTGATCTTTGAGCGAAAAGTAGCAATGGCCGCTCGCAGCCCTGGAAAAGCCAGACAGTTCGCCAGTCACCCGCACGGCGTTAAAGCGTGCATTCAGGGTGTCTGCCAGCGCACGGCAGAGCGCGTCTACCCGCCAGACACGGGGCGCGGCCTCGTCATGGTTGATCATGGGGCTGTCCGGCTTGCAATGCTGCAAACACTGCCAAAAATTGCGGGGGAATCATTCGGTATCAAATCCTTTGGGGCGGAGTATGCCTCTTGCAAACGACCCATGCGGGGCTAACGGTTTGAAACGATTCCAGAGACGCCCGCGCGCCACCGGATAACCGGCAGTGGGCCATAATCCCTCTGCTTTTTAACTGCGCGGAGATCTGCATTTGTTTTCCATCATCCAAGCCGCCGGCTGGCCCATCTGGCCCCTGATTGCATGCTCCATTGTGACTCTGGCCATTGTCATTGAGCGGTTTATCAGCCTCAAGACCGCTAAAGTGGCGCCACCCCGCCTGCTGGATGAAGTCTTGAGCGTGACCAAAAGCACGGTCCCCGGCCCCGATGTGGTTGCGCAGCTCGAAAAGAACTCTGCACTGGGGCAGGTTTTGGCCTCCGGACTGCGTGCTGTGAACGCAAACCCGCATTGCACCGAAGATGATCTTCGCGCCACGATGGAAGGCAGCGGTCGCTTGGTTGCCCAGCGGCTCGAACAATACTTAAGCGCATTGGGCACCATCGCCTCAGCCGCGCCCATGTTGGGATTGTTTGGCACCGTGATCGGCATGATCGAAATTTTTGGCTCCCAAGCCCCTGGCAGCACAGGCGGAGGCAACCCGGCACAACTGGCCCACGGCATCTCGATTGCGCTGTACAACACGGCCTTCGGCTTGGTGGTCGCCATCCCCGCTTTAATTTTTTGGCGCTACTTCCGGGGCCGGGTCGACGCCTATCTGCTGACACTGGAGCTGAGCTCTGAGCATCTGGTGCGCCACCTCAAAGCACTGCGCAAGTGAAGAAGGACGCATCCATGAACTTCCGGCGTCGTCATCAGGAAGAGCCTGAGATCAACCTGATCCCCTTCATTGACGTGTTGTTGGTGATCCTTATTTTCTTGATGTTGTCGACCACCTACAGCAAGTTCACCGAGCTCCAACTCCAGCTGCCTGTTGCTGATGCAGATGCGCAGCGCGATTACCCCAAAGAACTGATCGTAGCGGTCAGCGCAGATGGCGCCTACAGCATCAACAAACAGGTGGTAGCAGGCCGCAGCACAGAGGCCCTCTCCATGGCCCTCATCGAGAATGCAAAGGCGGGCAAAGACACCGTCATCATCATCAGTGCGGATGCGAGTGCACGGCACCAAGCGGTAGTAACTGTGATGGAAGCCGCCCGCCGCTCGGGAATGAATCAGATCACCTTTGCCACCCAGTCGTCCGGAAACGGCGGCAAATAAAGCATGCTGCCCGCAGTCCAGGCGGCCATCACCCGGGCCTGGGTTTCCGGTGGCTGGGTGAGTGGGGCCCTGGTCCCTTTCTCCCTGATTTATGGCGTGCTCACGGGCCTACAGCGCTTCGCCTACCGCGCAGGCCTGCTCCAGAGCAGTGCGCTGCCCGTCCCGGTGATCGTGGTGGGTAACGTGATTGCGGGTGGCGCAGGCAAAACCCCCTCCGTGCTCGGAGTGGTAGCCCACCTGCTGGCGCAAGGACACCAGCCCGGCATTATTTCGCGGGGCTATGGTGGAAGCCTTCAGGAGCCAACGCCTGTCACCCCCAACAGCCCCGCAAAGCTCGTGGGCGACGAGCCTTTGCTGATGCACCGCAAAAGTGGCGTGCCAGTGGTGGTGGGCCGCGATCGCGTGGAGGCCGGGCGCCGCTTGCTCGACCTGTACCCCGACACGACCCACTTGGTGTGTGACGACGGATTGCAGCATTACCGCCTGCGCCGGGATATCGAAATCTGTGTGTTTGATGCCCGCGGCCTCGGAAACGGCGGCCTGCTGCCAGCGGGCCCGCTACGTCAGGCCTGGCCTCGCGCGTTGGTAGCCACTGCAGGTCAAACCGAGAGAAGGACACTGACGCTCCATACCGGTGCCAACACTCTGCCTGGTTTTTTGGCCCAGCGGTCTTTGGCGACCACGGCCATCAACGCCACCGGGCAGACAATGCCCCTGACTTCGCTGCAGCACAGTCAGCTGCCGTTGCATGCGGTGGCAGGCATTGCACAACCCGAGAATTTTTTCAGCATGCTGCGCGCCCAAGGGCTCACGCTGGCAAGTACTGACGCGCTGCCGGATCACTATGATTTTCATAGCGACTCGCGCAATAAATACGAGGGCAAAGTGCTTATTTGCACAGAAAAAGACGCCACCAAACTCTGGCAGCACTGGCCGGACGCGTGGTCAGTCCCGCTGATTCAAACCTTGCCTCCTGATTTTCTGGCTGCGCTGGACACAGCGCTCCAAGACATGACCCACGCCTCGGTATCATTCCCCCATGGACACACGACTCATTGAACTGCTGGTTTGCCCCGTCACCAAAGGGCCCCTTGAATTCGACCGCGAGAAACAAGAGCTGATTTCCCGGAGCGCTCGCCTTGCCTACCCAGTGCGGGACGGCATTCCGGTGTTGCTGGAAAACGAAGCCCGGGTGCTGAGCGACGCAGAACTGGAAGGCTAATATGGCCTACACAGTGCTGATTCCAGCGCGTCTGGCTTCCACCCGTCTGCCCAACAAGCCCTTGGTAGACATCGGCGGGCTGCCGATGGTGGTCCGCGTTGCGGAACGGGTAAAGGCCGGGTTATCGGCCGACGTGCGCGTGGTCGTTGCGGCTGACGACGCCAGCATCCTCAGTGCCTGCCAAGCGCATGGCATCGAGTGCCAGCTCACCCGGGTGGACCACCCCTCAGGCAGTGACCGTCTGGCAGAAGCCTGCAGTCTCTTGGGTCTGGCGGATGACGATATTGTGGTCAATGTGCAAGGGGATGAGCCCTTGATTGATACCTCGCTGGTGTCTGCGGTTGCAAGCCTGCTGGAAACCCACCCGGTTGCCACAATGGGCACCGCCGCACATCCCATCCATGAGGTGGCGGACTTTACGAACCCCAATGTGGTCAAAGTCGTCACCGATTCCGCCGGGTTGGCGATGTACTTCAGCCGCGCACCGATTGTTTGGTGGAGAGATGGATTTGCCCAAGGCATCCACACCCTGCCCGACCCGGCGCCGCTACGCCACGTCGGTATTTACTCCTACCGTGTAGGCTTCTTGCGGACATTTCCTTCCCTGCCACAAGCCCCCATCGAGGTCACCGAGGCCCTGGAGCAGCTCCGCGCCATGTGGCACGGTCACCGCATCGCGGTGCATGTCAGCAAAACTGCGCCAGGCCCCGGTGTTGACACCCCGGAAGACCTCGAACGCGTAAGACGCATCATCCTCGCCAACTGACCGCCCGATACGGTGGCGCGCTGTAAGTTCCGCACCGGTTAGGGCGTGATATTCTCCGAGGCTAATTGCCCGTCCATAAAAAGTGCGCTGACACAAGCGCCCACGGAGACGCGCTGGCTTTTCTTTCAATCCGAGGTATTCATGAGACTGATTCTGTTGGGCGCACCAGGCGCTGGTAAAGGTACGCAAGCGACTTTCATCTGCCAAAAGTACGGAATTCCCCAAATTTCCACCGGCGACATGCTGCGTGCTGCCGTGAAGGCCGGCACACCCTTGGGCCTGCAAGCCCAAGCGGTCATGGCATCCGGCAGACTGGTCAGCGACGAGCTCATCATCAACCTGGTGAAAGAGCGCCTGACCCAGCCCGATTGCGTCAACGGTTTCTTGTTTGACGGATTCCCACGGACCATCCCCCAGGCAGACGCCATGAAGGCCGCTGGCGTTGCTTTGGACTATGTGGTGGAAATCGATGTGCCGTTTGAGGCCATCATTGAGCGCATGAGCGGTCGCCGCTCGCATCCCGCCTCCGGACGTACCTACCACGTGAAGTTCAATCCGCCCAAAGTCGAAGGCCAGGACGACCTCACCGGCGAACCCCTGATCCAACGTGACGACGACAAGGAAGAAACCGTGAAAAAGCGCTTGGAGGTCTACAGCGCCCAAACCCGCCCACTGGTGGAGTACTACTCAACCTGGGCGCAGAACGAGCCTGCGACCGCGCCACGCTACCGTGCCATCAGCGGCATGGGCGATGTGTCCGACATCACCTCACGGGTGCTAGAAGCATTGTCCAAATAAGGGCCGCAAACCTCACGAAAAAGCCGCTTCAGCGGCTTTTTTTACGCCAGTAAGTCGCACATCAATTGCACGCGCGCCTTCACTGCCGAGAGGCCGGGATAAACACGCAAGCCAGTGCCCGGTGCCTCGCTGCGCACCACACCGCCCTGCGCACAGCGACTGGCCAACACAAGCTGCACGCCCAAGCCCGCAGCGCGCACCAGCGCGGCCTGTAGGGCTTCGTTCACTGTTCCGTTACCAGTGCCTGCCACTACCAAGCCTGCCAAGGGCACTGGATCGGTGTCACGGGCATTCAGCACCGCTTGGATCACGTGCGCGCCGGCACCTGCGTAGTTCATCACCACCTCCACTCGGGGGGGGGTGGCATCAACCCACACAGGCAAACGCTGAGCCAGCGAGCTGGATGAAGCGTCTGGCGCGAAAGTCCAACGCACGGCGCCCTCCTCCACCCATCCCATGGGGCCAGCATCGCCTGAGTCAAAGGCATCGACGCGGTAGGTGTGCGCTTTTTGTACATGTTGGGCCGCATGCACAGCTCCCGCACACACAACCATCACACCCCCGGCCGCAGGATGGAGGGCGACAGACACAGCATCCAGAACGTTCTGCGGTCCATCGGGTGTCGAGGCGCTGGCAGGGCGCATGGCACAGGTCAGCACTACGGGCTTGCCATTGAGGCAATCGGCCAGCGCGAGTTGCAAAAAGTAAGCCGTCTCCTCGATCGTATCGGTGCCATGGGTAATGACAATGCCCGCCACCTCATCGTCTTGAAGGTTGCGTTGACACGCATGGGCCAGTGATTGCCAAACACTCCAGTCCATATCCTTGCTATCGACTTGCGCAATCTGTTCGCTGCCTAACGCGGCCCCTTGGAGTCGCTCAGGCATACCGGCAATTGCGGCCAAGATATCTGCCACAGGAACCTCACCGGCACGGTACCCCACGTTATCGTTTGCATTGCCTGCGCGCCCTGCAATCGTTCCACCTGTGCCCAAAAAAACGACTCGCTTTGTTGCCATTTCCACTGCCCTTGCCAAATTCAAAAAACTGGTTGAAAATACAGTTACTGGATAAGAAAACAGTGTGTATGCACACACAGCCTCTACAGTTACCAAGGAGTCAGTATGCTTGAAAGTCCTAAACTCACAGCCCGGCAACAACAGATTTTTGATCTGATTCAAAGTGCCATTGCGCGTACAGGTGCGCCACCCACGCGGGCAGAAATCGCCAGTGAGCTAGGCTTCAAGTCTGCCAACGCAGCCGAAGAGCATCTGCAGGCCTTGGCCCGCAAAGAAGTTATCGAGTTGGTGAGCGGCACCTCCCGCGGGATTCGCCTCAAAAGCGATGCTCTTCGGTCTATTCAAGAGTCACGGATCAAGCAGTTCTCCCTCCCCCTGCCCGGCCTCGCACAGCTAGCCCTGCCCTTGGTCGGGCGTGTTGCCGCAGGCTCCCCGATCTTGGCGCAAGAACACGTGGACCAAACCTACTACGTAGAAAACAGCCTCTTTCAGCGGCAACCGGATTACTTGCTGAAAGTGCGCGGCATGTCGATGCGGGATGCAGGCATCATGGATGGAGACCTACTGGCGGTTCAGGCGACCAAAGATGCAAAAAATGGTCAGATCATCGTGGCCCGCTTGGGCGAAGAAGTCACCGTCAAGCGCTTTCGCCGCAACAAGCACTTGATCGAGTTGCATGCAGAGAACCCGGATTACCAGACCATTGTGGTGGAGCCCGGTGAGCCTTTCGAAGTCGAAGGTCTTGCCGTTGGCCTGATTCGTAACACGATGTTGATGTGAACAGGAGCACCGTATGACCATCAGCACGCTTGCACTCAGTCTCCTGAGCCAATGGGCTCCGAATCACTGGTTTTCTGCCCCTTCTACGTCACGCTGCATTACCAGCACAAGACGCCCCTTCGCGGCGTCATCCAAGGTGGCTAATACTATCAATTCGATAGCATCCACCGCAACCGTAGCGTGCGCCAGGGCTCCAAAACCTGCACAAACCAGACCATTGCGAATCGTGCGACTTGTCGAACAAGGTCAACCGAGAGCGCACGTCGGAAGAATGGTGATTTCGGGACGCATGGCAGACGTTTGCGCTGAGCTAGATCGGCTAGCAGCCGCTGAAGCTCCATAAATCACACGCTCAGCCGAGCGACTAGGCAGCGTGTCAACAAGGCACAATGTTGGGTATGAACATTGTGATTCTTGACGATTACCAAGATGCGGTTCGCAAATTGGATTGCGCTGCCAAGCTGGATGCCTATCAAGCAAAGGTTTACACCAACACCGTCAAAGGAATTGGCCAGCTCTCAGTGCGCCTCAAGGATGCGGATGTCATTGTTCTGGTGCGAGAACGCACCCAGATTACGCGTGCCCTGGTGGAGAAACTGCCTAGGCTGAAACTGATTGCCCAAACGGGCCGTGTGGGTGCGCACATCGATGTCCAAGCTTGCACTGAGAGAGGCATCGCTGTATGCGAAGGTGTAGGCTCGCCGGTTGCCCCTGCCGAGTTGACCTGGGCCTTGATCATGGCCTCGATGCGGCGCCTGCCCCAGTACATCGGTAACCTCAAACATGGCGCGTGGCAACAATCGGGGCTCAAGGCCGGATCGATGCCGCCGAGCTTTGGGCTCGGAAACGTATTGCGCGGCAAGACCTTGGGAATTTGGGGCTACGGGCGAATCGGCCAACTGGTCGCCGACTTCGGCAAAGCGTTTGGAATGCAGGTAAGCGTCTGGGGGAGCCAAGAGTCTCGAGACAAGGCGGTTCAAAATGGCTACTTGGCCGCCGCAGATAAAGAGTCGTTCTTTGCTGGCAGCGACGTTTTGTCCATCCACCTCCGGCTGTCTGATGCGACTCGGAACATCGTCACAGCGTCAGACTTGGCGAACATGAAGCCCACCGCATTGTTCGTGAACACCTCTAGGGCTGAGCTGGTTGAAACTGACGCACTCACTGGTGCTTTGAATCGAGGACGGCCCGGCCTGGCGGCGGTCGATGTGTTTGAGGCGGAACCCATCCTTCAAGGCCACGCATTGCTTCGGCTGGAAAACTGCATCTGCACCCCCCACATCGGTTATGTGGAGCAAGACAGCTACGAAATGTATTTCAGTGCAGCTTTTGACAACGTCATCAATTACATCAAAGGCACACCCAGCAATATCGTCAACCCGGGCGCCCTTCAAGTTCGACGCTGAACACCGCCCCTCACGACCGCGGGAGGGAAATCACGGACCGCTTTTTTTTCCATCCAGCGGAGGCAGATCAAAGTCGATTAAGTTGTCGACCTCTGAAGCAGCTGCCTTCTGAAAGTCCTCTGTGATGTCGAGCTCGAAATCTACAGAGTTGCCCGATTGATACGCCGAAGGAATGCCAAACGAAACGGGGCCCGGGCCCGTGGGAACTTCGAACGCATTTTCAGACGACAACCTGTTCGCACTGAATGATAGTGGAGCGCCATCCAACGCATGCACCAAGCGATTGCAGACAGCATGCAAGAGCAAGAGTTCTTTGAAGGCTTCCAACTCAAACCGCATATCTGCCTTTGAACCAGACGTGCGTACGAGGTAAGACTCGATGAGCGACAGTGCCTCTTTCGATGGCCAAAGCTTTACGAGCTGGTCACAAATTTCCGGGAAGTTTTCTAAACTGCCTTCGCCCTGATTGAATGACTGGTACTCGGGCACATAGCCTGTAAACACCGCATTGAACTCCCCTCGATAGTGATCGAACTTGTCCTTGCGGCTCAAGGTATGGAATATTTTCAGCAGGTCGATATGAACCATAGGGTTCAAATCAATGGAGTCATTGACGTGCCCCTCCAGCAGGGAGATGGCCTCCTCATACTGCCCAAGAGCCATGAAAAACTCCGCCTGCTGGCGAACGTCGATCATTTCATGGCTGTTCACCGCTCGCAGACTGGAGGGCATGCTCACCGAAAAATCACGCGGATCAGCATAAGCAGATGCTTGGTCTTTGTGCCCATACGCGCTCACCGGCTCGTTGGCGGAAGAAGGGTGTGCTCCAATGTCCAAATCAATATCGACACTGCTGACAGATCCCAGAGAGGTCTGGCTTTCCCCCTTTGGCAAGTGGGACTCGGCACGCTCTTGTTCCGACAAGGATTGGAGGAAGGACGGGGACACCTCCACCGTCTCTGGAATAACCTCAGTCGTCCCGTTGCCGCTCCACCATGCACTACCAGCGTTCGCTTGCTGCGCCTGCCGGCGGAAAAACCATCCGCCGCCTGCCAACAGAAGAAGCAATAGGCCAGAAAGTCCAATCACTACCGGGTTGATGTATTTTTCGCTTTCGGCTCGCTCGACTCGCATCACCAAATCTTGCATCTGCTTTTGGTTCGCCCCGGACGCGTTGCGCAGACTGAGAATGTCAGCCTCCATGCTTTTCAAGCGCGCAGCGTCCTTCAGGATATCTTCAGGCGTCAGGTTTAGAGCGCGCCAAAGAGCCACCGCCTCAGCCCTCTTTTGGGCATCTTCAGTGGGTGTACTCAAAAGCTCCTGCGAAGAGACGAGCACTGGATCACGCTCAACCGTGAGATCCAAGAGCGCCAATTTCAATCTCGGTTTGCTCTTTACAACAGGAGGCTCAAAGACCTGTTTGGCTTGAACAGACGGTGGCGTTCGCGGCGCCTTTGCAGGGCTATCTGCCTTTTTTTCTCTGCTCGGAACGGACCTGACGCTATCCGCATCTGGGATGGAGCCGAGCGCTCCTGGTCGGTTTAAAGCAGAGGGGGCAACCGGCGTCACTTGTGCTGCGACAACCTTGGCGGTTTCACTCACCACGTCCGCGAGTAATACATAGCGGCGTGATGTCTTGGCGCTACATACTGAACGCAAGTTGACGGTCACAACAGGCTCATCGACAGGCAAACGGGCTGCGATGCGCACTTGCCATGTGCGGCCGGCCGCAGGCTCCTCGGAGACCAGCGCTACCTTGCTTTGTTCAACCTTGTTTTCGCCATAAAAAACATCGGCCTCGAAGCAGACGTCGCTAACGTCTTCATCGGCGGCCGCTGAAACCGAAATTGACAAATTGAAGGGCTGCGAAATCAGCGCTGTACCACTCGCACGGCCCAACGTCAGGGCCTCGGAGCCCAGCGATGCAACAAGCAACATGGCGCCAAGCGCACAGCTTTTAATTTTGAAAACAGATTTCATTGTTACAAATGATTCTCGCACAAGTCCTACAAACGACGGAGGCCCGCTCCACCTGCTGAGTCGCTAGACACACAGGAGACAACGGCCACTCCAGCGATCGCAATGACAAACGACAATCTGACCCTCGGCATTCGCTCCCCTGCCCACTCAAGACACCTTATGGACGAACCCATTCTTACGATTGAAGAACGATCTGCCATCAATGCAGGCCGGTGGTTTTCGAGCCTCTCGCCTTCGCTCAAGCATGATATTTTGCGGTGCGCCTATGTAAAGCGCTACCGCGATGGGGATTTGATAGCGGCGCGCGGTGAGCCACCCGAGGAGTGGATCGCATGCGCCAAAGGCGCAGTGAGGGTCAGCTCCACCTCCATTTCTGGAAAGCAAATAACGCTCACCTACGTTGAGCCGGGCATCTGGTTCGGTGACGTTGCTATTTTTGATGGCGACCGCCGCACTCATGATGCCTATGCGCATGGAGACAGCACCGTGCTGTGCGTCGCCAAAGCGGATTTCAAGAAAATACTCGCCACGCATGTCGAACTCTACGAGGCAATGCTCCGCTTGCATGCCCGCCGCATCCGCCAACTCTACGGGCTTGTCGAAGACCTCAACACCCTGCCACTCCGCGCTCGCCTTGCCAAGCAGCTTCTACACCTCGTACGAAGCTACGGAGTTCCTTCGTTGAGCGATGGCAGCGAAGTTCGAATTGGCCTGCAACTGGCGCAAGAAGAGCTGGCCCAATTGCTTGGGGCATCCCGTCAGCGCGTCAACCAGGAACTCAAAGCGATGGAGCGTGAAGAAGCGATTCGCATTGAACCAGGTGGTTTGGTAATTCGCGACCGTGCGGCACTGATGCGCATCATTGATTCCGACCTATAGCCCGAAGGGAGCCATCCGCCATGACCCAGTTTGACCAATTTGTGGGAACACGAAGCGTGGGGGTAGCCCACACCATCGACGAAGCTGCGCTGGAACAGTGGCTGTTCGGCCATGTGGGTGGCTATCAAGGCCCGCTGAGGGTGGAAATGTTCAAAGGTGGGCAGTCCAACCCGACTTATAAGCTGATCACGCCCTCGCGAAGCTATGTCATGCGGGCCAAACCGGGTCCGGTGGCCAAACTCCTTCCCTCCGCCCATGCCATAGAGCGCGAGTTCGCCGTGATGCAGGGACTACGGGGTAGTGAAGTCCCCGTCCCCGAGATGATCTGTCTGTGCGAGGACGAAAGCATCATCGGCAGAGCCTTCTATGTCATGGAGTTCATCCAGGGTCGGGTCATGTGGGACCAGTCCTTACCCGGAATGACAACCGGCGAGCGGGCCGACATTTACGACGAAATGAACCGGGTGATTTCTGCCCTGCACACTGTCAAATTTCAAGAGCGCGGCTTGGCCGCGTATGGAAAGCCGGGTAACTACTTCGAGCGACAAATCGGACGCTGGAGCAAGCAATACATTGCTTCCGTCACCCAGGCAATTCCCGAAATGGACCGCCTGATGGAGTGGTTGCCAGCCAACATCCCGGCGATGGCGCGAAACGACAATATGGTGAGCGTGGTGCATGGAGACTATCGGCTCGACAACTTGATGTTCGAAAGCGACGCGCCCAAGGTCATTGGTGTACTCGACTGGGAACTGTCCACGCTCGGCCACCCCTTGGCGGACTTCAGCTACCACTGCATGGCTTGGCATATTCCACCGGGCGACTTCCGGGGAATAGGAGGTCTCGACCTGAAGGCTTTGGGCATCCCCTCTGAACATGATTACATCGCTAGGTACTGTGATCGAACGGGCTTGGCTACGCCTGCGCAGTTGCAGGACGACTGGAGCTTCTACATGGCCTACAACATGTTCCGCATCGCTGCCATCCTCCAAGGCATTGCCAAACGTGTCGAAGCGGGTACCGCATCCAGCCCTCAGGCCATGGCCTCTGCAGCCGGTGCGAGGCCCCTTGCACAAATGGCCTGGAAATTTGCGGCTCGCGCCTGATACCTGCCCCCAACTCACTCAGCCACAACCCAACGGAGAACCCCATGGACTTTGACTACTCGCCGAAAACCCAAGCGCTGCAAAAACGTCTGCTTCAGTTCATGGAGGACCACATCTATCCTGCTGAGACCGCGTACCACGAGGAAATCGCGGCCAATACGGCGGCAGGCAAGCGCTGGACGCCTCTGCAAACCATTGAGGCGCTGAAGCTCAAGGCTCAAGAGGCAGGCCTTTGGAATCTTTTCATGCCAGTTGATAGTGCCGAAGCGGCCGGCTTCCACGGTGCAGGACTAACCAACCAGGAATACGCACCACTTGCTGAGATCATGGGTCGGGTGATGTGGTCGAGTGAGGTATTCAACTGCTCAGCACCCGACACCGGCAACATGGAAACGATTGCACGCTACGGATCGGAAGAAGCCAAGCAACGGTGGCTAAAGCCGCTCATGGCAGGACACATCCGGTCCGCCTTTGCGATGACTGAACCCGCTGTTGCCTCGAGTGATGCCACCAACATTGAAACAAGCATCATGCGGGACGGCGATGATTACGTCATCAACGGTCGCAAATGGTGGATATCCGGCGCTGGTGATCCACGTTGCGCGGTCTACATCACCATGGGTAAGACTGACCCGACAGCGCCGCGCCATTCACAACAAAGCATGATTTTGGTACCGGCGGACACCCCTGGCATCAAAATCATCAGGCCATTGAACGTCTTTGGCTATGACGATGCACCACACGGCCATATGGAAATGGTCTTTGAGAATGTGCGAGTGCCCACAAGCAGCATCCTCTTGGGAGAAGGTCGCGGGTTTGAAATCGCACAGGGTCGCCTCGGCCCCGGCCGCATCCACCACTGCATGCGCCTCATCGGTCTTGCAGAGCGCGCCTTGGAGTTGATGTGCAAGCGGGCTAGTTCACGCATTGCATTTAGCAAACCCGTCGCTGCCCAAACGGTGACGCAAGAACGCATCGCGGAAGCCCGGTGCAAGATCGATATGGCGCGCCTGCTGACACTCAAAGCCGCGTGGATGATGGATATGGGCGGAAACAAGTTCGCAAAAACAGAGATCGCCATGATCAAGGTGGTAGCACCCAATATGGCCTGCGAAGTCATCGATTGGGCTATGCAGGCCCATGGCGGCGGCGGCATGTGCGACGATTTTCCGTTGGCTTACTCTTACACCTGTGCGCGTACGCTGCGGTTTGCCGATGGCCCAGATGAAGTCCACCGCAACGCCATCGCAAAGATGGAGCTGGGCAAGTACTCGGTTGCGAGCGCACCCGTAGAAATGCCGATCACTCGCGGCTGCTGATAACAACAGAGCGCGGCAACCGCCGCGCTCTGTTATTGATAGCAAGACCCGCAATATTTGCCAGAGCTAGGCACCGAAATTACGTAATTCTTAGTAGTTCCCTGATGTTCCCGACCAGAGCTCATCCAGATCAGCGAACTTCCATTTGGCAGGCTCTTCTCTGCTCACAATCTTCTCGGTAGTCCCGGGCCTCGACAGATCGACAACCTCTGGCAGGATGCGCATTTGGGACTTGGTTGAGTAAAAAACCTTCACGCAAGGGGTTGTCAACGATTTGGCGGTTTGCTCTACTACCACCCCTAAGCGCCCGGAGCTGAGCCTCACCAGCGACCCAATCGGATAGATACCAAGGCTTTTCACAAACGCCTGAAACACTTTGCCGTCAAAGTGCCCGCTCGCCCACTCCGCCATTTTTCGAAGTGACTCAGCAGGATCCCATCCCGCTTTGTAGGGACGGTTGGAAGTAATGGCGTCATACACATCACACACGGCGCCCATTTTTGCAAAAAGGCTGATTTCATCGCCTTTGAGGCCATGCGGATAACCAGATCCATCCATTTTTTCGTGATGGTGGAGACACACATCCATCACAACCGGGTCTGCCCCGCCACCGTTTTGCAATAAACGATAGCCCTCTTCGGGATGCGTTTTGATAATGGAAAACTCTGCCTCGGTCAGCTTGCCCGGCTTGTTCAACACGCTCATGGGCATGGCTGCCTTGCCGAGGTCGTGCATCAGGCCGGCAAGGCCTGCGGAGCGGGTCTCTTCTTCACTCAGGCCGAGCTGCTTTGCCAAGGCCACCATCATTGCGCAAACCGCCACCGAGTGCATGTAGGTGTAGTCATCGGCTGTCTTAAGGCGAGCCAAGCTGATCAGTGCATCTGGATTGCGCGACACCGAATCAGCAATCTCTTGTACGAGCTGCTTTGCACCGCCACTATCCACCGTCTTGCCCATACGGGCTTCCTCGAACATCGACAGGACAGCAGCCCGCGACTGGTTGCATATCTTCGCGGCCCGTGCTAACTCCTGCTGAGTAGACACCGGTGCGATGTCCCTGTGCACGGCTACTTCCTGCTGGAGTTCAGCATCTACGGCCTCCTCAGTCTCCACCTCAGAGGCGACCGACTCTCCGGGCGCCACATCCAGTCCTTTGCTGCAGTCAATCCAGACCTCACGGATGGCGCTCGCACGGATCGTAACCAAGTCCTTGGGGTCGGTGATAACAAACCCGGTGCGCCAAAAAGGATGGTCCATCCAAGAGCCGCAAAACTCTTTCAGATGCATGCCAATAACCAACTGATCGACTGTAATTTTTTTTAGCATAGGAACCTATAGCCTACCGCTTTCCAGCGAATCCAGTTGGGGAATTTAGGCGCCAAAAACAGTCACACCGCAGCGCGAAGTAAGCGCACCCAGAACCTCTAGCGTGGCCTGTTAATGCAAGTGCCGCGGCTTTCTGCCGCCCCCATGACCGGAGGATGAGCCTCCCGAGCCGCGGGGCGGTTTCCCGATTTCCAAAGAATTCACGAGATCATCGAACCTCTGGGCAAACAACTTGTCGATTTCAGAAACGACACCGCCCAATTCGGCGCCGTCAAAATGACGTTCCATCAAATTGACCATGTCCTGCACTAGGATGTCGCGCTGAACTTGCATGATGGCAGCAGGGTCCGGCCCCACAAAAAGCATCACAAAATCATCTCTCGACTCGGAGCCGGGCGGGCCCTCTTCCTCGTCGAACTCCGCATCATAAAAAGTAACCTCTATAGCCGCGCCGGCCGAGGCGAGGTCATTCAGATTCATGCACACCTCATCCAGAGTCTGCCGAAAATCATCATCACCAGGCACCGTCCAGCACATTTGCAAAATATGTTCGTGCGGATTGAGATGAATACCGGGCTCGTCCTCGTAGCTGCTCTTGGCAGCATCGGCGAGTGATTTTGAACCCGCGTAACGCCAAAGTGGCTTGAGAGCATCTTGGAGTTGGAGGTAAGTGACCTCCGGCCGCAACACGACTTGGCCGTGGACGTGAATTTCAAACGAGGCGTTGAATCGTGACATAAGACTTGAATGAAATGGTGCCTGAGACCGGAATCGAACCGGTACGCCCGTTATCCACGAAGCGGCGGATTTTAAGTCCGATGTGTCTACCTATTTCACCACTCAGGCACAGGTGTCTATTGTCAAACAAAAATGCCCTACCAACCGGGGTTGACAGGGCATTTTGACCAGATAAATCTGGAGGCGCGGTCCGGAGTCGAACCGGACTAACCGGATTTGCAATCCGGGGCATAACCGCTTTGCTACCGCGCCACTAACCGATTCTGCTGGCTAACAACAGAATAAAAAAGGGAAGCTTGTGCTTCCCTTTTTCGGAATTGGAGCGGGAAAAGAGTCTCGAACTCTCGACCTCAACCTTGGCAAGGTTGCGCTCTACCAACTGAGCTATTCCCGCGTTTCAAGCCTCAAATTATAGCGTGATTTTTTACATCAAGTCCAAAACCGAAAACTTTTTAAAGAGGAACTGCCTTCAATGCTTCACCGGAGTTGCCAGAGCATCATTTGACACTTCCGCAACCGCAGGGGACACAGGCTCTTCGTCCGGTAGCGGCACTGGTTGAGATACCAAGGCCAACTCAAGAACCTTATCAATCCATCGCACAGGCACGATTTCCAACCCGTCTTTGACATTCGCGGGAATATCCTGCAAGTCTTTAGCGTTTTGCTCTGGAATCAGCACGGTCCTAATTCCGCCGCGCAGTGCAGCAAGCAGTTTTTCTTTCAAGCCGCCGATCTCTGTCACTTCGCCGCGCAGTGTAATCTCGCCAGTCATGGCGACATCACCGCGGACGGGAATACCGGTCAACGCTGAAACAAAGGCAGTCGCCATGGCCGCTCCGGCGCTGGGCCCGTCCTTGGGAGTCGCTCCATCGGGTACATGGATGTGAATGTCTTTTTTCTCAAACGTTTCATCCTTGATACCCAACCTGCGTGCCCTGCTGCGAACCACCGTGCGAGCAGCTTCCACAGACTCCTTCATGACGTCACCGAGTGAACCCGTCCTAGTAATAATGCCCTTACCAGGTGTCAGTGCAGCCTCGATCGTCAACAAATCGCCACCGACCTCCGTCCAAGCAAGACCGACCACTTGACCCACTTGATCTTGCTCTTCGGCTCGACCGTAGGTGTAGCGACGAACACCTAGAAAATCGTTCAAGTTGTCGGCGGTTACGACGACTTGTGCTTCCATCTTCTTGAGCAAAAGACCCTTGACCACTTTGCGGCAAATCTTGGAGAGTTCGCGCTCCAAAGAACGCACCCCGGCCTCGCGGGTGTAGTACCGGACGATGTCGCGCACCGCACTCTCGGCCACCGAGAGCTCGGTCTCCTTCACACCATTGTTCTTCATCTGCTTTGGTAGCAGGTAAGTGATGGCAATATTGGTCTTTTCGTCTTCGGTATAGCCCGACAGTCGGATAACTTCCATTCGGTCCAGCAGAGCCGGAGGAATGTTCATGGAGTTAGACGTCGCGACAAACATCACGTCACTCAAGTCGTAGTCCACTTCGACATAGTGATCGCCAAATTTGCTGTTTTGCTCAGGATCCAACACCTCGAGCAAGGCGCTACTCGGGTCACCGCGGAAGTCAGTTCCCAGCTTATCGATCTCGTCAAGCAAGAACAAGGGATTGCGGGTTCCGACTTTGGAGAGGCTTTGCAGGACTTTCCCAGGCATCGCACCAATATAAGTCCGACGGTGACCGCGGATTTCGGCTTCGTCACGCATGCCACCCAAGGCCATACGAACGTACTTACGTCCTGTTGCTTTCGCAATACTCTGCCCCAGCGAGGTTTTACCGACCCCAGGAGGGCCTACCAAGCACAAAATCGGCGCCTTGACCTTGTCGACCCGTTGTTGAACTGCAAGATATTCCAGGATGCGGTCTTTGACCTTGTCGAGACCATAGTGGTCTTCGTTCAGCACATTCTCTGCATTGAGCAGGTTGTGCTTGATCTTTGTCTTTGCAGACCAAGGCAATCCTGTCAAAACCTCAATGTAGTTCCGGACTACCGTGGCCTCTGCGGACATAGGCGACATAAGCTTGAGCTTTTTGAGCTCAGCTTCTGCTTTCTTCAAAGCTTCTTTCGGCATTTTTGCCGATTTGATCTTCTTCTCGATCTCTTCGATGTCCGCACCGTCTTCGCCTTCTCCAAGTTCCTTTTGGATGGCTTTGACCTGCTCGTTCAGGTAGAAATCCCGCTGGTTTTTCTCCATTTGCCGCTTGACCCGGCCGCGGATCTTCTTGTCCACATTCAATATGTCGACCTCATGCTCGATTTGCTCGAACAAACTCTCCAAACGATCCTTGACCTCCGGCAAACCTAAAATGGCTTGTTTGCTATCCAGCTTTAACGGGAGATGAGCCGCAATCGTGTCAGCCAGACGCCCCGGGTCATCGATGCTGGAAATCGACGTGAGTATTTCGGGCGGAATTTTTTTGTTGAGCTTCACGTATTGGTCAAACTGCTGCATCACCGCGCGGCGCAGTGCCTCTACCTCACTGCCGGCTTTGCGGCTGGCGTCTGTCACTGCCGCAGGCATCTCTATGGGGGTGATGTTGGCGGTGAAGTGGGACTCACCTTCGGCAATGCTGTTTACCGTAGCACGTTGATGGCCTTCCACCAGCACTTTGACGGTGCCGTCGGGCAGCTTCAGCATCTGCAAAATAGTGGACACACAGCCCACATCGAACATATCCGACACTAACGGATCGTCTTTGGCGGCCGCTTTCTGGGCCACCAGCATGATGCGACGCTCTGCCTCCATAGCGGCCTCAAGCGCTTTGATACTTTTCGGGCGTCCTACAAATAGAGGGATCACCATGTGCGGGAAAACCACCACGTCCCGCAGAGGCAGGAGAGGAAGCTCTAGAGGGGAAGCAGGCAAGGGAATATGGCCAGACATAGGAAAACCTTTACGTTACCTGTTGAATATGGACCGGATTGCCCGGATTACAAGTACGAGCCCATTATGAAAACGCATTGCTCACACCAAGCGGTCTTGAATGCCCCCAAACACCTCACTTATCCGATGAATGGGGGCAGATTCCGGTTTACGCCTTCTTGGCAGTTTCGCGGTAGACCATCAACGGAGGTTTATTTTCTTCAATGGTCGATTCATCGACCACGACGCGCTCTACGTTGCCAGCATTGGGCAGTTCGTACATGGTGTCGATCAACGATTGCTCCAAGATGGAGCGCAGACCTCGGGCACCGGTTTTGCGCACCAGTGCACGCCTGGCAATCGCCTTCAAAGCAGCCGGGCGGATCTCCAACTCAGCACCTTCCATGGCCAGGAGCTTGGCATATTGCTTAACCAGCGCATTTTTGGGCTCAGTCAAAATCTGCACCAAGGCATCTTCCGTCAGTTCCGCGAGCGTCGCCACGACGGGCATCCGCCCCACTAGCTCAGGAATCAAACCAAACTTGATCAAATCTTCAGGTTCAACTTCCTTGAACACCTCAGTCAGGGAACGCTGCTGCTTGCTCTTCACTGCCGCTCCGAAACCGATACCCGAAGACTCAGTCCGGTTACCGATCACTTTTTCAAGCCCAGCAAACGCGCCGCCGCAAATAAACAGGATGTTGGTAGTGTCAATTTGCACAAAATCCTGGTTCGGATGCTTGCGTCCGCCCTGGGGAGGAACGCTTGCCATGGTGCCTTCAATCAGCTTCAGCAGCGCTTGCTGGACGCCTTCACCCGACACATCTCGCGTAATCGAAGGGTTGTCCGACTTGCGGGAAATCTTGTCGATCTCATCGATGTACACGATGCCACGCTGTGCCCGTTCGACGTCGTAATTGCAGCTTTGCAGCAACTTCAACACGATATTTTCAACGTCCTCACCGACATAGCCGGCTTCGGTGAGCGTGGTAGCGTCGGCCATAACGAAGGGCACATCCAACATACGAGCGAGCGTTTGCGCCAGCAGCGTCTTGCCGGAACCGGTAGGCCCAATCAGCAAGATGTTGCTTTTTGCGAGTTCGACATCGTCCTTTTTTGCCTTTTCTTTGTGCTTCAGACGTTTGTAGTGGTTGTAAACCGCCACTGCCAAGGTACGCTTTGCCGGCTCTTGACCGATAACATAGTTATCTAGGTTAGCTTTGATATCGGCCGGAGTGGGCAGATCAGACTTCGACTCTTTATTCTCAGTAGTCGCTGGCAACTCATCACGGATGATTTCATTGCAAAGGTCAATGCATTCGTCGCACACAAATACAGACGGTCCAGCAATGAGTTTCTTCACCTCATGCTGACTCTTCCCGCAAAAAGAGCAGTACAGGGTTTTTTCGCTGGTTGAGCCTTTTTTCTCGGCCATGGATGTGTGCCTTTTTTCGCTAAGTTAAGCAATGATAACCAAATGAAAACGGTGCATCTCCGCAGGAGAGGCACCGTCTTGGAGGGAACTGCGCCGGCCGTATCAGGGGCGCTTGGCGATCACTTGATCGACCAGGCCGTATTCCTTGGCCTCGTCTGCCGACAGGTAGTAGTCACGCTCTGTATCGCGCTCAATCTTCTCCAAGGGCTGACCGGTACGCTCGGCCAAAATCTTGTTCAACTGCTCGCGGGTCTTCAAAATCTCGCGGGCGTGAATCTCGATTTCCGTAGCTTGACCCTGGGTTCCACCCAAAGGTTGATGGATCATGACCTTGGAATTGGGCAAAGAGAAGCGCTTGCCTTTGGCACCAGCTGCCAACAGGAAGGCACCCATGCTCGCCGCCATGCCGGTACACAAGGTGGACACGTCAGGCTTGATGAAATTCATGGTGTCATAGATCGCCATACCGGCGCTCACAGAGCCGCCGGGGGAGTTGATGTAGAAAGAAATGTCCTTGTCAGGATTCTCGCTTTCCAGGAACAGCAACTGCGCCACTACCAAGTTGGCAGTCTGGTCATTGACCGGTCCGACCAGAAAAATAACGCGCTCTTTCAGCAGACGGGAATAAATGTCGTATGAACGCTCGCCACGTCCCGATTGCTCGATGACCATGGGCACCATACCCAAAGCCTGGGTTTCCATTGCGCCGGACATTCCGTATTTGACGTTCATAAGCTCTCCAAAATGTAGGGGGTAACTGTACCGAAAAAGACAAGCCCAAAAAGCAAATGGGGCTTAGCCGCAGGACTGCAAGTCCCGCGCAAGCCCCATTTCGCTGCGACGCACAGAATGCGCCTGCGCCTGCCCTTAGTTCTGGCCCATCAATTCGTCGAAGGACACAGCCTTGTCAGTCACTTTGGCCTTGGCCAAGATGTACTCGGTCACGTTGTTTTCAATCACAACCGCTTCCACTTCCGCCATACGACGGTTGTCGCCGTAATACCAACGGATCACGTCGGCTGGCTTCTCGTAGCTGGCTGCCAGTTCTTCGACGTGGGCCTTGATTTGCTCAGGCTTGGCGGCCAGGTCATTGGAGCGAACCAATTCAGCCACTACCAGACCCAAACGCACGCGACGCTCGGCTTGTGGTCGGAAGATGTCGTCAGGGATCGGCGCCTTGTCGGCATCCTTGATGCCGCGCTGCTTGAGGTCTGCACGAGCGCTTTCAACCATGCGGTCCAACTCAGCTTGCACGCTGGACTTGGGCAAATCGAGCTCAGCCTTGGCGACCAATGCGTCCATCGCGGCTTGCTTGTTGCGAGCCAGCAAGCGATGCTTGACTTCACGCTCAAGGTTCTTGCGGATGTCAGCGCGCAGCGCCTCCACGGTGCCTTCGGCGATACCCAAGGACTTGGCCAAGTCTGCGTTAACTTCAGGCAGGTTGGCGGCTTCGAGCTTCTTCAGGGTGACCAGGAAGTCGGCTGTCTTGCCAGCCACGTCTTTACCGTGGTAGTCCGCAGGGAAAGCCAAGGGGAAAGTCTTGCTTTCGCCGGACTTCATGCCACGGGTTGCGTCTTCAAATTCCTTCAGCATCTGGCCATCGCCCAGAATGAACTGGAAGTCAGAAGCCTTGCCGCCGGCGAAAGGTTCGCCGTCGATCTTGCCTTCGAAATCTACCGTCACGCGGTCTGTATCTTGGGCTGCGATGTCCTGTGCGCGCTGCGCAAAGGTACGACGCTGCTTGCGCAAAATTTCAATGGTCTTGTCGATGGCCTCGTCGGTCACATCGGCAGTCAGCTTTTCGACTTCGGCACCTGCCAAGTCAGCGATTTTGACTTCTGGGAAAACTTCGAAAATCGCGTCAAAAGCCATTTGGCCTTCAGGCGAAGTTTCGCTCTCAGAAATTTTGGGCTGGCCCGCAACGCGCAGCTTGGCTTCGTTAGCTGCGGTAGCAAATGCCTCGCCCACTTTGTCGTTCATCACTTCGTAGTGAACCGAGTAGCCGTAACGCTGGGACACCACGTTCATTGGCACTTTGCCAGAACGGAAACCATCCATCTTGACGGTGCGCGCCAACTTGCGAAGACGGCTGTCAACTTCGGTCTGGATCACGCCCACAGGCAGTGTCAGCGTGATCTTGCGCTCCAGCTTCTCCAGAGTCTCTACAGTAACGGCCATCGTCTACTCCTAATATTTGATTGGCAGGACTTTTACCTGCGGGCATCGCATCGATGCATTTCTAAGTTGGTGCGCGGGGGGGGACTCGAACCCCCACAGTGTTGCCACCGTCAGGACCTAAACCTGGTGCGTCTACCAATTTCGCCACCCGCGCAAAAAACAAAACTCGGGGGCCGGACTCATTCGTGAACATTGCTCACAACAACCCAGCCACCCGTTTGAAATCAGTAAGCCCGCTATTTTAACCTGCAAGCGGGCCCCACTTTCAGGTCAGCGCAGGATTCTCGCGTTTTACCCGGAACCACGCGGCATACATGGCGGGCAAAGCCAACAATGTCAGGACCGTTGCCACGATAAGGCCGCCCATGATCGCCACGGCCATCGGCCCCCAGAAAACCGAGCGAGACAGCGGGATCATAGCCAGCACAGCCGCCGCAGCGGTGAGCACAATGGGGCGCAACCGTCGCACCGCAGACTCCACAATCGCGTCCCACGCAGGAATGCCTGCCGCCCTGTCCTGCTCAATCTGGTCGATCAGGATCACCGAGTTGCGCTGGATCATTCCCATCAGGGCAATCACCCCCAGCAGCGCAACAAAACCAAAGGGCCGCCCCATAAGAATGAGTGCACCGGCCACACCGGCAATACCCAGGGGACCGGTAATGAATACCAGCAATGACCGGCTAAAGCTTTGCAATTGCAGCATCAACAAGGTGAACGTCAAGAACAACATCACAGGCACACCGGCCACGATGGACGCCGAGCCTTTGGAACTCTCTTCTACCGCGCCCGCCACTTCAATGCGGTAGCCGTTGATGCCCTTGGCGGCCCATTGCGCTTCCAGCTCTTTCATCTTGGGCTGCAGTTCGGCGGTCACAGTGGCGCCTTGCAAGCCTTCGACCATATCGCTTTGCACGGTGATGGCGTAGTCGCGGTTTTCACGCCACATCACGCCGGGCTCCCAGGTGAATACCGGTTTGGCGATCTGGGTGATCGGGATCGACTTGCCGCTGCTCGTTGGCAGATACGCATTGGCAATATCGGTGATGGCGTTGCGCTCATCCAAAGGCTGGCGCAACACAATGTCTATCAGTTTGTCGCCTTCGCGGTACTGCCCCACTGTGGTACCCATGGACAGGGTTTTGGCCGCTTGCGCAATGCTCTGGCTGCTAACGCCCAAGGCGCGTGCTTTGTCTTGGTCCACCTCCAAGCGGAGCACCTTGACTGACTCATTCCAGTTGTCGTTCACCCCGCGGGTGTTGCTACTCTGGCGCATGACGGCTTTGACCTCGTCTGCGCGGTCGCGCAAAACCAATGGATCCGAACCCACCACTCGGAACTGCACTGGGTAAGGCACCGGTGGCCCGTTCGGCAGGAGCTTGACGCGGCCCCGCACCTCGGGAAACTCTGCTGCCAGCAAGGCCGGGAGCTTTACACGCAAAGACTCACGCACCTTCAAGTCCACCGGCATGATGATGAACTGGGACACGTTGGTCTGCGGGAACACCTGGTCGAGTGGCAAGTAGAACCGCGGCACGCCGGACCCGATCCAGGTGCTCACCGCTGACACGCCGGGCTCTTGCATCAGGCGGGCTTCCACCCGTTGGGTCACGGCCTGGTTATTGGCAAAGGAGGTCCCTTCCGGGAACCAGATATCCACCAAGACCTCGGGTCGACTGGAATCCGGGAAAAACTGCTGCTGCACCTTGCCCATGCCCACGATACCAAGCGCGAACACCAGAATCGTCCCACCAATCGTCATCCATCGGTGCTGTACACACCAGTTCACCGTGCGGCGGAAGGTGTTGTAGAACGGCGTGTCAAAGTGCTCCTGGTGTGCGGATTCACCCCCATGGTGGTCGTGGCTCTTGAGCAGCAGGGTTCCCAAATAGGGCACAAAGTACACCGACACAAACCAGCTCAAAATCAGGGCCAGCACTGTCACCGCAAAAATGGCGTAGGTGTACTCGCCAGTCACTGACTTAGCCATACCGATAGGCAGAAAGCCCACGGCAGTGATAAGCGTACCGGTCAGCATCGGCATGGCGGTAACTTCGTAGGCAAAGGTCGCGGCCCGCACCTTGTCGTAGCCCTCTTCCATCTTGCGGACCATCATTTCCACCGCAATGATCGCGTCATCCACCAGCAAGCCCAGCGCAATGATGAGCGAGCCGAGTGAAATCTTGTGCAAGCCGATGCCCCAGTAATACATGCCCAAAAAGGTCACGGCCAACACCAGCGGAATCGTGATGCCGACCACCAGGCCAGGGCGCACATCCAGCGTCCAGCGCTTCCAGAAAGGCTGCCCGGCCTTGGTGTGCAGACCCAAGGCAATAAAGCTCACCGCCAGCACGATGACCACCGCTTCAATCAACACCTTGACGAACTCGTTGACCGAGCTGGACACCGATTTGGGTTGGTCTTGCAACTGCACCAACTTGATGCCCGCGGGAAGCGTTTTCTCAATACCAACAAAGGTTTTTTCTAGCGCGCGGCCCAAGGCAATGATGTCGCCGCCCTTGGCCATGGAGACCCCGAGTGCAATCACCTCTTTGCCCTGGTGGTGCACCTTCACGGACGGCGGATCCACATAGCCTTTACCGATCGTGGCAATGTCTTTCAGGCGGAACTGGTTGCCACTGGCGCCGCGAATCGGCATGTCTGCCAATTGCTGCACCGCATTGAACTGGCCACCCACCCGCACTTGCACGACGTCCAAGGGGGTTTGCACCGCACCCGCGGACTCCACCGCGTTCTGCTGGCCGAGCTGGGCCAGCACCTGGTTGAAATCCAGGCCCAACTGGGCCAAGCGCTTTTGCGAGATCTCGATGTACAGCTTTTCGTCTTGCGCGCCGAACAACTCCACTTTGGCCACGTCCGGCACCCGCAACAGGCGCTGGCGCACATCGTCGGCCAGCGTTTTGAGTTCCGCGTAGTTAAAGCCTTCGCCTTCCAGGGCATAGATCACGCCATACACATCGCCGAAGTCGTCGTTAAAGAATGGACCCACCACGCCTTGGGGCAAGGTGCCCCGCATGTCGCCGATCTTTTTGCGCACGCTGTACCAGACGTTGGGCACCTCGCTGCCCTTGCTGGAGTCTTTGATCTGGAAAATGATCTGCGACTCGCCGGGCTTGGAGTAGCTGCGGATTTTGTCGGCGTATTGCACCTCTTGCAGGGTGCGCTCCAACTTGTCGGTAACCTGCTCGGCCACCTGCTGGGCTGTCGCCCCCGGCCAATAGGTGCGGACCACCATGGCGCGGAAGGTAAAGGGCGGGTCTTCATCCTGCCCAAGCTGAAAGTAAGCCGCAGCCCCCAAGAGCATGAGCACGATCATCAGGTAGCGGGTCAGCGCCGAATGCTCCAGCGCCCATTTGGAGAGGTTAAACCCCTTGCTAGGTTCTTGCATCATGGTCGCCTCACTTGGCCACAGCGGCGCTGGCAGCTGCAGCAGCGGGCGCTACAGAATCCATAGCTGCTGGCGCAGACGCTACGGGCGCTACAGCACCTTTTGGCTGATAAACAGTGACCTTCTGGCCGGGCGACAGCACATGCACACCGGCAACTACCACCTGCATACCCGGGGTCAGGCCCTGGGTGATGACCGCATCGTTCCCGTCGGCCGTGGCTACCACCACCGGCTGGGACTTCACCGTCATGCTGGCGGTATCCAGCACCCAGACACTGCTACCGGAGCCAGACTTCAGCAAGGCGGTGGTTGGCAGCTTGATGACCTGCACCGCGCCACGATCGAGCGACTTGGGCACGACCGACACCGTCGTACCCAAGGGCAAAGCGTCTTTTCCATCCAGCGCCACCTTGACGGTAAAGGTGCGGGTCACCGGGTCGGCGCTGGCCGCGACTTCGCGCACCGAGCCCTCCAATACCGACCTGCTGGCCCAGACACGAACCTCCACTTTGGAGCCGGTCTTAATCATAGCCACCTTGTCTTCCGGCACCGAGAACACCACATCGCGCGGGCCGTCCTGGGCAATCTGCACCACCGGCGTACCGGCTGCCACCACCTGGCCGACCTCTGCAGTCACTGCAGTCACGACACCGGACACGTCTGCTACCAGCGTGGTGTAGCCGGCTTGATTGCCTTGGCTATTGAGCTGGGCTTGCGCTTGCTCCAGCTGGGCTTGGGCCGCTTTGAGGGCGGCATCGCGGCGCTCCAGCTCCGCACCACTGATGAAGTTTTGGTCGCGCAACTCCTTGTAGCGCTTGTGGTCCGCAGCTGCGAGATCGCGGTTGGTTTGGGCCGCAGCCACCTGGGCGCGGGCTGCATCGGCCGCGAGTTTGTAGTCTTGGGGGTCCAGCTGGGCGATCACTTGGCCCGCTTTGACTGTTTGGCCGAGATCGACCGCACGGCGCACTACCTTGCCACCCACCCGGAAGCCCAGGCGCGATTCCACGCGGGCGCGCACATCGGCTGAAAACTCCAGGCTCGACTGAATGCTGCCCGCCCCTACCGTCATCAACTTGACGGCGCGAACGGGCTCCTCAGGAGGCGCAGGTTTGGAGCACGCAGCCAGCAACAAGGCACTGAGCAAAACCGGCGTCGCTTTCAGGATGAATCGTGGAGACATGGTGACAGGGTGGGGGTAAGGTTGAAACGGAGAGGCCCCAACCCCGCGCACGAAGTTAATGACCAGTTGGTTAGTAATTTAAGCGGCACATGGACCTTTGTCAAGCCGTTACAGAAGAAGCCAGCACCGCCGCCGCACCGTGCGGAAGGCACAATGCCGCCCATGCCCTCACTGCACGACCCCGCCAACGCACCGCCCGCGGCCGCCCAGCCCATCACCCACTATGAGAATTTCCCGGTGGCATCGGTGCTGTGCCCACCCCACCTGCGCCCGCCGATCGCGGCGATCTACCACTTTGCCCGCACCGCAGACGACATCGCCGATGAGGGCAACGCCACACCCGAGGAGCGCCTGGCGGAGTTGGCGCTGTTTCGCACCGGCTTGAGCGCTGCACCGGAGGCCGTGGCCCGCTGGCCCCAGGTCTTCGGGCCCTTGCAGGTGCAGCGCCGGGCACATGCCTTGCCCGACCCGCTTTTGCATGCACTGCTGGACGCGTTCGTCCAAGACATCGAGAAAACCCGCACAGGCACCGGCTACCGCAGCCACACCGAGCTGCTGGACTACTGCAGCCGCTCCGCCAATCCGGTGGGGCGCCTGCTGCTGCACCTCTATAACGTGCACGACGCTCCCTCGCTGGCCATGAGCGACCACATCTGCTCGGCCTTACAACTCATCAACTTCTGGCAAGACCTGAGCACCGACATTCCCCGGGGCCGCTTTTACCTCCCCCAGGACGAATGTGTCCGTTTCGGCGTCAAGCAAGCCGACATCTTGGCGCAGCAAGACACCGAAAACACTCGCAAATTGATAGCAGCTTGCGCAAGCATCGCAAGGGCTAACATGCAAAATGGCATGGAATTGGTGCACCGCCTGCCCGGGCGTACCGGCTGGGAGCTCAGGCTAGTAGTGCAGGGCGGACTCCGGATTCTGGACAAGATTGCCGCACTGGACCACGCCACCCTCCAACGCCGTCCCAAACTCTATGCGTGGGACTATGCCGTCATGCTGTGGCGCGCGGTGTGGATGTAGCGACAATACCGCCCATGACCCCAGAGCAATACGTCCAGGAAAAAGCCGCTGCGTCCGGCAGCAGCTTTTACTACGCCTTTCTTTTTCTGCCCGCCCCGCGCCGCGCCGCTATCACCGCCTTTTATGCCTTTTGCCGCGAGGTGGACGATGTGGTGGACGACATGGTCGACGCTGGCGTAGCCGCCACCAAACTCGCCTGGTGGCGCAATGAGGTGCAGCAATCTTTCAAGGGCACCCCCAGCCACCCGGTGATGAAGGCGCTAATGACGCACGCCGCTACTTATGCCATCGAGGCCCGGCACCTGCTCGCGGTGATTGACGGCTGCCAGATGGACCTGGAGCAAACCCGCTACCTCGACTACCCCGGCCTGCAACGCTACTGCCATCTGGTGGCCGGCGTAGTGGGTGAAGTGGCGGCCGGCATCTTCGGCCAGACCGACCCGCAAACCACCCAATACGCCCACAAGCTAGGCCAAGCCCTGCAGCTCACCAACATCCTGCGCGATGTGGGCGAAGACGCGATGCGCGGCCGCATCTACCTGCCGGTCAACGAACTGCAGCAGTTCGATGTGAAGGCACACGAAATTCTCAAACGCACCTACTCCGACCGCTTTGTAGCGCTCATGCGCTTCCAGGCCCAGCGCGCTCAAGGCCTGTACGACGAGGCCCTGGCCTTGCTGCCCGCAGCCGACCGCCGTGCCCAGAAGCCCGGTCTGATGATGGCCAGCATCTACCGCGCCCTGCTCACCGAAATTGAGCGCGACAACTTCCAGGTGCTGCACCAGCGCGTCAGCCTCACCCCGCTGCGCAAATTCTGGCTCGCTTGGAAAGTGCAGGCGCTGGGTCGTTTGTGAGGGTCGCCATCGTCGGCGCCGGCTGGGCCGGAATGGCGGCTGCAGTGACGGCCACACGCGCCGGGCACTGCGCTATTGTTTTTGAAGCATCTCGCGCAGTTGGCGGGCGGGCTAGAGCCCTCCAGGGCACCTTGCCGGACGGCATACCGGTGGTGCTGGACAACGGCCAACATATCCTGATCGGCGCTTACACCCGCACGCTAGAGCTGATGCGCTCGGTGGGCGCCGACCCCGTAACCTGCCTGAAGCGCCTGCCGCTGGACCTGCGCCTGCCTGACGGAGCAGGCATCGCCCTGCCCCTGTGGCCCAGCCCCTTGGATGCGGTGGCCGGTATTGCCACCGCGCAGGGCTGGACCTGGGCGGACCGCTGGAGTCTGGTGCGAGCGTCCATCGGCTGGCAGGTAAGCCGCTTTCGCTGCGCGCCCGGCACCACGGTGACCGATTTATGCCATCACGTGAGCCCCACCGTCCAGTCCACCCTGATTGATCCCTTGTGCGTCTCGGCGCTCAATACCCCAGCGGACCGTGCCTGCGGCCGAGTGTTCCTGACAGTGCTGCGCGATTCGCTATTCGGCGGCCGCGGCAGCTCCAACCTGCTGCTGCCCACCACCGACATGGCGCGCCTGTTCCCGGCCACGGCGGCTACTTGGCTGCAGGCACGCGGAGCCGAGGTCCGCACCAGCGTGCGGGTCACGCGCTTAGAGGCCGCTGCACAGGGTAGCGCCGGCCGGTGGCAGGTCAACGGGGAAGTGTTTGACGCAGTGATCTGGGCCACTTCATCATCAAATGCGGCCTCTGCCCTCATGGAATATGCGCAACACGCTACTGAAACCATAGCAAACCATCTGCGTATCTGGGCGGCTACTGCGGGTGCACTGCAGTTTGAATCTATTGCCACCGTCTACGCCCATGGCCCAACAGCCCGCCTGGCGCGCCCCATGGTCGCTCTGCGCAGCGATGCCACCTACCCTGCCCAGTTTGTGTTTGACCGCGGCCAGCTCGACGGCACCCAAGGCCTCTTGGCGTTTGTGGTGAGTGCCAGCAGCGGCGACAAAGACACCATCGAACAACAGGTGTTGGCCCAAGCCCGCGCCCAACTGGGCCTGGAGTTGGTGGCGGTGCAAACCGTGATCGAAAAGCGCGCTACCTTTGCCTGCACCCCCGCGCTGCAGCGCCCGCCAGCGACGATTGCACCCGACTTGTGGGCTTGCGGCGACTATGTGGCTGGGCCTTACCCGGCGACACTGGAGGGTGCGGTGCGTAGCGGCACAGAGGCCGCGAGCCTGCTGGCAGCGCTAGACTGATATTCACGGTATTTGGAGACGAATTTGAAATTCATGGTCAAACTCATAGCGGGCCTGCTTGCTCTGGTTTTACTGGCGATCGCCGGCGTGGGCGGCTGGTACTTGTACAAAAAGCAACCGGTCCGCAGCGGCGTGGTGGAGCTGCAAAATCTGCAAGGGAGCGTCACCGTCCGGTATGACGAGCGCGGCGTTCCGCACATCACCGCAGACAACGAGGCAGACCTATACCGCGCCCTAGGCTATGTGCACGCGCAAGACCGGCTATTCCAACTGGAGATGGTCCGGCGACTGGCCAACGGCGAGTTGGCCGAAGTGCTCGGCCCTAAGCTACTGGAGGTAGACAAGCTATTTCGCACCCTGGGCTTGCGCGAACATGCCAAAAAGGTGGTTGCCGCCATGGACCGCAACGCACCGGAAAGCCAGGCCCTGCTGAACTACATCGACGGGATCAACCAGTGGCAAGACAGCCACCGCGCGCCTTTGGAATTTGACATTTTGGGTATCCCCCAGCAGCCGTTCACCCCCGAAGACACCTACGCCGTGGGCGGTTACCTCGCTTACAGCTTTGCCGCCGCCTTCCGCACCGAGCCGGTCTTGACGTTCATCCGGGACCGCCTGGGCGCAGACTATTTGCGGGCTTTCGATACCGAGTGGCACCCTGAGGGTGTCTTGACCCCGATCGCCGGCATGACACCGGACGCGTGGAACAGCCTCCAACGCGTGGCCGGCGTGAGCCTGCAGGCCCGTGAGCTGGGTGGCATCCCGCTACTCGAGGGGAGCAACGCCTGGGCGTTGTCGGGCAGGCGCACCGCGTCTGGCAGCCCGATGCTGGCCGGTGACCCGCATATCTCGTTTTCTGCACCGTCAGCTTGGTACGAGGCGCATCTGAGCACGCCGGAGTTTGAGCTTTTCGGGCACTTTCAGGCCCTGAACCCGATGGCGCTGCTGGGTCACAACCACGACTTCGGCTGGAGCCTGACGATGTTTCAGAACGACGACATCGACCTCATCGCCGAGCAGGTTAACCCCGACAACCCCCAACAAGTTTGGCACCAAGGCAACTGGGTAGACATGGCGAGCCGGACCGAGGTGATCGAGGTCAAGGGGGCGCCACCGGTGCGCATGACCGTGCGAACTACACCGCAAGGGCCCGTCATCAATGACGCGTTCAAAGAGAGCCTAGGCACACGGCCCATCTCCATGTGGTGGGCGTTTTACGCCACTGAGAACCCTGCAATCCAGAGCTTCTATGCGCTCAACCGGGCAGATACCTTGGACAAGGCCCGCGAAGCGTCCAGCAAAATTCACGCGCCCGGCCTCAATATCGTGTGGGCCAATGCAGAGGGCGACATCGGGTGGTGGGCCGCAGCCAAGCTCCCCTTGCGCCCGCAAGGCGTGAACCCGACGTTTATCCTGGATGCGGCCAAAGGCGAGGCGGATAAACCTGGCTTTTACGCCTTCCGGTTCAACCCTCAAGAAGAGAACCCGGCGCGCGGCTACATCGTATCGGCCAACCACCAGCCTTTACCCAAGAGTGGCGTGCCCGTACCGGGCTACTACAACCTGCCCGACCGGGCGCAACGGCTCGACGCCGTGCTCAAAAACCCCGACACAAAGTGGACCAGTGTCGAGACCCGTAAGCTGATGCTGGACGTCAACAACAACTACGGCCCCCGCATTTTGCGCAACCTTTTGCCGGCCTTGAATGCGGTCGTCACCGACCCCAACGAAAAAGCGTTCATGGAGCCCCTGACCAACTGGGACGGCACCTACGACGAAGGCAGCATTGCAGCAACACTCTTCACCCAAATGATGTACGAGTTGGCCAAAGCGGCGTTTGCCGACGAACTCGGTCCGGTGCAGTTTGAAAACTTGCTGGAAACCCGCGCCCTTGATTTCGCCCTGCCGCTCTTGGTGGCGGACAACAATTCACCGTGGTGGGATGATGTCAGTACGGCGGCCAAGGAAAGCCACTTCGAGACGACCCGCATCGCTTGGTCCAACACCTTGGCGCATTTACAAGGCCTGTATGGCACCAGCCTCTTGGACTGGCGCTGGGGTGTGGCCCACACCCTGACCCACAAACATCCGCTGGGGCTTCAAAAGCCACTGGACAAGATTTTCAATGTGGGGCCCTTTCAAGTGCCCGGCGGCCGTGAAACACCCAACAACCTGTCAGGCCCGCTGGGGCCCGCACCTTGGGCTGTCGTTTCCGGCCCCTCGACACGGCGGGTGATTGACTTTGCAGATGCGGGCAAGGCCGTAGGCATCAACCCGCTGGGGCAAAGTGGGGTTTGGCCGGATCAGCACTACGCCGATCAGTCTGAAAAATACGCCAAAGGTGAGTTCGTGCGCATGTGGCTGGACGAGGCCGACGTCACCGCCCGCACCAAGAGCACCCTTACGATGCGGCCGGCCCGCTGAGCACGTCTTGCAGCTCCCGCAAGCTGCCCACGGTGACGTGCGGGTGCTGCTCGAAAGACCACAGGTGCTCCTCCCGGTTCACCCACACGGTTTGCATGCCCACCCCGAGAGCTCCCAACACGTCCAGTGCTGCGTCATCCCCGATGTGCAACACCTCCTCGGCCTGGACGCCGACTGCCGCACAAGCCGCTGCAAAAATACGCGGATCCGGCTTGCCCACGCCAGCATCCCGCGCGCTCACACTGGCCGCAAAGTAGCGGCCAATGCCCACGCGGTGCACATCCGCATTGCCATTGCTCACTGCAACGATCGGCCAACGGGCCGCCATGGCGTCGAGCAAAGGAATCGCATCCTCAAACAGCTCCACCTGCATCCGGGCATCAAAAAACACCTCAAACGCCGGCTCCGCCAAAGCCGTGTCATCGCCACTGCGTTGCAGGGCCAGCCGGATGGATTCACGCCGCAGCACGCTGAGGTCATGGGCATGGTCTGCCCATTGCGCCTCAGTGTCTGCGCGTAGCAATTGGCGCTGATGGGGGTCGGCGTACATCACGGCAGTTCGGGGCGCATGGGCGGTGAGCCATTCGCGCAAAAGGTCTTCGGCCCGGTGAATCGCGGGCCACACGGGCCACAAGGTGTCGTCCAGATCAAGGGTGATGGCGCGGATACGGCTCAAGTTCAGCATGGGACAGTGCGCGACTCGCAGGAGCCACGAAAACAGGTAAGGAAGCTGTGAGGGTACACACAAACGACGCCGCATCGGTGCACGCGGGGCGCTACCATCGGGCCTGTTGTTTTCACTATCCACTCCCCATGCCTGCCATCACGCTTGATATGCCCAGCCCATCGGGCGAACGACTCAAGGCCGCCCGCTTGGCGGCCGGTCTGAATCAGGCCCAGGCCGCTGAACTGCTGGGCTACTCCTTGCAAGCCGGAAGCCGTGGCGGCCTGCAGTCCCGCACCTGGCAGGCGCTAGAGAGCCCGACCGACGACCGCAACATGCAGGGCCCGGTATTTGCCATGTTTTTGCTGCTCACCGGGCAACACCCCACACTCCAATTGGTAGACAAAGAGCTCAGCGATACGCCCCCGCCCTCCAGCACCGAAGCCGACTGACACTCACCGCGACTGAATACTTCCCTCATGGCACTCCCCTCCCCCTTTGCTCCCGAGCCCTCTTACACCCATGGTCAACCCGCACGCACCGCCGTGCTGTTGTGCAACCTGGGTACGCCGGATGAACCCACCACCCCGGCTGTGCGCCGCTACCTCGCCGAGTTTTTGAGTGACCACCGCGTGGTCGAGATTCCGCGGCTCCTGTGGTTGTTGATCCTGCACGGCATCATCCTGCGTTTCCGGCCGGCCAAGTCGGCCGCAAAATACGCCAGCATCTGGACGCCTGAGGGTTCGCCGCTCAAGGTGTGGACCGAGCGGCAGGCCAAAATGCTGCAGGGCTGGCTGGGCCAGCGCAACCACCACGTCAAGGTGGCGTGGGCCATGCGCTACGGCAGCACCAATATTGCCTCCCAGCTCACCGCCCTCAAGGCAGACGGAGTCACCCGCGTCCTGATCGTGCCGGCCTACCCGCAATACAGTGCCACTACGACTGCCAGTGTGTTTGATGCGGTCTACACCTGGGCCTCGAAAACCCGCTCGATTCCCGAGTTGCGTTTTGTCAACCACTACCACGACCACAGCGGCTATATCGCCGCGCTGGCTGCCAGCGTGCAGCGCTACTGGCGTGCCAATGGCCGGCCTGACAAGCTGGTGATGAGTTTTCATGGCGTGCCTGAGCGCACCCTGCACCTGGGCGACATTTACCACTGCGAGTGTTTCAAGACCGCACGGCTGCTGTCCGAAGCTTTGGGCCTGTCCAAAGACCAGTTCAAAGTGACTTTCCAGTCCCGGTTGGGCCGTGCCAAATGGCTGGAGCCCTACACCGAGCCCACCCTGATTGACATGGGCAAGGCCGGTGTGGAGAGGGTAGATGTGATCTGCCCGGGCTTCACCAGCGATTGCCTAGAAACCCTCGAGGAAATCAACATGGAAGCCCGCGAAGCGTTTTTGCATGCAGGCGGCAAAGAGTTTCACTACATCCCGTGCCTGAATGATGACCCGGAGTGGATTACCGCACTCTGCCAGCTCACGGAAACCCACCTCGGTGGCTGGCGGACCCAGGAAGCCCCCGACACCGCGGACCAACAGGTCTCGCGCGCCGCTGCGCTGGCACTGGGCGCGAAACAATGAGTACCCGCATGGAACAACGGCTCCATGACCTCGAGGTCAAGGCCAGCTACCTCGAAGACACGGTGGACCAGCTCGACAGCATCATCATCCGGCAACAAGCGCAAATTGAGCTGTTGATCCGGGAGGTGACCCACCTCAAGCAGCAGACCCCGGATGCCGGTGTTGCGCGGAATCTGCGTGACGATTTGCCACCCCACTATTGACTCCGGAAACTGATATGTCGCTTCACACCTGGTGGTTGTTTGTCATGATGACGTTTGTGGTGTCGGGCACGCCCGGCCCGAATATGCTGTTGGTCATGAGCACCAGCGCCCGTCAAGGCATGCGCGCGGCCATTGTCAACATGGCGGGATGCATGACCTCTTTGATGTTGATGCTGGGGCTTTCTGCCGCCGGCTTGGGTGCGCTGTTGCAGGCATTCCCGGCCGTGTTTGATACGCTGCGTTTGGCCGGTGCGGCTTATCTGGCCTACTTGGGTGTGCAGTGCTGGCGCGCGCCGGTCAAGGACACTGAAGACACCGCAAACAACCCCACAATACCGGCGGTCAGCCCTGGCACCAGCCTCTGGAGCCATTACCGCCAGGGCGCCCTTGTAGCGGCCAGTAACCCCAAGGCCATTTTGTTTGCGGCCGCTTTCTTTCCCCAGTTTCTGAACCCTGAAGCGGCGCAACTCACCCAGTTCGCGATTCTGCTGGGTACTTTTGCGGTCGTCGAAGTCGCTTGGTACTTTGTGTATGCAGCCAGTGGAAAGCAGCTCGCGACCTACCTGCGCCGTGCCACGGTGATGCGCGCTTTTAATCGCTTGACTGGCGGCGTTTTCGTGGGCTTCGCAGCACTGATGGCGGCTGCCAAAAGCTAGACCAACGCTCGCTGCCGCACCTCAAGCGAGGTCTTGGTAGCGGGAGTCTTTCTCGACGTACATCTGCAGATCGCAGCGGTGGAGCCAACTGGCGAGAGTGTCTTGGCTATCGGCCAGTGCAAGCCCAGCGCTGGCAGAGACGCTCAGCCCCGGGTGCACACTGTGCCAGTCAAATTCGTTCACCGCTTTGTGGATGCGCGCGACCACCGAGGTGCTGCTCTGAGCCTCCACGTGGCTGAAGAGGACCACAAACTCATCACCCCCGAGCCGGACGGACACATCGCCTTCCCGCACAAAACCACTCAGAATCCGCCCCACGGTCCTGAGCACCTCGTCACCCACCAAATGGGAAAAGCGATCGTTGATTTGCTTGAAGTGGTCGATATCGACAAACACCAAGGCAGGGGCACGCTGGCGCTCGGTGGCATCGCTCAGCAAAGCCGGCACGATTTGCTCTAAATAACGGCGGTTGTAGAGGCCGGTCAGGGCATCTTGCATGGCCAAGCGCTCCAGATGGCGCGTTTTTTCTTCCAAATGACGGCTGGCTTGGCGATCTGCCCGCACCCGCATTTGCCATTCCACACGTTCTTCGCGGCTGTGCAAGGCCTCTTTGCGAAGGTGCATTTCCTGCATTTTCCAGAGCCGTTGCTGCGCTTGTGCCTGCAGGTCTTTGCCCTGGGCAGAGTAGATCTGGATCAACAACAAATACGCAGTGGCCCGCAAATGCTCGTTTTCAGCCCGCGCCGCAGATTGCAGCAAGCGCTGGGCATGGGCCTCGGCGGACATCCAATCCTCGGCAGCCCATGCAATTTCGGTCCTCAGCCACATCTCAAGCAAGATCACCGCCGGTTGGCGCATGCCCTTGGCCACGCTGGCCGAAATCGTGTCTGCCCTGCGGCTAGCCTCGTCTAGGTCGCCCTGCCAGCACAACTCAAATGCATGTGTCAGGTCCAGCAGCGCGCGGGTTTTGCGATAAGGGCAGAGCAAGGAGCGCACACTCCCGGGTTGCGAGGTGACTTGTTCGGGCAGGCCTGCGATTTGCGTCAACCGGTCGAGCGACAAAAAAGTGCCGTGGTAATACCGGTCCAGAAAACAGCGGTGCATCTCGGCATACCGCTGGTGGTAGCGCGGCAAGCAGGATTCAGCCCACAGGCCCTGGGCTTCAAACATCCGGACGGAGCGCTCCAGTAACTCGGCCGCATTGTCAAAACTCTGACTGCAGGCATAGGCAACGCCGAGGTAGTTGCAGGCCATAGCCTCTGCAAGCGGCTGGCGGGCTGGGCTGGACTGGCTGAGCTTCAAGGCCAGCATGGCGGCCTCCAATCCATCGGCACTGTGGCCCATCAGGCTCAGCACGTTGGCCAGGGTGGTGAGGGCCTCGGCCTCGCCAGCGGCGTCTCCATGGGTTTGAAACATCTGGGCGGCGCGCTCCGCCGTCTCACGGGCACGGCGCAGGTGCGATAGCTGACGGTCTCCCTGCGCAAGGTACAACAGGGCGCGGGCCTGGCCTGCGGCGTCGTTCTGCCGTTGGGCATGCAGCAGTGCGCTTTTGGAGAGCGTCTGGCTGAAGTCCACATCGCCGCGCGTCAAGGCAGCCTGCGCTTGGAACAGCAGGGTGACGTGGGTCGGCTCAGAGGACAAAAGCGGCGCGTCGGGCATGGGAGGGAGACAAGTAATCAACCCCACAGGTTAGGCGGACGCACCGGCGCTGTCATCACCCGAACGGGTGAAATTTGCAAGTATTTGCAACACGTTTGCGTTACTGCGTGAGCGCCATGGCTTTCACTTGCGCCCAGACGTGCATGCCCGGCTGGAGTTGCAGCTGTTGCACTGCGCGCCTTGTCAGGCGGGCCCAAAGCGCTGTACCGCTCACATCCAAGCGCACCAGGGCCTGGGCGGGTTGCTGGTCGGGCAGGATTTGCGCCACGGTGCACGCCACGGTGTTTTGAATGCTGCTTCCCGATGGGGCTTGGGTTGCAATGCTGACATCGCGAGCCAACACCCGCAAACGCACCCACTGCCCGGTTTGCAACTTGGCATCAGGCACCCAGAAGGTGCCGCCATCAAACGCAATTTCGCTCAAATGCCACTGCGGATCGTGGGATATCACGCGCCCCGTCACCAAGCTGGCGGTTTCGCCACCGAGGCGGATCACAGGCTCTACTTGGGACAACACGGTATCCGCTGGGCCTATGGCCATGACACGCCCTTGTTCCAGGACCACCAAGGTATCGGCGAGGCGGGTAACCTCCTCGGTCGCGTGCGACACATAGACCATTGGAATTTGGAGCTCACTGCCGAGTTGCTCCAGCCACGGCAAAACCTCGCGCCGGCGGGCCTCGTCTAGAGACGCAAGGGGCTCGTCCAAAAGCAAAATCTGCGGGTTAGTCGCCAGCGCCCGTGCAATCGCCACACGTTGTCGCTCGCCACCGGAAAGGTCAGTAGTGCGCCGGTGCAAGAGCCTAGACAAGCCCAAGGTCTGGATGGCGAACTCAGGCGTCAACAACGGGCTGCCATCCACGCGGGGCGCAGCGCGCCGGCGGGCAAATTCAAGATTACCCGCCACGTCCAAATGGGCGAAGAGACTGGCCTCTTGAAACACATATCCCAAGGAGCGCCGGTAGGTCGGCAAAAAAACACCTGCGGACTCGTCTTGCCAGGTATGCCCGCCCACCTGCACCAGCGCTTGCGGCGAGCGCTCGAGACCTGCGATGCACCTCAAAACCGTCGTTTTGCCCGAGCCCGACGGCCCATGCAGAACCGTGATGCCCTTTGACGGCAGCTCCATATCCACCACCAGGCTGAAGCCAGGTTTGGAGACATTCAATTGGATGCGGTTGAAAATGCGGTTAACCATGGCGCTCAAGTCCGCAAACGGCTGCCACGCGGGTTGAGCCACCCCAGTGCTAGCAGTACCACAAAAGAAAACAGCACCATGCCCCCCGACAACCAGTGCGCCTGGGTGTATTCAAGTGCTTCCACATGGCCATAAATTTGGGTGGACACCACCCGGGTGCTCTCGGGGATATTGCCCCCCAGCATCAACACCACACCAAACTCGCCCACCGTGTGGGCAAAGCTCAGCACCGCAGCGCTCACCACCCCGGGGCGGCACAGCGGCAGGACCACATGCCAGAAGGTATCCCAAGGAGATGCCCGCAGTGTGGCGGCGACCTCCAGAGGGCGCGGCCCCAAGCTTTCAAACGCATTCTGCAATGGCTGCACCGCAAACGGCAGGGAGTAAATCACCGAGCCCAGCACCAGTCCCGCAAAAGTGAATGGCAGCAGACCGATACCCAACCACTGGGTGAACTGACCACCCCACCCCTGTGGCCCCAAGCTCACCAACAGGTAAAAACCCAATACCGTCGGTGGCAACACCAAAGGCATGGCCACCAGTGCCCCTACAGCGCGACTCCACCAAGAGCCGGACCGGGCCAGCCACCAGGCCAACGGGGTAGCCACACACAGCAACACAAGCGTGGTGACACTGGCCAGCTCCAAAGTGAGCCGGATGGCCGAAAAATCGTCCGCAGACAGCGGAAAGGCAGCCACTGGCATGCTGCTACTCATAGCCCACCGCACGCATCACCCGGCGGGCCGGCTCAGTGCGCAGGTAGGCCAAAAAAGCCAAGGCCGCTGCCTGGCCTTGCCCAGGGTTGAGGAGGACCGCATCCTGACGCAAAGCCTGGTGCAAGTGGACGGGCACCTGCCACGCAGAGCCATCCGCCAAACGCCCATCCCTCATCACTTGGGAGAGCGCAACAAACCCCATGGGCGCGTTACCACTTGCGACAAATTGGTAGGTCTGGGCGATGCTTTCACCCTGAATCAGCCGTCCTTGCAGGCCCTGCCACACCCCCCGCTGCTGCATCACCTGCATGGCGGCAGCGCCATAGGGCGCGGTTTTGGGGTCGGCCATGGCCACCCGCAAACCAGCAGCGCCGAGCACCGTGCCCGGCGCGTCGACTACACCGGGCTGCGGACTCCATAGAACCAAACGGCCGGTGGCATAGGTGAATTGGCTGTTCGCTAGGGCCGCACCCTCCTGCACTAGGCGTGAAGGCGTTTCGTCATCGGCGGATAAAAGCACCTGGTATGGCGCGCCGTTCTTGATCTGGGCGTATAGCTTGCCGGTGCCCCCCGGCACCAGGGTCACGGTGTGCCCGCTCATCCGCTTGAAGTCGCTGGCAATGGTTTGCGCCGTTCCGGAAAAATTGGCAGCCACGGCCACCAACGTAGTGTCCGCCCGCGCCGATGAGAGCACCCCGAGGCTGAGCAGACCCACGCCTAATCCCTGCCGCAGCACCCATGAAATCACTGAATTAGCCATACGAGAAGATTAGCATCCGCCGCAACAAAAAAAGGGGCGCCGGGGCGCCCCTTTTTTGCTACTAAAAGTATAGCTACACCCGCACGTTAAATTTGGGCTAGCACCCTTTTTTATACCGAAGCCAAGCGCTGGGCCTTGCCTTGAAAGTGCCTGAGCACCCGTGGCAAGACCAACACACTCAACACCACCACTAGCAGTGTCACCGACATGGGGCGCTGCAGGAAGATCATGGCACTGCCTTCGCCGATGGACATGGCGTTGCGCAGCTGCGCCTCTGCCAAAGGCCCGAGGATCATGCCCACAATCACCGGCGCCGTAGGAATATTGAACCGACGCATCACCAAGCCCATGACCCCCACCACATAGAGCAGCACCAAGTCAAAGGCGCTCTGGCGCATACCGTATGTGCCCACGGTGGCAAAAATCAGAATGCCGGCGTACAGCTGGGCCTTGGGCACCTTCAGCAACTTGACCCACAAGCCCACCATCGGCAAATTCAGCACCAACAGCATGACGTTACCGATGAACAATGACGCAATCAATGCCCAAACCAGAGCCGACGAGGAGGTGAACAGTTGTGGCCCGGGTTGGATACCGTAGTTCTGGAAAGCTCCCAGTAGCACTGCGGTGGTATTCGACACAGGAATGCCCAGCGTGAGCAAGGGAATCAAGGCGGTGGTCACCGTGGCATTGTTGGCAGCTTCTGGGCCAGCCACACCTTCGATGGCACCCTTGGTACCGAACTCCGCCAGGTCGTCGCCTTTGGCAAGCTTCTTTTCTGTGGCGTAACTCAAGAAAGTAGGAATCTCTGTGCCGCCGGCAGGAATACAGCCGAAAGGCGCACCAATCGCCGCGCCACGGATCCAGGCGGGGATCGAACGCTTCCAATCCCGCGCTGTCATGGTGACACGGCTGAGCTTGTTTTCAGTCTCGACCACCTTGCCCTCGAAGAGTACATAGTGCAGGGCCTCAGCCACCGCAAACAAACCAACCGCTACCAACACAATTTCAATGCCGTCGAGCAGCTCGGGCATGTTGCCGGTGTAACGGGTTTGGCCGGTGATCTGGTCCATGCCAATCAAGCCGATGGCCAAGCCCACAAACAAAGCGGTCAACCCGCGCAATGTGCTCTGCCCCAACACCGCACTGACGGTGGTGAACGCCAACAGCATCAAACAGAAATACTCGGGCGGGCCGAGCTTGACGGCGTATTCCGCTACCAGCGGCGCAAATAAAGTAACCACGACGGTTGCAATACTGCCAGCCACAAACGAGCCGATAGCGGCTGTTGCCAGCGCAGCGCCTGCACGCCCGCTCTTGGCCATCTTGTTGCCCTCCATGGCGGTCACCATGCTGGAGGTCTCGCCCGGCGTGTTGAGCAAAATGGAGGTGGTGGAGCCACCGTACATCGCACCGTAGTAAATGCCGGCAAAAAAGATCATGGAGGCAGTGGCCTCCACCTGGGTCGTAATAGGCAGCAACATCGCCACCGCCGTAGCAGGCCCGATGCCCGGCAACACGCCAATGGCAGTGCCGAGTGCACAACCTACAAATGCCCACAATAGGTTGACGGGGGTGCCCGCCGTCGCAAACCCCTGAAGAAGTTGATTCCAGATTTCCATTACAACCATCCGCTTTGCGTCAAACCTGGCAAGCTGATGGCCAGAAACTTGGTAAACATCCAGTACACGGGTGCCGAGATCAGCAGACCGACCACGATATCCGTGATCCAGGTGCGGGCACCGCCCAAGACCTGGCCTTGGGCCAGGCGCGCCCCCCGCGATGCCAACACAAAACACAGGGCGCAACTGAAGATGAACCCTATGGTGGTGATCAACGCTGCATTCACCAGCAAGCCCACCGACATCCAGATAAATCCGGGCCAGAAGGCGGGCTCGCTGTCTTCGTCATCTTCCATGTCGAGAAAGCCGCCCTTACGGACTTCCCACAGCAAGAAACCACTGCACAGCAGCAAAGCCACAGACACCACCCACGGAAGAAAGTCAGGGCCGATACCGGCGTAACCCGCTTCTGAGGGAATGACCCATGCGCCAGCACCCAGCCCAAGGGCCAGGAGCAGCACGCCCACTGCGACGGCGGCTTCTTGCCGCGCTTTCACGACCTGGCTCATCAAAGCATTCCGGAGAGGTGCATCACGCCGCGCAGGCTGGAAAACTCGTTGTCCACAAATTCGTCAAACGCTTTGCCGGTCAACACCGCAGGGGTCCACTGGTTTTTCTCCAGGGCGTCAGCCCAGCCCTTGGTCTTGGTGACCTTGATGATCAGGTCGGTCAGTGCAGCACGCTGCTCGGCGGTGATGCCAGGCGCGCCGTACACACCGCGCCAGTTGCCCAACACCACGTCATAGCCCTGCTCGCGCATGGTCGGCACATTGATGCCAGGCAGGCGTTTCTCGGATGTCACCCCGATAGCGCGCATCTTGCCCGCGGCAATGTACTCAGCGAACTCGCTGTAACCGCTCCCGCCAATCGTCACGTTACCGCCCAAAATAGCCGCAGTGGCTTCGCCGCCGCCACGGAACGCAACGTAGTTGACCTTTTTGGGGTCTACGTTGACCTTGGTCGCCAGCATGGAGGCACAAATGTGCTCTGTGGATCCACGCGAACCGCCACCCCACTTGACACTGCCAGGGTCTTTTTGCATTTGGGTGACCACGTCTTTCATGGTCTTGAGCGGAGAGTCGGCCGGCACCACGAACACGTTGTATTCGCTGGTGATACGGGCGATCGGGGTCACCTTGTCCAAGCCAACAGCAGGCTTGCTGGTGATGATGCCACCCAGCATCACCGCGCCCATCACCATCATGGCGTTCGGGTCGCCCTTGGCGGAGTTCACAAACTGGGCCAGACCGATCACGCCGGCTGCGCCACCCTTGTTTTCGTATTGCACAGTGTCCACCAGCTTGGCGTCGATCAGTGCTTTGCCCAAGGCGCGGCCTGTGCCGTCCCAACCGCCGCCGGGGTTAGCGGGGAGCATCATTTTCAGATTGGTGGCTGCACGTGCCGACAAAGGCAGAGCACCGGCAGCAGCCATCACGGCCATGGATTTGAGGAAAGTATCGCGACGCATGGAGGTCTCCTGTGGTTATTGGTAGGGCCTATGATGCGGGCCGTGGCTGTCAAACGGCTGTCCAAATTCCCTAGGGGAAACCCGTAATTCGCACCCTGCTCTAGCCATGCATTTACTCTTGATCGAAGACGATCCCGCCCTGTTCACCACCCTGCAACGCAGCCTGGTACGTGCACAAATGCGGGTGGATGTCTGCAGCGATGGTGCACAAGCGCTCACCCACTGGAACACGCTCCAGCCCGATGTGGTGGTGCTCGACCTGAGCCTTCCGGGCGTGGACGGGCTCGACGTTCTCAAGCATGCGCGCCGCAGCGGCCTGCGCACGCCGGTTTTGATTTTGACTGCGCGCGGAACGGTCGGCGACAAGGTACTGGGCCTGAATGCCGGTGCCGACGATTACCTGCCCAAACCGTTTGATCTCGACGAGCTGGAAGCCCGCATACGCGCCCTGCATCGCCGCAATGCCGACAACCCGACACCGCAGAGCAGTGACCTGCTGGTCGGAGAGTTGCGGCTGGACCGCAACAGCGGCGCCATCTATCACCGCTATGAGGTGTTGGACTTGACCCCTCGGGAGTTGGGCCTGATGACGGCCCTGATGCTGCGCCCGGGCCATGCGGTCAGCAAAGAACGCTTATTTGAAGTTGTGTTTCCCGGCCAAGTGGATGTTCAGTTTGAAGCGATCGAAGTGGTGGTGTACCGCCTGCGCAAGAAGCTCACCGCCATGCGGGTCAGCCTGGTTACCCTGCGCGGGCTTGGCTATTTGCTCAAGGCCGACTGAGATGGCGGCCCGCCGCTCTGCACCCTCACTGCGCAAGAGCCTGCTGCTGGGCATCTTGATTCCGATATTGTTGTTTGTCTTGGTCGACACCTACAGCCTTTACCGGCAGGCGCTGGCCGCCGTCAACACGGCCTATGACAGAACTCTGCTCGCCTCCGCAAAAGCCATCGGCGAACTGTTGGACATTGAGGGGCGAGGTGCGGATGCGCGGCTCAGAGCGCAAGTACCCTACTCTGCGCTCGAAGCGTTTGAGGCAGACAACCGCAGCCGCATGAGCTACCGGGTGTCTGACGCCAAAGGCCAATGGGTCGATGGCGAGCAAGACATCAAGGTCTGGACGGGTCAACTGCCCCAGCAGGGCCCCTATGCCGCTTTGGTAGATTTTTACGACGACACCTTCCGGGGCGATGCGGTGCGTGTAGCAGTGCTGCTGCAGCCAGTAGCCAGCGGGCGAGAGCGCACCATGGCCATGGTGCAGGTGGCAGAGACGCTTGAGCTGCGCCACACCCTGGCTCGGCAAATTTTGCTGGACACACTCCGGCGGCAGCTGATTCTGATCACGGTCATTACCGCGGTGGTGCTGCTGGTCGTAGACCGTGCCACACGCCCGGTGCGGCAGCTGAGCGAGGAGCTGGAGCAGCGCAGCGAAGATGACCTGACCGCCCTGCCTGCCGGCGAATTGCCGCTGGAAATTCAGCCGCTGGCAGTGGCGACCAACCATGTGATGCACAAGCTGCAACACTTGCTGGACCACCAGAAACGCTTTGTACGTGATGCGGCGCACCAACTCCGGACCCCATTGGCGGTGCTCAAGGTGCAGGTGCAATCCGCACTGCGGGGCGACATAGCCGCCCAGGACGGGCTGAAAGAAATTGCCTCAACGGTCGACAGGGCTACCCAACTGGCCAACCAGATGCTCTCGCTGGCCAAAGTGGAACAAGTGCGCCAACAACAAGACTTTGCGGCCATGGACTGGGCGGAACCGGTGCGGACCATTGCGCTGGATCTGTCGGCCTTGGTGGGTGAAAAAGACCTCGACTTCGAACTCGTGACCGAGCCCTGTCCGGTGATGGCCCACGAATGGATGCTGCGGGAAACCATTCGTAACCTGCTGCACAACGCCGTGCGCCTATCACCGCAGGGCGGCGACTTGATGATCCGCTTGCAGCGAGATGGTGACTGGGCACAACTCACGATCTCGGACAGCGGGCCCGGCATCAGTGATGCCCTGCGCATGCGGTTGTTTCAGCCATTTGCGGCCGGAAGCACCCACTCGGGGTCCGGCCTTGGGCTCACAATCACGCGGGAAATGGTGCTCGCGCTGGGGGGAACCATCCAGCTGAACAACCGGTATTCAGGGGACACCTGCACCGGACTGGATGCTTGTGTACGATTGCCGCTCTATCTCAGCTGAAGTTTTCGCATGCAAAGCACCCGGATCGACAAGTGGCTGTGGGCCGCACGTTTTTTCAAAACCCGCTCGCTGGCCACGGATGAAGTCCAACTCGGGCGGGTGCAGTGGGAAGGCCGGGACGTCAAACCCGCCAAAGAGGTCAAGGCCGGCGATACCCTGACGATCTGGCAAGGAAAGGTCAAGAAAGTCGTGCAAGTGCTGCTCATCAGTGAGCAACGCGGCCCGGCACCTGTGGCGCAACTGATGTATGCAGAAACCCCTGACAGCGTGCGCGACCGTCAAACGGTCGCAGAACAACAACGCTTAAGCCCGGAGCCCGCCCACACGATTGCAGGGGGCCGCCCTACCAAGCGCGACCGGCGTGCCCTGCAAACCGGCTGGAACGAGCGCTGGAGCGCCTCGCTGGACTGAAGTCCCTACTGCGGTTAGCCCCTGCGCCTGACCCGCAACCATCCGGTCGAAAGCGGCGATAATCGGGGGTTATTACTGAGGCACCGAGCATCCGGCAGGAGCGCCGCATCCCTCAGGGCCCCCGCCATAGAACGACATTTGGAAAGCCCTTCTGCATGACCGCCCTCACCCCCGTATCCATTTCCCCCGTTGAAGACATCGTGGCCGACATGCGCGCCGGCCGCATCGTGATTCTGGTGGATGAAGAGGACCGTGAAAACGAAGGCGATCTGGTTCTCGCCTCGGACCACGTTACGCCCGAAGCCATCAACTTCATGGCCCGCTTCGGCCGTGGCCTGATCTGCCTGACCCTGACCCGCGAACGCTGCGAGCACCTGAAGCTGCCCCCGATGGCGGCACGCAACGGCACCGTGTACAGCACCGCGTTTACCGTGTCGATTGAAGCCGCTGAAGGCGTGACCACCGGCATTTCTGCCGCAGACCGCGCAACAACCGTGCAAGCCGCGGTGGCGAAAAACGCGGTGGCGACCGATCTGGTGCAACCCGGCCACATTTTTCCGCTGCAGGCGGTGGACGGCGGCGTGCTGATGCGCGCAGGCCACACCGAAGCCGGTTGCGATCTGGCGGCCATGGCCGGCTGCAGCCCCTCGGCCGTGATCTGCGAGATCATGAAAGACGACGGCACCATGGCCCGTCTGCCCGACTTGCAGCTGTTCGCAGCCGAACACGGCCTGAAAATCGGCACGATCGCCGACCTGATTGAACACCGCAGCCGTGTCGAATCGCTGATCGAGCCCGTGGGCAGCCGTACCATGAAAACGGCGTACGGTGAATTCACCGCCCACGCATTCAAAGACAGCACCGGACAAGGCGTGCACCTCGCGCTCGTCAAGGGCGAGTGGGACGCCGGCACTGTGGTCCCTGCGCGTGTGCATGAGCCGCTCTCGGTGCTGGACGCATTGGAAGTCAACCGCAGCATGCACTCCTGGAGCCTGGATGCTGCTCTGGCTTATATCGCCGCTGAAGGCAAAGGCGTGGTGGTGCTCCTCAATTGCGGCGAAAGCGGCGAGCAGTTGCTGTGCCAATTTGAAGGCACCGCGCGCGCATCGCAAGCGCCCGAACGGGGCCGCATGGACCTGCGAACCTACGGCATCGGCGCCCAAATTCTGCTCAAGTGCGGTGTGCAGAAAATGCAACTCATGGGAAGCCCGCGCCGCATGCCCAGCATGACCGGCTACGGCCTCGAAATCACCGGCTACATCAGCAAATAACTCGAATAAAGGAATTACCCATGTTTGGCGCAGACAAAGGCACCGCAGCCTCTGACCGTTTGAACGGCAAGAAACTCAACATTGGCATCGTGCAGGCCCGCTTCAATGCGGACATCACCAATGCACTGGCCAACGCCTGCAAAACCGAATTGTTGGCTCTGGGCGTGTCTGAGAAAGACATTGACCATGTCACCGTACCCGGTGCCTTGGAAGTGCCGGTGGCGCTGCAAGCCATGGCTGAAAAAGGCACCTACGACGCGCTGATCGCGCTGGGCTGCATCATCCGCGGCGAAACCTACCACTTTGAGCTGGTAGCAAACGAATCCGGTTCCGCCGTGACCCGCGTATCGCTGGACTACCAGATCCCCGTGGCCAATGCGATTCTCACCACCGAGAACCTCGAACAAGCCGTAGCCCGCCAGACCGACAAGGGGCGCGACGCCGCCCAAGTCGCCGTCGAAATGGCCAACCTGTTGGAGAGCATCTGATGAGCGATACCCCCAGCACCTCCGCGGCCAAGCGCCCTCCCCGTCAGAGCCGCACCGGTCTGACCACTACTGGCGCCCGCAAAGCAGGTAGTAAATCCAACCGCACCCGCGCCCGCGAATTTGCGCTGCAAGGCCTTTACCAAAGCCTGGTGGGCCGCAATGCGGTCGACGATATTGACCCGTTCACCCGTGACCTGGCCGGTTTCGCGAAAGCGGACGCTGTGCATTTCGATGCCTTGCTGCACGGTTGCGTTGCCCAAGCGGAAGAGCTTGACGCCCTGATCATTCCGGCATTGGACCGTCCAATGGCCGAGATTTCGCCGGTCGAACACGCCATCATGTGGATTGGTGCTTACGAGTTGAAGCATTGCCTCGATGTGCCATGGCGCGTGGTGCTCAATGAGTGCATCGAGCTTGCCAAAGAATTCGGGGGCACCGATGGCCACAAATACGTGAACGGCGTGCTCAACGGCATTGCCCCCCAGCTGCGTGCCGTAGAAATCGACGCCGAACGCAACAAGAAACCCGCTGCCTGACCCCACAAACGCCACGATGCACATTTCCTCACGCGCACAGAACATTGAGCCGTTTTATGTGATGGAGGTTGCCAAGGCAGCTTCTGCCCTAGCTGCACAAGTGGCGCACAGCGATGCGCCTATGGTATTCCTCAATATCGGGGAACCCGACTTCACAGCGCCGCCCTTGGTGCAAGCGGCCGCCGAACAGGCGATTCGCGATGGCGTCACCCAATACACCGCGGCCACCGGCCTGCCTGCCCTGCGCGAGCGCATCAGTGCCTGGTACGCCAGCCGCTTTGGCGTGCAAGTGGCGCCGGAGCGCATCGTGGTCACGGCAGGAGCCTCAGCAGCCCTGCATCTGGCCTGTTTGGCCCTGATCGAGCCGGGCGACGAAGTCTTGATGCCGGACCCCAGCTACCCTTGCAATCGCCATTTTGTGAGTGCCGCCGAGGGCAAGGCTGTACTGATAGAAACATCGGCCGACGAGCGCTACCAGCTCAGCGCCGCGAAAGTGGAGGGTGCTTGGGGCCCGCGCACACGCGGTGTACTGCTGGCTTCGCCATCGAACCCCACAGGCACCTCGATTCACCCCGACGAGCTGGGCCGCATCCATGCGGTAGTGCAGGCCAAGGGTGGTATCACCATGATCGACGAGATCTATCTGGCACTCAGCCATGACGACCAGTTCGGTCACACTGCGCTGGCGCTGGATGACCAGGTCATCAGCATCAACAGCTTCAGCAAGTACTTCAACATGACGGGTTGGCGCTTGGGCTGGATGGTGGTTCCGCAAGACGTGGTGCCAGTCATTGAGCGCTTGGCCCAAAACCTGTTCATCTGCCCCAGCACCATCGCCCAGCATGCGGCACTGGCCTGCTTCGAGCCGGACAGCATTGCACTCTACGAGGCCCGCCGCGCCGAGTTCAAAGCGCGTCGCGACTATTTCATTCCGGCCCTGCGTGATTTGGGTTTCAGCATTGCGGTGGAGCCCGACGGAGCCTTTTATGTGTGGGCTGATTGCTCGGAACTTTGCGCGCGACTCGGACTCCAAAGCAGCTGGGAGTTTGCCTTTGAAGTCATGAACCGTGCCCATGTTGCAATCACGCCCGGTCGAGACTTCGGCACAGCGCAAACGGCCCAGTTTGTCCGCTTTTCGACCGCCAGCTCGATGCAACAATTAGAAACAGTCATCCAGCGTTTGCGTGCGATGCTCACATCCGTTTAAGCCCTCACACCATGAACCAAGACCTTTCCATCCTGCACCTGATCCTGAACGCGAGCATCGTGGTCCAGGCCGTCATGGCCTTGTTGATGCTGGTTTCGATCGCCAGCTGGGCCGCCATCTTCCGCAAGCTGTTTTCGCTCAAACGCATCAAAGCCCAAAACGAAGCTTTCGAGCGCGACTTCTGGTCAGGCTCCAGCCTCAATGATCTGTTCAACGCAGCGAGTCGCAATGCCCAGACCTGTGGCCCGATGGAGCGTATTTTTGCCAGCGGCATGCGCGAATTTCAAAAGCTGCGCGAGCGCCGTGTCAGCGATGTGGGCACCTTGATGGACGGCGCACGCCGTGCGATGCGCGCCAGCTTCCAGCGTGAGATGGACGAGGTCGAGAGCAACTTGTCCTTTCTGGCATCAGTCGGGTCGGTGTCGCCTTATGTGGGCCTGTTCGGCACCGTCTGGGGCATCATGCACGCCTTCACCGGCTTGGCCTCTTTGCAACAAGTGACCTTGTCGACCGTGGCGCCCGGTATTGCAGAGGCCTTGGTGGCGACTGCCATCGGCCTGTTTGCAGCCATTCCGGCGGTAGTGGCGTACAACCGCTTCGCCCGCGACCTGGACCGCATCGCCATCCAGCAAGAAACCTTCATCGAAGAGTTTTCGAACATCTTGCAACGCAACGTGAGCGCCCAGCCTGCGCCGGCAGCCCGCTAAGCCGCACAAGGAATCAACATGCCTGCTGTCGCCGGACGTGGCCGTGGTCGCCGCACGATCAACGAGATCAACATGGTGCCCTTCATCGATGTGATGTTGGTGCTCTTGATCATCTTCATGGTGACCGCACCCTTGATTACCCCCAGCGTGATTGACTTGCCCAGCGTGGGCAAGGCATCGCGCCAGCCTGACCAGATCATCCAGGTGACCCTGACCAAGACCGAGTCGCTCGAGGTCAAAGTGAAAGAGAAAACCTCGTCTGTGGCACTCAAAGACCTGGCCGCCACCGTTAAGCAGGCGCAAGGCACGGGCGACGGGGCTGGACCAGCCAACTCGGCAGTGGTAGTAAGTGCCGACAAGAACGTGAAATACGAGAGCGTGGTCAAAGTCATGGACACCTTGCAGCGCGCAGGCATTCAGCGGGTCGGCTTGTCCGTTCAGCTGGCCAACTGAGTCCCCAACCTGCACCATGCCCGCTGCTGATACCCGACAGGAATTTGCGCCGCCCCACACACCGGGCATGTTGCGCGCGCTGGTCATGGCCTTGGTGGCCCATGCGGCGCTGGTGGCGGTGCTGGCGATTGGTGTGGCCTGGAAACGCGAACTCCCGCCCGCCACCGTAGAGGCTGAGCTGTGGTCTGCGATTCCGCAAGAGGCGGCGCCGCCGCCGGAAGAGCCGCCAGAGCCTGAACCCGAGCCTGAGCCAGCCCCCAAGCCAACGCCGACTCCCCCGCCCCCCGTGGTGAAACCCGCAGAGCCGGAAGCCCCGAGCAAGGCTGACATCGCGTTGGCCAAAGAAAAAGAGCGACGTATCGCCGAAGAAAAGCAAAAGGAATTGCAAGCGCAAAAGGCAGAAGCACGCAAAGCCCAGGAAAAACGCGAGCTCGAAAAGCAGGCTCTGGAAAAAGCGGCCAAAGACAAGCAAGACAAAGCCCGTGCCCAGTTGCGCGAGAAAGAACAGCTGGAAAAGGAAAAGCTCGCCAAAGAGAAAGCGGCACGCGAGGCGAAAGAAAAAGCAGACAAAGCCAAACTGGCCGACGCCGCGAAACTGAAGGCGCAAAAAGCGGCCAAAGAAGATGCCAAGCGCACCGAAGAGCTGCGCCAGCAGCAAATCGCCCGCATGACCGGTCTGGCGGGAGCCAGCGGCAGCGGTGCGCCACGCTCCACCGGTACCGCTGCGAGGAGCTCAGGCCACGGGGCGAACTACAGGGGGCGCATTCAGGCGGCAGTCAAACCCAATATCACGTTCACCGACACGATTGTTGGCAACCCCAAAACTGAGATTGAAGTGAGCCTGAGCGCAAGCGGTGAAATCTTGAGCAAGCGCGTCATCAAACGCAGCGGCAACAAGGGCTGGGATGACGCGGCCGAAAATGCAATCGATAAAACCCGCAAGTTGCCGCTGGACGACGGCAAGGTTTGGTCGCCGATGATCATCATAATCTCGCCGCAGACCTTGGTCGGCCCTTAATCTGCTCAGTTCTGCTCTGATTTTGATAGCTACTGGCTCAATGATCTAGGGCGCCAGCAGCCTTTTTCACCAAAAATCAGTCGTAGGCGATCGCTGCCACTCCCCCATTGGCCTGTGCACGCCAGCTCGCAAGGGCCGCGTCTGTGGGGTAAAACTTGGCAGCTTCGCCCAGATGCAAATCAGCCGCTGCCTGCTCCACCGGATGGGCGCCAGCCGCACTGCACACCAATTGCAGCCGAACTGAAAGGCCGCGCACCGTTTCGCCATGTTCCGTGGTTTCGCGCACCGCCGGAAACTCCCGCACCAATGCCGCCACATCGGGCGCACGCCTCTGGGCATCGAGCTTCACCGGCACCCGCAGGTACTTGCCAAACTTGCAGCGTGCCTGCTCCAGGCTCCACACCTGCTGCACCGTCAGCTGCATGCCGCCCGAGAAGCGGTCCGGCATGGCCTTGCCTTCCACGATGATGAGCTCATCGTCCTTCAGCAAGTCTTTGTAGGTATTGAGCAGGGCCTCGCTGGCGCGCGCCTCGATCATGGCGGACTTGTCGTCGAGCTTGAACAGCGCAAGTTTGCCCCTCTGCCCGTTGATTACCCGCAACTCGGTCACGATGCCAGCCAGCAACTGGGGCTCGCGGGAGTCTTTGAGCTCTTCGATCGGCCGGCGGGCGAATTTGCGGACCTCGGTGGCAACTTCGTCGAACAAGTGACCAGACAAGTAGAAACCAACGGCAGTTTTCTCCTGGGTGAGCTGCTCCTTCACACCCCAAGGCGTGACCTTCACCAAATCAGGCTCTTGCGTGCTGGAGCCATGGTCATCGTCCCCACCCATGTCAAACAAGCCATGCTGGTTGGCATTGGCCGCGGATGCAGCGGCAAACTCAAACGCGCGATCCATAGAGGCGACCAACTCTGCTCGGTTCAGGTGCAGCGAGTCGAAAGCCCCCGCCTTGATCAGCGCTTCCACGCATCGCTTGTTCAGGCGGCTGCGGTCGACACGGCGGGCGAAGTCAAATAGGCTCTTGAACGGGCCGGCTTCTTCGGTCGGGCCCCTGCCCTCGCGCGCAGCCACGATGGCCAGAATGGCTTGCTCGCCGGTGCCCTTGATGGCACCCAGCCCGTAGCGAATCTCTTTGTTCGAAATCGGCTCGAAACGATAAAAACCGCGGTTGATGTTGGGCGGCTCAAAGCTCAGGCCCATCTTCTCGGCGTCTTCAAACAGCACCTTGAGTTTGTCGGTGTCATCCATTTCCACCGTCATGTTGGCGCAGAAGAACTCGGCGGTGTAGTGCACCTTGATCCAGCCGGTGTGGTAGGCCAGCAAGGAGTAAGCTGCCGCGTGCGACTTGTTGAAGCCGTAGCCCGCGAACTTTTCCATCAAGTCGAACACCTCATCGGCCTTCGCTTCGGGGATGCCGTGGGTCTTGAATGCACCGGCGCGGAAAATGCCCCGGTGCTCGTCCATCTCCTCTTTCTTCTTCTTGCCCATGGCGCGGCGCAGCAAGTCGGCGCCGCCGAGTGAGTAGCCGCCCAGAATCTGGGCGGTCTGCATCACCTGCTCTTGATACACCATGATCCCGTAGGTCTCGGACAGCATCTCGGCCACTGCCGGGTGCGGATACTCCACCACTTCGCGCCCGTGTTTACGCGCCACGAAACTCGGGATCAGATCCATAGGCCCCGGGCGGTACAAGGCGTTCAGGGCAATCAGGTCTTCCAGGCGGCTGGGCTTGGCGTCGCGCAACATGCCCTGCATGCCGCGGCTTTCAAACTGAAACACCGCCTCCGTTTTGCCTTCGCTGAACAGCTTGTAGACCTTGGCATCGTCCAGCGGCAGGTTTTCGTAGGCGAACTTTTCCTGACCCGGATGGCGCTTGCGGATGAACTCGGCCGCGATTTCCAAAATGGTGAGCGTGGCCAGGCCCAAAAAGTCGAATTTCACCAAGCCGATGGCTTCCACATCGTCCTTGTCATACTGGCTCACCGCGGACTCGCTGCCGGGCTGCTGGTAGAGCGGGCAGAAGTCGGTGAGCTTGCCCGGCGCGATCAACACGCCCCCGGCGTGCATGCCGATGTTGCGGGTCATGCCCTCGAGCTTGCGGGCCATCTCCAGCAGGGTTTTCACGTCCTCTTCTTTGGCCTCGCGCTCCGCCAGAATCGGCTCGGCCTCGGTGGCATAAACGTATTTATCGCTCTTCTTGCCATCGGTGGGCGGCAACTGCAGGGTCACGTTGGTGCCCGGCTTGTTGGGGATGAGCTTGCTGATGCCGTCGCAAAAGGTGTAGCTCATGTCCAGCACGCGCCCCACATCGCGCACCACACCGCGGGCAGCCATCGTACCGAAGGTGGCAATCTGGCTCACGGCGTCTTTGCCGTATTTGTCTTTCACATAGTCGATCACCAAATTCCGGTTAGTCTGGCAAAAGTCGATGTCGAAGTCGGGCATGGAGACCCGCTCAGGATTCAAAAATCGCTCAAACAGCAAGTTGTAGCGCAGGGGGTCCAGATCGGTAATCTTGAGCGCATACGCCACCAGCGAGCCGGCACCGGAGCCGCGCCCCGGGCCCACCGGACAGCCGTTGTTCTTGGCCCAGTTGATGAAGTCACCCACGATCAGGAAATAGCCCGGGAAACCCATTTTCAAAATGGTGCCCAACTCAAACTCCAAGCGCTCCACGTAGCGCGGCATCTCAGCCGCGCGCTCTTGCTCGTTGGGGTAGAGGTGCACCATACGCTCGTTCAACCCTTCAAACGAGGCGTAGCGGAAATACTCTTCGGGCGTCATGCGCTGCCCGTTGACTTCAGGGGTCGGGAAGGCAGGCAACTGCGGCTTGCCCAGCACCAGCGTCAGGCTGCAGCGCTTGGCGATCTCAATCGTGTTGGCGATTGCCGAGGGAATATCGGCAAACAGCGCCTCCATTTGGGCTGCGCTCTTGAAATATTGCTCGCGGGTGAAGCGGCGCACACGCTTGGGGTTACTCAGGATCTCGCCATCGGCAATACAGATACGTGCTTCGTGGGCTTCGAAGTCGTCCTGCTCCGCAAATTGAATGGGGTGGGTCGCCACTACCGGCAACTTCATGCGGGCGGCCAACTTGACGGCGGCGACCACATGCGCCTCGTCATCCGCGCGGCCTGCGCGCTGCAGCTCAATGTAAAAGCGGTGCGGAAAGACACCCGCCAACTGCAGTGCTACATCGTGCGCACGGGCGGTGTCGCCCTGCACCAGCGCTTGGCCCACTGGTCCGGCTTGTGCGCCTGAGAGCGCAATCAAGCCTTCGTTGAGCTCTTTGAGCCACGCCATCTTGATGACGGCCTGGTTCTTCACCACGTTCTGTGTGAACGCACGGGCAATCAGTTCCGAGATATTCAAATAGCCCTGCTTGTTTTGCACCAGCAAAATGATGCGGGTCACGGCGGTGGCATCGCCGCCCAAGCCCTCGAGAATGATTTCTGCGCCTATGACAGGCTTGACCCCCTTGCCACGGCCACCTTTGTAGAACTTGATCGCACCAAACAGGTTGTTCAGGTCGGTGATGGCCAGCGCGGGCTGCCCGTCTTTTGCCGCCATTTTGATGACATCGTCGATGCGGGTGGTTCCGTCAACGACAGAAAACTCAGTGTGAAGGCGCAGCTGTACAAACATCCGTTCATTGTAGTTTTCGATTGGCGGCAGACTTAGGGGAAGGGTCTGCATCTGCGCCACAATGCGGGCTACGCATCTCCAACCCGGGAAAAGTCCCTCAAACCCCGTGGGCCGCCGTCTATTCAGTCCGCATGGATCCGCTCTGGTAGAGCTAGCCCCTGGCATGCTGATTGCCCACATGCACGGCGACTGGAATGCCGAAATGCGGGCTCTGATAGCGGCCCAAATGAGGGCGCAAGTTCCCACCCTGAACGCGGCGGGCCCTTGGGGCATCATTAACCACATGCACGACACGCTGGTCTACGGGCCGGACATCTATGCCCAAACCCGCGCGGACTACGCCAACCGCCCGGCTGGCTCGAATCTCCAAGCAGTGGCCTTTGTGATTGCGCCGCACGTGGAAGGCGCTTCTTTACTGCGTAGCCGGTTTGAAAACTTGCTGGACGGTGTGATCGCCTCCCGCGTTTTTGCTGACAGCCAGAGCGCCAAACAGTGGATCAAAGTCCAGCTCCAACTGCCGGATGCGTAAGACCCGAACCCGGGCAATTAAAATCAGACGGTGAACACCGTACTGAACATCTCCACCTACAAATTCGTCCCGCTTCCGGATGCCTCGGCCTTGCGCGAGGTTTTACTGGCCCGGGCGCAGGCCTTGCAGCTCAAAGGCACTATTCTCCTGGCCGAGGAAGGGATCAATATGTTCCTCGCCGGTCCGGCAGACGATGTGCGCAATTTTGTCACCCAGCTCCAGCAAGACCCGCAGTTTGCAGATATTGCGCCCAAGGAGAGTTGGTCAGACACCCAGCCGTTCAAGAAGATGCTGGTCAAGGTAAAGGGTGAAATCATCCGCATGAACCACCCCACCATCAAGCCAGCTGACGGGCGCGCGCCCGCGGTAGCACCCGCTACTGTCAAGCGCTGGCTGGATCAGGGGCATGATGACAACGGTCGCCCGGTGGTCACACTGGATACGCGCAACGACTTTGAAGTCGATGAAGGCACTTTTGAGGGTGCGATCGACTGGCGTATCACCAAGTTCACCGAATTTCCGGACGCCGTCCGCGCCCATCTGGACGAACTCAAAGACAAAACCGTGGTGAGCTTTTGCACCGGGGGTATCCGCTGCGAAAAAGCGGCCATCCTGATGCGCGAAGAAGGTCTGGAACACGTCTACCAGCTCGAAGGCGGCATCCTCAAGTACTTTGAAGAGACCGACGGCAGCCACTACCAAGGCGGCTGCTTTGTGTTCGACGAGCGTCGGGCTCTGAGCGCGGATCTGCAGGCCACCGGCCTGCAAAGCAGCAGCGAAGCCTGAGCCGCTAGCGCTGCACCTGGGGGGCGCCAGCGGAGAGATTGGCGCGCTTGAGCCAAGCAAACACCGAGTCCACCGTGATGGTCTCGATACGGTCGGTATAGCGCTTTTCGTCCGGATGGTCGTCAAACGCCACGTTGGCTTTCGTCATGCGGGCTCCCAGGCGCACCAGTGGCGTGATGGTCAGGGTCGTCGGCTGATAGGCGGTGCGCTGCAGCCAAGCCTGCGCCTGCGTGCGGCTGGTCACAGGCTCGGTGCTGGCCGCCGTCATCGCAAGTGCGAGTGTTTCAATGGCCCACTGGTTGCTCTGCTGGTACTTCTGAGACCACGGGTAGCTCACCATGTTGTAACGCGGCTCGTGCAACACCAAGGACCGCGGCCCATCCAGCAACACTTTCAGCAATGACGCCTCTGCTTGCGGATTGAGCGCGACCCAGGCCGCCTCGTGTTGCCAGAGATCGTCCAGAAAAAACTCCCCGAGCCCTTGCCGGTAAATCGCCGACTCCGCCGTCCCGCACATATTGAGTTTGTGCAGCACGCGCCAGACATGCCCGCCATCGGGGGTATCTTGCCGGTACACAAACCCAAGATGCGAGTAGCGCACACCGTATTTGCTCAGGTCCTGCCCGGCGCGAGCCATGACCACCACCTTGGCACCGTTGGCATCCAACGCCTGCAGCGTTTTCCAGGCCAAGGTCATGGACTTGTCCACCTTGGCGGGCGTCAGGTCCTGGGGCTCATCACAAGTCCGGCCTGCCTGCGCTTGGCCGGCACACGACAGGGCGACCGCTCCTGCCGCCATCCATCGCTGCAGGTAAATAAGGCGGCTCACTGGCTCACGCGTTCGTTGTGCAGCAGTGCTTTGCCGATTTCGTTCGGGACAAATGCAATTGCCTTGCCCGCCACCGACAACACTACGCCGGTGCTGATCACGCTGACAAACACGGAAGTGCCCACGGCGGTGGAAGCGCCGGAGGCCGCTTTGCCTGACACCTCCACACTGGCGCGCGCGCCGTCCGACACCCGCTCGAGCAGATAAACCGTGCCTTTGGTCGAGGTCTCAACACTCTTCACCACCAACACCGCACCTGCGGTTGAAAACGCGACAGGAATGGCGATCACCGCGCCGGCGCTCGCACCGACGACTGAAGCCACTGGCATGGCGCTGATGGCGCTGAACGCCGAAGCGTCGGTCTGCGAATAAACATAAAAAGGCGCAATAGCGCCCGCAGATATTACGCAAGAAGCTATGAATTTCGTAGCAAAACGGATCATCAAAATGGAACTCCGATAGTCTGAGAGCCCACAGCTTACGCACTTTCCAAGCGCCCACAAAAAAGCCCGCTGAAGCGGGCTTTTTGCTCTCAGGCCGCGGAGGCCTGCAAGCGGCTTTATGCCTTCAACTTGGCAGCGATGGAAGCCACGCGTGCGCCGTAGGCCTTGGCAGTGTCCAAGTCGCCTTGGGGGATGTCTTCCGCTGGGCTGGTGGGGCCGACTTGGGCCATCACGCCGGAGTTGGAACCGATCCGGTTGATGGTGCCGTCGTTCATGGCAGGCTGGCCGACCCAGATCATGCCGTGCTGCTGGGACAGGGTGATGAAGTACTGGATAGTGGACAGCTTGTCGCCGCTAGGGCTGGCAGAAATCGTGAAGCCGCCAGCGACCTTGTCTTTCCAGGCGGAGGTGAACCAACGCTTGCTGGATGCATCAGCAAACTTCTTGAACTGCCAAGAGGCCATGCCCATGTAAGTGGGGGAGCCGAAGATGACGGCGTCTGCCGCATCCAGCGTGGCCCACTGGGCATCGGTGATGTCGCCATTGGCGTCGATGGTGATCAGCTCGGCGCTCGCGCCTTCAGCCACGAATTGCGCTACGCGCTGGGTGTGACCGTAACCAGAATGGAATACAACTGCTACTTTTGCCATTTTGTTAACTCCTAGGTAAAAAGACTCAAAGAAAGGCATCCGCACAGTGCGGACACCCGAAAAAATCAGGCTTCCAGATCAAAAACCAGGACTTCGGCGTCCCGCGCCGCGTCCAGCACCAAGGTGCTTTCAGCACTCAGCAAGGCGGCATCACCCGTCTGCAAGGGCGTGCCGTTCACCGACACCGAACCGCGCAGCACCTGCACATAGCCTTTGCGGGCGGGGTCTAGCGCCAAGGTTGCCGTTTCAGCACCGTCCAGCAAACCGTTGTACAACTTGGCGTCCGCATGGATCAGCACACTGCCCTCCGCACCATCGGGTGACGCCACCAGCTTCAAGGTGCCTTGCTTGTCCTCAGTAGCAAAGGTTTTTTGCTCGTAGCTGGGGGGAATGCCGGTCACATTGGGTTCGATCCAGATCTGGAAGAAGTGGGTGGTGTCGTTCGGCGCGTGGTTGAACTCGCTGTGCGTCACACCCGTACCGGCACTCATGCGCTGCACATCACCAGGCGGAATGCCTTTGACGTTGCCCATACTGTCTTTGTGCGCCAGGTTGCCGGACATCACGTAGCTGATGATCTCCATATCGCGGTGGCCGTGGGTACCGAAGCCGGTGCCAGGCGCGATGCGGTCTTCATTGATCACCCGCAGATTACCCCACCCCATGTGCGCGGGGTCGTAGTACCCGGCGAACGAAAAGCTGTGGAAAGACTTGAGCCAGCCGTGGTCGGCGTAGCCCCTGTCCTGCGATTTGCGTACGGTCAACATGTGAAGTGCCTCTGGTTTCGTATGGATTGAACTTTAGGCCTCGGCTAGGCCTTTTCCATCCATACCGTTTGATGGCATCATTCAAAAAAACTCAACTTAAGGGCATCGACCATGCAAACGGCACGCGACTTCCTCACCCCTGATGCGCTCTCTATGCTGCAGACGATTGCCGAGGCCGGCAGCTTCGCCGCTGCGGCCCGGGACATGGGCATGGTGCCCAGCGCCCTGACCTACCGGGTGCGACAGATTGAAGACGCGTTAGACGTGCTGCTGTATGACCGCAGCTCGCGCCAGGCCAAACTCACCGCCGCCGGAGCCGAGTTGCTGCGTGAGGGTGCACGCTTGCTGGAGGAGATCGATGCCGTCGCCAACCGGGTCAAGCGGGTCGCCACCGGTTGGGAGCCGCAGCTCACCATCGCCATCGACACAGTCATCTCCAAACCCATCATGATGGAACTGTGCGACAACTTTTTCAGCCAGTCGCCGCCGACCCGCATCCGCCTGCGGGAAGAAACTCTCTCCGGCACCTTGGAGGCACTCACCACCGGTCAAGCAGATCTGGCTATCGGCGTTGGGGCGGACTCGGCGCGCACGGCCGGTGTGCACAGCAAACCGCTGGGCAACTTGCATTTTGTGTATGCCGTCGCTCCACACCACCCGCTCGCGCAAACCCCGGAGCCCCTGAGTGATGAGCTGATTCAAAAACACCGGGCGGTTGCAGTGGCCGACTCGGTGCAACGCGGGGCGGGCCAAACCTTTGGACTGCTCAGCGGGCAGGACGTATTCACCGTACCCACCATGCACGCCAAACTCGATGCCCAATTGCGTGGCCTGGGTGGCGGCAATCTGCCCCGCTGCATGGCAGACGCCTACATCCAAACCGGTCGCTTGGTCGTGAAAAAAACCGAGCGCCCCCAACGCAATGTGCCGCTGCACTACGCATGGCGGCAAACCAAAACCATCAACCAAGGCAGGGCCTTGCAATGGTGGCTCAGCCAGCTCGAAAGTGACACCACCCGCAGCGCCCTGCTCGACGAGCATCGCAGCAGTTAAACGGTTTGCGCACGCGAGCCAGCGTGTATAAAGAGGCTATTACAACCAACGGAGACTGTGCCCATGACAACATCCCGACACATCGCCATCGTGGGGGGTGGCATGGCCGCCATCACCTGCGCACGCACTCTAGTGCAGGCCGGCCACAAGGTCACCGTTTTTGAAAAAAGCCGCGGACCCGGTGGCCGCATGTCGACCCGCGAAAGCGCCTTCGGCACGTTCGACCACGGGGCCCAGTACTTCACGGTGCGCGACCCCCGATTCACCCAAGCCCTGCAAACCACGCCCGGCCTTTGCCGCCCCTGGAGTGCGAACGCGGTACGCGTGCTCGACTCCCACGGCCGTGTGGCCGCTGCTGCCCTGCCCGGGCGCGATGCGCACTGGGTACCCACCCCCGGCATGAACGCGCTGGTGCGCGCGTGGGCACAGCCCCTGGCGGATGCCGGGCAACTGCTGGTCAACACCCGCGTCACTGCCCTCGAGCAAGACGCCCTGCACAAAAAGAAATGGCAACTGCGCACCTCAGGCGATGCGGGCAGCAGCCATGTTTATGGCGGCTTTGACGAGGTGGTGCTCGCCATCCCCCATCCCCAAGCCCAAGAGCTGCTGGCCACCACCCCCAAGGGCGCAGCGCTGGCCAAGAAAACTTCCAAAGTCTCTGTGGCGCCATGCTGGACCCTGATGCTGGCCTACCCCCAAGCAGTGCAGCCCGGCCTCACCACCCTAGGCCCGCAGTGGAACGCCGCCCGCAGCACCCACCACCGTGTGGCCTGGTTGTCGCGCGAGTCGAGCAAACCCGGCCGTGGCAAGGTCGAGCGCTGGACAGTGCAAGCCAGTGCGGCCTGGTCCCAAGAGCATTTGAACGACACGCCTGACCGCATCCAAGCCAAGTTAATCAAAGCCTTTGCCGAGATCACCGGCATTCGCGCAGAGCCCGCCCATGCCCAAGTGCACCGCTGGCTGTACGCCAAGACCGAAGCTCCCTTGGGCGAACACTTTTTGTGGGATAGCAAAGCCGGCATCGGCCTGTGCGGCGACTGGTGCATCGGCCACCGCGTGGAAGATGCCTTTGTGTCCGGCTTGGAACTCGCGCTGAAAGTTGCTTGAATCGAGTGAATTGAGCACCGCCGGATCGAAAAGCGTGGGGGCCCCATACAGGGGCCGCTTCGCTCCCTCCCCCACGGGCCCGCTGCATGCGGGCTCTTTGCTTGCTGCACTGGCCAGCTGGCTGGATGCCCGTGCCCACGGCGGACAGTGGCTGGTGCGGATTGAAGACGTCGACACCCCGCGTTGCATTGCAGGAGGCGGTGAGTTCATCCTGCATCAACTCGCCAGCGTGGGCTTGGTGCCCGACGAGCCACCCGCGTGGCAAAGCACCCGCCATAGCCTCTACCGGCAGGCACTCGACAACCTGATCGCGTCAGGAGATGCCTACCCCTGCGCCTGCTCCCGCAAAGACATCGTCCAGGCACTGGCGCGAATCGGCGCGGGCAAGGCGCGTAACGGCGAACTCGTCTACCCCGGCACTTGCCGCCACGGTTTGCAAGGGCGTGAAGGCCGTGCGTGGCGCCTGCGCCTGAGTGACGAGGGTCTTAGGACATGGCATGACCGGCGCCTGGGTGTGCAGCAGCAAGACCTAGCCCGCGAGGTAGGCGACTTCGTATTGTTGCGTGCAGACGGCTTGTGGGCCTACCAGTTGGCAGTGGTGGTGGACGATGCCGACCAGGGCATTACCCACATCGTGCGGGGCGAAGACTTGGCGGACAACACCGTGCGGCAAATAGCGCTGCAAACAGCCCTAGGGCTGCCTGCGTTGCGCTACCTGCACACCCCTTTGGTGCTGGGCCCCAACGGGGAAAAACTCAGCAAACAAAACGGCGCTGCAGCCCTCGACCTGAGCGAGCCGGATACGACCCTGGCCAGTGCCGCCGCCACGCTGGGACTATCATCGGTCAGCGGCACCATGGCGCACTGCCTCGCTGCCTGGACTGCAGAGTGGCGCAACCGTTACGGCCTCTGATCAGTCCGAAGATCGCTAAACGGAGCCGGCACCTTAGGTCAAGCGCGGTACCTCGTGCCCGCCTTCTACCGTGAATTGCGACATTTGACGCACCAGCTCCGACGCCTGGACCTTGAGGCTGCTTGCGGCTGCGGCAATTTCTTCCACTAGCGCAGCATTTTGTTGGGTGACTTGGTCCATCTGACTCACCGCTTCCCCGATTTGCGAGATCCCGCTGGACTGCTCGCGGCTCGCCGCGCTGATTTCTGTCAGCAAGGTGCTGACCTGTTGGGTCGAACGCAACATTTCGTCCATCGTGGCACCGGCTTGGTCGGCTAGTGTGGAGCCATGCGAGACACGGTCTACGCTGGCATCGATCAGGGCCTTGATTTCTTTGGCCGCCACTGCACTGCGGCCTGCCAGCGATCGCACCTCAGAAGCCACCACTGCAAAGCCGCGGCCTTGCTCACCGGCCCTGGCCGCCTCGACGGCGGCATTCAAAGCCAAGATGTTCGTTTGGAATGCAATCGCTTCGATCACACTCACAATGCCCGCGATTTCGCGGGACGAGTCGTTAATGCCCTTCATGGTCGCTACCACCTGCCCCACCGCAGTGCCGCCACGCTCAGCGACTTCTGCTGCTTGCTTCGCGAGCCGCTCGGCCTGCTGGGCCGCTTGGGCATTCTGGTTCACCACCGAGGTCAACTCTTCCATCGAGGCGGCGGTCTCCTCCAAAGCGCTTGCCTGGCTCTCGGTCCGGGCTGACAAGTCGTGGTTGCCTTGCGCAATCTCGGCGCTGGCGTTGGACACGTTGTCTGCCACCAAACGCACTGACGATACGGTGCTGTTGAGGCCTTCGCGCATGGTTTGCAGCGCCTCTTGCAGCGCTCCCAAGCTGTCTGTGCGCCCAGGGTCGAGGGCCACGTGGGTGGCCAAATCGCCCGCCGCAATCAATTTGGCGGCCTCGGTGCTACCGCGCACCGGTTTTTGGATGCTGGCCAGCACGAAGCGGTACACCACGAACACCACCGCCGCAGCCACCAATGCGGTCACTACCATGGCGGTCACGCTGAAAGCGTGCGTGGCGTCAAACTCTTGCATGGAACTGGCAGCGAACGCATTGGCGTCCACCACCGTGGCATCCACACCAGCCCGGTGCTGCTGGTACAGCACATGGACTGCAGGCATATTGGTGCGGGCCACATCCGCTTTGCCTGCAGCAAAAGGCTCCACCACTTGGCTGCGGGCGGCCGCCAAGAACGCCTGTGCCGCCTTGTGCTGTTCACCCAAAAGTTTGGCCTCCAGGCCGAAGGGCGGGTTCTTCTTCCAGAACTCCACCCGTTGGTCGTATTCGGTGGCCAGTTCGTCGAAGCGCTTTTTACCGTCTGCTGCAGACATGCTCCCGTCCAGCATGAGCGACAAAACCAGCCGGGTCTCGATCAAATACATCGGGGGTGGCAGGATGTCGGCCACCACATCTTTCGCCGCGTAGACCTTCAACGCCGAGACATCCAGCTTTTGAATGAAGTAGTACCCCTGTGCGGCGACAGCCAACGCGGCGACAACGCCGATAGCCCCCAAAAGCGACATTACCCAGCGCAAAGACTTGAACATCTCGTTTCCCTCTTGAGTACCACGCCGCGCGGACAGCCCGCGGCTGGGCGGAAATGGTGACTTTCGTCGGACCATTTGTTTAATTATATGTATATTTATCAAATTTGTTTGAAAACATTTTTGCGAGTAATTTGACATTTCGCAAATTACCGATATCGCGCCTGACTGCCTACAATGCAGGCCCTGCTTACGTGCTCTTGTTGCCATGACGAACCCTCAATCCCCCCAGCCCGAATCGGCTGAATCCCTCGCCCGCACTGACGACGCTGCCAAGCCCTTCATGCGCACCATCAAGAGCTTTGTGAAGCGCGCAGGCCGCATGGGCGGCGGACAAGAGCGCGCCATGGCGGAACTGGGCCCGCAGTTTCTGGTTCCTTACCAGGCTTCTGCTCTCAATTTCGGAGCAACTTTTGAAGGTGCAGCGGGCGCTGGAGCCCCTATAGATGCTCAACGCCCGGTCGTACTAGAAATTGGCTTCGGCATGGGCGAGGCCACCGCACAAATTGCGCTCACCCTGCCCGGTACCAATTTCTTGTGCTGTGAAGTGCACGAACCCGGGGTTGGCGCTTTGCTCAAGCGCATCGGTGAAAACAACATCCCCAACATCCGCATTTGCAACCACGATGCAGTGGAGGTGATTGACCATATGCTGCCGCTGGCTTGCCTCGATGGCGTGCACATCTTCTTCCCCGACCCTTGGCACAAAACCAAGCACAACAAGCGCCGCCTGATCCAAAGCCCGCTGGTCGCAAAGCTGGCGGCCCGCTTGAAACCCGGTGGCTATCTGCACGCCGCCACCGACTGGGAGCCCTATGCCCAGCAGATTCTGGAAGTGTTGAGCGCTGAGCCCAAACTCAAAAACCGCGCCCTTCCCACGCACCCCGAATTGGCAGGCTACTCGCCCAAGCCACACTACCGCCCCCTCACCAAGTTTGAGAACCGCGGCATCAAGCTCGGCCACGGGGTGTGGGACGTCGTGTTCGAACGCATCTAAGCCCGATCTGTCCTATGGCCCGCGCACGGCCTTTGGCTCCTGCGGCCCGGCACGGTGTGCGGCCTAGCAGCGTGGTGGTGGCTGGTGGCCCTTGGCCCGACCTGCTGGCTTTTATGACCCACCGCTTTCCTGATGTGCCGGCAGCGGTGTGGCGTCAGCGCCTGGATGCGGGTGACATCACCGATGGAGAGGGCCGCACCGCTTCTGCCAGCGATACCGCCACCCCGGGCCGCCGCCTGTACTACTACCGCGAGGTGCCGGACGAGCCCGTCATTCCGTTTCAAGAGGAGGTGATCTGGCAGGACGCACATTTGCTGGTGGTCGACAAGCCACACTTTCTGCCGGTGGTCCCCAGCGGCAAACATGTGCGTGAAACCCTGTTAGCCCGCTTGCAGCAACGTTTAGACCTGCCAGAACTCTCCCCCATCCACCGGATCGACAAAGACACGGCCGGGCTGGTGATGTTTTCGGTCCATGCAGCCAGTCGTAACGCCTACCAGGCCCTGTTCCGCGACCGGCTGATGCACAAGACCTACGAATGCATCGCCCCCTGGAACCCCAAGCTGCCCTGGCCGCTACACCGCGAAAGCCGTATTGGTGACGCCCTTCATTTCATGCAGCAGGCCGAGGTACCGGGCGAAGTCAACGCCATCACCGACATTACGCCGCTGGAAGTGGAAGGTGGCTGGGCCCGCTACCGCTTGCAGCCACTCACCGGCCAGCGCCACCAGCTGCGGGTGCATATGCACGCCTTAGGCCTGCCGATGTTGCATGACGGCATCTACCCCGTCCTCACGCCCGAGGGCGCCAACGATTTCCGGCGCCCCTTGCAGTTACTGGCCCGCACCCTGGAGTTCACAGATCCGCTAAGCGGCGCACCGCACAAATTCGACAGCCGGCGTACCCTCATGCCCTTGGCAGAAGCGCCTCCAGCGCCTTGAGATTTAACGTGTCTCGCTGGGGAGCTCTGCAGCCGGTAGCTCCGGCTTATTGCCTTGGCGCAGGGCATTGACCTGCTTCTGGGCTTGGGAGGCCTTTTGGGCGGCATAGGCCTGCAAGTTGGCCAGCGTGGCGGCTGAGGGCGCTGCACTCTCCGGGGAGACGCGCATCAAATCCTCAAAGCTCTGGCGATAGGGTTGCACTACTTCCGCATCCATCCGTCCGGCGATGGACTCAAACGACGCGCTGTTTTTCTGCACATCATTCAATATCGAATTCCAATGCTCATGGATGCGTTCATCGTCAGAAATGAAACGTTGAATGCTCTGGCGCGCTTTGACCTCTTCACCAAAGCGGTAGGCAGGCTCCGGCAACACCAGGCCTAACAGCACAACCGCAGCCAACAGCAACGCGGCCGACAGCCCGGGGCGCACCCCGGCGGCCGGGCTATTCGGCGTCCAGGGCCGCAGCAATAGCCCTGCCCACAACATGCCTGCCAGCAAACCGCCGCCATGCGCCGCGTTATCGATGCCCGGCATGAACCAACCCAAACCCAGCATCAGCACCGAGAAGCCCAGCGCCCCGCCGAATAACCAGCGGAATTCCCCAGCCTCTACTTGTTTTCGCTCCACCCACAGAAAGACCAGCAAGGCGCCATACAGGCCAAACACTGCGCCGGAAGCGCCGCCAGACACCGCACGGTTGCCCTGCACCACCAGAGACAACAAATTCCCGCAGACCCCGGCCCCGAGATAGAGCAAGGCAAACCGCCAGCGCCCAAGCAAACCTTCCAACAAGCGGCCGATATCCCACAAGGCCCACATGTTGAGCAAGAGATGCCAAATGCCAAAGTGAATAAACATGGCGCTGCCCAGACGCCACCACTGGCCGTCCTGGGTGGCTGGAGCAAAATTGGCGCCCCAATCAAGCTGCACGCCCCGCCCTGCATGCCACCAACCGCCGCCGGCGGCGGCCAGTGCCACAAACACCAGCAAGTTCAACACGATCAGCCCCGCAGTGACCGGAACACGTGCCGCAGGTGCCCGCATCAACTCGGTCAATGCCGGGGGCTGCGGGCCAGTGGTTTTGGCAGAGGGTTGTGCGGGTGTGTACATCAGGTTTATCGACCGAAGGGTGCCGCCAATGGTTCCCCGACAAACACACCTTGGGCGGGCCAAGCCACGCTGCGCCAATAGGCCTCCAGCGCGGTCGCGCCTTGCACATAGTGCAGCAAGAGCACTTGGGGGTGCGGGAACTTCTGCCAATGGTTGCAGGGTTCACTCACACTGCCGTAGCTCGCGGTGGCGCCAGCTTCCAACCATTCGAGCGCGGTCATTTGGCCGCTGGTGTTCAGCAATTGCCCGCCATACGAGGTCAGATGGTCCGCCAGCGCACCGGGTACCCAGTCAATGGCCGCCGGGTTGTCAGCCCGGACTGCGCCGGTCTGGAGCAGCACCACGCGCTCGGGGTTTTCTGCTGTGCTGTCTTGCACCCTTAGCTGCGCGCCCAAGGGCACGAGCGGATCGGGCTGACCCATCGCTGGCATAGGCGGGTACCAAGCGGCACGCACATTGCGCGCTGCATCCGTGGTGCGGAGCAGCACCACGCTGGCGGGCGCTACCCCCCGTTTGCCCAACTGGCGGTCGGCGGCCACACCGCGATCAATCAGCGCGGTGGCCTGGGCCACAGTGCGCCCGGCCAGCAACATGCTGGGGCGCACCCAGAGGTCCGTAAAGGGCCGGACCGTTGGGTGGTTGAACAGCACTGAGGGGCGGCTTGTGGCACAGGTCTGGCTGCACAACTCAGGCTGGTGCCCCAGAGTCAAGGCAGCCGTGATCGCGTTGCACTCCACCGCATAGGGTTGGGCCCATGCCAAGGCCAAGGCTTGCACCTGGGGCCCCATGGCGGCTTTGACCTGGGCGTTGAACGACTCGAACTCTGCCGCAGTCAGGATCGGGCGAACCGGCAGCATCACACGTAGCACGTGCTCGGGCGGGATGCCGCGCTGACGGGCGTAATACTCTCCCACCGCGACCGAATTCGGGTCGCTGCTGTTGATCACCAGCCCCACATCGGCTGCAACCATATGCCCCTGGATCCGTGGCACGCTAACCCAGGCCGGTTTGGCAGGTGCCGTCACCGCAGTACCGGGCTGCGCCGCAGCGTATCCAGCCCACCAACAAACAAACGCAGCCAGCGCAGCACCGCTACGCCTGAGCCAGTTGCCAGGGAACCGCAAAGAGCTAGACCAGCTCGGCATCCAGCCAGCCTCGCAGGCTGTTGATAAATGCCAAGCCCTGCGCCTCTGCCAGCTGGGCGGTGTGCACCACTTGCTCCGCCAAGCGGCCCTCGGCCAGCCAGACCTGCCGCCCGATACCGGGCAGCAAGCCAGAGGACAGCGGCGGGGTGACCCAACGGCCGCCCAGTTTGATGGCGATGTTGCCCCGGGTGCACTCGGTCACCTCGCCGGCGCTGTTGAACAGCACCGTGTCAAACACGGCCGGGTCTGCAGGGGTAAAGGCGTCGTAATGCGCACGGCGCGTGGTTTTGAAACGCACAAACTCGCCTTGTGCGTCGGCCATAGGCCGGTCGGCCAGTTGCAGGCGGACCGGCTGCGGGGAATCAGGCAGCGCAAACGCCTCGGCGGTACATCGCCCTCCGGGCTGCAGCAACAGGCGGACCCGCCAAGCACCGGTCGGGCGGGCTTGCGCCACAGCGACCAAGGCCTTCTGGGCCATGGCCTCGTCCCACGAATAGCCGAAATGCGCGGCCGCCTGCGCCATGCGCTGCAAGTGCAAAGGCAAGTGCTGGAAAACACCATCCCGCAGGGCCAAGGTCTCCAGCACCTCGAAGGGCTGGCTAGCGCGCTCCAAAAACATGCGCTTGCTGCGCCACTCTTGCCACTCGCCCTCAGCTTGCGCATCGAACGTAATACCGCTGCCGATGCCACAGCGCGCAGTCCCGCCACGCAGCGTGACGGTACGGATAGGCACATTGAAGGTGGCATGTCCGCCCGGCCGAACCACCCCCACGGCACCGCAGTAGACGCCACGGGCATCCGGCTCCAGTGCCTTGATCTGGCGCATAGCCTGCACCTTGGGGGCACCGGTGACCGAGCCACAGGGAAACAAAGCCTCAAACACATCCCACAGGCGCGTGCCTTGCCGGGTGGTGGCCACAACGTCTGAAGTCATCTGCCACACGGTGGGCAGCGCCTCCAAATGAAACAGCCGCGGCACTTTGACGCTGAATGGCTCCGCCACGCGAGAGAGGTCGTTGCGAATCAAATCCACAATCATCACGTTTTCGGCTTGCTCTTTGGGGGTGCTGCGCAAGCGCTCGGCGTTGGCTGCGTCGTCTTGCGGGTTAGCGCCGCGGGCGGCGGTGCCCTTCATCGGGCGGCCCAGGATTCGGGTGCCGTCCCAGTCGAAAAACAGCTCTGGCGAGACCGACAGGACCTGCTCTTCACCGGTGTCGATCAACGCGCCATAGCCCCGCGGTTGCGAGCGACGCAGGGCCGCAAAATACGCCAAGGCACTGCCCTCTAACGACGCGAACGGCGCTTCGAGCTGGGCGGTGTAGTTCAGCTGATAAAAGTCCCCGGCGGCAATAGCCGCGTGAATCCGCGCCATGTTGGCATCAAAGGCATCGCGGCTGATACGCGGAGTCCACTGCACATGCGGCTCGGGCGCGGTGGGCAACGCCACGTCCGCGTCAGACAGGGGCTGCGCATGGACACCAAACCACACCAAAGGCCCCTCGGCTGCGTGCACCTGCAGCGCCGCATCAAAAGCCGGCGCCGCCTCATAACGCACATAGCCCACACACCAAAGCCCCTTGCGGCTCAGAGCATCCACCTGTTCCAGCACCGACCGCACTTCACCGAGGGTGTGGGCCACCAGCACCTGCTGGGGCTCGTCAAAAGCCAATCGGGTAGCAGGCTGGCCACTGTGATGCGGATCACCGAACTCCAACAGTGCGCGGGGTATGGTCATAGGCAAAGGAGAGAAACGAGCAGTCGAGGTACCTGTTAGGCCGCCAGCTCTTTGGCGCTGATCTGGTACTTGAAGTCGTCCGGCGCGTAGGAGTCGAGGCGGCCGGCGGCTGTCTCGGCAGTGGGGTACATCAAAAAGCCCAGCTTAGAGCCGCTGGACTGGGGCAATGCCACGTCGTGAGCCATGTTGTAGGCCATCCAGTTGCCTTCCCAGCCGCCGAACAGGCCCTTGTTGACGGGCGCGACCAGCGGGTTGCTGGCGGACTTGATCCATTCCGGCGTTTCCTGGCGCATGACTTTGGCCACGTCGGCGGGGTCCATGCCCACCCAGCCATAGCCTTTGAGGTAGACCTCGGCACGGCAGTGCTGCGCACCCTTGAGGCTGGCGGAATTGCCGCCCAACTCCCGGTAGCCGAACGCACTGGGCGCCAGGCGCAGGCCATACACATCACGTGCAGGCACGCCTGCAGCGCGGCACAGGCCCACAAACAAGGCGTTCAAATCCGCACACTTGCCGCCCAGGTTGTTGGTTTCCAGCATGGTTTTGATGTCGCCCTCGCCGCAGCCGCGCACCGTGGGTTCGCGGAAGGTGTTGGTGACGATCCAGTCGTAAATCTTTTGCACCTTTTCCACATCGGTTTTGGCGCCGCGGGTGGCTTCCTGCGCGGTGGTGCGCACGATACCGTCCAGCGGCAGCAAATCAGTAGGCTGGGTCCAGTACTTCAGCGTCGCCGCGTCCTCTGCCACGGCGGTTTTCTGGCCCCAGTCCTGGGCACGGCTGCGGGTGCGGATGCGGCTGGTCAGCTCCACAAAGGGCTTGGCCTGGTCGGCGGCAAAGTCCACAAACAGCATGCGGGCGCCGGTGGTGTTGTCGTCTTCCATACGGGCGCTGCCGTTGCTGGAGTAGCTGCTCTCGAGGGACTGCTGCCACTCGCTATTGATAGAGGGCACGGGCAACCACAAACGGGTAGCGCCCTGAGGCTTGGCAATATCGACGCGGGTAGTCACTTCAAAGGTGCGCCATGCAGCGGGCTTGGGGCTGAAATGGCGTGCTGCCACAGGCGCTGTTTGTGCAAAATTGATAGCAGGCAGCGCAGCGCTAGCAAGGGCTACCGCCGAATTCTTCATAAATTGGCGACGTGCAGCCTGGGGCTGTTTGCCGGGGACGATAGTGCTCTGATCGGACATGTTGAATTCTCCCGTTGGATGATCGGGCCGCATTCTTTGCACAGCGTCGGTGGCTGTGTAGCGGCAATCCGTCGATTATCCCCTGCTGCCTGTATATTCAGCCCTCCTCTGCCGCAACGGCCCCACGCCCCTATCCCCTTGAGCTCCGATTTCTCTTCCCTGCCCCCTGCCAGCGCCGCCTTGGCCCAGCACGCTCTGCGCGCATTTGAGCAAGTAGTGGGCAGCACCAGCGGATTCAGGAGCCGCCCCGGCCAGCACCAGATGGCCGAAACCGTGGCCGCCACGCTGGCGCAGGCCGACATCGGCGAGCATCCCAACCCCACCAAAGCCATTGCGGTCATCCAAGCCGGCACGGGCGTGGGCAAGAGCGCGGCCTATGCCAGCACTGCGATTGCCATGGCGCTCGAGCGCAAAACCCGCGTCATCATCAGCACCGCTACCGTAGCGCTGCAAGAACAGCTGATGACCAAGGACCTGCCGGCCCTGGCTCGCAGCATGGACCAGCCTTTTGCCTACGCCCTGGCCAAGGGCCGCGGCCGGTATGTGTGCAAAGTCAAGCTCGAGCGTCTGGTGGGCAGCGGCGCGAGTGAAGAAGATTTGTTTGACGACGATCTACCCCAGCCCAAGGTGAGCGCCCTATCGCAAGAGGCCATCGAAGAGCGTCGCCAAGCCCTGTTTGAGGGCATGGCCCACAAGCTCGCTGTGGCCAGCTGGGATGGCGACCGCGATACCCTGGCCGACACCCCCGACCCGCGCGACTGGTCGGCCGTGGCCGCCGAGCGCCACACCTGCACCGCCCGCCACTGCCCGCGCTACAAAGAGTGCAGCTACTACAACGCCCGTACCAAGCTGGCAGAGGCCAACGTGATCGTGGCCAACCACGACCTGGTGCTCGCCAGCCTGGGCATGAAGACCCTGCCTGACCTGGACAACTGCTTGGTGGTGTTTGACGAAGGCCACCACCTGCCAGCGGTGGCGCTCGACCAGTTCTCGAACAGCATGGACCTGTCCAACCTGCGCTGGCTGGACAAACTGCCCAAAACCATGACCGAGGTGGCCGGCAAACTGGCCCTGCACTTGGGCGAAGACGTGCAGACGGTGACCAGCCAGCTCAAGGGCGCCCTCACCTCGGTGGCCCGCATGGCCATGGACTTGGTATGGGCCCACACCGGCCAGGATGTCCACGGTGGCGGCAAAGACGGCACCTTGCGCTTTGCCAACGGTGTGTTGCCCGAGGCCTTGCACGAACCGGTGCGCCAGACTCAGTCGCAGGCCACCGGCCTGTCCAAGGCGCTGGAAGCACTCGGCGTGGACGTGAAAGCCATCGCCAAAGACGACCCCAGCCAGGCGGTACTGTGCGCGCAGCTGTATGCCCAGTTGGGCGGCATTGCGCCGCGCTTGGGCAGCCTGGTGAGCACCGCCAATTTGCTACTGGAACATGGCGACCAGCCCTTGGCCAAGTGGCTGCAGGCTGAAAGCGCCAACGGCTACCTGACCATGACCGCGCACGCCTGCCCCATTGTGCCGGGCGATTTGTTGCGCCAGTTTTTGTGGAGCCAGGTGCGCGGTGCGATCGTCACCAGCGCCTCGCTCACCAGCTGCGGCAGCTTTGATTACTTTTTGAAAGAAGCGGGTCTGGCCAACAAGCCTTATGTGACTGCGCTGGAAGTGGCCAGCCCCTTCAACTACGCCAAACAAGGCAGCCTGACGGTGGTGCACACCGAGGCAGACCCCAAGCACGCAGACGCCTACACCGCCGAGGTGGTGCGCGTGCTCATGGAGGACATGGAACAAGTCAAGCGCGGTGCGCTGGTGCTCTTTACCAGCCGCGCCCAGATGCGCACCGCGTCTGAGGCTGTGCCCGGCCACATGATGGACATGGTGCTGGTGCAGGGCACCCAGTCCCGCACCCGGCTCCTGGCCGCGCACGCCGAACGGGTGGAGAACGGGTTGCCCTCGGTGCTGTTCGGCCTGCAAAGCTTTGGCGAAGGCTTGGATTTACCCGGTGCTCTGTGCGAAACCGTGTTCATCGCCAAGCTGCCCTTTGCCCCGCCCAGCGACCCGGTGGACGAAGCTCGGGCTGAATGGCTGCGCAGCGTGGGCCGCGACCCATTCAACGAACTGGTGATCCCCGCCACCGGGGTGAAGCTGCTGCAATGGACAGGCCGCGCTATCCGCACCGAAGAAGACCGCGCGCAGGTCATCTGCTACGACAAGCGACTCACCCAAACCAGCTACGGCAAGCGAATGCTGGCCGGATTACCGGCGTACAAGCTGGCAACGCGGGCGCTGGGCTAAGCAGCCCAAAACGGGAAGGCGCTTCACGCCCACTCAACACTTACCAACCGTTGCTGCCGGGTTCGCCTTTGAAGGGCCCGGTCAACTCTGGCGTGATCCAACCGCCATAAAAACCGCCCGGCTGCGCCAGCACCTTGGCGCCACCCACGGTGCAGCTGAGGTCGTGCGCGTAAAACGCGATGCACTCAGCCAAGGGCTCGGCCCCCTCCAAGGGCTGTGGGTAGCTCCACGCGACCCGCTCGAGGCTGCGCACACCATCGACCAGATCCCAATACCGTGCAGGGCCCTTCCACTCGCAGAACGAGCCACCACCTGCCGGACGCAACAACGACTGCTGAACATCCGCCAATGGCAGATAAAAAGTGGGCGGATGCGCGGTCTCCCTGACGGCCCATGCGGCGCGGGTTCGAGCGACCTCCAGACCACCCCAAAGCACCAGGACCTCGCGGGCTTCACGCACCAGCTCTGGTGGGCGAGGGAAATCCCATACCGAGGTTTGCCCCTGTGAGGGAATGTCGGCAAACGGTGGACGCTCCGCGCCTCGCCAGCGCCATTGAGCGCGGGCTCGCGCGAGGGTATCGGGATCTTTGTCAGTCATCGGGGCATCTTAAATGGCATGGTGCGCCTCAGCAGTGGGGCATGGCAAAGCCCTGCCGCTTAACACGCCCCCGAATTGACCTTTGTCACCGTTATTGCATGGTCATGTGCTCTACTCGTCCGCACCATGATCACTGTTGTTATCGCCTCTTTCAGGTACGGCCACCTTGCAGCGCACTGCATTGAGTCGCTGTTGTCCCAAACCCGCGCTCCGGCGCGGATTTTGTTTGTCGATGATGGCGCGATGGACTGCGACCATCTCCCTGCGCTGTACCCCAGTGTTGAATATGTGTTGCGGCCGGCCAACCTTGGGACGGTCGACAACTTCCAGGACATGCTGTCACGCGTGCAAACAGAATATGTGCTGTTCATAGGCGCTGACAACTGGCTGCGCTCGGATGCGATTGAACTGCTATCCGACGCCACGACCGATATCGTGACCTATGACATCGTGGTGACGGGCGAGCTCAAACACGAGATCCTGACCCGGGTGCCCGGTCAGACAACGCCGCACTGTGGCGACTTGTATTGGGATCGCCAAGCACAACACCATGGCTCCATGCTGTATCGCACGGCGTTTGGCCAGCGGATTGGTTACCAAAGAAGGTTCGAGGACGGTGAACACCCCCAGGAAGACTGGAATCTGTGGGACAAGATGCTGGAGCAACAAGCCACGGTGGCCAGCCTCAAAGAAGGCTTGCTGTTCTACCGGCGACACCGGGAAAACCATCTGAAATACCCCGGCAGTGAACGGCCTGCCCCAAAGCCCAGTCACGCGTAACAGGCTAGCCCAAGCGCCATGCTGGTTTGAGTTTAGATCCACAGACACCACTGACCTCATGGGCCGAATCAGGCGCCTTCTTCAGCAAGACCACGTTCGGGTTCTGCCCGCGGACCTGATATGTCCGCTGTGTGAACGCAAGATTCCACCCGGTCAGCGCGATGCACACCATTTGGTCCCCAAGTCCAAAGGGGGCAGGCATACAGAATACCTGCACCGGATCTGTCATCGACAGATCCACGCCCTTTTGACGGAAACCGAGTTGGCTCGGCAGTTCAACTCGGTAGACGCGTTACTGACGCACCCCGACGTGGCCTTGTTTGTGGCTTGGGTGAGAACCAAGCCCAACGACTTCATGGAGCGAACCCGCAAGAGTCAGCGTATCCGCCCCAAGTGATCCGCATCCAAGGTTTGCTGCTTGCGTGCTGCGTGATAGGCCGTCAACACCTGCGTGGCCACCATATCGAGTGCGGGGCGGGTGTTGCCTTGCTTGTCGGTCCATACCTTGGGGGTGAGGGCACCGGCTAGGGCAATGGCATCGCCATCATCCAGGGCCATGAGGGCGGCGCTGGCCTCGGAAGCAAAGGCGATCACGTGAACAATCAGGCTTTCGCCGTCGCCGGAGGTGGCTTTGACCTTAGCCAGTGCAAACCGGGTGCCGTTTTTCCCCTCACGGGTCTCTGCCAGGCCTACGAGGTGGCCGGCAATCAGTCCTTCGATCATGCTCACTCCTGGGGGCTCAGTTCCAAACGTTTCAGATCAAACCCCTGCTGCCCCAACCGGGTCAGCAAGGCCTGGTATGCCACCGTCTCCACCTTGGGGCTGCGGGACAGCACCCACAAATATTCGCGCTTAGGCTCGCTCACGGCCACCAGCTGGTACTGCGGATCCAGATCAATCACCCAGTAGTCACCCCAGACCATGGGCAGGAAAGACAGCCACGAGGGCGCAAAGCGCACTTGCAGCTTGGGCGAGTTGGCAGCGCCCACTTGGCGGGCGGCCCCCAAAGCCTCGGTCGTCTGGCCATCCGCCGTGACACAGCGGTTCAACACCTGCACAGAGCCGTCCGGCTGGGCTTGGTATTCGGCGCGGGTATTGCGCACGCATTTTTTTTGGAAGCTATTGGGGTACTTGGCAATCTCGAACCAGGTGCCCATATAGCGGGGCACATCGAGCGACGCAATCGGCTGCAAGGCCGTTGGCTGGGCGTGGGCCACCGCACTCCCCATGGCCAGGATTGCAGCACCACACCAATTAAGCAATAGGTTTTTCATGGGGGCAGTATGCACGGGTACGCGGCCGGCATCGGGGCCGCAGTGAACAGTTTCACAAGGCATATTCCCGAAGTTGCTCCAGACTGACCCGCTCTAGGGCTTTGGCGTGGGTCGCCTCGAGGTGCACGGGTGGCGCTACTCCGGCTTGGAGCGCTTCCAGCCAGCGGTTCACGCACAAGCACCAGCGGTCACCGGGGCGTAGCCCCACGAAGCGGTATTCTGGGCGCGGCGTGCTCAGGTCATTGCCGCGCTGCAGCGAATAGGCCAAAAAGTCTGCGGTGACCTTGGCACACACCACATGGGTGCCGTGGTCATGCGCATCGGTGTTGCAACAGCCATCGCGGAAGAACCCGGTTAGCGGGTCAAACGAGCAGGCTTGCAGGGCTGTACCCAAAACATTCAGGGCGGACATTCTCGACTCGCTTTCAGACAACAAACAATGGCCCCCAAGGACACGGGGGGGCGCCGATTCCCACAAAATACAGGGCTTTGAATGCTGCCACAGTGGCAGGCATTTTTTTGGATTTACGGCTATTCGGGACCCGACCATGGACAACGACGACGAACGCTGCTGCGGAACCGGCACCTGCATCATCAATGACGAGGGCCTCTGCTGGTGCGGCCAGCAATGGAATGGCACCGCCATGTGCCGCCCCGGGTCTGCAGAACAGGCAACCCCTGCCAGCCAACCGATAGCCCCAGACGCAGAGGACGGCGGACCATGACAGCAACAACCCCCTCGGCCCCCCTGCCCTTGCCACGATGGGCCGCCCGCTTGGGCTATGCCGGTGCATTGCCTTTCGTAGCGCTCGCCGCTGCAACGTGGCTGGCGCCCACCGCGTACCGTGGGCACGCCGCGTCAGCCTTGCTAGCCTACGGCGCCACCATCGCGAGCTTCATGGGTGCCATCCATTGGGGATTGGCGATGCGCGGGGCGCTGACGCCTCAACCGGGCCCGTTTGTGTGGGGGGTATTCCCCAGCCTGGTGGCATGGGTAGCCCTGCTGCTGCCTGCGGCGCAGGGCCTGGTCACACTGGCTCTGTTGTTGGGCATGTGTTTGGCAGTAGACCGCCGCAGCTACCCCGCCTATGGCTTGTCACCCTGGCTACCGATGCGCATGCACTTGACCTTGGCTGCGACTTTTAGCCTGCTAGCAGGGAGCTTGGCGGTATGAGCCGGCTCCACGTAGCCTTGAGCGAGTCTGACATTTCACGCATTGTGGAAATGGCGTGGGAGGACCGCACCGCGTTCGAGGCGATTGAAGCGCAGTTCGGCCTGAATGAGTCGGCGGTAGTGGATCTGATGCGCAAGCACATGAAAGCCAGCTCTTTCCGGATGTGGCGCAAGCGCATGGCAGGCCGCGCAACCAAACACCTCGCTTTGCGCTCACCAGCCGTGCAACGGCACCGCGCCAGCCATACGCGGCAGGCATAAAAAAAGGCCTGCAAGCAGGCCTTTTTTTCGACAGCGGGGCTCTTTGAGCCACCTGAACTTATTGTTCGACGAACGCGCGCTCCACCACGTAGTCGCCCGGGGTCGTCGTGTTGCCTTCCTTGAAACCTTTCGCATCCAGAATCTCGCGCATGTCTTTGTTCAAGCCAGGGCTGCCGCAAATCATGATGCGATCTGTTGCAGGGTCCAGCGGGGGCAAGCCCAGGTCGGCCGGCAACTGGTTGGATTCGATCAGCGTGGTGATGCGGCCTTGATGCTCAAACGCCTCACGCGTCACCGTGGGGTAGTAGAGCATTTGCTTGCTGACCATTTCACCCAGGAACTCGTGCTTGGGCAGCTCGTTCTTGAAATAGTCGTAATAGGCCAGCTCTTTGACCTCTCGCACACCGTGCACCACGATCACTTTTTCAAACTTTTCGTAGGTCTCAGGGTCACGGGCAACGCTCAAGAACGGTGCCAGTCCGGTACCGCTGCCCAGCAGGTACAGATTTTTGCCGGGCAAGAGGTAATCAATCAACAAAGTACCGGTGGGCTTGCGGCCGATCACGATCTTGTCGCCGACCTTGATGTGCTGGAGCTTGGAGGTCAGCGGGCCGTCTTGCACCTTGATGCTCAAAAACTCGAGGTGCTCTTCATAGTTGGCACTCACGATGGAATACGCGCGCAGCAGCGGTTTGCCGTTGTCTTGCATGAGCCCGATCATGGTGAAATGGCCATTCGAGAAGCGCAGCGCAGGGTCACGCGTGGTGGTAAAGCTGAACAGGCGGTCTGTCCAGTGGTGTACGCTTAAAACTGTTTCTTCCAGAAATGCACTCATGGGGGCCTTGCTTCAGGGTCGGAATGGAGAACACCGGTTCGGCCACAATGGCCTAGGGCGAAACCCTATATTGTAAAACTTCATACCCCTGCAGCCTGTTATATCGATATTGATTTGAGTCATTAGCCAGCGCATGTCATTTCCCACCGATCTCCCCACCGCCGACCTGCTGGTCGTTTGCCTGTGCGCCCAGTGGTGCGGCACCTGTACTGAATACCAACCGCTGTTCACCGCCCTGCAGTCCGAGTTTGCCGGGGCCAAGTTTGTATGGGTGGATGTCGAAGACCAGTCCGACCTGGTCGACCCGATCGAGGTCGAAAACTTCCCGACGCTTTTGGTGGCCCAAGGACAGATTGCCCGCTTTTTCGGAACCGTGACGCCCCACCTCGACACCTTGCGCAGACTCATCAGCTCGAGTGCTAGCGTAGATGCTGCCGCGGTGAAGGACGCTGAAGTGCAGGCTTTGGTTCAGCGTTTGCGCGCTGGCTGAAGCAGGGGGCGCCAGAGCGCCTCGCCCTCTGCGCCCGCCCAGTCCAGGGCTCCACGCACCGTGGCACGCGGAGCACCATCACGGCCGATGAGCACGGTTGACGGATAGATTCTCACGCTCCAGGCGCGGGCAGTATCGCCTTGCGGATCGCGCAACACGGGCAAGGTTAAGCCGCTGATTTGCACGAAGCGTGCAATCGCCTCCGGGCTCTCCTTGAGATTGATCGTCAACACCGCGAGCTGCGCCTGTTCACGTGCCGCAAGCACTTGCAAAGACGGCATCTCGGCGCGGCATGGCTCGCACCAACTGGCCCAGAAATTCAGCAACACGGCTTTGCCGCGTAGTGACGGCAGGCTCCACGGACGCCCTGCCTGATCAGCCGCAGGGATGGCTGGCACACCACTTTTTGCGGGCCAAGCCTGCACATCGAACCCGGGGCCTGTACCCGGCGCACCCCCTGCCCAAACCGGTGATGCACACACACCCGCCCCCACAATGAACAGTTGACGACGACGCATCGGTTTTTTCATAAAAAAGAGCTGCTAGCGCCCATAAAGTGTCCGCGAGCAGCTCTCATTTTGATAGCGGCTTAAACCGTGCTAGTTCAAAGTCGTTACAGCTTGGCGCTTACCCAGGCCTGCACGCTGGCCAGCGCGCCGGCCAGCTTGGCAGGCTCGGTGCCACCGGCCATGGCCATGTCGGCCTTGCCGCCACCCTTGCCACCCACTTGGCCCGCCACAAAGTTAGCCAGTTCACCGGCTTTGACTTTGCCTGTGGTGTCGTTGGTCACGCCGGCTGCGATCTGGACCTTGTCGCCATCCACCGCGCCGAGCACGATAACCGCAGTCTTGAGCTTGTCCTTGAGCTTGTCCATGGTGTCGCGCAAGGTCTTGGCGTCAGCGCCTTCGAGCTTGGCGGCCAGTACTTTGACACCGTTCACCTCTACCGCGCTGCTCACCAGCTCGTCGCCCTGAGCGGAAGCCAGCTTGCCTTTGAGTGCGGCGATTTCTTTTTCCAGCGCCTTGACCTGGTCCACCATCTGGCCCAAGCGGTTGCCCAGCTCAGCCACTGGCGTTTTGAGCGTTGCAGCGGCAGCGCTCACGGTGTCTTCCAAGTCCTGCAAGTAGTTCAGCGCGTTGGTGCCGGTCACCGCCTCGATACGGCGTACACCAGCGGCCACGCCGCTCTCACCCACCACCTTGAACAGGCCAATATCACCGGTGGCATGGACGTGCGTGCCACCGCAGAGCTCACGGCTGGAGCCGATGTCCAGCACGCGCACGGTTTCGCCGTATTTTTCGCCGAACAGCATCATGGCGCCGGTTTTCTGGGCCGACTCGATATCCATCACGCGGGCTTGGGCAGCAGCGTTGGCCAGCACCTCTGCATTCACGATAGCTTCGATCTGGCGGACCTGTTCGTCAGTGACTGGCGCGTTATGCGCGAAGTCAAAACGGGTGCGCTCGGCATTCACCAGCGAGCCCTTTTGCTGCACATGCTCGCCCAGCACTTCGCGCAGGGCTTTATGCATCAAGTGAGTAGCGCTGTGGTTGCGCACCGTGGCGGCGCGTTGGGCGGCGTCCACATGGGCGGTCACGGTATCTCCCACGCGCAAAACGCCGGTTTTGAGCGTGCCGTGGTGGCCGAACACATCGGCCTTAATCTTCTGGGTATCACCCACTTCAAACAGACCTGCATCAGAGAACACTGCGCCCTCGTCACCCACCTGGCCGCCGCTCTCGGCGTAGAACGGGGTGGTATCCAGCACCAACACGCCGTCTTGGCCCGCCTTTAGCTCGCCAACCGGCGTACCGTCTGCGTAGAGTGCTACAATTTTTGCAGCTTGGGTCAGGTGCTCGTAGCCCACAAAGGTGTTGCTACTCCCCGTGTACTCCAGCGCCTTGTCCATCTTGAACTTGCCGGCAGCACGGCCCTTGGCCTTTTGCTGCTCCATGGCGGCGGCAAAACCGGCGCTGTCGACTTCCACACCGTTTTCGCGGCACACGTCGGCGGACAGGTCGAGCGGAAAACCATAGGTGTCGTGCAGCTTGAAAGCGACTTCACCGGGCAGCACTTTCACACCACCTGCCAAAGCTTCGTCCAGGATCTGCATGCCGGTGGCCAAGGTTTCGAAGAAGCGCTCTTCTTCCACCCGCAGCACTTCGGTAATGCGGGCCTCTTGCGACGCCATGTGGGGGTAGGCCGCGCCCATGACCTGCACCAAGTCCTTGACCAGCTTGTGGAAGAACGGGGTCTTCTGGCCCAGCTTGTAACCGTGGCGGATGGCGCGGCGCACAATGCGGCGCTGCACATAGCCGCGGCCTTCATTGCTCGGGATCACGCCGTCGCTTACCAAGAACGCAGTGGCGCGGATGTGGTCGGCAATCACGCGCAGAGACTTGTTGCTCAAGTCGGTGCAGCCGGTTTCGCGGGATGCGGCTTTGATCAATGCATCGAACAAGTCGATTTCATAGTTACTGTGCACGTGCTGCAGGATGGCAGCCAAGCGCTCCAGGCCCATGCCGGTGTCCACGCAGGGTGCGGGCAACGGGGTCACCGCGCCGGTTTCGTCCATGTTGAACTGCATGAACACGTTGTTCCAGATTTCGATGAAACGGTCGCCGTCTTCGTCGGGGCTACCGGGCGGGCCGCCGGGAATGTGAGCACCGTGGTCGTAGAAGATTTCAGAGCAAGGGCCACAAGGGCCGGTATCGGCCATCATCCAGAAGTTGTCGCTCTTGTAGCGGCCACCCTTGTTGTCGCCGATGCGGATGATGCGTGTCTCAGCCTTGATCCGCTCGGGCGTCCAACCCGCCTTGACGAAAATATCTTCCCAGATGGCATAGGCCTCGTCGTCTTCCAGGTAGACGGTGGCATACAACTTTTCGGCTGGCAACTTGTAGACGGTCGTCAGCAGTTCCCACGCCCAATTCAAGCTTTCTTTCTTGAAGTAGTCGCCAAAGCTCCAGTTGCCCAGCATCTCGAAGAAGGTGTGGTGGCGGGCGGTGTAGCCCACGTTCTCCAGATCGTTGTGCTTGCCCCCAGCACGCAGGCAGGCCTGCACCGAGGCCGCGCGCACGTAACTGCGCTTGTCAGAGCCCAAAAACACGTCCTTGAACTGCACCATGCCCGAGTTGGTGAACATCAGGGTGGGGTCATTGCCCGGTACCAGCGGGCTGGACGCCACGACGGTGTGCCCCTTGGAGGCAAAGAAGTCGAGGAAGGTTTTGCGAATGTCGGCAACACTCATTACGGGCTGGGTCATGACGGAATTTCTTCGAGTGGTGGATCAATAGAACTCACTATTATCGCCGCCCTCGATGCGCTTTGGCGCGCCGGAGTCCGCCCTCAGGCGTGTTCGGCGCTTTGCCCCACCAAGATGCGCTGGTCCAGAAAGCGCCACAAGCGCTCGTCCGCGCAAAATGCCACATTGAAGCGCAGCCAACCGGTGGGCCGGGGTTCCACCAGAAACAATTGGCCCGGCCCTAGCATGATGCCTTCTTGGGTAGCCGACTGCGACAGCACGGCGCTGTCCGCAATGTCGGGGTGGCGGGCCCAGAGGTACATGCCGGCCTCGGGCTCATGAAATATCTCAAAGCCCAAACCCAACAACCGCCGACTGACGTGCCGATGGGCTTCACCCAGGCGGTCCCTCAGCGACTTCAGGTGCTTGCGCCAGCGGCCATCGGTAATCGCGCCAAAGGTAATGCGCTCGGCAATGTCAGAAGACGTCAGCCCGGCAATCATCTTGAGTTGTACGAACTGGGCTGACAAATCGGGCCGCGCAAGCAAGTAGCCCACGCGCAAATTCGGCGAAATGGTTTTGGAATAACTGCCCACGTACACCACACGCCGCAGCTGATCCAAACTGGCCAAAGTGGTGCGCGAGGTGGCATCCATGTCGGCATAGATGTCGTTTTCGACCAGCACGAAATCATGCATCTCGGCCAGTTGCAACAGGCGGTGCAGCTGGGCGACCGAAGCCACCGAGCAGGTGGGGCTCTGCAAACGCGGTTGCGTGAAAAAAGCCTTGGGCTTACGCGTGGTCAGGATGGACTCCAGCGCCGCAAGGTCATAACCCGTGCCGGTACGCGGAACCCCCACCACATCCACACCCCAGACGCGCAGCATGAACAAAAGGTTGGGGTATCCGGGGTCATCCACCAGCACGGTATCACCGGGCTTGAGCAGGCAGCGCGCCACCAGATCCAGCCCCTGGCTGGAGCCGTGCGTTAGCAGTACCTGGCCGGCGTCTGCCGAAATCTGGTGCTCGGCCAGCGACTCCGCAATGATCATGCGCAGGGCCATGTGGCCGTAAGGCAAGCCATAACCATCCATTTCGGAGCCGTCACTGGAGAGCTGGCGCATGCTGCGGCGCACCGCATCACCAAACAACCAGTCGTGCGGCAACCAGCCGCAACCAGGTTTGAGCGGCAGATTGCGGTTCTCGAAAATCTGTTTCAGGTACCAGCTCGCATCAAAACGGGGCGTTTCAGCCTCGCGAGCCGGCGCACCCATGCTGCCGCCCTCTTCCCGGCGCTTCACAAAAAAGCCGGAATGCGCCCGCGAAACCAGCCACCCTTGGGCAACCAAACGGTCATAGGCCTCGACCACTGTGAACACACTGACGTTGTGGGCGACCGCGAAAGCGCGAATCGAGGGGAGCTTGCTCCCGGGCTTGAGCACTTGACCCGCAATCAGCCCGCGCAGTCCGTCCACGATCTGGCTGACCAGAGGGGTTGCAATGTCGGGGCTGAGTGTAAGCATGGCGCGATCGTAAGGCAGGCGAGAGGGGCAGCAAAAATGCACCAATTTAGGGAAACTCTGTACAGGATTTTAGACCTGCACAGTGTCTCGAAACTTTCATCATTGTGTACATGGTTGTTTGTGTGAACGGTTCCTATAGTTCTGCCACCCGTTCAACTACACCGGACCCCATTTATGCAAGCTGATCGCCAAGTTCTCAATGCCGCCCTTTATGCCCGCCGCCAATCTGCCGTTGCACGCGGCGTCGGTCAGGCCCACGAGATTTTCATCAAGAACGCCCGCAATTCCGAGTTCTGGGATGTGGAAGGCCGCCGCTTCATCGACTTCGCCGGTGGTATTGCGGTGCTGAACACCGGCCACTTGCACCCTCAGGTGATTGAGGCGGTAAAGGCCCAGCTCGACCTGTACACCCACACCTGCTTTCAGGTGATTGCCTACGAACCCTATGTGGAAGTGTGCGAGCGCTTGAACGCCATGGCGCCCGGCAACTTTGCCAAGAAGAGCCTGCTGTTGACCACCGGCGCCGAGGCCGTAGAAAACGCTATCAAGATTGCCCGCGCTTACAACAAGCGCCCCGGCGTGATCGCCTTCACTGGCGGCTACCACGGCCGCACCAATTTCACGCTGGGTCTGACAGGCAAAGTGGCGCCTTACAAGCTGGGATTCGGTCCCTTCCCCGGTGAAGTGTTCCATGCTCTGTTCCCGAATGAACTGCATGGCGTGAGCGTGGCGGATGCCCTGCATTCCGTGGAGCTGATCTTCAAGAATGACATCGAAGCCGAGCGCGTAGCCGCCTTTATCGTCGAGCCGGTGCAGGGCGAAGGTGGTTTCTATGTCGCGCCTCCCGAGTTCATTTCCGGGCTCAAGGTGATCGCTGACAAGTACGGGATTTTGTTGATTGCCGACGAAGTCCAAACCGGCGCGGGCCGCACCGGCACCTGGTTTGCTTGCGAACAATGGCCTGTAGCACCTGATTTGATTACCACTGCCAAATCGTTGGCGGGTGGGTTCCCCTTGTCCGGTGTGGTCGGCCGTGCAGATGTGATTGACGCACCAGCGGCCGGCGGCTTGGGCGGTACGTATGCAGGTAGCCCGGTGGCTTGCGCGGCGGCACTGGCCGTGATGAAGGCCTTTGAAGAAGAAAAACTCCTGCAGCGCAGCCAAGACATGGGCGCCTCCCTGGTCGAAAAGCTCAAGGCCATTGCCACCAAGGTACCAGCCATCGGTGATGTGCGCGGTATGGGCGCCATGGTCGCCATCGAGTTGTTTGAAGGTGGCGATGTGCACCGCCCGGACGCGGTGTTGACCAAGAAGGTGGTGACCGAGGCTGCACGCCGCGGGCTGATCCTCCTGTCTTGCGGTACCTACGGCAACGTCATCCGCATCCTGGTGCCATTAACCGCTCCAGACGCGCTGCTCGAAGAAGGCTTGGCCATTCTGGCCGACAGCTTTGCTGCCGTGGCCTGATCGCCTTTTTTGAATCTGCTTCTCGAAGAACACATGTCCTCTACTGAACCCTTGGTGCGCTTTAGCGGCGTACAAAAAACGTACGACGGCGAACAGCTGGTGGTGCGGGAGCTGAACCTCGATATCCAGCGCGGTGAATTCCTGAGCCTGCTCGGTCCCTCGGGCTCCGGCAAGACCACCACTTTGATGATGCTGGCCGGGTTCGAGTCCCCCACGGCAGGCGACATCCTGCTCGACGGCAAGCAGATCACCCGCACCCCGCCGCACAAGCGCAACTTCGGTATGGTGTTCCAGAACTACGCGCTGTTCCCTCACATGACCGTGGCCCAGAACGTGGCCTACCCGCTGACGGTTCGCAAGGTGCCCAAAGATGAGCAAGACAAGCGGGTGCAAAAAGCCTTGGACATGGTTCGCCTGTCCGGCATGGGTGAGCGCCTGCCCACCCGACTTTCGGGTGGTCAGCAGCAGCGGGTGGCCCTAGCTCGTGCGCTGGTGTTTGAACCCCAACTCGTGCTGATGGACGAGCCCCTGGGCGCGCTGGATAAGCAGTTGCGCGAACACATGCAGCTCGAACTCAAAGAGCTGCACCGACAGCTGGGCGTGACATTTGTGTATGTGACCCACGACCAAGGCGAAGCCTTGACCATGAGCGACCGGGTTGCGGTGTTCAACGAAGGCGTGATCCAGCAGCTGGCCGATGCCCAAAGCCTCTACGAGGCTCCCAGCAACCGTTTTGTAGCCGGCTTTGTGGGCGACAGCACCGTGCTTCGCGGCACCTTGGGTGGTAGTGCTGATGCACCGTGGATTGAGCTCGGCCAAGGCCAAAAGCTGGCGGGTATTAATGTCAACCACGCAGCCACAGGCGCCATGGTCGAGGCCTGTGTGCGGCCTGAGCGGATTGCGCTGCACTTACAGGCGCAGGCCGGGCTGAACATGGTAGCCGCCCAAGTGGCCGGCATTGTGTATTACGGCGACCATGTGCGCTTGCAATGCGCACTGGGTGCCGGTCAGGCACAAGCCACGGTGAAACTGCCGCTCACCCATACGTGTGCCGTCACGCCGCCCGCTATGGGCAGCACGGTGTACCTCGAGTTCCCAACCCCGTTTACGCGCATTTACGCGCTCTGAAGTTTTCCCCCTGTCCCTTCCTCAACCTCTCTAAGAAATTTCTCGATGAAAAAAAGCCTGATCGCTGCTGCCTCCGTGGCCGCCTGTTTCGCGATGAATGTTCAAGCCCAAGACGCCATCACCGTGGTGAACTTCGGCGGCGCCAACGCCAATGCCCAAAAGGCCGCTTACTACGAGCCGGTTGCCAAAGAAGGCATCAAGGTCACTGCGGTGGAGTACAACGGCGAGCAAGCCAAGATCAAGGCCATGGTGGAAACCAAGAACGTGACCTGGGACCTGGTGGAAGTGGAGTCTCCTGACGTCGCACGTGGCTGCGACGAAGGCCTGTTTGAAAAGCTCGACTACAGCAAAATCGCCCCCAAAGCCGACCTGCTGCCATCTGCCGTGACAGAGTGCGGCGTGGGCCTGTTTGTCTGGTCCACCGTGATGGCCTACAACGGCGACAAGCTCAAAAAAGCCCCCACCAGCTGGGCTGACTTCTTTGACACCACCAAGATCCCCGGCAAGCGCGGCATGCGCAAGGGCGCCCGCTACAACCTCGAATTCGCCTTGCTGGCTGATGGCGTAAAGCCCGCTGACATCTACAAGGTACTGGCCACCAAAGACGGCGCCGAGCGCGCCTTCAAGAAGCTGACCGCCCTCAAGCCCAACATCCAATGGTGGGAAGCCGGTGCCCAGGCGCCCCAGTTCCTGGTGGCTGGCGATGTGGTCTTGTCCACCGTGTACAACGGCCGTATTGATGCCGCCAACCGCGAAGGCCGCAACCTGCAAATCTACTGGCCCGGTGGCATCTATGACCTGGACTACTGGGTCATCCCCAAGGGTACGGCCAAGAAAGACGCCGTCTACAAGTTCCTGAATTTCGCCATGAAGCCCGAGAACCAAGCGGTCTACGCCCAAAACATCGCCTACGGCCCGACCAACAAGAAGGCGCTGGCCAAGCTGAACGCCAAGGTACTTGCCGACTTGCCCACCTCGGACAAGAACGCCAAGGAAGCCTTGCAGTTCAACACCACCTTCTGGGCGGACCAAGGCGAAGCCTTGGAAAAACGCTTCGCAGCCTGGGCCACCCAGTAATCCGTAGACCCTCAGGAGCCTGAACCCATGACCATGCAAGCCAGTGCCATCCAGCCCCCGGGCGATCTCCGTGCGGCACTCTCCCGCGCTGAGTCCCGCCGTAAATGGCGGGCCTTCAGCCTGACACTGCCCTTGCTGGTGTTTTTGCTCCTGACCCTGCTGGTTCCTATCGCCGCGCTGTTGATGCGCGCGGTGGAAAACCCTGAAGTCGCCAAGGCTCTGCCGACCACGGTAGATGTCTTGGCCGACTGGGACCGCACGTCCCAACCCCAAGCGGCGGCGTACGCTGCCTTGGTCAAAGATTTATCGCAATTGCCTGACACGGCAGATGCCGGCGCCTTGGCGCGCCGCTTGAACTCCGAGGTTCCGGGAGCGCGCTCACTGATCATGGGAGCCTACAGGGCCTTGCCCATCGAGGGTGATGCCGATGCGGTGCGCCAGCAATTGCTGAACAAAGACGCACGCTGGGCCGAGCCCGAGTTTTGGCAGGCGATCGCCAAAAACGGCTCCCGCTGGACGCCCGATTACCTGCTCGCCTCAGTGGACCTGAAACGCGATGCGCAGGGCCACATCGAGCGTATGCCCGAAGACCAACGCGCCTACGGCGGCATTCTGGCGCGCACCTTCCAGATCAGTTTTGTCGTCACCTTGCTGTGCCTGCTGTTGGCCTACCCGCTGGCCTACTGGCTCTCCACCCTGCCCGAGCGCAAGGCCAACATTTTGATGATTTTGGTACTGGTGCCTTTTTGGACTTCCATCTTGGTGCGGGTGGCGGCATGGATTGTGTTGCTGCAGTCTGAAGGGCTGGTCAACGGTGCGCTGCTGGGCATCGGTGTGATCAGTGAGCCATTGGCGCTGCTGTTCAACCGCACCGGCGTGATCATCTCCATGGTGCATATCCTGCTGCCCTTCATGATCCTGCCGCTGTACAGCGTGATGAAGAGCGTGCCACCCACCTATGTGCGTGCAGCCGTTTCACTGGGCAGCGCACCGCTGGCTGCGTTCATGCGGGTCTATGTGCCACAAACATTCCCTGGGGTGGGCGCTGGTGCGCTGCTAGTGTTCATCTTGTCGATTGGCTATTACATCACCCCGGCCCTCTTGGGTGGCGCGGATGACCAGATGCTGAGCTACTACATCGCCCGCTACACCAACGTCGAAGTCAACTGGGGCATGGCCTGCGCCTTGGGTGCCTTGTTACTGGCCACCACGCTGGTGCTCTATGGCGTGTACCGCCGCATCGGCAAAGCCGACCTGGCCTTGGCATAAGGAAGACACCCATGTTCAAACTGCCTGAATTTCCCCTCTACTTCACGCTGGCCGACAAGGCCGGTTGGTGGCTGCTGCGCGTAGTCTGCGTGCTGGTGCTGGGCTACTTGCTCGCGCCGATTCTGGCGATCATTCCGCTGTCGTTTTCCAGCAGCTCGTTTTTGACTTACCCCATCCCCGGCTGGTCTACCAAGTGGTACAGCCACCTGCTCACCGCGCCCGAGTGGTCTAACGCCATGCACAACAGCTTCATCGTGGCACCGGCGGCCACCGTGATTGCCACCGTGCTGGGCACATTAGCCGCCGTGGGCTTGAGCCGCACCGAGTTCCGCTTCAAAGGCCTGCTCATGGCATTCCTGATCGCTCCCATGGTGGTGCCGGTGATCGTGATTGGTGTAGCCACCTACCTGTACTTCGCCCCCCTGGGCCTGAGCGACAGCTATGTAGGCCTGATTGCGGTGCACGCGGCCATGGGCGCGCCCTTTGTGCTGACCACCGTGCTGGCCACCCTGGCTAACTTCAACCACAACCTGGTGCGTGCCTCGCTGAGCTTGGGCGAAACACCGTTCAACACCTTCATGCGCGTCACATTGCCGGTGATTGCACCGGGTGTGATTTCGGGTGCGCTGTTCGCCTTTGCCACCTCGTTCGACGAAGTGGTGGTCACCCTGTTCCTCGCAGGTGCCGAGCAAACCACCCTGCCGCGCCAGATGTTCACCGGCATCCGCGAAAACATTTCGCCCACGATTGCGGCAGTGGCCACCTTGCTGATCCTGTTCACCACCGCCATGCTGCTGGTGCTGGAATGGCTGCGCGGCCGCAAAGCCTGACCCTGAGCCCTGTCCCTATGGAACTGAACCAACCTCTCTCCGGCAATGCCATGCCGCGCTTCGGCGGCATCGCCAGCATGATGCGCCTGCCGGTCGCCACATCCGCCCAAGGGCTGGATGCTGCTTTCATTGGCGTACCGCTGGACATAGGCACCAGCCACCGCCCGGGGGCGCGTTTCGGCCCCCGCCAGATCCGTGCCGAGTCCTGCCTGCTGCGCCCCTACAACATGGCCACCGGCGCTGCGCCGTTTGATGCCCTGCAAGTGGCGGATCTGGGCGATGTGCCCATCAACACCTACTCGTTGTTGAAGTCTGTCGACATCATCACCGCCTACTATGCCGAGGTGCTGGGCCACGGCTGCGTGCCGCTTACCTTGGGTGGGGACCACACCATTGCGCTACCCATTCTGCGGGCTATGGCCGCCCAACACGGCCCGGTGGCGATGGTGCATGTGGATGCGCATGCCGACGTGAATGAAGACATGTTCGGCGAGCGCATTGCGCACGGCACTCCCTTCCGCCGCGCTGTGGAAGAAGGCTTGCTCGATTGCCACAAGGTCACCCAAATCGGCTTGCGCGGCACCGGCTATGCTGCCAATGACTTTGACTGGCCGCGCAGGCAAGGCTTTACGTTAGTACCCGCCCACGAGGTGTGGCACCAGTCCTTGGCCCCCGTGATGGAGCAAGTGCGCCAGCGCGTGGGCAACACCCCCTGCTACCTGAGCTTTGACATTGACGGTATTGACCCTGCCTACGCCGGCGGCACCGGAACGCCCGAAATCGGCGGGCTCACCGTGCCGCAGGCGCTGGAAATCATCCGGGGGTGCCGCGGGCTTAATATTGTTGGAGCAGACTTGGTGGAGGTATCACCGCCCTACGACACCACGGGCAACACCGCTCTACTGGGGGCTAACCTTTTGTACGAAATGCTGTGTGTGCTGCCGGGTGTGCCGGTTCGGTGAATCCCTAGGCTCAGACCCTATTTGCTATGTTTTTCATAGCTACTAGCGCATACCACGTATGCGCTAGTGGCCATTTTTATTGATATTTTGAGGAGACACCTTGTCCACATCGCCACTTTCCCTGCTGAAAGACCCCAGCCTGCTCAAAACCGATGCACTCGTCAACGGCCAATGGGTCCAAGGTGCCAGCCGCTTTGCAGTCACCGACCCGTCCAACGGTCAGCACCTGGCCGATGTGGCCAACCTAGGCGCCGCAGATGCTGAAGCGGCCATCGCTGCCGCAAATGCAGCCTGGCCTGCCTGGAAAAGCAAGACTGCCAAAGAACGCAGCATCATCTTGCGCAAGTGGTTTGATCTGCTAATGGCCAATCAAGAAGACTTGGCCCGCATCATGACCGCGGAGCAAGGCAAGCCTTTTGCCGAGGCCAAGGGCGAAATTGCCTATGGCGCCAGCTTTGTGGAGTGGTTCGCCGAAGAGGCCAAGCGCGTTAACGGCGAAACCCTGCCCCAGTTCGACAACAACCGCCGCCTGATGGTCATCAAGCAGCCCATCGGCGTGTGCGCAGCCATCACGCCCTGGAACTTCCCACTGGCCATGATCACCCGCAAGGTGGCGCCTGCGCTGGCCGCCGGTTGCCCGGTGATCATCAAGCCCGCCGAGCTGACGCCCCTGACGGCGCTGGCTGCCGCCGAGCTGGCCATCCGCGCCGGCATTCCAGCCGGTGTGCTCAACATGATCACCGCCGACAGCGACCAGTCTATTGCCGTGGGCAAGGTCATTTGCGCGAGCGATGTTGTGCGGCACCTGAGCTTCACCGGTTCCACCGAAGTGGGCCGCATCCTGATGGCGCAAAGTGCGCCTACGGTCAAAAAGTTGTCGCTCGAACTGGGTGGGAATGCGCCCTTTATCGTGTTTGACGACGCCGATGTGGACTCTGCGGTCGAAGGCGCTTTAGCCAGCAAGTACCGCAATGCCGGCCAAACCTGCGTGTGCGCCAACCGCTTCTATGTGCAAGCCGGCGTGTACGACCAGTTTGTGGCCAAGTTCAGTGCCAAGGTCAAAGCCATGAAGGTCGGCAACGGCTTTGAGGACGGCGTGGTGCAAGGCCCGCTGATCGAAGATGCCGCCGTAGAAAAGGTCAAACGCCACGTGGCGGATGCCGTGGCCAAGGGTGGCAAAGTGGAAACCGGCGGTAACGCGCTGCAAGGCCAGTTCTTTGAGCCTACCGTGGTGTCCGGCGCTACGGCCGACATGCTGTGCGCCCGCGAAGAAACCTTCGGCCCCTTCGCCCCGGTATTCAAGTTCACCACCGAGCAGGAAGCCATTGACGCCGCTAACAATACCGAATTCGGCCTGGCCAGCTACTTCTACAGCCGCGATATCGGCCGCATCTACCGCGTTGGCGAGGCGCTGGAGTACGGCATGGTGGGCGTGAACGTGGGCATTCTGGCCACCGAACACGTGCCGTTTGGCGGCGTCAAACAGTCCGGCCTGGGCCGTGAAGGCTCGCACTTCGGCATGGACGACTACATCGAAGTCAAGTACCTCTGCCTGGGCGACATCCTGAAGTAACCCCTCTCAGCACCCCGCAGCAGCCCGCCTACGCGGGCTTTTTTTCGCCTCAACATTTGCCGCAACAAAAATAGCCCAAGCAATAACAGCCTTGACAATATTTGCTTAGGCAATTAATATTTCGCCATGTCTAAATCAACGACCCGCTTTTATCGCCCCGACAACTACCAGCCGGAAGCCAGCGTGGGCTACTTGATGCGCAACATCATCAACCACGTGGCCCAGGCCGTAGACCGGGAATTGGCCCACACCGACCTTACCAATGCGCAGTTGATTCCGCTGTTCAAGCTGTACACCAAGAAAGCGTCAACCGTGGCCGAACTGGCCCGCGCCTGCGAGATAGACAACGGCGCAACCACTCGCCTGCTCGACCGCATGGAAGCCAAAGGCCTGTGCCAGCGGGTGCGCTCCGAGCAAGACCGCCGGGTGGTCAACCTAGAGCTCACCGATGCTGGCAATGCAGCAGCCAGCGATATTCCGCGCATCCTGAGCGAGGTGCAAAACGCCCACCTCGAAGGCTTCAACCAAGAAGAGTTCGACGCCTTGCAGGGCTACCTGCGCCGCATTTTGGACAACGCCCAGCGCATGAAAGCCGCCAGCCAAACAGGCACCCCTGATTCCGTTACAGAAACACCCCATGATTAATCACACGCCCCCCTCCTTCAGCGCGCTGCGCTGGAGCTGCTTTGCGCTCAGCGCTGTAGCACTGGCCTCCCTGAGTGCATGCGCCAATTTCTCTGGCATCTTTTCTCAAGCAAAACCAGTCGCCCATGCGCAGGCGGGCTTGTCCACCCAAGCCATTCCCGCCGACAGCGTGGCGCTGGACAACCAGTGGTGGAAAGCCTATGGCGATGAGCAACTCAACCAGTTGGTCGCCCAAGCCTTGGCCAACAACCCCAACCTGCGCGTAGCCCAGGCCCGGGTGCAGCGTGTGCAGGCCGGCATCGACACCGCGCAAGCAGCAAACGCACCACAGCTCAACGCAGGCCTCGATGCCAGCCGCCAGCTTTACACCCGCAACGGCCTGGTGCCCGCGCCCATCGCGGGCAGCGAACGCGAGATCGCCACACTGCAAGCCTCCGGCAGCTGGGAGTTGGACCTGTTCGGCAAAAACCGCGCTGCGCTGGATGCCGCCATCGGCCAAAGCCGCGCCGCCCAAGCCGACGCCCAGGCCGCCCGTATGTTGCTGGCGAGTAATGTGGCGCGCAGTTACTTCCAGTGGCTGCGAGTGCAAGGCCAACTGGAGGTAGCTCAGCGCACCCTGGCCCAGCGCCAACAAACCCAACAACTCGTGAAAGACCGACTGCAAGCCGGCCTAGACACTCAGCTCGAACTCCAGCAAAGCGAAAGCGGACTGCCTGATGCCCGCTTCCAGATTGAGGCTCTGAAAGAGCAGGAAGCCCTGCTCCTCAATGCCCTCGCTGCCTTGACTGGGCAACAAAATACGCCTCTGGCGCTCACCAAATATGCGCTAGCAGCTATCAATTCCATAGCATCCGCACAAACCAAAGTGCAATCGGTGCCTATGGACCTGCTGGGCCGGCGTGCCGATGTGGTCGCCGCCCGCTGGCGTGTGGAAGCCGCGACCCGCGATGTGGACAGCGCCAAAACCCTGTTCTACCCCAACATCAACCTGACCGCGTTTGCAGGCTTCTCGAGCATCGGCTTTGACAAGCTAGTGCAAAGCAGCAGCGCCCAATGGGGCGTGGGCCCGGCCATTCGCTTGCCCTTGTTCGAAGGCGGCCGCCTGCGCGCCAACCTCAAGGGCAAAGCAGCCGACCTCGACGCCGCCATTGAGACCTACAACGCCGCGGTGGTCGACGCGGTGCACGATGTGGCCGACCAGCTCACCTCCACCAAAGCCATTGAGCGCCAGCAGGCCGAGCAACAAGCCGCCCAGCGATCTGCCGAAGCCGCTTACGCCATTGCCGTGCAACGCTACGAGGCTGGCTTGGGCAACTACCTAACCGTGCTCAACGCCGAGACCGCAGTATTGGCCCAACGCAAGCTGGCCGTGGACTTGGCGGCCCGCAGCATTGATACCCAGATCCAGCTGATCCGCGCACTCGGAGGTGGTTTCACCGACACCGGTACTGCTTCAGCCGCCGCACCAACAAGCGACACAGCAGCTCGCTAAGCGCTGACCACGGCCCCACCCAACACGCACCGAACCTGATTGAAAGACACACCATGAGCACTTCTTCCACCCCCACCGTCGCCCCGGCCGCCACTCCCGCCGGCAACCCCGCCCGTAAAAAAGCCCTGACCGCTGTGTCTTTGGTCGTGCTGTTGGGCTTGGCCTATGGTGGTTTTGAGTATTTCGGGGCACGCCACTCCGAAGAAACCGACAACGCCTATGTGCAAGGCAACGTGATCCAAATCACCCCGCAAGTGGGCGGCACAGTCACCGCCATCATGGCGGACGACACCGACTTCGTGAAAGCCGGGCAAGCGCTGGTGAAATTGGACCCTGCCGATGCCAAAGTGGCCTTGGACCAAGCCGAAGCCAACCTCGCCCAAGCGGTACGCCAAGTGCGCACCCTCTATGCCAACAACGGCACGCTGTCCGCCCAGGTCACGCTGCGCGAGTCCGACATCGACCGCGCCCAAACCGATATCGCCCGCGCCACCGACGATCTGAACCGCCGCCAGGCACTGGCCGGCAACGGCGCGGTGTCCAAGGAAGAGCTCAACCACGCCAAGTCGCAACTCACCAGCGCCCAAAACGCCCTGTCTGCGGCCCAAGCCGGCGTAGCCGCTGCGCGTGAACAGCTCTCCAGCAACCAAACCCTGACCGAAGGCACCAATGTGGAAAGCCACCCCAGCGTGGTGGCCGCATCTGCCAAAGTGCGTGAAGCTTTCCTCGCCCTGCACCGCGCCGAGCTGCCCGCGCCCGTGGACGGCTATGTCGCCAAGCGCACCGTCCAGCTGGGTCAGCGCGTAGCCGCTGGTGCCCCCTTGATGGCCATCATCCCGCTGAATCAGTTGTGGGTGGATGCCAACTTCAAGGAAGTGCAACTGCGCAACATCCGCATCGGCCAGCCAGTCAAGCTCACCGCAGACCTGTACGGCAAAAAGATGGAATACAAAGGCACGGTCGCCGGTTTGGGTGCGGGCACGGGTGCCGCCTTCTCGCTGCTGCCGGCCCAGAATGCCACCGGCAACTGGATCAAGGTGGTACAGCGCGTGCCGGTGCGGGTGGCGCTGGATGCTGAGCAGCTAGCCCAGAACCCGCTGCGCGTGGGCCTTTCGATGGAAGCCACGGTGGATGTGACCGACCAGACCGGCAAGTCCCTGGCCGATGCGCCCCGCGCCGCCTCAGTGACCCAGACCGATGTGTACACCGTGCTCGACCAGCAAGCCAACGACGAAGTCCGCAAGGTGATTGCCGCCAACCTCGGTCGTGGCGCCAAGGCCAATGCCCATGCCGCCGCCAAGGCCGGCCAAGGCGTGTGAGCCATCCATGAGCTCACCCGCCGCTTACTCTGCGCCCCCGCCCCTGGAGGGGTCAGCGCGCTTGTGGGGCACGATTGCACTCTCGGCTGCCACGTTCATGAACGTGCTGGATTCGTCGATTGCCAACGTGTCTTTGCCGGCCATTGCCGGTGACCTCGGGGTCAGCTCCAGCCAAGGCACTTGGGTCATTACCAGCTTTGGCGTGGCCAACGCGATTGCTTTGCCGCTCACCGGCTGGTTGTCCCAGCGATTCGGCCAAGTGCGTCTGTTTATCACCAGCGTGTTGTTGTTTGTACTCTCCAGCTGGCTCTGCGGCATTGCCCCCAACATGCCCTTCCTGATCGGTGCCCGTGCATTACAAGGATTTGTAGCTGGCCCGATGATGCCGCTGGCGCAAACGCTATTGCTCTCGAGCTACCCGCCGGCTCTTGCGGGCTTGGCCATGGCACTGTGGGCCATGACCACGCTGGTGGCGCCCGTGATGGGGCCGCTGTTGGGCGGCTGGATCACCGACAACGCGCACTGGGGATGGATCTTCTTCATCAACGTGCCGATCGGCATCGTGGCGGGCTTCATCACCTGGAGCATCTTCCACAAGCGCGAAACCCAGACACGCAAGCTGCCCATTGACACCGTGGGCCTCGCCTTGCTGGTGATTGCGGTTACTGCGATTCAGATGATGTTGGACCTGGGCAAGGAGCTCGACTGGTTCCACTCCAACGAGATCATTGCGCTGACCGTGCTCTCAGTGGTGGCCTTCGCGTTTTTGATTGTTTGGCAGCTGACCGATGACCACCCGGTGGTCGACTTGAAGCTCTTCAAGGTCCGCAACTTTTTGACCGGCACCATCGCTATGTCGATTGCATACGGCCTCTTCATGGGCAACATCGTGCTGCTGCCGCTGTGGCTGCAAAGTTTCATGGGCTACACCGCGACGCAGGCCGGCATGTTGATGGCACCGGTGGGATTGTTTGCGATCATCCTGTCGCCCATCATCGGCAAAAACATCACCAAGTTCGACACGCGCCGCTTGGCAACGCTGGCCTTCCTGGTGTTTGCGCTGGTGCTCTGGATGCGGTCGCACTTCAGCACGCTGTCCGACTTCAACACCATGATGATCCCGACGCTGATTCAGGGTATTGCGCTGGCACTGTTTTTCATCCCGCTGACCAGCATCATTTTGGGTGGCCTGCCGGGTGACAAGATCGCTTCGGCCTCGGGTTTGAGCAGCTTTTGCCGCGTGCTGTTCGGCTCATTTGGCACATCGATCTCGGTCACGGTGTGGCAAGACCGCACCACCTTGCACCACGCCCAGCTCACCGAGATGATCAACCGTGGCAGCACCGCTTCTAACAGTGCGTTGTCGGGCTTGAACGCCGCCGGTCTGAGCAACGAGCAGGCCCTGAGCCAGATCAACCGCATGATCGACCAGCAAGCCGCCACCCTGGCGGCCAATGATGTGTTCTACGCCTCGGCCGTCATCTTTGTGCTGTTAATTCCGCTGGTGTGGCTCTCCCGACCGGCCAAGGGGGGCGCAGGCGCCTCGGAAGCAGCGGCTGGTGCACACTAAACACGCATAAACTGAAGACGAAAAAAACGGGGCCTTGGCCCCGTTTACTATGCGGCACGCTGATCAGCTCAGCTCCGGCCCTTGCGGGTTGGTGGCGCGTGCACTGCGGTTCAAACCGTTGTTCACGGACCAGGGAATTGACGCAGCCCGATCCAAGGGCGCTACTTTGGTCAGCAAAGCCTGCCAGAAAAAACCACTCTGGATGGCGATCACCGCAAACAACATGTAGCTCTGTGAGCTCGAAGCCAACCACAGGTTGTACACCGGCATAAACACAAACGGCGAGACCAGCAGCGGCAAGCCAATGCGCAGGGCTTGCATGGACTTCAGCCCCTTGCCCATGTTGAACAAATCCCAGTAGTAGTTGGTAAACATACCCAGCACCATCCAGCAGCCCAAGTGCCATGCGTACACGATGGCGTGATTGCGCGCCAGCATCAGCACCCAGGGTTGGGAGCCTTCGTCGGCATTCATCACGAACACAATCAACACCCCGGTCGCAGCAAAGACCACGGCGTAAATGAACATCATCAACTTGAGCGCTCTGGACATAGTTTCCCTAGGGTGAAATGGTGCGCGCCATCTTACCCGCAGGCCCTCCCGCCTTAGAGCAGGGTCACGCCGGTTTTTGCCTGCACTGCCTCACGGGTAACACCCGGAGCCAACTCCACCAGCTTCAGGCCTTCAGGGGTGACGTCCATCACCGCCAGGTCGGTGATGATGCGGTCCACCACGCCCACGCCGGTCAATGGCAAGGTGCAGCTGGGCAGGATCTTCAGGTCTTCGGTGCCGTCTTTCTTCTTGGCCACATGTTCCATGAGCACGATTACGCGCTTCACGCCGGCGACCAAATCCATAGCGCCGCCCATACCCTTGACCATCTTGCCGGGGATCATCCAGTTGGCCAGATCGCCCTTTTCGGACACTTGCATGGCACCCAGAATGGACAGGTTGATCTTGCCGCCGCGGATCATGGCAAAGCTCTGGTCCGAGCCGAAAATACTGCTGCCCTTGATCGTAGTCACGGTTTGCTTGCCGGCGTTGATCAGGTCGGCATCCACCTCGTCTTCAGTCGGAAAGGGGCCGATGCCCAGCATGCCGTTTTCGCTTTGCAGCCACACTTCTTTGTCGGCGGGGACATGGTTGGCCACCAGAGTGGGAATGCCGATCCCCAGGTTCACATAAAAACCGTCTTCGAGTTCGTGGGCTGCGCGGGCAGCCATTTGGTCTTGGTTCCAGCTCATGGTCAGACTCCTGCTTTTTCAGTGATGGTGCGTTTTTCGATCCGTTTTTCGGGTCGGGTGTTCAGCACGATGCGGTGCACATAAATACCGGGCAAGTGGACTTGATCAGGGGCGATGTCGCCGGTCTCCACAATCTCTTCCACTTCCACCACCGTGAGCTTGCCGGCCATGGCCACGGCCGGGTTGAAGTTGCGCGCAGTAAAGCGGAACTGCAGGTTGCCTGATTTGTCTGCGCGGTGGGCTTTGACCAGAGATACATCCGGCACCAGCGAGCGCTCCATGACATAAGTCTCGCCATCAAACTCGCGCAACTCTTTGCCGTCTGCGACGATGGTGCCCACACCGGTTTTGGTGAAGAAAGCGGGAATGCCGGCGCCGCCGGCACGCAGCTTTTCAGCCAGAGTGCCTTGGGGGGTGAACTCCAGCTCCAGCTCGCCGGCCAGGTATTGACGCTCGAACTCTTTGTTTTCGCCCACATAGGAGCTGATCATTTTTTTGATCTGACGGGTCTCGAGCAGCTTGCCGAGGCCAAAGCCGTCCACGCCCGCGTTGTTGGAAATAGCGGTCAGGTTTTTGGCACCCGAATCGCGCAGGGCATCAATCAGCGCCTCGGGGATGCCGCACAAACCAAAGCCACCAACGGCCAGTAACTGGCCGTCCTGAATAATGCCTTCAAGCGCCTGCGCGGCGCTGGGGTAAATCTTGTTCACTGTGCGTATCTCCTATGTAGATAGAAACAACATGGGCGCTACGATACTACGTAACCACATACGTAGTTCCCCGTAAAGCCTTTCCCTCACCGTAATCTGCATGGATATTGACTACCGCCAAGCTTTTGACCTCGCGCCCGTCGGGCTGGCGCTATCGCGCAACCGCACCATGATCGATTGCAACCAGCAACTGTGCGACATGTTCGGGGCCGGTAAAGACCAACTGGTGGGCCAGTCATTCCAGGTGCTCTACCCCAGTGCCGACGAGTTTGAACGCCTCGGCGCACGCATGGCCCCCTTGCTCAACCGTAATGGAACCTACGCAGATGACCGCATCATGAAACGGCTGGATGGCCGCTTCAAGGGCGAAACTTTCTGGTGCCATGTCAGCGGCCGCGCCCTGAACCCCAGCGCCCCGCACGAGGCCGGCATCTGGACCTTTGAAGACCTGAGCGCTCTGCGCCCGGTGCGCGCAGAACTCACCCCGCGCGAGCGCGAGGTCGCGGCCTACCTGATGCAGGGCCAGACCTCGAAGCAGATCGGCAAAACACTAGAGATCAGCCACCGCACCGTCGAAATCTACCGTGCACGGTTGATGCGCAAGTACAAGGCCTCGACCACCGCAGACCTGGTGCACAAGCTCATGGCGGGGTGAGCGTCTACTTGGCTCCGGCGAGCCGTTGCAGAAGTTCAGCCTTTTCCATTTCCAACACCTGCGCCTTCTGCTCGGCCTGAGCTAGCCGCGACAAGGCTGATTGAAGCTCGGTCTCTAGCCGCTGCACCTGCACGGCCAGGGTATCGGCAGCCGCAGTCACCTTTTCGCGGGTGGCATCTCGCGTCACGGTCAAGCCCGATGTCACGCTGTCGAGCCACGCCAGAATTTGAACCCGGGTGGTGTCTTTATGCAGCGGCGTTTGCAGCGTGGCTTTTTTGACATCCGCCCTGCGGCACAGCTCACTCTGGGTCACCCGACCATGGTTGTAGGGGTAGACGCCCTGGTGCGCTGCGATGTCGGCTTCCATCTCTGCCATGGCTTTGCGCAGCCGCGCCAACGCTGCCTCGGTGCGGGGGTTGGCGTTTCCGGTAGCGGGCAGATAAGTACGGTCAGACATATAAGGATCTTCAAAGCCAAAGCTGCCGCAGTGTACTGAAGCTAGACTCCCCCACTTCCCAAAGGACACGCATGACGACCCCATTCACCCCCGCCTCCCATGAAACCGAAGCCTGGGCTGGCCTGAAGCAACTCGGCGATACCGCAGTGTCCACTGGCGGCCTGCAGGCTCTGCTGCAAATGTTCATCAGCGTGGTGACTTCGGCTGAAGAAGTAGCACGGGTGAGCGAAGAAGCCGGCCACCCGGACTCGATGACCACCCAAGTCATTGCTGAATGGGTCAGCACCCAGTACGTGCCGGACATGCAGGCCCAGCTGCAGGGATCCCGCGAGCCTTAAAGCAGGTTGCGCATGGCGCGTGCGGTTTCCTGCAACACAGGTAGCACGCGGCGAACCGCATCGTCGGTGCTCTCATTGCCCATGGGCATAGTGACATTGAGCGCGCCCATCAAGGCCCCATGGCGGTCGATCAGGGGCACCGCTACGCCGCGGTAATTCATTTCCAGCTGTTGCTCCGAGACGGCCCAGCCCTGCTGGCGAATGCGGGCCAGCTCGACCCGCATCCGGTCTTTGCTGGCAATCGTGTGCGAGGTATAGGCTTTGAAGGTTTGCTGCTGCAGCCAGTCTTCGAGCCAGATCGAGTCGCGCATCGCCAAAATCAACATGCCTGCCGACGTGACTTGTGCCTGCACCCGCGAGCCCAACACATAGCCGGTACTCATGGGCCGGTTGCTGCCATTGCGGGCGATGTAGACGATCTCGTCGCCGTCCAACACACTCACATAGGCAATCTCTTGGGTGCCGGCAGTCACCCGCTGCAAAAATGGCTGCACCACCCGGGGCAACCGGGCTGACTCCAGATACGACTGCCCGATGCGCAGCACGCGCGGCGTGAGCCAAAACAGTTTGCCATCGCTCGCCACATAGCCCAGGTACTGCAAGGTCAGCAGGTAGCGGCGGGCGGCGGTGCGTGTCATGCCACAGCGCTCGCCCGCCTGGCTGGCCGTCATGCGCTGGTGCGCGTCGTCAAACGCCTCGATCAGCCCCAAGCCCTTTTCCAGACCGGCAATCCAGTCTTTCTTCTCCAGAGCGGGCGCGTCAATGCCGGCAATGGGCGGGCGCATGGCAAGTTCAGTAGTCATGGGAGCTGATTTTGGCGGGCCGAAAACCGGGCAAGCCTAGTGCTTACCCGCAATACGAACGATCATCGATCACTTAAGTTCAATGAACGATCTTTTTACCCAATATTCACTTTCATTTACACAAGTGAGTCGCTAAAGTTGGCACCGAACCGCGCCATTCGTTCGACTAACGAACACACGGTCACACCCCACCCGAACGCCACACCAGGAGACAAACAATATGCAAAAACGGAACACTCTCAAATTGATAGCAGCTTGCGCAATGTTGATGAGCGCTAGCAGCGCTTTTAGCCAGGAAGTCATCAAGATCGCGAATATTGTGGAGCTCTCCGGCGGTGGCGCCTCGGCCGGAACCAACTTCAAAAACGGGGTGGAATTGGCAGTCAAGGAAATCAACGCCGCAGGCGGTGTGCTGGGTAAAAAGATCCAAACCATCACCTCCGACACCCAGTCCAACCCCGGCGTGGCCAAAGGTCTGACCCAAAAAGCGGTAGACGACGAGGTGTTTGCCATCTTCGGCCCGGTGTTCTCCGGCTCCATCATGGTGTCGATGGCTGAGAGCCGCAAAGCCGAGATCCCCAACTTCACCGGCGGTGAGGCAGCCAGCATCACCATGCAGGGCAACCCTTATATCTTCCGCACCAGCTTCACCCAAGCGACTGCCATGCCCAAAGTGGCCCGCTACATGAGCGAGCAAGCCAAGCTCAAGAACATCGCCATCATTTACGTGAACAACGATTTCGGCAAAGGCGGCCTGGACATGATCAGGAAGGCGCTGGCCACCTCCAGCACCAAGATTGCTGCTGAAATCTCGACAGATGCCGGCCAGGTGGACTTCTCCGCTGCCGTGCTCAAGGCCAAGCAAAGCAACGCCGACGGCGTGTTTGTGTACACCAACGAAGAAGAATCGGCCCGTGCCCTGCGCGAACTGCGCAAGCAAGGCTGGAACAAGCCCATCGTTGGCGAAACCACCCTCACCGGCCAAAAGGTGATCGAGCTGGCCGGTGAAGCCGCTAACGGTGCTGTTGCCCACGTGGGCTTGACGGTGGATGCGCCCATTCCTGCGGTGCGCGCCTTCCGCGCCAAGTTTGAGCGTGAGTACAAATACATCTCCGACCACAACGGCATGAAGGGCTACTCCGGCATTTACACCCTGAAGGCCGCGATTGAGAAGGTCGGCAAGCTCGACCGCAAGGCCGTGGCCAAGGCCATGCACAGCCTGGTGGTCACCACCGACAAAGAGCCCGGCATTCTGATGAACGTGGCCTTTGACAAAAACGGCGACCTGGACCGCGAAAGCTTCTTGGTGGAAGTGAAAAACGGCAAGCAAGAAGTGGTAGCCACCCTGCCCCCGCTGAACTCTATCGCGGTCAACAAGCCGGCGGCCGCACTTGCAGCCAAGCCTGCTGCACCCGCCAAGAAGTAATGGCTTGTGCCACTCTGGGCACGGCCAAACGGCTCCCCCAGAGTGGCATTGTTAGGCGCAGTCCCCAGCGGGCTCCGTGCCCCCGCATTCCGTAGTGCCCCCAAGGGACCCCCATGACAGATTTCCTCCAACTTTTTTTCAGCGGACTGGCCACAGGCGCCATCTATTCGCTGGCCGCGCTCGGCTTTACGCTCTTGTGGCAGGCCAGCGGCACCATCAACTTCGCCCAAGGCGAGTTTGTGATGCTGCCCGCCTTCATGATGCTGGGCTTCATGAGCATTGGTGCGCCGCTGGCGGTGAGCTTCACCATGACGGTGGTGCTCGCGGTGTTTGTGCTGGGTTGGGTGTTCAAGCGCGGTCTGGTAGACCCCTTGTTCAAGTTCGGCATGATGCCCATCGTGGTGGCCACCATCGGCCTGTCGATTGCCATGCGCAACGGCTTGCGCGCTGGCTACAGCGCCGAAGCCCACCCCTTCCCCAGCCTGTTTGCAGACAAGCTTTTCAACATTGCCGGTGTGACCATCACGCTAGCGGATGTGGGCACTTTTGCGGTGGCGCTGATTCTCGTCTTTGTGGTGCAGGCTTTCATGACCAAAACCGTGACCGGCCGCGCCATGCAGGCGGTGGCACAAAACACCGAGAGCGCCTCGGTGCTGGGCATCAATGTGCCCCGCATGATCTTTTATGCATTCGCCATCAATGCCGTACTGGCAGTGGCCGCTGCACTGCTGGTCACGCCCACCTATCTGGCCAAGTTCGACATGGGCGAGAGCTTGGGCACCAAGGCCTTCTTCGCCGCCATCATTGGCGGATTCAACAACTCACGCGGCGCCTTGTTGGGCGGGCTGATTGTGGGGGTGTGCGAGAACCTGGCCGCCGCCTATATCTCCCCCGCCTACAAAGACGCGGTGGCGCTGGTGATCTTCATGGTCGTGATTTTGTTCAAGCCGCAAGGGCTGCTGGGCAAAAAAGTGGAACGCAAAGTCTGAGTACCACCGGGACACCCTCATGAAAAAAATCACTCTCCTTTTGATAGCAGCTTGCGCAATCCTGCTGCTGGCTGCACCGCCTTTTCTTAAAAATTACGGCATCTACCTGCTGTCTTACTGGCTGGTGTTTGTCATCGCCACCATGGGCCTGAACCTCACCGTGGGTTACGCCGGACAAAAGTCGCTGGGCCACGCGGCTTTCTTCGGCATAGGCGCCTACACCATCGCCATCCTGATGAAGGTCGGTTTCAGCTTTTGGCTGGGACTGCCGCTGGCCGCACTGATTTGCTTTTTTGTGGGCATTGCCTTGGGCTTTCCGGCACTACGGGTGCAGACCATTTACCTCGCGTTTGCCACCCTAGGTTTCAACACGGCCGTCTGGCTGGTGATGCGCAACGAGGAATGGTTGACCGGCGGCACCTTTGGCATTAACAACATTGCCCGTCCTTCACTTTTCGGCTATTCCTTGGAAGGTAACCTCGCGTACTACTACTTTGTGCTGGGCACCGCCGTCATTCTGGGCGCGTTGCAATGGGGCCTGTTGCGCAGCCCTTGGGGCAAGGCCTTTACGGCCCTGCGTGACAACCCGATCCGCGCAGAAAGCCTGGGCATCAACACCCGCAGCTACACGCTGCTGAGCTTTGCCATCGGTGCAGTCTATGCAGGCATTGCCGGTGCCTTGTTCGCCTCTTTGGTCCAGTTCATCGAACCGGCGCCTTTCACCGTCGGTGCGTCCATCATGATGTATTTGATGGTCGTGGTCGGCGGCCCGGGCTACTTCCTGGGCCCGCTGCTGGGCTCTGCGGTGGGCGTGATCCTGCCGGAGTGGCTGCGCTTTGCGCAGGCCTGGTACCTGTTTGTCTTCGGCGGTGCTGTGGTGTTGCTGATGATCTGGCTGCCAGACGGACTGCTGAGCATTCCCGACCGCATCAAGGCCAAACGCCAGGCCCGTGAAGCCAGCGCTGCTCGCGTTGCTGCCGCCCAACAACAGGGAGCCCGATGATGAGCCAGCCCGCTACACAACAACCCGTTCTCAAAGTTACCAATATCAAAAAGGCCTACGGCGCCATTCAGGCCGTCGGAGGTGTGTCCTTCGAAGTTATGCCCGGTGAGATCTTCGGCGTCATCGGCCCGAACGGTTCAGGCAAGACCACCTTGTTCAACAGCATGCTGGGCCAGATCACGCCTGACGAGGGCAAGATCGAACTCAACGGCGAGGACGTGACCCAAGCAGGTCCGCTGGAGCTCAACCGGCGTGGTGTGGGCCGCACCTTTCAGACCCTGCAGGTCTTCGGCAAGATGACCGTGCGCGACAACCTGATCGTGGCCGCACAGGAGCACCAAGGCTCCATGCTGAGCCGCATGTTTGCCCCGTCCGACTCCGGATTGGGCGCCAAGGCCGATACACTGATCGACCAGTTCCGCATCCGCCATGTGGCCGACAAAAAGGCGGGCGAGCTCTCCTACGGCCAGCAGAAGCTGGTGGACATTGCCATGGCCTTCATGAGCGAACCCGATCTGGTGCTACTGGACGAACCTTGCGCAGGCGTGAACCCCAGCCTGGTGGGTGGCATCAGCACCCTGCTCAAAGAACTCAACCAGAACCCGAGGTTCGGCAAAAAGAGTTCCTTTGTGGTGATTGAGCACAACATGGACTTTGTGATGGATCTGTGCCACCGCATCATGGTGATGGTGGAAGGTCAGGTGCTGGCCATCGGTACTCCGGAAGAGATCCGCAATAACAAGCAGGTGCTGGACGCCTACCTGGGGAGCTGAAACATGAGCGCAGACACCTGCATTGAATTCAAAGACGTGGTGGCCGGCTACAAGGATTTCATGATCCTGAACAACCTGTCGTTCAAGGCCAAGCGCGGCACCATCACCCTGCTGCTCGGGCCCAACGGCGCGGGCAAATCCACCGTGCTGAAAACCCTGTTCGGCCTGCTCAAACCCCGCCAGGGCGAGATATTGCTCGACGGCGTGAGCGTGGCAGGCGCAACCCAAAAACAACTGCTTGCACAAGGCATTGCCTTTGTGCCGCAGGGGCGCAACCTGTTCGGGCAGCTCAGTGTGTTTGAGAACCTGGAGCTGGGCGGCATCACCCTGGGCATGAAGACCACGCATGAGCGCATCCCGGAAGTACTGGAGTTCTTTCCCCGTGTGAGCCAGCGCCTGCATTCACCGGCCTCCGCACTCTCAGGCGGGGAGCAAAAGCAGCTGGAGATCGGCCGCGCCCTGCTTTTGCGGCCCAAGGTGATATTGATTGACGAGCCCTCTATAGGCCTGTCGCCCATCGTCGTGGCAGACGTATTCAAGCTCTTGCGCAAGCTCGCCGATCAGGGCGCCACGGTGCTCATGGTGGAGCAGAACGTGAAGAGCGCGCTCAAAATCTCCGACGAGGCCATTGCCCTCGAATCCGGCCGCCTGGTGCTGCAAAAGCCCGCGTCCGAGCTCTTGGCCGACCCGAATATTGAGCGCCTGTTTTTGGGCGGTGCACACACCAGCGCAGCCACCGCAGCTGCGACAGCCGCCACCGCGTGACCCTCATTTTTACTGTTTGACGACCCGGAGAATCCATGGCCAATACCCTACGCCCCAGCGGCGCAGACCGCGAACAGATTGACGAAGGCCCCAACCCCTTGGGTCTGGAAGGCATTGAGTTCATTGAGTACGCCACCTCCAAACCGCAGGCGCTGGGCCAGGTGCTGGAGGCCATGGGCTTTCGCCCGATTGCCCGCCACCGCTCGCGCGAAGTGCTGCTCTACCGCCAGGGCGACATCAACGTCATCGTGAACGCCCACGGTCGCGGTGCTACGCTGACCGAAAAACCGGTGATTGCGGCCATTGCCTTGCGCGTGCAAGACGCATCTGCCGCCTACAAGCGCGCTCTCGCCCGCGGTGCGTGGGCGGTGCCAGTACAGGTCGAGGTGATGGAGTTGCACATTCCTGCCGTGCATGGCGTGGGCAACAGCCGCACTTACTTTGTGGACCGCCACCGCGAGTTCTCGATTTACGACGTGGACTTCACGCCTGTGCCCGCTGTCGACAAGAACCCGCCGGCCATCACCGGCCTGCACTTCTTCGGCGTGGTGCAGTACATCGGCAATGACCGCAGCGACGACTGGACCGAGTTCTACAGCGCCCTCTTCGGCTTCACCGCCCTGGAGCCCGAGACGCGCTTCGGCATCCTGCCCAAGGGGCGCATTCTGCAAAGCCCGTGCAAGACCTTTTACCTGCAGCTCATCGAACCCGAGCCAGGTGTGTTGGATGTAGAAGACGACGAATGCTTCCAGCGTGTAGGCCTGGGCACGCCGGATGTGCAGGCCACCGTGGCGGCCTTGCGCCAGCGCGGAGTGGACTTTGTGCCCAGCAAAGACCCGGCGCAGGACAGCAAGGGCGCACTCACCCGCCCCACCATGGGCAACGCCATGTTTGAGCTGGTTCACCACGTCCGGGGCTGAATACCATGAGCCAATTCGACGGCAAATTTGACGACTTCGGGATGGACACCATCACGCTGGCCGGGCCCCTGAAGGCCAAGCTGGAGGCCATGAAGGCGGCCGGCTTTACCCAAGTAATGCTGCTGGCCCGCGATCTGGTCGGCCACCCCGATGGCTGGCGCGCAGCGGTGCAAGAGGTCAAAGACAGTGGCTTGCGCGTGACCGGTTTTCAGGTGCTGCGTGACTTTGAAGGTTTGTCAGGCCACCTGCACGATTACAAGGTCGACATTGCCAAAAGCATGATGGAAATGTGCGCGGCTTTGGACTGCCGCGTCATGCTGGCCTGCTCCAGCACCTCCACCCACGCCACCGGTGACACGGACAAGCTGGTGCAGGACCTGCGCAAGCTGGCCATGCTGGCGATTCCGATGAACATCAAAATCGCGTTCGAAGCCCTGTCCTGGGGCCGCAACGTGAACGAGTTCCCCCAGGCGTGGGACCTCATTACCCAGGCCGACATGCCCAACCTAGGCTTGGGCTTTGACTCCTTCCACCTGTTTGCCACCAAGACCCCACTGGACGAGCTGGAGATCCTGGACCCCAGCAAGATCTTTCTGGTGCAGCTGGCGGACTTCATGTGGAACGAAATCAAAACGGTCGAGGAGCGCATCACCACGGCACGCACCTTCCGCGTGTTTCCCGGCGAAGGCGTGCACAGTGAGGCACTCGCCGAGCTGGTGCTCAAACTGCACCAGCTGGGATACCGCGGCGACTACAGCTTTGAGGTGTTCAACGACGACTACCAGCAAATGCCACTGGAAACGGTGGCCGCCCGCGCACGCCGAGCAGCCCTGTGGCTGGGCGAAGATGTGCTGCGCCGCTCGGTGCCGCTGCCTAACCAGATGCGGCTACGCCAGGCTATGCACAGTCACCCACGCTAGAGACAGGCCCTCGCATGAGCAGTGTGCTGGACGATTTTTTGTATGCGCCCGAGGTGCTGGAGTCCTTCGGGGCTCAGCGTTTTGTCGCCGCCATGTTGCGGGTGGAAGCCGCACTCGCCCAAGCCCAGGCGGAGCACGGCGTGATACCTGCGGACGCGGCGGTATCCATCGTGGACACCTGCAAGGTCGAGCTGTTTGACGCCGCCCGCATCGTGCGCGACAGCGCCAGCTGCGGCAGTTTGGCGGTTCCTTTGATCAAGAGCCTGCGCGATACGGTCGGGCTCTTCAACCCGGCGGCGGTTGCGTTTGTGCACTACGGGTGCACCAAACAAGACCTGATCGACACCACCATGGCGCTGATCACTCAGCAGGTGTTGGCAGTCACCCGTGGCTATGTGGAAACTTGCATGGCGGCGCTGGCGCAACAGCCTGAACTGGCCGTCACCCTAGCGCCCTTGCGCCGCGCACTCCAACGCCTGGATGCCAGCTCAGCCGCTGCGCTGGCAGTGCAACTGGGCGGCACCTTGAGCGCCCGGCCCGTGCACGGCCCTGCGGTGCAAGCGGCGCTGGCCCGGCACCTCAAATTGTCTATCCCTGATGCACCTTGGGATACCCAGCGCGACGCATGGGTGGCTTTAGGCTGCGATGTGGCTCTGTTGATCGGTAGCCTAGGCACGCTGGCAAGCGCAATGGTGCAGCGTGCGCCCAACACAGAGCCCTGCGCCGGGAGCTTGACCGCTCTGGCCATGGCGCGCCGCAGCCCGCAGCGGGTAGCGGGCTTGCTGAGCTCCATGCCCCATGCCTTCGAGCGCACCCTGGGCTTCTGGCAATCTGATCAAAGCGACTGGACCCAGTTGCTGATGTCGGCGCACGCCAGCGCCTGGGGCTTGGCCAAATCGCTACAAAAAACATAGCAATCCGCACAAATAGATCGTGGGCAAACGGCCCGATTCGCAACAAAAGACCTGCAAGCGAGCGTAGTCCATCAAGGCCCTTGGTGTGTGAACCTCAGGCCCTCGCGGCGGTGCCTACAACTGCCGGCAATGGCGGCATCGCAGCGCAAGCGGTTGCTACAAATTCCCTTAACAATCGCAAACCCGGGGTGAGCTGGCGCCGGTCGGGCAGGACCATGTAAACCGGCACCGGCTCGGTGTCCCAGTCGGTGCACAGCATCACCAAACGGCCCTCGGTCACGTCGTGGGCTACATCCAGCCAGGCTTTGTAGGCTACGCCCCGGCCGGCCACCGCCCAACGGCGCACCACATCCCCATCGTTACCGACATGCCCGCCTTGCACCCGCACCGTCAGGGCCTCACCGGCCCGGCGAAAGGTCCAGCGGTCATTCACATCCTCCCCCAACATGAAACACAGGCAGTCATGCCCGGCCAGGTCGTGGGGCGCAAGGGGCGTGGGGTGCTGCGCCAAATATGCGGGGGAAGCCACCAGCACCCGCCGGTTGTGGGGCGCCACTGGCAGGGCCACCAGATTCGAGTCCTGCGGCTTGCCGTAGCGGAAAGCGGCGTCCACCGGTTCGCTGAACATATTGGCCATGCGGTCTGACAGGGTGAGCCGGTAGCGCAGCTGCGGGTGCAGCGACTGAAAGTCATCCAGCCACGGCAACAGCAGGTTGCGCCCCATGTCGGACGAGGCCGCCAGGCGCAACACGCCTTGCACCTCGTGGCGGCCGGTGCCGAGTGCACGCACCCCTTCGCTCAGGGTGCTGAGGGCCAGCCGCGCGTGTTCCAGAAAAGCCGCGCCCTCCGGGGTCAGCCGCAGGCTGCGGGTCGAGCGCACCAGGAGCGGCACCTGCAGCTCGGTCTCCAGCCGCTTAAGGGCGGCACTGGCTGCCGCCGGGGTCATGTCCAGGGCCCGGGCTGTGGCCGAGAGACTGCCGGTTTCCACCGTTCTCACAAAGATATCGAGGGCTTGAAGCGCTTTCATTTTCAAATTTTATTTGAAGCTTAATTCAAAACAAGGCCTATTTTTCTTTGTAGGTAATAGAAAGAAGATGCAGGCCTTGCAGTTATTTCTTTGAGAGCCCGCCATGAAAGCTATTGGATACATCCAGCCCCACCCTCTTTCTGCCTCCACCGGCCTACAAGACATCACCCTGCCAGACCCGGTGGCACTGGGTCATGACCTGTTGGTAGACGTGCAGGCCGTGTCGGTCAACCCGGTCGACACCAAGTTGCGCAAAAGCGCTTCCCCTGCAGAGGGCGAGACCTATAAGGTGCTGGGCTTCGATGCCAGCGGTATCGTGCGAGCGGTCGGCCCCGATGTGACTCTGTTCCAACCCGGCGACCGGGTGTACTACGCAGGCGCCATTCAGCGCGCAGGTACCAACAGCACCCTGCACTTGGTGGATGAGCGCATCGTGGGCCATATGCCCACCAGCCTCGACTTTGCACAGGCTGCGGCGTTACCCCTGACCAGCATCACGGCATGGGAGCTGCTGTTTGACCGTATTGGGGTTCAGCCCGGTAAAAAACCGGTCGGTAAAAGTGTGTTGGTCATCGGCGCAGCCGGTGGTGTCGGTTCTGTTTTGGTGCAACTGACACGCCGCTTGACCAGCCTCACCATCATCGGCACCGCCTCGCGCCCCGAGACCCAAGAGTGGGTTCGCACCTTGGGCGCCCACCATGTGATTGACCACAGCCAGCCCATGGCTCCCCAGTTGGCGGCCCTTGGTTTGCCGCAGGTAGACATCGTCCTGGGCCTGACCCACACCGCACAACACCTCGCCCAGATCGTGGAGATATTGGCCCCCCAGGGTCAATTCGGCTTGATCGACGACCTGCCCGCGCTGGACATCATGCCCTTCAAGCGCAAAGCAGCCTCGGTGCATTGGGAGCTGATGTTCACCCGACCCTTGTTCGCAACCCCCGACATGATTGCCCAACACCACCTGCTCAATGAGGTGGCCCAGCTGGTTGATGCCGGCCTGTTGCGCACCACCTTGGCAGAGCACTATGGCGCCATCAATGCGGCCAACCTGCAGCGCGCGCACGCCTTTATTGAATCTGGTGCTGCCCGGGGCAAGGTAGTACTGGAGGGCTGGAACTAAGCCCTCCACCGGCCCGCTCCTAAAACAAGAGCTATCAGCCCGCATTTAGTGTGGGCTGGTGGCTCTTTTTACATCTAACTGGCGCTGCTCACGACCTCGTTGGCGCTACGGAAAGCCTCCACAGCGGTCGGGACGCCGCAATAGATGGCGGCGTGGAGCAATACCTCTTGGATTTCCTGTGCGGTAGCACCATTATTCAGAGCCCCACATACATGGCCCTTGAGCTCATTTTGTTTGCCCAGCGCGGTCAGCATGGCCACCGTAATCAGACTGCGGGTCTTGAGATCCAAACCCGGACGCTGCCACACGTCGCCCCAGGCAGCACGGCTGATGTGGTCTTGCATCGGTGCGGTGAAGGGCGTGGTGTTGGCTAAGGCCGCATCCACAAAGGCGTCCCCCATCACCTGCCTGCGGGTGGCAAGGCCTTGGGTGTAAGCATCGGTGTCGGCATCTGTGTCGGCCAAACAAGAAGCTGTGGGAATCGGCTCAGTCATCAGGAGCTCCCGAGGATAAAAGCCGGATGTTAGCCCGCGTGCCACTGGCCGAGTTGCGATAGCAAAGCAACCAGCCCCATGCCGTTGATCACAATGCCCAAGGTGGTTTTCATTTCTTTCATGATGCAGTTCTCCTGAAGGGTGCTTGCGAGACAGTTCGCAGTAGGATGAATACTAAAAACTGATCGCACTTATGTAAATTCAATTAGCTGAATTGCATCGATAGTTTTTATAAAACTCAGAACATTCCACCCCGACCCGACGGAGACCCTATGCAACCCAGCCCCCGCTACCCCTTGCCCGACCTCAACACCCTGCCCGACGACCTGAAGGCCAAGATACTCGAGGTTCAGGAAAAGTCCGGCTTTGTGCCGAATGTGTTTCTGGCCTTCGCCCGCCGCCCTGCCGAATGGCGTGCCTTTTTCGCCTACCACGACGCACTCATGCTGCGCGAGGGCTCTAGCCTGACCAAGGGCGAGCGCGAGATGATCATCACCGCCACCAGTGCCGCCAACCAATGCCTGTACTGCGTGGTGGCACACGGCGCGATTTTGCGGATTTACGAGAAAAAGCCGCTGGTGGCAGACCAGGTAGCCATCAATTACCGCAAGGCCGACATCACCCCGCGCCAACGCGCCATGCTCGACTTTGCGATGCAGGTCTGCCTGCAAAGCCATACCGTGGAAGACGCCGACTTTGCCACCCTGCACGCCCACGGTTTTGACGACGAAGACATCTGGGATATTGCCGGCATTACCGCTTTCTTCGGCCTTTCTAACCGCATGGCGAATGTGACCGGCATGCTGCCCAACCCCGAGTTCTACCTGCTGGGCCGGGTCCCTAAAACTAAATAGCCACTCGCCACACCCGCCATGACACACCACCCCCACCGCACTTTCAGCCTTGCCGTGACGGCGCTTTGTGCAGCGCTGCTGTCGGCGTGTGCCGTGTCGCCGCCGCCAACGGCACCGTCCGCGCTACCACCCCAGCCCGAAGCCGCAAGCGGCAGCACCGCCAAACCCGGCTGGGCGACCCGCCGCTATGCGGTAGCTGCGGCCAACCCGCTAGCCACCGATGCCGGACGCCAGGTGTTGGCAGCGGGCGGTAGCGCCGTCGATGCGGCGATTGCAGTGCAAATGGTGCTGAGCCTGGTTGAGCCGCAAAGCAGCGGCATTGGCGGGGGTGCTTTTCTGCTGCACTTCAATGGCACCACCACCCAGGCGTTTGACGGCCGCGAAACCGCGCCCGCAGCTGCTAGGCCGGCCCTATTTCTGAATGCATCAGGCCAAGCCATGAAGTTTGCCGATGCGGTAGTGGGCGGCCGCTCGGTGGGTGTGCCGGGCGCGGTCGCCATGTTGGCGCAGGCACATGCCCTGCACGGCAAACTGCCGTGGGCTCAGTTGTTTCAACCCGCTATCAACCTGGCCAACCAGGGTTTTGCTATCAGCCCGCGCATGGCCGCACTGCTGGCGGCAGATCCGCACCTGAAAAAAGACCCGGTAGCCGCTGCCTACTTTTATGACGCAGCAGGCAAGCCTTGGCCAGTCGGCCATGTGCTGCGCAACCCAGAACTCGCAGCGGTGTTGCAAGGCATAGCCACCCGCGGCCCCTCTGCCCTGCTGCGGGGGGAGGTCGGTGAAGCCATCGCCCGCAAAGTGCAAGGCCACCCCACCAACCCGGGCAGCCTGAGCACCCGCGACCTGGCGACCTACCGCCCGCTGGTGCGCGAACCGCTGTGCTTTGACTACGACACGGCACCCCGCCCGGTGCGCATTTGCGGCATGCCGCCGCCAAGCTCAGGGGCGATTGCCATTGGTCAAATTCTGCGCATGCTGGACCACACCCCCGCCCGCAGCCTGCCCCTGGTGCAAGGCCAACCCGGTGCCGACTGGTTGCACCTGTACACCGAGGCATCGCGCTTGGCGTTTGCAGACCGGGGCCAGTACCTCGGTGATCCGGCTTTTGTGCGGGCACCCGCGGGCAACTGGTACAGCTTGCTGGCACCGGACTACCTGCGCAGCCGTGCCGCGCAGATCGACAGCAGCCCCAGCGGGCAGAGCCTTCAGTTTGCCTTGCCGGGCCAGCCCGGCGGCACGCCACTGAGCTACGCGCCCATGCCTGACCAATTGGAGTACGGCACCTCGCACATCTCGGTGGTCGATCCCTATGGCAATGCGGTTGCCATGACCACCACGATTGAAGATGCCTGGGGCTCACGCCAGATGGTGAACCGGGGAGCCGGTCTCGCTGGCGGCTTTTTGCTCAATAACCAGCTCACCGATTTCAGCTTCAGCCCCACGGGGGGCGACGGCAGGCCGGTGGCCAACCGCGTAGAGCCGGGCAAGCGACCGCGCTCCAGCATGTCGCCCACGCTAGTCTTTGACAAGGCTACCGGCCAGCTGCTCATCAGTGGCGGCAGCCCGGGCGGCGCGCTCATCATTCACTTCACCGCAAAAACCCTCTATGGCATGTTGCACTGGGGCCTGAATGCGCAACAAGCGATCGACCTGCCCAACTTCGGCTCCCTGAATGGCCCTACCCTGTTGGAGGCGGGGCGCTTCAGCCCAGCGGTGGTGCAGGCACTGAAAAGCAGGGGCCACACCGTCGTGGAGGTTCCGATGGCCAGCGGCCTGCAAGCCATCGCGCGCACCCCCACGGGTTTCTTTGGGGGTGCGGATCCACGGCGAGAAGGTGTGGTGCTGGGTGATTGAATTTTTATTAAGGCATCAAATCGGCCTCCAGCCCTCTTAGAACCTGCGCAAGCAGCTCCTTATTTGATAGCAAATACTTTGCGCTAGCACAGCTGGGCTGCTCCAGCGATCGGCGCAGGCTGCCTACAATTGCCCCATGGCCATCCCCCAAAGCTTCATCCAGGAACTCATCGCGCGCACCGATGTGGTGGAGATCGTGGGCCGCTATGTGCAGCTCAAAAAGGGCGGGGCCAACTTCATGGGCTTGTGCCCGTTTCACGGGGAAAAGTCGCCCTCGTTCTCGGTGAGCCCCGCCAAACAGTTCTACCACTGCTTTGGCTGCGGCAAAAACGGTAACGCCATCAGCTTCTTGATGGACCACGCTGGCATGACATTCATCGAGGCCGTCAAAGACCTCGCCGGCCAATATGGCATGGTCATCCCCGAGGAAGAAGGTAGCCCCCAGGACAAAGCCCGCGCCCAAGCGCAGCGCGAGAAGCAAAACACCCTCACCAGCGTGCTTGAAAAAGCCGGCGAGGCTTACAAACGCGGACTCAAGGAGTCGCAACGCGCCATTCAGTATTTCAAAGGCCGCGGTCTGTCGGGCGAAATTGCCAAGCAATTCGGCCTGGGCTATGCCCCCGAGGGCTGGCGCAGCCTGGCCAGCATCTTCCCGCAGTACGATGACCCCTTGCTCGTCGAGAGCGGCTTGGTGATCCTGCACGAGGCCGAAAACGGGGGCGAAGAAAAGCGCTACGACCGGTTCCGCGACCGGGTGATGTTCCCGATTCGCAACATCAAGGGCGAGTGCATCGGCTTTGGTGGTCGGGTGCTGGGCGATGAAAAGCCCAAGTACCTCAACTCGCCGGAAACCCCGGTATTCAGCAAGGGGCGTGAGCTCTACGGCCTGTTTGAAGCCCGCAGCTCCCTGCGTGAGCATGGCTATGCGCTGGTGACCGAGGGCTATATGGACGTGGTGGCGCTGGCCCAGCTGGGCTTCCCCAACGCGGTGGCCACGCTGGGCACGGCCAGCACCAACGAGCATGTGCAAAAGCTGTTCCGCTTTACCGATGCGGTGGTCTTCAGCTTTGACGGCGATGCCGCCGGCCGCCGCGCGGCCCGCAAGGCGCTGGACGGCGCCCTGCCCTTTGCCACCGATGTGCGCAGCATCAAGTTTTTGTTTCTGCCCGCTGAGCACGACCCCGACAGCTTTATCCGCTCCTACGGCAAAGACGCCTTTGCCGACTATGTCAGCAAGGCCACGCCACTCAGCCGTTTTTTGATCGAAGCGGCGCAAGACGGCTGCGACCTCAGCTCCGCCGAGGGGCGGGCCCGCATGTCCAGCCAAGCCAAGCCCTTATGGAGCCAGTTGCCCGACGGTGCCCTCAAGCTGCAACTGCTGAGCGAAATCGCCCAGCTGGTGCAACTCCCCTCCGCCGAGCTCGGCAGTCTGTGGTCAGGCGCCGGCACCAAACCTGCAGCTGAAGCACCGCGCCGTAAGCGCGAAGCGGCGCCGGCCTCTGCGCCGAGCTTTGGCGATGGCATGGGCGACATTCCCTATTTCGATGACGACGAGCCTGCCGGATTCTCGGAACCGTGGGTGCCGCAAGAGGAGTGGAAAAAGAAGACCGAATGGAAGAAAGAGGGCTGGACGCCGCGCGGCAAAGGCGACGGCAAGTGGGAAGGTAAATGGCCAGGCAAAGGCGGCAAGTTCGGCAACCGTGAGGCTCGCCCCAGCGGCCCGCTGGCCAAACTCGATAGCCGTCCGGACCTTGCCGCCCGCATTTTGCTCAACCACAGTGAGCTCTGGGACATTCTCTCCAGCGAAGACCACGGCCTTTTGTGCGAACTGCCTGCCCCCCACGGCGAGCTGTTTACCTGGCTCGAGAGCCAGTTGCATGAGCATGGCCCGGTCTCGCGCGGCACCTTGAAAGAAGAAATTGTGGGTCACCCGGCAGAAGACTTGGTGCAGCGGCTCACCGCTGGCCCGGTGCTGGCGAGTGAGCCCCTGCGCGAATCCGGCCCCGAGTTGCGCGACTTGCTCAACCGGATGCTGCTAGACCGTATCGACGCACGGATGCGCGTGCTGGCGACCGACTCTGCTAACTTGGCCGAACTGCGGGTGCTGATGGACCGTAAAAAAGAACTGGGCAAATTGCTGGCAGCCAGCTCAATAGACGCCTGATGCCTGAACCCGGGCCACGGTGGCACACGGGCCTGCACCCCTCTGCTGTTTTCAGGCTAAGTTCGCCCGGCAAGTCATGGGCTTGTCAATAGCAACTATAATATCCGATCAGTTCGGCAAGAGCGACAGCAGCACCTCCGGGTCAGGCCACCGTGAATAGTTCATCACAACAGGCCACCTTACCGCAAGGACTGCATTCCAAATGATCGCCCTCCCATCTTGCCAATGGGGAATCTGATTCCCTGCCTAGCCACTACATCGCGTTTTGAGCGCAGCGTAGCCGGCACCTGTTCTATCGTTTGTTAGTTTTTTGTTGTCCCGAGGTTTCTGCATGCCCGCTTCAAAATCCGCCAAGCCTGTTCAGCCTGCCAGCAAGGCCGTTGCCAAAACCGAAAAGAAAGCACCCTCCGTGTCCGCACCCAAATCCAAAGCCACCCTGTTAAAAGAAGCCGCTGACGCGCTTTTGGCCGCTGCTGAAGCTCCTGCGAAAAAGAAAGCGGGTCGCCCCGCCAAGGCCGCAGCTGACGAATCTGCTGCTCCCGCCAAAGCCACCACCGGCGCCAAGCGCGGTCGCAAGCCCAAGGCTGCAGCTGCCGAATCCAGCGGCGATGACATGGATATGTCGGATATTGAAGCGGACTTGGTCGGCGAGCCCGAAGCCGCGGCAACCACGACGGCCACCGGCGAAAAGGTCAAGCCCCTGCGCATGAAGATCAGCAAGGCGAAAGAACGCGCCTTGATGAAAGAGTTCGGCCTGGACGAAACTGTGCTGTCCGAAGAAGACATGGCCAAGCGCCGCGCGCGCCTGAAGGCCCTGATCACGCTGGGCAAGACCCGCGGCTACCTGACCCACGGCGAAATCTCCGACCACTTGCCCGACAAGCTGGTCGACGCGGAAACTCTGGAAGTCGTGATCTCCATGTTGAACGACATGGGCGTGGCGGTGTACGAACAAACCCCTGACGCAGAAACCCTGCTGCTGAACAACAACGTGTCCACCGCGGCCACTGTGGAAGAAGCGGAAGAAGAAGCCGAAGCTGCTTTGTCCACCGTGGACTCGGAATTCGGCCGCACCACCGACCCGGTCCGCATGTACATGCGTGAAATGGGCACGGTCGAGTTGCTGACCCGCGAAGGCGAAATTGAAATTGCCAAGCGCATCGAAGGCGGCTTGATGGACATGATGGAGGCGATCTCCGCATCGCCCGCCACCATCGCCGAAATCCTGCGCCTCGGTGAAGATATCCGCGAGGGCAAAGTCGTCATCACCACCATCGTGGACGGCTTTTCCAACCCCAACGAGGCCGACGACTATGTGGCCGAAGAAGACTTCGACGAATTCGACGAAGCCGATGATGACGACGGCAAGGGCGGCTCCAAGGCGCTGACCAAGAAGCTGGAAGAGCTGAAAAAGCAAGCTCTCGAGCGCTTCGACAAAATGCGCGAGCTGTTCGAGAAGGTGCACAAGGTCTACGACAAGGAAGGCTACGGCACTCCTGCGTATGTGAAAGCGCAAAAGGCCCTCAGCGACGAGCTGATGACCATCCGCTTCACCGCCAAGGCGATCGAAAAGCTCTGCGACATGGTGCGCGCCCAGGTGGATGACGTGCGCAAGAAGGAACGCGAACTGCGCCGCATCATCGTGGACAAGTGCGGCTACCCGCAAGAACAGTTCATCGCGGAATTCAGCGGTCGCGACAAGGCCGGCAACAAGGCGGTCTCCAACCTGCTGAACCTGAAGTGGATTGAAAAGCAAGCCGCCTCCGGCAAGAGCTGGGCCGCTGTCATGGGCCGCAACATTCCGCCGGTGCAGGATTTGCAGCAAAAGCTGATCGACCTGCAGGCGCAGGTAGTGGTGCCTTTGGAGCAACTCAAAGACATCAACAAGCGCATGAATGCCGGCGAGTACGCCTCCCGCGCCGCCAAGAAAGAAATGATCGAGGCCAACTTGCGCTTGGTGATTTCGATCGCCAAGAAGTACACCAACCGCGGCCTGCAGTTCCTGGACCTGATCCAGGAAGGCAACATCGGTTTGATGAAAGCGGTGGACAAGTTTGAATACCGCCGCGGCTACAAGTTCTCGACCTACGCCACTTGGTGGATCCGTCAGGCGATTACCCGCTCGATCGCGGACCAGGCCCGCACCATCCGTATCCCGGTGCACATGATCGAAACCATCAACAAGATGAACCGGATCAGCCGCCAACACTTGCAAGAGTTTGGTTTTGAGCCGGATGCGTCTGTCTTGGCTGAGAAGATGGAGATCCCGGAAGACAAGATCCGCAAGATCATGAAGATCGCCAAAGAGCCGATCTCCATGGAAACACCGATCGGCGACGACGACGACAGCCACTTGGGCGACTTCATCGAAGACGGCGCCAACACCGCCCCTATGGAAGCAGCGATGCAGGCCGGTCTGCGCGATGTGGTCAAGGACATTCTCGACAGCCTCACCCCGCGCGAAGCCAAGGTGCTGCGTATGCGTTTCGGTATCGAAATGACATCCGACCACACCCTGGAAGAAGTGGGCAAGCAGTTCGACGTGACCCGCGAACGCATCCGCCAGATCGAAGCCAAAGCCCTGCGCAAGCTCAAGCACCCCAGCCGCTCGGACAAGCTGCGCAGCTTCACAGACACACTGTAAAGCCCGCCGGCTTCACTTCAAGCCATTTAGCGCCCCAGCCCACATGCAATGTGCGCGGGGCGCTATTTTTTTGATAGCATTATTTCCCAACAACCGATCAAGAACATCGCTTTGTCATTCGTATGGCTCACGACCTCTCCTACCAACTCGCTGGCGTGATGGGTTGGCCCGTCGCGCACTCGCGCTCCCCGGTCATCCATAACCATTGGATTGCCGAACATGGCCTGCGCGGCGCGTATGTCCTGCTACCTGTGCAGCCCGCCCGCCTGGAGCAAGCGCTGCGCGCCCTGCCCGTTCTCGGAATTGCCGGCTGCAACCTGACCATTCCGCACAAAGTCGATGCGATGTCCATCGTGGACCATGTGGATGCACTGGGCCAGCGTATCGGCGCAGTGAATACGATTGTGGTGAATGCCGATGGCTCGTTGAGCGGTCGTAACACCGATGCCTTCGGCTTTATCCAAAGTCTTTACGAGGCGGATAGCGCGTGGCAACCTGCCAGCGGGCCGGTTTGTGTGGTTGGGGCCGGCGGTGCGGCGCGTGCCGTTGTGGTGGGCCTGCTGGATGCAGGCGTCCCGCAAATCCGGCTCACCAACCGCAGCGATGGCAAAGCCACCGAGATGGCCGGTGAATTCGGTGACAAGGTCAAGGCAGTCGCCTGGTCAGAAAGGCACGCCTGCCTGGAAGGCTGTACGCTACTGGTCAACACCACCAACCAAGGCATGCACGGCCAGCTTGCACTGGACCTGCAACTGGACGCACTCCCCGTCACAGCACTGGTGTCGGATATTGTGTATGTCCCGATGGAAACGCCCTTGCTGACCGCGGCGGCGGCGCGGGGGAACCCCACCGTCAATGGGCTCGGCATGCTGCTGCATCAAGCCCGCCCGGCGTTTGAGGCATGGTTTGGAACCATGCCCTCCATCAGTCCGGAACTGCTGCAAAAGATCAAAGCGACCTTCTGAAGGTTGCAGGCGTCCGAACGGGGGCGGCTTTTAGCCGCCTGCCTTGGCGCTACGTTCGCCCACGAAACGGAACGCAAACAGCAAGGCTTCTTCAAGAGACAGGTCGATCGCCTGGCGCTCTTGTTCCGTTAAATAAAACATCAAATCCACGTCGTGGCGGACATAGCGCGCCGGCAAGCGGTTCAGCGCAACGCACGCCACATCGCCCAACATATCGTTGTTGAAAGCCGGAAACTCGGCAGCCCGGCGGACGACCTCCTCAAAAACCAGGCGCTCGTAGTAGTTATGGACCAGCTCAAAGTTGAAAGCCATGTGAAAAAACCTCCGGATCATGAATCACCGCACCTTAGCATCGTGGGCACGTAGTGGCAAGCCGGACACATAGGTATACGTTTGTAAGTACGGCGCCCTGTTTACCTGCGCCAACAGCTATGAAACTTGTAGCAAGCAGAAAACTGCGCTATAGTTTCTGCTCGTTTTAGGAATCCGGCCGCATGGCCGGCCCACCATCAAGATACATAAAAAGGGCAAGGTAATGAGTGCAAAAGAAACGGTCGCAGTGGGCCAATTGTTGGAACTCTTGGAATCCCGTTATGCGATACGCGTTTTGTGGGCCCTTCGCGATGGCCACGCACAAACCTTCCGTTTGCTGCAAGACAGCGTCGGCGGCATCACCCCCAACACCCTGAATACCCGGATCAAAGAATTGCGCGAAGCCGGCCTCCTGACCCACGGTACCGACGGCTATGTAGTGACATCCGCAGGTGCAGATTTGCTCAAGCGCTTGGGCGACTTGCAGGCGTTTGCCGTGAAGTGGTCTACCGCTCAGGCAAAAAAGGCGAAGTAAACCGCTGTCGGCCGTTTAACGGCTTGAACCCTGTAGACAGGCCTTGGCCTGTCTTTTTTTTGGGTCGGGCATAATTTATGGTTTTTCCGGCCGCCAACACCCAGTGCGTTTGCGCGACCTGCTCCTGTTTTTATAGCAAAAGGATTTGAATATGCCTACTACCGCCAGCGGACTCCAGTTTGAAGACACGATTGAAGGCACCGGCGACGAAGCCAAAAAAGGCCAAAGCGTCACCGTCCATTACACAGGCTGGCTCTACAACGATGGCGTGCAAGGCGCCAAGTTCGACTCCAGCAAAGACCGCAACGATCCGTTTGTGTTCCATTTGGGCGCCGGCATGGTGATCCGCGGTTGGGATGAAGGCGTGGCCGGCATGAAGGTCGGCGGTGCCCGCACCCTGATCATCCCTGCAGCACTGGGCTACGGCTCCCGCGGTGCGGGTGGCGTGATCCCCCCCAATGCGACCCTGAAGTTCGACGTGGAATTGCTGGGTGTGCGCGGCTAATTCCGCAGCCTCTCCGTGATACACCTTCCGGATGACCGCACGGCATCCGGAAACTCCCTCTTGAAACAAGGTTATGCGTCGCCATGTAGGGCGTAATCGCATTCAACCGGATTGAACAGCATGTCTGATACCCCAAGCCCATCCAGCCCCAACCCGGCCGCTGACGCGGCACAAAGCCCCGAAGAAATTCTCGCAGCGGCCGCTGCGAACGATGGAGACGCCTTGGCCCAAGCCCAAGCAGAGCTTGCCACGCTGAAAGCCAAAAGCAGTGAATTGGCTGACCAATTCTTGCGCGCCAAAGCCGAAGCCGAAAACGCCCGCCGCCGCGCTGAAGACGAAGTCTCTAAGGCCCGCAAGTTTGCGGTGGAAAGCTTTGCCGAGAGCATGCTGCCCGTGGCAGACAGCCTGGAGGCCGGTCTGGTGATCAAAGACGCCACCCCCGAACAAATCCGCGAAGGCGCCCAAGCCACCCTGCGCCAATTGACAGCTGCACTGGAGCGCAACAAGGTAATCGCCATCGCACCGGCTGCCGGCACCAAATTCGATCCGCATCATCACCAAGCCATCAGCGTGGTGCCTTCCGAGCAGGAAGCCAACACCGTGGTCAATGTGCTGCAAAAGGGCTACTCCATTGCTGATCGCGTGCTGCGCCCTGCTCTGGTCACCGTATCTGCACCGAAGTAAGCGCAACAGAACAGCACCAGCCGCTGGCACACATCGTATTTTTTGAGCATGTAGGCACTTGAAACGTTTTGAGTAGCCCACACCTCATCCACATCAGAATTTTAGAGTTTTAGGAGTACACCATGGGAAGAATCATCGGCATTGACTTGGGAACCACCAACAGCTGCGTCGCTGTGATGGAAGGCAACACCCCAAAAGTGATCGAAAACGCGGAAGGCGCACGCACCACCCCGTCCATCATTGCGTACCAGGAAGACGGCGAAGTGTTGGTGGGCGCATCCGCCAAGCGCCAATCGGTGACCAACCCCAAGAACACGCTTTACGCAGTGAAGCGCCTGATCGGCCGCAAGTTCACTGAAAAAGAAGTCCAGAAAGACATCGACCTGATGCCCTACACCATTGCCGCTGCCGACAACGGCGACGCATGGGTGGAAGTGCGTGGCAACCGCATGGCGCCGCAGCAGGTCAGCGCCGACATTCTGCGCAAGATGAAGAAGACCGCCGAAGACTACCTCGGCGAAGAAGTGACCGAGGCCGTGATCACCGTGCCCGCCTACTTCAACGATGCTCAGCGCCAAGCCACCAAAGACGCTGGCCGCATTGCCGGTCTGGATGTCAAGCGCATCATCAACGAACCTACCGCGGCTGCCTTGGCATTCGGTATGGACAAGAACGAAAAGGGCGACCGCAAGATCGCTGTTTACGACTTGGGTGGTGGCACCTTTGACGTGTCCATCATCGAAATCGCTGACGTCGATGGCGAAAAGCAATTCGAAGTGTTGTCCACCAACGGCGACACTTTCCTGGGCGGTGAAGACTTTGACCAACGCGTGATCGACTTCATCATCACCGAGTTCAAGAAAGAGCAAGGCGTCGACCTGTCCAAGGACGTTCTGGCCCTGCAACGCTTGAAGGAAGCTGCTGAAAAGGCCAAGATCGAACTGTCCAGCAGCTCGCAAACCGACATCAACCTGCCTTACATCACGGCAGATGCGTCCGGCCCTAAGCACTTAAACATCAAGCTGACCCGCGCCAAGCTGGAGTCGCTGGTGGATGAGTTGATCGAGCGCACCATTGCCCCTATCCGTACCGCCCTGAAAGATGCCGGCGTGTCGGCCTCCGACATCCACGACGTGATTCTGGTTGGCGGTATGACCCGCATGCCCAAGGTGCAAGAGAAGGTCAAAGAATTGTTCGGCAAAGAGCCACGCAAGGACGTGAACCCTGACGAAGCCGTGGCCGTGGGCGCCGCGATTCAAGGCCAGGTGTTGTCGGGCGACCGCAAGGACGTGTTGTTGTTGGACGTGACTCCCCTGTCCCTGGGTATTGAAACCCTGGGCGGAGTCATGACCAAGATGATCACCAAGAACACCACCATCCCTACCAAGTTCGCGCAGACCTTCTCTACCGCAGAAGACAACCAGCCTGCCGTGACCATCAAGGTGTTCCAGGGTGAGCGCGAAATCGCAGCCGTGAACAAGATGCTGGGTGAATTCAACCTCGAAGGCATTCCACCCGCAGCGCGCGGCACACCCCAGATCGAAGTGTCGTTTGACATTGACGCCAACGGCATCTTGCATGTGGGCGCCAAGGACAAAGGCACTGGCAAAGAAAACAAGATCACCATCAAGGCCAACTCCGGCTTGTCGGAAGACGAAATCCAGCAAATGGTGAAAGACGCTGAGCTGAATGCCGCTGACGACAAGAAGAAGCTGGAATTGGTGCAGGCCCGTAACGAAGCCGAAGCCAACGCCCACAGCGTCAAGAAGAGCCTGACCGAGTACGGCGATAAGCTGGACGCTGGCGAAAAGGAAAAGATCGAAGCGGCCATCAAGGACGTGGAAGACAGCCTGAAGTCTGACGATAAAGACGCGATCAAGGCCAAGAGCGAAGCCCTGATGGCCGCCAGCCAGAAGCTGGGCGAGAAGATGTACGCTGACATGCAAGCCAAGCAAGCCGCTGAAGGCGGTGAGCAGCCTGCTGGTGCAGAGCAAAGCGCACAGGGCTCCAGGCCAGCGGACGATGACAACATCGTGGACGCTGAAGTCAAAGAAGTCAAAAAAGGCTAAGCTGGCACACTAGCGCAGCACAAAGATGCCGCGTTGAACGCCACTTGGGGTTCAACGCGGCTTTTCTGTTGTTTACAGGCAAAAGAGACACATGGCCAAACGCGACTATTACGAAGTTCTGGGCGTCAGCAAGACCGCTACGGAAGAAGAGATCAAAAAGGCCTATCGCAAATTGGCGATGAAGCACCACCCTGACCGCAATCAGGGTGATGCCGCCAAAGCGGCAGAAGAAAAGTTCAAGGAAGGCAAAGAAGCCTACGAGATGCTTTCCGATGCCCAGAAGCGTGCGGCCTATGACCAGTACGGTCACGCTGGCGTGGACCCCAACCGGGGTGGCGGCGGTGGCGAGGGCTATGGCGGCTTTGCCGAAGCTTTCGGCGACATCTTCGGCGACATGTTCGGCCAGCAGCGCGGCGGTGCACGCGGCGGACGTCAGGTCTACCGTGGCAGCGATTTGAGCTACGCCATGGAAGTCACCCTGGAAGAAGCGGCACGCGGCAAAGACGCGCAGATCCGCATCCCCAGCTGGGACAACTGCGACACCTGCAAAGGCAGCGGCGCCAAACCCGGCACCCAAGTCAAAACCTGCGGCACCTGTAATGGAGCGGGCACGGTGCAGATGCGCCAGGGCTTCTTCAGCGTCCAGCAGACCTGCCCCACCTGCCGCGGCAATGGCAAGGTCATCCCAGACCCCTGCAATGCCTGCAGCGGTCAAGGCAAGATCAAGCGCCAGAAAACCCTGGAAGTCAAAATCCCGGCGGGTATCGACGGCGGCATGCGCATCCGCAGCGCCGGCAATGGCGAGCCCGGCTCCAATGGCGGCCCACCCGGCGACCTGTACATCGAAATCCGCCTCAAGAAGCACGACATCTTTGAGCGAGATGGCGATGACATCCATTGCTCGGTACCTATCAGCTTCATCACAGCGGCACTGGGTGGCGAGATTGATGTGCCGACGCTGGCTGGCAAAGCGGCGATCGACATTCCTGAAGGTACCCAGACCGGCAAGCAGTTCCGCTTGCGCGGCAAGGGCATCAAGGGCGTGCGCTCCAGCTACCCCGGCGACCTGTATTGCCACATCACGGTGGAGACACCGGTCAAGCTCACAGAGCACCAGCGTAAGCTGCTCAAGGAGCTGGATGAGTCGTTTAAAAAAGGCGGCAGCAAGCACTCGCCAACCGGCGACCGCTGGACAGATCGCCTGAAGAGCTTCTTTAGCTGATCAGCCATGCCCTAAGGGGCTGCCACCAGCCCGACCAAGCCGCCACGATCGCCCCGCGATCCGGCGGCTTTTTTACGCGTGTTGGTGCCATGCCCGCTCCGCCGTAGCCTCCCAAACCGCCGACAAGCGTGGCTGGGCAGGCACAATCGGGGGATGTCGAATCCTCAATATCTGACCGCTGCTTTTTACAAGTTTGTTGAACTGCCCGACTACGCCGAGCGCAAGGCCCCTCTGCTGGCATTTTGCGAAAGCCGCGGGGTCAAAGGCATGATCTTGCTGGCCGAAGAGGGCATCAACAGCACGATTGCCGGCTTGCCCGATGATGTGCATGCGGTACTGGCCTATTTGCGTGCGGACCCTTTGCTGGCGGACTTGCAGCACAAAGAATCTTTCTCGGAAAAAGCGCCCTTCTATCGCATGAAGGTCCGCCTGAAAAAAGAGATCGTGACAATGCAAGTGCCGGGCATCAGCCCCACCAAAATGGCGGGAACCTACGTCAAACCGCAGGACTGGAACGCCCTGATTTCCGACCCTGATGTCGTGGTTGTCGATACCCGCAACGACTACGAGGTGGAAATCGGCACTTTTGCCGGTGCCATTGACCCGCGCATCAAAAGTTTTGCCGAATTGCCCGCATGGGTCGCGCAAGCCCCTGTGTTGGCAGGATCAGGAAAAAAGCCCAAAGTCGCCATGTTCTGCACCGGCGGCATCCGCTGCGAAAAGTCGACCGCTTATATGCGCGAACAAGGCTTTGATGAGGTCTACCACCTCGAAGGCGGCATTCTCAAGTACCTTGAAACGGTCCCCCCTGAACAAAGCCTGTGGCAAGGCGAATGCTTTGTCTTTGATGAGCGTGTCTCCGTGGGCCATGGCCTCAAGCCGGGGAATCACGGGCTGTGTCGTGCCTGCCGCCACCCATTGGAGGCAGGTGCCACCGAGTCGCCACTCTTTGAAGCGGGCGTGAGCTGCCCGCGTTGCCATGCGCACACCAGTGATACCCAAAAAGCCAGCGCTCGTGAGCGCCAGCGCCAATGGGAGTTGGCCAAACAGCGCCAACAGGTGCACATAGGCGCGACCCTGCCCAAGCCCGAACACCCCTGAACAACGCTACCTTTTTGCGCCATGAGCCTGCCTATTCTGTACTCCTTCCGACGGTGCCCCTATGCCATGCGCGCCCGTATGGCGATTGGGGCTAGTGGAATACGGGTGCAATTGCGGGAAGTTGTGTTGCGCAGCAAGCCGGTAGCCCTGTTGGAGGCATCGCCCAAAGGGACTGTTCCGGTTTTGGTGCTGCCGGATGGCCGAGTGATCGAACAAAGCCTGGACATCATGCAATGGGCGCTGCAACAGCACGACCCCATGGGCTGGCTGCCCACTTCAGGCAACGCGGAAGCAGGGGCGAAGGCGCTGGTTCACCGGTGTGATGTGGAGTTCAAACCGCATCTCGATCGCTACAAATACCCCAACCGGTACCACCTGGCCGACGGGCAAGCCAGCCGAGCAGAGGGAGCTGCTTTTTTGAGAGCGCTTGACCACCGCTTGCAAGCGCCACCCTTCTTGCAGGGGCCAGCCTGGAGTTGGGCTGATGCGGCGATTGCACCGTTTGTCCGACAATTTGCCCACACCGACCCCACCTGGTTCGCGGCACAAGACTGGCAGGCCCTAGTGCACTGGCTGGCCTCGTTTGAGGCGTCGGATTTCTTCAAGGTTTGCATGGCCGTTTTTCCGCCCTGGCAGCCGGGGGACACTGCGGTTTTTTACCCAGCTACCTGAGTGTTTTTCGGTTGATGGCACGGGGTTACAACTTCCTACCAGAAACCCGCTGATCCCACGCACTCAGAGGGGCAAAGTGCCCTTGACCCCCTGCAACAAGACGCACGTCCGTGCGATCATTCCGCTCTGGTTACAACCCTATAAATGTGCATGCGGGCAAAACTGCCAGCCCCGTGCCAACGTTGGCTCATGAGCGCTTTTCAGTCATTAACTGCCGGCAACAGCACGCCTGAATCACGGGCCAGGGCTCAGCGCCTGGTGCGTGCCATGGTGGGAAGGACCTTGGGGTTTTTCGAGGAACGCGATACCGCCAACCTGAAGCACCTGCGCGGCCATCTGCTGGACCTCGCAGATGGAAAGCTACCGGTGATACAAGGGCAGAACTTGCGGGCCGCCTCGGTCTTGCTAGACCGGCAGCCAGAGCGGTTCTTGAAGTCTTACCGACACCAACTGCAGTTGGCATTGCAGGAAGAAGTGGCTGCCGTGTGGCCAGCCATAACCCAGCTTTCCGCCCCGCTAAAGCCAGCAGCAGACACCCTCGAAGGGATGTCGTTCAGCCTGATCGACGTGGATGAGGTGCACCGCATCCTGCTGCTGGACCGGGTAGCTCAGCGGTTTAATCTGCATTTCGAGCCATTACTGACCACCTTATCGACCCAACTGGCCGCCTTGATGGGGGAAGATTCCGCGTCGTTGTCGCAGAACCCCTTCCGCCCGCTCGTGTTGCTCAAAGGTTTCATGCTGGGTTGGGAAAAAGGCGAGCTTGACCCCCAGGTCACGGAGCACCTGGTGGATGCGCTGGAGCCTACGCACTTTGTGGATTTGGGCCCGCTATACACCGAGCTGATTGCCACGCTATCGCAGGCGGGGGTGCATGCCACCACGGTGCATCGCATCCGGAAATCCCCCAATGGATCGTCGCAGTTTGCGCCGCTGACCAGTGCAGCCGACCTGGGTCCGCGCAGCGCCGGCGCACCACTCGGCGCAACCACCGAAAGCAGTAGCTTCACCCAACGTGACACCCCACCGGCAGCACCCGAGGCAGACCGCTCTGTGTGGTCCCAGTGGGGGCCTGCGCGCCAGGAGTGGGTGCAACAGGCCCGTCACTTCTTGCGTCGCTTGGGTGTCGGACGCCCCTCTGTCGAGCAGGCTGGTGGCTTTGAACTTTCGGATGCCGACTCCGGCGGTACTCCGGGAGCGCACAACAGCCTGTCCATCCCCGCGGATCCTGCCTTGCTGCAGTACCTGAGTGCGATGCAAGCCGACACCGGACGCGGCTCCCGCTACCAGTTCTTGGAGTCTGACGACACCATCGACACTGCCGAGTCCCCGCACAACGTATTGCGCAGATTGGGGGATCAGCCGGCATTCCAACAGGCCCAAGACCTGGACCGCGGCACGGTCAATGCACTGGCCGAAGTGTTCGACTACGTGTTCACCGATGGCGCGATCCCGGCCGAACTGAAGGTGGTCATCGGGCGATTGCAAATTCCTGTTTTGCGCGCAGCCATGGTGGACCGCGATTTCTTCTTGAGTGCGGAGCATCCTGCCCGCAAACTGGTGGACACTCTGGCATCCGCCTCAGTCGCATGGACGCCAGACAAAGGCGAACAAGACCCCCTGTACCAACGGATCGAATCCACCGTCCAGCGGGTGTTGCACGAGTTCAATGACGACCTCACGCTGTTTGCGGCGCTCCTGGCCAACTTCACTGAATTCCTGTTTGAGTCCGAGCAGCAGGCTGACCAACACATCGAGCCATTTGCCTCACGAGAAAACGACGAGGAGCAGTTGGCGGCCGGGCTGGCACAGGCCGACGAGGCTGTGCACGCGCGCATCAGCGCGTTGCCCGAGCACCTTCCGCTGGCGCCGTTTCTCAAACCCTTCCTCACCACCCAATGGCGGCAGGTGATTGCGTTGGCATGGATGACCGAAGACACTCATCCGGGCCACTGGAGTCGCACACTGGCCACCATGGACCAGCTCATCTGGAGCACACAGCCCAAGACAAGGCCAGAAGAGCGGCAAGAATTGGTCGGCGTGCTTCCCGAGCTGGTTCGCACACTCAATGCCGAACTCGACTGCATTGGCTGGGACGGCGAAGACAGGGCGAACTTCACCCGCCGGCTGATTGCCACCCACATGCTGGCGATACGGATGAAGGCCGCGCCCCCGCTCGACACCCAAGGTGCTGCCCTCGAGGCACATGCCGCCGATGAGGCGATGCAGGCACTGGACGAGCGTAGGGCCGGCAAACTGGCCGAGCAAGATGCCGAGCAGATGGATGACTTTGATGCCAGTGCGCAGTTGCTGACCCGCGGTGTCTGGTTCGAAAAGGTGTCGCCGGAGTCACCGCCTTTCCGCTGCCGCCTGAGCTGGGTCAGCCCGATGCGCACCCGTTTTTTATTCACCAACCGCGAGGGCTTTGACGCTTTTGTGCTTTCCGAGCGCGAAGTTGCTGCCATGCTGCGACGCCAGGAGCTGCAAATGCTGGATCAGGCGCCCATCGTGGAGCGCGCCTTGAACCGGCTCATGGCCGACAACGAGCCCGAGCTGCGCCTGCAAGCCTGAGCATCGCGGGGCGTAGCCAGCCCCGACATTCGCACTATCAAAAAAATAGCGCCTCGCGCATAGAGCGCGGGCGCTAGTGGGCTAAATGCCTTAAAAATCAGGCGTAGTTGCGCGCCAGTAGTTCGGCTTTGGCAGCGGCGTATTCCCGCTTGAGCTGGGCCACAAACTCGCCGGCGGGCTGAATCTTGTCGACGGCACCGATGCCCTGTCCGCAGCCCCAGATGTCTTTCCACGCTTTGGCAGACGCGCCGCCAAAGTTCATCTTGCTCGGGTCGCTCTCCGGCAGGTTAGCCGGGTCCAGGCCGGCCGCACGGATGCTGGGCGCCAAGTAGTTGCCGTGCACACCGGTGAAGAGGTTGCTGTAAACAATCTCGTCCGAGTTGTTGTCCACGATGGCCTGTTTGTATTCCTGAGCGGCGCGGGCTTCTTCGGTCGCAATAAAGGCCGAGCCGATGTAGGCAAAGTCTGCCCCCATGGCTTGCGCCGCTAGCACTGAAGCACCGGTGGCAATGGAGCCGGACAAGGCCAATGGGCCATCAAACCATTGCCGGATTTCTTGCACCAGGGCAAACGGGCTCTTCACACCTGCATGGCCACCGGCACCAGCAGCCACAGCGATCAGGCCGTCCGCACCTTTTTCAATGGCTTTGTGCGCATGCTTGTTGTTGATGATGTCGTGCAACACCACGCCACCGTAAGAGTGGGCTGCGGCATTGATGTCTTCGCGCGCGCCCAGCGAGGTGATGATGATCGGCACCTTGTACTTCACGCACAGGGCCATGTCGTGCTCCAAGCGGTCGTTGCTCTTGTGCACGATCTGGTTGATCGCGAAGGGGGCGGCAGGCTTATCGGGGTGCGCTGCATTGTGGGCCGCCAAAGCCTCGGTGATTTCTTTCAGCCAGTCCTCCAGCAACTCGGCCGGGCGAGCATTGAGCGCCGGCATAGAACCCACCACACCCGCAATGCATTGGGCAATCACCAGCTTCGGGTTGCTGATGATGAACAGCGGCGAGCCGATCACAGGAAATGGCAGCTTATCCAGCGGTGCAGGCAGTTGGGACATGGGGTCTCCTCGGGTACTTTTTATAAAACAAATCGACCAGTAGCGCCCGCTGCATGTGCGCGAGCAGCTACCAAATTCATAGCATTAAATTCACTGGGCTTGCCAGCCTGCCTATCAGAATGCGTCGAGCGGCAGAGCGGTGACGCTATCGGCACCTTCGACAATGCTGTCGCGCAGACCACCGGCCTTGCTCAGCAAATGGTCGGCATAAAAGCGTGCGGTAGTGATCTTGGCCTGCATAAACGCCACATCGTCACCAGCAGCAATCGCCTTTTCGGCGACCAGCAGCGAGCGGGCCAATTGCCACCCGGCCATCAAGTTACCTGCGAGCATGAGGTACGGCACGCTGCCAGCGAACACGGCATTGGGGCTGGCTTTGGTGTTGCCGGCCACGAATTCGACTACGTCGATGAACGCCAAACGCGCTGCCTTCAGGCGCTTGGCCACCGCCACCGCATGGGCGGAGCCACTGGCCAGTAAGTCTGCTTCGGTCGCTTCCACTTGGCCGGCAATGCCCTTGGCAATCTGGCCACCATCACGGGCGGTTTTGCGTCCCACGAGGTCATTAGCCTGGATGGCAGTAGTACCCTCGTAAATGGTGAGGATCTTGGCATCGCGGTAGTACTGGGCTGCGCCGGTTTCTTCGATGAAACCCATGCCGCCGTGCACCTGCACACCCAGCGAAGTGACCTCCAGACTCATTTCGGTGCTGTAGCCCTTGACCAGCGGCACCATGAACTCATAGAAGGCTTGGTTTTGCTTGCGTGCCTCCATGTCGGTGTGGTGGTGTGCTGCGTCGTAAGCGCTGGCAGCCACGCTGGCCAACGCTCGGCAGCCTTCGGTGTAAGCGCGCATGGTCATCAACATGCGGCGGACATCGGGGTGGTGAATGATGGGTGCGCTGCCGGGTGTAGAGCCATCTACCGGGCGGCTTTGCACGCGGTCTTTGGAGAATTGCACCGCCTTTTGGTACGCGCGCTCGGCAATCGCAATGCCCTGCACACCCACGCCGTAACGGGCAGCGTTCATCATGATGAACATGTACTCGAGACCGCGGTTTTCCTGGCCTACGAGGTAGCCAATGGCGCCGCCCTTGTCACCGTACTGCAGCACCGCTGTCGGGCTGGCCTTGATACCCATCTTGTGCTCGATGGACACACAGTGCACATCGTTGCGGGCACCCAAAGAACCGTCTTTATTCACCATGAATTTGGGCACCACAAACAGGCTGATGCCCTTCACGCCTTCGGGCGCGCCGCTCACGCGGGCCAACACCAGATGGACGATGTTCTCGGCCATATCGTGCTCACCCCAGGTGATGTAAATCTTGGTACCGAACACCTTGTAGGTGCCGTCCGCCTGGGGCTCAGCGCGGCTGCGCACCAAGGCGAGGTCGGAGCCTGCCTGCGGCTCGGTAAGGTTCATGGTGCCGGTCCATTTGCCGCTCACCAGGTTTTCGAGGTAGGTGGCCTTAAGCTCGTCAGAGCCGGCGGTCAGCAGAGCCTCGATGGCACCGTCCGACAACAAGGGACATAGGGCGAAGCTCATGTTCGCACTATTGACCATTTCGCCGCAGGCCGCGCCAATCGTCTTGGGCAAACCTTGGCCGCCGAAATCGGTGGGGTGCTGCAGACCTTGCCAGCCACCATCGGTGAACTGCTTGAACGCTTCTTTGAAGCCGGGGGTGGAGGTGACCACGCCGTCTTTCAGGCTGGAGGGGTTTTTGTCGCCTTCCCAGTTCAAGGGGGCCAGCACGCCTTCGGTGAACTTGGCGGACTCTTCCAGCACGGCTTGGGCGGTGTCAAGGCCGGCATCTTCAAAGCCGGGCAGTTGCGCAATCTGTTCGATGTTGGCCAGGTGCTGGATATTGAACAGCATGTCCTTGAGGGGGGCGACGTAACTCATGGTGAGTCTCCAATTATTGTGGGGGTTACAGACAGGGTAGGTAACAGGCAGGACCAAAAAAAAGGGCACCGCAAGCGATGCCCCTTTTTCAGACCGGCATCAGAGTGCCGCGATCAGTTCCGGCACAGCGGCGAAGAGGTCGGCCTCCAAGCCGAAATCTGCCACGCTGAAAATGGGGGCTTCAGGGTCCTTGTTGATGGCCACAATGACCTTGGAATCCTTCATGCCGGCCAAGTGCTGGATGGCGCCGCTGATGCCGCAAGCGACATAAAGCTGGGGTGCCACGATCTTGCCAGTCTGGCCCACTTGCCAGTCGTTGGGCGCGTAACCCGCGTCCACCGCAGCACGGGATGCACCCAATGCAGCGCCGAGCTTGTCAGCCAGCGGGGTCATGACTTCGGAGAACTTCTCAGACGAACCCAAAGCGCGTCCGCCGGAGACGATGATCTTGGCGGCTGTCAGCTCAGGGCGGTCGTTTTTAGCGATCTCAGAACCCACGAAAGTCACGGCAGCGCTGGTGGCTGCAGCTGTCACGGTCTCAACGGCTGCACTGCCGCCAGTGGCAGCTGCGGGGTCGAAACCGGTGGTGCGCACGGTCAACACTTTCACAGAGTCAGTGGCTTGCACGGTAGCGATGGCGTTGCCGGCATAAATGGGTCGCTCGAAGGTGTCGGCGCTCACCACTTTGGTAATGTCCGATACCTGGCCGACATCCAGCTTGGCCGCCACACGGGGGGCGATGTTCTTGCCGGAGGCAGTGGCCGGGAAAACGATGTGGCTATAGGCACCGGCGATAGCCAAAACTTGGGCTGCCACGTTCTCGGCCAAGCCATGCTCGAAAGCAGCGCTGTCGGCATGGATCACTTTGGACACACCGGCGATTTGCGCAGCGGCAGCAGCAGCGGCACCCGCATTGCTGCCGGCAACCAATACGTGTACATCGCCACCCGCTTGGGCGGCAGCAGTCACGGTGTTCAGGGTGGCACCCTTGATGGATGCGTTGTCGTGTTCGGCGATAACAAGAGCGGTCATGATCAGATTACCTTTGCAACATTCTTCAGTTTGTCCACCAGGGTCGCCACATCGGGCACTTTGATACCGGCGCTGCGCTTGGCAGGTTCAGCCACGCTCAGAGTCTTGATGCGGGGAGCCACATTCACGCCCAGATCCTCAGGCTTGAAGGTATCGAGCTGCTTCTTCTTGGCCTTCATGATGTTGGGCAAGGTGACGTAGCGGGGCTCGTTCAGGCGCAAGTCGGTGGTGATGATGGCCGGGAGGGTGACTGCCAGGGTTTCCAGGCCGCCATCTACTTCACGGGTCACGTGGGCCTTGCCGTCCACCACTTCCACCTTGGAAGCGAACGTCGCTTGAGGCAAATCAGCCAGGGCTGCCAGCATCTGGCCGGTCTGGTTGCAATCGTCGTCAATGGCTTGCTTGCCGAGGATCACGAGGCCAGGCTGCTCTTTGTCGACCAGCGCCTTGAGCAACTTGGCCACAGCCAAGGGTTGCAGCTCCTCAGAAGTTTCCACCAAGATGCCGCGGTCGGCACCAATGGCCATGGCGGTACGCAGGGTTTCCTGGCACTGGGCCACGCCGCAGGACACGGCGATCACTTCAGTGACCACGCCCTTTTCCTTGAGGCGCACGGCTTCTTCCACGGCGATCTCGTCAAAGGGGTTCATGCTCATCTTGACGTTGGCGATGTCTACACCCGTGTTGTCCGACTTGACGCGAACCTTCACGTTGTAGTCCACCACACGTTTGACGGGTACCAGGACTTTCATTGCTGCGACTCCAGATAGTTAGAAATTTGGTCGTTTTAGTTGACGTGCACGTCAATCATCTGATTCTATGCCGTACCAAGCTCCCCAAGAATTTTCTCAAGGATTGCAGACAGGTTATCACAAAATAGAACGATCGTGCTTTTTTGAAATTATAGCGGGGCCAAACTGAGGTGCACGCGCTCGATGCCCCCTCTTTTAGGGGGGTGTATCAGAAATGGCCGCCTAGCGGCTATGGACCACCCGTTGGGGGTACGGAATATCGATCCCGTTATCGCGCAGCGCTTTGAGGATGGCCAAGTTGATCTCCGACCGGAGATTGCCCTGCCCATTCTCGATGTCGTTAATCCAATAGGTGAGCGTGAACTCGAGCCCGTCCGCCCCGAAGTTCGCCAACTGCGCCGCTGGGCCGGGCTCATGCAGTACCCGGGGCTGTGCCTGCGCAGCATTTGTCAGGAGCTGCATCACCTGATTAACGTCACTGTCATAGCCCACGGATACAGTCAGAATTTGATTCACCCGCGGATCTGCTAGCGACAGGTTTTCGACCCGCTGGGTAATCAGCATCTCGTTGGGAACAATCGACTCTCGCCCGGACATGCTCCGCACCACGGTGTAGCGGGCATTGATTTGCGTGATCAGGCCCTCAAAGCCATCGACCCGGACCACATCGCCTATGCGCATGCTGCGCTCGGTGAGGATCACAAAACCCGACACATAGTTGGCTGCCAGCTTTTGCAAACCCAAACCTATACCCACACCCACTGCACCGCCGAGCACCGATAAAGCTGTCAAATCAATGCCCACTGCCGACAAGGCCATCATCAGGCCGACGAACATCAGCAAGGCACGCACCGCATTGCTGGCAGCTTTGCGCAGCGACAACTCCCCGCCGGTCGCCGAGCGCAGCAAGCGGGACTCAATACCCGCAGAAATCCACAGCGTGATGATCAACACGCCGCCTGCCGTCACCATCCCTTCCAGGATGTTGCGCACGGATAGCACCGTGCCACCGACTTTCCAGGTGATTTGGTCCAGCTCGTTGAGGATAACAGGCAACAAACCGCTGACCCACAACACCATGGCCAGCCAGGCCACCCAGGAGATGGTCTGCTCCAAGGGCTTGATCCAGCGCGCCTCGGCAAAAGTCGCCTGCAACACTTTGACTCCCACCCGGATCACCACCAAAGACATCAGCACGGGAATTACCAGACGGAACACCGCAATGTTCACAAAGTGGCTGAGCAGCTCCAACATGGCGTAACCCAACACTAGCAGGGCGAATGGAAAAAACACCCCGTCCACGATCTTTTTACCAAACCAGATCGATTTGCCGCTGTCGTCCCCCAAGGCCCGGCGCAATGCAGCCACCAAGCCCCAAGCGAGAGCGACACTGAGGCCCAAGGCCGCAAGCTCTAAGATCACCGTGGGCTGTGTGAATGCCTGCAGCCAACCTGCGAAATCATCAATGGGCTGGGGCACTGGGGTCTGTTTCATAAAGTCGTCCGTCCAAAAAAATACCGTTGCCCTCATCAGGCAGGGCCATGGAGGATACAAAAGAATCGTTACGCGTCCGAAAGTGCCCGCAGATGGGCCTCGACGCTGCGGGCCAATGCGCCCAAGTCATACCCGCCCTCCAGGCACGACACGATGCGGCCCTGCGCATGCTCGTCTGCGACCGCGCGAACCTGGGCAGTCAACCAGTGGTAGTCGTCCTCCAACAAGCCCAACTGCCCGAGTTCATCGTCGCGGTGCGCATCAAACCCGGCGCTAATGAATACCACCTCCGGCCGGTAAGCATGCAACCGGGGCAACCAATGCTGGCTCACAAGCTCCCGCACGGCACCACCGCGGGTGTGGGCGGGCACCGGTACATTGAGCAAGTTACTGGCGCTAGAGCGTGCACCGCCCTCGGGGTAAAAAGGGTGCTGGTAAAAGCCCAGCATGAGGATGCGTTGGTCCCCGTCGATGATGTCCTCGGTGCCGTTTCCGTGGTGCACATCGAAATCCACAATCGCCACCCTGCGCAAACCATGCCGCTCCAGCGCATGTCGGGCCGCCACTGCCACGCTATTGAAGAAACAAAAGCCCATGCCTTCGTTTTTGCTAGCATGGTGTCCGGGCGGGCGCACTGCGCAAAAAGCGTTGCTCATATCGCCTGCCATCACGGCATCCGTAGCTGCCAACGCGGCCCCGACCGCCCGCAGCGCGGCATTCCACGTGTGCGCATTGAGGGATGTGTCGGGGTCTAGCCAGGCATGCGTCGCACCGGTGCCTGCTGGCTTGCCGCGCAAGCCGTCGGCCAAAGCCTGAAGCTGGGCGATGTACCGCGGGGTGTGTGCCAAGGCCAGATCGCTGAGCTGAGCTTGCGGAGCCTCCCGCGAGTCCAAGGCATGGACCAGTCCGGATTGCAGCAACTGCTCATGGATGGCACTCAGCCTTTCGGGGCATTCCGGGTGCCCTGCACCCATCTCATGCAAATGGCAATCTGGGTGGGTAAAGTATCCGGTCTTCTTCACCAGCGTTCTCGTCTCTTTGTGTTTTCGGGTAACGTCCTGTCATGGACATCCAAGACAAACTCAGATCCCTGCTCTCTCAGCTTAACACGGTGATCGTGGGCAAACCCGACCAGATCCGTGACTGCGTAGCCTGCCTGTTGGCCGGTGGCCACCTGCTGATTGATGATGTGCCCGGCGTCGGCAAAACCACCCTCGCGCATGCACTGTCACGCACCTTCGGCCTGCAGTTCTCCCGGGTGCAATTCACCTCGGACTTGATGCCCAGTGACCTGAGCGGCGTATCGGTCTACGAGCGCGCCAAGGAGGCCTTTGTTTTCCACCCAGGCCCCTTGTTTGCCCAAGTGCTGTTGGCTGACGAAATCAACCGTGCCAGCCCCAAAACCCAAAGCGCCTTGCTCGAGGCCATGGAAGAAAAACAGGTCACGATCGAAGGAGAAACCCGGGCCCTGCCCCGCCCTTTCTTTCTGATTGCCACTCAAAACCCCTTAGATCAGCTGGGTACCTATGCCCTGCCCGAGTCACAACTGGATAGGTTTTTGATGCGGATTTCCCTGGGCTACCCCGACAGGGCCGCCGAGCGCGCATTGTTGGCGGGCTCAGACCGCCGCAACATGGTCGATCATTTGCCCAGCTTGCTGGCAGGCGATGAACTGGCCACGCTGCAACAAGCCGTGATGGCGGTGCACACCGCAGACCCGCTGCTGGACTATGTGCAAGACCTGCTCACCGCCACCCGCAGCGGGCGCTGGTTTTTGCAAGGCCTGTCACCCCGCGCAGGTATTGCCTTGCTGCGCGCAGCCAAGGCGCAGGCCCTGCTCAGCGGGCGCGACTATGTGGCGCCGGACGACGTGCAGGCCGTGCTGCCTCAAACCGTTGCCCACCGCATGGTCTCGGTGGGCGATGCCGGTCGGGGCGCCGAAGAGCAGGTGCGCGCCATGATGCAAGCAGTGCCGCTGCCCTAATGACCCCCACCCGGAACCCGGTCACGCGCGTGCGGCGGCGCTTTCAGGCGTGGTTCGAGTCGCGTATGCCGCGCCAGGACAGCGCGGTGCTGACGCAACGCAACGTCTACATCCTGCCCACCCGCCCGGGGCTGATGCTGGGGCTGACACTATTGGTGTTGCTGATTGCCAGCATCAACTACCAGCTCAATTTGGGCTACTTGCTCACCTTCATGTTGACGGGGGCGGCCATCATCGGCATCCATGTGTGCCACGGAACATTGACAGGCCTCACTATGCATTTGATAGCGCCAGACGCATGTTTTGCGGGCGCTAGCGTGCCATTGGGCATTCAACTCAACAACCCCTCCAAGCGCACCCGCTATGGCATTGGCTTGGCTGCCTTGGGCAGCGGGCACTGGAGCTGGGCCGATGTCGGCCCCCAAGCCAGCAGCAAAGTGCACATCAGCTTTGTCGCCAACACCCGGGGCTTGCAACCCATTCCGACACTCACCGCCGAAACCCGTTTTCCGCTGGGCACCTTCCGTGTGTGGACCGTGTGGCGCCCAGCCACCCAGGTGCTGATCTACCCAGCACCGGAACCCCATCCGCCCCCTCTGCCCCCAGGGGAGCCCCGCACCGGAGGCGCCCCCACCGCCCAGCGCCACACCACCGGCGAGTTCGATGGGGTGCGCGCCTACCGCCGGGGCGACCCGCTGAAATTGATCGTCTGGAAAAAAGCCGCCAAAAGTGATGACCTGGTCAGCCGGGATGCCCAGCAGGCCCAGCGCCTCGAGTTGTGGCTGGACCTTGCCAGCGTTGAGCAAAGCTTGCGCAGCCGCGCAGCCAGCGCAGCCCGCGAGCAAGCCCTGTCCCGCCTGTGTGCCTGGGTGCTGCAAGCAGAGAGCCGCGGTTTGCGCTACGGCCTGCGCTTGGCCAGCCGCGAGCTGCAGCCGGATAGCGGCCCTGCCCACCAGAAAAACTGCCTGCAAGCGCTGGCACTCGCCTGAGCCCGACATGCTGCAACGTCTCCATAACCTGCCCCGCGACGCGCGCGACACCCTGTTTTTGCTGGGGGTGATTGCCTGGGTCATCCTGCCGCAAATCGATCGCCTGCCGCTTTGGTGCAGCCTGATGGCCGGCGCGGTGCTGCTGTGGCGCGGAGTGCTGGCGTGGGGTAGCCGCCCCCTGCCTTCGCGCTGGTGGCTCTTGGCGCTGCTGGCGCTGGCGACTGCCGGCACCTGGATGAGCTATCGCACCCTGCTGGGGCGGGATGCCGGGGTGACCTTTATCGTCGTGTTGCTGGCCTTGAAAACTCTGGAAATGCGTGCGCGGAGGGATGCGTTCGTCATCTTCTTTCTGGGCTTTTTCACCATGCTCAGCAACTTCTTCTTTTCACAAAGCCTGTTGACAGCAGCAGCCATGGTCGTGGCACTCTTGGGCCTGCTCACTGCGCTGGTCAACAGCCACATGCCCGTGGGGCGGCCGCCCTTGATGCAAGCAGCGCGCACCGCCGCCTGGATGGCGCTGGCCGGCGCGCCCATCATGGCGGCACTCTTCATGCTGTTTCCACGGATTGCTCCGCTATGGGGCTTGCCGGGCGATGCCATGAGCGGGCGCAGCGGCCTGTCGGGGCAGATGCAGGTGGGCACGATTGCCAGCCTCGCCCTGGACGACAGCATTGCCATGCGCATCCGCTTTGAGGGCGCCACACCACCCCAGCGCGACATGTATTTCCGCGGCCCGGTGTTCTCCAGCTTTGACGGCAAGGAGTGGCGCCCCTTGCGCTCGGCATTCCCCCAGCGCATGCAACTGCAACCGGATTTGGCGGTGCAGGGCCCCGCCTACAGCTACCAAGTCACACTGGCTGCCAACAACCGGCCCTGGCTGATGGTGCTGGACGCCACACCCCAAGCGCCGGAAATACGGGGCTACAGCGCCAGCATGGGCCCCGATCTGCAATGGCAGGCCAACCAGCCGATTGCTGACCTGGTGCGCTACCGCGCCACCAGCTACCCCGAGTACCGCCACGGCCCCAACCGTTTGGCTGTAGGGCTGCAAGACTATCTGGATCTGCCGCCCGGCTTCAATCCCCGCACCCTGCAGCTCGCGGCCGACCTACGCCGCCAGCCAGGTCTGGCCACCGCAGGTGCCCAGACCTTGGTTGATGCAGTGATGGACAAACTGCGAACCGGAGGCTATGAGTACACGCTGGAGCCCGGGGTCTACGGCACCCATACGGCCGATGAGTTCTGGTTTGACCGCAAGGCCGGCTTTTGCGAGCACATTGCGTCCAGTTTTGTTTTGCTGATGCGCGCACTCGATGTACCGGCCCGCATCGTCACCGGCTACCAAGGCGGGCAGGTCAACAACGTCGACAGCTTCTGGACCGTGCGGCAAAGCGATGCCCATGCATGGGCGGAGGTCTGGATGGCCGGCCGCGGCTGGGTGCGGGTGGACCCCACCTCTGCCGTATCGCCCGGCCGCACCGGGACCTTTCAGCGCCTCGCACCCCAGCCCGGCGTGCTGGCCCAAGCCTTGAACGCGGTGAGCCCGGGCTTCACCCTCAACCTCCGGGCCTTGTGGGAAGCCACCAACAACCGCTGGAACCAGTGGGTGCTCAACTACAGCCAGGCCAAGCAAATGGATTTGCTGCGCAACCTCGGCTTCAGCGCCCCGGACTGGCAAGACTTGAGCACCGTGTTGATCGGCCTGATCGTGGCGGCCAGTCTGACCGGAGCGGGCTGGAACTGGTGGAGTCGCCTGCGCCGGGACCCATGGTTGCAGGCGCTGGAGACCGCACGCGAGCAGGTCAAGGCTCTTGGCTTGCCGGTAGAGCCCGGGTGTACACCCCGCGCATTGGCCCTGTTGCTACAAACTGACCCAAGGGCTAACCCGCTGGCCGTGCAGTGGTTGCTGCAACTCGAAGCGCTCCGCTATGGCAAAGCCGATGTAGCGGGCGCGCTGCGCACTGCACGACTGCAATTGCGCACCATGCGCTGGCTCTCGCCTTGATGGTTAGACAGCTGGGGCCGGCATCGGCAACTCCGAGGGGGCGACCGCAGGCTCTTCCTCTTGCGGTAGCTCCAGGTTCTGGCCCGAGAAAAATGCGTTCAGCCACACATCAAGGCGCTGAAGGCCCAAGTTCAGTAGCGCGCTGTCCGCCGTCTTTTGGTTGAATTTGAGTACGCCGTCACAGTAGTCGAAGCCTGCTTTCACACCATCGGGCAGCGCCGTCGCATAGCCCGAGGACACGGCAAACTCTTTTTGGTCCGGTGGCATCAGCCCACCCCGGATTTGAATACTCCCTTGGGATGACAACTGCTCCGCAAGCTGGAGTTCGCGGGCCTTGGCGGGAGCCACCGTGAGCACTACGTCGGCGTCCAGGCTGCCGTCCCGCGTGCGCGCTTGGAGCTTGGTGATACCGACACTAACGCCAGACACCAGCAAGGCTTGCACAGCATCCCGCATCTTTTCACGTTGACCGGGCGTCAAGCTGCGCAAGCCGCAGGTCGCAGACAACACCTCGCCGGCCGAATGGACACTGGGCGCATGCAAGTTCGTTACACCCGCTTGCAACACCACGTCTTCCACCGCCATGTCGGCAGCCTTCAGCTCTTTCACCGATTGGGTAACACGCATGTCCATGCGGTCTGCGCGCTGCCGGGTCTCGGTGCTGAGGTGCAAGCCCCGCGCGTTGAAGCTCGATCCCTTGAGGGTCGCCACATCCAGCGCAAGCGCGCCCATGCCGGTTGCGTGGTTCTGCATATTAAAATGCAGGCCCAGCTGCTCCGCCTGCAAGACCTCGCCGCTGCCACGCAAGACCATGCGCGGCATGCTCCACCCCAGCTTCACCGCAGAACCACCTACCTCCAGGGTACCGCTGGAGGCTGCGGTCACCAGGCTGTGGCCTTTTCCCTTGAATTGCATTTCCGGCAAGCGCATATCCGAGCGCAACACGCCGTCGTAACCCGCGCTGCCGGTGCCACTCAACCGGCCCGCGCGCAAGCCTTCACCCGAGGGGCCGAGATCCGAGACGACAGCTGCCGACCAATTCATACGCGTCAGACTCTCGCGGTCAGGCACGTGCCGAGCGGTGTACTCCACATGCACCACCGCGGGCTGGTCGGGGTCCGTTGCACAGTCGCTGCGCCACTCCAGATCTAGGCTCCCCCGCGAATGCAGCCAGCCGGCCTCGTGCTCCAGCCGCGCAATCCGGAAATTGCCCTCCGCATGGGCAGCCGCCAAGCTGCGCAATTCGGCGCGCAGGGTGAGGCCGGCATACCACGGCACGGCCAACGCAGCCGTTGCGGCCAATGCCACCGCGCCCACCCCCATTTGAACTTTAGAAAACGAACGCATCAGTCAAGCAGCTCCAAACCCCTGTTTTACCCGTAGCAGGGCCTCGGTGAGACCAGCAATAGCATTTGATTGTCGCCGTGCCGCGCAGGGCCTACCTGCCACTCGCTACACTGACCCCAACCTCTTACCTCCAAGTTCCCACGTGTTCCTCAAAAAGTCTCTGTTCACTCTCGTTTTGATAGCGGCATGCGCAAGCGCCATGGCCGCTTCCAACCCAAAACATACAAAAAGCAAGCCTGCCCGCAATGCCGTGAAGCCGGCACTGCCCGAAGGCACCGCCTACGGTGATCGCGCCGACGTCATGCGGCTGGCCGATGACATTGCACAGCGCCGCAACCTGGATGCAGAGTGGGTCCGCAGCACCCTGTCCAAGGCGCGCATGTTGCCCTCGGTGGTCAGGGCCATTACCCCACCGGCCGTGGGCACTCCGAAAAACTGGGCGCTGTACCGCAGCCGCTTTGTCGAGCCGATCCGTATCCGTGCAGGCGTCAAGTTCTGGCTCGCCAACCAAGAAACATTGGCACGCGCCGAGGCGCAAACCGGTGTGCCCGCCAGCATCATCGTGGGCATCATCGGGGTGGAAACTATTTATGGCCAGCAGCTAGGCAACTACCGGGTGATCGATGCGCTCACCACCCTGGCACTGGACTTTCCAGACGCACACCCCCGCAAAACAGACCGGCAAGCGTATTTTTTGAGTGAGCTGGAAGCCTACCTCAGCCTCACCCAACGCACCGGCACCGACCCCACCGCCCTGCGTGGCAGCTATGCAGGGGCCATGGGCTGGCCCCAGTTCATGCCCTCGAGTTGGGTGAAATACGGTATCGACTTTGACAATGACAGCCGGGTTGACCTGTTTCACAGCCAGGCAGACGTCATAGGCTCGGTGGCCAATTATTTCCAAGCATTCAAATGGAAGCCGGGAATGCCCACCCATTACCCCGTGCAATTTGAGGTGGCCCGCCTAGATATGCCCACCCTCATGGCGCCCGACATATTGCCCACATTCACCCCTGCCGCCATGCAGGAAAAAGGAGTCATCCTCCCGGCCGCAGCCCTCAGCCACCCTGGCCCTCTGGCGCTGGTCGAACTGCAAAATGGCGCAGACGCCCCCACCTATGTGGCCGGCACCGAAAACTTTTACGCCATCACCCGCTACAACTGGAGCAGCTATTACGCGATGGTGGTGATTGACCTCGGACAGGCCGTGGCCCAAGCCTTGCAGGCGCAGACAGGCGTGCCAAAATAAGCCATGGCCACTGCCCCGACCACCGAACTGGACAACACTGACGAACACTCGACCACTGCGCTGTACCGCGCGGCCGTCGGGGACATTAGCAACAGCTACTACCTGCCCCGCTTCACCCGCTATGAGGCAGCCGACCGGCCTGGCCTGAGCTGGAACTGGGCCGCCGCGCTCAACACCCTGAACTGGCTTCTGTTCCGTCGGCTGTGGCAAGCAGCCTTGGTCTACAGCGGCAGCATCGTCGCGCTGGCCTTGCTGCTGTTTGGTATCGGCAAGCTGGTGTTCCAGTTTTCTGAGGGTACGCAGTGGGGCCTGCTCGCCGCGTTGGTGGCCCTGGCCTTTGTGGTGCCCGGACTCGGGGGAAATGCGCTTTATTACTTGGCAACGCGCCAGCGGGTGCAAGCCGCCCTTACCAAAAATCAGTCGGTATCCGAAGCTTGTGAGCAACTCAGCAAAGAGGCCAGCACCCGCAAGGGGCTGAACATCATCGCAACCTGCAACTTGGTAGCAGCCGCCATCGCAGCCCAGTCGTATGCCATGTTTACCGGGTTTGAGCCCCTGCCTGCTGGAACACCCGTAGCCGTAGGGGTGGTGTCAGAAGGCCGCAATGTCGTCAGCGGCCGCGCCATCGATGCAACGGCAGCGGACAGTGGCAAAGCTGCTGCCTCGGTACCCTTGGCGGCGTCTGCGACATCTGCCCCGTCGGCCCCCACTTCTGCATCAGCATCGACCGCTACAGCAGCCTCTGCATCCCTGCCCGCTTCTGCTCCGGCCCCGGCCCCTACCCCTGCCGTCAGCGCTGCTGCACTCGCAGCTCCGCCCCTCGTGACTGCAAGCGCTGTGGCCAGCAAGCCGGCTTCGACAAGCGCGAGTGCGCCGGTAGCTCCCGCATCAGCGCCGCGCGTGTTACCTGCTGTGTCGGCAACATTGCCCGCCATCTCCAAACCTGCTGCTGCAGCGAGTGCGGCCAGCCCTGCGCGGCCCGCCCCGGTGGCCCTGCGCTCAGCGGCCGCGGACTTGGCTGCGCGCGAAGTGGCCGCATCGCTAGGGCAGTCGGCGCCGGTACGGCCGCCAACTCAGGTCACTTCGCCCTCTGCTGCCGCTGCCGCTGCACCTGCAGAAGTACCCGAGGCCAACCGTTTCGTGGTGAATGTGGGGCTGTTTGCCGATGCGAACAACGCACGCAATGCGCTAGTCAAGCTGATGGACGCCGAGCTGCCCGTGGTGAGCAAAGAAATCCGCTTCCCCAAAGGCAACCGCACCCGTGTGCAAGTTGGCCCCTTTGACACCCTGGCAGAAGCCGATGCGGCGGCCGACAAGGTGCGCGCCTTGGAGCTTGAAGCCCGCGTGGCCCCGGTTCCATAGCTCGCCGGGCGGAGACTCGGTGGCTTAGAAACCAGCCGGGCCGGTGAACTGCTCGTGCAGCGCGTCTTGCCAATGCTCGATCTCTTCTTCGCTCACATGCAAGTGCGACCGACATGTTGCGCCGTGTAGCTCCCACTCGCGATTTTCTTGCGCTCCCTCATGGAGCGCTACCAAGTGTTCGGCGAGGGCAGCCATGGCGACCAAGGTACGCACTTTTGAAGAAATGTTCTCGTCTTTGAGTGCCGTGAAATCGTGATGCAGGCGCACAGCGTGGGCCACATCGGGGGAGAGGCGCCAGGTCTTGGCTACGATAGCCCCCACCACCGCATGGTCGGTGCGGTGGGCTTCGTTCTCCACCTCGGTCACTGTTTTTTCCGCTTGCGCCAGTGCATGGGACAAGGTGGCCTCGTAGCCCTTGATGCCCTGCAACATGACCGGAATACCCACGTTGCAAAACAGCCCGCAAGTGTGCGCAATGTCCGCATTCACGCCATACATCTGCCGGGCGATGTAGCCCATGGCATAGGCGCGGCGGGTCGAGGTCTCCCAGAAATGCTCCAAAAGCGGCGACTTGACCTGTATCGTATCGCGCAGCAAAAAGCCAGTGAGAATGGATACGGTTTGCGAAATGCCCAGCAAAGCCACAGCTTCAGCCACCGTGGCGGCAGGCCTTGAGCGGGCGTAGATGGGGCTGTTCGCCACCTTGATGAGCGCCGCCGCCATGGCTACATCACGTGAGGCAATGCGGGCAATCGTGGCTGGCTCGGGGTCTTCGCGGTTCACCTCAACCCGCAAGTCCGACAACAGCGCCGGACAAGGCTGAATGACGATGTCTTTGAGGGGGCCCTCGGTTCTAGCGGTCTCAATTTCCCGGTCAATATCGGCTACGCGCATAGGAGCTCCTTGGTCTGAACATTATGCTCAGTAGACCCCATAAAAAACGGCCCTCACGGGCCGTTTTTTATGGGTTTGTAGTTTTGCTTCAGGTCACTGGAACCAGAAATTCTCGGCTGATATGCGCACCCAGGTCATTCACCCGATCCAGGAACTGGGTTAGGTAGGCGTGCAGGCCGGTCGCCAAAATCTCATCAATTCGGCCGTATTGCAGCTCCGAGCGCAGCTTGCCGGCGCGGCGCAGGGTTTCGCTGTCGGGATTGCTGGCCGCGAGGGCCAGGTTACCCACTACTTCGTTCAGGCTGGCGTGCAGCGAGCGGGGCATATCTGGCTTGAGGATGAGCAATTCAGCCACGCGCTCGGGCTTGATGACATCGCGGTACACCTTGCGGTAGATCTCAAATGCCGACACGCTGCGCAAAATGGCGCTCCAGTGGTAGAAGTCGTACTCCTGATCCTTCTCGCTCGCAGCACCGAAAAAGTCGCTCTCCACCGCGTGGAACTTGACGTCGACCAAACGCGCAGTGTTGTCGGCCCGCTCCAGGAAGGTGCCCAAGCGCATGAAGTGCAAAGACTCGTCCATCAGCATGGTGCCCACGGTCACTCCGCGGGACAGGTGGGAGCGGAACTTCACCCACTCAAAAAACTGGGAAGGATCTTTTTCAAAGTCTCCGCTCTTGATCATGCGCTTGACTTCGAGCCAGGTGGTGTTTTGCGTCTCCCACACCTCGGTGGTCAGCGCTCCGCGCACCGCACGTGCGTTTTCGCGGGCAGCACTCAGGCAGGACATGATGGAGGACGGATTGCTCTCGTCCTTGACCATGAAGTCCATGACCTCGCGAGCCTGGATTTCGCCGTACTTTTCTTTGTAGGAATGCAGCAGCTCACTGATGGACAGCAGGCCCTGCCAGCCCATCTGGGCCACGGCTTGGGATTGGGGGAGCAGCGATGTCTGGTAGTTCACATCCAGCATGCGTGCGGTGTTTTCGGCCCGCTCGGTGTAGCGGGACATCCAGAAAAGGTGGTCAGCGGTGCGTGACAACATAGAAAGGTTTCCTCGTCCTTAAGCTGACTGTGTTTGCGACTGGGTGGCGGCTGTTACGGCAGGAGCCGCAGGCACGTCTTCCTCCAGAATCCAGGTATCTTTGGTACCGCCGCCCTGGCTGCTGTTGACGACCAGCGAGCCTTCTTTCAGGGCCACGCGGGTCAAACCGCCTGGCACCATCTGCACGGTCTTGCCCGACAGAACATAGGGGCGCAGGTCGATGTGGCGGGGTGCGATGCCACTTTCCACAAAGGTGGGGCAGCTCGACAAGCTCAATGTGGGCTGGGCGATATAGCCGGCGGGGTTGGCCAGCACCGCCTTGCGGAAGTCTTCAATCTCGGCCTTGGTAGCAGCAGGCCCCACCAGCATGCCGTAGCCGCCGGCGCCATGCACTTCTTTCACGACCAGGTCTTTCAAGTTGGCCAGGGTGTACGCCAAGTCGTCTTTGTTACGGCACATGTAGGTGGGCACGTTGTTCAGGATGGGTTTCTCACCCAAATAGAACTCGATCATCTTGGGCACATAAGGGTAGATGGACTTGTCGTCCGCAATACCGGTACCCACGGCGTTGCAGATGGTCACATTGCCCGCGCGGTAGGCGTTGATGAGGCCGGCGCAGCCCAAGGTTGACGTGGGGCGGAACACGGTGGGGTCGAGGAAATCATCGTCCACACGGCGGTAGATCACATCCACACGGCGTGGGCCGCGGGTGGTGCGCATGTAGACAAAGTTGTCTTTGACAAAGAGGTCCTGCCCTTCAACCAGCTCCACACCCATCTGCTGGGCCAGAAAGGCATGCTCAAAGTAGGCGCTGTTGTACATGCCGGGGGTGAGCACCACCACCGTGGGTTCGGCCGTCGTGGCCGGGCTGCTCTGGCGCAGGGTCTCGAGCAGCAAATCAGGGTAATGGGCCACAGGCGCCACGCGGTGCGCGCTGAACAGATCGGGGAAGAGCCGCATCATCATCTTGCGGTCTTCCAGCATGTAGCTCACGCCGCTGGGCACTCGCAGGTTGTCTTCAAGCACGTAGTACTCGCCGTTGCCCTTGGCGTCGGGAGCCCGCACGATGTCGATGCCGGAAATATGGGAGTAAATCTGGTGCGGCACATCCACACCCACCATCTCGGGGCGGAACTGGGCGTTGCCCTCAATCTGGTCGCGCGGCACGATGCCGGCTTTCAAAATCTCTTGGTCGTGGTAGATGTCGTGGATGAAACGGTTAAGCGCATTGACACGCTGCACCAAACCTTTTTCCATGCTGGACCACTCGTGGGCCGGGATGATGCGGGGAATCAGGTCAAACGGGATCAGGCGCTCGGTGCCGGAGCCGTCCTCGTCTTTTTCGCCGTACACGGCGAAGGTAATGCCCACGCGGCGGAAGATCATTTCCGCTTCTTCACGGCGTTTGGCCATCATGTCGCCGGGCTGGCGAGCGAGCCATTCGTCGTAAATCTTGTAGTGGTCTCTTATCTGGCTGCCCTTGCTGAAAAATTCATAAGGGAGCTGGGTGTACATCTCGTCGAATTTCTGCATGTAAAAGACCTCTCTGAATACCTCTTATGCAAACTTCGGGCCACAGCGCCGATGCACCACTATGGCACATCATGAGCCCAATAATGCCGCTCGTCTTCCCGCAGACACGCCACATTTTGGGGCTCCGCAGAGCGCCAGCGGGCCGCACCACAACGGGGCGATAACACCAAATGGGTGCCTAAGGCTTCATAGCGCGCGACGACCGATGCGGCGGGGTGCCCGTAGCGGTTGCGGTAGCCGGCCTGCACCAAGGCATAGCGTGGCTGCACGGCCTGCAAAAACTCCGGCGTGCTCGACGTTTTGCTGCCGTGGTGGGGCACCAGCAACACATCGGCCCGCAGCAGCGGCCGCATGGCAGGGTTGCCCACCAAGCGCTGCTCTTGCGCGGCCTCAATATCACCAGCGAGCAGTGCGGTTTGGCGCCCGTTGCTGATGCGCAGCACACACGACAGGGCGTTGGCTTTGGGGGCAGGTTCGGCCTCGTAGTCGGCTGCGTCAGGGTGCAAGACCTCAAAGTCCACACCGTCCCATTGCCAACGCATGCCCGCCTCACAACGTTGAGAAGCGCGCAGCTGCTGCAAGGTGTGCTGCGGCTCCAGCGAACTCAGTAAGGCGGCCTTCGGCTGCATCATGAGCACCGCAGGTGCGCCGCCGACATGGTCAATATCGCGGTGGCTGAGTACCACTGTGTCGAGCTGCACATCGAGCGCTTTGAGCAGAGGCAGCAAAACGCGGTTGCCCGCGTCACTCTCGAGGCTGTAGCGTGGGCCGGCATCAAACAGCAGGGCGTGCCGCGCGGTCTGCACCAGCACCGCATTGCCCTGCCCCACATCGGCGGCGAGCAAAGAAAACTCGCCGTGCTCCGGCACGGACGGGCGCCACAGGAGCAGCGCGAACACCGGCACCAAGCCCATCATCCGCAAGGCACGGGGCAGGGGCATCAACAAAAGCGCCGCGCCTAGGGCAGCCAAGACTCCGGGCACCAGCGGCGGCAAGGGCAAGCTCAACGCAGCGTAGGGCACGGCGGCAAGCGCATCCATCGCCGCATAAAGCAGCACGACCGCACCGGTAGCCGCCGTCCACAGCGCGGGCCAAACCACCCCTAACAAACCCAGCGGCGTCACCACCAGCGTGACCCACGGAATCGCCACCAGATTGGCCAGCAACCCGACCAGCGACACTTGCCCGAACCACAGCAGCACCAGCGGCGCCAAGGCCAAAGTAATCAGCCATTGCTCCCGCCACATCGCCACCGCGCCTGCGCGGAGCCGGGCCCAGCCGCGCTGCAATTTAGAGCTGTTTAGCCCTCTAGCCCCTTTGTCTAATACATTACTAGCTCCTGAATTAGTAGCATCTCCGACGGCAAACAGCAGCATGACCGCTACAAAGCTAAGCCAGAACCCCGGCTGCAACATGGCCCAAGGGTCCCACAGCAGCACCCCGACTGCAGCCCACAGTGCCACCCACGGCCAAGGCCATCTGGCGCCCTGCAATCGCAAGAGCACCACCATCGCCAGCATCAGGCAGGTGCGCTGTGCCGGCACGCCCCAGCCGGAAAACACCGCATATGCCGTAGCCAACAACAGGCCCATGCCCCACGCCGCGTGGGACGCAGGCACCCAGTTGCACAAACGCGACGATGTGCGCCAGCACCGCCGGACCAGCCAGGTGGCCGCCCAGGCAAACATGGTGATGTGTAAGCCTGAGATGCTGACCAAATGGCTAATACCTGTGGCGCGGAATACATCCCAGTCTGACCGCTCAATGGCCCGTTGATCGCCCACCACCAGCGCGGTGAGCAAGCCTGCCGAGCGAGGGTCCGTGACCCGGGTCTGTATCCGGTCACGGACCCATTGGCGCAGCTGTGCTACAGGCGCAGCGCTGGTCTGCTCCACCAACTGTGGTGACGGGCTACTCACGGTGGCACGGACATAGCCGGTGGCTTGCACCCCTTGGGTCCACAGATACAGCTCGTAGTCAAAACCATGGGGGTTGATGCTGCCGTGCGGCGCCTTCAGCCGCAGGGGCAGCGTCCATCGCTGACCGACTCTCAGAGCAGGTGGTGTGCGCTGCAGCTCCGGTGTTTGGGTCTGGAGATTAAAGCCAGTGGTGTACCACCCTACGTCCAACAAACGGGGCACGGAGACCGGTGTGCCGTCCAAGAGCGTGGTACCTGCCCCGCTCTCGCCCGCGTCCACCCGTAGCCGGAAACGGAGCCCCGATTCGGTGGCTTGGGGCATATCTGCAACGACGCCGGTCACCAGAACATCGCGCCCCTCCAGCGCAGGGGCTAGCGCTTGACTCATGAACAGCACAGCGCGCAAGCCGGTCACGCCCCAAGCCAGTGCCACTGCGGACAAGCCTGCCACACCATGACGCCACAGCCCCACTATCTTTTTGCTAGCAACCCACGCATAAGCCACAAGGGCCAGAAGCACAAACGCCGCATAAACCTCGGGTACTGACAAAGTGGTTTGCTGCAACTGCAACGCCATCCCCGCCAGCAGCCCCAACCCCACAGCACCGCCAGTGCGGGGCCAGACGGCAAGGCGGAGTGCGGTGGCGTACATGCGACCATGCTAACCGCGCAAAGTGGTCGAAAGATCATCAGCCACAGCGTCACTGGCGCGGACCTTGCTTTAAAAGTCTGTCAAACCCGATTGTTAGTATGGGGGCAGTGCGGCAACCGCTGCACGGCGTCCCCAGTGAGATTTACCGAGACCGGCCCATGTCCATTCACGCAGCGCTGAACCACGTCACCCACTACACGTACGACCGTCTGGTCAACCTCGGTCCCCAAGTCATCCGCCTGCGCCCTGCCCCGCACTGCCGCAGCAAAATCATCTCTTACTCGCTCAAGGTCGAGCCCACCACCCACTTCGTCAACTGGCAGCAAGACCCGTATGCCAACTACCAGGCCCGCTTGGTGTTCCCCGAGAAAACCAAGGAATTCAAAGTCACGGTCGACCTGGTGGTCGAAATGGCGGTGTACAACCCCTTTGACTTCTTCCTGGAACCCACGGCCGAAAACTTCCCGTTCAAGTACGACAAGCTGCTGGGCCAGGAGCTCGCCCCCTACCTGGTGGCCGAGTCACTGACCCCGGAGTTCAAAAAATTCCTGGCAGCTATCGACCTCAAGGAACGCCGCACCATCGACTTTCTGGTCTATATCAACCAGCTGGTGCACAAGGCCGTTAGCTACACCATCCGCATGGAGCCCGGTGTGCAAACGCCGGAAGAAACCCTGACGCTGGCCAGTGGGTCGTGCCGCGACTCCGGGTGGCTGCTGGTGCAACTGCTGCGCCATTGCGGGCTGGCCGCGCGCTTTGTGTCGGGCTACCTGATTCAGCTCGCCCCGGACGTTAAATCCTTGGACGGCCCCAGCGGCACTGAAGTCGATTTCACCGATCTGCACGCCTGGTGCGAGGTCTATCTGCCCGGCGCAGGCTGGATCGGGTTGGACGCGACCAGCGGCTTGCTGGCCGGCGAGGGCCATATCCCGCTAGCCTGTACCCCGCAGCCCAGCGGCGCAGCCCCGATTGAAGGCGGCGTGGACAAGTGCGAGGTGGAATTTGCCCACCATATGCAAGTCACCCGCATGTACGAGTCCCCCCGCGTCACCAAGCCTTACACGCCCGAGCAGTGGGCCGATGTGATGAAGCTCGGCAACGCGGTAGACGCCGAACTCGTGGCCGGCGATGTGCGCCTCACCATGGGCGGCGAGCCCACCTTTGTGGCGGTGAACGACCGCGACGCGCCCGAGTGGAACACCGACGCCCTGGGCCCCACCAAGCGCGGCTTCGCCACCGAGCTGGTGCACAAACTGCGCGACGAATATGGCCAGGGCGGCTTTCTGCACTTCGGCCAGGGCAAGTGGTACCCCGGCGAGCAGCTGCCGCGCTGGGCCCTCAACATTTACTGGCGTGCCGACAAACAAAAAGTGTGGAACAACCCCGCCCTGTTCACCGACGAGCGCAAGCCCACCCACTACACCGCAGAAGACGCGGGTTACTTCATCCGCAGCCTGGCGGGCAAGTTAGGTTTGACCGACAAATACGTGCAGGCCGGCTATGAAGACACCTGGTACTACCTGTGGCGTGAGCGCCGCCTGCCGGTGAATGTGGACCCCTTCAACAGCAAGCTCGACGACGAAATGGAGCGCGCCCGCCTGCGTCGCGTGTTCGAGCAAAAGCTGGACTCGGTGGTGGGCTATGTGCTGCCGCTCAAGGTGGGCGATGGCCCGCGCCTGACCGGCAAGGGCAGCAACCCAAGCCTAGCCGGCCCGTGGTGGACCACCGGCCCCTGGTTCTTCCGCGATGAGCGCATGTACCTCATGCCCGGCGACTCGCCCATGGGCCTGCGCCTGCCCCTGGACTCGCTGCCCTGGGTCAGCGAAGGTGACTACCCTTATCTGGTAGAGCGCGACCCGACTGTGGACCGCGGCGCGTTGCCAGCGCACGCGACCTTTGCGCAGCGCTACGCACCTAACGCCACGACCGCAACGACCGCCGGTCATACGGGGGCCGCCGCGGCCACTGGTACCAGTGCAGGCTCTATAGCAGCCAACGGCATGCCTTACCTGGCCGGCAACCTGGCTGTGCCGGAAGCCGGTCGCAAGATGCAGACTGCCATGGGCAGCGGCGACACCAGCATTGCCACCAGCGCCCAAAGCGCACTGCAACCGGAACCCGCCCGCTACGCAGAAGCGCCCAACCGCTTGGAGTCCGCTCATTGGATCACCCGCACCGCGCTGTGTGTGGAAGTGCGCGACCCGCGCCGCGCCAGCGGCCCCAAGGCCGAAGCTGTGGGCTCCAAATCGGGTGTGATGTATATCTTCATGCCCCCCTTGGAGCGACTGGAAGACTACCTGGACCTGCTGGCCGCTATCGAGGCGACAGCCACCGAGCTCAAGATGCAAGTCGTGCTGGAAGGCTACCCGCCTCCCCGCGATCCACGCCTCAAGCTCCTGCAAGTCACCCCCGACCCGGGTGTGATTGAAGTGAACGTGCATCCCGTCACCAACTGGAAAGAGCTGGTCTACAACACCGAGTTTTTGTACAACGCGGCCTTCGAGTCGCGTCTGTCGGCCGAGAAGTTCATGACCGATGGCCGCCACACCGGCACTGGCGGCGGCAACCACTTTGTGATGGGCGGCGCCACGCCGGCAGACAGCCCGTTTTTGCGCAAGCCGGAGCTGCTGGCCAGCCTGCTGCTGTACTGGCACAACCACCCGAGTTTGAGCTACCTGTTCAGCGGCATGTTTGTGGGCCCTACCAGTCAGGCCCCGCGCGTGGACGAGGCCCGTAACGACCAGCTCTACGAACTGGAAATCGCCATCGAGCAGATCTACAAAAACCGCGAGCTCTATGGCCAGACCATGCCGCCGTGGTTGGTAGACCGCACGCTGCGCAACATCCTGATTGACGTGACCGGCAACACCCACCGCAGCGAGTTCTCCATCGACAAGATGTACTCGCCGGACTCGTCCACAGGTCGTCTGGGCTTGCTGGAGTTGCGCGCCTTCGAGATGCCGCCGCATCCGCACATGAGCAGCGTGCAGCAACTCCTGCTGCGCGCACTGGTGGCCCGCTTCTGGAAGTCGCCATACAAGGCACCGGTCACCCGCTGGGGCACAGAGCTGCACGACCGCTACATGCTTCCCACCTTCATCAAAATGGACTTTGATGACGTGATCGCTGACATGAATATGGCCGGCTACGCGTTCGACACCAGCTGGTTCGCCCCGCACTACGAGTTCCGCTTCCCGATGGTGGGCTCAGTCAAGAGCATGGGCGTTGAGCTGACCCTGCGCAACGCGCTGGAGCCTTGGCATGTGATGGGCGAAGAAAGCTCCGCCGGCGGCACCGCCCGCTATGTGGACTCCAGCCTGGAACGACTGGAAGTGCGCGTCACCGGACTGAATGAGAGCCGCTATGTGGTCACCTGCAATGGCGAAGCCCTGCCCATGACCAGCACCGGCACCGTGGGTGAATTTGTCGCCGCCGTGCGCTACAAGGCCTGGAACCCGCCGAGCAGCCTGCACCCCACCATCGGTGTGCATGCCCCGCTGACGTTTGACATTGTGGATACCTGGATGAAGCGCTCGCTGGGCGGTTGCCAGTACTTTGTGGCCCACCCTGGCGGCCGCAATTACGACACCTTCCCGGTGAACAGCTACGAGGCAGAAAGCCGCCGCCTCTCGCGATTCAGTCCATTGGGTCACACCCCGGGCATGATGGTGGTGCCACCCGCCACCATCCATGTGCCGGGCAGCAAAGAGTTCCCGTTCACCAAAGACATGCGCAGGAACTGATCTGAAGCGTCACACGGCTCGCATCTAATCTGCTGATGCGAATGTCATTCCTTAGCCAGCAGCCCCGGCTGCACGGGCCGGCGTTGCTGCTGTGCAGCGCGCTGGCCAGTGCAGCTTTTCTGCTCATGGGTGTGACAGCGGGCATGTTGCTGGGTTGCATGCTGGCCGGTGTCCTGCTTGCCACGCAGGACATGAATGTGCAGGTCCCCGCACCGCTGTTTGCCATTGGCCAGTCGGTGATCGCCTGCCTGATGGCGCATAGCCTGCATTTCGAGGTGCTGCACCGCGTGGCCGGCGAATGGCCGCTGTTTCTAGGGATTGCTTTTGCGGTCATGGCGGCCAGCGCGCTGCTGGGTTACTGGCTGATGCGCAGCGGTTTACTGCCGGGCAGCACTGCCATCTGGGGCCTGGCACCGGGCGCGGCTTCCGCCATGGTGCTCATGGCGGGCGATTTCGGCGCGGACACCCGCTTGGTGGCATTCATGCAGTACCTGCGAGTTGCCATGGTCACGGCGATTGCTTCGCTGGTGGCTCACTTTGCAACAGGCGTTGCGGCCTCCCCCGAATACGTCGTGCCCGGTTGGGATGTCCAGCTGGCCCATTGGTTGCACATCCAGAACCCCTTGCATGCCGGGCTGACTCTTGTGCTGGTGCTGCTTGCTGCCTGGCTGGGCCGCATCCTCACATTCCCCGGCGGCCCGTTGTTGATTCCCATGGTGTTGGCGCTGGCGATGGACAACCTCAGCCCCCGGAAGCTGGAACTGCCGGGCCCACTGCTGGCGCTGGCTTATGCCGCACTGGGCTGGGGCATAGGTCTGCGCTTCAACCGCGAAATTCTAGAGCACGCTTGGCGGGTGTTGCCGCGGGTGCTGGTCGCCATCTTTGCCCTGATCGTGCTCGGTTTGCTGATTGCAGGTAGCCTCATGTTTTTTGCGGGCGTTGCCCCACTTACCGCCTATCTGGCCACCAGCCCCGGCGGCGCGGACTCAGTCGCGGTGATTGCCGTGGGCAGCGCGGTGGATGCAGGTTTTGTCATGGCCATGCAAATGGTCCGTTTTTTTATGGTGTTGCTGCTGGGCCCGCGCCTTTCGCGCTGGCTGGTGCAACGACTCACAAGCCGCAGTGCGGCCTAACGTGTTTCTTTTTTCAACTCAACCAGGATTTTTATGCCCTCTATCAACTTCATCGGCGGCGAAAAAGGCGGCGTCGGCAAATCGGTGCTGGCGCGCGTTTTAGCCCAGTACTTTATTGACAAGGGCCGCGCCTTCACGGGTTTTGACACCGACCGCTCGCACACGTCCTTCACCCGGTTTTACAGCGACTTCGCGTCGCCGGTCGTGGTGGACACCTACGAGGGTCTGGACCTCGTTGCCGCGGTCTACGAGGAAGAGCCCAGCGAAGGTCCGCCACCGAATGTGATCGTCGATCTAGCTGCGCAAACAGCCGCCCCGCTGGCCCGCTGGGTCAAAGACTCCGACCTGGTTGCGCTGATGGCAAGCATGGGCGTCACGGTGAATTTCTGGCACGTGGCGGATGCCGGCAGAGACTCTGTCGACCTGTTGGACCGCTTGGTTGCCACCTATGGCGCCGGGCCGAACTACATCGTGGTGAAAAATCTGGGCCGCGGCAGCGACTTCTCGCAACTCGAGGAGTCCGCAGCGCTCAAAAAAGCGTTGGCGCTGGGCGGTCACGTCACCACCTTGCCTCAGCTGCACGAGGCCAGCATGCGCAAGATCGACCGGCAAAACGCCAGCTTTTGGGCGGCAGTTCACCGCAAAGAGGGGGACGATGCACTGGGCATGCTGGAGCGCCAGCGTGTGAAAACCTGGCTCAAAAACTGTTACAGCACCTTCGACGCCCTGCCGCTGGGTTGAAACACACGCCAACACTGGAGTGGTTTAGCCGGGTATTGATGAAGATCAAGTGCTCGGTCTAGGGATTTCATAACAATTCAGACATGCCCCGCTATCGTGCGGGCATGTCTTTCACCCTAGGAAACCAAGCCATGACACAACGTCGCGAATTTATCGTTCAAGTCGCGCTCGGCAGCACCGCGCTGCTGGCAAGCCAGGTTCAAGCAGCAGGCCCCATGTTGGCTGAGACCGACGCACAGGCCGGTGCACTCGGCTACAAAGCAGATGCCACCAAGGTGGACAAAGCCAAGTTCCCCAAATACGCCGCTGGCCAACTGTGCAACAACTGCGCGCTTTATCAAGGTAAAGCTGCAGACGCCGCTGGTGGTTGCCCCTTGTTTGCTGGCAAGCAAGTCGCCGGCAAAGGCTGGTGCAGCGCGTGGGCCAAAAAGGCCTGATCGTTCTTGTAGCCTGAAGGCTGCGCCCATCTCGGCAGCCCTTAAGGCTGCGCCCATCGCGGCAGCCCTTAAGGCTGTAGCCGACAGCCACCGCAACGCGTGTTGCCGGTGGCTTTTTTTATTGGGGCCGGAACATCTTGAAGAGCTGCTCAGGCCCTACGCTGAAGTAATCCGCCGGCCCGCCGCCGCGCAAGACATGCCCGGCCGCAGCGGTGTCGTAAACCCCGTCCACCAGCAAGCGCCGGTCCAGGTGCACCCCGACCACCTCGCCCAGGACCAGCCAACTGGGCACCGTGGCACCAGCTGCCGTTTGTAGCTGAACGACTTGGGTGCAGCGGCACTCAAAACTAACCGGGCTCTCGAGCACCCGGGGCACTTGCACCAGGTTGGAATTCACGGGCGTCAGGCCTGCCAGGGCAAATTCATCGACCTCCGGGCCGACAGGCGCACAGGTCTGATTCATGGCTTCCGCTAGGGGTCGGGTAACCAAATTCCAGACAAACTCGCCGGTGGCCTCGATGTTGCGCACCGTGTCTTTGTAACCAATGCTCGAAAACCCCACGATGGGCGGCACGTAATTGAACGCATTGAAAAAACTATAGGGCGCAAGATTCAGCACCCCATCCGCGCTGCGGCTCGAAATCCAGCCAATGGGCCGGGGGCCCACGATGGCATTGAAAGGATCGTGGGACAAACCATGCCCCAAGCGGGGCTCGTAAAAATGGAAGTCAACAGTCATGGGGTGTATCCGGCGAGTGGGCTTGGCCGAAAGTATGACCGGCATAGTGATTGCTTGCAGACCGAAGAAATCAGCCCTTGCTGGCATACTTGGTCACAGTGACACATCCTGACGAATCCCGCCCCGACCCCAGCACCGAAAGCGCAGCCGACGTACTCCGCTTCGCGCGCGCCTGCCGCGCCCACGAAAGCCATTTCGACGAACTCCGAGGCGCTATTCATTCAGGAGCTACCGACGCACATTTGACTAGCGTTTGGCGGCAATTCTTTAACAATATGGAAGGCAGCAGCGAGGCCGCCCTCGACCAGCATATTGCCAGCCTCCAGCGACAAATTCGTGACAACGGCGTCACCTACAACGTGTATGCCGACGCCGAAGGCCCCCAACGCCCCTGGTCGCTGGACTTGTTTCCGCTGATCGTCGATGCACCGGATTGGGCCCATATCGAGGCAGGCGTGCAACAGCGCATGCAACTGCTCGAAGCAGTCATGGCTGACGTCTACGGCCCGCAGCAGCTCTTGCAGCGCGGTCTTTTGCCGCCCGCACTGGTACACGGCCACCCCGGCTACTTGCGCCCCATGGCCGGCGTGCAGCCGGTGGGCGGCGTGCATTTGCATGTGGCAGCCTTTGACCTCGCCCGCGGTCCGGACGGCAATTGGTGGGTGGTGAGCCAGCGGTGCCAGGCGCCGAGCGGGCTTGGCTACTTGCTGGAAAACCGGCTTGCTGTGTCTCGGCAGTTCCCACAGGCGTTTCAGGCGCTAAAGGTGCAGCGCTTGGCCAGCACCTACCGCGCCCTGATGGACAGCCTGAAAAACGCCAGCCCCGCGGGTGCCCAGGCCCACATCGCCCTGTTGACGCCCGGCCCTTACAACGAAACCTATTTTGAGCACGCCTACCTAGCCCGCTACCTCGGCCTGAGTCTGGTCGAAGGAAGCGATCTCTTGGTGCGCGATGAGCGCGTTTACCTCAAGACCCTGCGTGGCTTGGTGCCGGTACACGGCCTGCTCAAGCGGGTGGACGACCAGTACCTCGACCCGCTGGAGTTGCGGCCCGACTCCACCCTGGGTGTGCCGGGCCTGTTGCAAGCGATACGCGCCGGCAACGTGCTGGTCGCCAACACCCCCGGTTCTGCGTTTCTGGAGTCGCCCGCGCTGCTGGGCTTTTTGCCGGCCATCGCCCAAGCCTTGTTGGGTGAGCGCTTGAGTCTCCCCGCCTTGCCCACCTGGTGGTGCGGCGAGCGCAGCGCCATGGAAGCCGCCCTGCCCTTGCTCGGCGAGCGCACCATCAAGCCGACCTACCCCGGCTCCAGCATCCACCCCAGCTTTGATGCGATGCTGGGCCACACCCTGCAACAAAGTGCATTGGACCGCTTGGCCGGCCGCATCGTGCGCCAAAGCGAAGAGCACACGGTGCAAGCCTATATGCCCCTGTCGCAAATGCCAACCTGGCGCAACCATGCCGACGGCAAGGGCGGATCAGCAGGCATGGAGGCTCGCTCCGTCATGCTGCGGGTGTTCGCCGTGTCTGCCGGCCGCAACGCCCAAGGCCAACCGGCCTGGCAGGTACTGCCTGGCGGCTTGGCCCGGGTGGCGGGCACCAGCACAGACATTGCCTCCATGCAACGCGGCGGCAGCAGTGCCGACGTTTGGGCGCTCACCCGTGGTGAGGTCGACACCACCACGCTGCTTCCCACCACCCTCACCCCTGCCGTGTTGGCCCAGCGCAAGCGTTTGGTCACCAGCCGCGCTGCAGAAAACCTGTATTGGTTAGGCCGCTATACCGAGCGGGCTGACAACACCATCCGCCTGGCCCGCCTGGCGCTGGAGTACCTGGGCGGCGAGGAGCAGTCCAGCACGCCTTTGCTGCAATGGCTTACGCAGCTGGCGCAAATCAACACCCTCGTCCTCCCCGGGGTGCCGTCTGCGGTGCAGGCGCGGCGCGTTTTCGAGCGCTCCATCATCGCCAGCCTGGCCTCGCCCGATGGCGCGACCGGCGTGGGCTACAACATGCGCGCTTTGAAGATGGCAGCCGCCACGGTGCGCGAACGCTTGTCCCAGGAGCACTGGGCCACCATCGTGCGGGCCGAGGAAGAGGTGTTCCAGCGTTGCGCCCAATTGGCCGCGCAAGGCGACTACGCGCCCAACCAGGCCCTGCGGATTCTCAAGGACGCCAGTGACCACTTGGCCGCCATCACCGGCGCCCAAACCGACCGAATGACCCGGGACGATGGCTGGCGCCTGCTGAGCATCGGCCGGCATGTGGAACGGCTGAACTTTCTGGCCACTGCCCTGGACCAGTCACTGGAGACCGGCGCCGTCGACACCGATGGAGGGTTTGAGGCTTTGCTCGGATTGTTTGACAGCACCATCACGTTTCATGCGCAGTACCAGCAGAGCCGCGATGTGGCGGCGCTCATTGACCTGCTGGTGCTGGACCGCGACAACCCGCGCTCACTGGCGTGGGTCGCTCACACGCTGCGGGGCCGCCTGGCCAAACTCGCCCAGAGCCCCGCTCATGAACTCAGCGAAATGAGCTTGCAAGTGCCATCCCCAGACCGCTGGGACTTGGCCACTCTGTGTGAAAGCCCCGCCGATGGACCGCTGATGGGCCCGCTGCGGGAGCTCCTCAAGTCCCTATGCCAAGCCGCCTACACGGTGTCTGAGGACATCAGCACCACCTACTTCACCCACTCGGGCGAAACCAAACAAAGCGTGGGTACCTGATGCTGCTGCAAGTCACCCACGAAACCCGCTACGACTACCAACCTGCCGTCGAGACGGCGCAGCATGCGGCCTATTTGGAGCCGCGCGCCCACGGTAGCCAACACGTGCTGAGCCACAGCCTGATCATCAACCCGCAGCCGGCTCAGCAGCGGAGTGCACCGGATGTGTTCGGCAACCAGCGCTGTTTTTTCTCACTGCAGGTACCCCATAGCGTCTTGCAGGTGCGGGCTTGCAGTCTGATTTCCACGCGTGATCACGTCCGCCCCCAAAGCAGTCTGCCCTGGGAAACCCTGCGAGACCGACTGCGCTTTCAGGCCGGCGCTGCCTACGAAGCGGCGGCGGAGTTTGTATTTGCCAGCCCGTTCGTGCCCCGGCAGCTCGAATTCTCTGGCTATGCGCGCCCCAGCTTTGTCGCCGGTGCAAGCCTGATCGCGGTAGCCTGCGACCTGATGGAGCGGATCCACACCGACTTCACCTACGAGTCTCACAGCACCGAGATCAACACCCCTGCACTGCAAGCCCTGGAGCAGCGCAAAGGCGTCTGCCAGGACTTTGCCCACATCATGCTGGCCTGCTGGCGCAGCATGGGCCTGCCTGCCCGCTATGTCAGTGGCTATCTGTTGACCCAGCCTGCGCCCGGACAAGTCAAGCTCATCGGGAGCGACGCCTCCCACGCCTGGGTGAGCGTTTATGTGCCGGACCTTCCTGAGGGTGAGCGTTGGGTGGATTTCGACCCGACCAACAACCGCTGGGGCTGGCATGCGCCCGGGGTCGACTATGTCACCGTGGCTACCGGGCGGGATTTTGGCGATGTGTCGCCGCTGCGGGGCGTCATCCATGGAGGGTCACGGCACACGCTGACAGTGGGTGTCACCGTCGAAGAGATCCGCACCGACAGCCCACCAGCTGCGGCCCCTGCACACAATGATGCGCCGCAGACCCAAACCCAGACGCAAGGCTCTGCGGCGGGCATGTCTCAATCGCAATCACAATCGCCATAAGCAGAGCGACAGCAATCCGGTAAAGATGTTTTACCCGCCAGGGTATTGCTATACTTTTGATAGCTATAGGTGCTCAATTCATGAGCGCCAGATGCACTTTTTACTTATAAACCTGAGAGATTTCCCATGAGCATTTACGACAAACTCGCCGCACTCCAGATCACCTTGCCACCGGTTGCCATTCCTGCGGCAGCCTACGTACCCTTTGTGCAAACCGGCAAGCTCGTGTTCTTGAGCGGCCACATCGCAAAAAAAGACGGCAAGCCCTGGGTAGGCCAGTTGGGCAAAGACACCACCACCGAGCAAGGCAAAGCGGCAGCGCGTGCGATCGCGATCGATCTGATGGGTACCCTGCACGCTGCGGTGGGCGACCTGAACAAGGTCAAACGCATCGTCAAAGTAATGTCGCTGGTGAACTCCACCGGCGATTTCACCGAGCAACACTTGGTGACCAACAGCGCGAGCGAGCTCTTTGGTGAAGTCTTCGGCCCCGAAGTCGGCGCGCATGCCCGTAGCGCCTTCGGTGTCGCCCAGATCCCGATGGGTGCGTGCGTGGAAATCGAGCTGATTGCCGAAATCGCCTGATTGGCCACTCCGGTGAACCCATAAAAAAACGCTGCCTCGGCAGCGTTTTTTGTGGTCCCTAGCGCAGCCTCAGGTGAGGCGTATGGCCCGGCAATTGCGGTGCCATTGGGCGATTGCTGCCAGCATAAGCATCTACCTTGAACACGGCTACCGCCTGTGCCAACTGCGCCGCCTGATCGCGCAGGCTCTCGGCGGCGGCGGCGCTCTCTTCGACCAAGGCTGCGTTTTGCTGGGTCATCTGGTCGAGATTCGAAATGGCGTGATTCACGTCTGCAATGCCGCTGCTCTGCTCGCTCGAGGCGGCTGTGATCTCGCCAATCACATCCACCACCCGGCGCACGCTTTGCACAATCTCTTGCATCGTGGCGCCGGCTGTCGTCACCAGCTGGGTGCCGTGCTCGACCTTGTCGACCGAGGTGCCGATCAGCGTTTTGATTTCTTTGGCGGCCTCAGCGCTGCGCCCGGCAAGCGACCGCACTTCGGAGGCCACCACTGCAAAGCCCCGCCCTTGCTCACCGGCCCGGGCCGCCTCGACCGCAGCATTCAGGGCAAGGATGTTGGTCTGAAAGGCGATCCCATCAATGACACTGATGATGTCGGCAATTTTTTTGCTGCTGGCATCGATCTCTTGCATGGTCTGCACCACCTGGGTCACGACGTCGCCGCCACGCTGCGCGACACTAGAGGCGTTGGCAGCCAGGGTACCGGCCTGGCGGGCGTTGTCGGAGCTCATGCGCACAGCTTGGGTCAAGCTATCCATGCTGGACGCGGTAGACGCCAGGTTGCTCGAGGTTTCTTCGGTGCGGTGGGCCAAATCGTTATTGCCCGTGGCAATTTCGCTGCTGGCGGTGGCGATGCTGTCGGTGCTGTGGCGCACCTGGGCCACCATGAGCGACAAGGCCCGGTTCATCGCAGCCAGAGAGCGCATCAGGTCGCCGAATTCATCCGCCCTTGACTCGTCGACCGCAGAGCTCAAATCGCCTTCCGCAATACGGGCTGCCAAGGCATTGGCCTGCGACAAGGGTTGCTTGATCGAGCGGATCAAGAACCCTGCCCCCAGCAAAATCCCCGCGATCAGCATCACCAGCCCACCGGCAGACATGACGATCAGTTTGCGGCCTTCCGACTCAAAGTTCTCACGCAGGCCTTCGCTGGCCGCGTCTTGCATTGCTACAAATTCGGCATGGCCTTGCTGCAGCGCCATGACTGCGGGGCGGTATTGGGTCTCCACAAACACCGGCATTTCTGCCGGTTTGGTGACCTTGAGCAAGGCCGTCTGGCTGGTCAAATCCTGCAACGTCTTGCGCAACGACGCAATTTTGGCGAGCTGCTGCCGGTCTTTTTCGCTGAGGTCACTGGCTTCGATGGTCTTTTGCAGCTCTTCAATGCGGCTGTTGCTCGCGCTGATTTCATCTTTAAAGGCTTTGGCGACACCCGGGTCGGTGGACACCACCACGGCGTAGGCTCGGGTGGCATTGACATCTTCCAGCGCCGCCAGCTGGTTGGCGTGCTTGATTTGGGTGACCATGGTGGCATTTACCGCGCCATAGGCTTCACGCGACTTGCGCGACTGCAAAGCGGTAAACGCAATGATGAGCGCCAACGACACGACCATGACGGCCATGGCCGACCACAGCTTGGTGGCCAGCCGCATCCGGTTGAACTGCATTCCAATCTCCTTTAATTATTCTGTAATTTAACCACGGGGTAACCGGTTACAGAATAGAGAAAAGACGGGGATTTACCCTGCCAGCCGCCAGATACCTTGATCACGCACCGCGGCCAGCTGCGTGGCTGATACAAGGTCAGGGGCGATTTCGGCCAAGGGCATCAACACGAAGGCGCGCTCTGTCATGCGCGGGTGAGGCACCGTCAATACCGGCCCTGCCATGCGGGCACTACCGTAGAGCAGCACATCAAGGTCTAGGGTGCGGGGGGCATTGCGGTACGGGCGCTCACGGCCGGCCTGGTTCTCTTGCGCCTGCAGGGCCGATAGCAGCGCGGTCGCGGTCAAACGCGTGCGCACGCAGGCCACCGCATTCACATAGTCGGGCCCACTGGAGTCCACCGGCGTGCTGCCATACAGGCCGGACGCCCGCAGCACCTCTGTGTGGGGCAATTCAGCCAATCGACCCAAGGCCTGCCGCAAAACCGCCATGGGATCACCCAAATTGGCGCCAAGGCCAATATAGGCCTCGACAGGCTCGCGCTGCATGGCTGGGTTTATTCGGCCGCAGGTCCGGCACTGCCGGCGCCACGGCTGGCATTGCTGCGACGACGACGCTTGCGCTTGCGCGGGGCATCACCATCGGTATCAGCGGCTCCTTGGGGCGCATCTCCTGAGACGCCGCTGGGCGCTGTATCGGTACTGCGGGGCTCTCGGGGCGGTCTGGCAACGCGTGGGCCTTTGGGGGCTTGCTTGCGTTGCTGCTGTTGCTCGGCGCGGACCTGGTCCACCATGTCCTGGCGCACATCGTCGCTGGCCATGCTGAACTCTTGCCACCAGTCGGCCAGCACCTCGTCCACCTCGCCCGCATCCGCACGCAGGCGCATGAAATCAAAAGCGGCGCGGAACCGGGGTTGCTCGGCCATGCCAAAAGGCGTGCTGCCTACGCGCTTATCAAAGCGGGGCTGCATCAACCAGATTTCCCGCATGTCGCCAGCCAACTTGCCACGGCCGGAGACATCCCCGATGCGGGCGTTGAACACATCTTCAATCGCATCTTGCAAAGCCGGGTGGCTGTGTTCGCCGCGGGCCAAGCGCTGGTCCCAACCCTTGCGAACATCGTCCCACAGCACACAAGCCAACAAAAAGCTAGGCGCCACCGGCTTGCCTTCGCCGACACGGCGGTCGGTATCTTTCAGGGCGGCTTCCACGAAGCTCTGGCCCGCGCGCTCTACCACCACATCCAGCAGGGGGTAAATGCCAGTGGCCAAACCCAATTCTTTGAGTTGCGCAATGGAGGCCAACGCGTGTCCGGTTTGCAGCAGCTTGAGCATTTCGTCAAACAAGCGGCTTTGGGGCACGTCGTGCAACAGCTTCTGGCTTTTGACCAAGGGGCCGGCAGTTTTGGGCTCTAGCTTGAAACCCAGGGGGCTCAGCTTGGCGGCAAAGCGCACCGCGCGGATGATGCGGACCGGGTCTTCGCGATACCGGGTGGCCGCTTCGCCAATCATGCGCAAAGTACGGCTCTTGGAATCCTTCAGGCCATTGTGGTAATCCACGACGATCTGAGTTTCCGGGTCGTAATACATCGCGTTGATGGTGAAGTCACGGCGCACCGCGTCTTCTTCCTGGGGACCCCATACGTTGTCCCGCAGCACCCGGCCGGTGCTGTCTACCGCGTGCTTCATACCGGCAAGCTCGCTCTTGCTGGTGCGCTCATTGCCCGCCACTTGTTCGGCAGCGGCGTTGTCCAGATACGCGCGGAAGGTCGATACCTCGATCACCTCATGCTCACGCCCGCGGCCGTACACCACGTGCACGATGCGAAAGCGCCGCCCGATGATGAACGCACGGCGAAACAGTCCTTTGACTTGCTCGGGGGTGGCGTTGGTTGCCACATCGAAGTCTTTGGGACGCAGACCGACCAGCAGGTCGCGCACCGCCCCGCCCACCACATAGGCCTCAAAACCCGCTTGCTGCAGGGTGCGCACCACGTTGATAGCACGGTCGTCCACCAAGCTGGGGTCGATGCCGTGCACCGACACCGGGATTTCCATCCGTTTGCCAAAATTGGGCTTGCCACCCGGTGCAGCGGGGGATTTGCCCAGCAATTTATCGATAAATTTTTTGATCAAGTTCTTGTTCCTAACAGTCCTGCCCGCTGGTCAGGAGAAGAGCTCGAGTATGCGCCATCCACGCTGCTCGGCCAGTGCGCGCAAGCGCGGATCGGGGTTGGTGGCCACGGCCACATCGGCCTTTTCCATCAGCGGCACGTCGTTGATGGAGTCTGAATAAAAGGTGGTGTGGACGGTGTCCCAGCCCCAACCGCGGTCCGCCAGCCACTGGTTCACCCGTGTGACCTTGCCTTCGCGGAAAGACGGCACACCGGCAATTTCCCCCGTATACCAACCGGTGCCACCGGGGGCATCGTCTTTCACGAGATCGACTGCGATCAGCTCTTCAACGCCGAATGCAGTGGCAATCGGGCGTGTAACGAAGGCATTGGTGGCGGTGACGATGATGACGATATCGCCAGCGGCCTGATGGTCCTGCACCAGCTTCAAGGCTTGGGGTTGAATGGCTTTTTGGATGATAGCGCTCATGAAATCTGCGTGAGCAGCTATCGATTTGCTAGCACCTTGGCGGATCACCGCTGCAGTGGCAAACCGGATGTACGCGTGAATATCGAGCGTGCCGGCTTTGTAGTGCTCGTAAAACTCCTGGTTCTTTTGCTTAAAGACGTCGGCATCGGTCCATCCTAAAGCGGTGGTGAACTCGCCCCAGGCGTAGTCAGAGTCCAGCGGAATCAGGGTGTGGTCGAGGTCAAACAGGGCAATCTTTTTCACGGTCATGTGTTTTCCAGCATGGATTTGATCAACGGAATGGTGATGGCGCGCTGGGTCTGCAAGGCGTAGCCATCCATCAGGTCGAGGAGCTCCATCAGACTGCCGAGATCGCGGCTGAAGCGGTTGAGCATGAAGTCCATCACCTCATCACTCAAAAACACGCCGCGGGCATCTGCCGCTTGGCGCAAGACGCTGCGTCTCTCGGACTCGCTCAAGAGCTGCAAGCTAAAGATGTGCCCCCAACCCAGCCGGGTGCGCAAGTCGTCGCGCAGCTTGAGATCGATGGGGGCAAACTCGCCCGCCGCCAGCACCGGTTTGTGGTGGGTATGGGCGTTGACGAACCAGTTAAACGCGGTGTGCTGCTGCTCCGCGGTGAACAGGTGCACTTCATCCAGAACCACCGCCGCCCAACGCTCATCGAAATCAGCAGGCTCGTCGTTGGCGCTCAACCAGCCTACGCGGGCACCCTGCTCGCGCAATCCTTCGCGGGCAGCTTTGAGCAAGTGCGTTTTGCCACTGCCCTCCGGCCCCCAGATGTAGGTGGGCACCGGGGAGCGGGTCAAAGAGTGGCTCTCGTCACCGATCCACAACTCCAGGTGTCGGAGGGCGGCCTCATTGGGGCCGGCAAAAAAGTTGGCCACTGTCGGGCCAGTAGACAAACCGATATCCAACGCAATCTGTTTCATACGAAGGGGTCACCCCAGATACAAACGGCTGCCGAGGTAGCCCGAGCGCGCGCGGCGTATCGCCACCAGCAGCACCGCGCTGGCAGGCAAGGCCACCAGTACCCCCACAAAACCGAACAGCTGACCGAACGCCAGCAAGGCAAAGATCACAGCCAAGGGGTGCAGGCCGATGCGCTCGCCCACCAGGCGCGGCGTGAGCACAAAGCTCTCAATCACCTGACCCAAACCGTAGACCACCGCGACCATCACCAAGGAATAGCCGACACCATGCGCGCCCGAAAACTCCAGCAGGCCTGCGAACAAGGCCAGCACCAGCCCGACCCCGAAACCCAGATAGGGCACAAAGATCGCCAGCCCGGTAAACACCCCGATCGGCAAAGCCAAGTCCAAGCCGAACATAGCCAAGCCCAAGCTGTAGGCGAGGGCCAAAATGACCATCACCAGCAACTGGCCACGCAAGTACTGCCCCAGCACCTCATCTGCCTCCCGCAGAAAACTGTCGGTCGGGGCCCGAAGGCGTGGCGGCACCAATTGCCGCAACTGGCCCATGAAACGGGCCCAGTCCATGAGCAGGTAAAACAAAGCCACCGGGATCAGAATGGCGTTACCAATCAGGGCAAACGCCACACTCCCACCCAACTTGACCGAAGCCAGCACCGAGCCAAAGGCATCTTCCACGTTAGCGTTCAGGTACTTCATGACAAAGTTCTTGATGCTGCCCACATCCAGGTTGAGCTTGATTCCCCATTGGGCAAACAGTGGCTTCAGCGCCTCATTCAAACTGTCGAGCAGCACAGGAAACTGCTCCCGCAGCAGCGGCATTTCTTTGGCAAGAATCGGAACAATCAGCAACAGCACACTCAGCACCACAATCAAAAACAAGACCTCCACCAACACCACCGCCACGACGCGGGGGACGCGGCCCAGCCCGATGTCGTCGATCCAATTGACCACCGGCGTGAGCGCATAGGCCAGCACCGCCGCCACGGCAAATGGCGCCAACACAGGTGCCAACAGCCATAAAACGAGGACGGCAACGACTGCAATGGCAACCCATGCAGCGAAACTTTTTTGGGTGGGGGTGAGGGTCATAAGGGAAAGAGAAGGGGCAAACCCTTAAAATCTAGGCAAATTCTATCGGGGTCTGCCTCCGCTTCACCCCAAACGTTACCTCCAATGACCCAATCTTCTGCCTCCACTCCCCTTTCTTACAAAGACGCCGGTGTCGATATCGTTGCCGGTGACGCCTTGGTCGAACGCATCAAGCCCCTGGCCAAGAAAACCATGCGCGAAGGCGTGCTGGCCGGTATTGGCGGTTTCGGAGCCTTGTTTGAAGTGCCCAAGCGCTACAAAGAACCTGTACTGGTAAGCGGCACCGACGGCGTGGGCACGAAGCTCAAGCTGGCCTTTGAGTGGAACATGCACGACACCGTGGGTATCGACCTGGTCGGCATGAGTGTGAACGACGTGCTGGTGCAAGGCGCCGAGCCCCTGTTCTTCTTGGACTACTTTGCCTGCGGCAAACTGGATGTGGACACCGCAGCAGCGGTGGTCGGTGGTATTGCCAAAGGTTGCGAGTTGAGCGGCTGCGCCCTCATCGGTGGTGAAACCGCTGAAATGCCCGGCATGTACCCCGCTGGCGAATACGACCTGGCAGGTTTTTGTGTGGGCGCGGTAGAAAAATCCAAAATCTTGACCGGCGCTGACGTCAAGCCCGGCGACGTGGTACTGGGCTTGGCATCTGCCGGCGTGCACTCGAATGGTTTCAGCCTGGTCCGCAAATGCATCGAGCGTGCAGAGGCCGCCGGTACCGTGCCTGCCACCTTGGACGGCAAACCTTTCAAGCAAGCCATCATGGAGCCCACCCGCCTGTATGTGAAAAACGTGCTTGCTGCGCTGGCGGCCCACCCGATCAAGGCCCTGGCCCACATTACCGGTGGCGGCTTGCTAGAAAACATTCCCCGCGTGTTGCCCGAAGGCACCGCGGCCCATTTGGTCAAGGGCAGCTGGCCGCAGACTGAGCTGTTTGCCTGGCTGCAACAGACCGCTGGCATTGACGACATCGAAATGAACCGCACCTTCAACAACGGCATCGGCATGGTCGTGGTGGTGGACGCTGCCAACGCAGAAGCCACAGCTGCGACATTGCGCGCCAGCGGCGAAACCGTCTACACCGTGGGCACGATCGCCGCCCAAGGTGACGGTGCGCAAGTGGTGGTTCGCTAAGACTTAGGGTCCACCCACCGGGCAAGCGCTTGCCCGGCGCCTAGATGCCGGTTTGGATACGCAGAATTTTGACCTGCTCCACGATCTGCTCGGTATCCACCATACGGCTGGCATGCTCCAGATAAAGCTCCAAGTCCGACAGTGCCTGCCGTGAGTTGCCCAGCTCGGCATGCACCAAGCCACGATCGCGATACTCGGGCCAAGACTCCGGCAACAGCACTACCAAGCGCTCCTGTACCGCCAGCAAGCGCGGCCAATCCTGCTGTGAGCGGTAGATCTCTTTCAAGTTACGCAGCATGCGCGCCAGAATTTCACGGGGCGATGCGGCTTGCAAGTACAGGCCCAAAGGCGCTTCAAAGTCGTTCACCAAGCCGCTGCGACGGCGAAATGGTTCCAGCTTTTCAGACAATTCCTCTTTGCTGAGTGATCGGCCCGACATCGGGTCAATGACCGCCTGGCCCATCGGCAGATTCACCTTGACCATGAAATGCCCGGGGAAACTGACCCCTTGGGCGTCCAGCTTCAAACCTTGGGCCAACTCCATCCAAAGCACAGCCAACGAAATCGGGATGCCGCGGCGCGTGCGCAGCAGCTGTGACACAAAACTGTTGTCCGGGTCGTAATAGTTATTGACGTTGCCGGCGAAGCCAAGGTCTGTGAAGAAAAACTGGTTCAGCACCCGCACCCGCTGCAGCGCGGATGCGTCGTCGGCGAGGCGACGTTGCAGGCGGGCTATCAATTGATCCACTTCAGCCATGCTGGCTTGCAGATCGAGCTCCGGGTATTCGTCTTGGCCCAAGCTGAGAGCGGCTTCAAAGAGCGCCAAGTCACGGTCACTGCCGACCAAACTGGCGAAATACTCCAGCGCGGAGGGGACTGTCAGATCCAACTTCATGCTCATCCTCCTGGTTTAGCGCCTCAAGAAGTGGCGCACATTCAAACCCGCCGCCCACAAGGCTCCAAAATATACTGCGGCAGAGCCTGCCATCAAAAGGATCAGCCAACCGATGCGCAACCAGGGCTGGGCGCGCATGGCCACCCAATCCACCAGACCTGCGGCCCAGAGGAGGTAAACCACCAAGACCGCGGAGGATGCCACCACCTGAAGCAAAAAGCGCCCCCAGCCCGAAGAAGGCTGGAAACTGCCGCGGCGCAGCAAGCCAATCAAGAGCCATGTGGCATTGATCAAGGCACCCAGGCTGATCGACAGAGACAGGCCTGCGTGTTGAAACATCGGCACCAACGCCAGGTTCATCAACTGGGTAGCAATCAACACCACCACCGCAATCTTGACCGGCGTTTTGATGTCCTGGCTGGCGTAATAACCCGGGGCCAGCACTTTGATGGCAACGATCCCTACCAAGCCCGCACCCCAGCCCATCAGAGCCCAGGTGGTTTGCTGCACGTCCAATGCCGTAAATGCACCGTAGTGATACAGCACAGCTACCAAGGGTTTAGAGAACGTCAACAAGCCCACCGCACAGGGCACCGCCAACAAAACCACAATGCGCAGCCCCCAATCCAGCAAGGCGGAGTAGCCGGCACCATCATCTCTCGCTCGCGCGCCGGCCAGCTGCGGCATCAGCACCACCCCCAAGGCGACTCCCAGCATGGCAGTGGGAAATTCCATCAAGCGGTCGGCATAGGTCAGCCAGCTCACGCTGCCGGTCGGCAAGTGCGAAGCGATCTGGGTGTTGATCAACAGCGATATCTGGGCCACGCTCACACCCAGCAAGGCCGGCAACATCAACTTGCCGATTCGCCGCGTCTCAGGGTCGGCGCAGGCTTCCCGCAAAATGACCCACTGCAGGCTGAAGCGCGGCAGCATGCCCAAACGGCTCAGGGCCGGAACTTGCACCAAGAGTTGCAGCAGACCGCCGACCATTACCCCGACTGCCATGGCGTAAATCGGCTCAATACCCTGCCCTTTGAACCAGGGCACCAGCAACCAAGCGGCTCCAATCATGCTTATGTTCAAAAGAACGGGTGTGGCAGCTGGCACGGCAAAGCGCTTCCAAGTGTTCAATATTCCGGACGACAGAGCCACCAGCGACATAAAGCCGATGTAAGGAAACATGAAGCGGGTCATGAATACGGCCGCGTCGTAGCCGGCCGGATCTTTCTGCAATCCACTCGCCATGGCCCACACCAGCAGCGGCGAGGCGATCACACCTAAAACACACGTTACGACCAAAGCGCAGGCCAGCAGGGTGGCCACCCGGTCCACCAGCAGCTTAGTGGCGACATCACCATTTTTGGCCTTACTGGCGGCCAAGACCGGCACAAAGGCCTGGCTGAAGGCGCCTTCGGCAAACAAACGGCGAAACAGATTGGGGATGCGAAAAGCGACGTTGAAAGCGTCGGTCATTGCGCTGGCGCCAAACGCAGCTGCAACCAACAGCTCGCGGGCCAGGCCTGTGACCCGGGAGGCCAGTGTCCACAGGGACACGGTAGATACAGATTTGATGAGACTCACAGCCCGAAGTGTAGCGGCGCAAGGCAGGTGGAGAATCGACGCCAACACTCCGCTACGTGTCATTTCATGTTTGAATTAGGGGTCTGGCGCCCTATTTGGGGCCCTATCGTTGGATACTTTATGAAAACAAGTCTGCGCCATTCGTTCAGGCCCGCGCGTGCAGCATCCATGCCGCCCGGAAAAAGCTGTGTCTTGATCGTGGAAGACCAAAGAGCACTCTCCGAAATGCTCACCAGCATGGTCAAAAAGGCGTGGCAGTGCACGGTTCTTAACGCTGCAACACTGGCTGAGGCCAGCGCACTCCTCGAGCAACACGGCCACGAAATTTTTGCTGCAGTCTGCGATGCCAACCTGCCCGATGCCCCCTATGGGGAGGTTTTCGAGTTGATTGCGGCCAAACACATTCCTGCTATTGCCCTGACAGGAACGATCACCAAAGACATCCGCAACATGATGACGCAGGGGCTGATCGTCGACTATGTACTCAAAAAGGGGCTGCCCTCCTTTGAATACGCGGTGCAATGGCTGAGCCGGCTCATCCGGAATGCCGGGCTCAAGGTCTTGGTGGCCGACGACTCGCCCTCTTCGCTGGAGGTCATCCGCAGGATGCTCTCCATGCAGGGGTTGAATGTACAAATAGCCCATAACGGGCGTGAAGCCCTGGCCACACTCACTGCGCAGCCCGACATCAAGCTCGCTTTGGTGGACTACAACATGCCGGTGGTGGACGGTTTCGAGTTCGTTACCGAGGCACGCCGAACCATGGGCAAAGAGCGCCTCGCCATTATTGGCATTTCCGGAGAAAACCATTCGGACATCTCCGCACGCTTCTTGAAGCACGGGGCCAACGATTTCATATCCAAACCCTATTCATTTGAAGAAATGACCTGCCGGGTCAACCAAAACCTGGAGATGCTGGAGTTGGTGGACCGCTTGCACCACCTGGCCAACGTAGACGCGTTGACGGGCCTTTACAACCGGCGGCATTTTTTCGAGCAAGGCGGCTTGCGTCATGGTTCCGCCAAAACCGCAGCGCAACCTGTAGTGGTCGCCATGTTGGATATCGACCACTTTAAATCCATCAACGACCGCTTCGGCCATGCAAACGGAGACATCGTGATCCGTTTTGTTGCCGATTATTTGAAAAAGCACTTTCCGGATGCCCTGGTGGCCCGCATCGGCGGCGAAGAGTTCGCGCTATTTAGCGAATCCCACACTGTCGAGCTCTTGCGGCCCCGGCTCGATGCGTTCCGGGAGTTGCTACCTCTCAATACTGCGGAGGGTATGCCCGAAGAGATCAAGGTCACTATCAGTATAGGAATCCATGGCGGACACGATGAAGACTTGAACGCCCTCCTCCATGTGGCTGATCAACGCTTGTACGAGGCAAAGGCCCAAGGACGGAATCGCTTGGTTGGATGATTTGTGACAGCCGGTATATAATCGTCGGCTTTGCTGACAACATCCTCCAACACAAGGAATATTAATCATGGCATCTGGTAAACCCAAGAAAAAGAACCCACGCCTGGCGTCGGGCCGTAAACGCGTCCGTCAGGACATCAAAATCAATGCAGCAAACACTTCTTTGCGTTCCAAATACCGCACCGCGGTGAAGAACGTGGAAAAGGCAGTTGTGGCTGGTGACAAGACCAAAGCCGCAGAATTGTTTGCCAAGATGCAAGCCGTGGTGGACACCGTGGCTGACAAGGGCATCTTCCACAAGAACAAAGCAGCACGCGACAAGAGCCGTTTGGCTACCAAGGTGAAAGCCTTGGCACTCGCAGCCTAATCGCTTAGGCAATCGCACGGACCTTGGCAACAAGGTTCGCCGTTTGTAAGGGTGCGCTGTCAGCAAAAGCAAAAAAGCCGTTCATCTGATCGGCTTTTTTGTTTCTGTCGTCAGGACAAAAAATTATTCGGAGGCTGCCGGACGAGCAGCAGGCGCCTCAGGGCGGGTCTCACTGACCTGCAGATCGTTGTCACGGGCGAAGTTCAGGCAGAAGTCCCAAGCCATCACATCGTAGTCGCGCAAGTCGGGGTGCACGATGACGCATTTCACCTGCCCGATCGAGGTGGGCACGCACCATGGCGAGTAGCCCAGATGGCTACCGCGGGTGGCGCCGCCGGGGCGGAATTGGCTCATCACACCGGCCAGACGCTCCGCCCAGTCACTGGGGCGAAAGGTCTTGCCTTGCCGCGTGATTCCCAGGATGTAGAGTTCTTTTGGAGGAGTGGTGGCCATCAGTGCGTGGAAAATTTCAGGGGGTTCGCCCACCGGCTCATGACAGTGCTGCGACGCACAAGAATTCTACCCGCTCCGCTGTCAGGGAGATGACAAACCAGCTATGCCGACGCACATCAGTGTGATGTGGATTTGTCACGAAACCGCCATCGCCAGTGCGCCTAAAATCAGGCTTCAACGGCCCGACTGGCCTTTGCAGCAGTCGGGCCGATCTGTTTTTTAGCCAACCCCGGAGTTACCGCATGACCGCCGCCACCGTTACCACGCCGTCTTCACCCCACGTGATGAACACTTACGGCCGACTGCCCATCGCCCTGAGCCATGGACGAGGCTGCCGCGTGTGGGACGTGAACGGCAAGGAATACTTGGACGCGCTAGGCGGCATCGCGGTCAACACCTTGGGCCACAACCACCCGACACTGGTGCCCGCGCTGCAGGACCAGCTTACCCGGCTGATCCACACCTCCAACTACTACCACATTCCCTTGCAGGAAGAGCTGGCCCAACTGCTGGTGGAACGCTCGGGCATGCGCAATGTGTTTTTCTGCTCTACCGGCTTGGAAGCCAACGAAGCCGCGCTGAAACTGGCCCGCAAGTTCGGCCACGACAAGGGCATTGAGCGCCCTGAAGTGGTGGTGTACGAGAAGGCTTTCCACGGCCGCTCTATTGCCACCCTGAGTGCTACGGGCAACCCCAAAGTGCAGACCGGCTTCGGCCCGCTGGTGGAAGGCTTTATCCGCGTGCCGGTGAACAACATCGACGCCCTGAAAAAAGCCACCGAAGGCAACCCCAATGTGGTGGCCGTGTTCTTTGAAGCCATCCAAGGTGAAGGCGGCGTGAACCCCATGCACATGGACTACCTGCGCGAGGTGCGCGCCCTGTGCGACCAGCGCGACTGGCTCTTGATGATTGACGAAGTGCAGTGTGGCATGGGCCGCACCGGCAAGTGGTTTGCCCACCAGTGGGCCGGCATCCAGCCCGACGTGATGCCCCTGGCCAAGGGCTTGGGCTCCGGCGTGCCGGTGGGCGCCGTGGTGGTGGGCCCCAAAGCCGCCACCATCTTCCAACCCGGCAACCACGGCTCCACCTTCGGCGGCAACCCGCTCTCCATGCGCGCCGGGGTCGAAACCATCCGCATCATGGAAGCGGAAGGTCTGCTGGCCAATGCCGAGAAGGTGGGCGCCCACCTGAAAGCCGGGCTCGAAGCCGCCCTGAAAGCAGAGCTCGCCAACGGCGGCGTGAAAGAAGTGCGCGGCCTGGGTCTGATGCTGGGTGTGGACTTGTCCAAGCCCTGCGGCGCCCTGGTGCAACGCGCAGCCGATGCTGGCTTGTTGATGAGTGTGACGGCGGACAGCGTGGTGCGCTTGGTGCCCCCACTAATTCTGACCGCTGCCGAGGCCGATGAGATCGTCGCCATCATTGCACCCTTGATTTCTGCTTTCCTGAAGGAAACCGCATGAGCCCCCTGAACCACGGAATCCCCAGCACCCTGCCCCAAGGCGCGCCGCCCGTGCGGCACTACCTGCAGTTTGACGACTTCAGTGCCGACGAATACGCCTATCTGCTGGAGCGCACAGCTTTCATCAAAGCCAAATTCAAGCGCTTTGAGCGGCACCACACCTTGGTGGACCGCACGCTGGCCATGATCTTCGAGAAGGCATCCACCCGCACCCGTGTGAGTTTTGAGGCCGGCATGTACCAGCTGGGCGGCAGCGTGGTGCACCTAACCACCGGCGACAGCCAGCTCGGCCGCTCCGAGCCAATTGAGGACAGCGCCAAGGTCATCAGCCGCATGACCGACATCGTGATGATCCGCACCTACGAGCAAACCAAGCTGCAAGCTTTTGCGGCCAACTCGCGGGTGCCCGTCATCAACGGCCTGACCAACGAGTTCCACCCCTGCCAGATCCTGGCGGACATCTTCACCTACATCGAGCACCGCGGCCCTATCCAGGGCAAGACCGTGACCTGGGTGGGCGATGGCAACAACATGGCCAACACCTGGCTGCAGGCCGCCGCCAAGCTGGGCTTCCATCTGCGCGTGTCTACGCCCAGCGGCTATGAAGTCAATGAGAAATTGGCCGCTAGCGCAGGCGGAATGGGCGCGGGCAGCTATAAAACCTATAGCGATCCGATGGAAGCCTGTGAGGGCGCAGACCTGATCACCACGGATGTGTGGACAAGCATGGGCTACGAGGCTGAGAACGAAGTCCGCCGCAAAGCCTTTGCCGCCTGGTGCGTGGACCGCAAAATGATGGCCGTGGCCGCGCCCAACGCCATCTTCATGCACTGCCTGCCGGCACACCGTGGCGAAGAGGTGGAAGCCGAAGTCATCGACGGCCCGCAAAGCGTGGTCTGGGATGAAGCCGAAAACCGCATGCACGTGCAGAAGGCGCTCATGGAGTACCTGCTGCTCGGCAAGCTCTGAGCCGCCAGCCCGCTCAATCTAAGGGAACCGGCAGATCCGCCATCTGCCCCTTGAACTCCTGCAGCGAAAAGTGAGACTGCACCTGCCGCACGCCCGGCAGGCGGTGCAGCTTGCGTTGCAACAGCTCGGAATAGTGGTCCAGGTCGCGGGCCACAAGCCCCACCAAAAAATCCGCCTGCCCCGAGATCGCGTGGAATTGCACCACCTCGGGAATCTCGGACACTGCCTGCACAAAGGCCTGGGACGAGGCTTCGTTCTGGTGGTCAATGCCGATCAGCACAAAGGCCAGCACGCTGTAGCCCAGCGCCCGCCGGTCCAGTGCGGCGTGGTAGCCCTTGATGGTGCCCGTCTCTTCGAGCTGCTTGACGCGCCGCCACGTGGGCGACTGCGACAAATGGGCCATCTGCGCCAGCTCGCCGGAAGTCAGGCGGGCGTTGTCTTGCAGGGCCCGCAGCAGCAGGCGGTCGGCTTTATCGGTGACTTGCTGCATAAATAATTCTCCAAACTCACGTCAAAGACTAACTTAGTCCATTTAATGAATACCTAAGATTAAATATCAACATTTCAAAGGCGCCAACACATAATTTCGCAAAACCACCCTCCCTGAGACACCATGACCACTCCCCTCACCCTAAACGACTGCCGCGCCCGTGATGCGGCCGACACCCTGCGCCCGCTGCGCGACCTGTTTGACATCCCCGAAGGCGTGATTTACCTCGACGGCAACTCGCTGGGCGTGATGCCCAAAACCGCTGCCGCCCGCGCTGCGGAAGTCGTCACCCAGGAATGGGGCCAAGGCCTGATCCGCTCCTGGAACACCGCCGGTTGGTTCAACCTGCCGCAGCGCCTGGGCAACCGCATTGCCCCGCTGATTGGCGCGGATGCCGATGAAGTGGTGGCCACCGACAGCACGTCGATTAACCTGTTCAAGGTCTTATCTGCGGCCTTGTCCATCGCCGCGCAAGACGCGCCGCAGCGCAAGCTCATCGTGAGCGAGCGCAGCAACTTCCCCACCGACCTCTACATTGCAGAGGGCCTGTGCAAGGAACGTGGCTACACCCTCAAGCTGGTGGAGCCGGAAGAGATCGCGGGCGCACTGAATGCCGACGTGGCCGTTCTGATGCTCACCCACGTGAACTACCGCACCGGCGCCATGCACGACATGCCCGCCGTGACCGCTGCGGCCCACGCCGCCGGGGCGCTCATGGTGTGGGACCTGGCGCATAGCGCAGGCGCGGTGCCGGTGCCCCTTAAGGCGTCAGACGCCGACTTCTCGGTGGGCTGTGGCTACAAATACCTGAACGGCGGCCCCGGCGCGCCCGCCTTTGTGTGGGTGCACCCCAAGCATGCCGATCGCTTTTGGCAGCCCTTGGCCGGCTGGTGGGGCCACGCGGCGCCCTTTGCTTTCACCCCCGACTATCAACCCGCACCCGGCATCACCCGCTACCTGTGTGGCACCCAGCCCATCGTCAGCATGTCGCTGCTGGGCTGCGGGCTGGAAGCTTTTGAAGCTGCCGACAAGCTGGGCGGCATGGCGACTTTGCGCGCCAAGTCATTGGCCTTGACGGACCTGTTCATCCAGCTGGTGGAAGACCGCTGCCAAGGCTATGGCATTGGCCTGGCCACCCCACGTGCGCACGCCCAGCGCGGCTCGCAGGTGTGCCTGACCCGCGAGCACACCGCCGGTGGCTCCTTGGGCTCCGGCGCATTTGCCATGGTGCAGGCGCTGATTGCGCGTGGCGTGATTGGCGACTACCGCGCGGGCGATGGCGGCATCCACAAGGACATCTTGCGCTTTGGTTTTACGCCGCTGTACATCGGGTTTGAAGATGTGTGGAATGCGGTGGAGCACTTGCGCCAGGTGCTGGAGAGCGGCGAATGGCAAAAGCCCGAGTTCAACCAGAAGCATGCGGTGACCTGAACATCCTTGGCGCTTGCACGAGGCGGCCGGGCGGCACAGGCCGGGGCCTCATCAGACCCTGCGGGTCAGCAAATCGGCCCCCACCTGCGCCACCCGTCCACCTCTTGAGTTACCTATGACATCTAAAGAAAAAATTGTGGCTGACGAAAAAGCCCAGCTCGACTTCAGCAAAACCATGAGCTATGGCGACTACCTGCAGATCGACACCATCCTGTCGGCGCAGCACATGCTGTCGCCCACGCACGACGAGCTGCTCTTCATCATCCAGCACCAGACCAGCGAGTTGTGGATGAAGCTCATGCTGCATGAGCTCACCGCCGCCATGCGCCACATTGCGCAGGACGACCTGCCCCCCGCTTTCAAGATGCTGGCGCGTGTGAGCAAAATCATGGAGCAGCTGGTGCACGCCTGGGACGTGCTGGCCACCATGACGCCGCCCGAGTACACCGCCATGCGGCCTTACTTGGGCCAAAGCAGCGGATTTCAGAGTTTTCAGTACCGCTGCATTGAGTTCTCGCTGGGCAACAAAAACGCTGCCATGCTCAAGCCCCACGCCCATGCGCCCGAGCGGCTGGCCGTAGTGCAAGCGGCGTATGAAGCACCGTCCTTGTACGACGAAGCCCTCAAGCTCATGGCCCGCCGTGGCATAGCCGTGCCCGCCAGCCACCTGGAGCGCGACTGGACCCAGCCCTACACCGCCAGCCCCGAAGTCGAGGCCGCCTGGCTGCTGGTCTATCGCGACCCCAAAGCCCACTGGGACCTGTACCAACTGGCCGAAGAGCTGACCGACCTGGAAGACGCCTTCCGCCTCTGGCGCTTCCGCCACGTCACCACCGTGGAGCGCGTCATCGGCTTCAAGCGCGGCACCGGTGGCACCGGTGGCGTGAGCTACCTGCGCAAGATGCTGGACGTGGTGCTGTTCCCCGAGATTTGGACGCTGCGCACGGCGCTGTAGACCAGCTACAGGCCAAATAGGCTTCTAGCGCTCGTGGAATCAACGCGAGCAGCTATCAAATAAGTAGCAATCTGCTGCTCAAGCGGGCTGGCGCCGTGCCGGCTCGCGCTGATGCAAAAACTTGGTGAGCAAGTCACGCGGCGGCGCCATGCCTATGCCCTTGAGTACCTGCTCCACATTGCCACGGTGGTATGAGCCGTGGGCCAGCACGTGGAAGAGCACTTCCTCGCGCGTCATGCGGCCGGCGTCTCCGTCGGTGAACTGAAAGCTCAGGTTCTCGGCCAGCGCAGATTCACTCAGCTCCGCCACATAGGTTTCAAACCAGTGGTCCGTTTCGGCAGCGGCGAAATGCAAGTCGCGCAAGGCGGGCGTGTCGTCAGTATTGGTCTGGGTGTAGCCATGCGCCTCGCCCAACAAATGGGCGCGGAAGATGCGATCCACCACGTAAATGTGATTCAGCGTGCGGGTGGCCGTGTGCAACGGCTCAGCATGCTGCACCGGGTCCACCAGGTGCATGGCATCAAACAACTCGGCATTGGCCCACGTCTTTTGAGCGAACAGGGTTTTAAGGATGGCGAGGGACATGGCGGGCTCAGGAGTGGGGCTGGGGGGCAAACGGATTTTTGGATGGACACTTCGGGGCCGTGCTGCTCTTGAACTGGGCAACGGCCGGGAGTAAAGCTCCTAGGGCGGCTGTAGTTGCAGTATTTCCGCTCAACAAAAGCTCGGGAACGAACCCATTTCTTGCTGCTTAGGGCCAGGTGCAGCCGTTCACAAATTCTGAAACTACGACGCCTTCAGGCTGGTTGCTGTCATTCGAGCCTGACGTTTGAATGATCGCGAGATTTCCGTAACCGGGCATTAAAGATCGAACACGAACAAGAAACCTGTTCAGCGCGGCTGAAATGCAATGATCCCCATGCCCACCAAGGCCACGGCGGCACCCGTCACGTCCCAGGTCGAAGGCCGCACGCCATCCACCGCCCATAACCACGCGATGGCGGCGCCAATGTAGACACCCCCATAAGCCGCATACACCCGGCCAGAGGCGGCGTCATGCAAGGTCAGCAGCCAGGCGAACAGCGCCAGACTGGCCGCCGCTGGCAGCAAGAGCCATACCGTTGCACCCTGCCGCAACACCAGCCATGGCAGGTAGCAGCCGACGATCTCGGCCAGGGCGGTCGCCACGTACAACAGAAAAGTCTTCATGGCGGATCAGTGTGCAAGATGGGGATGGCAGGCACAGGCTTCACCGTGCGCGGCAGCCACGAGTTCCTTGAGGATGCCGCAATCGGCGCTGTCTTCATCGCACCGCCCGCAACTGGCCCTGAGCAGCAACAACTGCTTCTCCAGCGCACGCATACTCTTGAGCCGCGCCCGAACCCGCTCAATCTGCTCCTGCACGAGCCGGTCTACGTCGGGGTGAGGATTGCCCGGGGCATCCAGCGCACCCAGCAGGCGGCGGATATCGGCCAGCGGCATTTCCAGCGCGCGGCAGTGGCGGATAAAGGCGAGGCGCTCCAAGTGTGCGTTCGCGTAGTCGCGGTAACCATTGTCCTGCCGCGCGGGCAACAGCAGCAGGCCCTGCTTCTCGTAGTAGCGGACTGTTTCGACATCCACGCCGGTGGCTTGGGCTAGTTCTCTGATTCGCAAGCCGTTCTCCGTTAATTGGTGATGGGGGTTGACTCTGTAGCCACTACGGGGTTTCAAATCCCGAGATTGTGCACTTTTAGGAATTTCCATGTCTGCCCACTGCTGTGAACACGAAAACCCTACCCATGACCAATTGACCAACCCGGCGCGTTACCGCCGGGTGTTGTGGGTGGCCCTGCTAGTCAACGCTGCGATGTTTTTGGTCGAGCTGGGCGCTGGTTTCTCATCGGGCTCGCTGTCGTTGCTGGCTGACGCCATCGACTTCGCGGGTGATGCGCTGAACTATGGTGTCTCTCTTGCGGTGCTCGCGTCGGCGCTGGCGTGGCGCGCCCGGGCGGCCATGCTCAAAGCTTTCAGCATGATGGGCTTTGGTCTCTACGTGCTCGGGAGCACTATGTGGGCGGTCTGGAACGGCCGCGTGCCCGACGCGCCCACTATGGGCGCGGTGGCCCTGCTGGCGCTGATAGCCAATGTGTCGGTGGCTTGGCTGCTCTACGCGTTTCGCGAGGGTGACGCGAATATGCGCAGTGTCTGGCTGTGTTCGCGCAACGACGCTATCGGAAACGTAGCGGTGTTCTTTGCCGCGCTGGGGGTTTTCGGCACAAGCACCGCATGGCCCGACCTGGTGGTCGCTGCGCTGATGGCCGCGCTGGCGCTGCACGGCGGCTGGCAAGTGCTACGTCAGGCGCGGGGTGAGTTGGGCAGCGTCGATACACACACCGACGAACCGGACCACCATGGCCATGCACACTGAGAGCTCGATGCCGTTGTTATTCGATCCGCATATCTACGAGCGCCTGGTACAGGCTTACCACCGGATTGATCAACGTGATGTATTGCAAGCCTGGCATCTGCTTGAAGCCCTGCACGTGTTCGGGCAGACGCGCCTGCTTCCCCATGCGCACACGCACTGGCTCATGCTCGGTCTGGCATGGCGAACGAGAAATCTGGCCGAATGGCGCGGACAGATCTTGCGGCTGCTGTTGGTACCGCTGGGCCACCTGCTAACTCGGCTCCCGCTGGGCAACAACGGGCGTGCCCACGTCAGCGCGTTCCAGCCCATGGCGGTGACCCCGGAACTGATGGCCACCATTCGCCAGTTTCAGCAGCCAAACCCCCGAACGTCCTGAAGGCCACCGGGTGAACCGACGTCGCTTGCCGCCCCAACCCGCACCGACACCCTACAATAACTACCCATGCGCGCCTGCCTGCTAGCCCTCTTGTTGCTGTTCTGCTTACCCCTACAGTGGGCGGGCGCAGCGTCGGGCGTGCCATGCGTGCACGAGGCCTGCGCTCCGCTGCACACCAGCCTGACCGATGTCTCTACACCGGCCGTCACAGATGCCGCCGCTGGCGAAGCCCACGCTCAGCATCCGCATTGCGGCAGCTGCCACACCGGCGCCATGGCCATGACGGCCAGTGCACCGTTTCTTTCGACCGACGACACCTCCTGCTTGTTGCCAGGACCGAATCTCTGGACCGAAGTCCTTCTGATCGAGCGGCCCGAACGGCCGCAGTGGCCAGCCCTGTTCTGACCAGGGCTCGGTTTTCTTTGCGGCACCCTTCGTCGCTTCCCCGATCCCTGTCAAGCGCGCCAGCCCATGTGGCTAGCGATGTCCTTTTTTTCAGGGTAGTTTCATGTCTGCATTTCCGTGGCGGGGCCGTCCCCGCCTGACTTGGCTCGTTGCCGTGGCCCTTCTCGTCGCCGCGGACCAGTTGAGCAAAGCCTGGTTCGCTAGCACCATCCCCTTGGGCCAGGCTGTCGAGGTGACGCCTTGGTTCAACCTCGTCCATGTGCTCAACACCGGCGCCGCGTTTTCTCTGCTTGCCGATGCAGGCGGCTGGCAACGGGCGTTCCTCATCGTCGTGGGCGTGCTGGTGATCGTGCCCATCACCTTCGTCTGCCTAACGCGAAATGCTGAACCGCTGGACCGCCTGGCTGGGGCGTTGATCGTGGGCGGCGGCAGCGGCAACATCTTCGACCGGATCGCCAATGGCGCGGTCACCGACTTTCTCGACCTGCACTGGAGAGGCTTGCACTGGCCGGCGTTCAACCTGGCCGACGTGTTCATCGTGCTAGCGGCAGCCGCCTGGATTCTGATGTCCCTGCGCCCCTCCAAAGCCGCATCCGGGAGTCCCCCGTGAACCGCCCTTGGACCCTGTTGCTGCTGGCTTGGTTGATGGCGACAGCCGCCACTCTGGGCGCGCTGTTCCTGGGCGAAGTCATGGGCATGACGCCCTGTGTCCTGTGCTGGTACCAGCGCATCTTCATGTTCCCGCTGGCGATCGTGCTGGGCATCGCCGCCTACCTGGATGACCGCCGCGGTGCGATCTATGCGCTTTGGCTGACCTTGGGCGGACTGGCCATCGCGGGTTATCACACCCTGCTGGTGGCTGGCCTGATCCCCAAAGCCTGGGTACCTTGCAGCGCGGGGGTTTCTTGCGCCGATCAGAAGCTTGAAATCCTCAACGGTCTCCAGATTCCGTGGCTGTCACTGGCCGCTTTCATGGCACTGGCGCTCCTGCTTTTCGTTTACCTCAGAAAGACCTCCCGATGAACTCCAAAAAAATCACTGTCATCGCCCTCGTTGCCGTCGTCCTCATGTTCTTCGTTCTGGGCATGAACGCCTACCAAACGCGCGTGCAGAACTCCCAGGCCGAGAAGGTCAGCGAAGTGGTCAGCCAATTCAGCAATTCATCGGGTGGCCAGGCCAGCCAGGCAAACAACCGGCTGGTGCGCTTCCATTCTCCGGTCTTTGGTCCGAGCAATGCGCCGGTCACCATCGTCGAGTTCTTTGACCCGGCCTGCGAGACTTGCAGGGCGTTCTACCCCATCGTAAAGGACATCCTGAAGCAGTACCCGAACGATGTGCGCCTGGTGATCCGCTACGCCCCCTTCCATGCGGGCTCCGATAAGGTGGTCAAGTTGCTGGAGGCGTCCAAGCGGCAGAACAAATACCTGCCGGTTCTGGAGATGGTTCTGGCCGCCCAGCCGCAATGGGCCGATCACGCACAGCCCAACATCGAGCTGGCGTACCAAGCAGCCAAAGAGGCAGGCCTGGACATCGCCAAGGCACACAGCGACGCGCAAGGGGCAGAGATTGCTGCGGTGTTGCAGCAGGACATTGAAGACCTGACCGCGCTGGAAGTGACTAAGACTCCCACCTTCTTTGTCAATGGCCGTGGACTGCCGTCGTTTGGAGACCAGCAGTTGCGGGACCTTGTGGCGGAAGAAGTGGCCAAAGCGAGGAAATGACATGAATTCACGTTTTGCTTCTGCCCCGGACCATGCACCTACAGGTCGCCGCCGTTTTGTGCAACTGGCCCTCACCTGTTCGGTGCCTGCGCTGCTGCTGGCGTGCTCCCCCGACAAGCCTGCATTCAAAAGCACCGATGTGACCGGCGCATCCTTTGCTAAGGACTTCAGGCTCAAGGATCAGGACGGTAATCTGCGGACGATGCAGGACTTTAAGGACAAGATCGTGGCGGTCTTCTTCGGTTTCACGCAATGCCCGGATGTCTGCCCTACGGCCATGATCACCATGGCCGAAGTCAAGCGCTTGCTGGGTGCCCAGGGAGAGCGCTTGCAGGTTATCTTCATTACGGTGGACCCTGAGCGCGACTCCCAAACCTTGCTCAAGGAGTACATGGCCAGCTTCGACTCGGGTTTTATCGCCCTGCGGCCCGAACCTGATGAACTCAAGGGCGTGGCAGACGACTTCAAGATCTACTACAAGAAGGTCCCCGGGTCCACGCCGACCAGCTACACCATGGACCACTCGGCAGGAAAGTACATCTTCGACACCGGGGGGCGGGTTCGCCTGTTCTCAGCTTACGGAACCGAAGCCGCCACGATTGCGTCGGACATCAAGACCCTTTTGAACTCATCCTGAGGCCTTGTCCCCCAAGTTTTCCCAATCACTGCTCTATCATGAAACCCATCATCCCGATTCGCACTGTGCTTATACACATCCGCGACCACAGACGGCTAGTGTTGGCGGGCTTGGGCGCCTTGCTGCTGGGCACCGGCGCCGTGGCTTTTGGCGTCTCCACCACCTTGCCAGACGCCGCCGAATGGCCAGTCAGGCAAGTGGTGGAACCGGTGGAGTCGTCGCTTGCACCCGCCACTAAGACGTCAGCTAGCGCAGATTTTCTGATTCATCAATCGCAACTCATCCGACGCGACGACTCCCTGCAGACGCTGCTCCAACGACTGGGTGTCGAAGATCGAGATGCACGGGACTTTCTTGCGAGCGACGCCGCATCGCGCCAGGTGCTGTTGGGTGGGTCCGGCAGGCTCGCCACCGTCACCAGAACGCCTGAAGGCCAACTGCGAACCTTGACGGCGCGCTGGGTAGACACCAACAACCAGCGTGTCACCCGGCTCATGGTCCAGGCTGAGGACGGTGGGTACCGTTCCCGGCTCGAACAGCCCGAGCCTCGGCGCCTGGTGCAGTTCGGCGCGTTCACGCTTCACTCATCGTTCTACGCGGCCGCCGACAAGGCGAGCCTCCCGGATGCCGTCGCTGCCCAGACGGTAGAAGCTTTTTCTGGCGACATCGATTTTCAGCGCGACTTGAAGCGCGGTGCGCGTTTCAGCCTGGTTTACGAAGCGTTCGAGCTGGACGGCGAAGTCCTGTTCACCGGGCAGTTGCTCGGCGCCGAGGTTCAAAACGGCAGGGCGACCCATCAAGCCATGTGGTTTCAGGAGACGGGCAAGGCCGGTGAGTTTGTCAGCCTCGACGGTGAGAGTCAGCGTCGGGTGTTTCTGGCGTCTCCCTTGGCATTTTCCAGGGTTACCAGTTCGTACGGGCCGCGCATTCACCCGGTGTTCGGCGTGCAGAAGGAGCACAAGGGTACGGACTACGGGGCGCCAGCGGGGACGCCTGTCCGAAGCGTCGCGGACGGTGTGGTCAGCTTTGCTGGCCGGCAGGGTGGTTATGGCAACTACGTGGTCATCCGGCACCCCGACAACGCCGCCACCGCCTATGCGCACATGGAGCGTATCGCGGTCCGGGCGGGGCAGCGCGTGCAGCAAGGTCAGAACATCGGCACGGTCGGCTCCACGGGCACAGCGACAGGGCCGAATCTCCACTTTGAACACCTTGTCAAAGGCGTGCGCAGCAACCCGACCCGGATCGTTGGCGCGCCATCGTCCACAACCCAGTCAGTGGCCCAACTGCCGTCTTTCCTGAGCGAGGTCAAAGCCATGCGCGAACAGCTGGGCATGGCCTCCACTGTCTCGTTGGCCAGCGCGCAGTGATCCGACCGACCTCATTTCTTCCATTGACCGACCTGTGAGCGCTTCCTCTTTGACGACCAACCGGCGAACCCTACTTGCGCGTGGCGTGGCGACCCTTTCGTCGCTGGCAATTCCCGCCCCACCCGTCACTGCCCAACCAGCCCGCAACGCATCATCCAATGGCGCCTTGCTGGCGGGCAGCTTGCGCTCGTCGCCCGAGGCGCGGTTGATCGAGATCTACCGCGCCACTGCCGCCGGGGACAAACAGGCTTTGTCATTGGCGGCAGCGCTGGTGCGGGATGTGCCCGGTTTTCAGCTGGGGCAGCTCGTCTATGCGGACCTCCTTCTGGTCAGGAGCGGTGCTGCTCACCGTTTTTCCAACGTGACGGACGGTCCACCCGCCGTGCGTGAGCAACTGCAGAAACTGCGCTCGGAAGCCGAACGCCGACTGGCATCGTTCAAGGAAATGCCACCGGCCGGTCTGGTGCCTGAACAGGTCTTGCAACTGTCGCGCAATGTGCGGCATGTTGTTGTCGTGGACGCCAGCCATTCGAGGGTCTATGTCTTCGAGCATCAAGCAAACGGCCTGCAGCTGATACGCAGCTTTTACGCCTCCATCGGTCAGGCGGGATTCGACAAGCGGATCGAGGGCGACCTGCGCACCCCGCTGGGGATGTACTTCATCACCAGCCGTCTGGACGACAAACAGCTCGAGGAGCTTTACGGCATCGGCGCGCTACCGCTGAACTACCCCAACGAGCACGACCGTCGCCAAGGCCGCACCGGCAGCGGCATCTGGCTGCACGGCGTGCCCCGCGCCACCTATTCGCGCAGTCCCTACGCGACGGAGGGCTGTGTTGCCTTCGCCAACGACGACATGGCCTACCTCATGGAGGTTCTGCAGACGCGTCGCACGCCGGTGGTGATTGCAGACGAAGTGAACTGGGTTCGCCCGGTCGACCAGACCGCTCAGCGCCGCAGCTTCGAAACCCTTCTCAACCAATGGAAGCAAGCCCGAGCACGAGGTGACAGCGGCGTGTTGCAGGCACTGCAGACCGCCGACTACAACGCGCGCGACAGCAGTCCACTTCGCAGGGTGTCCACAGGACCGGAGAGTTCGCATTCCGTTCGCGATCCGGGTCTAGCATCCAAATGGCGCGATGTCTCAGTGTTTCGCTGGAAGCGCCAGTCAGAGGTCGCCATCGTCAACTACACCGCTGACGCTTCGAAGCCAGCACGCAGTACCGAACGCCGCCAGTACTGGGTGCAGGAGCAGGGGCGCTGGCGTCTGTTTTTCGATGGGGCAGTTTGATGGGTGCTGATCCGATTTGCAGTTGATCATTGCTGAGAAAGGGCTCGTCTTGGGTCAAACTAACTGGACCCCGACGAACTGCACTGCAGGGGGTTTTCATATTGGTTCTTCACCAATGCCATATTGGTAGACATGCGGCAATTGGTTATGCAGGCTATTAACATATGGTCTGCGGAGTGCTGCGAGTTAGGTGCTGGGTCAATGCTTTTTTGTTTCAACATCCTGTTAAGGAATGGATACAGCTATGCGCAAAGTTAGATTAAATGCCTTGAAGTCCTATGTCTGTTTTCGTACCGCTTTTACAGGCGTCCTGATGGCCACAGGAGCACTGTTTTTAGCCGCAAACGCCTCAGCCCAGCGTTACGATCTTGAAGAGCCCAAATTTCTGGTCATCAAAAAGGACGGCAACTTTGAACTCCGCGACTACAAGCCCATGATCGTTGCTGAGGTCATTGTCCAAGGCGACATCACTGCTGCAGGCAAGGAAGGTTCGCGCTTGGTCAAGGAATACATATTCCGTCAAGGGGCGAACGATCCTGCCAACCAGTCGAATCGAGATTCTGAGAAGGTGTCAATGACACTACCCGTGACGATGGAAAAAACGGCAGAAAAAATCTCCATGACATTGCCTGTGACGATGGAGCCCACAGCAACGTCGAGCTACAGGCTCCATTTTGTGATGCCGTCTCAGTACACGATACAGACCTTGCCCAAGTCGGCTGATCCGCGCGTCACGCTAAGAGAAGTCCCTGCTCAAAAAGTTGCTTCTATCCGCTTCTCCAGATTCAGCACCGAAGCCGTTATTGCGGAGCGAACAGCCCTGTTGCGAGAGTGGATGAACAAGCAAGAACTCAAAGCCGCTGGTCAGCCGCAATTCGCGCGATACGACCCGCCTTTTGTTCCTCCTCTCATTAGGCGCAGTGAAATCTTGATACCTGTGGAGTAGAGCTGCCCCTATGCGCTGAAGAAAAAACTGCTGCCGCCCGTGACCTGATGTGTTGATATCTGCACTGAGTGATCACTTGGGCCAATATCAGTTTCGCCTGAACGGCAGCTGTGTCACCGGCAAGCTGCCAGCGTTTGGGAATTTCACATGGCGGTTTAGGATCGACGGAGGGAATTTACCTATTTGATCGGCTGGCACTCAACCGCAAGATGGCGGTACACCCTGCGGCCCACCACCATTCTTACCGTAGCGCCCTCGATACCGGTCTTTGGTGCTGCCGCCACTGCCTGAAGATCCGATGACAGCTTCACGTCATGCTCTTTGACCTCAGCTTCTGGCCGCGACCGATGGCAATCGCTGCAAAGCCGACATCCGGCGAGGTGACGCTAGAGACCGCTTTGGGTCGAAAGTGAACACTTTCAACAACACAGAAATGTTTCACTGCATAAATTCAACGGCGAACCCTGCACTCGCCACCGAGTCCAGAACTTTGTGCCTCCGACCCAACACATCGCCAGCGATCAAAGCCCCCAAACTTTCCCCCACAGACTCCTTGGCATGACCAAGCAATGGCACCCACATAAAGATCACCTGCGTCATCCTCTACGAAATCGACTCGCTCCAGAAAGACCAGTTCACGACCTACGCCAACAATTGGGCACGCACCATCTCGCGCCGGGGTGGGGCCGACTTTGCGCAGAGAAAAGGCAGCAACTCAGAAAGCACCTAGAAAGTCAGCTACCTTCCACCAACGATTTATGAATGAAACTGGCCTCTAGCGCACACCAAATATGCGCGAGCAGCTATTCATTTGATAGCATGTAAGTCCTCCCCAAGCCCCCACAAGGACCCCACATGCAAGCCGTTGTCTACGAAGCCTTCTCCGCCCCACCCCGCCTGCAAACCGTGCCGGACCCGACGCCCGAGACGCACGGCGTGGTCGTCAAGGTGCAGGCCACGGGCGTGTGCCGCAGCGACTGGCATGGCTGGGTGGGGCATGACACCGACATCGTGCTGCCCCATGTGCCCGGCCACGAGCTGGCGGGCACGGTGGAGGCCGTGGGCAAAGACGTGACCCGCTGGAAGGTGGGCGACCGCGTCACCGTGCCTTTTGTGGGCGGCTGCGGCAGTTGCCCGGAATGCCACTCGGGCAACCAGCAGGTGTGCGAAAAGCAGTTTCAGCCTGGCTTCACGCATTGGGGCTCGTTTGCGCAATACGTGTCCATCCACAAGGCAGACCTGAACCTCGTGGCCCTGACCGAGAGCCTTGACTTTGCCACCGCGGCCAGCCTGGGCTGCCGCTTTGTGACCTCCTTCCGCGCGGTGGTGGATCAGGGCAAAACTTCGGCGGGCCAATGGGTGGCGGTGCACGGCTGTGGTGGCGTGGGCTTGTCGGCCATCATGATTGCCCACGCGGTTGGCGCCAATGTGGTGGCCATCGACATCGCAGAAGACAAGCTCGCCATGGCCCGTGCCATGGGTGCTGTGGCCACGGTCAACGCCACCCAGGTGGCCAACGTGGTGGAAGCGGTGATGGAGATCACCCAAGGCGGCGCGCATGTGTCGCTGGACGCGCTGGGCCACCCCACCACCTGCTTCAACTCCATCAGCAACCTGCGCCGGCGTGGCAAGCACATTCAGGTGGGGCTGATGCTGGCCGAGAACAGCACACCGGCCATTCCCATGGCCAAGGTCATCGCCCACGAGCTGGAGATTTTGGGCAGCCACGGCATGCAGGCCCACCGCTATGGGGCCATGCTCGACATGGTGCGCACCGGCAAGCTGGCGCCTGAAAAACTGGTGGGCAAAGAGATCAACCTGCAACAGTCCATAGCCGCGCTGATGAACATGGACAAGTTCGAGGTGGCCGGCGTGACGGTGATCACCGAGTTCTGAAGCGCCTCGCCGGTTAGGGGCTTACAAAATCTTGAGTTGCTTGGCCTGTGAGGTCAGCTCATCGCGGAATTTGGGGTGCGCAATGTTGATGAGCGCTTGCGTGCGTTGCTTCATGGACTTGCCGCGCAGCTGGGCTACGCCGTATTCGGTGACCACGTAGTTGATGTCGTTCTTGCTGGTGGTGACATGGGTGCACGGAGACAGCGAAGGCACGATGCGGGAGATAGTGTCGTCCTTGGCGGTGGACGGCAGCACGATGAAGGCCTTGCCACCCTTGGAGCGGTTGGCTGCGCGCACAAAGTCGGCCTGCCCGCCGGTGCCGGAATACGGCGCAGGTCCCAAGCTCTCCGAGCCGCACTGGCCCAAAAAGTCGATCTGCAAGGTGGCGTTGATAGCGACCAGGTTGTCGTTCAGGCCGGCAATGGCCGGGTCGTTGGTGAACTCGACCGGGTGCATCTCCAGCCCCGGGTTGCGGTGCATGAAGCGGTAGAGCTTGGCCGAGCCCAAGCCGAAGGTGGCCACCATTTTTCCGGGCATGAAGTTCTTGCGCCGGTTGGTTACGGCGCCGGCCTCCACCAGCGTCATGATGCCGTCGCCAATCATCTCGGTGTGGATACCCAGGTCTTTTTTGCCGGTAAGCTGCATCACCACCGCATCGGGAATGCCGCCATAGCCGATCTGCAGGGTGGAGCCATCGTCAATCAAATCGGCCACATACTTACCAATGGCCTGCTGCACCGGCCCGATTTTGGGCAGGCCCACTTCGAGTACCGGCGCATCGCTCTCCACCAGCGCCGCCACCTGCGAGATGTGCACATGGCAGTTGCCAAAAGCAAAGGGCACGTTGGGGTTGACCTCCAGTACCACGGCGCGGGCTTTTTTAACCGCCGCCATGGTGTAGTCCGCGCCCAGGCTCAGCGCAAAGAAGCCGTGCTCGTCCATGGGCGACGCCATCGCAAACACCACATCTGCCGCCATCTGCCCCCGCTCAATCTGCGCCGGAATCTCGGAGAAGTAGTTGGGAATGAAGCCGATCCAGCCCTCTCGCCCGCCGGCCCGTGTGGCCCCGCATAAGAAAAAGGCGACGTGGCGCACATGCTCGGTGGTGGTGGGGTCGATGTAACCGTACTTGCGCATGGCCAAAATCTGGCAGACCTTCACATCACGAAAGCTGCGCCGCTGCTCCGACAGCGCGGTCAGCAAACTGGGTGGCTCGCCCACACCGGTGGGGACGATGATGGTGTCGCCATCACGCACCAGCCGGATGGCTTGGTCTGCGGAGGTGCGCTTGTGTTCGTAAGACTGCTGGTACGTCATGGGGGCCTGCCTGAAGGGGTAAAGGTGTTGAATCAGCCCATTCTTCGCCCTGTAACTGACGCAGTGCTTGCCTCAGCCTCATTCACACCAATGACAAGCCAAATTGACCGCTAGCCCCTATAAAACCTGCGCAGCCAGCTATTTATTTGATAGCAATCAAGAGAAACAGCGGGTCGGCCCGTGCGCTGACGCAGAAACACCAGAGCCCCTCAGTTAGACTGGACCAAAGGAAACAACACTATGGCCGGCGTATTTGGTAAAGATCCCAACATGAAGCGAAAAGGAAGCAAGGAGGAACTCGACCGCATCATGGGCGAGCGAGCCCGCAACAAAGAAGCTGCGGCAGCCCTTTTCCGGCTCAGGAAACCGGCAACACCAGCTCCCAAAAAAGCGGAACCACCCAAGGCCTGACCCCACGCCTATGGATTGGGTACCCATTGTCTTTCTTGCGTTCAAGGTGCTGGTGTTCGGCACGGCCATGTTCTTTGCCATCAAATGGCATTACGGCCAGGGCGGATCGAAGAAGGAGATGCGCGTGGTGGTCCGCACGAGTGCGGCGCTCATCGTCGTGTTCGTGCTAGTGGCCGTCGGTTTTGTGTTCGCCACGTTCACCTTTGCCAAGTGGCTTGGTATGGACTTGAACTTGACGTAATCAGCGCCCTTTGGACGACACGCGGTTGGATGGCGCAAACCCCTTTGATGACACGCTGTTTACCGAGCGGAACTGAAAGATTGTGGACGTCCTCAAGCGAGTCGCCCAAGAGGCTGGTGAAACGCCGGCCCGTTTGGCATTGGCTTGGGTTACGCAGCGACCCGGTGTTTCGTCAACACTCATGGGAGTGAGTCGAGTTGCACAAGTGGCGGAGAACATCGCATCGCTAGATCTAGTTATTTCAGCGGAACACAGAGCGGCTCTTGACGCGGTGAGCGCGCCAGATCCACGAATGCTCTACACCCTGTTTACTTCGGAAGTGCGCCAATTTGCCGTATCCGGCGGGAGTCATGTGACGCCTTGGCGCTGATGCAGAAAAACCCTGCGGGGGAGCAGGAGCAGCTCCGCTGGGGGGCGACAGCCGCTGAAGGTCGCAAGACGACCACCCACGTTGGGTTATGACCCGGGTTCAAACGGTATTACGGCAAACTTTTTGCACACCTGAAGCCGATGTAGACAACCGCCGTAGAGGCCGGTTTCGTTTGTAGATGATCGCGATGCATCTGGGCCGCTCCGTACCACTAGGAGCCGCCGCGCGTCGGGCGATCGGTATTCGCGGCAGCGGACTTGCCGTCATCGGTCCACTCCCAAGCGTTGCCGCCCATGTCCCACAAGCCATTGACGCCTGCCCGCGTGGTTCCGGTCAACACATGGCCACCGCCTCTGGAGGTGACCAAACCCCCTGCATAAGCTGCAAGCGTGTTTGCGGTGCCGCAATCTCCCAGACAGTGGGCACCTTCAGGGCTGATTCCGGTCGGATACGGGTAGCGCATGTCTTTCACAAAACCAGCGGTTGGTGCAGCCCGTCGTTCAATGTAAGCTGCCTCCATCCATTCGGCGTCATTGGGAAGCCGCTTACCTGCCCATTGGCAAAATGCTTTGGCCTCATGGAACGTGATGTGCACTGCGGGCTCTCTGTTGTTTGCCGGGAGACCGAACGGAGTGCGCCAAGTCCACCCTTTGCGTTGCACCCACCCCCCCTCATAGGTGCTGCCGCCCCCTGCTTTTTCAGCACTGGTCACAAGCCCGGTGGCTTCAACATAGCGCGCAAACTGCGCGATGCTTACTTCAGTGCGGTCAATGGCAAACCCTCTGATCGTCTGCATGTCATCGTTTGCGGCCTTCGCCGCGGAACTGGCAAATATCCAAAACAGTGTGAGCACCCATAAGTTTTTCATGGGGCGATTCTGACGCCAGTCCAATCACCTGTGTTCCCCTCCGCCATCGGCGATAAGCAAGGGCTGATATTCTTGCGCCTCCCGGCCGTCACGGCGACGTGCCGTGCCCTCTCACCATTCGGAGCTTTCAAATATCTACTGCATCGGTTGACTCCGCCCCTCCTTCTACCGACCGTGGCACGGTGGAGCAAGAGTTGCTCCGCGTACAAGCCCTCATGCAACTGGAGCAAAAAGAAGACCTGGCGCAATTCAAGCTCAAAAGCGCAAAGGGCAGCATCCAGGAACGTCAAAAGCGTGGCCTCACCTGGTACCCCATCACTGTTGCGAGCGAAGACATAGGCTTCGGCGGCAAAGTGGTGCTGGAGCTGGAGCGCGCGCCTAGCCAGCAGGGCCTGCATTTGTTTCAAACAGGAAGCAATGCATCGCTGTTTGCCAACCTGCCGGGCCACTCGGTAGCCGACCAGCCCACGCTGCTTGGCGTGGTCACCGGCGTGCGGCGTAATAAGCTGCAACTCACCACCAACAAGTCCGACCTACCCGACTGGGTGCTCAATGGCAGCAAGCTGGGCATTGACCTGACCTTTGACGAGGTGAGTTACCGCGAGATGGAGCGCGCTTTGGCTGAGGTGATGCGCGCCCGTGGCGACCGGCTGGCCGAGCTACGCGATGTACTGCTGGGCGCGCCGCAGCCACGCTTTCGGGAGCCCAAGACCGACGACCTGCTCTACCCCAACCCGCTGAACGAGTCGCAGCTAGCGGCGGTGCGCCATGTTGTTGCGGCGCAAGATGTAGCCATCATTCACGGCCCACCAGGCACCGGCAAAACCACCACGCTGGTGCAAGCCATTTTGGAGACCACCCGGCGCGAGCGGCGGGTGTTGGTGTGCGCCCCCTCGAACACGGCGGTAGACCTGCTCACCGAAAAGCTGGCTGAGCGCGGGGTGAAGGTCGTCCGCTTGGGTAACCCTAGCCGCGTGTCAGAGCTGCTGCTGCAACACACGCTGGATGCGCGTGTCATAGCCCACCCGAGCTACAGCAAGATGCACGCGATGCGGCAAACCGCGAACCAATACCGCGAAACCGCCAGTGAGTACGTTCGCGACTTTGGCTTTGAGGAGCGGCAGCAACGCCGCCTGCTGAAAGACGAGGCGCGCGCGCTGTTTCAAGCGGCAGACGATCTGGAGCGCTTTATCACCGAAGACGTGGTCGACTCGGTGCAGGTCATCACCTGCACGCTGGTGGGTGCGGCAAACCGCAACATCCGGCACCTTATGTTCGATACGGTCTTCATCGACGAAGCCGCGCAAGCCCTGGAGCCCGGGTGCTGGATACCGATCGCCAAGGGCGAGCGGGTGATTCTGGCGGGCGACCACCACCAGCTGCCGCCCACCGTCAAAAGCGAAAAAGCCGCCCGCGAAGGGCTGCGTGAAACGCTGTTTGAAAAGTGCATCAAACGCCACCCGGCCTCAGCGCGCATGCTCACGGTGCAGTACCGCATGCATGAGCACATCATGGGGTTCAGCTCCGAGCATTTCTACGACGGCAAGCTGGTGGCGCACTCCAGCGTGCGCCACGCCGACCTAAGTGCATTCGACATGAGTTTCGCGCCCGACCAGCCTGTGGAGTTTCTCGACACAGCCGGCTTCGGCTTCTCTGAGCTGACCATTCCTGAAAGTCGCTCTACCGCCAACCCGGAAGAGGCCGATGTGTTGCTCAAGCGGCTCACCCAGTTACTAGCGCCGCACAACCCGGCCGGCGATGAGACAACACATCTTTCAATCGGCGTGATTGCGCCCTACCGTGCACAAATCAACTATTTGAAAGACGCCATCGAGGAGAGCGAGGCGCTTAGCGGCTTGTTGCAGCACCGCATCTTGAGCGTGGGCACGGTTGACTCGTTTCAGGGCCAAGAGCGCGACATCATTGCCATCTCACTCACGCGCAGCAACCACCACGGCGAGATTGGCTTCCTGGCTGACATTCGCCGCATGAACGTGGGCATGACCCGCGCTCGCCGCAAGCTGCTCTTGGTGGGAGACTCGTCAACGCTGAGTCGCCATCCTTTTTTCAAGGAGCTGCTGACCTACGTGAAGCGTATTGGTGGCTATCGCACAGCTTGGGAAATCGTGGACTAGCTGGGCGCAAGCGCTGGAATTACTTGGCTGAGCGCATGGCCTGCGCCAATTCCGCGTGCCCCTGGCGGACCAATTCTTCTGCCGCGTGGAGCCGGTCGCGATCCTCGCGGTTTTGGCTCAGCTTGGCTTTGCCCTCCATGCGGGTGATGGTGATCTCGATGCCCACAATCGCTTTGAGCATTCCGTCGATGAACTCGGGTGCGGAGTCCCCCATCTTCCAAGGCTTGGGCTCTGTGGCCTCGTGGGTGCGTGTCAGCCGGCCCACCACGCCGCGTACAAATTTCTCTTGGTCCTGCACGGCTAGTCGCCCGTGCACATGCACCACCTCATAGTTCCAGGTGGGCACTAAACGGTGTGTCTCGTGTTTGCTGGGGTACCAGTTGGGCGAAACATAACCCTCGTCCGCACGAAAAATCACCAGCACGTCAGCACCGTCTTTGCATTGCTGCCACACAGGGTTGGCGCGCGCCACATGGGCGGTGAGCACACCGCGCTCGGCATGGAGTTCAAACGGAATGTGGTTCGCATCCAGCCCCTCAGGCGTCATGGTGACCAGGACCCCGAGAGGGTGCGCCTGGATGATCTTGTGCATGACGTCAGCGCTTTTGATGGAAAAGTGATCGGGGATGTACATGGTGTGAACTCGACTCTCAAAAAAGTGGCATCCAAATCTCGGTAACAGACGAAAAAGACTAACGCAGCACCCGGTAACCAATTGGCCAACTAGCCAGTTGCAGTGAAGCCACGCTTGAGACTTTAAGTATCAAAAAGGCCTCTAGCGCCCTTTTAATAAGCGCAAGCAGCTACTCTTTTAATAGCAAATTGCGCTGTTAGCCGTGCTCAATCCCGGTCGCGGTCACGCGACCAGATGGCGGCAAAGGCCTTCAGCTTGGCCCAAGGGCCTACCCGCTCCTCGGACAACACATCCAGAAAATCCGACAAGCGCTTGGACTTGGCCATGGTGTACACCGTGAGCGCGATGGTGACCACAAACACCACCGCAAACACCAACACCTTGCGGGACACAGGGGCGTCCGCCTCGGCCAACAAGTTCATGCCCAGAAAGCCGGTGGTGATGGTGCCTATCAGGCCGAGGATAGTGACCACGGTCAGGCGCACCACCGTGTTGGCTTGGCGACGCAGGCTGTCGGCCTCGAGGTAGTTGTTCATGTCCGCAATGCGCTCTTTGACTTCCGAGTACAGCGGGTCCAGCCCGAGGTGCTGCGCGCACTTGGCAAACAGAGCACGGGTCTGCGCCTGCTCCGAGATTTCATGAAACCAGTAGCGGTGAGTAAAGCGCAAAAAGCTGGCAAAGGTGCTGCGAATGCTGCGCTTGAAGGTGCGCACGCTGCCGGGGTCGCTGATGTTGAGGTTGCGCAGCGTCTCAGCCAGCCGGTCTGAAAACATCAGGAGCGCCGCTTTCTGAAAGTGCGCAATCAAAAACAGCAAAAAATGCTGGTGCCTGAATTGCGCCAGCACACCCCGGTCCCGGCAACCGAAGAACTCGCTTTGGGCATCACCCACCACGACCAGCGAGTGGCCAGTGCAGAGGTAGCGGGTGTGGGGTGCGGCGCCACCGGCAGCCCAAAACCGGTCGTAGCAATAGCGCTCTTCAAAGTCCTGCAAGTGGTCGTCCGCAAAAGGCAGCGCGGCTTCGCCATCCGCACTGCCCGCACCGGTGACCAAACCCAGGCGCACAAAATCGCTGCGGCTTAGCGTCTGCGGGTCGTCCACCGCCAGATAGCCCAGCAGGGGCATGCGGTAGTACTCGATCTGCCGGTAGCGCAGTGCACCCACCTGGTCTGAGTGGTCGCTCACCAAGGGTTGCAGCAACCAATCCCAGTGGGCGGCAATGCGGGGCGCGCGGTGGCGGGCTACATGCGACATGAACAAATCAGGCTGGCCCGCATCCGACTGCGCCAGTACCTGCCCGTGCGCACCCAGCCACTCGGCCTGATGCAAGCAATGCTGCGCCTGCCCCTGCGTATCCCAGCCCGAGGGGTAGCCGCGGCCAAAGCGGTAAAGCAGTTCCTGCGCGTGGATGAGCGTCAGGTTGTCGCCCGCCACCTCCACATTGAGCAGCACCAGGTCCAGATCCAGAAAGAAATACAGATCGACGTGCACCACACTCAGGGTGATGGACTTGCCCCCCGGCCGCAACACCACCCGCACCGCATTCACGTCGTGCCGGCGGAATACCCGCATGGGCGAGCCGTGCACTTGCCCACCACCTTTTGCATGACCCTCGCCATACAGGAAGCGCTGCACATAGGGCAAAAAGGTCACGAACTCGTTGTAGTGCCGCTCGTGAAAGTTGCAGGCATCGCCGGTGTACTCGTCCACCACCTCGCGCCACGGACTGGCGTCGCCCAAGGCGGACAAGATTTCCCACGGTTTGGCGTGCCGGCCTTCGCCCCCTCGCACCGGCATCAGCCGCAAAGGCCACAACAAGATCTGACCAAAGTGACGAACGCAGTGCGGGGCTTCAGGCGTGTGCATGGAAATCAGTATCGCACCGGCTTCGGGCGTCTTACAAGGGGGCGAGTTGATGGGTGTGGCATGCATCTTCGTGAGTAGCGAGCTGAAACAATCATGCAACTACAATAGTTACATGAAACAAAACACCCAACTCTCTGACGTCTTGCACGTGCTGCTGCACATGGCCGAGGGCGATGGCCCCGCTACCTCTGAGGCGCTGGCCGCCGCCATGCAAACCAACCCGGTGGTGCTGCGCCGCCTGATGGGTGGGCTGCGCGACGCCGGGTTTGTGGTGTCGGCCAAGGGCCACGGCGGCGGCTGGGTGCTGGCCTGCGATATGGAGCGCATCACCTTGGGCGATGTGTACCAGGCGCTGGGCGCGCCGCCGCTGGTGTCGCTGGGGTTTAGAGAAGACCGCCCCACCTGCCTGGTGGCCCTGGCAGTGAACGAGGCCCTGGCTGGCGCCGCGCAAGAGGCCGAGGCGCTGCTGCTCAAGCGCTTTGGTGCCGTCACCCTGGCCACGCTCTCCAACGACTTTCACCGCCGTATGGCCCAGCACCACGCCTCAGGCCACGCCCATCCACACACCCACCAACTGAATGACCACACCCATGATCCGCATTGACTTTGCCATCATCGGCGGCAGCTACGCCGGCATGGCCGCCGCCCTGCAACTCGCCCGCGCGCGCCGCAACGTTCTGGTGGTGGACGCCGGCCAACGCCGCAACCGCTTTGTGGACGCAGCGGGCGGCACATCGCACGGCTACCTGAGCCAAGACGGCCGCGCCCCGGCCGAGATAGCTGCCGACGCCCGCGAGCAACTCATGAACTACCCCAGCGTGGAATGGCTGCACGGCAGCGCAGACCATGCGCGCGTGGCCGCGAATGGGCGGCTGGAATTTGAAGTGGGTAGCCAGACCATCAGCGCGCAGCGCCTCATCATCGCCACCGGCGTGCGCGACGAACTGCCACCCGTGCCCGGCCTGGCCGAGCGCTGGGGGCGCAGCGTCTTTCATTGCCCGTATTGCCATGGGTACGAGGCAGATGCCGGGGCCATCGGCATCTTCGCCGCGTCGCCCTTGGCGCTGCACCACGCCGTCATGCTGCCGGACTGGGGCAGCCCCACCCTGTTTTTGAACGGCGCCTACACGCCCAGCGCCGACGACCTGGCCGCCATCGCCCGCCGTGGCACGCAGATTGAACCGGTGCCCATCGCGCGCATCGACGGCTTTGCCGACGTGGTGCTGCAAGACGGCCGCACGCTCCGCATGAACGGCCTGTTTACCCAGCCCCACACGATGATGAGCAGCCCCGTGGCCGAGCAACTGGGCTGCGTGCTGGAAGACGGGCCCATGGGCCGCTTCATCAAGGTGGACGAAGGCAAGGCCACCAGCGTGCCGAATGTGTTTGCGTGCGGGGATGCCGCGCGGGCGGCGGGGAATGTGACGCTAGCGGTGGCGGATGGGGCGATGGCGGGGTTTGGGGCGCATCGCGCCTCCATGGGTTAGCGTAGCCTGTAACCAGGCGTGCCCCGTTCGGTGCAATGCCCTTGCAGGGCCTCCGGTTCAAGGCATCCCTAACGGTGCGAGCCGTGTTGCTTTGCCACAATGCGGGCACTTAGTTTGGCGGACTCGCGATGGATTCACTTTCACAACTGGTATTGGGCAGTGCCATTGGCGTTGCAGTGATGGGCAGGCGCACAGCTGTCTGGAAAGCTGCACTCTGGGGTGGAGTGGCCGGTACGTTGCCCGATCTGGACGCGCTCGTAGACTTCGGCGATGCGGTGAGCAACATGGTGCAACACCGTGCCCAGACGCACGGGCTCTTTTATCTCACGCTATTCGCACCGCTCTTGGCCTGGTGCGTGAGCCGCTTGCACCAGCAGCCTGCGCTATTCAAACGCTGGTGGTTAGCGCTATGGCTGGCTCTGTTTACCCACCCGGTACTGGACTACTTCACGATCTACGGCACCCAGCTGATGCAGCCTTTCTCCAGCTACCCGTTTGGGCTGGGCAGCATGTTTATTGCCGACCCCCTGTACACCTTGCCCTTGCTACTGGGGCTCGTGGTGGCCTTGGTTGCCAAGCCGCCAAAGGGTTTGCGCTGGAATGCGATTGCGCTGGCATTTTCTTGCCTCTACCTGGGTTGGAGCGTGACCGCGCAGCAAATGGTGAAAAGCGTAGTGCGCGACGACTTAGCTGCACGTGGCATCGCGTATTCTCAATTTCTGGTGACGCCCGCTCCCTTAAACACAGTGCTCTGGCGGGTGGTAGTAATGCGCGAGAACAGCTACGAAGAGGGCTTCTACTCGCTGCTCGACAAAGAGCGTCGCATTCAATGGGATACCTTCCCGCACGACGAGGCCCTGCGCCAAAATCTGAAAAACAACCCACATGTGAAGCGCCTGGCTGCCTTTACCCATGGGTTCTTCAAAATGCAACTGCAAGACGAACGCGCAGTGATCACCGACTTGCGCATGGGCCAGGAACCCGGCTACGTGTTTAGTTTTGAAGTAGCGCAGCAAGTACCCGCCACAGAGGACGCTGGCAGCCGCTGGGAAACGGTACAACCCATTGCTGCAGGCAGCCGGGGAGATCCGTCGCGCCTGCTGGCTTGGCTGTGGCCGCGCATGTTGGGGCAGCCCCTGCCGCCACCGCGTTGAACCCACACAGCCGTCAGGCGCTCGGCACGGCCACCTGTAGGAACTGTCCTGCCGTCGATGACGTACTCCGTTCCGGTGATGCAGGCGGCGCGCGGAGGGACCACGAAGGCGATCAAGTCCGCCACTTCTTTCGGCTTGGCGGGCCGCCCGACGGGGATGCCGCCCAGCGAATCCATGATGATTTGTTTGCCGCCTCCGTATTCGGTGCCCGCATCAGCCGCGAGGCGCTGCGCCAACCGCACAGATGCGGCGGTTTCTATCCAACCCGGCGACACGCGGACCACGCGAATGCCTTTGGGCGCTACTTCCTTCGACAGACTTTTGCTGTAGGCCGACATTGCGGCCTTGGCGGCGGCAACTCGCGTTGGATAGATCTGACGTAGATGACAACGCCTGAGCGATGAAGCCGCCCAGCCGCTGCACCCACACCCTTGGTACAGCCTGTGACTAGGGCCCTGCGCCCTTGAAGTTCAAGTTGGAAGCTCATAGCGTGATTTCCAAGGAGGCGATCTTGTTGCCTTCGAGGCAGAAGAAAAAGCGCAGGTCTACAGGGCTGCCGGGAAAGTTACCAGTCAGCCGGTTTGTGACGATGGTCTTGCCGTCTTTCTCGTCGATTGCCAGACGTTCGCTGGTGTAGGTGTATTTTTTCACGATTCGGTTTTCCATTGCTGAATGGCGGCCAAGCCCGTGTAGGTGTGGCCTTCGTCTTTGACAACAGCGTTGGCAGTGAAGCAGCGGGTAAAGGCATCCGGGTCACTTTGGTCGGCTGCGAAGTACTGGTCGATGGGGTTCATGGTGGGATTTCCTTGACGCTGGAGTTGATGAGCCCGCAGTATCGAAATAAGCTCCGTAAAGAACAAGTACGGACAAAAAAGTAAGGTACTTACTGAAAGGTTTGCTCAACATGGAAAAAGAATGGACCCCCACTACTGCCGCCGATGGGGTGGAGCAGGCGCTGAAGATTCTGGAGGGGCGCTGGAAGCTGGTGATCCTGTTCCATTTGTTTGGCGGCAAGCTGCAGCGGTTCTCAGACCTTGAACGCCTGATACCCGCTATCTCGCAAAAGATGCTAATTCAGCAGTTAAGGCAAATGGAGGCGGACGGTGTAGTGCGGCGCATCGTGCACCACCAAGTGCCGCCCAAGGTGGAATATGGGCTCACCGATTGGGGGCAGGCCCTATGCCCCGCCCTGGATGCGCTGCTGACTTGGGCCGCACTACGCGAGAGCCGCGCTGAAGTGGGCCCCGGCGGGGGCTGATAGCTGTACTCCATTTCGCACTTTTGCAGCGTCAGACCATCTCGCCCCGCTTTACAAGAACATGCCGCCAGATGCCTCAATACGCTGGGCATTCACCCACCCGTTCGCGGGGCTCAGCAACGACGCGATAACGCCGCCGATGTCGTCCGGCTCGCCAACACGGCCTAGCGCGGTGTTGCCAGCGATGACCGCGTTAAGCTGAGCGTTGTCACGCACTGCACCACCACCAAAGTCGGTAGCAATCGCACCGGGGGCTACAACATTGACGGCTATGCCGCGCGACCCCAACTCTTTGGCCATATAGCGGGTCAGCACCTCTACGGCGCCTTTCATGGATGCATAAGCCACGTAGCCTGGCAGCGCAAAACGGGTTAAGCCGCTGGACAGATTCACGATGCGGCCACCGTCGACCATCAGGGGCAGCAGCTTTGGGGTGAGAAAGAACACGCTTTTAAGGTGGATGGCCACCATCGCGTCAAACTGCGCTTCGGTGGTTTCCATCAGACCGGCGTGTTCGCCAGTGCCCGCGTTATTGACCAGCGCATCAAAGTGCATGCGGCCCCATGAATGCAAGGTGTCGCTGACCCGCTCTGCAAAAGCTGCAAAGCTGCTGCTTGTTCCCACATCCAGTTGCAGGGCGACCGCGCGGCGGCCCAAGGCCTCGATTTCGGCCACTACGGCGTGTGCAGTGGCAGCTTGTGAGTGATAGGTGATGATCACGTCGGTACCTTGACGCGCCAATGCCAAGGCTGTGTTTTTTCCCAAACCGCGGCTTGCACCGGTGACCAAAGCGATAGGGGTGGATGGGGTGGAGTGCATGGGTTTTTCCTTCGGGGGTTATCGATGAAGGGAAGTTTATTGAGCGATTAAAAATTAATAAACCAATAAATATTGATTTGTTTGTTCGCCATAATTGAACAATGAACACCCTTGAGCAAGCCAAAATATTCACCCGCGTGGCTGAGTTGGCCAGCTTCACCCAAGCCGCGGACTCACTAGGTTTACCGAAAGCCAGTGTCTCGACCGCGGTGCAACTGCTGGAAGCCACGCTGGGCACTCGGCTCTTGCACCGCACCACGCGCCGCGTGCAGCTCACTCAGGACGGACAGGCGTTTTACGAGCGCAGCAAAGACCTGCTGGCCGATATGGATGAGCTACAGACGATGTTTCAGCAGCAAGGTTCGCTGACCTTGCGAGGTCGGGTGCGGCTGAATATGTCCACCGGTATCGCGCGGCATGCTGTGATTCCCCATTTGCCAACCCTGCTGGCCGAGCATCCATTGTTGGAGCTGGAATTCAGCAGCACCGAACGAAAAGTCGATCTAGTGCGCGAGGGTTTTGACTGTGTGCTGCGCACGGGAGCCATTGTGGACACAGGGCTCATTGCACGGCCCCTAGGTCAGTTGCGCATGGTCAACTGCGCCAGCCCCGCTTACCTGCGGGCACATGGCACGCCGCACACCCTGTCAGATCTGGCCGACCCGGCTGCGGGCCATTGCCTGGTGCACTTTGTTAACACGCTGGGTTCAAGGCCCGCTGGATTTGAATATTTGGACGGCGACCGGGACTGCGCACTACCCTTGCCCGGCGCCATCACCGTGAACAACGCCGATGCCTACACTGCTGCCTGCGTGGCGGGGCTTGGGATCATCCAGGTGCCCTTGGTGGGCCTGCAGAGCCATATTGAGGAAGGGCGCTTGGTAACGCTGCTGCCGTCCCATGTGGCGCGCCCCATGCCAATCACCCTGCTCTACGCCAACCGGCGAAACTTGTCGAAGCGTGTGCGGGTGATGATGGATTGGTTGGCAGGTGTGATGACAACCTATCTGGCGGCGAGTTCGGCGTGAGATCAACCTCAAACCATACGCCTTGCGCAGCCTGCTACTCAAACAGGCCCTGCTGTGTTGATGTGAGCGTTGAAAAGCGCTCGCCCACGGGCACAAGGATCGCGTCTGCAATGGGTTGCAGTTGCTTGGTGACATAGTGCTCGTAGTCAATGACGGACTTGCGCGACTCCAGGGGTTCAGGCCCGTTCTGGGTCATCACATACTGAATCCACCCCCCATTCTGGTACTGCTTACTGCGGTTCAGGCGGCCGTTGTGCTCATCGGCCGTGCGGGCGGCGCGCACCTGCGGCGGCACGTTCACCACGTAAGCGTCCAGGCGGTGGCGCAAGCGTTTGCGGTAGATGAGCAGGTCATCCTTGTGGCCCGCCAATGTGGACTGCGTGTAGTCGATAACAAAAGCCTGGTGGGGCTCACCACGGAAGATGCGTGAGAGCAGTCCCTCTTGGAACTGCCGCGCCAACAGTGTCCAGTCGCTGCGCGCCATTTCCAGACCGCGGTAAATCATTTTCTCATTGCCAGCTCTATCCACACTCAAGCCGGCGTAACGCTTTTTGCTCCCGATCTCGGAGCCACGGATGGTGGGCATGAAGAACTTTCGGTAGTGCATATCGAATTCAATTTCCAAAAAGTTCTCAAGACCCTGTTCGTCGCGAAGCGTACGTGTCCACCACGCGTTGATGTCTCTTACCAAACCGGCCGCAACCGCATGCGCATCTTCGTTGCTATGAGTGCGCTTGAGCCAGATAAAGATGGAGTCGGTGTCGCCGTAGATCACCTGGTACCCACGGTCCTCCACGAAGGCTTTGGTGCGCTTCACGATTTCGTGCCCGCGCAGGGTGACTGCCGATACCACTTGGGGGTTGAAAAAGCGGCATTCGGTGGCGCCCAGTACCCCGGCGAATGAGTTCATCAGCAACTTGAGCGCTTGGGACAGGGGTTCGTTCTTTGTCCGTTTAGCCTCATCCCGCGCACGCCCCAGCGTGGTCACGATTTCTGGCAAGCAATGCTTATGGCGCGAGAACAGAGTGCCACCAGGCCCGCTCATGGCAAGGGCTGGATCCGTAGCGTGGGAGCCCTCCGCGAACCCCACCGGATCAACCAAAAAAGTGCGAATGATGGAGGGGTAGAGGCTCTTGTAGTCCAGCACGACCACTGAGTCGTAAAAGCCGGGCTGCGAGTCCAGCACATAGCCGCCGGGAACCGCTTTGCGCTGAATGTCACCTACGTTGGGCGCTACGTACCCTTGGCGGTGCATGCGCGGCAAATAGTGGTGACTGAATGCCGCGATCGAACCACCAAAGTGGTCCATCTGCAAACCGGTAGTACTGGCGCGCTCCATGACGAACTGCAGCAACTGGGCCTTCTCAAAGATGCGCAAGACGAGCTCGCAATCTTTGATGTTGTAGACCGCCAACGCAGGCTTGTCACCATGGAAGCGCCGGTTGATTTCGGCCATCTTGTCGTACTCGGTGCCAATGGCTTTGCCCTCGCCGAGTAGCGCTTGCGAGACGTACTCCAGACCATAGGACGGAAAGCTCCAGACCGCGGCCTTCAGCGCATCGATACCATCCATGATGATGCGGCCGGGTGCAGGCGCAAACCAATAGCCTTGTTTACGCGGGTGTGTGCGCCATGCAATAGGCCGGCCCTCGCGGCCCAGCAGCAGCGGCACGCTGCAAGCGTCTGCCGTTTTTGCAGCACCCGCAAGTCAAACTGAATGACGTTCCAGCCGATGACGACATCCGGGTCATGGCGCTCGAACCAAGCGTTTAGTTTTTCCAGCATAACCTTGCGGCTGGGGCAATAAATGAGTGCAAAGTCCAGCTCCAGTGCAGATCCCGGTGACGACTCTGCAGGCGGCTCACCCAGCATGAAGACAACGCGTTCGGCATTGCTGTCCAATGCAATGGAATAGAGTTCTTCGTGTTCGCTAGTCTCGATGTCGAGCGACACCACGCTGAGTGCTGGCCGGAAATCCGGCGCCGGTTTGAGTCTGCAGCCCACAATGGTGCTGCCTTCGGTGCGCCCTCCCTCCACCCACACACCTGCCGTGATGAAACGCTCCATCAGGTAGCGTTCATGAGGTCGAATATCAGCCTCCAGCAGCGCGATCTGTTGCGGCTGCAGAGCGCGGGCCAGCTGCCCGAGCTGACGAAACTGCTTGGCATAAATGCCGACGACAGGTGATTGCTGAAAGGTCTTGAGCGCGAGTGGCTTGAGCTCAAGGCCGGGCATCACAGCAATTTGCGCCTCAACTGCGGGTCGATGCCGCTCTTCAATAAAAGCTACCGAGTTTGGTGCCGTCAAGACTACTTTTCGGGGACCCAGCTCTGTAGCGAGCCAGTACTCCAGTTCAGTACCAGCTGGTGTGTCTCGCCAGTGGCGAGTCAGGATGAAACCCTTGAGTTTGGTAGGTGGCACGGGACGAGCGACATGAACACAGGCTGGCCGGCAATCGCCGGAGACATCCATTCTCGCTGACCCGGGCCAGAACCGGAGCCAACCAGCACCTCACAGTGGGGGGTAGCTGCCCGTGCCGCCGGGCCAGGCGGTCAAGACCTCATAGCCCGCTTCCGTCACCGCCACCATGTGCTCCCACTGGGCGGAAGGCGACCGGTCTTTGGTCACCACCGTCCAGCCATCAGCCAGCTCTTGCGTATTGCGCCCCCCGGCATTGAGCTAGGGTTAGCCATGAGCACGCTACGGCACCAGCAGTCATGTGTGGCATAGGCAGGCAAGTCTTTTGTTGCCGCCACTTTTACGCTCCCACCTACCTCACTTCACCACTACTCCGCGTGAAGACGGTACCAGCAGGAGACATAACGACATGAACCACACCATCGCCTTGGCGCGTATACCCACCTACTGCGGCGCCTGCCTTTTGTCGCTCACAGCGGGGCTCGTGTTTGCACAATCGCCAGCAGTGAATCAACCCGCCGGGTTGAATTTAGGGCTCACCAGCTTTTATGACGGCTTCTCCGGTGGCCCCGGCTGGGCGTGGCAAACCACCTTGCGCCATTCAGAAGCAAAGAAAATCACCGACTCCAACGGCAATGCCAATGCGGTGTTCAAAGAGCCGAGCATCCGAAGTGATGTGATGGTCAACCAGCTCTCCTACGCCGGTGCAGAAACCTATGGTGGCTGGCGGCCGGCACTGATGCTGATTGTTCCGGTGGTGTCGCTCAATACCAGCTTTGGCGCGGGCCCGTCGCTCAAAGGCGGCGGAACGGCTTTGGGGGATATATCGGTGGATGCCTCGCTGCAAGGCACACCGGTGACCAATACTGAGGGCACGCCCGTGTTTGCGCAGCGCTTTGCGGCTGCCGTCATCCTGCCGACCGGCGAGTACAAAAAAGACTCCGACATCAATCAGGGTTCGGGTTACGTGTCGTTTAACCCATATTGGGCGGCCACCCTGTTCCCCGCCCCCCGATGGGAAATGAGCTGGCGCGCGCACTACCTGTACAACTTCAAAAACGACTCCCCTGCAGCCAGCCGCACCCAGCAAATCAACGGACAAACCGTCACCAACACCCAAGCGGGTGAAGCCGCCTGGGTGAACTTTGGGGCTTCGTATGCCATCACCCCTGACGTGAGCATAGGCATCAATGGGTACTACTTTGAACAACTGAGCAACCACCGGGCCAATGGCGTGAAGCTTGCAGATTCGCGTGAGCGCGTGCTGGGCGTCGGCCCGGGGCTCATGTGACGCATCGACCCCAAAAAGGCACTGTGGGTCAACGCGTACACCGAGAGCATGGTGCGCAACCGCGCCGCGTCGGATTTGAATCTGCAGGTCCGCACCGTGTTTGCGTTTTGAGCAGGCAGACCTTGTCCAGCGCCCCCGACATCCAAAAGCCTGTCATGAAAAACAGTACTTTTATTGAGGCCCACGTGAGCCTCTCCGACACCACTCCCAAGCGGGAGTGGCACACACTGGCGCTGATGGCGCTGGGCTTTGCACTGGTGAACCTCGACCGCTTCATCATGTACCCCTTGCTGCCGGTCATGGCGAGCGAGCTCGGGTTCGACTATCAAGACCTCGGCCTCATCTCCGCGGCGGTCGCACTGACATGGGGCCTGTCCTCGATGCTCTTCGGCCGGCTTTCAGACCGGCTGGGACGCCGTGGCATTTTGGTCACTGCGGTGCTGGCTTTTTCCGTTCTCTGCGGCGCTACCGGACTGGCTATGGGCCTGGGCAGCTTGCTGATGATCCGCGCGATCATGGGCATTTTTGAGGGAGCGTTTGTACCCGTCAGCATTGCTGAAGTGGTGGAGGCTAGCCCACCTCAGCGTGTGGGACGTAACACCGGCATACAGCAATTGATGGCACCACTCGTCGGTAGTGCATTGGCGCCCGTCTTAGCCATCCAACTGCTGCACCTGCTGCCTTCTTGGCGTTGGGTGTTTGCGGTAACCGCATTGCCGGGACTGGTGTGTGCATGGCTCATCTATCGCCACCTCGAAAAGCGGCCGCGCGCGGCCCTCCACGGCATTGCGCCGCCCTCCCTGCCTTTACGCTCCGTGTTGGCAATGCCTAACGTTGCCTTGTGCAGTGCGGGCTTTTGCTTCTGGTTAGCTCCGGTGGTAGTTTTCAGCGCGCTGATGCCCAGCTATTTGACAGACCACCTGCACTTGAGCCTCCAGCAGATGGGCCTGGTGATGTCGATGATTGGCGTAGGGGGTGCGGCGGGCATGCTGGTGCTGCCAACACTCTCCGATCGCTGGGGCCGCAAGACCATGATGGTCATGTGCCTCGCAGTCTCCACTGTGCCTACGTGGATGTTCATGCAAGCCGGAGCCGACCCTGTACAGCTCGCGTTGCTGATGTTTGCGGCGGCGTTTTTCTTCTCCGGCAGTTTGGCCTTGGTGCATTCGGTGACAGCAGACAACGTCCCCGGGCCCTACGTTTCGACGGCTACCGGCTTCATCGTCGGCATCGGTGAAATCATGGGTGGAGCACTCGCACCCGCCATTGCCGGCGGCTTGGCCAAAGCATTCGGTATTCCCGTGATCCTTCCCTTCACCCTCTGCTGCTTGGCTCTCGGCCTAGTTTTTGCCGTGTCGCTGCGCAGCCCAACTCTAAGCCTGAAATGACTCTTACCTCTCTCTTCATCGACAACCACAATATCACCGCACAAGACCAGGGCACCTTTGAGCGCCGCAACCCGGTGAGTGGGCAGCTAGCCTCCACGGGTGTGTGCGCCTCGCCACAAGATGCCGTTCGGGCGGTGGAGGCTGCAAGCCGTGCCTTTCCTGCGTGGTCAGCCACTGGGCCCAATGAGCGCCGCAGCTTGTTGAACAAGGCGGCCGATGCCCTCGAGGCCTTGCGCCCGGCACTTGTACAGGCCATGCAAAGCGAGACCGGCGCTAGTACTTTGTGGTGCGAGTTCAATGTCTCCACCGCCGTGGGCATCGTGCGGGAGGCCGCTGCACTGACCACCCAGATTGCAGGGCAGGTCATCCCCTCTGATGTGCCGGGCAATATGGCGCTGGCCTTGCGTCAACCTGCGGGGGTGGTGCTGGGCATTGCCCCTTGGAACGCGCCGGCCATTCTGGGTATCCGGGCCATTGCCGTGCCATTGGCCTGCGGCAACACCGTGGTCCTGAAAGGCTCTGAGCTGTGCCCGGCCACCCACCGACTGTTAGTCGATGCATTTGCCCACGCCGGCTTTGCGCCCGGGGTGGTGAACTACATCATCCACGCACCCGAGAACGCAGGACCAGTGGTGCAAGCCATGATTGCACACAAGGCGGTAAGGCGGGTGAACTTCACCGGCTCCACCAAAGTCGGCCGAATCATTGCCTTGCAATGCGCAGAGCACCTCAAGCCTGCGCTCTTGGAGCTGGGCGGCAAAGCCCCCTTTGTAGTGCTCGACGATGCAGACCTCGACCAAGCCGCTGAGGCGGCTGCTTTTGGCGCGTTTCTGCATTCAGGGCAAATCTGCATGTCCACCGAGCGCCTGGTGGTGGACGAATCCGTGGCTGACGCATTTGCCGAGCGGCTCAAGGCTAAGGCCCGAGTACTGGTGGCACAGACCGCCGGTTCTCCGATCGCAGCCGTGGTGGACATGTCGACCGTCATTCGGTGCAACGCGCTGATTGAAGACGCTGTGGCCAAAGGCGCCACACTGCTGTGCGGTGGGAAAGCCTCGTCCACCTTGATGGCTCCGACCCTGCTAGACCATGTCACCCCTGATATGCGTATCTACCAGGAAGAATCGTTTGGCCCGGTCAAAGGCATTGTCCGGGTCCGGGGCGCGGATGAGGCGGTGCGCTGTGCCAACGACAACGACTACGGCTTATCGGCCGCTGTCTTTGGACGTGATGCAGCCCGCGCAATGCGTGTGGCCCAGCAGATCGAATCGGGCATTTGCCATATCAACGGCCCCACAGTGCACGACGAGCCACAGATGCATTTCGGTGGCGTCAAGCACAGCGGCATCGGGCACTTCGGCGGTCAGTCCGGCATTGATGCATTCACCGATTTGCGTTGGGTCACCTTGCAGACCACTCCACGCCACTTTCCCTTTTAAACCACTCTCAGTAACTCTGCTCCTCATTCACCGAAAGAAAATATTCCATGTGGTCTAACCGAAATCCTTTCCTGCAAGGCCCGTTCGAACCTTTGCGCAATGCCTATGTAATTGCTGACCTGCATGTAGAAGGCCAGATACCTGACGAACTCAACGGCTCGCTGTACCGCACCGGCTCCAACCAGCACTTTCGACCCAACGATGTGGACCATTTCCACTGGTTTGACGGCGATGGCATGGTGCACGCCTTCCATCTGCAAAACGGACGTGCCAGTTATTGCAACCGCTTGGTGGAGACTGATGGCCTGAAGGTCGAGCGTGCGGCGGGCCGCGCGCTGTACAACGGAATCAGCGGCCACTCGGACCAGCCACAAGGGCCCTTGCCGGAGGGGGCGCCGACGATCAAATCCGTCGCTGGCATCAACGTCATTTCGCTGGCGGGCAAGGTGTTAACCATGCACGAAGTGGACCCCTATTACTGGGACCTGGATCCGCTGACCCTGGAAACACGGGGAAAATTCGACTTTGGTGGCGACTTTGAAACCATGCTGACCGCCCACCCCCACATGGATCACCATACGGGCGAAATGCTGTTTTACGCGCACGACAACGAGGCGCAAACCCTGGATTGCTTTGCCACCGATCCGCAGGGCAAGGTACTATCGCGCCACAGGGTGGCACTGCCTTTCAAACCGTGGATACACGACTTTGCATTCACCGAGCATTACTATGTATTCGTATTCGGCCCGGTCCGTATCCAGCCCTACGCGCCCCACTTGGTACCTATGGGCAAAAGCGCACTAAGTTTCGAGCCCGGCGCGCACACGCACGTTTTGCTGGTGCACCGCCACACGGGTGAGGCGCTGTGGCTGGACAGCGATTTGTACCTGACACTGGGCCACTTCCTTAATGCACATGAGGTGGACGGCACCGTAGTGATTGATGCCTCCATCACCCGGACCCTGGAGCCCGGGTTCACCGGGAGGGTGGAGGATTTCTACCCCTTCCCACTGGTAGATGCGCCCTCCCCTTTCTCCGCCCCAGAGCTCCACCGCATGGTCGTCAACCTGAGCAGTGGTACGGTGCAGACCACGCGCATCGGAGATTTCAATGCAGAGTTTGGCCGGCCTAATGAGCGGTTCATGGGCCGTCCCTGCCGCTATGGCTACATGACGGGCATTCACCAACCCGGGCCCCAGACCCGGGGCTTTAACTGCATCGTCAAACACGACTACCAAACCGGTGTGAGCAGTTTCCAGCATCTGTCCACCGGCTATGACAGCACCCCGGGAGAGGCCATTTTTGTACCGAAGCAGGGAGCGGCCACTGAGGATGAAGGCTGGTTGATGGTGGTGTGGTGGGACCCCGTGCGCAACGCCAGTGAGCTAGTCATTCACGATGCCCGAGACATCTCCGGTGAGCCCGTGGCACGGATTCAGCTGGACCACCATATTCCGCTGGGCTTTCACGGCAATTGGATCGCCGCCTGAGCGTCAATGTTGAGTGCGATAGAGCTTGGGCGACACGCCCAGGCTCTGTTTGAAAGTCCGGCTGAAGTGCGACGAACTGGAAAAGCCCCAAGCCAGCGCGATCTCGGTGATTGATTGCTTATCGTTTGCCGGATTGCGCATTGCGCTTGCGCACTGAGCCACCCGACGGTGCCAGATGTGGTCCATGGGTGACCCCATGTGCTCCTCTGCAAAAGCCCGGTACACGCTGCGCACTGAGCACCCGCAACCCTGCGCCACCCGGTCTGGCGATAGCTCGGGATCAGCGAGATGGTTCTCGATAAATTGCTTGATACGCAGCAGGTGTGCGCTTTGGTGGAGATCGCTCGCGCTGGGGTCCGAGAATTCTTGCAGCGCATTCCAAGCCATGCCGCAGATGGCATCCACCAAGGTATTCGTCGCATGAGCCGGCACCCGGTCAAACTGCCTGTAGGCCTCCCTCAGAATCGTTTGCACCAGCCGCGCACTGCCGCCCCGCCCGTCGCAACGCTTGGCGCTACCACGCACGACTAAATCCGCCAATGCAGCGTCTTCCGGAGGGGGCAGCGTGAGAACGATTTGGTCACATCCCGACGGGTTGTGCAGCGCAAACGGACGACCGGTGTCCAGCAAGCACCAGTCCCCCGGGGCTAGCTGTCCGGTGCGCCCGCTTTGCTCAAAAAACGAGACCGGCTTTTGTTGCATCAGCAGCATCAAAGGGCTGGGGTGACTGGTGCTGAGCTCTACCGCCGGTCGCACAAACCGGTGCGGTGCAGCGACCATGCGGCACAGGAAGCCGTTACCCAAGGCACCGAACTCCAGACTACCGGTGAACGGTGCACCGCCTTCAGCCGCCCAGCGGCCGGGGTCGTGCTCCAATTCCTCGCCCATGTTTTGCCCAAGGTGGCGACTGATCATGTTGCGCCATGACGGCAGCCGCTCACCCGGGCTCAGAGTATTCACAGACACATAGGCACGGTGAGGCATAGCAAGGCCTTTCCAAGGATCGGGCGGGCCCGTGATCAGGCTCGCACCCGGAGGATAGCGGCAAAGTACTCCGCCAACGCATTACGCGCATCGAGTGGGAGTATGTGCCCGACATATTGGTCCGGCCGGACAATCACCACGCAGCCCTGAGTGCGGTCAATGCCGCGCATCGTGAAGATGTCCTTTTCTGGAGACAGGTCGGCGCAGAATACTTTTTCATAGTCACACAGGCCCAAGCGCCCGACCTTGGGCCGAAGCAAGGCTGGCATGGCGGTGCAATCCAACGCCCGAAAGCCCTGTTGGAACACAGCACGCACATCAATGACCGCATCCACATCCTCGCCCGGGGCGGTATGGCGGCGCACCGGGGATGCCGGGTCGGTTTCCAGCCAGTGACACAGCGCAGCCACAGGCCCTTGGGCCGTTCCCTGGTCGCTAGCTGGCGCAAAAAGAAGCACCCGGAAGCGCGCATCCGCGTCAATGCAGTGCCCTAAATGCATCGGTCTAGCATCGGCCAGGCGAACCACGGGCGCTGAGTGGAAGCGCTTGCCGATGTCAAAGCCCGTTGCCAGGTGTTGCGACTCAGGTGTACCCGTCAAGGCACCGGGCTCGTATTGCACAGTCAGGCCGCAGGTGAAAGGCAGGTTGTTGACAAATTCCCGGGCCACGCGGGGCAGGCCATCAGTCACGGTATCCGGTGCGGTGGAGCCCACCACACGGGCCCATTTATGGTCAAACTCCACCAGGCTTTGGGCAGCCGCACGCCGCTCGCCGGAGTAGGTGTGCAGCAGGGAGGCGTCGGCCCGGCCCGTCAGCACGGAGACCAGCTTCCAGCCCAGGTTAAAGGTATCACCCATGGACACATTCATGCCCTGCCCCGCTTTCGGGCTGTGGGTGTGACAGGCATCCCCCGCCAGCATGACGCGAGGGAAGCGGGTGGCCACCTCGCCGGCAGGTACGTCATCGAATTTATCGGTTAAGCGGTGGCCGATTTCGTAGATGGACCACCACACCACGTCTTTTACGTCCAGCGTGAAGGGGTGAAAGATGCGTTGGGCTTTGGCAATGATGTCTTGGGCCCCCATCCCGCGGTCGGCCACGCGCTCATGCTCGCCCAGCGCCTCCAGTTCGACATACAGCCTCACCAAATGTCCGCCCTCACGCGGCAGCACCATCAGGATGCCGGTATCTTGAGAGCGCACGAACGACTTCATGCGCCAGTCCGGGAAGTCGGTTGTCGCCAGCAAGTCCATCACGCCCCAAGCGTGGTGGGCGGCATCGCCATGCAAGGTGCCACCAATCGCCTTGCGCACCGTGGATCGTGCGCCGTCGCATCCAACGACGTAGTTGGCACGCAGTGTGGAGATTTGCCCCAATCGCACAGGGTCGGTGTGCTCCAAAGTCACGGTCACAGGGTACTCGCTGGCATCGGGGTCCACCTGAAGATCTACAACCTTCAGCCCGTAGTCGGGCTCCAGCTTGGTAGGGCTATTGCGCATCACATCCATGAACATGTCATGCACGCGTGCCTGATTCAAAAGCACGTGAGGCATTTCAGAGATGCCATCGGGTACATCCTGGACGCGAGCCACACGCTCCAAGCCGGTGCTTTGTCCAGCCCCCCAAAAAGTCGTCTCATTGATCCACATCGACTCGCGCATGACCTTCTCGGCGAATCCGAATGCCTGAAACATCTCCATAGAGCGCACGCTGATGCCATCGGCCTGCCCTTTTTCCATCGGGCCCAATTTAGGCTCAACCACCATGGTGCGAATCAGCGGCTCACGGGCCAGTTGTGCTGCCAGACACAGGCCGGCTGGGCCTGAGCCGGCAATCAACACATCAATGGTTGCGGGTAGTGGGTCGCCAGCACGCCGGTGGCCGGGCGCTGCGGCCGATACATCCGGGTCTCCGGGCACAAATCCGTGGGTGTGGTACTGCATGTCGTCTCCTGGTGGGCCGAAGCCGTTGATTAATTAATATGTATGCATATGATATTTATACAAATTAAAAGTGTCAACGATCCCGGTAAGACCGCTTAAGCTCGCGGTGATGCGAAATAGCGGAGACAGACATGGATATGAGCAGAGTGGCCGGGCACCTGATTCGGCGCTTACACCAACAGTCGGTGCAGGTCTTCCAGACCCACACACAAGCAGCCGGCTTTGAACTAACGTCGGTGCAATTTGCTGCACTCAACACCATCGCGGAGCAACCCGATATCGATCAAGCCAGCCTGTCTACGGCTATCAGTTTCGACCGCGCAACTATCGGCGGAGTGATTGAACGTCTGGAACGCAAAGAGTTGATACGGCGCGTAGTCTGCACGGAGGACCGCCGGGCGAGGCGCCTGCGGCTGACGCCCCAAGGCGAGGCGCTCTTGGCAGCCTGCCGCCCGGTGATAGACGCCTTGCAGGCCGACATTCTGGGGCCCCTGTCGCCCGCGGAGCGGGATGTGTTTCTTCAGCTGGCCAGCAAGGCACTCCGGCTGGATGGATAGATAGACAGCCCAGTGTTATGAACCCTAGCGCTCCCGGTACAAATAGAAGTTGAGATGACCACTTTACTGATCAACGGAATCCATCTGTATTACGAAGTTCACGGCATGGGACCGCCGCTTCTTTTACTTCATGGGTTTGGGGGGGGCAGCGAAACATTGGCAGCCATTTTTACCTAAGCTATCAGAACACTTTTAGCTCGTCTAGCTCGTCATTGTCGATCTTCGGGGCCACGGTCACTCAACCAGCTCAAGCGAGCCTTTTACTCATCGCCCAGCCGCGCATGATGTTGTGTGCTTGCTTGATCAGCGCGACTGCGCACTTTCCCCCACAGGCCAGAAGCATCATGCGGTCGACCTCATTTGAACGCATGCCGGAATTCGTCCGAGAAATGTATCGAGAATGCGCCACGCGCGGGGAGGAGCAAATCCACGATCTCGTATTCCAATTTAATGCGCTTCATGACAACCACGATGACATGAATTTTTCAACCAGCTGTCTAGAAAAGATAACGGCCCACACCCTGATTGTCCATGGTGATAGCGACCAGTTTTTTCCAGTGGATATCGCCGAAGCAATGCATGCCTACATCCGGAGTTCGACGATGCACATAGTCTCTGGAGCACGCCATGTCGCACTCGGAGATCCTGCGCTTCCATTTCTTGAGGTGGCTTGCCCCTTTTTACTGTCGCGAAATCTCGAAGCTATGGGGAAAAAAGTACCCTAGGTGGGCAGCGCCGGGTTCGCCGGTGAGTCCAAGTGCGAGCAGCGACGGGAGAATGGCTCCTCCATCCGAATTCTTGCCATCCTTGCCAATAAAGGGATGCCAGCCAGTTCTTCACACCCAGCCCGTGGAGCTTGCCGAAGCTACGGTGGGGCGAGACCTCGTCCGAACAAAGCACTGTGTCCTTCCCGACAGCGGCACCGGAAGGCCTCCGATCTGCTTGAGCAATCGGTCTTGCAGCTTAGCTGTCAGCCTGCCTCGCGCATTAGTGATTGCAGAAAACCTCAAATCCACTATGTTGGAGCGGTTGAGATAACAATAGTCAGTGACTTCGTTGGATCGGGAGTTTTTGCAAATCTAACGTGGGGGTCAACATGGGTTTTTTAAACCGGTGGAGTGTCAAGGCACGGCTTAGTTTCGGTTACGCGGTCATGACCCTCATCGTGGTCTTGATTGCAGCAGAGGGCCTGATTGCTCTCTCCAATGCCAAGTCAGATTTCGAGCGACAGGTATTCCAGCTCAACAAGCTCACCCAGCTCAGCAACCAAACACTCGATGCCACCAACGCCCGCGCAGTCGGTGCGCGCAACCTGGTCATCAGCTCACCGCAAGCCGGTATTGAGCGTGACAAGGCAGCAATTGAGAAGGCGCATGCAGACGTCCAAAAGCATATTGCGGACATTGACAGCATGCTCGTCCAAGACAACTTCAAGGGCAGTGAACTCGCCCGGGCCTTCGAGGCCGTCAAAAAAACCGAGTCAGTCTATGGTCCGGTCGCGCTGGAGATCACCGCATTGGGTGTAGCCGGCAAGCGTGAGGAGGCGATTGCAGGCATCAACGCCAAATGCCGTCCCTTGCTGGACCAGCTGCTGGCTGACCTCCACGAATTCGGCAAACTCAGCGAGGCGGCAGGCCAGGCCAACGTGGTGGAGTCAGAGCGTGATTTCGGCGTGCTGCGCAACACCTTGATCGTGCTCACTCTTCTGGGCTTGACCATTGCCATCACCATGGGTGTGGGCACCACCCGCTCCATCACACGTCCCCTGCTCACTGCCCGTGCGGCAGCTAAATCCTTTGCCCATGGCGACCTGAGCACCGCACTCGTGGCAGAGGGCAAAGACGAAATCGCACAACTCGTACAGGCGCTGGAAGCGATGCGGCTGGAGCTGTCCGGCATCGTGGCGGCAGTGCGTCACAGTGCCGAGACCGTCTCCAACGCGAGTGCGGAGATCGCCACCGGCAATCACGACCTATCGGGTCGTACCGAAAGCCAGGCCAGCGCCTTGGAGCAAACGTCGGCAAGCATGGAAGAGGTGAACTCCTCCATCCGCCAGAATGCCGATAACTCCCAACAGGCCAGACAACTGGTGGCAGATGCCTCGCAAATTGCCTCACAGGGCGGCAGCACGGTGAGCGAGGTGGTCAGCACCATGCGCGGCATCAGTGACAGCTCTAAACGGATTTCAGACATCACCAGCATCATTGACGGTATTGCCTTCCAGACCAACATCCTGGCGCTCAATGCCGCGGTAGAGGCCGCCCGGGCGGGCGAACAAGGTCGGGGCTTTGCGGTGGTAGCTAGCGAGGTGCGCTCCCTGGCCAGCCGGTCGGCAGAAGCAGCCAAAGAAATCAAAAAGCTCATCGGCGACAACGTGCAGCGCATCGAGCAAGGTGGGGTCCAGGCCGAGCGCGCGGGCACCATCATGTCTGAGGTGGTTAGCAGCATCAGTGGCCTCAACACCGTGATTACCGAGATTTCGATGGCCAGCCGCGAGCAAAGTGATGGGGTTGCCCAGATTGATGTGGCGATCCAGCAAATGGACCAGGTCACACAACAGAACGCCGCCTTGGTCGAAGAAATGGCCGCCGCTGCCAGCAGCCTGAGCAGCCAATCCCGCGATTTGGTGCAAGTCGTCGCCCGATTCAAGCTCAACCCGCTCGACGCGCGAAGCCTGTCCATCGGCCATGCCGGAAGCCCCGGCATGCTGGCGCTGCAGTACTAGCCCAAGAAACGCAACATCCCGTAGAGAGACAACGCGCCGCAGACCGCGAGCATGCCCGTTTTAACCGCGCGGTTGCTCGACAGTGCGCCGGCAATGCTCAGTACCAGAATGGCGATAAAGATAAAGCTCGTTTTCATGGCCGGGATGCTAACGCGTAGCCGTACAGCCACGGCAAATCCAGGAGTTTTTCACCCAATAAGCCCATCGCCGCATCGCGCGCCATGCGCATAGGCCCCGTGAGGTGAAAAACCTGACCGTTTCGAATGGCCCGCGCCTGCACCCGCGCGTTGCGCTGCCAGCGGGCCGCGGCATAGTGCGCCAGTGCAGCAGGTGTGTCGCCCTGCAAGGTTTGTAACGATGCAGCGAGTTGCTGGGCGTCTTCAATCGCCATTCCAGCGCCTTGGGCGAGGTAGGGGCGCATTGGATGGGCTGCGTCTCCGAGCAAAGCACAGCGACCTAGCGCCATCTCACGTGCACTGCGCATAGGAGCGCGGTCACTGAGCGCCCACAAGCGCCAGTCATCAATCGCATGCACCAAGTCCAGCAGCGGGCCACCCGCGTTGGCCAAACGCGCCCGCAGTTCACCGGCATTGGCGGTGTGATCCCATGCCGTGGGGTCGCCAGCCAACGCGCCATGCACGATCACCACCACGTTCAGCCATTCGCCACCTCGCACGGGGTATTGAACAGCGTGGAAATGCGGCCCCATCCACGCGGTAACAACCTGGGACCGGATTGCCGGGGGCAGCGCACTTTGCAAAACCATCGCCCGGTAGGCCAAGTGCCCTGTCACCCGTGGCGCGCCATCGCCTATCAGTTGGCGACGCAGCGCGCTCCACACACCATCGGCGCCCACCACACAACCAGCCTCCAGCTCTTGGCCCTCTTGGGTGATCAAGCGCACCTGCTCTTCGTGACGTGCCACGCTGGCAACACGGGTGTTGAGCGTCATATCCACCGCACCTATGCGCACAACCGCCTCGCGCAACAAACCGTGCAAATCCTGCCGGGCGATGGTGGCATAAGGGGCGCCATAACGCGCCAACGCCTGAGTCCCCAGCGGCAGGGTACCCAACAATCGGGAGCTCATGGCGCTGCGCACCTCCAGCCGCTCCGGGAAAACAGCTACCTGAGACAGCTCTTGTTGAAAGCCCCAGTCATGCAACACTCGGGTGACATTCGGGCCCAGCTGCACACCAGCCCCGACTTCTCCAAACGCTGGGGCCTGCTCCAGCAGCCGCAGCCCTCCCTGCCTATGCCCTGAGAACACGCCTTGCCGGCTGCACGCCAATGCCGCAGCCAAGCCGCCTATGCCTCCCCCCACGATCACCATGTTGTGCTTCATAGACCTGAATTCTGCCGTGCGGCCCACGCAACAAGACTGCGCCAGCGCAAATTACCCCTCACTTCGCGCCGGCACCTTGCGATGGGTGCCATGCAGATGCCCCGAGGGTGGAGCGCCTGCCGACTGCACCGCGAGCCCCTCCAAAATCCCACAGTGCGCACTGTCCAGAACCCCGATGCACTGGGCCCGCAACGCCTTGAGGTGCTTTTCCAGCGCCCGCAGTTCACGGATACGCTGGGCCACATGGCCGATGTGGGCATCCAGCAAAGCATTAACGTTGGCGCAGTTGTCGGCCGGCGAATCCTGAAAAGCCAGCAGCGCGCGGATCTCGTCGAGGCTCATGTCGAGGCTGCGACAGTGGCGGACAAACTGCAGCCGCTGGGTGTGAGCGTCGGAGTAGTGGCGGTAGTTGGCATCGGTGCGGGCCGCGGCAGGCAACAAGCCCTCGCGCTCGTAGTAGCGGATGGTTTCCACCGGGGTGGAGGTGGCCTTGGCCAGATCGCCGATTTTCATGATGAGCCCTGCAATAACCTTGTTGCAGTGTAGCGCTTGACCCTGAAGTGGCTACAGGGTTTCCAATGGCGGCATTGAAAGGAAACACCATGTCTCACGCTTGCGAACACCACACCCCTTCTGCCCACAGCGTTCTTGATTTGCGTCGCTACCGCAGGGTGTTGTGGGTGGCCTTATGGATCAACGCCGCCATGTTCGGCGTGGAGCTGTTCAGTGGCTGGCACTCGGGCTCGCTGTCCCTTTTGGCGGACTCGATTGACTTTGCGGGTGACGCGCTCAACTACGGCGTGTCGCTGGCGGTACTGTCTGCCGCCCTGGCTTGGCGGGCACGCGCGGCAGTGGTCAAGGCGCTGTGCATGATGGGGTTTGGCGCCCTGATATTGGGCCGCGCAGTTTGGAGCCTTTTCACCGGCACAGTCCCGGACGCCACCACCATGGGCGTGGTCGGCCTGCTGGCACTGGTGGCCAATGTGTCGGTCGCGTGGATACTCTATGCCTTCCGCGAAGGCGACGCCAATATGCGCAGCGTGTGGCTGTGCTCGCGCAATGACGCCATCGGCAATGTACTGGTCATGTTGGCTGCCGCTGGAGTGCTCGGTACCGGCAGCGGCTGGCCGGATTTGCTCGTGGCCGCCGGCATGGCAGCGCTGGCGCTACACGGCGGTTGGCAAGTGATGCGCCAGGCCCGCCGGGAACTGGCGCACTAAAGGGCTCGGCGCTCAGTTGGCGACGGTAAAGCGCTTCTTGATGTGCTTAGGCGTTTCCAGCTCGTCCACGATGGCCACCGCCAGGTCGTCCACCGAAATGCTGCCGGGCGCTCCGCCCTCTGCCCACAAAGGCTCATCGGCACCCACGCGGTATTGGCCGGTGCGCACGCCGGGGTTCAGCAAGATGGGGGGAGACACAAAAGACCAATCCAGAGCAGATTCTTGTTGGATCAGGTTCAACGCATCGCGGGCGGCAGAGGCTGCCACTTTGATCTCGGCGGGGAACTCAGGGGTATCCACCAGCTGCACGCCGGGCGCCACAAACAGGCTACCCGCGCCGCCCACCATCAAGAAGCGCTTCACGCCGGACTGCTTGACGCCGTCAAAAATGGCGCGAGTGGCTTGCAAAAAGATTTCGCCGATGCGCGGCTCGGTCCAACCGGGGTTGTAAGCGCTAACCACCGCATCATGGCCGGCAGCAGCCTGAGAGACTTGGGCAGCATCTAAGGCGTCGGCAGACACCACGGTCAAGCCGGCTTGGGCAGCCAGCTTGGTCGGATTGCGGGCCAACACGGTCACTTGGTGGCCACGGCTCAGCAACTCAGCCAACAAAGGGGTGCCCACAAAACCTGTGGCGCCAATCAATGCGATCTTCATAAAAACTCCTGTTTGATGGTGGATAAACAATGGCGTTAGTGTGATTGCTTCACGAAAACCTGAATAGACGGTAAATTTCGCTTTCACCGTGAAGTAAAACTTAACAATTAGATATGGACCAACTCAAACGCATGGCCGTATTTGCCGAAGTGGTCGCTGCTGGCAGCCTCAGCGGCGCAGCCCGCCAGCTCGGCATGACGCCCTCCGCCGTCAGCCAGCACCTCCGCCAGCTGGAAGACGCGCTGGGCTTGGCGCTGCTCCACCGGTCCACCCGCAAGCTGACGCTGACAGAGGCCGGCGCCCGCTATGTAGAGGGCTGCACCGCCATGGTGGCAGCCGCCCGCGCCGCCAACCAGGCGCTGGAGCACCACCGCGACGAGCCCGAGGGTGAGCTGCGCATTGCCGCACCCATTGGCTTTGGCAGCGTGCTGGCCACCGCGCTGGCACCGCTGCACCACTTTCCCAAGCTCAGCCTACACCTGCTGATGGACGATGCGCTGGTGGATGTGATTGGTGAGCGGGTGGACATTGCGGTGCGGGTGGCCACCCTGCAGGACTCGAGTCTGGTGGCGCGCAAGCTGGGCACGCTGCGGGCGCAGCTGTGTGCCTCGCCCGCCTATCTGGCCGCACGCGGCTGGCCCCAGCACCCGGCCGACCTGGCGCGGCACGACTGGTTGGGTGGCCGCCCGCACTCGGCCTCGCACGAGGTGCTGCAGCTGCATAGCAACGACGGGCAAGTGGCGCGGGTGGAGGTCACCTCTCGCGCGTCGGCCACGCAGGTCACCGCCCTGCATGCCCTGTGCGTAGCGGGCTGGGGCATCAGCATTGTGCTGAGTGACGACGACCGCCGCGCCCTGGCCGATGGCCGCCTAGTGCCTGTGCTGCCGGACTGGCGCCCGCCAGACTACGACGCCTACGCCATCACCGTGCGCCGTGGCGAGCAGCCTGCCAAGGTGCGCCATGCGCTGGACCTGCTCGTCCAGTACTTTGCGACCCTGAAGGTCTAGTGGCAGCGCGCTGCGTCAAGCCAGCAACTGCCGCAATACAAAGGGCAGAATGCCGCCGGCGCGGTAGTAGTCCACCTCCACCGGGGTGTCTATGCGCAGCAGCAGGGTGTGGCGGGTCTGGGTGCCGTCTGCCCGGGTCACCAGCAGCTGCGCCTCGCTTTGTGGGGTGAGGTCGGAATCCGGAATGATGCTGATGGTCTCATTGCCGGTCAGCCCCAGGCTCTTCCAGCTCTCGCCGGCCTTGAACTGCAGCGGCAGCACGCCCATGCCCACCAAGTTGGAGCGGTGAATGCGCTCAAAACTCTGCGCCACCACCGCCTTGATGCCCAGCAGCTGCGTGCCCTTGGCCGCCCAGTCGCGGCTGGAGCCAGTGCCGTATTCCTCGCCCGCAAACACCACGGTGGGAATGCCGGCCGCCTGGTAGCGGGTGGCGGCGTCGAAGATGGAGAGCTTTTCACCTTCGCCATCAGCGCCCTGGTACAGGGTGACGCCGCCCTCCTCGCGCGAACCGTCTTCTTTGGGCGGCACCATCAGATTCTTGATGCGCACGTTGGCAAAAGTGCCGCGCACCATCACCTCGTGGTTGCCGCGGCGTGCGCCGTAGGAGTTGAAGTCTGCTTTTTGCACGCCGTTCGCCAGCAGCCACTGCCCGGCGGGTGAGCTTTCTTTGATGTTGCCTGCTGGCGAAATGTGGTCGGTGGTGATCGAGTCGCCGAACAGCGACATGATGCGGGCGCCCTGCACCGCTTCTGCGGACAATTCAGTACCTTTTGAGCCCTTGGCGCCCGTGGAATCTGCGCGAGCAGCTCCTTTTTCCATAGCAAACGTATCAAAGAACGGCGGCTTGGCGATGTAGGTGCTGGCCGGCTAGGTGTAGGTCTGGCCGCTCACGCCCTTGATTTTTTCCCACAGTTTGCCGGGCTCTGACTTCACCTTGGCGTAGTTGGCGCGGAAGACTTTGCGGTTCATCGCAAATTTGAGCAGCTTGTAAATCTCGTCGCTGCTGGGCCAGATGTCACCGAGGTACACAACTTTGCCACCTTTGCCCTGCCCTACCGGCTGGGTCATTAGGTCGCGGGTCACGTTCCCGGCAATCGCATAGGCCACCACCAGCGGCGGGCTGGCCAGGAAGTTGGCCTTGAGGTTGGGGTGAATGCGCGCCTCGAAATTGCGGTTGCCGGACAGCACTGCTGCGCAGACGAGGTCGTTCTCAGTAATCACCGCATTAAGCTCGGGCGCTAGGTCGCCGGCATTGCCGATGCAAGTGGTACAGCCGTAGCCCGCCAGCGAAAAGCCCAGCTTCTCCAAGTAAGGCAAGATGCCAGTTTCCTGCAAATATTCGGTCACGATTCGCGAGCCGGGGGCCAGGCTGGTCTTGATATGCGGGGCCACCGTGAGCCCCGCCTTGACCGCCTTTTTGGCGAGCAGGCCAGCGGCCAGCAAGACGCTGGGGTTGCTGGTGTTGGTGCAGCTGGTGATGGCGGCAATCAGCACATCGCCGTTTTGCACCAGTAAAGGCGAGGGCTCCGCCTTGCCTTTCTTGACGGGCTTCTCCACTTTGGCAGTTACGGGCACAGGTGCGGGATACAGCGTGTGCAGCGTGGCAGCGTCTTTGTTGAAGCCGTTGGCCGTGCCCGGCAGGGTGAACAGCTCGGTGAACTTGTCCGCCACATGGCCCAGCTCGATACGGTCTTGCGGGCGTTTAGGGCCGGCCAGGCTGGGGGTCACGTCCCGCAGGTCCAGCTTGACCACACGGGTGTAAGCAATGTCTTTCATCTCGGCAGATGCACTCTTGCCACCCGGCACGCCAAAGAGCCCTTGGGCGCGGAAGTAGGCTTCAAACGCCTCAATCTCTACTTTGGTGCGGCCCGTGCCCTTGAAGTAGTCCAAAGTGCGCTCATCCACCGGAAAGAAGCCCATGGTCGCACCGTACTCGGGTGCCATGTTGGCAATGGTGGCGCGGTCCGGCAGGGCCAGGTTTTCGGTGCCTTCGCCAAAGGCAAGGACAGTGGCAGGCGGCGTATGTTGGGAAACTGCCGCGCCAGATGCGGCAAGGAGTAAAGCTGCCCGGCTTTGCCGGAAGCCGTTTCAAAAGACCGGAGGGTGGATGCGAATGCGTGTGGCACTAGGGGCTCCCCATGGACATGAAAGAAACATCCTGTCAGCAGCGCAATGACTGTTCTGTGACTGGTGGCTTTTAAAGGCAGAGCGTGCCGCTTCGCCCGCTTGTCACGTGGGTACTGGACACCTGGCGGCGAACGGGCAATAAACCAGCATTCGCAACCAAAAGCACCAAAATCATGAGCGAGACAAGCCACGCCGTCCACACCCACCACCGCATTTGCCCCCTGTGCGAGGCCTGCTGCGGGCTGGAAATCAAGGTCCAAGACCAAAAAGTCATCAGCATCCGCGGGCATGAGGCCGATGTGCTCAGCCGTGGCTACATCTGCCCCAAAGCGATTGCACTCAAGGACCTGCATGAAGACCCCGACCGCCTGCGCACCCCGCTGATCAAGCGCAACGGCAAACATGAATCCGCGACCTGGGACGAGGCCTTTGCCGAGATCGAGAAGCGCCTGCCACCACTCATGGCTGCGCATGGCAAACACGCGGTGGCCATCGCGGTGGGCAACCCCTCGGCCCACAAGATCGGCCTGCTCACCTACTTCGGCAAGCTGGCACGCGCCATCGGCAGCCGCAATGTGTTTTCTGCCTCCACACTGGACCAGATGCCCAAGCAACTGGCCAGCGGCCTGATGTTTGGCCACTGGCTCTCCACCGCCCTACCGGACATCAGCCGCACCGATTTGCTGGTGGTGATCGGCGCTAACCCGTTGGCCAGCAACGGCAGCATGTGGACCGTGCCCGACTTCAAGGGCAAAGCCAAAGCTCTGCAGGCCCGGGGCGGCCAGCTCATCGTGATCGACCCGCGTCGCACCGAAACGGCGGCTGTGGCCGATGCCCACCACTTCATCCGCCCGGGAGCCGACGTGTTTTTGCTGGCAGCCATGGTGCAGGTGCTGTTTGAGGAGAACCTGGTGAACCTGGGACGCGTGGCGCCATGGGTTCAAGGCACCGAGGAAGTTCGCGCAGCGGTAGCCGGCTTCACGCCCGAGGCCGCGGCCGCCCGCTGCGGCATGGGGGCAGACACCATCCGCGCACTGGCCCGGCAAATCGCCAGCACACCCAAAGCGGCTGTATATGCCCGTATCGGCACTTGCACCCAGCAGTACGGCACGCTTGCAAGCTGGCTGGTGGATGTGCTCAACACCCTGACCGGCCACCTGGACATCGAAGGCGGCATGTTGTTTGCCAAGTCCGCCGCGTTTGCCAGCAACACCGCCGGCAAACCTGGCATTGGCAAAGGCGTGAGCACTGGCCGTCACCATGCCCGCGTGAGCGGCGCGCCCGAGGTGTATGGCGAACTGCCCATCACCTGCATGGCCGAGGAAATTGAAACCCCGGGCGAAGGCCAGGTGCGCGCGCTAATCACAGTGGCCACCAACCCGGTGCTCTCCAGCCCGGACGGCCCGCGCCTGTCCAAAGCGCTGGACTCGCTGGACTTGATGGTCAGCCTCGACATCTACCTGAACGAAACCACCCGCCATGCGGACGTGATCCTGCCCGGCCTCTCGCCGCTTGAAGACTTGCACTACGACGTGGCCTTCCCCCAACTCTCGTGGCGCAACCATGCGCGCTACAGCGCACCGGTGCTGCCCCACCCCGAAGGCCAGCCCGAAGAGTGGCAAACCCTGCTCAAGCTGACCGCCATCGTGCAAGGCCAAGGCGCCCAGCAAGATGCGAACCTGCTCGACGACCAGCAGTTTGCTGACGACGCCAATCGCTTGTTTGGTCCGCATGCCGCTGCGGTGATGGCCGCCACATCGGGATTGCGCGGCCCTCAGCGCGGGCTGGACGTGGCGCTGCGCAGCGGCCCCTATGGCGACCAGTTCGGCCTGAAACCTGAAGGCTTAAACCTGAAAAAGGTGATGGCAGCCAGCGACAGCGGCGGCATTGACCTGGGCGAACTGCAGCCCCGCATTCCCGAAATGCTGCGCACCCCCAGCGGAAAGGTGGAGCTGGCCCCACCGCTGTTGCTACAAGATTTAGAGCGCGCTGCGCAGGATTTGTCTGGGCTAGCGCCTGATTTGGTCATTATTGGCCGGCGCGATGTGCGCACCAACAACAGCTGGATGCACAACCTGCCCACGCTGGCCAAAGGCCCTTTTCGCTGCACTGCACTGGTACACCCCGAGGATGCAGCCCGCCGTGGGCTGCAAGACGGTGGCATGGCTACGCTGCGCAACGGGCACCGCAACATACAGGCTCAGGTGCAGTTCAGTACCGACATGATGCGCGGCGTGGTCAGCCTGCCGCACGGCTGGGGCCATAACCTGCCGGGCGCTCAGTTGGGGGTTGCGGCCGAGCGGCCGGGCGCCAATATCAACGCGCTGCTGGATGACCAGCTGCGCGACCCGCTCTCGGGCAACGCCGTGCTGGGCGGGGTGGCCATCACCATGGAAGCGGCCTAGGCGCAAGCCACACCCGCGAGCCCGACCTCGCGCGGGGCAGGCGCTAGAGCAGCGCCTGTCCTGCCGCAGCCACCACACTGCGGGTGAGCCGCTCCAATTCCGGCAGGGGCTGCTGGGCCACCTGCCAGTACAAGGGCACATCCAACGCACGGCCCGGCACCAGCTCCACCAAACGGCGTTTGGACATATGGTCTTGCACCGAGAGCAGCGGGTTCATGCCCCAGCCCACATCAGCCAGGGCAGCATCCACAAAAGCCTGCGATGAAGGTAAGCGGTGGGCGGGCAGCGCCACATCGCGGCGCAACTGGCGGCGCACCCAGCGCTCCTGCAGCCGGTCGTTGCGGTCAAACACAATGCTGGGCGCGCGGGCCAGGGTGTCGGCATTCACCCCGCTGGCGAAGTGCTGTTGCATGAAGGCGGGCGAGGCGGTCGCGCAGTAGCGCAAGGTGCCCAGCTTGCGCACCTTGCAACCCTGCACCGCCTTGGCGTGGGACGTGACAGCGGCCAGCACATGGCCACGGCGCAGCCACTCATTAGTCTGGTCCTGATCGTCCACCGCCACATCCAGCAGCACCCGGCTCTGCGCAGAAAAGTCGCGCATGGCGGTCACGAACCAGGTGCTCAGGCTGTCTGCATTGATGGCGATGCGAATGGTGGTGTGCGCCGCCTGCGCGTCTTCCGGGGCCAGGGCCGGCAGGTCGCGCCGCAAATCGTGCTCCAGCATCGCCACGGAATCCGCATGGCGGCAGATGCGGGCCCCGGCCTCGGTGGCAGTGCACGGCTGGCCGCGAACAATCAATACCGCCCCCACCCGCTCCTCCATCTGCCGGATGCGCTGAGACACCGCCGATGGCGTGATGTGCAGCATCCGCGCAGCGCGCTCGAAGCTGCCTTCGCGCACGACGGAAGCAACGGTGGCAAGCAATGTGGATTCCAGCATGATGGCGTTGAATGAAGTTTGGCTAATTCCAGCGTAGCAGATTTCATGCAGATGGCGCACTGTTGGCTTGCATACTGCCCGGCATGCAAGACACGACCTCTTTTCTATCTACCCTGCACGCAGCGCTGCCCACCATCACCACCGGGCTGACTTTGAGCCTGTCACTCATCGTGGCGATTGGCGCGCAAAACACCTATGTGCTGCGCCAGGGCCTGCGCCGTGAACATGTGCTGGCGGTGGTCATTGTGTGTGCCATGCTCGATATGGCGCTGATGACCCTCGGGGTGAGCGGGCTGGCGGCAACCCTGGGCCAACACCCGCGCGCGCTGAACGCGCTGGCCCTGGCCGGTGCAGCGGTAGTGGCCTGGTACGGCGCCATGGCGTTGCGCCGGGCGCTGGCTCCGCAGGCACTGCAGGCGCAATTGCAAGGCGAACCCCAGAGCCTGCGCACGACCGTGTTGCAAGTACTGGGTATCAGCCTGCTGAACCCGCACGTCTACCTAGACACCGTGATTCTGGTGGGCGCCGTGGGGGCCAAGCAGGCAGCTGATTTGCAGGGCTGGTTTCTGGTGGGCGCAGGCGGCGCGAGTGCTTTGTGGTTCTTCACGCTGGGGTTTGGCGCACGCCTGCTCAGCCCCCTCTTTGCACGCCCGGTGGCGTGGCGGGTGCTGGACCTGCTGGTGGCCGCGATGATGGGCCACATTGCCTACGGTCTGTGGACGCAAGTGACACTGGGGTAAGGTAGGCTCTGCTCTTTTTACTAGGGAGATTGCCATGGTGTGGTTGCATGTAGTCACGGTGCTGGTGGTTGCGCAGTACATGGGCTTTGGGATTCTGGTCGGCTGGGCGCGGGGCCGCTACGAGGTGCACGCACCCGCCGTCACCGGGCACCCGATGTTTGAGCGCATCTACCGGGTGCACATGAACTCGCTGGAGCAAATGGTGGCTTTGCTACCGGCCATGTACTTGAGTGCCCAGTTCTGGTCGCCCCTTTGGAGTGCGGCGGCAGGGGTAGCCTACATCGTCGGGCGACTCATTTACCTGCAGTCGTATGCCAAAGACCCCAAGACCCGCACGCTGGGTTTCGTCATGGGTTTCTTTCCGATCGTCGGTTTGTTGGGAGCGGCGCTGGTAGGCGCCGTTTTGGCAGCTTAACTCTGCCACCTTGACCGGACGCTCAGGCAGCGGCGGGCGAATCAGTGGCGTCCAGCCACTCCAGTTGCCCGCTACCCGCCTCATTCAAGCGAGTCATCAGGCCCGACACTGCATCTGCGGGCACCGTGAAGGCCATGGTGACCCGCACGCTGTGCTGCACATCGCCCAGCACCGCACCGGCATTTTCCAGTTCGCGGCGCACCCGCCCCTCCAAGGGGTAAGGCAAGGCACACCGTAGCATGTGCTGTTTGACGATCGGCACCTTATCCGCGTTGAGCAGGGCTTGCGCTACCGCATCGGTGTAGGCGCGCACCAAACCACCGGCACCGAGATTCACCCCGCCGTAGTAGCGCACCACGGTCGCCAACACGCCCTCCAGGTCATGGTGACGCAACACATCGAGCATCGGGCGCCCGGCTGTGCCGCTGGGTTCGCCGTCATCTACCGCGGCCGAGTGACCGCCCGCCATCAGCGCCCAGCACACATGGGTTGCAGTGGGGTGCGCAGCCCACAGTGCGGCCACGACCTGCTGAGCAGTTGTGCGGTCGGCCACCGGTTGCACACACCCAATAAACCGGCTTTTTTTGATCGTGAGTTCGCTGTGACTGGCTGCGGCCAAAGTGTGGGGCATTTGAATGAAAAAGTGCTTAAGCGCTCTTAGATACTGCGCGAGTCGCTATCTAATCGATAGCAGTCAGCTAGCTGCGGGAGTCTTCAAACCGTCCAGGTAGGCATCCAGCGCGGCCAGGCCTACGGCCTCGAGGTCAAAGGCCTGCGGGTCTAACAGCCAGTTGTATTTGAGCCCACCGATCAGAGCAAACATGCCCAGAGTGGCGGTGCGGATGTCCATCTCTCGGCGCATGGTGCCCTTGTCTTTTGCGATCTGCATCAGGCGGTGAATGTCGTCGATGCACTCATTGCGGCCGGCGATTTGTCGCTCGCGCAGGTTTTGTAGCTCGTCGACATATTCCACCTTCTGCGTGGCAATCTCAAACACACGGCGCACCTGGGGGTCATGGGAAATGGTGTGCAAAGCGGCCGCGGTGTTGCGGCGGATCTTCTCCATCGGGCGCTCTTCGTCCTGCGGCGTGATTTCACTCATCCGCGCCATCATCGGCAGAGTGACACGCTCCATCATGGCGTGAAAAAGCTCGCCTTTGTTCTCAAAGTGCCAGTAGATGGCGCCCCGGGTCAGACCGGCCTCTTTGGCGATTTCCTGCAGGGACGTGCGCGACACCCCGCGCTGGTGAAACACACGTTCAGCAGCGTCAAGTATCAATTCGCGGGTAACTAAAGCTTCTTCTTTGGTGCGGCGGGCCATGGATTGACCTCATAAACATATGCGGGCATTGTAGGTTTTTGGAAACATACATTCGTGCATGTATGTATACTAACCCGCATTGCCGCGGTCTGCTACGCTATTCCTTGAGTGTTTGCCCTAGATCAAGCCGCTGGCAAGCCCCTCCCCCGATTACCGCCCTCCAACTACTTTCGCCGCAAGGGAAATCTGTATGTCGCTGTTCCGTCAGACCCTGGGTCATGCACCCACCTCATCCACTGGCCGCCTCGTTTTGCTGGCCATTCCCTTTGCAGTGGCCCTGGCCGCTTGTGGCGCTAAAGACAGCGCCCAAGGTGGTGGCGCCCCCGGTGGCGGCATGCCGCCAGCGCAAGTGGGGGTGGTAACGGTCGCGCCCCAATCGGTTGCATTGCAATCGGAATTGCCCGGCCGCGTAAGCGCATTGCGCGTAGCCCAAGTGCGCGCTCGTGTGAGCGGCGTGGTGTTGCAGCGCATGTTTCGCGAAGGCAGCGAAGTCAAGGCCGGCCAGGTGCTGTACCAGCTGGACTCCGGCCCCTACCGGGCCGCTTTTGAAAGCGCTCACGCCACTGTCGGCAAGGCCCAAGCCACCCTGGCACAAGCCACCGCCCAAGTGGAGCGCAACAAGGCCTTGGTAGAAGCCAACGCCATCAGCAAACAAGAATTCACCACCCTGCAAACGACCCAGCGTCAGGCAGAAGCCGACCTGGGCGTGGCCAAGGCCGCCGCCGAAACCGCCCGCATCAACCTGGCTTACGCCACCATCACCGCGCCGATTTCGGGCCGCATCGGACAGTCTTCCGTGACTGAAGGCGCGCTGGTGGGTGCTGCGGACGCGGCCGCGCTGGCCACCATCCAGCAAACCGCCTCGGTATATGTGAACTTCACCCAGTCCAGCACCGACGTGCTGCGCCTGCGCAAAGCCATTGCCTCCAAGCAATTGCGCGCCTCGGGCGATGGCTCGGTGCCAGTACGCATCGTGCTGGAAGACGGCAGCGAACTGCCCAAACCCGGCAAGCTGCTGTTCAGCGACTTGACGGTGGACGCCACCAGCGGCCAGATCACCCTGCGCGCCGAAGTGCCCAATGGCGATGGCCTGCTCCTGCCTGGCCAATTTGTGCGGGTGCGCCTGTCACAAGCCGAGTTGCCCTCAGGCATTTTGTTGCCCCAACAAGCCGTGACCCGCACCAACCAGGGCGACACAGTGCTCGTAGTGGGCGAAGACGGCAAGCCCGGCCCTCGCCAGGTCAAGGTGGGGAATGCGCAAAACGGCCAATGGGTGATCTTGGATGGCCTCAAAGAAGGCGATCAAGTCATTGTGGACGGCTTCCAGAAAATGATGGTACCCGGCGCGCCTGTGAAGGCGGTGTCATGGGCCGGCTCTGCCCCGGCTGCTGCCGGAGCGCCTGCAGCCCCTGCTTCCGCCCCAGCAGCTGCCGCATCGGCCGCATCGGCCGCATCGGCCGCAGGCAAATAAATACACACGAGGCACTCTCCCATGGCCCAGTTTTTTATCAACCGCCCCATCTTTGCATGGGTGCTCTCGCTGTTCATCATGGTGATGGGCGGCGTTGCGATTACCCAGCTGCCGATTTCGCAGTACCCGCCCGTGGCGCCGCCGGCCATTGTGGTCAACGTGGCCTACCCCGGTGCGTCCGCCCAAACGCTGGAAGACAGTGTGCTCAGCGTGATCGAGCGCGAAATGAACGGTGCCTCCGGCCTGATCTACATGGAATCGGTTTCGCAAGCCAACGGCTCCGGCGCATTAACCCTGACGTTTGAGACCGGCACCAATGCCGACCTCGCTCAGGTGGATGTGCAAAACCGCTTGGCGCGCGCCACACCGCGTTTACCTGCGGCCGTGACGCAGCAAGGCGTGCGAGTCGACAAGTCGCGCTCGAACTTCCTGCTGTTCACCATGCTGGCCACCGACAACCCGGACACCAGCACCATCGAGCTGGGTGACTACGCCTCGCGCAACATCGTGCCCGAGTTGCAGCGCCTGCCCGGCATCGGCCAGGCTCAGTTGTTTGGTACCGAGCGTGCCATGCGCATTTGGCTGGATCCGGCCAAGCTCGCGTCGTTCAATTTGTCTACCGCCGAGGTCAATGCCGCCATCAGCGCACAAAACGCGCAGGTGTCCGCAGGGGCCATCGGCGACCTGCCCAACATCACCGGCCAAGGCATTGCCGCCACGGTGGTGGTGAGCGGCCAGTTGGGCAGCGTTGCGCAATTCGGCAACATCACTTTGCGCTCTAATGCAGACGGCTCTGCCGTGCGCCTCAAAGACGTGGCTCGTATAGAACTGGGCGCACAAGCCTATGGCACCTCGGCGCGCCTGAACGGCAAGCCCGCTATCGGTATCGGCGTGCAACTCTCCCCCAGTGGCAACGCCATGGCTGCGGCCAAGGCCGTGCGCGCCCGCATGACCGAGCTGGAAGCCTACTTCCCTGAGGGCATGAAGTGGAGCATTCCTTACGACAGCTCGCGCTTCGTCAATATCTCTATCAAACAAGTGGCACAGACGTTGGTCGAAGCCGTGGTGCTGGTGTTTTTGGTGATGTTCTTGTTCTTGCAGAACTGGCGCTACACCGTCATCCCGACCATCGTGGTGCCTATCGCGCTGTTGGGTACCTTCGGCACCTTGCTGGCACTCGGCATGTCGATCAACGTGCTCACCATGTTCGGCATGGTGCTGGTGATCGGTATCGTGGTGGATGATGCGATTGTGGTGGTCGAGAACGTCGAGCGCATCATGAGCGAAGAGGGCTTGCCCCCGCTGGAAGCCACCAAGAAGGCCATGGGCCAGATCTCGGGCGCCATCATCGGCGTGACCGTGGTGCTGATTGCCGTGTTTGTGCCTTTGGCCTTCTTCGCAGGCTCGGTGGGCAATATCTATCGCCAGTTCTCCACTGTGATGGTGGCGTCCATTGCGTTCTCGGCTTTCCTGGCCTTGTCGCTGACCCCCGCACTCTGCGCCACCCTGCTCAAGCCGGTAGTGGCTGGCCATGCGCACGCCAGCACCGGCTTCTTTGGCTGGTTCAACCGCCGCTTCACCAGTACCGCCAAGGGCTACGAAAGCGTAGTGCAGCGCATGCTGAAAAAGGCAGGCCGCTACCTGGTGATCTACGTCGCCATCATCGCCGCTGTGGCAGTCGTTTACATGCGCTTGCCCACCTCGTTTTTGCCCGCAGAAGACCAGGGCAACATCATCGTGAACGTGCAATTGCCGCCGGGTGCTACCCAGCAGCGCACCACCAGCGTGATGGAGCAGGTCGAAGGTTTCATGCTCAAGCAACCCGAGGTGGAGAGTATGGTGGGTGTGATCGGCTTCAGCTTCTCCGGCCAAGGCCAGAACGCTGCGCTGGGCTTTGTCACGCTCAAAGACTGGTCTGAACGCCCAGGCCCCGGCCAATCGGCGCAAGCCTTGGCCGGCAGGGCGTTCGGCGCGCTGATGGGCATTCGTGATGCCTTTATCTTCCCGCTGAGCCCGCCCCCCATCCCCGAGCTGGGAAGCGCATCCGGCTTTACCTTCCGCTTGCAAGACCGCGCCGGCAAGGGCCGCGAAGCCCTGCTCGCCGCACGCAACCAGATGCTGGGCATGGCCTCCAAGAGCAAGGTGCTGACCCAGGTGCGCCCCGATGGCCTGGAAGACGCGCCCCAACTGCAGATCGACATTGACCGCGACAAAGCCAGCGCCCTGGGCGTGAGCTTCAGCGCCATCAACAGCACCATCTCTACGGCACTGGGTTCGAGCTATATCAACGATTTCCCGAACGCAGGCCGCCTGCAACGGGTGGTGGTGCAGGCCGACGCTACATCGCGAATGCAGCCCGAAGACATTTTGAAGTTCAACGTCATCAACACCAGCGGCAAGGCGGTGCCTTTGTCGGCTTTTGCTAGCACCCGCTGGGCCAACGGTGCCATGCAAACGGTGCGCTACAACGGCTACTCGGCCATCCGCATCAGCGGCAGTGCAGCGCCCGGCTTCAGCACGGGTGAGGCCATGGCCGAGATGGAAAAGCTGGCTAGCCAGTTGCCCGCAGGTTTCGGCTTTGAGTGGACCGGTCAGTCCCGCGAAGAAAAGCTGGCGGGCTCGCAAGCGACCATTCTGTATGCGTTTGCGATTCTGGCGGTCTTCCTGTGCCTGGCCGCGCTGTACGAGAGCTGGTCCATCCCGTTGTCGGTGATTTTGGTGGTGCCACTGGGCGTGCTGGGTGTGGTGTTGGCCACGCTGTTCCGGGGGTACGCCAACGACGTGTACTTCCAGGTCGGCTTGATCACCATCATCGGCTTGTCGGCCAAGAACGCGATTTTGATTATCGAATTCGCCAAAGACCTGCAAGCTCAGGGCAAGACGGCCGTTCAGGCCGCTTTGATGGCAGCGCACCTGCGTTTCCGCCCCATCGTCATGACCTCGCTGGCGTTCATCTTGGGTGTGCTGCCCTTGGCCATTTCCAGCGGCGCGGGCTCGGCCAGCCAGCGCGCTATCGGCACCGGCGTGATCGGCGGCATGGTGGCGGGCACCATATTGGCGGTGTTCTTTGTGCCTATCTTCTTTGTGGTGGTGCGCAGCATCTTCAAGGGCAGCGAACGCCAGCGCCAATTCGACGCACAACACGGACACCAGATCGGAGCCGAATCCCATGAGTAAGCACACTTTTGCACGCCCTGCCCTGCGCTTGGCCACCTTGTCAGCAGCTCTGTGGCTGGCCGGATGCAGCTTTATCCCCACCTTCAGCCGCCCGGCGGCACCGGTGGCCCCTGCCTTCCCGCAGATGGCAGCAAGCAGCACCCCTGACGCTGGCGCCAAAGCTGCGGCAGACATCGAGTGGCAAAGCTTTTTCAAAGACGCGCGCCTCAAGCGCCTGATTGAGCTGTCTTTGGAGAACAACCGCGACCTGCGCGTGGCGGCTCTCAACATCGACGCCACCCGCGCCAAGCTGCAAGTGGCACGCGCCGACCAGCTGCCCACGGTGAATGCTGGCATCAACGGCAGCCGCGGCCCGGCTGCCAGCGGCGCCATCACCAGCAGCTACACGGCTGGCCTGAGCGTGACCGCCTATGAGCTGGACTTTTTTGGCCGCGTGCGGGCCCTAGGCCAAGCGGCCCAGTCGCAACTGCTGGCGACCGAGGAAGCCCGCAAAACAGTGCAGATCAGCCTGATTGCGTCGGTCGCCAACACCTACCTCACGCTTTTGGCCGACGACGAGCTGCTGCGCGTGACCCGCGAGACCCTCAAGACACGGCAAGAGAGCCTGCGCCTGATGCAGCTCAAATACGACAACGAAGCCGCCTCCAAGCTGGACCTGAGCACCGCCCAGAGCCAACTCGAAGCGGCCAGAGTGTCGCTGGCCCAACAAACCCGCCAACGCGCCACCGACGAGAGCGCCCTGGTGCTGCTGGTCGGCCAGCCCTTGCCTGCCGACCTGCCAGCAGGCTTAGGGCTGGCAGAGCAAGGCTTCTTGAGCGACCTGCCAGCCGGTGTGCCATCGGAGCTGCTGGTGCGCCGCCCCGATGTGCGCCAGGCCGAGCAAAACCTGCTCGCGCTGAACGCCAACATCGGTGCTGCGCGTGCAGCGTTTTTCCCGCGTATCACGCTCACCGCCAGCGCGGGTGCAGCGAGCAACGATCTGGAGCAGCTGTTCAGCAACGGCACCAGCGCCTGGAGCTTTGTGCCCCAGTTGCTGATGCCTATCTTCGACGCCGGCCGCAACAAGGCCAACTTGGAGGCGGCCAAGGTGAACCGCGACATTGCGATCGCCCAGTACGAAAAAGCCATTCAAAGTGGCTTCAAGGAAGTGGCCGATGCACTGGCCGGCCGCGCCACCTTGGGCGAGCAACTGCAAGCCCAGACTGCACAGCTGGGCGCCACCCAGACCACCATGCAACTGACGGACCTGCGCTTCAAAGCCGGAGCGGCCAGCTCGTTTGAGGTGCTAGAGGCACAGCGCTCGCTGTTCGCAGCCCAGCAAGCGCAAGTGCAGGTGCAAACCCAGCAACTGCAAAACCTGGTGACTTTGTACAAAGTGCTGGGCGGCGGTTGGACGGAAGCTGCCGACGCGCAAAGAGCAGCCCAGCCTTAAGGCAAAAACGGGCGCTAGCGCCCGTGGAATATGCGCAAGTAGCTCCTGTTTTAGGAGCACTTTTGAGAAAGCCCGCAGTACATCGACTGCGGGCTTTCCTTTTTGTGACAGGCCTGACCATGAGGATGGGCAAGATCAGCGCCACCACCAGCTGAGCCACCGACACCCAAGTGCAGATGAAAGTGGACGGCCGCTACGACGGCCGCAGTTAAGACATCGACATCGTCTCTACCAGCTCCATCATGCTGCCGCCAAACGTCGGTGGTCAGGCAGTCCCCGTTAAGCTGCACGGCAATTGGACGGGGCGGATAGTGGGGGTTTATTTTTGAAGAAAATGGGCTCTAGCGCAGGTGGAATTTGCGCCAGTAGCTATTGATTTAGGAGCAAGCTACGGGAGGCAAGGATGTCGGCTTTGGGCTGGAAGCCGACTTTCAAAAATCAGACAGCAGTCATCCAGATACTATGGTTTCTCCCTGTAGCGTTCGAGTTAGACCCGCTTGACTGTTTGGCCCCAAGGAGAGTTCTTGATTCCAGGCAAGTACCGTAGGCCATAGTCGTACCAAGGGCTGCAGTTCTTCCAGCGGAGGCCCATGTAGCGAAGACCCCAAGACTCCGTCATATCCATGATGTCCTGAATCGACTTCTCACTCGTTTCCTCGCCGAACATCACTCCTATCAGAGCGTCGCCGTACGCGACATAGAGGTCTTGGTTGCTGCTAGCAAACGCTACCCATCTCCATTCACATTCGTCGCGCCAGTCGGTCATCTTCTCGAAAAATAGCCTCTTGTAGCTTGTCTGGAGATGCAGATCAGCATATCGCTCCTTGCCAAGATCCTCCAGCGCATCGATATTGATCATGAATTGCCAATCAGAGGCCATGTCTCTGAGTATCGAGCGATCAATGTACTCGACTGGACCAGCGAGCACGCGGTTGGCACCCGCAACTTGCATTGAGATCGCTGCATCCAGCCGCGCGCGGTCGAAAACCATGCAAACGCCTGTATGGCGATCTGCGTATTGAGCCCACATTCGAGGTTTGCTAAAGCCGCGAATGAAAATGTCGTTGATGTGATTGCCAGTCAAAGGCGCTCTGTCAGAAGAAAGGCAAAGAAGTCGGGCGCACGCCTTTAGCCTAGTCGACAGCCACGACGAAGTTTCTGACATCTTGTACGCGCCCAAGTCGCGGTTCTCATTCGTTCCAAGATCGAACTGCCAAGTCTTCGTTTCCTTTGGATCATTCGTATTTGTGTACACCCCGAATCGAAGCATTCTTGTCTTTAGGATGTAGTTGAGAGCTTTGTCCACTGTCGTGTAGTGGTACAGGAATTCGTCAACTCGCGATACGTTCTCGATCATGGGCGTTGAGCGGGGCTAACGAATGAAAGGGACGTCCCCATCCCGAGCAAGCCACAAGCCGTTGGACTTGCGGTTAACGGCAACTGAGTGCCACGATAGAAAGGTCAAACTTTTCATCAACTTGTTCGAGATGGAAAATTGTGCTCATCGTACCAATATTGGGCTCGGTTTTTCATCAGTTGGCACAGACGCAACGGTGCAAAAAGCCCGCAGAATGTGCTGACTAGACTTTCAATTTGAATGTCGGCTTCCGCTGCAAACCAGCCGACTGTCCCGGCTGCGTCCCTCATCACTCCACCCGCGTAATCCGGTTTGGCTTAAAGCCCAAGTCCGCTGCTTTGCCCTTGCGCCCACGCGCAGCGCGGGCGTTGTTGAGGCTGCGGATTTCCAAGGTTTCGTCGCGCTCTTTGCCGCCGCGGCCGATGCCGTCGATGCGGATGCTGCGGGTGTAAGCCGCAGCGCCGGCCAGGGTGTCTTTGTCTTCCAGGTCGATGAGCATCAAACCGCGGCCGCCGTTGGCCATGGTCTTGAGTTCGGTGATCTCAAAGGTCAGGATGCGGCCGCCGGTAGACGCGCAGGCCACGTGGGTGGCAGGTGCTACGACTGCGGACGGAGTACCCGCCACCGTGACCTTGCCTTGCGCGCCCGACACCACTGACGGTGCGCACAGGGTTTCGCCCTCGCCCACGCCCACGAAGGCCTTGCCGGCTTTTTGGCGGGAGGTCATGTTCTCCACACTCGCAATAAAGCCATAGCCGCCACTGCCGGACAGCAGCAACTGCGCGCTGGCAGGGCCGGCAAAGTAATACAGGATTTGCGTGCCACTCTCCAACTCAAGCAGAGTGGTCACCGGCTGGCCATCGCCCCGCCCGCCGGGCAATGCAGACACCGGCACGGTGTAGATGCGCCCGTTGGAGCCGAAGACCAGGAGCGTATCCACCGTGCGGCACTCGAAGGTGCCATACAAGCCGTCACCCGCCTTGAAGGCAAAGGTAGACGCCTCGTGGCCATGGCCGGTGCGGGCGCGCACCCAGCCTTTTTCAGACACCACCACGGTCACCGGCTCGTCCACCACTTTCACCTCAGCCACGGCCTTTTTCTCGGCCTGGATGAGGGTGCGGCGCGCATCAGCAAACACTTTGGCGTCGGCCTCAATTTCTTTGACCATCAAGCGGCGCAGCGCAGCGGGGCTATCCAGAATTTCTTCCAGCTTGCCTTGCTCCGTGCGCAGCTCGGCGAGCTCCTGCTCGATCTTGATGGCCTCCAGACGCGCCAATTGGCGCAGGCGGATTTCGAGAATGTCTTCAGCCTGGCGGTCGCTCAAGTTGAAGCGCGCAATCAGCGCGGCCTTGGGCTCGTCCGACTGGCGGATGATGGCAATCACCTCGTCGATGTTGAGCAACACCGTCTGGCGACCTTCCAGAATGTGGATGCGGTCCAGCACCTTGTTCAGGCGGTGGCGCGAACGCTTTTCGATGGTGATCTGGCGGAAAGCCACCCACTCCACCAGCATTTGCCGCAATGACTTTTGCACCGGTTTGCCGTCCAACCCCACCATAGTGAGGTTGATGGGCGAGGAGGTTTCCAGGCTGGTGTGGGCCAGGAGCGCGGTGATCAGCTCTTGCTGCTCTACGGTGCGGCTCTTGGGCTCGAACACCAGGCGCACCATGGCGTCTTTGTTCGACTCGTCACGCACCACGTCCAGCACACTCAAGATGCTGGCCTTGAGCTGGGTTTGGTCTTGGCTCAGGGCTTTTTTGCCGGCCTTGACCTTGGGGTTGGTGAGCTCTTCAATTTCTTCCAGTACACGCTGGCTGCTCACACCGGGCGGCAGCTCGGTCACCACCAGCTGCCACTGGCCGCGGGCGAGGTCTTCAATCTTCCAGCGCGCGCGCACCTTGAGGCTGCCACGGCCGCTGCGGTAAGCATCGGCAATGTCATTCGCGCTGCTGATAATCTGGCCGCCACCGGGGAAGTCCGGGCCGGGAATGATGGTGAACAGCTCGTCGTCAGACAGCTTGTCGTTTTTGATCAGCGCCACACAGGCATCGGCCACTTCGCGCAGGTTGTGGCTGGGGATTTCGGTGGCCAAGCCCACGGCAATACCGCTAGCGCCATTGAGCAGGCTGAATGGCAGGCGCGCGGGCAACTGCTTGGGCTCTTCGGTGGAGCCGTCGTAGTTGGGCTGAAAGTCCACGGTGCCCTGGTCGATTTCGTCGAGCAGCAGCGTGGTGATTTTGGCGAGGCGCGCTTCGGTGTAGCGCATGGCGGCAGCGCCATCGCCGTCACGGCTACCGAAGTTGCCCTGGCCGTCTACCAGCGGGTAGCGCTGCGAAAAGTCTTGCGCCATGCGCACCAGTGCGTCATAGGCCGACTGGTCGCCGTGCGGGTGAAAGCGGCCCAGCACATCGCCCACCACGCGGGCGCTTTTGACCGGCTTGGCACCGGCGTTGCCATTGGCCCCGCCAAAGCTCAGGCCCATGCGGCCCATGCTGTACAAAATGCGGCGCTGCACGGGCTTGAGGCCATCGCACACGTCGGGCAAGGCACGGCCTTTGACCACGCTCAGTGCGTATTCGAGGTACGCGCGCTGGGCATAGGTGGCGAGGTTGAGTTCACCATCTTCACCAGGGGGCACAGGGCCGGTCGGTTCAGCGGGTTCGGGGATCAAATCGAGCGTGGTTTGGTCAGTCATGTTTCTTCAGTTCAGTCCACTGCAATCTGGGTTTCTTGTTGGGACACAGGCAGGGCCGGTGTGATCATGTTGCCGCGCCCGATGGCGCCACCGGGCATGGCACCGGGTGCCAAGACATAAGCGGTGCGGGAGCCCGACAACAAATAGCCATCGCCATACGCGTTGAGCACGGGCTTGCCGCCTGCTTTTTGTGGCGCGGCAGGTTTGGCCGGCGCCGGCGGCTTGAGTGCGGCATACAGCTCCGACACGGTCGCCACGTAGTTTTGGGTCTCTTTGTAATTGGGCACTTTGTTGCCCGCCCGTTGCACCGCGCCTTCGCCTGCGTTGTACGAGGCGAGAGCCAGATCGGTGCGGCCGGGGAACATGTCGAGCAACAAGCGCAAATAACGCGCGCCAATGCCGACGTTGATTTTGGGGTCTGCCAGCTTGGCTTCTACCGACATCCAGCGGTCGCTGTCCACACCGAAGCGGCGAGCAGTGTCGGGCATGATTTGCATGAGGCCGATAGCACCTTTGGGCGACACGGCCGCAGGCTCGAAACCGGACTCGGTAGTGACCAGCGCCTTGAGCAGCTCGTAGTCCAGGCGGTACTTGCGCGCGGCCTCTTGCAGCAAGGGCTGAGCTTTGCGGTAACGGGGGGAGTTGTCAAAAAACGCTGCCAACTTGGGCGACAACTCGGGCGAGGTATCGGGCCCTTGAGGGGTCGAGGCCGGCAGTGCTGCCGCATCGGCACCCGGGCTCAAGCCACGAATGGAGGCGCGAAAAAACAGGGTGTACCGCTCGTCGGTTTGCTCGCCAGAGAAGTGCGACTGCCCCTGCGGGTCTACATAGACCCACACATCGGCTTTGGCATCAAAAGTGGCTGCAGCGCACATAAAACATGCGCAAGCAGCTATATTTTTGATAGCAAAACGAGAGGCAGCAGCACGCTGGAGCATCAGACGTCGATCTCGACCGAATCGCCATGCAGCTCCATCAGCTCACGGCGTGAGGCCGCTTCGCCCTTGCCCATGAGTTTGGTGATCAGCGCCTCGGTAGCGGCAAAGTCCACCGCGCCCAGCTCCACCGGCAGCAGGCGGCGGGTGTCGGGGTTGAGGGTGGTGTCCCACAACTGCTCGGCATTCATCTCGCCCAAGCCTTTGAAGCGGCTGATGGACCAAGCGCCTTCGCGCACGCCCTCTTTGCGCAACTTGTCGAGGATGGCGGTGAGCTCACCTTCATCCAATGCGTAGGCCTTGCTGGCGGGCTTTTTGCCGCGCGCTGGCGCATCGACCCGGAACAACGGTGGCCGCGCCACAAACACGTGGCCAGTCTCGATAAGCTTGGGGAAGTGGCGGAAGAACAGCGTGAGCAGCAGCACCTGGATGTGCGAGCCGTCCACGTCCGCATCACTGAGGATGCAAACCTTGCCGTAACGCAGGCCGCTCAGATCAGGCGTGTCGTTGGGGCCGTGCGGGTCCACGCCAATGGCGACCGAAATGTCGTGGATTTCGGTGTTGGCAAACAGGCGGTCGCGGTCTACCTCCCAGGTGTTGAGCACCTTGCCGCGCAGGGGCAGGATGGCCTGGTTTTCTTTGTCGCGGCCCATCTTGGCGCTGCCGCCGGCAGAGTCACCCTCGACCAGAAACACCTCGTTGTAGGCAATGTCGCGGCTCTCGCAGTCGGTGAGCTTACCGGGCAAAACAGCCACGCCGCTGCTCTTGCGCTTTTCGACCTTTTGACCGGCTTTCTGGCGAGTTTGTGCGGCCTTGATGGCCAACTCGGCCAGTTTTTTGCCGTAGTCCACGTGCTGGTTCAGCCACAGCTCCAGCGCGGGGCGCACAAAACTGCTGACCAGGCGCACCGCGTCGCGCGAATTGAGCCGCTCTTTGATCTGACCTTGAAACTGCGGGTCCAGCACCTTGGCGCTCAGCACATAGCTGGCGCGGGCGAACACGTCTTCGGGCATGAGCTTGACGCCCTTGGGCAGCAGGCTATGGAACTCGATAAAGCTCTTGACCGCCTGGAACAAGCCATCGCGCAAGCCGCTTTCGTGCGTGCCGCCCGCGCTGGTGGGAATCAGGTTCACATAGCTCTCGCGCACCGGGGCGCCGTCTTCAGTAAAGGCTACGCACCAAGTAGCGCCCTCGCCTTCGGCAAAGGTGTCGTTATTGCCATCCGCAAAACCTTCGCCGTCAAACATGGGGATGACGGGGTCGGCGCTCAGGGTCTGGCCTAAATAGTCTTTCAGGCCGCCCTTGTAGAGCCAGTTCTGGCTTTCCTTGGTTTTTTCGTTGACCAGCGTGACGCTCACACCGGGCATCAGCACCGCTTTGCTACGCAGCAGATGGGTCAGTTCGCCCATGGGCAAGGCTGCGGATTCGAAATACTTGGCGTCTGGCCAGGCGCGGACCGTGGTGCCCTGCTTGCGATCACCATCCCCCGCTGGGCGCAGTTGCAGCGCCTCGGCCACGTCGCCACCGGCAAACACGATGTGGGCCACCTTCCCTTCGCGGTAGCTGGTGACTTCAAGACGGGTACTCAGCGCATTGGTGACGGAAACGCCCACCCCGTGCAGGCCGCCCGAAAAACTGTAGGCGCCGCCTTGGCCCTTGTCGAACTTGCCGCCCGCGTGCAAGCGGGTGTAGACCAGCTCAATCACCGGCGCTTTTTCCTCAGGGTGCATGCCGTGCGGGATGCCACGGCCATCGTCTTCGATGCTCACTGAGCTATCTGCGTGCAGCGTCACCTTGATCTTTGTACCAAATCCGGCCAAGGCCTCATCGGCGGCGTTATCCAACACTTCCTGGATGATGTGCAGCGGGTTATCGGTGCGGGTGTACATGCCCGGGCGCTGTTTGACGGGCTCCAGGCCCTTGAGCACGCGGATCGATGATTCGGAATATTCGGGAGTGGGTTTGACAGCCATAGCGGCGGATTGTAGGGGAACTGCGGCAATCCACTGTATATGCATACATGCAAATACCCGAATCCCTCACAAGCGCTGCACCAAACACTGCCCCACGCGCTGCGAACCCCGGGGCCTGAAACTGGCTACATTTAGAGGATGAGTGCAAGTCCCCAACCTCTCTCGCTCACCCAAGTGCTGGTGTGCGGTGCCACCATCGTGACCTTGTCGATGGGCATACGACACGGCTTTGGCCTGTGGTTGCAGCCAATCACCCAAGCCCAAGGCTGGACGCGCGATACCTTTGCCTTTGCGATCGCGATTCAAAACCTTGTCTGGGGCGTCAGCGGGATATTTGCGGGCATGGCGGCAGACCGCTATGGGGCGTTTCGCGTCATCATCATCGGCGCGTTGCTCTACGCCTTGGGGCTGTGCGGCATGGCCCTTGCCACCACGCCACTGACTTTCACTATCGCAACGGGTGCGTTGATCGGGATGGCGCAGGCGGGCACCACCTATGCAGTGATTTATGGCGTGATCGGCCGTAACGTTCCTGCAGAAAAGCGCTCTTGGACGATGGGCGTGGCGGCCGCAGCCGGCTCATTCGGGCAGTTTTTGATGGTGCCCACCGAAGGCTTTTTAATCAGCCACTTCGGGTGGCAAGAGGCCTTGCTAGTGCTGGCTGTGGCGTCGTTCCTGATGATTCCTTTGGCGCGAGGACTCCGTGAAAACTTGTGGCACCCAGCATCTGCTGGTGCCCACCAGCAAAGCATTGCACAGGCATTGCGCGAGGCCTTCAAGTACCCCAGTTTTCAGCTGCTCATGGCGGGCTACTTTGTGTGTGGCTTCCAGGTGGTGTTCATCGGCGTGCACATGCCCAGCTATTTGAAAGACAAGGGCTTATCACCCCAGGTTGCCAGCTATGCACTGGCTTTGATTGGCCTCTTCAATGTGTTTGGCACCTATGCGGCAGGAGTGCTGGGGCAAAAAATGGCCAAAAAGCACATCCTGGCGTTCATTTATTTTGGTCGGGCGATTGCGATCAGCCTCTTTTTGATCGTGCCTCTGTCGCCGGTGAGCGTGTATGTGTTTTCAGCGGTCATGGGTTTCTTGTGGCTGTCTACAGTGCCGCCTACCAACGCGACCATTGCCCAGATTTTTGGCGTAGCCCACTTGTCGATGCTCGGTGGGTTTGTGTTTTTCAGCCACCAGATTGGCTCGTTCATGGGCGTGTGGCTGGGCGGCTACTTGTACGACAAGACCGGCAGCTACGACATCGTTTGGTACATCGCGATTGCGCTGGGTGTGTTTGCTGCCTTGGTTAATCTGCCCGTGCGCGAGGCCCCGATCGGGCGCGCACCGCAACCCGCGTAAGAGCCATCTCCATGTTGAGAAAAGCCGCTTTCACTTTGGTCTTGTGCCTGTTGCTGAGCGCTGTTTTTTCCCTTTACGCCCAACCTGATTTCATGGTGCAAATGGCCAATCAGGTATGGGCCTGTTTTTGAGCCCAGCCCCCCATGACCACAAGTACCACTGTCACCATCATCACCGGCGCGTCTGAAGGCATAGGCGCTGAACTCGCGCGGCAGCTGGCCACACGTTATGGCGCGGGACTGAGCCTGGTGCTGGCCGCCCGCAAGCGCAAAGGGCTGGACACAGTGGCAGACATTTGCCGTGCCAAGGGCAGCCAAGTTTTGGTGGTGCCGACCGACGTGTCTGTGGAAGCCCAATGCCGCGCCTTGATTAAGGCCACTATTGACGCTTTCGGGCGGATTGACACCCTGGTCAACAACGCCGGCGTCTCTGCTCAAGCGCTGTTTCAGGACGTGGATGCCCAAGACCTGCATTGGTACGAGGACCTGATGCGCGCCAACCTGTGGGGCAGTGTGTGGTGCACCCATGCAGCGTTGCCCCACATCAAGCAAGCCCAAGGGCGCATTGTGGCGGTGTCTTCGCTGGCAGGCCTGATTGGCGTGCCCGGGCGCACGGCCTACAGCGCGTCCAAGTTTGCGATGACGGGCTTTTTCGAAGCGCTGCGCGCTGAGCTCAAGCCGTCAGGTGTGAGTGTGACTACCGCCTTCCCCGGCGTGGTGTTGACCGACATCCGCGCGCACGGCCTCAACGCCAAGGGCGAGGTCGCGGGCTCCAGCGGCCTCAAGGAAGACAAGGCCATGACCGTCTCCGAGTGCGCCTACCTGATTGCCACCGGCATGCAAAAACGCCAGCGCGAAGTGGTGATGACCGCCCAAGGCAAGCTCGGGCGCTTTCTCAAACTCTTGTTACCGGGCGTTGTGGAGAACATGGCGATGGCGGCGCTCAAAGATGAAGTGAAGCCCAAGTGATGCACACACCGCACCGGCAGTTGTCTGCACCGTCGCCCTGGATTCAGCGCTGGAGCCACCTCATCCCGCCGGCTGCCTCAGTTTTGGACGTGGCTTGCGGCAGTGGGCGCCACCTTCATTGGTTTGCCGGGCGCGGCTGCAAGGTGACAGGCGTCGACCAAGATATTGAAAGTGCTCGCCAAGTCATGCCAAATGTCAGACTCGTGCGGGCCGATATCGAAAACGCGCCATGGCCTTTGGTGAACGAGGCCAACGCCGAGCCTGAGTTGTTTGACGCGATTGTGGTGACCCATTACCTGTGGCGGCCACTCATGGACACATTACTGGCCAGTCTGGCATCGGGCGGCGTCTTGCTCTATGAAACATTTGCTGCGGGCAACGAGACGGTGGGGCGCCCTGCCCGGCCTGATTTTTTGCTGAAAAACGGTGAATTGCTGCAGATTTGTAGCGTTTTGCACATCGTGGCCTACGAAAACGGTTTTCTAGAGGAACCCGACCGTTTCGTGCAGCGCATTGCGGCCACACGTATCTTTACCCCAAGTGCACCCAACGGCGCTCCGGCGCGCTATGCACTCTAGTTAAAATGTTTGTTTATAGATTCAACACTCGACATGAACGCTTCTAAAGGTCCAATCCGGGGCAGCATCGTAGCCCTTATCACTCCGATGCTTGACGACGGCTCCGTGGATTACCCCGCGCTGCGCAAACTCATCGATTGGCATATCGCCGAGGGCACCGATTGCATTGGCGTCGTGGGCACCACCGGTGAGTCCCCCACCGTCAGTGTTGAAGAACATTGCGAAATCATCCGCGTGTCGGTCGAGCAATCCGCCGGGCGGGTGCCGATCATGGCCGGCTGTGGCGGCAACTCCACCCGCGAGGCGATTGCCTTGGCCCGCTTTGCCAAACAAGTAGGCGCAGACTGCCAATTGCAAGTCGTGCCCTACTACAACAAGCCGACCCAAGAGGGCCAGTTCCAGCACTTTAAGGCCATTGCAGAAGCTACTGGCGACCTGCCGATCGTGCTTTACAACGTGCCCGGTCGATCGGTGGCCGATATGGCTCACGACACCGTCTTGCGCCTGACACAAGTGCCCGGAATCGTGGGTATCAAAGAAGCAACCGGCAACATTGAGCGTGCCCAGTGGCTCATCAAAGATGCACCAAAAGAGTTTTCGATCTACAGCGGCGACGACCCGACCGCGGTGGCGCTGATGTTGTGCGGCGGCCATGGCAACGTGAGCGTGACTGCCAACGTGGCACCGCGTCTGATGCATGAGCTCTGCAAGGCAGCCATTGCCGGGGACGTAGCCCGCGCCACGGAAATCCAGATGAAACTTTTGCCCGTCCACAAGACTCTATTCATCGAGTCCAACCCGATTCCTGTGAAGTGGGCGGTTGCGCGCATGGGCCTGAGCAAGCCCGCACTGCGCTTGCCTTTGACACAGCTGACAGAAGCCAGCCAACCCGCCCTTGAAAAGGCCATGCAAACCGCTGGTCTGATCTAAGCGCGTTGCCATTTTGAGGATTTTTGTGAATTCGATTTCTAAAGTTATTTTGCTCAGCGCGACGATTGGCTTGGGAGCCTGTACCGCGCTGGAAACAGACAAAGTGGACTACCGCTCTGCAGCAAAAGCCCCTCGCTTGGACGTTCCGCCCGATCTCACCCAGTTGAACAAAGACACCCCCTACACCGTGGTGGGTGGTGCAGTCTCTGCAAATGCCACCAAGACAACCCAGGCGGTGACGGAAAAATCCGACGTAGCGGCATTGGCGGTGGGTGACGTCAGAATCGAGCGCGCAGGCAACCAGCGTTGGCTGGTGGTGAATCGCCCCGCCGACAAACTATGGGAACCGGTGAAAGACTTCTGGCAAGAGAACGGATTCCTGTTAGCGATTGACCAGGACACACTGGGAATCATGGAAACCGACTGGGCGGAAAACCGCGCCAAGCTCCCTCAAGATTTCTTGCGTGCCTCGCTGGGCAAACTGTTGGATTCTTTTTACTCTACCCCGGAGCGAGACAAGTTCCGTACGCGCCTAGAGCGGGATAGCAACGGAAACACCGAAATTTTCATCAGCCACCGGGGCATGGTAGAGGTCTACACCACCGATCGCAGTGACCAAACTGTGTGGCAACCACGTGCAGCCGACCCGGAGTTGGAAGCAGAATTCCTGCGTCGCTTGATGGTCAAACTGGGGGTCTCGCAAGAGCAATCCAAGGTACTCGTGGCCAATAGCGTCCCAAAGCGAGTAGCTACGGTCACGAGCTTGAATGGACAGCCAGCCGTTCAACTGGACGAGGGCTTTGACCGGGCATGGCGCCGCACAGGGCTCGCTTTAGATAGAACCGGTTTCACGGTAGAAGATCGGGACCGAAAGCAAGGTGTTTACTTTGTTCGCTATCAAGAACTGACGTCAGACAAAGCGGAGCCTGGTTTTTTCAGCAAAATGTTCAATGGTACTAAGGCCAACGTTGCCCAGAAGTACCAAATTGCGGTCCGTAGTGCAGGTGAAAAATCCACAGTCAGCGTTTTGGACGCCAATGGCAACCCCGAGAGCACCGCAGTTGCACAAAGAATCGTGCAAATCATTGCCGACGATATCAAGTAACCACGGATGCATCGCCATGAGGCGATGTACCGGCAAAAAAAAACCACCGAAAGGTGGTTTTTTTTCGTCTGCAAGCAGATTATTGCTTGGCTGGCTCGGAAGCAGCAGCTGCAGGAGCCATGGCTTCGGAAGCAGCAGCTGTAGGAGCAGCGGCTTCAGGAGCGGATGCAGCAGCGGCAGGAGCTTCAACAGCAGCAGGAGCTGCAGCGGGAGCTTCTTCTTTCTTACCGCAAGCAGCCAAAGCAGCAGCAGCAATCAATGCTGCCAAAACGAGAGACTTGTTCATTTTTAAAGACTTCAGTGAGTTAACGAAACAATTTCCGGAAATTGTCTGGATAGCGAACCACCCAGCCCTGACGTAAAGCATTCGGTCTCTTTCCATCAGAGCTTGAAATTATACAAGACCCAAAACAGTGCGTACGGGTAAACCCTCTTGAACCTTAAAGTCCCAAAACGGAGGCCGGAAAACCGGGGGAGCTTTGACGGAAACACTCGTCAACCGATTCTTTTAAATTCAGTTTCGAGCGGGCCTCACGAGACCACACACCGACCGAACGCTCGGCATCGCGACGGTGCAAGAACCACGCGGGGCTCAATAAGGCGCTGGGCATTTCAGACTCGTCAAGATGCTTGACCACCCGGCAATCCAGAAGGTGACCCCAAGTCACGCGCCACTGCACAAAGCGGGGGTGCAGCAGCGTGACCTGGTTGTAACGCTTTGCAATCATGGTCAGCCGTCGCCCGGGCTTGACCCATCGCTGGAGAGATTCGATAACCGCTTTTTCGCGCAACGGCCAATCCGCAAAATCAACATCGACCCAGACCATCTGGCTCCAGCCTTCCAGGCCAGCAAGGTCGATGCCTTGCCGGACGGCCTCTGCAAACTCAGAGGGGCCTAGAAACGCCCCCTCACCTGACCATGATGCCTCATTGGTCGACATGCAACCATCCGGAATCGCACCATTCCTGCACCAAGGTGATTGCCCCCTCACTCAAGCGACGTACCTCTTTCGCGTCTAATTGGCGCATATCGGCCAGTTGGCGCATCAATTGCGCGTCTCGACCTGCGGCATTGAAGCTTTCACCGTTGATGAATACATGATGCGCGTCGTAGAGCATACGGGTGCGGCGATCCAAGCGGATGGCACCCGCGACGTCTTGGCCCTCGCCATCGAACCATACGTTGGCCTTCGGTTCACTCAAATATTCGCCCAGTGCACGGGCGATGGCTTTAGGGTCCTTCAGCGCTGACTGCACTGCAGCCTGAGCGAACTCCAGCATGGTGGATGGCAACTCAGCGTGGGCTTCAACTGCCGCTTGTTTGGGGTCGGTGTAAAGGGTTGCCGGCAAATCATCCATCGCTTGCTCAGCAATGCGTTGCAAAACCTCTTGCGCCAACTCCGCCTGCGAAGGAGAGCGGAAACCGATGGAATAGGTCATGCATTCCCCCTCTGCAACACCATCGTGGGCGTATTTGGGCGGGAGGTACAACATATCGCCGGGTTCGAGCACGAACTCTTCTTCCGGCTCGAAATTGGCCAGGATTTTGAGCGGCATATCAGGGACCAGTGACAGGTCTTTCTGCCGGCCAATGCGCCAGCGACGGCGGCCATGGGCCTGCAGCAAAAACACGTCATAGCTGTCGAAATGGGGGCCCACACCGCCTTGGTCTGTGGCGTAGCTGATCATCAAATCGTCAAGGCGCGCATCCGGCACAAAACGGAACTGATTGATCAAGCCATGCACCCGCTCATCATGCGAATCTACCCCCTGCACTAGCAAGGTCCAACCCGCTTGCTTGAGCGGCGGCAGGGCCTTGCGGGCAAAAGGCCCGTGCTTGAATTTCCATGCATCCCCTTTGCCGGGGGCACCCTGCACCACCAAACGCGACTCCACGTCTTCTTGCGCGGCCAGCTCCAATAGCTCGATGCGCTCCAGTAATGGAGAAAATCCGGGAATGGCTTGACGGATCACCAGCGGCTTCTTTTGCCAGTAGCGCTGCATGAAGGTTTCCGGGCTGATGCCGCCGAGCAGCTGGAGTGGGGTTTCAATGTTCATGGGAGAATTCTGCCTTATGGAAATCACCACACAATGCGTCGTTGCCCTCACATGGACGCTGAAAGACACACTGGGCGAAGAACTGGACGTTCTGGACGAGCCGGTTGAGTTTTTATTGGGCGGCAACGACTTGTTGCCCCCCATCGAAGCTGCGCTGCAAGGCCACGTAGCCGGAGATAAAGTGCAATTGCAAATCGAGCCGGAAGAGGCTTTCGGCGATTTCAATGACCAGTTGATTTTCTTGGAGCCGCGCGGCCTGTTCCCCGCAGAACTGCAAGAAGGCCTGACCATGGAGGGTTATGCCTTACCCGCAGGTTGCAACCCGGACGCGCCCAAAGACGCGCTCTACACCATCACAGATATTTACCCCGAACACGTGGTTCTGGATGGCAACCACCCGCTAGCGGGTATCGCCATCCGTATCCAACTCAAAGTAGAGTCCGTCAGGGAAGCCACTGAAGAAGAAATCGGCTCTGGCACCTTGGGTACCGGGTTCTTCCGGGTCCAGCCTTTGCACGAGCAAGCCCCAGGCAACGATCACTTGCACTAAGCCGATCAGGCCTTACCAGTGGAGCCGTAACCGCTCTCCCCGCGCTGTGACGCGGGGAATTCGGTCACCACATTAAACTGGGCTTGCACCACCGGCACGATCATCAACTGGGCTATGCGCTCCATCGGCTCGATAGTGAACGGAACTTCACTGCGGTTCCAAGCGCTCACCATGAGTTGGCCTTGGTAATCGCTGTCGATCAAACCCACCAGATTGCCCAGCACGATGCCATGTTTATGCCCCAGCCCGGAGCGGGGCAGAATCAGCGCCGCGTACGCAGGATCCTCGAGATAAATTGCCATGCCGGTAGGTACCAGTTGCCATGCATTGGGAGCCAGGGTTAGCGGTGCGTCCAGGCAAGCGCGCAAGTCCAAGCCAGCACTGCCCGGGGTGGCATAGGTTGGCAAGTTATTTTGCAAGCGGGGATCGATGATCTTGACGTCGATTTTCATGATGTTCAGTGTGAAAAATTAAGAGGTAGCGTGCAGCCGTTTGGCGATTTCGGCCGCAAGTTGCCGCGCCAAATGCAGCTTGGAGTTGCGGGGCAGCTCGGTAGAACCGGCAGCATCGATGAGCAAAAGCGCATTGTCGTCCTGACCGAAGGTCGCGGGACCGATGTTGCCCACCAGCAGCGGCACCTTCTTTCGCAGTCGCTTTGCCGTCGCGTGGGCCAACAAATCATGGCTCTCCGCAGCGAAGCCGACGCAATAGAGATCACCACGCACCGCGCGCTCGGTTTGGGCCACATCGGCCAGTATGTCGGGGTTTTCCACAAACTCGAGTTTCGGCGTGGCACCACTGCCGTCTTTTTTGAGCTTTTGGTTGGCCGCAGCCGCAGGGCGCCAGTCTGCCACCGCAGCCGTTGCTATAAACACAGTAGCGCAGTGCGCATGTTCTGTGCTAGCTAGGTGCATATCGAGTGCCGATTTCACATCGACCCGCCGAACGCCCTGCGGCGTTGCCAAGCCCACCGGGCCGGCGATCAAGGTCACCTCAGCCCCTGCCTCGCGCGCAGCTCGGGCAATAGCGAATCCCATTTTCCCGCTGGAGAGGTTGGTAATGCCACGCACCGGGTCAATGGCCTCGAAGGTGGGCCCCGCAGTGACCACCACATGCTGCCCCGCCAGAAGCTTGGGCTGAAAAAATGCAACAACCTCCTGCAGCAACTCGTCTGGCTCCAGCATCCGACCATCGCCCGTCTCGCCGCAGGCCTGGTCTCCATTTCCCACGCCCAGCACATGGGTGCCATCCGCACGCAGCTGCGCGAGATTGCGCTGGGTGGCAGGGTGCGCCCACATCTCCCGGTTCATGGCGGGGGCAATGATCAGCGGCACGCTCTCAATAGGCCGCGCAAGGCACATCAGGCTCAGCAAATCGTCGGCTCGACCATGCAACAGTTTGGCCATGAAATCGGCGCTGCAGGGCGCGATCAGAATGGCGTCGGCCTCGCGGCTCAGATTGATATGCGGCATGTTGTTGTGCTCGCGCGCATCCCACTGCGAATCAAATACCGGGCGATTGCTCAACGCTTGCATGGTCACCGGCGTGATGAATTGCGCGGCGGCCTCGGTCATCACGACCTGCACGGTGGCCCCCTGCTTGATCAACGCACGGCACAGCTCAGCCGCTTTGTAGCAGGCAATACCGCCTGTCAAACCCAGAACAATGTGCTTACCGGAAAGGTCCATGTCGTACTCATTTCATGATGGCGAACAGCACGATGGCGCTGCCGCAGACCGCCGCAATGTAGCAGACGCCTATAATCTCGCTTTACCACCTCATCGAACCCTCAAGTTCGCCCCTGACATGACCAAATTTGTCTTCGTCACCGGCGGTGTGGTGTCTTCCCTTGGAAAGGGAATCGCCTCAGCCTCCCTTGCTGCGATCCTCGAATCGCGGGGCCTGACAGTCACCCTCATCAAGCTGGACCCCTACCTCAACGTTGATCCCGGGACCATGTCTCCCCTGCAGCACGGCGAGGTGTTCGTCACCGACGACGGCGCAGAAACTGACTTGGATCTCGGCCACTATGAGCGTTTCATCGAAACGCGCATGCGCAAGACCAACAACTTCACCACGGGTCAAATTTACAAAAGCGTGCTCGACAAAGAGCGCCGCGGTGACTATCTGGGCAAAACAGTCCAGGTCATTCCCCATGTGACCAACGAAATCCAGGAGTTCGTCAAACGCGGTGCGCGGTTCGGCGAGCCGGATGCTGTGGACGTGGCAATCGTCGAAATCGGCGGAACCGTGGGCGATATCGAGTCGTTGCCCTTCCTCGAAGCCGTGCGCCAAATGAGCCTCAAGCTCGGCCCCAATAACAGCGCGTTTGTCCACCTGAGCTACCTCCCCTGGATTGCAGCGGCTGGCGAACTCAAGACCAAGCCGACCCAGCACACTGCCAAGCAGTTGCGCGAAATCGGTATCCAAGCGGATGTTCTTTTGTGCCGCGCGGATCGCCCGATTCCTGATGAAGAGCGCGCCAAAATTTCGCTGTTCTCCAATGTGCCTGAATGGGGAGTGATCTCCATGTGGGATGTGGACACCATCTACAAAGTGCCGCGCATGTTGCACGAGCAAGGCCTGGATGGCCTGATTTGCGACAAGCTCCGCCTAAACACACCACCTGCAAGCCTTAAGCGCTGGGATGATCTGGTGTACGCGACAGAACACCCCCAGGGCGAAGTCACCATTGCCATGGTCGGCAAGTATGTAGACCTGACCGACAGCTACAAGTCGGTCAACGAAGCCCTGCGCCACGCCGGCATGAAAAATCATGTACGCGTCAAAATCGAACACGTGGATTCCGAGACCATTGAAGCCAGCACGGCAAACCAGCTGGCGAAATACGACGCCATTCTGGTGCCCGGCGGTTTCGGCAAGCGAGGCATTGAAGGCAAGATCAGCACCGCCCGTTTTGCCCGCGAGAACAAAGTGCCCTATTTGGGCATTTGCTTGGGGATGCAGGTTGCCACCATCGAATTCGCCCGCCATGTAGCCGGCTTGACAGATGCCAACAGCACCGAATTTGATCCTGAAAGCCCGAATCCTGTGATCGCCCTGATTACCGAGTGGAAAGATGCGGACGGAACGATCAAAACCCGTGATGTCAATTCGGATCTTGGCGGCACCATGCGCTTGGGCGCACAAAGCTCTGATGTAGCCAAAAACACGCTGGCCCACAAGATCTACGGGGATGTCGTCACCGAGCGCCACCGCCACCGCTACGAGGCGAATGTGAACTACCTCGACACCCTTCGTGCGTCCGGCCTTGTCATTTCTGCGCTTACCCAGCGCGAGCAACTGACCGAGATCGTGGAACTGCCGGAAAGTGTTCACCCTTGGTATGTGGGTGTGCAGTTCCACCCGGAGTTCAAGTCCACTCCGTGGAACGGCCATCCATTGTTCAATGCATTTATCAAAGCGGCCGTTGAGCACCAGAACGGTGGAAAAAGTTTGAAAGCGGTTGCCTGATGAAGCTTTGCGATTTTGAGATCGGTCTCGATCGTCCCTTTTTCCTGATCGCCGGAACCTGCTCCATCGAGGGATTGGAAATGTCCATCGAAGTGGCAGGGCAGCTCAAAGAGGCATGCGCCAGCTTGGGCATCCCCTTGATTTACAAGGGCTCGTTCGACAAGGCCAACCGCTCCTCCGGGACCAGCAAGCGTGGTGTCGGCTTGGATGCCGGACTGAAAATTCTCGACGAAGTACGCCGCCAACTGCAATTGCCCATCTTGACCGATGTGCATGACGAGTCGCATATCGTCGAAGTCGCCAGCGTGGTGGATGTGTTGCAAACACCCGCGTTCTTGTGCCGCCAAACTGACTTCATCCGCGCCGTTGCCCAGTGCGGCAAGCCGGTGAACATCAAAAAGGGGCAATTCCTTGCCCCTTGGGACATGAAGAATGTGATCGACAAAGCCCGTGCTGCTGCAGAAGAAGTCGGCCTCTTTCCTGACCGCTTCTTGGCTTGCGAGCGTGGTGTGAGCTTTGGCTACAACAACCTGGTGGCGGACATGACCAGCTTGGCCGAGATGCGGAAGTCAGGCGCCCCAGTGGTCTTCGACGTGACCCACTCCGTGCAAAAGCCTGGCGGGTTGGGCGGCAGCAGTGGTGGCGCGCGTGACATGGTGCCTGTGTTGGCCCGCGCCGGTGTGGCTGCCGGCGTGGCGGGACTCTTTATGGAGACCCATCCACGCCCCGCAGAAGCTTGGTCTGACGGTCCCAATGCCGTCCCACTGCGCCATATGAAAGCGTTGTTGGAAACTTTGGTCGCGCTGGATTCCGTAACCAAAAAAACCCCGTTGCTGGAAGACAACTTCCAGTGATCGGCGGCAAGATGGGATTTGACGTTTTTTGTTTGTGTGTTTTTGAACTGGAAAGAAACTAATGAGCGCAATTGTTGACATCGTCGGCCGAGAGATTCTTGACTCTCGCGGCAACCCTACCGTTGAATGCGACGTGCTGCTGGAATCCGGCACCATGGGCCGTGCAGCTGTGCCCTCCGGCGCATCCACTGGTTCCCGCGAAGCCATTGAGCTGCGTGATGGCGACAAGAAGCGCTACCTCGGCAAAGGCGTGTTGAAAGCGGTTGAGCACATCAACACTGAAATCTCTGAAGCCGTGTTGGGCCTCGACGCTTCCGAGCAAGCTTTCCTGGACAAGACATTGATTGACTTGGACGGCACCGAAAACAAATCCCGCTTGGGCGCCAACGCGATGTTGGCTGTCTCCATGGCAGTAGCCCGCGCTGCCGCCGAAGAGGCAGGCTTGCCTTTGTACCGTTACTTCGGCGGCATGGGCAGCGTGCAAATGCCCGTTCCCATGATGAACGTCATGAACGGTGGCGAACACGCCAACAACAACCTTGACCTGCAAGAGTTGATGATCATCCCCGTGGGCGCGCCCAGCTTCCGCGAAGCCCTGCGCTGGGGTGCCGAAGTGTTCCATGCGCTCAAGAAAATCCTGCACGACCAGGGCATCAGCACGGCAGTGGGCGACGAAGGCGGTTTTGCCCCCAACGTGGCAAACCATGAAGCAGCGATCCAGATGATTCTGCAAGCCATCGACAAGGCTGGCTACGTGGCAGGCGAGCAAATCGCCCTCGGCCTGGATTGCGCAGCCTCTGAGTTCTACAAAGACGGCAAATACGAACTCGAAGGTGAAGGCCTGAGCCTGACCGCCCAAGAGTGGACCGATATGCTGGCCACCTGGGTCGACAAATACCCCATCATCAGCATCGAGGACGGCATGGCTGAAGGCGACTGGGACGGCTGGAAAGTACTGACTGACCGCTTGGGTGCCAAGGTGCAAATCGTGGGTGACGACTTGTTCGTGACCAACACCAAGATCTTGAAAGAAGGCATCGACAAAGGCATAGCCAACTCGATCCTGATCAAGATCAACCAGATCGGCACTTTGTCTGAAACTTTCGCCGCCATCGAAATGGCCAAGCGTGCCGGCTACACCGCCGTCATCAGCCACCGCTCGGGCGAAACTGAAGACTCCACCATCTCTGATATCGCTGTGGGCACCAACGCCGGCCAGATCAAGACCGGTTCCCTGAGTCGTTCCGACCGTATGGCCAAGTACAACCAGTTGCTCCGCATCGAAGAGGACTTGGGTGATGTGGCCGTGTACCCCGGCCGCGCGGCGTTCTACAACCTGCGTTAAGCCTCTCCATCGACCGAACCACTGCCATGGGTAACCGCTGGGTCCCTGTCATGTTGATTGCGCTCCTGCTGATCCTGCATGGTCAGCTGTGGTTCGGTCGTGGAAGCATTCCGGACGTCGCCCGTCTGTCCAAACAACTAGAAGAACAAAAACAGCTCAACGCGCAGGCACTCCAAGCCAATGAGCGTCTCGAAGCTGAAATCCACGACCTGAAAGAAGGCCTGGAAATTGTCGAAGAGAAAGCACGCTCTGAATTGGGCATGGTGAAGGCGAACGAGATTTACGTTCAGATTGCCCGCTGAGCTTGATAGCTATGGGCATGAAAATAGCGATTCTCGGCGCGGAATCGACCGGCAAAAGTACCCTCGCGCACGATTTGACGCTCGCGCTACAAGCCGCCGGCACTCCCGCAGTGACCGTCTCTGAATATTTGCGCGAATGGTGCGATCTGCACCAAAGAACACCCCGCCCCGACGAACAAGCCGGCATTGCCATGGAGCAAACACGCCGTGTTGTCGCACCCCATGGGATGGCCGTGATTTGTGACACCACGGCCTTGATGACGGCCATTTATAGCGATGTGCTCTTCCAAGATGTCAGCCTCTACACCGAAGCCCTCGCGGACCTGCGCACCTACTCGCATGTGCTAGTCACGGGTTTAGATTTGCCTTGGGTGGAAGATGGCTACCAGCGCGACAGCCCTGCAGGGCAACAGCGGGTCCATCAGCGCCTGCAAACGGTCTTGCAGGAACACGACATCGCCTGCTCGATGGTGTGGGGTAAAGGCTCCTTGCGGCTCAAGGCTGCCTTGCGGATCGTGTTGCCCGACCAGATGGAAGACGATCGCCAAGCCGCCGAACAATACGCACGTTGGCTTGGCCAATGTGAGAAGTGTTCGGACGCGACCTGTGAACACAGCCTCTTCAGGTCTTTGCTAGCCCGTTAGTGGGTGCCTGAAGGCCCCTGCTGCAATTGGACCGCATCGGTGAACAGCTGAGCGGCATCCACCGGGTCAAACCGGTACTGCACACCGCAAAACTCGCAAGCGACTTCGATATCGCTACGTTCCGCCAAAATGCTGGCCGCCTCTTCACGCCCAAGGCCGACAATCATTTTGCCCACACGCTCACGGCTGCAATTGCAGCTAAAGCGCGGCGCAGTCTCGCCGACCAAGGGTTCAAACCGGGTCAAGGGCTCTTCCCAAAAAAGGCGTCGAAGAATCGTGTCGACATCCAGCTCCAGCAACTCTTCACTCTTCAGGCTCTTAGCCAGGATGGAAATACGGTTGTAGTGCTCGTTAAGCCCAATTTCATCCTCGTTCTCTTTGGACACCATGCTGCCTGAGAGATTCCCCTCCCCTTGCATCGGCAAGCGCTGGATCAAAAGACCCGCCGCCACCTTGTCGTTGGCGGCCAATACCAGCGTGGTATCCAGCTGCTCGCTCTGCAGCATGTAGTGCTCCAAGACCTCGCTGATACGCTCCAGCGGCTTGCCACTGTCATCAAACAAGGGCACGACACCCTGGTAAGGCTGTTGACCAGGGAACTTGGTGGTGGGGTCCAGGGTAATCGCGCAACGCCCTTCATTTTGCGCGTTCACCATCTGGCTCAACAGCATGTCAGGCGCAATGTCTCCCGCAATAGTGGCGGTAGAGCGCACCTTAAAGTCGGGTTGGATCTCGGTGACCGCCAGCTTGACCGGACCATCACCAAAAATTTGCAGGACGAGCGCACCGTCAAACTTGATGTTGGACTGCATCAAGGTCGCTGCCGCTGTAATCTCACCCAACAGCCTTTGCACAGGCTCCGGGTAGGCGCCATGCTCAGTACTGGAAGCGCGTCGCCGCAAAATCTCTTGCCAGGTGTCTGTCAAACGCACAATGGCTCCCCGAACCGGTAAGCCATCAAACAAAAACTTGTGCAGTTCAGACATGCACCTTCTCCAAAAAAAACAGGCCCCTTGCGGGGCGGATAACTAAGCGATTTTCTTCAGGCCAGACCTGAAGCGTCGCGCGTTTTCAACGTAATGCTTGGCACTGGCGACCAAGGCTTGTTGCTGTGCTTCGGTCAACTCCCGCACAGCTTTGGCAGGACTGCCGATGATCATGCTGCCATCAGGAAATTCTTTTCCCTCGGTCACCAAAGCACCCGCACCCACCAAACACCCTTTGCCGATGCGAGCACCGTTTAGGACCACCGCACCGATACCGATCAAAGAGCCATCACCGATAGTGCAACCATGCAACATGACTTGGTGCCCTACCGTGACGTTGTCGCCAATGGTCAAAGGCTTACCCGTGTCTGCATGCAGCACGCTGGCGTCCTGGATATTGGTTCCTGCACCGATGCGGATCGTTTCCGTGTCTCCGCGCACTACGGCTCCGGACCATATATTGGCATCTACGCCAATTTCAACAGCGCCCATGACTTCTGCACTGTCTGCGATCCAAACACCCTCAGAAAGCTGAGGCGCGATGCCATCAAGTTCATAAACCGCCATCAGAGTCCCCGCAGCGCAAAATTAGAATTGTAAGGATGGAACTTAGAGAACACGCCCTCAAGGCCTTTCAAGCCAGCGTACCGGAGCATAAAGCGCAACTCGCGTTGGAGTTGCAGTCTGGTTGTCCCGCATTCGTCGTGGATGCAAAACGCCACTTTGCGCCCCCTGACGCACCGGGACAACCGGCTCGCCCGGAGCTCGTGGATCCCAAAGACGTTCCCCGCCGCTCGCCCTTCACACCTGCGGGGCATGCAGCTTTGATGCACTCGATCACGCACATTGAATTCAATGCCATCAACCTCGCTTTGGATTGCATTTGGCGTTACGACCATATGCCAGAAGCGTTCTATCGCGACTGGGCGACTGTGGCAGCGGAAGAAGCCAAGCACTTCACCCTACTGTCCGGACACCTTAAGGCACTGGGCTACGCGTATGGCGACTTTCCCGCACATACCGGGCTCTGGACGATCTGCCACAACACCGCGCCTGACATCGCTGCCCGGATGGCACTGGTGCCGCGCACCATGGAAGCGCGCGGACTGGATGCGACACCACTCATTCAATCCAAACTCGCCAAGGTCGGCACTGCGGCGGCTATGGAGGCGCGCGCTATCCTGGACATCATCTTGGCAGAGGAAGTGGGCCATGTCGCCACCGGAAACCGCTGGTACCACTGGGTTTGCGCCCAGCACAACTTGGATGCAGGTGCGTTTTATGCGCAAGCTGCCGCAAGGTATGCGGCACCGCGGCCAAAGCCACCATTCAATTACGCAGCTCGCAAAGCCGCAGGCTTTACCCCCGCCGAAATGCAAAGGCTGGATATCGACGCCGGGCTCGAAACTGGGCTCGATTTTGCCCAGTCCAACGCGGCATGTACCACCTAGAATCGAATCAACTATTTCCTGTGCCGGCTCTCCGGCTGCTTGATGTACCCCACCGAAAATGCCTTTGCCAACCCCGGCGCAGCCTCTGTCTCGATTGCCCGGCAAGCGATCGTCGACAAGAACCAAGCCGTAGTCGGGTATGAACTTTTCAATCGCAGCGTCCAAAAGGGTGAGCACACGGCATCATCCGACGCCCAGATGCTGTTCAACTTGCTGTCCATGGCCGAGAGTGAAACACTCGTTGGCAAGGCCCTGCTGTTTGTCAATTGCACGCTCGACAGCCTGGCAGCGGGCCATGTCGACTTGATTGCGCCGGAACACTCTGTTCTACAAATTCCGGCAGTGCCGCTGTCCCAAATAGATCAAATCCAGCTACGACTACCGACCCTGCGAGCCCTCCATGCGCGCGGGTTTCGGCTGGCGTTCGACTACTCCGTGTTGACCCAGCCCTATGCGGAATGGCTGCCCTTGGCTGCCTACATCAAGTTCGATACCGTTGTTTTGAAGTCTGCGACCATGCATTCGTTCATACGCTTGGCACAAACGAAAACCCCAGCCCTTCTCGTTGCTGAAAAAGTATCGAGTCAGGCGCAGTACCTTCAACTCAAAGAGCTGGGAGTCGAACTATTTCAGGGCGATTGGTTCGCCAGGGCCACCATGGTTGAGGGGCAAAGCATGCGCCCCGGTCAGGCCACGATCCTCCAACTGATCAACTTGGTTCGTAAGCAGGCCAGTACCGCAGAGATTGAAGAAGTCTTGAAGCGTGACCCGACCCTGTCTTTCAACCTGCTGCGATTTATCAACTCGGCAGGATTCGGCCTCCGGACTGAGGTTTCCTCTTTCAAGCACGCGGTCATGCTGCTGGGGTTGCAACGACTGTTCAAGTGGGCCGCTTTGTTGCTGACCACATCGACACTGAGCGGTGCTGCGCCTGCGATCGGAACCACCGCGGTGATTCGCGGCCGCCTAATGGAATTACTGGCCGCAGAGGCCCTCTCCGCCGATGACTGCGACCACGCGTTTGTCGTGGGTATCTTCTCCTTGCTCGACAACATGCTGGGCATGCCGCTCGAGACCGCGTTGTCCAACCTCACCCTGCCGGACAGTGTGACCCAGGCTTTGCTCCACCGGAGCGGGCCACTTGCGCACTACCTCACGCTCACCCTGGCTTGCGAATCAGGCGATGACGAGGCTTTTGCCCAGAGTGCACAAGCCTTGCAACTGACTGAAAAACAAATCAACTGGGCGCATTTGCAAGCCTTGGCGTGGGCAGAGACATTGGGCGAGACCTGAGCGGGACCACGCCCACCCCGGGGTCCCCGAGCCACTACCCGCGAGGGTGGTGCTGGGCGTGCAGCGCAGCCAACCGATCTCGGGCCACGTGGGTGTAAATAGTCGTGGTGGAAATGTCGGCATGGCCCAGAAGCATCTGCACGGCGCGTAGATCCGCCCCATGGTTGAGCAAATGGGTGGCAAATGCATGCCGCAGGGTGTGCGGTGACATTGGGCTGCGAATACCTGCCATCAGTGCATAGCGCTTCACGAGCCCCCAAAACATGATGCGTGACATCGCGCTGCCCGCCTTGGCACCACGCACAGTCACAAACACATCTTCGCTTTGCCGTCCGGCCAAAAGCTCTGCGCGCGGCCCTTGCAGGTACCGCTGCAACCAGAGCCCCGCTACCTCTCCAAAAGGCACCAAACGCTCTTTGGAACCCTTGCCCACGACCCGCAGTACACCCTCATTGAGCCCGAGCTGCGTTATGCGCAGAGCTACCAGCTCGCTCACGCGCAGACCGCTGGCGTACATCAGCTCCAACATGGTCTTGTCCCGGATACCTAGTGCCTCACCGGTATCCGGCGCATTCAAAAGCGCTTCCACTTGCGCTTCGCTCAAGGTTTTGGGAACCCGCAGCGCCTGCTTGGCAGCCTGCAGCTTGAGGGTCGGGTCTTGGGCAATATGCTTTTCGCGTAAGGCCCAGCGAAAGTAGCGTTTGAAAACTGTCAGCCGCCGGTTGGCAGTGGTGGCTTTGGTTTCGGCATGCCTGGCCGCAAAATAGGCCTGTACATCATGCTCTTGGGTTTGCACCAACGGCCGCCCCTTGAGCGATGCCGCAAACAAGCAGAGATCTCGCCGGTAGGCCTCCAAGGTATTCTTGGAGAGGCCTTCTTCGAGCCACAACGCATCGATGAATGCATCCACCGATGCGGTGTCTTCCATGATCAATCCAGACGCAGCTTGGCAGAGTCCACGACTTTTTTGTAGACCTCAAATTCCGCCTTGATCTGGTCCGCAAACTGCTCGGGTGAATTGCCAACCACCAGGGAGCCGGTGTCCTCAATGCGTTTGCGCACCGCTGGGTCCTCCAGCACTTTTTTCACGCCGGCATTGATTTTGTCGATCACGTCTTTGGGCAATCCTTTGGGGCCGTAGATGCCATAAAACGCCATGCGGTTCACAGGCTCCAGCCCCACCTCTTTAAAGGTGGGCACGTTGGGCAACTGGCTCAAGCGCTGCGGCGCAGCCACCACAATGGGGACCAACTTGTTGGAATTGATAAACGGCAATGCAGAGGGCAGATTGTCGAAAATCAGGGGCACTTGCCCTCCCACGGTATCGTTCAATGCCGGGCCTGCACCGCGGTAGGGAATGTGGGTGATGAAAGCGCCGGTCAAGCTCTTGAACAACTCGGTCTGCATGTGACCAATACCCCCGGTGCCTGACGATGCATAGGAATACTTACCCGGATTTTTCTTGATCTCAGCCAGAAACGCTTTGTAGTCTTTGGCTGGGAACGTGGGATGCACCGCGATCACATTGGGCGTGGCCGCAATGTTGATGATGGGCGAGAAATCGGTGAGCGGGTTGTAGGGGTTTTTCGGGTTAATGGCAGGGTTTGCAGCCACCGTAGACACGGTGGCAATACCCAGCGAGTAACCATCGGGGGTTGATTTGGCGGTTTCGTTGGCTCCGACTACGCCACCACCACCGGCCTTGTTTTCCACAATGACGCTCTGGCCCAGCACTTTGCCCAAAGGGTCGGCAATGATGCGAGCAATGATGTCGGAGGTGCCGCCGGGAGCAAACGGCACCTGCAACTTGATCAATTTATTGGGGTAGGTCTGGGCCATGCTCACACCAGAGGCAGCGACGAGGCTGCAGGCCAGAATCAAACGACGTTTCAACATGTAGTCTCCGTAATAAAAAGCCAAGCAAACCCGGCGAGTGTGCTCTTCTGCGATGGTACTGCGACACAAGGGCTCGGGTCTATGCGGTGGAACCATTAGGCTGCTGATATGCTCACCCGCGTGAATTACGCCCAGCTACTTTTCCCCGACTTTTCGCTCATTCTCCTCGGCTACCTGGTCTGCCGCTACACCCAGCTCAACCGCCCCCTGTGGGAGAAGGTCGAGGCCTTGGTGTACTACCTGCTGTTTCCGGTTCTGTTGTTTCACTCCATCGTCAAAAGCCCGCTAGATCTGCAAGTCGCCTCGCGGCTGATGGGCGCAGGCTGGGCACTCGGGGTCGCGGCTATCGGCCTGGCTTATGTGTTGCCCCACCTGCCCGGGTTGCGACGCCATATCAGCGGCCCGGATCATGCCGCGAATGCGCAAATCGCCTTCCGCTTCAACTCTTTTGTTGGCCTGGCAATTGCTGAGCGCCTGGCGGGCCCACAGGGTCTGCAGCTGATTGCGGTGTTGATCGGGGTTTGTGTGCCTTTGTTCAATGTGGCGGCTGTGTGGCCGATGGCGCGGCATGCCCAACGGAGTTTTCTCAGTGAGCTGGTCCGCAACCCGCTCATCATTGCGACGGTCGGAGGGCTGATCAGCAACCTGCTGGGCTTTCAAATGCCGGTGTGGCTGGAGCCCACCGTCGCCCGCTTGGGCGCGGCCTCTCTGGCGATGGGCCTGATGGCGGCCGGCGCAGGCATGCAATTCGGCGCATTGGCACGGGCCAAGACCTTGGCAGTGGCGGTGCTGGCCATCCGCCATGTCATTACGCCTGCCATGGCGTGGGGGGTTTCCAAACTCTTCGGCCTAGACCCAACACAGACCACGATTTTGCTGGCGTTTTCCGCCTTGCCCACCGCCTCTAGCTGCTATGTACTGGCGGCACGCATGGGCTACGACGGCGCCTATGTAGCGGGCCTGGTGACGATCTCCACCCTGCTGGGCGTAGTGAGTTTGCCGTTTGCTCTTGGGGTGTTGCGCGGGCTGTAACCCTACTCGTACCAGCGCTGCAAGGCCTCGGCGTGCATCGCATGTCGGTAGCTACCTTGGGGCAACCAACTCTGCGCGCTGCAGGCGGCACGCGAGACGAAATCCAGCAGCGCCATATGGCGCCGTAACACCCGCTCCTGGCGGTGCCCGATCAAAGGATTAAAAATTCCATATCGGCTGAATAGTTGCCGGGGATTCTTTTTGATCCAGAGCCAAGAACCCATCTCGAGTGTCAAAGGCAGAAACACCTGCCGGGCGGGATCTTCCAATCGGGTGTGCAAGTGGTCCCACAAATCGCCATGGGTCAGGTACTGCAGGCTCTGAGGCTCAAACACATAGGGGTGGTGGCTGTAACTCTGCCGGTACATGCGCTGCAGCACATACATTTCTGCCAGATGCGTGATGGGCTGGCGCGTGTGCGCATAGGGAAACCACAGGCGGTCCCGCACCCCGAAGCCGGAATGGCAGTCGATAGAGATACTGAATGCGCGGTGCGTCAACTCTGACTCCACTACATCGCACAGCGCTTGAGCTTCGGGCTGCATGGGCGCAGAGAGCGCTCCGCGGTACCACGGCAGCTTGGCACTGACACGCTGGCCACCGACCCAAGCGGGCACCGGCTCCAAGGCGTCAATCGGGGCATTGCGCATCAGATCTACTCCTGCGGTGTTGGCCCGCGTGCCACGCAACATGCCCCCGGGATTGACCAAGGGCATGAACACCATGCGCATGGTTTGCAATTGCTGGTGCAAGGTATGGTCCCACGCCATGCGCTGCACCAAGCTGGCCAGAAAGGCGAGCACCACCTCGGTACCAATGCGTTCCAGCCCATGCACCCCGCCAAAAAAACCAATGGCGGGCACCTCGGGGGACGGGTTCCCCATAGCAATCGCATAGACCGGCAAGGCCCCACTCTCGGATGCGACTTGGTGCATCACACGCACCTCCACACGGTCACCTGCAAGCTGCAATATCCGGTCGAGTTCTGCCAGCGCGGGCAAGTTGGTGGATGGCACAAAGTCTCCTGTTATTCACGAGCTTAGCGGCCCATGACACGCTTTCAAAGCCCTGCGGCGCGTCCACCACACTGCCATCAAAGCGTCACACAAAAGACCTAAATTCATTTCAGCAAAACGTAACCGGGAGCTGTCATGATCCTCAAACTGCTGGGCTTGCAACGACTGTTGGATGAATTGTTCGACGATGAGTGGCTAGCCCCCATCGCGTTGATCGAGGTATGACGCGGCGCGGTACCCCGGCGATGCGTCGCCGGGCCTTCCAAGGGCTGGCGCTGACGATGGCTGTTTTACAAGGCGCATTGGAATGGTGGGCTTTGCAGCGCAACACCCGATAGCCGGACCCGCGCGTAGCGCCTAGACTGGGCGTATGCGTATCAAATGGATCCTTGGCACCTTGGTGCTGTGGCTGGTAATCGGAGCCAGCACACTGGCTTGGCTGCTGAGTCACCCACCCGGCATGGGAGGTGTTCAGTCTTTGCGCTGGCCCACTGCATCCGAGCCGCTTGCGCCACTCAAAGTCCGGTTTTTGGGCGTTGCCACCGTGTTGCTGGACGACGGCGAGACGGCCCTATTGACGGACGGCTTTTTCTCGCGCCCCGACAAACTCACTGTTTTCTTGCGCAAGGTGGAGCCCGACGTGCAGGCCATCACTAAGGGCTTGCAACGCGCTGGCATTACCGGGAGTGCGAGTCGCTTGGCCGCTGTGATTCCGCTGCACTCGCACTACGACCATGCCATGGACGCGCCCGAAGTGGCGCGCCAAACCGGCGCACTGTTGATGGGTTCAGGCTCCACCATGATGGTGGGCCAGGGCTGGGGGCTGCCAGCTGATCGCATGAAGCTGGTCCAGCTCCACACCCCATACCACTTCGGCCGGTTCACCATCACGCTCTACCCCGCTCTGCACACACCCACCGGCTTTACCGGGGGCGTGATTGAGCAGCCATTAAAGCCTCCGGTGCGGGCTACCGACTATCTCGAGGGCCAAAGCTACGCCATGCACATAGCGCACGAGGGCCGCACCTTGCTGATCACGGGCACTGCAGGCTTTGTACCCGGCGCGCTGCAAGATGTGCGCGCCGATGTGGTGCTTCTCGGAATTGGTGCCATGGGCCCGCGCAGCCCCGAACACAAACTCGCCTATTGGAATGAAACCGTGCGCACCGTGGGTGCCCGCCGGGTCATCCCCATCCATTGGGACGACTTCTGGATTCCCTCCGCACAACCCATGCAGCCCATGCCCCGCCCTCTGGACGACTTTGAGGCGTCCATGGCGTTCCTGGAGCAACAAGGCGCCGCTGAAGGCGTCAACATCCGCTTGCCGGCCGCTTGGACACCAATGGACGTGTTTGACGGACTGCCGCGCTGAGTCAAGCCAAGGTGCTGAGCGTCGTTGCCTGCAGGCCTGCAGCACGAGCGCGCACCATGAAGTCTTGAGCCGCAGTTTCAAAGCCCGACACCGGGCTCATGCAATCGGTCAACAACACCAACTCGGCCAAGCGCCCAGCGGGCAGGACCTCCATCAAGTCAGATACCGAAGCGGCCACGCAATGGCTCATGGCCTCGCCTGCTATCAAAAGGGTAGCACCCTGCGCAGACAGCGATTGAACCAGAGGCTGATTCAGCTTCGTACGCGCATCATCCGCCCGGGGAACCTCTGCTTTAAACGCGCTGTACTGTTCGGTGAGAGGGTTCTGTCCCTTGAGCACCTTGTGCACGATCTGGCCGGTCGCCAGCTCCCAAGCGGCTAAAGCCTCGCTCAAGCCGGTGTGAATGTTGTGGCCCCAGGTACCCAGCACGCAGTGCACCGGCCAGACTACGAGTTGGCGTTGGCCGGTGGCCTCCAAGGCGTGCAGGTAGGCCTGCACCTCGGCCTGCAGCGCCGGATTGCGCGGTTTGAATTGGCCGCAGGCTAGGTCTGCCGCGGTGATCACGGTGAACGGTGCGACCGGCTCGCCGTTGGACTGCAACCAAAACGTAGTGCGCTCGACGCCCACGCTGGCGTGGGAATCGAGGGTGACAGTGATGCTGCGCACCTGGGCGGCGTGGGGCACCAACCAATCGGCCAGGCGCTGCATGTCCGCGGCGGCACCCGGCACCGGCAAAGCGGCTCCGGCAATGTCTAGAAAATCGTTTTGTGGATCGATGATGAGCAGGTCGTAAGGGGTCGTCATGGCAAGTTTCCAGAGAGTGTTGGGATCGAGACCTGGGACTGCAGCGCCCAGTGCACATGTTCTTGCACCAGAGGGTCTGGATGGCTGATGCGGCGCTGCAAGGACTGGACCAGCATCGCACGCTCAGGTGCCGAGAGCGCACTGCCCTGCAAGGCATTGCCCACGGCCACCGCTACATTGCGCAGCCAGCGCACATGACCGATGCGCCTGATCGGGCTGCCTTCGGTATTGCGCAAAAAGGTGTCTTCGGTCCAGTCCATCAGCGTGGCCAATGCACTGCCGGTGAGGCCATGCCGGGCATCAAAGTCGGGCAAGGTGCTGCGCTTGGCAAACTTGTTCCAAGGGCACACCAGCTGGCAGTCGTCACAACCGTAAATGCGGTTGCCAATCAGGGGGCGCATCTCGAGCGGAATCGGGCCATCGTGTTCGATGGTCAGGTAAGACACGCAGCGCCGCGCATCCAAGCGGTGGGGGGCCACGATAGCCTGCGTCGGGCAGGCACTGATACAGGCGCTGCAACTGCCACAGTGCGCCTCGACCGGCGCACTCGGCGGAAGTGCTACATCCAGATACACCTCGCCCAGAAAAAACATCGACCCCGCTTCGCGGTTGAGCAGCAAGGTATGCTTGCCACGCCAGCCCTGCCCGCTGCGGCTGGCCAGCTCAGCCTCCAGCACCGGCGCGCTGTCGGTAAACACCCGGTAACCCAGGGGGCCCATATGGGCTGCCATGCGGTCGGCCAATTGTTGGAGGCGGTTGCGCAAGACCTTGTGATAGTCCCGGCCGCGTGCGTAGACCGACACAATGCCCTCACCCGGGCGTTGCAAACGGGCCAGCTCGGCGTCGGCCCAGCCGTCTTCTGTGCCGCGGGGCAGGTAGTCCATGCGCGCAGTAATCACACTCACCGTGCCGGGCACCAACTCGGCCGGACGGGCGCGTTTCAGCCCGTGATGCGCCATGTAGCCCATGCCACCGTGGAAACCGTGCGACAACCACGCTAATAATCCGGCCTCAGCGGAGGACAAATCCACACCGGCCACGCCAATTTGGGAGAATCCGAGTTCCCGGGCCCAGCCCTGTATCTGAGCGACCATTTCGTCGCCATCGAATTGAGCCTTGATTTGAGTGCTGTTGATCGTCACCACCCGATTGTAGAAAGCGCGGCCCCGAGCATCGTCTTGGAATGGGCTGATGAATCCGACACTGTCGCCTTTGCGCAGCAGTGGGCCCGCGCGCCATCCATCACAAACGCATTTATTGCACTGCACGGTGATTTGGGGGCCGGTAAAACCACCTTGGTGCGCCACCTGCTGCAAGCACTAGGGGTGACTGGCCGCATCAAAAGCCCGACCTACGCAGTGGTAGAGCCCTACGAGCTGCCTGAGCTGAACATCTGGCACTTTGACTTCTACCGTTTCAATGACCCGCGGGAATGGGAAGAAGCCGGTTTCCGCGATATTTTTGCCAGCCCCGGCCTCAAGCTGGCCGAGTGGCCGGACAAGGCGGCCAGCATGCTGCCGGTGGCTGATGTCACCCTGCATTTGCACACCTTGGATGACAGCCGCCGCGAGGTGCGCCTGACTGCAGGCACCCCTGCGGGCCTGCTACTCATCCAAGCAGCCCAAGGAGCTCGGGCTTGAGGCGCCGCACCCTGCTGCAAGCCGGTAGTCTGGTCTTGACACTGGGCTCCGCCGAGCTCGCCAAGGGTGCCGCCATCATGACTGTGCGGGTATGGCCTGCACCAGAGTATTCGCGGGTGACCATCGAGTCCGACTCCGCACTCAGCGCCAAACAGCTATTTGTGCCCAACCCGCCACGGCTGGCGGTGGATATTCAGGGCATCAGTTTGAACCCGGCGCTCAAAGAGCTGGTCGCCAAAGTGAAGGCGGATGACCCGAACATCGCAGGCATCCGCGTCGGGCAATTCACCCCTGACATCGTGCGCCTGGTGGTCGACTTGAAGCACCCGATACGGCCGCAAGTGTTCAGCCTGGCGCCTGTGGCGGCTTACCAGCACCGCTTGGTGCTGGACCTGTACCCACTGGCCGAGGTCGACCCCCTTGATGCCCTGATCACCGACCGTGCCAACGAGGCCAAAGCTGTTCAGCAGTCCAAGGCAGCGGCACAAGATCCCCTGGACGCCCTGATTGCCCAGCACACCCAGCGCCCCCCTGTGCCGGCTACCGCTGCCAGCAGCACCCTGCAACCAATAGGCGCTATCAAATCAGGAGCAACCCGCGCAGATTCCACGAGTGCTGGAGGCACAAAAGATCCTCAAACCACGGAAAAGGCCAGCACGCCGACCGACCGGCTGATCATCATTGCCCTGGATCCCGGGCATGGTGGCGAGGACCCCGGCGCCATCGGCCCCGGCGGTACCCGGGAAAAAGACGTGGTGCTCAAACTCGCGCACCTCCTGCGCGAACGGATCAACGCCGCCAGCGTTAACGGCAACGCCATGCGCGCGTTCCTGACCCGTGATGCCGACTTCTTTGTGCCCCTGAGCACCCGGGTGCAAAAAGCCCGGCGGGTGCAGGCAGACTTGTTCATCAGCATCCATGCCGATGCGTTTTTCACCCCGGACCCTCAAGGGGCCAGCGTGTTCGCGTTGAGCCAAGGGGGCGCAACGAGTAGCGCTGCCCGATGGATGGCGGCCAAAGAAAACAAAGCGGACTTGATCGGTGGCCTCAACGTCAAGGCCAAAGATGCTACGGTGCAGCGCGCCTTGCTCGACATGAGCACCACTGCACAGATCAATGACAGCCTGAAACTCGGCGGCAACCTGCTAGGCGAGATTAAACGGGTCGGCAAACTGCACAAACCCAAAGTTGAACAAGCCGCGTTTGCAGTGCTCAAGGCGCCTGACATTCCGAGTGTGCTGGTCGAGGCTGCATTCATCAGCAACCCCAGCGAAGAGATCAAACTCAACAGCGACGAATACCAAAACCGCCTGGCTGATGCCTTGATGCGCGGCATCGAAGGCTACTTCGCCAAAAACCCACCCCTCGCACGCAACCGCACCACCAGTTAAAACGCAAAAATCGCCATTTGGCGTAATGATTTATGTATTTTTGGTGTGGAGATAGTCGGCTAAACCTTGCTTCATTCATCGGCTGGAACCAAGTAACAACCCTAAACTGAGCCTTTCAGTCACTCATTCGAAGGAGGTTGTCATGGCTCTGGTAGAGAGAATTCAAGCAGCGGTTGCACGAACCGAATTGTTGCCCTTCAAGGTAGAAATTGCCACCGAGGCGCAGATGGACGGCGTCATTCAGCTGCGCGCAGCCTCTTATGGCAAACACCTGCCGGAATTGGGCGCCAAACTGCGAGAGCCAGAAGCCGCCGACTTTGCCTACGGCTGCGAAGTGTTTCTGGCCACCTCCAAATTGGATGGCACCGTTCTGGGCACCTTGCGGACGCATTCCAACGTGATGGAGCCGTTGCCGTTGCAGATGTCTTTGCGTTTATCTGCTGATTTCCGCGGCCAACGAATGGTTGAATCCACACGACTTTGCATCAAGGGGACCGCAGGATCATCCTTGGTCCGGGCTGCGCTGTTTAAAGCCTTCCACCGATACTGCCTCGCTCAAAAAGTGGATTTGATGATGGCAACGGGTCGGCGGCCGGTCGATCGCATTTACGAAAGCCTACTCTTCACAGACGTGGGACAAACAGGTGCCTTCTACCCCATGACCTTCACTGGCGGGGTACCGCACCGGGTGATGTACCTCGCGCCAGAACGAGCCCGCGAAATCTACGTAGCGGCCCAGCAGCCACACACGGACTTTTTCTTTGAGCAAATCCATCCCGATATTGATTTATCCGGTGCGAAAGATTTGTCAGACAAACTGTGGATGTGCTCGGACACGCAAGTATTGCCACCGGCCAACAGATCGCATGTCGCGACCGTTGCCGGCACTGCAAACAGCCTCAGTCAATGAAGATAAAAGCCGTCAACTTGCCAAATCAATATTCAGCCCGGGCACAGTGACGGGCTTTTGATCAGTCGCGGCGCGAATCGCGAAACAAAGGCATCGAGGCGGATTCGTTGTCTTGTATCGACTCAAAGAAGGCCAGGATTGCTTCGTCTTGAATGAAATCTGCGCCACTGGAGGCCGCGAGGATTTCCTCTGGCGACACGGGCCTGCTGATCCCGTAACCTTGCGCATAGTCGATTCCGGCATCAAAAAGAACTTTGATGGTAGGGAGATCCTCCGCGAACTCCCCGACAGATTTCATCCCTAAATTCCGCACCAATCCACCAATCGCCACAATGATGGCTTGCCCGGCATGAATGCGTACGGCATCACGCACCAAGGAACCATCGAGCTTTAACGAGTCTACGGACAACTCCTTCAAATAGCCGAAGGACGAATACCCTGCGCCGAAATCGTCAAGGGCTACTTTGCCACCCATAGCCCGGACGCGATCGATGAAATGTTGCATCTTCCTCATGTCGGTAATCGCCACCGTTTCAGTGATTTCAATACAGAGCTTTTCGAGCGCCACAGGATGTTGCTCAAACAAGGCAAAAAGCTCTTGCGTAAAAGCTTCGTCGTTTAATGAGCCGCCCGACAGATTCACACCAACAAAACGCGTGGTTAACAATTGATGCGCATGCGCTTCTATCCATCGCACGGTCGTTCCCACGACCCACCGATCAATGATGGCGGTTTTGCCATGCGCCTCCGCCGCTTCGATGATCGTGCCGGCCGGGACTACATCGCCGTTGGATTTACGCAGTCGAACAAGCACCTCGAAATTCAAGGAATCAAAAGGCCGACTGAAAGAAATTTCCGGCTGCATCACGAGGAATAGACCCTCGGGTGTTTCTCCACGCTCCAGGCAATTGATCAAATCCAATTCATCCTGATGCTGTTGCAAGAAGCGGTCATCCGACTTCATCACCACCATGTGCTGCCGGGGGCGCTTCTTCGCCATACGACACAACATGTCAGCTGCAGAAACCAATCCTTTCAAATCAGTCGACTTGAACTGGTCTGTGCCCACCAATCCCGCAGAAATATCCAGTTCAAAGCTCTGCGTTTCGATCTGAAAGGGAGAGGCCGCTATCAACGTGGCGATCGTGTTGCATTTCGCCTCGCATGTATTGATCGTGCCTTCAAAAAAGACAATCACAAACTCATCACCACCAATACGGGCCAGCACATCAGTGTGATGTAGAACGCCACGCATGCGCTCAGTCACTTGGGTGAGCACTTGATCTCCGGCGCTGTGCCCGTACAAATCGTTGATCAGCTTAAATCGATCCAAGTCAAAGTAAGCCAAACCACATGGGCGCTGAGTAATGCGCTCCGTCTCTTGAATCAGTCCCCGCAGGTTCAAACAACCGGTCAAGGGGTCGTGGCCTGCCAGATATTCGAGACGCTCAGTAGCTGAGACTTGGGTCGTTATATCTACCAAAGAGCATTCGACAATGGCTCCGTCTGCCGTGGACGCTCTCAATGAGAACCACTTTTTGTCGGCGAGGTCCTTGGACTCAATGCTGGTTTGCAACTCCAACACTCCGCCTTCACGCGCGCATCGCAAAGAAGCGATACGTGTCTGCACTTCGCTATCAAACAAGTCTGAGAGATCTGCTTTACGCAACGCACCCAGAGCAGCAACCATCGACTCAAAGGCCGGATTTGTTTTCGAAATTTGCGTCCCATGGGTTACCGAAAACAACCCGATTGGTGAGTCTTGGTACGCCGCCTCAAGCAACCGTTGAGCCCGCAAATTTTGCAGCCGATGGGTCCGCATATGCTCAGCTACAGCGGCAGATGCAAGGAGCGCCGACCCTATCGCTGCTGTCACGCTGTTGAGGCCGTACTCAAAAGTGCGCTGTCCAGTGGCAGCAATAAAGACCTCATTCAGTGTTGCGATCAGAGTCAAGAAAATAGATGCGCCATACCAGGCAGCCACTCTTGAATGGGTGTTGCGCAATATCAGGAAAACATAGGCCGATATCACTACGATCCCGGCAAAGGTCGCAACCCAAAGGGGCGGCAGCAAACTCTCGTAAGGCACCACCGGCGCCAAAATCAAAAAGGCTAGTGACTGAAGAAAGAGCAATGTCAGTGGCCACTTTACTTTGAGCGTTCTGAGCTCTTGCTTGAACAACACATAGAACAATCCCACCGTGTTGGCGAAGTACAAGCAAAGCGTCCACTGGCGCATGGGGATCAAGTAGTCAATCGGAACTTCCATGCCGAGGAAGTAGAAATCGGTACCCACAGAGAGGGATGCCATCCTCATGTTGAGGACCAATCCTCCAACAAATGCAAGGTAAAGGGCACTCGAATTAACGAATGCAGTGAGCAGCATGAATATGGCCAGAACGCCAATGGCCGCTTCAATCATCACTCCAGTGTTGCGGTGCGATAGCTGCGCGCGGCCCAATTCATCCGAACTCCAGAGTCGTGCCGAAATCTTCGCAGGTCCTCTGAAGCTGGCCCGACACAGCACGACAGCACCGCGCAAAACTGGAAAGACTTCCAACGAAAAACCGGCTCGACTGCCAGCAATCAAACCTTGGGCTTGACGGCGTTCGCTGTATCCCAGTCGCTGCCCAGTCGCTGTATCCCAACATGCCATGCCCATTGCATGTCGGGATGGAAAGTCAATCAATGTGGCTGCCACACCGTCAACATCAGGAATCCTTAACTCGAACCAAAAAGGCGCGGTAGAGCGACCTGTATCCCATGAGCTTGACTCGCCCCGGAAGACTACGTGATCGATTGGTAGTTGAGGACCTTCTGCGGGAGTTGAATCTGTCTGCTCCCAGACCTTGAAGCTAAGAGATCGCCCTTCATTGAAAGCAGGACCAGCATCCCCAGCAAAAAACAATCCGACAGTGAGTATCAGCGCGATCGCCGGAAACACATAGGTCGTCAGCCGCTCCAGCAAAGTTACAACAATTTTTTGCACAGGGGTCAATGATTAAGCTGGCCGTTTGGTTCGGCTCTTGAGTGCTCCCACAATCACGATCAATCCGGGGATCAATATCATCGCCCAAATAATCTTGTCCAAATTCATTTTCACCCACGGAATGCTGCCCAAAAAGTAACCTGCGGTGCAAATTCCTACGACCCAGAGAACCGCACCCACGATATTGAAGAAGGTGAATTTGGCGCGATTCATGGCCGCCACTCCGCCCACAAAGGGCACAAAGGTGCGCAAAAACGGCATGAAGCGCGCGGCGATGATGGTGAACCCGCCATAGGTTTCGTAGAAGTTGTGCGCTTTGTCAAAAGCCGCTTTGTTGAAAAACCGGCTCTGCTCCCACTGAAAGACTTTGGGCCCGAAGTAGCGCCCAATGCTGTAGTTGCACTGATCGCCCAAAACGGCCGCGACCAGCAGCAGGCCAACGGCCAACGGGTAGCTCATCAAGCCTGCACCGCACATGGCGCCCACTACAAAGAGCAAAGAGTCACCCGGTAAAAACGGCATGACCACCACGCCAGTTTCCACAAAAATGATCATGAATAGCAGGGCATACACCCAAGCCCCGTAGGTCTGGACAAACACCTCAAGGTGCTTGTCGACATGAAGAATGAAGTCGATGAGTACAGCAATAAGTTCCATAGGTGGGATTATGCTGCCCGCCTAAAATACAAATGTGAACGCAACTCTGACTCCCGCACCCCGCCGCCCCATCCGTGAACTCCCGGACGAATTGATCAGCCAGATAGCGGCGGGTGAAGTCGTAGAGCGACCCGCCAGTGTGGTGCGCGAACTCGTGGACAACGCGCTGGACGCAGGCGCCACCCAAGTCACCCTGCGGCTGCTGGCCGGCGGTGTGCGCCTGATCAGCGTGGAAGACGACGGCCAAGGCATCCTGCGCGATGAGCTACCGATCGCCTTCAAGCGCCACGCCACCAGCAAGATCGGCAACCTGCACGACCTAGAGAGCGTGGCCACTATGGGCTTTCGCGGCGAGGCACTGGCCGCTATTAATTCCATAGCTGATTGCGCAATATTATCGAGGGCTAGCGGCCTGAATGATGCCTATTTGCTAGACGGCCGTACCGGTGAACTGCGCCCAGTCGCGCGGGGCCAGGGCACCACCGTCGAAGTCAAAGAGCTGTTTTACAGCACCCCCGCGCGCCGCAAGTTCCTCAAAACCGACGCCACCGAACTGGCGCACTGCATCGAATCCGTACGTCGCCACGCGCTGGCCCGTCCTGATGTGGGCTTTGCCATCTGGCACGAGGGCAAGCTGGTCGAGCAGTGGCGCCGCTGCCTCGATATGCCGCTGGCAGATGCCGCCATGGACGCTGCGCTCGCCGCCCTCGACCAACGCCTCTCAGATGTGCTCGACCCTGAATTTCTAGCCCAAAGCGTGCGGGTGGATTGGCACAGCAAACAAACCAACGGAGCCGGCCAACCCGCCTTGCGCGTGTGGGGCCGCGCCGGCGTTCCCGACGCCGCCCGCTCGCGCGGCGATCAGCAGTTCTGCTACGTCAACGGTCGCTTTGTGCGAGACAAAGTCCTGACCCACGCCGCCCGCAGTGCCTATGAGGACGTGCTGCATGGCAACCGCCAACCGGTGTACGCCCTGTATGTCGCCATGGACCCGACACGGGTGGATGTGAACGTACACCCCACCAAAATCGAAGTACGCTTCCGCGACAGCCGGGAAGTGCACCAGGCCGTGCGCCACGCCGTAGAAGACACCTTAGCCGCGCCGCGCGCCGCCGCAGCGGCAGGCACCGCAGCGGGCCAGCCCCAAGCGCCCAGCTTGTTTGGCACCACCAGCGAGGCCAACGCACTGCCCGCGCCCGGTACTTATGTGCCAAACAGGCCGGTAGCGCCCATGTACAGTTCGCAACCCGCTATCAAATTTGAAGCAGAAGAAGGCCTGATCGGCCATCGCGTCAATGACATCAGCCTGCTCTGGCAACGCAATGCCACCCCGGAAGGCGGGATGGCTGAGCGTTTTGCGCAGGTCAAGGAGGAGCCCGCACAGCGGGCGGGGGACACGGAGCAAAGCGCTCAGCCATCCCACCTTCCAGCGAGCAAAGAAGCCTGGCCCCAGAACCGCGACGGCAACCAAGAAGCCTGGCCATTAGGCCGCGCGATAGCCCAACTCCAAGGCGTCTACATCCTCGCCGAAAACGGCCAAGGCTTAGTGATTGTGGACATGCACGCCGCCCACGAACGCATCGTCTACGAACGGCTGAAAACACAAATCAGCCTCACCGCCCCGGACGGCAGCGTGCACCCGCTGGCCAGCCAGCCCCTGCTCATCCCCGCCACCTTCGCCGCCACCCCCGACGAAGTGGCCACGGCTGAAGCCCATGTGGCCACCCTCAACACCTTGGGTTTGGAGATCAGCCCCTTCTCGCCCAAAACCCTGGCCGTCCGCGCCGTGCCCACCACCCTGGCGCAAGGCGACGCCGTGGAGCTGGCTCGCAGCGTACTGGCTGAACTGGCGCAACACGACGCCAGCACCGTCATCCAGCGCGCGCAAAACGAAATTCTGGGCACCATGGCCTGCCACGGCGCCGTGCGCGCCAACCGCAAGCTCACGCTGGAAGAAATGAACGCGCTCTTGCGCGACATGGAAGCCACCGAACGCAGCGACCAGTGCAACCACGGCCGCCCCACGTGGCGCCAACTCACGCTCAAGGAGTTGGACTCGCTGTTTTTGCGCGGGCGTTAGCCTCGCAGAGGTCCCGTGTTTTTACGCAATGGCGACGACGGCTTCGGTCTCACGGATACCCATGACAAACACCTCACCAAACTTCCGCTCGCCCCTGATCAAAGGGCACTGGTGCACTCGCGCGGCGGCTTTCACTGCAGCACTTTTTTTGTTCGCTTGCTCACCCAAAGCGGACACCGCACTTGCCAATATGCAGACCACCTCCAGTGCTGGAGATGGCATCGTTATCGTGCGGGAAAAACGGCACGATTACCCTGAAAAATTTGTGGCCGCGGTCAAAGAGCTGCAATCGCGCTGCTTCGAAGCAAAGGCCGTCGTGGCCCAAGCGCAAGGTTGGGCCTATGACCCCTCTTCGGAAACCATGACCGACGCGGAAATCGCCCAGCTAGATACCGAACGCATCGCAGAATATTTTGAGGGCAAGCGATATGCCAAACTGGTAAGCGGAGTTCGCATGGACGCCTCCAAACTCGAACCCACCCGCGATGGGAGCTGCAAACCCCTACCCGTACTCTTCAAGTCGGTGGAGGTACACGATGGCAAATGCAATGTCTCGCGTGCCTTCTATGACCAGGCTAGCAGCACAGGCCGGCGCGAGTTGCTGAAAGACGCCTGCACCTCCCCCGGCAAAACCCCCGCACAAGACGGCGACCCCGTATCGGTGCCTGGTACCACCGCACAGTGCAAATGGACGCCCAAACTGATGGTGGGGGGTGTGGCACTGCCTATTGCGCCCGAGTGCACTTTGCTTCCCCTGCCATTGCACACGGGTACCGGGCGGCCATTGGTGGCTATCCGCAAAATGCCAGAGCACCTGCGTACAGCCGCGACGCCATTGCCGGGCATGCAGGCCATGAACATGCAAAGCTTTGTAACCACCGAACACGCCGTGCAAATCAGCGTGGGCACCAGCATTCCCGCCAACACATTTGAACTTCCAGCAGACACTGCATCGTTTCCTTTGACCCATTGAGCCAGCTCCGGAGCGGTAGCGCAGTTTCTGGCCGATCCGGCTAGTCGATGCCGGTTTGCGTCGGGCACGGCGCCTGCTCGATAACGTGCAGCACTTTGAATATCAACAGGCGGTGGGCAAGGTGTCACCTTCAGCGACTTCGACCTGTGTCAATAGGCTCACAATGGATGCATCTATGCGAGCCCGTTTTTTCTTCCAACTCGTCTGCCTCTCCGCTTTGTGGGGTGCGTCTTTTCTCTTTATCCGCATTGCAAGCCCGGTGTTCGGGCCCAACCTGCTGGCCTTTTTTGCGGGTGGCCCTGGCCACTTTGACCCTGGCGGTACTGATGCGGCTGCTGCGCCAGCGCTGGGCATGGCGCCAGTGGCGCACCCTGGCAGTCATCGGGGCACTGTCAGTCGCCATGCCTTTTTTGCTGTTTGCGTGGGCGGGCCTGCAGTTGCCTGCGGGCTACAGCGCCTTGCTCAATTCGACTGCGGTCATATTTGGTATGTTTGCCTCGGCCCGCATGGGTGAGGACACCATCACCCTCAAAAAGCTGCTGGGCTGCGCGTGCGGATTTGCAGGGGTGGCACTCATCGTGAGCCTGGGGCCGGTAGAGCCCTCTTTCAAAGTGGTAATGGCGGTTTTGGCCTGCGTTACAGCCTCGGCCTGTTATGGCTTGTCTGCCCCCATTACCAAGCGCGCAGTCGGTGAGATGCAACCCGTACAAATTGCAGCCGGCATTCACGCCTTGTCGCTGCTCATGGTCTTGCCGGGGGCTGCATACACCCTGCCTTCGGCGCATTTCAGTTGGACCGCTTTGGCGGCCGTAGCTGCCATGGGCATCGTGACATCTGGCTTAGCCTACTGGGCACATCTGCGCATCCTGCGCCATGTGACGCCCGTGGCCGCCATGAGCCCCATCTTCATGGTGCCCGTCTTCGGGGTGCTGTGGGGGCACTTGTTTTTGGGCGAAGAGCTGGGTCACGGCTTGCTGGTGGGTGGCAGCCTGGTGTTGTTGGCCAGTGCGCTCATCACCGGATTCAACCCGCTGCAACGCTGGCTGGACTTGGCCAACGCCAAACCCTGAGCTCTGTCACGCAACAGTCATCCGGGCGCACCATGATCTCGGGTTACTTATTTTCACCATGAGGGCCCCCATGAAAACCATGCGTTTTGCATCCAAGGCTGTCGCCGTTTCGATCGCTACTTTGTTGGCTGCCTGCAGCACTCTCGGCACACCAAGCTCCGCCTACCCCACTTTGAACGGCGCCAAGCCGCTGGTCATCGGCCACCGCGGCGCGAGCGGGCATTTACCCGAGCACACCTTGGCCGCCTACAAAAAGGCCGTCGACATGGGTGCCGATTTCATTGAGCCCGATTTGGTGGTCACCAAAGACGGCGAGTTGATTGCCCGCCATGAACCCAATATCACCGCCACTACCGATGTGTCGGCACGCCCCGAGTTCGCCAGCCGCAAGACCACGCGCAAGGTAGACGGCGTGAACGAAACCGGCTGGTTTGCCACCGACTTCACCCTGGCCGAGCTGCGCACCTTGCGCGCCAAGCAGCCCAACGTTGCGCGCGACAAGTCGTTTGACGGCCAGTTCCAGATCCCCACTTTCCGCGAAATTCTGGACCTCGCCAAGTCGGAGTCCGCCCGCACTGGCCGCACCATCGGCGTTTACCCCGAGACCAAGCACCCCACTTACCACGTGGATGCCGGCCTGCCGATCGAGCCACGCTTGCTGGCCCTGCTGGCCGAATACGGTTACACCAAAAAAGACTCCCCGGTCATCATCCAGTCGTTTGAAGTCTCTAACCTCAAGGCCCTGCGCAAACTCACCCAGGTCCGCCTGGTGCAGTTGGTGGACGCTGACGATGTCGACTCCAAAGGCAACGTGACCCTGGTCGCCCCGTTCGATAAGCCCTACGACTTTGCAGTAGCCAAAGACAGCCGCACCTTCCCCGACCTGCTGACCCCCAAAGGGCTGGCTGAAGTCAAAACCTATGCTGACGGCATCGGCCCCTGGAAGCCCTACCTGGCCAGCGCCGCCCATGTGCTGGGTGCCGACGGCAAGCCGCGCGACCTGAACGGCGACGGCAAGATCACCGACAACGACCGCGTGGCCCTGCCACCCACCGACGTGTTGAAAAATGCCCACGCCGCAGGCTTGTTTGTGCACGCCTACACCTTCCGCAGCGAAGCCCCCGGCCTGCTGTCCGACTACAAGGGCGACCCCAAAGCCGAATACAAGCGCTTCTATGCCCTCGGTGTGGATGGCTTGTTCAGCGACTTCCCGGACACTGCGGTGGCCGCTCGCGACAGCAAATAAAAGGCCTCGGCCACTACAAAAACAGCGCTTCGGCGCTGTTTTTTTTGGCGGTGCCGCACGCGGGTCGAGCGCACTGCAGGGCCACTCTTGCGGGTCACCGCGCAGCAGGGGGTGCCCCGTAAAATGGGCGCCACATGACCGCTCCCGCTGCAAGCCCCCTTCCGCCACCCACGGCCCTCCCCCGCATACATACCCGCACCGAACTGGCCGCCCTGTGGGCGTTGGCATGGCCCATCCTGATCGGCCAGCTGGCCAATGTGGGCATGTCGGTGGTCGATGTGGCCATGGCCGGTCACGCCTCGGCCCACGATCTGGCGGGCATTTCGCTCGGGGTGTCGATCTGGAACATCATCATCATTACCCTCATGGGGTTGATGATGTCGGTAGCCCCGATGGTCGCCCACCATGTAGGCGCCCGCGAGTTCACCCAAGTGCCCCACCTGGTGCGCCAGGGCATGTGGAAGGCTCTGGGCGTGGGCTTGGTGGCCATGGTGCTCGCCCAGTTGTCTACCCAAGTGTTTGACCACATGGACATCGAGCCCCATGTGCACGAAGTTGCTACGGGGTTTGTGCTGATCATCAGCTTTGCCCTGCCGGCCTTTGCCTGCTACCGGGTGCTGTACGGATATAGCGCCAGCCTGAACCAGACCAAACCGCTGATGGTGATGTCGGTGGCGGCCCTGCTGCTCAACATCGTGGTGAACTGGCTGCTGGTGTTTGGCGTGGGCCCCTTCCCGCGGCTGGGCGGCCTGGGGTGTGCCTGGGCGACTTTGCTGTGCGTGTGGTTCAACTTCGGCGGGTTGCTGCTGTGGATGCGCATCGCACCGGCCTACCGCAGCACCTGGCCGTTTGCCGAATGGGAAGGGCCGCACCCCGCCAAGCTGCTGGCGCTGTGGAAGCTGGGCTTTCCGATCGGGGTGACCTACTTTGCCGAAACCAGTGCTTTCGGGCTGATTGCCTTGTTGATTGCAGGCTTCGGCAGCCGCGAAGTGGCCGCCCACCAGATTGCACTCAACTTCACGTCGCTGGTGTTCATGATTCCGCTGAGCATGGGCATTGCCCTGCTTACCCGGGTGGGCCAGAGCCTAGGGGCCGGGGACCCCGTGGCTGCGCGCTTCAGGGCTTGGTTAGGTGTCAAAGCGGGCCTCGCTTTCGGCGTGGTGTCTGCCATCGGCATGGCAGCCGGGGCCCACCAGATTGCCTGGCTCTACACCAACGATGCCGCAGTGGCCGCTGTGGCTGCGCAGCTGCTGTTCCTGGCGGCGGTGTTTCAGTTGTCGGACTCGGCTCAAGTGGTCATCAGTAGCGCCATCCGTGGCTACAAGGTCACCCGCAGCCCCATGGTGATTCACCTCACGGCGTTTTGGGGCTTCTCGCTGCCGCTGGGTTGCGTGCTGGGCCTAGCCCCGGAGTGGCTGCCATGGCGGCCGGCCCAAGGCATGGGAGCGCAGGGTTTCTGGATTGCCCTGGTGGTCGGGCTCACGGTAGCTGCTGTCGGACTGCTGATTCTGCTGCGCCGGGTCACTCTCGCACGCTTACCCGAAGGAGCGAAGGCATGAGCACCCCTTTGCCCTTTTACCTGTGCCTGGCCGGCCCCACCGCAGCCGGTAAAACCGCTGCCGCGCTGGCGATTGCTGCAGAGCATCCGGCCGAGATCATAAGCGTGGATTCGGCTCTGGTCTATCAGGGGATGGACATCGGCACCGCCAAACCCGAGGCCCATGAGCTGGCCGCGGTGCCGCACCACCTGATCAACATCCGCGACCCGCTGCATACCTACAGCGCCGCCGAGTTCGTGAAAGACGCCAAGACGCTCATCACCGACATCAGCACCCGCGGCAAGCTGCCCCTGCTGGTGGGCGGCACCATGCTGTACTTCAAGGCCTTGTTTGACGGTCTCGATGACATGCCCGCAGCCAGCCCCGAGATCCGCGCCGTCCTGGAGGCCGAAGCTGCGACCTTGGGCTGGCCGGCTATGCACGCCCAACTGGCCGCCGTGGACCCGGTAACCGCTGCCCGCCTGGCACCGGCGGACAGCCAGCGCATTCAGCGCGCGCTAGAGGTCTACCGCGTTTCGGGGCAACCCTTGTCGTACTTCCACGCCCAGCAAGACGCTATCAAAAAAGAAGCGGCTCGCGCAGATAATACGGGCGCCAGCACCCTTTTTTCCTTAGAACCCGCCGACCGCACCTGGTTGCACGGCCGCATTGCCCAGCGGTTTGACCTGATGCTGCAAGGCGGCTTTCTGGACGAGGTGAAAGCGCTCATGGCGCGCGGCGACCTCCACCCCGACTTGCCCAGCATGCGCTGCGTAGGCTACCGCCAGGCTTGGGAGGCGCTGACCGGCGTCTCCCCGATGGCAGAGCTGCGTGACAAAGGCATCTTCGCCACCCGCCAACTCGCCAAGCGGCAAATCACCTGGCTGCGCTCCATGCCGCGCCGCCAAGTGATTGCCTGCGACCAAGCCGGCGCCCAAAACGCCTTGCTGCACGCCGTGCGCACCACCCTTCAACAGCGGGCCGCTTCATGACCTTGCAATTGCGTGATGTCGGCAAACACTACGGGAGCACCCCGGTGTTTGCCCATGTGAACCTGGATGTTGCACCCGGCGAGTTTGTGGCCATTGTGGGTGAGTCCGGGGTTGGCAAATCCACCCTACTCAACTGCATGGCCGGGCTCGACAGCTGGGACCACGGCACCGTGCACCTGGCCGGGCACGACCTCGGGCGACTGAATGACGACCAACGGGCCCTGCTCCGGCGGGACAAGGTGGGCTTTGTGTTCCAGGCCTTTCATGTGCTGCCGCATCTGGATGTGGCGCAAAACGTGGCCTTGCCGCTGATGCTGCTCGGCCGCCAGGAGCCAGAGCGGGTGCAGACCTTGCTGGACGCAGTCGGGCTGGGCGAGCTCGGCGCGCGTTTGCCCCAACAGCTCAGCGGTGGGCAGTTGCAACGGGTGGCTATCGCACGCGCGCTGGTGCACCAACCTGCATTGATTCTGGCCGATGAGCCCACAGGCAACCTCGACCCCACGACAGCGGCTAAGGTCATGCAAGCCCTGGTCACCCAGTGCCGCCAACATGGTAGCGCCCTGGTGCTGGTCACGCACTCCATGGCGGCCACGGAGCATGCAGACCGAGTGTTGCACTTGCATCACGACGGGATACGTCACCAGCAAGGCTGACAAAGCAAGGCGCCTGCGCTAGACTGTTTGTTACAACTTGCCCTACGTCGCCAGACGCACCACTGTGAACTTGCCCGCCCCCAGGATTCGTAGCTCGCTGCTGGTTGCCCTAGGCCTCATGGCAAGCACCGTGGCCACGGCCGCATGCGAGCGCAAGCTGCAAGTCCCCGTGTCCTCGACCGGCCAGAGCCTGACCGTCAACGGCGAACGGGTCGGCGGAATTTACAAAGACCTGCTCGACGCGATTTCCAGCAAAAGCAAATGCACTTTTGTGTTCAGCCCCGTACCACGGGCCCGACAGGAGCGCTTGTTTGAGGTGGGCCAAGCGGATGTGATGCTCGCTGTCACACAGTCGCCGGAGCGCGACGCCGCCGGTATTTTCATCCCTATGGTGCGCAACCGCGCCACCATCATTTCTTTCGGCAGCGCGGAAAGAAAGGCGTTCACCAACAGCTCTGAATTGCTCAAGCAACGCAACGTCCGCTTAGTGGCCGTGCGGGGTTTTAACTTTGGCCCCCACTATTCGGGGTTGCTTGATGCCATGCAAGCAGAGGGCCGGCTGGTGCTGGAGCCGGACCCGATAGGCGTCGCCCGTTGGCTTCGCAGCAATCCGAACGATGTGACCCTCATGGCCCCGATCACGTTGTATGGCGAGCTGATGGATGACGAGCGCATGAAAGACATGCTCGACACGATGCGCGTGGAGCCCATGGACGACATGCCTTGGGGCGAAAGCGGCGTCTACCTCTCCCGCACCTCCATGCCCGCCGGAACTTTGAAATACTTGAGGACCGCCATTCAACGGGAAACCCGCAGCGATTACCTGTACAAAAAGTTCAGCGTTATCTATCCCCCGTTCGTACTCAAAGGCAGTGTGATGCCCCTGGTCCGTTAATCGTCAATGAAGGGCCCGCCAGGGTCAGCAACCCACGGTTTTCTCAAGTACAGACCAAAAAAAACCACCGCACGCGGTGGTTTTTTGTTGGCAGATGCGAATCAGGAGGACTTCTTGCGACGCGCTGCAGCGCCAATCGCGAGCAAACCAGCCAGCAACATCGCATAAGTTTCCGGCTCCGGAACCGCGGCCGTAATGCTCAACAAGGTGTAATCCGACTGGTTGGTACCCTTACCCTCGCCACGAACGCCCGTCGCCGCACCGAAAGTCACTTGGCTCACCAGCTTATTACCAAAGGGGTCGGCCACCGACCAAGCGCCGCCTTTACTGATGCTGGCCGGGCTCAAATTGGTCACCTGCGTCTTGGAGCCATTCCAAAGTGCCACCGTGTTCCCGGTCGCAATCAAGCTGAAGTTGGCAGTCGTGTTGTCAGCGTACAAAACCGAGACAATGGCATTTTCTTTCACATCGTCGTATTCGGGGCCATTGAACAAGAGGCCGACGCTGAAATTTTTGACCAGCACACCGCGGGAGAAAGAACCGGTAATGGTTTCACCAATATCGATTTCACCGGGGGTGCGGCCGTTTCCGTGGCTCGGGGACACCCCTACGCCCAAAAAGCCGTCTTGTCCCGGTTTAAAACTAAACCGTGCGGCGCTACCGTCGATCTTGGCCGCAAAGCTGGCCACGGTTCCACCCAAGAAAGTGGTGCTGTAGCTACTGCTCAAATTGGTGAAATTGGCGCCGTAAATGGTGTCGAACGTATTCGCTGGCGACACGGTTGCTTGCGCAGACAAAGCGGCCATTGCAAGACCGGCAACTACCGCGACGCGCTTCAGGTAGGGAGTAAACATGGTGGGGACCTTTTCAAATGTGACGCGAGGATACCGGCTCTGCACTATTTTTTCGATGAGCCGAATGGACTGTTGCCCGGGCTTTTTTCACCAAATCGGGCAAAAAACACCGTCTTGCAGCCGGTAACCCCGCACCGCCATCGCGCGGGCCTCGGCTTCGTCGTGGGTCACCCACAGCGTGGCCACGCGGTGCTCGGCAATATGGGCCTTGAATTCGGCGCGCAGTTGCAGGCGCAGGTCGGCATCCAAAGCGGAAAAAGGCTCATCGAGCAACAAGGCACGCGGACGCGTGATCAAGGCCCGAGCCAGCGCCACCCGCTGCTGCTCCCCGCCCGAGAGTTGCCAAACCTTGGAATGGGTGCAAGCCGACAAACCGAACCGGGCCAGCATCGCTACCGCCTCGTCCCGGGCCACTTTGCGGGGTACCCGCTGCTCCACCAGGCCGAAGGCCACGTTGTCTTGCACATTCAGGTGGGGGAACAGGGCAAAGTCCTGGAACATCAGGGCAAAGCCCCGGCGCTCGGGGGGCAGCCCGGTGATTTCTTGGCCATCCATGCAAACGCTGCCGGCATCCGCCGCCTCCAGGCCCGCCGCAATCCGCAGCAGGGTGCTCTTGCCACTGCCGCTGGAGCCGAGCAAGGCGACCGTTTCGCCAGCAGCCACGCTGACAGACACCCCGCGCAGCAATGGCCTGGCCTTTCCGTGCGGGGGCTGCCACGCCTTCACGATCGATTGCAACTCAAGCACGCGCGTCACCTTCCTCACCGGGCCATTCAATCAACACAAACGCCAACAGTGCCAGCGCCATCAGCACACAGGCGAGCACCTGTGCGGCACCCAGGTTCGCCGCACCGGGCTTGCCCAGGTGCTGATAAATCAAGGTGGTGAGTGTGGCCCACTCAGGGCGCGATAAAAACAAGCTCACTGCAAACTCGCCCACGGCGGTGGCAGCCGCAAAGGCCATGCCCCGGCGCAAAGCCGGCGCCAACAAGGGGAGCGTGACCCGCCAGAAACAGCGCCACGGGCTGGCGCCCAGGCTGCGAGCGGCCTCCAGATAGTGGGCGGGCAAGCTATCCAAGCGCGAGGCCACGCTTTTGGCCACGAAGGGATACGCCAGCAAAGCGTAGGCCGCCACCAACACCCCGAAACTGCCGCTGGCCTCGGGGTACAACAGCAACAGGCCAAACGCCACCATCACCGGCGACACAATAAATGGCAGAAACACCAAGGTGCGCAGCCATAGCACCCGGCGGGCCGCCAAGGCGTGTGCAACACCCAGCACAGTGGCCAGCACCAGTGCCAACAACGAGAAACGTACGGTGTTGTAGAGGGCTAGCAAAGTGTCGTCCTCCCACAGCACACCCCAAGCATCTGCTCCTGAAAAAATAGCGCCGTGTGCAATGGCTATGAGGGGTGCAGCACAAATAAGCATCCAAACACCCACCACGGCCATGACCGCGCTCCACTGCCACACGCCCTGTGCGGGCCGGCGCAGCACCCCATCAGCCCGGGCAGGGGTCGCCAGGCGCCGCTCCACCGCCGCGTAACCCAGGGCAACTGCGCCTGTCAGTAACAACATCCAGACCGACAACACACTGGCCTGCCCCAACTGCAGCTCATGGGCCACCAAGGTGTAGATCTCGACCTCCACGGTGGCATAGGCCTGTCCGCCCAAGACCAGCGCAAGACCGAAACCCGAAAAGCAATACAAAAACACGAGGCACAAGGCCGAGGCCAGCCATGGCGCACTCGCCGGCCACTCCACCCGCCAAAAGGCACGCCACGGCGTAGCCCCCAAGGTGCGGGCCGCGGCTACCCGGGCGGCGCTCACCTGCGAAAGCGCATCCACCGCAGCGCGCACCACCACACACAGGTTGAAAAACAAATTGCCAAACAGCAGCAACCACGGTGTGCCCTGCAAATCCGGCCCGCCCCACTGTGCCAGCAAGCCACGCGGCCCCATCAAGGCCAGCACACCCATGGCCGCGACGAGGGTGGGCACCACAAAGGGCAGCATCAAGCCGCGCAACAACAAGCCGCGCCCGGGAAATTCGAGCCGTGCCAACACCCAGCCCATGGGCAAGCCAATCAGCAATACCAAGCCGCAGGTAATCGCCGCTTGGGCCAGCGACCACCACAGCCGCCCGCGCAAATAGGGGTCTTGCCACGGAGCCCACAGGTCGGCACTGCCGCCCTCCACCATCAGGCGCACTGCGGGCGCCGCCAGCACCACTGCCAAAAACAGCAGCGGCACCGCAGCGAGTGCCCAACGCTCCCACGCCCAAGGGCGGGGCCGTTTCAGGCCAGGGATCTCCAACACCACAGCGGACGCTGCAGGCTTACTTCAACACCACCTTGGTCCAGCGGGCGACCCAGTCGCTACCCTTGGCAGCGATGTCAGCGTCAGACGGTGCGTTAAAAGCGGTGGGCTCAGGCGCAAAGCGGAAGGCGTCGGCTTTGGCGACACCGGCCTCTGCGGGGTACATCCACATATCGGTCTGCATCGCGGTTTGGACGGCGGGGGACCGCATGAACTCGACAAACTTTTCGGCAGCAGCGCGCTCTTTACCGCCCTTGACCAAGGCCACGCCTTCGACTTGGCGGAACACCGCGCCCGGCAAACTCAAGGAGGCGGTAGGTGGCTCATTGAGCTTGGTCTTGCTGTAGAACACTTCAGCCGCCGGGCTGGTGGCATAGCTCACCACGATAGGGTGCTTGCCGCCGTTTTGGCTGAACTCGGTGTAGTAGGCCTCGGTCCATCCCTTGGCCACTTTCAGGCCGTTTGCGCGCAGCTTGGCCCAAAAATCAAACGCTTTGTCTTCGCCCATCGCGCCGATGGTGGAGAGCAAAAACGCATAGCCGGGGCTGCTGGTGGCCGGGTTTTGCACCACCAGCAATTTGGCGTAGGCGGGTTGGGTCAGGTCATCGAGTGTTTTAGGCACGGCTACACCGTTCTTAGTGAACCAGGCTTTGTCGTAGTTCAGGGTCACATAGCCGTAGTCCACTGGCACCAGCGGGGCCGGCAGTTCGGCTACCGGTTTGCGGCTGGCGGCTGCGGTGGTGCTGGTATCCAGGACACCCGCGGCCAGCGCCTTGGGGGCAAACGCGTTGTCAATGCCGTACACCACATCAGCGATCGGGTTAGCCTTGGTCAGGATCAGCTTGTTAAGCATTTCACCGGCGTCACCGCCTTTGGTGATGCGCAGCTTGACGCCGTTGTCTTTTTCAAACTGCGCCAGCAAAGGCTTGGGCACGGTGAAGGAGCTGTGGGTGAGTACCCGCAAGTCGGCAGCTTGGGCTGCGGTGAGGCCCGCAGCCAGCAGAGCGCCGCCCAGAGTAGTCTTGAAAAATGAAAAAATCCCGTGTGGCATGGTGCGCTTTCTTTCAATGCGCCGGCGGGGGTCGCATTCAAAAACCGGCACCCGCACAACGGGATCAGGCTTCTCACGCTTCCTACGCTGGCATAACCCAGATCAGGTACATGGGGTATTTCTCAGTCCTGTGACGGACACCCCCGGTGGAAGCTGTGATTGTAGGGCGCACCGGCAAACCGCGAGGCACAGACGCACAATCGCCCCATGCAACTGAACCACCGGACCCCACTTTGGCCCCTGCTCTGCACTTTTTCGTGGCAAGAGCTGCGCCATCATCCGTGGCGCAATGCAGCGGCCGTGGTGTCGGTGATGCTGGGGGTGGCGCTGGCGTTTTCGGTGCATCTGATCAATGCCTCTGCGCTAGACGAGTTCTCGCAGGCGGTGCGGTCGGTGGGCGGGCAGCCCGACCTGGAGCTGCGCCCGGCCAACCCGCAGCAAGGTGTGCCGCTGGATGTGTGGGGCCGCTTGCAACAGGACCCGGATATTTCGCTGGCCTCCCCGGTCCTGGAGCTCAGCACCTACGCCCTGCCCGCCGATACCGGAGGTCAACGCGTGTTGCTGCGGGTCGTAGGCATCGACACCCTGCAAGTGGCAGCAGTGGCGCCGGACTTGCTGCCCCGGCCGCTGGCAAGTGACGACACAGCCAATGCTGACGGCACTGCCCCGGACCGGCTCGCTTTTTTCGCGCCCGACACCGTGTTTTTGAACCCGATGGCGCGCCAACAGTTGCAGGGCAACACAGTGCGCTTGCAAATGGGCCTGCAACTGCGCACCGTACGGGTCGCTGGCAGTGTGGCTGCCGGGGGCGGCCCCTTGGCGGTGATGGACATTGCCGCAGTGCAAGACTTGTTTGGGGTGGGTGAGCGCATCAGCCGCCTCGACCTGCGGCTGCGCGCCGGAGCCAACCGCCAAGCGGTGCAACAGCGCCTGCAGAGTGCAGCAGATTGGCCGCAGGGCCTGAGTCTGCGCGAACCCGGCGACGCGGTGAGCCGCATCAGCAACCTGTCGCGCGCCTACCGGGTGAACCTGACGGTGCTGGCCCTGGTAGCGCTATTCACCGGCGGCTTTTTGGTCTATTCGGTGCTGGCTCTTAGTGTGAGCCGGCGCTCACAACAATTTGCCCTGCTGGCGGTGCTGGGCCTCACCGGCGCACAGCGGCTGCGCTTGGTGGTGCTGGAGGCTGCCGCGCTGGGGGTATTGGGTAGCGTGCTGGGTCTGGCGCTGGGCACTGGCTTGGCCGCTTTGGCCTTGCGGCTGCTGGGAGGCGACCTGGGTGGCGGTTATTTCAGCGGCGCGGCACCTGCCCTGCAGTGGAGCCCAGTGGCCGCGGTGATTTTTGGCGCGCTCGGTACCGCTGCCGCACTCCTGGGGGCGTGGGGCCCGGCCCGGTTGGCGCAACAACTCCCCCCCGCACAAACCCTCAAAGGTCTGGGCCATGCGCACACCCGTAGCCACGCCACCCGCTGGGGCGTGGCCCTCATGGGCGCAGGCGGTGTGCTGGCGCTGCTGCCTCCGGTGTGGGACATGCCGCTGGCCGCCTACCTGAGCGTGGCTGCCCTGCTGTTGGGCGGCATCTTGAGCCTGCCGGCCGCTGTGGGCGTGGTGCTGGACCGCATGGCGCCCCTGTTTGCGCGCTACTTGCTGCCCTTGCTGGCGGTGGAGCGCGCCCGGCGGGTGCGGGAGAGTGCAGCCGTCGCCGTGAGTGGCGTGGTCGCGGCGCTGAGCCTGGCGGTGGCGCTGACGGTAATGGTGGCGAGCTTTCGCGGCTCGGTCATGGACTGGCTGGACCAGGTGCTGCCCGCCGACCTGTACCTGCGCACCGCCGGCAGCGGCAGCGCCACAGAAACGGCCTTTCTGGACCCGGCCTTTGTGACACAAGCCACTGCCCTGCCCGGCGTGGCCCGCGCCACCACCCAACGCACACTGAGCGTGTCGCTCAGTGCCACGCAGCCCCCGGTCGCCCTGATCTCCCGCCCCTTGCGGGACCCGCAAAGCGGCAACCTGAATCTGCCGCTGGTGGGCGATGTGCGTGCGGTACCGGCTGGTCATATTGCGATTTATGTGAGCGAGGCTATGGTGGACCTGTATGGCGCGCAGCTGGGGCAACCGTTTCCAGCCCTGCAGCCCGCTTTTATGCCAAATAAGGCTGTAGCCCAAGCGGGAAAAGCGGGAGTAGCTCCTTTTTTTGTAGCAGGCATTTGGCGGGACTATGCGCGCCAGACCGGTGCAATCACCCTCGATCAGGCAGACTTTGCCCGCCTGAGCCAAGACACGCGCGTCAACGACATGGCGTTCTGGCTCGACGATGGCGCCGATGCCAGCGCACTGCAAGCCCGCATGCGTGCATTGGCGGATCAACTGGCCGGTACGCCAGCTGGCGAGGCCGGTGAATTGTTGGAGTTCAGCTCCGCCCGCGAGATACGGACCATCAGCTTGAAGATTTTTGATCGCAGTTTTGCGGTGACTTATTGGCTGCAGGCGGTGGCCATCGGAATCGGCCTGTTCGGTGTGGCTGCCAGCTTCAGTGCGCAGGTGTTGGCGCGGCGCAAGGAGTTCGGGCTACTGGCGCACCTGGGGCTGACACGGCAGCAAATTTTGCGAGTGGTGGCCCTGGAGGGCGCCGCATGGACCAGCATGGGCGCGCTGGCGGGGGTGACGCTAGGCCTGGCAGTCGCCGTGGTGTTGGTGCACGTGGTGAACCCGCAGAGCTTTCACTGGACCATGGAGCTGGCTCTGCCTTGGGCTCGGCTGGCGGCCCTGGCAGGGGCCGTCGTGCTGGCCGGCACCGCCACAGCCTGGCTGGCCGGGCGGGCTGCGGCGGGGCGGGATGCCGTGATGGCTGTCAAAGAGGACTGGTAAGCCCGCCCTTATTTTTTGCCTCGGATTTTGGCCAGTTCGGCTTGGGCTTCGTTCCACAAGTCCATGCCGATATCGGCACCGATGGTGGCGTACACACGGGTCAGCTTGTCGCGCATGCGTGCAGCCTCTGCGGGGGGTAACTCGTTGATCTGCATGCCCTTGGCCTTGAGATCGGCGACTGCCTTGGCGGCTTCTTCGCGGGTGTCTTTGCGTTCAAAATCGCGGCTCAGTTTGGCTGCGTCGCTCAGGATTTTTTGCTCGTCCTTGGAGAGCTGGTCCCACCATTTCTTGCTCACCAACACAATCCACGGCGCGTAGACGTGGTTGGTCACTGTGACGTACTTCTGCACTTCGTAAAACTTGCTCGACAGAATGGTGTTGAAGGGATTTTCCTGGCCGTCGACGGTGTTGGTTTCCAGTGCACTGAACAACTCTGAAAACGCCATGGGAACGGCATTTGCGCCCAAGGTCTTGAAGCTGTTGAGGTACACGTTGTTTTGCATCACGCGCAGCTTGATGCCCTCCAAGTCTTCGACCTTGTTGATCGCGCGCTTGCTATTGGTCAGGTTGCGGAAACCGTTTTCCCAATACACCAGCCCGACCAGGCCTTTGTCTTGCAATTTGTTGCGGATTTTGTCGCCCACTGGGCCATCCAACATGGCATCGGCCTCTTTGGTGTTACTGATCAAAAAGGGCGCATCCCACAGTGCCATTTCCTTGGTGATGCCGACCAGGGTGGCGGTGGAGCCAACCATCATTTCCTGCGCGCCGCCGATCAGCGACTGCTGCATTTGGGTGTCGGGGCCGAGTGCTGCGGCACCGATGGCGCGCACTTTCATTTTGCCGCCCGACGCTTTTTCGACCGCCTCGGCAAACACCTTGGCAGCGCGACCCTGGTTACTTTGCTCGTTGAGCCCATAGCCGAAGCGGATCAGGCGGGGCTTGATGTCTTGTGCCAGTGCAGGCAGCGCTGCGCTGAACACGGCGGCGCCGGCCAGTGCCAGAACGGCACGACGGATGGGGGTTGTGGATGTTTTCATGGTGTGTCTCCAGGGTGGGTGTTGTTGTTGCAAGAAAAAAAGAGGGCTCAGCGCATCCACGCGACCGGCGCGGTCACCATCTGCGGGAACAGTACAAAGAGCGACAAAATCAGCACATAGGTGATCAAAAAGGGGTTGACCCCTTGTATGACCCGGTGCAGTGGCAAGCGCCCTACCCCGGCCACCACATTGAGCACCGTGCCCACAGGCGGTGTGATCAGCCCGATAGCGCCATTGAGCACAAACATCAGGCCGAAGTAGACCGGGTCGATGCCGGCTTTCACCGCAATCGGCAGCATCACCGGCGCAAAAATCAGAATCGTCGGGGTCAGGTCTAGGGCGGTGCCAACCAGCACCAAAACCAGCATCATCACCAGCATCAGCAAGCGCGGGCTCTCTACCAGCGGGCCCAGCCATCCCGTCAGCACGCTGGGTAAATCGGCCAGGGTGATCATGTAGCTGGCCACTTGGGCACCAGCGCACAAGAACATGACAATGGCGGTGGTTTTGGCGGCACGCACCAACACGCCATACACGGCGGACACCTGCATTTCGCGGTGAACGAAGAGCGCCACCACCAGGGCATAAAACGCGGCCACCACAGCCGCTTCGGTGGGTGTGAACACGCCGGTTTTCATGCCGCCGATGATGATGATCGGCATCAAAAGCGCCCAAAAGGCCTTGAGGGTGGCCTGCAAGCGCTCACGCAGGGGCAGCGGCTGCCCCTCGGGCAGGTCGAGGTTGCGCAGCACCAGCTTCCAGGCGACGATCAAGCCGGCACCCATGATGAGCCCAGGAACAATGCCCGAGAGGAATAAAGACGATATCGAGGTGTTGGTCGTCACACCATAAATCACAAACGGCATGCTCGGCGGAATGATGGGCGCGATGATGCCGCCCGAGGCAATCAAGCCGGCAGAGGTGTGCATCGGGTAGCCCTGCTGACGCATCATGGGCATCAGAATAGTGGCCAAGGCTGCTGTATCTGCCAACGCCGACCCGCTCATGCTGGCCATGAGCACCGCAGCCCCGATCGCCACAAAGCCCAGCCCACCGCGAATGTGCCCCACCCATGCCTGCGCCATGGTAATGATGCGGCGGCTGATGCCCCCGCTGTTCATCAGCTCACCGGCCAGAATGAAAAATGGCACCGCCAGCAGCGGAAAGCTGTCCACCCCTGCCACCAGGTTCTGGGCGAGCAACTGGGTATCCCAGAAGTCCAGCACCCAGGCCATGCCGGCGCCGGTCAGGACCAGTGCCAAGCCCATGTTCATGCCAATGCCCATCAGGGTCAGCATACCGACCGAGAACACCACAAACGCCAATGCTTCGTTGCTCATGGCCTTACTCCACCTCTGCCGCATGACCGAGGTCGAGCGGTGTGCGTTGAATCAATTCCCACAATGCCATCGCACCGATCGACAAGGAACACAAAAAGGCAGGCATCGGCAACAAAGCGGTCGGGTAGCGCAGCACCACCGAGTAGCTGTCCAACCCCACCACGATCTGCTGCCAGGCCCCGTGCGCCAACATGCCGCACGCCAGCAAAACCAGCACGCGGATGAAGGCGGTGGCCAAGGCCAGGCGCACCGGATGCGCCTTCAACATAGCCACCAAACTGGTGAATGCCATGTGCTCCCCTGCCGGGTAAGCCGCAGCAGCGCCAATGAACACCATCCAGACAAACAACAAGCGGGACAGCTCTTCGCTGGCGGCCACACCGCTGCCAAAGCCATAGCGGAGCACCACATTCACAAACACCGAGAGCGCCATCACGCCAAGGCACGTGGCCATCAGCACTTGGGTGATGCGCGCAAAGGCGCTGGGGCGCGGTGCAGACAGGGTGGACTCGGGGGCCGCAGTTTCGGCGTGCTGGCTCATGCAAGCTCCTTGGCAGGCAAGAGCCACGTGCAGATATCGGCTTGCAAGGCATCCAGCGAGCGGGTGGCGTCCAGCGTCAAGACCCCGGCTTCGCCCTCGGGGGACTCCAGCGTGGCGAACTGGTTGTCCACGAGAGCGGTGTTGAAAAAATGTTGGGCCGCGCGGGCGGTGACCCGGGCCTGGGCCTCGGTTTGTGAAATCTGCAAAAAGGCGAAGCGCAAGCCCGGGCTGGCTTGCCGCAGGCGCTCGCGGTAGCTGCGTTTGAGGGCACTACAGGTCACCACCACGCCCTGGGGCTGCAAGGTGATCTGCGTGGCCAATGTGGCGAGCCAGCCTTGGCGGTCGGCATCCGTCAGCGCAATGCCGGACTGCATTTTGTGGCGGTTGGCTTCGCTGTGGTGGTCGTCGCCCTCCACCAGCGGCCATGCAATGGCCTGGGCCACCCGGGCCCCTACGCTGGATTTGCCGCAACCGGCGACCCCCATGATGACAATCGAATTCATATCACTCTGTATTTTTTGGATAGCGCTATCCAATTCGAACCAAAAAAATGCCGCATCTAACGTGCAACGCAATGCACTTTGCGGCTCTGGACGATACGGGTAACTACCTTCACACCGTGCCGTCGGATAGCGCTATCCTATGAGAAGATTTTAAAAACCTATTCAGTAGTTTCCCTAGCCCATGAACTCCCCCCTCCGCCCGCGGGCCACTGGTCGTGTGACCCTGTCCGATGTTGCCCAACTGGCAGGCGTCAGCCCGATCACCGTGTCGCGGGCGCTGCGGGGTGAGCGGGCGGTTGCGCCGGATCTGGTGGCTAAGGTGCGTGCAGCGGCCGATACGCTGGGGTATGTGCCCAATCCTGCGGCACGGGCGCTCGCTTCCGGGCAGAGCAGCCATGTGGCGGTGCTGATCCCGATGCTGTCGAACGCCTTGTTTGTGGACCTGCTGGAGGCGCTACAACACACCTTGCGGCAAGCGGGGTTTCAAACTTTGATCGGCATCACTCACTACGACCCCAGCGAAGAGGAAACCCTGCTGCGCGAGCAGCTGCTCCACCGCCCAGCGGGCCTGGTGGTGACCGGCTTGGAGCGCACCGAGGCCACCCGGCTGCTGATTGCGCAAAGCGGTGTACCGTGTGTGCACTTGATGACTACCGATGCACCCGCCGGCTCCTACTGTGTGGGATTTTCACAGCGGGATGCGGGGCGGGACATGGCGCGCCACCTGATCGCACAGGGTTACCGGCGGATTGCGTTTGCCGCTGCACAACTCGACCCGCGCACCCTGCAGCGTTTGGCGGGCTGGCGCAGTGCGCTGGTCGATGTAGGGCTGTATGACGAGGTTTTGGAGTGGCTTAACCCGGCGCCCTCGTCATTGGCCCTGGGGGCCCGCATGTTCGAGCAGATCATGGGGCAGACACCGCCGGTGGATGCCATCTTTTTTTGTAACGACGACTTGGCCCAAGGCGCACTGCTGGCGGCGATGCGAACCGGTGTAGCGGTGCCGCAGCGGGTTGCGATTGCCGGCTTCAATGACCTGACGGGCAGCGACCAGATGGTGCCCCCGCTCACCACGGTCCGCACCCCGCGCGCCGAGATCGGCCATGCCGCAGCCCGCATGTTGATGGGGCTGATGCAGGGCGAGCCATCTGACAGCAGCGCTATCGACCTGGGCTACACCCTGCAGATTCGCCACAGCACCTGAGCCGCTGTGGGCCACATGCTTCAAGGCGCGTTGGACTCCAAGCCCCGCAGCACCCGGCCACGGCCTGCCACCAGGTAGTCGCCAAAACCGGCCAAACCGGCGAGCAGGCGCAACGTGGAACGGGCCACCAGTGCCAGCCCAACGCCGATGTCGCGGGCTGGCTCCACCACCGTGGCTTGCCAGCGGCTGGCCGCGCCGCTTTCGGGCAAGGGCACCCATTGCAGGCGGACACTGTCTTGCCCGTGGTAGGGCCAGGCCTCCACCACCACGCGCTGCCCGGCGCGTAGCGGCAGATCGTGCCCCAGAGCAACAAAATGGTCACCCGCGTCCGCCAGCGGTGTGTGGCGCGCCACATCCAGCGTTGCCCACGCCCGCCCGCTGACCACCTGCAACACACCGGCGGTGCGCGGCTTCAGGGTGACCGCGTGGCCGTGCGGCAACTTCCAGGATTGCAGGGCGGGCGATGAAGACAGGGACTCGCGGGATGGCATAAAAAACTCCTTTGGGTGGTGAACAGGCACTTGAATGATCCGCCCGGCCTGCTGTACCGTCCAATGATTTCGGGCTATGCTATTCATTCCGATACCGCATGAATCACTCCTGCCATGAGGCCGCTCCATGTCTGATGCCATCGCCCCAAATACCGAAATACGCCTGCGCACCCGCCCAATCTCCATGGGTCATTTGCGTGCCTTGGAGGCGGTGGCGCGGCACCTCAATTTCCGGGCGGCTGCCGAGGAGCTGGCATTGACCCAGAGCGCCGTCAGCCGGCAGATTCAATCACTCGAAGAGGAAGTCGGCGTGCCCTTGTTTTTACGGCACACCCGTGCAGTCGAGCTCACCGGCGCTGGAGGGCAACTGCTGCGTGCGGCCATGCCCTCGCTGGAGCGGATTGATGCGGCGGTGCGCCAGATCCGCCGCACGGCGGGGCGCAAAAGTGTGGCGATTTCGACCTGGGCTTCGTTTGCCTCGATGTGGCTGATTCCGCGGCTGGAGGCCTTTCAGGCCGAGTACCCCGATATCGATATCCGGATTGACGCTACCGACAACCCGGTCGACCTCGACACCAGCGATGTGGACCTGGCCATCCGCTACACCCAGCCCGGCAGTGTGCGGGCCGATGCGGTGCGCCTGTTCGGCGAACAACTCACGCCCGTGGCAAGCCCCTGGCTGCTTAAGAGTGGCGCGCCCCTGCGCAAGCCCGCCGACCTGGCCCGATTCGCTTTGCTGGAAGCCAGCGACACCCATCGGGTGCAGCACATAGAGTGGCTGACCTGGCGGCGGTGGTTGGAGTTGAACCAACAACCGAGACTCGAACCCAAGCGCTGGATGTACTTTAACTACGCCCACCAAATTGCCCAGGCCGCACTCACCGGCCAGGGTATTGCGCTGGCCCGCATGCCGCTGGTGGCCGACAGCCTGGCCAGCGGCGATCTGGTGGAAGTGTTGCCCGGCGGGCGCATTGACACCCCCATGGTGTATTGGCTGCTGGTGGGTGCCCGCAATAGCAGCCGGCCAGAGATCCAGGCTTTTTGCGATTGGCTGTTAGCCCAGGCCGCCATCACCCGGCAAGCCACAGGCGAAGAGCCCGACACCGCCTCGCAAGCCCTTGCACGCTAAACCTTACCCTCCCCCACCGCATGTCCGTCCCGAACCGTATTCCCCTCTCAGCGCCCGGCCGCTTCAGCCATCTCAGGCGGCAACTGTTGCTGGCGCCGATGCTGGCATCCCTGCCGCTGGGTGCACGAGCATTGCCACCGGCGACCCTGCGCTTTCCGCGCGATGCGGGCTCGCACAACGCGTTCAAAACCGAGTGGTGGTATGTGACTGGGTATGCGCAGGTGCCGGGCGACCGGGGTGAGGCCTCCCGCTTGCTGGGCTTTCAAGTGACTTTTTTTCGCAGCCGGGTGGAGGCCACACAGGGCATGCAATCCCGCCTGGCAGCGCGCCACCTGCTCTTTGCCCATGCAGCCGTCACCGATGTGCAGGGCCGCAAGCTCTGGCATGACCAGCGGATTGCCCGCTGGTCGGGCGAGCCCGCAGGCAGTAACCCTGCCGATGTGGCCCATGCCAGCACCGAAGACACGGCGGTAGTGATTCGCGACTGGTTTTTGCAGCGGTCGGGGCCGCATTTGCAGGCGCGTGTCCTTGCGACTGACTTTGTGCTGGACTTGGAGTTGCAGGCCAGCCAGCCGTTGCTGCTGCAGGGGGTGGATGGCCTGTCCCGCAAAGGCCCGCAGGCGCAGCAGGCCAGCTACTACTACAGCGTGCCCCAGCTGCAGGTGCGTGGCAACGTGACGCTCAAGGATCAGAAGTACCCCTTGGCAAGCGGCAGCACCGCTTGGCTGGACCACGAATGGAGCCAGGAGGTGCTGCACCCCAACGCCGTAGGCTGGGACTGGATCGGTATCAACATGCTGGATGGGGCTGCGCTAACCGCCTTTCGCCTGCGGACGGCCCAAGACACGGCCCTGTGGGACGGCGGCTCCTACCGCAGTGGCCAAGGCGTGCGCCAGGTGTTTGCACAAGGCGAGCTTGCATTCACCCCGCAGCGCCGATGGACCAGCCCGGCCAGCCGCGCAAGCTACCCCGTGGAGTGGCTTGTGCGCACACCAGCCGGCAGCTTTACGGTCAAAGCCCTGCTGGACGACCAGGAGCTCGACAGTCGCAGCTCGACCGGCGCGATCTACTGGGAAGGCCTGTGTGAAGTGTGGAACACCAGCGCAGAACTGGTGGGCCGCGGCTATCTGGAGATGACCGGCTACGCCAGCCCGCTCAAAATCTAGAGATTTTTGCTGCAAAAATAGTAGCAACCAGCGCAATATTTGCCTGCACTACCGCCCTATTTGGCTCTTGAAACCTGCAATTCGTGGGCAGAGCGGTGGCTCTTGCGCCGCTCGCGGCCGGCCAGCCATCGCAGCACCAAGGCGTGAAAGGCCTCCGGTTGTTCGAGCATCACCCAATGCCCACAGCGCAGCGCGTGGGCCGCACCATCCTCTGAGGCGCGCAGGGTGTGCAGCCAGCGCGGAGAATGGAACATAAAGGGTTTGCGCTCCCCGAACACATACAGCACCGGACAGGTCAGCTTCACCGGGCGGGTGCGGAGCCCCCCCCGCATGCCGAACCACTGCATCACATAGGGAAAGTTCATGGTCCAGCTGAGCTGTGGGGCCGGCACGGGGCAGCGCATCAGGCCTGCCATCCAGCGCGTCATCCGGTTGCCCAGGCCGGGGTGCAAGTAGCGCCCCACCATCCAGGCTTTGGCCAGCCAGAGCTGGTAGGCCGCCACCGCCAATTTCTGTTTCAGCGACAAGGACTGGACATACGCCCGCGCATTGTGGTCCCCAATGTCGATGGCGACTACGGCCTCCACCCGCTGGGGGTGTCGCATCGCCAGCTCGTACCCAAAAATGCAACCCCAGTCATGGAGCATCAAGGTGACCGGTGCGCCGGGGCTCACGGTTTGAATCACCGCGACCAGGGCATCCACCACATCATCCAGCTTGGGCACCACCGGGGGCCGCCCCTGGACGTCACCGAAGCCGGGGAGCGTCAACCGCACACACCGGTAATTGTTGTGCAGGGCGCGAACGGTGCCGTCCCACACGGCCAGGGTGTCTGGCCATCCATGCAACATCAGGACCGTGCGCGGCCCGCTCCCCTCCACCTGTACCTCCATGCCTTGGATATGCATTTTTCGAGTCTCCATGGTTCCTCCTATTTTTTTCATGAGCTTACATCGACTGATGTGCAACAAAATGAAACAAACCGCAAAGTCCCGCTCAGGCGTCTCTCCGGCAGATTGCGCAATACTCAGCGGCTCACCGGCACACGCTTTAATCCTGCGGATCGCCTTGCAGCCCGGCCCATCACCCTTACCTGATCGCCCATGAGTACCTCTGAACGCCCCAAATCGACCAACCCCAAGTCTTTGAGTGGCTTGCTGCCGTTCTTGAGGCCGTATCACGGGCGGATTGCCATGGCGCTGGTGTTTCTGGTGCTGGCAGCGGTGGCGACCTTGGCCTTTCCGGTGGCGTTGCGCAGCTTGATCGACGGAGGCCTGGTGCAAGCAGACAAAGGCGCCCAGGTGTTGGCGCTGCGCAATCACTTTGCAGCCCTTTTTGCGGTGGCTGTGGCCTTGGGGCTGTTTTCTGCCGCGCGCTTTTACATGGTGAGCTGGCTGGGTGAACGGGTCACCGCCGATCTGCGCAATGCGGTGTACAGCCATGTGCTTCGGCAGAGCCCGGAGTTTTTTGAAACCACCCAGACCGGCGAAGTCCTCTCGCGCCTATCGGCTGACACCACACTGGTGCAAACCGTAGTGGGCTCTTCGCTGTCCATGGGCTTGCGCAACGCGGTCATGGGGGTGGGCGCGTTGGCTGTGCTGGTGTGGACCAACCCTGTCGTCATGTTGCAGGTGCTGGCTGTTTTGGTGCTGATTGTTTTACCCAGTTTGTGGTTCGGTCGGCGGGTACGCAAGCTTTCACGCGCCTCGCAGGACCGGGTGGCGGACTCCAGCGCCATCGCAGCGGAGGTGCTCAATGCAATTCCGGTGGTGCAAAGCTACACCGCCGAAGACCGGGAGACCCAGCGTTTCATTAGCTCGACCGACAACGCCTTTGCAACGGCCGCCAAACGCAGCCTGATGCGCTCGGGTCTGGTGGCCTTCATCATCATTGCCACCAGTGCGGCTTTGTTGTGGGGCTTGTACCAAGGCACCCAAGCCGTGGCCGAGGGGCGCATTACCGCCGGGCACTTGGGTCAGACCGTGGTGTATGTGATCATTTTGGCCAGCGCATTTGCGGTGTTGGGTGAGGTGTATGGGGATCTACTGCGGGCCGCCGGCGCCACCGAGCGTTTGATGGAGTTGCTGGGCACCCAGTCGCCCATTACTTCACCGGCTAAACCAGTGATTGCGCCCATGCCTATTGCGGGGAGTGCTATTCAATTTGAAGCAGTCAACTTTCATTACCCGTCACGCCCTCAGCAGCAAGCCCTGAAAAACTTCCACTTGAACGTGCTGCCCGGGCAAACGGTCGCGATTGTCGGGCCCAGCGGAGCCGGTAAGAGCACCGTGTTTCAGCTGCTGCTGCGCTACTACGATCCGCAGCGCGGAAGCATTGTGCTGGACGGTTCAGAAACACGGCAGCTGTCACTTGATGCGCTGCGACAGCGCGTAGGCATCGTGCCGCAGGATGCGGTGATTTTCTCGAGCAGCGCTATCGAAAACATCCGATACGGCAAACCCGGCGCGACCGATGCGGAGGTCAAAGCCGCAGCCCATGCGGCCTTCGCCCATGAATTTATCGAAGCGCTGCCGGAGGGTTATGACACCTTCCTCGGCGAGCGAGGAGTGCGCTTGTCTGGCGGACAACGCCAACGGATTGCCATTGCTCGCGCCATGCTCAAAAACCCGCCTCTGCTTTTGCTGGACGAGGCCACCAGTGCGCTGGATGCCGAGAGTGAACGCATGGTGCAAGCGGCCCTGGAGTCCGCGATGCGCGACCGCACCACATTGGTGATTGCCCACCGGTTAGCGACCGTCCAAAAAGCAGATTTGATCGTGGTGCTCGACCACGGCGAATTGGTCGAGCAAGGGACCCATGCGGAGCTGGTGGCCAAGGGCGGCGTCTATGCGGGTCTGGCCGCCTTGCAGTTCAACGCGTGAGCCCACACAGCCCCCGCTGATTGCTTAGCCGATTTTCGAGGGTAGCTATCGTTTGATAAAGAGGCGGTAACTCCCTAAAATCAAGGCTTCACCACCGGAGGCCGCTATGGAAGTTACTCGCACCAAGGTACAGCAACCCGAGCAGACACAAGCGTCCAAACGGGCTGAAAACATCCAGCGCGAAGCCGTCAGGCAGGCTGCCGCGACCGAACTGAAGCCCCTCAAGGCGCAGGAAGCCGAGAAGAAACCGGTCGTAAACGGGCAAGGCCAAACCATCGGCACCCGCCTCAACGTGAGTGCCTGAGCGTTCACAGGCAAGCCCGATGGCCATCAGTGCAACCAACAGCGCAACGCCGTCGATCCAGTCGACCCTGAGTCGCGCCCGCTTGGAACAGGCCAAACGCGAAGCCGAAAACGCAGAAAACAAAGTCGAGTCGCTACAACAGCAGACCGACCGGGCCGAGCAAGAAGTCCAGTCCAAGAAGAATGCAGTGCAGACATTAACTGCGCGCAATACTCTCGAAGATACCACTTACATTAGCCAACTCCGGGCTTCGACATCTTCAGTAGCGCCCGCCACGCAGGACTTTCTTCTGCGCATGTACAGCGCGACTTCCGCCAAATTTGCGGCCAGTGGCAATGCCCTGCGCGCCAGCTTGAATGCACGACCTTTCGTCAACACGCTCGGGCAACCGACGGGCCGGATCGTGGATTTGACGGCCTGATCAACTATTAATTTTTTGCATAGTTAGCATATCAAGTGGCCTTGGACAGGTCGGTAAGGGCAGCCTACATTGCGAGCCTTGACGACAACTACAAGGAGCATTCATGTCGCAGCAATCCGGCGTTCAACAGACGCCTAACGCCCACAACGCAGCCGTTACCCATGCGCTGCCGTCTTACCTGCAGGCCGACCATCTCGGTCCGTGGGGCATTTACCTTCAGCAAGTGGATCGTGTGACACCGTACCTCGGCCATTTGGCGCGCTGGGCTGAAACACTCAAGCGCCCCAAGCGCGCTCTGATCGTCGATGTGCCAATTCAACTGGACAACGGTACCGTAGCCCACTTTGAAGGCTACCGGGTTCAGCACAATACGTCCCGCGGTCCGGGTAAAGGCGGTGTGCGCTTTCACCAGGACGTGACCCTGTCAGAAGTGATGGCCTTGTCCGCGTGGATGTCGGTAAAAAACGCAGCGGTGAACGTGCCCTACGGTGGCGCAAAAGGCGGCATCCGCGTAGACCCCAAGACGCTGTCCATGGGTGAGTTGGAGCGGTTGACGCGCCGCTACACCAGCGAGATTGGCATCATCATCGGCCCCTCCAAAGATATTCCCGCACCTGACGTCAATACCAACGAGCAGATCATGGCGTGGATGATGGATACCTACTCCATGAACGAAGGTGCTACCGCTACCGGTGTAGTCACAGGCAAGCCCATTGACTTGGGTGGTTCATTGGGTCGCCGCGAGGCAACCGGCCGTGGTGTCTACACCGTGGGCGTTGAGGCCGCGCAGCACCTCGGACTCGACATCAGCAAGGCACGTCTGGCTGTGCAAGGCTTTGGCAATGTGGGCGGTATTGCTGCCAAGTTGTTTGCCCAAGCCGGCGCCCGCATTGTGGCGGTGCAAGACCATGGTGGCACGATTTACCAGGAGTCCGGACTCGACGCTAATGCGTTGCTAGCCCATGTTGGCCGCCAAGGTAGCGTCGCCGGTTTTCCGGGCGCAGAAACCATCGATGCCAATGCTTTCTGGGATGTGCCTTGCGACATTTTGATTCCTGCAGCGCTAGAGCAGCAGATCACCGCCGCCAATGCCCATCGCATCCAAGCAAAACTCATCATTGAAGGTGCGAACGGCCCCACGACACCGGCGGCGGATGACATTTTGCAGAGCCGCAACATCCTGGTGGTTCCTGACGTGATTGCCAACGCGGGTGGCGTGACGGTGAGCTACTTTGAATGGGTACAGGATTTCTCCAGCTTCTTCTGGAGCGAGGACGAAATCAACGCACGGCTGGTGCGCATCATGAAAGACGCGTTCGCAGCAGTCTGGGAAGTGGCCGCCGAGCACCGGGTGAGCCTGCGCACCGCAACATTTATCGTTGCTTGCAAGCGGATTTTGCACGCACGCGAATTGCGCGGCCTTTACCCATAAGCAGGGTAGTGTGGAACCTCTGCAGTTTCTACTGCAGGGGATTCTTCAAATGCTCGGGAATGGGGATGGCCATAAGCTCTATCCCCTCCTCCACCAGCTCCTTGGCCTCATCGACAGTCGCTTGACCGCGGATCGCACGTTCCTCTGTCTCGCCATAGTGAATGCGCCTAGCTTCCTCTGCAAAACGGTCACCGACGTCATCCGTACTGGCCAACACTTGTTGAACTACTTTTGCGAGTGCGCTCTGCAATTCCGCCTGCATGTTTGCGGGCAAAGGGGCAGTCATTGATGCGCCGGGAGATACGCCCATCGCAGGGGATCGCGGAGCAACAGAGTTACTGTCATCCAGTGCTTTGGCACGTGACAGGTTGAGACGTGGCGCACTCAGCTTTTTATGGACGCTGGAAGAACCACATACAGGGCATTGCACCAAGCCATGCGACAACTGGGTTGAAAAGTCATCTTCAGAACCAAACCAGCCTTCAAAGACATGGCCGGACAGGCAAGACAAATCGAGTACCTTCATACCTAGAAAGCTATGGGCCAGCCTCAGACGGCGGAGTGCCAGGCGGGCGACCAAGTCCCTGTTATGTAATGCTGTAACCAAAGTGCAGCAGCAACTGTCTTGGCGTCTGTAACTTGCCCTTCGAGGCATGCAGTGATCAAGTCCGCCGCAGGCGCATCAAATACATCGAGGAGTTCACCGGAGTCCAAATGTCTCGGGCCGGGGATCAGATCGCGGGCGAACCAGACCTCAATAAACTCGGTGGAGTAGGCAATCACCGGGTGGATCACGCCCGCTTTGGCCCACTGGCCAGCGCGGTAACCGGTCTCTTCAAACAACTCGCGCTGAGCACACTCCAAAGTGGTCTCACCCGAATCCAACTTTCCTGCAGGAAATTCGATCATCACCTGCTGAACCGGATAACGATATTGACGCTCTAGTACGACCCGTGTTGGTGCGTCAGCCTCCTCCAGTAAAGGAATGACCATCACAGCGCCAGGGTGTACAACGTATTCTCTCGTGGCAGCCTTACCGTCAGGTAAAACTACTGAATCCCGCAAGACTTTGAGAAAGCTACCCTGAAGAACTTCTCCACTAGAAACTAATTCCTCGCGGAGGTGTGCATCCTCCCGGGAACTAATCATGGCGTTTCAGGAGATACCGACACACAAACCCTGGAAAAGCCAGGGTGACAAAGAGGGTACCGGTGATGGCGTAAAACTCCCAGCCTTGCGGGAAGATTTGACCTGCTGTCTGCTCCAGCAACAACCCTATGCCACCTACGAGAAAGTAAGCCACCACGAGTTCCCCTAAGCGGGCCCCAAGCGACTTTTCTTCGGTTCCGAAGAACCCGAAAACTCGCCGGGTGAGAAAAGGAGCATTTGCGAATGCAACCGCAGTCAGCAACAACACGAACACACTGGAAGAACTATCCATTCAGCGAGGCCTCGGAATTCGTGTAGACGCTTCTTACATCCCCAGCATCTGGCGAACGGAGGCAGCACACAAGGCCATCAGACCACCAGGCGCCAAGCCCAGTATCAGCACCAAAGCGCCGTTGATAGACAGTACCACCCGGACGTCAGCCGGTGCATTGACGGTTGTTGCCGTAATTGGCTCGTCGAAATACATCACCTTGACCAAACGGAGGTAATAGAAGGCACCAATCAGCGACATCAGCACAGCGAACACTGCCATGCCGAGATAGATAGGCTCGCCAGAGACCACCAAAGCCTGCAATACTGACAACTTGGCGTAGAAACCGACCATTGGCGGAATACCAGCCAACGAGAACGCACAGATAGCCATCACCGCCGCGTACAAAGGGCTGCGTTGGTTCAAGCCGGCAAAATCGGAGATCTCTTCGCTTTCGAAACCTTCGCAAGACAAGAGCAAGATGACGCCAAACGTGGCAAGCGTGGTCAGCACGTATGTCACCACGTAAAACATGGCGGAGCTGTAGGCATTGGCCGCAAAAGTCACAGCATCGCCCTGCACCACCCCCGACATCAGTCCCAACAACACGAAACCCATCTGGGAAATCGTCGAGAAAGCCAGCATGCGCTTCAAATTGGTCTGGGCAATAGCCGCCAAGTTCCCGATCAGCAATGAGCCCACCGACAACACCATCAACATTTGCTGCCAATCACTTGCCAGAGGACGCAGACCCTCCACCAACAAACGGATACAAATCGCAAAAGCTGCCAGCTTGGGAGCACCACCAATCATCAAGGTCACAGCAGTGGGCGCGCCCTGATACACATCTGGAATCCACATGTGGAAAGGCACGACGCCCAACTTAAAGGCCAAGCCCGCAACAATGAACACCAAGCCGAACACCAAAACGTCAGGACGCACTTGACCGCTCGAGATGGACTTAAACAACTGGGTGATGTCCAAGGTTCCAGTCGCACCGTACAACATGGACATTCCGTAAAGCAAGAAGCCCGAAGCCATCGCACCCAGCACAAAGTACTTCATTGCGGCCTCCGTCGCTGCTACGTTATCGCGGCGCAATGCAACCAAGGCGTAACTGGACAAGGTCAACAGCTCAAGCCCCATGTACGTCAGCAGCAAATTGTTGGACGAAATCATGACAAACATGCCCAGCAAAGCCAGCATATTCAAAGTGAACAACTCTCCACCGCGGAGCATGTCACGATGGGCAGCATAGGGGCGCGCGTAAACCAGAGAAACCATGACGGCAATAGCCGCGAAGCACTTGAGCCAATTGCCCATAGCATCGCTGACAACCATGTTGCCAAAGCCGTAGTAGGTTTGACCCGCCAACGCCAAATGCGCCTGCGCAGCGGCGACAACACCCAGTGCCAGCATTGTCAGTCCGTAGGTCAGGCCCCTGAGCGGGCTTTTGACGCCGAGGTCGATCAACAGAATGGCACAGGCCATCACCAACAAGATAATTTCTGGATAGACCGTGATCCAACTGATTGTGTCAATCATCATTCTTCTCTCAATTCAGTTTGATCAGTTCAACTTGGAAATAGCGACGTGCTTCAGCAGCTCAGCAACGGAGACATCCATCACGTCGGTAAACGGCTTGGGATACAAGCCCATGGCCAGGACCGCAATCGCCAACAGAGCAAGCATCAAAAACTCACGCGCATTGATATCAGTCAATCCCTTGACATCATCATTGACCACAGGGCCCAAGTAGACGCGCTTGAACATCCACAAAGTGTAGGCTGCGCCAAAAATCAGAGCGCTTGCGGATGCGAAGCCGACCCAGAAGTTGAACTTCACGGCACCCAAGATAACCATCCATTCGCCGACGAATCCGGCGGTTCCCGGAAGACCACAGTTAGCCATCGCGAAAAACAAACCGAACGCCGCAAATTTCGGCATGGTGTTGACCACACCGCCATAACTAGAGATCTCACGCGAGTGGACCCGGTCGTACAAAACTCCAATCGACAAGAACATGGCGCCAGAAACGAAGCCGTGAGCAATCATTTGGACCAAGCCACCCGACACACCCAAATCGTTGAAGATGAAGAAACCCAAGGTTACGAACCCCATGTGGGCAACGGACGAGTAAGCCACCAGCTTTTTCATGTCCTGCTGAACCATAGCGACCAAGCCCACATAGACCACAGCCACCAAGGACAGACCCACCATCAAGCTACCCCATGTGTGCGCAGCATCTGGGGCAATGGGCATGGAAAAGCGCAGGAAACCGTAGGCACCCAACTTCAACATGATGGCCGCCAACACAGCAGAACCACCAGTAGGCGCTTCGACGTGCACATCAGGAAGCCATGTGTGCACAGGCCACATAGGCACCTTCACAGCAAAGGCCGCAAAGAACGCAAAGAACAGCAAAGTCTGCGCTGTTTCACCCAAGGGCAGCGCATGCCATTTGGCCAAGTCGAAACTACCGCCGGATTGGGTGTAGAGATAGATCAACGCAACCAGCATCAGTAGCGAACCGAGCAGGGTGTACAAGAAAAACTTGAATGCGGCGTAGATCTTGTTCGGTCCGCCCCAGATGCCGATGATGAGATACATCGGGATCAAAGTTGCCTCGAAGAACACATAGAACAGCATGCCGTCCAATGCGGAGAACACGCCGATCATGAGGCCACTCAGGATCAAGAACGCACCCATGTACTGATTGACCCGCTCAGTAATCACTTCCCAACCGGCAATCACCACGATCACCGTGATAAACGCGGTCAATGGCACGAACCAGAAAGAAATTCCGTCCAAACCGAGGTGGTAATTGACGTTAAAACGCTCGATCCAGGGGAGGTTCTCAACGAACTGCATGGCAGCAGTCGTGTTGTCAAACTGGCTGTACAGAGGAAGCGTCAACAAAAAACTGCACAGTGCACCAATCAGTGCAACCCACCGCACTGCAGTCGCCTGCTCGTCTCGTCCGAATGCAAGAAGAACAACGCCGAAAGCGATGGGCACCCAGATAGAAAGGCTCAACAAACCCATATTATTTTTCTCCTACTTGAGCCAAACGAAATAAGTCATCAGCACAAAAATCCCGAGGATCATGACCAATGCGTAGTGGTAGAGATAGCCCGACTGTGCTTTGCGCACAAATCCAGAGAGTAAGCCCACCAGCTTCCAGGAACCGTTGACCACAGCACCATCAATGATGGCTTGGTCGCCGACCTTCCATAAACCAGTTCCCAAGAGTCGCGCACCACGTGCCAAGACGTTCTCGTTGAACCAATCCAAGTAATACTTGTTTTCGAGCAAGGTGTAGATAGGCTGGGCAACGCGCTTGATGGCAGCGGGTATCGCCGGGAACATCATGTAGAACACATAGGACGACACCACACCTGCCACCGCGAGCCACAAAGGCAAAGTCGACAATGAATGCGACGCCATTGCAACGGCACCGTGGAACTTGGAAGAAATCTCTTCCATCGCTGGGTGCAAGGTGTGATTGACGTAGATGACATCCTTGAAGAAGTCACCGTGGAGCATAGGCCCGATGGTGAAATATCCAATCAGTACTGAAGGGATCGCCAACAAAACCAATGGCACCCAGACCACCCACGGGGACTCATGGGGAACCGCATCATGGTGGTGGTCGTCATGGTGGGCATCAGGGTTTTGGTCAAAGCGCTCTTTTCCGTGAAATACCAAGAAGTACATACGGAAAGAGTAGAAGGCCGTCACGAACACCCCTGCAAGCACCGCGAAATTGGCAAAGCCGGACGCAGGCAGGTTACTGGCGTGAACCGCCTCGATGATGCTGTCCTTCGAGTAAAAGCCAGAAAACAAGGGAGTGCCGATCAGGGCCAACGAACCAAGTAGCGAAGTAATCCAGGTAATGGGCATGTACTTGCGCAAACCGCCCATCCAACGAAGGTCCTGGTTGTGATGGACCCCCATGATGACCGAGCCCGCACCAAGGAACAACAGTGCCTTGAAGAATGCGTGGGTCATCAAATGGAAGACTGCTACTGAATAAGCAGACACGCCCAAAGCGACCGTCATATAGCCGAGCTGAGACAGAGTCGAATAAGCGACAACTCGCTTGATGTCATTCTGAATGATGCCCAAAAAGCCCATGAACAGCGCAGTAATCGAACCCACCACGAGAATCAAATTCAAAGCTGTGTCACTCAGCTCAAACAATGGAGACATACGCGAGACCATGAAGATACCTGCAGTCACCATCGTGGCAGCATGAATCAACGCGGAGATGGGCGTTGGGCCTTCCATAGAGTCGGGCAACCAAACGTGCAAAGGGAATTGCGCGGACTTGCCCATGGCGCCGATGAACAAACAGATGCAAATTACTGTGACCAACATCCAGTCAGTACCGGGGAAGACCAAGGCTGAAAGATCATTGGTTTTCGCAAAAATTTCGGTGTAATTCAAGCTACCGGTGTAAGCGCCGATGAGACCAATACCCAGAATGAAGCCGAAGTCGCCGACCCGGTTGACCAAAAATGCCTTCATGTTGGCAAAAATTGCCGTCGGCTTATTGAACCAAAACCCGATCAACAGGTAAGACACCAAGCCCACCGCCTCCCAGCCAAAGAACAGCTGGAGCAAGTTGTTACTCATCACGAGCATCAGCATCGAGAAAGTAAACAAGGATATGTAAGCAAAGAAACGGTTGTAACCCTCGTCCTCTTCCATGTAACCCACCGTGTACAGGTGAACCATGAGAGAGACGAAGGTAACCACACACATCATCATGGCGGTCAAGGAGTCCACCAGGAAGCCAACTTCCATTTTCAAACCACCAACGACCATCCAGGTATAAATGGTTTCGTTGAATCGTGCTCCGTCATTCACGACCGACATCAATGTCATCGCAGATAAAACGAAGGAAATAAAGACGCCGAGAATAGTGAGACTGTGGCTAAGCTTGCGACCAAACCAATTGCCACCAAATTTCGTACCAAATACACCTGCCAACAAAGCACCGGCAAGTGGCGCTAAAGGTACGGCTAGCAAAGTCGACGCAGAAAGGGTCTGGCTCATTAGATTAACCCTTCAAAGTATTGAGCTCATCCACGCTGATACTGGATTTATTGCGGAACAGCAAAACCAGAATCGCGAGTCCGATAGCAGCTTCAGCAGCGGCCACGGTCAGGATAAAGAAAACAAAAATTTGGCCGTGCATGTCATTCAAATAGTGGGAAAAGGCCACGAAATTTGTATTCACTGCCAGCAACATAAGCTCAATCGCCATCAACAAAACAATCAGGTTGCGACGGTTAAGAAATATTCCGACTACCGAGAGTGCGAACAACATCGCTCCGAGTGATAGGAAGTGTCCCAGGGTCAAAGTCATGCTTTTTGCTCCGTATCAACTGTCTCAACCACTGGCGCAGACTTCGTAGCGTCCATCTTAAGTACTGTCATGCGATCTACCGGCTTGACACGTACCTGCTCACCTGGAGAGACATATTTGCTGTCCTTGCGTGCGCGCAAGGTCAGTGCGATTGCCGCAATCATGGCGACCAGGAGTATGGCGGCAGCTACTTCAAGCTGAACAATGTATTGGGTGAAAAGCAACTTACCCAAAGCCTTTGCGTTACTTGGCTCAGCTGCAGTAGCAGCTGCCAAGGCGGCTGGGTCATCCACTACCCGGAACCCGCCCATCAACACAGCGGCCATTTCCAAAGCAATCACAACGCCCACAACGGCTGCAAGCGGGAAATGCTTCCAAAAACCAACACGCAGGTTCTCCACGTTGATGTCCATCATCATCACAACGAAAAGGAACAACACCATGACAGCGCCGACATACACCAACACTAGTGTGATAGACAGGAATTCAGCTTTTAACAGCATCCAAATCATCGCTGCCTGAAAGAACGTCAACACCAAATACAGCGCCGCGTGCACTGGATTGCGTGCAGTGATCACTCGAAACGCTGCGAACAAGAGCACCGCAGCGAAGACGTAAAAAAGTCCGGTCGTAACATTCATGATTCAAGGGCTTTCTTGCGGCTATTCATCGGTACTTCGCATCTGCCTGCTTGTTTGCGGCAATCTCGGTTTCGTAGCGATCTCCCACCGCCAGGAGCATTTCCTTGGTGAAGTACAGGTCGCCGCGCTTTTCGCCGTGGTACTCCAAAATGTGTGTTTCAACGATGGAGTCAACGGGGCAGCTTTCTTCACAGAAGCCGCAAAAAATGCATTTGGTCAGGTCGATGTCGTAACGTGTCGTCTTGCGGGAACCATCGTCCCGGACATCGGATTCGATAGTGATCGCCATCGCAGGACACACCGCTTCGCACAATTTGCAGGCAATGCAACGTTCTTCCCCATTTTCATAGCGCCGCAACGCATGCAGACCACGGAAACGCGGTGAAAGAGGCGTCTTCTCCTCAGGAAATTGAACAGTAACTTTCTTACGAAACAAGTAACGGCCTGTCAAAGCCATTCCCTTGAATAACTCCACCAGCAAAAAGCTGTAGAGAAAATCCTTGATGGAAAAGGCCGAAGCCGGGCGAGCCGTAGTTTGTGTAGACATTACTATGCCCCTCACTTCCAAATGTTCAGAGGCGTTTGCATCCACAAACCGACCACCAATAACCAAACCAACGTTACGGGAATGAATACCTTCCAACCCAAGCGCATGATCTGGTCATAACGAAAACGGGGGAAGGTAGCACGTACCCAAATGAACAAGCTGACAATCGCGAAAGTCTTGAGTCCCAACCAGATCCAGCCAGGTATCCAATTTACCAACGCGTGGTCAAAGGGGGACAACCAGCCGCCCAGAAACATAAGGGCTGCAAGAATAGAAATAAGCCACATATTGGCGTATTCAGCCAGGTAGAACATCGCGTATGACATGCCGGAATACTCGACCATGTGACCGGCAACGATCTCGGCTTCGCCTTCAACGACGTCAAAAGGGTGGCGATTGGTTTCAGCGAGACCGGAAATGATGTAGACCGCAAAAATTGGGAGGAGTGGCAACCAGTTCCAAGACAAGAAATTCAAGCCCGAGGCTGCGAACTGACCAGTCGCCTGTCCCGCCACAATGTCTGAAAGATTCATGCTGGAAGACACCATGAGCACGATCACAAGGCAAAAGCCCATGGCAATTTCGTAGCTCACCATTTGTGCGGACGCGCGGAGGGCTCCTAAGAACGCATATTTGGAGTTCGAAGCCCAGCCCGCGATCACGACGCCATAAACCTCCATGGAGGTAATAGCCATAACAAACAGCAATCCCGCATTGATGTTGGCCAGCGCCACATCAGGCCCGAAAGGAATGACTGCCCAAGCTGCCATGGCCGGCATGATGGTCAAAATCGGGCCCACAAAGAACAAACCTCTGTTCGCAGCTGTAGGGACCAAAATTTCTTTGGTCAATAGCTTCAACGCATCGGCGATTGGTTGCAAAAGACCCCATGGTCCTACACGGTTAGGCCCCACTCGCACTTGCATCCAACCCAGGAACTTCCGCTCCCAAAGAGTGAGATAGGCCACAGCGCCCATGAGAGGGAGGACCACAATGACAATTTTCAAGAGCGTCCAAATGACCGGCCACAACACGGATGCCCATACAGGCACACTGAACAAACCAAGGCCTGCGCTGTAAATAGTGTCAATCATGCTGCCACCTCATGTGCGGCACGCGCATCCGCTGTTAACTGCAAGGAACTCGAGCGACGTACCAAGCCATCCAATTGATAGATGCTGGCCACAACCGGACGCACTTCTGCCGGCGTCAAGTCAATAGCTCCACTCACGCTTAGGCCCAAACGGTCAGCGGCTACGCTGCCTGCTTGGATACCAAGCGATTCCAAAGAGGCCAAAACCTCTTGACTCGAATCAAACTCCATGCCTTGAACCGACATGAGGTTGCCCAGTACGCGAAGTACCTTCCAGGCGGGGCGAGTTTCACCCAAGGGCTTCACCACCGCATGGAAACTTTGGACACGGCCCTCGGCGTTCACGAATGAACCGGACGTTTCAGTAAATGGCGCGATCGGCAGAAGCACATCGCTAAACGACAGGTTGCATTTGAAAGGACTGAGGGTCACTACCATTTCGGCCCCCATCAAGCCCTGCTTGGACGCAGCTCCGACAGCGGTATCGAATTCAGGTTCAACATTCACCAGGATCGCCGCTTTCAGTGCGCCGGTCAGCATCTGACCTGCATGAAAACCATTGCCTGTTGGCAACGCTCCCACAGCATATCCACCCACAGTGTTGGCTGCCTCTGTCAGGTATCCGATATTGGCGCCTGTTTGAGCAGCAATCCAGGAAGCAATAGCAACCAAGCTGGAGGACTTCGCATGGTGGGCCGCCGCATTACCGAGCAAGATGGCTTTTCGCTCACCAGTGCTCAGGGATTTGGCTACTGACTTCGCAGCTTCGGTCGAGGTACCGGCCGCAGGTGCAGCAACACCATTTATCTCAGCCAATGCAACGGCAATATCGGCCAGGGTTTGAACCCACATGGCAGATTCAACGACATGGCTTGTAGACAAAGGCAGCGCCCAATCCGCTTGGGAGTCGACGATGGCATGCACTTGTGCTCCAGCCTTGGTAGCTTGGCGAATGCGCTGTGCAAAAAGCGGGTGGTCTTTGCGCAGGTTCGAGCCGACAACTAGCACCCGCTGCAAAGTAGTCAAAGACGCGATAGACGTTCCCAAATAAGGGACCATTTGCGTGCCGGAAAAATCTGCATGGCGAAGACGGAAGTCTACGCTTCCGGATCCGAGTCCCTGAACAAGGGTCTTGGTGAGCGCCATTTCCTCCAGCGTGCTGTGAGGGCTCAGCAATGCTCCGATGCGGTTTGCACCGTGATTAGATTTGATTTGCTTCAACCCGTTGGCAACGTACTCAAGCGCAGTTTGCCAATCCACCGCTTTCCACTCACCGCCCTGCTTGATCATTGGGGACGTCAAGCGGTCAGGACCATTCAGCGCTTCATAGGAGAAGCGATCACGATCGGCAATCCAGCACTCGTTCACGGCTTCGTTCTCCAAAGGAACGACGCGCATGACTTGATTGTTTTTGACTTGAACAACCAAGTTGGCACCGGTTGAGTCGTGAGGGCTCACTGATTTACGACGTGACAGCTCCCAGGTACGAGCGCTGTACCGGAATGGCTTGCTCGTGAGAGCACCCACCGGGCAAATATCAATCATGTTGCCGGACAACTCAGAGTCCACGCTCTGGCCGATGAAAGTCTCAATCTCAGCATGCTCACCACGATGCGACATACCAAGTTCCATCACGCCGGCAACCTCTTGCCCGAAACGGACACAGCGGGTGCAGTGGATGCAACGGCTCATCTCTTCCATGGAAACGAGTGGGCCCACGTCCTTATGGAACACGACGCGCTTCTCTTCCTCATAACGTGAAGAGGAACCGCCGTAACCCACTGCCAGATCTTGCAATTGGCATTCACCACCTTGGTCGCAAATCGGGCAGTCCAAAGGATGGTTGATCAACAGAAACTCCATGACGGACTTCTGCGCTTTGATGGCTTTTTCGCTTTTGGTCCGAACGATCATGCCGTTGGTGACCGGTGTCGCGCAGGCCGGCATCGGCTTGGGCATTTTTTCGACATCCACCAAGCACATGCGGCAGTTCGCTGCAATGCTCAGCTTCTTGTGATAGCAAAAATGCGGAATATAGGTGCCGGCCTTATCAGCAGCATGCATCACCATGCTGCCTTCAGCAATTTCAACTTTTTTGCCGTCGAGTTCGATTTCAATCATCTTGTGGACTCGCTCAAACGTAGGCAGGGACCATGCAGGTCTTGTTCGCCACGTGGTACTCAAATTCGTGCCGGAAGTGTTTAATCATGGCGCGCACAGGCATGGCCGCCGCATCACCCAGAGCGCAAATTGTGCGTCCTTGAATATTTTCGGCAACGTTGTCCAACAGATCCATATCGCTTGGACGACCTTGTCCTCCCTCAATGCGATCCACCATGCGGGACAACCAGCCCGTGCCTTCGCGGCATGGGGTGCACTGACCACAGGATTCATGCATGTAGAAATAGCTCAAGCGCTGCAGAGCTTTCACCATACAACGGCTGTCATCCATCACGATCACGGCACCGGACCCCAGCATCGATCCTGCTTTCGCAATCGAGTCGTAGTCCATCGTGCATTCCATGATGATGGACGCCGGCAATACGGGCGATGAAGATCCGCCTGGAATGACTGCCTTCAACTGTCTGCCCGCGCGCACACCGCCCGCCAACTCGAGCAGCTTTGCAAAAGGTGTGCCCATCGGAACTTCGTAGTTGCCCGGACGCTCTACGTCTCCGCTCACAGAGTAGATCTTGGTGCCGCCATTGTTAGGCTTGCCGCACTCAAGATAGGCTTGACCACCGTTGCGGATGATCCAAGGCACAGCCGCGAAAGTCTCTGTGTTGTTGATTGTGGTCGGTTTGCCGTAGAGGCCAAAGCTTGCAGGAAACGGCGGCTTGAAACGTGGCTGACCTTTTTTGCCCTCTATGGACTCCAGCAGTGCGGTTTCTTCACCGCAGATGTACGCTCCAAACCCGTGTGCAGCATGTAATTGGAAGTTAAAGTTGCTGCCCATGATTCCGTCGCCGAGGAAACCAGCAGCGCGTGCTTCTTCGAGTGCAGCTTCAAAACGATCGTACGAAGCAAAAATTTCGCCGTGAATGTAGTTGTACCCAACCGAGATGCCCATCGCATAGGCAGCGATAGCCATTCCTTCGATGACTATGTGCGGGTTGAATTGCAAGATGTCACGATCTTTGCAAGTGCCAGGCTCGCCCTCATCAGAATTGCAAACCAAATACTTCTGACCTGGAAATTGACGTGGCATGAAACTCCACTTCAACCCCGTCGGGAAGCCTGCGCCCCCACGACCACGAAGGCCCGACTCTTTCACCGTGGCGATGACTTGGTCTTGGGTCAGTCCTTCGCCTCCGTCTTTGCCCAAAATCTTGCGCAATGCTTGGTAGCCGCCACGAGAAACGTAGTCTTGAAGGCTCCAGTTAGAACCATTCAAACCTGCATAGATTTGTGGCTCGATGTGGCGATCGTGGAAACAAGTTTCAGCGCCGGAAGCACTGAATTTTGCGAGGATACTGTTGGCGCTCATGCTTGGCCTCCCGAGGCACGCAGTTCATCCACCAACTGATCAAGCCGGTCGTTCGTCATGAAGCTGCACATCGCGCGGTCATTCACCAACATCACCGGAGAGTCGGCGCAAGCGCCCAAACACTCGCTCTGTTGGAGTGTGAATAGGCCATCAGCAGTGGTTTCCCCCATATGGATTCCGAGTTTGGACTCCAAATGATGGAGGGCCTTTTGGCCGTCACGCAACTGGCATGGCAGGTTCGTGCATACATTCAACTTGAACTTGCCAACCGAACGCTGGTTGTACATGTTGTAGAACGTCGTGACCTCATGCACTGCCATGGGCGCCATGGACAAATGCTCAGCAATCACCTTTTCACTGTCGGTGCTCACGAAACCCAGCTCTTGCTGAACAATCGCCAAGCAAGCCATGACTGCGGATTGCTTTTGCTCAGATGGGTACTTTGCAACTTCGCGATCAAAACGCGATTTCATTTCAGCGGAGATCATCGATCAATCTCTCCAAAAACAATATCCATGGTTCCAATAATGGAAACAGCATCGGCAATCATGTGACCCTTTGCCATCTCGTTCAAACTGGCCAAATGCACGAATCCTGGGGGTCGAATTTTCAAACGATAAGGTTTGTTGGCACCATCACTGACGATGTAAATACCAAACTCCCCCTTCGGATGCTCCACTGCGGCATAAGCTTCACCTTCAGGTACACGGAAACCTTCCGTAAACAACTTGAAGTGGTGAATCAGCTCTTCCATGCTCGACTTCATCGCTTCGCGGGAAGGGGGAGCCACTTTGTGGTTGTCCGTAATCACGGGACCAGGATTGGCTTTGAGCCAGTCCACGCACTGCTTGATGATGCGATTGGACTGCTTCATCTCTTCCATGCGAACGAGATAGCGGTCATAGACGTCGCCAGTCTTCCCGACGGGTATATCGAACTCGACTTTGTCATAGGCATCATACGGCTGCTTTTTGCGCAGATCCCAACCGATGCCCGATCCACGCAGCATAGGGCCTGAAAAACCCATATTCAACGCACGCTCAGGCGACACAATTCCTATATTGACCGTACGCTGCTTCCAAATTCGGTTTTCGGTCAGCAGAGTGTGGTACTCCTCCAAACAAGCCGGAAAGCGCTGTGCAAAGTCGTCGATAAAGTCCAGCAACGAACCCTTGCGATTGGCGTTCAGTTCCTCGATCCCCTTGGCATTCCGGACCTTGCTGGCCTTGAATTGGGGCATGGTATCCGGCAAGTCACGGTAGACACCACCTGGGCGGAAGTACGCAGCATGCATGCGGGCGCCACTGGCGGCCTCATACATGTCAAAGAGATCTTCCCGCTCGCGGAAGGTGTAAATCAGAATCGTCGAGCTACCGCAATCGTTACCATGCGAGCCCAGCCACATCAGATGGTTGAGCAGTCGGGTAATTTCCGAGTACATCACCCGGATGTACTGCGCGCGAATCGGCACCTCGATGCCCAAAAGCTTCTCGATGGCCAGGCAGTATGCATGCTCATTACACATCATGGACACGTAGTCCAAACGATCCATGTACGGCAGGGATTGGATATAAGTTTTGCTTTCGGCCAACTTTTCAGTCGCACGATGCAACAAACCAATGTGCGGATCCGCGCGTTGGATCACTTCGCCGTCCAACTCCAAGACGAGGCGCAACACTCCGTGAGCCGCAGGATGCTGCGGGCCGAAGTTCAAAGTGTAGTTTTTAATTTCAGCCATGCTTGTTCTGCTTACTGCAGGCCTCCGTAATTGTCTTCACGGATGATGCGTGGTGTGATTTCCCGAGCCTCAATCGTGACAGGCTGGTACACCACACGCGCTTGTTCCGCGTCGTAGCGCATTTCGACATGGCCACTGAGCGGAAAGTCCTTGCGGAACGGGTGACCAATAAAGCCGTAATCCGTCAATATCCGGCGGAGGTCATCATGGCCTTCAAAAAGAATACCGAACAAGTCAAAAGCTTCGCGCTCAAACCAATTCGCAGAATTCCAAACTGAATTTACCGAAGCAACAACCGGCATGTCATCGTTTGCGACCCACACTTTCAAGCGCAAGCGCTGATTCAAACTGATGGAGAGCAAATGCGAGACGACAGCGAAACGAGCACCTTCGTACGCGCCATCTTTGTACTCTGAGTAGTCAACCCCACACAGGTCAATCAACTGCTCAAACTGGCAACTAGGCGCATCACGGAGAGACAGTGCAGCTTCCAAATAGTCTGCCGGGGCCACTTGCACAGTGACTTCGCCAAGCGCTATCGAAATTTGCTTTACCTTATCACCAAGAGCTGCTTGAACTGCGGCCTGTGTTGCCTCAGGACTCACTGAATAAATAGTCATATCTCTCAGGCCCGTGCGATGGTTTCGGTGCGACGGATTTTGTGCTGCAGCTGCAAAATTCCGTATACCAAGGCTTCAGCGGTCGGAGGGCAGCCTGGCACATAGACATCCACCGGAACGATGCGGTCGCATCCCCGCACCACCGAATAGCTGTAGTGGTAATAACCACCGCCATTGGCGCACGAACCCATGCTGATTACCCAACGTGGCTCCGACATCTGGTCGTAGACTTTGCGCAGCGCAGGAGCCATTTTGTTGCACAGAGTGCCTGCCACAATCATCAGATCTGACTGACGAGGGCTTGCGCGAAACACTTCTGAACCAAAGCGACTGATGTCATATCGCGCTGCCGCAGCGTGCATCATTTCCACAGCGCAACAGGCCAATCCGAATGTCATCGGCCAGATGGAACCGGTCTTTGCCCAGTTCACTACAGAGTCGTAACTCGTCGCGACGAAGCCTTCCTTCAAAACGCCTTCAATCATTGCGTTACTCCCAGTCCAATGCGCCTTTTTTCCACATGTAGACGAATCCGATAGTCAAAATGACCACGAACTCGACACCGAGCAAGAACCCGAACAGACCGAGCTCCTTGAGGGCTACCGCCCATGGAAACAGAAACGCTGTTTCCAAGTCAAACAAAATAAAGAGAATGGCAACGAGGTAGTACCGGACGTCAAACTTCATCCGAGCGTCTTCAAACGCTTCAAAACCGCATTCATAAGGGGAGTTTTTGGCAGCATCAGGCCTGTTGGGCCCAAGGATGTATCCCAAGATCTGGGGCACAACGCCTACGCCGATACCAACCAAGATGAACAGCAAAACGGGGAGATATTGGTCGAGGTTCATCTTGAGATTCTGATCACCATAAATGCCTGCCACAGGGGTAGAACCTGCGCAAGCTGATTTCTTTCTGGTGCCGTCGGCGAGACTCGAACTCGCACAGCTTTCGCCACTACCCCCTCAAGATAGCGTGTCTACCAATTTCACCACGACGGCGGCTCTCAGCCGATGAATTTGCGTGAGGAGCCTTGCGGCATTTGCTCGTTCATCAGCCTTAGAGTTTACCCTGAATTTCTCTGCCTTGCAGGCAGTCGCAGGGATTTCAGCGGTGTTTATTTTGCAGGAATTTGCGCAGCACCCGATGCAGGGGCCGCTGGCACTGTTTCAACGACCGGCGCTGCGGGAATCGCTTCAAGCACGGAGCCGGAAGTAGATGGGCGAAGGTTGCCGAAGTAAGCCAACGCAAGGGTCGAAACAAAAAACACCGTGGCCAGCACTGCGGTTGTGCGGGAGAGGAAGTTGGCACTACCACTCGCACCGAACAAGCTGCCGGATCCGCCGCTACCAAAAGCAGCCCCCATATCAGCACCCTTCCCGTGCTGAACCAAAATTAGTCCGATCATCGCGATCGCCGACAGCAACTGGATGCTCAGAATGATAGTAATCACAACGTTCATAAATTCTCCTTGATTCAAATTCAAAAAATAATTCAGGCGGCGGCTGCAATCGCCAGAAAGTCCGGCGCTTTCAGAGAAGCTCCACCGACCAAACCGCCATCAATGTCTTTTTGCGCGAGCAGTTCCGCAGCATTCGATGCGTTCATGCTGCCACCGTACAAAATGTGCATGCGATCTGCATGCGGTGTTGCAGCCAGAAGCTGAGCACGCAGCACTGCATGAACTTCTTGGGCTTGCGCGGGTGTGGCAGTTTTACCGGTGCCAATGGCCCAGACAGGCTCATAGGCAACCACGATTTCGCTGATGCAATGCCCATTGGTGTGAATCACCGCTGCCAGTTGCCGCTTAACGACCTCCTCCGTCTTGCCGGCTTCACGCTCAGCCAAGGTTTCACCCACACATACGATGGGGGTCACACCAGCGGCCAAGGCCTTTTGGGTTTTCACTGCCACGGTAACATCGGTTTCGCCGTGATATTGACGCCGCTCAGAGTGACCCACGATCACATAGCGCACACCACATTCACGCAACATAGCCGCGGAGATTTCACCCGTGTAGGCACCGGCGTCATACGCGGACACATCCTGTGCACCCAAACCGATGTCCGAGTTTTGAACCAGCTGCGCCACTTGCGACAAGTACACCGCTGGCACGCAGATCGCCATCTGGCAGGACACTCCCGCGAGGCCTGCGCGCAAGGCCTCTACAAGAGCTGCATTGGCAGCTGCGCTGCCGTTCATCTTCCAATTGCCCGCAATCAGTTTCTTTTTCATGCAGATTCCCAATTCAACACAAGTTTCCCGATATGGGCGTTGCTTTCCATAACACTGTGTGCGGCAGCAGCAGCCGTGCCACCATCGGCCCCGGATACAGCGAATTGTCGAAACACCACAGGACGCACGTCTTTGCGCGACAACAAGGGCCACACCTCTTGGCGCAAGGCCTTGGCAATAGCAGCCTTGAATGCCACAGGGCGCGCGCGTAACGTAGAACCGGTGACCGTTAAGCGCTTGCGCAAGATGGCACCCGCATTGAGCTCCGCGTGAACACCGCCCTGAACGGCAATCAACACCAATCGCCCATCGTCGGCCAAGCAATTTACTTCTTTGCCGAGGTATGAACCCGCCACCATATCGAGGATCAAATCGACGCCACGCCCGTGGGTCAAGCCCATGACCTGCGCCTCAAAATCGTCTGTCCGGTAATTGATCGCATGGTCTGCGCCCAGAGCAAGACAAGCCTGGCACTTTTCCTCCGTGCCCGCCGTGACGATCACAGTGGCACCGCGTGCCTTAGCGAGTTGGATAGCAGTTACCCCGATACCACTACTGCCCCCTTGGATTAACAAGGTTTCGCCGGCCTTCAATGCGCCGCGATCGAACACATTCGACCAGACGGTAAAGAATGTTTCCGGTAGGCTGGCGGCCTCCACTAAGCTCCATCCATCGGGCACTGGCAGGCACTGCGCAATCGGTGCGACGCAGAACTCTGCATAGCCGCCACCAGCGACGAGGGCACACACGGGAGTCCCGATATCCAAACCGGCGAACGCCAGCGCCGCACGATCTCCATCGACGATATGCCCAGCGACCTCCAAGCCCGGAATGTCCGAGGCACCGGCAGGCGCGGGGTACTTGCCCAATCGCTGCAATACATCCGGACGATTAACGCCGCTGGCTGCTACACGAATCAGCAACTCCCCCGCCCCTGCAACAGGCGCGGGCCGATCCACCAGACGCAAAACGTCCGGCGTACCGGGAGAGGATATTTCAAATGCTCGCATATCGAATTGACCGGTAGCGCCCGCCAAGCTTGCGCGAGCAGCTACCAAATCAATAGCAGACCAACGATTTACTCTTGCGCAGGACGCTCGATCAAGGCCTTCATGGACAGCTTGATACGGCCCTTTTCGTCGGTCTCGAGAACCTTGACCTTGACGATCTGGCCTTCAGACAGGTAGTCCGTGACTTTTTCGACGCGCTCGTGAGCGATCTGGCTGATGTGCAACAAGCCGTCCTTACCGGGCAGCAGGTTGACCAGCGCACCGAAGTCCAGAATCTTAGTGATCGGGCCTTCGTACACCTTGCCGATTTCGACTTCAGCCGTAATCTGCTCGATGCGCTTCTTGGCCAACTCTGCCTTCTCAGGATCGCTGGAAGCGATGGTGATGGTGCCGTCTTCCTCGATGTTGATCTGGGTGCCGGTTTCTTCGGTCAGTGCGCGAATCACAGAACCGCCCTTGCCGATCACGTCACGGATTTTTTCGGGGTTGATCTTGAAGCTGAACAGACGTGGTGCGAAGTTGGACACTTCGGTGCGGGCTTCAGCCATGGACTTTTGCATTTCGCCCAGGATGTGCACGCGCGCTTCTTTGGCCTGCGCCAATGCCACTTGCATGATTTCCTTGGTGATGCCTTGGATTTTGATGTCCATCTGCAGCGCAGTGATACCGTTGGTAGTGCCCGCCACCTTGAAGTCCATATCGCCCAGGTGATCTTCGTCACCCAAGATGTCGGTCAACACCGCGAAGCGGTTTTCTTCCTTGATCAGGCCCATGGCGATACCTGCCACGTGTGCCTTCAAAGGCACGCCAGCGTCCATCAGGGACAAGCAGCCGCCGCACACAGAAGCCATGGAAGACGAGCCGTTGGACTCGGTGATTTCCGACACCACGCGCAAGGAATAAGGAAACTCTTCTTTGGATGGCAATACTGCGACCAAAGCGCGCTTAGCCAAACGGCCGTGGCCGATTTCGCGGCGCTTGGGCGTACCCACGCGGCCGGTTTCGCCAGTGGCGAAGGGAGGCATGTTGTAGTGCAGCATGAAGCGGTCTTCGTACTCGCCGCTCAAAGCGTCGATACGCTGCGCATCACGCTCGGTACCCAAAGTGGCGATCACCAAAGCCTGCGTTTCGCCACGCGTGAACAAGGAGGAGCCGTGGGTGCGGGGCAACACGCCATTACGGATTTCGATAGCGCGCACAGTGCGTGTGTCGCGGCCGTCGATACGGGGCTCGCCTGCCAGAATTTGGCCGCGCACGATCTTGGCTTCGATGTCAAACAGCATGCCTTCGACCTTGACGCTGTCAAACTCGACGCCTTCAGCCTTCAAACCGGCGAACACGTCTGCGTAAGCAGCGCGGCAGGCTTGGGTACGGGCTTGCTTGTTGCGGATTTGGTAAGCGGCCACCAGCTTGTCTTTGCCGTGGGCATCAACCTTGGCGATCAAGGCTTCGTCACGGGCAGGAGCCTTCCAGTCCCACACGGGCTTGCCGGCGTCACGCACGAGTTCGTGGATGGCGTTGATAGCGGCCTTGCTCTGCTCGTGGCCATAGACCACAGCGCCCAGCATCACTTCTTCGGACAGCTGTTGTGCTTCGGACTCGACCATCAACACAGCAGCTTCAGTACCGGCAACCACCAGATCCATGATGGAGTCTTTGCGGGCAGTCTGGCCTGGGTTCAACACGTATTCGCCTTTGACGTAACCCACGCGGGCTGCGCCGATCGGGCCGTTGAACGGGATACCGGATACGGACAGGGCCGCGCTCACCGCGATCATGGCGGCAATGTCAGCATCCACTTCGGGGTTCAAGGACACGGTGTGTACCACCACGTGCACTTCGTTGAAGAAGCCTTCGGGGAACAAGGGGCGGATAGGGCGGTCGATCAGACGGCTGGTCAGCGTTTCAAACTCGCTGGGGCGGCCTTCGCGCTTGAAGAAGCTGCCGGGGATCTTGCCTGCGGCGTACGACTTTTCGAGGTAGTCAACAGTCAGGGGGAAAAAGTCTTGACCGGGCTTGCCTTCAGTCTTGCCGACCACAGTGGCTAAAACCACGGTGCCGTCCATGTCCAACAGCACAGCGCCGGTGGACTGGCGTGCGATTTCGCCGGTTTCCATGGTGACGGTGTGTTGGCCCCATTGGAAAGTCTTGGTAACTTTATTGAAAATGCTCATGGTGGTTCTCCTGTGAGTATCGAGTTTTATCGGGGGGTGCAGGCCACCCCGCCACAGCCCGGATTCCACAACACAGTCCACGATGCCATTCCAGAAACACTGCCCATTTGAGAGCAACGGCTTTGGAATGACACAGCTTCGTTCTGTTTTTGCAGTCTCCGAAGTAAAAAACGCCTGAGCTAGTGACCTAACTCAGGCGTTCGTCATTCTGTCAGTCGCTTACTTACGCAGACCCAACTTGGCAATCAGGGCCACATAGCGGTCGTGGTCCTTGGAGTTCAAGTAGTCCAACAGCTTGCGGCGACGGCTCACCATACGCAGCAAACCGCGGCGACCGTGGTGGTCTTTGGCGTGGGTCTTGAAGTGGGGTGTCAGCTCGTTGATACGGGCTGTCAACAGTGCTACTTGCACTTCTGGGGAGCCAGTGTCACCGGCGGAACGGGCGTTGTCTTTGACAACAGTAGCTTTGATGCTGGAAGCGATCATGTGTTTTCCTTTTGATATTTTGACTTGCGCCAGGTGCTGGAATGGCTCTTGGCGTGCGCCTTGCCCAATGCAAAGCCGCTCGATTATAGCCCGAAGCACGCCCTCCGCGAAGCACAGCGTTACCCGGCGCGCTCCGGTTAGGCCTTGTTCCGGCGCACCAAGTACGGTGCAAACCGGCACCAAATAACGCCTCTGACACGGTTTTCAAGGGGCTTTTTTAGGGTTTAAATTCCTACAAATTGGCTTGAATTGCACCCCGCTGCGCTCAGTTAGGGACCAAGCGGCAATCACGGTGAGCGCCGCGCAAGATAAGGAATCCCATCATGTTCTTCGCCACTGCACCCGCCGCCTTTCAAGCCTCTCTGCGCCGCCCTGCCCACTCCGGCAGTGCTCATGCGGTCGAGCGCTTTTTGAGCGACGCACTCCTATCAGCCCGCCAAGCCGGCACCACCTACACCCAAGACGACACCAGTTTCACCCTAAGCCTGGACATGCCCGGTATCGCCAAGGAGCAACTGCGCATCGCGATTGACGGTGCGGTGGCCCGCATCCAAAGCAAGGACGACGCCCCACGCCGCTACCGCGCCGCTTACGAATTGCCCCAAGAGGTAGACAGCGCCTTGAGCGAAGCCAAGCTCGAAAACGGCGTGCTCACCCTGAAATTGGCAAAAAAGGTGCCCGTGGATACCTCGGCAGAGCTCACGATCCAGTAAGTCACCCCGCGCCCTAGCGCTGCACTCACTTGCATGCGCTATCAAAAAAGGAGCTTCACGCGCTTGATTTGCGAGCGTCGGAGGCTCTTTTCACAATGAATGCAGGGGCCAGCGCGGCTTGACGTCAAACGCGTAGTCGGTCACCGCGTTTTGCAAGCCACTTTGCAGCCGCATGGCAGCGGCCATGGCGATCATGGCGCCGTTGTCGGTACACAAATGCAGCTCGGGGTAATGCACCCGGACGCCGCGCTTGGCGCACTCGGCATTGAGCTGCTCCCGTAATTTGCGGTTGCCCCCCACGCCGCCAGCCACCACCAGGCGCTTGAGACCGGTTTGCTTCAAGGCCGTGACCGACTTCTTCAGCAAAACATCCACAATCGCGGCCTGTGTGGATGCCGCCAGATCCGCCTGTTGCTGCGCAGGCAAAGCCTGAAAACTGGTAACGCCGCCGGCAGCCAACATGCGCTGGCTCTGCACCAGCACCGCGGTTTTGAGGCCGGCAAATGAAAAATTGAGGTTGCCGCTGTGCAACAAAGGGCGCGGCAAGGCATACGCCTTCGGGTCGCCCGACTCGGCCAATTTGGACAGCAAAGGCCCGCCGGGATAGGCCAACCCCATCAGCTTGGCAGATTTGTCAAAGGCCTCGCCCGCCGCGTCGTCGATGGTCTCGCCCAGCAGCTCGTAGCGCCCGACGCCGTCCACCCGCATCAGCTGGGTGTGCCCGCCGGAGACCAGCAAGGCCACAAACGGAAATTCAGGTGGATCTTCGCTCAAAAACGGCGACAGCAAATGCCCTTCCAGGTGGTGCACCCCCAGCACTGGCTTGCCGAGTGCCGCGCCCAATGCACACGCCACACCCGCTCCCACCAGCAGCGCACCGGCCAAACCGGGGCCACGGGTGTAGGCCACCACATCCACGTCTTGCAAATTGCGGCCACTGTCTGCCAACACCTGCCGGGTCAGAGGCAGCACGCGGCGGATGTGGTCGCGGCTGGCCAGCTCAGGCACCACACCACCAAAGGCTTGGTGCATCTCGATCTGGCTGTGCAAGGCGTGCGCCAGCAGCGTGGGCACGGCATCACCCTGCGACCGCACCATGGCCACACCTGTTTCATCACATGACGACTCAATCCCCAACACCAGCATGCTTGATTCCTTTAGAGGCGCCGAGTGTAGAGGATGCCCCTCCAACCGGGCCTCACCCAGCGCGATTCACAGACGATTGGCGCGAATCTTGCGTCCCACCAGTCCATGACAGAACCCTTGCGCATCGTTGTGATTACCTCAGACTTGGCGGTGCAAGACCCCGAAGACACCCATGCGCAAAACCAGGCCGACCGCTCACGCAGCCTGCGCATCGGGCTGCTGGAAAATGGCTTCAACCTGATTGCCTCCCTGCCGGCCGATGTGTTTTTGACCGAGCGGCTGGCGCAACTCCAGCCCGACATGGTTATTGTGGATGCCGAGAGTGACGCCCGCGACGCCCTCGAGCACGTGGTCATGGCCACCCGGGACGAGCGCCGCCCGATCGTGATGTTCACCAACGACCACGACAGCCGCACCGCCCGCGAGGCGGTGGCAGCCGGGGTATCGGCCTACATCGTGGCCGGCTTGCAGCCGGAGCGGATCCGCCCCATCCTCGATGTCGCCATGGCCCGCTTTGAACAAGAGCAGGCCTTGCGCCGCGAACTGGCCGACACCCGCAACGAGCTCCACGAACTCTCCAGCGCCCTGCAAGACCGCAAGGTCATCGACCGGGCCAAGGCCCTGTTGATGCAGCGCCAGTCCCTTTCCGAGGAGGCCGCTTACGCCAAGCTGCGCAAAACCGCGATGGACAAGAACCTAAAGATCGTCGAAGTCGCCCAGCGCATGCTGGACGTAGCCGACCTGCTGGGCTAAACCAAGGCACAAGGCCTGAAATGGTGCACTGCACACAAGCAGTGCATGCACACGCCACGACCCCACCCACCCAGCGGTTATGAATAAAAAGCGCACCTAGCGCCTAAATATATTGCGCAAGTAGCTCTCTTTTTTATAGCAAACGAGCACTTGAAACAGTTGGCACAGACATTGCTTTAATCCTTTCAAGACCGGCAACGGTCATGCAAACGCCCCGTCCAACGGCGGGCGGGGTGAATGCAAAAGGACAAAGGCGTCCCCACGGGTTCGATTGCGCTCAGCGCGTCGAACCCCGTGTGGACGCCTTTTTTGTTTTCTGCCTTTGTTTTGTGTGTTTAAACCTTCTGGAGCTACTGACATGACGGATCTTCTGAAAGCCAAACTCAGCCGCCGCGCTGTTCTGCAAACTGCTGCTGTAGGCGCCGCGGGCATCAGCCCTGCGCTGCGCTCCGTGGTGTACGCCGCAGGGTCTGACGCTCCTGAGAAAACCGAGGTCAAGATCGGCTTCATCCCCTTGACCGACTGCGCCAGCGTCGTCATGGCCGCAGAGCTGGGCTTTGACAAGAAGTACGGGGTCAAAATCATCCCTACCAAAGAGGCCTCTTGGGCGGGCGTTCGGGACAAGTTGGTGAACAGCGAACTCGACATGGCGCACGTTCTGTACGGCTTGATCTATGGCGTTCACCTCGGCACTGCAGGCCCCAAAAAGGACATGGCGGTATTGATGGCTTTGAACAACAACGGTCAGGCCATCAGTCTGTCCAAAGCACTGGCAGACAAGGGCGCCGTAGATGGCCCCTCACTCGCCAAATACATGGCCGCCAATCCACGGGAATACACATTTGCAGGCACCTTCCCGACCGGCACGCACGCCATGTGGATGCACTACTGGTTGGCCGCGGCGGGTATTAACCCACTGAGCGGTGCCAAGCTCATCACCGTGCCCCCACCCCAAATGGTGGCCAACATGCGGGTGGGCAATATGGACGGCTTCTGCGTGGGTGAGCCCTGGAACCACCGGGCCATCATGGATGGCATCGGCATCACCGCCAACACCACCCAGGACATCTGGAAAGACCACCCCGAGAAAGTACTCGGCACCACCGCAGAGTTCACCAAGAAATATCCCAACACCACCCGTGCGGTCATGATGGCCGTACTTGAAGCCAGCAAGTGGATTGACGCCGGGCTGCAAAACAAAATGAAGATGGCCGAAGTGGTGGCGCAAAAGGCCTACATCAACACCGGTGTCGATGCCATCAACCAGCGCATTCTGGGGCGCTACCAGAACGGCATGGGTAAGACTTGGGATGACCCTAACCACATGAAATTCTTCAACGACGGCGCCGTCAATTTCCCTTACCTGTCTGACGGCATGTGGTTCCTGACCCAGCACAAGCGTTGGGGCTTGCTCAAAGACCACCCCGACTACCTCAAGGTCGCCAAAGAGGTGAATCAGATCGACCTCTACAAGTCGGTCGCGTCCGCCATGAAGATTTCGGTACCCAAAGATCCGTTGCGCACCAGCAAGCTTTTTGACGGCGTGGTGTGGGACGGCAAAGACCCCAAAAAATACGCCGACGGTTTCAAGATCAAAGCATAAGGAAGCCTCACCATGGTCAGCGCCGTTTTTCATTCGCCGATAGCCACTGCCGACGACGGTACTGCTATCAAAACAGAAGCTGCCAGCGCAGATTCAATGGGCCACAAAGCCCTAAAGCCTGCAAAGGAAAGCGCACCGCTGCAGCCAGCGGCACCGGGCTTCGACTGGAGTGGCCTGCTGCTCAAAGTGCTGCCACCGTTCTTCGGTCTGGCACTCTTGATCGGCATCTGGGCGATGGTGAGCATCGGTACTGCCAGCTCCATCCCCAGCCCACTGGAGACCTGGAAGCAGGCCGTGGTGATCTTCAGCGATCCCTTCTACAGCAATGGCCCCAACGACCAGGGTGTGGGCTGGAACATCTTGTTCTCGCTGCAGCGTGTGGCGGTAGGTTTTGGCCTGGCCGCAGTGGTGGGCATTCCGGTGGGTTTCATGATCGGGCGGTTTGAGTTTTTGAGCCGCATGTTCAACCCGCTCATCAGCCTGCTGCGTCCGGTGTCGCCCCTGGCGTGGTTGCCGATTGGCCTCTTGGTGTTCAAGGGCGCCAACCCTGCTGCCATCTGGACCATCTTCATCTGCTCCATCTGGCCCATGATCATCAACACTGCGGTAGGCGTGCAGCGCGTGCCGCAGGACTACATGAACGTGGCCCGTGTACTCAACCTCAGCGAGTGGAAGATCGTCACCAAGATCCTCTTCCCCTCGGTGCTGCCCTACATGCTGACCGGTGTGCGCCTCGCAGTAGGCACAGCATGGCTGGTGATCGTGGCGGCAGAGATGCTGACCGGCGGCGTGGGCATCGGCTTCTGGGTGTGGGACGAGTGGAACAACCTTAACGTCAAGAACATCATCATCGCCATCTTCGTGATCGGCATCGTGGGCTTGCTGCTGGAGTACGCCCTCATCAAATTGGCCACCGCCTTTACCTTTGAGGAAGTGAAGTCATGAGCATCGAATCCATGAACTCCAAGTACATCGAAATCCAGGGCGTGGACCAGACCTTCAAGACCAAGAAGGGCCTGTTCCCCGCGCTGCGCAACATCAACCTCAACGTGGCCAAGGGCGATTTTGTGGCCCTCATCGGGCACAGCGGGTGCGGCAAGTCCACCCTGCTCAACCTGATTGCCGGCCTGACCATGCCGACCCAAGGCTCGCTGATTTGCGCCGGCCGCGAAATTGCCGGCCCCGGCCCGGAGCGTGCGGTGGTGTTCCAGAACCATTCGCTGCTGCCCTGGCTCACCTGCTTTGAGAACATTTACCTAGGCGTGGAGCGCGTGTTCGGCACCCGCAACCCCGGCGCCCCAGCTGAGACCAAAGCCCAGCTCAAAGCCCGCACCGATGCCGCACTGGCCTTGGTGGGCCTGACCGCCGCCGCCCAGAAGCGGCCTGGTGAGATCAGCGGCGGCATGAAGCAGCGCGTGGGCATTGCCCGTGCACTGGCCATGGAACCCAAAGTGCTGCTAATGGACGAGCCCTTTGGTGCGCTCGATGCGCTCACCCGCGCCAAACTGCAAGACGAATTGCTGGAAATCGTGGCCAAAACCCAGGCCACCGTGGTCATGGTGACCCACGACGTGGACGAAGCCGTGCTGCTGTCCGACAAGATCGTGATGATGATCAACGGCCCGGCCGCCACCATCGGCGAGGTGCTCAGCGTCAACCTGCCCCGCCCCCGCAACCGTGTGGCCTTGGCCGACAGCCCCGAGTACCTGGGCTACCGCAAGGCAGTGATCGACTTCCTGTATACCCGCCAGGCCCACGTCGAAAAAGCCGCCTAGGCACACGCTTCTGCACGACACCCAAGGGCGCCCTGCAAGGCGCCCTTTTTTTGTGCGTTGCATGCACTCATAACAGGCACAGTTCCTGCTTCACTTCAGTACGACCAACGAAGGTCTAACAGCATTGCGGTTGAACGGTGCCCTGCCCCTGTGGTTGCGCGCACCGCATGCCTGGCTCCCACATGGAGTCAGACGGGCGCCGCACGTCCTTTCCATTCCCCTGCCCCACCTCCACGGAGCCCACTCATGGCCGGATTTCGCCAATTTTTGAAAAGCGGACACACACCGACGTTGTTCGCCGCGTTTTTTTACTTGATGTTTTCGTTCGTCATCTGGGTGATGAACGGCGCGATGGCCCCTTTCATCAGCGAGCAGTTTCAGCTAACGGCCTCGCAAAAGGGCCTGCTGCTGTCCATCCCCATCGTGGCCGGCGCCATCATGCGCTTCCCGCTGGGGCTGCTGGCGCAGTACGTGGGCCGCAAGACCGCCACGATGGTGGAACTGGCGCTGATCACGCTGACCATGTCATTCGGCTACTTTTTTGTGCACACCTATGACGACCTGCTGAAAATGGCACTGTTGTTGGGCGTGGCAGGTGCCAGTTTCGGCGTAGCCATGTCCTTGGGGTCGGGCTGGTACCCGCCCAAGTACAAAGGGCTGGCCATGGGATTGGTAGGCGCCGGCAATGCGGGCACTGCGCTGGCGGCACTGCTAGCGCCACCATTGGCGCAAGCCTACGGCTGGCAGGCGGTCTACGGCTTTGCGGCCTTGGCCTCGCTGGTGCCCATGGCCGTGGTGCTGTTCATGGCCAAGGAGCCACCTGACCGTGACGAGCACGCCAGCATGCGCGAGCACCTGGCCTGCCTGATGGAAAGCGACGGCTGGGTGTTCAGCCTGATTTACGTCGTTACATTCGGCGGCTTCATCGGTATCGTCACTTTTCTTCCCACCTATTACTACGACCAATTCGGCGTGAGCAAGGTACAAGCCGGGCAACTCACCATGCTGGCCGCGCTGATGGGCGCAGTAGTGCGCGTGGCAGGCGGCTGGATCTCTGACCACTGGGGCGGTGTGAATACCCTGACCGTGGTGTTGGTAGTGGTTGCACTGGCCTTGGTAGGCGTGGGGCTGTCCTCAGGCTCACTGGTGATGACGACCCTGCTGCTGATCCTGTGCTTTGCCGCTTTAGGCGCAGGCAACGGCGCATTGTTCCAGCTGGTGCCCTTACGCTGGCCCACTTCTACTGCTGTGGCAGGGTCCATGATCGGCGAAATCGGCGCCCTGGGCGGCGGCACGATTCCGGCCATCATGGGCCAGTCCAAGCAACACCTGGGCAGCTTCCTGCCCGGCTTTGTGGTGTTGGCCGTTTTCTCGCTTTTGATGCTGGTGGTGATGCGCAAACTGCAAGTCCGCTGGACTCGCACGTGGGCAGAGAAAGGTGGACGGGCGCGGGTGAACTGAAGAAGCGCTCAAACCCACCAACCGTGGCGGGGTCAGGGACGACCCGCCGCGCATGATGGCCACGCGGGTGCCAATTGTTTTAACTGGCTGTTGTTCAATGCTCAGCAAACGGGGATGGCAGGCTGCTTTACAGCAGAAGCAGATTCACGATATTGATGCCCCGATACTCGCAAGGGGCCAACTTCAGAGGCTAAGGAAAAACTGGTTTGGAGTAGGCTCATTAACATGCAAGTCGTATATCGCATAACCTATCCCAACGGAAAGATTTATGTTGGGCAAGATCGAACTAACAGCAACAACTATTTCGGAAGCGCGTCCGACGAGTTGATCGCCCGCGATTTCACGTGGGAGCAACGCCAGACTTTCTCTGTAACAAGGGATATTCTCTGGGCGTCAGTTAACGCAACACGTGCCGAAGTGAATCGCATCGAGGTGGAGATGATTCGCCACTACCGCTCCAATGATCCCGCAGTGGGCTACAACCAATGGCCAACCTACAGCGCCCAATGACATAAGCGAATCACCAAATTTCTCGACGGCAATGTAGTGACTGTCAACATCAGGCTGACCGTAACTTTGGGCCAATAGCAGGCACGCATCAATGTCCGTTTTCGAGTGGCGAAATTAATGACGCGAACTTCCGTATTGTTTCGAATGTGTGATGTAACCGATGGCGATTGATCTACAGGTGCCAGCTCATAGCCGCCCCTGCGAAGATGAATCAAACAACGAGAGACCGCACCACTACGCTATCAAATCAATAGCTACTCACGCACATTTCGCGAGCGCCAGCGCCCTATTTCGGCAAAAAAAGCAGCCAGTACACCAACAGCAGATTGATCAACCCCAGCGTGCCGGTAGCAAGCTTCCAGACGAAGCTGGGGTCGCGTTGCATCAGTGGAGTGCCATGCAATGCCGTCAAAGGGCGCGAGGCGCCGCGCTCCAGGGCGAGCAGGAATTCTTCAGCCGTCTCAAAACGCTGGCGCTGGTCCAGCGCCACGGCTTTGAGCACCACGTGGTTCAGCCACATGGGCACCTCCGGGTTGTGACGGCTGGGCGAGGTGGGGTCGCGGTGGTAGCGGCCCACCTGATAGGGCAGCACCTCGCCGTAGGGCAGCTTGCCGGTGAGCAGCTGGTACAGCGTCACACCCAGCGCAAACAAGTCGCTTTGTGCAGTGGGTAGCTGTTCGTCGGCGGGGTCGCCAGACGCTTCTTGGCCCGCACCACGAAAGCCCCACTGCTCGGGGTTCACGTAGCTGGGGGTGCCTGCGTGCAGGGCGCGCATGGCAGCGGGTTCGCGCCCGCTCAGGGCCACGCCGAGGTCGAGCACCCGCAGCACACCGTCGTCGCCCAGGTGCAGGTTGGCGGGTTTGATGTCCCGGTGCACCACGCCCTGGCGGTGCAGGCGCGCCAGGGCCTTGAGCGCTTGCATGGTGTAGCCCAAGGCCTGCTCGGTACCCATTCGCGATTGGCGGTCCAGCAGTTGTTGCAATGTTTCCCCGCTGTGCCAGTCGTAGAGCACATAAAACGCCGAGCGCTCCCGCCCGTTGGGTAGCCGCGCGTGCACCGTCACCAGGTGGTCGGCCCCGCGCGACGACTGCATGCGCTCGGCCAACCACGCTTCGTGGGCCAGCATGACGCGTTCTTCCTGGTCATGGGCGCGTGCAGGGCTCAGGGTTTTGAAGGCATACAGGGTTTGCGTGGCCGGGTCGCGCATTTGGTAAAGCACGTTGATGCCACTGTCAGCCACCAAGTGGGTCATCACCAGCCCATCGAGCGTGTCGCCCACCTTCAGGCGCGCAGGGATCGGCAGGCTGTGCGCCACGCGGCTGGCGTCTGAAAGCGTAGGCTCCAGCAGGCCGCGCACCCGCACCACGATGGCGGATACGTTGTCATGACTCCCTTTGGCCAGCGCCTGCGCAACAAGCTTCTGGCTGGCTTCATGGGCGTCCGACATGGCGGCGTACTCGGGCAGGCGCTTGGTCGGCACCTCACCGTGCACCCCATCGGTAAGGAGGATGAACACATCGCCCACCTGCACATCGCCCTGCACATAGTCCACCACCAGATGGTCTTGCGCGCCCACGGAGCGCAGCAGTTGGTGTTTGAAGTCGGGGTGGTTGACCACGTGGTCTTGCGTCAACTGCGTGGCACGCCCGTCACGCACCAGGTAGCAACGGGTGTCGCCCACATGGGCCAGCGTGTAAGTGTGGCCGCGCAAGACCAGCGCGGTCAGGGTGGTCAGGCCCATGGCGGGCTGGCGGCGGCGGTTGATGCCGCACAGCCAGGCGTTCTGAGCGGCGATGATGCGGTCCAGCGCCACCGTGGTGTCCCAGGTTTCAGGCGTACCAAAGTAGTCCCGCACCAGGCTGGTGGCGGTGGTCTGCGCGGCTTCGCGCCCCATGCCGCCCGCGCTCACACCATCAGCAATCGCCACGATGGAGCCCATCTCCTCCTGCCCCGCCGAGGGCAGCAGGGCTGCGCAAAAGTCTTCATTCAGGGGTTTTCGGCCTGCTTGGGACGCAAAGCCGATGTCAATATCAAATGCCATGCACCACCTTAAGCAATATCAGTGCCCAAAACCGGCGCATCGCACCAAATACGTGCAAATTAGCCCACACCCCGCAGGGCTCAGCCCATCAACATTTGCATGCTGTGCTCATAGTGGACCGAGAGGCGGTCAAACAAGGCCTGCAAGGTATCACTGCCCTCGGCCAGGGCGGTGCGGTGCGCTGCCCGCCGCGCAAGGGTTTTGCGCTGGCATTCGCGCGCCGCGTCCAACATCTGCAACCACGCCACACCGGCGGCACCTAAGTCATCGTGGATAGCGGGGGTGCTGAGGGGAATGCTGTTGAGGTAGGTCAGTGCGGCTTCAAACTCCTGCTGGACAGCGCGCATCCCTTCGGTTGCCTTGCGACTGGCTTCCGTTTCGCCAGCCTCCAGCGAGGCCAGCAAAGCGAACTTGGCATAGCGCTGTGCCAACATGCGCTGGCGTCCGGCAAGGTTCAACACCTGCAGGGGCGCCCCCGTCCCCGCAGTCTCCAGGCTGCCCGTCAGGCGCTCGGCGCCCAGCAACAGGGCCTCGGTACCGTCTTCCACCGCGGCGGTATCTCCCTGTGCCAGGGCTGCTTTGAGATGGAGCCAGGTTTTGGCTACGTGCTCCAACAGATCGCCATAGGTGGGCGCAGAGAGGTTTTTGCGCAAGAGCGCAAAGTTACTGTCGACCCACTGCACCGAGGCCTCTAACAACGCAGCATGCGCGGCATCGGGCACACCGGCGGACTGCAACAGATGCAACTTGGCCAAGCGCTGCGACAGCATCCGGAGTTGGCCCGCGCGGTTCACGCTTTCGGCCGTCTGCGCAGACTGGATGATGTGCTGCGAGAGCTGCCCCATGCGTTGGTTGGTACTCATGGCGGCCGTGCGCAAGGTGCGGAAAGCATCGTCATCTGACAGGCTTTGCGTGCGCATCAAAATGCCCTTGGCCCGGTCTACGGCCTTGCGCTCTTCATATCGGATGGCCATGTCTTCCAACGCGCGCCGTTGCGCCTGGGCTTTGGTATGGCGTGCCTGAGCCAGATGAATCAGGGGGCGTAGGCGTGCGGCACCATAACCCTGCACTACGTACACATCCACCCCACTGTCAGTGGCCCGGGCGATGGCCGTGGCGTCGGCGTCCTGTGTGAAAAACACGGTTGGCACCGGCTGGGTTTTGTCCAGCATCTGGATGGTCTCAAACCACTCCGCAGTCGGGCGGGATACATCCAGTAGCACCACATCTGGTGCATGACGCACCACGGCTTGCACCAACTTGCCGCATGCATCGACCGCCGCGACCAGCGTGATCCCCGCCGCTGCCACGTCTTCAGCAAGGGTGGGAACAGTGGGCAGACGGCTGGTGCACAACAAGGCGGTGGTCATAGATACGGGGTAACAGCAAGAGAAAGCGAGTATTTCACCACGTTGCCATCCGCCGTATCGCTCCAGGCCCCATGCCTTCGAAAAAAGGCGCAAGCGATTGGCACATCTTTTGCATAAGCAGATGCGAGGCGCAACGACGCGTCCCATAGAGATGGCAACCCGCACCTTTTCTGCGCACAACGACGTCGCGCAGTGTCCTGTTGCCCACACCAGTGCGTTCTGGTGCGCTGCTGCTTGCAGCGCGGATCTCTCCTACCCCCATATTCGGTATGCAGCGTAGCTGCAACCCCCACCCAGTTCTTGTGTTCCAGGAGTCGTCACGATGAAAAAACTGAAATTGGCAATGATCGGCAACGGCATGGCCGGTGTGCGCACCATTGAAGAGCTGCTCAAGGTCGCACCGGACCTGTACGACATCACGGTCTTCGGGGCCGAGCCGCACCCCAACTACAACCGTATTTTGCTGAGCCCCGTGCTCGCCGGTGAGCAGACGCTGGACGAGATCGTGCTGAACTCGTTTGAGTGGTACACAGAAAACGGCATTACCCTGCATGCCGGTAAAAAGGTCACCGAGGTGGACCGCGTCAAGCGCGTGGTCAAGGCGTCGGACGGCACCGAGGCCGAATACGACCGCCTGCTGATCTGCACCGGCTCCAACCCTTTCATCCTGCCCGTGCCCGGCAAAGACCTGCAAGGTGTGATCGCCTACCGCGATATTGCTGACACCAACGCCATGATTGAGGCGGCCACCAAATACCAACACGCCGTCGTCATTGGCGGCGGATTGCTGGGCCTGGAAGCTGCCAACGGCCTGATGCTGCGTGGCATGCAAGTCACCGTGGTGCATGTGCAGACCACGCTAATGGAGCGCCAGCTCGACACCGTGGCCGGTGGCCTGCTGCAGAAGTCGCTCGAAGAGCGTGGCCTTAAGTTCCTGATGGGTGCCCAAACCCAGGAGCTGGTCGGTGGTGAAGATGGCCGCGTCAAGAGCATCAAGTTCAAAGACGGCACCGAGGAACCCGCCGACCTCGTGGTCATGGCCGTGGGCATTCGCCCCAACACCGAGCTGGCGCAAAGCATGCGCCTGCATGTGGACCGTGGCATTGTGGTCACCGACACTATGCAGACCGTGACCGACGCCCGCATCTACAGCGTGGGTGAATGCGCTGCCCACCGCGGCATTGCTTACGGCCTGGTCGCGCCCCTGTTTGAGCAGGCCAAAGTGGCGGCCAACCATCTGGCCGAATACGGCATCGGCCGCTACCAGGGCTCGCTGACCTCCACCAAACTCAAGGTCACCGGCATTGACCTGTTCTCTGCCGGCAACTTCACCGGTGGTGAAGGGTTTGAAGAGATCGTGATGAGCGACCCCTTTGGTGGCGTGTACAAAAAGTTGGTCATCAAGAACGACCAGCTGGTGGGCGCCTGCATGTACGGCGACACGGTGGACGGCAGCTGGTACTTCAAGCTGCTGCGCGAAGGCCGCAATGTAGCTGACATCCGCGACAAGCTGATGTTCGGTGAAGGCGGCGCCAACATTGGCGATGTGGGCCACCAGGGCCAGAACAAGGCTGCAGCCATGGCCGACAGCGACGAGGTCTGCGGCTGCAATGGTGTGACCAAAGGCACGATCTGCAAGGCCATCAAGGAGAAAGGCCTGTTCACCCTGGACGAGGTAAAAAAGCACACCAAAGCCAGCGCATCATGCGGCTCCTGCACGGGCCTGGTCGAGCAGATCATCATGTTCACCGCCGGTGGCGACTATTCGGCCACCCCCAAAAAGAAGGCCATGTGCAGCTGCACCGACCACAGCCACCAGGAAGTGCGCGACGCCATCTTCCAAGAAAAATACCTCACCATTGCCGCCGTGCAAAAAGGCATGGGCTGGAAGACACCCAACGGCTGCTCCAGCTGCCGCCCGGCGCTGAACTACTACCTGATCAGCAGCTGGCCCAAGCTGGCCAAGGACGATCCGCAAAGCCGCTTCATCAACGAGCGTAGCCACGCCAACATCCAGAAGGACGGCACCTACTCCGTGATCCCCCGCATGTGGGGTGGCGAGACCACGGCCGACGAGCTGCGCCGCATTGCCAACGCGGTAGACAAATACAACATCCCTACCGTAAAGGTCACCGGTGGCCAGCGTATCGATCTGCTGGGCGTGAAGAAGGAAGACCTGCAGGCCGTGTGGAATGACATCGGCATGCCCAGCGGCCACGCCTATGCCAAGGCCCTGCGCACCGTGAAGACCTGCGTCGGGTCAGAGTGGTGCCGTATGGGCACCCAGGACAGCACCCAGATGGGCAAAGACCTGGAACGCGCCCACTGGCGCATGTATGCCCCGCACAAGGTGAAGTACGCCGTCTCCGGCTGCCCGCGCAACTGTGCAGAGGCCGGTATCAAGGATGTGGGAATCATCGGCGTGGACAGCGGCTGGGAGATGTACATCGCCGGCAACGGCGGCATCAAGACCGAAGTGGCGCACTTCTTCGTCAAGCTCAAAACCGCAGAAGAAGTGCTGGAGTACACCGGCGCCTTCATGCAGCTCTACCGCAAAGAGGGCTGGTACCTGGAGCGCACGGTGCATTACGTGAGCCGTGTGGGCCTGGACTATGTGAAGAAACGCATCCTGGAAGATGCCGAGGGCCGCAAAGCCCTGAACGAAGAGCTGCTGTTCGCACTGGATGGTGAGCCCGACCCGTGGTTCGATTTCCAGGACGCACAGGTCGACACTCGCCAGTTCGCGCCGGTGGCTGTCGCCTGAGCATGGGAGTAACCGACATGCAACGCCGAAGCCTGATCACAGCCGCCGCTGCGAGTGCCCTGGCACTCACCCTGCCCGCCGCCAACGCGCAGGTGGCGGACCTGAGCGACGCCATCAACAAAGCCGGCCGGCAACGCATGCTGAGCCAGCGCATGGGCAAGGCCTGGCTGGCCATGCTGCTGAGCGTGGAAAAAACCAGCGCCCAGCTAGTGCTGGACAAGTCGATCACCCTGTTCGACCGGCAGCTGCTAGAGCTCAAAGCCTTTGCGCCCAACCCCGAGGTGCTGGCCACTTACACCAAGCTCGATAGCGCCTGGAGCGACTACAAAGCCCTGTTGATTGGCAAAGCACCAACCCGCGAGGCTGCGGCCGCCCTGCTGCAGCAAGACGCCAAGGTGCTCGCACTCGCCCACCAGGGCACCCAGCAGTACGAGGCGGCGCTGGCCAAGCCGGTGGGGAAACTGGTGAACGTGGCCGGGCGCCAGCGCATGTTGAGCCAGCGCATGGCCAAGTACTACCTGGCCACCACCTTGCCGGTGGATGCCGCGACCGCAGGCATGGAGCTCAACAGAGCGCGCAGCGAATTCACCGCTGCGATGCAGCTGCTCAAAAGCGCACCGGAAGCTACCTCGCGCATCAAAGATGAGCTGGCCCTCGGAGACGCCCAGTGGGTGTTTTTTGACAACGCCCTGCAGAACCTGCAACAGGGCGCGCAACGCCCACGCCCGATGGCCGATGTGTACCTGGCCAGCGAAAACCTGCTCACCGTGATGGACCGGGTGACCGGCCTGTATGCGGCTATCAAAACCTCATAAACACCAAATCAGCCTCTGGCGCACACAAAACGTGCGCCTATAGCTATCAAAACAATAGCATTCAGGAGAAACCGCATGACCGAATGGACCCGCATCTGCACCCTTGAAGACATCCCCGTGCTGGGCTCCCGCCGCGTGGAACGCAGCACCGGGCTCGATGTCGCCGTGTTTCGAAATAGCCAGGACGAAGTGTTTGCCCTGCTGGACCGCTGCCCGCACAAGGGCGGCCCGCTCTCCCAAGGCATTGTGTTCGGCACCAGCGTGGCCTGCCCGCTGCACAACTGGACCATCGGCCTTTGCGACGGCCAGGCCAGCGCGCCTGATGAAGGCTGCACACCCAAATTCAGCGTGAAGCTGGAAGAGGGCGTGGTGTACCTCAATGCAGCCGAGCTCCAGAATCACGGCACCGATTTGGTGCGCCCCATCGCGGGGCCGAAAAAAGGCCCCCACGCTCCGCCGCTGCGCGGGTCGCTGCCCCCCGAAGGGGCGCAGCCTTGCTTGGGGCGGCCCGGCGCGGCGGCTTGACGCTCGCATGACCATGGTCAAAGAAACCCGCTCCACCTGCCCCTACTGCGGTGTGGGCTGTGGCGTCATCATCCAGAGCTCGGGCAACCAGATCACCGGAGTCAAAGGCGATCCGCAGCACCCGGCCAACTTCGGGCGGCTGTGCTCCAAGGGCAGCACCCTGCACCTGACCGCCACCGCCGAAGCCACCCTGCAAACCCGCCTGCTGCAGCCCCTGCAGCGTATGCAACGAGGTGCCACGCCGGAGCCAGTGACGTGGGACAGCGCGCTGCACACCGCCACCACAAAATTTGCCCAAGTGATCCGCGACCATGGGCCGGACGCGGTGGGGTTTTACGTAAGTGGCCAGCTGCTGACCGAGGACTACTACGTCTTCAACAAACTGGCCAAGGGCCTGATTGGCACCAACAACATCGACACCAACTCCCGCCTGTGCATGAGCAGCGCGGTGGCGGGCTACAAAAAAACACTGGGCGCCGACTCCCCGCCCGCCAGCTACGAAGACCTCGGGCTCGCCAGCACCCTGTTCATCGCGGGCTCGAATGCAGCCTACGCCCACCCCATCCTGTTCCGCCGGATTGAAGACGCCAAGGCCGCCAACCCCGCGCTGAAAATCGTGGTGGTGGATGTGCGCCGCACCGACACCGCCGAGGCTGCAGACCTGTTCCTGCAGATCCAACCCGGCACCGATGTGATGCTGTTCAACGGCATGCTGCACCTCATGCTGTGGGAGGGCTGGACGAATGCGACCTATATTGCCGCCCACACCGAGGGCTTTGACGCCCTCAAGGCGCTGGTGCGCGACTGCACACCTGATGCGGTAGCCGCCGTCTGCGGCATCCGCAAGGCAGAGCTGTTGGAGGCCACGCGCCTGTTTGCGCAGTCCAGCGCCACCCTCAGCCTGTATTGCATGGGGCTGAACCAGTCCAGCGCGGGCACCGCTAAAAACACCGCCCTGATCAACCTGCACCTGGCCACCGGCCAGATCGGCAAGCCGGGCGCCGGCCCTTTCAGCCTGACCGGCCAACCCAACGCCATGGGCGGCCGCGAAGTGGGTGGCTTGGCCAATCTGCTCTCTGGTCATCGCGACTTGGCCAACCCCGCCCACCGCGCCGAAGTCGCCGCGCTCTGGGGTGTGCCCGCCGTGCCCGAGAAGCCCGGCAAAACCGCGATCGAAATGTTTCAGGCCGCGGCCGATGGCGAGATCAAGGCGCTGTGGATTGCCTGCACCAACCCGGCCCAGAGCCTGCCCGACCAGGCCACCGTGCGCCGCGCCTTGGAACGCGCCGAGTTCGTGGTCCTGCAAGAAGCCTTTGCCACCACCGCCACGGCCCGCTACGCCGACCTGCTGCTGCCCGCCACCACCTGGGGCGAAAAGGAAGGCACGGTCACCAACAGCGAGCGCCGCATCTCCCGAGTGCGCGCCGCAGTCGCGGCACCCGGGCCGCAAGATAACGGCCCGCGCCACGACTGGGCCATTGCGGTGAACTTTGCGCAGCGCTTGGAATCTGCACTGGGCCGCACGCCCGCCGTGCCCACCCTTTTCCCCTACCCCACACCCGAGTCGGTCTGGAACGAGCACCGCGAAAGCACCCACGGGCGCGACCTCGACATCAGCGGCATGAGCTACGCGCAACTGGAGGTGACTCCGCTGCAGTGGCCCATGCCCGAAGGCGCAGCCAGCGGCAAAGTGCGCTTGTATGAAGACGGCGTCTTTCCCACACCCACCGGACGCGCCCGCTTTGTAGCTGCACCCTACGCCCCGGTGGCAGAGCAACGCGAAGCGCGCTACCCCTTCGCCCTGACCACCGGCCGCCTGCGTGACCAGTGGCACGGCATGAGCCGCACCGGCACACTGGGCCGCTTGTTCGGCCACGTACGCGAGCCTGCCTTGCACATGCACCCGCAAGACATGGCGCGACGCTTGATTGCCGAGGGCGATCTGGTGCACATCACCAGCAAGCGCGGCTCCATCCTCGCGCCGGTGCAGGCCAGCACCGAAGTGGGCCTGAGCCAGGTGTTTCTGCCCATGCACTGGGGCGACGAATTCTTGAGCGGTCAGAGCAGCACCGGCGAGCGTTTGGGCGGCGTGAACGCGCTGACCAGCCCCGTGTTCTGCCCCGATTCCAAACAACCCGAGCTCAAACACGCTGCAGTCAAGGTGCTCAAAGCCGACATGCCCTGGAGCCTGGCAGCCCTGGCCTGGTTGCCCGCCGACCAAGTGCTGGCCCGCCGCACCGAGCTGCAAGCCTTGATGGCGCGCTTTGAGTTCGCCAGCTGCGTCCTCTTCGGCGACGATGCCGCTCTAAGTCAAGCCGGGCGCACCGGCGTCATGTTTCGGGCGGCAGGCAGTGCCCCGCCGGATGAGGCGCTGCTGGTGCAGATCGAAGCCCTCTTGGACCTGCAAGGGCCTGACGCCGTGCGCTACGCCGACCCCAAGCGCGGCCAGCGCCGTGTGGTGCGACTGCAGCGCAGCACGGTCAACGCCACACTGGAAGGCTTTTTGCTCAGCGGCGACACCCAAGCCCGTGACTGGATGGCGGCCCTGCTCCGCGAAGAGCAACCCGCCCAGAACTACGGCCGCGCCCTATTGGCTGGCGGCGCCCACCCCCCACTTCCGGTGCTCAGCAAAGGCAAAACCGTGTGCACCTGCTTGCAAGTGAGTGATATCGCCATCACCGACACACTGTCGCGCTGCACCGGCAGCGACGCCGAGCGCCTAGGCCAATTGCAAAAAACCCTGCAATGCGGCACCAATTGCGGCTCCTGCATTCCGCAGTTGCAGCGCATGGTCAAGGCGACGCCGATGGCGGCAGTGCCGGCAGGCGCATAAGGACATAGCTGAAAGTTATCAGGCTTCACCGACAATCGCGGCATGGCTATTGGCAACTACATCAAAGAAATCGGTCGCGGCAAAGACGGCGCACGTGCGCTCAACCGCGCGCAGGCAGCTGACCTGCTCGGCCAGGTGCTCGACGGCACCGTCACCGACCTGGAGGTGGGCGCCTTTTGCCTGGCCATGCGCATCAAGGGCGAAACCGCGGAAGAAATGGCCGGTTTTCTGGACGCCGTGCGCAACCGCATGGCCCTGCTCCCCGCCGGCGAAATGCCGGTGGTGGTCATTCCCAGCTACAACGGTGCACGCAAGCTGCCCCTGTTGACGCCGCTGCTGGCCCTGCTGCTGGCACGCGAAGGGCTGCCGGTGCTAATCCACGGCGCTCCTACCGAAGACAAGCGGGTTTTTGTATCAAAAGTGCTTACAGCGCTCGGTTTGTCTGCGCAAGCAGCTCCTAAAAGCATAGCAAACGGGAGTGTGACATTTGTGCCCACCGGGGCCCTGCTGCCTGGACTGCAGCGCCTGCTGGATGTTCGCCGCGTGGTAAACCTGCGCAACCCGGCCCACAGCCTGGTCAAGCTCATGAACCCGGTGGACGGCCCCGCCCTGCTGGTGAGCAGCTATACCCACCCCGAGTACGCGGTGTCGATGGCGGACACCTTCGCCCTGGTGCAAGCCAACGCCCTGCTGATCCGCGGCACCGAGGGCGAAGCCGTGGCCGATGCCCGCCGCACCCCCAAGATGCAAGCTTTTGTGGCCGGTAAGGCAACCGACCTGCAGGCCTACCAAGCCGGCTCGCTGACCGCGTTGCCGGAGTTGCCCACCGCGATCGATGCAGCCAGCACCGCAGCCTACATACAATCGGTGCTGAGCGGAGAGCGCCCGGTTCCTACCCCGATTGCAGAGCAAGTGGCGCACATCTTGCAGTTGCACCAAGCACTATGACAAACACCTTGAACTCGCCGGCCGCAGGCCATGTCACCCTTGTCGGCGCAGGCCCCGGCGACCCGGAGTTGCTCACCATCAAGGCCCTGAAAGCCATCCAGCAAGCCACCGTGCTACTGGTGGACGACCTGGTCAACGACGCCATCGTGGCCCATGCCAACCCGGCAGCCCGCATCGTCCATGTGGGCAAGCGCGGAGGCTGCAAGTCGACCCCCCAGTCATTCATCGAACGCCTGATGATCACCGCAGCCCTTGAGGGCGAAAACGTAGTCCGGCTCAAAGGTGGCGACCCCTTCATCTTTGGCCGCGGCGGCGAAGAGGTGGAACACCTTGAAGAAGCCGGCATACGCGTATCGGTGGTCAATGGGGTGACCGCCGGACTGGCGGCTGTGACCTCCCTCAATGTGCCGCTCACCCACCGCGAACATGCCCATGGCGTGGTGTTTGTCACCGGCCACGCCAAACCTGGCGACAGCGGCACCGACTGGCCCGCACTGGCCACGGCCGCCCGCCAGGCCAAACTGACGCTGGTGATCTACATGGGCGTGAGCGGTGCTGCCGATATCCAGGCCGGACTGCTTCGAGGCTTGGCAGCCAGCACGCCGGTAGCCGTCATTCAAAACGCCAGCCTGCCGCACCAGCGCCACGCAGTTGGCACATTGGGCGAGCTGCAGGACACCATCATTCGCGAACATTTGGCCAGCCCGAGCGTGATCGTGGTGGGCGATGTGATGAGCGGCTTATTGGCTGCTGCGCAAGCCGAGACCACTACCGGCGTCGCTGCCGGTGCACAACGCGCCCGCTGAAATCGGCACGCAACTTGCGGCGTTGTGGGCACCCTCACCACGCACCAGTTGCCCATGTCGCACCCCGCTACCACGCTTGCTCCTGCCGCTGCCCCCGCCCTGGGTGCCAACGCCCCTTTATCGGACCTCAACCTGGCAGCGCGCCAGCGCATGCTGTCACAGCGGGTCATCATGCAAGCCTTATTGGCATCCCACGGCGACACCACCCAACTGCAAGCCGCCCAAAAAACATTTCAGCTGTTTTGTGATAGCGAGGCCCAACTGCTGGCCACCCTCACCCACTACGAGCCGCTCAGTGCCCGCCAGTTGCGCGCGGTGTACGAAGGGCCGCAAGGCATCGGAGTCACGATAGAAACCTTCATCGACCGGATGCGCCGCACCCTCGACACCATCAGCCGCAAGGGTGATGCGCGCGCCCTCTTGGCCGACATGGTGACCGACAACGACACGGTGCTGAATGCGCTCAACAAAGCCACCAGCACCTTTGACGCGATTGCACAGGCCCAATCGGACAACCTGTTCAAAGAACTCACCGGAATCGTGTCGGACATCCACACCATCGCCCGGGAAGCCAAGATCGTGAGTTTCAATGCCCAAGTCATTGCAGCGCGTGCCGGCGACAAGGGGCGTGAGTTTGCGGTGGTGGCCAATGTGCTCTCCGGCATCAGCACCGAGGTCGACCGATTGACCCAAAAGGCCATCCATCTGGCAGATCGCAAGTCGCAGCACGCCTAGTGCAAAGGTCGTATCTCCGACCCCCCATAGACCCTTGCCGTCGCCTACACTGCGCGCCTATGCATAGTTTTGACGTGGTGATCGTGGGTGCCGGAGCTGCCGGTTTGTTTTGCGCCGGTGTGGCGGGCCAGCTCGGGCTGAAGGTTCTGGTGCTCGACCATAGCGAGAAAGTGGCCGAGAAAATTCGCATCTCCGGGGGCGGGCGCAGCAACTTCACCAACGTGGACGTGAGTGCGGCCAATTTCATCAGCGAGAACCCGCGCTTTGCCAAATCTGCCCTTTCACGCTACACACCCGCTGACTTTGTGGCGCTCGTCAAAAAACACGGCATCGCCTTCCACGAGAAACACAAGGGCCAGCTCTTTTGCGACCGCTCTGCCGAAGACCTGATTGCCATGCTGCTGGCCGAGTGCGCCGCAGGTGGTGTAGAGCGCTGGCAACCCTGCAGCGTCAAAAACATACGCTTCTCGGCCTCCAGCCCCCATGGAAAAAGCGCGAGTAGCTATGAAATTGATAGTGACCGTGGCACCATCCACTGCGCAGCGTTGGTGATTGCCACCGGCGGCTTGTCGATCCCCAAGATCGGCGCCACCGATTTCGGCTACCGGGTCGCCAAACAGTTCAACCTGCCGCTGATCACCCCGCGCCCGGCGCTGGTCCCACTCACTTTCGACGAAACCTCGTGGGCCCCGTTCGCTGAGTTGTCAGGCTTGTCGCTGCCGGTCGACATTGCCACCGGCAGCAAGAAAAGCAGTATGTCGTTCCGCGAAGATTTGCTCTTCACCCACCGCGGCCTGTCCGGCCCCGGGGTGCTGCAAATCTCCAGTTACTGGGCCGAGGGCACGCCGATCCGCCTCAACCTGGCGCCCACTGTGGACTTGGCACAACACCTCTCGCAGGCCAAAAGCAGCTCGCGCAAACGGGTGGCCAATGAGCTGGCAGGCTTGGTGCCGAGCCGCCTTGCCGATACTTGGGTAAACCAGGGCCCCGCTTGGGGGCAGGATTGGCAGCGCCCTGTGAATGAAGCCAGCGACAAGGCTTTGAACGCACTGGCCGAGCGGCTGTCCCGCTGGGAAATCACGCCCACCGGCACTGAGGGCTATCGCAAAGCCGAGGTCACCGCGGGCGGTGTAGACACCAAAGTGTTGTCCAGCCAGACCTTGGAGAGTCAACAGCCGGGCCTGTTTTTCATCGGAGAAGTGACCGATGTCACCGGCTGGTTAGGCGGATACAACTTCCAATGGGCGTGGGCCAGTGGTTTTGCGTGCGCGCACGGTTTGGCAGCGCGCCTGAAAGCGCTATAATCGCAGGCTCTTCTGGCAGAACCCCCATCGGCCAATACTAGTTAAGCAATAACAGATGGGGACATTTCGCTGATTCAGACGTGCAGGGCCCGATCTTCCCTCACGCCAACGAACAGCATATTTTGGAATTCATTACGTAATGACAACGATCCGTGTAAAAGAAAACGAGCCCTTTGACGTAGCACTGCGTCGCTTCAAGCGCACCATCGAAAAATTGGGTTTGCTGACAGACCTGCGCGCCCGCGAGTTCTACGAGAAGCCCACTGCCGAGCGTAAGCGCAAGAAGGCAGCTGCCGTGAAGCGTAACTACAAGCGCATCCGCAGCATGCAACTGCCCAAGAAGATGTACTAATCTTCGCGGCTTAGTCGCTCTCACGAGTCACACAGCCCACAAAAGCTCGCCTGGGGACGCTCCGGCGGGCTTTTTTCATTTTGAACTCTCCACTTTTGTTTCAACCTCAGGAAGCACCGCTATGTCCCTCAAAGACCAGATCACCGAAGACATGAAAACCGCCATGCGCGCCAAAGACAGCGAGCGCTTGGGCACCATCCGCCTGCTGCTGGCCGCCTTGAAACAAAAGGAAGTCGATGAGCGCGTGGAGCTGGACGACGCCATGGTGGTCGCCATCGTCGACAAACTGATCAAGCAACGCAAGGACTCGATTGAAGCCTTCGTGAAAGCGGAACGCCAAGAGCTGGCTGACAAAGAAGCGGCGGAAATGAAAGTGTTGCAAGCCTATTTGCCACAGCGCATGAGCGCTGACGAGGTGCTGGCGGAAGTCAAGGCCATCGTGGCAGAGCTGGGTGCCTCGGGCCCCGGCGACATGGGCAAGGTCATGGGTGCGGTCAAAACCAAATTGGCCGGCAAGGCCGAAATGGGCACCGTGTCCGCAGCCGTCAAGGCCGCACTGGCGGGCTAAGGCTTCACTTTGACAGTGGCCGTGACCGACCCTGTCAACACTTGCTGGGGGTTCAGGTTGTCGACGAAGTCCAGCTTGAGGGTGTAATCCCCGGCGGGCGGGGCCAACCATGCTTCGGTTTGCCCTTCCACAAAGTCCATTTCAGCCACCGCACCCGTCCTGCTGGTCATGGTGAGCTTGAAATGGCCCGTGTCTTTTTCCTGCTGTGCGGCATGGCCGACATTCAGCCCGAAAGCATGGAACTGCACCCGAAATGGCGGCTTCTGCTCGCCCTCAGACAGCATCAATGCCAACCCGGGCTTGACCAAAGACTTAGAGTCTACGGCGTTTTTCTTGGTGATCGTGACCTTCAACGGCTTGCTGTACACGAAATGGGGTAAGTGCTTGTCATCGGCCAACAGCATCCGCAAGGTGTAGGTCCTGGGGCCAGCGTGAGCACGGTTTCCATTTGGCCTTTGCCAAAGTGAATGTACTGCTCGTTAAAGGGGAGCGCCGCCTTGAAATCCAGTGGCAAATCGCGATTCACCAGCAAATGGTGGTTGCCGCTTTTGCCGCCAGTAGGCTTGGAGATCGGCGCCAGACCCCAGCCACCGGACAAGCCGAACTTCAAGACATAAGGCGTTTCAATCCTATCCCCGGATTTGAGGTTGGTGAAATACGCTTCTGCGTTCCCGGCAGGCATGGGCGCTTGCCACGGGTGGAGGGTGCGGGTGGTATTTGCTGGAATTTAGGACCATGCCAGCTGCCCGGCAAATACCGCGAGAGCCCCCACTCCGACTGCAAATCGCCGCATAAATTCTCTTTCAGCTACCCGCCACCTTCATGCGATTGAGCAGCACAGAACCCACTGTTTTGGCTCCGTAGTTGTAAGCGTCGGCGCCGACTGCCTCAATGCCTTTGAGCATGTCTTTCATGTTGCCGGCGATGGTGATTTCATGGACCGGATAAGCAATGCGACCATTCTCGACCCAGAAGCCACTAGCGCCGCGGCTGTAATCGCCCGTGACGTAGTTCACGCCTTGCCCCATCAACTCGGTGACAAACAGGCCGGTACCGAGCTTTTGCAGCATGGCATCGAGATCATCGCCCGCCTTGGTCAAGCGCGAGGTAAAGGTCAAATTGTGGGAGCCACCGGAGTTGCCAGTGGTGCGCATTCCCAGTTTGCGGGCGGAGTAGCTGCTTAAAAAGTAGCCCTGCACCCGGCCGGCTTCCACCACTTTACGGGGCTGCACACGCACACCCTCGTCGTCGAATGGGGAGCTGCCCTTGCCGCGCAACACAAACGGGTCTTCCTGAATGTCGATGTGCTTAGGCAGCACTTGCTTGCCCAAAGAGTCGAGCAAAAAGGTGCTCTTGCGGTAGAGGGCTCCACCGCTGACTGCTTGGACAAAAGCGCCCAACAAACCTGCTGCCAAAGGCGATTCAAACAGCACCGGGCACTCTACGGTGGCGATCTTGCGGGCCTTCAAGCGGCTCAATGCGCGCTCTGCCGCATAGCGCCCCACCGCTTGGGGCGATGCCAATTCGTCCGCAGAGCGCATGGAGCTAAACCACGCGTCGCGCTGCATGTCCTTGCCCTTGCCGGCAATTGGCGAGACGGAATACGAATGACGCGAGGAAGCATAGCCACCCCGGAATCCGCGGGTGTGGGCACTGAAAAAGTGCGACTGCTGCGCAGATACCGCCGCGCCTTCGCTATTGGTGATGCGCTTGCTCACACCCAGTGCGGCGGCTTCGCATTCCAGCGCGAGGGCAGCAGCCTGCTCACTGGTGACAGCCCATGGGAAAAACAAATCCAACTCGCGCTCGCGCTCGGAAACCGGCACGATATCGTCCGCATCGGGCAGGCTGGCAAACGGGTCTTCTGCCGTAAAACGGGCGATGTCGTAGGCGGCACGCACCGTCTGCTCAATCGCCGCATCCGAAAAATCAGAGGTGCTCGCGTTGCCCCGGCGGTTACCGAGGTAGACCGTGACGCCCAAAGACTTGTCCCGGTTGCGCTCCACATTTTCGAGTTCGCCATTGCGAACGGAAACGCTCAGGCCACAACCTTCCGACACCTCGGCCCCGGCATCGCTGGCACCCAGCTTTTTGGCGTGGGCCAACGCGGCATCCACGCGGGTTTCGAAAAAAGCGCGGGTGTAGGCGAAACCGCTATCAGCGGGTTTTACGGAGGGTGTGGAGGACTGGGGACGGGCGGAGGTGGGTTTCTTCATGGCGACGGATATGATACTTGGCTATGTCACGCAAACTAAAAAAGGGCTATTACGTCCGGGGCTTGTTCGTTGCCGAAGGCAGCGCACTCGATCTGGAGTACAAGCGCGAACTCAAGGGCACGGATGAACCGACCCGCACCGACCTCAAAAAAGAAAGCGACGCATTGCAAAAGCTGGGTGAAGACCTGCTGGACATGCGCGCCGAATTGATGATCAAACTAGAACTGCCCGACCGTTTGGTGGAAGGCGTGGCGGAAGCCAAACGCATCACCAACTTTGAGGGCAAACGCCGCCAGATGCAGTTCATCGGCAAGCTGATGCGCAAACTCGACCCGGCCAAATGGGACCAGATCCGCGCAGCGCTCGAAGAACAGCATATGCCGTCGGTTCAGGAAACCATAGTGCTCCATCAAGCCGAACAATGGCGCGACCGGTTGATTGCCGATGACGATGCCGTCGGCCAGTGGCTCAACCTGAGCCCCGACACCGACAGCCAGCAACTGCGGGCTCTGGTCCGCCAGGCTCGCAAAGACGCCAAACCCGAAAAACCCGGCGAAGCCATCCGCCACGGCCGCTCGCACCGCGAAATTTTCCAACTCGTGCGCGAGTCCTTGCTGGCCCACCAGGAAGCATCAAAGCAAGATGCGGCTGCCAAGGATGACCGGGGAGACGAGGATTGAACGGTAGCGCGATGGATGAGGTGCGCATCGGCTTGGTATCTATCAGCGACAGGGCCTCTGCTGGCGTCTATGAAGACAAGGGCATACCGGCGCTGCAAGACTGGATCAGCCGTGCAGTGCAGAACCCGGTGGTGTTTGAAACCCGCTTGATTGCCGACGACCAGCACACGATCGAGGACACCTTGATCGCACTGGTCGACGCACGCTGCGCCCTGGTGCTGACCACCGGCGGCACCGGCCCGGCCCTGCGGGACGTGACACCCGAAGCCACACTGGCAGTCGCACACAAGCAGATGCCGGGATTTGGCGAGCAAATGCGGGCTATCAGCCTGAACTTTGTGCCCACGGCCATTTTGTCGCGCCAGGTCGCCGTCATCCGCGACCAAACGCTCATCATCAACCTGCCCGGCCAACCCAAGGCGATTGCAGAAACCCTGGAAGGCGTGAAGGACGCCGAGGACAAGCAAGTGGTACCCGGCATCTTTGCGGCTGTGCCCTACTGCGTGGACTTGATCGGTGGCCCCTACATTGAAACCCTAGACACCGTCTGCAAGGCCTTCCGCCCCAAAAGCGCCATCCGGCGCGCGTGACCCCGCCAGAGACACCGCAGGTCTGGCTCCGCCAGCCTGCAGGTGTTGCCCCCTGCAAGGGGGAAGTGGCAAAGCCGCTCGGGGGTGTTTCTTATTTGCCGATTAGCTCGTTGATTTTCGCGGCCTCAAAGCACTCTTTACGGGCCGCGTCTTTGGGCACGCAGTCACTGTCAGCCAAGCGTGCAGAGAGTTGTTCCACGGCTTTCCACAGCATGGCAATCTGGTGGTCTTGGCCGGAGGCACTGTCCACCAGGCCGCGTAGGGCCTGGCTGACCGGATCGTCTTCCTGGGTGATGCCGTACGCCGTGAACTTGCGGTCAGGGGTGGTGACATCCGCACTCATGCCTTCTTTGCTGGGGATGATGCGGGCTGGAATGCCCACCGCCGTGGCCCCTGCTGGTACCGGCTTGATCACGACGGCATTGCTCCCGATCTTGGCGCCGTCCCCCACTTCAAAGCCGCCCAACACTTTGGCACCCGCGCTGACCACTACGTCCTTACCTAACGTCGGATGACGCTTGGCGCCTTTGTACAGACTGGTGCCTCCCAGGGTCACGCCTTGGTAAATCGTGCAGCCGTCTCCAATCTCGGCCGTCTCTCCGACTACTGTTCCCATAGCATGGTCAAAAAACACGCGTTCGCCGATCTTGGCGCCCGGGTGAATCTCAATACCTGTCAGGAAACGAGCGACGTGGGAGGTAAAGCGACCTAGCCATTTGAGACCATGGTTCCAGAACCAGTGCGCAGGGCGGTGTAACACCACAGCGTGCAGACCGGGGTAGCAGGTGACCACCTCCCAGGTGCTGCGGGCAGCGGGATCACGGTCGAGGATGCACTGGATGTCGGAGCGGATACGGGCAAACATAACGTCAGTCTATCCCTTCGAATCCAGCTCACCGACCAAGGCCTGCAAATCCGCGTTGTGAAGAGGCGATTGCGGGTTCTGCTGCAGGATCGCTTTGGAGATGCCGCGCAAAATATGAATTTCTTCCTGTGTAACCTGCGCCCGGTTGAACAGGGCATTGAGCCTAGGCATGAGCTTTTTGGGCGCAGCGGGATCCAGAAAACCCAGCTGCACCAGCGACTGCTCCAGATGCGTCAGCATGCCCGCCACCTGCGCTGCATCGGCCAAGTGTGACGGAGCGGCAGGAGACTGAACTCCAAAACCACCGAGGGCCAAGCGCCACTCATAGGCAATGACCTGCAGGGCCGCGCCGATATTGAGCGAGCCGAAGCTCGGATTGCTGGGAATGGACAAGCAGACATGGCAGCGGTAGACGTCTTCATTGCGCATGCCAAAGCGCTCAGAGCCGAACAGAAATCCAATGCCCTGCTGCCCCTGCCCTGCAGGTTCAGATGCCAAATCACTGCCTAGCGCAGGCGGAGTTTGCGCGAGTAGCTCCCTTTTTGATAGCAACTCGAAGTGCTCTCGCGGCGTTGTAGTGGGCGGTCCGAAGTCCCGCGGGGTCATGGCTGTGGCGCACAAATGGGTGATGCCATCCAGGGCCTCGTCCAGCGTTTCAACGATGCGGCACTTATCGAGCACATCCAAGGCGCCACTGGCGCGCTGAATGGTTTCTTCCCGGCGCAACACATTGGGCCACCGGGGCGCGACCAACACAAGATCGTCGAAACCCATCGTTTTGATGGCGCGGGCAGCGGCGCCCACATTGCCAGCGTGGCTGGTATTGATGAGGATAAATCGGGTATGCATGCAGACTGAATGAGGCCAAATTGCTGCAACCGCACAAAGATAGGGTGCGCAACCAAAGCCGAACCGTTAAAATGCGCTTATTGTCGCCGCCTGCATCGCCAAGCGGTCCTTCCAGTTCTTCCCCCACAATTTATGACGCTCAATCTGCACCCCATGGCCAACGTGGCCATCAAGGCCGCCCGCACCGCCGGTTCCATCATCAACCGCGCTGCGCTGGACATCGAATCCGTTCGCGTGTCCCAGAAAAAGGCCAACGACTTTGTGACCGAAGTGGACAAAGCTGCAGAGCAAGCGATCATAGAGACCCTGCTGACGGCCTACCCGGGCCACGGCATCTTGGCAGAAGAATCGGGCAGCGAGTTCGGCGCCCGCGACTCTGAATACGTCTGGATCATCGATCCGCTGGACGGCACCACCAACTTCATCCACGGCCTGCCGGTGTATTGCGTGAGCATTGCCCTAGCGGTGCGCGGCAAGGTCGAGCAAGCCGTGGTCTACGACCCTACCCGTAACGACCTGTTTACCGCCACCAAAGGCCGTGGCGCTTACCTGAACGACCGCCGCATCCGCGTCTCCAAGCGCACCCAGCTCAAAGAGTCTCTTGTTTCTACTGGCTTCCCCTTCCGCCAGGGCGACAACTTCAACCAGTACCTGCAAATGATGGGCGACGTGATGCAGCGTACTGCCGGCCTGCGCCGTCCCGGCGCTGCTGCGCTGGATCTGGCCTATGTGGCGGCCGGCTACACCGAAGGCTTCTTTGAGCTCGGCCTGCAACCTTGGGATGTGGCAGCCGGCTCTTTGCTGGTCACCGAAGCCGGTGGGCTGGTGGGCAACTTCACCGGTGAAGCCGATTTCTTGGAGCAGCACGAATGCCTGGCCGGCAACCCGCGCGTCTACGGTCAGCTGGTCAGCCTTTTGGGCAAGTACAGCAAGTTCGCCCCTGCCGGGGAAAAGGCGGCTCTGCGTCAGGCAGCCATTGAAGCCGACAACCCGGTCACCCCTGAGCCAGCAGCACCCGCAGGCGGCAGCGAAGACGCCCCCTTTTAATTGAACCGAAATTCGGCCACCGGCACCGGTCGGCCGAATAGGTAGCCCTGAAACAGGGTGCAGCCTTGGTCCAGCAGGAACTGGCGCTGTCCCTCGGTCTCCACGCCTTCGGCGACCACATCGAAACCGAGGCTTCGCCCCAAGGCGAGCACCGTACTGGCGATAGCGGCATCATTCACGTCAGTGAGCACATCCCGCACAAATGACTGGTCGATTTTGAGCTGCTGCAAGGGCAGCATCTTTAGATACGACAGCGACGAATAGCCGGTTCCAAAATCATCCAACGCAAAACGCACACCCAAGCTGCGCAGAGCGGCCATTTTCATGATGGCGTCTTGGGTGTCTGTGAGTAACAGGCTTTCAGTTAGCTCCAGTTTGAGTAATTTGGGGTCCGCTGCGTTTTTCAGGAGAGCCCCCTGCACCTGAGACACAAATTCAGCTTGGCGGAATTGGCGAGCGCTCACATTGACCGCTACGGTCAAGTGGGCGGTAACCGGGCTGCGTGACCACGCAGCCAACTGAGCGCATGCAGTTTGCAGCACCCATTCGCCCAAGGGAATGATGAGTCCAGTTTGCTCAGCCAAAGGCACAAACTGCATCGGGGACACCATGCCACGTACCGGATGCTGCCAACGTAGCAACGCTTCCGCACCCACCACCTTGCGATCTGTATTCACCACCGGTTGGTAATACAGCATCAGCTCGCCACGTTGGAGGCCCGCCCGCAGATCGGACTCCAGCTCAGTCCGCTCGGCCACCATCGACTGCATGGCGGGGTCAAAAAAGCGCAAAGTATTGCGCCCGGCGGATTTGGCTTCATACATGGCCAAGTCGGCCTGTTTCAGTAATTCGTCTACCGACTGCCGCAAGCCATGCACCAACACTACTCCGATACTGGGCGTGCTATGGTGAGCGCCACCCGCCAAGTCATAGGGGATATTGAGCTGCTGAAGGATTTTCCTGGCGACTAACTCGGCTTGGACCCCTGCATCGGCCAGCGAGCCCTCGAGGTCTTGCAAGAGCACCACAAACTCGTCTCCACCGAAACGGGCAACGGTGTCGGACTCCCGAACGCAGGCCTTCAACCGCTGTGACACAAGGCGCAATAGTCCATCGCCCACATCGTGACCCCGGGTGTCATTCAGGTCTTTGAAGTTATCCAGATCAATGAAAAGCAGCGCACCATACAAACGCCCCCGCGCACATGCGGCCACTGCATACTGCAAATGGTCCATCAGCAAGCGGCGGTTGGGTAAATCGGTGAGTACGTCATAGAACGCCAAGCGTTCGATTTTTTCTTCTGCTTCTTTGCGCTCGGAAATGTTGCGACCGATCCCGCGGTAGCCCTTGAACACCCCGTGAGAGTCAAAAATAGGGGCTCCGCTGGTGGATATCCAATAGGTGCGCCCCTGTTCGTCCTTGTCGCGCAACTCCAACTCACGAAATTCTTGCCGCCCATCCAGCACGGCCCGGTGCGCCGACCAATCGGCTTCACTCATATTCAGGGCACCGATTTCCCAACGGGTTTTTCCCAAGCTTTGGACGCCACTCTTGCCACCGCGTTCGCGCAGGGGTCCGACAAATCGGGTAAAGCGGTACTCGGTATCTTGCTCCCAGTACCAGTCGGAGGACAGCTCTGTCAGCGCACGGAAACGGGCTTCGCTCTCTTGCAGAATAGCCAAAGACGCTTTGTGTTCGGTGATGTCGGTAACCGAGCCATAGGCGTTGTACTTGCCATCAGACTCCTTATAGGTCGTGGCTTTGCCGAACAAAGTTCTTACCTGTCCGTCCATGCCGATGATGCGGAACTCCTGCGCCCACGTCATGCCATCCTTCGCCGCAGCATTCATCGACTTCAGTGTCTGCACGATGTCATCGGGATGGATCAGCCTGAACACACTCTGCGGCTCCGCACGGGCCTCTGCCGGTGTGACACCAAATATGGCGGTACAGGCATCACTCATGAACAAAAAGCGGCCGCTGTCGCGGGTGAACATCTCAAACTGAAAAACCACTTCCGGCAAACGACTGGTCAAACGCTGAATCACATCCAAACGCTGCTGCAACACCTGCTCGGCCAGCGCCTCTTCGGTGAAGTCCTGGACCACACCGAAGTCCACATAGCTTCCATCCTGACGGTGGTAGCGGTGCATGCGGCTGCGCCACCAGCGCACGTCTCCGTCGCGGCATGTCCAGCGAAACTCCGCCAACCTGCCATCCATGGCTTCGCGCGCTGCAAGGTAGCGCGCCCGGTCGTCCTTGTGCAGGCCGGCCTCCCACACCTCGGGGCTTATCCTTTCAGTCCATGGGATGCGTGCCATCTGAAACAACCCCCGGGACCAGCGCGGAATAGACTGGCCTTGGAGCACGATCCAATGGCCCGCTTGGGCCAGTTTTTCGGTTTCTTCGTACAGCTCCACCTGTCCGCGCAAATCGTCGTTAGCCTCCTGCAACGCGTGCTCGCCCTCGACCACCGCCTCTTGGGCCACACGTTGGGCAGTGATATCAATCAAATACGCCAGCAAAAACGACTCGCCTGCAATCTGCATGACCGAGCCACGCCACTCGAGCAACATGTCTTCGCCGCGGGCGTTGGTGAAATTGATTTCCACGCCCGAAAGAGCGGGGTCCTCCTCCAGTTCAGCCAGTGCGCGGTTTCTGGACTCGATATCCGGCCAGAACCCCAAGCTCAGTGAAGTACTTGAGGTCGCTTGCTCCCACGAGTAGCCCGTCAACCGCTGCCATTGGATATTGACATCCACAAACCGGCCATCTTCGACACTTTGCAAAGAAATGGCTGCAGGGCTTTGCAAAAACAGTGCCTGCAACATATCAAACTGGCGACGGTTTACCCGCTCAAGGGACGCATTGGCAGTGCGCAAGCTTTCCAGCTCGGCCAAAGAAGCAGGCTCGCTTCCGCTTGTGTTTTCAGGCATCACAACGGTCTCAGCTGCAATTGCTCAACCGGCACCGGGCGGCCGAATAAGAAACCCTGAAAAGCTTGGCACCCTGCAGCAAGCAGGAAGTCTCGCTGGCCTTCGGTTTCCACGCCTTCGGCCACCACCCCGAGGTCCATGCTTTTGGCGAGGCTCAAAATCGTACGCGCTATGGCGGCATCGTTCGGGTCGGTCAACACATCGCGAACAAATGACTGATCGATTTTCAATTGATCCAATGGAAGGCGCTTCAAATACGCAAGGGATGAATAGCCCGTGCCAAAGTCATCGAGTGAAAAGCTCACCCCGATCGACCGGAGTTCGCTCATCTTCAAAACCGCTTCTTCAAAATCAGTCAAGAGCAGGCTTTCAGTGAGTTCCAGCTTCAGGCGATACGGGTTCGCCCCGCTGGTCCGCAACAAATCAAGAATATGGGTCGAAAAATCGGGATGCCGGAACTGACGGGCGCTCACATTCACGGCCACGCTCAAACGCTGCGTGTGCGGAGCCGCACTCCACGCCACCAGCTGGGCACAGGCTGCCTCCAGCACCCATTGCCCCAGGGGGAGTATGAGCCCTGTCTGCTCTGCCAGTGGAATAAATTCACCCGGCGACACCATGCCCTTCGCGGGGTGCATCCACCGCACCAAGGCTTCGACGCCGGTGATCGCCCCGTTCGCAGTCACCACCGGTTGGTAGTACAGCACCAACTGCTCCTCCTGCAAAGCCTTGCGCAGGTCAACTTCCATCTCTGCACGGGCGGAGGCTGCCAGCTGCATGGCCGGATCGAAAAACCGCACGGTGTTGCGACCTGCATTTTTGGCCTGGTACATGGCCAAATCAGCCCGCTTGAGCAATTCCTCAATCCCTTCAGCATGTCCGCAAAACATGGCCACCCCAATGCTGGGCGAGCTGTGCATGTTGTGGTTGCCCAGCGCAAACTGCTTGTTCAGGGTGTGGAGCACTTTCTTGGCGACCGCTTCTGCCTCAGTAGCCGCAATCCCGGCATCGGTGTGCAGTTCTTCCAGCATGACTACGAACTCATCGCCACCGAGGCGAGCCACGGTATCCACACTGCGCACACACTCCTGCAAACGCTGGGCCACCTGCTTGAGCAACAAATCGCCCATGTGGTGGCCAAGGGTGTCGTTGAGTACCTTGAAATTGTCGAGGTCGATAAACAGCAACCCTCCGTGCTGGCCGCTGCGATGGCTGGACAACAAGGCCTGCCCGAGCCGGTCCAAGAGCATCCGACGGTTCGGCAAGCCTGTGAGCGCATCAAAAAAAGCGAGGCGCTCGATTTCAGACTCTGCGGCTTTTCTCGATGAAATGTCCCGCCCTGTGCCGCGATAGCCGCAAAACCGGCCCTGGCTGTCAAACACAGGGGCTCCGCTGATCGATATCCACATCAGCTGCCCGTTCGACAGCACACGTTGCATCTCGAAATCTTGAAAGGTTTGGCGGGCTTCCAGCGCTTTCATGTGGGCCCGCCACTGCGAAGGGGTGACCCCTTGCCCGCCGGAGTCCCATCGGGTGCGACCGATGGACGACTGCGGTGCCAAACGATCCGTATTTGCGCCGTTGCCATCAATGCGGGTGAAGCGCAACTCGGCGTCCTGCTCCCAGTACCAGTCGGAAGACAGACTGGAAAGGCTGCGAAACCGCTCTTCGCTCTCCTGGAGCTTTTCGAGGGCCAGTTTTTGCGACGTGATGTCGGTAATAGACCCGGTAAACAACACCGTGCCGTCTGCCAGTTTTTCAGGGATCGAGGTCCCCAACAACCAGCGCAGCGGCGCGCCGGGCACCTGCGCCCTGAACTCGCATTGCCAAGGCCGCATCGTCTGTGTCGCGTGCAGGGTGGTGTCAAGGACCTGATTCACATCCTGCGGGTGGATGCGCGACATCAAGCGCCGGGAATCCGTACGGGCTTGCTCCGCTGTAACACCGAAGAATTGCCGCACCGCATCGCTGACGAACGGAAAGCTGAACCGCCCATTCGGCAAACGCTGAAACTCAAACAACATGCCGGGCGCGCGGCTGGTGATTTTGTGAATGAAATCGAACTGCTTCTGGAGGCTGTCCCGTGCTTCTCGCTCATGGGTGAACTCTTGAACCACCCCGAAGTCAGCCAACACCCGTCCGTCCACCACTTGGCGGTGCATGCGTGAACGGGCCCACAGCGTCCGCCCTCCGGGGCCGGAAGATCGGAACTCCACCACTTCGCCGTCCATCCGATGGCGCGCTTGGTGCAACGCGGCCAAGTCTTCCGGGAAGACTCGGCTCCACAACATATCCATGGTGACAACCGCCTCCTGCTCCAAGCCCGCAATCTGGGCCAGACCGGGGGAGAGGTAGACCGTTTTGTCTCCGGGGTAGTTCACCCAATGACCCACTTGCGCCACCGACTCGGTGAGCTCATGCAGCTTGACCTGCCGGTTCATCGCTGTGTTGGCGTGGGCCAACGCCAGTTCACCTGACCTCAGCGCCTCACGGGCCAACAAGTCAGCGGTGACATCGCGCAGGTAAATCAGGATGTACGCATCACCCGCTTCCATTAGCATGGTCGCATTCAGGCGCACTACGCGTGGAGAGCCGTCTTTCATGACCAGGGACACGTCTACGTCCATCACCCGGCCGCCGGGCTTGAGATCGCCAAAAATGGATGTGCGCTGCTCAGGGTGCAGCCAATGCCCCAATGCCAGCGCGGTGCGCCCCACCACCTCCTCGCGCCGGTACCCGGTCATGGACTCCCATTCGCGATTCACCTGGACGATGGCACCATCGCGGACCCGTGTCAGCGCAATGGCCTCCGAGCTGGACTCAAAGATGATGTGAAACACACCCGCCCCCACACCGGCTGGCGGTGGATGGTCGGCAGCAGCCGAAGCATCGGGATCAAACGCTGAAGATTCCGGAGGAGGTTGCACTGTAGGCGATATCTTTGAGGTGTGACCTCCTTATGATAGGGCCTGAAGCGGGCTCGCGCCAAGCGCAGCACGCCCTCGCCTGACAACCTTTCCCCCTACTGTGACACGTCCCCCAGCCTCCGCTCCACTCGACCAGCACACCCCCATGATGCAGCAGTATCTGGGGCTCAAAGCCGACCATCCCGACACCCTGCTCTTTTACCGTATGGGTGACTTTTATGAGATGTTCTTCGACGATGCCGAAAAGGCCGCCCGGATTCTGGACATCACCGTCACCACCCGCGGCCAGTCCGCCGGGCAGCCGGTGGTCATGGCAGGCGTGCCCTTTCACTCGATGGAAGGGTACCTGGCCAAACTGATACGCCACGGCGAATCAGTCGCGATCTGCGAGCAAACCGGCGAGGTGGGTGCCACTAAAGGCCCGGTAGAGCGCAAGGTCGTACGCGTAGTCACGCCCGGCACGCTCACCGACGCCGAGCTGCTGTCCGAGAAAACCGAGTCCATGCTGATGGCCGTGCACCAAGGCCCGCGTAACCGCTGCGGCCTAGCGTGGTTGTCTGTGACCCAAGGCGTGGTGTTTCTGGCCGAATGCGCACCTGACGAAGTGCCCGACTGGGTGAGCCGCATCGCCCCCAGCGAGCTGGCCTATAGCGCGGGCTGCACCACCACCTTTGAAGACCGCATTAAGCGCCTGCGCCATGGCACGGCCGTCTACCTGACTGCCCGCCCTGAATGGCAATTCGACAGCGCCTTGGGCCAGCGCAAACTGCTGGACGCGCTGCAAGCTGCGAGCCTGACCAGCTGGAACGCGCAAGAGCTGGCCCTGGCCCATGCCGCAGCAGGGGCCTTGATTGGCTACGCCGAGCACACCCAAGGCCGTGCGCTCACCCACATTCACAGCGTGCAGGTGCAGCGCGACGACGCACTCATCGACCTGCCCGCCACCACCCGCCGCAACTTGGAGCTGGTGCAGACCCTGCGCGGCGAAGACAGCCCTACCCTGTTCAGCCTGCTCGACACCTGCATGACCGGCATGGGCAGCCGCCTGCTCAAACGCTGGCTGCTGGAGCCCCTGCGCGACCGTACCGAGGCGCAACACCGCCTGCTGGCGCTTGCCACCTTGCGGTCTAACTTATGGCAAACCCTGCGCAGCCAACTCAAAGGTTGTGCGGACGTAGAGCGCATCACCGCCCGCATCGCGCTGCGCCAAGTGCGCCCACGCGAGCTGGTGGCGCTGGTACAAACGCTACAAAAAACAGAGCTGCTCGCGCAACATTTACGGGCGCTAGAGGGCTATTTGGCACATATTTGCAGCCACCTGCAGCCACCGGCCGAGGCCATTGCCTTGCTGGGGCGTGCCATCGCACCAGAGCCCGCAGCGCTGGTGCGCGACGGTGGTGTGATCGCTGACGGTTTTGATACCGAGCTGGACGAGCTGCGAGCCATTCAGACCAACTGCGATGCCTTTTTGCTGGACCTCGAAGTCCGCGAAAAAGCCCGTACCGGCATTGCCAACTTGCGAGTGCAGTTCAACAAGGTGCACGGCTTCTACATCGAAGTCACCACCGCCCAAGTGGACAAAGTGCCCGAAGACTACCGCCGCCGCCAGACCCTCAAAAACGCAGAGCGCTTCATCACCCCTGAGCTCAAGGCCTTTGAAGACAAAGCCCTGAGCGCCCAAGAGCGCGCCCTGGCCCGCGAGAAGTGGTTGTTTGAACAGGTGCTGGACCAGTTGCAGGCCCACATCCCCGCACTCACCGCAGTAGCCCAGGCGCTTGCTGCGCTGGACACCTTGTGTGCCTTGACCGAACGTTCGCTCACGTTGGACTGGAACGCCCCGCAGTTTGTGACCGAGCCCTGCATCGACATCACCCAGGGCCGCCACCCCGTGGTCCAGGCGCGCTTGGCCGAACTGAGTGGACAGTCAGGGCCCTCCGGTAGCCGCAACTTCATTGCCAACGACACACGACTGGGCGTGAAGCAGCGCATGCAGATCATCACCGGTCCCAATATGGGCGGTAAATCGACCTACATGCGCCAGGTCGCGCTGATCGTGCTGCTTGCCAGCATCGGCAGCTACGTGCCCGCACAAACCTGTCGCCTGGGGCCCATCGACGCCATCCACACCCGCATCGGCGCGGCCGACGACTTGGCCAACGCCCAGTCCACCTTCATGCTGGAAATGACCGAGGCTGCGCAAATTTTGCACAGCGCCACGCCGCATAGCCTGGTGCTGATGGACGAAATCGGCCGGGGCACCAGCACTTTTGACGGCCTGGCCTTGGCCAGTGCAATTGCCGCCCAGCTGCACGACAAGACGCAGGCCTTCACCCTGTTTGCGACCCACTACTTCGAACTCACCGAGTTTCCGGCCACGCACCACGCGGCGCTGAACGTGCACGTGAGCGCTGCGGAGGCGGGGAGGGACATCGTGTTCTTGCACGCCATCGAACCCGGCCCGGCCAGCAAAAGCTACGGCGTACAAGTGGCGCGCCTGGCGGGCATGCCCGCCGCAGTGCTTAACCACGCCCGCCACACCCTGGACGCGCTGGAGGCCCAAGCCAGTGAATCGCAAGCCCAAGTGGATTTATTCGCAGCGCCCCCTGCTACAGAAATAGTAGCTGCCAGCGCAGTAGAGACGGCGCTCTCCGCCATAAATCCTGATGCAATGAGCCCCAGAGAAGCAATGGACGCGCTGTATCAGCTGAAAGCACTCGCTAACAAGGCTTAGCTCTTTCGCTCCCTTGGGGCGGGTATGGGGCATTCGGCTAGCGCTCATACGCCTTGCTTTTTGAAATCGCGCTAGCCGAATGCCCCATACCCGCTTTGGCGGCGTGACACGTCTAGCCGGAGAGGCAAAGCGTTTGCGCAGCGCCGCAGGCACGTCCCGCAAACCCATGTCCTTACCGGGCGGGGAAGCGGTGTGCGGGTTGGGGGCGATTTGGGAACCGAAGGTTCATGAGCCCCCGGCCCGTACACCGCCTCCCCTCCCGGCAAGGACTGCCCCGCAAAGTCCAACCGCCCCACCCCGATACACTCTAGGTTTTGCCCCAACCACCAGAAAAATGACCTACTGCGTCGCCATCAAACTCAACGCCGGCCTGGTGTTCCTCTCCGACTCCCGCACCAACGCCGGACTCGACCAAATCAGCACCTTCCGCAAAATGATCGTGTACGAGAAGCCCAATGACCGCTTCATGGTCTTGCTCTCGGCCGGCAACCTCAGCATCTCCCAGTCGGTGCGCGAGATTTTGCAGATCGAAAAGCTCAAGGACCACGAGGACGACGAAGGCATCACTATCTGGAACGCCAAGAGCATGTTCGATGCTGCCCGCGTGCTGGGTTCGGCTATCCGAAAAGTACAAGAGCGCGACGGCGCAGCCCTCAAGAATGCGGGCGTGGATTTCAACGTGTCGCTGATCTTCGGTGGTCAGATCCAGGGCGAAGCCATGCGCTTGTTCCAGGTCTACTCAGCCGGCAACTTCATCGAAGCCACGCCTGAGACGCCTTACTTTCAGGTGGGCGAATCCAAGTACGGTAAGCCGGTGCTGGACCGCGTGATCACCCCCGACACCCCGCTGGACGAAGCCGCCAAGTGCGCGCTGGTGTCCATGGACTCCACCCTCAAGTCCAACCTGTCCGTAGGCCTGCCGCTGGACATGGTGGTGTACGAGGCGAACACCTTTGCCACCGACAAAGTGGTGTGCATCGACGAAAACAACCCCTATTTCAAGATGCTGCACAACAACTGGGGCCAGAAGCTGCGCGAAGTGTTCGACAGCATTGAAGACCCGATGTGGAACGGCGGCCAGACCGATGTGCCCTTGCTGATACCCAGCACCCGCAGCCTGCCATTGAAGAAAATCACCACTCCTGACGAGAAATTGATTTAGTCTCACCCGCATGTCGACCATCGTTTTCTCTCACGCCAACAGTTTTCCCGCCACCACCTACAAAGTGCTTTTCAAAAGCCTGCGTGCCCGGGGCTACAGCGTCAAAGCCGTTGATAAATACGGCCATGATCCACGCTATCCGGTCAGCAACAATTGGCCAAATGTGGTGCAACAGTTGGTGGACTTTACAACCCCCATCGTCGAAAAAGCCGGCGAGCCGGTTTGGCTCGTAGGCCACTCCTTGGGGGGCTTCTTGAGTGTGATGGCAGCAGCGCGTCAACCCGGTCTGGCCAAAGGTGTAGTGCTGATCGACTCCCCCTTGGTGGGCGGCTGGCGCTCACGCGTGGTGGGTCTGGCCAAGACCGCCCAACTTGTGGGGTCGATATCTCCCGGCGCAGTGAGCCGCAAACGGCGCAACAGCTGGCCTGACCTCGATGCAGCCCTTGCGCATTTCCAGCACAAAAAGGCTTTTGCCCGCTGGGACCCGCAAGTCTTGATGGATTACGTACACGATTTCCCTGAAGACAGCGAAGGCAAACGCGTGCTAGCCTTCGACCGTGATGTAGAAACTGCTTTCTACAACACCTTGCCCGACAACCTGGATCGCTTGTTGGCCCGTCATCCGCTGAAATGCCCTGTGGCTTTCATCGGGGGAGACCAGTCCGCAGAGATGAAGCAAGTCGGCATGGATCTGACCAACAAAATCACCAAGGGACGGAACATGATGCTCGATGGCACCCATCTTTTCCCCATGGAAAAGCCTTTAGCGACTGCCGCGGCGCTAGAAGCTGCCCTGCGCAACCTCGGGGGCTAAGCAGATGACCATTCCGGCCTCCAAATTACTGGAATCGCTGGAAGCACAAATTGCCGCGCTGCGTGCGGAAAACGAATCCTTGCAACAGCAAGTGGTTGCCCAGCTCAGCGGGGCACGCCAGTGGATGATTCGACGCACCACAGAGATGCAGCAGGACAACGAAGAGCAAAAGCGGGCCGAGACCATGCAACGCGTGTTCTACCGGATTGCAGAGCGTGCAACCGCCGGCCTCTCGTTTCACGATTTCCTGCAAGTGGTGCACCAGCTGCTGCGCGAATTGATGTTTGCCGACAACTTCTATGTGGCCCTGCACAACCACGACCTTGGGGTGGTGGACTTTCCCTACTATGTCGACGAGCGGGATGGCGACGAAATGCAGCGCTACGGCGTGCCCTACAGAAAAGGCATGACCGAGTACCTGCTGGAACTTCAACAGCCCTTGCTGCTGGATGCAGCACGCTTTGCAGCGCTGCGGGAGGCGGGCCACATGGCAGACTCCAGCGGAGACTTGACCTTCGCTTCTTGGCTTGGCGTACCGATGCAGATTCACGGCCGGACCTCCGGTGTATTGGTCGTGCAGGCTTACAGCGACGACGTCATCTACAACGACGAGAATGTGAAAATTCTCGGGTTTTTCGCCAACCACGTGAGTGCTGCCATCGAGCGCTACCAGACGATTGAAGAGCTCCGCAAATCAGAAGCGCGCTACCGCTCTGTGATTGAAAACGTCGGGGTGGGTGTGGTCGTCGTGCAAAACGGTCACATGGTGTTTGTCAACCCGAGCATGGAGCGGATCGTGGGTCACACCACCGAGGCCCTGATGGCCATGCCCTTCACCGGCAGCATCCACCCGGACGACGTACCCGCCGTCGTCGAGCGGCATCAGCGACGCCTGCGGGGCGAGCCAGTGGAAGAGAGCTACAGCTTCCGCGTCATTACCGCCCGGGGCGAAGTGCGCACGCTGGACCTCTCTGCGGTATTGATTCAATGGGGCCAGCGGGATGCCACCTTGCTTTTTGTGGTTGATGTCACCGCACGGGTGCGCGCGGAGGCGGATCAACAACGGGCTTTGCAGCAGCAAATTGAACTGAACGACCTCAAGAGCCGGTTCATTTCAGTAGCGTCGCACGAATTCCGCACACCGTTGGCCACCATCCACGGCTCGGTGGAGTTGCTCAGCCACTACGAAGCCCGCATGAGCACGGAGCAAAAGCGACTCACCCTGCAGAAAATTGATGACGCGGTGGCGCGTATGGCGCACATGCTCGAAAACGTGTTGGTCATCGGCCAGTCGGAGGCCGGGCGTTTGCAATTCAAACCACAGGCCTCCGCGATTGCCAGCTTTTGCAGGAGCCTGGTGGACGAATTCCGCAGCACCATGCCGGATGCCTTTCAGAACATCCAGATGACACTGGACCTTCCAGACGAGGGCCTGCGGTTTGAGCTGGACGAAAGCCTGGTCCGCAATATTGTGGGAAACTTGCTGTCTAACGCGGTCAAGTACTCGCCCGAGGGTGGCGCAGTCACCCTGCGGGTAAAGCCGGTGCAAGCCACCCGGCTGCTGATCGAGGTGTCCGACCAGGGGATCGGCATACCACTGGCTGACCAGCCCAATTTGTTTGAGAGCTTTCACCGCGCCAGCAACGTCGGCAACATCGCCGGAACCGGCCTCGGTCTCTCGATTGTCCGGGACGCGGTGGAATGTCACCGCGGCACGATCAGTCTGCACAGCGCGGCGGGACAAGGCAGTTGCTTCACCGTGATGCTCGAAGCCCCACCAGCGGACACCGGGAATACGTGATGCACATCTTGATCGCGGAAGACGAACCCTCCCTGCGGGAAAACCTGCAGTGGATGCTCGAACTGGAAGGCTATGAGGTCACCGCCGCTGCGGACGGCCGGGAGGCTCTTGCTGCCGCCCTCACCCACCGCCCCGACCTGGTGCTGACCGACGTCATGATGCCTGAGCTCGACGGTTTCGGGCTCATCAAAGCCCTGCGCAGCCACCCCGCCACTGCCACCCTGCCGGTGATCATGCTCACCGCCCGTGCCGATCGCAGCGACACCCGCACCGGCATGAACCTCGGCGCGGACGACTACCTGACCAAACCCTGCCGTCGCGAAGAGCTACTGGCCGCCATCAGTGCCCGGCTGGAGCGCAGCCGAATTCAGCAACTGGCTGCGCAACGCCTGCAAACCGAGGCACAGAAGGCCATGCAAATCGACACCCTGACCGGACTCCCCGGCCGGGACTTGTTTGAAGAGCAACTCGACACTGCGGTGGGCACCTGCGAAACGGTGGCCTTAATCTGCTTCGGGCTGGATGGTTTTTCGAAGATCAACGAATCCCTGGGCACCGGCGTGGGGGATCTGGTCTTGCGCGAGGTCGGCAAACGGCTGCAGCAGTGCATCCGCGGTTCGGTGGCCAGCCACCCGCATGATGGGGTCGGCCGGCTGGGCGGAGATCAGTTCGCTGTGTGCGTTACCGGCTTGCCGGACGCCTGCTCCTTGGCGGGCTTTGCCACTGTGGCCTTAAGCGCTTTGGCGCAGCCCTACCGGGTATCAGGACACACCCTGTTCCTGACCGCCAGCGCCGGTGGCAGCACCTACCCGGCACAGGCTGATAGCGTGCACGCGCTGCTGCTCAATGCAGAGTCCGCACTCCACCACGCCAAACCGGACGGCCCGGGCATGTACGCCTACTTTGACAGCGCCATGAACCGGCGGGTCGCCCGCACTTTGCTGATTCACAACGAGCTCCACAGCGCCTTGCAGGCCGGCGACCTGGAGCTGTATTACCAGCCCCAGATCCGCATTGCGACCGGCAAGGTCGTGGGGTTCGAGGCGCTACTGCGCTGGAACCACGCAAGCCTGGGCGCGATACCGCCCAGCGAGTTCATCCCGATTGCAGAGCAAAGCGGCATCATCGTGCAGGTGGGCGAATGGGTGCTGCGCACCGCCGCAAAACAAGTTGCCGCCTGGCTCGCCCGGGGCCACCACGACTTCCGGATTGCAGTCAACATTTCTGCTCGGCAGTTTGTCGGCCAGAACCTACCGGAACTGGTAGGCCGGGTCCTGAACGAAACCGGCATTCCCCCCGCCTCGCTGGAACTGGAGGTGACCGAGAGCCTCGCTCTGCGCAATGTCGCGAATACGCTGGCCACGCTGCACGAGTGCAAAGCCCTGGGCGTACATCTGGCAATGGACGACTTCGGCACTGGTTACTCCAGCCTGTCGTACCTCAAGCGCTACCCGCTCGATACCCTCAAAATCGACCAGTCTTTTGTGCGCAACATCCCCCACGACTTGGGCGATGTGGCGATCACCCGGGCCATTGTGGCAATGGCACAGAGCTTCGAGTTGTCACTGGTGGCGGAAGGGGTGGAGACCCCCGAGCAATTCGCTTATCTGCGCGAGCTGGGGTGCGATGACGCCCAAGGCTATTTATTCAGCCCCGCGGTGCCGGCCGAGGCGGCCGAGCGCTTTTTTACCGAGCCGCAAAACACGGCGCTACCGACGTAAAAAAGGCCACTGCAGTGGCCTCTGGCAAACCTGGGGCTCAAGGCCCCAACCGTTACTCGGCCCAGACCACCAGCCCGCTCCAGGAGGTGAGCAGCACCACAATGCCGAACACAATCCGGTAATAGGCAAAGCCGACAAAGCTGTGGGTGGAGATGAATTTGAGCAACCAGCGCACGCACAACCACGCGCTGATGAATGAAAACACCAGCCCGACGCCGAACATCGGCACATCCGCCATCGACAACAGGCCACGCTCTTTGTAGAGGCTGTAGGCACCCGCGCCAATCAGGGTCGGAATCGCGAGGAAGAACGAAAAATCGGTAGCCGCCTTGCGCGACAAGCCCAGCAACATGCCGCCAATGATGGTGGCGCCGCTGCGGCTGGTGCCGGGCACCATGGCCAGGCACTGCACCAAGCCCACTTTCAGGGCGTCCAGCGGGCTCATGTCGTCCACGTTGTGCACCCGCACTGCGGTGCCGCCTGCGCTTTGGCGACGTTCCGCCCACAGAATGATGAAGCCGCCCACAATAAATGTGGTGGCCACCACCGCCGGCGTGAACAAATTCGCCTTGATGGCCTTGCCGAACAGCAAGCCCAGAATGACGGCAGGGAAGAAACCGATGAAAACATTCAGCGCAAAACGCTGGGCAGAGCGCTCTGCTGGCAGGGCGACGATGGTGTCGCGGATCTTTTGCCAGTACACCAGAATCACGGCAAAAATCGCACCGGTCTGGATCGCAATGTCAAACACCTTGGCTTTGGCATCCACAAAACCCAAGAGCGAGCCCGCAAGAATCAGGTGCCCGGTGCTCGAAATCGGCAAAAACTCGGTCAGCCCTTCCACCACGCCCATGATGGCGGCCTTGATCAACAACGTAATATCCAAAAAATCTCTCCCTGAAATACAAGCCAAATCGGCCTCTGGCGCTCATTTTATATGCGCGAGTAGCTCACATTTTTATAGCAACTACTCGTAGCGCAAGGCCTGGATTGGCAGCAGCTTGGCCGCACGGCGCGCCGGGTAGTAGCCAAAAAACACACCCACCATCGCCGAGAACCCCACTGCCAGCAAGACCGAGCCAGCACTCAAAGCCACCTGCCACCCTGCAAAGTGTCCCACACCCCAGGTGGCCAGTGCCCCGAACGCGACCCCGATAGCACCACCCAACAGGCTCAGCGTGACTGCCTCAATCAAGAACTGCGCCAGGATATCGCGCCCTCGCGCACCAACCGCCATGCGCAGCCCGATCTCACGGGTGCGCTCGGTCACACTGACCAGCATGATGTTCATGATGCCAATGCCGCCAATCAGCAAACTGATGCCCGCCACCGCGGCCAACAGCAGGGTCATGACGCGGCTGCTTTCTTCTTGGGCTTGCAAAATCTCGGTCAGGTTGCGCACCACAAACGGGTCTTCATTGCCTTCTTGCACCTTGAAGCGCTGGCGCAGCAGGTCTTTGATGCTGGCTTCTACCGCCTGCATGTCCTGCCCTTCACGCACCTTGACGCTGATAGCCCCGACCCGCTTGAGGCGGCTGGTTGCATCGCCACCCCAGATGCGATTGCGCAAGGTACCCAGCGGCACCATCACGATGTCGTCCTGATCCTGGCCCATGGAGTTTTGGCCCTTTGAGGCCAGCACCCCCACCACGGTCATCGGAATATTGCGCACCCGCACCACCTGATCAATCGGGTCTTGATCGCCAAAAAGCTCTCGGGCGACGGTGCTGCCGATCCAGGCCACTTTGGCCGAACCGGAGATTTCGCCGGGGTCAAACATGCGGCCTGCCGCGAGAGGCCAGTCGCGGGCCTCCAGGTATTCGTTGTTCACTCCCAGGATGCCAGAGCTCCAGTTGGTGTTGCCAAACACCAACTGCCCGCTGGTGCGCGAGGTAGGGGCAGCCACCTGCACCTCAGGGATTTCGAGGCCGATGGCTGCAGCGTCCTCCTCGGTCAAGCGCTGGCGCGTCTGCGCTCCCAGGCGCACTCCGGCCTGTGAAACTCCGCCGGGAAGCACCAGCATGATGTTGGAGCCCAGCCCCTTCATTTGCTCTTGCACCCGGTCGGTGGCGCCCCGGCCGACTGCAATCATGGTGATCACTGCCGCTACCCCGATGATGATGCCCAGCATGGTCAAAATGCTGCGCAAGGTATTGGCCGCGAGCGACCGCCATGCGCTGCGCAATGCCGCAAAGAAATTCATAGCGCGGCCCCCGCTTGCACCGTGTCTTCCACCATGCGGCCGTCCTTGAAGACCAACTTGCGGCGGGCCCAGGCGGCGATGTCGGGCTCGTGGGTTACCAGCACCACGGTCATGCCCTGGCGGTTGAGGTCGGTCAGCAGGCGCATGATGTCCTCGCTTGTTTCTGAGTCCAGCGCGCCGGTGGGTTCGTCGGCCAAGATGAGTTGCGGCCGGTTGACCAGCGCGCGCGCAATCGCCACCCGCTGCTGCTGCCCGCCCGACAACTCAGCCGGCGTGTGGTGGGCGCGCTCGCCCAAGCCCACGCGTTGCAAAGCCTGGAGGGCGCGGGCATGGCGCTCCGGTGCTTTGACGCCGGCGTACACCATCGGCAGCTCCACGTTTTCCAGCGCACTGGTGCGGGCCAGCAAGTTGAACTGCTGAAACACAAAGCCAATCCGCCGGTTGCGGATCGAGGCCAACGCATCCGGCGCCATGTCTTGCACGGCCTCGCCGGCCAGCAGGTAGCTACCGCTGCCCGGCTGGTCCAGGCAGCCCAAAATATTCATCAAGGTAGACTTGCCCGAGCCCGAGGTGCCCATGATGGCCACCATCTCACCCTCAGCAATGTCGAGCGACACCCCGCGCAGGGCGTGCACGGTCTGGTCGCCCATGGCGTAGGTCTTGGTCAGTTCGCGGGCCGCTATCAGCATGAGGCGGTCCTCAAAACGGCGAACGCGGACCGCTATTACCGGCCTTGGCAGAGGATGTGTTTTTGAGACCCGTGATCACCTCAGCACCCTCTGCCAGACCGGCAGAACCCTCGCCGCCTTCAAGCACCTCGGTAGTGCTGCCGTCACTCACGCCGATACGCACTGCCACCGCCTGCGGCTTGCCGTCGGCTGCGAGGGTGTACACACGGCCCCGACCCTGCCCGCGCCCGCCCGCCGGGCGCGTCCACGCCCTCGATACGCATGCGCAGTGCGGCGTTCGGCACCTTGAGCGCTTTGTCACGCTGGTCGGTGATGATGCGCACATTGGCCGTCATGCCGGGCAGCAATTTGCCGCCCTCGTTTTTGAAACCGACGATGGCCACATAGGTCACCACATTGGCCACATTGGTGGCTGCTTTGCGCACTTGGCGGATGCTGCCCTCGAAGGCCTGGCCGGGAAAGGCATCGACCGTAAAGCTGGCCTTCTGGCCGGTTTTGAGGCGGCCCACATCGCTTTCGTCAATCGCGGCTTCGACCTGCATGTCCGACAAGTTTTGGGCAATCACAAACAGCTCGGGCGCCTGCAGACTGCTGGCCACCGTTTGGCCCCGCTCAATGGTGCGCTTGATCACAATGCCGTTTACCGGCGAGGTAATGCGGGTGCGGGCCAAATCGATACGCGCCTGCGCCAAAGCCGATTCCCGCTGGGCCACATTGGCCTGCGCGGTCTTGACCTGCGCCTGGGCCACGCCCACCTGGGCTTGTACGCTCTTCATGGCTTCTAGGCTGGTATTCACCAGGGCGCGGGCCTTGTCGGCCTCGCTAGCGGCGATGAACTGCTGGTCTGCGAGGCTCTTTTTGCGGTCGGAGTCGCGGCGGGCCTCGTCCAGGTCGACCTGTGCGCGCGACACCTGGGTTTGCGCAGCGAGGGCATTGGCCTGCGCGGTGAGCACGGAGGCGCGGGCGGCATCCACATCAGCCTGGGCGCTGCGCACCCGGTATTCAAACGTCTCGGGGTCAATCTGGGCGATCAGCTGGCCGGCTTTGACTTCACTGTTGAAGTCCACCAGCACATCACGGATCTGGCCACTCACCTGGGTGCCCACACTCACCTGCGCCACAGGGCTGACGGCACCACTGGCTGCTACGGTGGCTTGCAGATTGCCACGACTCACTGTCGCTGTGCGGTACTCGACTTTGCCGCCATTTTGTTGCTGCACCCACCACCAGCCACCCGCTCCCAAGGCAGCCACCAGCGCCACGGTGGCGCCTATACGTTTTGTGTTCATGCCCTGATTCTAGAAAGCCGACATGGCAAGGCCATGTCAACCACCCAAAGGCCCTTGGCCGCCCCAGGCCGCCCCCCTTTGCAACTGGCCACTTTCCGTTTACCACTGACTCCGTGCCGCTGCATCTGGCGCCACCGGGGCTGCATTCCGTCGCAAAGCGGTAGGCAAGTGATGGCGCACGCGGCACAGTCACGCCATCGCCAGCTCACAACCCCGCCGCCATGCCACTTACACCCGTCATTGCTGTTCATTTGACCGCTGCACTCGCCGCACTGGTGATCGGGCCGCTGGCCATCTGGGCCCGACGGGGCGGCACACAGCGCACCCGTGTACACCGCGCAGCCGGCTACGCTTGGGTCACGATGATGCTGGCTACCGCCATCAGCGCCCTGTTTATCCGCGACTACCAGCTGCCCAACTGGGCCGGCTACACCTGGATCCACTTATTTGTGCCGGTCACGCTGGCGGGCCTGTTCGGTGCGTTCCGCGCACTGGTGCTTCACGATATTGCCCGCCACCGCAAGATCATGCAGGGCCTGTATGTCGGTGCCTGCCTGGGTGCGGGCGCCTTCACGTTGCTGCCCGAACGCTACCTCGGCCAGCTGGTCTGGGGCCAATGGTTCGGCCTTTTGTAGTTCACGCTACCTGGAGCCCATCCCCATGAACGCACTCACCGCCCTCTCCCCCGCCGACCTCGAGCGCCTGGCCCGCAAACGCGCGGGCGCCAAAATGGGGTGGTACATCCATGCCACGGTGTTTATCTTGGTCAATGCCGGGCTGACGCTGCTGGCAGCCCTGCAAGGTCTGCACTGGGCCGTGTTTCCTGCTGCGGGCTGGGCATTGAGCCTGGCGATTCACGGAGCGGTGGTGTTTGCACGCCCACAAGGGGCGAGCCTCTTTCAAAAGCTGTTAGTGCGTGAGCGCCAGGCACTCCAAGCACAGCGGGACCCTTGGTAAGTGCACTGCACTTGGCGGCATACTCACAGGACTATGCGTCCCCTGCTCTCTCTGGCTTTAGCCCTACGCGGCGTCAAGGTGTTGGCCCTCAACACCGTGATTGCGCTGGGCATCACGCTGTTTGACAACCACTCGTTCGGCCTCAATCTGGTGTATTCGCATTGCATCGGGATTTGCATCTGGTGCTACATCGAGGGGGCTAACTTCTTCTTGGTGGACAACTGGCAAAAGCATGTGTCCCGGCTGATCTTCATCGTGCCGGTGTCGGTGGTGCTGGGCTATGTGAGTGGTCACCTGCTGACGGATCTGATTTTGGGCACCACCTCGTTTCAATACTGGAAACAGACTCCCCGCATGGCGTGGGGCATGTTGTTTGTGAGCTTGGTGGCCGGCAGCACGATTTGCTGGGTGTTTGTGAGTCGGGAGCAACTCGCAGCCGAGCGGCAAAACCTCGAGATTGCCCGGCGCCAAGCCAGTGAGGCGCAGCTCAAGTTGCTCGAATCGCAGCTGGAGCCGCACATGCTGTTTAACACCCTGGCCAACCTGCGGGCGCTGATCAGCCTCGACCCGGCCCGGGCCCAGACCATGCTGGATCACATGATTGCTTACCTGCGGGCCACCCTCTCCGCCTCGCGCGCGCCTGCTGGGGGCGGCAGCCACACCCTGGCCGACGAGTTTGCCCGCTTGCACGACTACCTGGAGCTCATGGCCATCCGCATGGGACCCCGGCTGCAATTCAGCCTGGATTTGCCCGATGCATTGCGCGACCAGCCGGTGCCACCCCTGCTGCTGCAGCCGCTTGTGGAAAACAGCATCCAGCATGGCCTGGAGCCCAAGGTGGAGGGCGGCAGCATCCGCATTGCCGCCACCGCTGACCACGGGCGCCTGATCTTGCTGGTACAAGACACCGGCTTGGGCGCAGACCCGGCCCGCCTGCAGGGCCAGGCCGAGCCCTCACCCGGCCACGGCTTTGGCTTGCAACAGGTGCGCGAGCGGCTGGCCACCACCTTCGGCAGCGAAGGCGCTATGCTTTTGGTAGCAGCACCCGGAGGTGGAATCAGCGCTAGTGTCACTTTTCCCCTCAAATCCTGAGCCCCCCATGACCGTTGTGACCGCACTGATAGCTGAAGACGAACCCCTGCTGGCCATGGCCCTGCAGGCCGAGTTGGCCCGCGCCTGGCCCGCATTGCAGGTGCTGCGCACCGTGGGCGATGGAGCATCCGCAGTGCAGGCTGCGCTGGAGCTCGCACCACAGCTGCTGTTTTTTGACATCCGCATGCCCGGCCTGAGCGGGCTGGACGCCGCCCTCGAGCTGGCCGAACTCTGGCCCCCGACCCATGCGCCGCACCAGCCCTTCCCGGCGCTGGTGTTTGTGACCGCCTACGACCAATATGCGGTGCAGGCCTTTGAGGCCCAGGCGGTGGACTACCTGCTCAAGCCGGTGCAAGCCGCGCGCTTGCAAAAAACTGTGTCAAAACTGCAGCAGGCACTCATAAAACCTGCGCATACCGCTCCTGGAACAATAGCAAATCCAGTGATTGACGCCACCCTGGAAGCCACACTGCACCAACTACGCGGCCTGCTGGAGCACAGCGGCCGGGTCACCGGAAGCGGCCTGGGCACCGCGCCGGCCCTGCCCCGCCTGCAGGTGCTGCAGATTAGCGTGGGGCCGCAGATTCACATGGTCACGGTGAGCGAGGTGCTGGTGTTCGAGGCGGCCGACAAGTACCTGCGGGTCCTGACTGCTGACCGCGAATACTTGCTGCGCACCCCCCTTAAAGACCTGCTCCCCCAGCTCGACCCGGACGAGTTTTGGCAGATCCACCGCGGCACCGTGGTGCGCGCCAGCGCGATCGCCGTCGTGCACCGCGACGAGGCGGGCAAACTCGCGCTCACCCTGCGCGAGCGCCATGACAAACTACTGGTCAGCCGCCTCTACGCCCACCGCTTCAAAGCCATGTAGTGGGCAGCTTCTACTTGGGGTAAACGAGCCCTCTGTGGCATGGGTGTTGCTGGGTATAGCTCCCTACAATGCCCCATCGATTCCCCAGGACCCCTTCCATGCCATTGAAACTCTCGCGTCGCAGCACACTGCGCCTGCTTTCCGCGTCCGCTGTAGCCTCATCCGGGCTGTTGGCGGGCTGCGATTCCACGCCCGCGGTTATCAAAATCGGGGTGGCCCAACCCTTGAGCGGCAACCTCGCAGCACTCGGCCAAGATTTGCTCAACGGTGTGAACCTCGCGGCAGAAGAAATCAACAAGGAAGGCTACAAGGTCAATGGCAAGACCGTGACCTTTGAGATCGTGGCTGTCGACGACAAGGCCAACGCCGAAACCGGCAAGGCCGTTGCTCAGCAACTCGTAGACGCCGGTGTGGTCGCAGTGATCGGCCACTTGAACTCGGGCGTGAGCATCGCCGCAGCGCCCATTTATGCAGGCCGCAACATTGCCCAGTTGGCCATCTCCACCAATCCCAAATTCACCCAGCTCGGCTTGAACACCACCTTCCGCCTGGTGGCTAACGACACGCTGCAGGCCAAGGCCATTGGCAGCTACTCGGCGTCGCAAATTGCCGGTACCCGCTACGCCTTGCAAGACGACAGCACCACCTACGGCAAAGAGCTGGCCGAGGGAGCCGAGGTTCAGCTCAAACTCGCTAAAAAAGAAATCGTGCTCAAACAAAGCTTTGACGACAAGACGGTCGATTTCGACGCCTTCGCCGCCAAGCTCAAGGCAGAAAACGTGCAGGTGCTGGTCACCACCGTGAGCGACTTCCAGGTCGTGGCCCTGATTGAAGCCCTGAAGAAAATCGATTACACCGGCATCACCATCCTAGGTGCAGACACTGCAAAAACGCCCGACATGCTCAAGGGCGGCGGCGGCATGAAGGGCTTGTTTGTGACCTCGCCCATTTTGGAAGCCCGCGAATTCACCGCCGGGGCCGCCTTCCTCGACAAGTACCGCGCCAAGTTCAAAAAAGACCCGGCCTACGCAGGTCACTACACCTACGACGCAATGCATGTGCTGGCCGCAGCCATCCGCCGTGCCGAATCCAGCAAAGCTGCCGACATTACCGCGATGCTCAAAAAGCTCGATGGCTATGCCCCGGTAACCGGCTCCATGAAATGGGATGACAAAGGCGAGCAGCGCTACGGCGTGATCGGGGTTTACAGTGGCAAAGGCGGGCTCTGGGAATCCCAGATGCGCTCTGACAACTGGTAAGCCCCACCGCAAAGAACACTGAGGAGAACACCATGACTTTGCGCTACACCACCGTTCCCAACAGCTTGCCCGAGAGCAAGATGCGCATGTACCCCACCAAGGTCATCAACATCATCGGGGGGCCGGGTAGCGACAAGTCGCTGTTCTCCGCAGCCATCATTCTGTTTCTCAACCTCCACCACAAAACGGTGGAGACCATTCCCGACTACGCCAAGTCACTGGTCTGGCAACAAAACTTTGAGGTGCTGAAAAACCAGTACTTCATTGCCCAGCGCCAATTCGAAATGCTCAACCTGCTCGACGGGCAGGTGCAGTTCCTAATCACCGAGTGCTCACTCCCCCAAGTGCTGTATTACAACGAGCACTACCCAGAAAACATTTGCGACGTGGGCAAGACCCGCGCACAAATTCTGGAGTGGTACCACCAGCACAACAACATCAACATCCTGGTGGAGCGCGGCGACAAAAAATACGTGCACACCGGTCGCTTCCAAGATGAAGACCAGGCCCGCGAGGTGGACCGCGGGCTGCGCACCACGCTGCTGACCGAAGGCATTCACTTCACCGCACTGCCGGCCGATGTGGACGCCATCAACGCCTTTGCCAAAACGCTACTGGACTAAACCTGCTTAGGGTTCCCACCCTAAAGATGACAGGCCGGCCACTCATCTCAAACACGCACCAAAACCGTGCCTTTGTACAGCGCAAGCACCAAAGCCAACCTCGCCTCAGAGGGGAAATCCCTGTTTTGGGAGCAAATCAATTCATGCTCCATTAGAGATTTAAATACTAGTACCATATCAGTACAAGCCTGATGCTCACCTTTCAAGACTTGCGCTAATGTTCGCCCCGGTGAGAAATTTATTCACACTTTTTTAATTTGGAGTTTTTATGAAGTTGAAAATTGTTGCAGCCGCAGCCATCGCCTTGACCACTGGTATGGCTTTCGCACAAAACGCGGTTGTCACTATCGCTCACGTTGGCCCTACAAGCGGCGCGATCGCCCACTTGGGTAAGGACAACGAAAACGGCGCCAAGTTGGCCGTTGAAGAACTCAACGCAGCTGGCGTGACCATCGGCGGTAAAAAAGTAACTCTGCGTTTGATGACTGAAGACGACGCAGCGGATCCGAAGCAAGGTACCGCAGTTGCCCAGAAGCTGGCTGATGCCAAGGTTTCCGGCGTGGTCGGTCACTTGAACTCCGGCACCACCATCCCTGCTTCCAGCATCTACTCTGACGCTGGCATCCCCCAAGTTTCTCCTTCTGCTACCAACCCCAAGTACACACGCCAAGGCTTCAAGACAGCTTTCCGTTTGGTGGCTGACGACGCACAACTGGGCGGCACACTGGGCCGTTACGCTGTGAAAGAACTGAAGGGCAAGTCCATCGCCGTGATCGACGACCGTACTGCTTACGGCCAAGGCGTTGCACAAGAGTTCAGCAAGGCTGTTGAAGCTGCTGGCGGCACCGTGGTTGCTAAAGAATTCACGACCGACAAGGCCACTGACTTCTCCGCTATCCTGACCACCATCAAGGGCAAGAAAGCTGACGTCGTGTTCTTCGGCGGTATGGACGCTGTTGCAGGCCCCATGCTGCGTCAAATGAAGTCCTTGGGCATCAACGCCAAGTTCATGGGCGGCGACGGCATCTGCTCCACCGAATTGGTGAAGTTGGGTGGCGACGCGATTGCTGACAACCAAGTCTACTGCGCGGAAGCCGGTGGCGTGGAAGGCCAGCAAAAGGTTGGCATGGACGCATTCAAGACCAAGTTCAAGGCCAAGTTCGGTACAGACGTTCAGGTGTACGCACCCTACGTGTACGACGGCGTGAACCTGATGGTTGCCGCCATGGTCAAGGCCGGTTCTTCCGACCCAGCCAAGTACCTGCCCGTGTTGGCAGCTACTAAGGACTACAAGGGCGTGACAGGCAACATCTCCTTTGACAACAAAGGCGACATCTTGAATGGCGCTTTGACACTGAAGACCGTCAAGGGCGGCAAGCTGTCTGAAATCGCTGTGATCCGCTAATCACGGACCTGTTTCATGGCAACGCGAGTTGCCATGCACAGCAAAAAGCGCACTGCATGCAGTGCGCTTTTTTTATGTGCGCCACATTCATGTGGCATTTAACTCTCAGGTGCGGGGTTGCAACCCTTGCGGTACAAAGCGGCTTAAACGTGCAGCGATGGTGCTTTCATGGCGCTGCCACCACACACCCAGCGCCACCAGGCCCAAGCCCAACACAGTGAGTGCAAACGGAAACATGAAACTATCCCGAAACACCTCGTGCGAGAGGTGGCCCAAGTACAGCATCACCCCGAGGGCGCCATACACCGTGAAAACACGCCGCCCGATGGCCGCCCCCACCAGCACCATGGCTACATTCAGCGCGCAGTAACCCAGCTTGGCCAGCTCGGAGCCCGAGTCGTTGAGGCTCAGGCCGCACCAGAACATGGTGGTGCCAAAAATATAGAGCCAAAACGCAAAATCCTGCCGCCACTCGGCCGTTTGGGACAAACGGGTCCGCACATCCACCCACAGGGCCACCGCCACTGTGCCGATGCCAAACACCAGCGACATATCGCGCATGAACTCCCACTCCCAGCGATGGTCCAAGAGCAGCATGTTGGCCACATCCATGCTCAGGTACCACAGCGTGAGTGCCAGCGGCATCACCATAAAAGGCAACCGGTAACGCCACAACATCACCACACCGGCTGCCAGGGTGGCCATCTCCAGGGTGATCCAACGCCAGTCAATCCGCGTGTGATAGCTGGCCAACGAGTCCGGCCCGCCCGGCGGCCACCAGCCCATCAAGTGCTGTGCCCCCCAAACAATCAGCGGCACCAAAAACACCGCCAAGGTAGCCATCAACCCGGCCGGCACCGGCAGGCTGCGCGCCTTGAAATAATCTGCCACCTCCAGCGCAGCAAACAGGTACAGGGCACCCAGCACCATCAGCGCGGTCGGGCCCATTTGCTGGAAGCCCAGGGTCATGAACAGCGTCATGGCGCCGATGGCCAGCAAACCGCCAAAGTAATACAGCACATTCACAAAGCTGAACCCCGGCCCCGCAGCCACCGGCTGCACGCCATGGCGCCAGCGCTGCCACAAGGCTTGGGCCTGCGTCTCGGTGATCACGCCGTCGCGGGCAGCCTCGGTCAAATCTTGCAAGCGCAGCGCAACCGGCAAATCAGCCGTGTCTGTGTCGTCTTTGATGTGCATTGCGCATCCCCCCTGTGGTTGGCCTGCATATGTACCACAAGGCCACTCCTAGAATGAAACCATGCACACCCTCACCACCGCCCTGGCCCAAATCAACACCGAAGCCCGCGCCCTGTTCGGCCAAGGCAAGGTGGCCGACTACATTCCCGCGCTGGCCCAAGTGCCGCCCCGGCAGTTTGGTATGGCGGTGGCGCTGGTAGACGGCAGCACCTGCTCGGTAGGCGATGCGCACACCCCGTTCTCGCTGCAAAGCATTACCAAGCTGTTTACTTTTGTGCTGGCGCTCAAGGCCATTGGCGAAGACCTGTGGAGGCGCGTGGGCCGCGAGCCCTCGGGCGCGGCATTTAACTCGATGGTGCAGCTCGAAACCGAACACGGCATTCCGCGCAACCCGTTTATCAATGCCGGTGCGCTAGTCATTACCGACATCCTCACCACCCGCTACGCCCACCTCGACTACGCACTCTTGGGCGCCCTGCGCCGCCTGACCGACGACCCCGACCTGAGCTGGAACGCGGCTGTAGCCAAGAGCGAGCGCGACACGGCCCACCGCAACATGGCCATGGCCTACTTTATGAAAAGCTATGGCAACTTTGCCAACCCGCCCGAGCTGGTGCTGGACAACTACTGCCGCCAATGCGCCACCGAGATGAACTGCACCCAGCTCGCCCAGGCCACCATGTTTCTGGCCAACGCCGGCCGCGACCTCGGCCGCGATGGCCGGCCGGACGAACAGTTTTTAAGCGCCGACGAAGCCCGCCGCGTCAACGCCCTGCTGCTCACCTGCGGCGCCTACGACGCCGCTGGCGACTTTGCCTACCGCATCGGCCTGCCAGTCAAAACCGGGGTGGGCGGCGGCATTGTAGCCATTGCCCCCGGCGTGGGCACCGTGGCGGTGTGGGCGCCCGAGCTGGACGCCAAAGGCAACTCGGTGCTGGGCGCCTTTGCGCTGGAGCGACTGGTGCAGCTCACCGGCTGGAACCAGCGGGCCACGGCCTAAAGGCCCTCAGGCCCACATCAGCCGGTCGCGGCCAGCGCCCTTGGCGGCGTATAGGGCGCGGTCGGCGTTGCGCATGTTTTCGATACTGCTCAGGGCCGGGTCCAGCATAGTCAGGCCCGCAGAGCACGTGTGGTGAAAGCGCGGCACCTCCGGCAGCGGCGACGACTCACGCACAACCCCCAAAATAGCTTGCACCTTGGCTACGGTATCAGAGGGTGTGGCTTGCGGGAAGAGCAGCAAAAACTCCTCACCCCCGATGCGGCCAAACCCATCATTGCGCCCCAGCGAACGCACTACCAAGCGGGCAAACCGCTGCAACACCTCGTCCCCCGCGTTGTGGCCATAGGTGTCGTTGATCTTTTTGAAGTAGTCCAGGTCCAGCAGCACCAAGCCACAGGCCTGCTGGTTGCTGCGCAACTGGCTCAAGCGCAAATCAAGCTGCTCCAGCACATGGGCGCGGCTGCTCACGCCGGTCAGCGCATCGACCTGGGCTGCGCGCAAGGCACCGCCGCGCGCTTGGCGCAACGAGCGGTCGTTAGCGCGCAGGGCGGTTATGTCAAAGCCCACACTCAGCATCCAACCCCGGTCGTCCATGGTCTCGGTGATGTACATCCAGCGGCCGCTGTACAAATCGGCCTCAAAGGTGCGAAACGGTAGCTTGCCCCGCCGCGCCTTGGCAGACATGAGCCACGCCTCGATGTCGTCGGTCTGAATTGCCGCGCCCACCTTTGTGGCAAAGCTTTGGCGCATCATGTCGGGCCACGAAATGGGCACATCCCGCGCCATGGCAAAGTCAATGCAATGCGAGGGGTTCGCATAGCGCACCACGTCTTGCGGGTCATACAACACCACATGCAAGGGCGACTGCTCGTACAGGCGCGCCAAGTCTTCGGCGAAATAAGCGCTCACAGCAATTCCGGTGGAATCAGTCATCAAATTCTGAAAATTGTAAAAAATGCAACAAATACATAGTACCGGAGTCTTCTGACACAAGCCCGTCAGGCGCCCTCGCAGGGCGAGACGCAAGATGCGGCGTCTAAAATCTGCGAATGAGCACCCCCACCCCCGCGAACACAGCGACAGACACCGTCAAGCCCAGCAACTTTTTGCGCCAGATCATCGAATCTGACCTCGAAAAAGGCACCTACGCCCAACGCCGCTGGGCCGGCACCCCCGGCGACGCCGCGCACCACGCCAAAGGCGAGCCCGACCCCGCCAAAATCCGCACCCGCTTTCCGCCCGAGCCCAATGGCTACCTGCACGTAGGCCACGCCAAGAGCATCTGCATCAACTTCGGCTTGGCGCGCGACTACGGTGGCGTGTGCCACCTGCGCTTTGACGACACCAACCCCGAAAAAGAAGACACCGAATACGTCAACAGCATCATCGATGCGGTGAAGTGGCTGGGCTTTGACTGGAACGGCAGCCAGGGCGACTACAGCGTGGCCCCCTACCAGGCCAGCGACTACTTTGACTTTATGTACCGCGCCGCCGAGGCGCTGATTGAAGCCGGCCACGCCTATGTGGACGAGCAAACGCCCGAGCAAATGCGCGTGAACCGTGGCGACTTCGGCAAGCCCGGTGTGGACAGCCCTTTCCGCAGCCGCACGCTTGCCGAGAACCTGGCCCGCTTTCGCGAAATGCGCGATGGCAAGCATGAAGATGGCAGCATGGTGCTGCGCGCCAAGATCGACATGGCCAGCCCCAACATCAACATGCGCGACCCGGCCATCTACCGCATCCGCCGTGCCACGCACCACAACACGGGTGACACCTGGTGCATTTACCCGATGTACACCTTTGCGCACCCGATTGAGGACGCACTGGAGCAAATCACCCACAGCATCTGCACGCTGGAGTTTGAAGACCAGCGCCCGTTTTACGACTGGCTGATGGACCGCCTGTGCGAGAGCGGCCTGCTGGCCGCCCCCGCGCCCAAGCAATATGAATTTGCCCGCCTGAACCTCACCTACGTGATTACCAGCAAACGCAAGCTGGCCGCGCTGGTGAATGAAGGCAAAGTCAGCGGCTGGGACGACCCGCGCATGCCCACCATCGTCGGCCTGCGCCGCCGTGGCTACACGCCCGCCGCCATCCAACTGTTTGCCGAACGCATTGGCGTGACCAAGAGCGACAGCTGGATCGACTACAGCACCTTGGAAGGCTGCCTGCGCGAAGACCTGGAAAACACCGCCCACCGCGGCATGGCCGTGCTGAACCCCGTGAAGCTGGTGCTGACCAACTGGGGCGAGGTGTTTGCCGCACAAGGTGGCGACGCCTATCTGGACGCATGCAGCATGCCCGCCCTGCCCCACCCGCCCGAAGGCACCGAATCACCGGTACGCCACTTCACCATCGGCAAAGAGGTGTGGATCGAGCGCGAAGACTTTGAAGAAGTGCCCCCCAAGGGCTACAAGCGCCTCTTCCCCGGCAACAAAGTGCGCCTGAAGGGCGGCCATGTGATTGAGTGCACCGGCTGCACCAAAGACGCCAATGGCGTCATCACCGAAGTGCTGGCCACCGTGGTGCCCGACACCAAGAGCGGCACCCCCGGCGCCGACCTGGTGAAGGTGAAAGCCGCCATCACCTGGGTGGGCGTGGCTGACGGCGTGCGCGCCGAAGTGCGCATGTACGACCGCCTGTTCAGCGACGCCCAGCCCGACGCGGGCGGCAAAGACTTCCTGGAGAGCCTGAACCCCAACAGCCTGAAGGTGGTCACGGCCATCGTGGAGCCATCACTGGCCAACGCGCAGCCCGACCAGAAGTTCCAGTTTGAACGGCATGGGTACTTTGTGGCGGATCGCGTGGACCACAAGGCGGACAAGCCGGTGTTTAACTTGGCTGTGGGGTTGAAGGATTCTTGGGGAAAGTAACCCTTACTTAGTCGATTCACAAAGAGAACAATTCGATGATCAATTTTGCTGAATTCCAGGACCAGCTACAAGCTGAAAGACGAACAGTTTCCTTTGATAGCTATGACATAACGGTTCGGCAACTTGTGGACATGTTCTCTGATGCTGAATTAGATATCTATCCCGACTATCAACGCCAATTTCTTTGGGAAGAAGAACGTCAGTCGCAATTAATTGAATCTGTATTCCTGGGGATACCAATTCCAAGCATCTACATGGCGACCAATGCTGATGCAACTTGGGACGTAGTGGATGGAGTTCAGAGGCTTTGCACTTTGATCAATTACTGTGGCCAAGACAAGGATCGCGAAAGAATTAGAAAAATAGTGCCGCTAAAACTTGTCGGCTTGGAAAAGCTGAGCGAGTTGAATGAATCTTCATTTAGTGAACTACCCAAATCTATTCAACTACATTTTCTAACGCGCCCAATCAAAGTAACAGTTTTAAACGACAAGAGCGACAATGATGTTCGCTTTGATTTGTTTGAGCGCCTAAATACCGGTGGGGTATCACTTACTCAACAAGAGATCAGGAATTGCATTTTTCAAGGCAAGTTCAATGAATTCCTCAAGCAGCAAGCAAACAAACCACTAGTTAAGGCAGTTGTCAAACTTAAAACAAGTGACGAATCCAATGGGACAGCAGAAGAATTCATCCTTCGCTTCTTTGCTTTTCTCGATAACTATTCTGATTTCGACCACAGCGTAAAACACTTCCTAAATGACTACATGAAGAGCCTGATAGATACAGGACCAAGCAAGAATGCGCGCTCGCTGTTTATGGACACATTTACTCTACTAAAAGAATGTTTACCAACTGGTATCGTCAGAGGTAATAGGTCCATCACCCCTGTTAACCTATACGAGGCTATCGCAGTTGGCACCGCTTTGGCTATCCGCGAACTAGGCGGTACCGACGAGTTGAGGAAGGAAATCTTTCCAACGTTATTAGAAGACAAAAAACTTCGAAGATTTACCACTGGCGCTACGAACAGTAGGAAAATGGTAGTTGGAAGAATTGAATACGTTCGCAATGCCTTGCTAGAAACATGAGCCATGGTTCTGTAAGTAGTTCGATTGACGAACGCTTTCAACAAGTAAGAGATTTTCTCTCCCTAATTAAAGCTAGGGAAGGAACAGAGCAGCCCAGTACCTCTAGCGATACAAAAACGCTTCGAGGGTTGTTTTATGTTCACCTTTACTCTGCTTTCGAATTTTCGATAAACCATTCAATTCAGAATACGCTGCAACTAGCGGCCCAGAAAAAAGTTAAGTTGAATGAACTAGAGTCTCGATTTTTAACAGTCGGTTTAAATCATTTATTTCAAGCATACCCAACGATTAAATCCGACAAAAGATGGAAAAAGCGAATCGAAATTTTCGACTCGATAAGCTCAGATAAGACATCCGAAATAAATAACACCTTATTCGGTGAATATTTGCAAAACATCTGGACCAATACGCTTATTGACGTGTGTACTTGTATTTGCCTTCCAGCATCCGTTCTACCCAGCCCGCGAGAACGTCAATATATTGATGAATTGGTCGATACAAGAAACAAAGTTGCGCACGGACGCGAAAGTGCACACAATGTAGGCGAAAGAACCAATGGTATCGAACTTGAAACTCGATTTAACATCATCAAGGATGTGACCGATCGTGTTGTTAATGCTCAAGTTGATTTGATAGAAAATTCAGAATTCGTTATACCCGAATCAAGATCAAGTTATCAAACCACACACATATAAACAAATTAATTTAAATCTATTTTGCCTTAAATTGCATTCGAATTTTTGAATATCAATCCTTTAGCCATCCTCCACTTCTAGTTCGAAGAGCTAGCCCTTAAGCAGCACTTCGCCAAAGATGCTGCCTTGTGGACGAAGCCATAGGCGCCCGCTTCGGCGCCATTCTGGAGGCTCCGGCGCAGTGTGAGCTATTTGGATGGCGCACCACGTCAGAGGGGGGCTGGAGGAGGTGTTGGTGCTGGACCAGTTCTCGCGCAATGTCTCCCGCAACACCACCCGAGCCCCTGTAGATTGCGGGTGACAAGGCTCGATTCAGCTGGACTTAGGCCCCATAGTTATCTGCATCGTCCGCGCCTTTTGCTCTAAGTCACGCCTCACGATATTTGCTGCCCAGCGCGGCACATTCCAAGTTTTGTATTGCATGTTGTAGCGGGCCCCATGTGGCTTGCAGACCGACTTGATGAGTGAAACCAAGTCCGGGTCGAATTTGACGCATTTGACGGCGATATCTCCACTTTTGAATTGACGGATAGACACCCATCGTCCAGAGAAGAATATTTTCTCTTCGGGTAAGTATTGTTTTGGTGCTGGCTGTATGGGCAAATTACTATCTGCTAACTCAACTGGCAGCTCCACCGGCCAGATCCATTTTTTCCTATCCACTGCGCCAATAATCATCTCTTTGACCAGCACTGGATCGAACTCTTCGGGAGTGAATGCGCTCAAGTCTATTTCCAGTGTCGGTAGTTTCAGTTGTGCCAGTTCTGCAGCTTTCAATATGTCGCAGAATGATGAATAGGCAATCTCCACAGCGACCTGCAAACCATCTGTAGTCACCAACAATATGTCAGGACGTAGATTGCCGATGGCATATTCCTCAACCACAGGCCCCAGTGCTTGCAATATGGCCTTATCAGCCTCGACGCTCCAGCCAAAATATTGGGCTACAGGTGGCGTAACCGGCGCAACGAGCCCACGCGCTTCCACGATTAGCTGTTTGGCATAGCGGTGTAGAAGCGATTCGTGATTTGATTCACATGGCTCTGAGTTTGATGCGTGGGAGAAGTGGTGTTGCCTCACTTCGCCCTGCCTAGCCACAAGTGGTTCATTGCACACTACGCAGCGGCACTGGCAGGCGCTGCCGCGAGCAACCTCCCTCACGTGCACTAGTTGATTAAACTCGTTAAAAGCAAATTGATTTGACATGAGAGCGCTCCAGTAAAAAAGTTGGGGAGGTCTTTCCGGGTGGCAGGCGGCGCAACCAGCCACAAACCACCTTCATACCGGTTCAGGGAGGGTTGAATGAGAGAGTTGGTGCAATGTTTTATTGCTTGGTTGACGGAAGAACCCGTTGCGAGCAATGCCTGGAGGATTTTGGATGCCTTGGCTCAAGAGACCTTGAAACGGGCAGACAGCCCCAACGCTGAGCAGCGCGAATTTGATGTGGCCGAATTAGCAGAGATTTGTCGTCCCGGGGAATATTTGGATTACGAAGATGCAAAGAAATGGTTTACGAGAGCCAAGCCCCAACAGTTTCTTCAGGTACGAAAAAAATACATTCAAGAGTACTTCTTAAAGCAAGGTCATTCCTATTTTTTGATGCTCGAATGTCGGGCATCCACTGGCAGACATAAGACCATGTGGTATCTAAAGCCATATGTAATTGAAAACTCAAAAGAACTCGAAGTCGTCACCGCCAGCGACGAGTCTCATCAGATTGAATATTCGGTGACTGCTCCCGGAGAAATCAAACTAAGTTGGTTCGGGAAAATAATTATGGGATCAGGTGCATTTAAATCTCGGTCATGGCGTGGAGGTTTATGGGCACTTGGCTTGGTAACTTCGGTCATCGCACTAATATCCTGCGGCCTTCTCATCTTTCAGATGCAGAAAGTAAATCGCCCACTTCAAACTAATGACCTTGCAGTTTTCTTTCTCTTAACATTCTTAATTTTGGTTATTTGGCGACACCAAATCAGACCACTTCTGTGGCTTGTTGAGGACAGAGTCGGTTTCGCCAGTGATACGCTGATTAAGCTGAGTGAAGACCCAGCTCACCTCGACTTGGTAAAGGACGGCGACCACCGTTACTTCCGTTTAGTCAGATATTCAGCCGTCTGCCCGATTTGCGCTGCCGCAATCGAGCTAAGGTTTGGGCAAGGTAGCCAACACCGTCGCATATTTGGCTGCTGTACTGAAGTGCCGCAGGAGCACGTTTTTACGTTTGACCGCGTGACGAAAGTCGGCCAAAGATACATCCGATAGATCATGTGTTGTTGCTACACATTTCGTAGCTTCTTGCGCACGTTTCACGGGCGCTAGGAACCGATTTGTCACACAAACAGAGCCTTCATATACTGATGACCATGCAACCCCAATCCATCCTCCACTTCTGGTTCACGGAACTAACCCCCAAGCAACACTTCGCCAAAGACGCTGCCTTGGACGAAGCCATTCGCACCCGTTTCGGCGCCATGCTGGAGGCTGCGGCGCGGTGTGAGCTGTTTGCCTGGCGCGCCACGCCCGAGGGGCGGCTGGCGGAGGTGTTGGTGCTGGACCAGTTCTCGCGCAATGTGTACCGCGACACCCCCCGCGCCTTTGCGCAGGATGCGCTGGCCCTGGTGCTTGCGCAAGAGCTGGTGGCCAGTGGGCAGGACCGCAGCCTGCCCCTGGCGCAGCGCAGCTTTGCCTACATGCCCTACATGCACAGCGAGTCCGCGCTGGTGCACGCGCAAGCGGCGCTGCTGTTTGACCAGCCGGGCATGGAAGACACCCTGCGCTTTGAGCTGCGCCACAAAGCCATCATCGACCGCTTCGGCCGTTACCCCCACCGCAACGGCATCCTGGGCCGCACCTCCACGCCCGAGGAGCTGGCTTTCTTGAGCGAACCGGGGTCTTCGTTCTAGGTTTGCGGCAGGCGACTTGCTACGCTTTTGGTAGCTGCTTACGCATATTCCACGTGGGCTAGATGTCAATTTGACACATAAATAGCCTGCTCCGGTAAACTGCCCCCATGCGCCCCTCTCAAGCCCTTAGCCAACACCGCGATGCCGTCTGCCTTGCCGCAGCACGCTATCGCGTGGCGAACCCCAGGGTGTTTGGCTCTGCCATGCGCGGGGATGACCGCGATGGCAGCGACCTGGATCTGTTGGTAGACACCTTGCCTGGAACCACGCTGTTCGATCTGGGCGGCCTGCAAGACGAGTTGCAAGAGTTGCTTGGCGTGTCTGTCGATGTACTCACCCTCCAAGACCTGCCTGCCAAGTTCCGCGACATAGTCGCCCAGGAGGCCCGGCCTGTATGACAGTGAACCGTCTGGCTGACTATGTGGACCATATGCGGCAAGCGATTGCCGATGCGCAATCGTTCACGGAGGGCATGGCTCAGGCCGACTTCATGCAAGACAAGCGCACACAGCAAGCGGTGGTGATGAGCCTGATCGTTCTCGGTGAAGCGGCGACCAAGGTGATGGATCAGCATCCTGCTTTTGTAGAGCAGCACAAGCAAATCCCTTGGCGCAGCATGCGGGGCATGCGCAACCGCATTGCCCATGGCTACTTAGACATCAACCTTGAAGTGGTGTGGGACACGGTTCAGACTGCTCTTCCTGAGTTGAAGCGTCAACTTGAAGCATTGCCCCCGGCTTAATCACTGCCCGACCGCAACGCCATCCTGGGCCGCACCTCCACCCTCGAGGAGCTGGCTTATCTGAGCGAACCGGGGTCTTCGTTCTAAGTTTGCAGCAGTAGGTTTGGGGCAATGGGCTTGCTACGCTTTTAGTAGCTACTTGCGCATATTCCACGAGGGCTAGAGGCCAATGTCATACATAAATCGCCCCACGCGTACACTGCTTGGCAATGAGTTCTCTTTTCAACCTATCTCTACTCGCGCTGGCCATGCTGGCCTTTGCGGGCAACTCGCTGTTGTGCCGCGTGGCGCTCAAGGGTGGCGCTATCGATGCGGCCAGCTTCACCACGGTGCGGCTGGTGTCTGGTGCCATCACGCTGGCGGTTTTGGTGTGGCTGCAGCGCAAGCCTGGCCCACAGGCAGAGCGCACGAGGCGGCTGCCGGGCGATGGCTGGTCGGCACTGGCGCTGTTTGTGTATGCGGCGGGGTTTTCGTGGGCCTACCTCAGCATGTCGGCGGCCACGGGGGCGCTGCTGCTGTTTGGGGCGGTGCAGGCCACGATGATTGCCTGGGGCCTCGCCCGCGGTGAGCGCTTGAGCCTGCAGCAGCTGGCGGGTTTTGCGTTGGCAGTGGCGGGCTTGGTGGTGCTGATGCTGCCGGGTGTGGCAGCGCCGGGCCTGGCGGGCTCGGCGGCCATGTTGGGTGCCGGTGTGGCGTGGGGCGCTTATTCGCTCTTGGGGCGCCGCCACGCGGCCAAGGGTGGCACAGACCCTACGGCGGTTACGGCGGGCAACTTCATCCGCACGGTGCCGATGGCGCTGGCGCTCAGTGCGGTGGCGCTGCCGCAGTTGCACATCACCACCAGCGGCCTGCTGTATGCGGTGGCCTCGGGCGCGCTGACATCGGGTGTGGGCTACGCGGTGTGGTACCGGGTGCTGCCCACACTGCAAGCCACCCACGCCGCCACAGTGCAGCTCAGTGTGCCGGTGATTGCAGCGGTGGGCGGGGTGCTGCTGTTGGGCGAGGCGGCTACCGTGCCCATGGCGCTGTCGGGCGCCGCTATCTTGGGTGGCATTGGCCTGGTGCTTTGGAAAAAAGCCTAGGCTAAACCTGCGCCCCTGCGGCATGCAGGTCGCTACAAACCGGCAACACCAGCGAAACAGTGGTACCCCCGGGCTGGCTGCTGTGGACTTCAGCGCGGCCGGCGTGAAGCTCGGTAATGCGTTTCACAATGGCTAGCCCCAAGCCTTTGCCGCCCTCACCGGTTGCAGGCGCCACGTTGGCTTTGTTTTGGTAGTAGCGCTCAAACAGTTGGGGCAGATCGGCCTGGGCTATGCCGGGTCCGGTGTCGCGCACTTGCAGCGCGACCCACTCAGCGCCCTGACGCTGTGCGGCCAAGGTGATGGTGTCGCCGGTGCGGCAAAACTTGAGCGCGTTGTCCAGCAAGTTAGACAACGCACGCTCGATCAACTCCACATCCACCGCAGCGCAAGGCGGGTCGGCCAGGTCGGTGGGCAACACGGCAAGCACCATGCCTTGCTGCTGGGCACGTGGCCCGAAGCGAAGTGCGATGTCGTCCAGCAGCTCGCCCAAGTCCATGACTTGGGGCTTGAGTTGAAACGCGGGCTCGTCGAGATGCGCCAAGTCGCCCATGGACTGCACCAGGCGCGCCGCGTTGCGGGTGTTGCGCAGGGCGGTTTGCACTAAGGGCAGGTCTGCGCTGTGCTGGGCTTGCTGCGCCCAGCGGGTTTCCAGGGTCTCCAGGCAGGCCGCGGTGGCGGTGAGCGGTGAGCGCAGGTCGTGCGACAGGTTGCTCACGGCCTCGCGGCGGAAGTGGTCCAGCCGGGCCAACAGGCTCCACTGCGCGCGCAGTGCGAGCAGCATGGCGCGAATGCCGTTGTGCAATTGACCCAGCTCGTCTTTGCTGGTGGCAGCGGCGCCCCACAGGTCGTCGGGCAGTGGCGGGGGCGCGTTGGGCTGGCCCTCTTGGGCAGTAGCGGGCGGCATGATGGGCAAGCCATGTTGGGTGACATGGGCGAGCGCAGTGGTAATGCGGGCCAACGGGCGCGTTACATGGCTGATAACCCACACCGCCATCAGCGTGCCCAGCCCCACCACCATGAAGATGAGCACCACAGTAGGCAGTGCAAACGTGCTTTGCAGCGCCATCCAGTTGCTGGGCGTGAGCAAAGGCTTGTCGCACACGACATACAAATAGCCATCGGGGGCAGCGTGCTGCCCAATAGAGTTGCGATACAGGGCGCGAGCCGCCACGATGGTGGCTGCGGCGCCGCTCTCGGGGTTGTCGCCCATGACATAGGGCATGGGCTTGGTGCCAGCCGCCTCTTGCACCGGACCTAACGCGACTTTCACCCCATGGGTGGAGGCGTCTTCTGTGGACGATGCCTTGACGGTGCCTTGGCTGTCGAGCAGGTAAATCTGGGTGCCCGGCTCAAAAAGAACCAGGTTGCCTAAAAAGCCGTCAAAGTTTTCTTGATACCGGTCTTGCATGGCGAACATGTCGCTGTGCTTGGCCACGACCCGATCCAGAAAAACACTGGCGCGGTAGTAGGCGCTTTCGTGCTCAAACTGCTTGAACGCCAAGCCCACCACCACCAGCACCCCCAGCACCGTAAAGAGGCCCGTGAGCAGGATGGTGAGCGCAATCTTGAAGCGAACGGTCATGCCGTGTGGTGCAACGGGATGTCGCGCATTTTGTAGCCCGCGCCACGCACCGTCAGGATGTATTCGGGGCGCAGCGGGTCGTGCTCTAGCTTGGCGCGCAGGCGGTTGATGTGGGTGGTGACGGTGTGTTCGTAGCCGTCATGGCTGTAGCCCCACACGGCGTTGAGCAACTCCGAGCGGGAAAACACCCGCCCCGGGTGCTGGGTGAAATACAGCAGCAAGTCAAACTCCAGCGCGGTGAAGTTGAGCCCCTGCCCGCGCAGCACGGCTTGGCGTTTGCTGGGCACGATATGCAACGCGCCATTGCGCAGGGTTTCGCCGCCATGGGTCTGCGCGCCTTGTGCCTGGCGCATCAGGTCAGAGCGCCGCAACAGCGCTTTGACTCGGGCCAGCAACTCGGCCAGCGAGAAGGGCTTGGTCAGGTAGTCATCAGCGCCCAGCTCCAGCCCTAGCACGCGGTCCAGCTCAGTGGATTTGGCGGTGAGCATGAGGATGGGGGTGCTGTTGCCGCGTGCGCGCAGGGTTTTGCACAGCTCTAGCCCGTCGAGCCCGGGCATCATCCAATCCAAGATCAAGAGGTCGTGCGCTTGATCGGTTTCTGCGTGCAGCGCGGCGCGCCCGTCAGCCACGCTGGATACAGCGTAGCCCGCGCTTTGCAGGTTCATGACCAGCACATCGCGAATATCGGTTTGGTCCTCGGCCACGAGGATTCTTTTGCTGTCCATAGCGCCTATGGTCGCGTGAGCGGGCAGATTCTTACGCATTTGTTATCTGGCTGTGATATTTCGGGAGCGAGGTGTGAGCTTGGGCACGCACAATCTATCCATGGCCTGAGCATCCCCCGACAGGCCCACCAGGAGCCCGCCATGATGACCGCACCCTTATTGCCCACCGGATCACACCCTTCCATTGCCACGTTTGCCGCCGCTTCGCTGGCTGTGCAACCTATCTTGGGCCAGGAAGACGTGTCTTTGGGCTGGGCCGACTTGGTGCCGCACCGCGAGTACCTGGTGCGCTACGCCCGACGCCAGTTGCGCGACGCCACCCAGGCCGAAGACGTGGTGCACGACGTGTTTGAGGCCGTCATGTCGGGCCATGCGCGCTTTGCCGGTCGCAGTGCCCTGCGCAGTTGGCTCACCGCCGTGCTGAAACACAAGGTGGTGGATTTGATTCGCACCAGTGCCCGCTGCGACACCACGCTGGACGCAGAGACCGACGGCGAAGGCGATAGCGAAGCGGGCCACAGCACCCACCTGGAGTGCCCGCGCCCCCGCCCTGACGAAGTCGCCGAGCAACGCGAACGCCTGCGCCACACGCTTGGCCGCATTGCTACCCTGCCGCGCACACTGCAAGACATTGTGCAGCTGCGTTTGCTGGGAGACGCCAGCTCTGAAGAAGTGTGCGAACGCCTGCAAATATCTGCCAACTGCCTGTTTGTGGGCTTGCACCGCGCGCGCAAGCAGCTGATGTGCTAAGCGACCTGGCGTGGTGGACACGCCGGGTCTTTGGGGCTCACACCGGGCCGGTGAACTCCCCGCGCGCGGGGTAGTCTTTCGCCAGCGCGAAGTCGATGGCACCGATCAGGTCTTGGAACTGCGGGCGCGCAAACGGCATGGTTTGCACCGCGCCGTAGTACAGCGTGCCGTCAGGGCGCACCATAAAAACCCCGGGTTCCGAGAACAGGGCGGGCTCTTCAATGCCGATGGATGTTTTGCCACGCGAGGTGCTGATGTAGAGGCCCCACTCGCGCGCGGCCTTGAGGCTCAAGCCGTAGCCAAACTTGACGCTCTGGGCGTTGACCTTGGTGGCCATTTGCTGAGCGCGGTCTGCGTCGTCGCTGCTGATCGCCACGACCTGCACACCCCGGCTCGCAAATTCAGGCATGAGGCGCTCGAGTTCCAGCAAATATTTGGCGCACACGGGGCAGTGCAGCCCACGGTAAAACACCAGCAGGTCAAAGTTGTCGCCCGGGTTGGCACCCAGTACAAAACGGCCGCCAGTGGTCAGCGCCACGTTCAGGGCGGGTACGGGAAAACGGGGCATGAGGGACTGTGATCGCATGGGGCTTCTTTCTAATCGGTCGAGTAAAGCAGGCATTCTGTAGTACCCAAGCAAACAAAGGTTCACTACTGATTGCATTTCGTTCAGACATGCCCACCACCTGCTTGCCCACTAACACCCAGCTGGACCGACTCAGTGCCCTGTTGCAGGCTGCCGCACCACGCGTAGAGCTGGGGGCACCCCATGCGCAACGCCAAGGGCAGCCCAACTGTTTGTCGATTGGTCTGTTGGCATCGGAAGACTCCCACACGCCCCACAGCTTAGTGGTTGCACAGGCTGACGGTCGCGAAGCCGTGGACACGCCGAGTGCTAGCTTGCGAATTCATTTGGACGGCCCCGGCGCCCCCATGTTGTTGCGCGAGTTTGCACAGGCGATCGTGATTCCACTGCGCGGGGCAGACGACGCCCTAGCTTTGGCGGTGCAACTGCTGTATGACGAACTGGTAGCACCGCGCTGCGGGCAGTCCGCCATGGTGGCGAGTGCAGGCAACATGCTGTTTATTGGGCTGTTGCGCCACTTGGTGGCCCAACCGCACACACGCCAAGGTTTGTTTGCGGGCTTGAGCGATCCGCGCATTGCACTTGCGCTGGTAGCCATGCATGAGCAGCCCAGCACCGGCTGGGTGCTGGAGTCATTAGCTGAGCGGGCGGGCATGTCGCGCACCGCTTTTGCCACCCGATTCAAAGACGCCATGGGCACCACGCCGGACAAATACCTGACGCAGCTCCGCTTGCTGATCGCCCAGCGAGCGGTGCAGTCAGGCAGTGGGCTGAAAGGTGCAGCCCGCGCATCGGGCTACAAAGATGCGTCTGCACTCTCGCGGGCGCTAGGGCGGGTGCGCAGCGGTTTGTAAGATTTTGGCGGCTCGCCAGACCAAGAGGCATTACCTCTACAGCCAAATGACGATGCCCAATCTATTTATCCGCTGCGCCGCCCTGCTGCTGGCCGCTTTCTCCACCTTGAGCCATGCCACCGAGCCAGTGAGCACTGGCTGGATGAGTGGGGCCGCTATCGGCGGCAAAGACACCGTGTCGTATTACTCGCCCGAGGCCAAAGCCAGCCACCAAGTGGCCGAGGGCAGCAGCACCTTTACTGTGCAGTACTTGGGGGTGCCGTGGCGCTTTGCCTCCAAGGCCAGCGCCGACAAGTTTGCCGCCAACCCAGCGGCCTATGCGCCGCAGTACAACGGGCACTGCTCCAACGGCTTGTCGTTGGGCGAGGGCTTGATACCCACCAGCGGCGCAGTGTGGGAGTTTTTTGACAACAAACTGCACTTGTTTTACGCCGAGCGCGGCCGCCAGCGCTGGCTCAATGGCGACTGGAAAGCCTATCGCCAGCAGGCTGACAAAGCGTGGCAAGAGATCGTCGCAGCCAAGCGCTAGGGGTGCGGGCATCGGGGCTTTGCGCGCGCACCATCATTGAACGCCGACAACCAGCTTGCCCTTGGCGCGCCCTGACTCCACATAGGCCATGGCCTCGTTGGTGGCCTCGAACGGAAACACCTTGTCCACCACAGGCAGGATGGTGCCCGCTTCAATCAAGCGCGTGATCTCGGCCAACTGGCTGCCGCTGGCGCGCATGAAGAGGAAGGAGAAGTCGACACCCAGTGCTCGCGCCCTGCGGCGCACACCGGCGCTGAGCATGCGGATGACCAGCTTGACCAGCGCAGGCGCTTTGATCTGCTGGCCAAACGCAGGGTCGGCGGGCCCGGAGATGGAGACGAGCTTGCCGCCCCGCTTAAGCACGTGCATGGATTTTTCCAGGGCCTTGCTGTCCTGGCTGTGCAAGACCACGTCGTAGTCGCGCAGCACGTCTTCAAAATCATGTGTCTTGTAGTCAATGACCACATCCGCGCCCAGGCGCTTCACCAAGGGCACGTTGGTCGTGCTGGTGGTGGTGGCGACGGTGGCGCCCAGGTGCTTGGCCAGCTGGATGGCGAAGGTGCCCACGCCGCCCGAGCCGGCCTGGATGAAGACCTTTTGCCCTTTCTTGAGCTGGGCCACTTCGACCAGCGCCTGCCATGCGGTCAGGCCCACCAACGGAATGGAGGCGGCCTCTTGCATCGACAGGCCCTCGGGCTTGTGAGCCAGCGAGGCCTCTTTGACAGGGACAAACTCGGCAAAGGTGCCGATGCGGAAATCATCGACCCGCGCATAGACGGCGTCGCCCGCCTTGAACTGCCGCACGCGGGGGCCCACCTTCACCACCACACCCGCCACATCGTGCCCCAGCACCAGCGGCATGCGGTACGGCAGGATGAGCTTGAACTCACCGTCGCGGATCTTGGAGTCCAGCAGGTTGACGCCCGCAGCGTGGACCTGCACCAATACCTCGTCGTCGCGCAGCTCCGGGGTTGGCATGTCGGTCAGGCGCAGGGCGCTCTTTTTTCCATAGCCGTTAAGTACAAATGCTTTCATGGTGAATCCGTGTGTGACTGAGCGTGCGGTGTTTGCTTAGGCGTGAAGGCGCAGGTCTTTGCGCACACCGGCGTCGAGCACGCTGGCGGGGGCAAAGCGGCGCAGCAGTTGCATGCGCTTGGCCAGGCCGGGGGTGTAGTGCAGCTTGGGGGTGGTGGCTTGGGCTGCTTTCACAATCGTCTCGGCCACCACCTCGGGGCCATCAGCGGTGACCAGCACTTCCTTCACCCGCTTTTCGATGCCGATGCAAATGGCGCGGTACGCGTCCAGAGGTGCGTCGGCTTGCAGCAGGTTCGCGTCAAACGGTGTGTTGATATAGGCCGGCTCCACCACCGACACGCGGATGCCCAGCGTGCGCAGCTCATGGTCCAGCGCCTCGGAGTAGCCGGCCACAGCGTGCTTGGTGGCGGAGTACAGCGCCATGTAGGGCATGGGCAAAAAGCCCAGCACCGAGCCGAGGTTGATGATGCGGCCGCTGCCCTGCGCACGCATGTGCGGCACCACGGCGCGCGTCATGCGCACGATGCCGAAGAAGTTGGTGTCAAAAATGGCGCGTGCCTGGTCCAGCGAGCTCTCTTCGGCCACCGCAGGCGCAACGCCAAAGCCCGCGTTGTTGACCAGCAGGTCGATGCGGCCTTCGAGCTTCATCAGTTGCTGCACGGCGGCGTCCACCGAATCGTCGCTGGTGACATCGAGGGGCAGTATCGCAAACGCCCCGCCTTTGGCTTTGCCGCCACGGCGGCTGGTGCCATACACCTGATAGCCGGCCTGCGCGAGCTGCTGCGCGGTGGCTTCGCCAATGCCGGAGGAGGCGCCGGTAACCAGCGCGATTTTTTTCTTGAGAGCCATGGTGTTCTTCCTTGAGTGTGTAGGTGTGGTGAGTGGGTTGAATTTGATTTCACATGACGATCGTCATATGTATTGGCGAAAAAAAAGGTGTTCATGGCGGTGCCGTGTATCTATCAGACGGTTGTGGAGAGCAGGTGCTGGAGCGCGGCCTCGCGCAGGCTGTCGGACAGCGCGGGCTCGTCCACCGCGCGGGCCAGCAGCAAGGCGCCGACCATGGTGGCTACGGTTACCAATGCGCGTTCGTGCGCTGCGGGTTGGCCCCAGTTGGGCGACTGCCGGGCGGCAAGGTCCACCATGGCCTTGATGTGCCGGGTGATCACCCGGCGCACGTCAGCCGCCTGGCGCGATGTCTCGGACCCCAGCGCGGCCAAGGGGCAGCCTACCTCGGTGTTGCCCATGTGCTCTTTGGACAAATAGGCGCGCAGCATGGCCTCTAACGATTGGTCTGCGGGCACGCCGCTCACCACCTCAACCACGGCCGCTGCTGATTCGGCGCAGGCCTGGCCCGCGGCTTCGGCCAGCATGGCCTCGCGGGATTCAAAGTGGGCATAAAACGCGCCGTGCGTGAGGCCCGCTTCTTTCATGATGTCTGCCACGCCAGTGCCGTCGTAGCCACTGCGGCGGATGGCCCGCGCCGCTACCGACACGATGCGGGCGTGGGTTTCTTCCTTGGCGGCAGCTCTGGCGTTGAGTTTTTCATTTCGCATGACGCGCATCATATTACTTTTGAAGTATCTCGTCCAGGAGCGTGTCATTCCGCACGGATCACCAGCACGCGGCGGGGCCTGGGTGCCGAGGAAGCTTTGGAGCTCTAGCGCACCGAATTTGCTATATTTTTCATAGCTAGTTACACATATTGCACCAGCGCCAACGCCATATTTGTCATCAATTTAGCAGGTGGGCAATCTATACTGCCGCATGGCCCAAGCCCACCCTACCCTTACCCCCCAGCTGCTGCGCCAGCTGACGTTAAACCCCGCAGACCACCCGCGTGGTGTGGCGCACTTGAGTGCGGCCAGCGGCTTGGTGCAACTGGGCGACCAGCTGTATGTGGTGGCAGACGACGAGGTGCACCTGGGCGTGTATGACCGCCGCGCCATGGACGCACCCGGCACACTGCTGCGCTTGCTGGGTGGCGACCTGCCAGAGGACAAGGGCGCGCGCAAAAAAACCAAGCCCGACCTCGAAAGCCTGACCCACCTGCCGCCCCTGCCCGGCTACCCGCACGGGGCATTGCTGGCCTTGGGCTCGGGCTCCAAGCGGCGGCGCGAAACCGGTGTGCTACTGGCGCTGAGCGCACACGGCGCACCCACAGGGGCACCACGCACCGTCGACTTGGCACCGCTGTACGCGCCCTTGCATGCTCGCTTTGCCGACCTGAACATTGAAGGCGCTTTCTTGCTGGGCAACGAGCTGCTCTTGCTGCAGCGGGGCAACAAGGGCAACGCCCTGAGCGCCTGCATTCGCTACGAGTGGAACCAAATGGCCCCATGGCTGCTAGGCGAACAAACCACACCACCCAGCCCTCACGCCGTGCAAGCTATGGACTTGGGCGAAGTGGATGGTGTACCCCTGAGCCTGACCGATGGCACGCCCCTGCAAGGCGGCGCCTGGGCCTTTTGCGCCGTCGCCGAAAGCACCGATGACAGTTACCACGACGGCGCCTGCATGGGCTCCGCCATTGGCATCGTCGCGCCCGATGGGCAAGTGAAGCTGCAACTGCTGGCAGGCGCCCCCAAGGTGGAGGGCATTGCCGCCCAAGCCACTGATGGTGGCTGGTTGATCACCCTGGTGACCGACCCCGACGAGCCCAGCACCCCCGCGCAGATGCTGCAAACGCAACTGGCGCTGTAAACATCCACCAGTCACTCGCCCCACGGCCCGACGCAAACACTACGGTGAGTATGTGATTGGGCCGCACAAAGCCGGCATCCAGGCCAACCGCTTCGCCCAGCAATACGGCCTGCGCCTGCTGCCCGACCTGTTTGAAGGCTTCAACCCCATGAGCTGCGACGACGCGGTGGACAAAGAAATAGAAGTCGCCATAGACCTGCAATCCGCCGGGTTCGGGGTTTGGCAGGCTTAGGGGGCTGCCTCAGTTTTCAGCGACTTTGGCGCTTACATACCTGCGGCGAACATGCAGATGCACGTTTGTCGAGCCCTCGCCCATTGGGACTTCTTTGATTTCTAAATATTCCTGCTTACGCATGAGCTTGCCAAGCTGAGCAAATCCATAGTTTCTAGGATCAAAAGACGGGTTGTTTTTGCCCATCTGACTACCCACTGGACCCAAAGGAGCCCATCCGTCATCCCGAGCGACTGCATCAATCGCCGTCAAAATCATTGGGCGCAATTCAGGCAACTGCGCTACTTCTGCTACCAGCTTCGCAGGCACTCCGGCAGGAGCTGCTTCGACCTTCGGCTCGTCAGGTTTAACGCGCAAAATTTCTGTGTAGATGAACTTGTCGCACGCAGCCACAAAGGGTTCAGGCGTCTTGCGTTCGCCAAAGCCATAAACCACTTTGCCCTCCTCGCGAATACGGGTAGCCAAGCGCGTGAAGTCGCTTTCGCTGCTGACCAAGCAAAAGCCGTCCACGGTGTCGTCGTGCAGCACGTCCATGGCGTCGATGATCAAAGATGCGTCAGTTGAGTTTTTGCCGCTGGTGTAGCTGAACTGCTGTATCGGCTGGATGGCCATTTTGTGCAACACCTCTTTCCAGCCCTTAAGGTTGGTGGTTGTCCAGTCGCCATAGGCGCGCTTAATTGTGGCGGTACCGTAGCGCGACACTTCAGCCAACAGCTCCTGGATGACGGACGCCTGCGCGTTGTCCGCATCAATGAGCACGGCAAGTTTTTGATTGGTGTTGGTAGCCATCGTCTTTCTCCCTATGTTTTGCGCCATCGTACTACGTGGTCCAATGCAGAATCTCGAGCTATTAACGAGGTATTTGCTACGCTTTTAGCGGCTGCTAGCGCATATTCCATGGGCGCCAGGTGTCTATTTCATGCCTAACTACGCCCTCCTCGCTACACTGCAAGCCATGCAACCCAACTGGTATGAGCGGCACATTTTGCCCACGGCGCTGGACATGGCTTGTGGCATGCCCATGATCGGGCGCATGCGCCAGCAGGTGGTGCCGCGTGCGCAGGGGCGCGTGCTGGAGGTGGGCATTGGCACAGGGCTGAACATGCGCTACTACGACAAGGCCCGCGTCACCCGAATCACCGGCCTGGACCCTGCCCTGCAGATGCACCCGCTGGCGCAGGAGCGCATTGCGAATGCGGGCTTGCAGGTGGATTTGATCGGGCTCTCCGCAGAGCAGATTCCGTTGCCCGATGCCAGCTTTGACACGGTGCTCATCACCTACACGCTGTGCACCATTCCCGACCCGCACGCCGCCCTGCTGGAGATGCGCCGCGTGTTGGCACCCACAGGAAAGCTGCTGTATTGCGAGCACGGGCGCGCGCCCGAAGCCTCGGTGCAGCGCTGGCAAGCGCGCTTGCAACCGCTGTGGGGCAAGGTGGCAGGTGGCTGCCATTTGGGGCGCGATGTACCCGCCTTGCTGCAGGCTGCCGGCTTTGCGCTGCCCGACCTGCAAACCCGCTACGTCACTGGCCCACGGCCCTTCACGTTTCATTTCTGGGGCGAGGCGCTGCCCGCATAGCTGCAGGGGCTGCGCGTTTTGAGATACAAACAGCGCCATGCCCCACACGCCTCCACAGTCACCCGATTTCACGCCCACCTTTGCGCTGGTACCGCCCGGCCCTGTGCCCGGGCCTTTGCAGTTGCTGCCGGTGAATGCCGACGTGCTGGCCGTGCACACGGCCGATGGCGCGCATGTGGGGTCGCTCAAAAAAATTGGCGCGGTCTGGAAATTCAAGGCCATGGGCTACGACGCAGCCGGCGGCATGGAGCCCGGTGGGGGCCCACTCACGGACCAGCACAACATGCAGTTCACCGCGCCTGATGCCGCCGAGGTGCGCGCGCGGCTGCTGGCCGGCTAAACCGGGGGTGCGGCTGGGCTTCAGCTCCTGACCCGATTGCGCCCACCGCGCTTGGCTAAGTAGAGAGCAGCGTCCGCGGCAGCCATCAGCCTATCGGTGGTTTGCCCGGCGGTGTAAGTGGCCACACCGATGGACACAGTAACCGGTAGCGGAGGGGTGGTGCTCAGCGGTTCGGCCTCTACCGCCAAGCGCAGGCGCTCGGCCACCTCGAGAGCAATCAGCAGGTTGGTGAGCGGCAGCACGATCAAAAACTCTTCTCCACCATAGCGGGTACACACATCGCCTTGGCGCAACCCCTCGCGCACGCGCTGTGCAAAGGAGCGCAGCGCATCGTCGCCGACCAAATGGCCGTGCACGTCGTTGATTTTTTTAAAGTAATCAATGTCGAGCATCAAGATAGAAAAGGGCTGCCCCGTGCTGACTGAAAACTCCAGCTGCTGGGCCAGCAGCGCGTCGAGCGCGCGGCGGTTGCCCTGCCCGGTGAGCGCGTCGGTGGCGGCATCGGTACGCACCTTGGTCAGCAAGCCGCGCAGTTGCTGGGCAAGCGCCGCGTTGGACAATTGCAGGGCAATGCCCTCTTGCACGCGCTTGGCAATGCGGCTGGAGTGATAGAACATGAGCACCTGAAACACGCTGAACGCCACGATCAGGTCTACGCTGTATTGTTGGGTGGCGTACCGCGCCAGCCCTAGCACCGAGATGCTCCACATCAGCCCGCTTTGCAGGTAGTAGCCGCGGATGTAAGGCACATACACCTGCGCGTTGACGGCGCTCACCCCGCACAACAGCGCCACCATGATGGCGTCCAACAGCACATCGTGCCCTGCCAGCAACCAGCCCAGCAGGCCCCACGCAATGCCGTCCAGCGCCGCCATGACTCGCAGGCGCAGGCCGTGGGTCTGCTGGTCGCATCCGTCTTTGAGGGCGCGGTCGATCGAGAGCAAACCCATCATCCACACCACAAAGAAGAGCACCAGCCAAAGCAGCAGGTTTTTGTCAGGCACACGCCCCCATGCCATCCAAGAGGCCACAAACCAGCCGGCTGGCGTGGTGTGCAGGGTTTGGCGAAACGACGCCACCCACAAGGCAAAGCCGGTTTGGTTGACCACCAAACGGTCGCTGACCGATAGATCGGGAAGGGGCTGCATGGGCGGGGTGGGTGTGGGTTTGCGGCTATTCGGGGTGCAGCTTCTGGATTCCATTCTACGGAGGCGTTTGCAAAACAACCATCCTTTTCGGATGTAACCGATTACGGCGAGGGCCTGTTGGGCCAAACTGGGCCGGGCTCGTAAAATAGCGCGCTTTGTCGTCCGGAATTCCTAAAAAATCATGCCCCAAAAATCTAATAACAAACCTTTCGTGATCGGCGTTGCCGGGGGCAGTGGCAGCGGCAAGTCCACCGTGACGCGGGAGGTGTTGGCCTCTATCGGGCCGGGCATGGCGTCTGTGGTCTACCAGGACGACTATTACTGCGACCAGACCCACCTGGCGCCCGAAGAGCGGGTCAAAACCAATTACGACCACCCCGACGCCTTCGACTGGCCCCTGATGGTGCAGCACATGCAGGCCTTGCGCCGCGGCGAGGCCATCGACATGCCCACCTATGATTTTGTGACCCACAACCGCGCGCCTAGCACTGTGGTGGTGAACCCGGCACCGGTGATCGTGATTGAGGGCTTGTTTGCGCTGTTCGACCCCGAGCTGCGCAAGATGATGTCGCTGAAAATTTTTGTGGATACCGCAGCCGATGTGCGCTTTATCCGCCGACTGCAGCGCGACATCACCGAGCGCGGCCGCAGCACCGAAAGCGTGATTGCGCAGTATCTGGAAACCGTGCGCCCTATGCACAAGCAGTTCATAGAGCCCACCAAGCGGCATGCCCACGTGATCCTGCCCCACGGCGCCAATGACCCGGCGGTAGACATCATTACCACCAAGGTCAAAACCCTGATCCGCGATTTGGACCGGGGCTAATCCTTATCCTCTGGTGCCCGACCTGCCTGATCCACGATAAGTCTTGCACCATGAAACCCAGCCCCACACGCCGCTCCCGCCCTCCGTTTTTTTCATCGGTGGGCAAAGATGCACTCTTGTTGCTGGCAGTGGTGCTGGTCTTGGGCTTGGTGTATGCCACCTCTCCCTCCAAGGCGGACGAAGGGGTGGCCTTGCCAGCACCCTCGGCCGAAGTGGTAGCAGCGGTCGGTGATACCACCGCAGCTACCGACACAGCGGTGTTTGCCGGTGGGTGTTTTTGGGGGGTACAGGCGGTGTTTCAGCATACCCAAGGGGTACTGAATGCGGTGTCTGGTTATGCGGGCGGCAGCGCACAAGATGCCACTTACGACCGCGTGAGTGGCGGACGCACCCAACATGCCGAGGTGGTGCAAGTGCAGTTTGACCCGCGGCAGATCAGCTATGCGCAGTTGCTGCAGATTTTCTTTTCGGTGGCACACGACCCGACCCAGCTCAACGCACAGTACCCGGATGTGGGCCCTCAGTACCGCTCGGCCATTTTTTATGCTGCGCCCCATCACAAGCTGGCAGCGGAGCGCTACATCGCGCAACTCGGTGAGGCCAAGGTGTTTGAGGCACCTATCGTCACACAGCTGGAGCCGCTACAGGCGTTTTACCCGGCGGAGGCCTATCACCAGAATTACGCCACCCTGCACCCGGAGTCGAACTACATCGCCCGGTTTGACCGCCCCAAGTTAGACAACCTGCAGGCCTTGCTGCCCACGGTGTACCGAGCGCAGCCGGCACTGGTTCCTTGACAAGACCGCTGCGCGGTTCCCTCAGACCCCGGCCAACACGAAGCGCAGAGCGGCGTTAACCGCCTCTACCTGCGCGGCAATGCATTGCTCGGGGGTGGCGCGGGGGCTGTCGGGGTAAACCTCAGTGATGCTGGTGTAGCGCGCACCGGTGATGGCGGTGCACAAGCCCCAATCGCGCACCGGGTACTCGATGACCCCGGGAGCGGCCAATGGTGTCCCGATCAGGCAGCCCTGCGAATCGGCGGGGGCGATGTGTGTCACCTGCTCTACCGCTTGCACAATCGCTTGTTGAAAAGCGGGCTGGGGGTTGGCGCTGTCGTCCACCAGGTAGAACCCATCGGGAATCGTGCCCGGCTCAAAGGGCTTGCCGTCGCGCGCAGCGACGGCGGGGCGGTACTCGCTCTCGTCGGTGTCGGTGGTTTCGTGCAAATCGATGTGCGCGGCAAACTGTCCGTGTAACGGGGCTACCAGCGCCATCAATGCGGCGCTCTCCTGAGCGGGGCTGCTTGCACGGAAGCTGCGGTTGGGGTCCAGCGCATCAAAGTTCCAGCGCTGGATACGCTCATAGGCCCATGGACTCACGCAGGGCGCGACCAGCAGGTTCACCCGGCCGGCAAAGGCTGCGGCGTGGTCTGCGGCAAAGCGCAGCGCGCCATGCACACCACTGGTCTCGTAACCATGTACCCCACCGGTGACCAGTACGGTAGGCAGAGCACTACTCCAACTGCGGCTGAGCAGGGCCATTAGGGGGAAACGCTCTTCACCCTGCGCGGCATCGGCGCACACCACTTCGCCATAACACTCCAGATCCCACCGGTTGCGCAGCAGGTCAACGTCAGCCAACACGTCGTCGGCATAGCTGCGCTGGCGCACCTGGCGAGCGCGCCACTGTTGTACCTCGGCAGAGCCCCAAGGTTGGCCGGGGGTACCCAAGGGATAGAAATGGGGGAGGGTCATGTAGATGCTTTGGCAATAGAACTTGTTTGCTACGATTTTAATAGCTACTAGCGCACGTTATTAGAGCGCCAGAGGGCTTTTTGATGCCCTAGCCGAGAGTGGGCGTGCGGTCTGCATAGAATGCCCCGTGCGCTGCACTGCCAGTGTGCAGCCCCCTAATTTTTACCCCCTACAAGGACACCACCATGCCCCAACTGAAACTCAGCTACTTTGATATGCACGGTGGCCGCGCCGAACCGGTGCGCCTGGCCCTGCACATCGGTGGTGTAGCGTTCGAAGACCATCGCTTTGCCTTCCCTGAGTTTGCAGAGGTCCGCAAAGCCACCCCGTTTGGCCAAGTGCCCACACTGGATGTGGACGGCACCCGGTTCACCCAAAGCGATGCGCTCTTGCGCTATGCGGGCAAGCTCGCCGGCCTGTACCCCACTGACCCACTGCAGGCGTTGTACTGCGACGAGGTGACCTACGTGGTGGAAGAAGCCGGCGCCAAAATGGGCCCCACCTTCCGCATGAGCGGTGAGGAGCAAAAAGCAGCGCGCCTGGCTTTGGTCAATGGCTCTATGCCGGTGTACTTGGGCTGGTTGCAGCAGCGCCTGCAAGCCCAAGGCGGCGAGTATTTTTCCGATGGTCGCCTGACTGTAGCGGACCTGAAAGTGTTCATCGACGTGCGCGCGCTCAACTCGGGCCGCTTTGACCATGTCCCCACCGATTTGGTGGAACGCGTGGCCCCAGCGCTGAACGCACACATGCAGCGCATAGGTGAGACACCGGCCATCAAGACCTATTACGCGCAGTTTGCAGCCAAGTGAGCGCCGCATGCAGTTGATTGAGCGGCTCATGCCGCACTACCAGTTCAGCGAGAAACACCGCTTGCTCACCCGGGCCAACCCTGCCGACCTATTGGACGCGGTACTGCAACCCGGCGTCGGCGAGGACCCATGGGCACGCCGGTTCATCCAGCTGCGCGAGTTGCCTGACCGGTTGCGGGGTGCCTTGGGTGGCAGTAGCCGCTTGCAAAACCAGCCCCCTTTCGGGATAGACAACTTCACACTTCTCGGCCGCGATGGCGATGCCGAGATCGCCCTGGGCCTGACAGGCCGGTTTTGGCAGGCCGACTACGGTCAGTTGCCAGTGGCTGGTGCCGACGGGTTTGCGTCATTTGCCAAGCCCGGCTGTGCCAAGCTGCTGCTGAACTTCAGCACGCAAGCCGATGCCAGCGGCGGCACCTGGCTGCTGACCGAGACGCGGGTGTGGTGCACCGACCGTGCGGCCCTGCTGCGGTTCACCCCCTATTGGTACCTGATACGGCCGGTCAGTGGTTTGATACGCAAGCGCCTGTTGACGCGGGTGAGCGCGGCTGCCAGCGCGATTGCCTAACCTAAAAACCAGTAACCCCACGAGGGCCCGCTTATTGGTGCAGTGCCACACTCGCGCCCCTCGTTGTTACGTTTACAGGTTTAGAACATGCTTTTCTCCCCCCTCCAAGTCGGCGCGCTCACACTGCCCAACCGCTTCGTTTTGGCACCCTTGACACGCACCCGCGCGGGCATGGAGCACCTGCCCAATGATTTGATGGCCGAGTACTACGCCCAGCGCGCCAGCGGTGGCCTGCTGATCACCGAGTGCACCATGGTGACTGAGGGAACTTCTGCCTTTGTGGCCGAACCCGGTGTGTACTCCGAGGCGCAAATCGCCGGCTGGAAGAAAACTACGGACGCGGTGCACGCCGAGGGCGGCCGGATCTTCATGCAAATTTGGCACGCAGGTCGCGCAGCCCACCCCGGCATCAATAACGGTGCGCGCACCGTCTCCAGCAGCGCACTGGCTATTGAGGGCGAGATCCACACCCCAGAAGGCAAAGTACCCCACGTGGCGCCCCACGCGCTGACTGTGGAAGAGATCAAAGAAATCGTGGCCGCTTTTGCCCAAGGCGCCAAAAACGCGATGGCCGCAGGTTTTGATGGCGTGGAAGTGCATGGCGCCAACGGCTACCTGATCGACCAGTTCTTGCGCGACGGCTGCAACCATCGCACCGACGCGTATGGCGGCTCGGTAGAGAACCGTGCACGTTTCTTGTTCGAAGTGCTGACTGCAGTGAGCGATGCCATCGGCTCCGACCGCGTGGGTGTGCGCCTGTCGCCCCTGAACAGCTTCAACAGCATGATTGACAGCGACCCCGTGGGCCTGACAACCTTCTTAGCGGACAAGCTCAACAGCTTCAAGCTGGCTTACCTGCACATGATGCGTGCAGATTTCTTCGGCGTACAAAAGGCCGACGTCATGTCGGTGGCGCGCGCGAACTACAAGGGCGTGCTGATCGGCAATATGGGCTACAGCGCTGAAGAGGCTGAGCAAGCGATCAAAGACGGGAAGCTGGATGCAGTGGCTTTCGGCAATGCCTACATTGCCAACCCGGACCTGCCGGAGCGCGTGAAAGCGGGTGCCGCGTTGAACACGCCTGACAGCAGCACCTACTACACGCCCGGTGCCAAGGGCTACACCGATTACCCCACGATGTAAGGGGAACCCCGCGCCCCACCCGGCCAGCACAGCCGGGGTGGACGCGTGGGCCGCGAAGGCTTACAGGCCTTCGTGGCGGTCTGCGGCGGCAAACAGGTCGAGGGCAAAGTCGGGGTCCGACTTCTGGATGCTGGCCGCAAAAGTGCGCAGCTCTTCAGCCTGTTCCAGGCGGGTCTGGCCTGCACCGGATGTGCGGCCAATAGCGGCTTGGCTCAGAGCCACCACCAGGTTTTTGCCGGCTACCCACAGCGCCTGCAAGGAGGCGCCCACCGTGGGTTGTGCATCGCGGGGCAGAGAAATGCTGTGAAGAGTCGTGCTGGCCATGGTGGGCTCCTTTAAGTAAAAACAATTGATGTTGCACCGCAGTATAGGGTTAACCCTAGACTTGATGCAAGGGTTAACCCTAGTACCCGTTGTTTCTTAGGGCGAAACGCCTAGGCCCTGCGCCTCGGGTGCTTGAGTTTGAGCAGGGTGCCGCCAGTTAGCCTGCATGACAGAAGCACTCCATATCGTTTGCCCCCACTGCCACACCACCAACCGGGTGAAGGCAGACCACATGTCCAATGCGCCCGACTGTGGCAGCTGCAAGGCGCCGCTGTTTACCGGCAAGCCGACGGACCTGAACCACCGCTCTCTTTTGACAAACATTTGCACCGCAGCCACATCCCGCTGCTGGTGGACTTTTGGGCGCCGTGGTGCGGGCCTTGCCGGCAGATGGCGCCCGCCTACGCCGCTGCTGCCCGCCAGTTGGAGCCGCACATCCGGGTGGCCAAAGTGGATACCGAGGCCGAGCAGTCGCTGGGTGCCCGATTCCAGATCCGCAGCATTCCCACCCTTGCGCTCTTTGTGAACGGCCGCGAAGTCGCCCGCCAACCAGGGGCCATGGGGCAGGCCGATATCGTGCGCTGGGTGCAAATGCACTTGCCGGTGAAATAGCCCGCAACGCCGGCAAGGCTGTGTATAGTGGCCGATATGGGCTCTACACTTTGTCCCGGCGGAAGAACCTGTTGGCTGCGCATTGCAGTGAGCGCAGCTTTGGCCATGGGTGCAAGCCTCAGCCATGCAGTGTGCTCGCGGGCCATCATCGTGCCGGCTGCGCCCACGGGGTTCAATGTCAAGGTAACTGACGACGGGGTATCCGGCGTCTACCCCGACTGGCTGCGAGAGGTCAGCCGCAAAGCTGGCTGTCAGCTCCAGTTTCCGGTGGTACCACGTGCCCGTGCAGACTCCATGACGTTTGTCTCCCAGCAAGCAGACGTGTTAACCCCGGCCTCCCAAAACCAAGAGCGCGACCAGAAGGCGCAGTTTGTTCACTTGGTGAACCTCACGCCCAGTGTCATTACGCTCAGCAATGCACCCTCACCCCCCAAAGACCTTCGCTTGCTCACAGAGCGGTCCAAACTGCGTGCAGCACTGGTCCGCGGCTACAGCTGGGGCGATGAGTACGATGCCCTGGTGCAGAAGCTCATCGATAGCAACCGGGTGGACTTCGTCAATGATTTGGCGACCGTAGGCCGCATGTTGCGTGCGGGTCGGGTGGACTTCACCATATTGCCGCCCACTCTGCTGTACTCAGCTCTGCAAGCCACGCCAGATGCATTGACGGGTGGCGAATTTCGTTTCAGCACAGTCGTGGGGCTACCCAAATCCCGGGTAGGCGCCTACCTCTCACGCCAAACGCTGTCCCAAGCCGACCTGGACCTCCTCAGTAGCACCATGATCAAAAGCGCGCGTGACGGCAGTTTGCGCGCTGATTTTTGAAAAGTACTACCCGATAGAAGTGGTCGCCGCAGACATTGTGAACAATTAATTAATAAAAAAACTTACCCCAAGCGTCTGTGGGCTCTTGTGTGGATAAGCGTGTTCACAAGCCGCAGAACCCGCGTCACCATTGGCTTTGACAAGCATGCCCAAAAATGAGGCAGTCTGTGATGCCTTGTTTTTAAAGGCAAAAAGGTGTGGTAAGTGGTGCCGGCTGTCCAGCCCGTGAGGCCACAGAACCTGCGATGAGGTAACCTCGCCGCCTCACTGAACGACACCACCAAGGATTTTTTATGAAAAAACTCAACGTCACCATCAAGCTGGAAATGTCGGTACCCGATGACTGGGCGCTGGTAGAAACCTCTGAAGGCACCCCGGTGCTGAGCTTGCCCAACGGCCAGTTCCTGGACATCGCCATTGAGCCTTTGTTTGCAGCCGATCCTGAAGACACTTGGAGCAGCACCGAAAGCGAAGACGAACTCAATGACATTCTCGACATGGTCGAGAGCGAAGAAGTCAGCTACGAATTTGTGACCCACTAAGCGATTGCTCTATGGCGCAACCCGACCACAGCCCGTCTGCCGAGCGCAACAAGCACCCGATTTTGGAGGTGCTGCAAGCCCTGCTGCCTGCCAGCGGCAGGGCGCTGGAGATTGCCTCAGGCACAGGGCAACATGTGGTGTGGTTTGCGCAGCACCTGCCGCAGTGGACTTGGCAGCCCACCGAGGTGCACCGCGGTGCGCTCTACAACATCGAGGTGCGCGCCACCGAGGCGGATTTAGCCAACATCGCGCTAGCCCGGCAACTGGATGTGTGCCGCGAACCCTGGTTTGCAACCGTTGCGGACTGGGCGGGCCCGTATGACCTCGTGCTGTGCATCAATATGATCCACATTGCGCCCTGGGCCTCGTGTGGCGCCTTGATGCGAGGTGCCTCTGCCTGTTTGGCACCCGGCGGTGTACTGGTGACCTATGGCCCGTACTTTGAGGCCGGAGTTACCCCCACGCCCAGCAACCTTGAATTCGACGCCAGCCTGCGGGCGCATGACCCGAGCTTTGGAATTCGTCAGCTAGCAGACGTGGAGGCTGAAGCCGCCAGCGCAGGCCTGTACCTGCAAGCCCGCCATGCCTTACCTGCAAATAATCTGCTCTTGGTGTGGACCCGCCGAGGCGATGGCGCCTAAAGGCCTAAGGCGTTAAAAACGCGAATTGCGGCGTAGGCGTCGTTGGCCGCGTAGATGATTTGCGATTCACTCAAACGCGGTGCCGCCCAGTTACTGGTAGCGGCTTTTTTGCTTTTGATAAAGCGTTGCGCAAACAACACCGCTACTGCGCCTTTCACCCCCATGTCTTTGCGATAGCCCCGGGCGCGAAACACCTCGTTGAGTTCCAGCACACCTTGGGGCTCTACACCCAACTTGTGCAGAATTCGCTTGCGATCGTCCCCCAAGCCGAACCCGGCTTTGGCAATACCCGGCAGGGCCATCAGCTCTGCCGCTACCGCGCGACACTCCGGGTCTTGCAACTGAAACACCCACGCCCGCTCGGGGGTTGAGAGTTGCAGTACGTGGGGTCCATCAGAGGCCTCGCCCACCTTGAACGTAGGCTTGGACTCGGTATCAAAGCCCCACGCCCGCGCTTGACGCAAAGCAGCCATCGCGGCACGGGCTTGTGTACCTTCGTATACGAGTTTGATGCGGTCCAAGCCCAAGCGGTCGAACTCGGGGAGCAGTGCAATAGCGTCTTTATCGGGAGTGGCGTGCTGTTCGCGGGGGTTTTGTTGCATGGGGCGTATCATCGCCCACCTGCCACTGGTTGACCTCACAGTTTTGCCCGCAGCCCACAGAGCGGCGCGGCGCACAAGGATTTCCCCATGAAAAAGACATTTCCCCTCCACGTTGAAGGCAAGCACCCCGATCGCCTATTGGACGCCACCAAACACGAGATCCGCAAATACATGAAGCGCGAACGCAACCGGGCGCTGCCCGAGGGCGTAGATTTTTGGGACTTTGATTGCCGCTTTGGCGCTACCGAGCAAAACGCCGTAGTGGCCCATCCGGCCGAGTTGATCGGCCTGATCGACGCGGCTGCCAAAGAAGGTGGCACCCAGTTCTATATCGAAATTTTGGCCAAGCACGGAGTACGCAAGCCGCGCGACCCATCGGCAGGCGCCACGATTGCCAACTTTTTGGAAGAGTAAGGCCGGGGCTAGCACACTCAGCGAGCCGATTCACCGCGCGCGGGGCAAATAAAGTTGAAAAAAACTTACCCCTGTCGCCTGTGGGTTGCTGTGTGGATAAGCGTGTTCACAAGCCGCAAAATCCGCACCAGGCTTAGCTTTCAACACGACGCCTAAAAAATAGGCAGTCTCACAACCCCGTTTTTTACGGGGTTTTTTTATGCTAGAGCGCTACTGCGCCTTGGCGGTGCGGGTCTGCCCCTTGCCCGCAGACTTGGCGGCGTACATGGCACTGTCCGCTGCCAGCATGAGGGTTTTCAAATCCGAGCCGTGGTTGGGGTACATGGCCAAGCCAATGCTCACACCCAGGGGCACACTCACCCCGTAATACGGCTGGCACAGGACATGCACCAGGCGGTCGGCCGTCTGCAGGGCATCCGCTTGGCTCACCCCATCGAGCAACACAATGAACTCATCCCCCCCGATGCGGGCCGCGACATCGGACGCCCGGATGGTGTAACCGATGCGCTGCGCCACAGTTTTGAGCACCTCGTCACCAATCGAGTGACCCAAGGTGTCGTTGACCTTTTTGAAGCCATCGAGGTCCATGGCCAAAAGCGCCAACTCACTGTGGTGCCGCATGGCGCTCAAAATGCTGCGCTGCGCGAGCTCGTCAAACAGCAAACGGTTGGGGAGCTCGGTCAGTGCATCGTGCTGAGCGAAAAACTTGACTTTGCGCATGGCATCCGCCGCCTGCAGCATGGCGGTGCCCACAGCTTGGGCCTCTTGCAACTCAAGGCTGGGCGGGCTCACATCTTCCCCGCGCCCGAGTGCGAGCGCCGCGTCATTGAGCTGCTGAACCGATGACATGACCTTGGCCCCTGCCCGCCGCGCCAGCCAAAACCCCAGCCCCAAGGCCAGCACCAAGCCAAACAACACTTGAGCGAGCTGGGCAAACAGGTCGTCATACAGGCTGCGCTGCGGTGCTGCAGCCACCACCGTCCAGCCCCAGCGGTCTGAGGTGCTGAACCCGGTGAATGCCGGCACATTGTCTTTGGTCACCGACTCCAAAAAGCCGGATGAATTGCCGTCGATTGCCTGCTGCACTCTGAGCCCGACCGGCTGGCCAATGAATTTCAAGGGGTCACGCGAGCGGCCCACGATCGTGCGGCTCCGGTCCAGCACCGCGATGAGCCAGCCGTTCGGTAACGGGCGCTGGGCAATAAGGCGATTGATGTAATCTGGCGTCAGGCCCATGTTCAGGCTGTATATGACCCTGTCATTGACCACGACCGGCACCCCGATTGCCATGATGTGCGCTTGCGTGGTTACGCCCTTGAAAAGATCAGTGAGCACCGTCTCGCGCTGGGCAAACACCTGCTGAAGCTGAGCCGGCGTGCCAGTTTTTGGCAAGACTGCACCGTAGGGGAACAAAGTGTTGAGCGCTTGCAGGCCGTTGGCGTCCGTCAACACATAGTTGAGCGCCATGTCGGGTGCCAGGATGTTGTTGGTAGCGTGATGATGAAAGCCCTTGAGATCCCCTCGCGCCAACTCAGGCGCAGTGGCCATCACCTTGAGGCCGGACTCGATGGCAGCGAGCTCCCGCTCGATCTCCGCCTGAATCGCACGCGCCAAGAGCACGGTCTGTTGCTCAAACCCCTCCCGTTGCAACCGGTAGTTGCTGTAAGCCAACCAAGCGCAAATCAGCACCGTGGGCAGCACACTGAAGATGACCAGCATCCGCAGCGCACGCCGCAATGACACACTGCGCAGCACACGTATCCGGTTTGGCATGAAATGGCCGTCCCGCGTTGTAGTTAATCGTTTTCCTCTGTGTGCACTATGGCAGAGGACGCATGTCAGAACAACTACAAGGAAAAAAACTTACCCCATTACCGTGTGGGCCACGCTGTGGATAACCCTAGGCACAAGCCGCCAAATCCGCGCCAGCATTGGGCTGCAACACGATGCCTATTTTTTAGGCAATTTCAAATTTCGCGAATAAGAAAAAACGGCGTTTTGTCAATGAGGGAAAGTTTTGTGTTAGCACTTGCGGTGAATCGGTGTAGACGTGAAAAGCAACGCCCTGGAAGCCAGAATTACCCCTCAAAACTGTGCGCCACTCTGTGGATAACTTTGTTTACAACCGACAAAACCCGCACAAACAGGGGCTTTGGCACCGTTGCCTGTAAAGTAGTCACTGCGGGAACCAATGCCGCTTTTCACGACTCTACACGCGCTAAAACTTTTACACGCTGCAACAACATGACCATCAAGTCCCTCTCGTCTTCTGCCCTCGCTTCGCCTTCACTGCCCCAGCGCAGCCGCCTGCACCTGCTGGCACTGCCCGCCTTGTTGGGCTTGGGCGGTCTGGCCGGTTGTGGCGACAAGAAAGACGAGACGGCAGCGCCCGCTGCCAAATCCACGGCACTGAGCCCTGCGCAGGCCTACGACAAGATTGCAGCAGAGGGCAAAGGCTTTACCGTGGGCGCGCTCATGGCGGCCAACCCAGCTTATGTGCTGTTTGACCCCCAGTGCCCGCATTGCGGCCATTTGTGGACAGCGTCGCAAGCGTTGCTGCCCAAGGCCAAGTTTGTGTGGATTCCGGTGTCGTTTATCAACGGCAAAAGCGCTCCGCAGGGCGCTGCAATATTGACCGCCGCCAACCCCGCCGAGTTCATGGCCGCGCACGAGGCCTCACTGCTCGCCGGCAGTGGCGGCACCCCATTGCCAGCGTCAGTACCACCGGAGGTAGAAGCCATCATCAAAGCCAACACGGTGTTGTTCAATGACCTAGCTGCCGAATCGGTGCCCTACATGGTGGCCAAGAATGTCAAAACCGGCCAAGTGGTCGCCAACGCGGGGGCCCTGCAAACGGCAGCATTGGCTGAGTTTTTGGGCGTGAACTAAAGGCTAAAGCACCGCGTAGCGGCCCGGGCGGTGGTTGACCGCAATAAACAGGTTCATCACCACTGCGGCCAACACCAAATAGGCGACCCGCACCGGGTCAACCACGGTGAGTGCCAGCGGCACGATGGTGCAGTCCATGCCCATTTGCACCATGCCGGCCCGCCAGCCCCGTGAACGCTGTAGGTACAGCGACACAATCGTGGCGCCTCCCAGACTGGCCCGGTGTCGCGCTAGAAACAAGCACCCCGAACCCAACAGCAGGCCACCCAGCACGGCCGCATAAGCGGGGTGGAGCCGCTCGATGGCAAACAAGCGCGGCGACCACTCAGCCATGGCAGACAAAAAACTGATGGCCACAAAGGTTTTGATGGTGAACTCGCGGCCCATGCGCTGCCAGGCGAACCAGTAAAACGGCAGGTTGATCAAAAAGAACAGTTTGCCCAGGCTAACGCCGGTCGCATAGTGCAGCACAAATGCCGCACCCGCCGTGCCGCCGGTCAGCAACCCGGCCTGGCCGAACAAAATCAGCGCAAGGCTCACGAACAAGGTGCCGGTAAAGATGGCCTGCGCATCCTCAAACCAAGTGTGCTGCTGCACTGCCCCCTGCAATGCGGAGGGCAGCTCAACCGGCCCGCGCAGGGGCTTTTCGGGGGCTTTGGGGGGTGTGGACGTCGACATAGGCTTCGCGGAGCAAGCATTGTGCCGTGCCGGCCCGAGGGCATGTTGACACGCTGCTTACCAGGCCTACCGCTTACCAGCTGGAGGGATCCACCTTGAAGTAACCCTGCAACTCGCGGTAGAGCGCGGCGTCGTAGCTGCGCAAGGCCGCACCTTGCTCAAAAAAAGCTTCGGTAGCGACCGAGAAAAACTCCGCAGGGTCTTGCGCGCCATAGTGGTCCAGCAGCACCTGCTCGTGCATGAAGGCCTCGCCTTGCAGGCGCTGGAAGGCGGCGGTGAACACTGCCTTCCAGCGGGCGGGGTGGTGATCCGCATCACCGGGCAGTGGCAATGGTGCGCCGATCGCCTGGCCGTTTTCCTGGTCGAGTTGATGGGCGAATTCGTGGATGACGACGTTGCGGCCATCGTGCGCATCGGCAGCGCCTTGGAGCACGTCTTGCCACGACAGAATGACCTGCCCTTCCGACCAGCTTTCGCCGGCCAAAGAGCGCTGCTCGGCGTGCTGCACACCCGCCGCATCGGTGTGCTTGCGCTGCACGACAAAGGCAGCGGGGTACAGCAATATCTGGCGCACTCCGGCAAAGTAGTCCGCCGGCAGCCCCCGAGTGCGGTTGAGCAGAAGCAGGCAGGCATTGGCGGCGACCACGACCCGCATTTCTTCAGTTACCTGCAAACCATCGCAACCGATAAAGGTTTTTTCGGCCACAAAGACCTGAATATGCTTTTTGAGCTGCAACTGCAGGTCTGCCGGCAAACGGGCAAACAAAGGAACGCGCTTGCGCAGATGTTTGCGCCACCCGGGCGGGAACGGTTGCTGCTGCAAGCGCTCGCGCCGCCAGCGCGTCCAGCGCGGATACCCCAGCAGCCCGATCAGCAGCAACAAGGCTGCAAAGCAAAAAATCAAAAAGGCCACAAGGTCTCCGTCAGCGGCGTTGCACCAGCGAGATAACTGGCGCCTGTCACCACTTTTTCAAGCACAGATGTCGGTGCGCAGCATGGGCACTTGGCTTTTTTGATCTGTGTCATTTTCGGGCGCTACACTATTCTTCAAATACAAGGAGCGTAGAGATGCTGCGACTCTGCAAAACACTAGCCGTCGTTGGCCTATCACTTACCGTGTGGCTGCAGCCTGCAGCTGGGGCGACATCGCCCATGCAATATATCTACCCGCCCCCCGAGAGCGGCTCCGATGTGCGCATGCATTTTTACTGGGATGTATTGCAGCTCGCCCTGGAAGAAACACGCCCCAAATGGGGACCATTCCAGATGCAGCCAGCTCCCAAAGTCATGACGCCTGCGCGCGCAGAAATGCAGCTGAGCAACAGCCAAGACATTTCCGTCATGGCGCGCACCACCAGCCAAGAACGCGAGCGCAAGCTATTGCCCATCCGCTTGCCCCTAGACAAGGGCCTGACCGGCTACCGCCTGTTTTTGATCAAGGAGGCGAATCAGTCCGCTTTCAGCGGCATTCGCAGCACCAGCGAGTTGCGGCAGTTCACCATCGGGCAGGCCGCGAACTGGATCGATGTGGACATCTTGCGCTACGCCGGCCTCGAGGTGGTCACCGCCCCGACGTATGAGAGCCTGTTCCCCATGTTGAGCGCGGGGCGGTATGACCTGTTTTCGCGCGGCGTGAACGAAATCAGCGCAGAGTTGGCCGCCAACATCGGCAGCTACCCCGACCTCGCGGTAGAAAGAAAGCTGCTGCTCTACTACCCCCTGCCCCGATACTTTTTCTTCACCCGCTCGCCCGAAGGTGAAAAGCTGGCCCAGCGGGTCGAGGAAGGATTGAAGCTGTTGATGCGCAATGGCAAGTTCCAAAAGCGCTATCTGCTCTTCAAGAAAAGCATTCTCGCGGACCTGAGTCTCTCGGGCCGGCGGGTGATCCGCATCGCCAACCCCACGCTCTCGCCCGAGACGCCTTTGGCAGACAAAGAGTTGTGGGACACGTTAGAGACCGAGCTCCGCTGAGCCCGGCCACAGCCTCCAGCGCCTAAAACAAAGACAAGTTTTCTGGTGGAGGGGTCTGGGGTTTAGCGTTGCGCGCAGCCGCAGGCGCCGCACGCGGCACTGGGGCCGGCTCAGCGTGCATCTGCTCGGCGGGAAAGCGCGTCATGAACGCCATCGCCTGCTGCGGGCTGGCGTGCAGCCAATCGGCGTAATGCTCGGGTGGCACGATCACCGGCATGCGCTTTTCATCCCCGGGGCGGTGCATTCGCCCCATCACCGGATGGCCATCCGCATTGACCGTGAGCAAGGTAAAGCTGTCGGCCTGCTCACCGCTGGCTTTGTCGGTCCAACGCTCCCACAGGCCGGCTACCGCAAACGGCGCTTGGTCGTGCATGGCAATCCGCCAGCGGGTTGCCCGACCGCCCTGCATGGCAGCGTCTTCCCAGCAGGGTTCAAAAAAGCATTCCATCGGCACCAGCGCCCACTGGCGGGCTGCCCAGGCGTGGCGAAAACTGGGCTTGATCGCCACTGTTTCACTGCGGGCGTTATAAGTGCCCCGGGCCAACTCACGGGCGTGGCGGGCGTCTTTGCTCCAGGGAGGCACCAGCCCGAACTGCGCCAGCTGCATCGCTGCCCCACCGGAGCTGCGCACCACCACCGGGGCGTTATAGCTGGGGAAGGTTTCTGCCGGCCAGCCGGGGGCAGCCGGTGCCACTGTGCCCAAGCGCTTGTCTAAAAAGTCAGTCCGGGCGGAGGGAATGAAGTTAGTACACATCGAGTAGTTGCTATAGAAATCATAGCTACTAGCGCAGGTATATCGTGCGCCACATGCCTATTTGACTCTTATTCGACCTCAGGCTCTGGCGCAGCACCTTGGCCGGCGGCGGCCTCCCGCTCGTCGCTATGGCGGGGCTGTGCCGGGCGCTTGACCTTCTTGAGGCGGATGAGGCGGGCCATCTCGATGGCGTCTTTTTTCATCTGGCGCTCGGCATCAATCTGCTTGCCCTCGGCCAGCCACTGGGCAAACTGCTCGGGCGTCTCCAGGGTGATGCGGCCCAGCACCGCACTGCGGAAATCGTGGATCACGATCTCGGCGGCTTTGTTCAGGTTGATGCGCCCGCCCGATTGCAAAGCCCCCCGCTTGCGGCCGATGGCGTCCAACAGCTGCTCGTCGGTTTGCCCGGCCACACCGGTGAGCTTGTAGCGCGCCTCCAGCGTGCCGGCGTAATGCTGGCGCAGGTAGTCCAGCAGTTCGAGGGCGACTTCTTCCTCATCGAAGGCGTTTTTGCCGATGGCACCGCTGGCCGCCAGGTTGTAGCCGCTCTTGGCCACGATGATGCGTGGCCACAGTACGCCGGGGGTGTCGTAGAGGTAGAAGTCGTCCGCAATGGTGATGCGCTGTTCGATCTTGGTCACCCCAGCTTCGTCGCCGGTTTTGGCGGCGCGCTTGCCCTTGAGGGTGTTGATCAGCGTGGACTTGCCCACGTTGGGAATGCCGCAAATCAGCACCCGCATGGGCTTGGCCATGCCACCCCGGTTGGGGGCCAACTCATGGCAAGCTGCCACCAGCGCCTTGGCGGGGGTGGTCATACTGGCATCCAGCGGGAGTGCGCGCACGCCAGGCATGGCGTTGTAGTGCGCCAGCCAGAGCGCGGTGCGCTCGGGGTCCGCCAGGTCTTGTTTGTTGAGCACTTTGAGCGCGGGCTTGATCGCCGTCAGCTCGGCCAACATGGGGTTGGCACTCGACCCGGGCAAGCGGGAGTCCAGCAGTTCAATCACCACATCGATCTCTTTGATGCGCTCTTGAATCGCCTTGCGGGTCAGGTGCATATGCCCCGGGAACCACTGAATTGCCATGCCGTGTGTCTTTCTGCCTGTCGCTAAACCCTGCATTGTCCCGTATGTGGCCCGCGCTTGCCGCCTAGGCGCGCGCCCCTAGGAAAGAGGCCCGATTTAAGGTGCCTTCACTAGGGGGGATCTTGAGAATCAGCGAAACCTTTATTGCATCTACTTTTCAGGAGCCGCCATGCGCACCACGACCCTCACTCTCGCCACCAACGACCTGATCACCACCTACGGCAACACCGCCAAGAACGTGATTAATGCTTACCGCGTAGGCAATGCCCGCGCTGCCAACTACGTGGAAAAAACCTGGTCTGCCGCTGTGCAAAAAGCTGGCAAGCGCATCAGCGGTGAAGTTCGCCGCAACGCGCTCAACGCCCAGAAAAAGCTCACCGGCTACTACGTGCAAGGCGTGACCTTTACCACCGACGGTGCAGACGCTGCGGTAGACAAAGCCGTTGAGCTGGCCGGCAAGAGTTTGGAACAAGTGGCAGTGAACGCGACCCGTTTTGAGCAAACCACCGGTCTGAGCACACTGGGCACCGTGGCCAACGCCGCAGTGCCTGCCGTGGTGGCTGTGAACAAAGTAGCCGCCAAGCTGGAAGCCAAAAGCGGTGACCTGGCCATTCGCCTGGCCGGCTCGAAAGTCAAAGCCATGGCTGCAGGCGCCAAGCGCGTGGTGAAAAAGGCAGTGCGCAAGGCCGCCCCCCGCGTGCGCAAAGCCGCTGCTGCTGCAGAAGCAGCAGTCGCGGTTTAAGCAGCTGCCGTGCTGCGGCGCCCCGCCAGCAAGCGATGGGGTGCCAAAAACTCTTTGAGGTAGACATCAAACGGCATGGTGTCTGCCGCCTCGATGGCCCGTTGGTCGCTCCACGACACTGCGGACTCTTGCTCAAAAAGAGCCTGCTGCTCGACAGACAAGGCCTGCGCCAGCATGGCATCCCGCGTGCGGTTGCTCTGCGCCAGCACAAAGGCTGCGAACGAACCGCCATGGTCTTTTTGCATCGCTTGCAGCACCCGGGCCGATGGCAAGGTATCAGGCTGATCGAGCCCTACCGCCGCAGCCCTCAAAGCCTCGGTGTACAGGGTATTGCCGTGGGCCGCGTCTAGCGCTTGGGCGAAGGGCTGCATCTGGGCCAAGAGGTCGCGCCCCCAATCCACCAGCGTCACCGGCTGTCCGTCGCGCTGCAATAGCAAACCAGGTTGGCGGCCTCGCTCGGCCACGTCTTGTTGGTTGCGCGCCAGCGCTGTGATTTCGGCGGGCGAATCGTCCGGGCTGGCGGTGCCCAGGCTGTGCAACAAAAACACATCAATGAAGCGCATGGTGCTGCTGTTAATGCCCACCAACTCAAAAGGATCGAGATCCATCAGCCGCACTTCCACATATTCGACGCCGCGCTCGCGCAGCGCATGCAGTGGTCGCTCGCCCGGAAACGTGACCCGCTTGGGGCGGATAGTGCCGTAGAACTCGTTTTCAATTTGCAGCAGGCTGGTCGCCAACTGGCGGTAGGCTCCGTCGGGGCCCTGCACACCAATAGCCTCGTAGGCCGGGTAGGCTTGGGTTAACGCGCCCTGCAAAGAGTGGCCGTAGCCCTCCAGGCTGTTGTAGCTCACCGCGAGCGACGATTGCGCATCGCTCTGGTAGCCCAACCGCCCCATGCGCAGCGAAGTGGCATAGGGCAAATACATAGTGCCCGCGCTCAAGGGCTGTAACTGGTGCTGGCGGCCCGCCACAAAGGTAGAGCACACCGCCGGCGAGGCGCCGAACAGATACAGCAGCAAAAACGCATGGCGGCGGAAATTGCGGATCAGCCCGAAATACGCTTCGCTGGACACATCCGGCATCGACCAGTTGTAGTGAATGCCCGAGATGGTTTGCATGCGCCGGCCATAGCGGTTGCCCAAGCCCATGCGGTACACGGTTTTGGAGCGGCCCACATTCGAGCTGCCGTATTGGCCGAGCGGAATCGCGTCGTCATCCGGCAAACAACACGGCATGCTCGATACCCACAGCCGCTCTTCGCCCATGCTCTGCAGGGTAAAGCGCTGCACATCGGTGAGCTCTTGCAGGCAGTCTTCAGGCTGGGCGTGTACACCGGTGATCAGCTCCACCTGGGACTCACTGAAGTCGGTGGTGATGTGCGGATGCGTCAGGGCCGAGCCCATGGCCGTGGGGTGCGGCGTCATTGCCAAACTGCCGCTGGGCAGCGCACGCAGGCTTTCTTTTTCCAGCCCGCGGCGGATCCCGCGGAGCCGTTCGGGAGTCAGGGCGCTGAAGGCCTCTTGTGTGTTATCCATGACCAAAGGCCCTTCAGAAATCAAACGGGGGGCAAAGGTACCACAGGCGCATGAAACGTGCAGAGCAGCGGTTTCCCCCGGCATGAGGCCCTAGGCAGCGTTGTTTCGGGCCATTTCAAGGCTTTGCGCTTTGGCACAAACATGAATAATGGCGCTATGGGTGTCACCGAAATCATCATCTGGTCATGCTTGCTTGGGGGCCTGCTGACCTTGAGCTGCGGGGCCGTAGGCGAAATCTTGAGCGACAACAACCCGGGCGCCTGGCGCGCCTTGTCTTATGTGCTCGTGCTCGGTGGCTCCGGCGTGGTCGGCAGCGGGCTGCCTTTGGCCTTGTTCCCCGACCTCTCACCCCAGACGCTGCAAACGGTGCAGAGCATCATCAGCCCCCTCAGTGGTGCGCTGGTGCTGTGGTACTTGGGGGGCTGGCTCGGTGTGGCGCTGGTCGACCGCATGCTCTATGTCACTATCAACTGGGGCGCTGCAGCCATGGTGACTGTGGCCGCCCTGCAGGCGCTCATTGGCCTGGGCCTTATCAGCACCGGCAGCCTTAACCCCTTGTGGATTTCTGCAGTGGTGTGCACCACTGGCGTCTTGTTTGCGCTGCATGCCAGTGTGCGGGCCTACCGGCTGGGCGACGACCTGGCCCGCTGGATGGCGGTGGCGTGCGGCTTTCTGGCGGTGATGGTGGTCGGGCTCTACACCTGCGCGCTGTGGCCTACAGCTGTTCCGGTCGGTGGCAAAGCCGTGATTGCACTATGCGCGCTGATTCACTTTTTGATGGGCATCCGCTTGTCCATGCGGCGCAACCAGGCCAACAGCCGGCTCAAGCGGCGCGCCAGCGACACCATAGGTTTTGACCGAGCCACGGGCCTGGCCACCGGCTCGGTACTGCTTACCAAGGTGGACGATGCCCTATGGCGGGCTGAGCGCGCGGGCGTGAGCTGTTCCGTGGTGGCGCTGCATTTGCGGAATTTGTATTCCATGAGCGAGTCGGCCGGGCACGCCATTGACCAGCAAATACTGACCGCTGTGGCAGCCCGCGTGCGCAGGGCGGTGGGTTTCCGATATCTGGTGGGCCTGTACCACCCTCGCTGCTTTGTGATGGTGATAACCCATGCCAACCGGCCCCAAGAAGTAGACCGCATGGTGTTCAGGCTGAAGGCACTGGTGTCCAGCCGCCTACTGCTAAGTGATCCGCAAGCGGGCGGGCACCACTTTCAGTCGGTGTTTGGCTTGGGCGTTTCGCACTGGGTGCCCGGTAGCGCATCCGCGCAACAGGTGCTCGACGACACCGAGCAGCGCGCCTTGGCCCAGGCACAAGCAGAGTCTGCGCGCGAGGCTGCGTCCACCGGCTCTGCAACCTTAACCGCCGCCAGCCCGCTGGGCTAGGGCCAGCGGACTGGCCGGCCGTTAACCGGTCAAGTGTGACAAAGCGCGAGTCACTTCCTGGCTACCCTGGGCAGCACCACTCTCAGGCACCATATCGCCCGCCCGGTTCAACACCTGGCGCAGGTTGGCGGCCAGGGTTTCTGGCGCTTGCGCATCCAGCCCGATCCACGCGCCTTGGGTGAGCGTGATGTGCGCGGCCTCCACACTGCCGGCACCAGCACACAGCGTAGTGCGGGTGGGCGCGTCCTCAGACACCAGAACCAGCATGGCCGGCACCACGGCTTCGGGCTTGAGGGCTTCCAGCACTTGCGGCGGCATCAGGCCCTCGGTCATGCGGGTGGCGGCGGTAGGGGCCAGGCTGTTGACGTGGATGTTGTTCTTGGCCCCTTCCAGCGCCAGGGTTTGCATCAACCCCACCAGCGCCAGCTTGGCAGCGCCGTAGTTGCTCTGGCCGAAGTTGCCGTACAGGCCGGAGCTGGAGGTGGTCATGAGAATGCGGCCGTATTTCTGCTCGTTCATGTGCGGCCACACGGCTTTACAGCAATGCACTGCGCCCATGAGGTGCACGTCCACCACGGTGCGGAAATCGGCAATCTCCATTTTGGCGAAGCTCTTGTCGCGCAGGATGCCGGCGTTGTTCACCAGAATGTCCACCCGGCCCCAGGCATCCACGGCCTGCTGCACCATGGCCTGCACCGCCTCAAAGTCGGTAACCGATGCACCGTTGGCGATAGCTTCGCCACCCGCCGCGCGGATCTCGGCCACCACCGACTCGGCGGCAGAGAGCGAGCCACCCGAGCCATCGCGCGCGCCGCCCAGGTCGTTCACCACCACTTTGGCGCCACGTGCGGCCAGGGCCAATGCGTGTTGGCGACCCAAGCCGCCGCCTGCGCCCGTTACGATGGCCACGCGGCCGGTGAAATCTAATGCCATGCTGTGTCTCCTCAAATGGTTGGGTCAGGCTAAGGGCAACTCCGTAGGCCCGTAGTCAGCTGCTGGTACTTTAATTCAAGCAGTTGCTCACCAAAAAACAAAACAGAAAAGACAGTCCCATGCAAGACACGCTCGAACCCACCTCCGGCGCTGCGCGCGACGCATCTACAGTGGTGCTGCTGCGCGACACACTCGATGGCCTTGAGGTTTTTTTGATGAAGCGCAGCGGCCTCTCAGACACCTTTGGCGAAGCCTATGTGTTCCCCGGCGGCAAGCTGGACGCGCACGACAGCAGCCCGGCCGCGCTGGCCGCCCTGAATGAACGCGCCACCGCACTGGCCCACCGATTGGGTGAACCCAAGTTGCCCCACGACACCGCCGCCGCTTTGTATGTAGCGGCCCTGCGCGAGTTGTTTGAAGAAGCGGGCGTGCTCTTGAGCGCGTCCACCCACCGGCCAGCCGGTGTATCGCCCGCCGATTGGCAGGCATGGCTGGCCGCACCCGCTGCCAGCCTGGATGCGACGGCCCTGGTACCCTGGAGCCGCTGGATTACCCCCCGCATGGCTGCACTGAGTAAAAAGCGGTTCGACACCCGCTTCTTTTTGGCCATGGCGCCCAGCAACCAGATCGCCAGCCACGACAACCACGAAACCACCGCCAGCATTTGGCTAAAGCCGGTAGAAGCCCTGCAACGCTACTACCGCCAAGAGATTGAAATGGCGCCGCCCCAGATCATGAGCCTGGGACACCTGGCCCGCTACGCCACTGCGGCTGACGCCATCCGGGCAGCGCAGGCGCAACTGCCCCCATGCGTGCTCCCCGAGAATTTTGAAGAAGACGGCACCACCGTGCTCAGCTACCCCGGCGACCCGCGCCACTCGGTGCCAACACGCGCCCTGCCCGGCCCCACCCGCATGCTGGTGCGCAACAAACGCTTTGTGCCACCCGGCGGGCTAGAGAGTTTGTGGAATTGAGCGGCGTATCCACGCATCCACATCGCTGGGCTTGACCAGCGTGCGCATGTCGTCAAACGCGACTTGAGCTTCGGGGTAGTGGCGGCGCAGCAGGTTGAGCCACTGCTTGACGCGGCCGGCTTGCTGCTTTTGCTCCAGTCGGGTGCTGGCTACTTGCCAGAAGGCGTGCATGAGCGGGCCCAGGTCTTGCCACGTCCAGTCCTCACCCGGCTGGGCCATGCTGTCAGGCGCAGTGCCCATGGCCGCCAGAATGCTGCGGGCCAGCGCCGGGCGGGCCACGATACCGCGGCCCAGCATCAGCGTGTGGCAGCCGCTTTGCGCTACCGCAGCTTGGGCGTCTTGCACGTTCCAGATTTCGCCATTCACCACCACCGGCACTTGGACCGCGCCCCGCACATCAGCTACGCGGTCCCAGTAGGCGGGCGGGCGGTAGCCCTGGGCCTTAGTGCGGGCGTGCACCACGATCTCGGCCGCACCACCGGCCTCAAGCGCGCGGGCGCAGTCCAGGGCCAAACTATCGTCGTTGTAGCCCAGGCGCATCTTGGCAGTTACAGGAATGTGGCTCGGCACCGCCGCACGCACGGCAGCCACGATGGTGTAAAGAATTTCGGGGTCTTGCAGCAGCGTGGCACCACCGCCATGGCGGTTCACCACCTTGGCCGGGCAGCCGAAGTTCAGGTCGATGCCGGGCGAACCCATCTCAGCCAGCCGCGCGGCGTTCTCTGCCATGCAGGGTGCATCCGACCCCAGCAGCTGCGGCCACACCGGCACACCTGCATAGGTGCGCGCGCCGAACTCCAGCTCGGGCACGGTGCGAAGGAGCGCCTTTTCGGACATCAGCGAGTGCGTGATGCGGATGAACTCCGACACGCACTTCTCCACCCCGCCCACACGGGTCAGGATGTCGCGCAACACAAAGTCGAGAAGCCCCTCCATGGGGGCGAGGTAGATACGTACGGGCACGGGAATAGGGAGATGCGACTCTGGGGGAATGAGGGGCGCATTGTGACCGCATTCCGATATCCGGCCTGCGCGTGGTGCTGGTCATCATTGGCAGGCACTACGGCTTCAATCAGGTTCCAGTGCGCTGCATCGGACAACTGAACACCACCTCTTCGACGGATGTGCAATGAGTGGGCGCTGCGATGCTGAGGGCCGGCAGCGGCAAGAACAAAGCGGTTAATGAGGATCGGATTACTTAAGTGCGAGTTGAGCCGGCACCGACAACGTAGCGCCAGGTCCGTACGGCAGAGGATAGGCAACACTGCCGCGCGGGCCTGGTGCCACGCTGTCAAGGCTCCGCTTGAATAGGAGGTTAGACCGCAGCGTGGCGTGCATAGATGCTGCCAAAGGTATTGATGCAAACGACATTGCTCATCGGCACGAATAGGTGGCCGTCCGCTTTGTCTGATGTCGCACGCGGCTTGCCTTCTGGCACCCCCATCCAAAGCGGGATGTCAGTGAGGTAAAAGACAACGCCTTCTGAAGTGACGCGAGAGATGGACAGTGCTTCTTCAACTTGGGAAAGAAAGGAGAGAACTGGCGGTGTTTCGCGAAGCTGAATCTCGATGACGCCGATGTCGTAGACCTGCTTCCAAGTCTCTGCCCGTGACAAACCGCTCCGCTGCAGCCACTGGATTGTGGGCAATGCGTCGTCGGATTCCGGAGAAAAGTAAACCTTTATCGTCATGGTGCTGTCAAAGGGCAAAACGGTAGATGAGCGTGAGCGGTCTGGTACGGGATGCGTTGCCCCTGCGGCTCACCATGAGCGCCTCTCTGCGCTTTGTTTAAGTGCTTGATTTATAACTGACTTTGAGGTCTTGGCAGAGGATACCCAGCGACCAAAATGCGGACAAAGCTTGCAAACTTGCCTATGAACGACGGTCGTTGCCGTTGAACAAGTCTGGGATGACGCTCGATAACGCAAAATTTATCAGCGTATGGAGCAATACTGTTTATGTGAACAGTACTAAAAGTCCGACAAAGACGTCACTGCAGCAGCATCCGCCCCTACGCGCTGCCCGCCTGCTAGACCAAGTGCGCGAGCGGCTGCGGTACATGCACTACAGCCTGCGCACCGAGCAAACCTATGTCTACGGGATACGCTGGTTTATCCGCTACAGCGGCCTTCGCCATCCCAAAGACATGGGGCGCCCGTAAGTTGAGGCGTTTCTGACCATGCTGGCAACGGAGCGCAAGGTTGCTGCATCTACCCATCGACAGGCACTTAGCGCCTTGCTCTATTTGTAAAAGGGAGTGCTCGCACAGGAGCTGCCATGGCTACAGGAAATAGGCAGACCGACGACATCCAAACGGATTCCAAGTGTCTTGACACGAAAAGAAGTTCAGCGAGTGTTGGCGTTAACACCCTCCGTTGAGGGATTATTGGCTCGCTTGCTGTGCGGCACAGGGATGCGCCTCATGGCAGGACTTAGCCTTCGCGTCAAAGACCGGTATCCCTGCACACCTTGCGCCACAGCTTCGCCACCCACCTGCTACCAGCGGGCACCGCCAGCCCGCTAGACACCCTGCTGTCGACGCAATAGACACTTGCTACAAAATTCATAGCTGCTCGCGCAATAAAAAAAAGGGCCGCAGCCCTCTTTTACTTGTAACACCAGCTCAAAAAGCTCAGTGTCGGATCAAGTGATCAAACGCACTCAGCGCGGCCTTGGAGCCTTCGCTGGCGGCGATCACGATTTGCTTGTAGGGCACGGTGGTGCAGTCGCCAGCAGCAAACACGCCGGGCACGTTGGTGTGGCCCTTGGCGTCCACCACGATTTCGCCGAACTTGCTGAGGTCCACCACACCCTTCAGGAACTCGGTGTTGGGCACCAGGCCAATTTGCACAAACACGCCTTCCAATACGACGTGGTGCTCCGTGCCGGTGGCGCGGTCAATGAACTTCAAGCCGTTCACTTTGCCATCTGCGCCGGTGATCTCAGAGGTTTGGGCATTGGTGTGCACGGCCACATTCGGCAAGCTCAGCAGCTTTTTAACCAACACGGCGTCGGCTTTCAACTGGTCGGCAAACTCGATCACGGTAACAAACTTCACCACGCCGGCCAAGTCGATAGCGGCTTCAATGCCGGAGTTACCACCGCCAATCACCGCCACGTCTTTGCCCTTGAACAGGGGGCCGTCGCAGTGCGGGCAGTAGGCCACACCTTTGTTTTTGTACTCGGCCTCTCCAGGTACGTTCACATTGCGCCAGCGGGCACCGGTGGACAAGATCACCGTCTTGGCCTTGAGCGTGCCGCCGTTGGCCAGCACCACCTCGGTCAAGCCACCGGCTTCTGCGGCGGGCACGATTTTGTCAGCGCGCTGCAGGTTCATGATGTCCACGCCGTACGAGCGGGTCTGGGCTTCCAAGGCGGCAGCGAACTTGGGGCCGTCGGTTTCTTGCACCGAGGGGTAGTTCTCAATGGCCATGGTGTCGTTGGTCTGGCCGCCAAAGCGCTCGGCTGCCACACCCACGCGGATGCCTTTGCGGGCGGCGTACACCGCAGCTGCCGCACCTGCGGGGCCACCGCCGACGATGAGCACGTCAAACGCTTCTTTGGCACTCAACTTGGCGGCGTCTTTGTCGGCCGCGCCAGTGTCGAGCTTGGCCACAATTTCTTCCACCAGCATGCGGCCGTTGCCGAACAACGCGCCATTCAGGTAGACGCTGGGCACGGCCATGATTTCGCGGGCGTTGATTTCGTCTTGGAAGGCGCCGCCTTCGATCACCGTGGTTTTGACCTTGGGGTTCAGGATAGCCATGAGGCTCAGGGCCTGGACCACGTCTGGGCAGTTGTGGCAGGTTAAGGACATATAGACCTCGAAGTTGAAGTCGCCGTCCAAGCCCTTGATCTGGTCGATCACTTCTTGCTCGACCTTGGGCGGGTGGCCACCGGTCCACAGCAGGGCCAGCACCAGCGAGGTGAATTCGTGGCCCAGGGGCAAACCGGCAAAGCGCAGGCTGGTGTCAGTGCCAGCGCACTTGAGGCTGAAAGAGGGTTTGCGGGCATCGGTGCCGTTAAACGCCACGGTAATTTTGTCGGTGCGCAAACTCTGGATGGTTTGCAGCAAGTCGCGCATTTGCGCGGAGTTGTCGTCATCACCCAGGGACGCCACCATCTCGATCGGCAGCGTGACGCGCTCCAGGTAAGCGCCGAGTTGGGATTTGAGGGTGTCGTCTAACATGGTGATTCCTTGTTTGCTATCTATTTAGTAGCTGTCAGCGCACATTGTGTGTGGGCTACAGCCGTATTTTGGGTAAAAAAAAAGCCGGACGGCCTGCTGCACACGCAGCAGGACGCTGTCCGGCTGGTGGGCGGCTTGCGCCGCCCTACCGACGGGAGCCGGTGATTTAGATCTTGCCGACCAGGTCGATGGAAGGAGCGATGGTCTTGGAACCTTCGTTCCACTTGGCTGGGCACACTTGGCCTGGGTTAGCAGCGGTGTACTGAGCAGCCTTCAGCTTACGCAGGGTTTCTTTCACGTCGCGAGCGATTTCGTTGGAATGCACTTCCATGGTCTTGATCTGACCTTCGGGGTTGATGATGAAGGTGCCGCGCAGGGACATGCCGTCTTCATCGATGTGCACGCCGAAACCGCGGCTCAACACGTGGGTGGGATCGCCGATCAGGGGGAACTTGGCCTTGCCCACTGCGGGGGAGGTTTCGTGCCACACCTTGTGTGCGAAATGGGAGTCGGTGGTCACGATGTAGACCTCAGCACCGGCCTTCTGGAATTCAGCGTAGTTGTCAGCTGCGTCTTCCACTTCGGTGGGGCAGTTGAAGGTGAATGCTGCGGGCATGAAAATGAAGACGTTCCACTTGCCCTTCAGGGTTTCGTTGGACACGGTCACGAACTTGCCGTTGTGGAAGGCTTCGTTCTTAAAAGGAACGATGGTGGAGTTAATCAAAGACATGGGGTTTTCCTCTTGAATTGGTTGTTCGATAAGTGAACGGAGTGAATCTTAGGGCCTGTTTGCGATGTTCAGGGTTGATTGATCCAATCAAGCAGATTGGCAAAACCTATAACGGAGCATTCAAGCCCCAACCGTTATCGCCCAAAGACATGACGCTGATGTGAATGGCCAGCCACCAAGCTGGCCCGGGCCCTTAAACGAAAGTGCCCTGCTCGCCCTGGATATGGCAACCGCTGATCAACCACTCTTTGTTTTTCTGGAGTTCGAGGGTGTAAGCCACCATCCAGCTCACGCCGTTTTCGTCGGTCAGGCGCACTTTCACTAGAGCTTCTTTGCCGATGATGGTGGGCTTCAAGAACGCAGCACTGGCGTGGCGGTAGACGACGCTGTATTGCCCCTTTACCAGCACCATGAAGTTCTGCGCATTGCCCGACATCGCTTTGATACCTGGGGATGCCAGCCGGAAAGCCTGCTCTGCGTCATCGGCCGCAAAAGCGTCGAACTGCTTTTGGATCACGGCAATCACCGCGGCTTCGCTTTTGGCGCCCTGCGCCTGAGCCGTGCCGGCAGCGAACACTGCAAAAAGCCCCATCAGGGCCGCAGCACGAAACACAGACTGAAAGAACCGGGTAGCGCTGGAGACCATAAAACCCCCTGACAGGAAGGATGCCGGAAACCAGTGTACTCAGTCTATGCCAACGACCTGTAGCCATACGGCTATCCCGACCGCTTATCCCAGTGAAACGTTAAGGAACTCGCCGGACCAGACACGGCCACTCCGAATCGCGCGCACAAAAAAAGGCTCCCGAAGGTGCCTTTTTTGTGCGCGCGATTCGAAGGACCTCAATCCTCCACAAACGCCTCTTCCCGCTTAGCCTTGATGGAAGGCAGCATCACCACCACCAGCAATGCCAGCGCCGCGACCAACAGGCTCGCTGAGATTGGACGTGTCACAAACACACTCCAGTCGCCACGGGAGAGCAGCAGCGCCCGGCGCAAGTACTCCTCCATCATCGGCCCCAGAATAAAGCCCAGCAGCAGTGGAGCTGGTTCAGTACCCAGTTTGATAAAGATGTAGCCAATGATGCCGAACAGGCCCACCATCCAGATATCCCAGGTGTTGTTGTTGGTCGAATACACCCCGATCGCACAGAACAGCACGATGGAGGGGAACAACCAGCGGTAAGGCACGGACAAGAGCTTGATCCAGACGCCGATGAGTGGCAGGTTCAGGATCACCAGCATCAGGTTGCCGATCCACATGGAGGCAATCAGACCCCAGAAGAGTTCTGGGTTAGCTGTCATCACCTGCGGGCCGGGCTGGATGTTGTGGATCGTCATCGCACCCACCATCAAGGCCATCACCGCATTCGGCGGGATACCCAGTGTCAGCAGGGGGATGAACGAGGTTTGGCTACCAGCGTTGTTCGCCGCTTCAGGCGCTGCCACTCCGCGGATGTTGCCCTTGCCGAAGGCTACTTCACCGGGCTGGAGCTTGGTCTTCTTCTCAATCGTGTAGGCCGCAAAGGCTGCCATAACCGCACCCCCGCCGGGCAGGATACCCAGCAAGGAGCCCAAGGCGGTACCGCGCAGAACAGCGGGCACCATGCGCTGGAAGTCTTGTTTGGTGGGCAAGAGGCCGGAGACAGAAGCCGTAAAGATCTCCCGCTCACTGGAGCTCTTGGACAGGTTGCTGATGATCTCGCCGTAGCCGAAGACACCCATGGCGATCACGATGAAGCCGATACCGTCGGTGAGCTCAGGGATATCAAAGCTGTAACGGGCCACACCGGAGTTCACGTCGGTGCCGATCATGCCCAGCAAGAGACCCAAGAGAATCATGGCCAGCGCTTTGAGCAAAGAGCCCGAGGCCAGCACCACTGCACCAATCAGACCCAGGATCATGAGGCTGAAGTATTCGGCCGGGCCGAACTTGAAGGCCACCTCAGTCAGGGGGCCTGCAAAGGCCGCCAGGATCAGGGTGCCTACGCAACCGGCAAAGAAAGAACCCAAGCCCGCTGCAGCGAGTGCAGGACCAGCTCTGCCGTTACGGGCCATCTGGTAACCGTCAATCACGGTCACCACCGAAGACGACTCCCCGGGCAGGTTCACCAGGATGGCGGTCGTTGATCCGCCGTACTGGGCGCCGTAGTAAATACCGGCCAGCATGATCAGTGCGGATACCGGTGGGAGTGCATAGGTGGCAGGCAAGAGCATGGCGATGGTCGCCAAGGGGCCGATGCCGGGCAAGACGCCGATCAAGGTGCCCAGCAAACAGCCGATGAAGGCGTAAATCAGATTCTGGCCGGTGAAGGCCACGCCAAAGCCGAGGGCGAGGTTGTCAAAGAGTTCCATGGTGTGTGCAGTTCCTGTCGATGGTTCAGTCGTGGCTCAGGCGGTGAAGTAAGCAGGCCAGACCGGGAACTGCAGCTTGAGGAGAACGATGAAGGCGACGTAGCTCAAGAGAGCCAAGATGGTGGCCAGAATGGCGACTTCCTTGAACTTGTGTTCATCGCCTGCGTGGCTGGCGATGTAGGTGAGCAGGTAGATACCGACGATCAGGCCCAGGGGTTTCAAGCCGATGACTGGCAGGCCGCCGATGCAGGCGCCGAACACCAAGTTGGCGCTGATGATGAAGAACAGGGGCTTCCAGGCGAATTTGCCGATCTTGTCGCCGTCTTCGGTTTCCACCACCATAGAGGTGAAGGTGACTGCGATGCCGATGATGGCAAGAAGCACACCGAGTACGAGGGGGAAGTAGCCGGGGCCCATGCGGGCACCGGTACCGATGGTGTAGTTGCCAGCGCCGAAGGCAAACGCCCCTCCCACTGCGATGAACATGAGTCCCGAGAAAAAGTCTTTTTGGCTTTTTATATTCACTGTCTGTCTCCGAGTTAAACCAGCGGGCGATTTTGCCCTCAATTCACAACGCGTCAGCCGCTCAGCGGCGGGGTAGCGGACATCACCTCTTCCATGACGGTGGCGCCCTCCGATACACGCAGTGCCCCTGCCAAACGCAGCGGTCGCATTCCATCGGTAATGGCTTGGCGGCGCAGAGCATCAATGCCCGGCTCGCCGCTGACCCGCGATTTGAACCCTTCTGTGACCACAAGCAATTCGTACAAACCCATGCGGCCCATGTAGCCAGTCATGCGGCAGTCCACACAGCCCACCGCCTTGTAAGGCTTGTAGCCTCCGTTGATTTGCCAAGGCTTGACCATTTCGCCCAAGGCTTCGCGTGTGGCCTCTTCGTCGCGCACCTTGCATTGCTTGCACAAAATGCGAACTAGGCGCTGAGCCAACACACCGAGCAAAGTGGCGTTGATCAGATAGGCGGGAATGCCCAGCTCCATCAGCCGCGTGACCGCGGAGGGCGCATCGTTGGTGTGCAGGGTAGAAAACACTAAGTGGCCCGTGAGGGCGGCCTGCACTGCCATCTCGGCGGTCTCTAGGTCACGGATTTCGCCGACCATGATGATGTCGGGGTCCTGGCGCATGAGCGCGCGCAGCCCTTGCGGAAAGCCAAAGTCCAGCTGCGGCTGCACCTGGGTTTGGTTGAAAGACGGCTCGATCATTTCGATCGGGTCTTCCACCGTGCTGACATTCACCTCTTCTGTGGCGACACGTTTGAGAGTGGAATACAAGGTGGTGGTCTTGCCGGAGCCCGTGGGCCCGGTCACCAAGATGATGCCGTGCGGCCGCTTAACCAACTGCTCCCAACGCGTGGCGTCGTGGCTGCTGAAGCCCAAGGCATCGAGGTCTTTGACCGCGTTGTCGGGGTCAAAAATGCGCATCACCATCTTCTCGCCAAAAGCAGTCGGCAAGGTGGAGATACGCATTTCAATTTCGTCCCCGCGTGGGTTGCGGGTTTTGATGCGGCCATCCTGCGGGCGGCGCTTCTCGATCACGTCCATGCGGCCCAGCAGCTTGATGCGGGCCGTCATGGCGTTGAGCACGCCCATGGGCATCTGGTAGACCGGGTGCAACACCCCATCGATACGAAAGCGGATCACGCCCTGCTCGCGCCGCGGCTCCAGGTGGATGTCACTGGCACGCTGGTCGAAGGCGTATTGCCACAACCAGTCCACCACTTGCACCACACCTTGGTCGTTGGCATCGAGTTGCTTGTTGCTTTTGCCGAGTTCGACCAGCTGCTCAAAACTGGCTCCATTGTTGGAGCCTGCCTTACTCGCAGCCCGCACGCTTTTGGCCAATGCATAAAACTCGGCGGTGTAACGGGTGATTTCTTGCGGGCTGGCCACCACACGCTTGACGCTACGCCGGCTCTGGCGCTCGACCTCAGCCACCCAATCGGTGATAAACGGCTCGGAGGTAGCCACCGTGATCTCGCTGGGGGTCACCACCACGGGCAAAATTTTATGCCGCTCGGCATAGGCGGCCCCCATCGCATCGGCCACCTTGCCCACATCGACCTTGAGCGGGTCGATACGCAGGTAGTCCAATGCCGCACGCAGCGAGAGCCATTGGGTGAGCATCTCGATGTCGAGCGGCTTTTGGTCCGAGGCCCTGCGCATGGAGACTGCTGCCAAGCGCACCAGCGGGTGCTGCGAACTCTCAGCCTGCGAGCAGCGGGCGATGGTGCGCACTGCCTCTTCTTCTGCGATCACTTTGTCTTGCTTGAGCCACTCCACCAGCAAGCGCCAGTCCAAGGGGCCGTTGTAAGAAGCCGTAGCGAGGCTGGCTTTTTTGGGGCTAGGGCTCATGTCTTCACCGGCTTGAACACGCGGACCCACTTGTCAGCAGGCAGGCCCCACTCGCTTTGGATGAACTCGGCGCGCTCCTGCATCAGAGCGCGCTTAGGGCGGCTGGGGGTGCGCTGGGCCATGACCACGGTGTTGCCCTCGCGGGTTGCCTTGAAGGCCCAAATAGCGTCTTCACCAAAAGCCTCGGCAATTTTGTCGACGCTGTTGTCAAAGCTCGATGAGCGGCCAAATAGGTTGACGGTCATGCAGCCCTCTTCGCTGAGCGTCGCGCGGCAGTCGGCATAAAACGCGGCGCTGTCGAGCACGGGGGCAGCGGCCTCCTCGTCATACAAATCGACCTGCAGCGCATCCACCGCACCCAGCCATTTTTCTTGTTTGATTTCTTCTGCGGCGTCAGCCAGCACCACTTGCATGCGGCTGTTGTCTGCCGGCAGTTTGAACCAGCCGCGGCAGGCGTGCAGCACCTGCGGGTTGAGCTCGATGGCGGTGGTTTTCATCTTGAGCTCTTTGTGGCAGAACTTGGTCAGCGAGCCTGCGCCCAGCCCGAGCTGCAGTGCCTGGCGCTTTTTGACGGTCTGGGGGTCTACAAAGAACAGCCACGCCATCATGCGCTGGATGTACTCGTGCACCAGTACGGTGGGTGCGTCTACCAGCATGGAGCCTTGTATCCATTCGCTGCCCAAGTGCAGGTGACGGATGGGGCCTTCTTCGGAGAAATTAACTTCGGGGAATGTGATCGGTGCTTTTCGTGCCATGGGGATTTATACCAGCAGCGCCCCTAGCTTCGGCAGGGCCATCAGACTGTTACTTAACGCGGCCTGCGCCAGTGTTTCAAGGGGAATGCCACGCAGCTCGGCAATGCACTGCGCGATGCGCGGCAACTCGGCAGGCGCGTTACGACCCTGCGGCACACCGGTTGCGCGCTGCTCGGCGGTGGTGTAGAGCCAGTGCGGCTGGATGTCGGGGGCATCGGTCTCGAGCACTAGCGCGTCCAGGGGCAAGGTGCGAGCCAGGTGGCGCAACTGCAAAGCCCGCTCATAGGTGACCGCGCCCCCAAACCCGAGTTTGAAACCCAGCTTGATGAACTCCGCCGCCTGCACCTCGCTGCCATTGAACGCATGGGCAATGCCCTGCCACCGCCCTTGCGGGCCGGCCACCTCGCGCAGGTGCTTGAGCAGCCGGTCTGAGGACTTGCGCACATGCAGCACCACAGGCAAACCGTGTGCGCGGGACAGCTTGAGCTGCTGGCGGTAGACCACCTCTTGCCGCTCGCGCAAAGGGCTCTTGCACAGAGCGGGGACAAAGTAGTCGAGCCCGATCTCCCCCACAGCCACCAGCCGCGGGTCGGCAGCGTTGGCGCTGAGTGCTTCGTCCAGGGCGACCAGATCGGTGTCGCTGGCACCCGCGACATACAAGGGGTGGATACCCAAACAATAGCTGTCACCACCGTGGTGCGCCAGCAGGCGCACGGTGTCAAAGTTGCTGCGCTCTACCGCCGGAATCACACAATGTGCGACACCCGCTTGGCGCGCACTCTCGCGCACGGCGCTGCGATCCGCATCGAACTCGGGCGCATCGAGGTGGACATGGGTGTCTACCCAGCGCATGGCGATTTCAGAAGACTCATTGCTTGCGTTGTACAAAAAGGTTGCGAGTGCGGTCTTCAGGGTAGGCAAAAGTCACCGCCCCATTTTTGACCAAGCCCATCACCAGCATATTGCTAGTGATGGCGTCTTTGTCGTCCTTGCTGAAAGGGCGCTCGTGGGTCGCGGTCACCCCGTAGTAGACCCGGGGCAGATTTTCCAGCGCGTTTTTCACCGAGGGGCCCGATAGATCACCATTGCGGATCGAGAGGATGGCGTAGGTCAGCAAATACACCGTGTCATAGGCCTGCGCCGCAGCCATGGGCACGGCAATCTTGCGGGTGCCGTATTTGCGGTTGTAAGCGGTCAGAAAAGAGATGCGACGCTCGTTGCTGGGCTCAGCAATAAAGGTTTGGGCCATGAGTGCGCCTTCGGCCGCGTCTTTTGCGCCGTCCAAAAAGAACGGAAAGGACAAAGGCCATGCACCCACCTGCGGCACAGCCCATTTCAGGGCCTGGCGGCCTTTGGCGATGACCGCGTTTTCGGGGCCGACCGTGTAGCTGAACACCACATTGGCACCGGCGGCCTGGGCGGCCTTGAGCTCGGGTTGCAGGTCTTTCACACCGGTGTCAAAGCGCCCTACGTACACCGGCTGCAGTTGTTTGGCGGCCAGCGCTTTGGTGACGTCCGCCAGACCGCCCTCGCCGTAAGCGGTTTTGTCGGCCAGGATAGCCACCTTGGTCCAGCCTCGCGCCACGATGTCGTTCACCACAAACGGTGCCTGGATGGCATCCCGGGCGGAGGTGCGAAAAATATAGCTCTCTGCTGCGGGGTACTTGGCGGTAATCGGAGTGCCTGTCGCGCAGGGCACGATCAGCGGCGAGCGGGCTTGTTGAAACACGTCCAGCGCCTTCATGGCCACACCGGTATTGCAAAAGCCGATAGTGCCAACGACAACGTCTTGCACCAGCTCCTGCGAGTGCTGCAAGCCCACCTCGGGGTTGGCGGTGTCGTCTTTGATCACAAACTCAATCGGTCGCCCGAGGTAGCCACCGGCGGCGTTGATTTCATCCAGCGCCAGCTTGGCCCCGTTGAGCATGGGGTTTCCAAAATCTGAGGACGGCCCACTGAAAGGGCCAATCAAGCCGATGCGCAAAGGCTTGGGCGTTTGCGCGTGCGCGCCCGGCAGACAAGCAAGCGCAATCACGCCAAGGCAGATTAGTGCCTGCAGTTTCCAACGTTGTTTCATGGTGTTCCCCGACTAAGGTGGCGGCAGCTTAGGGGGCAGGCCGGTAAACGCCAATCGGCGTCTACCCTCGGCACCGCCACACGGCGCCCCATCCGTCAGGAAATTGCAAGCGTGGGTGTCAGTCGACCAAGCGACCCGACACCAAACGCAACTGGCGGCTGCAGCGCGCGGCCAGCGTGGCGTCGTGGGTGACCAGCACAAAGGCGGTACCCTGCTCCCGCGCGAGCTGCAGCATCAGCTCAAACACGCCGTCAGCGGTGCTACGGTCGAGGTTGCCGGTGGGCTCGTCGGCGAGCACGCAGTCGGGCCGGGTGACCAGCGCACGCGCAATCGCGACCCGCTGGCGCTCGCCGCCCGAGAGCTCGGCAGGCCGGTGATTCAAGCGGTGCTCCAAGCCGACAAGCGCTAGCATTTTAGTAGCAGTATGCGCAGCCTCTACGGGGGCTACACGTCGAATTGTCAATGGCATTGCCACATTATCCAGCGCACTGAACTCGGGCAAGAGGTGGTGAAACTGGTACACAAACCCGAGATGCTGGTTGCGCAAGCGGCCTTGTGCGGCCGGGGTGAGTTCGACCAGGCTTTGCCCCAGCAAATGCACGCCGCCATTGGTGGGCGCATCGAGTCCGCCCATAAGGTGCAGCAAGGTGCTCTTACCGGAACCGGAGGCCCCCACAATCGCCAGCGTCTCGCCGCGGTGCACCTGCAGGTCCACCCCGTGCAGCACGGTGACATCGAGCCGGCCTTCCTGAAACCGCTTGGTCAGGCCACGCGCTTGCAGCACCAGCTCGCCCAGCGGAGCGGCTGGCTTGGGTGAGCCTGCCAAATCGGCCACCTGCTGGTACTGCGCTGCGGCAAGCGCCTGTTCTACGGATGACATCGGGTTACTCATAGCGCAAGGCCTCCGCAGGGTTCACCCGGCTGGCGCGCCAGCTCGGGTAGAGGGTGGCCACAAACGCCATCAAAAGCGAGATCACCGTGATCGGGAGAATGTCGCTTTGTTGCGGCTCGCTCGGCATGCGGCTGATCAGGTAAATGTCTTTGGGCAAAAAGCTCGCACCCAGCGCTTGTTCCAACGCAGGCACGATCACATCAATATTGAAGGCCACGCCCAGCCCTAGCAGCAAGCCGGCCAGGGTGCCAATGACCCCCACCATCGCGCCCTGCACCACAAAAATCCCCATGATGCTGCCCGGGCTTGCGCCCAAGGTGCGCAAGATGGCAATGTCAGCCCGCTTGTCGGTCACCGTCATCACTAAGGTAGACACCAGGTTAAAGGCCGCCACCGCCACGATGAGGGTCAGGATGATGAACATCATCCGCTTCTCGACCTGCACCGCCGCAAACCAGCTGCGGTTCTGGCGGGTCCAGTCGCGCAGCACCAGATCGCCGCTCAGGCTGCGGGCGAGCTGGTCCGCCACCTCGCGGGCCTGGTGCAAGTCTTTGAGCTTGAGGCGCACGCCGCTGGGCCCCTCCAAGCGGAAGATGCGAGCCGCGTCTTCCCAATGCACCAGCACCAGGGCGGAGTCGTATTCGTAGTGGCCGGAATCAAAGGTACCCACCACGCTCATCTGCTTGAGGCGCGGCACCACGCCGGCCGGTGTGACCTGCCCACTCGGTGCCACCAGCGTGACTTTGTCACCCACCCGAACGCCCAAGCTGCGGGCCAACTCGCCGCCCAACACTACGCCGAACTCACCTGGTACCAGCTGGTTCAAAGCCTGCTGCTGCGCGCCAGCGGCAAAGTCGCTCACCTCAGGCTCCAAGGCGGGGTCGATCCCGCGCACGATGGCGCCCTTCATGTCTTCACCCCGCGCAATCAGGGCCTGCGCCGCAATGAAGGGGGCGGCGCCAATGACCTGCGGGTTCTCTTTGGCTTGGGCCAGAGTGGTCGCCACGTTGGGCAAGGCCTGGCCGTCCGCGGCATAGACCTCGATATGCGACACCACACCGAGCATGCGGTCGCGCACTTCTTTCTGGAAGCCGTTCATCACGCTCAGCACAATGATGAGCGCGGCCACACCCAAAGCAATGCCCAGCATGGACACGCCCGAGATGAAGGAGATAAAGCCGTTGCGCCGGGTGGCGCGGCCGGCACGGGTGTAGCGCCAGCCGATTGACAGCTCAAAGGGGAGTTGCATGGAAGGTTACAAAGTGCTTCAACCGGCGGATTGTGGCATCCATGCGGGACAATCCTGCCCATGCACACCCTTATCCCTTTTGCAACACCGGCAGGACCCCAATGCCAGGACGCAATCCCCCGGCTCGAACTTCCCTATCTGGCAGAACTGCTGGGGCTTTTGACCCCCACGCCTCCGGTGTTGGGCAACGAAGACTCGCTGTCTCCGCTGCATGAACGGGTGCACGCCAAAAGCCTGAATTTGCCGGGGGTCGACGGCTTGCTGCCCTGGGCTGCGCTGGATGCGCGCCAACTCGGCCTGACCCGCATCCACGGCGACACAGGCTGGGCCTGGATCACCCCGTGCCACTGGCAAATCAATGCGGACCATGTGGCCATGGATCACCCCGACACACTGGCCCTGGATGCCCACGAAATAGATGCGCTGCGGGAAGCCATGCAACCCTACTTTGCCGAAGACGGCATCACCCTGCACTCCCTGAACCACAGCACTTGGCTGGTCCATGGCGAGATCTTGTGCGACCTGCCCACCGCCTCGCTGGCGCGGGCCTGTGGCGCCAAAGTAGACCGCTGGATGCCGCGCGTAGCCCAGGCCCGCAGCCTGCGTCGCCTCCAAAACGAGATGCAGATGCTGCTCTACCGCCACCCGGTGAATGACGCGCGGGCGGCGCAGCGCCGGCTTACCGTCAACTCCTTCTGGATCAGCGGGACCGGAACCCTGCCCTCGGGTGCGGTCGACAAGTCAGACAATATGTCGGTGCAACACAGCCTAGAGGCTGCGGCGCTGCGCGACGACGCCCATGCCTGGGTGCAAGCGTGGCAACAGCTCGACAGCGGCCTGATCGCCCTGCTGCTGCGCCAAGCCAAAGCGGGCCAGCCGCTGGAGCTGACACTGTGCGGCGAGCGCATGGCCGCAGGCTTTGAGTTGCAAAATACGGCCTGGTGGAACCGCATCCAACGCCGCTTCACCACCCCTTCACCTGCTGAATTGCTGCGGACCCTGTAAGCCCATGAAAATCGTTCCCCGAGACATCCCCCCCCGCGCGGCGTGGGCGCTGGAGCAGGCCGGACTGCACCCGCTGCTGGCGCGCCTTTATGCCGCCCGCGGTGTCACCGGCAAAGACGAGCTCGATGACACCTTGGGTAAGCTGTTGCCCCCCTCGGGCATGTTGGGCGTTGACCGGGCCGCCACCTTGCTGGCCGATGCATTTGCCAACAACCTGAAACTCTGTGTGGTTGCCGACTACGACTGCGATGGCGCTACTGCCTGTGCGGTCGCCGTGCGCGGCCTGCGGCTATTGGGCGGCCGCCATGTCGATTATTTGGTACCCGACCGTGTAGTCGACGGCTATGGCCTGACCGCGCCGATCAGCGAGCGGGTCAAGCAATCCGGCGCCAATGTGCTGATCACCGTGGACAACGGCATCGCCAGCGTAGACGGTGTCGCACGCGCCAAGGCGCTCGGCCTGCAAGTGCTGGTCACCGACCACCATTTGCCCGGGAGCCAGTTGCCGGAGGCGGATGTGATCGTCAACCCCAACCAGCCGGGCTGCACCTTTGAGAGCAAGTCCATGGCCGGTGTGGGCGTGATGTTTTACACCCTGCTGGCCCTGCGCTCAGAGCTGCGCAAGCGCGGCGTGTTTGATGCCGCTACCCAACCCAAGCTCGACACCCTGCTGCCCTTGGTAGCGCTGGGCACCGTGGCCGATGTGGTCAAGCTCGATGCCAACAACCGCCGCCTTGTCGCCCAAGGCTTAAAACGGGTGCGCGCCCACGCCATGCCTGCGGGACTAGCTAGCCTTTTTATAGCAGCAGGCCGCAAAGCAGAGGTGGCGACCACCTTCGACTTCGGCTTTGCCCTGGGGCCACGCATCAATGCCGCCGGCCGTTTGAGCGATATGACGCTTGGTATCGAATGCCTGCTGACCGACGACCCCGCCCGTGGCGACGAGCTGGCCAAGATGCTGGATGGCATCAACCGCGAGCGCCGCGAGATCGAGGGCGACATGCGCGAACAGGCCTTCGCGATTGCCGAGAGCCTGTTTGACGAAGGCGATGAGCCGCCCCCGGCGATTTGCGTCTTCGACCCCGACTTCCACGAGGGCGTGGTCGGTATCGTGGCCAGCCGGATCAAAGACAAGTTGCACCGCCCCACTTTTGTGTTTGCGGCCAGCGCTGCCGAGGGCAAAGAGCACGAGCTCAAGGGCTCGGGCCGCAGCATTCCGGGCTTCCATTTGCGCGACGCGCTGGACCTGGTCGCCAAGCGCTACCCCGGAGTAATCTTGAAGTTTGGCGGCCACGCCATGGCGGCCGGCTGCACCGTGGCCGAAGAGTTTTTTGACGACTTCGATAACGGCATGAACGAGGTCGCACAGGAATGGCTGGACGCCGCCACACTGACCCGCCGCATGGAAACCGACGGGCCCTTGGCTGCCGAATACCGCCGCGTGGACCTGGTAGACGCGCTGCACAAAGAAGTGTGGGGCCAAGGCTTTGCCGCACCGACCTTTAGCGAAGAGGTCGAAGTCGTATCCCAACGCTTGGTGGGTGAAAAACACCTGTCGCTCAAGCTCAAACACCAGGGCCAACCGGTGGACGGCATTTGGTTCGGCCGCACCGAGCCCCTGCCGCCCAAGGTGACGCTGGCCTTCCGCCTGGATGCCGACGAATGGAATGGGGTGCGGCGGGTGCGCTTTCTGGTGGAAGGCTCCCAAGTGTGAGCCTGGCCGGCGCGTGCGCGATGGGATGCTGCTTTTGCAGCCGCCCTGACGCCAGTGCAAAGCCGCATCCTGACAGAGATGGCCCGCCACGCCAGGGCTGCGCCACCACCTGACGTGCAAAATTTTTGGCTCAGTGAACCCGGCTGTGCAAACGCTTAGCTACTCGGCCGCATGGAGCCTGAACGCGCAGCTCTCTTGGCTCGCCTGCTGCCGGACTGCACTGGCCCGCGCTGGCTTTCGCTTTCTGGGCATTCGCAGCCATGCGGTGCACATCCATGGCTTCACCCCGGACGGGTGCCTGTGGTGCGGGCGGCGCTCGCTGACCGAGGCCTGTTCGACGACATAACCGCAGGCGGTTTGCCTGCCGGCGAGTCGCCCCTAGGCTGAGCCCTGCGCGAGCTGCACGAAGAAGCCGGGCTGGTGCGCACGGCCTGGGTCTCTTGTGACACATACAGGCGCTACCATGTGTGCTCGCCACGAGTAGCCTCTACGCCCCGCCCACCGATGACCCTACCCGCCCAGAATTACGGTGCAGACCCCAGCGGCCTGATCTACGGATTTGCATTCGATGCGGATGGCTCCGGCCGCCCTATCGGCACCAGCGAAGCCTTGCAGTGGTTGAGCCAGACGCCCCCGCAGGCCGGTGGCTTTGTGTGGCTGCACTTCAACCTCTCGCACACCGCCTGCGCCAAGTGGATCAAAGAGCAACTGCAGCTCTCGGACCTGTTTCACGAGTCCCTGACCGACGGTTCGCGCTCCACCCGCGTGGAACTCGATGACGACACCCTGGTCGCCGTGGTGAACGATGTGCACTACGACTTTGCGTTTGAGCCCAGCGACATTGCCACTTTGTGGCTTTCGGTCGGCCCGCAGTTGGTGGTCACGGCCCGCTTGCAGCCCTTGCGCTCGATCGACCGCTTGCGCGATGCCGTGCGCCGGGGCGAGAAGCTGATGTCGTCGGTGGCGCTGCTGGTGCACCTGATGCATGACCAAGGCGATGTGCTGATCCAAATTGTGCGCGACACCACCGGGCGGGTGGACGATATCGAAGACAAGTTGCTCGCCGGGCGGCTGGAGACCAAGCGCGCCAACCTGGGTGCCCTGCGGCGCTTGCTAGTGCGCCTGCAGCGCTTGCTCGCCCCCGAGCCGGCTGCCCTGTTCCGCCTGTTGCGCAAGCCGCCGGGTTGGATCAGCGAAGACGATCTGGGAGACTTGCGCCAGAGTACCGAAGAGTTCAACGTTGCACTGAGCGACATGGCGGCACTGCAAGAACGCATCAAGCTGTTGCAAGAAGAGATTGCTGGCCGCGTGGCTGAAGCCAACAACCGCAGCCTGTTTGTGCTGACCATCGTGACGGTGCTGGCCTTGCCCATCAACATCATCACCGGCCTGCTGGGCATGAATGTGGGAGGCATCCCTTTGGCCGACCATGCCCATGGGTTTTGGTGGGTGGTTGCATTGGTCGTCAGCATCACCCTCGTGGCAGGCTATCTCGCGCTTCGCAAACAGCGGGACTGAGCTGACGAAGGCCTATTTGCGGCTTGCTCATCCGCATTTACCCCGAGTGTCATTCGGGGCAATTCATCTATTATTCATTCACTTATTTTCTAGGTGGAGACAGCGTACCCCGTCCATTCCCACGTCCATTGCGAAATGGCTAACTCGTGGAATTGCTGTTGACACCCTGTTTTTCCTGAGAGAGCTTCCCTGTGAACAACAATCCACTCCTCGTCCGTTACGGCATCATCGGCTGCGGCATGATGGGCCAAGAGCACTTGCGCAATATTGCGCTCCTGCCTGGGGCGCTTGTCACCAAAATTTTCGAGCCAGACGACTTCATGGCCCAAGGCAGCTCGGCGCTCGCGCCGGGCGCTCAGCGCGCCGTAAGCCTAGAGGAGGTGGTCACGTCACCTGAAGTCGATTGCTTGCTGATTGCCAGCCCCAACTTTTGCCACGCTGACCAATTGCGTGCTATCGCAGCCTTACGCCCCTTGCCGGTCCTCTTGGAAAAGCCGGCATGCACCCAACTGTCGGATGTCCGCGAATTGGCCGCTCTGGGTGCCAGTTACCCCGCACCCATTTGGGTCGCTATGGAATACCGTTATATGCCTCCTGTCACACGCCTGACAGAGGAAGTGCACAGTGCAGAGACCTTGGGGCCGCTCACGATGTTGAGCATCCGAGAGCATCGCTTCCCGTTTCTCGTAAAGGTAGGCGACTGGAACCGTTTCAACCGCTACACAGGCGGCACATTGGTCGAGAAATGCTGCCACTTCTTTGACCTAATGCGGCATGTCGTGCGCAGCGAGCCTGTGCGGGTGTATGCATCGGCCGGAGTCGATCACAACCACCTCGACGAGCGCTACCCGGACGGCACCCCTGATATTTTGGATAACGCTTACGTCATCGTCGACTTTGCAGGGGGCCAGCGTGCAGTGCTTGAGCTTTGCATGTTCGCGGAGGGATCCCGCTACCAGGAGGAGATCTCAGTGGTAGGCCCGCGCGGCAAAGTGGAGTGCTTTGTGCCTGGCCCAGGTCGGTTCTGGCCGGAGCATCTGGGCCCAGCCCCCGTACCCAAAGTGATCATCAGCCCCCGCAGCCCCAAGGGTCCACGGGAACTGGATGTGCCGGTTGATCCTGTGGCGTTGGCGGCGGGGGACCACAACGGCTCCACGCTGTATCAGCACCAGCGGTTCAACGCGGTCGTCCGAGGCCAAGGAAAGGTCGAGGTTGGACTCGATGACGGCCTGGCCGCAGTGCTTATGGGTCTTGCGGCACAGGAATCTGCGCGTACAGGACAAGCGATCAGCCTTGTGGAGGGTGAATTTTCACTGAAGGGCCTCCCCTCTAAGCATTAACCCCGAGACGGTCGAGTGCACAAGTCCTCTATTATTCCTACACATTTTTTGTTACACGCTGTTTGATCCAGATCAGCGACGCTACCAGTCTTCCCATGGCCTCAGTCCAGCTACACAACGCTCAAAAAAACTACGACGGCAAAACGACAGTCATTCACGGAATGGACCTTGAAATCCGTCATGGTGAATTTGTGGTGTTTGTGGGTCCATCGGGATGTGGCAAGTCCACTTTGCTACGCATGATCGCGGGCCTGGAAGACATCAGCGGGGGTGACATCCTGATCGATGGTGTGCGCGTGAATGATGCTCCGCCCCGCCATCGTGATATCGCGATGGTCTTTCAAGACTATGCGCTGTACCCCCATAAGACGCTGTATGACAACATGGCTTTCGGTTTGCGCTTGCGCAAAACTCCGGAAGATGAAATCAAACGTCGCGTGATGGATGCAGCGCGATTGCTGCGCATTGACCACATGCTGGATCGCAGGCCTGCAGCCCTATCGGGAGGTCAGCGCCAACGGGTCGCGATCGGACGCGCTATCGTCCGGCAACCCAAGGTGTTTTTGTTTGACGAGCCTCTGTCAAATCTGGATGCACAACTGCGTAACGAAATGCGCAGTGAAATCAAAAAGCTGCACCAACGCTTGGGGGCGACCATCATTTACGTCACACATGACCAAGTGGAAGCTATGACCTTGGCAGACCGTATCGTGGTCATGAGTGGTGGCCACAAAATGCAGTACGCCACACCCGATGAGATCTACAACCAACCAGCCGCCCGGTTCGTAGCCGGATTCACCGGTAGCCCGCCGATGAACCTGGTGCCATGTAGCGTGTCCGCAAATGCAGTCGACTTAGGTGGCGCCCAAGTGCAGCTCCCACAAAGCCTCGCAGCGCGCGCAGCAAGCGCTACACACCATGTGTTTGGAATCCGGCCTGAGAACATCTCTCCGGTGCAACGGCATATTTCAGGCGAACTCAGCGTGCCTGCTACCGTCGTTATCAGTGAACCTCTAGGTGCAGAGACCCTGGTTACTTTTCAGGTGGGACAGGTGGAACTCGTGGCTCGCTGCGCGGCGAGCTACAAAATGCCATCGGGTGCACCGCAAACCTTGTACCTGGATCCGCAAGCGATGCATTTGTTTGATGGTGACTCAGGAGCAGCGCTCTGAGCCTTTTGCGACAGCTCAACGTGTTTGAGTGATTTTCAACCTTGCTAGGAGACGACGATGAACAAAAGATGGGCCCTGAAATTAGCTACTGCCGCTTTGACTGCTCCGCTGCTTGCTGGGGTTAGTTGGGCGCAACAGACCACCCTGCGGGTGTTTGTCGGTCCGAATCAGCGGCCCGATCTGCAAGCCAAGCTGTTTGAGCAATACACCAAAGCCAATCCGGGCGTGAAGGTGGAAATTGAAACCGGCGGAGCCACATCTGAGCTGCAGCGCCAGTATTTGAGCACCGTCCTCAATGCCAAAGACTCTGCCATTGATCTGTTCATGATCGACATCGTGAATCCCGCGCAGTACGCCAGCAAGGGATGGATTGAGCCCTTGGACAAATATGTGGGCGGTGCCGCCAGCCTGCGCAACGACTATCTGCCGGTGTACCAGCAGGCAAATATTGTGGATGGCAAAGTGATGGCATTGCCCAGCCAGGGCGACTCCATGTTCATGTACTACCGCAAGGATCTGCTCACCAAGCACGGCATTGCCGAACCCGAGACTTGGGATGAGCTGAGCGCAGCGGCCAAAAAGATCACTGCAGCCGAAAACAACCCCAACCTGCAGGGCCTGTCCTTGCAGGGCGCGCCGATTGAAGGTGCTGTCTGCACCTTCCTGTTGCCTTACTGGGGGCAAGGTAAGCAATTCAACGATGCGGCTGGCAAGCTCACCCTGGACAAGTCCGCCGCGGTTAATGGCCTGAAAATGTGGCTGAAGATGATGGATGACGGCGTGGTCAAAAAGAACATTGCCGAAGTCACCACACCGGTGACGGTGAATGAGTTCAAAGCGGGGAACGTGGTGTTTGCCATCAACTGGGGCTTTGCCTTCGACCGCTTCAAAGACGATGCAGATTCCAAAGTGAAAAACAACGTCGGTGTGATTCCCCTGCCCGCCATGAGCGGCGGTAAGTCGGCAACCTGCATGGGTGGCTGGCAATGGGCGATGAATGCTTATGGCAAGAACAAAGACGCTGCGGGCAACCTGATTAAGTTCTTGTCGTCCAAGGAGGCAAGCGCATTCGTCGCGCGTGAAGGCTCCATCTTGCCGGTGTACCAAAGTGTCTACAGCGATCCGACGGTGATCAAGGCAGTTCCGTGGTTTAAGGATGCACTTCCCGTCGTGTTGGCTGCGCAAAGCCGCCCCATGGTGGAAGACTATGGACAGGTGTCTGACATCATTCGCACCACGACCAGTGCGGTGTTGGCCCGCACCAAAACACCGGAAGCTGGTGTGGATGAAATTGCCGTCCGCGTCGGTCGGTTGATGCGCTAAGCCACCTAGCACCGCACGGCGTCCGGATGAGGGCGCCACACCTGCCCCGAGTCATTTCACCTCTATGACTCGGGGCTTTTTTGAGAAACAGACTCTTCCGTAGTCTCACCCTAAGCGCACGCAATGCTCTCCAAACTGAAGGACCCCAGCGAGAAAACACTTGCGGTTCTACTCTTGATGCCCGCGTTTTTGTTGCTAGCAATGATCGTGGTCTACCCGATCGGCAAACTCGTCTACAACAGCGTATTTGATATCGACAAAACGGGGGCTTACATTGGCTTTTTGAACTATGCCGATGTGTGGCAAGACCCCCTGTTCTGGAATGCCACCAAGAACACCCTGCTCATTACACTGATCACCGTACCAGGTGCGCTGGTCGTTGGCCTGGGGCTGGCTTTGCTGGCCAATTTGCCATTCAAACGCAAGTGGCCTGTGCGCCTGTCGCTGCTGCTGCCCTGGGCGCTCCCCTTGTCATTTGCTGGTTTGATATTCGCCTGGTTCTTCAATACCGACTACGGCGTAGTGAATGATGTGTTCTTTCGGTTGGGTCTGATCGATGAGTCGGTGAGCTGGTTGTTGAAACCGAACTGGGCTTTTGCCGCCATTTGCCTGACGATCATCTGGAAGACCTCGTCTTTCATGGCGCTGATCCTACTGGCTGGCTTACAGATGATTCCCCGGTCTCTGTACGAAGCTGCTGAAGTCGATGGTGCCAGCCGCTGGCAACAGTTCTGGCAAATCACGATACCCATGCTGATGCCTAGCATCATCGTTGCACTCATCTTCCGCACCATCACAGCGTTGCAGACGTTTGACATTCCCTACACCATGACACGTGGTGGACCGGGAGAAGCTACAGAAACCCTGGCGATGCTGATTCACAAGTACACCATCGACTACTCTGACATCGGCTACGGATCCACCTTGGCAGTGTTCATGTTTTTGATATCGCTGGCGGTGACTGGCTTCTATTTGCACCATATTGGAAAGAACGCGTCATGAGTAAAACGACACCCATTGTTTGGAGCTCCGCCGCGTTGCGCTGGGTGGCGGCAGGGATTGTGGTCCTCAACGGATTTTTCCCAGCGGTATGGATTCTGTTCACTTCGCTCAAAACAGAGACAGAGCTCGTGCAAAAGCCGATCACCTGGTGGCCTGAAGCAGCCACCTTGGAAAACTATGTCAAGGCCTTCCATGATCAGCCCTTGCTGCACTACTTGAAAAACAGTGTGATTGTGGCCACTGGTGCGACCGCTCTGTCGCTCCTGGTCTCCGCCTTTGCAGCTTACGCGATCGCGCGTTTGAATCTAAAACATCGGCAACTTATCCTCACCTGCATCGTGGCATCTAGCATGTTTCCGCTTGTTACCTTGCTAGTGCCGATCTTCGAGACCATGCGAGCACTGGGTTGGCTAAACACCTATGCCGCGTTAATTCTTCCGTATGTCGTGCTGAACTTACCGGTATGCACCTTGGTGTTGGTGAGCTTCTTCCAAAGCATCCCAAGGGATTTGGAAAACGCCGCCATGATCGACGGGTGCACCCGCATGGGTGCGCTCTGGCGCGTCGTTGTACCTTTGGCTGCTCCTGGCGTGTTTACAGCCGGGATCCTCGCATTTGTGAATGCATGGGACGAGTTTTTGCTGGCACTTTCACTCAACTCGAGCCCCGCGGTGCGGACCTTGCCGGTGGGTATCTCCCTTTACCAAGGCGAATTTACTTTCCCTTGGCCCATCATCTCGGCTGCGCTCATCGTGGCGATTGTGCCGATCGCCCTGTTAATCGCGGCGTTCCAGGAAAGAGTCGTGGGTGGGCTGACGCAAGGCGGACTGAAGGGTTGATGTGGCTAGCCCGCGCATCCGTCGCGGGCTGGTAAAAACCTAGCGGTTTAAAAGAACAACATGTGGGCGGCCACCAGCGCGAGGAACACGGCAAACGCCTGCTGCAAGCGACGTTTGTCCATCCGCTGAGAGACTCGGGCTCCCCAGTTGGCAAAGAACATGCTGACCAAGCTGATACCCACAAAAGCCGGGCCATGCACAAAGCCCCATGAGACCGGCGTATTGACGCCAGTGACGCCCATGCCAAGAGCCCCGATCGTCGCGATCGGTATGGCCAGTGCCGAACTGATCACCACCGCCTTGCGAACATCGGTCCCACGGAGCACAAAGTAAGGAACCGTTAAAGCACCGCCACTCACACCCAGCAGGGTCGAGACATTGCCGATAAAGGCGGCCACCCCTACAAGCTCCAAGGACGAGGGCCGCTGCCCTTCGGCCCGCTGCACCGACTGGCTCCACATGATGCCGCCGGTCACCAATGCGAAGATGCCAAATGCCATCTTGAGCCAAGCGGTAGGCATCCATTGCGCGAGTAACACTGCCGATGTGGCCCCTGCGCTTACTGCGGCCAAGAGCCAAGGTGCCCGGTCAAAGTGCATACGCCCTGCACGCCAATGGGTCCAGCTGCTGGTCACCGATGTCACCACAATGCAGGCCAAGGACGTCGCCACAGCAAAATGCATCACATGAGACCCCAGCATCGGATCCCCACGCCAGAGCCAATACAGAGTGGGCACGATTACGAGACCGCCTCCCACGCCAAAAAGGCCCGCGGAAAAGCCTCCTGCTGCGCCCACCAGCAGGAAAAGCAACCACAGAGGGATCATACGGCTTGGGTCTGGAACTGGCCGAACTGACTACGCCAGAAGCCCAGAGCAGCCGTGTCGCGCCAGCCAAAGTCTTGGACTTGGCCGATGAGGATTTGATGATCACCCGCATCCACCAGCTGATGAAGCGAGCAATCAAACCACGCCATGGCCTCCGTCAGGCACAGTCGTTCACTTCCTTGGCGCTCTACCGGAACGCCCGCGAAGCGAGAGTCCATGTCGCCGGTCGCGAACTGTCGAGCGGTGCGTTCTTGTTCATGAGAAAGTACGTTTACCGTAAAGCCACCCGAACGGGTAAAGGCCTCGATGCTGCTGGCGGCCTTGCGAATGCTCCACAACACCAGCCGAGGCTCTAGGGAGACCGAAGCAAATGAGTTGCACGTCATCCCCCAATCGCTGCTTTGCCAGCGCGAGGTGACAACGGTTACACCGGTCGCAAAGCACGACAGTGCCTTGCGGAAATCTCCCGGATCAGCCGGTGCGGGCGCTTTGGCATAGGCGGGTAAAGTGTCGGGTAAGTGGCGCATGACATGGTTCCTTGGGTGATTCGCTCAGGGCACCTCGTGCCCGTTGGCTAGCTCGTACAGTTCGTACCAAGTCTGGCGATCCATCGGAACCGCAAACGCTTGCTCAAAGGTCTGAATGCGAGGTAGCTGGTTACTCCCCATCACTGGCAAAACGCCGACAGGATGGTGCATCAACCACGCCATCGCGACCGCTGTGGCGTCGGTTCCACTGGCTAGCGCCAGCCGCGACAATGCGGGCGACAAACGGGATGCGGCAGTGCCTGCCTCCTGCGCCTGTGAGTGCAGGCGACCGCCACCGAGAGGCGACCACGCCATCACCGGCATACGATGCTGTTGCGCATGGGCAATTTGTCCGTTGACGAAAGGGCTTGTGCAAAGCAGGCTGAGTTCGATTTGGTTGGTTTGCAAGCGGTGCTTCATGCGCGACTGCAACAGATCCACATCCCACGGCATGTAGTTGGACACACCGATACCCCGCACCTTGCCTGAATCGACAAGCCCATCGAGGCACGCACCCAAGGCATCTGCATCGCACAAAGGATCAGGACGATGGATGAGCAGAAGATCAATGACATCGACCCCGATGCGTTGCAAAGAACGGTCTACGCTCGCCAGCACATGGGCGGGAGTAGTGTCGTAGTGCTTGACTCGGGTCCCGGGCCACTGGGTCGACAACAGCATGATGTCCGTTTTAGTAATGACCTCAATTGCGTCGCGCAAGCTGGGGCGCGCTTTGATGACCTCACCGAAGAGCGCTTCGCACCGGTAGTCTCCATAGATATCGGCGTGGTCGAAGCTGGTAATACCCTGCGCGAGGCATGCGTCAATCCGTGCCAAGTTGGCGGACACGCTGGTGTCCTGCGCCTCTGACAGACGCCACACTCCATAGGCCATCTGGCTCAACGTTCGGGAATTGGGCAGGGTAATACGATTCATAGACATTCTGAAAAAAGAAAAAATTACCGGCGCACGCCCACACCCAACGGAGTGGAAGGCACCTGCGAGGGAACACGACCGTACTCTTGTGCCAAAGACACAGTGCGAAGGTGGGGCAGGACCTTGGTACCAAAAATCTCGCACTCTTGGAGATGCGGATAGCCCGAGAAGATAAAGGCTCGGATGCCCATCCTCATGTAGTCATGGATTTCGCTCAGCACTTGATCCACGCTACCCACCAACGCAGCACCGCAGCCACTGCGGGCGCGTCCAATGCCGGTCCACAAATGGGGTTCGATATAGCCCTCTTCGTCCGCAATCTCGCGGTTGGCGCTCTGCAAAGAAACGCCAAGGCTCTTCGCATCCAACGCACGCTGCCGGATTTCGCGCCCCTTCTCGTCATCCAGCTGCGAAACCAGCTCGCGGGCGTATTCGCGCGCTTCAGCTTCGGTATCACGCACGATCATGTGCACGCGCAAGCCGTAGTCGAGCACACGGCCATGCTGGGCCGCTTGAGCATGGACATCTCGCATGCGCTGGGCCAACACTTCTTTGGGCTCAGGCCACATCAGATAGGTATCGCAATGGGCGCCACAAAGGGCCAAGGCGTCAGGGCTGTAGCCACCGAAATACAACAGGGGACCGCCGGTTTGATAGGGGCGCACCGGGTCGGTGGAGAGCCCCTTGATGTTGTAAATCTGCCCCTCGTAATTGATCGTGTCTTGTGTCCACGCCTGCTTGAGAATTTCGACCACTTCCCAACTGCGGCGGTAGCGATAGGCACTATCGGCAACCTCACCGGGGAAGTCCGACGAGATCACGTTCAATGTTAGCCGGCCTTCCAGCATGTGGTCCAGCGTCGCGACGGTGCGCGCCAACATGGCGGGCTGCATTTCACCGCACCGGATTGCCCCCAACATATTCATTTGCTTGATTTGCGGAGCCATAGCCGCAACAAAGCTCAAGGTGTCTTGCCCCACTTGGTAAGAGGACGGACACAGAATATTGCGAAAGCCCAGCTGGTCTGCCCGCAAGGCGATATCGCGGGTATTGCTCCAACTACTGCGTAACTGGCCATCAGGAACGCCTAGCACCCGAAAGTCATCCGAACACAACGGCGCAAACCAAGCTACTTCAGCGCCTTGGATGTCAGCGCCTCTCACGGGAACAACGCTCATGAATCACCTCGTTAAAAACATGAAGGAATAGTATATGAATTGTGGAAAATGCAGATGAGGGTTTCCCCCGACGCAAGCCGCATTTGTCATACTGGTGGGCATGCCTGAATCCATACCCGCCAAGCCACTTCCCCTTTACCTGCAAATTGCGGAGCTTTTGGCCCGTCAGATCAAAGCGGGCTATTGGCGAGAGGGCGAACGCTTGCCGACCGAGGCTGAACTCTCTGAAACCCTGAATGTGGCCGTAGGCACCCTGCGCAAATCGCTGGCACTGCTATCAGACCAAGGGGTACTCGAGCGCAAGCAGGGGTCTGGCACATATGCCAAACAAGTAGCGGGCACTCAGCAGATTTATGAGCTCTTCCGGCTGGAGTTGCACACTGGCCCCGGACTGCCGACCGCACACATCTTGGATGTCAGCCGAGTCAGTCGCCCGGTCCATGTTCCTGTCATTGGAGGCAATGCGGCAGGCGAGGTGTGGCGGGTGCGCCGATTGCGTTTTTTGAGTCAGGTCCCCGCAGCGCTCGAGGAGATCTGGTTTGATGCCAACGACTGCCCCACACTCACCGCAGCCGAATTGGGTGACTCGATGTATATGTTTTACCAGGAGCGTTTTGGAAGATGGATTTCGCGGGTAGAGGATCAGGTTAGCGCAGCTCCATCGCCTGAATGGTCCTCCCGCCCTTTCGGTCGCTCGGCCGGTGCATACACTGGTTTTATCGAACGCACGTCATGGACAGCGACCAATGCGGTCGCCGAGTTCTCACAAACATGGTTTGACCCTACTGTGTGCCGCTATTCTTCCCGCTTAAGTCAGTAGACGTATCCCCATGACAACCCCTACAACCTACCTGTTCATCGTCACCGGTGCCTCCCGCGGCATGGGCTTGGCTATGGCGCAGCAACTGCTGCGCCCCGCAAACCATGTACTTTGCCTTTCGCGCACCAGAATCACAGCGCTGCACACGGCCGCAGAAAAAGCGGGAGCCACACTTACCCAATGGCAAACCGATCTTGCCGATGGTGAAGCAGCTGCGTTTCGCCTGCAAGAGTGGCTGAACACCCAGCCACCGACACACTACGCCAGCGCCACCCTGATTAACAACGCAGGCGTCATCCCCGCGCTGGTGCCGCTTCGGGACAGCAGCCCTGCAGACTTGGCCCATGCGTTGCGGGTGGGTCTAGAAGCGCCGATGCAGCTGTGCGCGGCATTCTTGGCAGGCACACGCGATTGGGCCGCAACGCGCAAGATTTTGAATATTTCTTCTGGCTTGGGCCGCCGGGCCATGGCCTCGCAATCCGGCTACTGCGCAGCCAAAGCGGGCATGGACCACTTCACCCGCTGCCTGGCCATGGACGAGGCACTGAGCCCCAACGGCGCAAAGGTCTGCTCGCTGGCGCCGGGGGTGATAGACACCGACATGCAAGTCCAGCTGCGCGGCGCGGATGCGGCGAACTTTCCCGACAGGGGCAGCTTTGAAGGCCTGAAAACCAATGGCCAGCTCACCAGCCCCGAAGAGGCCGCACGCCGCGTGCTGGCCTATCTGGCCCGCCCGGATTTCGGCGAACAACCCGTGGCAGATGTGCGGGGCTAGTAAATCGCCGGCACGTACATTTCGATCGGCACCGGGTGGCGCTCGTAATCTTGGTGACGGACCCGCTCTGGCAGCTCCACCGGGGCGTGAGGGATTTCTTCGTAGGGCATCTGGCTCAGCAGATGGTGAATGCAGTTCAAGCGGGCCTTCTTTTTATCGACGGCCTGCACCACCCACCAAGGCGCTTCCGGAATATGGGTGCGCTCCAACATGGCCTCTTTGGCGTGGGTGTAAGCCTCCCAGCGCACGCGGGACTGCAGATCCATGGGACTGAGTTTCCACTGCTTGAGCGGGTCGTGAATGCGGCCCAAAAAGCGGGTGTGCTGCTCTTCATCCGAGATGGAGAACCAGTACTTGATGACCTGGATGCCTGAGCGCACCAGCATCTTCTCGAATTCGGGCACGGTGCGGAAGAACTCTTCGAGCTGCTCGTCATTGCAAAAGCCCATGACGCGCTCGACACCCGCGCGGTTGTACCAGCTGCGGTCAAACAACACAATCTCGCCGGCAGCCGGCAAGTGACTCACATAGCGCTGGAAGTACCACTGGGTGCGTTCGCGGTCGTTGGGGGCGGGTAATGCAGACACCCGGCACACCCGGGGGTTGAGACGCTGGGTGATGCGCTTGATGGCTCCGCCCTTGCCAGCCGCATCGCGGCCTTCAAAAATCACTACGACCTTGTGGCCAGTAGCTACCACCCAGTCCTGCAGCTTGACCAGCTCGCCCTGCATGCGGAACAGCTCGCGGAAATAGGTGCGGCGGTCGTTCTTTTGCTCCGCGCTCAGCTCGGGGCTCAAGCCATCGGCCAGCTCGTCCTGGTTGTGGTCGTCGAGCTCCATTTCCAGCTCTTCGTCATAGCTGTCCAACATGTCGCTGCGGATGCGACGGATCATTTCTTCTTCACTGGAACTCACGGGCAACTCCTGAACGGGCAGATTTTTGACACTCTGAGGGTAGGTACCTCTAATGTCAATTTCATGACAAAACCATGACCTTGCGAACCGTAAGATGCCTGTATTGCAAGCGGCGCACACTGCGTGCTGCACCCACTTTTATTGATAGAGGAGCCTTGTATGTCCCGTGAAGTCGTCGTCGTCAGCGCAGTGCGCACCGCCATTGGTACCTTTGGCGGCAGCCTCAAAGACATTCCCCCCACCGATCTGGCCGCCCAGGTGGTGCGCGAGTCGCTGGCCCGTGCCAATGTCGAAGGCAAAGATGTGGGCCATGTGGTGTTCGGCCATGTGGTGAACACTGAGCCCAAGGACATGTACCTCAGCCGCGTCGCTGCCATCAACGGCGGCTGCGCCCAAGAGACACCGGCTTACAACGTGAACCGCCTGTGTGGTTCGGGCCTGCAGGCCATCGTGAACGCAAGCCAAAGCATTCTGCTGGGTGATGCCGATGTGGCCATTGGCGGTGGCGCTGAAAACATGAGCCGCGCGCCCTTTGCCAGCCTCAACATGCGCTGGGGGGCCCGCATGGGTGACACCAAGATGGTGGACATGATGATCGGCGCATTGCACGACCCCTTCCACACCATCCACATGGGTGTGACCGCGGAAAACATCGCCGCCAAGTGGGGCATCAGCCGCGAAACGCAGGACGCTCTGGCGGTAGAAAGCCACCAGCGCGCCCAGAAGGCCACCGCGGCCGGCTACTTCACCAGCCAGATCACCCCCGTCATGCTCAAGAGCAAAAAAGGCGAAGTGGCCTACGCGACCGACGAGCACTTCCGCCCCGACTGCAAGCTCGAGGACATGACCAAACTCAAGCCCGTCTTCATCAAGGAAAACGGCACGGTGACCGCAGGTAACGCCTCGGGCATAAATGACGCTGCCGCGGCCGTGGTGCTCATGGAAATGAGCGTGGCCCGGGCCCGCGGCCTCAAGCCCTTGGCCCGCCTCGTGGCCTACGCCCATGCCGGCGTGGACCCCCAATACATGGGCATCGGCCCGGTGCCTGCCACCAAGCTGGCATTGCAAAAAGCCGGCTTGACGGTGAATGACCTCGATGTGATCGAAGCCAACGAAGCCTTTGCGGCCCAGGCCTGCGCCGTCACCAAAGATTTAGGCCTGGACCCTGCCAAGGTGAACCCCAATGGCTCCGGCATTTCGCTGGGTCACCCTATCGGCGCGACCGGCGCTTTGATTACCGTGAAAGCGTTGTATGAGCTGGAGCGCATCAACGGCCGCTATGCGCTGGTGACCATGTGCATTGGTGGCGGCCAGGGTATTGCTGCCATATTTGAGCGCGACCGCTAAGCGGGCGCTCGGGGTGTGGACCGCTTAGAACAGGTCCACATCCATCTCGTCGGCAGCTTGCTCGGTGAGTTGGCCCTCGGCCACCAGAAGCTGGTAGTTGCACAAGCGGTTACGGCCATGCTCTTTGGCGTAGTACACCGCCTTGTCGGCTCGGCCAAACGCGCTGCTGGGCGTGTCATTGGGCAGCAACTGCGAGACCCCGATGCTCACCGTGATCGAGCCCACCTGCGGGAACGCGAAATCGCTCACCCGCAGGCGCAGACGCTCCAAGGCGATTTCAGCGTGGCTGGCATCGTCGCAGCGCATCAGCACCACAAACTCCTCGCCACCGAATCGGTAGAGCTGGTCGTAAAACCGGAAGTTGTTGCGCATCAGGCGGGCCAGCAGCAACAGCACTTCGTCCCCGATCAAGTGGCCATAAGTATCGTTGACCCGCTTGAAGTGATCAATATCAAGCACCGCCAGCCAGACGCCACCGGCAATCCTGCCCGACTCGCGCCGCTCATCCACGCCCTCGGGCGGGCTGCTGCTGTTATCGGCCGTGGCTTTGAAAAAAGCGCCATCAAAGGTTTTGCGGTTCAACAACTCAGTGAGTGAATCACGCTCGCCGTAGTCCAGCAAACCCAACAAATTTTGATAGGCCAGCAATACGCTTTGCAGCAAGTCCACGCGCCTCGGGGACAAGGGTTTGGGGGTTGTGACCTCGAGCAAAATGCGCAGGCCATCGTGGGTCCCCAGCGGCAACACTGCCACGGGTGCGGGCTGGTCTTCTTGCACTGCGCGGCCTTTTTCGAAGGCGCGCACACGCAACGGGAAGTCCATCAAGTGGGGCAATTGGGTCCAGTCCGACCACAGCACATCATGGGTCGGTTGATCCTGGTCATGTCGCATGGTGGCCAGCGCCAGGCAACGTTGCTCGTCGCCATCGCCCAACACGCGAATCAAGTCTGCGCGCGTCACACCCAAACCGGCATGCCGCACGACCAAGCGCACCAGCTCAGTGTCTAACGTATCGCGATCCCGCAAACCGCCCAACGCAGCGAGACCTTGCACCAAAGCATTCATGAGGTTTCAACCCAATTCTTGTAGTTGTTTGGTTCCAGCACCCGATCGCACTGCAGTTTGACCCAGCGCAAACCTGCATCAACGCCCAGAACCTAAGCTGCGCGCTTGCAGAACCACCACCATCTTAGACCAGCCCATGAGCAACACCAAGCAGCAAAGCCCTGATATGCCCCCGGAAGCCCTCCACCTGCTGTACCAAAGCGGCCTGAAGGCTTTGCAGATTGCAGGGCGGACGCTGTTACCCGTAGTGCAGGGCGGCATGGGCATCGGTATCTCCGGCAACCGTTTGGCTGGCAGCGTGGCGGCCGCAGGCGGGGTGGGTACGCTCTCCAGCGTGGATTTGCGCCGCCACCACCCGGACCTGATGGACCGCACCCGCGAGCTGGCGCCCGGCGAAGAAGCCAAGGCCGGCATCAACGCCGCCAACCTAGAGGCCATTGACCGCGAAATAAAGGCCGCCCGCGAGCGCACCGGAGGCAAGGGCCTGCTGGCCATCAACGTGATGCGGGCGGTGAGCGAATACGCAGCCAACGTGACCCGCGCCCTGGAAGCCGGTATTGACGCCGTGGTGGTGGGTGCCGGCTTGCCGCTGGATTTGCCCGAGCTGGCCAAAGACCATCCCAAGGCAGCGCTTATTCCCATCCTCTCAGACGCGCGGGGTGTGCAACTGCTCGTCAAAAAATGGGAGCGCAAAAAGCGCCTGCCGGATGCCATCGTGATCGAGCACCCGCGCCTCGCCGGTGGCCACTTGGGCGCCGCCAAGATCGCCGACTTGCAGGACACCCGGCTTGACTTTGAGAACGTGATTCCTCAAGTGCGCCAGTTTTTCAAGGATGCGGGCTACGAGCAGCACATTCCGCTGATTGCAGCCGGCGGCATCCGCAGCCATGAAGACATTGCACGCCTGCAGGCGCTGGGGGCGGACGCCGTACAACTGGGTACCGCATTTGCCGTAACTGAAGAAAGCGACGCCCATTCGGAGTTCAAGCGGGTGCTGGCCGAGGCGCGCGAAGAGGACATGGTCGAGTTCACCAGCGTGGCCGGCCTGCCCGCCCGCGCCGTGGGCACGCCCTGGTTGCGCGCCTATATGAAGATCGAGCCCAAGCTGCAGGCCGTGGCCCACGCCAAAGGCCGCTGCACCAAAAGTTTTGACTGCCTGGGCCAATGCGGCCTGCGCGATGGCCTACCGGGCTGGGGCCAGTTTTGCATCGACAACCAGTTGGCCGCTGCGCTGCGCGGTGATGTGAAAAAAGGCCTGTTCTTCCGGGGTGCCGGCCGCCTGCCTTTTGGCGACCAGATCAAAACGGTGCGCGAGCTCATGCAGCGCTTGCTGACGCCCGGCATGGCAGGCGCGGCAGCATAAGCAGCGACATAAGCAACAAAAACGCTATCAATTCAGGAGCTACTCGCGCATATTCAGCGAGCGCTCCAGGGCAAAAAACCTTTAAACCTCGCCCTGGAACCCACCAGCGCGCAGGGTCACCACCAGGGTGTCGCGGTAGCCGCCCTCGGCCAAAGGCTGGATCGGTGTGGACTCGTGAATGACCCGCTCATCATCCAAGAGCAGCAGTGACCATGGCTCACTCAGCGTAAAGCGCTGGCCGTTGGGGCCATCGGCCTCAAACACCCGGGTCTCGCCCCCCTTCACACGATCACGGGCCACCATGAACACCGCCACCAGGTCCACTCCATCGCGGTGCGCGCCCTCGGGCGTCGGGCGGCCAATGCCGTCGGTGGTGTCGATGCGGAACTGGTGCGCCTCGGCAAACCAGGTGTGCGGGCCTTTCAAATCGTCTGCTACCCGACCGAGCCAGCCCAATAGCTGCTGCCAAGGCGTCTGCGCTGTGACGCTGCTGTCCATCGGCTCAAAGTGGCGCTGCATGCCGCCGTGCAGCGCGTTGTAAGACAGGGGCTGCCAGTGCGGGCGGTGCGGTGCCTGCGTCACGCCATGGCTGTCGAGCACAAAGCACGAGTGACGGCGGCGGCGGTAGCGGCCACCGTCTTTGAGGTAGTTGTCGGGCGGCAGGTCATTCCAGCCGTCGCACCAGCCCAGCATGGCGTCCAGCGGCACGCCGGACAAGCCTGCAACTTGCGACGCTCCTACGACCGCGTAGCCCTGGCGGAACAGAGTGGCGCCCAGGTCGGCGGGGCGAGCAATCAGAGGAGGCTGAAAGGAAATAGTCATAGCGCAAGATTATCAACGGCCCTGTGATGCCGCCGCCTGATGTGGGTCAATACGCCCAAGGCCTGCGCCGCCTATGCTGGGACCGATCAAGGAGAAGCCCGATGACCGAAACCCTTACCGCCCCTGCCACCCTCGCCTGGACCGATGCCCTGGTACTCGACATGCCCGTGATGGACCAAGTGCACCAAGAGTTTGTAGATCTGCTGGAGCGCGTGGTGCTGGCTGACGATGACATGCTCTTGCCCTTGTGGTCGGCGCTGATAGCCCACACCCAGGCGCACTTCAACCGCGAAGACGAGTGGATGCGCGCCACCGGCTTTGCCGCCGGCAACTGCCACGCCACCCAACATAAAGTGGTGCTACAAGTGATGCGCGAAGGCGAAGCCCGAGGACACGGCGGCGACCTGGCGGTAGTGAGGCAAATGGCCGACGAGCTGGGCATCTGGTTCCCGCAACATGCGCAAAGCATGGACGCATCCTTGGCATTGCATTTGCGTTCGGCAGGCTACGACCCTGCCACCGCCTGACTACACTCGCCCGATGCCCCAAACCCCCGACCGCACTACCGACCTGCGCCACCGCCCCACTGAAGACCTGCAAGCGCTTTTAACCGGCACTATTTTTGTGGCGCTGGGGGTATTGATGTTCAAACAGGTCGGCCTGCTGACCGGTGGCACCGCAGGGGTGGCCTTCTGGCTGCACTACGCCACGGGCTGGAATTTCGGGCTGATCTTTTTCGCGATCAACCTGCCGTTTTACGCACTGGCCTACCAGCGCATGGGGCGGGTGTTTACCGTCAAGACCTTCATGGCAGTGGCCTTGCTGGCGGGCCTGACCAACCTGATGCCGCAGTGGGTGGGCTTTGAGCACCTGCACCCGGCGGCCACTGCCGTCATTGGTGGCCTGCTCATGGGCACAGGCATGCTGATTTTGTTCAGGCACAAAGCCAGCCTGGGTGGGTTCAATGTGCTGGTGCTCTACCTGCAAGAGAAATATGGCTGGCGCGCCGGGCGCCTGCAAATGGCGCTGGATTGCACCATCGTGCTGCTGGCCTTCGGCGTGACCGATTGGCAGCATGTGCTGTGGAGCGTGCTGGGCGCCATCACCCTGAACCAGACCCTAGCCACCAACCACCGCGCCGGCCGCTACATGGCCCACTGAGTGCGGACCTGCCCCAAGCCACAGCCTGGAGCCAGAGCGGACCCTGACGAAGCCTTGTCACCTAGGCTACCAAGCTACACCCGGTACAGCGCTACCATCCGCGACCATTGTTTACACCCTTCCCCCGGAGCCCCTATGACCCAAGCCCTTGCCACCCTGACCAACCACCAGATCCGCCTGGCCGCGCGCCCTGTGGGCATGCCCAAAGCCAGCGACTGGAGCCACACTTCCGAGCCTGTGGCAGAGCCAGCCGAGGGCGGCGTCACCCTAAAAACCTTGGCGCTGAGCCTGGACCCCGCGATGCGCGGCTGGATGAATGAAGGGAAGAGCTACATCCCGCCGGTGGGAATTGGTGAAGTCATGCGCGCTGGTGGCGTAGGCGTGGTGGTGGCCAGCAAGAATGACAAGTTTGCGGTGGGCGACTATGTGAGCGCAGGCTTTGGTGTGCAGGAGTACATCACCATTGCCAAAGACGACCTCAAGCGCAGCGGCATCGTCAAAATCGACCTGCGTGCCGGCACCCTGACCCAGTGGCTCAATGTGCTGGGCATGCCCGGCATGACCGGCTATTTTGGCCTGATGGACGTAGGCCAGCCCAAGGCGGGCGAGACGATCGTGATCTCTGGCGCCGCCGGTGCCGTGGGCCAGACGGTGGGCCAAGTTGCCAAGATTTTGGGCCTGCGCGTGGTCGGCATTGCCGGTGGCCCTGCCAAGTGCGAGTGGGTGGTGAAAGAGCTGGGTTTTGACGCCTGCATCGACTACAAGGCAGGCCCCAACGCGGTGCGCGCGGGCCTGAAGGAATACTGCCCCGGCGGCGTGGACATTTACTTCGACAACGTGGGCGGTGACATCCTGGACGACGTGCTGGCCCGCATCAACCGCAAGGCGCGCATCATCATCTGCGGCGCCATCAGCCAGTACAACAACACGACCGCCGTGCAAGGCCCCAAGAACTACCTGAGCCTGCTGGTGAACCGCGCGCGCATGGAAGGCATCGTCGTCTTCGACTACGCCGACCGCTACCACCTGGCCGTGGCCGAGATGGCCGGCTACCTGAAAGACGGCCGCATGAAGAGCAAGGAAGACGTGGTGGTGGGCCTGCAGACCTTCCCCGAGACACTGCTCAAGCTCTTCAATGGCGAGAACTTCGGCAAGCTGGTGCTGGAAGTGGCCAAGGCCTGAACCTGCAGCTCGCGCGAGCTGCTACGTTTTTAGGAGCTGCTCGCGCATGTTCCACGAGGGGCAGAGGTCACTTTCATACCAAATCGGGGCTTTAGGCCGCTAGTGCAGTGGCCTTGATGTGATCTAGCACACCAAACAACTCATCCACCTGGGCAGACGTGAACAGCACGTCTGGCCCCTGCGGCTCGTAGCTGGTGAATGGAGGCTCATAGAGTAGCCCCGGCTCCATCACCCCGCGCTCGGTCAGGTGGGTGACGATCAGGTTGACGAATTCCAGCTGGTTGGCCGTCAAGGTCTTACCCGCCACAAATCTATTGAGCGCTTGGGTGGCCGCCTCGCGATCCAGACCCACCAGCCCTCGTACAAACAGGCCTAGCCCATGGGCTTCTTGCCCGGCACGGGCCACGTCTTCCGCAGTGGCGGTTCCGCTGTCGATCAGCAAGCGCTCCAGCTCGGCCAAGTCAGTCGCGGTGAGCGGCTGGTTGCGGCGCAATTTGTACAGGGTGATGTGATTTTCGTGCGTGCGTAAAAAGGCCCGCACCTTGAGCCGGAAACGCTCAAAGTCACCCGCACTGCCGCCCAGGGGCAAGGCAATCTCAGTCCCCTCGCCCACCACGTCGGGGAAATCGGTGTAAATCGGTTTGCGTCTTATCTTCTCCAGCAGCTTGATGAGTCCGCGCAGGTGCCTGCGCGCTTGCTCCAGCATGGGCAGGGTCACGTCTTGCCACCACTCTTCGCCCGCCACGGCCTCAATCAACACCATATGCTTTTTCACATCGGGAATGCTGCCCAGCTCGCTCAAGCCATCGGCCAGCGCACGCACCTGCTCGCGTAGCCGGGCAAAGCCCAGATCGCCCCGCGCGCTACCCAGCTGAATACGCAGCATCAGTAAGTCAAAGCGCTTGGCCTCTTCATCGTCATCGCGCACGGCGCTGGGTAGGCCGGACACGTGTTGGGCCAAGTCGGCCAGCTGGTCGCCGGTGACGGTGTGCCAAGCCTCTGCCTGGCTCCACGGTTCCACCCAGCGGCGCTGGGGGCGCACCACAAAGTTGTCCAGCCGCATTCCGGCCACCACCGTGTGCAAGTGGCTGGCCGTGTCCGCACGCATGGCGGCCGTGGTCAAGGCGTAGCCCGCTGCGGGCTCAGCCACCTTGGCAGCGCCCGGCTCCTGCGCCAGCTGCTCGTCCAGCACGCTCAACAACTCCAGTCGCGCCTTGAAGGTGCGCTGGCTCAAGGGTTCGGCGACATTACCTTTGCTGCCCTCTAAGTTCTGGCTAAAGAACTCCAGGTTCTGGCAGAAGTCGAAGATCACAAACTCTTGCTTGTGCTGATCCGGCCCAAACAGGTTTTTGCACAAGCGTGTACCGCGCCCCACCATTTGCCAGAACTTGGCTTTGGAGCGCACGATCTTGAAGAACACCAGATTCACCACCTCGGGCACGTCAATGCCGGTATCCAGCATGTCCACCACGATGGCGATGTGCGGCGCTTTGTCTTTGACGCTGAAGTCGTCAATCAGGCTCTGTGCGTATTCGGTCTGGTAGGTGATGACACGGGCAAACTGCCCCGCGAAGTGTGGGTAGTTGGCGTTGAACCTGTCGGCAATGAAGTTGGCGTGCGCATTGTTTTTGGCAAACACAATCGTCTTGCCCAGCCGGTCACCGCCTGCCACCTTGTGGCCCTGCGTCATCAACAGCTCCAGCACCTTGTCCACGGTGTCGGTGTTGAACAGCCATTTGTTCACCGCCTCTGCGCCCACCTCATCGGGGGCGTGGCCTTCATCATCCCAGTCCAGTTCGTCCCACTGGGCACGTTCGTCTTCGTTCAGCTCGGCGTATTTGATGCCCTCGCGCTGAAACTTCAGCGGCACCGAAACGGCGCGCGGCGGCACCAGGTAGCCTTCCGCAATCGCGTCTTCCAAGCCATAGGCATCGGTAGGCACGCCGTTTTCCAGCTCAAACAGGCTGTAGGTGTTGCGGTCGATCTCGTCTTTGGGCGTGGCGGTCAGGCCCACCAGCAGCGCATCGAAGTAGGCAAAGATGGCGCGGTACTTTTGGTAGATGGAGCGGTGCGCCTCGTCCACGATGATCAGGTCAAAGTGCCCCACACCAAAGCGGCGCAGCCCGCCGTCGGTCTCGTTGATCAGCCCCATCATCGTGGGGTAGGTGCTCACAAACACGCGGCCTTCGGTATCTTTGTCAGTCACCAAATTCACCGCCGCGGCATCGGGCAAATGCGCCTTGAAGGCATTGGCCGCCTGGTTCACCAGCGCCACTCGGTCCGCCAGAAACAGGATGCGCTTGGCCCAGTTGGCGCGCTGTAGCAAGTCCACCAGCGCAATTACGGTGCGCGTCTTGCCTGCGCCGGTGGCCATCACCACCAGGGCCTTGCGCTGGCGGTCGCGCTCAAAGGTTTCGCCAATACGGCGTATAGCGCGCAACTGGTAATGCCGCTCCACGATGTCCGCATTGATGCTCACCCCCGTCAGGGGCTTGGCGCTGGTGCGGCGCTGCACCAGCAGTTGCAACTCGTCCTTTTTGTGGAAACCCTGCACCGGGCGCGGCGGGTAGGTGCTGTCGTCCCAAAACCAGTGCTCGTAGCCGTTGGTGGTGTAGATCAGCGGGCGCTGGCCAAACTGGGTGTGCAGGCAGTCTGCATACAGCTTGGCCTGCTGCTGGCCCACGCGCGCGTCGCGCCGCGTGCGCTTGGCTTCCACCACCGCCAGGGGTTTGCCGTCGTCACCCCACAGCACGTAGTCCACAAAGCCTTTGCCCTCGGTGTTGGGCATGCCCTGCACTTCGTATTCTCGGTCCCGCTTTTGATCCAGCTTCCAGCCCGCTTCTTTGAGCAGCAGGTCGATATACAGGTCCCGCGTCTCGGCCTCGTTGTAGTCGTGTGTGTCGGGCGTGGCCGTGTTGGCGGCTTTGGCGGCGGCCACTTCGGCGCGCAGCTGGTCCAGCTCGGCGTCCAGCGCGGCGGTCTTTAGCTGCGCCGCAGCCAGCGCTGCATCGCGCGCGGCCAGCTCGTCGGCCAAGGTGGCCAGTTTCTGCAACGCAGCTTGCGTGGCTTGTGCGCTGGCCTGGGCGGCGGCCTGCTCAGCAGCGGCATTGCTGGGGCGGGGCAATAGCTCGGCGCGGAACTGCTGCGCAGGGTCGGGCCGCGCCGCCACGTTGCGCCCGTAGTTGCGCGCCAGCCAAAAGGCCACCTGAAACAGCTCGCGCAGCACCGCAGTGGCGTCTGCTGCGGTAATGGGCCGCGCGCTGTGCACGGCGTTGTTGCCCTGCTTGCGCACCACGTCCATCTTGGCGTGCAGCGCAGGGCCCACCAATACCTTGAAACTGGGCTCAAACAAAAACGCCGACAGGTCGGGCTTGTAAGGCATCTGCAGCCGGCCAGAGCGCCCGCCTTCGGCTTGGAAGAGCCACACCACCGCCAGCTCCAGCGTGCGCCGGGCGTAGAAGCAGGCGGTGCGCGGGTCGGACAGCGCGGCGTGCTCGGCCTTGGTGGCCTCGGCATAGAGCGCGGGCCATTCGGCCTGCAGGAATGAGAAATTGGAGGTCATTATTTTTGACCCCATGAGGACAAAAGCGGGCTGATTGCTTGAAAGAGCGGCTGATTTGACCTCATGGGGTCAATTCTTTTGAGCATCAATGAGGGCGGCTACCTGAGCCCGTAGCTCAGGCAAATCGGCATGAATGGTCTTCCACACCAGCTCATAGTCCACCTTGAAGTAACCATGCGCTACCCGGTTGCGCATGGTGTACATCAGCGCCCAAGGCACATCCCCATGGGCCTGGGCAAAGGTGGGGTGATACTTTTCAATGTTGTTGGCAGCCTCACCCAAAATTTCGAAATTGCGCACCACAGCGTCTTGCGTCTTTTCGTCAGAGAGAAAGCTCAACTCCACCATGTCGTCCACATACCGGTCAATGCGGTCTATGGCTTCCACGATGTGGGCCAGATAGTCTTGCACCCGGAGTGCGTCGGTCTTGCTCACAGCGCCTGCGCCTCGGCAATCACTTGGTCGCGAAATTTGGCGGGCAAACCCTTGGGTGTAAGTACATCCACCGCAACAGGTAAAAGCCGCGCCAGCTCTAGCTGAATCTTGGCAATGTCCATCATGGTGGTCTCTTGCGTGGGTTCCACCAGAATGTCCAAGTCACTACCCTCTGCATCGTCGCCATGCACCACAGAGCCGAACACGCGCACATTCGTCACTCGGTGGCTGAGGGCAATCGCGCGAATGGCATCCCGGTGGGTCTGCAGAGCTATGGATGGGCGCATGGTCTGGGTCAGTGGGTGTGAAGCAAAGTTTGTATCACAACTCCCCCGCAAACGCCCGCTGCTGCAGCGAGGCGACATGATTGGCGCAGAGCACTGCCTCAAACGCCGGGCAAAAACAGCGCATCGCTGCGGACATCGGCCAAGTAATGCGCTAGTGTTTCCCGAGAATTGACCTCCGACTTCTTTGCTCCAAAACTAGCCTGCAATGCAGTGTCAGGCCTCATACCGAGCGCTAAACCCAAAGCCATGCCACGCGAAACTTTGGTATTGACTGCTTCAAATCCGAATTCGTTGATCAACTCCAACATGATGGACTCTAGGCAGTCCACACGCGCCTGATTCAATCGCTGATTCAACGCAGGATCGCTGGCACACATGCCGCCAATTAAGCGCAGAGCGCGTTTGTCACCCGTGACCATGTGTTCTACCTCTGGCGTGTTCACCAGAATGGCCAACATTTGCGCTTCACCTGGGTCCAGCTCCAAAGGAAAGAGTGCCAGCATGTTGATGTCCGCTGCAGGCAGGTCAGACACTTGCAGGAGAAATTGCTCCAAATCTGCCAAAGCTGCAGCATCTACCTTCAGCTTCTTGCGCAACATAAAGCGCATTGAAGGCAATACCCAAACCTCAGCCGGAGGAACCTCGAGCCACTGCAAAAGCTCTTGTAGCAGGCCACAACATGCCAGCTTCTGAATAATGTCGTTGTCCGCCAAGACAACTTTGCGCATAGGTGCCTGCGTCATTTGGAAACGCAGTTATGCCGTGTAGCCAGTAGTCGTTTTCAATAGTTCAAACTGGTCGTCCGACAGCTTGCCAGTATCCAGCGATTGGAAAAATGCGCTGTTCACCATCTTGATCCCATCAGACTCACCCGGAATCGACTTAAGTGCCGCATTGGCTAGCAGGAAATTTTGCTGCGACTTACCGTAATTGAGAATGATGTGGCCCACATCAATATGCTCCTGTTGGGCCTTCGCCAAGGCTGCCCTATACAGCGCTATACCACTGCGAATATTCGAACTCGCCCCGGGGCCATAACTGACCTCCTGGCCATTCAAAAGGCGAATGGCATACGCGTCAGCTTCTTTCTCATCCGCATCGCCTGCATCGGCGCCGCTAATTTTTTCATCCACGACAAAGCCGTTACCTTGCAAATGCCCATTGGCAATGTGACCCAGTTCATGTGCCAAGTGAAACAACAGATGGGCTGGCGTTCCTTTTTTGCTGAGCACAACGGCAAACCGCCCGTCTTCGCGCACTACCAAGCCTGTCATCTTCTTGCCCGGCAGTTTGTGAATGTGCAGGACAGGGATATTGGCCTCGGCACACCAAGCCAACAAAGCCCACAGACTCACGCAGCTGTGCTTCTGCAAAATAGCCGCGCGTAACTCCACCGGGTCTTTGGGCACGGTGGTCTGCTGAGTGCCCACGCCGACCAGCGCTAAATTGGCAATGGCAGTCGCGAAATGTGCGCTAACAGAAACATCACGCTCCGTCACGTTGCGACTTAGTTTGAATTTGCGCTGGGTTTCTTCGAACTGCACCGGACCACTGGTCTTGGCAAGACTCACCAGATCAATATGAAAAGCCCGTGCGAAATACATCTGGGCCTGTTGAAGACCGGACTTGGTTTGGGCGATTTCGTCATCCCACCAAGTAGGTAGAGCCATGCGCGCAAAATTCGTGGGTACACCCGCCGAGCCAAGTCGGATCAAAAGACTGTGAATGGGGTTGTTAGGGGTGGCGGCCACGGGAATCTCCTTCGCCGCATCCTGCGGCTGGCTCTGTCTGAATGCAGGCTAGAATTTTAACTTAAGGTTCAAATTCGCCTATAGCCCTCATGGATAAAGCGCAAGCAGCTCCTCTTTTAGTAGCAAAACTACAACTCCCCCGCAAACGCCCGCTGCTGCAGCGAGGCGAGATATACGGGTTGAAGTCCGTGGTGCTACATCCGCGTCCACACGCAATCATCAAGCTTGCGATGCAGCAGAGATATCAAAGACAAATAGTCGGCAGCGTCATCTTCGCCCTGCCAAAGCAGCTTGGGCTGATGGGCCAGTGGGTTACGGACTGCAGAAAAGCACCCCTTCAAAAGTGCGGCGAAACCTTTGTGCTCGGATCGTTCAGTCTCCGTCTGCAACGTGTTAAACGCAAGAATGGGGCGGTCAACTGAAAAGACCTGATCGACCAACGCAGCGCCGTCGAGTTGCACACTAGACATGTCACGAATTCGCTGCGCCAGACCCTTGGCGGCTTCAAACACTGCGTGAAAGTAGTTTTCCTGCAGCAACTCCGCTCGGCAATACTTGATCACCTCTGGATGAATCCGACGACCGGCGAACTTGGCGCGAATCGTTCGCGTCCGCTGCTCTGCCTCATCCAAGGTTGTCGCGGTCTCACGTGTTCGAAATTTCCCGTCCGCTCCAAATTCCAATCCAGAAAACGCCAGTATCAAATTCAACTCCTGGCGCTGTATTTCAAACTCAGAGCTGCGGCCAACGAAACGCGCCGGTGTCAAATACGACTGGATGAAGTCGACAACCCGATTTCCACAGCCTAATTGCCTTTGACTGTCTAAGAAGACCCAATACAAACGTCGCCACTTGGTTGACTCCATCGAGCCGTCCACCAAACCCCGATCGTTGAGCACCCTAGTGATGTCAGTTCCAGAGCCACACTCGCCCAACAGCCTAGACAGCGCTTCAATTTGGCCTTCTGAAAAGCTGGAGACCGCACTCATCACAACTCCCCCGCAAACGCCCGCTGCTGCAGCGAGGCGAACAGGGCGTCTAGCTGGGCCAAGGCTGCGCGGTGGATGGCTTTGAGGGACGCGATGGCCTGGATACGGGTGGCGAAGGTTTGTTGGAGGGGGAGTGGGGGGACTACAACTAGCACCCGCTCCAGATTGGATTGATTGATGCCGGAAATTGTTGACTGTGTCACGAACGGTCGAACGCGCTTGTCGCGAATAGTCTCGTTGCCCGAGTAGTGAAACAGATACACCGCCAAGAGCTTTGTCTTATCAGGTGTGACCCGAATAAACGACGACTCGAACAACAATGGCTCGGTGGCTGGCGGGATGAGGCACGGCTTCGCTGCACCTTCGTAAGTAAGCGAACGTCGCGCCAGCAATATGTCCTCTTTGCCAAGGGAATACTTTTTCAAATCTGCGTCTGAACAATTCACTCGCTTCAGACCGCCGCGATGAACGATGCCGTTGAACGCATCGCTCATGTGAACCATCTCAACGCCACCCACTGCGGTGTAGTCCTCCTTCGGGTAGTACGCGCCATTTTGCAGGGGCGTTTCAAGCACATCAACCAGTGCGGCAACTGGGAATCTCGGCGTTCCCTGCGCATCGTCGCCAAACATATCGAGAAAGAGGGACTGGGTGAGGGTGTCGAGGTGGGCCAGGGCTTGGTGGCGTTGGGTTCGGAGGGTTTCGGCCTGGTCCAGGATGGCGGCGATGCGGCGTTGTTCTTCCACCGGCGGCAGCGGAATCTCGACCTCGCGAATCTGCTTTGCGGAAAGATGCTTGACCGTCACAAACGAAGTTGCATCTTCGATTGACTTCAATGCAGCAGGCAGAAAATGGAAAAGATACTCTTCAGCTAGACGTGGACTGATAGACCTGATTTTGCAAACTCGCTGATTCAACAATGCAGGGGCTGATTGCCACCGAGCACGGTTGAACTCACCGTCCATGCCAATCAGTATTTCGCCTTGATTGATCAAGTACTTTTCGTCGTACTCACCGCGATAGAAAGTGTTTGACCGTCCACGCAATACGTCGCGGATTCTGATCAGCGCAATCTCGCCCTCATCGGAGAAGTTGGCGGCATCGAAGGCAAAGCCAGAAAGTATTTCGACGAAATCGCCGAGACGAGCAGAAGCTGAAGCACTCACTTCAACATCCCCTCCAACGCCTTCATCCCCGCCGCAATCTCATCCTCCAGCTTGGCCAGCTCGGCCAATATCTCGCCCGGCGCGCGGTGCTGCACTTGTGCGTGCACCACTTCCTTGTAGCGGTTGATGCTCAGGTCGTAGCCGTTGGCGGCGATGTCGGCTTTGGGTACGCAGAAGCTTTGTTCGGTGCGGCTGCGCTCGCGCTCCGTGCCCTCACGCTGCGCCCAGCGGGCCAGCACGTCGGGCAGGTTGTTTTTGGCGTGCTCTTCTTTTGATAGCTGCTCGCGCACAGCGGACGGGCGCTGAAGGCCTAACTTGTCCTCAACCAAGAGCGGCTGGCGCTTGTCGTCCAGGCTGTAGCCGTCGGCCTGCATGTCGTAGAACCACACGTTATCCGTGCCGCCGCTGTTGGTCTTAGTGAAGAACAAGATGGCGGTGCTGACGCCCGCGTAGGGCTTGAACACGCCGCCGGGCAGGCTGACGATTCCATCCAGCTTTTGGTCTTCCACCAGCATCTTGCGCAGGGCCTTGTGCGCGGTGCTGCTGCCGAACAGCACGCCGTCGGGCACGATGACGGCGGCGCGGCCACCGGGTTTGAGCAGGCGCAGGAACAGGGCCAGAAACAGCAGCTCGGTCTTTTTGGTCTTGACGGTTTGCAGCAAGTCTTTGGCGACGTTCTCGTAGTCCAGGCTGCCCGCGAACGGCGGGTTGGCCAGCACCAGACTGTAGCGGCCTTCTTCGGCGCCGTGCTCTTGGCCCAGCGAGTCACGGTAGGTAATGGCCGGGTTGTCCACGCCGTGCAGCATCATGTTCATGCTGCCGATGCGCAGCATGGTGTTGTCGAAGTCGTAGCCATGGAACATGCCATGGTTGAAGTGTTGGTTCAGCTTGGTGTCGTGGAACAGCGTGGGGTGCGCCTCGCGCAGGTATTCGCCCGCTGCCACCAAAAAGCCGCAGGTGCCGCTGGCCGGGTCGCAAATGGTGTCTTGCGGGGTGGGCGCGGTCATTTCCACCATGAGCTGGATGATGTGGCGCGGGGTGCGGAACTGGCCGTTTTGCCCGGCGCTGGCGATCTTGCCCAGCATGTATTCGTACAGGTCGCCCTTGGTGTCGCGGTTGTCCATGGGCACGGCGTCCAGCAGGTCCACCACCTTGGCCAAGAGCGCTGGCGTGGGGATGGTGAAGCGGGCGTCCTTCATGTGGTGGGCGTAGGTGGAGTCGTCCGAGCCCAGGGTGCGCAGGAAGGGGAAGACGTGTTCGCCCACGATGACGAACATTTCGCTGGGGGCTTCGTTTTTGAAGCGGCTCCAGCGCAGGGTGTCGAACGCGCGGCCGCGAGCGTCCGCGCCTTCGGGGAAGATGCGGCGCTCCATGGGCTTCTTCAGGCGGGTGGCCTTGTTTTCTTCCAGGGTGTGCAGGTCGTCCAGGCGGCGCAGGAAGAGCAGATAGGTGATCTGCTCGATGACTTCGATGGGGTTGGCGATGCCGCCGGACCAGAAGGCGTTCCAGATTTGGTCGATTTTGCTTTTGAGGTCGCCGGTGAGCATGGGGGTCGGTTGTAGGGGGAGGATGGACTAATAGACGGCTAAGCATAGCCCATTAATTTGCTATATTTTTGCTAGCTGCTTGCGCATTGTTAACAAGGGCTAGAGGCTTATTTTGCTCATAAACCTCTACCCTGCGCGCTAGTCGTTGAGTGCGGTGTACACCAGGTTGCGGAACAGCGCCCGGCTCCAGTTGCGCTGGTTGGGTGCCTGGGTGAGCAGGATGGCGAAGAACTCTTTGGCAGGGTCCACAAAAAATACGGTGCCCGAGATGCCGCTCCAGTAGTACATGCCCTTGCTGCCCAATTGGGCGCCCAAGCCCTCTTGCAAGCGCACGGCAAAACCCAGCCCGAAGCCGTGGCCCGGCGGCAGCAGCTCCGCAGCACGGCCGCTGCGGTTGACCGGAATATCGCCCAAGTGGTCAGCAGTCATCAGGCGCACCGAAGCCGGACTCAGGATGCGGACACCGCCCAAGGTGCCGCCGTTCAACACGCACTGTAAAAAGCGGGCGTAGTCCGCAGCCGTAGAGCCCAAGCCCGCACCACCGGCTTGCATGGGCGTGGCTCTGCGCAGATCCATCAGGGGCATTTGCTGGCCGCCATCGGGATCGTGGGCAAAGGGCTCTGCAATACGCGAGTGCTTGTCGGCTGGCACCACAAAAGCCGTGTCCACCATGCCCAGGGGCGCGAGGATGTGGGTCTGCAAATAGTCGCCCAGCGGCTGGCCGGTGACCCGCTCCAGCAAGGCGCCCAGCAGGTCCGTCGCACGGCTGTATTGCCAGATGCTGCCCGGCTCGTAACGGTAGGGAATAGCAGCCAGCGCATGGGCAAAGCCTGTGTTGCTGAGTTTGCGCGAGCCCAAGCCGGCTTGCGCATAGCGCTGCTGGATAGCGTCGTCGCCCAATATTTCGTAGGTCAGGCCCGCCGTGTGGCGCAACAAGTCTTGCACCGTAGGCGGCTGCTGCGGCACCCGAGGCGCGGGGCTGTGGCCATCGTCCACCCGCACCTGTGCAAACTCGCTCAGGTGCTGGCCGATCGGGTCGCTGAGCAGCAGTTGCCCGCGCTCCACCAATTGCATGATAGCCACCGACACCAGCGGCTTGGTCATGGAGTAGATGCGAAAGATGCTGTCCAGCGCCATGGGCGTGCCATCCGCCGGGTTTTGCCGGCCCCATGCGCGGTGCAGCACCGTGTGGCCGCGCCGGGCAATGTAGGCGACTGCGCCGGGCAGGCGGCCTTGGTTGACCTCGGCTTGCAACACGTGGCTCAGCGCGTCCAAAGCGGGGGCGTGAAAGCCCGTATCTGCGGTGTGCCCCACCCTCACGCTCCGTAGCGCTGGCGGGCCAGCGCAGCGCCCTGAGCCAAAGCCTCTAGCTTCTTGGTGGCCACCTCGCGGCTCATGGGGGCCAAGCCACAGTTGGTGCACGGGAATATGCGGTTACGCGGCACATGCTGCAGGGCAATGCCGATGGTGTCAGCCACTTGCTCGGGGGTCTCAATGACGTCGCTGGCCACGTCGATCACGCCGACCATGACGTCTTTGTCCTTCAGCAGCGCCATCAAGTCCGGCGGCACATGGGACTGGTAGCACTCCAGGCTCACCTGTTGGATGCTGCTGGCCGCCAGCGCGGGGAACACCTGCGCGTATTGGCGCCACTCTTGGCCGAGGGTTTCTTTCCAGTCGTTATTGGCCTTGATGCCGTAGCCGTAGCAAATATGAACCGCGGTGGTGCAAGTCAGTCCACGGGCCGCAATCTCGAGCGCCTGCACGCCCCAGTCCACCGCGTCTTGCATGTAGACGTTGAAGCCGGGTTCATCAAACTGGATGATGTCCACCCCATCGGCCTGCAGGGCCAGGGCTTCTTGGTTCAGCAACTCGGCAAACGCAAAGGCCATAGCTTTTTTGTCGCCGTAAAAGCGGTCGGCCACGGTGTCCACAATGGTCAGTGGGCCGGGCAAGGTGAATTTGAGCTTTTTCTTGGTGTGAGCGCGGGCGAGTTGCGCCTCAAACGCATGCACTCGCCCCTTGAGCCGCAGGGGCGCAATCACTTGGGGAACCTGGGCGTCGTAGCGATTGTTGCGGATGCCCATGGTGACTTTGTTCTCAAAGTCGATGCCGTCCACCTGCTCCAGAAAGCCGTGCACAAAGTGCTGGCGGCTTTGCTCGCCATCGCCCACCACGTCAAGCCCGGCGTCCTCCTGGGCTTTGATCCACAAGAGCGTGGCGTCCGCCTTGGCTTGTTGCAGCTCGGGGCCGGCGAGTTTCCATTGGGGCCAGAGTTTCTCGGTCTCTGACAACCAAGAGGGTTTGGGCAGGCTGCCGGCAATCGCGGTTTCGAACATGGTGTCTCCTTGTTATGGGGGGCTCAGGGAATGTCGCGGAAATACGGTGACAAGTGTGCCCCACAGTGCGAGCAATAGCGCGCCTCGGGCAAATGCCCCTCTGTCAGGCACTCGTGGCAGGTGCGGGTCGTGGCCGGCGCAGGCGCGCCGCGCAGGGAGGCCATCTCCGACGTCACGATGCCCGTGGGCACCGCCAGAGTGCCCCAGCCCAGCAACATCATGCAAGAGGCAATGAAGCGACCCAAGTCGGTTTTTGGGGTGATATCTCCAAACCCGACGGTAGTCATGGTGGTGACGGCCCAGTAGACCGAGGTCGGGATGCTGGTAAACCCATTGACCGGGCCCTCGACCACATACATCAGCGTGCCCATGACCAACACAATCATCAACACCGCCGACAAGAACACCGAAATCTTGCGCTGGCTTGCCGCAAGCGCGCGGGCCAAGGCCTGGTACTCCTGCACATAGGCCGTGAGCTTGAACACCCGGAATACCCGCAACAACCGCAGTACCCGCACGTCAATCAGAGCCGACACCTCCGGCACCAGCAGGGCCACATAGGTGGGCAGCAAAGAGAGCAAATCGATGATGCCGTAAAAGCTCAGGGCATAACGCATCGGGTGGCGCACACAGAGCAAGCGGGCGATGTACTCGGCCGTGAAGATCAGTGTGAACATCCACTCCAGCACGTCAAACCAGATACCGACACGCTGATCGATCGCACTCACACTGCCCAATGCCACGACCCCCACACTGACCAAAATAACCGCAATCAGCCATTGATCAAACAGGCGGCCGGCACGGGTATCGGCTTCGAAAATGATGGTAAACAGCGTTAGCCGCCAACCTTGGAGGGGTTTACCTAGGTGAGATGAAGATTCTGAGGTCGTAGTCATGGAACAATGCGGGCCGTTCGACGGTGGGGGCTCTACTGTGCCACCTCCTGAGACAGTGGAGTGGCATGCTTCATGCTTTCCACACTCAGTCGTCGCGGGGAATGCAGAGAATTAGGTTATTACTTTTCCGCATACCTTTCGATGGTAAACCCCGATGAGGGCGCAAGCCCACAAAGCTACAGTTCAGCGTCAGAATCGGGGCGCAGACACCAATCTGGTGCACCCTGCTGATTCAATACTTTGGAGTAATGATTTATGAGCATTAAGAAACTAAAAACATTGGCAACTGTGGTTGCTGCTCTGGGCGCTGTCGTTGCGGTGCCCGCCCACGCTGGCAAAACACTGGATGCCGTCAAGACACGTGGCCAGGTGGTTTGCGGTGTGAACACAGGTTTGGCCGGCTTCAGTGCTGCTGATTCCAACGGCAAGTGGACCGGTCTGGACGTGGACGTGTGCCGCGCTGTGGCCGCTGCAGTGCTGGGCGACGGCGAAAAGGTGAAGTACGTTCCCCTGAACGCACAAGCCCGTTTCACTGCTCTGCAGTCTGGCGAAATCGACGTGCTCTCCCGCAACACCACATTCACGCTGACCCGCGACGCCTCTTTAGGCCTGTCCCAAACCGCCGTGACTTATTACGACGGCCAAGGCTTCATGGTTCCTGTGAAGAGCAAGCTCAAGAGTGCCAAGCAACTCAAAGGTCAGACCGTTTGCGTGCAATCCGGCACTACCACCGAAAAGAACCTGACCGACTTCTCCAAAGCCAACGCGCTGAACATCAAGCCCATCGTGTTTGAAAAACTCGAAGCGGCTGAAGGTGCTTACTTCGCCGGCCGTTGCGTGGCTTACACCACCGACGCATCCGGCCTGGCTTCGACCCGTAACAAGGTTGCCAAGAACCCTGCTGACCACATGATCTTGCCTGAGCTGATCTCCAAAGAGCCTTTGGGCCCGATGGTTCGCCGCGGTGACGACGAGTGGACTGCCATTGTGAAGTGGACTGTCTACGGCTTGTTGGAAGCTGAAGAAGCCGGCATCACCGCTGCCAACGTGGACGACTTGAAAACCAGCAGCCAAGACCCTGTCGTCGGCCGCCTGTTGGGCTCCAAGGAAGACACCGGCAAGTTGCTTGGCCTGGACAAAGAGTGGCTGGCACGCGCTGTCAAAACCACCGGCAACTACGGCGAAATGTTTGAACGCAACGTGGGCCCCAAGTCTGCCTTGCAGTTACCACGTGGTTTGAACAACCTGTGGAACAAGGGCGGCGTGCAATACGCACCCCCCGTGCGTTAATGAAAGTTAACGGAGGGCTGTAACCCGGCGTTCCGTTACCGAAAAGGGCAGCTGCATTCACCTTGCGCTGCCCTTTTCACTTGAAGCGTGTTTTTTCAGTGAACTCAAGGGCTGACATGTCCACACCCTCCTCTCCTCCCAAAAAGTCCTGGTCTTGGCGCAGCCAGGCGTTCCGCGGGCTGCTCTACCAGGCCATTGCCATCGTGGTGGTACTGGCCACGGTGCTCTACCTTGCACACAACACCACGACCAACATGAAGTTGCGCGGTATCCAGAGCGGCTTTGACTTTTTATCCAATCCTGCCGGCTTTGATATCGGTGAGAGTCTTTTCGCTTTTGACTCCGGCGAGTCGTATTGGCGCGCCTACCTCGTGGGATTTGTGAACACCTTGCGCGTGGCAGTGGTGGGCATCATCCTGACCACTATTCTGGGCACATTGATCGGGGTTGGGCGGTTTTCGCGCAACGCACTGGTTCGGGGTATTTGCGCTGCGTATGTGGAGTTTTTCCGCAACATTCCGGTGCTGCTGCAATTGCTCATGTGGTACCTGATGTTCACCGAGGTGCTACCCGCATCCAACGAGCCTTGGGTACTCGGGCCTTTCTTTCTGAGCAAGGGCGGCATCAATTTCCCGATCCCGGTATGGGCACAAGGGCATGTCTGGGGCGCGTGGGGTCTGCTCTTGGGCGTAGCCGCCGCTTGGGCTTACCGCGTGTATGCGCAAAAGTCGTTTGAGCAGACCGGCAAGGCCAAGAGCATGATGCTGGTTCCCATCGGCATCATTCTGGCCATCGGTGTGCTCGGCTGGCTGGTAGGCGGTGCGCCTACTGCACTCAATATGCCGATGCAAGGTGAATTCGCTATTGAAAACGGTGGCGCCTTGACACCTGAGTACCTGTCTGTGCTGCTGGGCCTAACGATCTACACCGCGGCATTTGTGTCCGAAGTGGTGCGGGGCGGCATCCAGTCTGTCGCGTTGGGCCAGTCGGAGGCGGCTGCCGCTTTGGGCTTGAGCCGTGGTCACACCATGCGCTTGGTGATGCTGCCGCAGGCCTTGCGCGTGATCATTCCGCCGGTGACCAACCAGTACCTGAACCTGACCAAAAACTCTTCGCTGGCTGTGGCTATCGGCTACCCGGATGTGGTGTCTATCGCGAACACTGCCATCAACCAAACCGGCCGCGCAGTGGAGTGCATCGCCATCATCATGCTGGTGTACCTGAGCACATCGCTGTTCACGTCCATCACGATGAATTGGTACAACACCCGCTCTGCGATCAAAGAACGCTGAGGCCTAGTTATGAGCGCAACTACTTTTGAACCTATTCCCGCCCGCCCCGCCCCGGTCAAGACCGAAGGTGCGGTTGCCTGGATCCGCAGCAACCTTTTTGGCAGCTGGCAGACCACCATCGGCACCCTCATCATGGGGGCGATCCTCCTCTACATTTTGCCGCCCCTGTTTGGCTGGGCATTGATTGACGCCAAGTGGGCCGCCAATGCTGATGCCTGCAGCGCAGACCGGGCAGGCGCATGCTGGGGCGTAGTGACGGAAAAATTCCGCATCATCATTTTTGGCCGCTACCCCTTTGAAGAGCAGTGGCGCCCTCTGGTAGCCACACTGCTGCTCTGCAGCTTGCTGGTTGCCAGCTGCATGCGTATGTTCTGGAAGGCCTGGCTTGGCGCGGCGTGGGTGCTGGTCTTGGGCATTTTCTTTGTGCTGATGCACGGCGATGTCATGGGCTTATCCTTGGTCGAAACCGACCGCTGGGGTGGCTTGCCGCTGACGCTGCTGCTGTCCTCGCTGTCAATGGCCATGGCTTTCCCGCTGGCCTTGATGATTGCCTTGGGTCGCCGTTCCAAACTGCCTGCGATCAAGACCTTCTGCACGATTTACGTGGAGCTGGTCCGTGGCGTGCCCTTGATCTCGGTGCTGTTCATGGCGTCCTTCATGTTTCCGCTGCTGATGCCCCAGGGCTTCAACATCGACGTGTTGGTGCGGGTGCTGGCCGGTATCACGCTGTTCGCTGCGGCCTACATGGCTGAAGTAATCCGCGGTGGCCTGCAAGCAGTGCCTAAGGGCCAAATTGAAGCGGCCGCCACCCTGGGCCTGAGCTACTGGCAAACCCAGCGCAAGATTGTGCTGCCACAAGCCCTCGCCATGGTCGTGCCCGGCATCATGAACAACTTCATCTCGACCTTCAAGGACACGTCGTTGGTCACCATCGTGAGCTTGTACGAGCTGACCGGTGCTATGAGCCTGGCCCTGAACTCGGACTCCGACTGGCGCCCCTTCAAGATTGAAGGCTACATCTTCATCGCACTCATTTACTTTGTGTTTTGCTTCTCCATGTCGCGCTATAGCCTCTGGATCGAAAAGCAAGTGAACAAAAGCAAACTCCGCTAAGGAACGAATATGTCTGAACCCATCATTACCTTCAACAAAGTCAACAAGTGGTACGGTAACAACTTCCACGTACTGCGGGACATTGACCTGACCGTCACCAAAGGTGAACGCATTGTGGTGTGCGGCCCCTCGGGCTCCGGCAAGTCCACCATGATTCGCTGCATCAACCGCCTCGAAGAGCACCAGCAGGGCAACCTGATTGTGGACGGCGTCGAACTGACCGACGACATCAAAGCCATCGACGACGTGCGCAAAAAGGTCGGCATGGTGTTCCAGCAGTTCAACCTGTTCCCGCACCTCACCGTGCTGGAAAATCTGACGCTCTCCCCCATGTGGGTCGGCAAAATGCCGAAAAAAGAAGCCGAAGAAAAGGCCATGATCCAGTTGGAGCGTGTGCGCATTGCCAACCAGGCCAACAAGTACCCGCTGCAACTCTCCGGCGGTCAGCAGCAGCGCGTAGCGATTGCCCGCGCTCTGTGCTTGAAACCCAAGATCATGTTGTTCGACGAGCCCACATCGGCCCTCGACCCGGAAATGATCAAGGAAGTGCTGGACGTAATGATTGAGATGGCCAGCCAGGGGATCACCATGATTTGCGTGACCCACGAAATGGGCTTTGCAAAGGCTGTGGCTGACCGTGTGATCTTCATGGACCAAGGCCAAATCGTGGAGCAAAACACGCCGCACGAGTTCTTTAACAACCCGCAGAACGAACGCAGCCGCGACTTCTTGTCCAAAATCCTAGGGCACTAAGCACATGCCAACCGCTGCTGACCTCCACATGGCCGAAGAACAGCTTCAAGCCCTTCAATCAGGCCTGAAACAGTTTCAGTCAGGGGGGCTAGCGGCGCACGCCCTATCAGAAATGGCGCGCGGCCAGACCGTATTGCTGACCGCGCTGCCGGAGAAATTCACCGATGTGCTGCACCAGTTGATGGATCGATTGGAATCCAGCGCCCTGTTCAGCGAAGAGAGCTGCTCATTCAGCCAACGCGACTTGATTGACAGCCTTCAGCTGTGGGTCGACAAAGCGACCCAGCGCCTCACGCAAAGCTAGAGGCCCAGCCTATTGCTTGGCAGCCGCCATAGGGGCTAAGCGGTCGTGGGTCCAACGCAGCAAATCCATCCACATCTGGCGCACTTCTGCGTCTTGGGGCAAGCGGCTCGCGCTGGGCAGCTCAATCGTGACCACCGGGATCCGCTGGTGAACACCAGCATAGTTCCCTAGCGACCCCGGAAAGATACCTACTTGGTCCAGATACAAGCGTCCGAGTTTGCTGGGAGGCACTGAAGGGCCGTCGAAATCCAGTACTCCGTAAGGTGCGTGCACACTGACGATCAAGTTAGGCCTGAAGCTGCCCATTTGCTCGAGCAAAAAGCGGGACTCTGGCTCAGACGCCGGTTTGTCACCCGGCCAGCGACGCGGGTCGCGCTTGGTGCGTTGCTCCCAATACAGCTTGGCGTCCCGAGACCAGTTGGGGGTAGGAAAATTGCGATTCAAATCTACGCCATCCGCATTCGTGCGCCGCGCAGGCTTGGCGAACAAACCATCAGGATTCAAGCTGGGAATAAATCGCCAGTGGATATTGTGCGCCGAATCAGAGAGCGGGGTTTGCGCAAGGCCCAACCAGTGATAAACCAAGGAGACGGAGGACATCTCGTCCCCGTGAATGCCCCCCACCACCAACACACGGAAATTAGGGTCCACGGCCGTCACATCGCGGCCCCAAATGACTCGGCCTTTATTAGAGCGGGCCTTCAAATCCTGCAGCGAAGCCGCTTCGCACATGGCCGGGCTCACGCTGGGTATTTTTGAAGAATAGTCGCCGCAAGCCCTCTTGATATCTGCATGAGCCGCTACAGAAAAAATAGCAAAAACAAAACTGGCAATAATTTCCTTGTGCATACAGGGAATTGTAAAGGTCGCCCGTCGCCCATGGTTTTGGATGGGCCGCCATGGCAAGGCGGTGAAAGCGCGTTAAATTCCAGAGATGACGCCCCCTGCTCGAGCACGATCTGCAATCCCCCCTGATTTTTCCAGCCAAGAATTCCGGCAAGCCTTGGGCATGTTTGCCACCGGCGTGACGGTGGTTACGGCCCAAGCCCACGATGGCACCCTGGTGGGCCTGACTGCCAACTCCTTCAACTCGGTGTCGCTCGCACCTCCGCTGGTACTCTGGAGCCTGGCCCAAAAGGCCGGATCCATGGAAGCCTTCAGCCGCGGCGCGCATTATGCGATCAACATTCTGGCCGCTGACCAGCAGGCTTTGGCTATGCAATTTGCCAGCAAAGGCATCGACCGCTTTGCAGGTGTCAGCTTCAGCCGTAGCGCCCACGGCGCACCGCTTTTGGCCGGTGCGGTGGCGCACTTTGAGTGCTTCAACCGCAGCCAGTACGAGGAAGGCGACCATGTGATTTTTGTAGGCGAAGTGGAGCGCTGTAGCCACCACGCAGGTGCGCCCCCCCTGCTCTACCATGGCGGTAAGTTCTACACCGAGCACCCGCTCTGAATCGCATGTCACTCCACCTGCCCCGGCCGGTCAAAGCAGCATTCCTCGGATTCTGGGACCTATTTACATCTGCCAGCCCGCTGTTATTCGCTGGGGCCGGCCTGATCTGGCTTGCCTATTGGTGGCTAAACCCGATGCCACCCAAACAGCTGACCCTGTTGACGGGCCCGGAGCAGAGCGCTTACGCCGAAATGGGCGATCAGTATGCCAAGCTGCTGCGCCAGCACGGAATCACGGTCCGACTGGTGCCCACAGAAGGGTCTGCGGACAACTTGCGCCGCCTGCAGGCCGGCGAGGCGGATGCCGGTTTTGTGCAAGGGGGGTCTGCCACAGCACCGACCGATGGCGACACAGAAGAACTCCTCACGCTAGGCAATTTGTTTGTGGAGCCTGTCTGGCTGTTCTATCGCGCTCAATCTGCGGCAGACATCTCAGAAACGGGCAGGCTGCAGTCCTTGAACCAGTTGAGCACCTTGCGAATCAACGCGGGTACCGCCGGTAGCGGCGTCCCGCACTTGATGGACACCCTGCTGGATATGCACCGCATGGACCCCAGAAAAGTCAAAATCTCGCACCTGGAGCAAACGCCCGCCACAGTGCAGATGTTGCAAGGCAAGCTGGATGCGGTGGTGTTCGCCTCGGCCCCGCTGGCCCCTATGGTGCAAATGCTGCTGCAAACACCCGGTATCCGGCTCATGGATTTTCCTCAGAACGAGGCCTATGCACGCCGCCTGCCGTTTATCACCCCGGTCACACTCCCGCGCGGCGTGGTCGATCTGGCGCGCAACATTCCAGCGCAAGATGTGCACCTGATCGCCACAACCACCAGCATGCTGGTGCGTGAGAGCCTGCACCCGGGCTTGCGCCAATTGCTGTCTCAGGCAACGGTACAGACACACGGGCAATCCGGCTGGTTCCAACGCACTCGCGAGTTTCCCAACGCATCCAACAGCGAGTTTCCGCTGGCGCCCGAAGCCGAGCGCACTTTGAAAAACGGCATCCCCAGCCTGCAGCGCTACATCCCGTTTACCTTGGCCAACCTTGTAGAGCGCATGTGGCTGGCACTGGGCATCATCATTGCCGTGCTACTCCCGTTGGGAAAAATAGCGCCTCCGCTGTACGCTTACCGCGTGCGGTCTCGCGTTTTCCGTTGGTATGGCGAACTCCGCGATATTGAAAGCCGACTCGAAGCCCACCCCGAAGACAAAGAAAAGTTGTTGGAAGAGCTGAACTCGATTGAATCCAAGGTGGAAAAAGTCATCCTGCCCCTGTCCTACGCGGATGAACTCTATGCGCTACGCAACAACATCGGCCTCGTGAGACAGCGCTTAACTACAGCTTAGCAATCACGCTGTTTTTCATGGCCTGCTGGGCCACCGCGTCCAGCGCAGCATCCAGCACGGTCTGTGCCGATATCACCCGCAATTGACCGGCGGCCACCAACTTGTCATGCGTGCGGCGGGTCATGGACTGGGTAGAGCCTGATGCGCTGGTAAACAAAAACAGCGTTCCATGCGGACTCGCCCAGGTGAGCTGCGTGCGAACCCAATCGTCATTGGACTGCAGCTCTACCCAAGAGCCGAGTGGCAGGCTGCCTGCGCCGATACCGGCGACAGGCAATTCGGCTTCCCGCGCCGTTGACGTCGATGACTCTGGTGCAACGCTGCCGGCAGAGGACGCGTCGTCAAGTTCCAGCAGATTCGACTCACTGGCTTCGGAGGGTGCAACCCAAGGGTCGCCGTCTTCTACCGGGCGATGAGGCACCGCCACAGCGACAGCGCGCGCGGGTGTCTCGGGCGCCTCTTTAGAGCGCGTCCAAGGATCCCGGTGCACCGCCCTGAAGGCCGCTTGGTGCAAGCCCATCAGTGCTTCAAAAAATGCGCCCACCTTGGTGGCAGGGTATTGGATAGTCTCCAGCCCATCACGCAAGGTTCCGAGCAAGAGCGGAACCAGTTTGGTGAGTTTGGGAATGTTCTTGGGTGCCAGGTCCGGATGGGTGCTCCACAACAACGCTGCAATCAGCGCTTGGTACCGGTCTGCCGCCGCAGAGCGACTGCCGCCTGCAAGCCGGGCCTGCGCAACCACTTGCGCCCACGGCCCGCACAAAAAATGCAAGACCACTTCGGGCACTTTGTTGGCATCCCGGTGCCCGTCGATCTCTCGGGCAATTTTTTCTGCCAGCAAGTTACGCTGTTCAGCCTTCTCCAAGGCCCTGACAGCCTGCGCGCGCAAAGCAGCTTGCTTGGAAGCCTCGTCGTCCCAGAGTGACTGCAGATGACTAAGAACACGCTCAAAATCCTCCGGGCTCGCATGCTCGCCCGTCAAAGGAGCAATTGCCTCACGCGCTTCGTCCAGATACGCCAAAAAGCCGGGACTACCGACTTTCGCAAACGCCAGACTGCGGTGCGTCAACTCTTGAACCAGCATCCGGGCAGCATGCTCTTTGTCAGTAAAGAAGCGCGGGTCAGCCAAAGCCAAACGCATCAGTGCAGGCTCCAGCCCGCGCACCAAAACCTGCACTGGTTCCAACAACCGCGGATCACGCGCCATGTTGTCCACCATCAGGCTCACTACTTCCAAACTCAAAGCCTGCGCAACCCCATTAGCAGTACGACGGATTTTTTCGCGTACATCGCCATCCACTGCCGCACGACTCTCAGGCGTGGCAGTACGGCGCTGCTCGAGCCGCTGGACCACACGATCGACTTGCCGCATTTCCGCCAGGGCCTCAAAGGCCGCAGGAACGGTAGCCGCAAAGTCGGTGGGCTCCGCGTCGTGCGCCCGATAACCCGCTTGGGGCGATTCAAAGTCTCGCTCGAACTGTTTTGCAAATGCAGCGACTCTGTGCGTCGTACCTGCAGAATCCAATTCACCTGCCAGCAGCAGGCGCAGCCTGTCCAGGGTGAGCAAACCAGGATCAACGACAGGCTTTGGGCGGCTCAACTCTTGGGCTATCAAGGCCTCACGCTCCGCACTGCCCGGTGCGCCATAGCGCGTGATCTCCATCTGCGCGGAGCCCGCACCTTCCGCGCGTTTAAAGCCAGCAGCACCCAAACCCGATCCTGCACTTTGCGAGACCGCATAACTTGCGGCCACCACACCTTGCGCGCGCAACCGGGCGACCAGGTCACGGTACAACACTTGAAGCTCACTGCCTAAAGCAGTTCCCATAACGGTGAGCCAATCCAGGCGCATGGACGAAGGAGCGGGCGTGCGCTCCACGGTATTGCGCAATGCCTGGATATAGGCCTCCGGACGCAAGGGGTTGCGCTCCGGGCGAACCGTAGGTAAGCCCAAAGCTGCACACATCAGGGCATTGAGTTCAGACAGGCTTACCTCCGCAGCCAGCATGACCATTTGCTGCGCTCGCGCCATGTTGACGCTCTCTTGCACCTGAAGCTCGTCCATCAGCTCCAGCTGATCAAACTGCACATCAGCGATGCTGGGCATCGATGTGCGAGGCGTATCCACCGGCTTGGTGAACTGCTCCATCAATGCTGCTTCGAAGCCCTTTTCCAGAATGGACTCGTGCGCAAGCAGTTGCCGCAGGGAATCCGCATGAACCTCTCGCTCCCTGAAGTCACGTGCCGCGCCTTCGCGCCCATGCAAGTCGCGGCGCAGTGCGGCGACGAGTTTGGCCATCAGGGCAGGACCGGCCGCCGCGGCTTCCTTCACAGTCGCTTGAAACAATGGCGGCGGGAGCAAGTGTCGATTTTGCATGCAGCAGCGCGGACCCTGTCAGTTCCAAAGAGGCTTACTTCAAGGCCTTGTAGCGCACGCGCTTGGGCTTGGCACCTTCTTCGCCCAGACGCTTCTTCTTATCGGCTTCGTACTCCTGGTAGTTGCCGTCAAAAAAGGTCCACTGGCTGTCGCCTTCGGCAGCCAGAATGTGGGTGGCAATACGGTCTAGGAACCAGCGATCGTGGGAAATCACCAGCATGGTGCCGGCGAATTCGAGCAGTGCATCTTCCAAGGCACGCAAGGTTTCTACATCCAAGTCGTTGGATGGTTCATCCAGCATCAAGACGTTACCGCCCGCGATCAGTGTCTTTGCCAAGTGCAAACGTCCCCGCTCACCACCGGACAACATACCGACTTTCTTTTGCTGGTCGCCGCCGTTGAAGTTGAAGCGACCGCAATAGGCACGGCTGGCCATCTGGAACTTGCCCACGTTCAGGATGTCGAGTCCACCGGAGACGTCTTCCCAGACGGTTTTTTCATCCGACAACGCATCGCGGTGCTGGTCCACAAACGCCATCTTGACGGTGGAACCAATGACGACTTCACCCGAATCTGGCTTCTCGCGACCGGCGATCAGTTTGAACAAGGTCGATTTACCGGCACCGTTCGGGCCGATGATGCCGACAATCGCGCCAGCAGGGATGTTGAAGCTCAGGTTGTCGATCAACACGCGGTCGCCAAAGGACTTGCTCACGCCCTTGAACTCGATCACCTGGCTACCCAAGCGGTCTGCCACCGGGATAAAGATTTCGTTGGTTTCGTTGCGCTTCTGGTATTCGAAGTCGCTCAATTCTTCAAAGCGGGCCAGACGGGCTTTGCTCTTGGCCTGGCGGGCCTTGGGGTTCTGGCGGGACCATTCCAATTCCTTCTTCAAGGCCTTGGCACGGGCTTCCTCGCCCTTTTGTTCGGCTTCCAAACGGGCGCCCTTCTGGGTCAGCCAATCAGAGTAGTTGCCCTTGTAAGGAATACCGGAGCCGCGGTCCAGTTCCAGAATCCACTCAGCGGCGTTGTCCAGGAAGTAGCGATCGTGGGTGATAGCCACGACGGTGCCGGAGTAGCGCTGCAGAAATTGCTCGAGCCAATCCACTGATTCAGCGTCCAAGTGGTTGGTCGGCTCATCAAGCAACAACATGTCGGGCTTGGAGAGCAGCAAACGGCACAAGGCTACGCGGCGCTTTTCACCACCGGACAGCACGCCGATATTGGCATCCCACGGGGGCAGGCGCAGGGCGTCGGCGGCAATTTCGAGTTGGTGCTCGGAATCCGTACCGGCGGTAGCGATGATGGCTTCCAGTTCAGCCTGCTCAGCAGCCAGTGCGTCAAAGTCGGCGTCTTCAGCGCCATAGGCGGTGTACACCTCGTCCAGCCGCGCCTTGGCCGCAAACACTTTGCCCATGCCAGCTTCCACACTTTCACGCACGGTTTGGGTGGGGTCGAGTTGGGGTTCCTGTGGCAGGTAACCGATGTTCAGGCCGGCCATGGGAATGGCTTCGCCCTCAATTTCCTTGTCCACACCGGCCATGATCTTGAGCAGGGTGGACTTGCCGGAACCGTTGGTACCCAAGACACCGATCTTGGCACCGGGGAAGAAGGACAAGGAAATGTCTTTAAGAATGTGCCGCTTGGGGGGCACGATCTTGCCGACGCGGTTCATGGAGAAAACGTATTGGGCCATTGCGATTCTGGTTATTCAGCGGTAAAGCCATATTATCGACTGCGCGGCAACCAAGCGATCATGGGTTTCGGTCTGAAGAGGTGTCAAACGCGTTTTTTACATCGTTTCGAAGAGCCTCACGGGCCACGGCATCGAGAGCGTTGTCCATGACATGGCCATCAGACACTAGCCGGATCAAGCCCAGCCCCCGCAGGCGGTCCATGGTGCTGCGCGACATGGAATGCGTCATGCCGCTGGCCGACAAAAACATGAACAAGGTCCGGTGCGGGCTCGCCCACGACAGCTGGGCACGCACCCACTCGCTACCCAAGGCCATATCGACCCAGGACCCGGTGCGCAGGCTCTCTGCACTCCAAGCATCGTGCAGCGCTTGGTCGGCCACTTCGGATGGCTCTGGCGTACCTTTGCGGGACACCTGCTGGCCATTGAAAAATCCGGAGTCTTCCGCTTCCATCTCGGCGAGCCAAGGATCGTCTTCTGGTGTCTCTGACGCGGCAGCGGCCTGTGGGCCTCCCGCAGGCGTTGCGTTTTGTGCGTCCCGGTGGGACACGTATTTGGCGTTATCAAAGGCCTGCTCATGGATGTCGATAAGGGCATCAAAAAACGGTGGGATCCGGTCTTCGGGGTAATCCACCAAAGCCAGCCCTTGCCGGACTTTTGCCAGCATCAGCGGCACTAGTTCGACCAGACGAGTCCTGTTTTTACGCACCAACCGGGGCTGCACACTCCAAATCAGGTCATCCACCAGTGCGAGATAGCCTTCTGCATCGTCCGCACCACCCGCGCTCCGCAACTGGACCTCGGCCACCACCTGCGCCCACGGCCCCCGCAAAAATGCCACCACGATGTCCGGTGCATTTTTAGAGGTCATGCGCTGCACGAACTCCTGGGCCAAGCGCTGGGCCAGCATGTTCCGCTGCTCCGCATGCATGAGGCTACGGGCCGCCTCGGCGGCAGCCTGCTTGTGCAGATGGTCTTCCTGCCCCCACGCTTCGTCCAACTTTTGCAACACTCGCTCAAAAGTGGCGGCACTTCCCTCGCTCCCCAAAAGCGCGGAGATGGCGTTTTCCATGTTTTGCCGGAAACGCGCGTAGCCCGGAGCCTCCTCGCTCTGGAACGCCAGACTCCGGTGCGTCATGCGGTCCAGAAAAACGCGCGCAGGGTGCTTGCGGTCTGCAAAAAAGCGGGAGTCTTGCAGAGACATCCGCTGCAGCAGGGGCTCCATACTCAGCACCAATTGCCGCACACCGGGCAACAAGCGGCGGTCTTGCATCAAATTTTCCAGCATCAGGCGCACGACTTCCTGGCCCAGCTCCTCGCCCAAGGCCTTGCCTCGCAGCGTCTCCCGCGCTGACGCCCTAGCGCGAGGCCGTGGCTGGCCGGCGTCCGCATCGGCCACTACTGCGCGCTCCGAGAGGCGCTTGAGCATCGGCTCGACCAGCTTCATATCCTCCAGAGCCAAGAAAGACGCGGGCACGGTGTGGGTGAAATCTGCATTCCCGGCTCCTGCCGGCCGCGGATCGAGCTCACCAGAGAGCAAACGACGCAATTTATCCAGCGTGAGCAAACTGCGTGACACAGAGGACGCCGGCGCGCTGGCGGTCAGCCCGAAAGGCTGGATCGTAGGGCCATACATCGGCACCGGCTCTACGCCCTGAGATTTCAGCCACTCGATCAACTCGCGGTACATCTGGTCCAGCGCGCTACCCAACAAACCAGCGGCAGGCGCCATCACTGACAAGCGCGCCTCATCCTCGGGCACCACTTGGACAAACGCCTCGCGCAAGGCGTGGACGAAAGCTTCAGGTTTGAGCGGGTTCAAATGGGCCTGCACGCTTGACCAGCCCATCAAATTGCTGATCAAGGCGTTCAGATTCGGCAGAACCGCCTCCACAGACCGGTTGACTTCCTGCTCATTGACCGCCAACTCAATGTTGACATCGATCTGCTCCTCTTCCAGAAACTGGAAATCGTCAAATCGAACAGGGCTGATGTTGGGCTTGCGGAAAGTGCCGCCGCCATACACCGCGCTACGCAACTCCACACGAAACACCGCCTTCAACTCCGCAGAACGGGCCAACAGTCGCTCGACGGTAACCTGCCGGACGGGATGCAGCTTGGCATGCAGGGTTTTGCCCCCGCCCACTTTGAGCATGGACTTCAGGCCTTCGAGCACATCATCCAGCAGCGGGTCGCACTGCTCCAGCACTGCATCGATACAAGCAGACAGCGTGGGCCGGGTGTTGCCGATTTCGTGGGCAACTCCGAGGCGCCGCAACAAGTATTTCTTCATGGTGACCGTATTCTCAGCGCCGCGAATGGGCTTCGCCAGTGTATTGACAGATTGTTACCCGCGCACATGCTATGGGCCTGATTCCGTGTCGACAAACCGACACTTAGCCAAGCCGTGCGACAATACGGCCCGTTGCAGCTATTCAGTTGCCTGCAATATCAGCACCTTGCTGGGGATCGCTACGTGACAGGGCATCCCACTTTTGAATCCATCTGCCTTTGACTGACTGCGCACCGAGTGTCCGCAGAACGGCTGATTCCCAAGCGTCCCGGACGGACGCATCTATCCAATGAACTTTGAAGAATTGAAGCTGGCACCTGCCATCGTGAAGGCCGTGCGCGAGCAAGGTTACGAAACGCCCACCGCCATTCAGGCGCAGGCTATTCCCCTGGTGCTCGAAGGCCACGACCTGCTGGGCGGCGCCCAGACCGGTACCGGCAAGACCGCTGCCTTCACCCTGCCCCTGCTGCACCGCCTCTCGATGAGCCGCAGCGCGGAGAACAAATTCGGCGGCACCGGCATCCGCGCCTTGGTGCTGACCCCTACCCGCGAACTCGCCGCCCAGGTGGAAGAGTCGGTGCGCCAATACGGCAAATACCTGCAACTCAGCTCCACCGTGGTGTTCGGCGGCGTCGGCATGAATCCGCAAATCTCCAAGGTCAAAAAAGGCGTGGACATCCTGGTGGCCACCCCCGGCCGCCTGCTGGATTTGGCCCAACAAGGCATGTTGGACCTCGGCCAGGTGCAAATGCTGGTGCTCGACGAAGCCGACCGCATGTTGGACATGGGCTTCATCCATGACGTGAAAAAAGTGCTGGCTTTGGTGCCCAAAGAAAAGCAAAGCCTGCTGTTCTCTGCGACCTTCAGCGACGAAATCCGCGAGCTTGCCAACGGCCTGCTCAAAAACCCACAAAGCGTGCAGGTCACCCCCCGCAACACCACGGTGCAGCGCATCACCCAGGTGATCCACCCCGTGGGCCGCGGCAAGAAAAAGGCATTGCTCGCCCACATCATCAACGAGCAAAACTGGAGCCAGGTGCTGGTGTTCACCCGCACCAAGTTCGGTGCCAATAACGTGGCTGAGTTTCTGGAAAAGAACGGCATCACGGCCATGGCGCTGCACGGCAACAAGAGCCAGGCAGCCCGTACCCAGGCCCTGTCAGGCTTCAAGAGCGGCGATGTGCGCGCCCTGGTGGCCACCGACATTGCTGCCCGCGGTATCGACATCGACGATCTGCCGCACGTGGTGAACTATGAAATCCCGAACGTGAGCGAAGACTATGTGCACCGCATCGGCCGCACGGGCCGCGCCGGTGCCGACGGTGCCGCGGTGAACCTGGTGTGCCTGGACGAAGAAGGCTTCATGCAAGACATCGAGCGCTTCACCAAGCAGAAGATTGAAGTCAAGGTCATCGAAGGCTTCGGCCCCGAGCCAGGCGAGAAGGGTGAACCCATCGCCATGGGTCGCCAGACCATCTGGGGCGGTGCAGGCAAGCCCCCTAGCCGTGACGTGATGCAGGCAGCCGCCAAGGCCGCCCGCACGGAAATGCTCCAGCGCGTGCGCGACAGCAAAGCCGCTCAGGGCGGCGGCCGCGCTGCGGGTGGCCAAGGTGGCGGAGGCAATGGCGCAAGCGGCGGTGGCCGTGGCGGCCAAGCGCCCCGTGGCAACGGTGGCGGCAATGGGGGCGGCCGTGGTCCGGACCGTGGCGGCGATTTCCAGCAACCCCGTTCGCAGGGCCCACGCCCCGCACAAAACCGCGGCCCACGCCGTGATGGCGGCAGCGCTGAGTTCCAGCCGCCCGCAGGCTTCACCCACGAAGGTCGCGCACCGCGCCCTTCTACTGCTCAACCTGACCCCATGCGCACCAGCGTCGATATGATGGCTGGCCGTGGCGCCCGCCGCGGTGGTGGCGGTGGCTTTGGCGGCGGTGGTCGCAGTGGAGGTGGAAATGGCGGCGGATACGGTGGTGGCGGCGGAGGCGGCTTCGGCGGCGGTGGACGCTCGGGTGGCGGTGGTCGCGGGGGCAACGGGCCTCGTGGGCCGCGCGGTCCTGGCGGCTCTTCTAGCCGATAAACACACCAGCGCGGTACACAGTCTGGGGCGGCGCACGCTGCCCTTGACCCACCCTAAGCTGACCCAACACATCGTCGACTTTGCGGCGCTCCCTGAGCTGCCGCAGATCGACGATGTTTTTATTTGTCTGGGTACCACCATCAAGGTGGCCGGCAGCCAAGCCGCATTCCGTGCGGTGGACTATGACGCTGTTATGGCTATAGCCCAGGCAGGACGTGCGCGGGGCGCTACGAAATTAGGAGTAGTCAGCGCCATGGGTGCGAATCCGGAATCGCGCGTGTTTTACAACCGTGTCAAAGGGGAGATGGAGGCGGCGCTCAGCAAACTGGGCTACAGCAGCATCAGTGTAGCCCGCCCCTCCCTGCTGGTCGGCAACCGTGGCCCGCTGGACCAGCCAGTGCGCCCGGGAGAGCACATCGGTTTGATGGCGAGCCGGATTTTCAAACCGCTGATTCCCGTGAACTACCTGCCGGTCCACGCAGCCGACGTGGCTGCGGGGCTCGTTCAAGCCGTCAAAACCGGGCAACCCGGCGTGCAACGCCTATTGTCGGGCGCACTCCAGGGCGCAGCGGTCCGTGCGGCGGAGGCTTAGCCCCTCACAAACAGAGTGATCAAAGGCTGGTCACCCAACTGGCGGCTCCAGTGGCCGTGGATGGCGGGGTCAAACGTGGCGCCTTCGGGCAGCAAATCTGCCGAATAAAAGTGCTGCCCGGGCCCGAACACGCGCGAACTGCCGTGCACGCCGATCTCCATCTGCCCTTGCAAAATAAAGCACCACTGGGTGTGCCCCGAGCAATGGAACTGGCTGCGAAAGCCCACCGGGCTGGTTCGCACCTGGTAGCCGCCCGACGCAAACACCTCCGACAGCATGGACTGCGGATTGCCCTCGTTTAACGGAATCGTCTCCTCACGGAACTTGGCAAAACCGTCGGTGTCGGTGTACAGAATGACTTGGGTGAAAGTGCTCATGGTGGGCCTTTAAAAGTTGGCCGGATTATTCACCATGCACAGACAGGGCAAAGACCCTCGTGCACAATTTAATGCATGCAATTCCTCCACACCATGCTGCGCGTTGGCAACCTTCAACGCTCCATCGATTTCTATACACAAGTGCTGGGCATGCAGCTGCTGCGCCAGTCCGAAAACCCCGAGTACAAGTACAGCCTCGCCTTCCTGGGCTTTGACGGCGGCAACCCCGGTCAGGCCGAAATCGAGCTGACCTACAACTGGGGTGTGGAGAGCTACGAGATCGGGACCGCCTACGGCCACATCGCCTTGGGCGTGCCGGACGCCTACGCCGCCTGCGAAAAGATCAAGGCCGCTGGCGGCAACGTGACCCGCGAGGCTGGCCCGGTCAAGGGCGGCAGCACCGTCATCGCATTTGTGACCGATCCGGACGGCTACAAGATCGAACTGATCCAGAAGGCACCGCAAGAAGCGGGCGTAGGCCTGCGGTAACACAAGGCGGTTCATTGCAGCAGGCTTGGCAATTTCGTAGCTGGCAAACATACACGCTACAAACTTCATAGCTACCCACGCAATAAAAAAGGGCGCTAGAGCGCCCTTTTGCTTATAAACCGCCTTGCGCCTTACTTGCGCAGCGCCTGCGTGTCTTTCGCCAGCTGGGTGATCTTGTCCCACTCGCCCTTGGCCATGGCATCGGCCGGCACGATCCACGAACCGCCTACGCACACCACGTTGGGCAGGGCCAAAAACTCGGGCGCGTTTTGCAGGGTCACGCCACCGGTGGGGCAGAACTTCACGTCAAAAAACGGGCCGCTCCAGGCCTTGAGCATGGCAGGGCCGCCGGCTTGCATGGCAGGGAAGAACTTGAGCTGGGTGAAGCCGTCTTCCTGCGCCATCATGATTTCGCTGCCGGTGGCTACACCTGGCAACAAAGACAGGCCCAAGTCACGGCAGGCTTGGCCCACAGCGCTGGTGTAACCGGGGCTCACGGCAAAACGGGCGCCCGCGTTGGCGGCGGCTTGCGCATCTGCCTTGCTGCGCACGGTGCCGGCGCCGACCACGGCTTCGGGCACGTCACGGGCAATGGCCTCCATGCAGGCCAGGGCCTGCGGGGTGCGGAGCGTCACTTCCAGCATGCGCACGCCACCAGCCACAAGGGCGCGGGCCATGGGCACAGCGTGGGCCACATCGTTCAACACGATCACGGGGATAACGAGGGCGTCCTGCATGACTTGCAGGGCGGTAAAGGCGGGGGCTTGAGACATATGAATTCCAGATCGACGTTGTAGGTTCAGGTTCAGAGCCAGGTGCAGGCGCCCTCTTCAGCGGCCAGTGCATTGCGGCGGAAGTTGGCGAATAGTTCGCGGCCCATGCCGATGCCATTGGCAGCGCGCAGGGCTTCGGGCATGGTGTCCAGGGGGCGTGCGGCCCATTCGGCATCGCTCACCAGCACTTGCAGGGTTTCGGCGTTGGCGTCCAGGCGAATGATGTCGCCATCGCGCACCTTGGCCAAGTGACCGCCGGCCGCCGCCTCGGGCGACACGTGGATAGCGGCAGGCACCTTGCCCGATGCGCCACTCATGCGGCCATCGGTCACCAAGGCTACGCGGTAGCCCTTGCCTTGCAGCACGGCCAGTGGCGGCGTAAGTTTGTGCAGCTCGGGCATGCCGTTAGCCTGCGGGCCTTGCCAACGCACCACGCAGATCACATCGTGGTTGAGTTCATCGGCGCTAAAGGCCTTATGCAATGCGTCTTGCGAGTCAAACACGCGGCAAGGCGCTTCAATGATGTGGCGGTCTTCGGGCACGGCAGACACTTTGATCACGCTGCGGCCCAGGTTGCCCTTGAGCAGCTTCAAGCCACCACTGGCGCTGAAGGGGCTGCTGGCCGGGCGCACCACGCTGTCGTCTTTGCTTGCGCCGGGGTCTTGCCATTGCAAGCTGCCGTCCGCTTTGGCCGAAGGAATCGCGGTGAATTCACGCAAGCCACCGCTACGCACGGTGAGCACATCGGCGTGCATAAAGCCGGCATCCAGCAGCTCGCGGATCACGTAACCGGGGCCGCCTGCCGCCTGGAACTGGTTCACGTCGGCGCTGCCGTTGGGATACACACGGGTCAGCAAGGGCACCACGTCCGACAGGGACGAGAAGTCGTTCCAATCAATCACGATGCCCGCGGCGCGAGCCACAGCCACCCAGTGGATCAAATGGTTGGTGGAGCCGCCGGTGGCCAGCAGCGCCACCATGGCATTCACGATACAGCGCTCGTCCACCACCTCGCCGATGGGCGCAAAGCGCTTAGCTTTGGTGATGCCCAGTACGGTGCGAACGGCTTCGCGGGTCAATTCCTGGCGCACACCATCGCCGGGGTTGATGAAGGCAGTGCCGGGCACATGCAGGCCCATGGCTTCGAGCAGCATCTGGTTGCTGTTGGCAGTGCCGTAAAAGGTGCACGTGCCTTCGCCGTGGTACGCAGCGCTTTCGGCGGCCAGCAGCTCGGGGCGGCCGACCAAGCCTTGGGCGGCTTTTTCGCGGACCTTGGCTTTTTCGTTGTTGGGCAGGCCCGAAGTCATGGGGCCGGCTGGCACAAACACGGTGGGCAGGTGGCCGAAGTGCAGTGCGCCGATCAACAAGCCGGGCACGATCTTGTCGCACACGCCCAGCATCAGGGCGGCATCAAACACATCGTGGCTCAGCGACACGGCAGTGGCCATGGCAATGGCGTCGCGGCTGAACAGGCTTAGCTCCATGCCGGCGGTACCTTGGGTCACGCCGTCGCACATGGCGGGCACGCCACCCGCCACTTGGGCTGTTGCGCCGTGCTTACGGGCTTCCACCTTGACCAGATCAGGGTAGTGCTGCAGGGGCGCGTGGGCGGAAAGCAGGTCGTTATAGGCGTTGACGATGCCGATGTTGGCACCCTTCTCTTCCACAATTTTGAATTTATCCAAGCCGGTGACGCGGGTCTTGTCGGCCTCGGGCATCGCGGCAAAGGCATGAGCGACGTTGGCGCAGCCCATGCGATCAGCGCCGGGTTTGCGGTTGGCCATGTGCGCGACTTGGGCCAGATAGGCGCTGCGGGTGGCGGCACTGCGCTCCACGATGCGGCGGGTCACCGCCTCCACAACAGGGTGCAAAGCGACGGGGGTAGAGGTGGTGTCTGGCATATGTTTCTGTAACTAAATTACACCTTCGATGGTAACTTGGAAACATGTGATTGTGTATAGCCCGAGTTACCAGGCGGGTACAAACTGGCGGGGCCATGACCTGCCGCAATGCGCGGACAAGGGCTGGTTTCTATACTCTGGCCATGACATCTATTGCCGACCTCCGCAAAAGTTACGAACGCGCCGAACTCGATGAACAGGCCTCCCAACCAGACCCGCTGCTGCAGTTTGACCGCTGGTTGCAAGAGGCCATTCAAGGTGAGGTGCCTGAGCCAAACGCCATGACCGTGGCCACCGTGGGCAGCGACCTGCGCCCCAGCACCCGGGTGGTGTTGATCAAAGGGTTTGATGCGCGCGGCATTGTGTGGTTCACCAATTACGAAAGCCGCAAAGGCAAGGCCCTTGCGGGCAACCCGTATGCCGCGCTGCAGTTCCATTGGGTGAAGCTGGAGCGGGTGGTGCGTATTGAGGGGGTGGTAGAAAAAGTGAGCGAAGAAGAGAGCGACACCTACTTCCATAGCCGCCCGCTGGATTCGCGTATCGGCGCATGGGCATCCCCGCAAAGCGAGGTCATTCCCGGCCGGACGGTGCTAGTCACCAACGCGGCTAAATACGCCGCTCAGTTTCTGCTGCAGCCACCGCGCCCACCGCACTGGGGTGGTTACCGGTTGAAGCCTGACCAGTGGGAATTCTGGCAAGGTCGCAAAAGCCGCTTGCATGACCGGCTGCGTTACAGCCAGGGTACCGACGGCGCGTGGTTGCGCGAGCGGCTGGCACCCTAGCACCCACAGGGCTTGGACCCCTGTTCCCTAAGGCGCTGATTTTGGTAGGTACTGGTCCGAAGTGACGCCCATGGAGACGTAAATACTGGTGACGGCCTCCATGCCGATATCGGCGGGCTCCACCCAGTCCGGTGGCACATACAGCAAGCCGCCTCCCACCGGAACTGGTGCGGTAGGCACCAGCACCCCCAGATAAGGCACCCCGCCAATCATGACCGCCTGCGGCGTTGACAGGAAACCGAGCACCGCGGTTCCTTGTTTACCAGCTCCGGCAGCGGTAGTGGCATTAGCAGCGTCCGGCTGTGGCTTGCCGCCGAAATACAGCCACACCGGGGACAGCGACTGCAGCTCCGCCCCCTCTTTGCGGCCCAGCAGACCGACCAGCTTTTGCGCCACGTCGTACACAGTGCGGACCACGGGAATGCGCTGCAAAATTGTTTCTAACAATCTGGCAGCACCCTGCTCCAGGCCCCGCTCCACCATCAAACCAAACGCATAGACCAGCACGACCACCAGCAATAGGCCCAACAGGTAGCCGATGATCTCGGACTCGGTCAGCCCCAAACCAATGCCGGTGAGCATTTGCCCGAATGCACTGCCAGGCCCAAGCCAGACCGCCAGCAGACTGAAAAGCCACGAGAGCAGGAGCAAAGTTGCCGCCAAAGGCAAGAGCGCCAGCGCCCCGGTGAGCAGCGTGCGCAAGGGGTGTTTCAGCTTGAAGTTCATGTCTCGGGATTTCCTGCAAAAAGTGACCGGCCGCGCACCCGCGCCCACACCGCCACGGCGGCGGTCCCGAGGGCGATACCCACGGCATCGGCCAGCCAGTCCATCCAGTCGCCTTGGCGCCAACCGGTCAATGTCTGTGCGTATTCAATGCCAGCACCAAACAGCAACAAACCCGCCAGCACACGCGGCACAGCCAAAGGGTAGGCCAGCAAGCCCAACACCGCGAGTGCCGCGAAACCCAGGGTGTGCTGCGCCTTGTCCCAAAACACCAGGCTCGAGGGCACCTGCTCGTTGGGCATCAGGCACATGACAGTCGTCAAGACCACCAAGACCCAGAAGGCGACTTTCCAAAATACGCGGACCCGATGCAACGTCACAAACACCTCTTCCTCCGGCTCAGCCAACCCACAGGGGCAGCAAGTACATCACCAGCGTCACCGTGAAAAGCGCCATCACGGTGGAGACCACCACGCTTGCGGTGACCAACTCTTCGGCCTTCTGGTAGCGCTGGGCAAACAGAAACACGTTGGCACCAATCGGCATGGCTGCCGCCATGACTAACACGGTGAGCGTGATGCCGCGCAAGCCTGCCGCATAGCCCACCAAAGCCATGAGCAAGGGGTGCAGCAGGTTCTTGATGCCAGCAATCAGCAGGGCCGCACGCAGGTGCTGGCCGATCGAGGTCTGGGCGAGTGTCACTCCCATGAGTACCAGCGCCACCGGGCTGAAGGCATTGGCCAGCAATTGCAGAGGGCGGTCTACCACCTCTGGCAGCACCCAGCCGGTTTGCGCAAACAACAAGCCGGCAATGATGGGCATGGGCACGGGGTGCAGTATGGCGTTGCGTACTGCAAGCCCGACCGTTCGCAGGTGTTGGGCCAAGGTGTGGGCGACATCCGCTCGCTCCCGGGCGCTGCACAGCTCCAGAACCACCGTGGTCATGGTCAACAACACCAGCGAGTGCATGGAGATCAAGGTGAAGAGCACCACCAATGCCTCTTTACCGTAGGCCAGCCCGATCAACGGAATGCCGATCATGGCGGTGTTGCTGAAAATTCCCGACAAGGCCAGCACCGCCGCCCGGCTGCTCCCTCCTTGGGTGAACAGCAATGCAAAGAATAGACCGGCAGCAGTGGCGAAATACATTGACAGCGAGCCGAAGTCGAGATGTGCCACATCCACCGTGCTCATGGTGCGAAACAGCAACGCCTGAATCAGCACCAGAAAGACCAGGTTGCTCAGGTCGCGCACCGCCTCCTGGCGGATGACATTGAACCTGCCACTCAGGTAGCCCACCAGTATCAGGAGGACGACCGGAAGCAGGGAAGAGAGTACGGGGTTGTCGAGCGGCATCCGGCTGCGGCTACTTCACAGCCACAGCATCGGTCATGCGGTAGTACAGGCCATAAGGGTCATCGTTGAGCACCGCGAACTGGCCCTCGACCACGACGGCCTCCATGGAATATTTCACCGGGGTCTTGGTCTTGACCTCGATCATGCTCTCCGGGCCGCCCGGCATACAAAACGAACACGTCAAGGGGACTGAACTGATGAGAAAGTGCTTTTGCTTCTCACCGGGCTCCAACGGCATCATGAAGCCTTGCACCCGCTGGGTTTTTTTGTGGAGCGCCTGAATGTCTGCCGGGAACACTGGCAGCAGGCGGTTTTTTTCATTTTTGGTTTTTACTGCGGTCAGCACCGACCAAGGCAGCACATCGGCCCGATCCTTGAGCGGAGCGAATGGGCTATTGGCGCCATGAACACCGGCGCCCGTGCCTGCGGGCACACCCGGCACACCGGGCATCGGTGAGCTGAGTTGCGCCACCGCGGGCAAGGCGCCCAGAAAAGCAGCACAGGCCAAAGCCAATGGGAGACGACGGGTAACAACGGAAACTGCACGCATAAAACACCTCGGGATAGGCCTACAGTTTAGTGCGCCACCACCAAAGCCCCCACATCAGCCGGCCTTGCCTGGATCACAGATCAGTGCTCGTGTTTCATGCCGCAGAACTTACCAATGGCAATGCCCTTGCAGGCGGCTTGCAGTTCTTTGTTGCACACCGCTTCGCCTTTGCCGGCCTCGCGGCACTTGGCAGCAGACTCGTGGGCTGCGGCCATGGCACGGTGCTTGGTGATGTCTTCGCGGGTTTCTTTGTCAGTTTCCGCCGCTACAGAAAACATAGCTGCTTGCGCAATTAATACGAGGGCTAGAAGGCTTTTTTTCATAAATTTCCTGAAGTGAAGTAACAAACGGTACGAAGCGAATTCAGCGACTCTGCAACATTTGCAGCACGCTCACCCGGTAGGCCGCCGCAGTGGGCAACAAGGCAGAGGCAAGTGACACGACCAGCGCCAGCGCGGGCACCACCCACAAACCTGCCGGCCACACTATGCCGCCGATGAGCAGCGAATGGTCCAGGCTCAAAAACAATGCCAGCGCCTGCGCAAAACCCTGACCCAGCAACACACCCAGCACCGCCGCAAGCAAGCCCAGCCACAAGGCCTCGCACAGCAACAACGCAGCCACTTTGGCTGGCGGCGCGCCCAACATGCGCAGCAAGGCGAGGTCGGTGCGCCGCTCGCGCACCGCACTCCACAGCGCAATGAACACGCTCAGCCCCGCGGTCAGCAGCAGCACCCCGGCAAAGGCGCGCAACACATCGGTACCCAAGCCCAACATGCTCAGCAAGCGGGTGATTTCCAAGGCCGGTGCAGCGGCCTGCATGTCGGTATTGCTATTCACAAAGCGCGGAAAGCTCACTGCCGCCATGGGCGTGCTGTAGCGGATAAGGGCGATGGTGATTTCGCGCTCCTCTTCCATGACACGACGGTCCTCCTCATCGGCGGCGGTGTAGTCCTCATGCACCTTCCAGACCGAGGCGGTGTCAGTCAGGATCAACCGGTCCAGCACGCTGCCGCCGGGCGCCAGAATGCCGACCACGGTGTACACACTGTCGCCATGCGGGTGCCCGCCCGCACCCAAGCCATGAGAGCCGACAAAGGTTTGCCCCAGCTGAATCCCCATCGCCTTGGCAGCGGTAGCCCCCAGCACCGCCTCCATGGGCGCAGTCCACAAGCGACCTTGCGTAAGCTGGGCGTCGTAATGCGCCGGATAGTCGAGCGAGGTGCCCACGATCCGGTATCCGCCGAAGTTGTCGCCCAGGCTGATGGGAATCACTTGTTCCACCAGCGGGTTGCGGGCTAACTCCTGCACCGCCTTGATAGGCACATTACCGGGTGGCACATCGAGGTGCAAGACCCCGGAGAGGATGAGTTGCATCGGGCTGCCCTTGGCGCCCACCACCACATCGATACCCGCCAAATCGCGCTCAAAGGCTTTGCTGAGTTGCGCCCCCACGAGCAGCAAAAACGTGATGGATGCCAGCCCCAGACTGAGCAGCAAGAGATTGAGCGCCGCCCCCAAAGGCCGAGACCACAGGTAGCGCCACGCAAAGAAAAGTGTTGTCATGTCGCTATGATTTTGATAGCTGCTCGCGCACCAAAGACAAACGCGAGAAGCCGATTCGACCATCAGCGCTCGGTGGAATCAGTGCGGCCACCCGCGCGTCGTGCGTGGCAATCACCAGCGTAGCGCCGTGCTGGGCGGCGGTGGCGAGCAGCAGTCCAACCGATTGCTCGGCGGCTTCATCGTCCAGGCTGGCAGTGGGTTCATCAGCCAGCACCACCCGCGGTTTGAGCAACACAGCGCGGGCCAGCGCGACCCGCTGCGCTTGCCCGCCCGACAACTGGTGGGGCAAACGGCCGGCCAACTCGGCCACGCCCAAGGCCTCCAGGGTCGCGTGGATGCGGGCTTTGTCGTCTGCCCGGCCCGCGGCCCATTGCGCCATGGCCAGGTTTTGCTGCACCGTGAGCGCAGCGCTCAAATGCAGCTTTTGCGGCAAAAAGCCGATATGGGCAGCCCGCCACGCATCGGCAGTGGCACCGCGCAAGTCGCCCATGGCTTGGTCTGCCACATGCAGCGTACCTGCCGAAGGCGCCACCAGCGCAGCCACCAGGGCCAGCCAGGTGGATTTACCACTGCCCGACGGGCCGCTGAGCAGCAGCACCGCGCCGTGGGGCACCTCCACATCCGGAAAACGCAGTTCACCGCCACCAGGGTAACGGTAGCTCAACCCCCGTGTCTGGATCATGCCGCCGGACCTGCCGCTGCCACGCCGGTAGGCACTGTGCCAGTCGCGCAATCGGCACAGACGCCGCGCACGGCAAAGTCGAGGTGCATGTCGGTGTAGCCCAGGGCGCGCAAGGATTCGATGGCGGTTTGCGCCGCCTTTTCCAAGTCCACTGCATGCAAGGCACCAGCCAGCGGGCTGTCGCGGTGGCAGGTCTGGCACTCGAAGTGGGGGGTGGCGTGCACGCTGGCGGGCATGGCTTGGTAGCGGCGCACCCGCTGGCTGTCCACCCGGCACAGCAGCAGGCCCACTTGGGTCAGGCGGTCGATCAGGCGGTAGAGGGTGACGCGGTCTAGCGGCTCGGCGTGGTCGCCTGCCAAAGACTCCTGCAACTGCGCATGGGTGTAGCTGGTTTCGGGGTGGGCCAACAACCAACCCAGGACGCGGCGCGCAGCCGCCGTGCGGCGCAGGCCGTGGGCGGAGAGCAGTGCGTCGATCGGGTTGTCACCCTCGAGCACCGGGGTCACGGGGGGTTGGACTGAGGCCATGGAACCATCCTAAAAATGCAATTCAGTTGCATTAATCAATAAATGCAACCAAGTTGCGTTAGACTATATCGCAATCGAGTTGCATTATGAGTCATTTCCGTGAACCTGCCTGAACCCCGCCGCCAACGCACCAGCGTCCTGGCCCTGCCCGCTTGGCAACGTGTGCTGTGGATCCTGCCGGCACTGGCCCTGTTGTGGCTGGGCGTATGGTGGGCAAGCCTGGAAGCAGCGCCGCTATGAACAACACAGCCCCCGCGGCCATAGAGCTGCACAACCTCACGGTGAGCTACAGGCGCCACCCGGCGCTGCACCATGTGAGTGGTCACTTTGCGCGTGGGTCCCTCACCGCCGTGATTGGCCCCAACGGGGCCGGCAAAAGCACCTTGCTCAAAAGCCTGGCGGGCCTGGTCTCTATCGAGGCAGCTGCCCGCATCACCCATGCGCCGGGCTTGCGCTTGGCCTACCTGCCCCAGCACAGCGAGCTGGACCGCAGCTTCCCGCTGGAGGTGCGCGACTGCGTGCTCATGGGCCTGTGGGCGCAGACCGGTGCCTTCGGCAGCGCAACCTCCGCCATGCTGGCGCGGGTGGATGCGGCGCTGGAAGCGGTGGGCCTGCAAGGCTTTGAGCGCCGCCCGGTGGGCACGCTCTCCAGCGGACAGTTGCAGCGCACCCTGTTTGCGCGCCTGCTGGTGCAGGACGCTGACCTGATTCTACTGGACGAACCTTTCAACGCGGTGGATAGCAAAGCCACCGCCGGTCTGCTGACATTGGTGCAGCAGTGGCACCGCCAAGGCCGCACCGTGGTGGCTGTGCTGCATGACGACGCACAGGTCCAGCAGCACTTTCCCCAAACCCTGTTGCTGGCACGCGAGTGCATCGCCTGGGGTGCCACAGCCGATGTGCTGACAGACGCCAACCTGCAGCGCGCCCGCGCTATGGCGGAGGCCTGGGACGAGACGGCTGCCATCTGCGCCATCGACGGTGAAGTCAACGGCCAAGACTTCGACACCCTGCTGGCCCGGCGATTCGCCACCACCACCCCTTAAGGATGCCCATGGACTTGTTGCTGGGCCCGGTGTGGGAGGCCTTGATTTCCCCTTTTTCAGAATTCGCCTTCATGCGCCGCGCGCTGGTGGCGACACTGGCGCTGTCACTAAGCGCCGCGCCCTTGGGCGTGTTTTTGACGCTGCGGCGCATGAGCCTTCTGGGCGACGCGCTCAGCCATGCGGTGCTGCCCGGTGTGGCTATCGGCTTCATGGTGAGCGGACTCTCGCTCACCGCCATGGCGCTGGGTGGCGTGCTGGCGGGCATGGTGGTGGCAGGGCTTGCCGGTGCAGTCAGCCGCTTCACCACCTTGAAAGAGGACGCCAGCCTCGCCGCCATCTATCTGGTGGCACTTGCCCTCGGGGTAACGCTGATTGCGGGCCATGGCACCCAGCTCGACTTGCTGCACATTTTGTTCGGCAGTGCACTGGGCGTGGACAACAGTGGCCTGCTGCTGGTGGCGGGTGTGGCCACTGTCAGCGTGCTGGCCTTGGCGCTGATGTACCGCGGGCTGGTGCTGGAAACCTTTGACCCGGTGTTTTTGGCCGCGCATCGTGGTGGTGTGCCGGCTTGGGTCTGGCAGCAAGGCTTTTTGATGCTGGTAGTGCTCAACCTGGTGGCGGGCTTTCAGACTCTGGGCACGCTCATGGCGGTGGGCTTGATGATGCTGCCCGCCGTGAGTGCACGGCTATGGCACGACAGCCTGCCCGCACAGTTGCTCAATGCCAGTGCGCAGGCGGCGGTAGCGGGCGCCGCAGGTCTGCTGCTGTCCTACCACTTCGACACGCCCTCGGGCCCCACCATCATTGGCTGCGCGGGGGCGCTTTATGCCGCCTCTCTGTTGCTCGCCCCGGGCGGCTGGCTACCGCGCTGGTGGGGCCGCGCCCATCGTGAGGCCTGAGGCACCGCCCACTCCCTGTTTCTTTCTTTGATCTTTAGGACACTCCGCATGACCTTGCTCGACACTTTTTCGCTCACCGCCCTGCCCCGTCGTTTTCTGTTGGCCAGCGCGACTGCACTGGCGCTACTCGGCAGCCATGCCCATGCCGCCGACAGGTTGCCGGTGACCGCCAGCTTTAGCATTCTGGGCGATCTGGTGCGGGTCGTGGGTGGCGACCGCGTGGCAGTGACGACCTTGGTCGGTGCCAACGAAGACGCCCATGTGTTTGAGGCCAAGCCGTCGTATGCCAAAACCCTGCTGGCCTCCAAACTGGTGGTGCTCAACGGCCTGGGCTTTGAGCCTTGGGCGGGCAAACTGCTCAAGTCCTCCGGCTACAAGGGCGAGAGCGTGACTGCCGCCAAGGGCGTGAAAGCCCTCCACATGGTAGAAGAAAAAGGCCATGCCGGCCATGCCCACGAAGAAACCAACCCTCACGCCTGGCAAAACCCCAACAACGTGGTGCTGTACGTGCGCAACATCGCAGCCGGTCTGGCGAAAGTCGACGCCGCCGGGGCTGCCACCTACCAGGCCAACGCTGAAGCCTATGTGAAAGAACTGCAAAGCCTGGACGCTTGGGCCAAAGCGCAAGTGGCCACCATTGCGGCCGACAAACGTAAGGTCATCACTTCGCACGACGCGTTCGGCTACTTTGCGGCGCAGTACGGCGTGAAATTTTTAGCCCCGCAAGGCGTGAACACGGAGACGGAGCCCAGCGCCAAACAAGTGGCCCAGCTGATCCAACAAATCCAGCGCGAAAAAATCCGGGCGGTGTTTGTGGAAAACATGAGCAACCCCAAACTCATCGCCCAGCTCAGCAAAGACGCCGGTGCCACCTTGGGTGCCAGTCTGTACGCCGATGCCCTGTCCACCGCCGACCAGCCGGGTGCGACGTACTTGCAAATGATGCGTCACAACGTGACCCAGCTGGTGGCGGGCATGAAGCGCAACTGATACCCATCGCTATCAATTGAATAGCTACCTGCGCAATCTTGATGAGCGCCAGGGCCTGATTTGACCTAAAAACCTCTGCACCATGACACTTGCACCCCCTCCATCCGCCCTGCGCCGCGCCCTGCTCTTGAGCGCGGCCGTATCCGTTTCCACAGCCATAGCCCAGACCGGCCCCTCCGCAGACACCCGGGTCCTTAAGGTTGTTGCCCCCTGGGAGATCGGCAGCCTGGACCCCTCCAAAACCGGCTATGTGTTCACCCGGCTGGAGATCACAGAGACGCTGGTTGATGTGGATACCAACGGTCAGTTGGCACCCGGTCTGGCAGCGCGCTGGACGGTCTCTGCCGACCAGAAGACCTGGCGCTTTGCATTGCGCCCCGGCGCACTCTTCCATGATCGCAGCCCGGTAACCCCTGAAGCGGTGGTGCGCAGCCTGGAGCGCGCGCTGGCCCAACCCGGTGTGCTGAAAAACACCCCCATCCAGCGGATTGCTGCCGTCAATGGCGAGGTACAGATTGAACTGAAACAAGCGTTCACCGCCATGCCTGCCTTTTTGGCCCATAACAGCACGCAGATCCTGGCGCCTGCGTCGTTTGCCGCCGATGGCAGTGTGCAGGCGGTCGTGGGATCCGGCCCCTACCAGGTAGTGCGGGTCAATGCGCCGCAGAAGCTGGAAACTGCGGCTTTTGAGGGCTGGACCGGCAAACGCCCTGCGGTGCAGCGCGTGGGGTACCTTGCCAGCGGTCGGGGCGAGACCCGGGGCATGCTGGCCGAGAGCGGTCAGGCGGACCTAGTGTTCACCCACGATGCCGTCGCCATCGAGCGGCTCAAGCGCAACCCCCGGCTGCAGTTCCACACCCTGCCGATTCCGCGCACCCTGTACCTCAAGGTCAATGCCGCGCACCCGCTGCTCAAAGACATCAAGGTGCGCCAAGCCATCAGCCTGGCGATTGACCGGCCCGGTATTGCGCAGGCTATTTTGCGAGAGCCCAAAGCCGCAGCAACCCAGCTTTTCAGCCCCGGCATGTCCGAGTGGCATGTGCCGGGTTTGCAGCCGCTGGTGCGCGACACCGGCCGGGCCCGGCAGCTGCTGCAAGAGGCCGGCTGGGTTACCGGCGCAGACGGCCTGCTGCGCAAAGACGGTCGCCCTTTCAAGCTGACCTTGCGCACTTTTTCAGACCGCCCCGAGCAGCCGCCCATGGCCACTGCCATACAAGCCCAGCTCCGCGAAGTGGGCATGGACGTCGCGGTTGCCATCATGAATGCCAGTGACATTCCCGCCGGGCACCAGGACGGCTCGCTGGAGCTGGCGCTGGTGGCGCGTAACTACGCCTTGGTACCCGACCCGATCGGCAGCCTCTTGCAGGACTTCGGGCCCAAGGGCGGCGATTGGGGTGCCATGGGCTGGCAGAGCGCCCAGGTCACCAGTGCGCTGGAGAGTTTGAGCACCACCAACGACCCGGCCCGTCGTTCGCGTCTGCGCGGGGCACTGTCGACGGTGCTGCAGGCCGAGCTACCTGTCATACCGGTGGCGTGGTACCAGCACACCGCGACCCACCACAAGCGGATCGGACAAGTCAGCGTGGACCCGTTGGAGCGCAGCTACCGCATCAGCCAATTCACTTGGACAAAATGAAGATGACAGGAACATTGCTGGCCCGTCAGGCAGCGCGGCTTGTGGGCCAAGGGGCGCTGGTGGCAGGTGCTGTCGGAGTTTTGAGTTTTGCGATGACACGCGCCCTGCCGGGCGACGCGGCCTACCGCATTGCCGCTGGCCGCTACGGCTACGACATGGTGGACACCGCGGCAGCAGACGCTGTGCGCCACGAGCTGGGCTTGGACCGGCCGGCTAGCCAGCAACTGCTGGCCTGGCTGGGCGACCTGCTGCGCCTGCGGTTGGGACAATCGATGGTGTCGGGCGATCCGGTGGTCGAAGAAATCGCCCACCAACTGGGCCACACCCTCCAGTTGTCACTGGCGGCATGGGTGTTGGCGCTAGTGCTTGGGCTGTGCCTGGGCATGTGGTCGGCCGTGCGCGCCAGCCACTGGAGTGCCCGCTGGGTAGACCCTCTGTGCACCGTGTTGCGCGCCAGCCCCGCATTTTTATTGGGCGTGGTGCTGATGCTGGGCTTGGGCGTGCACTTGGACTGGTTGCCGGTTGCGGGCCATGGCGAGCCCATCTATCTGGTGCTGCCGGCCATGGCATTGGCGCTGACGCTGCTGCCCGGGATGACGCAAGTCGTACGCACCCGGCTACAGCAGGTGCTGCAATCCGACGCGTTCGAGTTTGCACAAACCAAAGGCTTGCCCCCGGGCGCGGCCCTGTGGCGACATGCAGCGGCCCCGGTGGCGCTGGGCACACTGGCCTACGCTGGCATGCAGTTGGTGCTGCTGGTGGAAGGCGTGGTGGTGGTCGAGAGTCTGGTGGCGTGGCCCGGTATCGGCCATGCGCTGGTGCACGCGGTGATTTCGCGTGATGTCCCGATGATCCAAGGCACGGCCTTGGCGATGGAGCTGCTGTTTGTAGTGCTCAACGGCCTGATGGATGCCGCCGTGCAATGGCTGGACCCGCGGCTGCGTGAGCCAGCGGGCGGGAGCGCAGCATGAGCACTCCGCCTTTCTTGATCAAGCCAGCCTCGCCTGTGCCGGCCCGCCGCTGGCGCTGGGGCGCCGTCACCCTGATGGCCGTGGCGCTCCTCGGGTTGCTCACGCAGTGGTGGGGGCCTGATCCTTCGGTTCAAAACCTCGGGCAGACCTTGATGGCACCCGGAGTCGATCATTGGTTGGGCACCGACCATCTCGGCCGCGACTTGCTGGCACGTATGGGGGAGGCGGTGCGCGTCTCTTTCTGGTTGGCATTGGGCTCGGCCCTGCTCGCAGTCGGGCTTGGCAGTGCGCTGGGCCTCGTGGCTGCATGGTGCCGTGGCTGGGTGGACCGGTTGCTGTGCCTGTGCGCTGATGGTGTGGCTGCCATCCCCGCCTTACTGTGGGTGCTGCTGGTTGCCGCGCTGGCGCCGGGCCAGAAATGGGCGCTCTACAGCGGGCTGGTGTTGACAGCGTGGGTCGAATTTTTCCGGCTCGTGCGCAGCCAAGCCTTTGCGACGCTCGCAGGCGATGCGGTGCAGGCCGGGCGTTTGCTGGGTTTTGGTGCCCCCTATCTGCTGCGTTGGTATGTGCTGCCCCCCATGGCAGGCGATCTGCTGCGTCTGTGGAGCTACGCCATTGCCAATGCAGTTCTGGCCGTGGCAGCGCTGGGTTTTGTAGGGGTGGGCTTGCGGCCACCGACGGCCGAATTGGGTTTGATGATGACCGAAGCCCTGCCCTATTACGACGCGGCCCCCTGGCTGCTAGCCGGGCCCGTCGTACTGCTGGTGCTGGTAGTCGGTGCGCTGCAATCCGTCACACGTTACGCTTGGAAGGGCACCGTATGAGCACCCCTCTTTTGCAGGTGGATGACCTGCGCATCCACGTGGCACTCACACCACCTGGAGCCGACGGCCGCGCCTTGGTGGATGCCTGCAGCTTCAGCCTGCACGCCGGTGAGCGGCTCACTCTCGTGGGCGAGTCCGGTGCCGGCAAGTCCCTGCTAGCGCAGGCCATCATGGGAACTCTTCCCCCCGCTTTGCAGGCCAGTGGATCCATTGCGATTGACGGCATATCCACCCACGGCCAACGCGAGCGCACACGCCCCCTGTGGGGTCGCACCGTGATGATGCTTCCGCAAGAGCCAGGCACTGCACTCAACCCGCTCATGCCCGTGCACAGCCAGGTCGCAGAAGCCGCCCGCTATGCCCGGGGCTTGCAGTGGCAAGCCGCACGGACCGACGCAGCGCAGCAGCTTCACGCACTAGGGCTCGGGGCGGCGGCTCGCTTGTATTTGCACCAGATTTCTGGTGGCATGGCGCAACGCACCGGTGTCGCTTGCGCGAGTGCCGCCGGTGCGCGTCTGCTGATTGCAGATGAGCCCACCAAAGGCCTCGACCCCGGGGCTTGCGCGCAAGTGGCGGCCTTGCTGATGGCGGCCCAGACACAGGGCCAAGGTCTGCTCACCATCACCCATGACTTTGACTTGGCGGCCCACTTGGGTGGACGGATTGCCGTCTTGCGGCATGGCTGCATCGTCGAGCAAGGCCTGGCGACCCAAGTACTGCAAGACCCCCGCCACCCTTACACCCGGGAGCTCTTGGCCGCCCGACCGGCGCAGTGGCAGCCCTACCCGTTTGCGGCTGCGACGGACACCACGCCGGTGCTGGAAGCCCACGGCCTTGCCAAACGGTATGGCACGCGCACCTTGTTTGAGCACCTGGACATCACGCTCCATGCCGGCGAAGTGGTCGCCATCAGCGGCCCCAGCGGTTGTGGCAAAACGACTTTGGGCAACCTGTTGCTGGGTTTGAGCCCGGCAGACGAGGGCCATGTCGTGCGGCGCGGTTCCCCTGCACCGTGGAAATACCAAAAGCTGTACCAAGACCCACCCGCTGCGTTCTCGCCCTTCCGCACACTAGGCCAGGCCCTTGACGACGCACGCAAGCTGCACCCACCGCATCGGGAACCTTCGGCGCTCAAGGGCTAGGCACAGTGGATGCAAGCCTTGGGGCTGTCGGAGGCGCTTTTATCGCGCAAACCTCACGAGGTATCAGGCGGCGAACTCCAGCGTTTTGCGCTGTTACGGCTGATGCAGTTGCAGCCCCGCTTTATCTTTGCCGACGAGCCGACCTCACGCCTGGATCCGATCACCCAGCGGGACACCATGCGGGTGATTTGCGACAGCGCCGCCCAGCTTGGCTGTGCGGTGCTGCTGGTGAGCCACGATGCCCACCTTGCGCGCCACAGCAGCCACCGTCATGTGCAGATGGCGGATCTACAGACCGTAGCTGCCGCCACTGCCTGAGCGCTTACCCCCAAGGCCTGCGGGTACTTTTGTCGGACTACTGCATTTTTTGCTATACATTCAGGAGCCCTACCGGTAGATTCTGTGGGCGCTCACAGCCCCTGTCCTCGTTATTACAAAGACTGCTATGCCCGACAAAAAAGAACCCGAGCTCTGGCTCACGATCCTCAAGCTGGTGGTCGGTGCGGCGGTCATGGTGAGCGCCTTTTGGTTGTTTTTGACTTTTCTGGACGGCTACTCCGAAGACACAGCGCCTTCGCCCACCAGCAGGTCCAAGATGGACTGGGGTATTGCCAACGACTCACCGATCCCGAGCCGCCGCTGATAGGCGTTGCAGCCTAGAGCGGCCTGCGACCCGCGCTCAAGGCTTCTGCAGCCGGGCAAAGGTCTTGCGGAACTTTGCCACCTTGGGTGCTGCCACCGCCATGCAATAGCCCTGATTCGGGTTGCGTGCAAAAAAATCCTGGTGGTAAGCCTCAGCGGGCCAGTAGTTCTGCAGCGCCAACACCTCCGTCACGATGGGCCGGTCGTAGTGCTTGCTAGCCGTCAACTCGGCCAACAGCTCGCGCGCCACCGAATCTTGCTCGGGCGTTGAGACATAAATGCCACTACGGTACTGAGTACCGGTGTCATTGCCCTGGCGGTTCAGGGTCGTCGGATCGTGGATGACAAAGAAGATTTTCAAGATCTCGCGAGTGCTGATGACTGCCGGGTCATAGACCAGCTTCACCACCTCGTTATGGCCAGTGGTGCCGGTGCACACCGCTTCATAGCTGGGTTGGTGCACATGGCCGTTGCTGTAGCCGGACTCCACATCCACGATCCCTTGCACCTCTACAAACACCGCCTCCGTGCACCAGAAGCAGCCGCCTCCGAGGGTAATAGTTTGGAATGTGTGGTTCATTGAAAGCTCCAGAATAAAAAAGACGCCCACCGCAGCGGCCGCTGCCGGTAGTCGGCAAGCCGAGTTGGATCTTACGGAGCCGCAGCGAACTGCCGCAGCCACCGCAGCAAAGCACCTGAACTTTGCACAACTTTGCCGATGCGGCCCAACCCGGGAAGCCGCTTGGATTGACACTCTCAGCGGGCTCCGCTACATTAATAACCAATCAGTCAGTAATTTATGCCCAGCCTTCCCAGCCTCTGTGAAATCACCGCCCAGGCCCGCGCCAAGCGCGAGCGCCGCAAAGATGCGCGCCCCGGCGAACTGCTGGAGGCGGCTCTAGAGCTGTTTGTAGAAAAGGGCTTTGCAGCCACCCGTGCAGAAGAAGTAGCCAAGCTGGCTGGCGTCTCCAAAGGCACCCTGTTTTTGTACTTTTCTAGCAAAGAAGAGCTATTCAAGGCGGTGGTGCGCGAGAACATTTCTGGCCGCTTCACCGAGTGGAACGCCGAGCTGGAGTCCTTCGAGGGCAATAGCACCGAACTGCTGCGCTACTGCATGACGGCTTGGTGGGAGCGCGTAGGCTCGACCAAGGCTTCCGGCATCTCCAAACTGATGATGAGCGAAGCGGGCAACTTTCCCGAGTTGGCGGCGTTTTATCAGGAAGAAGTGGTCCGCCCGGGCAACGATCTGATCCGACGGGTCCTCCAACGCGGGGTAGACAGCGGTGAGTTCCGCCAGCTTGATGTGGAATACGGTGTGTACCTGTTGCTCGCCCCCATGATGTTTTTGGCGCTGTGGCATCACTCGATCGGCTTGTGTACGGCGCACGATGCCACACTCGACCCGGTGGCCTATCTCAACACCCATATCGATAACCTGCTTTTGGGCCTGCTCGTGCGGCCGGAAGCAAGCTCTTAATTTTCGGCACTGACCATGAAACCTTGGATCAAATGGACATCGACAGCACTCGCTGTAGCGGTACTAGCTGGGGTAGGCCTGCGCTTGGCCGCAAGCAATAAAGCCAAAAAAGCCACCCTGGAGGCCCAGCAAGCCGCCCTGCAGGTACCGGTGCGGCTGGAGCTGGCACCGGGCGACCTGATCCAGGCGCGGACGCTGGACCTCACCCGCAGCCTGCCGGTCTCCGGCCCGATCAAGGCCGTCAACTCCGCCTTCGTCAAAGCCCGTGTGGCCGGCGAATTGCAGGGCCTCACCGTGCGCGAAGGTGACCGGGTGCAAGCCGGCCAGGTTCTGGCAAGGGTGGACGCCACCGAGTACCAAGCCCGCACACGCCAAGCCCAACAGCAAGCCGAATCGGCCAAAGCGCAGGTCGACATTGCCCGCCGCAGCTTTGACAACAACCGCAAATTGGTGGATCAGGGCTTCATCTCGCAGACCGCGCTTGAATCCTCCAGCGCCAGCCTCGCCGCTGCGGAGGCCTCGTACCGCGCAGCCATGGCCGCAGCTGATATCGCCCGCAAATCGCTCGACGACACCGTCCTGCGGGCCCCGATTACCGGTCAGGTGGCGCAGCGCCTGGCGCAGCCCGGCGAGCGCGTGGCCATTGACGCCCGGGTGCTGGAAGTGGTGGACCTGAACCGCCTGGAGGTGGAAGCCAGCCTCGCTGCGGCCGACTCAATTGGGGTGCAGGTCGGCCAAGCCGTGCGCCTGACTGTTGAAGGCTCCAACCGCAGCCTGACCGGCAAAGTAGCCCACATCAACCCCAGCGCCGTCGCCGGCAGCCGCTCCGTGCTGGCCTATCTGAGCCTAGACTCGACCGACGGGCTGCGCCAGGGTCTTTTTGCCCAAGGAAGTATTGCCGTAGGAGTCAGCCGCGCCCTAGCGGTGCCGGTCTCCACCATCCGCACCGACAAACCGCTGCCCTATGTGCAATGGGTTCAAGACAACAAGGTGGCCCACCAGACCGTGACCTTGGGCGAGCGCGGCGAAGCCGATGGCGTGCCCATGGTGGCCGTGAGCGGCCTCGCCGAAGGCAGCCAAGTGCTTTCGGGCGCCGTGGGCGCACTGCGTGCGGGTACCGCTATCAAAACCGTAGCAGGTAGCAACTGATGTGGTTCACCCGCGTTAGTCTACAAAACCCGGTGTTCGCCACCATGGTCATGCTGGCCCTGGTGGTGTTGGGCATGTTCTCCCTGCAGCGGCTGCAAGTGGACCAGTTCCCCAGCATCGACTTTCCGGTAGTGGTGGTGATCACCGACTACCCCGGCGCGTCTCCCGAAATTGTGGAGAGCGAGGTCTCCAAGAAAGTGGAAGAAGGCGTCAACGCCATTGCAGGTATCAACGCGCTCACCTCTCGCAGCTACGAAGGCCAAAGCCTGGTGATCATCGAGTTCGGGCTGCATGTGGACGGCCGCAAAGCCGCTGAAGACGTGCGGGAGAAAATTGCCGCCGTCAAACCCCTGCTGCGCAGCGAAGTCAAAGAACCCCGTGTCTTGCGGTTTGATCCCTCGTCCCGGGCGGTCTGGTCGGTCGCGGTGCTGCCGGACACCCAAAGCGGCACCCCCTTGAGCGCGGTGGAGCTGACTAACTGGGCAGAACAGAATTTCAAAAAGCGGCTGGAGAACGTGCGCGGCGTGGGCTCGGTCACCTTGGTGGGGGGTACCAAGCGCGAGATTAACCTCTACCTGAACCCGCAGGCACTGGAGTCGTTTGGCATCACGCCCGACCAGGTGGTGAGTGCGGTCGCCGCCGAGAACCAAGACCTGCCCTTGGGCACTCTGCAATCAGACACCCAGGAACGGGTGATCCAGATCCAAGCGCGCATGCAGCGCCCTGAAGATTTCGGCCGCATCATCGTGGCTCGTAAGAATGGCACCCCGGTGCGGCTGGACCAAGTGGCCCGCGTGACCGATGGCGCCCAGGAGGCCGAAACCCTGGCCCTTTACAACGGCCAGCGCACCCTGTTGATGAATGTCCAGAAGTCGCAAGACGAAAACACCATCGTGGTGGTGGACGGCCTGGTCAAAGCTCTGGCAGAGATGCAAAAGCAGCTGCCCCCGGGCGTACGCCTGGAGCAGATTACCGATGGCTCGCGCCAGATCCGGGTGTCGGTGAACAACGTGCGCCAAACGCTGATTGAGGGCGCGGTGCTGACCGTGCTTATCGTGTTTTTATTCCTGAACTCCTGGCGCTCCACCGTTATCACCGGCCTCACGCTGCCGATCGCGCTGATCGGCACCTTTCTGTTCATGGATGCCTTCGGCTTCACCATCAACATGATCACCTTGATGGCCTTGTCGCTCTGCGTGGGTCTGTTGATTGACGATGCGATCGTCGTGCGCGAGAACATCGTGCGCCACGTGCAGATGGGCAAAAACGCCTTTCAAGCGTCTTTGGATGGCACCCAGGAGATTGGTCTTGCGGTGCTGGCCACCACGCTGTCTATCGTGGCGGTGTTTTTGCCCATCGGGTTCATGGGCGGCATCATCGGCAAGTTTTTTCACGAATTCGGCATCACCATAGTGGCGGCCGTGCTGATCTCGATGTTTGTGAGTTTCACCCTCGACCCGATGCTCTCAAGTGTCTGGCATGACCCGAGCATCGACCAGCATGGCAAGGCGCGGGATGGCAGCCAAGGGCCTTTGAGTTTTTATGACAAATCCATAGGCAGAGTAACCGCTTGGTTTGACCAGGGCACCGAGGCTTTGGCCGAGGGGTACCAGAGCATCTTGCGCTGGGCGCTGCTGCACAAGCTGGCCACGGTGTTGATTGCGGTAGCCATTTTTGTCAGCAGTGTCTTCATGGTGCCTTTGCTGGGGACGGAGTTTGTGCCCAAGTCTGACTTCTCGGAGACCTCGCTGACCTTCAACACCCCGGTGGGCTCCTCGCTCGAGGTCACCGAAGCCCGGGCCAAGCAGGTCGAAGCCATCATCCGCGAGTTTCCGGAGGTGCGCTACACCCTCACCACCATCAACACCGGTAACGCCCAAGGAAAGATTTACGCCAACATCTACATCCGGCTGGTAGACCGCAAAGACCGTAACCAGAGTGTGGATCAGATGTCGGTGACCCTGCGACAACGCCTGCGCAATGTGGCGGGCATTACCGTCACCCACGTGGGTCTGCTGGACTCGGTGGGGGGCCAGAAGCAGATTTTGTTCTCGATCCAAGGGCCGGACACCCGGGAACTGGAACGCTTAACCACCTTGGCTCTTGAGAAGGTGCGCGATGTGCCCGGCCTGGTCGACCTCGACTCCAGCATGAAGCCCAACAAGCCTACGCTGGAAGTGCAGGTCAAACGCGAAGCCGCCTCGGATCTCGGGCTGAACGTCACCCAGATTGGCAGCAGCCTGCGCACCCTGATTGCGGGCAAAACCGTCGGCAACTGGCGCGCACCGGATGACCAGACCTACGACGTGAATGTGCGTCTAGCCCCCGAGGCCCGCAACACCGCAACCGACCTCGAGCGCCTGCCCTTTACCGTGGGCAGCAATGCCGATGGCGGTGCACGCATCGTCCGCTTGAACCAGGTGGCGAATGTGCGTGATTCCACCGGCCCCAACCAGATCAACCGGCGCGACCTGACCCGTGAAGTCTCTATCAGCGGCAACGTGTCAGGCCGCTCGGCCGGCGAAGTGTCTGCCGACATCCGCGCTGCCATGGACAGCATCAGCCTGCCGCCCGGCTACAGCTACAAATTCAACGGCTCCACCAAAGACATGGCGGAGGCCTTCGGCTACGCCATCTCGGCGCTGGTGCTGGCCATTGTGTTCATCTACATGATTCTGGCTAGCCAGTTCAAGAGCTTTTTGCAGCCGCTGGCGCTGATGACCTCGTTGCCACTCACGCTGATCGGGGTGGTGCTGGCGCTGATGATGTTCAACTCCACGCTCTCCATGTTCTCTGTCATCGGGGTGGTGATGCTGATGGGCCTGGTCACCAAAAATGCGATTTTGCTGGTGGACTTTGCCATCCGCGCCCGCGAAGACAGCACCGACGCGCAGGGCCGCACGGTAGCGGGCCTGCCCCGCTCGGAGGCCCTGTTGCTAGCCGCCAAAGTGCGCTTGCGCCCCATTTTGATGACTACCTTGGCCATGATCTTCGGTATGGTGCCTCTGGCCTTTGCCCTGAGTGAAGGGGCTGAGATGCGCGCCCCCATGGGCCAAGCGGTGATCGGCGGGGTGATCACCTCCTCGCTCTTGACGCTGGTGGTCGTGCCGGTGGTGTATTGCTACATGGACGACCTTGCGGCCTGGGCCCTGCGCCTGTGGCGCAAAGCACCCGCCCCCGGCCGGTAAAATTTGTCACACCTGTTTAACGTGACCCAAGGAAACTTTGCCATGCATTCGAACCAAGCCCGCTTCAACATGATCGAGCAACAAATCCGCCCCTGGAATGTGCTCGACCTCCAGGTGCTGGAACTGCTGGGCACCATCCACCGCGAAGACTTTGTGCCGGAAGCCCACCGCGCGCTGGCCTTTGCCGACACTGAGATCCCGCTCCCTGCAGGCCAATGCATGCTGGCACCCCGTCTGGAAGCCCGCATGCTGCAAGACCTGATGGTGCAGCCCCACGAAACCGTGTTGGAAGTCGGCGCTGGCTCCGGCTTCATGGCCGCCTTGCTGGCCCACCGCGCGCGCCAGGTGCTGACCCTGGAAATCGTGCCCGAGCTCGCCGCCATGGCCCGCAGCAATCTGACCAAAGCCGGGCTGAGCAACGTCACCGTGCGTGAAGCCGATGGCTCCAAGCTGGGTGCGTCCGAAGGCAAGTTTGATGTGATCGTGCTCAGCGGCTCGGTCGGCCAGGTCCCACAAGACCTGTTGCAACACCTGACCATCGGCGGTCGCTTGGGCGTGATCGTGGGCGATGACCCGGTCATGCAATGCACCATCGTCACCCGCACCAGCGAAACCGGCTTCCGCACCTCCGCCACCTGGGAAACCGTGGTCCAGCGCCTGCAAGGCTTTGCAGAGCCTGCACGCTTCCAGTTCTAAACCCCGAAACGAATCGCATGATCAGTCAAATCCGTCCCACCGACCTCGAGGCCTGGTACACCAGTGTCGAAGGCAGCGGCCAGCCCCTGGTGCTGGATGTGCGCGAGCCCCACGAGCTAGCCCTGGCCAGTGTGGTGCCGGACGGATTCGGAGTCATAGGGATTCCCATGGGGGTGATACCGGTGCGCTTGACCGAGCTGCCCACCGACCGGCCGATTGCCTGCCTGTGCCACCACGGTGCACGCAGCATGCAAGTTGCCATGTTTCTGCAAAGCCGCGGCTTCGCAGAACTGGCCAACATCGCCGGCGGTATTGAGGCTTGGTCGGCCGAGCGAGACAGCACCGTTCCACGCTATTGACCGCACCGCCCCGAGATTCTGTTTTTTGACCTTCCGACTGAGAAAGCTCTTCATGCACCGCCTTTTCACCCCCCGCCTGCCTGTGTTGACCATGGCGCTGGCCGTCGCCGGTTTCGGCGCCGCTGTGCCGGCATCTGCCCAAAGCCTGCAAGACCTTTACACCGCTGCGCGCGGCTATGACGCAAGCTACCAGTCCGCCAAGAGCTTGTTTGAAGCCAACCAGGCCAAAGCCGAGCAGGCCAAAGCCTTGTTACTACCCAGCGCCAACTTCGCCCTCGGCGCAAGCCGCTCCAATCAGGAAGTGCTCCCGAACCCCGATCGCAGCTATGGGGCGCAAACTGCCACCATCAGTGCCTCGCAGCCTCTATACCGCCCCGTCAACAAAGCCAGCCACGAGCAGGGCATGAAACAAGTCGAGTTGGCGCAGGCGCAACTGCAGTCCGCCGAACAAGACCTGATCGTGCGGGTGAGCCAAGCTTATTTTGATGCACTGGCCTCCACCGACAGCCTGACCTTCGTCAAAGCTCAGAAAGCGGCGGTGGCCGAGCAATTGGCTTCTGCCAAACGCAATTTCGAAGTGGGCACCTCCACCATCACCGACACCCGCGAAGCCCAGGCCCGCTTTGACCTGGTGGTCGCCCAGGAACTCGCGGCGGAGAACGATCTGCGGGTCAAATCCATCGCCCTCAACCAGCTGGTGGGCATGAGCAATGCCAGCCCCAAACCTTTGGCAGCGCCGGTCGTTTTGGCACCGCTGGAGCCGGCTAACCCCGAAGCCTGGGTGCAGCAAGCGGATGCCCAGCATCCGGCGCTGACCCAGCTCAAGGTCGCACTCAACGTGGCAGAACTCGAGACTACCAAGGCGCAAGCCGGCCACCAACCCACCCTCGACCTGACCGGCAGCTACTCGGCCGTGAACAACAACGGTACCAACCAAGCCCTTGGCGACAGCCGGGTAAATGTGGCCACCGTCGGCCTGAGCTTCAACTTGCCCCTGTTTTCCGGCTTTGCCACCCAAAATCGCATCAAGGAAACACTGGCCTTGGAAGACAAGGCCCGCACCGACCTTGAAGCCAGTCGCCGCACCATTGCGCAGGTCACCCGCACCGCATTCTTCGGGGTGCAAAGCGGGCAAGCACAGGTCAAGGCCCTGGAAGCTGCCGAGGCCTCCAGCCAAAGCGCATTGGAAGCCAACAAACTGGGCTACCAAGTGGGTGTGCGTATCAACATCGATGTGCTCAACAGCCAGAGCCAGTTGTTTAGCACCAAGGCCAGTTTGTCCAAGGCGCGTTACGACGTGTTGGTAGGCGGCCTGAAGCTCAAGCAGGCCGCCGGCACCCTGAAGGCTGACGACCTGGCACCGATCAACAGCCAGCTGGCGCCGTAACAGCGACCCGGCGCACGACAGCGGCCACTTCGGTGGCCGTTTTCAATGCAGCGCCGCGGTGTGCGGCGCCCAGCCCCAAGGCGGCTTCCTGCATGCCGTGCAAGCGGGCTGCATCACCCGCCGTGGCCGCCGCTTCCGTTACAGCATGGGCGATGTCTTCGCATCGCTGGGCGGCGCCGGCCTCTGCCGCCAGCGTGGAGGCCTCGGTGAAATTGAAAAGGTGCGGCCCCATGAACACTGGCACACCGCAGGCGGCAGCTTCAATCAGATTTTGTCCGCCCAGCGTTGCAAAGCTGCCACCCAACAAAGCCACATGGGCCATGCCGAAGTACAGCGCCATTTCACCCAGCGAGTCGCCCACCCACACGTCCGCAGTCTCTGGCGCTTCGCCCCACTGGCTGCGGCAGGACACGGAGTAACTGGCATCGGCAAACAGTTTTGCGACCTCGGCAAAGCGCTGCGGATGGCGTGGCACCACCAGCAGCTGGAAGGGCATTCTTACGCTGGTTTGCGCACCCTTTGCTATCGATTCAGGAGCTGATCGCGCAATATCCACCTGCGCCAAAGGCCACTTTTGTTTCAAAACGTCGAGCAACATCTGCTCTTCGCCTTCCCGCGAGCTGGCAAACATCAGCACGGGGCGTCCCGCGCCTGCGCGCCAGGCGCGGCCCCGGGCCAGCAGCGCGGCGTCAGGAGTGGCGTCGAATTTGAAATTACCCAACACCCCCTGCACCGTTGCACCCAAGGCGCGCAGCCGCTGGGCATCCGCTTCGCTCTGGGCCCACACCGCATGCAGGCCACGATAGGCCGGACCGGCCAGCCAGCGCAGGCGCCGGGATTGCTGATAGGTCTTGTCGCTCATGCGGGCGTTGACCAGGCACAGGGGCACGCCGCGCTGTGCGCAGCCGGCCACCAGATTGGGCCAGACCTCGGTCTCCATCAGCAAGCCCACGTCGGGCCGAAAGTGCGCCAAAAAGCGGCCCACCGCCGAGGGCGTATCCCACGGCTGCCAGACTTGCACATCGCCCGGCTGCAGCAAAGCCTTGCCAGCCTCACGACCCGTGGCGGTGCCGTGGGTCAGCACCAGGCGCATGCCGGGCAGGCTCTCGCGCAAGCGCGCCAGCAATGCCGCAGCAGCGCGGGTTTCGCCCAGCGACACTGCGTGCAACCAGACCACCGGTGCACCACCCGCTGCAGTGGCAGGCTGAGGGAGTGAGTGAAACGCATCGTCGTAATGCCCGAAACGCTGCTCCACCCATTCCCCATACAACGGCTCCACTTTGGCGCGGCGGGCCAGTTTGCGCCGCAGCCAGGGTTGGGCGATGTAGGTCAGCAGGGAGTAGAGGGCGCGCATCATCAGGGTTGTATCGTGCAGGTTCAGCGGCTGAGCACCGGCGTCGCCAATGCTTCCCAGGCGGACCACACAGACTCCACATCCGGGCAGGGCTGTGCGTAGACGCTGCATTGCCGCGCGGGCTTGCCCCGCGCATCCAGCGCTGCGGGGCCGGTGCGCCAGGCGGTGTCGAAGTTGTAAATCTGCACATGCGGCAAGTCGAGCGCGACCGCAATATGGCTCACCCCACTGTCCACCCCGATCACGCCTGCACAGTGGGCCAAGGTGTCGGTCAGCACATCCAACCCCACGGCAGGCAATACCCATTCCGACTCCAGCCCGGCGGCAATCGCCCGGCTGGTCTCCAGCTCGCGGGCGCCGGCATGGGGCAAGGCCACGCAAAAGCCGGCGTTGTTCAACCGACGGCCCAAGGCCACCCAGTGGTCCAGCGGCCATTCCTTGTCGGCACGCGAGGTGCCGTGCACCATGGCCACCAGCGGTTTGCGGGGCACAAAGGGGTTTTCAGCATGGCCGAGGTGTTTGGGCAGCGGCGCACTCAAGGCGCAATCTTTGCCCACCAGCCCGAAGCGCAACGCATCTGCGGGGGTGTAGCCCAGTGCCTTGGCACACAACAACCTGCCACGTTGCACCGCATGCACACGGGGCTCCAGCGTGATGGCAACGTCTGCCACCCAGCGCGTGGGCGCCTCGTAGCCCGAGCCTTCGGTCTGGTTGGCCATGGCGTAGCGGCGCCCTTCCGGCGTGGTGCGGGCCTGCCAAGCCACCAGTGCGGACTTGCTCAAGCCCTGCAGGTCGATCACCGCGTCATACGCGTCTTGCTGCAGGTCGGCCTTGAAACTGCGCCAATCGGTACGGGTAGTAGCGGCAAACGGCTTTTTGCTCCAAGCGCGGATCTCGCACGGAATCACACGCGCCACGCCCTCGCAGCGCGCCACCAGCGGCGCAAAACCGCGCTCCACCACCCAGTCAATGCGGGCGTTTGGAAAGGCTGCGCGCAGGTCTTGCACTGCCGGCATTGCGTGCACCACGTCGCCCAAGGACGAGAGTTTGACGATCAAAATCTTTTGGGGCGCTTTCAATGCGAGGCCTCCATGAGGGCGGCATGAGGTTGGATGCGTCGCACCCACTCCATCAGCAAGGCCTGAATACGGGCCAGCGCCTCGGGCGTGCGGCCTTCGCAGCGCATCACCAGCACCGGGGTGGTGTTGGAGGCGCGCAGCAGGCCGAAGCCATCAGGCCAGTCCACGCGCAGGCCGTCTACGGCGTTGAGGCGGGCATCTGTATCCAGTGTGAGTGTGGCGAGTAACTGATCCACCAGCGCATGGGCTTCGCCCTCCGCGCAGGCAATGTGCAACTCAGGCGTGATGTGGCTATCAGGCAGTGAGTGCAGCACGGCGTTGGCGTCCGCAGTGCGGCTTAAGATTTCCAGCAGGCGGCAGGCGGCATAGGTGCCGTCGTCAAAGCCGAACCAGCGGTCGCCAAAAAACAAATGACCGCTGACCTCTCCGCCCAAGGGCGCATTGAGTGCGCGCATCTTGGCTTTGAGCAGCGAGTGGCCGGTGCGGTCCATCACCGGCGCGCCGCCAGCAGCTTCAATCACGGGCGCTAAGCCTTGGCTGCACTTGGCATCGAACACGATCGCCGCACCGGGGTGGCGCGTCAGCACTTCGGGGGCCAGCAACATCAGCTGCCGGTCGGTATGGATGGTTTTGCCATCGCTGGTGACCAGGGCTACGCGGTCGCCATCGCCATCGAAGGCCAATCCCACTTCAGCATCCCCTTCGCGCAAGGCGCGCACCAAGTCCACCAGGTTCTCAGGGCGGCTCGGGTCGGGGTGATGGTTCGGAAAATGGCCGTCCACCACGCTGTGCAGCTCCTGCACCTCGCAGCCGATAGCGCGTAACAAATCCGGCGCACTGGCGCCGGCTACGCCATTGCCGCTGTCTACTACGACCTTCATACGGCGGGCCAGCTGAATGTCTTGGACGATGCGCTCCCGGTAGGCTGGCAGCACATCAACATTTTGCACAGGCTTGGCAGGCACGCGCACCGCATCTACGTCCGGGCTCGCCAGTAGTGCTTCCATGCGCTGGCGCAGGTCCTGCACCGCATCGCCATACAAAGCCTGGTGGTGCAGCACCATCTTGAATCCGTTGTCGTCCTTGGGGTTGTGGCTGCCGGTGACCTGAATACCGTGCGGGCACAGGGTGTGGGTCGCAAAGTACAGCTGCGGCGTGGTGCTCAGGCCGATGTCGATCACCCGCACGCCTGCCGCTGACAGGCCAGAGATCAGCGCCTCTGCCAACGCAGGGCTGCTCAGCCGGCCATCGCGGCCCACGGATACTGTCTCGCCGCCCTGCTCGCGCACCAGCGCACCGAAGGCACGGCCCAGCAGGTGTGCCACCTCGGGCGTCAGCGTGGAGGGCACGGTACCGCGGATGTCGTAGGCTTTGAAAATTCGGGGGGACAGAAGCATGCAGCGCAAGGGTTCAGATAGGGCCAAAACCGCCTTCTGGCGGGTGGGCTGGATTGTAGGCGGCAGGCACATGTCCGGAAACGGCTACTCCGACGGGCGGCGCTGCGTATCATCAGCCGCATGCCCTCCACCCAGCCCCCAGCCAACCTTGCGCCAGAGGCGCCAGCAGACGACGCTGGCCGCTATCTGGCACTGCAGGCGCGGGATGCCCGGTTTGATGGCCGCTTTTTCACCGGGGTGACCAGCACCGGCATTTACTGTAGGCCGGTCTGCCGTGTGCGCACCCCAAAAGCAGAAAACTGCCGCTTTTTTGAGCGCGCGGCCCAAGCAGAAGCGGCCGGCTTCCGTCCCTGCCTGCGCTGCCGCCCCGAGTTGGCACCCGCGCAGAACGCGGCCCTGCACTGGAGCACACAAGACGCCAGCGCCATGCTCGCATTGCAAGCCGCAGACCTGATGGAGCAGCCCGCACAGGCCGATGAGGCTCCGGACATCGCAGCCATCGCGGCCCGGCTGGGCATCAGCGACCGGCATTTGCGCCGCATCTTCGAGGCGCATTGGGGCATCACGCCACTGCGCTACTTGCAGACCCGCCGCTTGCTGACAGCCAAGCAACTCCTCACCGACACGCGGCTGCCCGTGGCGGACGTGGCTGCGCTCAGTGGGTTTGCCAGCGTGCGCCGCTTCAACGCCGCATTTGTGCAGCATTACCGGCTACAACCTACGGCGCTACGCAAGCCGATACAGATCCCGTCAGCCCCAACGACAGCTTCAACCGCAAAGGTCAGCGATGCAGCGCGCGATCTGGCGCCTGAGGCCGCAGCTTTCCGTTTTCAAGCTGCCTACCGCCCGCCCTTCAACGTCAGGCAGCTGCTGGATTTCTTTGCCAACCGGGCCATTGCCGGCGTCGAATCGGTGGACCCAGCGAAGGGATTGATCCGCCGCACTGTCAGCTTGCCCCAGAAAGCCACCAAGCTGCGCGGGTGGGTGGAAGCGCAATGGGCCGAGGAACAACACCGGGTGCAGCTGCGCATCAGCGAGTCGCTGGCCAGCGCGCTGCCAGAGGTGCTAAACCGCATGCGCGCGTGGCTGGACCTGGATGCGGACCCGGCTGCGATGGACCCGGTGTTGTGCCCCGACTTCACGGGGAGTGAAGGCATACGGGTGCCCGGCACCTTGGACGGGCTGGAGCTAGGCGTGCGCGCTATCTTGGGCCAGCAAATCACCGTGAAAGCCGCCCGCACCCTGACCGCACGGCTGGCGGACCATTGCGGCATTCCACTCGCCCTAGCGCCTGAAGGCTTGGCGCGCTGCTTTCCGGACGCCGCCACGCTCGCGGCGCTATCGCCTGAAGCATTAGGGCGCCTGGGTATCGTCAAGCAACGGCAACAAGCCATCCTGTCGCTGGCCCGCGCGGTGCAATCCGGCGCACTGCACCTGCAACCCGGCGGTGATGTACCTGCCATCATGGCGCAACTGCAGACCTTGCCCGGCATAGGCGCGTGGACCGCGCACTACATCGCCCTGCGCGCGCTGCGCTGGCCGGATGCGTTTCCTTCGGGCGATGTCGCGTTGCAGTCTGCACTCGGCGTGCGTGAGGCCAATCACCCCGCTGCGACAGCTGAGGCTATGTCACAACGCTGGCGGCCCTGGCGGGGCTACGCCACCGTTCCCGCTTGGCATTTACTATCAAAAACATAGCTATTTGCGCGTATTCCATGAGCGCTAGAGGCCTATTTCATGAAAACTCCCACCACCGCACGCCTATCCCGCTGGACCAGCCCCTTGGGCCCCATGCTGCTCGCCGGCCATGATGCCGGCCTGCTCGGGGTCTGGTTTGAAGAGCAAAAGCACTATCCTGATGTCGCAGGGCTGGCGTTCGGCGATCACTTCACGACCACCGAGGCACAAGCGCAACTGGCCGCCTACTTTGCCGGTGAGAGCAGCCAGTTTTCGCTGCCGCTTGACCTGCGCAATGGCACCGCCTTTCAGCAATCGGTCTGGCGAGCGCTCTTGGATATTCCTTGCGGCGTTACCATCGGCTACTCTGGCTTAAGCCAGCAGATAGGCAGGCCCTCCGCAGTGCGGGCAGTTGCGGCAGCCGTCGGGCGCAACCCCTTGAGCATCGTGGTGCCTTGCCACCGCGTGCTCGGCAGCAATGGCAGCCTGACCGGGTACGCCGGTGGCGTGGACCGCAAAGCCGCATTACTGAACCTCGAACAACGAAAGCCCTGAGTGAGCGCCCCCTCTTCCTCCCCATCCTCGCCCGCAGCACCAGCGTGGGTCTTTGACTTCGTGTTGTTGGCCGCGATCTGGGGGGCTTCGTTTTTGTTCATGCGCACCAGCGGCAAGGCGTTTGGTGCACTGCCCACAGCGGGTTTACGCGTCTGCATTGCCAGCCTGTTTTTGCTGCCTTTGCTCGCTTTGCGCGGCCAGTTACCTGCCCTGCGCCAGCACTGGAAGTTGTGCTTTACCGTGGGCGTGCTGAATTCGGCGATTCCATTTGCCTGCCTGTCTTGGGCGTTGTTGTCGATTTCCACTGGCCTGTCAGCCTTGCTCAACGCCACCGTGCCGCTCTTCGGCGCGGCTATCGCATGGTGGTGGCTGGGCGACAGGTTGCAGGGTTCGCGCATCCTCGGGCTTGTGGTCGGATTTTTGGGCGTGGCCATGCTGGCACTGAACCGTGACTCTGGCGGCGCTCCGGGGGCAGGCTCCAGCACGCTGGCCGTGATCGCGTGTTTAACAGCGTGCCTGTTTTATGGCATTTCAGCCAGCTTCACCCGGCGCTTTTTGCCGGGGGTACCGTCTTTGGTGCTCGCCACCGGCAGCCAATTGGGCGCCTCTTTAGCCCTGTTGCCGCTTGCCATCTGGACGTGGCCCGCCGAACCCGCGCCTTTGCAGGCCTGGGGCGCAGTCATCGCGCTCGGTGTGGTGTGTACTGGCTTAGCCTATGTGATTTTCTTCCGCCTGATCGAGCGCACAGGCCCCTCGCGCGCCTTGTCCGTCACCTACGCTATTCCGGTGTTCGCCATTTTGTATGGCGTGGTGCTGCTCGGGGAGTCGGTCACGCTTTGGATGGGCTTGTGCGGCGCAGTCATCATGCTGGGCACCTCGCTCTCCACGGGCTTGCTATCCTGGGGCAAGGCGCCTTTGCCCCCGGGTGACTAAAGCAACCCAGCCATCACATTCACACTCAAGGCCAGCACCATCATATTGAAGGCAAAGGCCGCGAGACTGTGCAGCAGCGTCAGGTGGCGCATGGGCCGGGATGTCACCACCACATCCGACACTTGCGATGTCATGCCCACCACATGGGCGTGGTACAAGAAGCCGAAATAGTCGGGCGGCAGAACGCCCGGAAACTGCAAGCCAGCGCTCGCAGGGCGGCCTTTCAACTCGCTCTGATAGTACAGATGCGCATAGCGAAAGGCAAAAATGCATTGCATCAGCAGCCAAGAGCTCATCAGCGCCAATAGAGATACCAAAACATGACCCACCCGGGTCAGCAATGCCATATCGCGGCTATTCGACAAGAGCATGGCAATGGCCGCCACAAATCCAAGCGATGAGCCCCTGCAGTTCCATGGGCCAAGGGCTGGGTATCACCGCTGCCACGCCCCCCACACAGGCGCTGATGTCCGGTGGTGCGAGAAAGTCGATGTATCCACATTGCTTGATTGTGCAACCGTGACGGCAGGGCCAAGAGAAAACAAAAAAGCCGTTGCAAGTACATGCAACGGCTTCTTGAATTTGGCGGAGTGGACGGGACTCGAACCCGCGACCCCCGGCGTGACAGGCCGGTATTCTAACCAACTGAACTACCACTCCTGGTAGCGGTAACCATTTGCTCTGTGTCTTTCGACCCCGAGCCAAGTTGCCTCTTTGCAGAAGCTGTTACCAACTTGTTGCCGTTTACCTCGCGGTAAAACTTGGCGACCCTACGGGGATTCGAACCCCGGTACTCACCGTGAAAGGGTGATGTCCTAGGCCTCTAGACGATAGGGTCAAAACCTAGAAAACTCTTCAAGAAAAAAGCCGTTGATTTAACAACGGCTTTTCAAAATTTGGCGGAGTGGACGGGACTCGAACCCGCGACCCCCGGCGTGACAGGCCGGTATTCTAACCAACTGAACTACCACTCCTGGTAGCGGTAACCATTTGCTCTGCGTCTTTCGACTCGGAGCCAAGTCGCTTCCTTGCAGAAGCTGTTACCAACTTGTTGCCGTTTACCTCGCGGTAAAACTTGGCGACCCTACGGGGATTCGAACCCCGGTACTCACCGTGAAAGGGTGATGTCCTAGGCCTCTAGACGATAGGGTCAAAACCTTGGAACTAATCCGCTTCAGAAGAATTGGTGGAGGTAAGCGGGATCGAACCGCTGACCTCTTGCATGCCATGCAAGCGCTCTCCCAGCTGAGCTATACCCCCAATTTCCTGGTGACGTCGCTAATTTTTGGTTAGCTTTGTTATCAACTTCCGAGCCTCAAATTATATACAAGTTTTTCAGGCTTTAGCAAGTCTCTCCAAAACTTTTGTTTTACCGCTGAGTTCCAGTACGGCATCCAGCGAAGGCGTTTGCGCAGTGCCCATGACCAGCACGCGGACCGGCATCGCCAGCTGGGGCATCTTGAGACTGTGAGCCGCCAACACCTCTTTAATGACTGCTGCAATAGACGCCTTATCCCAGGCGCAATCGGTCAACTTGGCAGCCAGCGCCGCAATCGCGGGCTTAACTGCCTCCGTCACGTGCTGGGCCAGCTCGGCGGGGTCCACCTGCAAATCCGCATAAAACTTGGCAGCCCAGGTCGCGAGCGACACGGTGGTATCACAACGGTCTTTGAGCAAACCGCACACCAGGGGCAAATGGTTGCCGATGACATCGTCTGCCAACTGAACGCCCTGCTTGGCCAACTGCACAGCGACCAGTGGCGCCAAGCGTGCGTTATCCGCCTGCTTGATGTAGTGGGCGTTCACCCACAGCAACTTGGCGGGGTCCCACTGCGCGGGGCTCTTGTTCAAGTGGGTACCGTCGAACCAGCTCACCAGTTGCTCGCGGCTGAACAGCTCTTCGTCGCCATGGCTCCAGCCCAAGCGGGCCAGGTAGTTCAACATGGCCTCGGGCAGGTAACCGCCCTCTTCGTAGGCGGTCACACTCACGGCGCCACGGCGCTTAGACAGCTTCTGCCCGTCGTCGCCCAGAATAACCGGACAGTGGCCGAACTCGGGCAAAGGCGCGCCCAGGGCATTAAAGATGTTGATCTGCCAAGGTGTGTTGTTGATGTGCTCATCGCCCCGGAACACGTGGCTGATCTGCATGTCCCAATCGTCTACTACCACTGCAAAGTTGTAGGTGGGGATGCCGTCGGTGCGCACGATGATGAGGTCATCAATCTCGCGGTTGCTGATGGTGATGGGGCCTTTGACCAAGTCATTCCAGGTCACCTCGCCGTCTTGCGGGTTACAAAAGCGCACCACGGGTTTGACGCCTTCGGGAATGGGAGGACAGGTTTTGCCGGGTGCGGGGCGCCAAGTGCCGTCGTACAGCGCTTTTTCACCACGGGCCTTTTTGGCTTCGCGCACAGCATCCAGTTCTTCGGGAGTGCTGTAGCAGTAATAGGCCTTGCCTTCTGCAATCAGCTGGTCCACCACGGCCTTGTAGCGCTCCAAGCGCTGCATTTGGTAGATGGGGCCTTCGTCGTACTCCAGCCCTAGCCAGCGCATGGATTCCAGAATCTGGTCCACCGAGTCCTGGGTGGAACGGGCCACGTCGGTGTCTTCAATGCGCAGCACAAACTCACCACCAAAGTGGCGGGCATAGGCCCACGAGTACAAGGCGGTGCGGGCCGTGCCCAGGTGCAGAAAGCCGGTAGGCGAAGGCGCGATGCGCGTGCGAATTTTGCTCATGTTTACAGTGTGTTCAAACCACGCGCCAGATCGGCGGTGATGTCATTGATATGGTCCAGGCCCACGGCCACGCGAATCAGGCCCTGGCCGATACCGGCCGCCTGCCGCTGCACTTCCGACAAGCGGCCGTGCGAGGTGCTGGCAGGATGTGCCGCCAGCGTTTTGGTGTCGCCGAGATTAGTGCACAGCGAAAGCACCTGCATGCTGTCTAGCACATGGGAAGCGTTTTTGCGCGCGGTCTCCACGTCCGGTGCCTTCACCTCAAAAGACAGTACCGCGCCACCGCAGCCGGACTGTTGGCGCATGGCCAGCTCGTGCTGCGGGTGGCTAGTCAAGCCAGGGTAAAACACGCGCGCCACTTGCGGCTGGGCTTCCAGCCACTGGGCCAGGGCCAAAGTAGTCTCCGACTGCGCTTTCACACGGAGGGCCAGTGTTTCCATGCCCTTGAGCAACACCCAGGCATTGAAGGGCGCCAGCACCATGCCGCAGGTGCGGATCACGGGCAAAAACATGTCGTCGCGTTGCTTTTGGGTGCAACAAATGGCGCCCGCCATCACGCGACCCTGGCCATCCAAAAACTTGGTGCCGGAATGGATGATGAAATCCGCGCCCATGCTCGCAGGGCGCTGCAACACCGGCGTGGCAAAGCAGTTGTCCACGGCCAAAAAGGCGCCGGCATTGTGCGCAATGTCGGCCAAGGCCTGGATGTCGCACACCTCGGTGAGAGGGTTGGTCGGCGTTTCGGCAAACAGCAGCTTGGTGGTGGGGCGCACCGCGGCCTTCCAGGCCTCGATGTCGGTTTGGGACACAAAGGTCGTCTCCACGCCGAACTTCGCAAACTCGCGGCTGAACATCGGGATGACCGAGCCAAACACCGATTGCGAACAAATCACATGGTCGCCAGCTTTGAGCAGCGCCATGCCCAGCAACAGAATGGCCGACATGCCGGACGAGGTGGCAATCGCCGCTTCGGTGCCCTCGAGCGCCGCTAGCCGGATTTCCATACTGGTGACAGTGGGGTTGCTCACGCGGGAATAGGTAAAACCCTCTTCCTCCATAGCAAACCGCGCAGCGCTGGAGGCAGCATTGTTTTGCACATAGCCGCTGGTGAGGTACAGCGCTTCGGAGTTTTCGCCGTATTGGCTGCGTTCCAGGGCCGCACGCACCGCCAGGGTGTCGCCGTGCAAACCTTCGGGCAAATCAATCTGTTTCATAGGGTCAGTCTGCGTGATTGGGCAGCGCAAGGCGGGAGGTATCTTCCTGGCCTTCTTCAGCACCTACGCGGTTCTCGTTGAGGCGGGCAATGTCGTCCGACGAAATGTCGCCGGTGACATAAACGCCGTCAAAGCAAGAGGCATCAAAACCCGCTAGGTTTTTGCTCAAGGAGCCGATGGCTTTTTTCATGCCATCCACGTCCTGGTAAATCAGCGCGTCGCAACCGATGATTTCACGCACCTCTTCGACGGTGCGGTTGTAGGCCACCAACTCACTGCTGGTGGGCATGTCGATGCCATACACATTGGGGTAACGCACAGGTGGCGCAGCGCTGGCAAGGTAAACATTGCGGGCACCGGCGTCGCGCGCCATCTGCACGATCTCCTTAGAAGTGGTGCCGCGGACGATGGAGTCATCCACCAACAGCACATTGCGGCCCTTGAACTCGCTGGCAATAACGTTGAGCTTCTGACGCACTGATTTTTTGCGCACGCCCTGCCCCGGCATGATGAAGGTGCGGCCCACGTAGCGGTTTTTCACAAACCCTTCGCGGTAGGGCAAGCCCAGCAACTGGGCCAACTGCGCGGCGCTGGGGCGGCTGGATTCGGGGATCGGAATCACCACATCGATTTCGTTCGGCGGCACGGTAGAGATCACGCGCTTGGCCAAGGTCTCGCCCAGGTTCAAACGCGCTTGATACACCGAGATGCCGTCCATCACCGAATCCGGGCGGGCTAGGTACACAAACTCAAAAATACAAGGCATCAGCTGCGGATTCGCCGCGCACTGCTGGCTGTGCACCGTGCCATCTAAGGCGATAAATACGGCTTCACCCGGCTGCACATCGCGCACAAACTGGTGGCTGGTGCCTTCCAGCACCACCGACTCGCTGGCCACCATGTGGGTACCGTCCGCACCCTTGCCCAAGCACAAGGGGCGAATGCCAAACGGGTCGCGGAAGGCCAGCAAGCCATGACCGGCAATGTGGCAGATCACTGCATACGAGCCCTTGATGCGCTTGTGCACCCGTGACACGGCGGTGAACAAGTCTTGGGGCTGCAAAGGCAGACCACGGGTTGACACTTCGATTTCGTGGGCCAGCACGTTGAGCAAGACTTCGGAGTCGCTCTCGGTGTTGATGTGGCGGTGGTCCAGGTTGAACAACTCGGCCTTCAGGGCTTTGGCGTTGGTCAGGTTGCCGTTGTGCACCAGCACGATGCCAAAAGGCGCGTTCACATAAAAAGGCTGCGCCTCTTCTTCGCTAAACGCATTGCCCGCCGTGGGGTAGCGCACCTGGCCCAGGCCGGAGTTGCCTGCCAGAGAACGCATATTGCGGGTGCGGAACACGTCCTTCACCATCCCCTTGGCCTTGTGCATGAAGAACTTGCGGTCCTGCTGGGTGACGATGCCGGCTGCGTCCTGGCCGCGGTGCTGCAAGAGCAACAGCGCGTCGTAGATCAACTGGTTGACGGGTGCGTTGCTAACAACGCCAACAATTCCACACATAGGGTTTCACTCACTCAGGTAAGTACTTGCCAAAATCTTGCGGTAGCAAAGGCTTCAGGCCTTTGAGGACCATGCCGGTTAGCTGCGGGCCGGTGGCTTCTGTCCACCAGACACTGGTGTGCAGCGGCGTCATGCCCACCACCACGGTCACCGCCAACAGCAGCAGCACACCGCGCACCAGTCCAAACCCCGCGCCCAGCATGCGGTCTGCCGGACGCAGCCCCACTGCTGCTACCAATTTCTTGAGCAGAAAGGCCACCAAGCCTCCCGCAAAAATAGACGCTACAAAAACAATCACAAAGCCAGCGGCATAGCGGATCGGCTCGCCGGCTCCGGACATCGACAGATGCGCCGCCACATCGGGCGCAAACCACTGGGCCAACACAAACGCAGCGGCCCAACTCAGGACCGACAACACCTCAAACACCAGACCCCGCCAAGCGCCAACCACCAGCGAGACCAACAACACAGCCAGAAAAATCCAGTCCACAGTGGGCATGGCGGGCTCGCTTTACAGCTCCAGAATGGCAGCAGGCAGGTTCAATTTTTTGAGCTTATCGGCAGCTTTTTGCGCATCTGCCTTGCTGGCAAACGGGCCAATGCGCACACGGGTACGCTGGCTCTCTTTGGCGCCCACCACCTGGGTGTAGGTTTTAAAACCGGCTTTTTCGACCTTGGAGCGGGCTTCTTGCAACTTGGCAGACTCGTTATAGGCGCCCACTTGCACCACGAAACGGCCGGTGTCCGCAGCGGGCTTCTTGTCGCTGGGTTTGTCGGTCGCTTTCACATCGCTCGGCGCCTTGCCATCCAACAAGGCTTGGGCTTTGGCAGCCTCGGCGGCCGCTTTATCAGCGGGCTTGTCCGCTACTTTTTCAGCAGGTTTGGCAGCGGGCTTGGGTTCGGCTTTAGGTTCAGGCTTTGGCTCTGGTTTTGTCTCCGCCGTGGGCTCGGGTTTGGGCTCCGGCTTGGCGACGGCTGCCTTGGTCTCGGTTGCTTTGGGGACCGGCGTGCTGGCCACTGGCGCTGCAGGCTCCTCGCGCTCTTCAATCACCACGCCACTGGACTGAGTGGCCGCAGGTATTACTGGCGCGCCCAGGGGGCGAACTTTGCCTTTGTCTGGAATTTCAATCGGAATGTCTACGGCCATCGGGCGCGGCTGGCTGTCGAACAACAGCGGGAAGCCGACCACGCCAATCAGCACCAGCACCGCAGCGCCCACCAGCCGGTGGCGTGCGCGCTTGCGCATGGCCTCTACGCTCTCGGACGCGGTGGGTGGGGTGGGCTGTTCGTCGCCACCTTTGCGAAACTTGAAAAAGGCCATGAGCGGAAGAGACTTAAGGGTTCAGATGTTTGGCTTGCAGGCGTGGGGTGCCCTGTTGCAGAACGCCGCCCACGGTGTAGAACGACCCAAAGACCACGATTCTATCAGCGGGGTCTGCCGCAGCGATGGCAGCATTCAGCGCCGCCATGGGGTCGGCATGGACGGTGGCCGAAGCATCTTTGCGGGTGTTTTGGGCTTGCCACTGGGCCTGCAAGCTGGCGCCGCTAGCCGCGCGCGGACTGGGCAGGTCGGTGAAATACCAGCGGTCGATCATGGGGCCCACCTTGGCGAACATGGGCGCCAAATCCTTGTCGGCCATGGCACCAAAAATGGCGTGGGTGGTGGGGAAGAAACCCATGGCATCGAGGTTGGCCGCCAGCGCCGCCACCGAGTGCGGGTTGTGTGCCACGTCCAGCACCAAACTGGGCTGGCCGGGAATGATCTGGAAGCGCCCGGGCAGCTCCACAAAGGCCAGCCCGTTGCGAACGGCCTGCGCCGTGACCGGCAGGCGCTCGCGCAGGGCGGTCAGTGCAGCCAGCACGCCCGATGCGTTGACCAACTGGTTGGCACCGCGCAGCGCCGGGTAAGCCAGCCCGCTGTAGCGGCGCCCGCGCCCGGCCCAGCCCCACTGCTGCTTGTCGCCGGAGACATTGAAGTCGGTGCCCACCGTCCACAGGTCCGCGCCTATCTCCAGCGCGCGGTCCAGCACGCTTTGCGGCGGCACGGGGTCGCTCACCACCACCGGGCGGCCGGTGCGCATGATGCCGGCCTTCTCGCGGCCAATCGTCTCGCGGTCCTTGCCCAGCAGCTCCATGTGGTCGAGGTCGATGCTGGTGATGATGGCGCAGTCAGTGTCGACGATGTTGACCGCATCCAGCCGCCCGCCCAGGCCGACTTCGAGGATGACCGCGTCCAGCCCCTCTTGGGAGAGCGCCCACAAAATGGCCAGCGTGGTGAATTCAAAATAAGTTAGCGCGATTTCGGCATCTTTTTGGCACCTGGCGCTCTCCACCTCTGCGAATGCAGCTACAAATTTGATAGCAGGTGCCGCCTCGTCCAGCAGTCGCATGCGCTCTTCAAAGTGCACCAGGTGGGGCGAGGTGTAGACGCCCGTCTTGTAACCCGCCTGCCCCAGAATGCTCTCCAGCATGGCGCAGGTGGAGCCCTTGCCGTTGGTGCCCGCCACGGTGAACACCGGGCAGTCAAACCGCAGCCCCATGCGCTTGGCTACTTCTTGCACCTTGCCCAGACCCAGCTCGATGCCGTTGATGCCCTTGGGGTGCATGGACTCGATGTAGCCCAGCCAGTCGGCCAGAGAAGATTGCGCGGTCAGGGGAGAAAGAGAAGGGGTGTGTTCCATAGCGGGCGCCATTGTCGCCCACCGGCAATGCACTGCCACAATAGAGGGATGACCATTCTTTACGGCATTCCCAACTGCGACACGGTAAAAAAGGCCCGCACCTGGCTGACCGAGCACCATGTCATCCACGAGTTTCATGACTTTAAAAAGCAGGGCGTGCCCGCCGACCTGCTGCCCGGCTGGATACGCGCCGTGGGCTGGGAAACGCTGGTGAACCGCAAAGGCACCACCTGGCGCAAGCTCGACGAGGCCACCCAAGCCGCCGTGGTGGACGCCACTTCGGCCGCCCAACTCATGCTAGCGAACGCCAGCGTCATCAAGCGCCCGGTGGTGGTGTGGGCCGACGGCACCGTGACCGTGGGCTTCTCGGACGCGGCCCTCCAAACCCGGGTGACCTAAAATTCCGCCCTCTTCTCTTTACTTTTCCACGTTTGACCATGACCACGACCCACTTTGACAACGTTTCCGTCACCACCAAAGCCAATGTGTACTTCGACGGCAAGTGCGTGAGCCACGGCTTTACCCTGGCGGACGGCACCAAAAAGTCGGTCGGCGTCATCCTGCCTGCCACCCTGACCTTCAACACCGGCGCCCCCGAGATCATGGAATGCGTGGGCGGCAGCTGCGACTACAAACTCGACGGCAGCGACGTGTGGGTCACCAGCGGCGAAGGCGACAAATTCAACGTGCCCGGCAACGCCAAGTTCCAAATCCGTGTGACGGAAGGCCATGCCGCCTACCACTACATCTGCCACTTCGGCTAATTTGCGGATTACTCACCGGTTCAAGCCCTGAGCGATTTACTCCTGATTTCATAGCTACCCGCGCATATTGTGCGGGTGCTACCGCCCGATTAAGGCCTTAAACATGTCAAACACCATCCTGCAAAACATCCCCGTCGGCCAAAAGGTCGGCATCGCTTTTTCCGGCGGCCTGGACACCAGCGCTGCCCTCTTGTGGATGAAGCAAAAGGGCGCCCTGCCCTACGCCTACACCGCCAACCTGGGCCAGCCCGATGAGGCCGACTACGACGAGATCCCGCGCAAGGCCATGGAATACGGCGCCATCAAAGCCCGCCTGATCGACTGCCGCCCCCAACTGGCTGCTGAAGGCATTGCCGCGCTGCAAGCAGGCGCCTTCCACATCACCACCGCCGGCCAAACCTACTTCAACACCACGCCGCTGGGCCGCGCCGTAACCGGCACCATGCTGGTGACCGCCATGAAGCAGGACGACGTCAACATCTGGGGCGACGGCAGCACCTTCAAGGGCAACGACATCGAGCGCTTTTACCGCTACGGCCTGTTGACCAACCCCGCCCTCAAAATTTACAAGCCTTGGCTGGACCAACAGTTCATCGACGAACTGGGCGGCCGCTCCGAGATGAGCGCCTTCATCACCGCCAACGGCTTTGGCTACAAGATGTCGGCTGAGAAGGCCTACTCCACCGACAGCAACATGCTGGGCGCCACGCACGAAGCCAAGGACCTGGAGTTTTTGAATAGCGGCATCAAAATCGTCAACCCCATCATGGGCGTGCCCTTCTGGCGCGACGACTGCGTGGTCAAAGCCGAAGAAGTCAGCGTTACCTTCGAAGAAGGCCGCCCCGTCGCCCTGAACGGTCAGCGCTTTGACGACCTGGTGAGCCTGATCCTCAAGGCCAACGAAATCGGCGGCCGCCACGGCCTTGGTATGAGCGACCAGATCGAAAACCGCATCATCGAAGCCAAGAGCCGCGGCATCTACGAAGCCCCCGGCCTCGCGCTGCTGTTTATTGCCTACGAGCGTTTGGTCACCGGCATTCACAACGAAGACACCATCGAGCAGTACCGCGAAAACGGCCGCAAGCTCGGTCGCCTGCTGTACCAAGGCCGGTGGTTCGACAGCCAGGCCATCATGCTGCGCGAAACCGCCCAACGCTGGGTCGCCAAGGCCGTGACCGGCACCGTGACCATGGAACTGCGCCGCGGCAACGACTACAGCCTGCTCAACACCGAAAGCCCCAACCTCACTTACGCGCCCGAGCGCCTGAGCATGGAAAAAGTGGAGGACGCACCTTTCAGCCCGCTGGACCGCATCGGCCAACTGACCATGCGCAACCTGGACATCACTGACACCCGCGCCAAGCTGGCGGTGTATTCCAACGCCGGCCTGCTGGAGTTGGGCAAGGGGGATGATTTCTTGAAGTTGGGTAATTAAGCCGCTTCACCAAACCCCAAAGACAAAGCCCGCCGAGTGGAAGCCTGGCGGGCTTTGTTACTTGTGCACGGACGTCAAACGGGTTTGCCCGCCAAAGGCCACAAACCCCAAGGGGCATACGGCACTATGTGCGAACCAGACGGTTACACATACCAAACCGGCCGCTAGCCCCTTTAGAATATGCGCTCGCCGCTATCAAAAACATAGTAATAAAAAACACATCCCACCGCGCCAACTGCCGCACAATTTTTAATTTCACCAAAGTTGCCGTTTTAATTGATAAACACGGGGCTCGTGAATTACACTAGCTTGGCCCATTCACCCACTAGGAGTTTCAGGATGACTATTGCCAGACGCCCTCTCGTTGCAGCAGCATTGGTATGGATGGCAGCCCTGCCGGCTGCACAGGCTTTAGAGCCGGCCAAAGGCAAGGTGATCCTGACGGTTACCGGCAAAGTGGCAGACAAAAACAGTGCAGAGGGTGCCGCCTTCGACCTGGCCATGCTGGAGAAGCTGCCGCAGCAGACCTTCAGCACCAAAACGCCTTGGGACAAAAACCCCATCAAATTCAAAGGCCCTTTGTTGCGCGATGTGTTGGCAGCGGCCAAGGCCAGCGGCACCACACTCAAGGCCACCGCCCTGAACGACTACCAAACCACCATTCCGCTGGATGACGCCACCAAATTTGACGTGATCGTGGCGCACCAGATGAACGACCAGCCGATTCCTGTGCGCACCAAGGGGCCGCTGTTTATCGTCTACCCGTTTGATACCAAGGCTGAGCTGCGCTCTAACGTGTATTACGAGCGCTCGGCCTGGCAACTGAAGTCGATTGCTGTGGACTAAGGGGACCCGTTGAAAGGCTCTAGTAAAAACAGGCGCTACCTGCTGTGGCTGGCCGTTGGCACCGGTGTGCTGGCGGTGGCCATGGCTATTTTGTTGGGTCTGCAAATTACCCAAAAGCAGGCGATTGAGCGGGCGAACGACCTGCGGGCAGACTCGGTCACGGCGCTGGTGTTCCAGTTTGAGCGGGAGTTTTTGCGCTTCCGCCAGGCTCTGGAGGCCACCGTGGTCCGCCCCGATGCGCCGGATGTGGACAACCTGACCTTGCGCTACGACCTGTTTTTGAGCCGCCTGACGCTGCTGCGCGAAAACCCGACCACCGAGCTGATCACCCAGCGCCCGGAGTACCAAACCGCCATGCCCCACTTGGACGAGCTGATCGCCCAAGCCGACCAAGTAATGGCCGCCAACCCGCTGAATAAAAAAGACCTGGCCACCCTGCTGGTGGCGTTCAACGCCATCGGGGTGGATGTGCAGGCCTTGAGCTTTGCCGCCAACTCTGAAGTGGCGGCCCTGCTAGAGAGCCAGGACAAGACGATGCTGCAGCAAAACAACGAGATCATTCGCCTGACCTTGGCGCAGCTGATCTTTTTGCTGCTGGCAGCGGGCGCGCTGGCGTGGCGCCAACGCCGCCAGGAGCAAGAGCGCCAGGCTCTGGAAGACCTGACCCACGAGCTGCGCGAGGCCCATTTCCGCGCCGAAGCGGCCAACCGTGGCAAAAGCCAGTTTCTGGCGAACATGAGCCATGAGCTGCGCACCCCTTTTAACGGGATGCTGGGCATGATGAGTCTGCTGGAGAGCACACCGCTCACGCCGGTGCAGGTGGATTACATCAAGACCGCCAAGGGGTCCGCCAACCACCTGTTGACGCTGCTGAACGATATTTTGGATGTGTCTGCCCTCGAGGCCGGCAAAATGACGGTCAACCCCGAGCCGGTGCACCTTACCGCCCTGCTGAGCGAGGTCAATGCGCTCATGAACCCGCTGGCGGTCGAAAAGCAGCTGAAGTTCTCTATCGTGGTGCAAGCAGACCTGCCCCCCTGGGTGCTGGCCGACGCCACCCGCCTGAAACAGATTTTGTTCAACCTGGTCAGCAACGCGCTCAAGTTCACCGAGCATGGCAGTGTGACGCTGACCATCGTGCCCCGCCCGCGCACCGACGGCAATACCGGCCTCGCCTTTTTAGTGGAGGACACCGGCATCGGCATGGATGACCATGTGCTTTCGCGCCTGTTTCAGCGCTTTTACCAGGTGGACGGCGGGCTGGCACGCAAGTTTGCGGGTACAGGCCTGGGGCTAGAGATTTCGCAAACGCTGGCCCGCATGATGGGCGGCGCTATTGAGGTAGAAAGCACACCGGGCAAAGGCTCGGTGTTCACCTTGCACCTGCCGTTTACTACCTGCCCGGCACCGCCCCAGGCGAGCCCCACGCTGGCGATTCAGGCCCTGGTCAAACCAGCGGCGCCCCCGGGTGCCGCCAACCCCGCGCCGGACGGCGCTGCGCCGCTGGATGCACTGCGCGTGCTGGTGGCCGAAGACCACCCGGTGAACCGCAAATTTGTGGGCATTCTGCTCGACAAGATGGGATGCAAAACCACCTTTTGCGAGAACGGCCAGATCGCGGTAGAGGCCGCGCAGCGCGAGGTGTTTGACCTGGTGCTGATGGATGTGCACATGCCCGTGATGGACGGGCTGACCGCTACGCGCATCATTCGCGCCATGCCGGGCGCGATGGGCCAGGTGCCCATCATTGTGCTGACGGCCGATGTGATGAACGACGCCAAAGAACAAGCCATGGCCGCAGGCGTGAACGATTTTGTGACCAAACCAGTGCAGATCGGCCAGCTGCAAGCCGCGATGCAAAAGTGCCTGGCTGCAGCCCCGGTGGCGCAGCCAGCCAGCTCAGGCCTTGCGGCGCAGCCCTAGCAAACCGTGGCTCGGCAGGCCGCGCTGCAGGTAATCGAGGGCAATAGGCTCCAAGGCAGAGGCCTGAATACCCAAGGCTGACAAGCTGGGCACGGTGCCGCTGGCCACGTTGTCAACCTTCATCGAGTCGAGGTTGTCGCGGCTCATGAGCGGCTCGCCGGGGGCGAGCTGCATCAGAGCGGCTTGCAGGCGCCCCGCCCACTCCGGCAGCGGGATGACCGGGCGGCCACGCCCCTCGGCAATGCCGGCCCACACGCCAGCACCATGAACCAGCTGGCCCAAGGTGTAGACCTGCGGGCCACAAGCCTCCCACACGCCCACCGAACCTTGCGCCGCGCGGGCCTGCACCAAGCGCAGCACGGCGGTGGCAACGTCTTCCACCCACACCGGCTGAAAGCGCGCATGGGCACCGGCCAGCGGCATGAAGGGAAACACTTGTTGGAGCTTGGCAAACATATTCAAAAACTTATCCTCCGCACCAAAAATGACGCTGGGGCGCAGCACAGAGACGGCCAAGGCCGGGTGGCGCAGCGCCAATTCGCCCTGTGACTTGCTGCGCAGGTAGCGCGAGGGTGCAGCCTGGGGTTGCTGGGGGTTGGCACCGAGCGCGCTGGCGTGCACCACGTGCGGCACACCAACCGCCACCGCAACGCGGGCGAGGCTGGCGGGCAGGTCTACATGCACCCTCTGAAACGCGGCCTCTGTGCCGTGGAGAATGGCCACCAGGTTCACCACCGCGTCGTGCCCCGCCAGCGCCTGCTGCAGCGCCGCCGGGTCGTGCACATTGAGCTCCGCCACAGTGACGGTGGGTAGGGTTTGCAGCTCACGCGCATTCCGCGCACGGCGTGTAGCCACCGTGACGGTGTAGCCCTGTTTAACCAGCTTCTGGACCACGTGGCTCCCGACAAAGCCGGTACCACCAAGAACAAATATGTTTTTCATGCAGATAGGTTAGCCCCTTCGGGCACCTGACTGCAAGGCAGGGGTTTAGATCACCACCGGCTCGGGCTCCAGCAAGATGCCGAAACGCTCATACACACTGGTCTGAATGGCTTTGGCTAGCGTCATCACCTCGCCGCCGGTGGCGCCGTTGCCGTCCACCCCGGCACCGCGGTTTACCAGCACCAGGGCCTGCTTGTCATACACGCCGGCTTGGCCCACAGATTTGCCTTTCCAACCGCACGAGTCGATCAGCCAGCCAGCAGCTAGCTTGACCGAGCCGTTGTCGAGCCGGTAGTGCACTACTTTGGGGTCGCGGGCGATGATGTCTTCGCACTGCTCGGCGGTGACCGTGGGATTTTTGAAAAAGCTGCCGGCGTTGCCGATGACTGCGGGGTCCGGCAACTTGGCGCGGCGCACCTCGCACACCCAGTCGTAAATCTGGCGGGCGGTGGGCTCGGTCACGCCGTGCTCGGCCATTTTGCGCTCAATGTCGGTATAGCCGAGCACCGGCTTCCAGACTTTGGGCAGGGCAAAGCGCACCCGCAAAATCAGGGCACGGTCTTTGAGCCCCAAAGCCTGGTGCGAATCGGCATCGCCGCTGCTGGCGTGCTTGAAGACGGAGTCGCGGTAGCCAAAAGCGCACTGGGCGGCGTTCAGGGTGAATACTTGGCCGGTCTGCAGGTCGATAGCGTCCAGCGAGTCAAAGCGGTCTTGCAGCTCCACCCCGTAAGCACCCACGTTTTGCACTGGCGAGGCGCCAACGGTACCGGGAATCAGGGCCATGTTTTCCAGGCCCGGCAGGTGCTGATCCAGGGTCCAAGTCACGAAGTCGTGCCAGTTTTCACCAGCGCCGGCTTCCACAATCACTGTCTTGGCGGTTTCGCCCACCACCCGGCGCCCCATGACCTCGACTTTGAGTACCAAGGGTTTTACGTCGCCAGTCAACACAATGTTGCTGCCGCCACCAAGCACAAACTTGGGCACAGCGGCCCACTCAGTATCAGCCAACAGTTGGTGGACGTCTGCTTCACTGGTGATTCGGGCCAGAGCCTGGGCTTTGGCCACAATGCGGAAGGTGTTGAACGCCTGAAGGGGAATGTTTTTCTCGACTACCATTCCCAGATTGTCTCATTGCATTTTTTAGAGCGAGCCCCATGCCCTCATTCGATACCATTTGTGAAGCCGACCTGGTCAAGGTCAAGAACGGCGTAGAAAACACTGCCAAAGAAATCGGCACCCGCTTTGACTTCAAAGGCACCGCTGCCAAGATTGAAATCAAAGACAAAGAAATCACCTTGATCGGCGATGCGGAGTTCCAGCTCGACCAGATTGAAGACGTATTGCGCAACAAACTGACCAAACAGGAGGTCGATGTGCGCTTCCTGGACCGTGGCGATGTCCAGAAAATGGGCGGCGACAAGGTCAAGGTGGTGATTAAGGTGCGCAACGGCATCGAGTCCGAGTTGGCCAAGAAAATCCAGCGCCTGATGAAAGACAGCAAACTCAAGGTGCAAGCTGCCATTCAGGAAGAAAAAGTGCGCATCACCGGCGCCAAGCGCGATGACTTGCAGGCTGCCATGGCCCTGATCCGCAAGGATGTGACCGATATCCCTTTGACTTTCGACAACTTCCGCGACTGATGCGCACCGCCGCCCGCTTGCTGTTGGCCCTGTTGCTGGCCCCCGCTGCATGGGGCCAGACAGTCGCCATTAACGGGACGCTGGGCGACAAGGCGCTGCTGATTGTGGATGGCGGCTTTCCCAAAAGCGTGGCCGTAGGTGCCACGCATATGGGAGTGAAAGTGGTGTCCTTGCAGGGCGACTCGGTGGTGGTGGAGATTGCCGGCAAAAAAATGTCCCTGCGGGTTGGCGATGCGCCAGCGAATGTGGGCACCGGGGCAGGCCAGCCTGCGAGCGGCAACCGGGTTGTGTTGGCGGCGGGGCCAGGTGGTCACTTTATGTCGGATGGCCAGATCAATGGACGTATCGTGCGTTTCATGGTGGATACCGGCGCTACCGCTGTGTCTATCAGCGCGGCCGAAGCCGACCGTATCGGGCTCAAGTACCAAAACGGTGACCGTGTGCAAATGAACACTGCGAATGGCGTGGTGCCCGGTTGGCGCATGACACTGAACAACGTCCGCTTGGGCGATGTGTCAGTCAGCGGCGTAGATGCCGTCATCACGCCGGCTTCGATGCCCTATGTGTTGCTGGGCAATAGCTTTTTGGGCCGTTTCCAGATGAACCGCACCAACGACCAGATGGTTTTAGACAAACGGTTTTGAGCCCGATGACCGCCGTGCGAGACGAAAACGCTTACGAAGACTTGTTGGGCCAGTGGTCTGACCTGGAGTCTGGCCTGGGCGTTATTCTGGGCAGCCCTGCAACCACCCAGCAATTTGCCTACCGGGTGGTGCAATACGACCGGTGGATGCAGGGCCTGCTGCAACGCGATCCGGATGTGGGCCTGTACCTCTTGTTTCAACTGGCTAGCAATTCGCCGGTCGGGTACAGCGCCTCGCACGCACTGGTATGCGCGGTGCTGTGCCACATGGTGGGCACCGAGTTGAAGCTGCTGCCCGCGGAGCGCAACAGCCTGGTCCACGCGGCACTGACCATGAATGTGGCCATGACTGCTTTGCAAGACCAGTTGGCTACCCAAACCGAGCGGCCCAACCAGGCCCAGCAAGACGCCATTCGCGCTCACCCGATCAAGGGCGCCATGATGTTGGCGAACTTGGGGGTGTCGGACGACGCGTGGCTGGAAATCGTGTCCAGCCACCACGATGATTCGGTGGACCGCAATACCGGCGACGAAACCCACCGCACCCTGCTGTTAACCCGGATTTTGAAGGTCGTGGACCGCTATGCGGCCATGATCAGCCCGCGCGCGTCTCGTACCGGGCGCAGCGCCACCGAATCAGCCCGCTCGGTGATGGCGCGGGCAACTGCGGGGGTCGATGAAATCGGACAGGCGCTGATCCGCTCGGTGGGCTTGTGCCCTCCCGGGACGTATGTGCGCCTGGAAAACGATGAACTGGCGGTGGTAGTGCGCCGCAGCAGCACCGCCAATGAGCCCTTTGTGGTGGTGATCGGCAAACCCAGCGGCGAGTTTCACAACGTGCCGCGCTTGCATGCGACCGGCAACTCCCCACCGAAGATCCGCTCTGCCCTGCCCGCGGTGGCGGTGCGCACGCCACTGAACCACTTCTATTTGTTGCAGCTGGGCAGCCAAGCCCTGAGCATGGCCTGAGGCCGCCGGCCAGCGGCGGCCACGCCGGCGGTTTACTTGCCGGCTTCTTTTTTCTTGCCCAGCTTGGATTCGGTGCCCTTAACCAGGCGGGAAATGTTTTCCGAGTGGCGCCAGATCAAGAAGATGGACATCACCGCCGTTGACAGCAGCAGGTTGCGATCGGTAATCCAGGCGACACCGTCGCCAAAGGCGTAGTAGGCCGGTGCGAACAAGGCCGCCACCAAAGACGCCAACGACGAGTAGCGGAAGGCATAGGCCACGACCAGCCAGGTCAGGCCGGTGGCCAAAGCCAACCCGCCACTGGTAGCCACCAGTACACCCATTGCCGTGGCCACGCCCTTGCCCCCTACAAACTTGAAGAACACCGGATACAAGTGTCCGATGAAAGCCGCAAAGCCTGCCAAGGCCATAGTGCCCTCGCCCAAGCCATAAGGCTGGCCCCACCACTGGATGGCCGCCACCGGCAACCAGCCTTTGACGGCATCAAGCAGCAGCGTGACCACGGCCGCAGCTTTGGAACCGGAGCGCAGCACATTGGTGGCGCCAGGGTTTTTGCTGCCGTAGGTGCGCGGGTCGTTCAGGCCCATGACGCGGCTGACGATGACAGCGAACGACAAAGACCCGATGAGGTAGGCGGCGACAGTTGCCAACAGGGGGTACAACACAGAATTCAAAACAGGTTCTCCAATCACTCTTCCAGCGCGCACTGTACAGGCTTGGCGCCCAGTAACTCCACACAAACCTTGGGATCAATCCCTACGAGGTACCCACGCCGGCCGCCATTGATGCAGATGCGAGGCAACTCAAGAATGCTGGACTCGATGAACACTGGCATCGTTTTGCGGGTGCCAAAAGGCGAGGTACCACCGACCAAGTAGCCGCTGTGCTTGTTAGCAACTTCCGGGGCACAGGGCTCGACCGATTTGACGCCGATTTGCCGCGCCAGATTTTTGGTGGATACCTTGCGGTTGCCGTGCATCAGCACCACCAGGGGCTTGGCGTCCTGGTCTTGCATGATCAGGGTTTTGACCACGGTAAACGGATCAAAACCCAGCACCGCCGCGCTGTGCTGAGCGCCACCATGTTCTAGGTACTCGTAAGGGTGTTCGGTGAACGCTACCTTGCGAGCTTTGAGCAGCTGGGTGGCGGGGGTTTCAGAAACGTGGTCTTTTTTGGCCATAAGGGCGTATTTTCATACGCCTTGCGCCCCTGATGGCGTTACACCGCCGGGTCGCGGATTTCCCAGCGGATTTCGTCGATCTTTTTGAGCAGCTCTTCGGGCAGCACGGTGCCCCAGGCGTCGATGTTCGCATCGAGCTGCTCAAGGGTGCGCACGCCGATGATGGTGCTGGCCACTTGCCACTTGGTGTAACAGAAGGCCAACGCCATTTGGCTGGGCGTGAAGCCGTATTCGCGAGCCAGCGCGTTGTATTTGCGCGCGGCTTTGAGCGCGTCAGGGCGGCCCCAGCGCTGCTTGCGAGTGGACTCAAATTTTCGCAGGCGCACGTCGGGCGACACGTTGTCGCCCAGCAGGCCTTCGTCGTCGTATTTGCCGGTCAGCAGGCCAAAGGCCAAGGGCGAATACGGCAGCAGCGACACGCCCAAGCGGTGCATGGTTTCATCCAAGCCGTTCTCTGCAGTGCGGGCCAGCAGGCCGTAGTTGTTTTGCACGGTCGCAATGCGGGGCAGGCCGTGCTGCTCCGCTAGGCGCACGAACTCGTGCACGCCATACGACGTTTCGTTCGACAAGCCAATGGCGCGCACCTTGCCGGCCTTGACCAGCGTATCCATCGCGCGCAACTGCTCTTCGATGGCGCTGCCGCCCACGTTTTCATTGGCGGGGTTGTAGTACATGCCGCCGAACATGGGCACATGGCGCACCGGCCAGTGGATCTGGTAGAGGTCGATGGCATCGATGTTCATGCGCTGCAGGCTGCCCTCTGCTGCGGCAATGATGTCTTCGGCAGTCAGATTGCTGCTGCCATTGCGCACCCAATTCATGCCGCGCGAAGGGCCAGCTACTTTGGTGGCAATGACCAGTTTCTCGCGGGCACCGGGGTGGGCCTTGAGCCAGTTGCCGATGATTTTCTCGGTCAGGTTAAAGGTCTCGGCACGTGGGGGCACCGAGTACATCTCTGCCGTGTCGATGAAGTTCACGCCGCGTTCCAGCGAGCGGCTCAGGATGGCGTGGGAGGTGGGTTCGTCCACCTGCTCACCAAATGTCATGGTGCCGAGGCAGATGGGGGTAACGCGCAGGTCGCTGCGACCGAGTTGAATAGTGTTCATGGTTTTTAGTTTACGGCGGTCATGGGGCTTGTGCTGTCACAGGGTCGTGGGGTCTCAAGCGGTGCGTGCCGCGTAGCGCGCCTCTTCTTGCAAGCGCAGTACCCGGCGTTGCACTTTGCCGGTGGTGGTCATGGGCAGGGCGTCTACAAACTCGATTTCTTTGGGGTACTCGTAGGGGGCCAGCTGGCCCTTCACATGGGCTTGCAGCTCGGCTGTGAGTTGCGCATGAAATTGGGCTGTAGCGCTCGAATTACCTGCGCAAGCTGCTACAAAATCAGGAGCAACAACCACATAGGCCTTCACCAATGCACCGCGCTCGGCATCGGGCTTGGGCACCACGGCCGCGTTGATCACGGCGGGGTGCTTGACCAGGCAGTTCTCGATCTCGCCCGGGCCGATACGGTAACCCGCAGCCTTGAACACATCGTCGCTGCGGCCTTGGTACCAGAGGTAACCCTCGGCATCGCGCACCGCAAGGTCACCGGTGCGGCACCAATCATCCAGTCCGTTTTTTCCGGTGAACTTGGCGTCGGTGGCTCTCTGGTTTTTCCAGTAGCCCAAAAAGAAAATGGGGTCAGGCTGGCCATGCACATCCAAACGGTGCAGTGCGACATCGCCGGGCACACCGACCGGGCATTCGTTGCCGGCCTCGTCAATCACCGCTACCCGGTGACCGGGGTAGCCCATGCCCATGCTGCCGGGTTTGGAGGGGTAATGGAGATTGCAGTTGCCGACGATGTAGTTCATCTCGGTCTGGCCGAACATTTCATTGGGCTTGACGCCGAGCTGCGCCTCGCAATAACTGAAGACGGCATCGCCCACCGCCTCGCCTGCACTCATGATGGCGGCTAGCTTGAGCTTGAACTGCTGGCGCACGGTCTTGCCCTTTGCACCGCCCGCGCCGGGATAGGCCTTCATCATCGCCTTGAGCGCAGTCGGGAACAAAAACGTGTGGGTCACCCCGCAGTCGCGCATCAGCTCCAGCGCAGTTTGCGGGCTGAAGCGGCCCTGATAGGCCACGATGGGGCGGCCGAAATACAGCGTAGGCAGCAAGGCGTCCATCAGCCCGCCGGTCCAGGCCCAGTCGGCGGGGGACCAAAACACCGCGTCCGAGCGCTGGTTGGTTTTGCCGTCGAAGCCGAACCAGTTCTGGCTGGCTACAAATCCGCTGAGGTTACCGATGAGGGCCCGGTGCGGAATGAGCGCGCCCTTGGGGTTGCCTGTGGTGCCACTGGTGTAGATCAACACGGCGGGCTCTTCGGCCAGGGTGTTTACCGGCTCAAAAGTGTTGGGGCTCGCGCGCAAGGCGGCTTCCCAGGCGGCGTCCAGCGGGCCGCTCAACAAAGCGGCGTCAGCACCCGCCAAGCCGACACCCACCACCGCCTGCAGCTGGGGGCAGGTGTGGCGCACGCCGGCCAGCGCATGCAATGAGCCGGCATCGCAAATGGCGACCACCGCTTCACTGTCTTGCAGCCGGAACTCCAGCGCCTCGGGGCCGAACAGCATCGACAGGGGCATGGCAACAGCCCCCATTTGCATCACCGCCATGTAGGCCACGGCGGTCTCAAAGCGCTGGGGCAACACAATGCCGACCCGGTCGCCCCGCTGCACGCCCCGCGCGGCCAACACATGGGAGAGGCGGTTGGCCTGCTCTTGCAACTGCGAATAAGAGTAAAAAGTGCTCTCGGCGCTCGTGGAATATGCGCGTATAGCTATTCTTTTAGTAGCACCGGGTGCATCCGCCCAGCGGCGGCTGCACGCCTGGGCCATGTTGAAATGCTGGGGCACTTGCCAGCGGAAGCTGCTGTGCAGGGCTGCATAGCCCGCGGGAAGTGTGCTCGTGCCAGATGTGTCTCTGCCTTGACTGGTGGCCATGCCTTGTCTCCTGATCTGTCTTTATGATTTGCACAATGTACCAAGTCAGACGCCCCCACCACAGCCAATTCGTTTCTATCCGCAACCTCGATTACCACGTGCAAGTCTGGGGCGAGCCCGGCCCGGGCAAGGTGCCTTTGGTGATGGTGCACGGCTGGATGGATGTGGCAGCGAGCTACCAATTTATGGTGGATGCATTCAGCGAAGACCACTACATCATTGCCCCTGATTGGCGCGGCTACGGGCGCACCCAAGCGCCGCTGGCCGACAACTACTGGTTCCCGGACTACCTGGCAGACCTCGACTTTTTGCTGGACCACTATGCCCCCGGACAGCAGGTCAACCTGGTGGGCCACAGCATGGGCGGCAATGTGGTCATGCTGTATGGCGGGGTGCGGCCCGAGCGGATCCGCCGGCTGGTGAACCTGGAGGGGTTTGGCATGCCAGCCACGATTGCGGCCCAGGCGCCCGGACGCTACGCTACTTGGATGGATGAACTCAAAAAGCTGCACGCGGGGGAGATGGACCTCAAGTCCTACGACAGCGCCGATGGTGTCGCCCGCCGCCTCATGAAAACCAACCCCCGCCTGAGTCAGACAAAAGCCGATTGGCTCGCTCGCCATTGGGCCGCTGAAAACGCCGATGGCAGCTGGTCTATCTTGGGGGAGCCGGCGCACAAAGTGACCAATGCCCAGCTCTACCGGGTCGAAGAAGTCATGGCCATCTACCAGCGACTGACGATGCCGGTGCTGGCAGTGGAGGCCTCCGACAACAGCCTCGATATGTGGTGGAAAGGCCAGTACACCCTGGCCGAGTACCACGAGCGCCTGAAGGCAGTCACGCAAGCGGAAGTGGCCCGCATTGAAGACGCCGGCCACATGATGCACCACGACCAGCCCGAGGTGCTGGCAGCCCTGGTCGAGCGCTTTATCCGTTAACTTTACAAGGCTGAGACACGGCAGATAGAATGAGAACTCCTCTCATTTTGATTTGCAACTCCTCTATCAGCCTTATGAAAAAACTGACTCCTCGCCACGTAGCCCTGACCATCGCCTTAATGGGCGCTTGCTTGCCCGCCGCACAGGCGCAAGACAAAGTGCTGAACGTGTACTCCGCCCGCCACTACCCGGGCGACGTGCAGCTGTACTCGGCCTTCACCCAGGCGACCGGCATCCAGATCAAACGGGTGGATGCAGACGATGCCGGCATCTTGCAACGCCTCAAGGCCGAAGGCACAGCCTCCCCCGCGGATGTGATTTTGCTGGTCGATGCCTCGCGCCTCTGGCGTGCTGAAGTCGATGGCCTGTTCTCACCCGTTAAGTCCAAAGTGCTGGACGATGCGATTCCCGCCCAGTTGCGCGGCAAGACGACTGCAGAAGGCACCTCGTGGTTTGGCTTCAGCACCCGTGCACGGGTGGTGGTGTACAACAAGGCCCGCGTCTCCAAAGAAAATGTGGACACCTACGAAGAGTTGGCCGACCCGAAAAACAAGGGCCTGCTGTGCACCCGCAGCGGCTCACACCCCTACAACCTGAGCCTGTTTGGCGCAATGAACGAGCACCTCGGTAGCGCGAACACCGAAGTCTGGCTCAAAGGCCTGGTGAGCAACATGGCCCGCAACCCGGTGGGCGGCGATACCGACCAGGTCAGAGCGACCGCCTCCGGCGAATGCGGCGTGGCACTCACCAATTCCTATTACCTGGCCCGCCTGATGCGCAGCGACAAGCCTGAAGACCGCGCCGTCATGGAAAAAGTAGGCGTGGTATTCCCCAACCAAAGCAGCTGGGGCACGCACGTGAACATTGCCGGCGGCGCAGTGGCTAAAAACTCCAAGAACATGGCGTTTGCCCAGCAGTTCCTCGAGTTTCTGGCCAGCGCACAAGCGCAAAATTACTTCGCCAACGGAAACAACGAGTGGCCCGTGGCTAAAGGCATCAAGATCAGCAACGCTGCGCTTGAGAGCATGAGCGGCGGCAGCTACAAGGCAGAGACGATCCCCGTTAGCGTGGTGGGCATGAACCAGGTGAAAGTGCAACAGATGTTGGACCGCGTCGGCTACAAGTAAGCCGACGGCGTCACCCATCAAACGGCTTGGCTGCGAAAGCGGTCAGGCCGTTTTTTTATTGAGGGTGCGGCTCAACAGAATCACAGGCACCAAGCCTACCAACACCAACACCAGTGCCGGCAATGCCGCTTCGCCCAGCCGCTCGTCTTTGGCAAGCTGAAAGGCCACGACGGCCAGGGTGTCGTGGTCAAAGGGGCGCAGCACGAGGGTGGCTGGCAGCTCTTTCATCACATCCACAAACACCAGCAAGCCCGCCACCAGGCTGCTGCGCACCAGCAGCGGACGGTGCACCCGCCACCACAGGCCCCAGCCGCTCACCCCCAGCATGCGGGCGGTTTCGTCTAACGATGCGGGCACCTGGTTGTAGCCGCTTTGCACCGTGTGCAGGGCTACCGCGGTAAAGCGCACCAGATAAGCCCACACAACGCCCAGCACCGTGGTGCTGATCCAGAAGCCCACTTGCCAGTCAGGGCGCGCCGCTTGCAACCAGCCCACCGGGATCAGCAGGCCCACCACAATGACCGCACCGGGCACTGCATAGCCCATGCCGGCCAAAGTGACGACCGTACGGGTGAGCCTTGTCGGTGTGCGGCGCGCGGCGAACGCGAGCGCCAAAGCAATCGCTGCAGCCAGCACAGCGGTTGAGGCTGCCAATTTGAAACTGTTCAGACTCCAGCCAATAAAGCTGCCCCACGGCAGCGGCGTGTCTTCGGCGCCCCAAGCCTGCCACAGTGGACGCAACATAAACAGCACCGGCAGCACAAAGCCCAGCAAGACCGGTAGCGCACAGACAACTGTGGCCATAGCAGCACGCCCGCCGGTCAGCGCCACCGGCTGAGCCGCAGCGCGCCGGCCCTTGACGCTCGCATAGCGCATGCGTTGCCGGGCGTGGAGTTCCAGTCGCAGCAGCAAGGCCATCAATATCAGCAGCACTGTGGCCAGCTGGGCTGCGGCGATCCGGCTGTCCAACACCAACCAAGCCTTGTAAATGCCGGCCGTGAAAGTCTGGATGCCAAAGTAGCTAGATACCCCGTAGTCCGCCAATGTTTCCATCAGCGCCAGCGCCACACCGGCCATGATGGAGGGCCGCGCCAAGGGCACCGCAATCGTGGCCACCCGACGGCCCAGCGAAGCGCCCATCAGCCGGGCTGCATCCATCAAATGCGCGGCGCGCTCCAGCAAAGCCACCCGCACCAGCAGATACACATAGGGGTACAAGGTGCACACAAACACCAGCGCGGCGCCGCCGAGGCTGCGCACCTCCGGCAAGACCCGCCCCTCCAGACCGAAGGCAGCGCGCAGCCAAGTTTGCGCAGGCCCGCTGAATTGCAGGTAGTCGGTATAGGCGTAGGCCACCACATATGCGGGCATGGCAAGCGGCAGGAGCAATGCCCACTCCCACTGCCTGCGCCCCCGGAAGTCAAACAGCGTCACGGCGCAAGCGCAGGCGGTGCCCACCACGGCAACCCCCAGAGACACCACCACGCTCAACACGACGGTCGTGACCGCATACCCGCCAAGCACCGAGCCTGCCATCTCGCGCAGCAGCGCCGCACTCTGAGCATCCCACTGCAGCACGGCAACTATCAGAGCCAGAATGGGGAGGGATACCAGCCCGCCTATCAACCACAGCGCCCCATGGGCAGGCAATGCGCGGATACCGGTCATCAGGGAGGGCAAAAGGCGGGAAATCACAGGCGGTAGGGTCGGTTGGATGCGCTCCGGGGGACCCCGTGGCGCGAAATGAGAATTGTAAGTATCTACAATTTTGCGTATGTACCTTGAACTCCAAGACCTCAGCGTCCGCTATCTAACCTCCCGCCCTCTGGCAGTGGACAGTGTGAGCTTCGGCTTGCGCGCCGGTGAAATCGGTGTGTTGATCGGCCCTTCGGGCTGCGGCAAGACCACCCTGTTGCGGGCCATTGCGGGACTGGAGGCCACCCATGCGGGCAAGATTTCGCTGGGGGGCGTGACCGTCAGCGGCGAGGGCCATGCCCTCCCCCCTGAACACCGGCAAATGGGCATGGTGTTTCAGGACTACGCGCTCTTTCCCCATATGGATGTGGGCAAAAACATCGCCTTTGGCATTCACCACCTGCCTGCCGGCGAGCGGCAGGCCCGGGTGCAAGACGTGTTGCGCCTGGTCGGGCTGGCTGAGCACGCCCACCGTTACCCACACGAGCTGTCAGGTGGGCAGCAGCAGCGGGTGGCGCTGGCAAGGGCGTTGGCACCCCAGCCAAAGTTGCTCCTGCTGGACGAACCGTTTTCCAACCTTGACGTTGATTTGCGGGAACGATTGGCCCAAGAGCTGCGCACCATCCTGAAAGCCGCCGGTGCCACCGCCCTGTTTGTGACCCATGACCAGCTCGAGGCCTTTGCCATCGGCGACCTGATCGGGGTGATGCACCAAGGTCGCCTGCACCAGTGGGCCGACGCCTACACCCTCTACCACCGGCCCGCCACCCGCTTTGTGGCCGACTTCATCGGCCATGGTGTGTTTACCCCGGCCCGTGTGGAGCTGCACGACGAAGACGGTGTAACCCACAAGCATGTGGTGACCCCTCTGGGCGAACTGCACGGTATCCATCAGCACGAGCAAGACCGCTTGAGCCTCGGCCCTTGCGACATCCTGCTGCGGGCGGACGACATCGTGCACGACGATGCCGCCGAAGTGCAGGCCCGGATTGTGAACAAGGCGTTCCGCGGTAACGAGTTCCTCTACACCCTCGAATTGCGCACTGGCGAGACGGTCATGGCCCATGTGCCGAGCCACCATGACCACCGGATCGGCGAGTGGATCGGCATCCGCCCTGAGGTGGACCACGTGGTCACCTTTGCCAGCGAAACTCCCAAGGGGTGATGGCAACTAAAATAGCGGGTTAAGTACACATAACGTAAGCAGGACCCGCATCATGGAAGCAGAACGCATCAACCTCATCGGCACCACCCTGGCAGACCTGACCAGCAGGACCCAGGAACTCAGGGGGTATCTTTGACTACGATGCCAAAGCTGAACGCCTGCGCACGGTCAACGCCTCGCTAGAAGACCCTGCGGTCTGGAACGACCCCAAAAAAGCCCAGGAGCTGGGCAAAGAGAAGAAGTTGCTCGACGGCGTGGTGGTCACGCTGGATGATTTGAGCGGTAACCTCTCCGACAACACCGAACTTTTCGAGATGAGCAAAGAGGACGGCGATGAGGCCGGCCTGCTCACCATCGAAGCCGAGACCACCAAGCTGGCAGAAATCATCGAAGGCTTGGAGTTCCGCCGCATGTTCAACAACCCGGCAGACCCCCTGCCCTGCTTCCTGGACATCCAGGCGGGTGCGGGCGGCACCGAGGCCTGCGACTGGGCGAGCATGTTGCTGCGTCAGTACCTGAAGTACGCCGAACGCAAAGGCTTCACCGCCACCGTAGAAGACATCACCGACGGCGATACCGCCGGCATCAAGGGCGCCACCATCAAGATCGAAGGTGAATACGCTTTTGGCCACCTGCGTACCGAAACTGGTGTGCACCGCTTGGTGCGCAAATCGCCGTTCGACAGCTCGGGCGGCCGCCACACCTCGTTTGCTTCGGTGTTTGTGTACCCGGAAATTGATGACTCGATCGAAATCGAAATCAACCCGAGCGACGTGCGCACCGACACCTTCCGCGCATCCGGCGCCGGTGGTCAGCACATCAACAAGACTGACTCTGCGGTGCGTTTGACCCACATCCCCACCGGTATCGTGGTGCAGTGCCAGGACGGTCGCAGCCAGCACAGCAACCGTGATGTGGCGTGGAAGCGTCTGCGCAGCCGCTTGTATGACTTTGAGTTGCGCAAGCAGCAAGAAGCCCAGCAAAAGCTGGAAGACACCAAGACCGATGTGGGCTGGGGCCACCAAATCCGCTCTTACGTGCTGGACAACAGCCGTATCAAGGACTTGCGCACCAACGTCGAAGTGTCTGCCACTCAGAAGGTGCTCGATGGTGATCTGGATGTGTTCATCCAGGCTTCGTTGAAACAAGGGATCTGATCCATGGTGCACGCGCTTATTTTTGACATGGACGGCACCATGATCGACTCCATGCCCTCGCACAAACGCAGTTGGGCGGAGTTCGCACAGCGCCAGGGCCTGGAGGTCGACATCAGCGACGTCATGCGTCGGACCACCGGCCGTACCGGCATTGAATGCATGCGCATTCTGTTTGGTCGGCCCGACATGGGCGAAGACGAGGCCATGGCGCATGTCCATGTCAAAGAAGCGGTGTACCGCGAGATGTTTTCCCCGATTTTTGCGGAGGTCGCAGGCTTCAAGGCCTTTTTCGACCACGCCCACGCCCGAGGTCTGAAACTGGGTGTGGGAACCGCGGGTGACCGCCAGAACCAAGCGTTTGCCTACCAGCATCTGCGAATGGCAGTGTCGCCGCTGACCACCGTGGGTGGCGATGAAGGACTGCCCGGCAAACCGGATCCCGCTATCTTTTTAGAAGCAGCGCGCCGCATGAATGTGGAGCCTGCGCGCTGCATCGTGTTTGAAGACGCGCCACTGGGCATCGAAGCCGCCCGCCGCGCTGGCATGCGCGCCGTGGGCATTGCCAGCAGCCACCACCCTGATGAACTGACGGGCCCGCACGTGCTGGCCGTCGTTCCCGATTACCACGCTTTGATCGCATCCCGTTTTTTGGAGACACACCATGTCGTATCTTCGTGAGGCCTCGGGCCCTGCCGCCGTGATCCACCGCGGCGACTACACCGCCCCTGCATTCTGGATCGATACCGTCGACCTCAGCTTTGACCTGGACCCTTCCAAAACGCGGGTGCTCAACAAGATGACCCTGCGCCGCAACCCCGACGTGCAGGCCCAGCCGCTGCGTCTGGATGGCGAGGAACTGAACCTCGCCCGTGTGCTGGTCAACGGCCAGGGCACCAGCTTCAAGATGGACGGCAACCAGCTGGTGCTGGAAAATCTGCCCGAAGGCACCGAGCCTTTTGCGCTGGAGATTTTCACCACCTGCGTGCCGGTGAAAAACACCAAGCTCATGGGCTTGTATGTGAGTAACGACTCCTTCTTCACCCAGTGTGAAGCGGAGGGCTTTCGCCGCATCACCTACTTCCTGGACCGCCCGGATGTGATGGCCATGTACACCGTGACCTTGCGTGCCGACAAGGCCAAGTTCCCGGTGCTGCTCTCCAATGGCAACCTGGTCGACAGCGGTGACATAGAAGACGGCCGCCACTTCGCCAAGTGGTTCGACCCGCACAAAAAGCCTTCGTATCTGTTTGCCCTAGTGGCCGGCCAGCTGGTGGCACGCGAACAGCGCATCACCAGCCGCGCAGGCAAAGACCACCTGCTGCAAGTGTTTGTGCGCCCTGGCGACCTCGACAAGACCGAGCACGCGATGAACAGCCTGATGGCCAGCGTGGCTTGGGACGAAGCCCGCTTCGGCCTGCCACTGGATCTGGAGCGCTTCATGATCGTGGCGACTTCCGACTTCAACATGGGTGCCATGGAGAACAAGGGCCTGAACATCTTCAACACCAAATACGTGTTGGCGAATCAGGCTACCGCCACCGATGTGGACTACGCCAACATCGAGAGTGTGGTCGGGCACGAGTACTTCCACAACTGGACCGGCAACCGCATCACCTGCCGCGACTGGTTCCAACTGAGCCTCAAAGAAGGCCTGACCGTGTTCCGCGACCAGGAATTCAGCCAGGACCTGTGTGCTGAGCCATCGGCCCGCGCCGTGAAGCGCATTGAAGACGTGCGCGTGCTGCGCACCGCCCAGTTTCCCGAGGATGCGGGCCCCATGGCCCACCCGGTGCGGCCTGACAGCTACCTGGAAATCAACAATTTCTACACCGTCACCATTTACGAAAAAGGTGCCGAGCTGGTGCGCATGATGCAAACGCTCACCAGCCGGGCCGGTTTCGCCAAGGGCATGACGCTGTACTTTGAGCGCTTTGACGGCCAGGCGGTCACCTGTGACGACTTCGCCCAAGCGATTGCCGACGCCAACCCCGGCTCAGCCCTGGCTGCCCTGCTGCCCCAGTTCAAGCGCTGGTACAGCCAGGCAGGCACCCCACGCGTGGCGGCCCGCGGCGAGTACGACGCAGCAGCCCAGACTTACACCCTGCATTTCAGCCAGAGCTGCGCCGCCACGCCCGGCCAGCCGGTGAAAGAGCCGTTTGTGATTCCGGTGAGCCTCGGCCTGATCGGCGGCGCGAGCGGAGCCGCCTTGCCGCTCTCCGTGGACGGCCAAGCCGTGGGTGGCAGCCACTTGCTGGTGCTGACCGAAGCCCACCAGAGCATCACCTTCCAGAACGTGGCGGAAGCGCCCGTGCCCTCGGTCCTGCGCGGCTTCTCCGCACCGGTGGTGCTGGACTTTGACTACAGCGATGCGCAATTGCTCGCCCTGCTGGCGAACGACACCGATGCCTTCAACCGCTGGGAAGCCGGTCAACGCCTGGCCCTGCGCAGCGCTATCAATTCCATAGCTACTCCCGCAGATTCCACGGGCGCCAACCCCCTGAATGATGCCTATATTGCCGCCATGCGCGCGGTGCTGCGCCACCCCACGCTGGATGCTGCGTTTAAGGAACTGGTGCTGACACTGCCGTCCGAGACCTATATCGCCGAGCAGCTGGATGTGGTGGATCCGCAGCGCATCCATGCGGTGCGCGAAGCCATGCGCCTGCAATTGGCCACCGCCCTGCACGCCGATTGGGAATGGGCCTTTGCGGTGCACGAAAACAACGGCGGCTACCGCCCCGACCCCGTCTCCAGCGGCCGCCGCGCTCTGGCCGGCATGGCTCTCAATTTCTTGTGCCTCGCGGCGACCCAGAACGGCGACAGTGTCTGGCCCGGCAAGACGCTGCAGCGTTTCAAAGACGCTGGCAATATGACCGACCGCTTCAACGCCCTGCAAGCCCTGGTCAATAGCGGGCACGCGCTGGCGGGCCAAGCCCTGGCCCGCTTCCACGCCCTGTTCAAGGACGAAGCACTGGTGCTCGACAAATGGTTTGCCCTGCAGGCCGGCACGAGCGACCGCGGTGGTCAGGTGCTGCCGGCTGTGCGCCAGCTGATGGCCCACCCCGACTTCAACCTCAAAAACCCCAACCGCGCGCGCAGCGTGATTTTCAGCTTTTGCAGTGCCAACCCCGGCGGCTTCCACCGTGCGGATGCGGCCGGCTACGTGTTCTGGGCCGACCGTGTGATCGAGCTAGACGCCATCAACCCGCAAGTCGCCGCCCGCTTGGCGCGCGCGCTGGACCGCTGGAAAAAGCTGGCCGAACCCTACCGCAGCGCAGCGCGCGAAGCGCTGGCTCGCGTGGCCGCCAAGACCGACTTGAGCAACGATGTGCGTGAAGTCGTAGACCGCGCGCTAGCTGACTGATTTTCAAAAACTTAGGGACTCCACATGACACAACGCATTTCGCTCACGCGCTACCTCATCGAAAAACAGCGAGGCAGCCAGGACGCCGGCGGAGGCGGCACGATTCCGCCCCAACTGCGCTTGCTGCTGAAGGTGGTGGCACGCGCTTGCAAGAGCATCAGCCTGGCGGTGACCAAGGGCGCCTTGGGTGGCGTACTGGGCGCTGCCGAGAGTGAAAATGTGCAGGGCGAAATCCAGAAGAAGCTCGACATCATTGCCAACGAAGTGCTGATCGAAGCCAACGAATGGGGCGGACACCTGGCGGCCATGGCCAGCGAGGAAATGGAAGGCATCTACACCGTGCCCAACCGCTACCCGCAAGGCGAATATCTGCTGATGTTCGACCCACTGGATGGCTCGAGCAACATCGATGTGAACGTGAGCATCGGCACCATCTTCAGTGTGCTGGTCAAAGACCCGGAAGGCCCTACTGTGAGCGAGCAGGACTTCTTGCAAGCCGGCCACCGCCAAGTGGCTGCGGGCTATTGCATTTACGGCCCCCAGACCACGCTGGTGCTGACGGTAGGCGATGGCGTGGCCATGTTCACCCTGGACCGCGAGCAAGGCTCGTTTGTGCTGACCCAGGAAAACGTGCGCGTGCCAGAAGACACCCAAGAATTCGCCGTCAATATGAGCAACATGCGCCACTGGGCGGCGCCGGTGAAGCGCTACATCGACGAATGCCTGGAAGGCAAGGACGGCCCGCGCGGCAAAGACTTCAACATGCGCTGGATTGCCAGCATGGTGGCCGATGTGCACCGCATTTTGACGCGTGGCGGCATCTTCATGTACCCCTGGGACAAGCGCGAACCCGGCAAGCCGGGCAAGCTGCGCCTGATGTACGAAGCCAACCCCATGGGCTGGCTGATTGAGCAGGCTGGCGGCGCGGCGTCCACGGGTACCGAGCGTATTCTGGACATCCAGCCCACCCAGTTGCACCAGCGCGTGAGCGTGGTGCTGGGCTCGAAGAACGAAGTAGAACGCGTGATGCGTTACCACGCAGAGCACCAGGGCTGACCCCCGAGCCGACAGCCCTGCTACAGCAGGGCGCTTTGCTCGGGCTCGGCGCTGTGTTGCATAAACGTCAGGCGTACCACCGTGGGCAAACCGTCGAAGCGGGTGACATGCAGTGTTGCGCCATTGCGCCGCGCTGCGAGCTGGCCAATAGCCAGGCCCAACCCCATGCCTTGCTGCTCATGCACCTCACGATCCGCCTGAGACAGGGCACCAATTTGTGAAATGAACTTTTCCGGCATGGCCACGCCGAGATTGGCGATTTCGAGTTGGTACCTGCCGTGCGGCAAGGCCTTGCCGGTCACGCCCACCGGCCGGCCCGGCTTCGAGAAGCGCAGGGCATTGACCAGCAATTCGGTCATGATTTTGTGGAAATCGGGGCTCCAGCACTGCAAATGGCACGGCTCCACACGGACCTGCACCGGATGGCCGGCAAACACGCCTGACACCGTCTCTTGCGGCACTTTCAGAACCGCCTGCACCTCTTTCGCAAAAGCGGTGCTGCCCAAAACCTCAGGCATAGCCTGTGCCACATCCAGACGGTAGGCCATGGAGCGGGTTTCGCGGTGGGCCTGCGCGGCACTAAGCTCGGCCCAGTCCATCATGCGACTGATGGTTCGCCCCAATGCCAAGGCACTGCGGTGCACATCCTCCAGCATGCCCTGCACCCGTTCGGGCGTGTAGCGCTCACGCCGCGTGAGCAACAGCTCGGTCGCGCCCAGGATGCTGACCATGGGAGTGCGTAGCTCATGGGGAATGGTGGCTAACACCGCAGAGCGCAGCTGCTCTTGGGCCCGCTCTGCATCGGCTCTGTGCCGACTGGCTTTTTCGAGCAGCAAGACGACGGCAGAAATCAGTTCGTTTTGTGTCCAAGGCTTGGTCAGATAGTCGTCCGCACCAGCAGCCATGGCTCGGCGCACACTGACCCGGTCGTTGTCCGAGGTGAGCATCAAAATCGGGGTCGTACCCAGTGCCTCACTGGAGCGCGCCTCGCGCACCACGTCCCAGCCATCCAGAATCGGCATATGGATGTCGCACAAGATCACATCAGGTTGCTCGCGCAAGGCGGTATCTAAACCTTCGCGACCGTCTCCGGCCTCGAGCACGTCATAGCCCTGGCGACGCAGCACACTGACGGTGAGCTGGCGCACAGCCAAGCTGTCATCTACCACCAGAATCGTAGGGGCGCGCGCGCCTGAAGGAACTGTACTCACCGGGACCGCACTTTCAGGACGAAACAATCAGCCCCATGCGGGCACAAATCGCATAGGTGGTGTTCCAGCATTCACGCAGGCTCTCGGCCTGCCGGTAACACTCATCGGCAGAAAAGCTGTGGCCTTGTTTTTCAATCGTGAGCGCCATGCGCGACAAGGCCGCCAGACCCAAGCTCGCCGCCACCCCTTTGAATGAGTGGCCCAGCTCCAGGAGTTTGTCGGTCTCCCCTGCCTCTAGGGCGGCCAATACCTCGGCGTAGCAGTGCGCGTCTGTGCGCATCGCGCCATCCAGCAAAGACTGGTAGCCCTGCAACGTCACACCAACACACAAGTCCCCGATCATGGCCATGTTCAAGTGCTCGGCGACATCGCCGGGGCGGAAGCGGCGCCGCGGCTGCCGGGCCGGGGGTGCTTCTGGGGTCGGGGCAGCCACCTTGGCGGGCGCTAGCGCTACGGGTGCCGCTTGCGACGCTCCACGCAAACCAAACTTGCGCACCAGCATTTTTTCGAGCTCATGCACATTGACGGGTTTGGACAAAAAGCCATCCATACCGGCGGCGTGCACCCGGTCTTTGGACTCTTCAAACACATCCGCCGTCAGCGCAATGATGGGCAGACTGCCAACCGGTGCCGGGAGGCGGCGAATCGCCTCGGTGGCCTGTAAACCATCGACCTCGGGCATGTGGAGATCCATCAACACCAAGTCCGGCAACTCTTTTTGCACCTCTTCAATCGCCAGGCCGCCATGCTCTGCAAACCGGACGGTGTGGCCCATATTGCGCAACAAGGCCTCCATGTATTTGCGGTTGATGGCGTTGTCTTCCGCGACCACCAGACTCAAGCCGGGGCTGCCCGCTTCGCGCCGTGCGACCATGGAATCTGAGGTTTGCTCAGTGGGCGGAGTGCTCAGGGGCAGGCACAGGGTTGCGGTAAAAACACTGCCTTTGCCTTCGACGCTGCTGGCCTCAATGTCGCCGTCCATGCGACGCGCGAGGTTACGCGAAATCTCGAGCCCCAGTCCGCTACCGCCGTGGCGCCGCACACTGCTGGCGTCGCCTTGCTCAAAGCGCTGAAACAACTTTGCCAGCACGGCGGCCGACATGCCCATGCCCTCGTCCGTCACACGGATTCCGATCCGTGCCGCGGTATCCGGCGCATCCGGCTCAGGCTGTAGGGGCCACACTTCGAGCAGCACGGTGCCTTGCTCACTGAACTTGAGCGCGTTCGACACCAGGTTAAGCATGATTTGCTTGACCCGGGTGCCGTCAGCCATCACCCAGCGCGGCAGCGCCGGGTCCTGGCGGACATTGAGTACCAATCGCTTTTCGAGCGCGACCGGGCGCATAAGTGCATGGACATCTGTCACCAGCGCTGGAAGAAAGGTGCTCTCGGGTTTGAGCGTCATCTTGCCGGCCTCGAGGGCCGAGGCGTCCAGAATGTCGTTGAGCAGGCTCAGCAAATGCTTGGCTGAGCGATTCGCTGTTTGAATGTAGTCGTCCTGCTGTGCGTTCACCGGTGTGGCTTCGAGCAGGCTCAACATTCCCAGCATGCCGTTCAGAGGCGTGCGCAATTCGTGGCTCATATTGGCTAGGAACTGGGTTTTACCGGCGTTGGCCGCATCAGCCTTGGCGTGGGCCTCCAGCATGCGTTCGTGCTCAAGCTCTTGTCGCATGCGCTCCCGCTCGACTTGCGTTTGGCGTGCACCGATCGCGAAGGATGAGGCCAAGAGCAAAACCATCAAAGCGCCCATCCAGCCCAGTTTGGCCAACGCGTCCTCGACCTGGTGATTCAGCAAGCCCTGCTGCTCTTCGGTCATCAGGGTCGATGCCCGTAAGGTCATGGCACTCATGGCCGGGGCCATGTTTTGCAACTCCAACCACGAGGCCGCCTGATCGATAGGCGAATCGGCCGTTTGCGCAAATGTGGCCTCAAGTCGCGGGAGCAGCGACGCCAACAAGGTATCCACGCGCTTGAACTCATCGGTTTGCCGCAGATTCGCAGCTACTGTGGCGGTCCTCACCCCTTGGTGCTGAGCGCGCAAGCTGTTCAACACGCCTCTCAACTGCGCAAGATCCAAGGCCTTGCCGCTGTGAATGCTGGCGTCGAGTTGTTGCAAGAGTTGGAGGTATTCCCGCTCCAGCTGATAGGCGGAATAAGAGGACGCTTGAATGAATGCAGCTTGCTTGCGCTGCGCTTCACGCAACTCGGCATAGGCCTGCTGCATGAGTACCCCCACGATCGACACGCACACCACGGTCGCCAGCCAGAGCAGCAACCGTCGTAAGAATGTGGGGGTCAGGTGCAACATACGGTTTTTCTAAAAGAGCTCGCGGCCCTGCAAACCGCCAGGCGACGCACCGCCCGTTGCTGTGAGCTTGCGCGTTGGTGCAGCACCCGCCAAGATGGAAGAAATGATTTGACCTGCAGCCGACTCCGCTGAAAACTCCACAACACAGGGCATCACGCAACGCATGAAATCACTCCTTGAAATCACATCACCCCAATAATACGCCAAATATCTTTTATTTGTTGTAAGTATTCAATTCAATCAAAATCAACACCTTAGACTCGGCACATCGAATCATCAAAAAAATTAACAACGAATGTTTTTCTTGATTTTTTTGATAAATTTGATACATTGACAAAAAACAAGACGCTTTTTTGGAAACCACACCATGGCAACCAACTTCCATAAACCTTCGGTTCATGCGCTCTTCGACGCAATGCCCACTGCGTTGATCACCTTCGGTGTCAACGGAGTTGCGACCTACGCCAACCGCGCTGCACGCCTCCACCCGGATAAGCCGGTCGAGGCCATGAGCGGCCGGATCGTGATCAAGAACCTGGCGCAAGCCATAGCTCTAGGCAAGGTCAAACTTCCCTACCCTGCCGAGGTGGGGGTCGCAGACGGTAAAAAACTCAAAGGCATGTTCATGGCCGGCCCTTCTGGCTTGGACATCGCGTTTGTCGCCTTGCCTGAAGAAAAAGAGTCGACGACGGCCGGCCCGGGCATCCAGAGCCGTATGGGCCTTGAACAGATCATTGAACTGCTGCAAGACGAAGTCGGCCCCCCCATGCGCAAGCTGACCAGCATGTTGGGATCCCTGCCCGAGAGCGAAGCTGGCAACCGCATCGAAATGGCAGCAGACGAGCTCAAAGAGCGGCTGCGCCGGCTGGCGGACTTGCTGGCAGTCTTTGGCGAAGAGGCGATGCAAATGGACGATCGCATGGACTTAGGCGCCCTGGTCACCCAAACCCTGGAGGACCTCCGCCCGAAAGCCGTGCAATCAAAAGTGCGGTTCGAAGTCCGTCCGCCCAACAACACGCTTCCCCCCATTTACGGCAATGCCCGTCTGATTAAGCGCGCTTTGACCGAGTGTTTTGACAACGCACTCACGCACTCACGCCGCGAAGTCAAAGGCGGCGTGGACTGTGCGGTGCAAATCAGTTACACGCTGACCGGCGAACATATCTTGGTGAGTGTGCGGAACCAAGGGGCCGTGGCCCCGGAAGACAAAGGTATTGAAACGCGCGATTTGTTCGCTGCTCGCAGCCCCAACCAAGCAAACGGTCGGCTGGGTTTGCCTTTGGTAAACCGCATCATCGGTTTGCATGGCGGCAACATGCGGATGTCCATCGTGGACGGTGAAGACACCCGCGTGATGATTGAATTTCCCACCGGCGCGCCACAGCGCGGCCAAGCCAATTTGGATATGGAACAGGCCCAACGTTACGCCGCGGATCTGGCCCAGTTAATGCAACGTCGCAAGAAGGAAGACGCATCATGAAACGCAAAGCACTCATCGTTGACGACCAGCCGGACATCCGCAAGCTGATCATGATGACCATGGAATGTGAAGATTTTGACCTCCACGAGGCCGACAACGGGGAAGACGCCTGGCTCGTTGCGCAAAAGTTGCGGCCCCAGCTCATCTTGCTCGACGTGATGATGCCGGGCTCGCTAGACGGCTACCAAGTCTGCGAGAAGGTCAAGGCAGACCCGATGCTGGGCTCCATGACCAAGGTGATCTTGCTGACCGCCAGAGGCCAAAAGGCCGATGTGGAGCGTGGTCATGAGGCCGGCTGCGACGCCTATCTGGTCAAGCCCTTCAGCCCGATCGAGCTACTGGATACCGTCGACCGCTTGGTCCCCTGAACCTCACCCGCTGCTGCTATGCAATCCCTGCAAGGCCTCTCGTTCATCAGCCGCCGGTGGGCCCCGCCCTACCGGATCGGCAGCCTGATCATGGGTGGCACATTCGCCGTCATGCTGATTCTGTCAGCACTGTATGGCGTGTATGCCTACCAACGCATCAGCGCTGAAACACTGCGACTTGCCCACACCCATGCCACGTCGGTGGCCCGTATGGTGGCCAGCAGCAGCTCGGCAGCGCTGGTGACGGACCGGCAGCAAAACTTGCAGGCCAACGCGATTGATGCAATCCAACTACCCGGCATTGAGCGCATCAGCGTGTACCGCCCTGACGGTGTCAACCTGCTGGAAACCACGCGCTCGCCGGAAGGCGTACAGGTCAAAACCGGTAATCCATTAACCGGCGCGCAGCTCACCCAATCACTGCCCCCTAGCGGCCCGGCAGGCGACTACTACACCGCTTGGCAGCAGGTCGACAAAGACAACGCCTTCAACAACGTGTGGGTGCGGGTGGACTACAGCTTGCACGAGCGCACCCAGGAACTGCAACGCCTGTGGCTGCAATCGGTGTGGGTGGCTTTGGGCTTGATGGGCTTGGTGATGCTTTGCCTACGAGTGATCATCGCGCGGGCACTGGCACCGGTGCGCGAGCTCACCGAGTTTGCAGCCCAGATTCCTCTGCGCATGGGGGAAGAAATCGCACTCGAGCGTTCCAGCGTCGAGGTCAGCCAGTTGCAATCCGCCGTCAACCAGGCCAGCCGCGGTATGGCAGCACAGGTCAATCGGGTACAGGCAATTGTGAACACTGCGGCAGAGGCCATCATCGGGCTGGACGAATATGGGAGAGTCACCACCACCAACCCGGCAGCGACCAGTATTTTCGGCCGCTCGGAGGAAGAGATTCTGGGTAGTTCTATCGAGTGTTGTGTGCCCGGCCTGAATGAGGATGCGCTGCATGAGATGTTCGGCCAAGGCATGGAGCATGTGCTGAGCATCAGCCGCGTGACCCGCCATGACTTCACGGGAACCCGGGCGGACGGCACGCCCTTCCCGGTAGAAATTTGCCTCGGCGAAGTCAAAAACGACAAGACCCTGCGCTATGCCTGCATCGTGCGGGACTTGACCGATGAGCGCGCAGCGCAAGAGACCTCCGAGCTGTATGAGCGCGCATTGGCTAGTAGCCACAACGCTGTCTTCATTACCAACGGCAAGATGGAACACCAGCCGATTGTGTACATCAACAATGCATTCCAGAAATTCGTGGACTTGCCACGCTGGGATATTCTGGGCGAGAGCCTGGCACTGTTGCGTGGCAAGAATGCAGATGATCCGGGCGTGCGGGAACTCACCGCGGCAGTGCGCGAACACCGCAATGCGAACGTCACCATCCACCGCGAGCTCGAAAACGGCGAGATCCAGATTGCCGAAGTGTCCCTGTCCCCAGTGATGTCGGACAAAGGCACCTTGACGCATTTTGTCGGCATCGTGTCTGACATCACAGCCCGTGTGCGGGCCGAAGAAGCGATGGCCGAACGTCGCGCCCAGCTGGATGCGATCTTCAGCCTGAGCCCGGATGGTTTTGTGATGTTTGATGCGCAAGATCAGTTGGTGTTTGCCAACCCGGCGTTCGAGCGCATGACCGGCTTGGGCAAGCATGGCTCTGCACCTGTCAGCCTTTCGCAGTTCGAGCATCAACTGCTGGCCTTGTGTGACGAGAACAAGCCATTGCCCGCCATGCGGGGCGACCAACCCGATGCGTCGTGGGAAGAAAAACTCCAACTCGCACGCCCTCAGCGGCGCGTCGTGCAAGCCCGCTCCCGCCGTAACGAGGCCGGGCGCCGTGAAACGATTCTCTACTTCCGCGATGTCACCCATGAAGATGAGGTGGACCGCATGAAGAGCGAGTTTTTAACCGCTGCCGCACACGAGTTGCGGACACCGATGGTCAGCATTTTTGGCTTCTCCGAGTTGCTGACCCGGCGCAAGTTCAATGAAGAGCGCCAGAGCGACATGCTGCGCACCATCCACAAGCAATCGGGCCTGCTGGTCAAAATGCTCAACGAGCTGCTGGACCTAGCCCGTATCGAATCGCGCGGCGGCTTGGACATGCAAATCACGCCCCATCCGCTGGCCGAAATGGTGCAAGGCTGTATTCAGGGGCTGATGCTCAAGGACACGGATCGCCCCGTCCTGCTGGCGCCCCTGCCGGCGCTGCAAGTGTTGATGGACCCGGAAAAGATGCAGCAGGCCCTGACCAATTTGTTAGCCAATGCATTCAAATACTCACCCCAAGGCGGCGATGTCACCCTCGACGTGCGCACCGAAGTGGCACAGGGCGTGGAGTACGCAGTCATCAACGTGCGCGACCAGGGCATCGGCATGAGCCCGGACCAGCTGGAGCGGGCTTTTGAGCGCTTCTACCGGGCCGATGCCTCAGGCAACATCCCGGGCACCGGGCTGGGACTCAGCTTGGTCAAAGAAATCGCCGAGCTGCACAAAGGCCGCGCCGTGTTGCAAAGCGCGTTGGGACACGGAACAACGGCGAGCCTGTGGATCCCTTTGGCGGTGGACCTGTAAGCGCTTAGAGGGCAAGCTGCCGGTTGCGGGCGAGCAGTTCGATCGCCGCAAAATCGACCGGCTTTTGAAACAGCGCCGTGCCCTCGGGCAGGCCACCGCGGTCCGCCACGTCACCCGGGCTTAAGGCCGTAACCGCTATCACCTGGAGGCCCGCGAAATTGACGCCACCGGCGCGCAGGGAGCGCACCATTTCAAAACCATTCATACCCGGCATGTTGAGGTCAGTGACCACCATGTCTGGCATCCATTGCCCGATGCGAACCAGGCCCTGAAATCCGTCACTCGCGGTGCTGAGCTCTACCGGGAAGGACCAGCCCTCCACCACCATGGAGAAGAGCTGTCGCAGGTCGGCATCGTCTTCCACCACCAACAGCCGCAATGGGCGGTCGCCAGCAGCAGCTTTACCATGCACTACAGGAACCAGCATGTCTGAGCGCTCACGGGTCAAGCGCTCGACCGCACTGCGGGCAATACGGCGGTGCCCGCCGGCTGTGCGCCATGCAGGCAATACGCCCGACTCCACCCACAGCTGCACCGTGCGCACCGCCACGCCCAGCACCTCGCCTACCTCGCGGGTGGTCATGAGTTCGCTGTTGCTGTCGATCTTGCGCATGGCGTTCAGTGCATTCCGGAGGTTTCTTGCAAGGGCAGCCACAAAGTGACTTCGGTGCCCACGCCCTCTACGCTGTCCAACTCGGCATCACCGCCTTGGAGTTGCATGATTTCTTTGACGAGGCTCAAACCCAAGCCGGTACCCGGAATGTCCCCCAGCGGGTGGGCGCGGTAAAACCGCTCAAAGGCCCGTGCGGATTGCGCGGCCGTCATACCGATGCCCTGGTCGGTGACGCGCACGCCCACTTGCTGCTGCTCGCCCACGCGGCGCAGGCAGGAATCCAAGAGCACGCGACCACCTTGGGGGGAATATTTCACGGCATTGGATAGCACATTCAGTAGCGCCTGGCGGGTCTTTTCAAGGTCGGCCTGCACCACGCAGCCGCCGTGCGGAAGCTCGCACACCAGGGCATGCAGATCCGCCTTGTAGTGCCAGCCGGCAAGGGTTCCGTCGACCAGTGCAGCCACACTGCAGGAGGCGATCCGCAGGTCTTTACCCCGCCGGGCCTCGATGCGCGACAGGTCGAGCAACTCATTAATCAGGTCGATCAACGAACGGGACTGCCGGTGAATCGTGCCCAGTAGCTCGTGTTGTTTGTCGGGGTGAAGCTGTCGGACCAGCATCAATTCGGTGAAACCGAAAATGCTGGCCAAGGGTGTGCGCAACTCATGGGCGGCTGCCGAGAGAAACTCGGACTTCATCCGGTCAATATCGTGGGCCTCGGTCACGTCGCGCAGATAGAGCCGGTGCCCGCTTGCTGTGCCACTGTCCTGCGCTACGCAACGTGCCTGTAGCACCTTGCGGCCGCCGGCAATCCACTCCATGCAGCTTTCGGCTACGCTACCCGGCGTATGCGGCAGGTCCATGACCCATGCCGTCAGGCCGGCGCGCTCTGCCATGTCTGCCTGCTCCCACCACCGGGTGGCACGTGCGTTCAGTGGTTTGGGCTCTGCATTCGGGTGCCAGATGAAAACCGCATCGTCCGAGCCCTCCAGAACGCTTTGCATCTCCTGCAGTTGGCGGCGCAGGCTGTCGGCCTCTGCGTGCACCTCCGGCTGTGCGCACAACAAAGCGTCCGGGTCGATCCACATCGCCCCCGACTCGGCGCCACACTGCAGATGGTAGTTTTTCATCATAAATGACTGCCGGCTCGGTATTTATTGCGCGCTATGCTCTTATTTTTATAGCAACTAACGACTATCCACCGCTGTACGTCCGAGCAAATGCACCGTGAGGGCATCCAGATAGCCGCACAACCGATCCGCGCTCAAGGGTTTTTGGTAGCGCACCACCTGCTGGGGGAGCCGGGTGTCCCCCTCCATCTCCTGCGGCGACATGGCAGACAGCGCGATGATGTTGAGCCCCTTCAGGTCCGACTCCTGGGCCAAGGTTTGGATCAGGGTAAAGCCGTCCATCGGCTCCATCACCAGATCGGTGACCTCCAGGTCAGGAATCATGGCGCGCACATGGGTCAGCGCCTGGTTGGCCTCGTTGACTATCGTCAGCTGGACCATATGCCCAATGCGCGCCAGCAGCGCTTTAAAGAACGCGATTTGCACCGCGTCATCCTCGACGAGCAGGATCCGCAAGGGCCGCGCACTGGTTACTCCGGCTAGGCCGACATTGCGCGCGTTGAGCAGTTGCTCCACGCTGCTGCGGAATATCCGGCGATGCCCTCCGGGTGTGATCCAGGCATCCAACTCCCCGTTGATCACCATTTTTTGCACAGAGGTGGTGGAGAGCCCCAACAACTTGGCTGCTTGTTGGGTGGTTAAAACGTCGCGTTCAGCGTTCATATCAACTTTCTCCGGTTGCATTTTTCATGACCTACACGCAATTTGCACAAACATCAGAATAAATGGGAAATAAATTCAATTAAATCATTATTACGCAGAAAAGCATTTAAAAAAAAATTAAATTTAACCCATAAATGAAAAACAAACAAAATTAAACGGAAATCCACAAACGCTCAATCGCATCGGCCACAACGGCATAGTCTTGAGCTGCCCGGCTGTGCGCGGCATGCTGCCGCACCGGCTTGCCACGGCCGAACGCCTCGGCCACCCGGATATCCACCCGGATGCCGGGCAGCAGCCGGTTTCGCCCGAATTGCTGGCCCAAGTCCTCGCAGACCTCGCGGTGCAAGCCAATGCGCGCATCGAGCATCACCGGCACAAAACCCAGCACTTTCAAGTTGTCGTTCATGCCGCGACTGGCGACCCGGAAAATCACACGCGCCAACTGCCGGACCCCTTCCCCCGACAAAAAATGGGGCACGAAGGGGACCAACACCCGGTCGGCAGCGCACAAAGCGTTGAGCAACAAGCCATCCAGCGAAGGCGGTGTGTCCAGCACAATCAAGTCGTAGTCCGCAAGCAACCCCTCGGCTGCCAGCGCCAAACCCAGCGCGTTCGAGGTATCCCCCGAGCCCCCGTGGTTAAACAAGGGGTCTGCCGGGACCAGGTCCAAGCCCGGCACCGCACAAGGCCGCAGCGCCTCTCGCATGGTGTTGTGCCCCGCCAGGAACCCCTGGGCGGAAGCGGCCCCCCGGACTTGTGGAACCCCGAGGCCTATCGCGCAGTGGCTCTGGCTATCGAGGTCGATGAGCAAGACCCGGCGGCCGCGAGCGGCATATTCACTGGCCAGGTTGACCGCCATCGAGGTCTTGCCGGTACCGCCTTTGCGGTTGGTGATCACGAGTACGCGGGCTTTGTGCATTTAGAAGAGCTCGATCTTGGGCAAACCGTCGTTGCTGACCTGCGCTTCGCCACCGGTGGCGGTTTTGTGCGCCAGGTGCTGGCTGGCCATCACATAGCGGGAAACCTGTTGCTCCAGCTGCTGGGTGAGGGACACCATGCCCTCGCGGTCCCAAGGCTTGTCGTGCATCTGATCGGCCACGCTCTGCAAATGGCTGTTGAGTTCATGCATGGCGCCCTGCACTTGTTCGATACGCTGACGGATCACGTCATGGAACTGGATTTGGCCCAGCGCCTCCGAGAGCTTGTGCACGATTTCCATATGGCCGCTGCGCACACCCTCGACGATTTCCAGCAAACTCGCTGAGCCCTCGGCAAAGCGCGCTTGCATCGCGTTGATGTCGTCCAGCACCTTGCGCATGTTGCCGGCTGAGGAGTGCCGGTCTGTGTGGCTCTCCACACTTTCCAACTCCTGATCAATCCCGTCCGTGGCTGAGCTGATACGGCGTGCAATATCCACGGCAACCTCGGCGGTCCGGTTGGATAGAACCCGTATTTCGGCTGCCACCACCGCAAAACCACGGCCGCTTTCGCCGGCACGGGCAGCCTCGATGGCAGCGTTGATAGCCAGGAAGTTGGTTTGCCGTGCGACATTGGAGATCACATCCACCAAGGGCGTCAGGGCCTTCACCTCTTGCAGACGCTTGAGCCGTCCGAGGTTGGTTTCAATGTCGCGCTGCTGGTCCTGGACGAACATTTCCAGAATCGCACCCAGTTGCTGGTCGACCTGGATCTTTTCCCGCACCACCTCTGACAACTCGGCCCCATTGGCTTCAGACGCCTGGATGCGCTCCAGCTGTTGGCCCGAGACCTGGTACACCGAGTCCACAATTTTGATGACGTTCATCACGCCTTCTTCGGTGTCGCTGACTGAGCCATCGAGCTGCTGGGCCAGAACCTCCAGGTAGGGCGCTACATGGCGCAGCTCGGCAGCAGCCATATCGGGCGGCATACGGTTATGGGCTCCCACGCCTCGGGTGGTACTGCGGGCGTACTGCCATGCCCTGTGCACCGCCAAGTTCAAGCCCCCGGCCAAGGCCACAGCCAACAACGATACGGCCCCATACTCCCAATGTTTAGCGCCACCCAAAACCGTTGCAGTGTGGGCAAACCCCCAGGGGGCCAGCCAGTACGTGGCCGCACTGACACTGCCCCACACGAGGCCAGTCATCCACAGGCGGTGAAGCCAAGGTATCTCAAAAGCTTGCAACATGGTGTCTCCTGCAAGAGCAATCGGGCTCAGGCCCCGGGCACGACCTGTTTGACCACGCGGACCAGATCAGGGCCAGATACCGGCTTGACCAACCAGCCGGTGGCCCCCAGTTTTTTGCCCTCATCGCGCTTGCTAGCGTCACTCTCGGTGGTGAGCGTCAGGATGGGGATGAAACGGTAGCCCGGCAGGGTTTTGACCTGACGGATCAACTCCAAGCCCCCCATGTTCGGCATATTGATGTCGGTGATGATCAGGTCCGGCTTCAGCCCGCCCTTCAGTTTGGTCAGCGCCTGCACACCGTCGGCGGCGGTCTGCACCACAAAACTATTCATCTCCAGACTGCTTTTGACACTCATGGTCATCGTGAGCGAGTCGTCCACGATCAAAATTGTTTTTGCCATCACTCTCTCCTTACGAACCAGCTGAAAACACGCTGCGCAAAGCACTCTCCAGTGGCGCAGCAACAGGCCAAACTGCCACCTGCACGCCGGCGGCCATCAGCACTTGAATATTGGCAGGGTGCATATGTGTGCACGCAGAAAAATCGGCATGCACCGGGCGGCGCTCTTGCAACCAGGCCAACAGCACTTCGGCGTCTTCCACACCGACAATCTCAGCAAACACCACCTCGGTGTCACGGTATTCGATAGTCATCAGAGCATCTCCTTGGTGTTGAGCACCATCAGGACGGAGCCGTCTCCCATCAAGGCGGAGCCTGAGTACGCCCGCAATCCGCTCAGTACCCCGGAAAGCGGCTTGAGGATGATGTCGGCCGTTTCGTGGAAGTCATCCACCACCAGCCCCAGCGACTCGTCACCTACGCGGACGACCAGCACGGCAAATTCGTCGCTGTCGTTGGTCACCGGCGGTGCTGCAAGGCCCAATACGGCGTTCAGGTCACGCAAAGGGACCACCCGCCCCCGCAGCAGCGTTGCCTTGCGTTGCTTGATGGTGCGCACCGAAGCGCGCGGTACCCGCACGGTCTCGACCACAGCATCCATCGGAATACCGAACATCTGCTGGTTCGACTCCACGGTCATCACATTCGTCACAGCCATCGACAGCGGCAGCGACAGACGGATGCGGGTGCCCTGCCCTTTGGTGCTCTCCAACACGATATTGCCGTGCACCTGCTCGATGGCAGTGCGCACCACGTCCATACCGACGCCACGGCCGGACAAATCCGAGATCACCTCGCTGGTCGAGAAACCGGGAATGAACACCAGGTTGACCGCCTCCTGGTCGCTGATGCGATCCATCGTGGCCTCGTCGATCAGCCCTTTTTGGTAAGCCTTGAGCTTGATGGCCTGGGCGTCGATGCCTTTGCCGTCATCGGTGATTTCAATCACCACCCGGTCAGCCTCCTGGCGGGCTGCAATACGCAAGGTGCCGGCCGCCGGCTTACCTGCTGCGGTGCGCACCTCGGGCATTTCAAAGCCGTGGTCCAGGCTATTGCGCACGATATGGACCAAGGGATCACCCAAAGACTCGATGATATTTTTGTCAGCCGCTGTTTCTTGGCCCTCGAGCTCCAAGTTCACTTGCTTGCCCAAGCGGCGGGAGATGTCCCGCACCAGGCGCGGAAAGCGCTGGAACACAAAAGACACCGGCATCATGCGGATCTGCATGATGGCGTCTTGCATTTCTTCCGAAATGCGGTTGATCGTGGCGTACTGCCCCTTGATTTCCCGGGCCAGCTCGCGCACGCCAAACACGGTTTCCGCGCGATTGGCCAAGTAGGGCATAGCATTTTTAGCCACCACCATCTCGCCGATCAGGTTCATCAGGCGATCAATCTTGACCTGGTCCACCTTGAGGCTCTTCGGGCTGGCCTCATCAGGGCGTCGCCCCACCCGCACATCCGCCTCTTGCAATTCGGGCTCTGCGGACTCTGGCTCCATCGCAGGCGCGACCACGGCAGCTACGACTGGCGCCGGCGCCACCGGATCTGGCGCGCCGACCTTTACAGCGGGAGCAACCGCAGCGGGTGTTGCCGCTACAGGGGCCATAGGAGCTACAGGGACGTCGGCCACTGCTGCCTCGTCCGGAAAAGCCTGATCCAGCCACGCGGCCAAGGGGGCGGCGGTGAGTGTTGCCAGTGCAGTGGCCGCCAAGGCCTCCAGTGCCGGCACTTCGCTCTGCCGGCCAAAGGCTTTCAAGCAACCGCTAAGGGATGCCACGGCAGCCTTGATGCGTCCGGGTAGCCACGCGGCATCGTCGGGTAGCGCCAGCACCTCGCGCTGCACATCGATCACATTTTTCAGCGCCATCGCATGCACATTGTTGTGAATCGGCGATTGCGCAGGCGCCACGGGTTTGGCGGGTGCCACCGGTGCGGCCGCCGGCTCGGACCAGTCCGGGTTCTCGAAGGTGTTGACGGCTGAGACCAGACGGCGCAACGCCGCGGTATCAGGCTGTGCGGCGGTCAACAAGAGCTGCATCCACCGCAACGCAGACGACAACCACAAGCTACTGCTTGACAGCTGGATCATGGTGTCCACCGCGCGCTTAAAGCCTGTCAGGTCCTGGTGATCGATCAGCGCGAGCGCGTCTTCCACAAAATCTTCATACACCGGCCCGCCGTTGGAGTCGCCTTGCGGTATCAGCAAACACAGCGCAGGCACCTCCACGATGTGCACTTGGTCCGGCACATAGCGATAGTGCGCATCGACTTCGCCACGATCAGCGGCCACCAGCACATCAAAATCGAGCATGCACCGGTAGGCATCTAACTCGGCCAGTGCGGGCCAGGTAGCCCGGGCCGACATGCCGGTCCACAGCCAGCCCGGGGTTTGGTTAGCCTGGTGGAGCGGGTCATCGCCCTGGTAAAAGCACTCTTCGGACGGCACATAGCGCACCCACAACAGGGGAGCGCCATCCCGTGCTTGGGCCCATGCCTGCATACGGACAGACTCAGGCACCCGGGCCAACTGCTCGGCCAGCGGGAAGGCGGACGCCACGCTAGCACCTTGCACCGCACCTGCCTCGCTCACCGCCGGCGCGGCTGATTCCGCCTCCGGGCTGATGAGTGCGCGCAGGGCTTTGGCCTGGCGCACGGCTTCAGCGGCCATGTCGGCAGAGACCGGCTTGTCGGCTTCAATACCATCACACAGCAAGCCCACAAAATCCATGGCGTCCAGCAGGCGGTCTGCCAACGTTTGCGAGTAGCGCACCTCGCCGTGGCGCACCGCATCCATCAGGTCTTCGCCGGCATGGAGCACCCGGCTCATCTCCGGAAAATCAAACAAGCCGCTGTTGCCCTTGAGGGTGTGCACCACCCGGAAGAGCTGGGTCATCAACTCTTCATCGTCCGGTGCCCGCTCCAGCTCCATGAGCTTGCCGCCGATGCCTTCCAACGCATCGCGCGCCTCGGACAAAAACTGTGCAAGCAACTCATTCATAGCGCATCCCCTTGCAGCAAGGCCACGTGTGCCACCAACTGATCAGGCCGCGTGGGCTTGACCAGATACAAATTGGCTCCCGCTGCGTAGGCGCGGCGGCGGTCGGCAGAGGCGGACTCGGTCGACACCATGATGGCGGGCACCTGGGGCATGTCCTGGCGGCGGAGTTCGCGCAAAAAGCCGTAGCCGTCCAGCTTGGGCATATTGACGTCGACCAGGTACAGGTCAAACGCGGTTTGCATGGCTTTCTCAAGGGCTTCAATTCCGTTGATAGCCTCTTGCACTTCGTAGCCGGCACTCTCCAGAATATTGCGGTGGTACATGCGCACCGTAGCGGCATCATCAATTACCAGTATTTTTTTCATGGGGTTTACTCCGTTGGCTTCTGGTAAACAATTGCTTCGGGGAACTTGCGCACCTTGTAGAGCGAAGAAATCCGGCTCATGGATTCGGAATGTCCGAGGCAGATAAATCCACCCGGTTTGAGAGCGTCGTAAAAGGTTTCTGCAGCCGCCTTGCGGGACACATCGTCAAAGTAGATCAGCAGGTTGCGGCAAAACACCACATCGAAATTGCGATAAGCACGCGTGTCCGCCCGGTCAGACAAGTTGACCCGGGTGTACTCCACGGCACCACGCAAGTCGTCGCAAATCTGAAAATCTTCCCCCATCTGCCGGAAATACTTTTGCCGGTAGGCCGTGGGCAGCTGCCCCACCGACCTCGGCGAATACAAACCACGACGGGCCTGCTCGAGGATCCGGGTGTCGATATCCGAGGCCACGATTTCCACATCAAATTTGTGGATGCCGGCCCAGGGCTCCAGCAGGTAGATCGCGATCGAATATGGTTCCTCTCCGCTGGACGAAGGCAGTACCCAGCTCCGCAGCGGACCATCGTCTTTCTTGCGCGACACCAAGTCTGGCAACAAGGAGTTCACCAGGCACTTGAACTGGTACTCCTCGCGGAAAAAGTAGGTCTCGTTCACCGTCATGGAGTTGGTGAGCGTCTGCAGCTCGGCCCCACTGGCCTGAAAGCGCAGCATGGTGAAGTAGCTGCGAAAGGTGGCGTTGCCGGTGTCCGCCATACGCTCCAGAAGCCGCTTGTCCACAAAGTAGCGCTTGGACATGTCGAACTGGATGCCGGTTTTGCGATAGAAGAACTCCCGGAATTTCTGGAAGTCGTCTTCGGATATAGAGGCGTCTGCCATACGGTGCTCAGTTCTCTTGAATGCGTTTGATCGCGAGATCAGCGGCATATTGGATATAAGGCTCATCAGCGAACCGGACTTTGAGGCGCAACAGGGATTCGAGTGAGGCTGCGCCACCGACCTCACCCAGCAAATCCACCGCGGTGCCGCAGACGTTCACGTGGTCGTCTATATCGATCACTTGCAGCAGCCAGTTCTCCACCAAAGGGTGGCGTAGGGACTCCAAGATGTTCACGGCGAAGATACGCACATCGCTGTCCTCATCCATCAACAGGCCCAGCATGATGGGTGCCACCGCATCAGGCAGTTGCTTCATGGCTTCGATGGCTTCATTGCGCAGGCCTGCATCCTCAGAGCGCAGGCAAGCTACCAAGCCGTTGACAGCGGTGCCGTCGCCAATGCGGGTGATGCTGGTCAGCATGACCTCGCGCACCGAGGCATCCGGCTCGACCTGCAAGGCCTCCACGAGGGCTTCCGAGCAGTCGGGGCAATCCACTAAGTCCCGCGCGGCCCAGCGGCGCGCTTCGGGGTCAGCGGCGAGCAGTTGCTTGCACAAGCTAGGGCAGTCACGCGCGGAAGTCCGGGTGTCTGCGCGGACGCCCTCCGCAGGAGTTTGTTTGATCAGTCCCATCGTGTGTACCTCAGTTACGTGCAATCCAGGTTTTGACCTGTGCTGCAATCTTGTTTAAAGGGAGAACCAGGCTTGCGCCTTTGCGCTGAACCAGCTCTTTGGGCATGCCGTACACCACGGCGGTTTCTTCTGACTCGGCAATCGTGCTACCACCGCGTCGTTTAATTTCTGCGAACCCTTCAGCACCGTCGTAGCCCATGCCAGTGAGCAGCACTGCGATGATCTTCGAAGGAGCCACATGCTCAAGCGCACTGCGCGCCAGCAACTCCACCGACGGATGCCACATGTGTTCCGGCGACTCCGGCTTCGGCGTCACGGTCAGAGTGTTGCCACGTTTGCTGAGCACCATGTCTGCACCGCCTTTGCCGATATAAATCTTGCCGGCCACCACTGGCATGGGGCGATCGGCCTCCAGTACCTCCAGGGGGCACATGGCGTTCAGGCGGCTCGCGAAGGGTGCGGTAAAGCTGGCCGGCATGTGCTGCGCCACCAGCACCGGCAGGGGAAAGTCTTCCGGGAAGAACGGCAACACCTCTTCCAGTGAGCGGGGGCCACCGGTAGAGACACCCACTAGCACCACCCCGTCTTGCTTGCTGGCTGCCAACTGGCTTGCACGTTCGGCCACCACCTGCCGGTCGATTGCCATCCGCTCGCGCAATGAGCCGGGCTCTGCGCTCGCAGTCGCGGTCACTTTGCTTCTCAGTTTCGAGCGGGCGGCCGCCCGCACCTTGGCCAGCATGTCCTTGCGGATCTCGTCCAGCGTCAGCGAAATCGTGCCGCCGGGCTTGGCCACATAGTCCACCGCCCCGAGGTTGAGTGCCTCAAAGGTGGCCAGTGCGCCTTTCTCGGTGAGAGACGAGACCATGATCACCGGCACCGGTCGCTGGGCCATCATCAAGGAGAGGGCGGTAATACCGTCCATCTCGGGCATGTTGATGTCCAGGGTGACGACGTCAGGCTCAAAGCTCAGGTTTTGTTCCACCGCATCCTGGCCGTTACGGGCCTGGCGGATGTCGAAGTCACCTTCGCTTTGAAACAACTGCGTCAATTGGCGCCGCATCAGTGCGGAGTCGTCAACGATGAGCAGTTTGATCATGGCTGTATCTCTCTCTTTCTTCAGGCGCTGATCGCCGCGACCTGGTGCAGATCAGCGTCGGCGAGCAAGTGGGAGGGCTCCAGCAGCTGGAGCATGCGTTTCTGCTTCTCGAGGTTGGCCATGCGGGCCAACAGGCTGCTTTGCGCATCAGACATGCAGGGTGCCGGCTCGATCGCGTGCAGCGGCACCTTCAGGACCTCGGCCACAGAATCCACAATGAAGCCGGTGCGCACGTTGTGGATCATGAAGACCACAATGCGTTGACCATCATTGCGGACCACCCCGTTCAGCCCCAGGCGACGGCGCAGATCCATCACCGGCAGGACCTGTCCGCGCAAGTTGATGACTCCCTCCACAGCCGCAGGTGCCTTGGGCACATGTGTGAGCTCGGCGGGCACGCGCACGATTTCCTGCACGCTGTCGATGGGCACACCGAACTCCTCGGTTCCGAGGCGGAACACCACCACCTGCTCGTCGTCCGGACCCGTGTTCTGGTGGCGGTCTGTCAGGCGCTGGCCCTCGGCATCGAGGTTGGCCAAAGCATCCTTGATGGCGGAGTGGCGAAACAGGTTGTCGGTGGAGATGATAGACACCAAGCGCTTGTCGCCGTCGATGCTGCAGATTTCGGTGATATCGGCCATATCGCCTTCGCGGGCCAACAAGGGCGGCATCGGCTCCACCAGCTTTTGCGGGACCCGCAACACCTCGTTCACGTTGTCCACCACCACACCGACCGAGGCGCCCTGCACCGACACCACTACGATGCGGCTGGACTCATCCGACGCGCGGCGGTCCAGTGCAAACATGCTGCGCAAGGAGACGAGCGGCAACAGGCGGTTGCGCAACGTCATGACCCCCAGCACATGGCTCTGAAAGCGCGGCACTTTGATAATGGTCAGGGGAATTTGCACAATCTCCTGCACATCCGAAATCGCAATCGCGTATTCCTGCGCTGCCACATCAAAGCTCACCAGGTGCAACTCGTCTTCGCTGGCCAGATGCTGCGCGATGGCGGTGGTGCCAGAGCCCATGCTGCTGATGCCTGCGGCTTGCTGGTCGCGCTGCATGCGGGCGATGTGGGCGAACTCCTGGTCGATCAGTTTCTGGAAGTTCAGAACCATCACCATGGCGTGGCCACCCACGTCTTTGATGATGCCTGACAGCAGGTCGGCATCGACGGTGCATCCGACGCCGTCCAGGCCCTCCATCTTGCTGGGATCTACTCCCACCACGCTGGATACCCGGTCCACCACAAATCCCAAGGGCTCGCCGTAGTTAATCACCACAGCCCGCGAGGAGTCGTCAGACACCCGCTCCGCAAACCCCAGCGCGCGGCGTAAGGACACGATCGGCAACACATGGCCCCGCAGATTGGCCAGACCCTCCAGGGTGTGGGGCGCCATGGGCACCCGCACGACCTCAGGCACACGGATGATCTCTTGCACCGGCGCCATTTCCACCGCGAAGACCTCGTCCCCCGCCATGAAAGTGACGTACTGCCGGATCCCGGAGGCGTTGTCGCCTTCGTCCGGCACAGCCACACCGGGCGGCTGCATGGAACTGTTGGGAGTGCTCATAACGCATTACTCCGGTTCAAGCGCTTTGGAGTTCGTCAGCGAGTGAAGAGATCTCTTCGATAGCAGCCGCCAGCTCTTCGGCGCCTTGGGCTTGTTGCTTGGCTGCTGAGGCCGCCTCTTCCGAGGCCTTGGCGGCTTCTTGCGCAGCACCGGCGATTTGCTCCACACCCCGCTTCACCTGAGCGACTGCCGCTCCGATTTCCGTAGCAGCGGCCAGGATCTCACCGACATTGCTACCCACCTCGGCAATATCGCTCTCGATGGTTAGCAAATTGACGGTGGTGGCTTTGGCCTTTTCAACCTCATTGACTGCAGTCGACACAATTTCTTCGAGGTCACGGCCTACAACGCCGATTTGGTCCTGCACCGCCTTGACCAGATCTTTGATGCGGTCAGCGTTCTCGGCAGAGTCTTGGGCGAGGTTGCGAATATCCGTGGCGACCACCACAAAACCTTTGCCAAACTCGCCGGCGCGGGCGGCTTCGATCGAGCCATTCACGGCCAACATATTGGTTTGGATCGACACCGTGGTGATCGCATCCACGATCTTGTCAATACGGCGGGACACGAGCTCCAGCTCTTTCACCTGGCGAATGCTTTGGCGGCTGGAGTCTGCACTGGCCAACACATTGGCAATCAGGGAGTCCACCGACGTTTTGTTGCTGGCCAAGAGTTCGCGGATTGCTTTCACTTTGGCAGTGCCAGCGGTGCCGCGCTCTACTGCCAACTGGGCGCTCTTTTCGATTTGGGTCACAGCAGCAGAGGCCTGTTCGGTTCCGGCGGATTGAACCTCGGCACCTTTGCGAATCTGGTCGATGGCGGCCATGATCTGGGAGCCCGAGCGGCTGATTTCCTGCACCGCCGATGACAATTCCTCTGCAGCAGAAGCCACTTCCTCGGCGCTCTTGGCGACATCGGTCGAGTTCTTCAGGTCTTCGGCCAATTCCGAAAGGCCTTGCGCGGTTTGCTCGCATTGCGACAAAGCCTGCGCTTGTTCGGCCACCGTTTTAGCGGCCTCCTCTGCGGCTGCTGACTGCTCTTCAGCGGCAGCGGCAATATCTTCAGAGCCCTTGAGCGCCTGCACAGTGGCAGTCGCAGACTGCTGGGCACCGGTGGCAATCTCGCTGATAGCACCCACGATTTCCACTGTGTCTTTGCGGATCTGCTCCCGCTGGCTGGTGATCACTTTGCCGTTTTGCACTTCCTCTCCTACGGCTTTAGCCGATTGGCCAATGCCTTCGGCGATCACTTTGACTTCGCCCTGAATCTGGCCCACGAGATCCTGAATTTGTTTGGCGCTCTTCTCTGAGGTTTCTGCCAAGGTGCGCACCTCGTCCGCCACCACGGCAAAGCCTTTGCCATGCTGCCCGGCGCGGGCGGCTTCAATCGCGGCATTGAGGGCCAACAGGTTGGTCTGGTCCGCAATCCGGGCCACTGCTTTGACGATATCCCCGATATTGGCGGCCTGCTTTTCCAGCTCTGCCACCATGCCGACCGATGCCGCTTGCCGCTGTGCCGACACCCCCACGTTGACCACCAGGCTGGTCACTTCGGCACCTGTGCGGGCAATCAGTACCTGAGACGACTCCACGCGCGCCCCGCTGGCCTTGGCGTTTTGCAGCTGGCGTGTCACGGCGCCTTCTACCTGCTTGAATGCGGCCAGCGACTCCTGGGCTGCGCCTGTTGCTTCTTCGGCACCGGTGGCGATCTGGTCAGAGGCGCGCTTGAGCTCTTCAGCCGCCGAGGCCGCCTCGGTGATGCCAGATGACATCTCAGTGGTGGCCGCCGCAATACGCTCTGCCGCTTGCTGTTGCTTGGCCAGGGTGCGGGCACGCTTGCGCTGGGCTTCAGCCTCACGGGTAACAGCGGCGGAAGCGCGGGCGGAGTTGGTGTCTGCAGCGACGCCGTGAGGTGCGCTAACGGCTTTTCTAACGAGTGCCATGGGAGTGAGTCCTTTCGAGAGGGAGTTGCAAGCAGCTGGGCGCAGGGTTGACGAGGACGAAAGGGCAGCGCCGGGGCCCGGCCATATTCCATTGCGCTGCTGGGGAAAACATGAAAGAGCCTTGTGAGTTACCGGTAGGCTGCGCCGGCGGCTGCAGACTCTGGCTGGGCCGCCTCTTCAATCAGGCGGGTGACCAACTCAATCAGCTCCACAGGCTGAAAGGGCTTCACCAGATAAGCCTTGGCGCCGCTTGCCAGGCCGGCCGAAATATCGTCTTGCGAGTCAGCGGCTGACAACATGACCACCGGCACATGGCGAAGCTGGGGGTCTGCGCGCATGACTTCGCAGGCCGTCAACCCGGAAACGCCGGGCATCCGGACATCCATCAGCACGAGGTCAGGCTTGTGTTCACGCGCCATTTCAAGGCCCTGCTCACCGCCATTGGCCTCCAGCACCAGAAAGCCCATATATTCGAGCGTCATGCGAATCAGCCGGCGGATACCGTCGCCGTCTTCAACTGTCAAAATTGTTTTTTTCATGTTTTTCTTCACCTGAAAATTTATTTGTCAAATTTACCGAAAATTCCACTTTTTGTGTTGATTTTGATTTAAATTTTTTCACATACTTTTCTATCACTTCCAGCTTGCGATAGTTTTTATGTTTATTTTTTCGAAGATCGTGGCGTGGATTACCCAGCCCTTGTTCTGGGTTCTCCTGGTGTTGATCAGTGCGTGGTTGCTTGCGCGGCGGCGCCCTGCGCTGGCGCGACCGGCCCTGGGCTGGAGCGCGGTGCTGGTGGCATTGATTGGCTGGATGCCATTGCCGGAACTCCTGATCCGGACGCTGGAAGCGCCTTATGCCGAGATCACCCCGGAGACAGACATTTCCGGGTACGCCGGCATCGTGGTCTTGGGCGGTGGCACGGCCCGGGGGCACCTGCAGGCCGACTACCGCCACCCGCTGACCAATGACGCAGGCGAACGCCTGTCTGTCTCTGCAGCGCTGGCACTCAAAAACCCGGGGATGACGGTGATATACACCGGAGGCGAAGGCGACCCTAATGGGGGTGGGCCCAGCGAGGCGGAGCGGGCACTCAGGTTTTATGACAGCCTGGGGGTTCCTGTCGGCCAAGTCCGCTATGAGTCGGTCTCACGGAACACCTATGAAAATGCGGTGCTGACGGCCGAGCTACCGGGCATCAACCCGCAAAACCGCTGGCTGCTGCTGACCTCTGCATGGCATATGCAGCGCGCCAAAGCGACCTTTGAGAAAGCCGGCTGGAATGTGACGGCCTACCCGGTCGATTTCCGCGCTGAGAGCAGTCCGCGATGGACACGCTACTCGATGCAAGCCGGCGTCTCCGACTGGCAAATGGTGCTCAATGAATACGTGGGCTGGGTGGCCTACCGGCTCACCGGGCGGCTCTGAGCACCCGGGCTACCAGCCGCATCAGGCCAGGGGCTCTTTGAACGCGCGCACCTGGTCGATACGCCGGCCTTCGAGGGTCTGCACTTCAAACACCCACTCGCCCACGGTAATGCGGGCACCGGGCTGGGGGAGTTGACCCGTCACCGCCATTAGCAACCCTGCCAGCGTGTTGTAGCGACCACGCTCCTCATCGGGGAGCTCGTCCTCAATGTCCAGGCGGACTTTGAGCTCGCCTACCGGCATGAGCCCATCCAGCAACCACTGGCCATTCTCTTGCAGCGTAGCCCACGCCTCTTCCTTGGCGTCTGGTTGGAGTTCACCAGTGATGGCTTCCAGCAGATCATGGGGGGTCATTAGGCCCTGCACCACGCCATATTCATCCACCACAAACACCATTCGGGCTGAGCGCACCCGGAATTGCTCGATCAGCTCCATGCCAGTGAGTGTCTCGGGCACAAACACCGCCTGCTCGGCCAATGAGTCCACGGTGCCGGTGTAGGTGTCACCCATGGCCAGCAAGCGGGATACGCTGACCAGGCCCACCACATTGTCCAAAGAGCCGCGGCACACCGGATACCAGGAGTGGCCGTTACCGTCGCGGGTATCACCTGCCAACGCGAGCGCCTGGGGAACGCTCAAACCGGCCTCCATCCACGCAATATCGACCCGCGGCAGCATCATGCTGGTCAGCGGCCGATCGTCAAGGTGGAACACATTGCGCACCATCTGGTGCTCGTGCTCCTCGATGATGCCGGCATCCACCCCTTCTTCAAGGCTGGCAGATATTTCCTCTTCCGTCACCGCGCGGTTGTCGGTGGCATTGAGGCGGAGCAGACGCAGGGTGGCGTGGGTCGCGTAAGACAGCAGCTTCACAAAAGGTTTAGCCCCTGTAGCGACCCAAGTCATGGGAATCGCCAGAGCCCGTGCCACCGTTTCGGGATAGAGCTGCCCGATGCGCTTGGGCACCAACTCGCCGAACAGAATCGTGATGAACGTAATGCCGGTCACCACCAGCGCAGTCGCCGAAATCTCGGCCACTCGGGTGGAGAGCGAAAACTGGGATTCCAACCAATGCGCGACGCCGTCGCTAAAGGCTGCCTCACCCACAATGCCATTGAGCATGCCGATGGACGTAATGCCCACCTGCACCACAGACAAAAACTGGGTCGGGTTGTCCAGCAGGGCCAAGGCCGCCTTGGCCCCCTTGTCTCCAGCCTCCACCATGGTTTGCAAACGGACTTTGCGGCTGGCGGTAAGTGCCAGTTCCGACATGGCGAATACGCCGTTGAGCAAGGTGAGAACCAGAATGAGTAAGAAATCCATGGAGGCAAGCGAGAATCGAGACCATGGCAATGTACCTTATCGGGGATGTTCAGGGCTGCGACACCGCTCTGGATCGGCTCACCCAAGCCATCGACTTTTCTCCCAGCCGCGACACGCTCTATCTTTTAGGCGACCTGGTGAACCGTGGCCCCGAGTCTGCGGCGGTATTGCGCCGCTTGATGGGCTACGGCAGCGCAGCCCGCTGTCTGCTGGGCAACCACGACTTGCATTTGCTCGCGGTGAGTTATGGGGTCCGCAAACCCGGCAAGCGCGACACACTCGCCCCCCTGTTGGAAGGCGACGATGCGCCCGCACTGCTGCACTGGTTGCGGCATCAGAAACTGGCCTTGTACGAAAAAGTGGGGAATTCAGGCCTTTTAATGGTCCACGCCGGCGTATTACCTGCGTGGACAGCTATCAAAGCAGTAGCATTGGCCCAAGAGGTAGAGGCCGCCCTGCAAGCGCCGGATGCGCACCTTTTCTTCCAGCAGATGTATGGCAATGGCCCGGATGCTTGGAGCGATACCCTCGTCGGCGCAGACCGGTTGCGGGTGATCGTGAACGCGCTGACCCGGCTTCGTTACTGCACTCCAGAAGGCGTCATGGAATTCAAACACTCCGGCGGCCTGGAGGCGGCACCTGCAGGCTTGGTGCCGTGGTTTGATGCTCCAGCGCGCCAGACCCGCGGCGAGGTCATGGCGTTTGGCCATTGGTCCACCCTGGGCTGGCTCCACCGGACGGATGTATGGGCCTTGGACAGTGGTTGCGTGTGGGGTGGGTGCTTGAGCGCGTTGCGGGTTGCGGCAACACCCGCAGGCGGTCTTGCGACCGAGCTGGCTCAGGTGAAATGCCCCCAGTCCCAGGAACCCGGGGACTGAGAGCCACCCGAACGGTCAGGCCGACTTGAACAGTGCCGCGACCTTGCGCTTGGGCTTGATATTGGCAGAAATGCCACGGCTGGCCGGTTTGGCCGCCGACTCCCAGGATGGAGACGGTGCTTCAGCCGCAGGGGCGCTGGGCTCGTAAGGCTTGTCAAAAAACGGATCACGAGGCGCCGGCGCGGGACGACCGTAGTCGCGGGGGGCGCGGGTGCGGTAGGCGTCATCACGCTCATTGCTATGGCTGCGGCCACGGCCTGCGTCACCGCGACTGTCGCCACGACCTTCGCTGCGGGGGCCACGGGCGTGCTCGCCGTTTTCGGCATACATGCGGCGGCCATCATTGATACGGCCCTGGCTGCGGATGTCCGGACGGTCCTCGTCGAACTCTACGGCTTCCAGCTCAATCTTGGTCTTGATCAGCTTTTCGATGTCTGCCACCAAGCGTGCATCGTTACCGCCACCGACAAAGCTCACCGCCAAGCCGGAGGCGCCGGCGCGACCGGTACGGCCGATGCGGTGCACATAGTCTTCCGCATTGAACGGAATATCCATGTTGAACACGGCGGGCACATCCTTGATGTCCAGGCCACGGGCGGCCACATCGGTACAGACCAGCAAATCGACCTCGCCTTTCTTGAAGGCGTCCAGCGCTTTGAGGCGCTCGTCCTGGGTCTTGTCGCCATGCAGGGCAGCGGCGCGCAGACCGTCGCGCTCCAGGGAGCGGGTCAGGCGGGCGCAACCGAGCTTGCTATTCACGAACACAAAGGCTTGCTTGATTTGCTTGCTGCGCACGATCTGCAACAGGGCGTGGCGCTTGTCGTCGTCGTTGACCCGGTAGAAATGCTGCTCCACGGTGGAAGCCGTCGCGTTGGAGCGCGCCACTTCGATCGTGACCGGGTTTTGCAGGTAGCTATTGGCTAGGCGCTTGATTTCGGGCGAGAAAGTCGCCGAGAACAGCAAAGTGGTGCGGGCCTTGGGCAGGTAGCTCAAGATGCGCTGCAGGTCCGGCAGGAAGCCGATGTCCAGCATGCGGTCGGCTTCGTCCAGCACCACGTACTCGACCTGGTTCAACACCGCGTTTTTGGCTTCGATGTGGTCCAGCAAACGGCCGGGGGTCGCCACCAGCACTTCCACACCAGCTTTGAGCTCCAGGGTCTGCGGCTTCATGTCCATGCCACCGAACACCACTGCGCTGCGCAGATTGGTGTGTTTGGCATACAACTTGACCTGTTGGGCCACCTGGTCTGCCAACTCACGGGTGGGCAGCAACACCAGCGCACGTACCGGATGGCGTGCGGGCGAAGTGGAAGCGTTTTCGTGCTTCATCATGCGCTGCAGCAAGGGCAACGCGAAAGCAGCGGTTTTACCGGTACCCGTTTGGGCGGCGCCCATCACGTCTTTCCCCGTCAGGACCACGGGGATCGCCTGCGCCTGAATCGGCGTCATGGTGGTATAGCCCATCTCTGCCACGGCGCGGGCGAGGGGGTCAGCCAGCTGCAGCTGGGCGAAAGCCATGGTGGGGGTGTCCGCGGTGAGCTCGTTGGAGGTCACGGGAGTGGGAGTCAATTCAGTAATCAAATCGGTAAGGCATAGCCATAAAGAGTGCTATCCATCCGATAGCGGGTCGCCCAAAGGAAGTCAGGGCAAACCCCGATTATCCTCTAAGTGCAATTCGCAAGGCTAAATCATCCCTGGAGTGCCCCATGCCATTCGGTCAGAGCGAACGGCTGGAAAACGTGTCACAGCCTTTGACGCTGCCGGTCTTCAGGCCCTTGTCGAACCAACGCTGGCGCTGTGCACTGCTACCGTGGGTGAAGCTATCCGGCACCACGGCTCGCCCGGAGCCGCGCTGCAAGGCGTCGTCACCGATTTTGGCGGCGGCATTCATGGCCTCGGCCACATCGCCATCCTCTAGCAACTGGCGGGCGTTGTTGGCGTGGTGGGCCCAAACACCGGCAAAGCAGTCGGCCTGCAGCTCCAGGCGCACGCTCAGGGCATTGCCTTCGGCCTCGCTGACGCGACCCCGTGCCTCCTGCACCTTGGCGCTGATACCCAACAAGTTTTGCACGTGGTGACCCACCTCATGGGCGATCACATACGCCTGCGCAAAGTCACCCGGCGCGCCCAGTTGTTTTTGCAGGGTCTCGTAAAAACCGAGGTCGATATAGACCTTTTGGTCTGCCGGGCAATAGAAGGGCCCCATGGCGCTCTGGCCTTGGCCGCAAGCGGTCGGCGTAGCGCCGCGAAACAACACCAGCTTAGGGTTGCGATAGGTGCCGCCCCCTTTGGCGAAGACCTCTCCCCAGACGTCTTCGGTATCCGCCAACACGGTGGACACAAATTGGGCCATCTTGTCATCTGCCGGCGGGCGCTGGGCAGGTGCCTGCTGCACCTGCGCCGTGGGCGCCCCACCGCCGCTCAAGGCACTCAGAATCGTCAAGGGGTTGATTCCCAGCACCCATCCGCCCAGCAAGGCAATCACGATGGTTCCTACCCCCAAACGCCCGCTCAGCAGCGCGCCCAAGGGCCCGAGCCCTCCACCGCCACTGAAGCCGCCGCCTCCACCACCGCTGCGGCGGTCTTCGACGTTGTCGGACTGGCGGTTACCTTCCCATTTCATGTGGCATCCGATCGTGTTGTGTCTTCTATGAATTTGGCCAGTTCAGCCGACCACTCTGCAGACTCCGGCTGCAAAGCATGCAAGGACTCAATCTGGACACCCGCATCGGCCAGCATTTTTTCGGAGGCGCCATTCACCCGGTCTTGGTGCGCTTTCTTGTCGAGGTACACCACCCGTTTGATACCGACCTGGATGATGGACTGCACACACCGTGGGCAGGGGTACTGTGTGGCGTAGATGGTCGAGCCGTGCAAAGGCAGCGTGGTGCAGTTCAGGATGGCGTTTTGCTCCGCATGCACGATGTAGCTGTGGCGCGAGTTCAGCGGGTCGGTGTCGTCATCCTGCCAGTAGTGGGGGTCGGTGTCGTCGCAGCCGCGGGGCAGGCCGTTGTAACCGACGCCGGAGATTTTGTTATCGGGCCCGACGATGCAGGCGCCGTTGCGCTTGCGGGCGTCTTTGGAGCGGGCAGCGGCCAAGAGCGCTACGCCCATGAACATGGAATGCCAGTGAATCAGAGAGTCGTTTTTCATAGCATGCGGTGGTTTCGGGCAGTCTAGCACCGCATGAGCCCGGGTCGCCCCCACCCGGTAAGCCCGCTTATGCGGGCTCCAGCGCCGGACGTCCGCGGCGCTCCAGCATGACCGACGCGGCAAACACCAGCAAGCCGAAAGCAGACAACAAGGCCCCCACATAGCCGGTGGCTGCATAGCCGTAGCCGAAGGCAATGACCAAACCGCCCAGCCACGCGCCCAAGGCGTTGGCGATGTTGAAGGCGGAGTGCATGGACGCGGCAGCCAGCGTCTGGCCGTCTGACGCCACGTCCATCAACCGCGTCTGAATGGCCGGGCCTGCAGCAAACGTGCAGCCAATCAAAAAGGTGCAGATGCACAGCATCCAGGGTGAACCTGCGGTCAAGCTGAACAAGCTCATCACCACAATGTTGAACACCAGCATGCCGCCTATGGTGCCCATCAGCGCCACATCGGCCAGCTTGGAGCCAACCACATTGCCCACATTCATGCCCACACCGAACAAAGCCATGATCACCGGAATCATGCCCGCGGGCATGTGCGCGACCTCGGTAGCAGTGCCGGCGATGTAAGAAAAGATCGAGAACATGCCGCCAAAACCAGTCGCCGCCAAGGTGAGCGTCAGCAAGACTTGCGGGTGGGTGAACGCGATCAACTCACGCATCACACTGGCGCCCTCGGTGAGTTTGTCACGCGGCAGGTAGAGCCAAATGAGCGTGACCGTGAGTGCCCCGATCGCCCCCACTGACAGAAACAAGACGCGCCAGCTCAGCGACTGGCCGAAATACGCCATCACCGGTGTGCCCAACAGCGTGGCGACGGTAAGGCCCATCATCACGTAGCCCACCGCCTGTGCGCGCATCTGCACCGGCACCAGTGAGGCCGCCACCAGCGCCGAGACGCCAAAGTAGGCGCCGTGTGGCAGCCCCGTCAGAAACCGCAGCACTGCGAAGCTCCAAAACGTGGGCGCCAGCGCGCTGGCCAGGTTGCCCACGGCAAATACCGACATCAGAATCAGCAATAGCGAACGACGCGAGGCCTTGGCCCCGGCAATCGCAATTAGCGGCGCCCCCACCACCACGCCCAAGGCGTAGGCGCTGATGACATAGCCCGCCTGCGGCGTGGTGACCTGAAACGTGGCGGCCACATCGGGCAGCAAGCCCATGATGGCGAATTCCCCTGTGCCGATACCGAAGCCCCCGCACGCCAGTGCGAGGATGACCAGGACCACCTGAAATCGTGTCAACGGGGTGGCGTCTTCTTTTAAATGCATGAATTCTTTTAAAACAGTGCGAGGCACAGCCGCACCTTCGCTACAAAAATAGGAGCTGCTCGCGCAACATCTACGGGCGCCAGAGGCCTAAATGGCTTAAGAAATCACCGTTTTTTCTACCAGGCGGTCATCCCCCAACACAATCAGGCTGAACAGCAGCTCATCGAGGTTAGAGGCCAACGCCGTCTTGCGGGCCAGGAGCGGCGTGGCTTGCGGGTTGAGGACCACAAAGTCAGCCTCGCAACCGGGCAGCAGGTTGCCTACCGCGGGTCCCCCGTTTGCGCCATCCAGCCCCAAGGCGCCTGCGGCACCGGCAGTGTGCTGCCACCACAGATGTTGGGGCGAGAGTGAAAGGCCGGGCTTGGTCTGGCCTTCACGGCCCACGTAGTAGGCGGCCAGCATGGTGTGGAAGGGGCTGAACGAGGTGCCTCCGCCCACGTCGCTGGCCAGGCCGTATTGGTAGCCCACGCGGTCTGCACCTTCGTAATCGAAGAAACCGCTACCCAGAAACAAGTTGCTGGTCGGGCTGATGGCCGCTGCCGCGCCGGTGTCGCGCATCAGGGCGCGGTCATCGTCATCGAAGTGGATGCAGTGGGCGTAGATGGCGCGTTCGCGCATCAGCCCGAAATCGTCATAGGTGGCGAGGTAGGAGCGGGACGCCGGGAACAGCTCACGCGCCCAGGTGATTTCGTCTTTGTTCTCAGCCACATGGCTTTGGATCCAGACATCACCGTATTGCTTGGCCAATTCGCCCGCGCCGCGCAGCTGGGCATCGGTGCTGGTAGGCGCAAAGCGCGGGGTAATGGCGTAGCCGAGGCGGTCCACGCCGTGCCAGCGCTGAATCAGCGACTCGGTATCGCGCAGGCTCTGCTCGGTGCCGCTCACGCTGCCCAGTCCCTGGTTCACCAGGTAGTCCGGGGCATGGCGGTCCATCAGCACCAAGCCAGTGATCAGGCGCATGTGCCGAGCTTGCGCCTCGGTGAACAAGGCGTTGACCGACTCGGGGTGCGAGGTGGCAAAGGTGAGCGCCGTGGTCACCCCGTTGCGCAGCAGCTCTGCTACAAAAAAAGTAGCTGCTTGCGCACTGTGATCGGGCGCAGAGAAGCGATTTTCTTCCGGAAAGGTGTAGTTCTCCAGCCAAGGCAACAAGCCACTGGCGGGCGAACCGATCACATCGATCTGTGGGTAGTGGATGTGCAGGTCAATAAACCCCGGCGAGATGATGCGCCCCGGGAAATGCTGTACCGGCACTTGCGGATACTGCTTGGATACCGTGCCGTAGGCACCGATGGCCTGCACCACCTGCCGCCCCTGGGCGTCCGGGCCGACGACCAGCAGGCCGTCCTGCTCATACAGGGCACGGGCCACGCCCTCGCTGCGGGGGGCAAACCAGAGAAGAGAGGCGCGGTAGGCGTTCATGGCTCAGTGGGCACGCAGCGTGCAGCTGTCGCCGATGCCGTCGCGCCAGACGCGCACTTGCGACAAGCCCGGAAATTCAGCGGCCATGGCGCGCCAGATGAATGCGGCCAAATTCTCCAGCGTAGCTGGGCCGAGGCCTTCGACTTCGTCCAACAAATGGTGGTCCAGCTGGGGGCGCAGCACCTGAATCGCGTTACGCAAGTGGCCCAGGTCCACCACCATGCCGGTGTCGGCATCGGCGCTGCCAGTCACCGTCACTTCGGAGTGGTAGGTGTGACCGTGGATGCGGCGGCTCCCGGCTATCTCTTCGGCGTCATCTACCGTGCGTTTCAAAGTGTGGGCAGCATCAAAGAAAAACTTTTGGCTGACCTCGCAGCTGCGGGGGAGCGGAATGGCGGGCGCTTGGGTCATCGGATGCCTGTGATCTTGTGGGTTTGCAAAGACAAGCGCCACTGCGGGCGCTCCATGCACTGGGCAATGCAGGCGCGGGTGTTGTCTGTGCGCAAGATGTTGTCCATGGGCTGAAGGTAGCGGTGTTTGAAGTCTGCCGCTTCGCACTCATCCAGCGTGATGCCGGGCTGCGGCCAGACCAGTTTGAGCTCGTGGCCCTGGCGCTGGATCCATTGCGAGCCGGCTTTGGGGCTCACGCAAATCCAGTCGATACCTTCAGGCGCCAGCACCGTGCCGTTGGTTTCCACAGCGATTTGGAAGCCTAAAGCGTGCAGTGCGTCGATCAGCGCGGTGTCCACCTGAAGCAGTGGCTCGCCGCCGGTCATCACCACAAAGCGGTGCGCTGTGTCGCTGGCCGGCCACTGTGCTGCAATGCGCTCGGCCAGCGCCTGTGCGGTGCTGAACTTTCCACCCAGCGTGCCGTCGGTGCCCACAAAATCGGTGTCACAAAACTTGCAGACGGCGGTCGCGCGGTCCTGCTCCCGGCCAGACCACAGGTTGCAGCCCGCAAAGCGGCAGAACACGGCCGGGCGCCCTGCGTGTGAGCCTTCGCCCTGCAGGGTGTAGAAAATTTCTTTAACTTGGTAGGCCATGGCGATTACGCAGCCAAAGCCGAAGAGCGGGAGAAACAACAAGCGGCCACAGGTGTGGCAGCGAGGTTTTTGTACATGGTAGTCCTCTACATGGCTCCGGAACACAAAAGACAAGGCCCGCCGGAGCAGCGGGCCTTGCGCTAGATTTTACCGTGCGGGCCTGCGAGCGGTATACAGCCCCGCAAATACTATCTATTTGATAGCTGCCCGCGCAGATAGAGCGGGCGCTAGAGGCCAATTTGGCACCCAAACGCCGCCCGGGGGCAGGTGATAGCGTTTGACGGATGCTTAGCGAAAGGTTTCAAACACTTCACCCAAGCGCTGCACATAGGTCTGGCGCTGCGATGCGTCGATAAAGCTGGCGTCAAAGCTGTTTCGGGCCAGCGTGTAGGCGTGCTGGGCGCTCAGGCCCAGGGCTGCAAAGGTCTGGGTGAAGTTCTCGTTCATGTAGCCACCGAAGTACGACGGGTCGTCGGAATTGATGGTGGCCATGATGCCGGCGTCCAGCATGGTGCCGATGTTGTGTGCGCTAAGTGTGGGGAACACGCGCAGCTTGAGGTTGGACAGCGGGCACACGGTGAGCGGCATTTTGTCGGCCGCCAAGCGCTGCATGAGTGCGGCGTCGTGGATGGCTTGCACACCGTGGTCGATGCGCTCGACTTTAAGGACATCCAGCGCGCTCCAGATATAGGCGGGCGGCGCCTCCTCACCCGCGTGCGCCACCAGCCGGAAGCCCAACTCGCGGGCGCGGGCATAGACCTTGGCAAACTTCTCGGGCGGGTGCCCTACTTCGCTGGATGCCAAGCCGATGCCCACAATTTTGTCGCGCAGGGGCAGCGCCTGCTCAAGGCACTCAAAGGCTTCCTCTTCGCTCAAATGGCGCAAGAAGCACAAGATTAGCGAGGCGGTCATGCCGAACTTGGCAGGTGCATCGGCGCAGGCGCGGTACAGGCCGTTGATGACCACATCAGCGCTTAAGCCGTGGCCGGTGTGCGTTTGGGTGTCGAAGAAGATCTCGGTGTGCAACACGTTGTCGGCCTGCGCTTTGGCCAGATACGCGCAGGTCATGTCGTAGAAGTCCTGCTCGGTCTTCAGCACCATGGTGCCCTCGTGGTAGATGTCCAGAAACTCTTGCAGGTTGTTGAACACATAGGCGTCGCGCAGCGCTTGTTCGCTCGGGAAGCGCAGCGGCACGTTGTTGCGCTTGGCCAGTGCAAACATGAGCTCGGGCTCCAGCGAGCCTTCGATGTGCATGTGTAACTCCGCCTTGGGCATGGCGCGCAACAGCGCGGGCATGCGGTCAGCAGATACGCTCTTGACGGCAGGAAAATTGGTCATCAGCAGACTCCAAAAGTAATACGTTCTTGTTTGAGAAATCGGCGATACGCCGATGAGGCTTTGTCTGCCGCGGTGTGTGCTTCTGCGCGCACATCCAGGGGCAGGCATTGGGGAGTTTGTGACTCCAGCACTGGCTTGTCTTGCATGAAGATGGTGTGCTGAAAGTCTTGTAGCTTGGTGTCCGGCGATTCAAAGTCAACCATGGCTAACCGGAACCAGACCCGACTGCTCGTAGGAGTGAGCGGGCTGATGAACAGCGCAATCGACTCTCGGTAGCCCTGCACTGCCACGCCGGCCGCATCCGGTATTTTGGTAAGGCAGGCTGTGTAGGGTGCCACTACCTCGTAGGTGTACTCCACCTGCGCGGGTGCGGTGGAATGCACATTGCTCTGCGGCTGCCAGGCTTTGCACTGCGTGGCGCGCAGGCCGCTGGGCGTGCTTTCCACCGTGTAGTCGTCAATGGCGGTGGCTTCACGCATGCCGAGCCAACCTTCGTGCACAAAACCGAAGTGCGCCATATCCAGAAAATTTTCCACAATCCGCGGCGCGCTGGTGGCCACGTCGTAGGGGCCGCACAGCACTTTGCGCAAGCCGCCATCGGACTCCGCCGCAAAGGGCGGCACAGCACGGGTGGGATCAGCCTCCAGCTGAACCCACAAGAGTCCGTAGTGCTCTTCGATGCCGAACACACGCGCCGCATGACCGGCAGGTGGCACAAAGCCGGGAAGCGCCGGCACCTTGACGCAAGCGCCATCCACCGCAAACTGCCAGCCGTGATAAGGGCACTCCAAGCGTCCGGCGCATACCCGGCCTAAAGACAGCTTGGCGCCCCGGTGCGGACATTGATCCGCCCAAGCGTGCGGTGTGCCTGCGTCGTCGCGCCAGAGGACGACGGATTGCCCGAGCAACTGCACGCCAAGCGGGCTCTCTTGCAAAGAGCTGCTTTGCACAACCGGGTGCCACATTCGGGCTTCGATTAAGGGTTCCATGTTTTCTTGGATGCTAGCGCGTCAACGCAATGAACAAAAAAGGGCCGCACAAGGCGGCCCTTTGGCTCACGCCGTCGCCATTATTTGGCGCCGGGAACCTTGCCTTCCACGCCCTTGACGTAGAAGTTCACGCCGGACAGGAACTTGTCGTCAGCGGTTTCGCCGTCTTTCAAGATTTCCTTGCCAGCGTTGTCCTTGAGAGGACCTTTCCAGATAGAGAAGCTACCGTCAACCAAGCCCTTTTTGATCTCTTCGACCTTGGTTTTGGTTTCAGCGGGCACGTCTTCCGCGACGGAAACGATATCGATCGCGCCTTCTTTCACACCCCACCAGACGCCGGTGTTACCAGTCCAGGTGCCTTCCAAGGCGTCTTTGGTGGCCTTGATGTAGTAAGGACCCCAGTTGATCACTGCAGATGCCAAGTGGGCCTTAGGACCGTAGGCAGTCATATCTGAGTCCCAGCCGAAAGCGCGCTTGCCCTTGGCTTCCGCGGTCTTCAAGACAGCGGCAGAGTCGGTATTCTGGAACAACACGTCGGCGCCGCCGTTGATCAAGGAAGTCGCAGCTTCGGTTTCTTTTGGTGGATCGAACCAGCCGTTCACCCACACCACTTTGGTCTTGATCTTGGGGTTGCTGCTTTGAGCGCCCAATGTGAAGCTGTTGATGTTGCGGATCACTTCAGGAATTGGGATCGAGGCCACCACACCCAAGGTGTTGGTCTTGGTCATTTGGCCGGCGATCACACCCGCCATGTACGCGCCTTCGTAGGTGCGGCTGTCGTAAGTGCGCATGTTGTCGGCTTGCTTGTAGCCGGTAGCGTGCTCAAACTTCACGTCCTTGAATTCGGGCGCGACTTTGAGCATGGGCTCCATGTAACCGAAGGTAGTGCCGAAAATCAGCTTGTTGCCGCTGCTGGCCATTTCGCGGATCACGCGTTCAGCGTCCGCAGACTCAGGCACGTTTTCCACGAAAGAAGTGACGATCTTGTCGCCGAACTCGGCTTCGAGCGCCTTGCGGGCATTGTCGTGTGCGAATGTCCAACCGCCGTCACCCACAGGACCGACGTAGGCGAACGCAATTTTCAAAGGTTCTGGCTTGGGCGCAGGGGCGGAAGCCACTGGAGCCGGTGCCGGCGCAGGAGCCGGCTCTTCCTTCTTGCCGCAGCCAACCAAGGCAGCGCCAGCAACGGCTGTAAGGGCCGCTACCTTGAGCAAGGAGCGTTTTTGCAAATCTGTCATGTCACTTCCTTATAAAAAAACGAGAGATCCAACCAAAACTTTCGCGCGTCAGGAACCCGGATAAAACGGCTTGCCAATAGAGGCGGGCATGTTAATCCGGATCCAACGCGGATTGCGCGAAATAAGAGCCAAGACCACGATGGTCGCAAGACACGGCAACATGGTCAAGAACTGGCTAGGCACTTCGACGCCGATACCCTGCAAATGGAACTGCAACATGGTCACGCCGCCGAACAAATAGGCTCCAAGCAACACCCGTGCCGGGCGCCAGGTGGCAAAAGTCGTCAAGGCCAACGCGATCCAGCCTTTGCCGGCCACCATACCTTCGACCCACAAGGGGGTGTAGATCACCGATATATACGCTCCAGCCAAACCGCACAGCGCACCGCCGCACACCACCGCGCTTAAGCGGATGGCACGCACCGGGTACCCGAGTGCATGCGCAGACTCAGGACTCTCCCCCACGCTGCGCAGAATCAGACCAGCGCGGGTGCGGTACAAAAACCAGATCAGGCCCAAGGCAAACAGTACGGTCAGGTACACCATGGGATGGTGTTTGAACAATGCGGGGCCGATGAAGGGGATGTCCGAGAGGCCGGGAATCGCGAAGCTGGGCCGATCGGGCATTTTTTCCTGGACATACGAGATCCCAGCAAACGCAGAGAACCCCGCGCCGAAAAGGCTCAGGGCCAAGCCGGTGGCGTATTGGTTGGTGTTCAGCCAAATCACCAGCACACCGAAGATGGCCGCCATGACCGCACCTGCGGCAATGCCAGCCATGAAACCCGCCACATCGCTGCCGGTGTGCACCACGGCCGCAAAGCCGGCAATGGCGGCGCACAACATCATGCCCTCGGCACCGAGGTTGACGATGCCGGCTTTTTCGTTGATCAACAGGCCGAGCGAGGCAATGGCCAGCACCGTGCCGGCATTCAGAGTTGCTGCTATCAGCAGTGAGTACGCATCCATTATTTTTTACCTCCTGCAGCGGAGACCCATTTGAGGCGGTAATTCACCAACGTATCGCAAGCCAAGAGGCTGAACAACAACAAGCCTTGGAACACGCCTGTCAGAGACTTGGGCAGCCCCAGGCGGGACTGGGCGAGCTCGCCCCCGATATAAAACATGCTCATCAGCAGCGCCGAGAACACCATGCCCACAGGATGTAGGCGCCCCACATAGGCCACGATGATGGCTGCAAATCCATAACCGGCGGGCACATAGGGGGTGAGCTGACCAATGGGGCCTGCCACTTCCAGCGCGCCCGCCAAACCCGCCATGCCGCCGGACACCAGCAACGCCGTCCACAGTGCATTGCGGGATGAAAAACCTGCGTAGCGGGACGCCGCCGGCGCCAGACCGCCGACCTGCTGGGCAAACCCGGCACGTGTGCGGAACAGAAAAATCCAAATAGCAGCCACGGCCACCACCGCAAACACCACGCCGATCGTCATGCGGGAGCCCTGAAACAGCCGTGGAATGCGGGTGGCCGCCTCAAAGGTTTGGGTTTGCGGGAAGTTGTAGCCCAAAGGATCTTTCCAAGGCCCATAGACCAGATAGCCCAGCACTTGTACCGCCACATAAACCAGCATTAAGCTGACCAAAATTTCGTTAGCGTTGAATTTGTCGCGCAAGAAGGCGGTGAGCCCGGCCCAGGCCATGCCCCCGGCAATGCCCGCTATCACCACGGGCACCACAATCCAGCCCCCGGTAGTTTTTTCGGCCAGCAAGGCCACGCCACTGGCCGCCACCGCGCCAATGATGTACTGACCCTCGGCTCCGATATTCCACACATTCGAGCGAAAGCACACCGCCAGCCCGAGGGCGATGAGCAGCAACGGGGTGGCCTTGACCACGAGTTCACCCAAGGCGTAACCACTCTTGATCGGCTCCCAGAAAAACACCAGCAGGCCCCGCACCGGGTCTTTGCCCAGTGCCATGAACAGCACAATACCAATGAGCACCGTCAGCAGCAGCGCAAGTACCGGGGATCCGTAACCCCAGGCCTTGGACGGCTGGGGGCGGGCTTCGAGTTTCAATCCGGCTTTAGCCATGGGCCACCTCCACAGCTGCGGCTGCGCCGGAACTTTCCCACAATCCACTCATCCATTCCCCAATCTTTTCCACCGTGGCCTCCGCCACCGGCACCGATGGCGACAGCCGGCCATGTGCAATCACGTGCAGGCGGTCGCTCACCTCAAACAATTCGTCGAGCTCTTCGCTCACCACCAACACAGCGCAGCCGGCATCCCGCAGGGCCAGAATCTCGCCGCGGATCTGGGCCGCAGCACCCACATCCACCCCCCAGGTGGGCTGGGACACGATGAAGAGCTTGGGCGCCGCATCGATCTCGCGGCCCACAATGAATTTCTGCAAATTACCGCCGGAGAGCGAGCGCGCAGCCGCTGTCGGGCCATTGGCCTTGACGTTGAAGGCCTTGATGATGCGCGCAGCATGGTCTTCCAACTGGCGCACCCGGATCCACCCACCCGCGAATTGGGGCGCCGAAATGGACTCGGTGCGGGTCAACAACATGTTTTGCGCCAAGCTCAAGGTTGGCACCGCACCACGGCCCAAACGTTCCTCAGGCACAAAGTGCAGGCCCAGCTTGCGCCGGCCGCCGGGGTGCAAAGACGACACATCGGCCTTGCCCATAGTCACACTGCCCTTGGGGGCGCGCACATCTTCGCCGGACAGGGCATAGAGCAGCTCCCTTTGGCCGTTGCCGGACACACCCGCAATGCCGACCACCTCGCCCGCATGGACCGTGAGCGATATGCCGTTTAGGTCGACGCCGAACTGGTCCTCGCGGGCCAGGCTCAAGTTTTTCACGGTGAGTACCGGGGAGCCGGCTTGCTGCGGGCGATGCTCCAGCTGCGGTGGCTCCGCGCCAATCATCAAGCGGGACAGGGATGCGTTGGACTCTTCGGCGGGGTTGCATACGCCGGTCACCTTACCGCCGCGCAGCACGGTGCAGGCGTTGCACAACTCACGGATCTCGTGCAATTTGTGCGAGATATACAAAATGCTGCAGCCCTGTGAGGCCAACTTTTTGAGCACCACAAACAGCTTCTCCACCGCTTGCGGAGTCAGCACCGAGGTGGGCTCATCCAGAATCAACAGCTGCGGGTTGGTCAGCAGGGCGCGGATGATCTCCACTCGCTGCATCTCGCCCACGCTCAGGGTGTGCACTGGGCGGCTAGGGTCGATGTCCAAGCCGTATTCGGCCGCCTTGGCGGTGATGCTGGCAGTGACCTGCTCCAGGCTTTGCGCCTTGTCCAGGCCCAACCACACGTTCTCCGCCACGGTGATGGTGTCAAACAGGTTGAAATGCTGGAACACCATGCTAATGCCCCGCGCCCGCGCTTCTTTGGGGTTGCGAATGTTGGCGTGCTTCCCGTTGAACAGCACTTGGCCGGCGTCGGGCTTGATGGAGCCATAAATGATCTTCATCAAGGTGGACTTGCCGGCGCCGTTTTCACCCAGCACGGCATGGGTCTGACCGGGCAGCACGGTGAGCGACACGTCGCTGTTGGCGATCACGCCCGGGTAGGCTTTGGTGATGCCTGTCAATTGCAGTCGAGGAACGACAGGCATAGGAGGGATAGATTCCATACGAACGGGTTGTAGTAATTATTCTTTGCGGAGTTCAGCCGCCACCGACTTGATGCGCTCGCGCAGCCACTTATTGGACGCACTCGTGTGCGTGCGGGCGTGCCAAAGCTGGTAATACATCATGCGAGGGAACTGCACAGGGCAAGGCAGTATTGTCACCGGTAGGGTGTCCACAAAACGTTCACAGTACTGGCGGCCGGTGGTTAACACCAGCAAGGTTGATGCCACCATGCCCGGAATCAGGCTGAAATGCGGGCACCGTGCCACGATGTGCCGCTGCAAACCGAGGCCGCTGAGGTGCTCGTCAATCACGCCCTTGGCACCGGGATGGGTGGCGCCGGGCGCAATGTGCTCGGCCTCCAGCCACTGGGTCTGGTCCCAGCCACGGCGCACCGCGGGGTGCTTGTTGGACACCAGGCACACCACTTCGTCCCCGAAAAGGCGGCCTAGGTGGAGGTCGTCCGGGGGTTGGGGCCAGTTGCCGATGACCACATCAATATCACCCTGCGCCAGCTGGGTGCGGTAGTCGGAGGCACCGCTCAGCGGATGGATTTCTATCTCCGCAAAGGGGGCCTGCTCTTTGATCTGTGCGACCAGGCGCGGGAGAAACAGAGGGTCCAAATAATCGCTGGCGGCCAGCCGGAAGGTATTGCGGGCGGCATCGGGCTCAAAACCCCGCGCATCGGAGAACAACATCTCCGCGGCACGCAAAATGCTAGCACTGGGCTCGAGCATGCGCAGCGCCGTCTCGGTGGGCACCATGCCGGAGCCGGAGCGCACCAACAAGGGGTCACCGGCAAAGTCCCGCAAGCGTTTGAGCGATGCGCTGACCGCCGGCTGGTGCATGCCCAGACGGATGGCGGCTTTCGAAACGCTGCGCTCGGTTAACACGGTATGAAGGACCCTGATCAAATGAAGGTCTATCTTGTCGAAAAGGGATTGGTCTCTCATACACAGCGTTCAATTGGACCCATATGCTAATGCGTATGGAAACGGATCAACACCCGGATTAACCTCCCGCACGAGGAAACACGCATGACCACCACCCCATTGAAGTTTGTACGCCGCGGCGAAATCGTCACGCTGCACGGTATTCCCCCCACCCGCACCTTGCTGGAGGTGCTGCGCGAAGACCTGCACTGCACCGGCACCAAAGAGGGCTGCAACGAAGGCGACTGTGGTGCCTGCACCGTGGTCGTGGGCGAGTCGGTCAACGGCGAACTGCAGACCAAAGCGGTCAACAGCTGCATAAAGATAGCCCACAGCCTGAACGGCAAGGCTTTGTGGACGGTAGAAGACATTGCCACTGACGATGGGCGCTTGCACCCCGCCCAGGAAGCCATGGTGCAGTGCCACGGCTCGCAGTGCGGCTTTTGCACGCCCGGCTTTGTGATGAGCCTGTTTGACCTGTACCGACACCACGCCCATGCCGGCGCCCCCATTACCCGGGACGACGCCCTGCATGCCCTGAGTGGCAATTTGTGCCGCTGCACCGGCTACCGCCCCATCCTGGATGCCGCCCAAACGATGTTGGGCCAACCGGCCGTGGACCTGCGCGAAGCCGAAACGCTATCAAAATTGGAGCATCTCGCGCAGGATTCACGGGCGCTAGACGCTGATTCTGCTTATATTTCGCCCGCCACTCTGCCCGCCTTGCTGGCAGCGCGGGCACAACACCCGGAAGCGCAAATTGTGGCTGGCTGCACCGACGTAGGCCTGTGGGTCACCAAGATGCACAAAGATTTCCCCCGCGTGCTGGATGTGACCCAAGTAGCCGAACTGCGGCGCGTAGAGCAGTACCCGCACCACATCGCCATCGGCGCCGCCGTCACCCTGACGGATGCGTTCGCAGCTTTGGTGACGGACCGGCCACAGCTAGCCACGTTTGCCAGCCGCTTTGCCGGCCTGCCGGTGCGCAACGCGGGCACGCTGGGGGGTAATGTGGCCAATGGATCGCCGATTGGCGACTCCATGCCGCTGCTGATTGCGCTGGGCGCCAGCGTGGTGCTAATGGCTTGGCGTGGTAAAGGCAGCAAAGCGAAAGCCGTGCACCGCGAGCTGCGCCTCGAAGACCTGTACACCGGTTACCGCCAAAACGTCATGGCGCCGGACGAGGTGTTGGCCTGGATCAAAGTGCCCAAGGCCGTACCCCAAGAGCGATCCAAGGTCTACAAGATTTCCAAGCGCTTTGAAGACGACATTTCCGCCGTCTGCCTCGCGCTGAACCTGCACATTGAAAACGGCACAGTCACCCACGCCAGTATCGGAGTGGGTGGTGTCGCGGCCACGCCGGTGCGTGCGCTCAAAACGCAGGCAGCCTTGCTGGGACAACCGTGGAACGCTGCCACGGTGAAAGCCGCGCAGGCCACCTTGAGAGGCGAGTTCAGCCCGATTTCCGACATGCGCGCCAGCAGTGCCTACCGCGTGGAGGTGCTGGGCAATCTGCTGCAGCGCTACTGGCTGGAGAGCCAGGGCCTGACCGCCATCAATCTGGAGAGTTTCGAGCTGACAGGAGAAGCCGCATGACTGCCTCCCCTATGACTTCGACACTCATGCCCACCCTATCGCCCGAGGTCGCCGCCGCCGTGCCCGCCCCCCGCGGCCCGGCCGCCGGCGTCAACCAGTTCCATGAAAGCGCCGTGGCCCAAGTGGCCGGTGCAGTGCACTACATCGACGACCTGCCCGAGGTGCGCGGCACCCTGTATGCCGCGCCCATTCTTTCCACCCATGCGCACGGCAAGCTGCTGGGCGTGGACAGCACGGCAGCGCGCGCCATGCCCGGCGTGGTGGACGTGGTGCTGGCCGAGGACATTCCCGGCGACCCCATGTTGGCCGCCTTTGCCGGCGACGAGCCGGTGTTTGCCCTGGACACGGTGCAGTTCGTCGGCCAGGTGGTCGGCGTGGTGCTTGCCAAAACGGTGATGCAAGCCCGCCATGCCGCCCGCAAGGTGCAACTTCAGATCGAGCCCTTGCAGGCCATCCTGTCGGTGCAAGAGTCCATCCGCGCCCAAAGCTTTGTGCTGCCGCCGGTGAACGTGCGGCGCGGTGATGCGGATGTGGCCCTGAATAGCGCGCCCCATACCTTGCACGGCACGCTGGAAGTTGGTGGGCAGGAACACTTTTACCTCGAAGGCCAGATTGCCTATGTGCTGCCGCAAGAGCAGAACCAGTGGGTGGTCTACAGCAGCACCCAGCACCCTGGCGAAGTGCAGCACTGGGTGAGCCACGCTTTGGGCATAGACAACCACGCCGTCAAAGTGGAATGCCGGCGCATGGGCGGCGGCTTCGGCGGCAAGGAAACGCAAGCCGGTCATCTGGCCGTGTGGGCGGCCATTGCGGCGGCCAAAAACCGCTGCGCCGTGAAGCTGCGGCTGGATCGGGACGACGACTTCATGGTCACCGGCAAGCGCCACCCCTTTGCGTACGAATACAGCGTGGGCTTTGACGATACCGGCCGCCTCACCGCCCTGAAACTGCAAATGGCGGTGAACTGCGGCTTCAGCGCCGACCTGTCCGGCCCGGTGGCGGATCGCGCCATCTTCCACACCGACAACGCCTACTACCTGCAGGATGTCGACATCACCTCCTACCGCTGCAAAACCAACACCCAGAGCCACACCGCCTTCCGCGGTTTCGGCGGCCCCCAGGGCGTGGTGCTGATTGAGGCGGTGATGGGCGACATCGCCCGAGCGCTCAAGCTGGACCCCCTGGACGTGCGCATGCGTAACCTCTACAGCGATGAGGCTATCCCCGGCACATCGGACAAGCGCGACACCACCCACTACAAGATGAAAGTGGAGGACAACATCCTCCAGCCGCTGCTATCAAAATTGGAGCTGTCCGCGCAGTATCGGCGTAGGGTTGAGGCCATTTCGACATGGAACCAGACCAGCCCGGTGCTCAAGCGCGGCATTGCCATCACCCCGGTCAAGTTCGGTATCAGCTTCACCGCCACGCTGTTCAACCAGGCCGGCGCGCTGGTGCATGTGTACACCGACGGCAGCGTGCAGGTGAACCATGGCGGTGCCGAGATGGGTCAGGGCCTGAACACCAAGGTCGCCCAGATCGTGGCCGACGAATTGGGCATTCCCTTTACCCGGGTGCTCAGCACTGCCAGCGACACCAGCAAGGTGCCCAACGCCTCGGCCACCGCCGCCAGTGCGGGTACCGACCTGAACGGCCGCGCGGCCCAGTTTGCCGCCCGCAACGTGCGCGACAACCTAGCCGCCTTTGTGGCCGGGCTCGATGGCTGTGGCGCAGGGGCCGTGCGCTTCAAGCATGGCGAGGTGTTCTCGCCGACCACCACCCGCAGCTTCGACGAAGTGGTGAAAATGGCTTATGCCAATCGCATCCAGCTCTGGAGCGACGGCTTTTACCGTACGCCCAAGATCCACTACGACAAGACGACGCTAACCGGCCGCCCCTTCTACTATTTCGCTTATGGTGCAGCGTGCACCGAAGTGGTGATCGACACCCTGACCGGTGAGAGCAAGGTGCTCAAAGTGGACATCCTCCACGACGTGGGCCGCAGCATCAACCCCGCCATCGACGTGGGGCAGATCGAAGGCGCCTTTGTGCAAGGCATGGGCTGGCTCACCACCGAGCAACTGGTCTGGAACGACAAGGGCTACCTGGCCACCCACGCGCCCAGCACCTACAAGATTCCCACCGCGGCGGATGTGCCCGAGCACTTCAAGGTGGACCTCTGGCATGAGGCCAACCGGGAAGACAATGTGTTCGGCAGCAAAGCCGTGGGCGAACCGCCTTTCATGCTGGGAATCAGTGTGTTTGAAGCCTTGCGTGATGCAGTGGCCCAAGCCAAAGGCCCGGGTGCGACTGTGCAGCTCACGGCGCCGGCCACGGCGGAGAATGTGCTGAGGGCGCTCAAGGACTGAGCGCCTACAGGATGGAACTACACCCCGGCAAGCGTTCGCAAACCGCCGGGGTCCACCAGATTCACCGTGCGGCCTGAGCCGCTGATGAGGCTGCGTTCCCGCAGGTGGCGCAGCACGCGGGACAGCGTCTCGGGGGCGATGCCCAGTTGGGCCGCGATCAGGCGTTTGCGCTGTTGCAACTGCACGGCGCAGCCGCCTTTGTCATTCGATCCCGCGTGTTGCAACAGCCATTCGGCGCAACGCGCCTCGGCGCCCTTGGCCAGGCGACTCACCGCCAGTTCAGTTTGTTCGCGGTGCGCCTGGGCCAAGCCGGTCAGCATGGTGGTGCTGAGTTGGCGGTTGGCGGCCAGGGCGGCCTGGAATTCGGCCATAGGCAGTTTGCGCAGCAAGACCTCGGTCTGGGCAACCACGTCCACTATCGCGGGCAGCGATAGCACTGCTGCCGTTGGATTGAGCCAACAAGGGCCCTGCATCTGACCCAGCTGATGCTCCAACAGCTCGTCGCGGCTGCCGAGTTCGCCACTGATTCCCGTAAGCACCATTCCACTCTCCAAGTACCAGGCCGCGATCGTGGGGTCACCGCGACTTAACAAGACGGTGCCCGGCGCGCAGCGTTCGAGGCGTGCTCCGGCCAAAAACGAAGGTGGAAGGGTAGATGAGGATGACAGCATGGCCTCACTATGCCCATCAGCGCCGACCTGCGCTTTGAGACAGATCAATGGTTTGGCGCACGCTGCCTCGCAAAAAAAACCGCAACTTTGTGAAAAACCGCACTCTGCGACACCAAAAAACCTAAAAACAATCTGTAACGACACGTAAGATTGCGCGCGTCACACATCTAGGGGTTTACGACTAAAGATTCGCTCAAGCGGTCTGTGCGTTGCCCCAGCCCGATGGCCTACGTTTTCGATAAGGCCACACTAAAAAATGAAAAAGCTCTTCTTCCGCTTGCTGGCTGCTTTCGCCTGTGCGGCTCAAGCCAGCGCTGCCAGTCCTTCCGTGGCTCTTTATTACGGTGCCTCGCCACCGTGGGAACTCCTGCGCGCGTTTGATCGGGTGGTGGTAGATCCCGGCCATGTGCCGGAGCCTCGCTCGATTAAGAATGGTCCGCCCGAATTGGCAGCTTATGTGGCGGTGGGCGAAGTACAGCCGAGCCGCCCCTATGCAGCCGCCATCCCTGCGGCCTGGATCAAAGGCGAAAACAAGGACTGGGGCAGCCGGCTGATTGACCAAGCGCAGCCCGGGTGGCCTGTTTTTTTTGCCGAACGCGTGATACAGCCCTTGTGGACCGCCGGCTACCGGAGCTTCTTTTTCGATACGCTAGACTCTTACCACCTGTTCTCCAAAACGCCCGAAAGCCGTTCGGCACAAGAAGCGGGCATGGTTGAACTGGTGCGCGAGGTCAAACGACGGTATCCCCAAGCCAAGCTGATTTTCAACCGGGGCTTTGAAATCCTCGGCAAGACCCACTCACTCGTGGACATGGTGGCGGCAGAGTCGCTGTTCCAAGGGTTTGATGCCGGAAAAAACCGCTTCCGACCGGTACCCGATGCAGACCGTGAATGGTTGATGGGGCAACTCTCAACCGTCAAAAACACCTACGGTTTGCCGGTTCTCGCGATCGACTACGTGCCCGCAAACGACAGGGCATTGGCCCGCACCACCGCTGAGCAGATACGCGAGCTCGGTTTTACCCCGTGGGTGACTACCCCCGACCTCACCAGCATGGGGATTGGTAGCGTGGAGGCCATGCCGCGCAAGGTGCTGGTCGTGCACAGCACACCGGTGAATGAGGCTTCGCTTCGCTACCTCGACCCCGTGCGCATGTTGTCGCTGCCCCTGAACTACTTGGGCTATGTGCCGGAGTTTGTAGACGCCAGCCAGCTACCCCTCCACCCGCTGAAGGGGCGTTATGCGGGCATTGTGATTTGGCAAACGGTTCCGGCTACCACCGCTGAGCAGCAGCGCCTGTCGGGCTGGCTGCATAAGCAAGTGCAAGACACGGTACCCGTGGCATGGCTGAATATGCCGGGCACCTTGCTCGACAGCAGTTTACGTAATGCCTTGGGCATCACCCTCACGCCCACCTCCGGTGCTATTGCCCCGATCACCGTGGTGCAACAAAGCGCGATGATGGGGTTTGAGCGGGCGCCAACGCCTGCGCTTGACAGCTTTGCAGGGATGACCGTCGAGGGCGCACAGCCTATGCTGGTGTTAGCGCAGGCCGATCGCACCCAGCAAGCAGCGGCCATCACCCCATGGGGTGGCTTTGTGAGTTGGCCGTTTGTGACCTCGGTTCTGCCCGGCGAGCTGGGCAGCCGCTGGGTGGTGAACCCATTTGACTTTTTGAGCCAGGCGCTGCGCCTGCCAGAGATGCCCATTCCAGACACCACCACGGAATCCGGCAAACGCATGCTCATGATCCACATGGACGGCGATGGCTTTATCAGCCGCTCCGAGACGCCTGGTAACCCCATCGCCGGTGAAATGGTCCGCGACCGGGTGGTGCGCAAATACGCGTTACCGATGACTATCTCGGTCATTGAAGCTGAAATTGCACCCGACGGCCTGTACCCCGGCCTCTCTCCGCTTGCCGAAAAAGTGGCCAAAGAGATCTTTGCAGCGCCCCATGTGGCCATCGCATCCCACAGCTACTCCCACCCCTTCTTCTGGCACCGGGCCAGCGCGGGCGAAGGCTCGGACAGCTACAACCTGCGCATCCCCGGTTACCGCTTCGATGTAGAACGCGAGGTCGATGGGTCCATTGCTTACATTGAGCGCCGCTTGGCCCCGCGCGGAAAAAAGGTGGAAGTGTTCCTCTGGACCGGCGACTGCATCCCAACCAGCGAGGCACTGCGCGCGGTGGCGGCCGCGGGCATTGTCAACATGAATGGCGGCGACACTGTTGCCACACGCTCAAACCCCAGCCTCACATACGTAGAGGGCTTGGGCCTGCAGCGGGCCGGTGGCTTTCAGGTTTTTGCCCCCAACCAGAACGAAAACGTCTACACCAACAACTGGCAAGGGCCGTACTTCGGTTTTGATCAGGTGATTGAAACCTTCGAGCTCACCGAGTCCCCGCGAAGACTCAAGCCCATCAACATTTATTTTCACACCTACCTAGCGACCAAGCGTGCCGGCGTGCAAACCCTGGACAAAATTTTTCAGTATGCGCTGAGCCAGCCCGTCACGCCGGTGCACATTGCCGACTATGCGCGCAAGGTGACGGATTTTCAGGACTTATCGATCGCCAGAACCCCTCAAGGGTGGCAAATTCGGGGTGCCAGTGCACTGCGCAGCCTCAGGCTCCCTGCCGCGGTGCCACTGCCGGACCTCGAGTCCAGCCGAGGAATTGCCGGCTACACCGCGGATAGTGGTGACCGGTATGTCCACCTGCATACAGACTCGGTGTCTTGGGTAGCGTCGCGCGGCACCCCAAGCAACCGACCGCTGTTGGTTTCTGCCAATGCACGGGTAACCGACGTAGTCACCACCCCCGCAGGCACCCGCTGGAGCTTGAGCGGCCATGTGCCACTGCAATTCACCCTGAAGAATGTCCGGGACTGCGATGTGCGTCTGGGCAACCGCAAATTAACGCCCCTCCGCCAGGAGGGCTCTTTCTCTCACTTTGAACTCACTGAACATGTTGCCCCATCGCTCGAAGCGCTATGCAGGAATTGATGGAGAGATTCCACGCCTGAAGCTGGCGACGGGTTGGCAACTGCTGCTCATAGGCTTCATGGTGGTGACTCTTCTGGCTGTCGTGTTTCCGCGCAAGGAACTGGTAGCCAAGCTTTACGAGCAAGAAACGCTCGATGAGCTCACGCTTTCCTACATCCAAAACCTGTACAGAGCCAGTGCCGGCAACCTCGATGTTGCCTTGCTGCTTGCCCGGGTGCAGCAACACAAACTGGACCTGCCGACCCTGAGACTGATGCTGCTCTCGGCCGCAGCAGAAGGCGACCTGCGTCAACGCACCGCTGCCCGCACGATTTTGCTGAGTGCTTATGACCGCCATCTGCAAAAAAGCACCGCCGCCGAGCAACTGGCTGAACTCCGCCAAGGACTGCCCGCGTTTCTGGATCCGGCGCTCGCAGACCCAATGACTGAAAGCATGGCCCAGCAGTTCGCAGATCTGGCCTTCACGCTCGACAACCCTGCGGCGGGTTTGCAGTTCATCACAAAGGCCCAAAAGTCCAGCGGCCCTGATGCTTTGGAGCGTTATGCCGTGCGCGGTTTGGCAACTGGCAACTATGAGCAAGCGGCAAGGTATTACTTCATGGCACAGCAGCAAACAGAACCGTACACCGACAAGCGGCGGCTGTTCATGGCCGGGGTAGACACCCTGATGGCAGGCGGCTTGTACGCCCGCGCCATGAGCGCTGCGAGCACGCACCTCGGCGCACTGGCGCAAGACAGGGTCACACTGCGCTACCTGGCACGTGTGGCACTGGCGGCGGGGTATCCGAACGAGGCCAACGCCTATGCCAAAGCCCTGATTTTTCAGCCACAAGGAGCGCAACCTTGAGCCTGCGCCATGCCTGGATCCTTGCGCTATACCCTGCTTGGGGCGCTGCGTGGGCCCAAGAAAACCCGACACCGGGCCAGGATTACCAATCCCTGCAAATCGCCAGTAGCACTGAGCTCAAAGGTTTGCAAAACCTCTACGAGCAGCACCGGAATTTGCCCTTTCTCCGCGTAGAGAAGCGCGGAAATCAATTCACCCTGCGGGCTGGCTTTTGGCGTAGCACCGAAGAGGCGCGGCGCGCCCTCTCAGGCCGCGCCATCCCGGGTGCCCAGCTTCGTATCGCGGTGCTGCGCCCCGAGTTGCTGCTGCGGACCAACTGGACCTCGAATACCCCGCTCGCGCAAGATACGCCTCTCCGGGACGCAGAGCCCCTGTTGCCTCCACCCGCGACACCCGCGCCCCCTTCTTCCCCATCTCCCGCGCCTGCCCAGCCGGCTCCTGTCAGGGCGCCGGAAGTCACCACACCCAAGTCCAGTGGACGTGACGATGGCAAAGCGACGAGCCTGACCCTGCGCAACCTGAACCTCGTAGACATGGCCCTGTCTTATGGTGTGCTGCTCAGCACCGGGGACTTGCAACCGGCCCTGCAGATTGCCAGTGCAGCGGTGCAGATGGCTCCCGCGAACCGGGAATGGCGCCTCCGCTTGGCGAGAGTTGCGGAGTGGACCCAACAGCCGCTGATTGCCGCGCAGCAGTGGGCATACATCTTTGAACAAGGCGCCCGGGACGCAGAGACTCTGGCCAATGTGACCCGACTCGCCTGGCAGATGGACGACCTCCAAGTTCCCTTGAATGCCTGGCAGACACTGGCCAAACGCCGCCCGCTCAGCGCGGCGGAAATGGTGGAAGTGCTGAAGCTCTTTGAAGAGTCCGCACAGCCTGCAGAGGGCTCCCTGTTCTTTGAAGCCCAGTACCTGCAGCGGGGTGATCTGCAACTGCTGGAATACGCCGCGCGCCTTGCAAGCGACTACGGAAATGACGCACGCACGCTGCAGCTGCAAATTTTGCGCAGCCGGGCAAACCCCTTCTCGCTGAGCGCGGTGCTCGATGTGGTGATGGTCTATGTCCGCAGCAACCGGCTGCCGGAGGCCCTTGCATTTATGCAGAGCCACGAAGCACGCGTACCCGCCGAGGCCTCGGAATTCTGGCGCCTGCTGGGTGAAGTGGCTTGGGACCTGCAGCGGTTGGACATTGCCCGTGGGGCCTATGCCAATTACGTCAAAAGTGAATCGGCCACCAGTGACGACTGGGGCCGCCTCGTGGCATTGGCCGGCATCCAACAAACAGACCAGGCCGCGAACCTCGCGCTGGAAGGGTACCGCCGCTTTGGGACCTTCGCCCTGCTGGCACAGGCGCTGGAGATGTTTGCCAACCAAGCCCAATGGACCCGCATGGGCGAGGCGCTGGCGCTTTTGCAAGGGGCCGCACTCACGGATGCTGAGTCGTCGAGCCAGTTTTTGCTGCTACGCGCCCGGTATGCGCAAGGCCTGAAACAAGCAGATAACGCGTGGGCCGATCTGCGCCGGGCCATGGTGATAGACTCGATGTCCAAAACCGTGGGGCTCAGCAGCTTGTGGTTTTTGATAGACCAGCAACGCACCGCGGAGCTGACCGTGGCCCTCAAGCACTACCAGAGTAATGGCGGGGATGCGGACTATTGGCCTGCCTTTGCAGCAGGCCACCAGGTGCTTAACCAACAACGGCAGGCACTCAGCTGGTACCAACGCATCGTGGCCAAAACGCCGCAGGATGCCTTCACCCTCCTGAACTATGCCGATGCGCTGGAACGCAACCAACAAGCAGGCATGGCCGCACGGGTACGTCGCCATGCCTGGCTGGTCTTGCGGGCGCAGTTTCCAGCCGACACAGCGCGCACAGAGGCCGATATGTTCAGCGCCGAATGGCGCACGCTCTTGAGGCTTTCGCTCTTGAACCGGCCCGGCGATCCTGCACTGCAACAAGCCCGCGACTGGGTCCGCAGCCTCAAGGCACTACCAGCCGACGCTTCCGCCCCGGAGACGACCGAATTGATCTTGGCCTGGGCCATCAGCACCGAACAATTTGTCAATGCGCGGACTTGGATGGCCCGTCGCTTCCGTGAGCAGGCCCAAGCGCCCGTGTGGGGTCGGGCCCAAGTCGCCCTGCAAACCGGAGACACCCGGGACATGGACGACTTGCTGCAGACCCAACGCGAGGCACTGCCGATCTACAACCGCTACGACATCGAACGCGCCATGGGTCTGCACGCAGAGGCATTGACCACAGCATTCCATGGGCTCACGCGCAGCCCGGATGACGAGGCCTTGTACGACCGTTGGCGCCAGCACGCGCCCGCCCAAGCGGCTTATCTGGAGAGCACGCTGAAGAGCGAAAACGCAGGCAGCTTCAGCAACTTTTCGGTCGAGCAGCATGCCCAGTGGCCGGTGAAGCAAGGGCTGGTTGCAACTTTGGGCTGGACCAGAGCCCGGCAAACCTCAGGCGATGCGGGACTGCAAACGCTGCTCACCGACACCGAGCAACTCAACCACCTGGGCCTCCAATGGGCCAGCCCCGGGCAAAACGGGGCGCTCACGCTGTTCCAGCGCCGGGAGCTGGGCACCATGACTGGAGCCCAACTCAGCCAGTCACTCCGTTTGCCGTACGGGCTTCAATGGAGCACCCGCCTGGACATCGGCAATGCCAGCCAGGCCAGCCCCGCCATGCAAATGGCAGGCGCAGAAGACAGCCTGAGCACCACCCTCGGTGTGCAGCTGGACAAACGCCTCAACCTGCAAGCCACCCCGGCCGTAAAGCGCTATTACAGCCAACTCGGCGACGGTCTCGGCCGTGGTCAGTCTCTCGACCTCGAGGCCGGATACCGCCTGCGAGTGGACTATCCGGACTGGCGACTCCGCGTCAACTTGCGCAGACAAGTCTTCGACCGCGAGGACGGGCTCAATGCCGGACCGCTGCAGCGCTTCCCAGAAGCGTTTCAGCAAGCCGTGAGTGCAGCCACGCTCAGCACCACCAACTATTTCTTGCCGGAAGGCAGCACCAGCTGGGGCCTGTGCCTCGGCATGGGCGAGAACTTGGGCGGGCAGAGCTTGCAAAACGGATTCAGCCGCGGCTGGCGCCCCTTTGTCGATGCCTGTTTGCGCCATGACTCCCAAGCCGGCGAGGGCTACTCCTCGCAAGTCGGTCTAGCGGGCTCGGTGTTCGGGCGGGACTTGATGCGTATCGAACTCCAACACAGCGATGGCCTTGCCAGCAGCAACGGCCCGGGCAGAACCTTGACCTTGCGTTACCGCAATTACTTTTAACCACGAGCACCCTGATGAAACTCCACACTCTCTTGTGCACCGCTGCACTAGCCCTGACCGGTTGCGCCACCTCCATCGAATCCAATACCGGCAGCGGCACGCTGGAAGCAGGCGCCTCCTGGGCGTTGCTCCCCTTGTCCAACAATACCGACACGCCGCAGGCTGCGTTGAGTGCAGAGTCCATGCTGGAACACCTGCTGCGTCGCCGTGGTGTACCAGAACTCAAGATCTACCCCGCAGCCCTTTCGCGGGACAGCTTGTTTGAGCCCTCGGAGCGGAAAGTCAGCGAAGAAGCCCAGAAGTGGGCCCGCGAACAAGGCGTTCGCTACGCCGTGAGTGGCAGCGTGGAAGAGTGGCGCTACAAAGTCGGCCTCGACGGCGAACCCGCTGTCGGCATCACGGTCAAAGTGACAGACCTGAGCTCAGGGCAAATCGTCTGGAGCACTACAGCAGCCAGCAGCGGGTGGAGCCGGCAAGCCCTGTCCGGCGTTGCGCAGGCCGTCATGCGAGACGCCTTGACCAGCTTGCCACTGCCCGCAGTGGCACCTGCAAAGTAAGTCGCTTATGGGAGCACCCTCCTCGACCAGTTGGCTCAAAAAGCTGATCAGCCCGCATCGGCTGGCACCCGATCCGGTGCTGGCCCGTGACCAGTGGCTCGAAATATTTTTGATTCCCCTGATCGGCATTGCTGTGGGCTGGTGGATCAGCGCCGACGACCCGATGCTCGCGCAAAGTCATTTTCCCTGGCTCTGGTTTGCACCGGTCTTAATTGCGTTGCGCTACGGCGTTTCGCCGGGCTTGCTGAGTAGCATTCCGCTGATCATCAATTGGTTGATCGCCAATGCCATGGGCCGGGTTGAAGATGCCTTCGCCTTCCGCTTTTTCTTCGGTGCGGGTGTGCTGGTCATGGTCTGCGGCGAGTTCAGCGATGTATGGCGTGATCGCAATGCCCGTATGGAGGAGACTTACCTGTATGTGACCGAGCGTCTTTCGCGGCTCACCAAGAGACACCTGTTGCTCAATCTGTCCCACGATCGACTTGAACAAGAAATGCTGATCCGCCCGGGCTCTCTGCGCGATGCCCTCGCCCGGCTGCGCGGTATGGCCATGCAACCCACTCCGCAGGATGACCTCATGCCAGCGGCCAACAGTTTGCTGCAATTGCTATCGCAATATGTCAACCTGGAATCCGCCACGCTGTATGCCATCAGGAACCCGGACACCGACCCACAATTGGGCCCGGCTCTGGCGGTGATCGGGGACCCGCTACCGCTCCTGCCGGGAAATGTGTTGTTCCAGAAAGCACTGGAAACACGGGCACTGGTGCACATCGCGGGCGAAGACATCAGCAGCTCTGATCCCGACAGCCCCTTGGTGGTCGCCCCGCTGGTGGCTGGCAACGACACCATATTGGGCGTGCTGGTCGTGACCCGTATCCCGTTTTTCTCACTGACGGTCGAGAACCTGCAAATGATGTCAGTGATCCTGGCCTATTACGCAGACAACATCCGGATCGGCCCCGACACCCACAAAGTCCAGCAGGCGCTTCCGGGCATCCCGGCGTTGTTCGCAGAAGAGCTGGTGCGTATGAGCCGACTGAATCACTCGGTAGGTCTGTCCAGCCATTTAGTGATCATGACGTTTGAGGGTGCCCTGGGGGCCGAAATCACGGCCGAGTTTGTGCGCGTAAAGCGCGGACTGGACTTGTACTGGCAAACGCATATCCGCGGACAGCCTGCCGTCGTAGTGCTGATGCCGTTTGCATCAGACTCCGCCAAGGAGGGTTTTATCCAGCGGATTGATGACTGGCTGCAACTGCGCTTTCATGGCGACATCCAAAGCCTGCAAGTCCGGCTGCACACCATCGACTTCGCCCTGGAAGACCCGGTGCAAGCCCTGACCACCCAGTTAGCTCCGTGAGAAAGCCCGCATGTTCACATTGAAGTGGGCCTGGGCGGCCATCGCCATTGAAGTGGGGGTCTTCTTAAGCCCGCTGTTGCACCAGTCTACGCTGGGGGCGTTGCTGGCCATGCTGGCGTTGCACGCCTTGGCGAGCGCGATCGTGGCATCGGGCAGTTATGTGTTGCTGCCCCACAAGTACATGCGACCCCGTGTGACCGTGTGGTCGCTGTTGTTTCTTTTTGCATTTGTCGCCCCCCTGATCGGTGCGGTCGGAATGCTGGCCATCATCTGGATGACCTTCCGGAAAGAGTCGCTGGAAGGAGACCGTCCCGAGCCGGTAACGGTGCCCCTGCCCGAATTTGACATGCAAGCCAAGGACGTCAGCCGCAGCGGGCAAGGCTCCATTCGCTCACGCCTGAACTCGCATGTGCCCAGCGCTATCCGGCTTCAATCCCTGATGACCTTGCAGGCGATCCCTACCCGGGTTGCCAACCCGATCTTGGACGAACTACTGAGTGACAACTCTGACGACGTGCGCCTAGTGGCGTTTGGCATGCTCGATGCCGAGGAAAAGAAAATCAATGCAGACATCCAACGCGAACGTCGCCAACTCGACCAAGCGGAGAGCGACGCGCAGCGCCACACCTGCTTGCGGCATCTGGCAGAGCTGCACTGGGAACTGATCTACGCCTCGCTGGCCCAAGGCGAGCTCAAAAAACACATCCTCAGCCAGACACTGCGATATGTTGAAGCCACGCTGGCCCTGGAGCCCGAGCCGGACGCCGCTATGCTGTTCCTCAAAGGGCGGATTCTGCTAGCCATCGGCGAATACGCGCCGGCCCAAGCCGCGATTGAACACGCAATTACGCTCGGCCACCCCTTGGTGTCCGCTGTGCCCTATGTGGCTGAGCTGGCCTACCAGCGGCGCGACTTCGCGCAAGTCAAACAATCCATGCTCCGCCTGGAGAAACTCAACGTCGCTTCCCGTACCCGGGCCGTTGTAGACATCTGGACCGGACGAGACAACTTCCCACACCGCAGTGACCGCAACTACCTCCCCCACATCTGAACCTGTACTGCCCAAAGCAGAGCAGGTCGACGTCATGCTTCTCCTGGAAGGCACCTTCCCGTTTGTATCAGGGGGGGTGTCTAGCTGGGTCCAGCAAATCATTTTGGGTTTCCCGGATATCCGCTTCGGTGCCATTTTTCTGGGTAGCCGCAAACAGGACTACGGGCAGATGCGCTACACCTTGCCGCCCAATCTGATCCATCTGGAAACGGCCTATCTGTATGAAGACGAGGCGCCCCCACCGATCGCACGTGTTAAGGCACCGGCCAAAAGCATGGAGCTGGTCGAGCGGATGCACGACATGTTTGAGAACGATCTGCGCCACCCCGAATGCCCGCACCTCTTTGCCAGCATGATGGACGAGGCGGGCCCCGGCGGCATGCTTAGCCAAGATATGTTCCTCTACAGCGGAGGATCCTGGGACTACATCAAAAAAACCTACCGCAGCCGCAGCACCGACCCCTCGTTTGTCGATTACTTCTGGACTGTGCGCACCATCCACCGGCCGTTCTGGGGACTGCGGGAAGTTGCCGTCCGCGCGCCCAAAGCGCGCATCTACCATGCGGTGTCTACCGGATATGCCGGCATTCTGGGCGTCCTGCTCAAGCACCGGAACCAACGCCCCTTCATGCTCAGTGAACATGGCATCTACGTCAAAGAGCGCAAGATCGACCTCTACCAGGCCCAGTGGATCAAGGACAACCGCAGCGTGTTTGAACACGACCCCTCGCGTGTCAGCTACTTCCGGCAGTTGTGGATCCGTTTTTTTGAACATCTCGGCTACGTGACGTACCACGCTGCAAACGACATCGTGGCGCTGTACGAAGCCAATCGGCAACGCCAGTTGCTCGACGGCGCGCCCGAGGAGCGCACCTCCAACATCGCCAACGGAATCGACGTGGTGAAGTTCGGTGCCTTGCGCCAAGACTGGCCGGATGGCCCGCCGCAGGTGTTGTGCCTGATTGGCCGGGTAGTGCCGATCAAAGACATCAAGACCTACATCCGCGCTGCGCGCATCATCGCCATCCGCATGCCGGGGGTGGAGGCCTGGATTGCCGGCCCAGAAGATGAGTCACCCGAGTACGCGCAAGAATGTCGTGATCTGGTGGCCCAACTCGGACTCGAAAACACCGTCAAATTTCTGGGATTCCAAAAGCTCACTGAGCTGCTGCCCCAAGTCGGGCTGGTGGTTCTCACTTCCATCAGCGAAGCCCTTCCCCTGGTCATTCTGGAAGGCTATGCCGCGGGCGTGCCCACTGTCAGTACCGATGTGGGCTCTTGCCGCCAACTCGTGTATGGCTTGCCGGGCGAGGATGAGGCCTTGGGCGCATCCGGGCGGGTGGTGCGGATTGCAGACCCCCAAGCTATGGCAGAAGCCACGCTCGAGCTACTGGGCGATCCGGCCGAATGGCAGCGGGCCCGCGAGTCAGGCATTCGGCGCGTCGAAAAATACTACGCGCAGCACATCATGTTTGACCGCTACCGGTCGCTTTACGACAAGAACTTCGCATGGCAGGCATAGGCTTCGAACTCCGCAAACTCCTGCGAAAGCAGACCTATGCAGGTTTGCTGCAGGCCTACGCTTTCGCCGGCATCATCAGCTCCGGGCCCTGGGTGCTTTCCATCGTAGGCATCATGCTGATTGGCCTGCTGAGCGCGGGGGCGGGGGTGGCGTCGCCCCGGGTCAGTGTGCAGCAGTTTCAAGTGACGGTGACCTATCTGTTTCTGATCTCACTGATCAGCACCGGCCTGGTCCAACTGTCCTTCACGCGCTTTGTGGCGGACCGCACGTTTGCCAAAGACGAGGCCTCCATCCTGCCCAACTTCAACGGGCTGATTCTGGTGGTGATGGGCGTCAGCATGCTCGTGGCCCTGCCCTGCGTGGCGATCTTTTTCCCCGAGCAATCGGTGCTCTACCGCTTGCTGTTTGTGATGGGTTTGGGGGTCATGTCCGCGATCTGGATTGCGACTGTGTTCCTTACCGGCATGAAGCACTACCGCGCGATCGTGCTTATGTTTTTTCTGGGCTACAGCGCCACCCTAGGCCTGGCCTTGTTGCTGCGGGGGCCGCTAGGTCTGGAGGGCTTGTTGCTCGGCTTTGTCCTGGGGCATTACCTGCTGCTGATGGGCATGGTCTATTTGGTGTACCGACACTACCAGTCGGACCGCTTTGTCGCATTTGACATCTGGAAGCGCGGCGCCATGTACACCAGCCTGATGGCCACCGGCTTCCTATTCAACCTCGGCGCTTGGATCGACAAGCTGATGTTCTGGTATTTTCCAAGTACCGGGCAGCAAGTCATCGGGCCCCTGCATGCTTCGGTGATTTACGACTTCCCGATCTTTTTGTCGTACCTGTCTGTCATCCCCGGAATGGCCATTTTTCTGGTGCGGATCGAAACCGACTTTGTGGAGTACTACGTCAAGTTCTACAACGCTGTCCGCGAGGGCGCCACGCTGGACTACATCGAGCGCATGCGCAACCACATGGTCTACCACGTGCGCCGTGGCTTGTTTGACATTGCCAAAATCCAGGGGATCGCCGTGCTCTCTACCTTTGCGGCTGGCGGCGTGGTGCTACAAGCGCTGGGCATCTCCACCTTGTACCTGCCGCTGCTATATGTCGATGTGGTCGGTGCCGCGCTGCAGGTGGTGCTGCTGGGGATATTGAATATTCTGTTTTACCTTGACCAGCGCCGCGCGGTGGTTTTGCTGACCGCCATGCTGCCCCTGTGCAATGCGGTGTTTACCGGCATCACCTTGCACCTGGGCGCGGCTTGGTTTGGCTACGGCTTTGCGCTCGCGATGCTGGTCACGGTACTTGCCGGAATCTGGATCCTGAGTCGCAAGCTTGAGACACTGGAGTACGAAACTTTCATGCTCCAGTAAAGGCCGTCGCCTGCCTTTGGGCTTTTAGTCTGCGGCTTTGCGATAGCCATCAGGGTTGCGGCTCTGCCAGCGCCACGAATCCTCACACATGGATTGCAGGTTTTGCACTGCCTCCCATCCCAAGACGGTCTTGGCTACCGTGGCATCGGCGTAGCACTGGGCCACATCACCAGGGCGACGTGCCACCAAGTCATAAGGAACCGGTTTGCCGCTGGCTTCTTCAAAGGCGCGCACCACATCGAGGACGCTGTAGCCCTGTCCGGTGCCCACGTTCACCGTGAAACTGTCGGCACCCGACAAGAGCTTGCGCACCGCCGCCACATGAGCCTGGGCCAGGTCTTGCACGTGGATGTAATCGCGCACGCCAGTACCGTCGGGTGTGGCGTAATCGCTGCCAAAGACCTGCAAGCGCGCCCGCTTACCCACCGCAACTTGGGTAACAAACGGCATCAAGTTATTCGGGATGCCGGAAGGATCTTCTCCAATGAGTCCGCTGGGGTGAGCGCCCACCGGATTGAAGTAACGCAGCACGCCGGCGCGCAAGCCAGGCTCGGCATGGCACTGCGCGGCAATCATGTCCTCACACACCAGCTTGGTGTGGCCATAGGGATTGGTGTGGCTGCGCGGAAACGACTCAGTGATCGGCACCGATGCGGGGTCGCCGTAGACCGTGGCGCTGCTGGAAAACACCAGTTTGTGGCAGCCGGCCGCAGCCATCGCCTGCAGCAACGCAATAGTGCTGCCGAGGTTGTTCTCAAAATATTTGAGGGGCTGCGCCACACTCTCCCCCACCGCTTTAAAGCCCGCGAAGTGAATGACTGCCTGCACTTGATAGCGTGTCAGCATCGAGCGCAGGGTGGCGCCATCGCGGGCGTTGCCGCGTTCGAACAGCACTTCGCGCCCGGTAATCTGCTGCAAGCGCTGCAGTACCTCGGGGTCGCTGTTCGAGAAATCGTCGAGGATGACCGGCTGATAGCCGGCCTCCATGAGGGCCACGTACGTATGGCTTCCGATATAGCCGGCACCGCCGGTCAACAAAATAGGGGTAGGTGATGTCATTGTTATGGGCTCCCGCGTTTAACGCTCTGTAGTGAACGCCCGAACTTTACTGCGCTTTTGTGACCTCCCCCGGTCACCTTGCCGCGGTTACAACACCAAAATTGCCCGGAAGTCGTTCACATTGGTGTGCGTGGGGCCGGTGGTAAACAGGTCGCCTAGCGGCTGGAAGAAGCCCACCGCGTCGTTGCGGTCCAGGCATTCGTTCAAAGATACGCCAGCCGCCGCTGCACGAGCCAGGGTGTCCGGGGCGACCAGCGCACCGGCGTTGTCCTCCACCCCGTCAATGCCATCGGTGTCAGCGGCAAGCGCCCACACATTGGCCTGCGCTTGCAGGCCGTGGGCCAGCCCCATGCAGAACTCGCCGGCGCGTCCGCCGCGGCCTTTGGCTGCGCCCTCGCGACGGGGGCGCACGGTCACGGTGGTTTCACCGCCACTCAGAATCACACAAGGCTTGGCAAACGGTTGCACGGCGGAAGCCGGTTTGAGCGCCGCGGTACGCGCCAAGGCGGCGTGTACCTTGCCCACTTCGCGGGACTCGCCTTCGAGCTCATCGCTGAGGATGTAGGCATTCAGGCCCATGCTGCGGGCCAAATCGGCGGCAGCTTCGAGCGACTGCTGGGGCGCGGCGATCAGGTGGACCGTGTTGTTGGCAAACACGGCATCACCGGGCTTGGGAGTTTCCAATACGCCGGACTCCAGCGCCTTGAGAACGAAATCAGCCTCCAGCGCCGATGCATCCTGCGCGAGGCGATTCAAAATCGATAGCGCGTCTGCGCAGGTCGTGGGGTCCGGCACGGTGGGGCCGCTGGCGATGACGCTCGGGTCGTCGCCCGGCACATCGCTGATCAGCAGCGTCACCACCTTGGCAGGGTAGCAGGCTGCGGCCAGGCGCCCGCCCTTGATGGCGGACAGGTGCTTGCGCACGCAGTTCATCTCCTGAATGCTGGCGCCGCTCTCCAGCAAGAGCTTGTTGATGCGCTGTTTGAGCTCCAGGCTGATGCCGCCCTGCACGCCGTCCACCTCCCACTGCGCGGGCAGCGTCAGCAAGGATGAACCACCACCGGAGATCAGGCAGATCACCAAATCGTCCGCGGTGAGCCCTTCGGTCAAGGCTAGGATGCGTTGGGCTGCGGCCAAGCCTGCGGCATCCGGCACCGGGTGGGCAGCTTCCACCACTTCAATGCGGGCAGGGGCAGCGTCCGCAGGCAAAGGTGGCGTATGGCCATAGCGCGTTACCACCAGGCCCGACATAGGCAGGTCTCGGGGCCACAGCGCGTCCAGCGCATGGGCCATGGCGCCACCGGCCTTGCCAGCACCCAGCACCAGGGTGCGCCCCTTGGGCGGCTCAGGCAAATACCCACCCAGCGTGTGGGCCGGCAGCGCCTGGCGCACCGCAGCCCAGTACAGCTGGCTCAGCAACTCGCGAGGGGCCCTGTCAGAGAAATGGGCGGGCGAATGCGCAGTCGCTTGGGGAAGGGTTTCAGGTCTTGGCATGTTCATCGCTTGATGCAAAAGTAAATGGGGCAAAATTCAGGTGCGCATAGCGCGTAAGCACAGCCCGGGATGCTCGGCAACGTGGTGCTCGCCTCTGGTGGTCAAAACGGCCGGCCAGTGGGATTCGGCCTCGACAGGAACCACCTTGACCGGTGGAGCACTTGTTTGACGGAGACACACATTCATGGGCACTTTGCTGATCCACAACGCGCACGCGGTTGCCACCTTTGACAACGCCGACCCGGCGCAATCCACCGAGCTGCGCAAGGCTTCGATTTACATCGAGGGTAACCGTATCGCTTTCATTGGCACTGCGGCCGACCTGCCGCCACACGCGCTGCAAGCCGCCGAGGTGATTGACGCGCAGCGCCATCTGGTCACCCCCGGGCTGGTGAACACCCACCACCACATGTACCAAAGTCTCACGCGAGCCATACCCGGTGTGCAGAACGCGGAGCTGTTCGGCTGGCTGCGCGGGCTTTACCCCATCTGGGCGGGGCTGACCCCCGAGATGGTGCAAGTGAGCACCCAGATCGCCATGGCCGAACTGCTGATGAGCGGCTGCACCACCAGCAGCGACCACCTGTACATCTACCCCAACGGCCCCCACGGCAAAGTGAAGCTGGACGACAGCATTCACGCGGCCGCAGAGATCGGCATGCGCTTTGTGGCCACCCGCGGCAGCATGAGCGTGGGCCAGAGCCAAGGCGGCCTGCCGCCGGACCGGGTGGTGGAACAAGAAGACTTCATCCTCAAAGAAAGCCAACGGCTGATCGAGCAGCACCACGACGCACGCTGGGGCTCCATGCTGAATGTAGCGCTGGCGCCCTGCTCGCCGTTCAGCGTGAGCCGCGATCTGATGCGCGAATCCGCCTTGCTGGCACGCAGCTTCAAGGGCCAAGGTGTGCGCCTGCACACCCACCTGGCCGAAAACGACCACGACCTCGCCTACAGCCGCGAAAAGTTCGGCTGCACCCCCACCCAATACGCCCAGGACCTGGGCTGGCTGGGTGAGGACGTGTGGCACGCCCACTGCGTGAAGCTGGATGAGGAGGGCATCAGCCTGTTTGCCGCCAGCCGCACCGGTGTAGCGCACTGCCCCTGTAGCAATATGCGCTTGGCCAGCGGCATTGCCCCCATTCGCAAAATGCTGAACGCCGGCGTGCCGGTAGGCTTGGGCGTGGACGGCAGTGCCAGCAATGACGCTGCCCACATGGTGAACGAAGCCCGGCAGGCCCTGCTGCTGGCCCGCGTGGGCCGTGCCATGCAGCCTCCCGAAGAACGTGTGCTGCCCAGCGGCGAGCGCCGTACCTTCTTCGGTTGCGATTTGGGCCCGGCCGAAATGACCGCCCGGGATACCCTGAGCGTAGCCACTCGGGGTGGCGCGCAAGTACTGGGCCGAAAAGACATAGGCCACTTGGCGGTAGGCATGTGTGCAGACCTGGTGCTGTTTGATCTGGATACGCTGGGCTTTGCCGGTGGCGCGGTGCACGACCCTGTCGGCAGCCTGCTGCTGTGTGCCAGCCCGCAAGCGGACTACACCATCGTGAATGGCAAAGTGCTGGTGCGTGAAGGTCACCTGAAAACGGTAGACCTCGGCCCGCTGATGGAGCGCCACAACCGGCTGGCGCTGCAGCTGGCTGCGTCTGCAGTCCACTGACCTCACCTGCGCAGTAGCTAAAGCCAATAGCGCGGATTTGCTCCTGAAATAGGAGCTACTTGCGCAATATCTACGGGCGCTAGAGGCCAATTCAAGCCTCAACGCACGAGGCAGGGGCGCTTGGGGTCGAACCTCCAGCCGGGGATCAGGTACTGCATGGCCATCGCGTCGTTACGTGCGCCCAAACCGTGCTGCAAGTAGAGCTGGTGGGCTTTTTCCACCTCGACCATGTCCAGCTCCACACCCAAGCCGGGGGTGGTGGGCACGGCGATCTGCCCGCCCACAATTTGCAGGGGGGCTGTGGTCAGGCGCTGGCCGTCTTGCCAGATCCAGTGCGTATCAATCGCCGTGACCTTGCCGGGTGCGGCGGCCGCTACATGAGTGAACATGGCCAGCGAGACATCAAAGTGGTTGTTGGAATGCGAGCCCCAGGTCAGGCCCCAGGTCTGGCACACCTGCGCCACCCGCACCGAACCCTGCATGGTCCAGAAGTGCGGGTCGGCCAAGGGAATATCCACGGACTGCAAGGCCAGCGAATGCGCCAGCTCGCGCCAGTCGGTGGCAATCATATTGGTGGCAGTGGGCAGGCCGGTGGCGCGACGGAACTCGGCCACGACTTCACGGCCGGAAAACACACCTTCCGCACCACAGGGGTCTTCGGCGTAAGCCATCACGCCATGCAGATCGCGGCACAGGCGGACCGCGTCATTCAACAGCCAACCGCCGTTCGGGTCCAGTGTGATGCGGGCTTGCGGGAAGCGGGCATGCAAGGCGCGAATGGCCTCCACCTCTTCTTCGCCGCGCAGCACACCTCCCTTGAGCTTGAAATCCTGAAAGCCGTAGCGCGCATACGCAGCCTCGGCCAGGCGTACCACGCCGTCTGCGTCCATCGCTTTTTCGTGGCGCAGGCGCCTCCAGTCGTCGGTCTCATCGGGCTCATTGATGTAGGGCAAGTCAGTCTTCTGGCGGTCGCCCACATAAAACAGGTAACCCAGCACCGCGACGCTGCTGCGTTGTTGGCCATCGCCCAGCAAGGCCGCCACCGGAACGCCGAGGAATTTGCCCAGCAAATCGAGCAATGCGCTTTCCACTGCAGTGACCGCATGGATCGCCACGCGCAAGTCAAAGGTCTGCAGGCCACGGCCTTCGCTGTCGCGGGCGGCAAAGGCTTCGCGCATGCGGTTGAGGACGGCGTTGTAGTTGCCAATGGATTGCCCCGCCACCAAGGAGGCGGCATCTTCCAGCGTCTGGCGGATCTTCTCGCCGCCGGGCACTTCGCCCACACCGGTGTTGCCGCTGCTATCGGTCAGGATGACGATGTTGCGGGTAAAGAAAGGCGCGTGGGCACCGCTCAGGTTCATCAACATGCCGTCATGGCCGGCAACCGGGATGACGCGCAGCGCAGTCACCACAGGGGTGCCGCGCGCAGAGGCTTTGTCAGACGGGGTCATGGTCAATCTCCTTGGCGGGGCGCTCGAAATGGAAGGAAGGGTGGCGCCCCCACATGTAAGACATCATACAACTAAACCGCGTCGGGCTGCGACTTTCTCAATCGGTCCTTGCTGTTAGCCAGGTGAGTGCGCATGGCGGCGCGAGCCGCATCCGCATCCTGATTACGGATCGCGTTGAAGATGTATTCATGCTCACCATGCACCCGCCGCAAGTACGCCAAGCGCCCTTCCGGCGCACTGCTCGCGGTGTTGATACGGGTGCGTGGAATGATCATGGTGCCCAGGTAAGTCATCAGGTCCGCAAAGTGACGGTTACCCGTGGACTTGGCAACTTCCATGTGAAAGCTGAAGTCAGAAGGCACCGCATCCGAGTCTTCTTCAATTGACTTTTGGAACGCATCCAGCATGGCCTGCATGGCCTGCAAATTGGCTTCAGTCCGGCGTTGTGCGGCCAGGCCCGCAGCTTCGGTTTCCAACGAAATCCGCAGCTCCAGCAAGGCAATCACATCGGCGACGGTGGCAAAGTCCACGTCGGCAATCTGGAAGTTGCCGCTGCTTTGCGGCGCCAGTGCAAAGGTACCCACACCGTGGCGGGTCTCTACCAAGCGGTTGGCTTGCAGGCGCGAAATGGCTTCGCGCACCACGGTGCGGCTGACATCAAACCGGCCCATGATTTCCGACTCGGTGGGCAGTTTGTCGCCGGGTTGGATCGCGCCTTCGCGGATGCTGGCAGCCAGACTTTCGACCACTTCGTTTACCAAGCCTTTGGCGCGGCGCGGGCGCAAAACGTCGGTCGCCTCCGGTGTTGCACCAGACGCTGCAATTGTTCTAGGGGTTTGCACTAGGTCCATGGAAAAGTCCTTGACGCGGTCTGAGACGATGACCACAATTTAACACATCAGACAACATACAACTGACAATTCAGCTCTCTATTTCATGACAATCAAAGTACACCACACTTTGCTGATGACCGGCGCTGCAGGCGGCCTAGGCACTGCCATGCGCGACCGTTTGAAGGCTAACTGCGAGGTCTTGCGCCTCTCAGATCGCAGCGATTTCGGCACTGCCCGTGCCGGCGAAGAGGTGGTGCTAGCTGACTTGGCCGATGCCGCAGCGGTAGATGCGATGGTCAAAGGCGTGAACGCCATCGTGCATTTCGGCGGCATATCCGTGGAAGGCCCGTTCGAGCCCATCCTGCAAGCCAACATTTTGGGCGTTTACAACTTGTACGAAGCTGCTCGCAAGCATGGCGTGAAGCGTGTGGTGTTCGCCAGTTCCAACCACGTGACCGGTTACTACAAGCAAAGCGAAACCATCACCCTGAACCACCCTGCCCGGCCTGACAGCCTGTATGGCGTGAGCAAGGCCTTTGGTGAAGACCTGTCCCGGATGTACTTTGACCGCTACGGCATCGAGACGGCGTGCGTGCGCATCGGTTCCAGCTTTGCTGAACCCAATGACCGCCGCATGCTGGCCAGCTGGCTGAGTTTTGACGACCTGCACCGCCTGGTGACTGCCTGCCTGACCACCCCGGTACTGGGCCACACCGCAATTTTCGGCATGTCGGATAACGCAGTTACCTGGTACGACAACAGCGCGGCTCGCCACGTAGGCTACGTGCCGCAGGACAGCTCCGACCCGTTCCGCGAGGCCGTCTACGTACGCACACCGGAACCCGATGTGACGGATCCGGCCGTGATCTACCAAGGCGGCGGCTTCTTGTTTCAGGGCGAGCCCATGACAGCGCACCTGCCCCACAAGAAAACCGCTTGAGGTGTCTGTGTCTGTTCACACCCCTGCCGTAGAGGCCATCAGCATCAGCCGCGACCAAGTGGGCGAGAGCCCGGTCTGGTCCGTGGCCAACCAGTGTCTTTACTGGGTCGACATTGAAGGCCCGTTCATTCACCGACTGAACTGGGTCAATCGCCACCAAAGTACTTGGACATTGCCCGAACGCGTGGGCTGCATCGCCATGACCGAGCGCGGAACCCTGATTGCCGCGATGGAGACGGGTATTTTTGAAGTCACCTTGGGTGAACCGCCGGTGGCCCACGTCAGCCTGTTGGCCAGCGTGGCCCACCCGCACCCGAGCATGCGCTTCAATGACGGTTGCTGCGACCACCAAGGCCGCTTCTGGGCGGGCACAATGGTCCGCGACATGGGGCTTGCCAGCCCTGCCGGGGGCATCTACGGCTTGGACGAGAGCGGCCTGCGCGGTCCCGTACTTAAGGGCTACATCACCCCCAACGGGATGGCTTTCAGCCCGGATGGAGCCACCGCCTATTTGTCGGATTCGCACCCCAGCCGCCAACAGATCTGGAAACACTCCTTCGAAACCGCCACCGGCACCTGGGGTCCGCAGGCCGCTTGGGTCGACATGCGAGCCCTGCCCGGCCGCCCCGATGGCGCAGCGGTAGATGCAGAAGGCTGTTACTGGATATGCGGCAACGACGCAGGCCAGATCCACCGCTTCAGCCCCGAGGGCACGCGGCTGCAGTCGGTCGCCGTGCCAGTGAGCAAGCCGGCCATGTGCGCCTTTGGCGGGCCTGAGCTGCGCCACTTGTTTGTCACATCCATCCGCCCTGCCAGCCCCGCACCCGGCTTCGATGCCACGCTGGACGGCGCACTGCTGGTCTTGGAGCCCGGCGTGCAGGGCTTGCCCGAACCCTTGTTTTCCCGTTTTCCCGTCCGTTAACCCCAAACCAAACCCAAAGAGGAGACAACATGACCTTCCGTAGAACCTTTGTGGCATCTGCCGTTGCTGCGATCGCCCTGTGCACTGGCCTGAGCGCTCAAGCCCAAAACATGGTCTTGAAGGCCACAGATACGCACCCCGCGGGTTACCCCACGGTGGTGGCTGTGGAAAGCATGGGCAAGAAGCTCGAAGCTGCCACCAATGGCCGCATCAAGATGCAAATGTTCCCCGGCGCCGTGCTGGGCCAGGAAAAAGAAGCCGTGGAGCAAGCCCAGATCGGCGCGATCCAGATCGTGCGCATCTCGCTGGGTGTAGTCGGTCCGGTGGTGCCCGATGTGGATGTATTCAACATGCCCTTTGTGTTCCGTGACATCCCGCACATGCGCGCCGTGATTGACGGCCCGATCGGTGCCGAATTACTAGACAAAGTGACTGCCAGCCCCGCGCGCTTGGTAGGCCTGGGCTGGATGGACGGTGGCGCTCGCAGCCTTTACACCAAAAAGTTGGTCAAGTCGCCAGCTGACCTCAAGGGTGTGAAAGTCCGCATGATGGGCAACCCCCTGTTTGTCGACACCATGAACGCGATGGGCGGCAACGGCATCTCCATGGCCTACGGTGAAGTGTTCAGCGCGCTGCAAACCGGCGTGATTGACGGTGCGGAAAACAACCCGCCCAGCATGTTTACCAGCAACCACTACACCACCGGCACCAAGTACTACGCACAGACCAACCACTTGATCATCCCCGAGCTGCTGGTGATGTCCAAAGTGGCGTGGGACAAGCTGTCTGCCGATGACAAAACTCTGGTCAAGAAGCTGGCCCGCGAAGCCCAAATGGAGCAACGCGTGCTGTGGGACAAGAGCGTGGAAGACTACTCCGCCAAGCTCAAGGCTGCTGGCGTGGAGTTTGTACCCGTGGACCAAAAACTGTTCTTTGACGCCACCGCCCCGGTGCGCGCCAAGTACGGCACCAAGTTCACCGACCTGATGCAACGCATCGCTGCAACCAAGTAATCCAACCAGTGTGGATGGGGTGCCCGACCTTCCGGGCACCCTCTGTTTTGTTCTCTGGAACTCCATGAAAAACAATCTATTGCGTGGGAGCGATGCGCTCTACTCCGCCTGTATCTGGCTGTCTGGCGGATCGATCTTTGTGATGTCACTGATCATTCCGTGGGGCATCTTTGCCCGCTACGTGCTGGGCACCGGGTCTCGCTGGCCAGAGCCTATTTCTATTTTGTTGATGGTGGTCTTCACCTTCTTCGGTGCAGCCGCGGCCTACCGCGCAGGCGCGCACATTGCTGTGGCCATGGTGACCGATCGTTTGCCGCGGGTGTTGCGTCAGCTTCTGGTGTACGTCGTGCATGCACTGATGGCCCTGGTCGCCGTTTTCAGCACGATTTATGGCTTCAAGCTCTGCATTCAAACCTGGGGCCAGAACATTGGCGAGATACCCTGGATGCCGGTGGGCGCCACCTACCTTCCGGTGCCACTGGGCGGTCTGATTACTCTGATTTTTATCGTCGAACACGTCGTGTTCGGCTCTCAACACCAGCGGGCCATCGTGACGTATGACCACGCCACCCCCGAACCGGAGACCATCTGATGGACGCGCTCGTACTCTTGGGCTCTTTTGCAGTGCTGATGATCATCGGCATGCCTGTAGCCTATGCGCTAGGCCTCTCGGCGCTCATAGGCGCGTGGTGGATCGATTTACCCTACGACGCCGTGATGATTGCCATTGCCAGTGGCGTCAATAAATTCTCACTATTGGCTATTCCCTTCTTCGTGCTGGCCGGCGCCATCATGGCCGAAGGAGGGATGTCCCGGCGCTTGATCGCATTCGCTGAAGTGCTGGTGGGCTTTGTGCGCGGCGGCTTGTCGCTGGTCAATATCTTGGCGTCCACTTTCTTTGGTGCCATCTCCGGCTCTGCCATGGCAGATACCGCGTCCATTGGATCCGTGATGGTCCCGGAAATGGAGAAGAAGGGGTACCCGCGCGACTTCGCCACTGCGGTGACTGTCAGTGGTTCGGTCCAAGCCATTTTGATTCCCCCCAGCCACAACGCCGTGATCTACTCACTGGCTGCGGGTGGTTCCGTGTCGATTGCCGCACTATTTCTGGCGGGCGTTTTACCCGGCTTGTTGTTGGGACTGACATTGGCCGCGATGTGTCTGGTGATTGCAAGAAAACGCAATTTTCCGGCCGGCCGCCGTATCCCCATGAAAGAGGCGCTGCGCATCTGCGCAGATGCACTCTGGGGTCTGATGACCATGGTGATCATTCTGGGCGGTATCTTGTCCGGCGTGTTTACAGCCACCGAGTCGGCCGCAGTGGCTGTGGTCTGGGCATTCTTTGTGACGATGTTCATTTACCGCGACTACAAATGGACCGAGCTGCCCAAGCTGGCCCACCGCACGGTAAAGACGCTAGCGATTGTGATGATCCTGATCGGCTTTGCCGCGAGCTTCGGATACATCATGACCCTGATGCAGATTCCAACGCTGATCACGAACCTGTTCACCAGCGTATCAGACAACAAGTACACCGTCCTGCTGATGATCAACATTCTGTTGCTCGTGCTGGGCACGTTAATGGACATGGCGCCACTGATCCTGATCATGACGCCCATCTTGCTACCTATCGTAACCAGCTTGGGAGTGGATCCCGTGCACTTCGGGATGATCATGATGGTCAACCTGGGGATGGGCCTGATCACGCCTCCGGTAGGTGGCGTGCTCTTCGTGGGAGCTGCGGTGGCAAAGCTCCCGATCGAACAGGTGGTGAAGGCCCTGCTGCCATTCTTCGCGGCACTGATGACGGTGTTGATTGCGGTGACCTATATCCCTGCGCTCTCCATGTGGCTGCCCAATCTGTTGCTGAAGTAAACCGCCATGAAGATCACTGCAGTTCGGGTCACCCCGATCGCCATCAAAGACCCCGCTTTGCTCAATGCGGCGGGGGTTCACGAACCCTTCGGCCTGCGCTCCATCATCGAGGTGGTGGGCGCCAATGGCATGGTGGGCTTGGGCGAAACCTATGGCGACGCGCCGGTGCTGGGCCTGCTGACACGTGCAGCACCCCACCTGGTCGGCATGTCGGCCTTTGACCTCAATGGCATGCTGGCCCGGCTCAAAGCACTGGCGCCCCAAGTCAACACCGGCCACGTAGAAATGGAGCTGGCACCCGGCTCGCTCGCCAGCAACCTGGTGACCAGCGCGTTCTCGGCATTTGAAGTGGCCTTCATGGACCTGCAGGCGCGCACCCTGGGCATCCCCTTGGTCGAGCTGCTGGGCGGCGCGGTGCGTGACAAGGTGTCGTACTCGGCCTATTTGTTCTACAAATGGGATGCGTCGGTGGACCCCGAGTACGCCCCCGACCCCTATGGCGAAGCCGTGAACGCGGAACAAATTGTTCAGCAGGCGCGCAAGATGATCGACCAATACGGGTTCGAGAGCATCAAGCTCAAGGCCGGTGTGTTCGACCCCATGGAGGAAGCCGATGCCATTCTGGCGCTCAAGGCCGCCTTCCCCAACCAACCCCTGCGCATCGACCCCAACAGCAACTGGAGCATGGCGACCAGCCTGAAAGTGGCCGACAAGCTGCGCGGCAGCCTGGAATATTACGAAGACCCGACGCCCACGCTGGAAGGCATGGCCGCGCTGCACCAAGCCACCGGCATGCCCCTGGCCAGCAACATGGTCATCACCAACTGGGCGGAGCTCAAGCGCAGCATTGAACTCAATGCCGTGCAAATTTTGCTGAGCGACCACCACTTTTGGGGCGGTCTGCGTGCCACCCAGGCCTTGGCACAAACCTGCCAAACCTTTGGCCTGGGTCTGTCCATGCACTCCAACTCGCATCTGGGCATCAGCCTCATGGCGATGACGCACTTGGCCGCCTCGGTGCAACACCTGAGCTACGCCTGTGACACCCACTACCCATGGCAAAGCGACGAGGTGTTGGTGGGCGGCAAGGTGCCGATTGTGGGCGGCTGCGTACATCTGACCGACAAGCCCGGCCTGGGCGTGGAACTGGACCAGGCCAAGCTGGCCGAACTGCACCAGGCGTTCAAGGTCTGCCGTATACGCACCCGCAACGACGTGGCCCAGATGCAGCGCTACCGCCCCGAGTGGACCCAAATCAAACCACGGTTTTGAACGCTATGTCTGCCCCCAACCCACGCCCACCACTCACGATCCGCATGCATGCGGCCGACAACGTGGCCATTGTGGCCAACGATGGCGGCCTGCCTGCGGGAACTGTGTTGCCCGGCGGCCTGACCCTGGTGGACCGTGTGCCGCAAGGCCACAAGGTGGCCTTGGTGCCGATTGCCAAAGACGCCGCTGTGCTGCGCTACAACGTGCCGATTGGTTATGCGCTGCAAAACATTCCTGCGGGCGCCTGGGTGCATGAGCGCATGCTGCACATGCCTGCAGCCCGCTCCTTGGCGGACCTGCCCCGTTCGACAGCAGGCGCCTGGAATGCCGAGCCGCTGGAGGGTTACACCTTCGAGGGTTACCGCAACGCTGATGGCTCGGTGGGCACGCGCAACATCCTGGCCATCACCACCACGGTTCAATGTGTGGCCGGCGTGGTGGACTTTGCGGTGCAGCGCATCAAGGAGCAGCTGCTGCCGCGCTACCCGAACGTGGACGACGTGATTGGCCTGGAGCACAGCTACGGCTGCGGTGTGGCCATTGACGCACCCGACGCCATCATTCCCATCCGTACCCTGCGCAACATCTCCAAGAACCCCAACTTTGGCGGCGAGGTGATGGTGGTGAGCCTGGGCTGCGAGAAGCTGCAGCCCGAGCGGCTGTTTCCCCCCCTTCCGAACGCTATAGAAATAGTAGCTGTTCGCGCATATATTACGGGCGCTACAGGCACATTTGGCACTCAAACTGCGTCTGAACTCGATGTGGTGTGCCTGCAGGCCGACAAGCATGTGGGCTTCATGAGCATGATCGATTCGGTACTGGCCTCCGCCGTGCCCCACCTGGAGCGACTCAACGCCCGCAAGCGCGAGACTATTCCGGCCAGCGAGCTGGTGGTGGGCGTGCAGTGTGGCGGCAGCGATGCGTTCTCTGGTGTTACCGCCAACCCGGCTGTGGGCTTCTGCACCGACCTGCTGGTGCGAGCCGGTGCCACGGTCATGTTCTCGGAGACCACCGAGGTACGCGATGCGGTGGACCAGATGACCGCCCGCGCCACCACCCCTGAGATTGCCGATGCCATGGCCCGCGAGATGGCCTGGTACGACGCCTACCTGGGCCGCGGCCAAGCCGACCGCAGCGCCAACACCACCCCGGGCAACAAAGCCGGCGGCCTGTCCAATATCGTGGAGAAGGCCATGGGCTCCATCATCAAGTCCGGCACCGCGCCCATCAGCGGCGTGTTGTCACCGGGCGAGAAGCTGCAACACAAGGGCCTGCACTACGCCGCCACCCCCGCCAGCGACTTCATCTGCGGCACGCTACAGCTGGCCGCCGGCATGAACCTGCATGTGTTCACCACCGGCCGCGGCACACCCTACGGCCTGGCCGAGTGCCCGGTCATCAAGGTGGCCACTCGCACCGACCTGGCCCGCCGCTGGCACGACCTGATGGACGTGAACGCCGGCCGCATTGCGGATGGCGACGCCACGATTGAGGACATGGGCTGGGAACTCTTTCACCTCATGTTGGAGGTGGCCAGCGGCCGCAAAAAAACCTGGGCTGAACACTGGAAATTGCACAACGCGCTGGTGCTGTTCAACCCGGCCCCCATTACCTGAGTTCCGTTATTCCTCAACGACAGACAAAACAAGGAGACACAACATGGATCGCAGAACACTCGTCAAACGCACTCTCATCACGGTCGCTGGTAGCCTGACCGCCGGATTGGCGGGCGTGTCAACCCACGCGCAGGGCCTGTGGCCTGCCGGCAAAGCAATCACCTATGTGGTGCCTTTCCCGCCGGGCGGCAATACAGACACCATCGCCCGGCTCATTGCACAGCCACTGTCCAACGCATTGGGCACTCCGCTGGTGATTGACAACAAGGGCGGCGCCGGCGGCAGTGTCGGGTCGGCAATCGCCTTGCGCGCGCCGGCTGACGGATATACCCTGCTGGGGGGCACCATCAGCTCCCACTCCATCAACGGCAGCCTGTACACCAGCCCCATCGGGTACGACATGGTCAAGTCGTTTGCACCTGTCGCCATGTTGGGCGTGAGTCCACTGCTGTTGGTCGTGCCTGCGAGCAGCCCGATACGCACCTTGGATGATCTGTTGAAGGCAAGTCGCGCAAAGAGCGGCGGCCTGAGCTCAGGCTCTCCCGGCATCGGTACCTCTCCGCATATGGCGCTGGAGCTGCTGTCCCATCAATCCGGTGTCAAGTTCACCCATGCCCCCTACAAAGGCTCTGCACCCGCTGTTCAGGATTTGGTGAGTGGTCAACTGGACATGATGTTTGATACCAGCCTTGTAGTAGGTCCTCACATCCAGAGCGGCCGTCTGCGCGCCATCGCCATCACGGGAAGCCAACGTGTACCCGGCTATTCAAATGTCCCAACCATCGCTGAGAGTGGTCAAAAAGGCTTTGACATGGTGTCTTGGCAAGCCATGTTTGTGCCCGCCAACACGCCCCAAGCTGTGATCGACCGTTTGCATGCGGAGGTCATGAAAGTTTTGAGCCAGCCTGACGTGCAAGCCAAGCTCAAGGGCTTTGGAATGGAACCCTCCAGCATGACGCCTGCTCAGCTTTTGGAGTACCAAAAAGCGGAAGTTGACAAGTGGAATAGGGTCATCAAGGCCGCCAACATCAAGGCGGAATAAATCGGCTTTGAACCCCGCTCCCGCAGAACCGACAGTTCATCAGCAGACACCATGACCTACCCTACCCCATACCGACCCTTTCCCAACCAGTTCAAGCAAGACCTGCTCGCCGGCAAGCGCCTGATCGGCTGCTGGGCCTCGTTGGCCAGCCCCATCAGCACTGAGGTGCTGGGTGTGGCTGGCTTTGACTGGATTTTGCTGGACGGCGAGCACTCGCCCAACGACGTGATCACTTTTGTGCCCCAGCTCATGGCGCTCAAGGACAGCATGAGTGCGCCTTTTGTGCGCCCCAGCTGCAACGACCCTATCGAGATCAAGCGCCTGCTGGATGCCGGCTTTTATAACTTTTTGGTGCCCTTTGTAGAAACCGCTGACGAAGCCCGCCAGGCCGTCGCCGCCACCCGCTACCCGCCTGAAGGCATGCGGGGGGTGTCTGTGGCGCAGCGCAGCAACCGCTACAACTCGATTGCCAACTACTTTCAGGAAGCCAACCAGCACATGTGCGTGGCGGTGCAGATTGAAAGCCGCCAAGCGGTGACAGCGACTGCCGAGATTGCCGCGGTGCCCGGGGTGGACTGCATATTTGTTGGCCCGTCTGACCTCGCCGCTGGGTACGGGCACTTGGGCAACGCCAACCATCCCGAGGTGCAAGAGGCTATTGCCAGTGTGTTTGCTCAGGCCAAAGCCCAAGGCAAGCCCACCGGCATCCTCGCGCCGGTGGAGGCCGACGCGCGCCGTTACATGGACATGGGTGCGACCTTTGTGGCGGTGGGCAGCGACTTGGGGCTGTTCCGCAACGCGACGCAGGCTTTGCGAGACCGGTACCTCGGCTAACTGATTCTGAAGTCACTTCTGCGGCTAAAGAGGCTGGGAGGCAGCGCGTTCTGCTCCGTGTCCCCCGCCCTTCGGGCTCCTCCTTGACCTCCGCAGAACACGCCGCCTCCCAGCCCCCCTCTGCTTAACGATTTCTTTCTCACTCCATCGCTTTAAGACTATGACTACTCTCGGATTTATCGGCCTCGGCATCATGGGCAACCCTATGGCAGGCCACCTGCTGGCTGCCGGCCACACCGTGTACCTGAACACCAAGGGCACTGTGCCCGAAGCCCTGGTGCAAGCTGGCGGCAAGCCCTGCGCCAGCGCCAAAGAAGTGGCACAACAAGCGGACATCATCTTTTTGATGCTGCCCGACACCCCCGATGTGGAGCTGGTGCTGTTCGGCGCGAATGGCGTAGCAGAAGGTTTGAGTGCAGGCAAGACGGTGGTCGACATGAGCTCCATCTCGCCCATGGACACCAAAGTGTTCGCCCAGAAGATCAACGCACTGGGTTGCCAGTATCTGGATGCGCCGGTCTCCGGCGGTGAAGTCGGCGCCAAGGCAGCCAGCCTGACCATCATGGTCGGTGGTGAACAAGCCACATTTGACACCGTGCTGCCCCTGCTGCAACTCATGGGCAAAAACATCACGCTGGTAGGCGGCAACGGTGACGGCCAGACCACCAAGGTAGCCAACCAGATCATCGTGGCGCTCAACATTGCGGCTGTGGGCGAGGCCCTGCTGTTTGCCAGCAAGGCAGGAGCAGACCCTGTCAAGGTGCGTCAAGCACTGATGGGAGGCTTTGCCGCCTCCCGCATTCTGGAAGTGCACGGCGAGCGCATGGTCAAGCGCACCTTCAACCCCGGCTTCCGCATCAGCCTGCACCAGAAGGACCTGAACCTCGCATTGAATGGCGCCAAAGCCATGGGCTTGGCATTGCCCCAAACCGCCGGCGCTGCCCAGTTGATGCAAGTGTGTGCCGCGAACGACATGGCCGGCCTGGACCACTCTGCCTTGGTGCGCGCCTTGGAAATCATGGGTGCCCACGAAGTGGCCAAGGCCTGAAGACGGCGGCGCCGTGGCGCTACCATGGCGGCATGACACTACAAGCCCTGATCACTTTTTTCGCAGCCTCGGTGCTGCTGGCACTGTCCCCCGGACCGGACAACGTATTCGTGCTGCTGCATTCCGCAGTGCATGGCCGCAAAGCGGGGCTGCTGGTGGTGCTGGGCTTGTGCAGTGGCTTGCTGTTCCACACCGCTGCAGTGGCCTTGGGCCTGGCCGCTGTATTTGCCGCCTCAGCGACCGCCTTCACCGCACTCAAACTAGTGGGCGCCGGGTACCTGCTGTGGCTGGCGTGGGGCGCCTGGAATGCGCCCGTCGGTATTCAAGACAACGCACTCAACGGTGCCATGACGCCCTCGCAAACCTACCTGCGGGGGGTCGTGATGAATGTCACCAACCCCAAAGTAGCGATCTTCTTTTTGGCCTTCCTCCCCCAGTTTGCGGATCCCGCGCATGGCAACATGGCTGGGCAGATCGTGGTGTTGGGTGGCGTCTTTATGCTGGCAGCGCTGCTGACCTTCAGTGCGGTCGCATGGTTCGCTGCCGGCTTTGGTGAGGTGTTCAAGCGATCGCTGCGCGCTCAGCGTGCACTCAATCGCATGGCCAGCGTGGTGTTTGTGGGTCTGGCACTCCGGCTGGCGACCGCGCAGCGCTAACAGCAGGCCCACCCACAAGGGTCGGCTACTCGGTCTTCGCCCCGCCCTCAAACCAGCGCTTCACGATGTCACGCTCGGCATCGGTGATCTGGGTCGAGTTGTTCATCGGCATGATTTTGCTCACCACCACCTGCTGGTACACCGCCTGGGCATGGCTGCTCAGGGCTTGGGGGCTATCGACCCGCACATTTTTCATTTGCACCGCGGCGCCGTGGCACATGTAGCAACGCTGCTCCAGAATGGGTTGCAACTCTTTATAGCCAATAGTGTCCTCAGACCCCGTTGAGCCTGCGCCGGCAGCTACTGAATTTATAGCAACCGGAGCCGTTGCAGGTGGAGCGGGTTTCAGCCACACCAGCATTCCCACAATCGCCACCACACCGGCCGCCGCATAGGGCCAGGGGTGCGGATTGCGGGCCAACTTGTACCCATGGCGCAGCACAAAAAACTGGCGGATAGCAGCGCCGGCACCCATCATCACGATCAGCACCAGCCAGTTTTGTGGGTGGCCGTAGGTGAAGCTGTAGTGGTTGCTCAGCATGGCAAACAACACGGGCAGCGTGAAATAGGTGTTGTGCACGCTGCGCTGCTTGCCGCGCTTGCCGTGGATCGGGTCTACCGCGCGACCGGCTGCCATGTCTTTCACCATGGTGCGCTGGCCGGGAATGATCCAGAAGAACACGTTGGCACTCATGGCGGTGGCCATCATCGCGCCCACCAGCAAGAACGCAGCGCGCCCGGCAAACCAGTGGCAGGCCAAGTACGAGGCCACACACACCAGCACCGCGACCAGCGCGCCCACGATGGCATCGCCATGTTTGCGCTTGCCGAAAACCCGGCAAATACCGTCATAGGCCAACCAGAACACCACTAGAAATGACAATGCCACCGCAATCGCAGCATGCGGGTGCCAGGCCATGACCGATTTGTCGATCAAATAAGTGCCTGCACTCCACAGGTAAGACACCGTGAACAAGGCAAAGCCCGTGAGCCAGGTGCTGTAACTTTCCCAATAAAACCAATGCAGGTTGCCCGGCAACTTGGGCGGCGCCCCCGCAAATTTGACCGGGTGATAGAAACCACCACCGTGCACAGCCCATAGCTCGCCGCTCACCCCTTGTTTCTTGAGATCGTCGTCCTCCGGCGGTGTCAGACTGCTGTCGAGAAACACAAAATAAAAGGAGGAACCGATCCAGGCAATCGCGGTGATAACGTGTACCCACCGCAACAGCAGGTTGGCCCAGTCGAGTAAGTAGCTTTCCATCCAGTGTTCTCCTCAGGTTTCCAATCGTCCGGCAGCGCCCGCAGCCGCATCTGGCGCCGCCGGGTCTGCCACTTGCAAGAGTTGGGCCGCTACAGCGACCGCAATAATTTCAGGCCGCTTGTCTTTGACCACCGGCACGCCAATGGGGCAAGTGACATGCGCCAGTTCCGCCTCACCAAAGCCGCGCTCAGCCAGGCGATGACTGAACACCGCCCATTTGGTGCGGCTGCCAATCAAGCCGATGTAAGGCAAATCGCCCCGGGTCCGTTGGCGCAGCAAGCAGGCGGCCACGATATCCAAGTCTTCTGCGTGGCTGAAACTCATAATCAGCACACGGCTGCCTGGCGGCAAGTCTGCGACTGCCGCGTGCACAGGGTCTGAATGCTCACAGTGCACATGAGGCGGCACCTGCTCAGGAAAAACACCATCACGGCTGTCTACCCACGTCACCTCAAAGGGCAATAGGGCCAATACCTGCACCAACGCCTGCCCTACATGGCCACCGCCAAAGAGCCCCACCGGCCACAAGGCAGGGGCCAGTCGATGGCGCAAGGCAGGCACATCCACCGCTTGCACCAACTCATAGCGTAGCTGCACCTCGCCGCCACAGCACTGTCCCAAACTGGGGCCCAACCCTATGCGCTTTTCCACCGGCTCTACGGAGCAGCCGGCGCGGTGAGCATCGAGCAAGGTGCGTGCAGTGGCCTCCGCATCAAACTCCAGCCGGCCACCACCAATGGTGCCGACCAATCCATCGGCTGACACCGCCATCCAAGTGCCCGCATCACGCGGCACAGAACCTCGGGTTGCCACGACCGACACTAGCACTGCCGGGTGTTGCTTCAACACAGTCAACAAATCGGGCAAATTACTCACAAACAGATACCTTTTGAGGGCTTCCGATATTCCGCAACTCCATAATTTGCTGCACAGTACGACGGCGCAAAAAACAAGGAGATCCGCCATGCCCGCTTTGACTCATTTCGTGCCTGCACCCCGTGGGAGCAGCACCCGCCTCGCGCTTAGCGTGACTGTATTGGCCATCCTGAGCGCCTGCAGCGTGCCCCCACCTGCCCCGCAACCCGAGAAGCCCCCGGTTGCAGTGGTCACCCCCCAACCTGCTCCACCGGTGGTGATTCCGGAAGCCCCACCCGCCCTGCAATCCCAAGCGGCCACGCCGCGCGATTACCGCCGCGACGCTGCCGGCCACCTGTATTCCAAGAACTCCAAACGCATCTACAGCGGAAAAATGCCGCCGCTGCTCTACGCAGTGGGCGTATTGCAGGTCGACATCGACCGCAAAGGCCACGTCACTGACATTCGCTGGATGCGCGCGCCCAGCCATGCACCGGAGGTCATGGCCGATATCGAGCGCTCGGTGCGTGCAGCGGCCCCTTACCCCGCGCCGGTGCGCATGGGGCGTGTCACCTACACAGACACTTGGCTCTGGCACAAGAGCGGACGTTTTCAATTGGACACCCTCACCGAAGGTCAGCTCTGATCAGGAGCCCCGGTACGTGGAGTAGCTCCACGGGCTGACCAGCAAGGGCACGTGGTAATGCTGGTCGGTATGGGCTACGCCGAAATCCAGCGCCACACGGTTCAAAAAGTTCGGCTCCGGCAAGGTCACGCCGCGGGCCTTGAAGTAGCCGGCCACATCAAACACGAGGCGGTAGGTGCCTTTTTGCAGGCTCGCGTTGTCATACAGCGGGCCGTCCGGGTTGCGGCCGTCCGCATTCAGCACAAAGCTTTTCACCAGCGTTGCCGCCTCGCCCTGCGTGGTGGTCTGTGTGGTGTAGAGCGCCACTGACATGCCCGCTGCGGGGGTGCCGTGCATGGTGTCCAGTACGTGCGTGCTCAAGCCCATGGCGCGTGCCTTTCTGTTGAAAACGCAAAGTGTATACACTTTTAGCCATTCTTAGTATCATGACCCGATGGAGACCACCACTACCGGTTTCATTGTGGAGGCCATCACCGCCGCCATCGTGGACCACCAGCTCACACCCGGCGCCAAGCTTGCCGAGCAAAAGCTTGCGGACCAGTTCGGCGTGTCGCGCACGCTGATCCGGCAGGCCTTGTTCCAGCTTTCGCGCAACCGCCTGATCCACATGGAGCCGGCTCGCGGCGCTTTTGTGGCAGCGCCCTCGGTAGCCGAGGCACGCCAGGTGTTTGCGGTGCGCCGCATGCTAGAAGCCGGCGTGGTCCGTGCATTCATCGCGGCCAATGACCCCCAGCACATCGAAGCCCTACGCCAACACATTGCCGAAGAACAAAACGCCGTGCAAGGCGGCACCATCAGCAACCGCACCGAGTTACTGGGTGACTTCCATGTGCGCATGGCCCAATTGTTGGGCAACGAAGTGCTGGCCCTGATGTTGATGGACCTGCTATCCCGTTGCTCGCTGATCACGCTGATGTACCAGTCCAGCGCCTCGGCCGCCTATTCACATGAGGAACATGCTGCACTGGTAGACGCTTTGGAAGCCCGCGACGAACCCCTGGCCCTGCGCTTGATGGACGAGCACCTTCAGCACGTAGAAGCCGGCCTGACTTTGCCCCCCGACAAATCGATATGAATCACACCTACGACACCACCCAAGCCTACCCCCGCGATCTGGTGGGATACGGCGAACACGTGCCCCACGCCCAGTGGCCCGGCCAAGCCCGCGTGGCGGTGCAGTTTGTCCTCAACTACGAAGAAGGCGGCGAAAACAGCGTGCTGCATGGCGACGCAGGCTCCGAGCAATTCCTCTCAGAAATGTTCAACCCCGCCAGCTACCCCGACCGCCACATCAGCATGGAGGGCATTTATGAGTACGGCTCACGGGCGGGTGTGTGGCGCATCCTGCGCGAGTTCGAAAAACGTGGCTTACCGTTGACGGTATTCGGTGTCGGTATGGCACTGGAGCGCTACCCAGAGCTGACTCGCCGCCTGGTGGAGCTGGACCACGAAATTGCCTGCCACGGCCACCGCTGGATCCACTACCAGAACATGGACGAAGCGCAGGAGCGCGAGCATATGCAACTGGGCATGGCCGCCATCGAAAAGCTAACAGGCGAGCGAGCCTTGGGCTGGTACACCGGCCGCGACAGCCCGCGCACACGCCGACTGGTGGCCGACTACGGCGGCTTTGAGTACGACAGCGACTACTACGGCGACGACCTGCCCTTCTGGATGAAGGTCCAAAAAACAGACGGCAGCGTGGTGCCCCAGCTCATCGTGCCCTACACGCTGGATTGCAACGACATGCGCTTTGCTTTGCCCCAGGGTTACTCACACGCAGACCCGTTCTTCCAGTACATGAAAGACACCTTCGACGCGCTGTACGCCGAAGGCGACCCCGAGGGGCTGAACGCGCCCAAGATGATGAGCATCGGCATGCACTGCCGCCTGCTGGGCCGCCCTGGCCGCATTACGGCGCTGCAGCGCTTTTTGGACCACATCGGTCAGCACGACAAGGTGTGGGTGGCGCGGCGTATTGACATTGCGCGGCACTGGAAAGCCACGCACCCCTACCAAGGCTGAGCCATGCGCACACTGACTCTGGAACACATCAACACCCTGCCGTTGGCTGAGGCTGCACAGCGGCTGGAAGGCTTGTACGAGCATTCGCCCTGGATCGTGGAAACGGCGCTGCAACAGCGCCCCTTTGTCTCGCTGGCAGCCTTCAAACACGCCATGGTGCAAGTGGTGGCTGCCGCAGGGCGAGAACCCCAGCTGGCACTTTTGCGCGCCCACCCCGAGCTGGCCGGCAAGGCCATGGTAGACAACAGTCTGACTGCCGAGAGCACCAACGAGCAAAGCAAGGCCGGCCTCACGCATTGCACGCCCGCCGAATTCGACAAAATCCAGCGCCTGAACGCCGAGTACAACGCGCGCTTCGGTTTTCCCTTCATCCTTGCAGTGCGCGGCCCGCGCGGCACCGGCCTGCCCAAGGCCGAGATCATCGCCACGCTGGAACGCCGGGTACTGGGCCACCCGGACTTTGAGCTGGCCGAGTGCCTGCGCAATGTGCACCGCATTGCCGAGATTCGCCTCAACGACAAGTGTGGCTACACGCCCACGCAGGGCCACCAGGTGTGGGACTGGCAGGAGGCCCTGGCCCAGCATACCGATGCGGCCTATGTAGGCACCGGCCAACTCACGGTCACTTACTTGACGGACGCGCACCTCGCCTGCGCCCGCCAGATTCAAGCGGACATGCTGGCCGCCGGATGCGACAGCGCCACCATTGACGCGGTGGGCAATGTGGCGGGTCGCTATGAAAGTGATAGCAGGTCGCGCAATCAGCACGGAGGCCAGAGCCCTAAAACATCTAAAACTCTACTCACCGGCAGCCATTACGACACCGTGCGCAACGGTGGCAAGTACGACGGTCGCCTCGGCATTTATGTGCCGCTGGCCTGTGTACAAGCGCTCAAGGCCCAAGGCCAGCGCCTGCCCTACGCGCTGGAAGTGGTGGCCTTTGCCGAAGAAGAAGGCCAGCGCTACAAAGCCACCTTCCTGGGCTCGGGCGCACTCACCGGCGACTTTGACCCCGCTTGGCTGGACCAGACGGACGCAGATGGTGTTTCCATGCGCAACGCCATGGCGATAGCCGGGTTGGACGTGAACGCCATCCCCGCCATCCGCCGCAACCCCGCCGACTACCAAGGCTTTGTGGAAGTCCACATCGAACAAGGCCCGGTGCTCAACGCGCTGGACATTCCGTTGGGCGTGGTCACCTCCATCAATGCCAGCGTGCGTTATGTAGGCGAGATCACCGGCATGGCCAGCCACGCAGGCACCACGCCCATGGGCCAGCGCCGCGACGCCGCTGCTGCGGTGGCCGAGCTGATCTTGCTGGTCGAACACTGCGCCACCCAAGACGGCGACTCGGTGGGCACCGTGGGGCAGCTGCAAGTGCCCAATGGCTCCATCAATGTGGTGCCGGGGCGCTGCACCTTCTCGCTGGATTTGCGCGCACCGTCGGACGCGCAGCGCGACGCGCTGGAGGCCAAAGTGCTCACCGGTCTGCGCATGATCTGCGAGCGCCGTGGCCTGCACCACAGCCTCACCCGCACCATGCAAGCCAGCGCGGCGCCCAGCGCGCCCGAGTGGCAGCAGCATTGGGAAGCTGCTGTCACCGCCTTGGGTGTGCCCCTGCACCGCATGCCCAGCGGTGCCGGGCACGACGCCATGAAGCTGCACGACATCCTGCCCCAGGCCATGCTGTTTGTGCGCGGCCTGAACGCGGGCATCAGCCACAACCCGCTGGAATCCACCACCAGCGACGACATGCAACTCGCCGTCGATGCCTTCAGCCACCTGCTGCATCAACTGGCCCAAGAACCTACACACCCATGACCACCCCCTACGAACAAATCGACACCTGGATTGACGCGCACTTTGACGAGCAAGTGCTCTTTCTGCAAGAACTGGTGCGCGTGCCCACCGACACCCCGCCCGGCAACAACGCGCCCCACGCCGAGCGCACCGCCGAGCTGCTGGCCGCCATGGGCCTGCAGGCCGAAAAACACCCCGTGCCCGCCAGCGAGGTGCAGGCCGCCGGCATGCAAAGCATCACCAACCTGGTGGTGCGCCGCCCCTATGCTGCGGGCGGGCTCACGATCGGCCTCAACGCCCACGGTGACGTGGTGCCCCCCGGCGAAGGTTGGACGCATGACCCCTACGGCGGCGAGATTGCCGACGGCAACATGTACGGCCGCGCCACCGCAGTGAGCAAGAGCGATTTCTCCAGCTACATCTTTGCGGTGCGCGCCCTCGAATCGCTGGGCCTGCCGCTGAAGGGCGGCGTGGAACTGCTGTTCACCTACGACGAAGAATTTGGCGGCGAACTCGGCCCCGGCTGGTTGCTGGAAAAAGGCCTCACCAAGCCGGACTTGCTGCTGGCCGCCGGCTTCTCATACCAAGTCATCACCGCGCACAACGGCTGCCTGCAAATGGAGGTGACGGTGCACGGCAAGATGGCTCACGCGGCCATTCCCGAGAGTGGCGTGGACGCACTGCAAGGTGCGGTGCACATCCTGAACGCGCTGTACGCCCAGAACACGCTCTACAAACAAGTGACTTCGGATGTGGACGGCATCAACCACCCCTACCTGAACGTGGGCCGCATCGAGGGCGGCACCAACACCAATGTAGTCCCCGGCAAAGTGGTCTTCAAGCTGGATCGCCGCATGATCCCCGAGGAAAACCCCGCCGAGGTAGAAGCCTCCATCCGCAAGGTCATTGCCGACGCGGCGGCCCAAGTGCCCGGTATCTCGGTGGACATCAAGCGCCTGCTGCTGGCCAAGTCCATGCGACCGCTGGCGGGCAACAAGCCTTTGGTGGATGCGCTGCAAAAACACGGCGAAGCGGTGTTTGGCGAAGCCATCCCCGCCATGGGCACGCCGCTCTACACCGATGTGCGCCTGTTTGCCGAGCGCGGCATCCCCGGCGTCATCTACGGTGCAGGCCCGCGCACGGTGCTGGAGTCGCATGCCAAGCGCGCCGATGAGCGCGTGAGCCTAGATGACTTGCGCAAGGCCACCAAGGTGGTGGCGCGCACGTTGCTGGATTTATTGAAGGGCTGAGGGGCTAAGGGGCTGACTGTCTCAACTCGCAGCACCACCACCAATACCCATTGGGAGGTTCGCAGGTGTCGAAGTGTTCCGGGGCAAGTCGCACCCAGATAAACCCCGACATGAGAACCCACCCCCGGCGCGCAGAATGGGCCAAGGAATGAGCAATGCCCCAAAGTTGGGCACTCTTCTTGCTTGACCGTTGGCATCCGAAAACCATGAAGGAATTTCCATGAAAAAGCGCCAGTTTCTCCACGCCATCGCCATTGCTGCCGCCACCTTGGCCGCTGGCTCTGCCATGGCCCAAAGCACGCCGATCAAGTTCCAGTTGGACTGGCGTTTTGAGGGCCCTTCCGCCTTGTTTTTGACACCTGCGGCCAAGGGCTACTTCAAAGATGCCAAGCTGGACGTAACCATTGACGCCGGCAACGGCTCGGGCGGTGCGGTGACCCGCGTGGCGTCTGGCGCTTATGACATGGGCTTTGCCGATCTGGCCGCGCTGATGGAGTTTCATGCCAACAACCCGGATGCGCCCAACAAGCCCATCGCGGTCATGATGGTCTACAACGACACACCCGCCTCGGTGATGGCGCTCAAAAAGTCCGGCATCAAGACGCCGGCCGATTTGAACGGCAAGAAACTGGGCGCCCCGGTGTTTGACGCAGGCCGCCGCGCCTTCCCCATTTTTGCCAAAGCCAACAATGTGACCGGCGTGCAGTGGACCGCGATGGACCCACCCCTGCGCGAAACCATGCTCGCCCGTGGGGATGTGGATGCGATCACCGGCTTTACCTTCACCTCGCTACTCAACCTGGAGGCGCGTGGCGTCAAGTCTGAAGACGTGGTGATCTTGCCCTACCCCCAGTTCGGCGTGAAGCTGTATGGCAACGCAATCATTGCCTCACCCAAACTCCTCAAAGAGAATCCAGCCGCGGTAAAGGCCTTTTTGGCCGCGTTTGCCAAGGGTGCCAAAGACGTGATCGCCAACCCCGCAGCGGCGATTGCCGATGTGAAAGCGCGCGACGGCATCATTAACGCGGACTTGGAGGCACGCCGCCTCAAGCTGGCCATCGACACCGTCATCAACAGCGCTAACGCGCGGGCGGAAGGCTTTGGTCAGGTCAACGGCCCTCGCCTGTCACTGATGGCGTCGCAGGTATCAGATGCGTTCAACACCAAAACCCGCATCAACCCCGATGTGGTGTGGAATGCCAGCTACCTGCCCTCCAAGGCTGAGCTCAACATCCTGCCTAAGAAATAAGCATGACAACACCAGCATCCCCCTGGTTTGTGGATTTTCAGGATGTCTGGCTTGCCTATAACGATGAGCTGCTGAAGCAGAACCACTTTGCGGTCGAAGCGATCGACCTCAAGGTGCGAAAAGGCGAGTTCATCGCCATCGTCGGCCCATCGGGCTGCGGTAAGTCCACCTTCATGAAGCTGACCACCGGCTTGAAAATGCCCTCCAAGGGCAAGATCCTGATCGACAACGAGCCCGTCACCGGGCCCCTGAAGATTTCCGGCATGGCCTTTCAGGCGCCGTCTTTGCTGCCGTGGCGCACCACGGTCGATAACGTGCTGCTGCCACTGGAAATCGTGGAGCCCTACCGCAGCAACTTCAAAGCCAAGCGCAAGGAATACGAAGAGCGCGCGCGCAAGCTGCTACAAAAAGTGGGCTTGGGCGGCTACGAAGACAAGTTCCCTTGGCAGCTCTCGGGCGGCATGCAGCAGCGGGCGAGTATTTGCCGCGCACTGATCCATGAACCCAAGATGCTCTTGCTCGACGAGCCCTTCGGCGCGCTGGATGCCTTCACCCGCGAGGAGCTGTGGTGCATCTTGCGTGACCTGTGGACCGAGCAGCAATTCAACGTGATTCTGGTGACCCACGATTTGCGCGAAAGCGTATTTCTGGCGGACACGGTCTACGTGATGAGCAAGAGCCCCGGCCGCTTTGTGGTGAAACGCGAGATCGACCTGCCGCGCCCGCGCGACCTGGAGATCACCTACACCAAAGAATTCACCGACATCGTGCACGAGCTGCGCGGGCACATCGGCGCCATGCGCTCGACTGCGCCTGCGGCATCCGGTGCGATTACCCAATAAGGCGGCCCATGACAAACAAAAGAGTTGAAGCGTGGGCACCCTGGGTGCTGCTGGTGTTTTTCATTGCCCTGTGGCAAGTGCTATGCAGCGCACTGGATGTGTCGGAGTTTGTGTTCCCCAGCCCCTGGCGGATCTGGACGCAGTTCTGGGAGTTCAAGGGCATCATTGCCGGCCACGCATGGCGCACCTTTTGGGTGACCATGGCGGGCTTCGGCATTGCCATTGTGGTGGGCGTGTTGCTGGGCTTTGTGATCGGCAGTTCGCGCCTGGCCTATGCGGCGGTGTACCCGCTGATGACGGCATTTAACGCGCTGCCCAAGGCGGCGTTTGTGCCGATTTTGGTGGTGTGGTTCGGCATTGGCGTGGGCCCTGCCATCCTGACGGCCTTTCTGATCAGCTTCTTCCCCATCATGGTGAACATTGCCACCGGCCTGGCCACCTTGGAGCCTGAGCTGGAAGACGTGTTGCGCGTGCTGGGCGCCAAGCGCTGGGACGTGCTCATTAAAGTGGGTCTGCCCCGCTCCATGCCGTATTTTTACGGTTCGCTCAAAGTCGCCATTACCCTGGCATTTGTGGGCACTACGGTGTCCGAGATGACGGCTGCCAATGAAGGCATTGGCTACCTGCTCATCAGCGCGGGATCTGCCATGCAGATGGGTTTGGCATTTGCTGGCTTGGTGGTGGTGGGTGCGATGGCCATGGTGATGTACGAGCTGTTCAGCGCGATCGAGAAGCGCACCACCGGCTGGGCGCACCGTGGCTCGCAGAACCATTGATCTATGGTTTGGCATGCCCGTTTAAACCTTAACTACCAGGTCGAGAACCAGCGCTGTGTGGCCCGCTATGACCATAGCGGGCCCCTGCGCATCTTGCAAAGCCTCTACCCCGAGGGCGACAGCATCTGCCACAACGTGCTGGTGCACCCGCCGGGTGGACTGGTGGGCGGTGACACCCTGGAGTTGCATGTAAAAATGGGCCCGGGCGTACACGGCTTGGTGACTACACCGGGGGCGACACGCTTTTACCGCTCGGACGGGCCCCAGGCAGTACAAACCACCCGATTGCAACTGGACGAAGGAGCCCGCCTGGAGTGGTTGCCCTTGGAGGCGTTGTGCTACGACGCGTGTAACGCAGTCAACCGCCTGCAACTTGACCTGGCCCCCGGGGCACAATGCCTCGGCTGGGATGTGACGGCCCTCGGCTTGCCACTGGCGAATCTGCCTTTTGTGAGCGGCTGCTTGGAACAGCAGCTAGAGATTCCTGGTGTCTGGCTGGAACGCGGACGCGTGAGCGCGAACGATGCACGCCTGATGGATGGCCCAACCGGGCTTGCCGGCCACCGGTGTGTCGCCACCTTGTTTTTTGCCAGCGGCACCCCGTGGAGTCGCGCCGACAAAGAGGCCCTGCTCGACACCGCCCGCGAAACGCTGAGCGCTCATTCTCTTGCGTCCACTGCCGGGGTGACCAGCCCGAACTCGCGCACGCTGGTGCTGCGGGTACTGGCACCCACCGTAGAGCCGGCGATGCAGCTTTTGCGCGCGGTGCGCAAAGGCTGGCGCGCTCACGCATGGCAACTACACGGCCACGACCCGCGTATCTGGGCCATGTAGCGTGACTGGTCAAGCCATGCGGGCACCCACATAATCGACGCATGGCCGTACTTGACTATGACCTTTCCAAATGCAGCGCTCTGGTTGTTGACGGAAACCCCACCTCGCGCTCGATATTGGTATCGCAGCTGCGGGACTTTGGCGTTGCCTCGGTAGCGCAGGCAGGGCGCGCGGTGGATGCGCGGCGCCAGTTGGAGTACCGCACATTTGACTTCGTACTGTGCGAGCAACATTTTCCAAACGACGCCATGTCCGGCCAAGACCTGCTGGACGATTTGCGGCGCAACCAGCTGCTTCCCTTCTCTACCGTGTTCATCATGATCACGGCTGAGGCCACCTACAGCAAGGTGGCAGAGGCTGCCGAGTCCGCACTCGATGGCTACATGCTCAAGCCCCACAAAGCCACCCACCTGAGCGAACGGCTGGCTTCCGCACGCACCCGCAAGGGTGCACTGCAAGACATATTTACCGCCATTGAAGACGAACGCTTCGAGGACGCGGCCCACCTTTGCCTTGAACGCTTCGAGAGCCGTGGTCCATTCTGGCTGTATGCAGCCCGCGTCGGCGCCGAACTGTTGCTGCGTTTGGAACGTCCCGCAGAGGCGCAAGTGCTTTACAAAGCGGTGGTAGCGGCCAAAACATTGCCTTGGGCTAAATTGGGAGTCGCCCGGGCGCAGCTCGATGCAGGGCAGCTCAATCAGGCCACTACGACCCTTGAGAAGCTACTCGGTGAAGATGCTGGATACGCCGACGCCTACGACGTGATGGGGCGGGCCCAATTCGAGCTGGGTCGCTTCGACAAAGCGCTGGAAACCTACAAGATGGCGGCCACGCTCACGCCGTCTTCCATCAGCCGGGTGCAAAACCTGGCCATGATGATCTACTACGCAGGCGATCTGGAAAGCGCCGAAAAGCTTCTGGATCAGACCACCCGGCTCGGCCTTGAGTCCAAAATGTTTGATGCACAAACGCTGGTTATGCTGGCGTTTACCCGGCTTGCTTCGTCCGACCGGCGAGGCCTACAGCGTTGCCTTGACGACTTGCTGCGACTCCACGAACGCGATGAGAACAGCCACCGGCTGCAGCGGCTGGTGGCGGTGGTTGAGGCACTGAACCTGATCCAGCAGCACCAGTTTGCCAAGTCGGTTGACACGGTACGTGCCATGACCGGCGCAGTGCGCGAACCTCATTTCGATTTCGAATCCGCCGGCAATCTGATTGCCTTGATGGCCCAGCTGTCGGCCAAGGCAATTCAGCTCAATGAACTGGAGCAGACTATCGATGTCATCGGGCGGCGTTTTTGCAGCAACCGCTCGCTGACCGAGTTGTTGGCTGCCAGCGCTGCGGCCCACCCGCCCTATGCCGAGCGCCTGCGCGCCACACAGGCCCAAGTGTTGGAGTATGCAGAGACCGCCATGTCTCTAAGCCTCAAGGGTGACCCGACCCATGCGGTCAAAAACCTGATCCTGCATGGCCGCGACACCTTGAACCCACGGCTGATTGACAACGCGTTCCAGCTGCTGCAAAAGCACAATGCCAAGATTCCATCGGCCACTGAACTCATGGCGGAGGTCAAAGAACTCAAGAGCCGCTGCGGCTCCATCGTCAACCGTGGCTCACCGGGCGAACAAAAACGCCAAGCCGGCGGTTTGGTACTGCGCACCGGCAAACGGGTCACACCTGCGTACATGAAACAAGAACACCCCCCCTCCCCGGCGGACACCGCAGATACGGACACGGCCCCTGTGATACCCGGTATTTAAATCGCCACGAGGCCGCGCACGCCATCGACTTCCATGTTCTGGCCCATGCCCCGCGCCAGCACTGCGCCACGCTCCATCACGATGTAGTTGTCGGCCAACTCCTGTGCAAAGTCGTAGTACTGCTCCACCAGCAGAATGGCCATGTCGCCCCGGTCTGCCAGCATGCGGATCACACGGCCTATGTCCTTGATGATGCTGGGCTGGATGCCCTCGGTAGGCTCATCAAGTATCAACACCTTGGGGCCAGCGGCCAGTGCACGGGCGATGGCCAACTGCTGTTGCTGCCCGCCCGACAAATCGCCGCCCCGGCGGTGCAACATTTGCTGCAACACCGGAAACAACTCGAACAGCTCAGCCGGAATCGGGGTGCCCGCAGGTTTGTAGGCCAAGCCCATGCGCAGGTTTTCTTCCACCGTCAGGCGCGCAAAAATCTCTCGGCCCTGAGGCACAAAGCCGATACCCAAACGCGCGCGCTCGTAAGGCGTGAGTTTGTGGATCTCCTTGCCGCCCATGGAAATGGTGCCGGACTTGATGGGCACCAGCCCCATCAACGATTTGAGCAGGGTCGTTTTGCCTACACCGTTGCGGCCCAGGATGACCTTGACCTTGCCGACCTCGGCCTCCAGACTCACATCCCGCAGGATGTGGGAGCCCCCGTAGTACTGGTTGATGTTTTTTACTTCAAGCATGGTGAATCAACCTCAACGGCCTAAATAAACTTCAATCACACGCTCATCGGCTTGCACCTGATCCAGCGTGCCTTGTGCCAGCACCGAGCCGTCGCACAACACGGTCACGATGTCGCTAATGGTGCGGATAAAGCTCATGTCGTGCTCCACCACCATCAGGGAGTGTTTGCCCTTGAGGCTCAAAAACAGCTCAGCGGTGCGCTCGGTTTCCTCATCCGTCATACCGGCCACCGGCTCGTCCAGCAGCAGGAGCTTGGGGTCTTGCATCAGCAGCATGCCGATCTCCAGCCACTGCTTCTGGCCGTGGCTCAGGTTGCCGGCGAGACGTCCCACGCTGTCTGCCAGGTGAATGGTGTGTAGGATGTCTGCCAGACGGTCCCGCTGTTCAGAGTCCAGCTTGAAGAACATGGAAGCTTTGACGCCCTTGTCTGTCTTCAAGGCCAGTTCCAAATTTTCGAACACCGAGAGTTGCTCAAACACCGTAGGCTTCTGGAACTTGCGCCCAATGCCCAACTGCGCAATCTCGGACTCTTTGTAGCGCAGCAGGTCGATGGTGCTGCCGAAGTACACCGTGCCGCTATCCGGCCGCGTCTTGCCTGTGATGATGTCCATCATCGTGGTCTTGCCGGCACCGTTGGGCCCGATGATGCAGCGCAGCTCGCCGGGCGCGATGCCCAGCGACAGCCCGTTGATGGCCTTGAAACCGTCAAAACTCACGTGCACATCTTCCAAATAAAGAATGCGCCCGTGGGTCACATCCACCTCGCCCTGGCTGGCCAGGCGGCCGAAACCAGCGGTCCGGCCGCCGGACTCGGTCTGTGCGGTTTGCCCAGCGAGTGCGGCCAGGCGCGCTTCGACACGGCGTGCACCTTGTTCCAACAGATCGGGAGTCATGCTTTCCCTCCCTTCAGTTTCTTGATCAGGCCCACCACACCATCGGGCAGGAACAGGGTGACACCAATGAACAACGCCCCCAAGAAATACAACCAGAATTCGGGGTAAGTCACCGTGAGCCAGCTCTTGGCGCCGTTGACGATAAAGGCACCCACGATCGGCCCGATTAGCGTCGCCCGGCCGCCCACTGCCGCCCAAATGGCAATCTCGATCGAGTTGGCGGGGCTCATTTCACTGGGGTTGATGATGCCCACCTGCGGCACATACAGCGCCCCTGCCACACCACACATCATGGCGGAGATGGTCCAGATGGAGAGCTTGTAGCCCAGGGTGGAATAGCCACTGAACATGACACGGCTCTCCGCATCCCGCACGGCCTGCAACACACGGCCGAACTTGCTGCCCACCAGCCAGCGGGCCATCAAGAAAAACAACAGCAAGGTCACCGAGGTCATGACGAACAGCGTCATCCGCATGCTGGTGGTGGCAATCGGAATGTCCAAGATCCGCTTGAAGTCCGTGAAGCCGTTGTTGCCCCCGAAGCCGGTTTCATTGCGGAAGAACAGCAGCATGGCCGCAAACGTCATCGCCTGGGTGATGATGGAAAAGTACACGCCCTTGATGCGCGAACGGAAGGCAAAGTAGCCAAACACAAAGGCCACCAGCCCCGGCACGGCCACCACTAAAAACAGCGTGGCCCCGAAGCTGCCCGACAGTGCCCAGTGCCAGGGCAGCTCTTTCCAGTCCAGGAACACCATGAAGTCCGGCAGGTTGCTTTTGTAGTTGCCGTCTAAGCCAATCTGGCGCATCAGGTACATGCCCATGGCGTAGCCACCCAGCGCAAAGAACAGGCCGTGGCCCAGGCTCAGGATGCCGGTGTAGCCCCAGATCAGGCCCATGGCCAGCGCGCAAATGGCGTAACACATGATCTTGGCGGTGAGAGCGACTGCAAAGTCGCTCAGGTGCAGCACGCTGCCCTCCGGCACCATCAGGTTCAAAACCGGCACCAAGGCGCACAGCACGATCAGAGCGGTCAGCCATGCTGCCCAGCCGGTGCGGGACAACAGAGGTTGGGGAGTAGGTAAGGTGATGTTGCTCATGCTTCTGCGCTCCGGCCCTTCATGGCGAAAATGCCTTGCGGACGCTTCTGGATAAAGATGATGATGAAAACCAGCACGGCGATCTTGGCCAGCACCGCGCCGGTCCAGCCCTCGAGGAATTTGTTCAAAACACCGAGGCCCATAGCCGCATACACGGTGCCGGCCAGCTGGCCCACGCCGCCCAGCACCACCACCATGAACGAATCCACGATGTAGCCCTGGCCCAGATCCGGGCCGACGTTGCCGACCTGGCTCAAGGCGCAGCCGGCCAGCCCGGCAATGCCGGAGCCCAGTGCAAACGCATAGGTATCAATGCGCGCCGTATTCACCCCCATACAACTGGCGATCGGGCGGTTTTGCGTCACCCCGCGGACAAACAAGCCCAGACGGGTCCTCTCAATCAGAAACCACACCCCCACCAGCACCGCCACCGCAAAGCCGACGATCACCAGCCGGTTGTAGGGCAAGGACAAATTGCCCAGCAATTGCACGCCACCGCTCATCCAGCTCGGGTTCTCGACGCCCACGTTTTGCGCGCCAAAGAGCGTGCGCACCAGCTGCATCAGCATCAGGCTGATACCCCAAGTAGCGAGCAAGGTTTCGAGCGGACGGCCATAGAGAAAACGGATCACGCTGCGCTCCAAGGCCGCGCCCACCAGCGCCGATGCCATGAACGCGACCGGCACCGCAGCCAGCAGGTACCAGTCAAACGCGCCGGGCAAGTATTTTTGAAATAGCACCTGCACCACATAGGTGGCGTAGGCGCCGATCATCATCAGCTCGCCGTGGGCCATGTTGATCACACCCATCAAGCCGTAGGTGATGGCCAAACCCAAAGCGACCAACAGCAGGATAGAACCGAGGCTGATGCCACTGAAGGTGGCACCCAGGCGGTCTCCCCACGCGAGGCGGGCTTCAACGGCACCCAGGCTCTTTTGCAAGGCAACTTTCACAGAACCATCCGTCTCGACCTGCAGTCGCTCCACCAGCAGCGTTTTAGTGGCTGCTAGGCCACTGCTGCCCAACCGGCTGGCGGCGTCAAGCCGCAGGGCCGGGTTCTCGCTGCCCAGCATGGCGGCAGCTCGCAGTTGCTCCAGCTGAGCTTTCAAGTCAGGCAAGGTCTCTGAAGCCAAGGCCTTTTCCAAGAGTGGCAGTTTGTCAACATCGACCTGCCCGCTCAGGGTTTTGATCGCGGCCCGGCGAACTGCGACGTCCGTGGACAGCAGCTTGACTGCTGCCAATGCCGTGTCGAGCTCACCGCGCATGCGGTTGTTGTTCATCACGTCTTCCGCCGTGTTTGGCACGGCGACTTCGGCCAGCGTGACCGGGTCGAGGCCTTTGCCATCGATCACCATCACCGGAACCTCGCCCACAAGCTTGACGGCATCATCGGAGAGCGCTTGGATAAAGCGCACGGTGCGCGCATCGGCGCTCTCCACCGCCTTCTGCAATGCCGCCACGCGCGCATCGCTCTCGCCAATTGCAATGGCTTTTGCTTCGTCAGCGCTCAGCGCGCTTGCGCGAGTAGCTATTAAAAGCATAGCAATGGTGAGTAACTGAAGTATTTTCTTTGGCATACGCCAATCTCTCCGGGGTAAAAATAACAAGCCGCCACGCCCTTTTCAAGGCTGTGGCGGCTCTGGCTAAACGCTAGCCTCTTCCTGCCTAGGCCTTATTTCTTGGCGGGCTCATCAGGCTTCTTGTCATTGCCTTCGATGTATGGAGACCATGGCTTGGCTTTCACAGGGCCCGGTGTCTTCCAGACCACGTTGAACTGGCCGTCGGCCTTGATCTCGCCGATGAACACGCTCTTGTGCAAGTGGTGGTTCTTTTCGTCCATCTTGGACACGATGCCGCTCGGTGCCTTGAAAGTCTGGCCCGCCATGGCGGCGATCACTTTGTCGGTGTCGGTGGACTTGGCCTTTTCGACGGCTTGTTTCCACATGTTGATACCGATGTAGGTCGCTTCCATCGGGTCGTTGGTCAAAGGCTTGTCCTTGTGACCGGCAATGCCCTTGGCCTTGGCGTAGTCAGACCACTTCTTGATGAATTCGGTGTTGGCAGGGTTCTTGATGGACTGGAAGTAATTCCATGCCGCCAAGTGGCCGACCAAAGGCTTGGTGTCCACACCGCGCAGCTCTTCTTCACCCACCGAGAAGGCCACCACGGGCACGTCTTTGGCCTTCAAGCCCGCGTTGCCCAGCTCTTTGTAGAAAGGCACGTTGGAGTCACCGTTGATGGTGGACACCACGGCTGTCTTGCCACCGGCGCTGAACTTCTTGATGTCCGCCACGATGGTTTGGTAGTCAGAGTGGCCGAACGGTGTGTATTTTTCGTCGATGTCAGACTCTTTCACGCCCTTGGATTTCAAGTAAGCGCGCAGAATCTTGTTGGTGGTGCGGGGGTAAACATAGTCGGTGCCCAGCAGCACCCAACGCTTGGCGCCGCCGCCTTCTTTGCTCATCAGGTAGTCGACTGCAGGAATCGCTTGCTGGTTAGGCGCAGCACCGGTGTAGAACACGTTTTTAGAGAGCTCTTCACCTTCGTATTGCACAGGATAGAACAACAGGCCGTTCAACTCTTCCACCACAGGCAGCACCGACTTGCGGGACACCGAAGTCCAGCAACCGAAGATGACAGAAACCTTGTCTTGCGTCAGCAGCTGCTTGGTCTTTTCAGCAAACAGGGGCCAGTTGGATGCGGGGTCCACGATGACAGGCTCCAGCTTTTTACCGAGCAGGCCACCCTTGGCGTTGATTTCGTCGATAGCCATCAGCACGGTGTCTTTCAACACGGTTTCAGAAATGGCCATGGTGCCGGACAGGCTGTGCAGGATACCGACCTTGATGGTGTCAGCAGCCATGGCGGGCACTGCCGACAAGGTGGTGAGGGCGACGGCAGCGGTGAGTGCCTTCAAAGTAAAACGACGTTGCATATGGGCTTCTCCGGGGGTTAAACAAATCCATCTCGCGTCTCGCACATCCATCTCAGAAGAGGTTGTGTGATGCGATGGAGTGACTGTAGGTTTGCCTGCCCGAACCGGAAATACGCCTAGTGGCGTACAGCCCGCGCACTGCAGTCAGCCCGAGATAGCACTAGACGCCCCTGCCGAATGGCGCTATCTTTTGTCGTACTTGGGCCATCCACCTTGGATCTTCGGGGCCCCCTTCTTCCACTTTTCAACATTCAGCTTATGAGCAATCGGCGTCAATTCATCGCAAACAGTGTGGCGATCAGTAGCTTGGGCGGGCTAGTGGATGCACTGGCGATGGGCCAGCGCCCGTTGCAAAGCGGCATACGCCGTATCAAGGGCGAAGTGTTTCTCAACGGCGGCGTGGCCCGTATCGAGCAAGCGATCTTGCCCGGTGACACCATCAGCACCGGCGCTCTGAGCGAAACGGTGTTTGTGATGGGAGACAACGCTTACCTGCTCCGTGAAAAAAGCAGCCTGCAATTCGCCCAAGACGAGGTGGTGAGCGTGCTGCGGCTGATCAGTGGCAAAGCGCTTGCGGTGTTTGGCCCCGGTCCGAAACGCATCGAGACCCGGGCCGCCACCGTAGGTATCCGGGGTACCGCCTGCTACATGGAAGCGCAGGAGATTCAACTCTATTTCTGCCTGTGCTACGGGACTGCGGATATCAAGCCGCTCGCAAACCCCGGCCTCGCGCGGAGCGTGACCACGAGGTACCACGACATGCCGATGTACATCAGTTACGACAGCAGCCAACCGGTGTTGCGGCCAGCACCCGTCATCAATCACCGCGATTCGGAGTTGGTCTTGCTGGAAGAAACCGTGGGCCGACAGCCCCCGTTCGTGCAAAAGCCGGCCGGGGAACCCAGCCGCTACTGATAAGCGCGATGCCGCAGGCCGCAGGCCGCAGGCCGCAGCGGACTGGCGGTAAATGCCCGTAAAAGTTCACATATCTGCGGTTTTTTGCGTCAGATTGTCCAGAGGACAACAATTGACGGCCCCTGACGACCGGGAAAAACCTTATCGTTGGCTCCATACCAGTCAGGGAGCCCCGCCAGAGGGCAAAAAACCATGTCCGCTCCGCTAAAACCCGCCGTATCACCCCACCAAATCGCCTTTCGCCGCGCCGCGAGAACGTTGATTGCCGCCACTTTGGCTGAATGGGTGCTCGAGGAGGAAGACTGGCTGGGCGCTTGCCGCAAGCGGATCAAAGACCGCATGTCGGATGCCAAACACATGGTGTTCAACAACCAGCGAAAAATCGGCCTGATGCTGCTGGGAAGGACCGACGAGATTCCGGCACTGGAAGACAAAAACCGCCAACTCGAGCACGCGGCTCTGGTCTGCGAATATGCCCTCGATATTCTGGACGAGATGGTCTCAGACCAGACACCGGCTGCACCCGTGTCCCCGCAGCACCGGGAGCTGCCCGCACGCACAGCGCAACCTGCGTACCGAGAAACGGCTGTCAGCCCCTGAGCAGCGCCAAGGACGCAGGACCGCTAAGTCTGGCTGGCTGTACCGAAGCGGAAGCTGGACGCCGTCACGCCGCCAAACACCGCTTCGTCGTGGTACACGCACTCTGCAGCATCGTCGTAGGCGGCGCCCACAGCCACCATCAGCGGCAACAAATGTTCTTCACGCGGGTGGCAGATGCGGGCGGCTGGCGCTGACTCCCAGTTCACCAGCGCTTCTGCCCGCACCGCAGGCGTAGCGGCCATGGCATCTTGCAACCAGACATCAAAGGCCTTGGACGGAGCTCGCCCACCCGCACCGAAATTGCGCAGGTTGTGATAGCTCAGGCCACTGCCCACAATCAACACCTCTTCATCCCGCAAGGGCGCCAGCGCTCGACCCAAGGCGATGTGCTCGGCCGGGTCCAGCCCCGCGCGCAGGGACATTTGCAAGACCGGCACTTGTGCATCCGGGTACATCACGGCCAAGGGTACAAAAGTGCCGTGGTCGTAGCCACGCTCAGAGTCCAGCGCCACGGGTAGACCCGCCTCTTGCAGCAAACCCTGCACCCGCGTGGCCAGTTCAGGGGCCCCCGGTGCGGGGTACACCACCGAGTAGGTGTGTGCCGGGAAACCGCCGTAGTCGTAGACCATGCCGGGCGCCGGACTGGAGCCCAGGGTAAAAGCATGCGCTTCCCAGTGTGCAGTGATGATCAGAACCGCCTTGGGCGTGCGGCCGATCTGGCGCGGCATATCGGCCAGAGCCGTGTCCAAGCTGGCCAGCATTTCGCGCATGTCGGGCATCCAGGGCCAAGGGCCACCACCGTGGGACACAAAATAGGTAGGCAGTCGGGTAGTCATAGGGTTCTCCTGGTCAGAAGGACGAAACTCAGTGGGCTCAAGCGCCCAAATCAATGGTGGCGGCGAGTGGCACACCGGCAGGCGCTTCGTAGTCTGCCAATACCCAGGCGCGCGGGCTGTGCGCCGCCGCATCCTGCAGCAGCTCGGTGATGGTGCGGATGGACGCACGGTCCAAGGCGGCGAAGGGCTCGTCCAAACAGGTGAGCTCCGCACCACTGGCGCAGGCCGCCGTAATCCAAACCTTGCGCTTGGAGCCGGTAGACAGCATGTACATAGGTTTCGCGAGATGCTCGTCCAGCCCCAAGGCAGACGCGAGCTCGCGGCAGATTTCCGCACTCCACAAAGGCCAGAGGCGCTTGCCCTGCTCCCAAAACTGCAAGGGAGAAGACTGGTCCCAGGCACTGGTGCGTGGGTCCATCCAAAAGGCTTTTTTGCGGTACTGGGCAGGGTCGGTCTGCAGGCCGGTGCCGGCCAGCTGCAGGTTGCTGCCCGGCACCACGAGGTCGCCGGCCAGCATGCGCAGCAAACTCGATTTGCCGCGCCCTTCCCCGCCGGTCACCCAGGTCACGCCGGCTGCCAGCTGCACATCCAACGGCCCCCACAAACGGTGCGGACCTGCGCTGCAGCGCAATGCACGGGCGATCAAGACAACAGAAGAAACGGGCGATTCAGAGGCGGACATAGAGGTTCAGGCGGATGACTATTTGCTATGAAAAATATAGCTTACTGCGCAGATGATTCGTGCGCTAGAGCCCGATTTTGCATAAAAAAAGGCCAGCCTTGCGGCGGGCCTTCCAATCAGTCCGCGAAAGCGCGGTCTGGTGGCAGATTACTGCTTGATGGCTTCGATAGCGATGGTGATAGTCACGTCGTCGCCCACTGCAGGCGCGAACTTGCCAGCGCCGAATTCGCTGCGCTTGATGGTCGTGATGGCATTGGCGCCGATAACGTCTTTTTTGTTCATCGGGTGAGCGGTGGACACGAAGTTGGTCAACTTCAGGGTCACAGGCTTGGTAATGCCCTTGATGGTCAGGTTGCCTTCGACTGCAGCTGGCTTGTCGCCTTCAAACATCACTTTGGTGGACTTGAAAGTCGCGGTAGGGAACTTGGTGGTGTCGAGGAAGTCTTCGCCTTGGATGTGGCCGTTGAAGGCGGACGAACCGGTTTCCACAGTCTTCATGTCGATCACAACATCCACTGCGCCGGTCTTGCCGGCCTTGTCAAACATCACAGTGCCGGTGGTGGTATTGAAACGGCTTTGCTGGTTGGACAAGCCAAAGTGGTTGTACGAAAAGCTGGAAAAAGTGTGGGAAGAGTCAATCGCGTAAGTCGCGGATTGGGCGCTGGCAGCACCGGCGAAAGCGGACAGTGCCAAAGCGGCAGCGATGAGGGAAGTACGCATAAAAACTCCTGATTTACGGGTTGGTTAAAAAGAAACTGGAAAAACTTACATCTTGCCCACGCCGGTCAGCGCGAGCTTGAACTTGACTTGCACGTCGTCAGCGACCATCGAGGTATCCGCCCACTCGTTCTCGCCGATTTTGAAAGCCAGGCGCTTGAGCGGGAAGGTACCAGTCACGGTGGTGGTGGCGCCGCTTTGGGTCAAAGCCACTGGCACCACGACGTCGCGGCTGTTGCCTTTGATGGCGAGCTTGCCACTCACCTCAAACCTGCCACCACCCAAGCCTTTGACAGCGGTGGACTGGAAGGTCGCTTGCGGGAACTTTGCGGTGTTGAACCAGTTGGGGCGGGGCAACTCTGCATCGGTCTCGGGCACACCCAGGGAGGCACTGGCGATGTCCACGGTGAACGCGATCTTGCTTGCGTCGGGCTTAGCAGGGTCAAATGCGATTTGCGCATCAAACTTCTTAAAGCGGCCTTCCACCGGCACACCCATCTGCTTGCTCACGAATACGATCTCGCTTTGGGCGGGCACCAGCTTTTGCTGCGCGAAGGCGGAGGCGCCGATGAGTGCAGACGCTGCAATCGCGGTGGACAGAAATACGCGGGAAACCAACATGTCAAATCCAATCAAAGAATTAAGCCAATAGGGGGGTTCAGTCGCGGCCGGGCAACATGCGGTTGATCAGGCCGTCGCGATCGATCCACTGGTGCTTGAGTGCAGCGGCAATGTGCAGACCGGCCAGTCCGATCAAGGCAAACGCAGTAAGTTCATGGAAAGGCTTGATCATTTCTGCCAAGGCCTTGTCGACCGGCACAAAATCAGGCAAAGGCAACACGCCGAACACCACGATCGGGAAACCGGATGCCGAGCTATACGCCCAGCCGATCAGCGGGACCAAGAAAAACAAGGCGTACAGCGCGTGGTGGGTGCCGTGGTGAGCCCAATGTTGCCATGCGGGCATCGCAGCAGAAATCTTGCCGGGCAACGCGGGCGGGCGGTGTGTCAGGCGCCATAACAAACGCAAGGCAGACAGCACCAGAATCGTCACACCCGCCCATTTGTGCCAGTTGTAGAGCTTCAAGCGGGTGGGCGAGAACGGCAAATCGGTCATGTACAAACCGACCGCAAAAATGCCCAGAAGTGCAGCGCCCAGCACCCAATGCAACACGATGGCCGTGAGGCTATAGCGCTTGGTACCAGCGTCGAAAGAGGAAGTGTGGTTGGATGCCATGACCCGAAGTCTAGGGGGGCATGAATTGCTGATTTTTGAATCTAATTGATGACTTGATTCAAAAAATATGAACAGTCAAGTTCCCTGCACTCGCTAAAAAAGTACGGCGGGCGCGACAAACGGCAAGGCTTAGCGCCCTGAACGGCGTATTTCGCGCAGCATGAACAGGTACAGCCCTTCGACCTTGTCCCGTGCCCAAGGAGTTTTGCGCAAAAACTTGAGGCTGGAGCCCACGCTGGGCTCAAACGTAAAGCAGCGCACCGGGATGCGCTCGCCCAAGCCATTCCAGCCATAGTAATCCGACAGCTCGGTCACGATGGATTCCAGGGTCTTGCCATGCATGGGATTGTTGGCTTGCTTGGGCGGGGCGGGTGGAGATGCATCGGTGCTCATGCGGTGATTGTCGCAGCCTCACCGCATCTCGAACAGTTCCTGGTGAAAGTCCGCAGCCGGCAATCCCTGTGCCACCAGCGCTGCTTTCAGGGCCCGGCCAAAGGCGGGCGGGCCACAGAACCAGACATCGGCCTCGCGCCAGTCGGGCACGGCTGCGCACAGGCGTGCAGCGTCAAGCCGGCCATCGCGCGCGTCGTGCAGTACATGTAAGCGCACGCCGGCCGAGGCTGCGTCATCTTCCATCTTGTCGATGGCGCGCGGGTCCAGCACGGTAGTGGAGTGAAACAGGTCAATCTGCTTGCCGTCCGGGGCACCGGCCAGGATTTTCATGCGGGCCACAAACGGGGTAATGCCAATGCCCGCCCCCACCCAAATCTGGCGCCGCTTGGGACCCTGGAAGGTGAACTGACCGTAGGGGCCTTCGATTTCTACGGCATGCCCCACCGCCAGATAGTCCGGCAAAGTGCGGGTGTAGTCGCCCAGCTCTTTGATCAGGAAGGTGATGTGCCCATCGCCCTGCCACGCGGAGCTGATGGTGAAGGGGTGTGCGCCCTCTTTGGCATCGAAATTCACAAACGCAAACTGCCCCGCTTGGTGACCGGGCCAGCGCCCGTCGAGGCGCAACGCCACGTAGAGGACTTGCAACGCATCAAAGCGCTCCACCGCCTCGATCACCCCCGCCACCTTGCGGTGCTCACCCACTTTGCGGAACAGCACCACCACCGCCGACACCGCACCCGCCAGCATGAGGACCGCCATGAACGGCGCCAGGCCCTGCGCCCAGTAGCTGAAGTTCATCAGCACCACCGCGTGGAACACCAGCACCAGATAGGTGACAGCCAACACCCGGTGGGTTTGGAAAAACCACTTGTAGGGAAAGCGCTTGATAAGAGCCAAGGCAATCATCAGCACCGTGGCATAAAACGCCCACTCGCCCACGCCTTCCGCCAGCCCGCGCCAGCTCTGAAAGAGTTTGAAAATCTCCACGGTTGGCTCCACCCGTGGCGGGCGCCCGCCCGCCGGCGGCGCCATGAGCCCGGACCCGATCAACCACTTCGGTGCGTTAGAGCACAACCAGTGCAAAATGGACATCACCAAGCCGCCGATACCCAGCCATTTGTGCAGGCGGTACATCTTGTCCAACCCGCCCAAGTAGGGCTCAAACCACACCGGTCGCACCGCCAGCACCATGCCCACACTCATCATGGCCATGCCCAGCAAGCCGGTGTAATTGACCAGCGAGTTGCGCACCGCAAAAAAGCCTAGCGGGGTGCTAAGCAACGGGTCTGCCCACAGCCACCACGCGGTCAGCCCTAGCAGCAAACTCCACAACACGTACTTGATTTTTTGCATCCCTTGATCCTTGCTTATCTGAACCAGACCACTTTACAAACCCCACGTAAAGCGGAGGTAAGCGGCAGATGGCCGCAAGGCAAACAGGATGGCGCTGAGTCAAACAATCGTCAGTGCGTTAGCCCTCGAACTGGGGATGCAGCTGCCGGATGCGGCTAATGGCCATGCCGGCAGCGGCGGTGCGGGTTTCCACACCGAGCTTCACGAACACGCGCTCGAGGTGTTTTTTGACGGTCATCGGGCTGCTGCCCAGAATGTCGCCAATGTCTTTGTTGGTTTTGCCTTTGACCACCCAGTACAAGACCTCCGCCTCCTTGGCGGTGAGCTTGAAAGATAGGCTCATCGCCTCGATCACCGCGGTGTCAGACACCTCACGCATCACGATGAGCCAATCTCCGCCGGCATCGCTGTCGCCAATCTGCTGATGCAGGCGAAAGGTCAGCCGCTTGGGGCCGCGCTCCAGGCTCAGCTTGGCCGGCTCGTCACCCCGGGCCACGGTTTGCAGGCAAGCCTGCAACCAACCCAACACGTCGGGCGGTGTGGTGGGAGCTTGGGTGCCGCAGTAGCGCTCCAGCAGCTCGCGCGCCAACGGGGTTTGCCACATCAGGCATCCGTCAGCAGCGCGCACCGTGATGGTGGCGTAGCCAAAGGCATCGAGCGCATTACGGGTCTGGCGGCGCTCGCGCGCGCCGGCCAGGTGCACCCCCATGCGGGCCAGCACCTCTTTGGGCTTGATCGGCTTGGTCACATAGTCCACCCCGCCGCTCTCCAGCGCGGCTACCAGGTATTCGGTCTCGGTGAGGCCGGTCATAAAGATGATGGGGATATGCGTGGTTTGCGGCGCCGCCTTGAGCCGGCGTGCCACCTCAAAACCATCCATGCCGGGCATCATGGCGTCCAGCAAAATCACGTCGGGTAGTGCCTGTATGGCGCGCATCAGGGCAGCCTCGCCGGAGGTGGCAATCAATACCGTGTAGCCCGACTCGTCAAGGGCATCGTGCAAAACGGCCAAGTTGTCAGGCACGTCGTCCACGATGAGGACCACATCGCTGTTGGCACGGTCCAGCGTGCCGTCGAGGCGGGCTGTGTCCGGGAGGGTGTCAGCGGGGTTCATCAGCGGAGCAGGCATCGAGCACCTTTTGCAATTGGTCAGACATCGTTTCAAACTGGTACTGGCGGGCCAAGGCCTCCTGCTGTTGCAGGAAGGTTGTGCTCGCCGGATAGCGGGTCTGCAGTGACTGCAGCAAATTCATCACGCCACGGTAGTAGCCCAGCTGGGCCACCTCCAACAAGGCCCGGGCAGCTTCAGCCGGCAGCACGGGCGTGGGCACCACAGCGGCAACTGCTAGCGGCACATCCATCACCGCTGGGGCGGCTGCAAGCGCGGGCTTATCGATCCACACCAACTCCAGCCGCCGCTCCAGCCAATCCAACAGCTCGCTGTGGCGCACCGGTTTCACAATGAAATCCTCGGGCGGCAAGCCCAAGTCGTTGTCGAGCCCGCGGTCGAACGCATTGGCCGACACGATGGCCACTTGCGGCTGGTTGCCCCCCAGCGCCGGGTTCGAGCGGATGCGGCGCAATGTCTCCCACCCGTCAATACCGGGCATGGCCAGATCGAGCAACACCACATCGGGCCGCAGCCCGGCCGCCATCAGGTCTAGTCCGTCATGCCCGCTGGCAGCGGTACGCACATCAAAACCCAAAGGCTGCAACAGGCTCACCAAGAGCTCGCGGTCGGCCTCCTCGTTGTCGACCACCAGCACTTTGCGCCGTGCACCGGCATAGGCCAACCGGGCTTTGCCGGCGCGCGTTGCCGGACGGGTTGCGCTGGCGGGCATGTGCAACTCCGGCAAAAAAAGGCGCACTTTGAAAACACTGCCCTCGCCAAGCACGCTGCTGGCAGTGAGCTCGCCGCCCATCAGGTCGGTCAGCATCTTGGCAATCGTGAGCCCTAGGCCTGAGCCGCCGGACGCCACCGCCGCCCCGGATGCCGCAGTAGAGCCCCGGGTGAAAGGCTCAAAAATCCGCTCCAGCTCTTCGGCACGCATCCCGGGGCCGGTGTCATGGATCTCGATGTGCGCCATCTCGCGGGCATAGCGCAGCACCAGGCGCACGCTGCCAGTAGCGGTGAACTTGATGGCATTGCCCAGCAGGTTGATACAGATCTGGCGCAGGCGCTTCTCGTCGGCCCGCACCCACTCGGGCACATTGCCCACCACCTCGAAGTGAAACTGCAGCCCCTTGCCGGCAGCCTGCAACTCAAACATGCCGGCGAGCTCTGCCATGCCGTTGGCAAACTGCATTGGCTTCACATTCAGGGTGAGCTTGCCGCTTTCGATATGGGCCATATCCAGCGTGCCTTCGATCAGCGAGAGCAGGTGCTCGCCGCCGCGCTTGATCACGCTCACCGCTTGCTTGCGGTGGGGCGGAATGGCCGCATCCTCCCCCATCAACTGGGCATAGCCCAGGATGCTGTTGAGCGGCGTGCGCAACTCGTGGCTGATGGCACTGATGTAGCGGCTCTTGGCGTGGTTGGCCGCCTCGGCGGCAAGGCGGGCCTGCTCGGCCACCCGCTTGGCTTCTTGCAGGGCAATATCCGTCTGGCGGTGCGACTCGATCTCTTGCAGCAGCAAATGGCTTTGCCGGTTGGACTCTTCTTGCGCCACCTGGCGACTCTTGTGCGCCAGCACCAGCCACCACGCCACGATGCATGACATCAACAAAAGCGCTGCAAAGGTTTTGCTGAAGCCCGCGCGCAGCGAGACTGCCACGCTGTCGCGGTGCTCGACCCAGACCGCGAGGTTGCCCATCTCTTGCTGGTAGAACATGGCAAACACGGTGGCAAGAATCGGCAAAATCACCAGCATTAACAACAAAAAGTGCCCGAGCCCTGTATCCAGAAAAGGCCACACACGGCGCGGCAACAGCCAGCGCAAAGTCGCTGACCACTGGGTGGCCAAGTTAGCGTGCGGTTTGCACATGTCGCCGCAGCGGGCATCCAGCGTGCAGCAGAGCGAGCAAATAGCGCCCTGGTAGGCCGGGCAATGGGCCATGTCTGGCCCCTCGTATTCGCGCTCGCAGATGACGCAACGCTGCACTCGGGGTGCCCCTCCGTGAGCTGGAGTTTGGGTGGCAATGCGTTTTGCGGAGGTCAAGGAGGAGCCTGCGAAGCAGGCGGGGGACACGGAGCAAAGCGCGTTGCCACCCAAACTCCCCTCACTTGCGCGCGCGAGGTAGTACTTGCCTTGGGTCCACCACGCAATCAAGGGCGAAGTCACCATGGCCGTGACCAAAGCCACCACCGCAGAGAAAGCCTTGGCCAGTTCGCCGAAGAGCCCCAAGTAAGCCAAGATGGACAGCAAGGACGCCATGGCCATGGCCCCCACGCCCACAGGGTTGATGTCATAGAGATGCGCCCGCTTGAACTCAATGCCTTTGGGCGATAGGCCAAGGGGCTTGTTGATCACCAGGTCCGCCACCACCGCCATGATCCAGGCGATGGCGATGTTGGAATACAAACCCAGCACCTCGCCCAGCGCCTGAAACACATTCATCTCCATCAGCATGAAGGCGATCACGCTGTTGAACAGCACCCACACCACCCGCCCGGGGTGGCTGTGGGTCAGGCGGGAGAAAAAGTTGCTCCACGCCAGCGAGCCGGCGTAAGCGTTGGTGACATTGATTTTGAGCTGCGAGATCACCACGAACAACGCCGTCGCAGCGACCGCCCAGCCCAGGGTCGGGAAGACGTATTCATAGGCGGCGAGGTACATCTGGTTCGGGTCTACCGCACGATCGGTAGGGACGCTGGCCTGAATGGCCAAATAGGCAAGAAATGCCCCGCCCAGCATTTTGACTACGCCCAGCACCACCCAGCCCGGCCCGCCTACCAACACACCAGCCCACCAAGAGACCCGGTTGGCTGCGGTACGCTGGGGCATGAAACGCAGGTAATCGGCCTGCTCGCCCATCTGGGTCATGAGGGCAATGCCCACTGTGAGCGCGGCACCAAACAGGTGCAAATCAAAGCCACCCGCCGGGCCTTTTTCACCAGCGTAGTGCGTGATGCCCGCAAAAGCCTGCGGGTCGCGCACCAAAACAAAGCCAAACGGCACGATCAGCATGATCAGCCACAGTGGCTGCGTCCAGATTTGCAGCCGGCTGATGGCTGACACCCCGTGGGTCACCAGCGGAATCACCACCACCGCACACAACAGGTAGCCCCAGGTGGGCGGTATGTCCAAGGCCAGCTCCAACGCATAGGCCATGACGGCGGCCTCCAGCGCGAAAAAGATGAAGGTAAACGAGGCGTAGATCAGCGAGGTGAGGGTGGAGCCGATGTAGCCGAAGCCCGCCCCCCGGGTGAGCAAATCCATATCCACCCCGTAGCGTGCGGCGTACACGCTGATAGGCAAGCCCGCCAGAAAGATCACCAGCCCCGTCATCAGAATCGCCCAAAAGGCGTTCACAAAGCCGTATTGCACCAGCAGGGTGGCGCCCACGGCTTCGAGAATCAAAAACGAGGCCGCACCGAAAGCCGTGTTGGCTACCCGCCATTCCGACCACTTGCGAAAGCGTTGCGGCGTGAAGCGCAGGGCGTAGTCCTCCATGGTCTCGCTGGCCACCCAGTTGTTGTAGTCGCGGCGGATTTTGACCACCCGCTGGGCGGGCGCTTCGGGCGGCGGTGGGGGTGGGAGGTCGATGGGCACAGCTGGCAAGGTGCAGTTTCCATGCCACCGGCCTGCGACCTTTGGCGTATGGCACTACCACAGGGCACGGGGCTTGCTTAGGATGCACCATCTGCAGACATACCGGACCGACCATGGAACTGACCCCTCGTGAAAAAGACAAGCTCATGCTGTTTACCGCCGGATTGCTGGCGGAACGCCGCAAAGCCCGTGGCCTCAAACTCAATTACCCCGAGGCAGTGGCCCTGATCAGCTGTGCCGTGATGGAAGGCGCGCGCGACGGCAAAACCGTAGCCCAACTGATGAGCGAGGGCCGCACGGTGCTGACCCGCGCCGATGTGATGGACGGCATTGCCGAGATGATTCCGGACATCCAGATCGAAGCCACCTTCCCTGATGGCACCAAGCTCGTCACCGTGCACCAACCGATCGTCTGAACACACCACCTCCAGAGAACGCCATGTCCAAAATTTCAAAATCCGCTCTTTTTTTGATAGCTACTTGCGCAATATCTACGGGCGCCAGCGCCCATACAGGCCACGGGAGCCACAGCCTGATGGAAGGTTTGCTCCATCCCTTTGGGGCTGATCACTTGCTGGCCATGATGGCCGTGGGCATCTGGTCCGTAACTGCCTTGCCCGCCCACAAAGCTTGGCAAGGGCCTGCCACCTTCATGCTGGCACTCGTGCTGAGTGCCATGCTGGGTGCTAGTGGCGTGACCATTCCCTATCTGGAACACGCTATTGCGCTGTCGGTGTCCTTGTTCGGGCTCATGCTCGTTCTGTCCTCGCAAGCCGTGCCCAAAGCATTCGGCCTGGGCTTGATTGCGGTGGCGGCCTCTCTGCACGGCTTAGCCCATGGTGCTGAGACACCTGAAACAGGCTTCGCGGGGTATGCCGCAGGCTTTCTGTTGACCACTGCGATCCTGCACTTGGGGGGAGTCGGCATCGGTTTGAGCATTCGCCGCTGGCTGGCCGCGCGCAGCGCACCGACACTGACCACGCTCGGTAGCGGACTGGGCTTGGCCGGCATGTACTTGTTCAGCCAACTGTGAGGAGAACCCCATGATCCCCGGCGAACTCCTTCTTGATGACGGCGAACATCTGCTCAACACAGGCCGCCGCACCGTAACGGTGGTGGTGCAAAACCAGTCGGACCGGCCTATCCAGGTCGGTTCCCACTACCACTTTGCCGAAACAAATGGCGCGCTCGGCTTCGACCGTGCGGTGGCGCAAGGCATGCGCCTGAACATCGCCTCCGGTTCCGCCGTGCGCTTCGAGCCCGGGCAACAACGCACGGTGGAGCTGGTAGAGATTGCCGGCGACCGGGTGATTTACGGCTTTCGCGGCCTGGTGCAAGGGAGTCTTTGAACATGGCAACCATCGGACGCCGCGCGTACGCGGAAATCTTCGGCCCTACCACCGGCGACCGCGTGCGCCTGGCAGATACCGGCCTGATCATTGAGGTCGAAAAAGACTACACCCTGGCTGCCGGCAGCTACGGCGAGGAGGTCAAGTTCGGCGGCGGCAAAACCATCCGCGATGGTATGGCGCAAAGCCAGCGCACCAGGGCGGAAGGTGCTGTGGACTGCGTGCTGACCAACGCCCTCATCCTGGACCACTGGGGCATCGTCAAAGCCGACATCGGCTTGAAGGGCGGGCGCATTGTGGCCATCGGCAAAGCCGGCAACCCTGATACCCAGCCGGGTGTGGACATCATCATCGGGCCGGGCACCGAAATCATCAGCTGCGAGGGCAACATCGTCACCGCGGGGGGCATTGACTGCCATATTCATTTCATCTGCCCACAGCAGATTGAAGAGGCGCTCTCCAGCGGCGTGACCACCATGATGGGCGGCGGCACCGGCCCGGCCACCGGCACCTTTGCCACCACTTGCACGCCCGGCCCTTGGAACATCGAGCGCATGCTGCAAGCGGCCGACGCCTTCCCCATGAACCTCGGCTTTTTTGGCAAGGGCAACGCCAGCCTGCCGGCGGCCCTGCACGAACAGATCAACGCCGGGGTGATTGGCCTCAAGCTGCACGAAGACTGGGGCAGCACGCCCGCCGCCATCAGCAACTGCCTCGATGTAGCCGACGAAACGGACATTCAGGTGGCACTGCACTCCGACACGCTCAACGAATCCGGCTTCGTGGAAAACACGATTGAAGCCACCAAGGGCCGCGGCCTGTGCGCTTTCCACACCGAAGGCGCAGGCGGCGGCCACGCCCCTGACATTTTGAAGGTCGTGGGCCAGGCGAACTTCTTGCCCAGCTCCACCAATCCCACCATGCCCTACACCCAGAACACGCTGGACGAGCATGTGGACATGCTGATGGTCTGCCACCACCTGGACGCGGGCATTGCCGAAGACCTGGCCTTTGCAGAGAGCCGCATCCGCAAAGAGACGATTGCGGCCGAAGACATCCTGCACGACATGGGCGCGATTTCCATGATGAGCAGCGACAGCCAGGCCATGGGCCGCGTGGGGGAAGTCATCATCCGCACCTGGCAGACGGCCGACAAGATGAAGTCGCAGCGTGGATGGCTTGCGAACCCGCAGCCGGCCGGCAGCGGGGTGCCCGAAGACAGCAGCCGCAACGACAACTTCCGCGCAAAGCGCTATGTCGCCAAGTACACCATCAACCCCGCAATTTCGCACGGCATCAGCCACGAAGTGGGCAGCATCGAAGTCGGCAAGTGGGCCGACCTGGTGATCTACAAACCCGCTTTCTTTGGTGTGAAACCCGCGCTGATTTTGAAAGGCGGCTTCATCGCCCACGCTGCCATGGGCGACCCCAATGCTTCCATTCCCACCCCACAGCCGGTGCACTACCGCCCCATGTTCGGCAGCTTCGGTGGCGCGCTGCACCGTGGCTCGCTGACCTTTGTGTCGCAAGCGGGTTTGAACGCGGGCATCAAGGAACGCTTTGGCTTGAACACGAACGTGTCAGCGGTGAAAAACATCCGCGGCATACGCAAGCAGCACATGATCCACAACAGCTACCTGCCCACAATGGAGATCGACGCGCAAACCTACAGCGTGCGCGCCGACGGCCAACTGCTGACCTGTGAACCGGCGCTCAAGCTGCCCATGGCACAGCGCTACTTTTTGTTTTGAGCGCCATGCAGATCATCGCGGGTGGCCTGGAGCATCCTCAGGTGCAAGCACTGCTGGCGGCCCACCTGCGCTCCAGCCAGTCGCACTCGCCTCCCGGCAGCGTGCACGCACTGAATTTAGACGCTTTGCGGCACCCATCCATCCGCTTCTGGGCTGCATGGAATGGCGAGGACTTGATGGGCTGCGGTGCCCTCAAAACCTTGACACCCACGCTCGGCGAACTCAAATCCATGCGCACTGCGGATGCCCACCTGCGCAAGGGCGTTGCTCGGGCCATGCTGCAGCACATTGAAGCCCATGCCCGAGGCTGCGGCATGCGCCATATCAGCCTAGAGACCGGCTCACACGCCCCGTTTGCAGCGGCAAGAGAGCTCTATGCCCGGCAAGGTTTTGTCGAATGCGGCCCCTTTGCCGACTACGTGCTCGACCCCTACAGCTTGTTCATGACCAAGCAGCTGGCGTAAGCGGGCCGTATGCAGCTGCGCCACAATGCCAGCAAACTTTATTCACCTGAATTCATATGCTCCAAGTCTCTAAATGCATCCCCCAAGGCCAAGGCCTGGCACCGGTCCTTGTCAAGCGCGCCGCCACCGTCGAACTGGACTGGGACGTGCGCCAGAAAAGTCGCTTTGACGCCACCGACAGCCAAGGCCGCCAGATCGGTGTGTTTCTGCCCCGTGGCACCGTGGTGCGCGGTGGCGATGTACTGGTAGCCGAAGACGGCTCGCTCATCGTCGCCAAAGCCGCGCCCCAAGCGGTGCTGAAGATCACCCACTGCCGCAATCACGGCACACCTTTCGACCTGATCCGCGCCGCCTACCACCTGGGCAACCGCCATGTGCCCATCGAGCTGCAGCCCGACCACTTAAAGATTGAGCCCGATCACGTGCTGGCCGACATGCTGCGCGCCATGCACCTGATCGTGAATGCGGTAGACGAAGCGTTTGAGCCCGAGAACGGCGCCTATGCCACCGGTGGCCACCACGGCGGCCATCATCATGGACACGATCACGACGACCATGGGCATGACCACAGCCATTCCCATGCAGGGCACAACCCTGACCACGCGCCCAAGCATGCAGCTACCCTGCGCGGCATTCCCGTGGCAGTGCAAGCCAAACCGCATGTGCATGGCCCGGATTGCAACCATGATCACGACCATGGCCACCATCATGGCGACCAGTAAACCCCAAACGCCATGCTCGACAGCAGCCTGATGCAGCTCATGTGGCTGGCCTCCCCGGCCTTGCCGATTGGTGGCTTTTCCTACTCCGAATGCCTTGAAGCGGCCGTAGACACTGCGCGAGCCGCTACAGAAAGTGAAGCATCTGTTTGGCTGGTCGACCAACTGCACATGACGCTGGCCCGCTCGGAGCTGCCTGCGGTGGCTCAGGCCATTGCCGCTTGGCGCGCAGACGACCAGCCCCGCATTGCCGAGCTCAATGCCTGGGTGCTGCAAACCCGCGAGAGCGCTGAGCTGCGCGCGCAAACCGAACAAATGGGCAAGAGCCTGCTGGAATGGTTGAAGAACCACACCACGGCCACGCCCGCACAAATTGCACTGCTCGCTTCGCAAGAACCGACTTACCCCATTGCATTCGCGCTGGCGGCCAGCGCCACGCAAGCGCCAGTGCGCGAATGCCTGCTGGCCTTTGCCTTTGGCTGGGCCGAGAACATGATGCAGGCCGCCATCAAGGCCGTGCCGCTGGGCCAAAGTGCGGGGCAGCGCATCTTGTCCGCGCTGACCGCCGAGATTCCTTCCGCCGTCGATTACGCCCTGAGCGTGAGCGACGACACCCGCCAAGCCTTCAGCCCCATGCTGGCTATTCTGAGCAGCCAGCATGAGGTGCAGTATTCAAGGCTTTTCCGCTCCTAGCGCCCGTTGAAATTGCGCGAGAAGCTCACTTTTTTATAGCAAAACCATGTCCGCACTCCACCACATCGCCAACCGCACCAAGACCCTGCCGCCCTTACGCGTGGGCATAGGCGGGCCTGTGGGCTCCGGCAAAACGACCCTGCTGGAAATGCTGTGCAAGGCCATGCGCGACCAGTACGACCTGGTCGCCATCACCAACGATATTTACACCAAGGAAGACCAGCGCCTGCTCACCGTGAGCGGCGCCCTGCCCGCCGAGCGCATCATGGGCGTGGAAACCGGCGGCTGCCCGCACACCGCCATCCGCGAAGACTGCTCCATCAACCTGGAGGCCATCGACCGCATGCTGGTGGACTTCCCCAACGCCGACATCGTGTTTGTGGAGAGCGGCGGCGACAACCTGGCCGCCACCTTCAGCCCCGAGCTGAGTGACCTGACCATCTACGTGATCGACGTGGCGGCGGGTGAGAAGATTCCCCGCAAAGGCGGCCCCGGCATCACCAAGAGCGATTTGTTCGTTATCAACAAGACCGACCTCGCCCCCCACGTGGGCGCCAACCTGGATGTGATGCGCGCCGACACCGAACGCATGCGCAACACGCCCAAAGGCATGAAGCCCTTTGCCATGACCAACCTCAAAGACCTGACCGGCCTGAAAGAGGTGATTGCGTTCATCGAAACCAAAGGCATGCTCAAGGCCGGATAGAATATGGAGCTCTGGAAGCTTGGCCGAGCGGTTTAAGGCACCGGTCTTGAAAACCGGCGAGGGTTTATCCCCTCCGTGAGTTCGAATCTCACAGCTTCCGCCAAATACCTCTTTGGCGCAGTGCTCAGGCGTCACAACGCCGCCTCATGACCACCGACGCATCCCTCCCCCCTCTCTCGGCGCTGTTCAAGCACCAAGCCTTCGTCCGTTATTGGTTCGCCCGCATTGCCGGCATCATGGGCAACCAGATGCTCATGGTGGCGGTGGCTTGGCATATGTACGACCTAACCTCCAGCGCCTGGGACCTTGGGTTGGTCGGGCTATTCCAGTTTGTGCCAGCCTTGGTGATGACGCTGCCCGCCGGGCATGTGGCCGACCGCCTGCACCGTGGCCGTATCTTTGCGGCCTGCATGGCCTTGCAGGCCGGCGTGGCACTCACACTGCTGAGCGCCACTATGGGTAACTATGCATCCCGCGAACTCATCCTGCTCATCTCCGTCGTGCTCGGCCTGGCCCGCGCCTTCCAGATGCCAGCTCAGCAAGCCATGGTCGCCCTGCTGGTGCCTACCAACCTGCTCGGGCGCGCGGTAGCACTCAGCTCCACCGGCATGGAAATCGCGGTCATCAGCGGGCCTGCGCTGGGCGGGCTGCTCTACGCGCTCGGGCCTACCAATGTGTACATCTGCTGCACCGCGCTGATGTTGCTGGCCACCGGCCTGATTCTGGCAGTGCATTACCAGCACAAACCTTCCAACTTGGCTGCCAACTGGTCAACCCTGTTTGCCGGCGTGCGCTTTGTGTGGGAACGCAAGCTGCTGCTGGGTGCCAGTTCGCTGGACTTGTTTGCGGTGTTGCTGGGCGGCGCGACCGCCTTGCTGCCGATTTATGCGCGCGACATCCTGCACACCGGGCCTACGGGTCTGGGCTTTTTGCGAGCAGCTCCTGCAGTGGGCGCGCTCGCCATGTCGCTGGTGATCACCCGCTGGCCCTTGCGCCGACATGTGGGCAAGCGCCTGCTGAGCGCTGTGGCGGTGTTCGGGCTGGCCACCGTGCTGTTCGGCCTGTCCGAATCGTTTTGGTTGTCCCTGTTCGCCCTCATCGTGACCGGTGCGGCGGACTGCATCAGCGTGATCACCCGTAACACCCTAGTGCAATTGGAAACACCGGACGAAATGCGCGGCCGCGTCGCCGCTGTCAACTCCATCTTCATCGGAGCTTCCAACCAGCTGGGCGAATTCGAGTCCGGCGCCACGGCGGCGATGTGGGGCCCGGTGGGCTCGGTAGTGGTTGGTGGCATCGGCACCATGCTGGTGGCGGGTTTGTGGTTCAAGCTTTTTCCCGCACTGGCCCACCGCGACCACATGGAGCCCCAAGGCAAGCGGTAAGCAGCTACTGAACGCTCAAGTCCACAAGTCCAGCGGCGGGTCGGCCACCACGGCGCGCAGAATGTCGGAGCGGGACACAAAGCCACGCACGGCCCCTGCGTCGTCCACCACCGGCAAACCGGGCAAGCCGGTGTCCAACAGCACGCGCGCAAGCCGGCGGATGTCGGTATCCGCAGCCACGCTGGGCACCGGGGTCCACATCACGTCCTGCACGCTTTGGGCCAGAAAGGCGCGCCACACCAATGCATGGGCATCGGCCTTGGGCAGGTGCTCGGCGCGCGTCAACTCCGCACGGGTGAGCAGCCCCACCAAAACACCTTCTGCCGACACCACAGGGGCTTGCGCAATGCTGTGTTGGTTCAGGAGGGCCCAAGCGCCTTCGATGGTAGAGGTGTCAGACACGGTGATCACCTCCAAGCTCATGATGTCGGCCACACGGGTCAAGGGCTGGCGAATCTGCGCAGGTTTGCGAAGCTCACCATAGGCGGCCAGTGCTGCCCGGTGTGCAATGTCGGGCGCGGGTGTTTCGTGGCCCGGTGCGCTGAGCACATCCGCAAATCGCGGAGAGCCGTGATCCTGGGCATCCAGCCCCAGCGCTTCGATGCGGCGGGTGCGCGCGGCGCGGCGTATGCCGGCTACTTTGCCCAACTCTTCGAGCGAACCCCGGAATATCTGCCCCGCTGTACCGTAAACCGAAAACATGGCGTCCCCCTGCAAGGCCGGGCAGACCGCGGCGCAGCCCGTTCAGTCCGAATTGGACAGGAAAATTTCCTGCAAGTCACTCAAAAAGTCGAAGCCTTTCACCGTGGGGCGCACGCGGGCAAAGTCCCGCTCAATCAGGCCTTTGCGCTCGGCCTCCTCCAGCCCTTTTTGGATGGCGGTAATGGCCAGACCGGTGCGCTCGGTGAAGTCGCGCAGCCCGAAGCCATTGCGCAAGCGCAAGGCGTTGAGCATGTACTCAAACGGCAAATCGGCGCGAGCCACCTCGTCGTCTTGCGCCACGGCATGGCCGGTCAGAGCCTGCTCCATGTAGCGGGCCGGATCACGAAAGCGCACTTGCCGCACCACCCGGTGGGCAAAGCTGAGCTTGCTGTGCGCGCCAGCGCCGATGCCCAGATAGTCGCCAAACTGCCAGTAGTTGACGTTGTGAAAACAGCGGTGTCCTTGGCGTGCATAGGCCGACACCTCGTACCGGTCCATTCCCGCTGCGGCCGTAGCCTCGGTGATGCGGTCCAACATGGCGTAGGCCGTGTCATCTTCGGGGATTTGCGGCGGAAACTTGGCGAAATAGGTGTTGGGCTCGATGGTCAGGTGGTAGATCGAAATATGCGGCGGCTGGAACTGCAGCGCGGTGGCCAAGTCTTCATCGAGCTGCGCCTGCGTCTGCCCCGGCAGCGCGTACATGATGTCGAGGTTGAAGGTATCGAACGAGGCAGCCGCCTCTTCCACCGCCGCCAGCGCCTGCTTACGGTCATGCACCCGGCCCAGGGCTTTGAGGTGCGTGTCGTTAAAGCTCTGCACCCCGATGGACAGCCGCGTCACGCCCGCACCCCGGAAAGCCTTGAAACGGTCTTTCTCAAAGGTGCCAGGGTTGGCCTCCATGGTGATTTCGCAGTCCGCCTCCAGCCGCAGCCGGGCGCGGATATCGCCCAGCAAGCGGTCAATAGCCTCCGGTGAAAACAGGCTGGGCGTGCCGCCGCCGATGAAGATGCTGTGGATGTTGCGTCCCCAGATCAAAGGCAAGGCCGCCTCCAGGTCGGCGATGAGAGCGTCGACATAGCGCCTCTCTTGAAGGCCGTCTTTGGCCTGCTCGTGGGAATTGAAGTCGCAGTAAGGGCACTTCTTGATACACCAGGGCAGATGGACATACAAAGACAACGGCGGCAGCGCGCTGAACTGCAAACTGCCCGGGCGCATGTAGTGCTGAATGTCGCGCTGTACCGCAGCAGCGCCATCGGCAGCGGGCGTGATCGGAATCATGCGCTTCAGCCTCCGAGCCAGTTCGACCGGATCAAGGCTGCCATAGTCGCAGCCGCACGGCCACGGTGACTGTGGGTGTTCTTTACCTCCACCGGCAGCTGGGCAAAGGTCTGGCCGAACTCCGGAATCCACATCACCGGGTCGAAGCCAAAGCCGTTGCTGCCCACCGGCTCAGGCGCAATCAGCCCCACCACGCGGCCCACTGCAATCAGCGGCTCCGGGTCGTCCACACTGCGCACCGCCACCAGAGTGCTCACCAGTGCGGCGCGGCGGTTGGTCACGCCCTTCATTTGCTCCAGCAGGGCGGTGACGTTGTTGTCGTCCCCTTTGGCGTACCCGAACTGGGTGGCGTAGTAGGCCGTGTCCACCCCCGGCAGGCCACCAAAGGCGTCCACACACAACCCGGCGTCATCGGCCAGCGCGGGCAGGCCAGTGTGCTGTGCTGCGTTGCGCGCCTTGGCCAGCGCGTTTTCAATAAAGGTGCGAAACGGCTCGGGCGACTCGGGCACGCCCAGGTCGCCCTGGCGCACCAACTCACAGCCCAGCGGGGCGAACATGGCATTGAGCTCGGCGAGCTTGCCTTGGTTATTGGATGCAAGAACAATCTTCATATGAAATAAGCCTCTAGCCCACGCAGAATATGCGCGAGCAGCTATTATTTTGATAGTGCCTGTTGCTGCAATAGCATGAGTTCACCCACGCCCTTTTCTGCCAGCGTCAGCAGTTGGTCCATCTCGGTGCGGGTGAAGGCCACGCCTTCAGCCGTGCCCTGCACTTCTACAAAGTGGCCGGCACCGGTCATCACCACATTCATATCGGTATCGCAGGCCGAATCTTCGGTGTACTCCAAGTCCAGCAAGGGGGTGCCTTCCACAATGCCGACGCTGATGGCGGCCACCGAAGCAGTGATGGGCGTCTCAGTAATCTTGCCTGCAGCCAGCAGGCCGTTGACCGCGTCTTGCGCGGCCACAAATGCGCCGGTGATGGCTGCGGTGCGGGTGCCACCGTCAGCCTGGATCACGTCGCAATCGAGCTGGATAGTGCGCTCACCCAGTTTCTTCAGGTCGAACACGGCGCGCAACGAACGGCCAATCAGGCGTTGAATCTCCTGGGTGCGGCCGGTCTGCTTGCCGCGAGCGGCCTCGCGGTCGCTGCGGCTATGGGTGGCGCGAGGCAACATGCCGTATTCGGCGGTGACCCAACCCTCACCACTGCCGCGTTTGTGCGGTGGCACCTTCTCTTCCACCGACGCGGTGCACAGCACCTTGGTGTTGCCGAACTCAATCAACACCGAGCCCTCAGCGTGCATGGTGTAGTGGCGGGTGATGCGCACCGGGCGCAGTGCATCGGCGGCGCGGTTAGCGCTGCGAACCATGGTGTTCATGGAGTGATCCTCAAAAATTCGGCAGAGCCGGAACTACTCAAAGCTTGCGGGCTGCGGAGCGGCGAATCGCTTCATTGATCTCGGCGATCGAGCGCTCAATGGCTGCGTCATCCAAGTCTTCTACCTCAGAGTCAGCCCATGCCGCCTGCACCGTCGAAGCGAATACGCCATCGTGAATGCTGTCGGTCGAGATCGCTCCACGGGTCGACTCGAAGCTGTCAGGGGTTTCCCACTCCATCGCGATCAGTGTGACGTTGTCGCAATTCGGGCCGCCCTGCAGCATGGCCTGCTCCACCAGATCAGGCGCAGACTCCGCCACCGGCTTTTGCGACATGTGAAACACAATATCGTCATCTTGCAAAGGCCCCCACAGCCCGTCGGAGCACAGCATCATGCGGTCGCCCTGATGCAAGGGCACCGGCCCGGTCACATCAAACACGGGGCGGGTGGGAGACCCCAAGCAGGTGTACAGCACATTGCGGTTGAAGTTGATGGGCGCGCCGCTCGGCCGCTCCATGTCCCGCTGCTCCGAATACGAGTGGTCGCGGGTGCGGGTCAGCAGCTCACCCTGGCGCACAAAATACAGGCGTGAGTCACCACAGTGCACCCAGTGTGCGGCACCACCTTGCACCACGGCGGCTACCAGGGTGGTGCGCGGGGTATCGGGCAAATTGCGTTCGGCTGCGTACCGGAGAATCTGGCGGTGCGCGGCAAGAATGGCTTTGTTGAAAAAGTCGCGCACATCCATCAATTCAGGCTGCGCTTCCTTCTGGTACATCGCAGAAATGACCTGCAATGCCATTTGCGAGGCGACCTCCCCTTCCGGGTGCCCCCCCATGCCATCGGCCAACAAAAATATACCGGAGGACTTGGTGTAGCAATACCCCATCCGGTCTTCGTTTTTTTCTCGGCCGCCTTTGCGGCTGATCTGGAACACAGAAAACTTCATTTCGGCCGAGCCCCTTGCGCATCAGAGGCTGCACCCATGACGGTTTTCTTGGTGTCTGCGACTATGGAGTCAAACTGCATGCGCACTTTTTCGGTGACTGTCAGTTTGGTGTAGCGGCGCTCGCCCTCGCGCGAAAGCTCTTTTTGCAACGCAAAAACCGATTGCGGGCGGGACAGCGGGTCCAGTGCCATGCACCATTCGACCACCTCAATCAGGTTGTCGGAATAGACGCCCCGCAAGCGCGCTAAGGCAGTGGCGATGCGGTCTTTTTCAATACGCTGTGGCGCTTCATTGGGCGGGTAGCCCTGCATACAGGCGTAGATACAAGCCCCGATTGCATAGATGTCGGTCCAGGGCCCCATGGAAGCGTCGCGCCGGTACATTTCGGGCGCAGCAAAACCGGGGGTGTACATCGGACGGATGAAGTTGCCCTCTTTGCTCAGCACCTCACGGGCTGCACCGAAGTCGATCAGCACCGAGCGGTTGTCATCGGTGATGAAGATATTGGCGGGCTTGATATCCAAGTGCAGCATCTTGTGCTGGTGCACGATGCGCAGACCCCGCAAAATTTCGTCAAACAACGAGCGGATGGTGGACTCGCGGAATACCTTGCTCTTTTTCTGGTCGCGCGCGGTCACGATGAAATCCTGCAAGGCAGCGCCTTCCAGGTAATTCATGACCATGTAGACGGTCTCGTTTTCACGGAAGAAGTTCAACACGCTCACCACCGACGGGTGCGAAATCTGCGCCAGTGAGCGGCCTTCTTCAAAAAAACTCTTCAAACCCAAGCGGTACAAAGACAGCTTTTCGGCTTGCACCTGTGGCAGCAACTCGCCAGGCGCTCTGGAGGCCAGTGACGAGGGCAAATATTCCTTTACCGCAACTTGCTGGCCCTCGGCATCGAGCGCCAAGTACACCAAGCCGAAGCCCCCGGCTGCGACTTTGCGGATGATGCGGTATCCGCCGATGATGGTGTCCGGGGGAAGAGGCGCTGGCTTGACCTTTGACATAGGTGCAGTGGGATCACTCGTGATGTGGTGTTGAAACGGGTTATTCTCGGGGCCGTTTCCATCGCCGCTAAAGCCCTTGATGCCAGTTTACAGCATGACCGGCTATGCCAGTGCACAGCACAGCACAGCCCATTCCGCCCCTGAGGGTGAAGCCCGCAACCAACCGGTGACCCAGCTGGGCTTGGAGGTGCGCTCCGTCAATAGCCGCTTTCTTGACCTGACTTTCCGACTCCCCGAGGACCTGCGCCAGTTCGAGCCCGCCCTACGGGAATTGCTGGGCAGCAAACTCAAGCGCGGCAAGGTCGAAGTTCGGGCCTCTGTGGAGACATCCAGCACCAGCAGCATTCCTGAAGCTACGCCCAAACTGCTACAAAAGCTCAACGCCGCCCAAGACAACATCCGCGCGTGGCTGCCCAGTGCCAACCCCTTGAGCGTTGCTGACGTGATCCGTTTGGCAGCAGCTGAGCAGGGCACGAGCCGCGACTGGAGTGCCGACGTGATGCCCTTGGCCGAAAAAGTGCTCAAAGAATTACTGAGCGCCCGCCAGCGTGAAGGCGCCCGGCTCGCCACCATGCTGCTGGGCCATATCGCCCAACTGCGCAGCCTCGCGGAGCAAGCGGGTCCGTTGGTACCTAAGCTGGTGGAGCAACAACGCACCCGTTTCATGGAGCGCTGGAAAGAGGCCATGGCCCTGACAGAAGGCACCACTCTGCCGGAGGCAGCGCAAGACCGAGCACTCACCGAGGCTACCGCCTTTGCGATCCGTATTGATGTGGCGGAAGAGATCACCCGCCTGAACTCCCACCTTGATGAGCTGGAGCGGCTGATTAAAAAGGGCGGCGAGATCGGCAAACGCCTGGACTTTTTGATCCAGGAACTTCATCGCGAGGCCAACACCATGGGCTCCAAATCTGCGGCCCTGGAGCTGACCCATATTTCGGTAGACATGAAGGTTTTGGTCGAGCAAATGCGGGAGCAAGTGCAGAACATAGAATAAGGCGACTTTAGACACCGCATCACGGAGCCTCAGTCGATGGACTACCCCGGAAATCTTTTTGTTGTTGCAGCCCCCAGCGGGGCCGGCAAATCAAGCTTGGTCAAAGCCTTGCTGGAAGTTGACTCGCGCCTGCAACTCTCCGTTTCCCATACGACACGCCAGCCCAGAGGGCAAGAAAAGCATGGTCGTGATTATTTTTTTACCTCACCACAAGAATTTGATGCCCTGATAGAAGCGGATGCGTTTGTCGAATGGGCTCACGTCCATAGTCAGCGTTACGGCACCTCCAAAAAAGCGATCGAAGACCGCATGGCCATGGGCGCAGATGTAGTCTTGGAAATCGACTTCCAAGGAGCGATACAAATTAAAAATGTATTCGCCAATGCGATTTGCATCTTCATCCTCCCGCCCAGCTGGGAGGAACTACGCTCCCGACTGGAACGCCGAGGTGAAGATGCCGCTGACATCATTGACATGCGGATGAGGAATGCCCAAGTTGAGGTCGCACAAGTCGATAAATTCGACTTCGTTATAATCAATGAACTTTTCGACCGTGCGCTTTTCGATCTGAAAACCATTGTCCACTCCCAGCGACTCAAAATTTCTGCTCAGCGCCGCGCCCGTGCAGAGACGTTTCAAGCGCTGAACATCCTCTAGCTTTCCGGAGAACTCCATGGCCCGCATCACTGTTGAAGACTGCCTCGCGCAAATTCCTAACCGCTTTCAATTGGTTTTGGCTGCGACTTACCGCGCCCGCATGCTGAGCCAAGGCCATACCGCCAAGATCGAGAGCAAGAACAAGCCCGGCGTGACTGCGCTGCGCGAAATTGCTGCTGGCAAAGTCGGCTTGGAAATGCTGAAGAAAGTTCCTTTGTAAGCACTTGCTCACTCCGAAAAAAGCACCGCTCGCGGTGCTTTTTTCGTTTGGATGACACAAGCCGCTCCATCACGCTACAGTTACACCATGGGCAGTCTCCTCCAATCACCACCGAATGCCGCAAACCACGGCAAAGCCGCCAAACCGGGCGCAACCGTTGCCGCAGTGAACGCCGCTGCCGCCAGCTTTGCCAGCCTGACTGCCAAGCTGGATTACCTCAGCAGCAGCGATGTGGAGCAAGTGCGCTTGGCCTATCGTTTTGCTGATGAAGCCCACCTAGGCCAACTCCGCAACAACGGAGAGCCTTACATTACCCATCCGATCGCCGTGGCGGCTCAGTGTGCGGAGTGGAAGCTAGACGCGCAAGCCTTGATGGCAGCCCTGCTGCACGATGCGCTGGAGGATTGCGGGATTACCAAAATTGAGCTGATCGAAAAGTTTGGCTCACCGGTGGCAGAACTGGTCGACGGTTTAACCAAGCTCGACAAGCTTCAGTTCAACACCCGGGAAGAAAACCAGGCCGAGTCCTTCCGCAAAATGCTGCTGGCCATGGCCCGCGACGTTCGGGTGATTTTGATCAAGCTTGCGGACCGGTCGCACAACATGCGCACACTGTCGGATACGCCGCGCAGCAAGTGGATCCGCATTTCGTCAGAAACCCTGGACATTTATGCCCCAATTGCGCACCGCCTGGGCTTGAATCAAACCTACCGCGAGTTACAAGACCTTTCCTTTCAACATATCTGGCCTTGGCGGTACACCGTACTTGCTAAAGCAGTGTCCAAGGCACGCAGCCGCCGGCGTGACCTGATCCAGAAAGTGCAAAAAGAAGTGGAAGCGGTCTTCGGCGAAGCCAAGATGCCGATCCGCATCGCAGGACGCGAAAAGACACTTTTCTCCATTTACCAGAAGATGGACAAAAAGCACCTGAGCTTTGCGCAGGTGACTGATATTTATGGATTCCGGGTGCTGGTACCCAACGTCACCGACTGCTACACCGCACTGGGCCTGTTACACCAGCTCTACAAACCGGTACCCGGCAAGTTCAAAGACCATATTGCGATCGCCAAAGTCAACGGCTACCAATCGCTGCACACCACCCTTGTTGGGCCCGCCGGTATCAATATCGAATTCCAGATGCGCACCGAAGCCATGCATGTGGTGGCCGAGTCCGGCGTCGCTGCTCACTGGCTTTATAAGGTCAACAACCCTGAAGACGGCACTGCCGATAGGCTGGGCACCAAGTGGCTGCAGTCACTCCTCGATATTCAGGATGAAACACGGGACGCGGCGGAGTTCTGGGACCATGTGAAGGTCGATCTGTTCCCGGACGCGGTGTATGTGTTCACCCCCAAGAGCCAGATCATGGCCCTGCCGCGCGGAGCTACGGTAGTGGACTTTGCTTACGCGATTCACAGCAACATCGGCGACCGCACCGTCGCAGCGCGCATCAATGGCGAACAGGTGCCTTTGCGCACCGAACTCAAGAATGGCGACGTTGTCGAAGTGGTCACCGCCGCAGTGTCCACCCCCAACCCCGCATGGCTGGGGTTTGTGCGCACCGGTCGGGCACGCTCCAAGATTCGCCACCACCTCAAAACCATGGAGCAAACCGAGTCTGAAAGCTTGGGGGACCGCCTGTTGGCGCAGGCTTTGCGCGCCGAAGGAATCGAGAGCTTTCCGGAGGAAACTGGAGCAAACCAGGTCCTGTGGGAAAAGCTGCTGCGATTTACAGGCAACAAAAACAAACACGAGCTGTTGACCGACATCGGGCTGGGCAAACGTATTGCCAATATTGTGGCTAAACGCATGGTCAACCTGCTCAGCGAAGCCGGTGAACGACCTGATGCGCTACTCCTCACTAGGGAGCGGTTTACCGCGCATGAGACCAACACACTCAGCTCCATCACGCTCGACGGAAGCGAGAACGCATCTGTGCAATTTGCGCCATGTTGCCGCCCGGTGCCGGGCGACTCCATCGTGGGCTACCTGGGGCGTGGCGAAGGCCTCGTAGTTCACATGGGTGATTGCGGCGTTGCCCGCAAATTACTGGCCAAAGACCGCGAACGATTTATCGGCGTCGACTGGTCCGATGAGCCGGTACGCGCCTTCGAAACTGGCCTGCAGGTCACCGTCAATAACGGCAAAGGGGTGCTCGCGAAAGTGGCTGCCGCTCTGGCGTCCGCAGAAGCGGACATCATCCACATCGACATGGGGCAGGATGGCGTACGCGATGTCGCCGATATGCGCTTCCTGGTGGGTGTGCGCGATACCGCGCACCTCGATGTCGTGCTGCGCAACCTGCGGCGCACCCCATTTGTATTGCGCGCCCAACGCGCCACCAACGGGACGGGCTGAGCCTCTAGCCCGCGGCGCTTTTCGTCAAAGCCTCAGGCTGGAAGCGGCGGCGGGTATTGCACCCGCAGCACCTCGATGTCGCACACCCTGTCGGGCATGACCAACTTGAGCTCATCACCCTCGCGGGCCTTGAGCAGTGTGCGCGCGATGGGTGATATCCAACTCACCTCACCGGCTGCACTATTGGACTCGTCAATCCCTTTGATCGTGATGGTGCGCTCCACATCCCGATCGTCCACATAGGTCACCGTAGCGCCGAAAAAAATCTGCTTGTTGCCGTGGTGCAGCGAGGGGTCTGTGACCTCCGCAATCTCCAGGCGCTTGGTCAAGAAACGGATGCGTCGGTCGATTTCGCGCAGCCGCTTTTTGCCATAGAGGTAATCGCCGTTTTCCGAGCGATCACCGTTACTGGCCGCCCAATGCACGATTTCCACGACTTTGGGGCGTTCGTTGTCGATCAGGTCGAGCAACTCGTCGCGCAGTGTGGCAAAGCCTTGGGGGGTGATGTAGTTTTTGCCACCAGCCGGTAGCGCAGGCAGTTGCAGATCATCGTCGTCTGCACCATCGGACTCTTTGGTAAAAGCCTTGCTCATGGATTCGCCTATTTCGGAATCGGAATAAGAAAAAGGTCTGCAACCTTGCGATTGCAGACCTTTACTTTTTGGTGCGGCTGGCAGGAATCTTTTTCCAAACCCGCAACACCTTGATTTTTAAGGGAATTTTTCAAAACTAGGTGGGTTTTTGAATGACACCAAGTAATGACACCTGATGCCCCTTGGTTCTCATTGTAGCCCGTCAACGCTCCATCCCAGCGCCTTGGCGCTGGATGCTTGCTTGCTCTCGTGCTGCGCTCTGCGTCTGCGCTTCGTGTTGTTCTGCGCCTCTGCTCGCTCCTGCGGCTAGGCCTTGGTAAAGCAAAATCAAAGACTGGTCGCCGTTTGCGCCGTGTGCCATGGACAACTTCAAAAAGTTGGCTAGGCTGGGCATGACTTTTTCAATCGCTGCCCAGTTGATTTTCTCCCCCGTGTTTTGGCCTTGCTGTGTACCGCCTGCCTGCCCCGCTTGCGGGGCTTGTGTGGCTGTTTTGGGGCTTTGCTGGGGCATCTGAGCGCCTGCGCTCTGTTGCCCTTTCCCTGCGCTCGAAGCCTGCGGGCTTGGTGCGCTGCCTTGGTCTTGTGTGGTTGCCTGCTCTGGGTTGATTTTGGTCAATTCGGGCAGGTCTAGGGTTGTGCCTTTGAAGTTGGCTTTGCTGAATTTTTCGGCCAGTTCGGGCTTGTCTGCTTCTGTGGCGTAAAGCGTGGCGCGGTCTTTGTGCCGCGTCATGCTGACATAACCCCACGATAAATCAGACGCGCCACGGTTGAACAAGACAAACGATTTTTGAACTGTTGCGCCTTGGCTGGCGTGGCCTGTAATTGCGTAGGCATGGCGTAAGTCGGGATAGTCGCTCGTATCAATCGTGCGGGTCTTGCCGTCGTCGCCTTGGATTTTCAAACTCGCATGGTCGCCGCTCTGGCGGCACTCCAACACCGTGCCGCGCAGGTTGTTGTTCACGCCTCTGGTTTTGCTGTTTTTCTTGAACAAAACGCGGTCGCCCTTGGACACTTCCAAGGTGTTGCCGTCTGCGTTTTCAAACAGTGCGCCCGTGTCGCGGTCAAGTTTCCCCGCGCTCTTGAGTTCTTCCCTGATTTGTTCGTTCAGCAAAACGGCCTCGGCGTTCGTGGCTGCGATTGCCATTTTTTGGGTCGTCTCGTTCGGGTCTTGCGCGTAATCGCGGGCTAACTGAATCATGAGGCTGTCGCGGTGCTTGTGGGTCTTGATTTGCCCCTTTGCTTCGTAGACTTTCAAGGCTTCGTCTGCCTTGCCCTCGTAAAACAAGCGGCTCGCTTCACGGTCTTGGCCGTCCTGTTGTCGTGTGATTTGCTTCAGGTCAGCCGTGCCCAATTCGGCATGGAATTGAAGGGCTTCAAAGATGCCGCCCGCGCTGATTGCTTGGATTTGCTTTTCGTCGCCCACTGCTATCAATTTCGCCCTTGCCTTGTCTGCGTGTGCTTGAAGCCTCGCAAAGTCGCGGCTTCCTACTATGCCCGCTTCGTCAATCAACAAAACCGACTTTTCAGAAAGTTGGGTTTTGCCCTTGTCCAGGTCAATCAAGGTCTGGGCAATGGTTGCCCCTTTAAGTCCCGTTTCTGCGCTCAGAATGCCCGCTGCTTGAGCGCTAAGGGTTGCACCTAACACTTGGTAGCCTTCGGCCTTGTAAGCCTCACAAACGGCTTTTAATGCGGTGGTTTTGCCAGTTCCTGCCAAACCTCGCATAAGGGCAACGCCCCCGCTTTTTTCGGTGAGAAATTCCACCGCCTCGCGCTGCTCGTCCCTGAGTGTGAAGCCGCTTTCTTGCTCGATTCGCTGAATCGTGTTTTTGACCGTGGCGGCTGGCAGGTGGTGGCGGGTTTCGCCCTTGCGACTTTTCGCGCTGTCGATGCTGTGTTGTTCCAAGTTGACCAACGCTTTAGATGTGTAAACCGCCGTCTCTGTCGTCTTGTCTTTTTTGCTGTCGTACAGTCTCAAAATGCGTTTTGATACGGCAGCGCTCTGAAGCACTTCGTCCCGCATTTTTTGGCGGTCAAAGTCATGGTACTGGCCGCATTCGGCTAACAGTCCTTCCAAGTCCCGCACTTGAAAAAAACTCTCGTTCTCAGTAAGTTTTTCGGCGATTTGCTCCGCCGTCGGCATGGTGAACGGCTCAGGCGTGGCCTCTTTGAGGGCTTCAAGTTTTGAAGCATCAAAGCCCCTTTCTTGGCTCTCTTTTTGCCAACGTTCAAAGAGGGCGGGGCGGTCGATTTCGGTTTTTTTGTCCCGTGAAAATTTGGCGATTTCCTGCCGCTTGGCAGCGCTCTTTACGCCATGCTCTGCCGCAATTTTTTTGATGACTTCTGAACGCTTGGAAAAATGCTTCTCCAAGTTTTTGTCAAACCCTGCGATTTGAAAAACGCCGTCCACGTCTTTGTCTTGTTCCAATTTGAAGCCCATGCCGCGCAACTGTTGCGCCAATTCTGCGCGGTACGTTGCGCCCGTGGACTTGATGTGGTCGTAGATGCCTTTTTGGTCAAGTGCTGAAGTCTTGCCGTTCTCTCGAACGACGGCATTGGATAGCACTGTATGGGTGTGAAGATTGGGATCTTTGGCTCGTGTGTCGCAATGCTCGAAACTGGCGTAAATCAGGGCTGCGGGGGTTTCTTTGAACACGCCGCCTTTGCTTGTTCTCGTCTCGATGCGTTCACGCAAATAGTCCATCGCCTTGGCTGTGGCTTGGTGCTGCGACTTGCTGATTTGCTCCCTGAGTTCGGGCGAAGCATTCGCCCACAAAACTGACACGCTCTTAGGGGCGCTAAAGATCAAGTCCATGCCCACGCGCATGTCTTCCTTACCCGCGTTTTGAACCATCTTTGAACCGTCGGGCTTGTGCCCTGTCATTACGATTTTGAGCAAAGAATTTTCAACGGGCTGGCTTGTGTCAATGCCGATTTTTTCGCATCCCTCGCCCCATTTGCCCGCTGGCTCGCCTTTCTCCGCGCTTGCGTAGTATTCCGATTTGCTGAGGGTGTCGTAATACTCCACCCCGTCGATTCTTACGAGTTCTAACATGGTTTATTGCTCCTGCTCGGCTTCTTGTTCTGCCTCGTTCTTGAGGCGTTGCGTTTGATGGCTTGGGGTGGCCTGCGGGGTGGTGGTCTTGTTCGCGTTGAACAATTCAAGCGCCGCAATTCCTGCGAGTAGCGCCCCCGCTGTCGGGTCGATGGCTTCGTGAATTGAGTGCTCCACGGCTTGCCGCTCCGCGTCCTTGCCGTCCTCTTTTTCGGCTTCCTTTTTCGTGTCTTTCGACACGGCCAAAGGCTCGTCTTTTGCCACTGTGGGCAGGGTCTTGGACTTGCTCACGCCTTGGAAACACTCGCGCCACTCCATCGGCTCGCGGTGCTTGGCGGGGGCTACAAAGCCCCAAGGCAAATTCAATGCGTAGTCGCCTAAACCAATTAGAAGGGCTTGGATGTGGTCGCCACGCTTCCCGAGTTCCGTTTGAAGTTCTGAGGGGTGAACCACCAACAATTCATCACGCTGCCAACTGCTGCTAGATGCGCCGTTTCCTTGTGTAGTCGTGTTGCGTCTTTCGACTTCCCGCGTCCCAATGACTTGTTTTGAGAGTGTGTCGGCGGTTTCGCCCCCTTGGGTGCGGCCAATGATGATTGTTCCCACCATCGCCGCCATGCTTTTGGTTTCGTCCGCTCCGTAGATGTGGCGCAACTGCGCCAAGTCTTGCGCCAATAAAACAAGCCTCGCGCCTTTGGAGCGCCCAAAGGCCAGCAGTTTGGGTACGGCTTCACATTTCCCCAATTTTGGAAATTCATCAATGACAAGCCAAACCCTGCGGGTTTTGCTGTCTGGCATTGCTTGAAGTTGCGCGGCGGCGCTGGTAATCACTGCCCGCATTGCGCCCGCGCAAAGTCGCTCGTGTTCTGTGCTGCCGCCTAGAATAATTTGCTTGCGTCCGTGTCCGTCGAGCCAGCGACGAATAGAAAAGCCCACGGCTTCGGGGTCGTCTGCCTCGGCTTCTGCGAGTACTCGCACGCTGTCCATTTGTGCCAACATCTGAGACAAAACCCCTTGGGTTTGCTTGCCCGCTTCGCTGATTGACGCGAAAGCGTGGGGGTTCTGCGTTTTGACAATCGTTTGAAGTTCTTCAAGCGACAAACACGCGGATTCGTAGAGGTCGCCCCAAGTCCATTTTTTCGGCTTCGTTGCTTGTAAATGCTTAACGACACTTGCCAGCACTGCCCGCGCTGAATTGGCCCAAAACGGGTCAGCACTGCCCGTAGGGTCGGGGATGATTTGAGAAGCGAAAGACTGAGCGTCTAACGCGCTCACTACATCCAACGCCACCACCCAACGCATTGAACGCCTGTCCAATGGGTTAAAGATTCGGCCTTTGTAGGCTTGGGTAAAATCGCCTTTCCAGTCGACGATCAAGGCATGATCGTCGCGCTCAAAAATGCCGCGCAAAATGTGGTGTGCAATGGTCGTTTTACCTCCGCCAACGCCACCCACGATCAAAGCGTGGGTTGTTTCCCGCTCTGCTGAAAAATTGAAGTCCTGCGACAGTGCCACGCCCTCGGCGCTGTCTTTGATTTCCGTCTTTGTCAGGGCTTGCGCCTTCTTGACGGCCTCTTGTCCATCGAGATAGCGACGGCCACGGATGTGTCGCAGTCTTTCCCGTGGCTTGAAACCTTCGACAAACAACCACACGCCCAAGGCTGAGGCGGTCAACATGGAAAACGCGCCACGGGCAGCGAGGTTTCCACTCACATTTGAGAAAGTGAGTTTCTGGGCGGTGAGGTCGCCTAGAAAGCCTAGGGCGCTAGTTTGTGTGGGCACAATGTGCCCCAGTCCTGCCCAAACTGCGGCATAGCCTGCGGCTGCTCCTAGCAAGCCAATAACTAGCGCCCCCCGCAAGTCTCTGCGGGGTGTCTGTGGGTCAAGTGGCACGGCATTCATGCCCCAGTCGATGTAAGCGGCGCGGCTCATGATTACCACCCTTCACAGACAAAATACATGTCCGTTTGCGTCGTGTTATTCAAAAGCCAGTAGCCCCCCGCCCCTTGCGGGGGTGCGTACTGGTTGAAACACTGTTTGAAACTGTAAACAGTAGTGGAAGCACCCGCCAGCACTCGAAACAGTTTTACAGACTTGACGGGTATCCCCGCGTTTTGAGGCGCGTTTGTGCTGTCCATGTTTTGCGCTGTGGTCGTCGCTGCCACGGCTGCGAGTGCGAAGGCTAAAAGCGTTTTTTTCATCTTGCCAAACCCCCTTGGGCATAGCCCAAAAAATAACCCGCCGCGCCAAAAATCAAACTCACTACGACAAACAAAAGAATGGTTGTGTAGGCTGTCCTGTATGTGTTGACCTCGCGGGCCACGGTTGCGCTCATTGTGTTGAGCGTTTCCGCTGCGCTGTCTTTTGCTGTGTCTAAAAAGTTCATTTCAATTCTCCCGTGTTGATAAATGTGCGAACTGACAAAAAGTAGCCCGTGAGGTCGGGGGGTGGCATTAATGCGTTAATTGTTAAATTAACAAAGTCGGTCAATGTGTGCCCGTGGTCTGCGAGTAAACATTGAAAAGTTTCATAGTCGCCCTCTGCGAGTAGTTTTGTTAAGTGCTCGCAAAAGTAGCGGTTTTCGTCAAAATCAATCGTGTTCATTTTTTAGTCTCCTTTGATCAATGTTTTCAATTTGCGCTCTGCTGTTTTCAACAGTGAACCCGTGGCGTTCAAATTTCCGCTCAGAAATTTGATTTCCAGTTGAGTCAAATACGCTTCAATAAATTTGCGCGTTTGAACGTGTTCAAAGTAGTTGTCGGGGTAGTCCAGGGACGCGGGTTTGATTGCTCGGCTTGTCTTTGTCTGGAACTCTGGGCGTATGAAATAAACCCCGTTCGCGTCCCTGTCTCCAACTCTTGCCGCGATTGAACGCGCCAAAATCTTGAACTCCACCGCGTCGCGGGTTTCGGCTGCTCGCACAAAAAGATTTTTTAGAGTGCTCATTTTTGAACCTCCTTTTTCGGAGCGAGTTGTGAATAAATTGCTTTTAAATAGTTATCTTGATTTGCTGCCGCCTCTGCGTTTGCTTTCAAAACGACAGTCAGCGCTTTGGCTAAACCGTCAACTCTTTCGCGTGTTGCTTCGTGCTCGGCCTTTTCGTTTTGTGCTTTGCCTTCGTTTTCTAAAAACGAAATTGCCGCAAGCCGCGTCGCTTCGGTGAATGTGATGCGCTTTGAATTTGCGAAGCGCTCGATTTGTTTCTCTTGAACTTCTGTCAGTCTGATCGTGATTGCTTTCATGTCCCCTCCAAAAAAATGATGACATAAATAAATAAAGGGGATTTCAATTATTTCGTCAAGTGCTTAGCAGAAAAATATTTTTGAAATCATGGAAAGCGCTAGGTTTTACGCGGGCTTGCGCTGATTTTTTGACGCGCTCAGGTTCTCCATGGAAATCATGGAAAGCGTGCGGTTTTGAGAGGAGAGAACACCCCACGAACCGCAGGCCGCGTAAGCGGACAAGGTGCGTGGGGTGTTTGAGAATAATTCTGCTTGCTAAATTGATTTAGTTAACAACTTGGTTTTGATATGTATTACATCTAAAAGTTGTTAGTTCAACTTTTCGGCAAAGTTCGCCCTAATCCGTTTTGTCGCGGCGCGGTTCTCGCACCAAACAAATGACGGATTAGGCGTTGCTCTGCGTTGAACGATTTAGATTTTGGCGGGCTATGGCACAAAATAAAATCACGCTTCGGGATAAGTCCTGCGGCGGCTTATCTAGCGACTTCACCCGCTCGCGGGCAATTAGTGAGTGTCGCTTTACGCTCTTCACCGTGGCTGTGTAATTTCACCAGTCTAGCCACGCCGCCCAATTGCTTGGGCTTTACAGCGGTTCCGACTCGGGAGGGCTTACGCCCTGACGCAAAAAAACCGCCGTGAGGTTCAGGGCGGTATTGACATTTGCTAGAGATTGATTATCTTTAACTTATGGCTGCCGTGAACAGTCATAAATAAAGTAAGAGACCCCGCGCACTTTGTCAAGTGTTGCGGGGTTCTTCTTTCACATTGCCCCGCCCTCGGCGCTTGGGTCGTGTTTTTGAAGCGACTGCCCCATGCGCTTGGCTGCTCGATTGTCGAGTTTATATTTTTGCCACGGCGGATAGTCTTCAAGCAAAAAATCGAAACCTTTCCGACAATCGCCCACGGCTTCGCACAGAATGACGGGCTCGCCCCAGCCTGCTCGCGTTTGAAGGTCGATAAAGTCAGGCATGTTCTCGTTCAGTCTTTGTATGTGTGCGACTAATTTCATCAATTCCATGTGGTCATCAAAAATGAACGACACAAACGGAATCGGCTCACTTGAATCAAGTGAGTAATATTCAAAAATGCGATAGCAGACAGAATCGGGCAAAATTTGTTCAAATTCTTGGCATGTTTGAACAACGTCCAAAAGAATTTCCTCGTCTGTGTTCGCAATTTTTTTCATAATTAAAACTGGTGGGGCAAGCGGGCGGTGGGCAAGTTAAAGACTTGTCCACGGCCTGCGCGTCAGGGCTTCGGCTGTGGTCAACTGGCGAACCGTAGGCCGTCCACGCCCTTGGGGGTGGACGGGTCAGTTGTCCACGGATTCAGGCAAAAATGAATCCAGTCTCATTTGTTTGTCTGTCGTTTCGATTTCAATCAACCTTGTCCGCCGTTTGGCAATTTCGCAATACTCTTGGCTAACATCGATGCCAATAAAATTTCTGTCCAGTTCCTTGGCAACTTTACAAGTCGTTCCGCTGCCGCACATAGGGTCTAAAACTATGTCGCCTTGGTTTGACCATGATTTGATATGGTCGCGTGCCAACTCGCACGGAAACGGTGCTGGGTGCCCCTTGGCCTCCTGGTCTTCCAAATTCTTGCCTACGACATATTCCCAGATATTGCCCTTGATTTTTTGGGCTTTCACTGGCGCGGCCATTTTCTCCCGCTTTTGCTCGTGCTTAGAATAGTTTTTGTAGGTTGTGCCGTTCAACTCTAACCCAGCATGGAGACAGTCCACCATGATTGGATTGTGCGTTTTTACCTGCCCTTTGCTGAAAACAAACATGAATTCAAATTCGTTGTTGTAGCGCTTGCGGTAAATTTGCGGAATTGGGTTTCTCTTCTTGAAAACCATCGTGTCATGGATGTTGAATCCTATCGATTTGAAGTGTAGGGCATGCTTAAAACTCGTTCCCGTCTCAGTGCCTTCAATGGTCGCATCAGAAACAACCCAAACCACTACACCGCCCAATTTGACAACTCTAAACAACTCTGAAGCGATTTCTTCAAAAGGAAATTTGAACCCCTTGTAAGTTCTCAGATTGTCATAGGGTGGAGAGGTTAAAACCATATCCACTGAGTCGGCAGGAAAGTTTTTTAGTACATCTAAACAGTCGCCCGTGATGATTGAATTTTTAAAATTTTCCATCTTGATTTCCTATTGGATGGAAAGAATTCCCCTGTTGCTGACTGAGTTAATCGTTATGATTTTGCTCTCTATTTTGTGAACTTTGATTAACTCTCTTAGGGCTTCATCATGGCTCATCCGCATGATTTTCTCGCGTTCTTTCGCCAGAAAGGTCAACGCTTCATTTTTTGCGGCTGCGATTGATTCGACTGCCGCTTGTTTTTCGATGCTCCAAAGGTCATTCAGTACCTTAGAGAATCCCAGCATTGTTCGATTTATAGCCGCCCAATACTGCGAAGCATCTTTTGAAGGATTCAAAGCGGGTATGGCTTTGAAAATTTGCTCCAAGAGTTCTTCAGATTTTTCATTGCCTTCACTCGCCCCAAAGGTCGCCAACATGGCCAAGTGTGAATAAGTGAACACGCAAACATTCCTAACGGTTGCCTGTTCGTAAATCTGGCTGGATTTATTGGGCAGTTGGTAGATTGGACAAACCACCATCGCGAAGGGCTTGCCTCGCTTCCATCCGTCCACCGCTTGAACTTTAAAATCCTTTTGGTTTTTTGCCGTTCTGCTCAATCTAAACGCCTTAGCGTCTGCGACAAAACTGAAATTCTTCGCGAATGCTTCAACATCTGCCGCGTCTGCCCGTTCTTTCAGAACTAGGCTTTTTAAGCCCATTGCTTTATAGGTCTCGCTAAGAAGGCTATCCGTATATTTTGAATAGAGTTTTTCTTCACTTGAATTGTGGCCGTATGATTCAGGAATGTCGCCGCACAGGCGTAAATGGTTAATCAGTGCGCCAAAGCCCTCGGCTTTAACCTCCGTTGAAAGTTCAGTTTCAAGACGGCTTGAATCATCTCCAAAATTCCCACTTATTTTGCGAATTTCTTCAATCCAATATTCTCGTTTTTTTACTGCTGCGGCGGTGATTAATTTGGTCATTTAGTATTGTCCTTTTTTCTCTTGTCTCGGTTGCGTTCTTCGCGCTCTGCTTTTGCGGCTAAGTGCTGCGCGTTCTTTGCGTCTCGTTCTGCTTGCTTTTCCTCTGCTGTTTTTTCTTTCGAGAAAAACGCCTTAAAAGTCGGGTCGGCAAGTTTCAGGTTTGCGAAGTCGTGCGGATAGATTAAACGGTTCAGCGTCTCGGCCAGTTGCGTCAGCCCTATCGCGTGGGTGTAGGTCTGGAAGTGAACGCCTTGCGCTTCGCTGCTATGCCCTGCGATTTGCTTAACTTGGGCGGGGTTTGCGTCCGCCGTGTGTAGACGGGTGATGACGGTGTGCCGCAAACTGTGAAAGGTCTTGCGGGTGTTCGTAATGCCGCAATCCTCGCGCAATCTAAGCGTGAACATTCGCCCCGCTTCCTTGCTCCGTCCGCCTGCGCCTTTCGGTCGGTGGGGGAATAGGTAGGCATGGCCTGCCTCTTGTCGCGCCTTGGCATAGTCCATAAAACCCAATTCAATCAGGGCGTGGTGAACGGGTACGGTTCGCCGTGCGTCTTTGGTCTTGCCTTCCTCAATGAAAAACGTGGGTACACCGTCAACGGTTTTGATATTGGCGCTCAGTAAGTCTCCCACTTCCTCACGCCGTGCGCCTGATAACAAGCAAACAAGCGGAATCCAGTAATGGTCAGGGGCGAAAAATCGCTCTTGGTAGCCTTTGCCAAAAAGCGTTTTAAGTTCGTCGTCCGTGAAGGGTTCGCGGTTCTCTGTGGCCTTGGCTAACTTGGCTTTTTTGCTCACAAAAAGCCCGTCCACGGGGCTTTTGTCGCTGGCTGTGTAGTGCCCGTTTTTGATTGACCAGTTGAAAAAGTCGTTCACCTGCCCCAGTCGCTTATTGATGCGGTTGGCACTGAGTTTGCGGCCTATCTCTGCGGTCTTCAAAGCCACAATTTCAGGCTTGGTGATTTGGTTAATGTCCAAGTCGCCGTAAAGGGCTATGAAGTCCTTGTAGGTGCGCCGCTTCTCGTCGATGGTGGTTTGTTTGTTGTCTAGCGTTTTTTCTGCCAAGTAAAGTTCTGTGGCTACGCTAAACGGCTTGCCCTTCTGCCGTGGCCTTGCCTGCGGCTGGTCTTGGTCGGGTGTCCAGAGTTGGGCTAGGACTTTTTCAGCGCCGCCGTTGTCGAACGCGGCTTGTTCTTTGCGAAGTTTTTCGACATAGGCCACCTCCTCGGGCTTGCTGGGGTCAAAGTCCAGCACATTGCCGCCGATGGTGATTTTTAGCGGGTTGCTAACCTTGGCCGCTAGTTCCTCGAAGACTGTCTTTTTTCGTTCCATATCGCATTGTGTTTCAAAATCTAAGTTGAACCGCAATGCGAGAACCCGCGCCTGTGCGCTGTCTTTCGTGCCTAGACTGTGTTGTTTCAGTCGTCGCTTGCCGTTTTGGTCAAAAAAATAGACACGGAGTGTGAACACGCCGTGTCTACTTCGGTACAGTCTCGGAATTTTTAGAGCCATCATGACACCAAGTAATGACACCTGATGTTGAAAACTCCTTAAAAACCGTTCTAAATCATAGACTTAGAATGTTGGTGCGGCTGGCAGGAATCGAACCCACGACCCCTTGGTTCGTAGCCAAGTACTCTATCCAGCTGAGCTACAGCCGCTAAGCTTCGTATTCTAGCATGCTTTTTTTCATGCTATCCGGAAATTCCGGAGAAACTTTTTCAAACGTTCTTTTCAGAAGCATTCGGGATGCGCGAATTCTAACCTGTTCGCAGACCCAAAATGACTTTCGCGTCAGAAGGATTTGCAATTGTTCGTCCTGCGCGCTGGGCACACGCGGCCAGTGCCTCGATAAGCACACCATTACCAGCAGCGCGTGAACCATCGGGCAAATAGAAAGTGTCTTCCAGACCGGTACGCAACATGCCTCCCAGATCGGCCGTCTTCTGGTGCACCGGCCAAATCTCAGTGCGGCCTATCAGTGTGGTTTGCCACACGCTATCGGTGGCCATGTACTTCGGCAAGAGTGAAAGCAGGTCCGCGTCACACGGCATGCCCGAAGCCACGCCCATCACCAGGTTGTATTCTGCGCGGCCCATATCAGGCTTGAGCATGCCGTTCTTCAAATACATGGTCACCGACCGGACGATGCCCACATCAAAACACTCGAATTCGGGATGGGTGCCGCACTCCTGCATCACATCCAGAAACTGCTGCACCTTGGCCACCGGGTTATCGAACACCATGGGCGGCCAAGCCCAACTGCCGTCTTCCTTGAGCTTGAGGTAATTCAGACTGCCCGCGTTGCAGGCAGCAATCTCGGGCTTCACCCGGCGTATGCAGTTCAGGGGGCCGCTGATGTCTTTACCCACCACGCCGGTGGTCAGGTTGATGATCACGCCGGGGCAGGCATCGCGGATGGCATTCACAATGCTTTCGGCGACATCCGGGTCCCAACTGGGCATGTGCCCCAAGCCGTCTTCCTGCATGCGCATATGGATGTGCATGATGCTGGCGCCAGCGTTATAGGCATCGCGCGCTTCTGCCGCCATTTGGGCGGGCGTGACAGGTACGGGATGCTGCTTGGGGTTAGTCAACACGCCGGTCAGGGCGCAAGTCAATATGGCTTTGTCCATGGGATTCCTCAGTGTGTTTCAGTGGGGGGCGTGTCCGCCCCCACGTTCAGTTCCACCAGCACTGCGCCGGCTTCCACCTGTTCGCCCGCACGGGCGTGCACCGCTTGCACCTGGCCCGCCTGTTCGGCACAGAGCCACATCTCCATCTTCATGGCTTCCACGCAGACGAGTTGTTGACCCTCGGTAACCACGTCGCCCGGTGCCACCAGCACCTGCGTAACCTTGCCGGCTACAGGCGATAGTGCGCGGCTGGGATCTTTCAAAGCATCCGCATCGGGGAAGGCCGACACCTCGCTTAACACATGGCTGTAGCCCGCGTGCGCCACATGCCAGGCACCGGTAGCAAACACGGTAATGGCGGTCTGCGCCACACCATCCAGCTCCAGACGCAAAACTGAGTTTTGCCAAGCGATGACGCGAGCCTGCGCTGTCACCCCATCCATGGTGATGGTGGTCAAGCCTTGACCATCGCTGCTGATGCGTACAGCGCGCACCACTTCACCGCACTGCAACCGCACGCTGTAGGCCGCCACACTGTTGGCCCGCCAGCTGCTGCCTTGCTGCTGCGTCAACGCTAAAGCCGCGATTTGCCAGGCCGCCATGGAAGGCGCCGGCGCTTGTAGCAGCGGCTCGCCCTGCTCCAGCCACTGGTCGATCAACGTGGTGGTCATGCGCGCTTCGCGGAAGGCGGGGTGATCCACCAAATCGCTCAGGAAACGACCGTTGTTCTTCAAACCCAGCAGCGGTGCATTCGCCAATGCCGCGCGCAGACGGCGAATGGCATCGCTGCGGTCACGCCCGTGCACGATGACTTTGGCCACCATTGGGTCGTAGAACGGCGAAACCACGCTCCCTTGCCGGATGCCATCGTCAATCCGCACGCCGGGCTGCAACGCACGTTTGGGCTGCCAATAGGCCACGGTGCCGGTCTGCGGGGCAAAACCGGAGTACGGGTCTTCGACATACAGGCGTGCCTCAATCGCGTGGCCGCCTAGGCGTATGTCTTCCTGCCGCGCGGGCAAGGGCTCGCCGGCGGCTACTTGCAGCTGCCATTCCACCAGGTCGAAACCAGTGATGCATTCGGTAACCGGATGCTCCACCTGGAGGCGCGTGTTCATCTCCAGGAAGTAGTGTTTGAGTTGCTCATCCACGATGAACTCCACCGTGCCCGCACCGCGGTAGCCCACCGCTAACGCAGCAGCCACCGCATCGCGCCCCATGGCTTCGCGCATGGCGGGGCTGACCACCGGGGACGGCGCTTCTTCAATCACTTTTTGCCGGCGTCGCTGGGCCGTGCAGTCGCGCTCACCCAGATACACCGCGTTGCCGTGCGCATCTGCGAACACCTGGATTTCGATGTGGCGGCCGTTGTCTATCAGGCGCTCCAACATCAGGGTGCCATCACCGAATGCGCTGATGGCTTCACGTCGGGCGCCCTCGAGGCCGGGCAGCAACTCGGCGTCATTGCGCACGAGGCGCATGCCACGTCCACCGCCACCGGCCACAGCTTTCACCAGCAACGGGTAGCCCAGTTTGTAGGCCTCTTGCGTGAGTACCGTGTCGCTCTGGTCCGCACCCAAATAGCCGGGTGCGCAGGGCACGCCGGCCTGCAGCATGCGCTGCTTGGCTAAGGCTTTGTCGCCCATGGCGGTGATGGCGTTCGGCGGCGGCCCGATGAACACAACGCCTGCATCAGCACAAGCTTGTGCGAACGCAGCGTTCTCGCTCAAGAAGCCGTAGCCGGGGTGCAAAGCATCTGCGCCGGTTTTGCGCGCAGCTTCGAGAATGGCATCCACCCTGAGGTAAGACTCTGCTACGGGCGAGGGACCGATGTGCACGGCCTCATCGGCCAAGGCTACGTGGGGTGCGGCGCGGTCGGCATCGCTGTAGACGGCCACGGTTGGATAGCCTAGTTTGCGGGCGGTGCGGATGACGCGGCATGCGATTTCACCGCGGTTGGCTATCAAGATTTTGCTGAACATCTTGCGTCCTCCTGGTGTGGCGCCTGCGGGGCGATGCGCTTTGCTTCGTGTCCCCCGCCCGCTTTGCGGGCTCCTCCTTGACCTACGCAAAGCGCATTGCCCCACAGGCTTGGCGTGGTCTGAGTTGTTCCGATAGATTTCATTGCACCGCCCAAGTTGGTTTGCGCTTTTGTATGAATGCGGTCATGCCCTCTAGTCCCTCTGCGCTTTGCGCTGAGTGGGCGAATACGGCGGCGGCGTGCTCCACCAGGTCGGCTGCAGGGCTGAAGCGGGCTTGCTGCATCAGGGCTTTGGTGGCGGCCAGGGCGCCGGGGGCACAGGCCTGAATTTCTGCTAGCACTCGGGCAAGCGCTTCCGGCAATTCGTCAGCACTGCACAGCTCATGGATTAAGCCCATTCTGTGCGCCCCAGCGGCGTCCAAGCGCCCGCCGGTCACGGCCAAGCGTTTGGCCTGCGAATAGCCCAAGCGCTCGACCAGAAATGGCGCGATCTGTGCGGGCACCACACCCAGCGACGTCTCGGGCAAACGGAACGTGGCACTGTCGTCTGCCAGCGCCACATCGGCAACACAGGCCAGGCCGAAGCCGCCGCCCATCACCGTGCCTTCCAGCACGGCCACCACGGCCAGCGGGGTCTGAGCGTAGGCCACGCACAGGCGGCCGAAGGCGGCATTCACCTCGGCAATCGGGTCGGGTGCGCCAGCCTCGCGCTGCATGGAGCGCATGCGGGCGCCAGCCATGTCCTTGAGGTCCGCACCCGCGCAGAAGTGCCCGCCTGCGCCGCGCAACACCACCACGCGCACAGCGGCTTCACTCCCAGCAGTGGCCTCAGCCGCCTGCAACGCTTGTTGCAGCTCGGCCACCATTTGCAGGGACATGGCGTTGCGCGCCTCAGGCCGGTTCAGGGTGATGTGCAACACCGCCCTCTCCTGCTCTGCGCGAATGTGCCCGTAGCTTGGCGCAAGCCAATTTGCTCCTTTTTCAGGAGCTGCTTGCGCAATATCCATAGGCGCTAGCAGGCTATTTAACTCAGAAACCTGCATAACTCAGGCGGCCTTGCCGGGCAAGGTACCTTCGAGCTTGCAGATGATGCCCAGCATGATTTCGTCCGCCCCGCCGCCAATCGAGATGAGGCGGCTATCGCGGTAGGCCTGGGAGATCGGGTTGTCGGCGGTGAAGCCCATGCCGCCCCAGTACTGCAGGCAACTGTCCGTCACCTCGCGGCTCAGGCGGCCCGCCTTGAGCTTGGCCATGGATGCCAGCTTGGTCACATCTTTGCCGCCCACGTATTGCTCCACCGCACGGTAGGTGAGCGCGCGCAGGCACTCCACCTCGGTGCGCAGCTCGGCCAAGCGGAAGTGCACCACCTGGTTGTTGAGGATGGGCTGCCCGAAGGTCTGGCGCTGGCGGGTGTAGTCGATGGTGAGGTTGATCAGATTGTCCAGCGAACGCAGCGTGCTGGCCGCGCCATAGAGCCGCTCTTCCTGGAACTGCAGCATCTGCAGCATGAAGCCCATGCCCTCCTGCCCGATCAGGTTGCGCTGGGGCACCCGCACGTTGTCAAAAAACAGTTGCGCCGTGTCGCTGCTGTGCATGCCGATTTTTTCGATCTTCTGGCGGGTGATGCCCGGCGCGTCCATGGGCACGATGATGAGCGACTTGTTCTTGTGTGGGTTTTTGCCCGCTGCGCTCTCGCCCTCGCTGGTGTTGGCCAGCAGGCAGCACCAGTCGGCCTGCATGCCGTTGGTGATCCACATCTTGGAGCCGTTGATCACGTAGTCACCGCCATCTTTGCGGGCCGTGGTTTTGAGGGCGGCCACATCCGAGCCGCCAGTTACCTCACTCACGCCGATGCACCCGACCATGTCGCCCGCGATTGCCGGCGCCAGGTACTGGTTGCGCAACTCATCGCTGCCGAAGCAGGCCAGTGCGGGTGTGCACATGTCGGTCTGCACGCCAATGGCCATGGGCACACCGCCCACATTGCAGTCGCCCAGCGCCTCGGCCATCACCATGGAGTAGCTGAAGTCCAGCCCCATGCCGCCGAACTCGGTGGGGTACTTGATGCCCAGCAGCCCGAGGTCCCCCATCTTCTTGAACAGCTCGCGCGCCGGGAAGATGCCCGCTTTCTCCCACTCCGCAGTGAAGGGGTTGATCTCGTTGGCCACAAATTTGCGCACCGTGTCGGCAATCTGGGTGTGCTCGGAGGTGAATTTCATGGGGTGTCCTCGGGTCGTTGTAATGCGGGAGTCGGGCAGCCGCGCTCAGAGGCGGGCCACACCAAAAGTGTTGGCGTTCAGCTTGCGGTCTGCGGCCTCAGCTGCCAGCGCCAGGCACAGTCCCAAAATGCGTCGGGTGTCGCGCGGGTCGATGATTCCGTCGTCCCACAGGCGGGCGGTACCAAAGAGGGCCGCGCTCTCCTTGTCCAGCCGCAGGCGCAGTCCGTCGGACATGGCTTTGAGCGCTTCGTCATTCGCCTCCATGCCCATGCGCTCCACCTTGGCGCGGTTCACGATGTCCATTACCTTGGCGGCCTGCGCGCCGCCCATGACCGCAGTGCGCGCCGTGGGCCAGCTGAAGATGAAATTCGGGTCAAACCCGCGCCCGCACATGCCGTAGTTGCCCGCGCCATACGAGCCGCCCAGCACCACGGTGAATTTGGGCACGCGCGCGTTGGCCACCGCCTGAATCATCTTGCTGCCGTGCTTGATGGCGCCATTGCGCTCGGCCACCGAGCCCACCATGTAGCCAGTGGTGTTCTGCAAAAACAGCAGCGGCGTGCCGCTCTGGTCGCACAGCTGGATGAACTGCGCCGCCTTGGTAGAGCCCGCGGGTTGAATCGGCCCGTTATTCCCCAGAATGCCCACCAGTCGGCCTTCGATACGGGCGTGGCCACACATCATCTCGGGGGCATAGCCGGCCTTGAATTCCAGAAAGTCCGAGCCATCCACCAGCCGGGCAATCACCTCGCGCACGTCGTAGGGCTCGCGCTCGTCGGCAGGGACGATGCCCATCAGCTCCTGCTCGTCAAACAGCGGTGCGGCAAAGCCGGCGCCTTGGGCTGGGGCGTGTGGTGCAGTGTCCCAGTTGATTTTGTCCATTAGCTCGCGGGTCAGGGCGATGGCGTGGGCGTCGTCCTCGGTGAGGTACTCACCCAGTCCGGTCACTTGCGCGTGCGTCTCGGCCCCGCCCAGCTCGTCGTCTGTGCAGTCCTCGCCGATGGCAGCTTTCACCAATGGGGGGCCGGCCAGGTAAATGCTGCTGCGCCCGCGCACCAGCACCACGTAACCCGACAAACCCGGCAGATACGCACCGCCCGCCGTGCTGGAGCCATGCACCACCGAGATTTGCGGAATACCCGCGGCTGACATGCGCGCCTGGTTGGCAAAGCTGCGCCCGCCCTCCACAAAGATCTCGGACTGGTACATCAGGTTGGCGCCACCACTCTCCACCAGGTAAATCACCGGCAGCTTGTTCTGCAGGGCCACCTCTTGAGCGCGAAGCGCCTTCTTGAGGCCCATGGGTGCCACGGTGCCCCCTTTGACCGCGCTGTCGTTCACCGAGATCAGGCAGCGCTTGCCCGCCACGGTGCCGATGCCGATGATGGAGCCGCCACCCAGCACTGCCTTTTTGCCGTCGTCGTCATGCATGTTGAGGCCGGCCAAGCGGCTCAGCTCCAGGAACGGCGAGTTGCGGTCCAGCAGGCGAGCCACGCGTTCACGCGGCAGCAGCTGACCGCGCTTCTCAAACTTTTCGCGCTTGCTTTCCGACTCGGCAATCACCATGTCCTGCAGGCGCTGCACCTCGGCCAGCAGGCCCTGTATGCGCTGGGCATTGGCGGCAAAGGCATCGGAGCGCGGGTTGATCTTGGAACGCAGGGCAGGCATAGGTCTGGGCTTTCTGAGTTGCTTGACGCATTAGAGGCCAGGGTGACGTTAACGTCAACCAGTTGCCGTATAGGTTTTTTTACTATGCCTTACGTTATGCTTGGCCACTACCATCCGCCACGGTCCATTCGATTTACCCGACACCGGAGAACACCATATGTCCCTCGAATCCGCAACCCAAGCCATCCGCGCCAAAGTGGGCGATGACAGCGGCCTCAACGCCACCCTGAAGTTCGACATGGGCGCTGACGGCGTCATCGTCATCGACGGCAGCAGCACCCCCAATACCGTGAACAACACGGACACCGATACCGACTGCACCGTCGGCATCACCCTAGACAACCTGCAAGCCATGCTGGACGGCGACCTGGAGCCCGCTACCGGCTTCATGGCCGGCAAGCTCAAGGTCAGCGGCGATATGGGTGTGGCCATGCGCCTGCAACGCGTGATCTGACCCTGCCCATGGCCAAAAACGCCCCCGTGCCCGACGCGCTGACCGACGCGCAAGCGTTCGTCGACTCCCACCGCGACGAGGGCACCACCAAACTCTTCGGCATCACTGAGCTGTGCCGTGAGTTCGGCATCACCCTGCGGGCGCTGCGCTTTTATGAAGACAAGGGCCTACTCGCCCCCCGTCGGGTGAACGGCGCCCGCGTCTACACCCGGCGCGACCGGGCACGGCTGGCCCTGATCCTGCGGGCCAAGGCCATCGGCTCGCCGCTCTCAGAAATCAAAACCTATCTGGATTTGTATGGCGATCATGGCGAAGGCCGCGCGCAGCAGCTGCAATATGTGATCACCCGCACCGACAACGAGATCACCGAGCTGGAGAAAAAGCGCGCCCAGATCGACGCCACCCTGGCCGAGCTGCGCGTCATCAACGGCAGCTGCCGCGCCCTGCTGATCGAACGCCAGCGCAAGCCCAAGACCAAAGCCTGATCACTCGAGGTTGAGTGCCAAACAGGCCTCTAGCGCTCATGGAATATGCGCGGGTAGCTCCTGAATCAGGAGCAGTCTGCCAACCGCATGCCGATATCGCGCCGCGGCTTTCAGAGCACCTGCCGACACAGGCCAATGCCTCCCACCGGTGTTGCGCGGGGTATAGCTGCGCGCAGACGGTAGAACCATGGCTCGCATACAGTACATTTTGAGGATTGCGCCCGCGAGCCCTGTGCACGCAGCGCAGCAGTCACCCGATGACCCCGTTTTAACGAGAAAGCAGCAGCCCCATGTCTTCTGTGCCCCACTTGCCCTTGGCTCCCCACCCTTTGCGCACCGGCCGCAGCCTGTTGGCCGCCGGCCTGATGGCCAGCGCGCTTTCCGGCTGCGCCATCTGGCCCAAGGCATTGACTTGGGGCGGCTCGGACACATCCACTCCCACCGCTGCAGCAGAACCACTGACACCGCCACCCGCACCGCCCATGGTGGCGGAAGATTCGCCCAAAGCGAACGCTAACCCGGTACCCGCCAGTGCGGCTGAAACAGCCAACATAGAACCACGCCCTGTGTTGGCGTCCACACCCGTCATGGCACCGCCAGAAGCAGAAACCCCCAAAGCCACCGGGCGCGCCGCACCCAGTGGCAAAGCCAACGCCAAAGACACTGCCAAGTCGGCGCCCACCAAGGCCGGCAGCAGTGAGTTGGTGCCCGGCTTTTATATCAATGTCGGTTTGTTTGCCGTGCCCACCAACGGCACCAACGCCTTCCGCACCCTGGAGAAGGCGGAGCTGCCCGTATTCACCGATGTGGTGAAAAGCAAAAAAGGCGCCCTCACCCGCGTGCGCGTAGGCCCCTACATGAACAAGGCGTTGGCTGATGCTGCGGCAGACAAGATCAAAGGAATGAAGCTGGAAGCGGTGGTGTTTCAGCGCTGAGGTGCTGATGCGCTGATTGCTTCAGCGCGCAATGAAAAAGCCTGTGGTTCGTGAGACGCACAGGCTTTTTGCTTTGTTACAACCTATTTGTTGTGGAGGTGGCCCGCATGCTTTATCAACGTGGCGTATTTCGCATAAGAGACGGCTACAAAACTCCCAAAGTGCGGATTTTTATGTGCTTCACGTCCAAATTTTTTTACTAAGGAGTTGGGGTAATCAAACTGATTCACTTTCTGAGCGGAAATCGCTTCATCAATGTCGAAAACACTTTGAGAAGACCTCTCACAAAACACCTTAACGACATCAATAAGAGATACCTCGCGCTCTTTTGCTCCGTAAGTTGTCATATTGGGAACCATGTACTTTCGCGGCACATCACCTGTCGCGACAGATCTCCACAAATCTGTAAGTTTTTCGGGAGAGAAACGTTGTTCCGTCAAAACTGTAAACAATTCTGGAGAGCGTATACGCGCGGCGGCTAATGTCGCCAACCATAGCAAGTAGATACTCTCCTCACCAGTCAATGAGCTAATGCATGCCTGCATCATCTCTGTCATCTTTTTAATTGTTCGAAGATCCAAATTGAATGCATCGGCAACCCACTCGACTACTGCCGCTGGAACTGCCTCCCTGCATGGAAAAGTGAAGCCCGAAGCCACCGGAAAGCAGGATTCGACGTTTGAATTATTTAAGAGTGGAAACTCATCTGCTAGTTGAATGCAATAGTCATAAACAGACGGGGAAGGAAGCGACCACTCGGAGTCAAAAAAACGCTGAAGATAAGTTCTCCCGTCGAACCTCGCGCCGTAAATTGCGCCAATAGCGTGTGACAGTTGGGAAATGTTCGTCGACACCACAAAGCACATTCCAGGCACGTTGAAAATGTGTTTTAACTCTTCCATAAGAGAAACAGCGAAAGTAGGTCGACAACGATCCAATTCATCTATGAAGACAAAGAATGGCAACTCACGGCCACCCTCGTTCTGAAGCAGAAGCAATGTACTTTCAATTTGCTTTTTGAACGTCTCTATGAGCTTCTTTCGATCTGTTGGCTGTTTTAGGGCAACTTCAAAGTACTTGTCCAAGGCAGCCTTTGCCCCATTGATGCTGTTTCCAGAAAGTTCATCTAGATCTAGATCGTCGATCGCCAGATTCCCATCGCCTAGCGATTTCGAAACATCTTCGAGTACACCGGGGAGTGCCTTGTTAATCGCTCCCTTAAAGACCGCTTTTGTCAAAGGTAAAACAGCACTCCCCAATGCTTTTACCCCTTCACGAACCGCATTCTTTGCTCGATCCTGTAATTGATCCACCAAAGATAGCTTAGCGATTTCCGCATCGAGCGCCCCCTTAAACGCCGACATAAAAGCAATCGTAGGCTCAGAACTTGAATCAAATTCCCACGCATCGAATACAAAGGTCGGATGAGCCCCCTCTTTTCTCAAATCAGATGACCAGTTTTGAATGAAGTACGTTTTTCCGGAGCCCCATTCGGCATCCAGTGCGATGCAAAAGGGCCGAAGTTCACCATCAACATTGGCTTTTGTTCGTTCCTTCAAATACTGTGTCAAAAAATCAGCATATGGTTTTCGATCGAAGGCGTCCCTGTCCCACAATGGAGTTTTGGCTTTCTCTTCTGGTTGGTTACCTGTAGCAGTTTTCGAGTTCAAGTGTCACTCCGTCAGAAAATGAAAAAAGCCCGTTACGAACTTCGCAACGGGCTTTCTATTTTTTGTTTGGATGGTAGGGCGTGAGTGACTTGAACACTCGACCAAAGGATTATGAGTCCTCTGCTCTAACCAACTGAGCTAACGCCCCAACCGATCCGCAGATTGTAGCCGCCCGCAGCGGGCTATTTGTGGTGGCTCAGGGCGTTGCTCACCAGCTTGGAGGTGATGTCCACGATCTGGATCATGCGGTCATACGCCATGCGGGTGGGGCCGATCACGCCCAGCGTGCCGACCACTTTGCCGTCCACCTCGTAAGGGCTGCTGACGATGGACAGGTCTTCAAACGGCACCACCTGGCTCTCGCCCCCGATGAAGATGCGCACGCCTTCGGCCTGGCCGGTTACGTCCAGCAGGCGCATGAGCTGGGCTTTTTGCTCAAACAGCTCAAACGCTCGGCGCAGGTGGCCCATGTCGCTCGAAAAGTCAGACACCGACAGCAGATTGCGCTCGCCGGAGATGACCACTTCATCTTGCGTCTCGGAGATCACTTCTGAGCTGGCGTTTACGGCCGCTTGCATGAGGGCGGCAATTTCGCCGCGCAGGCTCTCCACCTCGCCTTGCAGTCGCTGGCGCACTTGCTCGATTTCCAGCCCCATGAATTGGCTGTTGAGGTAGTTGGCGGCTTCGGCCAGCTGGCTTTGGGTGTAGTCCACTTCGGTGTAGATGACGCGGTTTTGCACGTCGCCATCGGGCGCCACGATGATGACCAGCAAGCGCTTTTCCGACAGGCGCAAAAACTCAATATGCCGGAAGGCCGATGTGCGGCGCGGTGCAATCACCACGCCCACAAACTGCGACAGGTTCGACAGCATGTTGGCCGCATTAGAAATGACGCGTTGCGGCTGATCGGGCAACAGGCTGTGGGTAGGCAGCTGGCCCTGTTGCACGGTGAGCATGGTGTCCACAAACAGGCGGTAGCCGCGCGCGGTGGGCACGCGCCCGGCCGAGGTGTGGGGGCTGACGATGAGGCCCAGGTCTTCCAGGTCCGCCATGACGTTGCGGATCGTGGCAGGTGAGAGCTCCAGGCCCGATTCTTTGGACAGAGTGCGGCTGCCAACGGGCTGTCCATCGGCGATATAGCGCTCCACCAGCGCCTTCATCAACATCTTGGAACGTTCATCGAGCATGTTGGTCATTTTAGTAACCTATTTAGTGTCTAATTTGACCATGTTGTCTCTATTTAGGCATGTCGCTCTGATCGGCAAGTACCAAACCACCGGCACCAGCGCTGCGGGAGCCTCGTCCCGCAAATCGCTGGACGAGATTGCCCATTATTTGATGGACCAGGGCTGCGAGGTGGTGATCGAAGCCGACACTGCCGCCAACACGGGTTTAAGCAACTACACCACCATGGACGTGGCCGGCATTGGCGCCCAGTGCGACCTGGCCCTGGTGGTGGGTGGCGACGGCACCATGCTGGGCATAGGCCGCCAACTGGCACGCTACCAGGTGCCCCTGATCGGCATCAACTCGGGGCGGCTGGGGTTTATTACCGACATCCGTTTCGAACAATACAAAACCACGCTGGCGCCCATGCTGGCCGGCCACTACGAGGTGGACGACCGCGCCTTGATGCGCGCCCGCGTGATGCGCGACGGCCACTGCGTGTTTGAGGCCGAGGCCATGAACGACGTGGTGGTGAACCGCGGCGCGACCTCGGGCATGGTAGAGCTGCGGGTGGAAGTGGACGGGCACTTTGTGGCAAACCAGCGGGCGGACGGGCTGATCATCGCCTCGCCCACGGGCTCGACCGCCTATGCCATGTCGGCCGGCGGGCCGCTGCTGCACCCCTCGATCGCCGCCTGGGTGATGGTGCCAATTGCGCCCCATACCCTATCAAATCGGCCGATAGCCCTCGCGGATAGTGCGCATATAGCTATCGAAATCGTAGCAGGTCGCGATGCCAGCGCCAACTTTGACATGCAGAGCTTGGCAAGCCTGATGCACGGCGACCGCATTGAAGTGACCCGCTCGCAGCACAAGGTGCGCTTTTTGCACCCCAAGGGCTGGACCTACTTTGACACCCTGCGCCAAAAAATGCATTGGAATGAAGGGGTGGCCTAAGCGCCACCGAAAGTGAACACATGGCACTCAAGCGAATTGTTCTCAGAGACTTTGTGATCGTCAGCGAGCTGGAGCTGGACTTGGAGTCCGGCTTCTCGGTGCTGACCGGTGAAACCGGCGCGGGCAAATCCATTCTGATTGATGCGCTGCAGCTGGTGACCGGCGCCCGCGCCGACACCGGCGTAATCCGCGAAGGCGCGGCCCGCACCGATGTGAGCGCCGAGTTTGACAACGCGCCCGGCCTTGAAGCCGTGCTCGACGAAGCCGGGTTTGAGAGTGGCGACACCCTGCTGCTGCGCCGCACTGTGGACACGCAGGGCAAAAGCCGCGCCTGGGTGAATGGCAGCCCCGCCACCGCGCAGCAGTTGCGCACCATCGGCGAGCAGCTGCTTGACATTCACGGCCAGCACGCCTGGCAAAGCCTGACCCGGCCGGAGGCCGTGCGCGGCCTGCTGGATGCGTATGCCAAGTTAGACACCAGCGCTCTGAGCAGCCTGTGGGCCACCTGGCGCCAGACCCAACAAGCCCTCACCCAAGCCCAGGCCGCGCAAGACAGCCTGCAACGCGAGCGCGAGCGCCTAGCGTGGCAGATTAGCGAGGTCGACAAACTCAACCCCGGCACCGACGAGTGGCCCGAGCTCAACGCCAGCCACAGCCGCCTGGCCAACGGGCAGGCGCTGATTGACGCGGCCGAGGGCGCCGTCAACCTGCTGGAAGACGACGACACCAACGCCCTGGCACCGCTGCACGCCGCGCTGCAGCTGCTGCAAGCCCAGTCGCATCTGGAAGCCGAATTCAAAGACGCGATTGAAGCCCTGAACTCCAGCGTCGCGCAAATTGAAGACACAGTGCACAGCCTGCGCTCTTATGCCCGCCGTGCCGAACTCGACCCCGAACGCCTGGCCGAGCTGGACGAACGCATGTCGCTCTGGGTGAACCTTGCGCGCCGCTACAAGCGCCCGCCCGAAGAGCTGGCCGAGTTGTGGGCCAGCTGGAAGACCGAATTGACCCAGCTAGACGCAGCTGCCGACCTGGACGGCCTGCAAGCCAAAGAGCGCAAGGCCCAGGCCGCCTTCATGGCGGAGGCCAAGGCCCTGTCCAAACAACGTGCCAAGGCCGCGCCCCTGCTGGCCCAGAGCATCACCCAAGCCATGCAAGGCTTGGGCATGCAGGGCGGCCGGTTTGAGGTAGCGCTGGAGCCCCTGGCCCAGCCCCAAGCGAGCGGCCTGGAAGATGTGCAGTTTCTGGCCGCCGGCCATGCGGGCAGCACCCCGCGCCCGGTGGGCAAGGTGGCCTCGGGCGGCGAGCTCTCGCGCATGGCGCTGGCCATTGCGGTGACTACCAGCCGCCTGGGCACCGCCCAGACCTTGATATTTGACGAGGTGGACTCCGGTGTGGGCGGCGCAGTGGCCGAGACTGTGGGCCGCCTCATGCAGCAGCTAGGTAGCGACCGCCAGGTGCTGGCCGTGACCCACCTGCCCCAGGTCGCCGCCTGCGCGCACCACCATTTGGTAGTGTCCAAGCAGCTGCAGGGTAAGGCTACGCTGAGCACCGTGGCCCCCGTGGGCGGCGAACAGCGTGTGGCCGAAATTGCCCGCATGCTGGGTGGGGAAAAGCTCTCAGGCACTACGCTGGCTCACGCGAAAGAAATGTTGCAGTCAGGCCTGTAAAAAAAAACAATGAGCTCTCTACATACGTCGATGGAAATTGTGCTGATCACCGGCATGTCGGGTTCCGGCAAATCGGTGGCGCTGCACGCCTTGGAAGACGCAGGCTTTTACTGCGTCGACAACCTGCCGCCCGAGCTGCTGCTGCCCTTTGTGGAGCTTGAACGGCAGCATGACGCGCAGCGCATCGCCATTGCGATGGATGTGCGCAGTGCGGCCTCGCTGCCGTTGGTACCGCAGCAGTTAGCAGCGGTGCGGGCGCTGGGCGTGGTAGTTAAGCCTTTGTTTTTGGACTCGACTACCGACACGCTGGTGCGCCGCTACTCTGAGACACGGCGCAAGCACCCTTTGTCACAGGGCAGCTCCGAGCATGGCGAGCGCGATGAGCGCCGCGCACTGGTCGACGCCATTGAACTGGAGCGCGAGCTACTGGCCGACCTGCGCGAGCAGGCCCATGTGATTGACTCCAGCATCATCCGCCCCTCCCAGTTGCAGAGCTATGTCAAAGCGCTGATTGCCTCGCCCGGCGGGCAACTCACGCTGGTGTTTGAATCGTTTGCCTTCAAACGGGGCGTGCCCACGGATGCGGACTATGTGTTTGACGTTCGAATGCTGCCCAACCCGCACTACAACCCCGAGCTCAAGCACCTGACCGGGCGGGACCAACCGGTGATGGATTTTCTGATGGCCGAGGAAGCCGTGGCGCTCATGCAGCACCACATTGCTCACTTTCTGGAAAGCTGGCTCGATGCCTTGGCGAGCGACCACCGTAGCTATGTGACCGTAGCCATCGGTTGCACCGGCGGCCAACACCGCTCTGTATTTTTGGTAGAGCAACTCGCCAAGCGCTTCAGCGGTGAATGGATCACCCTCAAGCGCCACCGCGAGATGGACGCGAGGTAGGCGGTAGGCTCTAGCCTTCCAACAGCTTGCGCACTGGGGCCGGTAAGCCAGCCGCAGCCCACTCAGCGGGTGTAAACCAAGCGCCCTCACCCAAGTCATTTGCTATTAAATCTATAGCGCCTTGCGAGAGCTCCACTTGGGCCGGATGCATAAATAGGTCTTTATGCGTGAGCACATGGGTTACTGCGGGCATAAACCGTAAGTCGCCCGCAGATGCGGGCGGTAGCGCGGCGCGCAACGCGTCTTCACTTTCAAACAGCGGAAAACACTGCAAGCCTGCCCACACCCCAGGGGTGGGGCGCTTGCTCAGCCACACCGCGCCATCAGCGCGCCGCAACCAAAAAAGCCACAGGCTTTGGCTGCTGCGCTTGAGCTTGCGGGTGCGCACCGGGTAGCGCTCGGCGTCACCCACCTTGGCAGCGGCGCATTGGCTTTGCACCGGGCAGAGCAAACAGCTGGGCCGCTTGGGGCTGCACAGCGAGGCCCCCAAATCCATCATGCCCTGGGTGTAACGTGGCATCACACGCGGGCCCTCCGTGGCCACCTCGGCCGCGCTGGGCAGCAGGGCTGTGGCTTGGTCCCACAGAGCGCGCTCATTCTTGGTGGATGCCAGATCGGCGTCAAACGCCAGCACACGGGTGAGCACCCGCTTGACGTTGGCATCCATGATGGCCACCCGCTCGTGAAAACACAGCGAGGCAATCGCCGCGGCGGTCGAGCGGCCGATACCGGGCAAGGTGGCCAGCGTAGCCGCATCGCGCGGGAAGGCGCCGCCGTGCAGTTCCATGACCAGCTGGGCGCAGCGGTGCAGGTTGCGGGCACGGCTGTAGTAGCCCAAGCCGCTCCACAGGCCCATGACCTCGTCACTACTGGCGGCGGCCAGGTCTGCCACCGTGGGGCAGCGGGCCAAAAAGCGGTCGAAGTAGCCGATGACGGTGGTCACCTGCGTTTGCTGCAACATGATCTCTGACAGCCACACCCGGTACGGGTCTTGGGTGTTTTGCCAAGGCAGGCTGTTGCGGCCATGCTGCGCCTGCCAGCGCACCACGGCGGTGGCAAAACTCGGTGTCGCCATAGTCAGACCAGTTCGACGTCGACTTCGGTCAGCGCGGTGCGGCTCTGGTGCGCCGCGACCAAGTAGGAGGTGAGCTCCATCAGCTTGTCGTCCAGCACATTCAGGGCGTTGCTCTGCAGGTTGATTTCACCAATGCGGTCCTCCAGGCCACCCGCGGCCTGCGAGATACGGTCAATCGCTTCAATGCGGCGCACAAAATTGCGGCGGCGCTCGCGCAGTTGGGCATCGAGCTGCGCTGCAGACGCTTTGCTCCAGAGCTCGACATCCGCCAAGGCGGTTTCGTGGACCGTGCGCAGTCGCGTGGACAAGGCGCGCACCAGCCGATCTGCAAACTCCGGCTGAGCGAGGCGGAAGGCGTTGCCCAAGCCCAAATACTGCAGGTGATTGCGTTCGATCGTGTCCAGATCCGCCGTGAAGCGGGCCATGTCCGGCTGCGCCGGTGGCTGCAGCGAAAAACCGTATTCTGCGTTCAGCGCGGTAAAGCTCGCCTCCAGCATGGTCTGGATTTCGGCGCACAGGGCTTGCACCCGCTGCAAGTTGGCACGCAGGCGGTCAAAAGTTTCGCTATAAGCCCGCTTGACGCCCAGCTTGAGGCCCTTTTGCAGCAGCGTGTCACCTAGCCCGGCCATTTCTTTCTTGAGCATGGCCGCGCCCAAGATATTGAACACTTCACGCAGCAGGCGCAGATGCACGGAGCGCACCGCATGGATCTTGGCGCCGCCTTGGTCGAACTCGGCCTGCTCTTGCGAGATGCGGTTGCGCATGTGCTTGATGACGTTAGCGTTTTTGCCCTGCAGGCTCTGCAACTCCATCATCTGCTCGGTCAGGTCGCGCTTGCGGATGTTGATGACCCGGCCGGTTTCAGCCCGCAAATCCGTGATTCCGCCCTTCATGGCAGAAGCGAGAATCTGCTGGCGCTTACCCATCATGCCGTAGCCGAGCACGTCTTCGAGCACCGGAAGGCAGCTCTGGCGCAATAGCGCATCGTCTTCCGTGACTTTGGCTACCAGGCCCTTCTGGGCGGAGACAGCAATCACCCGCTCTTTGGGAATCCCCAAAATATCAGCGGTGCTGGTGCGCTGGCGGTCGATCTGGGTCTGAATCTGGGCGGGGGTGCTCAGGGCGTCCCACAGCGTGTCGATTTTGTTAAGCACCACCAAGCGCGCTTCGGGGTCGGTGGACTCGGTGATCAGGTGTTCGCGCCAGATAGACAGATCGGATTTGGTGACGCCGGTATCAGCACCCAACATAAACACCACGGCGTGGGCCTGTGGAATCAGGCTGACGGTCAGCTCCGGCTCAGCGCCGATGGCGTTCAGGCCCGGGGTATCCAAAATCACCAAGCCTTGCTTGAGCAGCGGGTGGGCAATGTTGATTAGCGCATGGCGCCAGCGCGGCACTTCGACCATGCCTTGCGCATCCACCATAGGGTTGTCTTCAGGGGCTTGGGCATTCCAGAAGCCCAAGGCGCGGGCTTCTTCCTGGGTTACACGAATGGTTTCGGCGACTTCCTCCAAGGCCTTGGCCAGTTGCTGAGGATTGTTCACATCGAGGTCGATGCGGGTCCACTTTTCGGGCGCCATGCGCCACTCCATCAGCGCCTGGGGTTGCAGGCGGGTCTCGATGGGTAGCAGGCGCAGGCAGGGGGGCACCTCAGCGTCATACCCCATCTCGGTGGGGCACATGGTGGTGCGCCCGGCGCTGGCCGGCATGATGCGCCGGCCGTAGCCCGCAAAGAACAGGGCGTTGATCATTTCGGACTTGCCGCGCGAGAACTCGGCCACAAAGGCCACCATCACTTTGTCGGAGCGCAGCTGGGTCTCCAGGCGCAACAGTCGCTCTTCGACGCCGGCATCCAGCAACTCGTGGTCTTTCAGCCATTCGGCCAGCAGCTTCAGGCGCAGCGCAAACTCACGCCGCCACGTGCCGTGTTGGTCAAATTGATCGTTGAATGAAGTAGCCACGTAGTCCCCCGAGGAATCGGCCAATATAGCACCCCATCCAGCCCTAGCGCTTCTGGCAAATCATGCAGAAATAGGTGGAGCGCTGACCCTGCCGGATCGCCCGCACCGGTGTGGCACACACACGGCAAGGCGCGCCTTCCCGGCCGTAGACATTGGCCTCCAGCTGGAAATAGCCGCTCTCGCCATTGGCGTTGGAAAAGTCGCGCAGCGTGCTGCCGCCCTTCTCTACCGCGCGGCTCAGCACATCCTTCACCGCCGCATGAAGCTTAGCCACCCTTGGCTTGCTGATGCTATTGGCCGGGCTGGTGGGGCGTATGCCGGCCAGAAACAAGGCCTCGGACGCATAAATATTGCCCACGCCGACCACCACTTCGCCGGCGAGCAGCACCTGCTTGATGGGTGCTTTGCGCTGACGTAGACCGGCCAGAAAGGCGGCCACCTCAAAACCGTCACCCAAAGGCTCTACGCCCAAGTGGCCCAGCAGTTTTTGCGCAACCTGGTCTGACTCCCCCACCGCAAACACCACGGCGCCAAAGCGGCGGGGGTCGTGCAGGCGCAGGGTACCGAGGTCGGTGACCATGTCAAAGTGGTCATGCACATCCGCAGGCGGCAAATGCCGGTCAAAGACCACCGAGCCCGACATGCCCAAGTGCACCAGCAGCAAGCCGTCGCTGAGGTCGATCAACAGATACTTGCCCCGGCGCCGGACTCCACGCACCCGCATGCCCGCCAACGATACCGGCTCGCATTGCAATGGCCAGCGCAAAGGTTTGCCCATGTGCACTGCCTGAATCGTGGCGCCGGTGATGCGGTCGGCAAAACTCCGGCGGGTGACTTCAACTTCGGGCAATTCAGGCATGGGCGCTCTCAGATACGGGGGTTGGATTATTATGGTCTGATGCACCGCACCCAACGCCTCATTGCTATCGCCGCCCTCGTTGCCGGACTCATTCCACTCGGGTCCGCGCAGGCTGTGGCGCCGGCGCCTGTCACGAATTCGGACCTGAACGCCGGACTGACGTACCAGATCCTGGTGGCCGAAATGAGTGCCTTCAATGGCGATGAAACCAACGCGTTCTCCTTGACCTTGGATGCCGCCCGGCGCGCCAATTCACCGCGACTGTATGAGCGGGCGGTGGAACTGGCCCTGCGCGCCAGAAGCGCGGACTTCGCACTGGAGGCCGCACGCGCATGGCAGCGGGGGTTTCCCAGCTCGAAGGATGCCAATCGCTACATCTTGCAAATATTGATAGGCACGAACCGCCTGTCTGAACTGACCGAACCGCTCAAACGCGAACTCCAAGGCCTCTCGGGCAAGGACCGCGTAGGCACCATTAATGTGTTGCCCCGTTATTTCCAGCGGGTGACCGACAAAACGCTGGCTGCAGCAGTCTTTGAACAAGCGCTGGCGGCGGACCTGCCCACCACGCTCTACGGACCCGCGGCGTGGAGTGCTGTGGGCGTGATGCGGATCGGCGCTGGCAACCTGCCCGGCGCGCTAGAGGCAGCCCAACGGGGCGCCGCACTGGATGCCAACGCAGAAGAGCCCGCAGTGCTCGCCCTGAATTTGATGGATACCAAAGCGCCCGCCGCCGAGGCCATCATGCGCAAATATTTGGCAGGCAATGCGCTGCCTGAAATCCGCATGGGCTACGGTCGGGCTTTGATAGGCGCGCAGCGGTTCGCCGAGGCACTCATCCAAATGCAGCTGATCAACACGCAAAAGCCGGATTTTGCGGATGCCTGGTTGGTACGTGGTTCCCTGGAAATCCAGGACAAAGGTCCGGCCGCTGCAGAGAAATCACTCAAGCAGTACCTGAGCCTGCTCCCCGCCGAGCAAGACCCCAATGATGAGACCGAAACCGGACGGGGTGCGGTACAAGCCTATTTGTTGCTCGCCCAGATTGCAGAACTGAACGGCAAGCCCGAAGAAGCCAACACACTCTTGCAACGGATCAAAAGCCCCCAAGACGCCTTGCGAGTCACTGTGCGCCGCGCCACGCTGCTGGCACGCCAAGGCAAGCTCGACGAAGCCCGTGCCGCGATACGCAACGCCCCAGAGCGACAAGCGGATGATGCGCGCACCAAGCTGGCCACCGAAATCCAACTGCTCCGCGACTACAAGCAAATGAGCGAGGCCTACACCTTGCTCACAACCGCAGTACGGGCCTACCCGGATGACAACACCTTCGCCTACGACCTCGCCATGGTGGCTGAAAAGCTCGGTCGGCCCGAGGAGATGGAAACCCTGCTGCGCAAACTGATTGCCAAAGCGCCGGACTACCACCACGCATACAACGCATTGGGCTACTCCCTTGCGGACCGGGGCATACGCTTGTCAGAAGCGCGGCAACTGATCCAAAAGGCGCTGGAATTTGCACCCGCAGACCCCTTTATAGTCGACAGCCTGGCATGGGTGGAGTTCCGCAGCGGTAACCTCCCCGAAGCACAGCGCCTGTTGCAGCAGGCATATGCCAGCCGGCAAGACGCTGAAATAGCAGCCCATTTGGGCGAAGTGCTCTGGGTCTCTGGACAGCGCGAAGCGGCTAATAAGATCTGGCAGCAGGGCTTGGAACTGCAAAAAGACAACGAAACCTTGCGCGAGACCATCCAGCGCCTGAACCCGTCTCTATGAGCTTGGGAATCCGGACTCGGGCGCTCTTCACGCTCTGGTTTGCTATTTTTCTGATAGCGGGCTGCGCACATCAACCGGGCGCAAACAGCACTTTTCCCTTTGAATCGCAGTGGAGCGGCAGGCTGGCCCTCAAAGCGCAGAGCACGCCACCCCAGGCCTTCAGCGCCGACTTTGAATTGGGTGGTTCGGCTGAAGCAGGCCAACTGGCCTTCTACACCCCACTTGGCACCACTGCGGCAAAGCTGCAATGGGCGCCCGGGACCGCAACCCTTGCAGCAGAGGGCCAGATCCGCCAGTTTGACTCTGTAGAAGCCCTGGTGCAACAAGCCACGGGCGCCGAGCTGCCAGTGCAAGCGCTGTTTGATTGGCTCCGGGGTACGGCCACACCCGTGCCAGGTTGGTCGGTGGACCTGAGCGCCCTCGAGCAAGGTCGATTGATGGCCCAGCGCGATGAGCCTTCGCTGCCAGGTATCGAGCTGCGAATCATTCTTCAGCGCTGAACGGTGCGCCCAGCAGCGCAGATAATCGCCGCCATGCAGTCGCTCTACGACATTCCCGCCCCAGCCAAGCTCAACCTGTTCCTTCATATCGTGGGTCGCCGCGAGGATGGTTACCACCTGTTGCAGTCCCCCTTTATGTTGATTGATTGGAGTGACACCCTTCACTTCGACCTGCGCAGTGATGGCGGCATCAGCCGTGAGGACTTGAGCTGGGCTTTGCCGGAAGATGATCTCGTGCTCCGCGCTGCCCGCGCCTTGCAGCAAGCCACCGGTTGCGCCTTGGGTGCCCACATCGGCATCCACAAATCCATCCCGGCGCAAGCAGGTATGGGCGGAGGGTCTTCGGATGCGGCGTCTACGTTGCTGGCCTTGAATCGCTTGTGGAACTTGAAACTGCCGCTGCCCGCGCTGCTGGCGATCGGCCTGAAGCTGGGTGCCGATGTGCCCTTTTTCCTCGGTGGAAAGAACGCATGGGTAGAAGGCATCGGAGAAAAACTAACCCCCATCGACATCCCGGTTTCGCCTTGGTTGGTCGTGAAACCCGGGGCCGGTTTAGAAACAAAACGAATTTTTTCTGATCCAAGCTTGAAACGTGATTCAGAGTGCGCTACAATCTACGGCTTCGCTGCACACACTTTCGAAAATGTCATAAAGACAACAAGAAATGATTTGCAGGCCATAGCCCAGACGCTGTGCCCGGAAATGAACCAAGCCCTTCAGTGGCTGAATTCAAAAGGTCTCAGTGGTCGAATGACTGGTTCAGGAAGCGCAGTTTTTGCGTACTGCACTCAGAGCATCGAAATGGGTGATGCGCCTACTGACTGTCAAGTCAGGTTGTGCAGCAGTTTGGATGTTCACCCCCTTCAGGGATGGGCACCCAGCGATGGTTTATCGGTGGGTAGCGTTTAGCTACCAACCCGTGTAGGGGAGTCGCCAAGTTGGTTAAGGCACTGGATTTTGATTCCAGCATGCGAAGGTTCGAATCCTTCTTCCCCTGCCAAATTGCTGTTCGGGCCGGTCCCGATTCAGCATGCGATCTGTGAAAAAATAAACCCACTCTCTTCGCTGGACCTCCCCACATGCAGGCATTCACACCCCCTGATTTCATGGTTTTCACCGGCAATGCCAATCCTGGCATGGCGGAAGACATTTCCAAGCACCTCGGCATTTCCCTCGGTGAAGCCACCGTCGGTCGCTTCTCGGATGGCGAGGTCACGGTAGAGATCAACCAAAACGTTCGCGCACGCGACGTGTTTGTGGTCCAGAGCACTTGCGCTCCTACCAACGAAAATCTGATGGAACTGCTGATCATGGTCGATGCACTCAAGCGTGCGTCTGCTGAACGCATCAGTGCCGTGATTCCCTACTTCGGTTATGCACGTCAAGACCGTCGCCCCCGCTCTGCCCGTGTACCTATCACTGCCAAAGTGGTCGCCAACATGTTGCAAGCTGTCGGCGTGGACCGCGTGCTGACCATGGATTTGCACGCTGACCAGATCCAGGGTTTCTTTGATATTCCGGTAGACAACATTTATGCGTCCCCCGTGCTGCTGGGCGATTTGCGCCAGAAAAACTACAGCGATTTGATCGTAGTGTCGCCCGACGTAGGTGGCGTGGTGCGCGCCCGTGCGCTGGCCAAGCAGTTGAACTGCGACATGGCCATCATCGACAAGCGTCGCCCCAAGGCCAACGTGTCTGAAGTGATGCACGTGATCGGCGAGATTGAAGGCCGCAACTGCGTGATCATGGACGACATGATCGACACCGCGGGCACTTTGGTCAAAGCCGCTGAAGTATTGAAGGCCCGCGGCGCGAAGAAGGTGTATGCCTATTGCACACACCCCATCTTCTCCGGCCCTGCCATCGAGCGTATTGCCGGTGGTGACGCCCTCGACGAAGTGGTGGTGACCAACACCATTCCTTTGAGCGCTGCCGCCGCGCAGTGCACCAAAATTCGCCAACTCTCCGTGGCTCCGCTGATCGCCGACACGATCCAGCGTATCGCCAAGGGAGATTCGGTCATGAGTTTGTTCACCGAGTAGTACTACCCGGTGCAAAAAGCAGATATTGCTGGCGCTGTGCCGGCGATGTCTTTTTAAAGTCGGAGTCACACTGGTCGCGGTGGACTCTTTTAGGAGTTGAATATGAAATTTGTCGCTTTTGAGCGCGCTAAGCAGGGCACGGGTGCGAGCCGCCGTCTCCGCGTTACCGGTCGTACACCTGGCATCGTTTACGGTGGCACTGGCGAACCCCTCTTGGTTGAGCTGGACCACAATGCTTTGTGGCACGCCATCAAGAAAGAAGCTTTCCACTCCACCATCCTGGACATGGAATTCAACGGCAAGGAAAGCAAGGTTCTGTTGCGCGACGTGCAAATGCACCCCTACAAGCAACTGATCCTGCACATTGACTTCCAACGCGTGGAAGCCAACACCAAGCTGAGCATGCGCGTTCCTTTGCACTTCAGCGGCCAAGAAAACTCGCCTGCAGTGAAGACAGACGCTTGCTTGATCAACCACGTGATCACCGAGCTGGAAGTGGCTTGCTTGCCTGCTGACCTGCCTGAATTCATCGCTGTGGACCTGAGCGGTCTGGTGAAGGGCAAGTCCTTGCACGTGAACGATCTGGCGATGCCCAAGGGAACTGTTGCTGTGACTCACGGCAAGCCAAACCCCGTGGTCGTGTCCGTGGTCGCTCCTGTGGAAGAAGTGATTGCACCTGTCGCAGCTCCCGCTGCTGATGCCAAGGGCAAAAAAGGCAAGAAGTAATTAACGCTTTGCGTTGAACACTTAAGAACGGCCCACCTCGGTGGGCCGTTTGCATTGGGGCGTGCTCTACAGCCCCGGTTGTGAGCCATAATTTTTAGCATGATCAAACTATTTGTCGGCCTGGGCAACCCGGGTCCGGAGTACGAAGGCACTCGCCACAACGCCGGCTTCTGGTGGGTCGATGCCCTCGCGCGTGAACTGAAGCTGAATCTTTCGATGGACAAAGGCTACCACGGCCTCGTGGCCCGCACTACCCTGCAAGGCCAAACGGTCTGGTTGCTAGAGCCCCAAACCTTTATGAACCTCTCCGGCAAGTCAGTGGGCACACTGGCCCGGTTTTTCAAAATAACGCCCCAAGAAATTCTGGTGGTTCACGATGAGCTGGACGTGGTGCCCGGCGAAGCCAAGCTCAAGTTCGGTGGCAGCCATGCCGGACACAACGGCTTACGGGACATCCATGCCCAGCTAGGCACCGGTGATTACTGGCGCTTGCGCCTGGGCGTAGGCCATCCCGGCGTGAAGTCAGAAGTCGTGCACTGGGTCCTCAAGAAGCCTTCGCTGGACCATCGTATTGCCATCGACCAAAGCATTGACCGTTCGCTCAAAGCACTGTCGCACTTGTTGGCCGGAGACATGAACAAAGCCACGATGCTCATCCACACCAGCAAGCCCCCGCGCCCTAAGCCGCCACGCCCCGCTACCCCACCGGCACCGGCTGTAAATACGGCGGGCGAACTATCCGCAGTACCAAACACATCCACGGTACAAAACACCCACTGAGCACCCTGCCCCACCGGAGACCTGTATGCGCCACGCCTTCGCCTTTGCTATAGTTTTTGCAGCATTAACCGCAACAGGGACGACGGCTCAAGCCCAAAAAGTCTACAAGTGTGGCAACACCTACAGCCAGACCCCCTGTGGTGATGGCAAAACGCTGGACACATCGACGCCTGATGCAAGCACAGACATTGCACGCAAACAAACGGTAGACAAAGAGAACAAGCGCCAATTGGCGGCAGCAAAAGCGCTCGAAAAAGAGCGCTTGGCCACCGAAGCCGAGGTAAGAAAGCGCCACGCACTGGAGGCCAAAGTCTTGGAGCAAGAGAAAGCCCGGACTGCGAAAGGCGCAGGCAAAGACAATACAAAGAAGAAAGAGGGACCCCAGTTCTTTACCGCTAAGCCGGTCCCACCTGCAAAGCCTTAAAAGCCCGCGGTAAACCCAAGCCTGCTCACCCTCAGACGGGTCTGCTTGCTGCAGCCTGCAAGCGCAGGTACTTTTGCATCAAGGTTTCTTTGCTCTCGGTGAAGTCGGGGTTCACAGGAATGCAAGACACGGGGCACACCTGTACGCACTGGGGCTCGTCGAAATGCCCGACGCACTCGGTGCATTTATGCGGATCGATTTCATAAATCTGCTCACCCAGGTAGATGGCCTCATTCGGGCATTCGGGCTCGCATACATCGCAGTTGATGCATTCGTCGGTAATTAACAGTGCCACAGCAGTTCGCGCTCCATGGCGGGATTATCGCCTCAGGGGCTCAAGCCCTCGTCGTCAGCGGGGAGTTTGACGATCACCACCGGCACGGTGCTGGTCCGCAGCACTTCGTTGGCGACTGAACCGACCAAACCGGTCCCGAGTGCCCCGGCACTCTCAGCCCCCATCACCACCAGATCGACGCCATGCCTCTCACCAACCTCAATTGCCATATGCGCCGGGTCGCCGGTCGCGACTTCGCAAACACACTCCACCCCGGCTGCGCTCAGTAAAGCGCGCGCTGGCTCCAGGCAATGCATGCCTGCATCGGTGCTGACCTGGCTCAACACATCGGCGTCGTGTGCCACTACCAGCTCATAAAGATTGGCAGGCTCCTGGACATTGACCAACACCACCTCGACCGGCAGGCCTTGGACCCGGGCGGCTAGCACCCAGTGAACGGCCTCCATCGACAACTCCGAACCGTCAACCGGTAGCAGGACTTTCATGGCAGGCTCCTTGAAGGGTCAGGGTGTCAGGCGGTCCATTAAGCGGGCATGAACCACCGGTGCCACGAAGGCGGCAACGTCGCCCTTGAGCGTTGCAATCTCCCGGACCAGCGTACTCGAGATGAATTGGAAACGCGAGTCCGGCGTGAGGAAAACCGTTTCTACATCAGGGGCTAACGACTTGTTCATGCCGGCGAGTTGCGCCTCGTAATCGAAGTCGGTCACCGAGCGCACCCCTCGCACCATGGCGCGGGCGCCATGTGCGACTGCGAAGTCGCGTACTAGGCCACTGAAACTCTCTACCTGCACGTTATCGAGCGGCTGAAAGACTTCGCGCGCCATCGCCAAACGCTCGTCAAGACTAAAGAGCGTCTTCTTGTGGTGAGCGACCGCCACCGCCACAATGACCGTCCCGAAGAGACGGGATGAGCGACGGATCAGGTCCTGGTGGCCCAGGGTAATCGGGTCAAAGGTTCCGGGAAAAACAGCAATCGTGGCTTGGGGCATGGCAGAGCCTTCTCAAAGGGGCTTAGGGAGCGACCAGCGCTTGCAAGAGGTGAGCATGGACCGCGCCCGCCTTCAGATGCCGGTAGACGCGCAGTCCGTAAGCGCTTAAGGCCTCATCGGTGTAGGCGGCGGGGGACTCCAGATACACCCAGCCACCTGCGGCCAACGCATGGGCACAGGCACCGAGCGCGGGCTCAAACAAAGGTGCGTCAAACGGCGGATCGATAAAAATCACATCCAGACTTGCGGGTGCCGCCTGCCGGATCGCCGCAATGCCGTCACCGCGTTGCACCAGCACCATGCCGGCGTTGAGCTGGGACTGTGTCTTTTTAAGCTGGTCGATCAGGGCGGTGTCCTGCTCAATCAGTGTCACCTGCTTGGCGCCGCGCGAGGCGGCCTCAAAACCCAATGCGCCGGTACCGGCAAAGGCGTCTAGACAGCGCAAGCCGGTCAAGTCTTGGCCCAGCCAGTTGAATACGGTTTCACGGACCCGGTCGGGCGTGGGGCGCAGGCCCGGCTTGTCTGCAACCTTGAGTTTGGTGCGTTTCCAGAGCCCGCCAATGATGCGGATTTCGTGGCTCTGAGCCGCCCGGGGGCGTGGGGGGCGCTTGGCGGCGCCAGCAGACCCGCGGGGAGATGTGGTTTTAGAGGAAGCTTTGGCGTTCATGGAGTGAGCTTACCGCACCGGATCCGGCGCACCCAGCACCACGGTGGCCATCCGGTCGGGCTGCAGCACACGGGCCATAGCTGCGCGCACATCTGCCGCTGTGAGCTTGTCGATCTGCTGGGTCCAGGTGTCGAGGTAATCGAGCGGCAAGCGGTTCCAAGCGATGTTGGCCACGTTATCCAGCAACTTCTTGTTGCTGTCGATCCGCAGTGCAAAGCCGCCGATCAGGTTGTCTTTGGCGGCCTGCAGCTCCTTGTCAGACGGGCCTTGCATAACAAACAGGCTGAGCACCTCCCTCACCAAGGACAGGGCTTGCTCTGCCTGGTCAGGCCGCGTCTGAAGGCCGACGGTAAAGGCACCTGCGTGCAGGCCAGGCGCAAAGAAGCTGTACACGCTATAGGTCAGGCCTCTTTTTTCGCGCACCTCTTCAGTCAAGCGTGCGGTGAAACCGCCGCCCCCTAGGATATGGTTGCCGACCGTCAGCGCAAAGAAATCAGGCTCGTTGCGCTTGAAGCCGGGTTGCCCCACCAGCACATGGGCCTGGGCAGAGGCAAACGCAATCCGCTGGTCACTGGCAGCGGCCAAGGGCTGCACCTCCGGCACCGGCGGTGGTTTGGCGCAGCCGGCTTGGGGCAAGCGGGCCAACAACTTGGTCACCAGTGCGTCGGCCTGTGCCCGGTTGAGCGCGCCCACGATGCTGACCTGAACCGCACACGCCCGCAGAACACGGGCATGCAATTCGCGCATGTGCTGCACGTTGGTGCGGAGCAAGCTGGCCTCGGTCGGTTCATAGCCATAGGGGTGATCGCCATACACCGCGCGGTTAAAAGCGCGGGCTGCCAGTGTGGCAGGCCGGGTGTTGGCCTCCTTAAGGCTGGCGATCCGCTTGGGCCGGTCGCGCAACCACGGCCCTTCAGGAAACGCCGGCTCGCCTATCTGACGCGCAGCCAGCGCAACCGCTTGGTCCAGGATATCGGGATAGGTCAAAGACCGCAGCGCGAAGCTCATGCGGTCGGCGCTGGCGCTGCCACCGAAAGAAGCTCCTAAGTCAGCCCACGCCTCGCTCAATTGGTTCTCATCCAGCGCCGGGGCGGCGTGGCTGGCACGCACACCGTTGGAGGTGCTAGTGGCCATCAGATTCGCCAGGCCGGGCTGGTCGGCCGGGTCACGGCGGCTGCCGGCATCCAGATCAATCTGCACATCCACCATCGGAATGGCCGGGCTCTCAACCAGATACACCCGGGCACCTTGGGGCTGCGTCCAGTGCTGGATGGGAATGCCCGCCCACGCAAAATTAATACAAAAAAGGCCTATAGCGCTAGTAATCATTACGCGAGCAGCTATCAATTTAGGAGTATTCATGGTGTCGTGTAGTGCTCAGTGCCGTATGCCAGCCGCCGGCGACCGGGGCTTGCGCGCCATCTCCAAAGGCTGGGGAATCAGGGTGGCAACCGTCAACGCATCGTCCCCGAAGTAACGTGCAGCAACGGATTGCACTTGCGCCGCACTCACCGCGCGGAGCCGCTCCAGCAGCACCGTGTCGCTGCCCAAAGCAAATCCGTTGATCCAACTCACCCCCAACAAGCGGGCTTGGTTGAACACACTGTCTTGCTTGTAGACCTCACCGGCGACCCAACGGTTTTTCACCCGCAACAGCTCGGCTTCCGTGACCCCCTCCTTGGCCACCAGAGCGATCTGGGCGCGCAAGGCGGCCTCTACCTCTGCCGCGGTCTTGCCCGCCGCAGGTACCCCGTAAAGCGTGAAGAGCTGTGGCCCCCGAGCGGTCAGCCCGTAATAGGCGCCGGCGCTGTCGGCCACCGAAGGCTCGGTCAACGTCAAGGCCCGCGGGAGCCGCGCACCGTCGTAGCCCGACAACACGGCAGAGAGCACCGTCAAGGCCAAAGCGTCTTCGCTGGGCGCATCCATGGGCACGGTCGCTTGGGCAGGGAGCCCCTCCGGCCGCAGACCCGGCACCTTGAAGGACAGCGCCACATAGGCCTGCTCTGCCGGAGCCTTGAGGGCCAGGCGCCGCAGGCCGGCCTGCTCGGGCTCAGTTCGGGGTTTGCGCAGGGGCACTGCGCGCGCAGGCAGGCTGCCGTAATATTTTTCGGCCAAGGCCCGCACGGCATTCACCTCCACATCCCCGGCCACCACCACAGCGGCGTTGGTGGGGGTGTACCAGCGGCGGTAAAAGTCGCGCGCGTCCTCAGGCTGAAGACTCTCCAGATCGCTCATCCAGCCCACAATCGGGCGGCGATAGGGGTCTGCCTGGTAGGTCACGCCGTCCATCGCTTCGTGCAGGCGTGCATGGGGTTTGTCCTCGGTGCGCAGGCGGCGCTCTTCTTTGACCACTTCCAGCTCCTTACGGAAGTCCTCATCGGTCCAGGTGCTGTTGGCAAAGCGGTCGGCCTCCAGGCGCATCACATCCTCCAGCCGCTGGGAGGGGATCTGCTGGAAGTACCCGGTGTAGTCCTTGCTGGTAAACGCGTTTTCACGCCCGCCCAATGCCGCTACCTGGCGGGAAAAATCGCCGGCTTTGACCGTGGGTGTGCCCTTGAACATCATGTGCTCCAACACATGTGCGACCCCACTGCTGCCATCGACCTCGTCCATAGAGCCCACCCGCACCCACAGCATGTGGACCGCAGTGGGCGCCCGCCGGTCGGGCTTGACGATCAAGGTCATGCCGTTTTTTAAGGAGAACTGCTGCGCCAACGGTGCGGCCACAGAAACCGGGGGTTTCGCTTGGCCCAATGCCAGCGGGCTCGCACTGATCAGCGCCAGCGCACAAGCCCCTGCAGACCACGAAATGCAGGCGCGCCGCAGAGCGCCCGTCAGGTGAAATGGGTGTTTCATAGAATGCTGTGATTCTAGAAACGCACTCATGTTCAGTTTTTTCAAAAAGAAATTCTTTTCCTCGACGACTCCGGCCCCTGAAGTGGTAGCGCCCGACGCGCCTCTGGCCGCCGATCTCCAATCACCCGCCGCCCCGGCACTGCCCACAGCCCCTGCCCCAGCCACACCAGCTGCATCGCCCGCCGCGCTGCCTGACGCGGCCCCAGCAGCCCCGGCAGCGCCTATACCCGCAGCGGAAGACAATGCAGCAGCCAGCCCCGCGGCGCCCGCCGTTGTTGCAGCAGTGCCCGCGCAGGCCCTGCAAACAGCGCCTGCTTCGCAGCCACCTGCCTGGGGCACTGGCTCCTTGATTGGCAGCGCCTTGGTGGCGCCGATTGAGATCCCCGAGCCACCGGCTACACCGCCCGAGCGCCAGAAGTGGCTCGACAAGCTCAAGGCCGGTCTGGGCAAGACCGCAAGCAGTATCTCCGGTGTTTTCGTCGGAACCCAGATTGATGAGGCGCTGTACGAAGACCTCGAGGGCGCCCTGCTAATGGCCGATGCGGGCGTATCCGCCACCGAGCACCTGACGGCGGCCCTGCGCCGCAAAGTCAAAGCGACTGGCGTGACCCACCCGACGGCGTTGAAAAATATTTTGATCGCAGAGCTCACCGAACTGCTGCAACCCCTGCAAAAGTCCCTGGTGATTGGCGAGCACACGCCCACCGTGGTGATGGTGGCAGGCGTCAACGGTGCGGGCAAAACCACCAGCATCGGCAAGCTGACCAAGCATTTGGCCGACAGCAACGCCAGCGTCTTGCTGGCGGCTGCAGACACCTTCCGCGCGGCAGCGCGAGAGCAGCTCACCGTCTGGGCCGACCGCAACACGGTCGAGATCGTCAGCCAAGAAGGTGGCGACCCCGCTGCCGTGAGCTACGACGCGGTCACCGCCGGCAAAGCGCGCGGCAAAGACGTGGTACTGGTCGACACCGCGGGCCGATTGCCCACCCAGCTGCACCTGATGGAAGAGCTGAAGAAGATCAAACGCGTGATCGCCAAAGCCGACGGCACAGCCCCGCACGAAGTGCTGCTGGTAATCGATGGCAACACCGGCCAGAACGCGGTGCAGCAGGTCAAAGCGTTCGACGACGCGCTCGGCCTCACCGGCCTGATCGTCACCAAGCTGGACGGCACTGCTAAGGGCGGCGTGCTGGCGGCCATCGCCCGCGAGCGGCCGATTCCGGTGTACTTCATCGGGGTGGGTGAGAAGCTTGATGAGCTGGAAACCTTCAACGCTCGAGAATTTGCGCAGGCCTTGCTGGCTTAACCCCTGACACCCGCAGTGTAAGAAAACGGGGTTAGTTTCCGACACATTTTTTTTAGGACGCTCCGCACCATGACTCTTCGCATCGCACGTCGCCAACTGATCGCCGGCACTGCCGCCGCACTCGCAGCCCCCGCTTTCGCCCAATCCACCCCGGCATGGTCTGCCATTGAGGCCAAAGCTAAAGGGCAATCGGTGTACTTCAATGCCTGGGGGGGCTCGGAGACCATCAACGCTTACATCCAGTGGGCAGCGAGTGAGGCGCAAAAGCGCTTTGGCGTGACCGTGCAACACGTCAAAATTGCCGACGCGCCCGACATGATCAAGCGGGTGCGCAACGAAAAAGCCGCCGGCAAAACCAACGGCAGCGTGGATATGGTGTGGATCAACGGTGAAAACTTTTTGACCATGAAGCGCGAGGGCCTGCTCTTCGGACCCTTTGCAGAAAGCCTGCCCTCGTATGCCAAGGTAGACGTGCAAGGCAAGCCCACCACACGCCTCGACTTTGCCGAGCCTACCGATGGCCTGGAGGCTCCCTGGGGCATGGCACAGCTGACCTTCATGGTGGACAGCAAGCGCACGCCCAAGCCGCCGCAAAACCTGGCCGAGCTGCAAGCCTTTGCCAAGGCCAACCCCGGCCGCGTGACCTACCCGCGCCCGCCCAATTTCCACGGCACCACCTTCCTGAAGCAAGTGCTAATGGACGTGAACGCCAACCGCGACGCGCTCTACAAACCCGTCACTCCTGACGCGTTTTCCAGAGCCACCGCCCCCCTGTGGGCAGCGCTGGACCAGATGCACCCGCACCTGTGGCGCGGCGGCAAGCAGTTCCCCAACAACGCCGAGGCGATCCGCCAGATGCTGGCCGATGGCGAAGTAGCGATTGCACTCACCTTCAACCCCAACGACGCCGCAAACGAAATCGCCGCCAAGCGTCTTCCCGCGAGCATCACCAGCTATCAATTCAGTAGCGGCACGATCGGCAATACGCACTTCGTTGCGATTCCCGTGAATGCGACCGCCAAAGAAGGCGCGCAGGTATTTGCCAACTTCTTGCTCAGCGCAGAGGCGCAAGCACGCAAGGCTGATATCGCTGTCTGGGGCGACCCGACGGTGCTCGCGCTCGACAAACTCAGCGCCAGCGAGCGCGCTGCATTCGCGGCCAAACCTTTGCCCGGCCAGGTAGAAAAACCGGCACCTGCTATTCCAGAGCCCCACGGCAGCTGGGTCGATGCGCTGGAAAAGGAATGGACCAAGCGCTACGGAGCATGAGAAATAGTTCGCAAATCGGCGAACTATTTCCAGTGTTGGTAAGCAATTGCTAGACAGACCCACGGCTGAGGCGTTTCAATGCGTCTGGGCCAGTTGGCGGCCTTTTATTTGGATCTGTCTGTATGTCTTACCTCACCCGTTCTACCCACGCCGCGCGTCTGTGCACCACAGTTGCCGCCCTCGCCCTCACCGGCGCATTGCTGAGCGCTTGCCAGCAGGCGCCAGTGGTGCCCGCCACCCCGGTGTACACCGGGCCGACCTTGCCGATTGCCCAGTCGGAGCGTGGTGTTCAGATTTTTCTGCCGAGCTCGGCCTTGTTTGAGTCGGGCAAGTCCAGCCTGAACGTCACAGAGTCCGCTGCCTACTTGCAGCGTGTTGCGGTGTTGATCAACACCAAGACCGACAAAAATGTGATCCTCGAAGGCCACACCGACAACCTCGGCAACGAAACCCTGAACCAGCAGCTCTCGGAAGCCCGCGCCCGTAGCGTGCGCGAAGCCTTGATCGCCCAGGGCATTGATGCCAAGCGCCTGAGCACCGCGGGCTACTCGTTCAACCGCCCGGTGGCTTCTAACGCCAATGACGAAGGCCGCAAACTCAACCGCCGTGTCGAGGTGGTGATCTTGGAAGAAAAAGTGGAAAACATCACCCGTGGAGAAGCGCCCAACGCCTTCGAAAACGCCTGGGACCGCCTCAAAGCCATGATGGACAAGGGCCTAATTCAACCCGTGATGGGTAAGTGATGGGAGCGCCCAGCATGCTGCGTCGCACTTTCGCCCGTCAACTGGCCAGCGGTGTGGCGGCGGCCTCCGCCCTCGCCTTCTCAGGCACAGCCGCCGCGCAGGCTACACCCCGGCGTACCGGCAAGCTCGGGCTTGTTCTGGGTGGCGGGTCCGCGCGCGGGTTCGCGCACATCGGTGTGCTTAAGGCGCTGGAAGAGAGCGGCTACAAACCCGATGTGGTGGTCGGCACCAGCGCAGGCTCTCTGGTGGGCGCTTTCTATGCGGCGGGTTTCAGCCCCTGGCAAATGGAAGAAGTCGCTCTCAAGGTGCGCGATATCGATGTGGCCGACTTCAACTCGGCCAACAAACGCGGCATGTTCGCAGGTGAGGCGTTGCAAAAGCTGATCAACGAATACGTGCGCAGCCAACCGATCGAAAAGCTCAAACTCACGTTTGGCGCTGTGGCCACCAACCTGAACAACGGAGACGCGGTGCTATTGCGCTCCGGCGACACCGGCCAGGCAGTGCGGGCGTCGAGTGCGATTCCGGGTGTTTTTGTGCCGGCCGTTGTGGGCGGTGTGGAGCTGGTCGATGGTGGCTTGGTAAGCCCCTTGCCGGTGCGGTTTGCCCGCACTTTGGGCGCCAGCCGGGTCATTGCCGTGGACGTGGGCACCAAACCCCAAAACAACGTGGGCCATGGCCTCTACGAAGTGATCTTGCAATCGTTTGAAATCATGGGCCGCGCACTGACCAATCTGGAGGCCAAAGAAGCCGACGTATTGATCCGGCCGGACACCGCCCGCTTCAGCAGCACCGACTTCGGTGCACGCAAAGACCTGATCCAGGCAGGCTATGTGGCCGGGCGTGCTGCCGTAACCGAGATGAAAAGCAAGATTCCCCCCAACGCCCGGGGCAACTGAACCGGCTGGCATGCCACCGCGGCCGCTTGGCTCAGCGGTGGTACCCGACCCGAGCCACGGGGCCACAATAGCGCTATGCCGCCTACTGCCCCACCTTCCTCTGCGCCAGTCGTCAGCGCATCGCACATGCTCCGCACACACCACATCAGTCTTGCACTGGTGATAGGGGGTGTGACCCTGGCATTGCTGCTCGGGAGTTGGGCGGAATACAACCGCCAGAAGCGGGCCCTGGGCTGGGCACTCAGCGCCCAAGGGGAGCAGCTGCAAGCCGCACTCAACGGGCCGCTGGATGCGGCTCGTCAACATGTGGCCGGCATGCGCCAGAGCGCCGAGCGCAACCTGCGCCAAACCGTTTTTTTCGATGCCAGCCTGGCCGAGCGCCTGGAGCGCCGCAACCTCGCACCACTGCGGGATGCGCCCTGGGACCGGATGCCGCAAGACCTGGTCAAAGACATGGGTTCGGTCCATGTGAACCCCAGCGCAGGCGGAGATTACCGGCGCGAGCTCAATGCCCCTTTGGGGGCGCTCGGGCAGGTCGTTGCCGCCCACAACACCCAGTCCCGCTTGGTGTGGAGCTATTTTTACGACGCGCCGCAGCGCTGGCGCTGGGTCTACCCCGCGCAATCGCGCGATGAGGTGTTTGCCGCCACCGGAAAATCCGATATGGGTACCGCGCTCGCCGTGTTCTGGGAGGCACAAGGCACCCGCCCTGTAGAGGCAGCCGGCCCTACCCGCAACCCGCAAAAAGAACCAGTCTGGACCCTGCCACACACGGACACGCTCAAGGGCATTCCCGTAGTGTCTGTATTGGCGCCGGTCTATGCCGGCAACGCCTACGTGGGCGTCATGGGAACCGACATGGCAGTTGACGCGCTCAACGCCGTCATGCAACAACACCCGCTGACGCTGGGCCAAGCTTGGGTGATCGACACCGAAGGCCGCACCCTGGCCGCCAGCGATAGCAAAGCGGCGCTGCCTGCGGGCCCCTACACCACCGAGGCCGGCTGGCTCCGGTTCGCCTTGCGGGGCTCGCCCTTCAGCCTGGTGATTTACCAGCCGGCGGAGGCCATGGCGGCGCATGCCCTCAGTAAAACTTGGTCCATAATGTTGACTGGCCTCCTCGGGCTGCTTGCCACTGCAGGCACTGCGCTGTGGCTGAGCCGGCGCTTTACGCAGCCGGCCTTGCAGTTGGCCGACTATGTCCAGAACGCCGAGGGGCCCAATATCAAACGCCCACCCAAAGTACCGGCCCTGTGGAAGCCCTGGTTTGTGCGGGCAGGACGCGCCGCCATCGACCGGCGGGACCAGCTGATGCACCACCACCAACGCAGCAGCCAGCTGGAAAAGCGCGTGGCACAGGTAGAGGCTCAGGCCCGCACTAGCGACCGCACCAAGAACGACAACAGCAAAATCTGAATGCATTAGCCCGAATGCTCGGACTCTCAGGGAAATACGCTTTGAAAAAAATTTTGTACTTCGTTGTGGGGGTCGTGGGCTGCGCCACGCTGTATCTGCTCTTGTGGCCAGTCCCGGTGAGCCCCGTGGCATGGGATGCGCCCACCGCGCCCGGCTACCAGGGCCCCCACGTGGTCAACAAGCGGCTGAGCGGTTTGAACATGATCAACCTGCAAGGCGAGGTGGGGCCGGAGCACATCCAGTTCGGCCGCGACGGTAAGCTCTACACCACGGTTGCCAGCGGCAACATTTTGCGCATGGAGGCCGACGGCAGCGCCCAAGAGGTGTTTGCAAACACCGGGGGGCGGGTGCTGGGGTTCGACTTTGATGCCCAAGGCAACCTGATTGCAGCAGATGCGATCAAGGGCTTACTGTCTATCGCCCCGGATGCCAAGGTCACCGTGCTCACCGATATGGTGAACGGAGACCCGATCCGCTATGCGGATGCAGTGGTTGTTGCCAAAACCGGCAAGATGTATTTCAGCGACGCATCCACCCGCTTTGCGCCCAAAGACTGGGGCGGAACCTTCGAGGCCAGCGTGCTCGACATCCTGGAGCAAGCCAGCACCGGCCGCATTCTGGAATACGACCCTGCCAACAAAGCCACCCGCCTGGTCGCGACCGGCTTGAGTTTTGCCAATGGTGTGGCACTGAGCGAAGACGAGCAGTCCTTGTTTGTGAACGAAACCGGCAAATACCGGGTCTGGAAAATTGCGGTAAACGCCAATGAACTCGATGTGCGCGCCCCGGGCACCCAAGCTCAAGTGTTGCTGGACAACCTGCCCGGCTACCCTGACAACCTGATGCGGGGTCTGGACGGAAAAATCTGGCTAGGCTTTGCCAAGCCCCGCAACCCGACCGTCGACGATATGGCCGGCAAACCCTGGCTGCGCAGCCTCACCTTGCGCTTGCCACGCGTGCTGTGGCCCATCCCCAAGGCTTATGGCCATGTGATCGCCTTCACCGAAGACGGCAAAGTCGTGGCCGACCTGCAAGACCCGAGCGGGAGCTACCCCGAAACCACCGCGATTACTGAAACCAAAGACCGCCTGTATGTGCAGAGCCTGCACGCCCACGGGCTGGGCTGGCTGCCCAAGTAAGGCAGATTCACTGCACCAGCCCGGCCGCGACCGCCGGAGGCTCACGTTTGGCGGTGACCGCGCTGCCGGCCGCCGCACCCATGATGAACACAATCGCCCACCACTGTGGGGCGCTGAGTTGCTCATGGAGCAACATCAGGCCTAACAAGGCCGCCACCGCCGGCTCCATGCTGGTCATGATGCCGAAAGCCTCTTGCGGCAGGCGCTTGAGGGCCACCATCTCCAGCGAGATGGGTATGGCACTGGAAATCGCCGCCACCACCAGCCCGATCCATAAAACGTGTGGATCCAGCAGGGCCGCACCCGCGTGCCAGATGCCGAAGGGCACCACGGTAATGGCGGCCACCGTGAGCCCCAGCGCCACCGAGTGGCCGGCATGCAAATGGCCCACCCGTTTGCCAAACACGATGTAAGCACCCCAAAACGCGGCGGCCGCCAAGGCATAGAGCACGCCGGTCACGTCCAGCGCCTGCACGTTGCCGCCGAACGGCAGCAACAGCCCCAGCCCCGCAATCGCTAGGGCCAGCCACACAAAGTCCACCGGCTTGCGCGACGAATAGAGGGCCACCGCCAAAGGCCCCGAAAACTCAATCGCCACCGCAATGCCAAACGGAATGGTGCGCAGCGACATGTAAAACAGCAAGTTCATCAGCCCCAGCGCCACACCATAGCGCAGAAGGGATAGGCGGTCGGCCGGTGCCAAAGCCCAACGCCAGGGCCGCCAGATCAGCAAGAGCAACAGGGCCGAAAAGCCCACGCGCAAGGCGGTGGTGCCCAAGGATCCGACCACGGGAAACAGCTGTTTGGCGATCGACGTGCCCAGCCCCAAGGCGGTGACAGAACCCAAAACCGCCAGCAAAGGCAGCACATGATGAAAGCGGTGTGAAGACATGCCTTGACGATAACCGCTGCAACTCGGGTATAAACCCGTCTCCCAAATTCAATACCAAGGCCCGTGCCATGACTGCCCTGCTCGACTGCATCGAACTCGAATCCGCCCCCAACCCCACCGCTGCTGTCATCTGGATGCACGGGCTGGGCGCCACCAGCGATGACTTTGCAGGCCTGGTGCCCGAGCTGGACCTCGAGGGCTGCCAGCCCATCCGCTTTGTGTTTCCGCAGGCGCCCAGCATCCCGATCACCATCAACGGTGGCTACGTGATGCCCGGCTGGTACGACCTGTATGGCATGGACCTGGTGAGCAAGCAGGATGCGGCCGGCATCCAGCGGTCTGAGGCGGCGATTGCGGCGCTGGTGGAGCGCGAGGTTGCTCGTGGCATTCCACATGAACGCATCATGCTGGCGGGTTTTAGCCAAGGCTGCGCCATGGCGCTGCACACCGCACTGCGCTTGCCCCACCAAATTGCAGGCGTCATGGCTCTGTCCGGCTACCTGCCGCTGGCAGACCGCTTTGCCTCCGAGCGCAACGCCGCCAATGCAAACACCCCCATCTTCATGGCCCACGGCACCCAAGACCCGGTGGTGATCCTGAAGCGCGGTGAAGACTCGCGCGATGCACTGGCGTCGCTGGGCCACAAGGTCCAATGGCACACCTACCCCATGCCGCACAGCGTGCATCCGCGCGAGATTGCCGACATTGCCGCCTTCTTGAAGCAGGTGCTGCCCGCGTGATAGAGACTGTTCGCCCCCTCGTGCTGGGCATTGACTTCGGCACCTCGAATTCCGCCTGCGCTCTGATTGACGCGCAAGGCGCCTTGCAGGTCATTCCGCTGGATGGTGCCAAGGCCGAAATGCCGACCGCGCTGTTCTTTGCCAGCGAGACCCATACCGTGCTCTATGGCGCGGAGGCCATGCAGGCCTACTTGAATGGCACCGAGGGGCGCCTGCTGCGCTCGCTCAAAAGCCTGATGGGCAGCCGCCTGATGGACGAGTACACCGCCGTAGGCGACAAAAGCATCCGCTTTTTTGACATCGTGGTGCTGTTTTTCAAAGAGCTCAAGCGCCGCTGCGAGGCCCATGTGGGCCAACCCCTGACCCACGCAATGCTGGGCCGCCCGGTGCACTTTGTGGACGACAACGCCGAGCGCGACCTGCTGGCCCAAGAAACCCTGGGCCGCGCCGCGACAGAGGCCGGCTTCACCCACATTGCCTACCAGCTCGAACCGATTGCTGCCGCGCTGGACTACGAGCAGCGCGTACCCAAAGAGACCACCGCACTGGTGGTGGACATTGGCGGCGGCACCTCCGACTTCACGGTCATTCGCCTCAACCCTGAGCGCAGCACCCGGGGCGACCGCACCGCAGACATTTTGGCGACCACCGGCGTGCACATCGGCGGCACCGACTTTGACCGCTTGCTAGACCTCACCACCGTGATGCCCCACTTGGGCTACAAGCACGTGGGCACTGGCGGGCGCATTGTGCCTAGCAGCGTGTTTTTTGACCTGAGCACTTGGCACCTGATCCACCAGGCCTACACCCGCAAGTCCATGCACTTTGCCAAAGAGCTGTGGACCGACTACACCGACCAGGCCCTGCACCGCCGCCTGATGGACGCGCTGGAAGAGCAACACGGCCACCGCATGCTGGCCAGCGTGGAAGCCGCCAAGATTGCCTGCTCGATCAGCGGCAATGGCGCCGTGGTCAACCTCGACTTTCTGGACCGCAGTTTGGCTCCGACCGTGGACGCCATGAACATGGAGGCCGCCCTGCATGCATCGCTCGCGCAGGTGGTGCAATGCGCCCAGGACTGCGTGGCCGCCGCGGGCTTAAGCGCTGTAGACGCGGTGTACCTGACCGGTGGTTCGTCTGCCCTGCGCACCCTCATCGAAGCGCTGCGCCAGGCCATGCCCGAGGCCACACTGGTAGAAGGCAACCGCTTTGGCGGTGTAGCCGCCGGACTGGCGTGGGCGGGTGCGGTGCACCCGTATTAAATTGCTATTTATTTAGGAGCTGCTAGCGCATATTTCATGAGCGCTAGCGGCAATTTTTGCGCATAAATGCGGGCAGTTAAAGCGTAAGTCGCAACCTGCCCGCCAGCCTCTCAAAGCGCGCACCGGGCAGCTCCAATAGCGCCTCCCGCTCCACCCAGCGCACCCCGCGCACTTCCTCCCACTGCGGGCTCAAAGGCGCAGTGGCATCGCCCTTAAACAGGTACAAAAAGTCGTGGTGCACATGCGCACCCTCGCCTTTGGCGGGGTTGGCCGGTATGGGATGGCTGTCGATGTCGATCAGCGGCGCATCCAAGTTTTGGGTAGCAGACTGAGCCAAGCGCACGTTCACGCCCGTCTCTTCCTCCACCTCCCGCGCCGCAGAAACGTCCAAGCGGTCCAGCCCTTCGTGGTGGCCGCCGGGCTGTAGCCAGCGGTTTAGGGTGCGGTGGTGGATGAGCAGCACCTTGTCGGCCGCCCTGTCATAAACCAAGCCGCTAGTGGTGATGTGACCTTGCATGTTGGCGCGTGAAAACGGGTCTGCTGAGGTGTCGCCCAGCTGACGGGCGATGGCTTGCAAGCCTGCGGTCTCCGCGGGAAAGCCCACCATGTACTTGTGCAGTTCAACTTGCGCATGGGCTCGGAGTTCAGCCGGGGTGGCCAAGGTTTCAGGCAGCATGGGGGTCTCCCAAGGCCACATGCAGCATCTCGATAAACACCCGCGTCTTGGGCGGCATGAGTTTGCGGCCAGGGAAGACGGCCGAGATAGGCATCTGCGGAAAACACCACGCAGGCAACACCCGTACAAGGGCGTGGCGGCGCACGTCGGCTTGGGCAAACACATCGGGCACTGCGCCTATGCCGGTGCCCGCCAACACCATGCGCAACAGCAGGTCCGGCGCGTTGGCCGCAAAGCGGCCGGGCGGCAGAGCCGTCCACTCCTGCTCGCCATTCACCAGGCGCCAAGGCATGGGCTCTCCGTTGCCACCCAGCAAGCGAACCGCTTGGTGTTGCAGCAGGTCTTGCGGCACTAGGGGCGTGCCATGTTCGGCCAGGTAGTGGGGCGAGGCGTACAACCCAGTCGACATGAGGCTCAAGCGCCGCGCAGCGAGTAGGTTGTCGTCCGGCAAGGGTCCGATGCGCACCGCCACGTCAAAGCCTTCGCCCAGCAAGTCCACCCGCCGGGCAGATAAATCCAGCTCCAGCGAGATGCCGGGGTACATGGCTACAAACGCACCCAGCATGTCGGCCAGAAGCAAGTGGGCAATGTCTGCCGGCATGGACACCCGCAGCCGCCCGGTGGGCGTGGCCTGACGGCGCTCGCTCAAGGCGGCTACAGCCTCCACTTCCAGCACTACTTGTTTGGCGTGCTCGAGCAGTTGCTGGCCGAACTCAGTGAGCGTCTGGCGTCGGGTGGTGCGCAGCAGCAAGCGCTCGCCCAAGCGTTGCTCGAGGGCCGCGAGCCGGCGCGACACACTGGACTTGGGCAGCCCCACCTTGTCGGCCGCGCGACTGAAGCTGCCCAGCTCCGCCACGCGGGCAAAGATGAGCAGGTCGTTAGGGTCGATAGCGGTAGTCTGCAGTGCGCTTGATTGTTCCATGGCGACAACAATCATATCCATTTCAGAGGATTTTCAGGTTTATTGATGAGTAATACAGTTCACCCATCGCAAACAACTTCCCTTTTGAAAGGAAATCATCATGTCCTCCAGCAACACTTCTACTACCGCCCAAAACGCACTCGACCTCGCAGGTCGCGTGCTCTTGGCTGCCCTGTTTTTGCCTGCCGGCATCAGCAAGCTGACCGGCTTTGAAGGCACCGTGGGTTACATCGCTTCAGTCGGTTTGCCGCTGCCCGCGGTCGGCGCTGTGCTCGCTCTGCTGGTGGAAATTGTGGGCAGTGTGGCGCTGATCGCCGGCTTCGGCACCCGCATCGCAGCGCTGGTGCTGGCAGCGTTCACGCTATTTGCGAGCTTCTTCTTCCACGCCTTCTGGGCTGTGCCTGCGGACCAGGCCTTCATGGTGCAACTGCTGTTCTTCAAGAACGTGGCCGTGGTCGGTGGCTTGTTGGCTTTGGCTGCCAACGGCGCCGGCGGTTGGAGCCTGGACGCACGCCGCGCTTAAGGAGCTCCCATGACCGTTCAAAACCCCCGTGTCATCGAGCGCCTGGTGGCAGGACAAGCCACCTCGGATGGCGCAGGCGTCAAGCTCACCCGCGTGCTGACCCAGAACCTGCAGCACCGCCTGGACCCGTATCTGATGCTGGACGCCTTCGGCAGTGACAACCCGGACGACTACATTGCCGGTTTCCCCGAGCATCCGCACCGCGGGTTTGAGACCGTGTCGTACATGCTCAGCGGCCGCATGCGCCACCGCGACAGCGCAGGCCACGAAGGCCTGGTCACAGACGGTGGTGTGCAGTGGATGACCGCAGCGCTCGGGGTGATCCACTCCGAAATCCCGCAGCAGACCGAAGGCCGCATGGAGGGCTTTCAGCTGTGGTTGAACCTGCACAGCAGCGAAAAGATGGGCACCCCGTGGTACCGCGACATCCAGGCGACCGACCTGCCCAAAGTCACGACCGAGCAAGGCGTGCAGCTGACCGTGATTGCCGGTCAAAGCCATGGCACTGCAGGCGCTGTGCAGCGCGAAAAAACCCAGCCGCTGTACCTGGATGTGCACATGCCTGCCGGCAGCACCTTCAGCCAACCACTGCAGGCCACGCACAACGCATTCATTTATGTGTACCGCGGTGAGGTGCAGGTGGGCGACAAGGCGGTGCCCGCCCAGCGCATGGCCATTTTCCGTAACGATGCGGCTAGCGATGGGGTAACCATCACTGCCAGTGCGGACGCCAAGTTTCTGCTGATTGCCGGCAAGCCCCTCAAAGAGCCCATCGTGCAATACGGTCCGTTTGTGATGAACTCGCAGCAAGAAATTTACCAAGCGCTGAGCGACTTCAGGGACGGAGTTTTGGGCGAGCCGTCAGCCGCCTGAATGGCGCCTTGCCCTAAGCTAGGGGCATGACCGCCCCCAAAACCCCCACCGCCACGCGCCCCATGGTCAACCTCGCCCTGCAGGGCGGGGGCTCGCACGGGGCGTTCACCTGGGGGGTATTGGACACTTTGCTCGAAGACGGCCGGCTGGACTTTGAGGGCATCAGCGGCACCAGCGCCGGCGCCATGAATGCGGTGGCGCTGGCCCACGGCTTTGCACAAGCCGAGGGCAAATCGCGCAAAGCGGCCAGAGACAGCGCCCGCCAGTCGCTGGCGGACTTTTGGGAAGGCGTGGTCAACATGGGCGCGCTCAGCAGCACATTGGCCGGCGCCCACAAGGTGCCCTTCGACTTGCTGTTCGGAGGGCTGTCTGCCCTCACCGGAGCGGCTTCCCCCAGCCAGATACTTTCCGACGCGGTGACCAGCTTTTGGACGCAGGCCGTGTCGCCGTACCAAAGCAACCCGCTGGATATCAACCCCCTGCGTACCTTTCTGCAAAAGCAGGTGGACTTTGACCGTCTGGCTGCCTACGAGCCACTGAAGGTGTTTGTGGTGGCCACCAAAGTGCGCACTGGCAAGGCCGAAATTTTTTCGGGTAAACGGCTCACCGCCGATGCGGTGATGGCATCCGCCTGCCTGCCCACGGTGTTCCGGGCAGTGGAGATTGAGGGCGAACACTTCTGGGATGGCGGCTATGCCGGCAACCCCGCCATTCACCCGCTAATTTACGAGTGCAAAAGCCCGGACGTGATGTTGGTACAAATCAACCCGATCGAGCGCCACAAGCTGCCCACTACGGCCGCCGGTATTCTGGACCGGCTCAACGAAATCACGTTCAACTCAGCGCTGATTGCCGAGATGCGCGCCATCGACTTTGTGAAGCGCTTATTGGTCGAGGGCAAGCTGGACCCCGCACGCTACAAAAATGTGCTGATGCACCGGATTGATGGCGGCAGCATTCTGGAAGGCTACCCGGCCTCCACCAAGTCCGACACCGACGCCAAGCTCATCTATGCCCTAAGGGACCTGGGCCGCGCCTGTGCCAAACAGTGGCTGATAAAACACGTGGGATCCATCGGGGTGGAGTGCAGCATCAATATCGCCGCTGACTACCTGGACGACCTGCGGGTGCCCACCCCGGACTGATACAAAAAACCCCGCTGCATCACCGGCACACCGGCAGCATAGCGGGGTGGAAGGCCGCCACCCGAAGGCGGCGGCAGTCACCATCACTTAGCTCAGACGAGGTCGAAACGGTCCAGGTTCATCACCTTGGTCCATGCGGCAACGAAGTCACGCACAAACTTGGCTTGCGCGTCATGGGTGGCATACACCTCGGCCAAGGCACGCAACTGCGAGTTGGAACCGAAGACCAGATCCACCACGGTGCCGGTCCACTTCAGGGCACCAGTGCTGCGGTCACGACCTTCGAGCACGCCAGCATCTGTCGCTTTGCTCCATTTGGTGCCCATATCGAGCAGGTTGACGAAGAAGTCGTTACTCAAGGTTTCAGGACGGGTGGTGAACACACCGTGCTGCGCTTGGCCCAGGTTGGCATTCAGAGCACGCAGGCCACCCACCAGCACCGTCATCTCGGGTGCGCTCAGGGTGAGCAACTGGGCCTTGTCTAGCAGCAACTCGGCGGCAACACCTTCCAGCCCTTGATGGGTGTAGTTACGGAAGCCATCCGCCACCGGCTCCAGCACCTGGAAGGCGTCCACATCGGTTTGCTCTTGCGTGGCATCCATGCGTCCGGGGGCAAAGGGCACAGTGACCGGCTGGCCTGCTTTGGCAGCTGCAGCTTCCACCGCCGCGCTGCCTGCCAACACGATCAAATCCGCCAGCGAGATCTTCTTGCCGCCAGCCTGGGCCGCGTTGAAGCCTTGCTGAATCGCTTCAAGCTTGCTCAGCACTTTGGCTAGCTGCGCAGGCTGGTTGGCGGCCCAGTCTTTGGCGGGGGCCAGGCGGATGCGGGCACCATTGGCACCGCCGCGCTTGTCGCTGCCTCGGAAAGTAGACGCTGAGGCCCACGCAGTGCCCACCAACTCCGAGATGCTCAGGCCTGAAGCCAGCACCTGGACTTTGAGGGCGGCCACATCAGCCGTATCGACCAGCGCATGGTCCACTGCTGGAATCGGGTCCTGCCAGCTCAACACCTCGGCGGGCACCAGCTTGCCCAAGTAGCGGGCACGGGGGCCCATGTCGCGGTGGGTGAGCTTGAACCAGGCGCGGGCAAACGCGTCGGCAAATTCAGCCGGGTTCTGGTGGAAGCGGCGGGAGATTTTTTCGTACGCCGGGTCCATGCGCAACGACATATCGGCCGTGGTCATCATGGGCGGATGCTTCTTGGATGCGTCATGCGCATCTGGAATCATGTGCTCGGGTTTCACGTTCTGAGCGACCCACTGGTGCGCGCCGGACGGGCTCTTGGTCAGTGCCCACTCGTAACCGAACAACATGTCGAAATAGCCGTTGTCCCAGGTGGTGGGGTTGGGTTTCCAGGCACCTTCGATGCCGCTGGTAGTAGTGTGCACACCTTTGCCGCTGCCCAACTTGTTGATCCAGCCAAAGCCTTGCTCTTCAAGGCCTGCCGCTTCAGGCTCGGGGCCCACCAAGGTGGGGTCGCCGGCGCCGTGGGCCTTGCCAAAGGTGTGGCCGCCGGCCACCAGAGCTACGGTTTCTTCGTCGTTCATGGCCATGCGGGCAAAGGTTTCACGCACATCGCGGCCGCTAGCCACGGGGTCGGGCTTGCCGTCCGGACCTTCGGGGTTCACGTAAATCAGGCCCATTTGCACGGCAGCCAGGGGGCTCTCGAGCTTGCGGTCGCCGCTGTAGCGGCTGTTTTCCTTGTCGCTGGTGGCAAGCCACGCTTTTTCAGCGCCCCAGTAAATGTCTTGCTCGGGCTCCCAGATGTCTTCGCGGCCACCGGCAAAGCCGAAGGTCTTGAAGCCCATGGATTCGAGTGCCACGTTGCCCGCCAAAATAAACAAGTCCGCCCAGGACAGCTTGCGACCGTATTTTTGCTTGATGGGCCAAAGTAGGCGGCGAGCTTTGTCGAGGTTGCCGTTGTCCGGCCAGCTGTTCAACGGTGCAAAGCGCTGGTTGCCGGTTCCGGCACCACCTCGGCCATCCCCCGTGCGGTAGGTGCCTGCCGCGTGCCAGGCCATGCGCACCATCAGGCCGCCGTAGTGACCCCAGTCAGCAGGCCACCAGTCTTGCGAGTCGGTCATCAGTGCGGTCAGGTCCTGCACCACGGCGTCGAGATCGAGCGTCTTGAATTCTTCGGCGTAGTTAAAGTCTTCGCCCATGGGGTTGGAGGCGGGTGCATGCTGGTGCAGGATGCTTAAGCGGAGCTGGTTGGGCCACCAATCAGCATTGGACGGCGCGGCCGCGCGGGCATTGGTGCTGCGCGCTGCGTGGGGGAAAGGGCATTTGGCTTCTGTAGTCATGCAAGTCTCCTGTGAAGGTGGTGAAATCGATCTGGTTTGCAGTTTAGTTTTTACCTATCAACCTTGCCAATTGGATTGCCCAATAGCACCGATAGTGATTTTTATAAGCCACACACTGCATACACTCCCCGCATCCTCCACTGAATAAACGCCCCTTGCAAGCTCTGCTCTCCAACATCGCCACAATGGAACTCCCCTCCGATGCCTGCCGCCTGTTTCACGGCCGTGGCGGCTTGTTCCCCGGCAGCGAATCCTGGTCGCTGGACTGGTACCCACCGGTGCTCGTCGCCACCAGCTTTACGGCGGCCAGTGAGGCGGAGCTCGCGGCGCTGGGCAACGCATTGGCAGCGCGCTGGGCCCAGATCGGCGACGGGCAGCCTCTAAATTGGGTCTTTCAGTGCCGTGCTGACGGCCATGCCGACACCCGTTTGATGGCCGGTGTAGTGCCTGAGCCCCATGTGGTCGCCGAAGCGGGCAGCCGCTACAAAGTGCAGTTGTTAAAGGGCCAGAACCACGGCCTGTTTCTGGACATGGCCGAAGGTCGGCGCTGGGTGAGCGACTATGTGGCCAGCCATCCGAAAACTTTTGCCTTCCGGGTCCTCAACCTGTTTGCTTACACCTGCTCGTTCTCGGTCGTGGCCTTGCAGGCGGGCGCACGGCATGTGGTGAATGTGGACATGAGCCAAGGCGCGCTGGCCACGGGCCAGCAAAATCACCGGCTCAACGGGATTGAAAGCGGTGTGAGCTTTTTGGGGCACGATATTTTCAAGACCTGGGGCAAGATCACACGCAGCGGCCCTTATGACTTGGTGGTGCTCGACCCACCGAGCTACCAGCGGGGCAGCTTTGTGGCTACCAAAGACTACGCCCGCCTGGTACGCCGCCTGCCCGAGTTGCTGGCGCCGGGCGGCCACGCGCTGGTGTGCCTGAATGCCCCCGAGCTGGACACCGCCTTCCTGCAGGGGCATATGCAAGAGCAAGCGCCCAGCCTGGAGCTGGTGCAGCGCTTGCCCAACCCGGCAGCATTTGCCGATATTGCGCCGGAGCGGGCCCTCAAGGTATTGGTCTACCGCCTGCCGGAGGGCTGATGCCGCTTAGAGTGCCAAGGCGCTAGTCAAAGATCTCGTGCAACCACGATTTCTTGCGGCTCTGCGGGTAGCGCTTGTGCTCGTTAAAGTCGGAGTCCTCAAAATCGCGATGCCGCGGCGCAGACGCGGGGCGTGCCGCCGGCATGGCCTGCACTGAGGCGGAGCCGGAGGCTTTGTCCAGCAGCTTGTCGAGCTCGCCGCGGTCCAGCCAGATGCCACGACAGGTCGGGCAATAGTCAATCTCGACGCCCTGACGCTCGGTCATCACCAAGGTGCTGCTGGGGCAATGGGGGCATTTCATAGGGAACTCCTTATTTCAAAAATTCGATGGTTCGGGCAGTGACAGCGCCAAGCTGATCCACTCCAGCGTCGAGAAACCATCACCCGTCAATTCACTTCAAGGGTTAGTACGGTCAGTCGCGTGCGGACAGGTTTTTTTTGGCGGTCCATGGTTCGGGTCAAGGCGCGCACCAGGCGCTCCAAACCGTCATCCAGTGCGGTGCGCCAATCACTCGCCAGCGAAGAAATCACCAGCACCCCCGACTTCTCGGTTTTCACTTCCAACAAGCAATGTTTGTCGACGCCGCCCTTAGGGCCATTGATGTCGGTGAACATGACTTTGGTTCGCGGCACGGTGGCACCCAGCCTGCGCAAAACAAACCGCACGCGCTCCAGAGCCTCTTGGCGCAGGGTGCTGCCAGTTGCATGTCGCGATTCAAAAATGACTTGCATAAAAAACTCCTTGCTGTGAATGGGCCTCTACCTTAAGCACGGGAACATTCCGCAAAAAGCAGATAATTTCTGACTTAAATTCCCGCAAATACAGAACATGAGCACCAGCTTCAACTACAAGCACCTGTACTATTTTTGGGTAGTGGCCAAGGAGGGCGGCATGTCACGGGCGGCCGACAAGCTCGACATGGCAGTACAAACCGTGAGCGCGCAGGTCCGCGAGCTGGAGCGCTCGCTGGGCTACGCTTTGCTGAAACCCGCTGGCCGCGGCTTGGTGCTCACGGATGCGGGCCAGACCGCTTTGCAACTAGCCGACCAGATATTCCAGATCGGCGAGAACCTGCCCGAGCGGGTGCGCGAATCAGCCAGCGCGCCATCGATGCGGCTCGCTGTGGGCATCTCAGATGGCTTGCCCAAGCTGGTGGCGCGCCGGCTGTTGCAACCGGTCATCAGTGAGCCCACGCTGCGCTTGATTTGCCACGAAGGCGAGCTTGACGAGTTGTTGGGGGACTTGGCCTTGCACCGGCTGGATGTGGTGTTCTCTGACCGCCCTGCTCCGGCCAACCCCAACATCAAGCTCTACAGCCACGCTATGGGGCAGTCGCCCATGGCGTGGTACGGCACCCCCGCATTGGTGAGCGGTGCAGCGAGCCACTTCCCCCAGTGCCTTGCCAGCACCCCGGTGCTGCTGCCCACAGCCCACACCGCCGTGCGGGCCCGCCTGGACCACTGGTTTGAGCAACAGGGCGTTCGCCCGCGCATCGTGGGCGAGTTTGAGGACAGTGCGCTGCTCAACACCTTCGGGGCCAGCGGCATGGGCATTTTTCCGGCAGCCGAATGGGCTGAGCAAGACTTGCTTGCCAACTATGGCGTCGAACGATTGGCTCCCTGCGAAGGCGTGACCGAACATTTCTTCGCGGTGGGCACTGAAAAGAAAGTCCATCACCCCCTGGTGCAGCGGGTGCTGGCCGGAATCGCCTGAACTCTCAGCTTTTTACAGAACGTTCTTCTCAAATACACTCGTTTTTAATTGGCCTTTTCGCACGTAATCTCCGCTTGTCATTTATTTTTTCAGGAGATCGACATGAAAAGACTTCTTTCCGTTCTCGCGGTAGTGTTCACGATGGGCATTGCCAGCGTTTCCATGGACGCCGAAGCGGCCAAGCGATTGGGCGGTGGCAAGTCCATGGGCACCCAGCGTCAGGCCACTCAAGACAAAGCGCCATCAGCCCCCACCGCCCAAAACGCGGCACCGGCCGCCGGCGCAGGTGCTGCCGCAGCTTCCAAGCCCTCTTGGATGGGGCCCGTCGCAGGTATCGCAGCTGGCTTGGGTATCGCCGCATTGGCATCGCACTTCGGTTTCGGTGATGAACTCGCCTCCATGATGACCATGGCCTTGGTGGCGTTCGCCATCATGGCAGTGGTGGGCTTCTTCCTGCGCAAGCGGGCCATGGCTCGCCAAGGTGGCGCGGCAGGTGCAGGCGGCTTGATGCCGGCTGGCGCCTCTGCAGGCCAAGGCGGTGCAGGAATGCCCCAACAGGCCTACAAGATGGCGACACCCGCAGCCTCCGGCATGGGCGGTTCGTCCTCCGGCTCGCTGATCGGTGCTGACATTGGCGGCCAGCCCGCTGCAACGTCTGCGATCCCCGCTGACTTTGACCGTGCCAGCTTTGAGCGCAACGCAAAAGTGAACTTCATCCGTTTGCAAGCTGCCTATGACGCAGGCAACCTCGACGATATCCGTGAGTTCACCTCGCCAGAGATGTTTGCAGAAATCAAGCTCGACTTTGCCGAGCGCGAAATATCTGCCCAGCCCGGTGAAGTGGTTCGCATCGATACCACCGTGCTCGAAGTGGCAGAAGAAGCGCAGCGCTATGTGGTGAGCGTCAAGTTCACTGGCTTCATCCGCTTCGGCGCAGGTTCCGACGACGAAACATTCGACGAAATCTGGCACCTCACCAAGTCCCGCCAGGGCAATGGCGGATGGGTATTGGCAGGTATTCAGCAATCTGAATGAACCTCGGAGAATACCTCCCGGTCCTGCTATTCATCCTAGTAGGTCTGTTGGTTGGGGTGGTTCCTCAAGTGGCTGGGTACCTTCTGGGCCCCAGCCGCCCCGACCCAGCGAAGGGCTCGGCCTATGAATGTGGGTTCGAGCCCTTTGGCGACGCGCGCATGCAGTTCAATGTGCGCTTCTATCTCGTCGCCATTCTGTTCATTATTTTTGACTTGGAAATCGCGTTCCTGTTTCCGTGGGCCTTGGCTCTGAAGGAGATAGGGTTGACTGGCTTTTTGGCAGGCATGGTGTTTCTCGCGATTCTGGTGGTCGGCTTTGCATATGAATGGGGCAAAGGCGCCATGGACTGGGAAGACTGAGGTCGGGGTGTAGGTGATTAACATCCCTCTATGGACGCTGCCCACCCACCCCGACACTTCTACCTAGGCCTTGGACTCGCGGGGATAGCGGCTATCCCCCTAGTGGGAGCCGTGGGTAGTGCGATTGCAAGCGGGATGTACATGCCCGCTTGGGCCGCCCTTTGGCATCACCCCCAAACCTGGCCCGCCTTGGGCATGACCCTGTGGACGGGGCTGTGCGCCACCCTGCTCTCCACGGTAATCACAGCGAGCATCCTCTCTCGCTGGCTGGCTGCTGACAACACGGCGCACCGCGTAGACCGCTGGGCCCGCTGGATGTCTCCTTTACTGTCGGTGCCCCATGCGGCCTTCGCCATCGGCATGGTGGCGCTGATTGCACCCGGTGGGTGGCTGCTGCGCGCGGCATCCCCTTGGTTGACGGGCCTGGAAAACCCACCCGCTTGGGCTACGACCCAAGACCCCTGGGGCTTGGGCCTGATCGCGGTGCTGGTGCTGAAAGAAGTTCCCTTCCTATTGTGGGCTGCGTTAGCCCACTTACAACAGCCCGGCGTGCAAGCGCAGTTGCGCCGGTCTTTGCAACTCGCCGCCACTTGGGGCTACACCGAACCACAGGCGTGGTGGCGCGTTGGCTGGCCGCCGTTGGCGCAAGCCCTCACCGCACCGCTGCTGGCTGTCTTGGCGTACAGCCTGACGGTGGTCGACATGGCGCTGGTTATCGGCCCCACCACACCGCCCACCCTTTCCATGCTGGCGTGGCAATGGCTGCAAGACGCAGACGCCGCGACCAATGCCCAAGGCGCGAGCGCCGCTTGGCTCCTACTGGCCGCCTTGCTGGCGTGCACTGGCATGGCGGCGCTGTGGCGGGCATGGCCCTTGTGGCGTGCGCGTCGATGGCGGGGCGTGAGCCGCTGCGCACGCGACCGCCGCCCTCTGCGCAACCCCATCTCAAACATGGCGGTGCCTGTATTGCTAGGCACCTATGGTGCGGTGCTGGCAGCGCTGGCCGTGGGCAGTGTGTCAGGGCCGTGGCCCTTCCCGCAGTGGTTGCCCGAGGTCTGGACCTTGCGCGCCTGGGACGGCGTGGTGCAAAGCAGCAGCACCGTGTGGCTGAGCATGGCATTGGGCGCAGCCAGCGCGGGCACTGCGTTGGTTTGGGTCGTCGCATGGTTGGAGTGGGCTCCGCCGGTATGGCAACAGCGCCTGCGCCCCTTGTGGTTATTGCCCCTGGTGCTACCGGCCGTGTTGTGGGTCGTAGGGCTGCACCGCGTGAGTTTGGCGTGGGGCATTGATGGATCGGTCACCGGGCTATGGCTGGCCCATACGCTGAGCGCGCTGCCCTATGTCTTGATCGCTCTGCAAGGGCCCTATGGGGGGTTTGACCCACGCTTGGCGCACCTGACTGCAGCGCTGGGCCGCAGCCCTGTTGCATTTTTGTGGCAGGTCAAGTGGCCGTTGCTGCGCAGCGCTCTCGCAGCCGCCTTTGCGGTGGGCTTCGCGGTCAGTGTGGCGCAGTACCTGCCCACCCTGTACGTGGGTGCGGGCCGGTTTCAAACCGTGACGACCGAGGCTGTCACCCTGGCCTCGGGCGGGCAGCGCGCATTGACGGCCGCCTACGCGTGGCTGCAGTGGCTATTGCCGATGGGGATGTTCGGGCTCGCAGCTTGGTCGGGGCGGGCTCGTCGCTGGCCTGCGGCGGCACAATAGGCCATGTCACTGCAAATCGGTCTCCGCCACCTCAACAGCCCCGCCAGCACCTTGCTGCGGGACTTGGACCTCCAGATTCCTGCCGGCACGGTACACACCCTCATGGGGCCTAGCGGCTGCGGTAAAAGTAGCGTGCTGAGTTTGGTGTGCGGCACCCTCGACCCCAGCATGCAGTGGGAGGGCTCGGTCACGCTGGATGGGCGGCGCATCGATTCCCTGCCAGTACAGGCACGCCGTGTGGGCCTGTTATTCCAGGACGATCTCTTGTTTGCGCACATGACGGTGCGCGAGAACCTATTGTTTGCCGTGCCCGCAGGGGCTCAGCCCGCGCGCGAGCAAGCGGTGAAAGCCGCCTTGGCGGATGTCGAAATGCAAGACCACCTGCATGCCAACCCGGCCCGCCTTTCCGGCGGGCAACGGGCGCGCGTGGCCTTGGCTCGCGCGCTGTTGGCACAACCGCGGGCCCTGCTGCTGGATGAGCCCTTCTCCAAGCTCGACGCTGCACTACGGGCGCGGATGCGGACACTGGTATTCAGCCTGGTCGCGGAGCGCAACATCCCGGCACTGTTGGTTACCCACGACGCAGCCGACGTGGCCGACCCGGCCCACCTCAGCCGCCTCGGCGATACCCACTCGGTGTAAGAAACCCGACATGCCAGCGACTGATCTTTTGGCCGCTTGACCGTAGACTCCCCCCATGTACCCATCTCACACTGCTCGCTGCAAACACTTCCTCCTGAACGGGCTTTTGGCATGGGCTTGCATTTGGGCCCTGATGGCGACAAGCGCTAGCGCGCAAACGGCGCCTGCGTCGCCCGTCGTGCCGGCAGAGGCCGCTGCACTTAGCAAAGGGAGTGCCCTGCAGATTCCCGCCAGCTTCGCGGATGGCAAGCGTTTCAGTGCGTCGGCCCTGCAGGGAACCGTCACGGTGGCGTTTTTTTGGAATACCGATTGCGCAGTCTGCCGGGACAGCCTGCCCGAGTTACGCGCCAACCTGAATGGCTGGAGAAACAAGCCCTTTAGCTTGCTGCTAGTTAACCTCGACCGCAAAGCCAACGACTGGCAAACCTACGAGAAGCTGGTCAGTCAAACCCAGATGACGGCAAAGGGCCTGATATCGGTCCGGATGGAAGGCGAACTGCCCACCGGCACCCGCTTGCCACTGACGCTGCTGATCGACAACAAGGGCCAGATCCTGCAACGCTTTGAAGGCCGGTTAGCCCCCGAAGTCTGGGACAGCGTCGCCGAACTGCTGCCTTAAGCCCATGCTGGACCGCTTCGCTACCCCTTTTTTGCGCCCGCCCCTGCGCGCTGTCGCGCGGCTGCTGGTGCGCGTCGGCATAGGCGCCAACACCGTGACTCTGAGTGGCTTTGCCGTTGGTATGTTTGCTGCGATTTTGATAGCTAACAGCGCATACTTTATGGGCGCCATCGCTCTTTTAACCTCCAGAATATTGGACGGACTTGACGGCGCAGTAGCCCGCGAAACCCAGCCCACCGACGCCGGTGGCTTTCTCGATATTTCGCTGGATTTTGTGTTTTACGCCAGCATTCCGCTGGCTTTTGCAGTGGCCAACCCGGCCGAACACGCATTGCCTGCGGCCGCCCTGCTCGCAGCCTTTATTGGCACCGGTAGCAGCTTTCTCGCCTTTGCCGCCTTGGCTGCCAAGCGCGGCATGGACAACTTGGCCTACCCCGACAAGTCGTTTTACTTTTTGGGCGGGCTCACCGAAGCCACTGAGACCCTCGCTTTTTTTGTCGCCATGTGCTTGTGGCCCGCGCACTTTGCGGCACTGGCATACACCTTTGCCGCCCTATGCGCAGTGACCACCACCACCCGCATCTGGTGGGGTTGGCGCGCTTTTTCTTGAAAGTGACTCCATGAAAGCTTCGAAATGGGGGGTCGTGCTCCTGGTGGCTCTGGCCATCGCCACCTTCATTGCACTAGACCTCGGGCGCTACTTGAGCCTTGACGCCTTGCGGCAGAGCCAGGCCACGCTGGCCAACAGCTATGCAGAAAACCCCTGGGCATTGCGGGCTGCTTTTTTTGTGATTTATGTGGCCGTGGCGTCCCTGTCATTGCCCGGGGCGGCCATCCTCACACTCGCGGGCGGCGGTGTGTTCGGGCTCGGGTGGGGGCTGCTGCTGGTGTCGTTTGCCTCCAGCATAGGCGCTACGGTGTCGTTTTTAGCGGCACGCTTTGTGTTGCGGGATGTGGTGCAGGCGCGGTTCGGAGCCCGACTTGCCGATATCAACCAGGGTGTGGCCCGCGATGGCGCCCTCTACCTGTTCAGCTTGCGACTGATTCCGGTGGTGCCCTTCTTTGTGATCAACCTCGCCATGGGTCTCACCACCATGCGCGCCCGGACCTTTTATTGGGTGAGCCAACTCGGCATGTTGGCCGGGACTGCGGTGTATGTGAACGCCGGCACCCGACTGGCCGAACTCCGCTCCCTGCAAGACGTGGCCAGCCCCCAACTATTGGGGGCATTTGTGTTACTCGGTGTGTTTCCATTGATTGCGAAGGCGCTTATGAACTTCATCCAACAACGCAAGGTCTACGCCCGCTGGAATGCGGTACGCCCCCAAACGTTTGACCGCAATCTGGTGGTCATCGGCGGGGGCGCGGGCGGGCTGGTGTCGGCCTACATCGCCGCCGCAGTCAAAGCCAAGGTCACGCTGGTAGAGGCCCACAAGATGGGGGGCGACTGCCTGAACTACGGCTGTGTACCGAGCAAGGCTTTGATCAAAAGCGCCAAGTTGGCGCACCAAATGCGGCACGCCGATCGCTATGGTTTACATAGCACCTCACGCACATCCGACCAAGGCGAAACGCTCTTTTCATTCAAAAAAGTGATGCAACGCATCCACGACGTGATTGCCGCCATCGAGCCACACGACAGCGTGGAGCGCTACACCGGCCTGGGTGTAGAGGTGCTGCAGGGCTACGCCAAGATCATCAACCCGTGGACAGTGGAGATTGCACTCAACGGCGGTGGTATACAAACCCTGACCACCCGCAGCATCGTCATCGCCGCAGGTGCTCGCCCCTTCGTCCCGCCCCTGCCCGGACTGGACGCAGTGGGCTATGTGACCAGCGATACGCTATGGGATGAATTCGCCAAGCTGGACGAGGTACCCAAGCGCCTGGTGGTGCTGGGCGGCGGGCCGATTGGTTGCGAGCTGGCGCAGAGCTTTGCGCGGCTGGGCTCTGCCGTGACCCAAGTGGAAATGGCTCCGCGCATCATGGCGCGGGAAGATGTAGAGGTGTCAGAGCTGGCCGCCAACTCTCTGCGCGCCGATGGCGTGGACCTGCTGACCAGCCACAAGGCTCTGCGCTGCGAGATGGTGGATGGCGAAAAGGTGTTGGTGGTGGAGCACGCGGGCGTGGAAAAGCGGATTGCGTTTGACCAACTACTGTGCGCCGTAGGCCGCACAGCGCGCCTCAGCGGTTACGGCCTGGAAGAGCTGGGGATCCCGACCCACAAGACGGTGCAGACCAACGAGTACCTGCAAACCATCTACCCCAACATTTTTGCGGCGGGCGATGTGGCCGGGCCGTACCAGTTCACCCACGTAGCCGCGCACCAAGCCTGGTATGCGGCGGTGAATGCGCTGTTCGGTGACTTTAAGAAATTCAAAGCCGACTACTCGGTCATCCCCTGGGCCACCTTCATCGACCCCGAAGTCGCGCGCGTGGGCTTGAACGAGCAGGACGCCAAGGAACAAGGCATTGCCTATGAAGTGACCAAATACGGCATCGACGACCTCGACCGCGCCATTGCCGATAGCGAGGCCCATGGCTTTGTGAAAGTGCTGACCGTGCCGGGCAAAGACAAGATTCTGGGCGTGACCATCGTCGGCACCCACGCCGGCGACCTGCTGGCCGAATATGTGCTGGCCATGAAACACGGGCTGAGCCTGAACAAGATTCTGGGCACCATCCACACCTACCCTACGCTGGCCGAGGCCAACAAATATGCCGCCGGCGAGTGGAAGCGCGCGCACCAGCCCCACAAGCTGCTGGAATGGGTGCGCAAGTTCCACGATTGGAAGCGCGGCTGAATTGAGGTCTATGCAAGTACCTGCCACGCCCATCGTTAGAGACATCGTGTTGGTGGGTGGTGGCCACAGCCATGTGGTGGTGCTGCGCTACTTTGCCATGCACCCGCTGCCCGGCGTGCGTATCACCCTGATTTGCACCGATGCGCACACGCCCTACTCCGGCATGCTGCCCGGCTATGTGGCGGGGCACTACAGCTATGACGATGTGCATATCGACCTGTGCCGCCTGTGCGCGGCCACCGGGGCACGCTTCATCCAGGCCGAAGTAATTGGGCTGGACCACGACAACCGCACGGTGCAGCTGCGCGGCCGGCCCGATATTAACTACGACGTGGTCTCCATCAACACCGGCTCCACGCCGCAAATGCGCGCCCAAGGCGCCGCCGAGCAAGCAGTGCCGGTCAAGCCCATCACCGGCTTCAACCAGCGCTGGTTGCAGTTGCTCGACAAAGTGGCGCAGGCCACACGGCCGCTGTCGATTGCCATCGTGGGCGGCGGAGCAGGCGGTGTGGAGCTGTGCCTAGCCATGCAACATAGGCTGCGGGTAGAGACGCAAGCAGCCGGGCGCGCGGCGATAGCGCCGCAGTTTAGCCTGTTCACGTCTGGCGGCCTGCTGCCCACGCACAACCCCGGCGTGCAAGCGCGCTTTACCAAAGTACTCGCCGAGCGCGGCGTGCAGGTGCACTTGCAAACACCCGTGGCGGAAGTACAAGCGGGCCGTTTGTGCAGCGCACAAGGCGAGTGGTTTGGGGCCGATGAGGTGCTTTGGGTCACCCAAGCCGGTGGCGGCGCTTGGCTGCAAAGCACGGGCTTGGCCCTGACCGATAACCGCTGCATACGCTTGCACGACACTCTGCAAAGCATCACCGACCCGCGCGTATTTGCCGCGGGCGACGTGGCTGCAATGGAAAACTTTTCGCTGGAAAAAGCCGGCGTGTTCGCGGTGCGCATGGGCATGCCGCTGGCCATCAACCTGCAGCGCGCAGTGCAAGGCCTGCCCCTGCAGCCCTACCGGCCGCAGCGCCACTGGCTGGCCCTGATCAGCACGGGTGACAAGTTCGCCGTGGCCTCACGCGGCGCGCTCGGCTTTGCGGGTACGTGGGTTTGGCGCTGGAAAGACTGGATAGACCGTCGCTTTATGCAGCGCTTCAGCGTGCAGGGCGTAGACGGACTCGCAGGCATGACTTCGACCGCGACATCCGCCAACACCTCAATTCAACTCAACCCGGATGAAGCCCAACAGGCACAGGCCGCCGTCGCCATGCGCTGCGGCGGTTGCGGCGCGAAGGTAGGTGCCAGCGTACTGTCCCGCGCGCTGCAAAACCTGTGGGTGTTGCCCAACCCGGATGTGCTGCTGGGCCTGGACAGCCCGGACGACGCAGCCGTGGTGCGCGTGCCGCCCGGCAAAGCGCTGGTGCACAGCGTTGATTTCTTCCGTGCCTTTATTGACGACCCCTATGTGTTCGGCCGCATTGCCGCAAACCACGCGCTGGGCGACCTGTTTGCCATGGGTGCCCAGCCCCACACAGCCACCGCCATTGCCACCTTACCACCGGGCGTAGACCGGCAAGTGGAAGCCACTTTGCGTCAAATGATGCAGGGCGCCACCGAGGTGCTGAACGCCGCCGGCTGCACCCTGATAGGCGGCCATAGCGGCGAGGGTTCGGAGCTGGCACTCGGCTTTGCGGTGAATGGGCTGGTCAGCCTCGATAGCAATGGCCGAATGACCGGCGTGCTGCGCAAAGGCGGCATGCAACCGGGCGATGTGTTGGTGCTGACCAAACCGCTAGGCACTGGTGCCTTGTTTGCTGCGCACGGCCGCGCTGCGGCGCGCGGTCGCTGGATTCAGGCTGCGCTGCACAGCATGCAGCACAGCAACCAAGCCGCCGCACAGGTACTGCAACAATTCGGCGCCACGGCGTGCACCGACCTCACCGGCTTTGGCGTCATCGGTCACACGGTAGAAATGGCCCGCCCCAGCGGAGTGCAAGTGGTGCTCAAGATGGACGCCCTCCCCTTGCTCGATGGCGCGCAAGCGTGCGTGGAGCAAGGCTTGCTGAGCTCACTGCACAGCGCCAACGCGCGCCAACAGCAGGTGGTGCACAACGCCGAGCAGGCAATGGCACACCCGCTGTGGCCCTTGCTGGTAGACCCCCAAACCGCCGGCGGGCTGCTCGCCAGCGTGCCCGCACCACAGGCCCACGCCTGCCTTGCTGCACTCCACGCGAAGGGCTATTCCGCTGCATGCGCCATCGGCGAAGTACGCAGCTCCCCAGCGGGTGCAGCGCCGGTTCATATCCAAACCCAGTGAGAGAAAGCCATGCCAAACGCTCCTAAAAGAATAGCTACTCGCGCTTTGCAAACGGGGGCTAGCGTCCTATTTTCCTTATGGGTAGCGCACAGCATGTTGCCGATGGCCCTGGCGCAAACCCAGCCCACTGAGACCGGTGGTTTGTTGCAAAGCTGGGCAGATGCTGCACCCGGCACACCACCCGCGCCCTGGCGGGTAGTCGGGGTGCCGGGCGGCAAAGTGCCCTTGCTGGCGCCCGACATTGCCCCCTTGGAGGGGCAGCCCGTGCTACGGCTGCGCAGCGATAAAAGCTACGGAGCGCTCAGCCATGCGATTCCCGCAGGTAGCGAAGGCCGCTATCTGCAATGGCAATGGCGGCTGGAGCAGCCCTTGGCAAACGCTGACTTACGCAACAAAACCGGCGACGATGCGGCACTGAAAGTGTGTGCACTGTTTGACTTGCCACTCGAGAAAATTCCCTTTGTAGAGCGCAACTTGTTGCGCGTGGCGCGTCGGGTCAGCGGCGAAGCGCTACCCGGCGCTACCCTGTGCTACCTGTGGGACACTGCCCTGCCCGCGGGCACCACGCTAAACAATGCCTACACCGCACGGGTGCGCTTGAGGGTGCTGAATGGCAATGGGGACGCGCTTGGGCGCTGGGTATTCCACAAACGGGATTTGCACGCGGACTTTTTGGCTGCCTTCGGTGGTGAGACGGACACCGTCCCCCCACTGCTCGCCATCGTGACCGGCGCAGATGCCGACAACACCGGTGGCACCAGCCTTGGTTTCGTGAGCCGCTTGCAGCTCATGAAACAATAAAGGCATGAACGCAGCCGCACTGCAAACCCCAGCCCCCGCGACTCCCCCACCATCGCCCCACCCGGCTGGAGAGCGTCCACGACAGCTTGTGCTGTTGGGCGGTGGAATGGCTCACCTGCAACTCTTGCGCACGTTGGCTCGAAAACCTATGCCAGAGGTACAGATCACCCTGGTAGCAGCAGAGCGCCATGTGGTCTACCCCGCCATGGGGCCGGGCCTGATCGCTGGCGACTACCAGCACGACGACTGCACGATCCCGTTAGAGCCATTGGTGAAGCGTGCGGGCATCCGCTGGCTGCAACAGCAGCCCGGGTCGCTGGATGCGGGGCAGCAAACACTGGCACTCGGCGACGGCAGCACACAACACTACGAGTGGCTTTCGATCAACACCGCCCCCGCGCACCACAGCGAGCAGTTAGAACAAACCATACCCGGGGCGGGAAAATTCGGGCTCTGCGTCTACCCGCTGGAAACTTGGGCCCAACGTTGGCAAGGTGTGTCCGAATTGGCTGCCAAAAAGGCCTTGCGCCTAGCAGTCATCGGCGACCAAGCGGCTGCGCTGGAATGGGCGTTGGCAGTGCAACAACGCCTCCCATCCTGCGTCGTCACGGTATTGATGCTGCCGGCAACAGCCGGCACCCCGCCCGCCACCGCGGGCACCACCCGATTGCTGCAACGACTCAAGGCACAGCGCATCACGGTATTGCACGATACGGCGCTCCAGATCGACGCTAGCGCGGTGCATCTGGGGTGCGGCGCGCAGCTCGCGTGCGATGTACCGCTGCTGGCCTTGCAGCACCTGCCACCCGCTTGGCTGACCAGCAGTGGACTCGCGTTGAATGCTGACGGCCAATCGGCCACCGATGGCTACTCGCGCAGCAGCAGCCATCCGCAGGTGTGGGTCGCCAATGGCGATTCGGAGTCCCTGCTGCGCCATCTGCCAGCTGTAGCGCGCGGCGCGCGCTTACCCGCCACCACCAGCCGGTCTGGGGCAGGCTTTCAATTGCTGTTTGGGGGTTCACAACAGGCGGTTGTGGCCTGGGGACGGTACAGCGCGACAGGGCGTGCCTGGCACTGGCTCAAGGATTGGTGGGACCGGCGGCAATTGCTCCGCTACACCATGTAAAGGAAAGCCGGGCCCACCAAAGGAAGGGCTGGTGTGGGTATAGTGGATCTGACTTAGATTGCTGCTACCCATGAAAATTCTGTTGTTACTGTGGCTCGCTCTCTCCTTGCTTGGGGGCCAGGTGATCGCACAACCTGCCGGACCCGCAGGGCCGGCGGCACTGCAACCCATCGCCGGGGAAGCCGATTTGACTTTTTACAACCGTAACCTGATCACTTTTCGCGGGGATATGGCGGGTATCTCGGCGCAAGACCGTGCGCAGCGCGCTTACACCCGATTGCAAACCCAGCTGGCACAAGCAGGCCCCCACGTGGTGAGCCAAAAGCCCGACCCTCTGGGAATCCTGATTCAAATTGACGGCTCCACCACCTTTGTGGTGACGCAGGCTGAAGTTGACATCACTGCGCGTGACACCCTGGAGGCCACCGCGTTCCGGGCGCAACGCGCCCTAGAGGCCGCGATTGCCCAGAGCCGCGAAAGCCGGGACCTTGACGCTTTGGTGCGCGCTTTAGGTTGGGTCGCTGGCGCTACCGCCGTAGCCCTTGCGCTGTGGGCAGCGATCAAGCGACTGCACGTGGCCGCGGGAAAGCGGCTGCTTCAGCTCTCGGCAGAGCACGCCACACGCTTGCAGCTGGGCGGCATCAGTTTGGTCAACCGGCATCGCGCCGTCGGAACCGTCCGCTCCGGGATGGTGCTTCTGCTGCGCTTGCTGCAAGCCTTGATTGCCTATGAATGGCTGAGCTTTGTGTTGCAACGCTTTCCATTCACCCGCGCGTGGGGTGAGGCCCTGAACGGCTACTTGTGGGGGTTCGCGGGCAAAGTGGGGCAAGCGGTTATTCAGGCAGTACCCGGCTTGTTTACAGCCGTGGTTATTTTTTACTTGGCGCGCCTGATCACCCGTGGGTTGGACCGTTTTTTTGACCGAGTCCTTGAAGACGAGCACACCTTGCCGTGGCTGGACGCCGACGTGGCGGTACCAACACGCCGTATCAGCAAGGTGCTGGTCTGGCTGTTTGCCTTGGCAATGGCCTACCCCTATTTGCCGGGCGCGGGTACCGAAGCCTTCAAAGGCCTCTCGGTGCTGGTCGGGCTGATGATTTCACTGGGCGCGTCCAACCTGGTCGGGCAAGCGGCCAGTGGCTTGATATTGACCTATGGCCGCGTCTACCGCAAAGGCGAGTACGTGCGGATCGCGGACCAGGAAGGCACAGTGACCGATATCGGCATGTTTGCAACCCGTATCCGGACTGGGCTGGGTGAAGAGCTCACGATTTCCAACAGCAGCGTGCTCGCCAGCACCACCAAAAACTACTCGCGAACCGTGAATGGCCCGGGCTACGTGGTGGACACCACCGTCACCATCGGTTACGACACACCGTGGCGCCAAGTGCACGCCATGCTGATTGACGCGGCGTTGCGCACAGAGGGCATTCAGGCGCACCCGGCGCCCCAGGTGTTCCAGACCGAGCTGTCCGATTGGTACCCGGTCTACCGCTTGGTATGCCAGGCCATCCCCGAGGAGCCCCGGCCGCGGGCGGAGGTGTTGAGTGCGTTGCACGCGAACATCCAGGATGTATTCAATACTTTCGGGGTACAGATCATGTCGCCTCAGTACATTGCCGACCCTGCGGTGGCCAAAACTGTACCACCGGCCCAATGGGCGCCTGCTCCGGCCCGCCCTGACACACCCGAGTAGCCATGAGAAATTTTGCAAGCCAAGTGCGCTACGTGGCGCGGCACGAAATGATGTTGCTGCTGCGCTACCCCAAAATGCTGCTCGCCGTGGTGGTGGTGGCAGTGCTGCCATCGGTGTATGCCGCGATCTACCTCACCAGTGTGTGGGACCCCGGTTCCCACAGCCAAGCGCTGAAGGTCGCCGTAGTCAACCTCGACGAGGGAGTGCATTACCGGGACCATGTGTTCAACGTCGGAGCGCAAGTGGTCTACAAGCTCGGGCGGAGTGCGCGCTTCGGCTATGTGAATTACGACGACTCCGAACAAGCGAGGCAGGATGTCCGCATGGGCCGGGCGGCATTCGCGCTCATCATCCCGAAAGATTTCAGCTCCAATGCAGTACCCGGCGCACAACCGGGTGGCGGCAAGCTGGTGGTGTATGCCTCCGAGGGCAATAACTTTCAGACTGCCGCCATCGCGAAACAGTTCGCCAACGAACTGGGCCACGAGGTCAACGAAAGCCTGAACGAGCGCCGGTGGTCCATGGTGCTGACCAACGCTGCAGGCTCACAGCGCAGTGTGGACGAGTTGCGCGCGGGGGTAAATGCGCTGCGCACCGGTGCGGCAGATCTCCAGGCCGGAGCTAACCAAGCGGCCACCGCCGGGCGTGCACTGTCCAACGGCTCGGTCAAGCTCAATGCAGGCGTCAATCAGGCCACCGATGGATTCAAGCAACTCGGCAACGGACTGCGAACCCTGGACTCCAAACGCCCCCCCAATTCTGAGCTAAACCGGCTTAAAGTCGGGGCCGACGCACTGGCCAGTGGACACACCGACCTAAGCAAGGGCATGGACGAATTGCAGGGTGGTAGCCACAAGCTGCTGGAAGGTGCTACTGCCTTCAAGACAGAAGCCGACGACAGCCTGTTGCTACCGACGCGTGTCAAGGACGGCGTGGGCCAACTGGCAGGCGGGCTCAATCAATTGGACGATGGCATTCGCACAGCCGCTGATGCGCAGAAAAAACTGGCAGATGGCGCCACACGTTTGAGTGCCGGTGTGGGTACGCTGACAACCGGCATGCGCACCATGACGGGTGCCATCCGCCAAGCGGTGACCAAGCTCCCCGAGGACAGCCAGCTCGACGAGCTAGCCAGCGGCAGCGCTCAACTAAGCCACGGAGCGGGAGAGTTGTCAGAGGGACTGCAAAAACTCAAGGGCGGAAGCCAAGCGCTGTCCTCAGGCTTGATGCTATTGGCAGACTCATTGCCGGCCTCGATCGATACCCCCGAGGGTAGCCCTGAAGGGCTGGCCAACTCGGTCAAACCCATCATTGAGATCGATGCGGTGGTGGGCAACAGCGGTAGCGGCTTCGCACCCAACGTCATTCCTGCCGCCCTGTGGTTGGGTGCTGGTGTGGCCGCGTTTTTGATTCACATCCGGGTGTTGCCTCGGCATGCGAAAAAATTCTCGCCGCCAGCAAAATTCATAGGCAAGGTCAGCGTGCCCATCCTCGTGGTGGCACTGCAGGCGGCGCTGTTGGGTACAACCGTGACATGGGGGCTGCATGTACCAGTGCACAACATCGCGGCTTTTGCAACCTGCCTCGGAGTGGCGGGCATGTCGTTTTTGATGATCGTACTGTTTTTGTCGCGCACCATGGGTGACGCCGGCAAGGTGTTTGCCATGGTGTTTCTGGCCGTGCAGCTGTCCGCCTCTGGCGGCGTGTTGCCGGTGGAGCTGAGTGGCGGCCTGTATGAGGTCATCAGCCCGTGGATGCCGATGACATGGACGATTCAGGCGATTAAGGCCGCCATGTTCGGAGCCTATGGTGGCGCTTGGTCAACCCCGATGGCGTGGGTCAGCCTGGCCGGCTTGGCCACCCTGCTGCTTGCTTGCTGGATCGGGCGCTGGCGCTACCTGCACCCGGCACAAATGCGGCCCACGGTAGGCCTCTGATAGAGAGGCACTCTCGCCCCCCCTCTGTGCAAGATGCAGCGACTCAGGCCGGTGCCTAGGCAGCCGGACGACGCAACAAGCGGGCCACTGCGCGCGGGTCCAGGCCGTACATATCGGCAAAAGCATCCACACTGGCGCCGCTGGCGTTGAATGCAGCGCGCAAAGCCTCGGCTTTGGCAGCACGCGCTTCGGCCTCTACCAGTGCCTCGTCGAGCACTGCGTTGGCCGCTTCGTCGCGCCCGCTCAGCAGCTCGCGGTAGGCCTGGGGCGTGAGGCCAGAGGCCTCCCACGCAGCTACCACCCGCTGCACCAGCTTAGGGCGCAAGTCTTCCTGGGTGCGGGACTGGCGACGGCGAAACACTTCCAGCAACGCTTGGTACACATGCTCAGGCGCCATCGGCTCAACCGGCTGGCCTTGCAAGTCGTGACGCTGCTCGCCGGATGCGACTGCAGTCAAGTAGCGCAGCGACCGCGCATGCATAGACAGCGCCGCCTTCAGGCTGACCGGTTCAAACTCGGCGGGGTGCTTGTCGAGTAACTCCTGAAAAATACCTCGCTTCATGGGCCTGAAGACGGCACCGAACAAGTGGGGATACAGGGCAGCCATTTTGTCGAGCACCGGCAACACATCAGATTTGGCGGGGCGCACCTTGGAGGCTGCTGGTGATTCGGCAGCAGGCGCTTCCGTTGGCTGGGGCAAGGATTCGGTCATGGAAATAGTCGGAAAGTCGTGCAAAAAAGCCCTCGATCATGCCGCATTGGGGGCGACTTGGAGAAATTGCCACCAAATACAGGGTCGCTGCGCGCTTCATCGGTTCAGTTAAAGTCCGTGCCCACAAGGAAAGAACATGCTGCTCACAGATATCAGCGCCGAACACATTCTCACGGCCGCCAAGGGTGGCCCACGTGTGACGATTTTGGTGCATCCCTTTACGAACACGCAACGAGACTCACTCGGCAAGTTTGAGATCGTTCGCAATATCCGCGAGCCCGGGGCCAAAGAAGTGAAACGCTCCACCTTCGTGTCGTTTCAGCAGTTAGCGGAGCTGTACGCAAAGGGAGTGCTCGACGAATTTGGCTTTTCCGTGCGCATGTGTGCCGCAGGTGGCAAACACCCCAATACGACCCCGACCAAAAAGTTGCTCCCGAGCTGCATCCAACCGGGCTCACCGTTTGACTTGGCGGTACAAGGCGTGGATGTCTCCCTGCCCGCGAACCGCGAATTGAGAACGGCCTTGCTGCGGACCAGCGTCAAGGTTTGATGCTGCTCGAGGGTCTGCACATGACGCTTCTTTACACACTGGTACTGATCGTCCTATGCGTGTGGGTGTTTATCCAATGGAAGCCCGATAGCGCATCTCGTTGGGGACTGGGGTTGGAGCGCAAGCGCAGTGGTCTGGTCCGGAAGTCGCAGGCCATACCGGGCTTTGACATGCCTTACCTGGAAGGCGGGCACGGCGAGGTGCTGGTGCTCGTGCACGGTTTCGGGGGCGACAAAGACAATTTCACGCTCATGGCGCGGTTTTTAACACCGCACTTTCGGGTGATACAGCCTGACCTGCCGGGCTTTGGCGATGCAACCCGCGACCCTGCTGCGCGGTACCGCATGGCCGACCAGGTGGAGCGCTTGCATGCGTTCCTCAAAGCCTTGGGTGTGCAAAAAATGGTGCTCGGTGGAAACTCGATGGGCGGTTTCATTGCCTGCGAATATGCTGCGCGCTACCCCGAACAGGTCAAAGCGCTCTGGCTACTGGATGCCGCCGGTACCGCAGCCGCGCACGACTCCCCCATGCTGCATCACTACCGCGCCACCGGCGAATCTCCCTTGCTGCTCCGGAGCCAAGCCGATGTGACCAGGTTGATCCGCGCCACCATGGCGCGTCCGCCCTACTTTCCTGGCTTTTTGAAGCGCACCCTGGGCGCTCGCGCCGTTACAGACTACCCGCTGCATAGCGAGATTTTCAAAGACCTCAGCCACCACTCGCCGATGCTCGAAACCCAGTATTCGGCCCTGCCCACACCTGCACTCATTGTGTGGGGCGCGGAGGATTCCATCTTGAACCCGGCAGCTGCCCAGACCCAGGAGCGGCTGTTTACGCGCCACCAAACCATCGTGATGCAGGGCATCGGGCACCTGCCGATGCTGGAAGCACCCGCCCAAACCGCCCACGATTTCCTGAAGTTTGCACGCGCGCTATCGGCCTAACCCCGTGGCACGAACTCCAACGCACCGTCGTCAATTGGCTCGTTGAGTAGCAAGGTTTTGTCCACTTCGTAAGCGTGGGTGACCCGCCACGGGCCGCTACGGCCCTGGCGCGGCAGTTCGTTCATATCCCGCAAGACATAGCCCGACGTGAGTGAACTCATCACATTGCCCTCGCCCAGTTGTCCGGCGGGAGCCCGGGGCGTTGCACGTGCAATGCCCTTGCTATCCATGTAATTGAGCAGCCGGCACACATAGCGCGAAGCGATGTCCGCCTTGAGCGTCCACGAGGCATTGGTGTAGCCAAAAATGAAGGCCATGTTGGGCAGGTCTTGCATCAACACCGCGCGGTAACTCAGCAGCTGGTGGGTCGCCACTGGTGCGCCGTCCAGGGTGATGTCCATGCCGCCGAAGGTCTTGAGGCGTATGCCGGTGGCAGTCACCACGATGTCCGCATCCAGTGTTTCGCCGGACTTGAGCAGAATGCCACGCTCGGTAAACGTGGCTATTTCGTCGGTGACGATAGTCGCCTTGCCCGACTTGATGGCCTTGAACAAGTCGCCATCGGGCACCACACACATGCGCTGGTCCCACGGGTTGTAGCTGGGTGTGAAGTGGCGCATGTCCACGGAGTCCCCCAGCATTTTCTGGATGGGGCGCAACATGAACTTTCGCATGGCATCGGGCCAGCGCTTGGCGCCCTTGTAGAGCGCACGCTGCAAAGCGATATAGGCACTACGCAAGGCCCCATAAATCCAGCGCGCAGGCAGGAAACGCCCCAGCATTGCAATCGCCGTTTCAAGTGTGGGTGCGATGAAGTAATAGGTCGGTGTGCGCTGCAACATAGTGACGTGCGCAGCTTGGGCCACCATGGCTGGAACAATCGTGACCGCCGTAGCGCCGCTGCCAATCACCACCACCCGCTTACCCCGGTAGTCCAGGTTTTCGGGCCAAAACTGCGGGTGGATGACTTGCCCCCTGAAACGATCAATACCAGCAAACCCCGGCATGTGCCCTTGGTCGTAGTCATAGTAGCCGGTGCAACTCACAAAAAAGTGACAGGTGTAGCAGCTGGTTTCACCTGTGGGTTCTTGCAGGGCCGTGATCGTCCAGAGGTTGTGCTCGCTGGACCAATCGGCCTTGACGATCTTCAGCCCAAAGCGGATATGGCGGTCCACGCCATATTCCTCAGCAGTCTCCTTGACGTACTCGCGCACCAGTCGGCCTTCAGACAGCACCTTAGGCGACATCCACGGCCGAAACGCGTAAGCAAAAGAAAACATATCGGAGTCGGAGCGCACACCGGGGTAGCGAAACAAATCCCAGGTGCCCCCGATAGCGCTGCGCCGCTCCAGGATGGCGTAGCGCTTGCCCGGCGAGTCCTTTTGCAAATGGCACGCCATACCGATACCGGAAATACCGGCGCCAACGATCAGCACATCGAAATGTTCGCTCATACCCGTCCTTGCTGAAAACCAGACTCTAGGTGGCCCCTGATGGGCAGTCCAAGCCACAAACAAGTGTAAGCCGCAGCCCTGCACGCGAGCGCTGTTGGCACGGGAATGCAAACGTGCGGTTCTTCCGTAACGCCCTCGCAAGTGGCGGGACTCTTGAAATCAAGTCAAAAGGCTTTATCATTAGCACTCGTCGGTCTTGAGTGCTAACAGCATCAGCCGCGTGAGTTCTCAGGAGCTGGCCCAAGTGGGTGGCCCCTGGTGTTTCTTGTTTCCCTTTTTAGGAGATTTCTTATGAACCTGCGTCCTTTGGCAGATCGCGTGATTGTTAAGCGCGTCGAAACCGAAACTAAGACTGCTTCCGGCATCTACATCCCTGACAACGCAGCTGAGAAGCCCGACCAAGGTGAAGTGTTGGCTGTCGGCCCCGGCAAGACCAACGACAAGGGCGAAACCAAGGCCCTGACCGTGAAAGTTGGCGACCGCGTGTTGTTCGGCAAGTACTCCGGCCAGACCGTCAAGGTCAACGGCGACGAGCTGCTGGTCATGAAAGAAGACGACCTGTTCGCAGTGGTCGAGAAGTAATTCACGACGCTATCAATTTAATAGCTAGTAGCGCATGCTTCATGCGGGCTAGCGGCATATTTCACTTAAATTTGGAGTCATAACATGGCAGCAAAAGACGTAATTTTCGGCGGCGAAGCCCGCGCACGCATGGTTGAAGGCGTGAACATTTTGGCCAACGCGGTCAAAGTGACACTGGGCCCTAAGGGTCGTAACGTGGTGTTGGAGCGCTCTTTCGGCGCCCCTACCGTGACCAAGGACGGTGTGTCCGTGGCCAAGGAAATCGAACTCAAAGACAAGCTGCAAAACATGGGCGCGCAGATGGTCAAGGAAGTCGCTTCCAAGACTTCTGACAACGCAGGTGACGGTACTACTACCGCTACCGTGTTGGCTCAAGCCATCGTTCGCGAAGGCATGAAGTACGTGGCCGCCGGCATGAACCCGATGGACCTGAAGCGCGGTATCGACAAGGCAGTGACTGCTCTGATCGAAGAGCTGAAGAAGGCTTCCAAGCCCACCACCACTTCCAAGGAAATCGCCCAAGTCGGCTCCATTTCCGCCAACTCTGACGCATCCATTGGCGACATCATCGCCAACGCGATGGACAAAGTGGGCAAAGAAGGCGTGATCACTGTGGAAGACGGCAAGTCCCTGCAAAACGAACTCGACGTCGTCGAAGGCATGCAGTTCGACCGCGGCTACCTGTCCCCTTACTTCATCAACAACCCCGAAAAGCAAGCTGCTTTGCTGGACAACCCGTTTGTTCTGTTGTTCGACAAGAAGATCAGCAACATCCGTGACCTGCTGCCTACCCTGGAACAAGTCGCCAAGGCTGGCCGTCCTTTGTTGATCATTGCTGAAGATGTCGATGGCGAAGCCCTGGCAACTTTGGTGGTGAACACCATCCGCGGCATCCTGAAGGTGGTGGCTGTGAAGGCTCCTGGCTTCGGTGACCGTCGCAAGGCCATGTTGGAAGACATCGCCATCCTGACCGGCGGCAAGGTGATCGCTGAAGAAGTGGGCCTGACCCTGGAAAAAGTGACCTTGGCCGACCTGGGCTCTGCCAAGCGCGTCGAAGTGGGCAAGGAAAACACCATCATCATCGACGGTGCTGGCGCTGCTGCTGACATCGAAGCCCGCGTGAAGCAAGTTCGCGTGCAAATCGAAGAAGCCACCTCCGACTACGACCGTGAAAAGCTGCAAGAGCGCGTGGCCAAGTTGGCTGGCGGTGTTGCCGTGATCAAGGTGGGCGCTGCTACCGAAGTCGAAATGAAGGAAAAGAAAGCCCGCGTTGAAGACGCCCTGCACGCTACCCGCGCTGCGGTGGAAGAAGGCATTGTGGCTGGCGGCGGCGTGGCTCTGCTGCGCGCCAAGCAGTCTGCTGGCACCATCAAGGGTGACAACGCTGACCAAGACGCCGGTATCAAGCTGGTGTTGAAGGCCATTGAAGCGCCTCTGCGCGAGATCGTTTACAACGCAGGCGGCGAAGCCTCTGTCGTGGTGAACGCGGTGTTGGCCGGCAAGGGCAACTACGGCTTCAACGCAGCCAACGACACCTACGGCGACATGATCGAAATGGGTATTCTGGACCCCACCAAGGTGACACGTACTGCTCTGCAGAACGCAGCATCTGTGGCTAGCTTGATGCTGACGACCGAGTGCATGGTGTCTGAAGCTCCTAAGGAAGAAGCTGCTGGTGGCGGTATGCCTGATATGGGTGGCATGGGCGGCATGGGCGGCATGGGCATGTAATTGCTCCTTGCCTGAGGCGCCATGCCGGCGTTGCAAGGGCTTGCCGTACCGTAGGTACTGTCTGCGCCCTTGCGCCTTGGCCTAGCACCTCATGCTGCGTCGATGTGGCGTTATTGCTCTCGACTGCAAACCTAATAAAAAGCCCCGCTCGGTTCTGCCTTGCTGGGCTTTTTTAACGTCTTGTTTACTATGCTTTTGATAGCTACTCGCGCTTACTCCATAAGCGCTAGAGGCTGATTTCGCTTAAACCAAGGGCTTGCAGCGCTTGGGTGGCTTGTTGCGCGCTGTGGAAGTGGATGCCGTGCCAGCCTTCGGCCTGCGCGGCCTGGATGTTGGGGAGCAGGTCGTCCAGAAAGACCGTCTTGGCGGGCTCTAGGGCGTAGCGCTTTTGCAGGCATTGGTAGATGGCGGGCTCGGGTTTGATGAGCAGTTCGTCACCCGAGAAGATGCCACCGTCAAAGTCTTGCAGAAATGCGTTCATGTGCTCCAGCGTGCGGGCATACGGCACTGGCATGTTGGAGAGGTAGTAGAGCCGCACAGGCTCGCCCCCACGGGCGGCGCGTTGCGCGCGCAAGGCCACCAAACGCTCGAACAGCGTTACCGACTCCGGCATGGGCATCAGCCGCTCGCCGATGCTCTCGACCAGCGTGCCCAGCACCGTCGCATCCAAACCCACGCGCTGTGCCACTTGGGCCACCACATCTCCCATGGCGATCGTGCCCCGGTCAAAGGCTTGCCACTCTTGATGGCCGAATACCTCGTGCGCCAGGTGCCCTGCCTCGGCACGGGTCGCGGCTCGCTGGGGAAAGCACTCCATCATCAAATCTACCGGGCGCCAGGTAAACAGCACAGCGCCAAAGTCAAACACCACATTCATAGCTTGAAGGTTCCAAATAAAGAAGCCCCGCCAGCATAGCGCTGGCGGGGCCGGGTACGGCTCAAAAAATCCGCTACTGCAGCAATCTACGGTCGATCAGACTATCAAGCTACCGGCTTGAATTCGAAACCATTGCCCAGCTTCTCGACGCGGCCAAACGCCGGGAACGGGAAGTGGAAGCCGCCTGCCATGACCTTGTCGTTCACGATCATGTCAAACACCTTGCGGCGTGCCACGCGGGCTTCTTCAGCGTTCATGTCGAACTGCACCGCCCAATCAGGGTTGCGGGCAAACAGCTGCGGCACGTTGGTGATGTCGGCCACATAAGCGAACTTTTCACCCTTGCTTTCCACCATGAACAGCGTGTGGCCGGGGGTGTGGCCGTAAGCCGCCACGCTCTTGATGCCGGGCACAATTTCGGTGCCGGCATCAAACTTCACCATCTGGCTCTCGTTCAGGCCGCCCAACATGCGGCGCACGGTCTGGAATGCGCCTTTCATGGCGTCGGGTGCGGCGGCCATGCGGGCGTCATCCATCCAGAACGCGTGCTCCACCGCAGGCACCATGATCTTGGCATTGGGGTACACCAACTGGCCCGCCTTGTTGCGCACGCCCAAAATGTGATCGCCATGAAAGTGGCTCAGGATCACGGTGTCAATGTCTTCCACCTTGTAGCCCGCGGCATTCAGATTGGCGACCAGCCGGCCTGTAGTGGGTCCGCCGTTGTCGGAGAAACCGGTATCGAGCAGCACTTTGCGGTTACCCGCGATCACCAAGAAGGCGGTGTAGGGCACGTCCAGATATTCAGTGGGCAGATTCTGCGACTTCAGTAGCTCTTGCACTTCAGCCAATGGGGCGTTGCGCACAAATTCCGCTGCCAGAGGGCGGCGGGTAACCCCATCGTTCAGGGCGATGACTTCAAAGTCGCCAATCTTTTGCTTACGGAAACCCACCTGCACCACACTGGGTGCGCCGAAGTTGGGGGCCGATTGGGCGCCCAAGGGCAAAAAAGAACCTGCCGCATAGGCCGCTACCGCCGCACCGCCACCGACAAAGAAATCGCGCCGAGTCACCATAAAAGCCTCCAGAGTATGAATAAGGACCAGATAGTCTCAAACGCAACTCGAAAGTGCACTCCAGGTGCCTCAAGTCCGCTATGGAAATAGGATTATCCATAGCGTGATGCCGTCGCCCGAGGTGTGCCCGGGCGTGTGCTGCATACAGTGCCCAAAGCCTGCGACAGGCTCACGGCCGGCGAAACTCAGGCTCGCAGGCGCGCCAGAAGACCGGCGGTCGAAGCATTCAAACCTGTGGCATCGCCGCTCTGTAAGCGGGGTTCGATGTCTTTGGCCAACACTTTGCCCAGCTCCACGCCCCACTGGTCGAAGCTGTTGATGCCCCACAAGCTACCGCTCACAAACACACGGTGTTCCTGCAGGGCAATCAGCGCGCCCAATGCCGCGGGCGTTAGCTCTTCCAGTAGCAAAAACGTGCTGGGACGATTGCCCGTGAAGTGCTTGTGGCCACCCGCATCGGTCTTGCCTTGCATCAGCGCCTGCGCCTGCGCCAGCACGTTGGCAAGCAGCATGGGGTGGTGGCCCTTGAGTTCATGGCGTGGCTTTTTGACCGCGATGAACTCCACCGGCACCACATCGGTCCCCTGGTGCAGCATCTGGAAGTAAGCGTGTTGGCCGTTGGTGCCGGGCTCACCCCACAGCACCGGGCAGGTTCCAAACGGCAAGGCCTCGCCGGATGCATCCACCCGCTTGCCATTGCTCTCCATCTCAAGTTGCTGCAAGTAGGCCGGCAAACGGCGCAGATCGCTGTGGTACGGCGCAATGCTGCGGCTTGTGAAGCCGTGGAAGTTGCGGTACCACACGTCCAGCAGTCCCAGGCGCACCGGCAGGTTGCTCTCCAGCGGCGCAGTACGGAAATGTTCGTCCATGGCGTGGGCACCCGCGAGAAAATCGCGAAAGCCTTGGGCGCCGATGGCAATCGCTATTGGCAAGCCAATGGCCGACCACATGGAGTAGCGCCCACCCACCCAATCCCAAAAACCGAAGGTGGTGGTGATGCCAAACGCATTGGCGGCGGCCACATTGGTCGTCAGCGCCGCGAAGTGGCGTGCAACATCAATACCGCCCTGCGCCAAAAACCAGGCCTTGGCCGAGGCGGCATTGGTCATGGTCTCGATGGTGGTGAAGGTCTTGCTGGCGATCAGGAAGACGGTGTTTTCGGGCTTCAAGTGGGGCAGCTTGGCAGCCAACTCGTGGCCATCCACATTGCTCACAAAATGCAGGTGTTTGCCGCTGGTGGCAAAAGCATCCAGCGCCAACACCGCCATTTGCGGGCCGAGGTCAGAGCCGCCAATGCCGATGTTCACCACATCGGTAATGGCCGCATCGGCGCGCACCTGCTCCGCATAGGCCAGCATGGCTGCCAAAGTGGTGTGCACCTTGGCCTGCTCCTGCGCTACAAAATCAGTAGCTACTCCCGCATACTGCACGTGGGCCGAGGGCGGATTTCGCAACAAAACGTGCCACACCTCGCGCTGCTCGGTGTGGTTGATTTTTTGGCCGGCGAACATGGCATCGCGGTGCTCGGGCAGGCCGCTTTGGCGGGCCAGATCCATCAGCAGTGCTTCGGTGCTGACGTCGATACGGTTTTTGGACAAGTCCGCAAACACATAAGGCGCCTCTTGGCTCAAACGGCTAAAGCGCTGGGCGTCGGCCTCAAAGGCTTGGCGCACATCCAGCGCTTGGCCGGTCGCTGCATACGCAGCCTGCAATTGGGCCCAAGCGGGCGTGCGGTCACAACGGGTACGTGCCATGTTCGCGAGTCCTCGGTGCGCTTAAGCGGCCAGCAAGAGCTGCTCGAGTTTGACCGCGTCCACGCAGAACGCACGGATGCCCTCTGCCAACTTTTCAGTGGCCATGGCGTCGTTGTTCAGCGCCAAGCGGAAACTAGCTTCGTCATAGCTGACGTGTTCGATGTCGGCCGTCTTGGCGGCATCGGCATTCAGGTGACGGGCTACAGGCACTTCAGACGCTGCCATCTGGGCCAGCAAATCGGGGCTGATGGTGAGCAAATCGCAACCGGCCAGTGCAGTAATCTGACCCACGTTGCGGAAGCTGGCGCCCATGACTTCGGTGGCGATACCGAACTTTTTGTAATAGGCGTAAATTTGAGCCACGGACTTGACGCCGGGGTCATTCAGCTCCGCGTTGTCAGCCTCAACCCAAGCCGCGCCGGCGTTCTTTTTGTACCAGTCGTAAATACGGCCGACAAACGGTGAAATGAGTTGCACCTTGGCTTCGCCACACGCCACAGCTTGGCAGAACGCGAACAACAGGGTCAAGTTGGTGCGGATACCTTTACGCTCCAACTGCTCCGCCGCCTTGATGCCTTCCCACGTGGAGGCCACTTTAATCAGAATGCGGTCTGCGTGAATGCCCTGCGCTTGGTACAGCTCGATCAGACGCTCGCCACGGGCCACGGTTGCCGCAGTGTCAAAGCTCAGGCGCGCGTCCACCTCGGTCGATACACGGCCAGGAATGATGGACAAAATTTCGCAACCAAAACGCACCAACAGGCGGTCCACGATCTCGTCCATGGCACGGCCACGGAACTGGTTGACCGTGTCTTTCACCAGCGGCGCATAGTCCGCCTTTTGCACGGCCTTGAGGATCAGCGACGGGTTGGTGGTCGCGTCCTGGGGCTTGAACTCGTCTAGTTGTTTGAAATCGCCAGTGTCGGCTACGACGGTGGTGAATTGTTTGAGGGCGTCGAGTTGGTTCATGGGATGCAGACGGCAGAGCCGCAGGTTAAAAAACTTAGGGTAAACGCGCAGAAAGTTGCAGTTTCTCGCCTTGAATTATCAATGAAACAAAGTTACATTACAACGTCAGCTTTTATGTAACTACTAAACGTACCACTTGTCTTATGAGCTTTGATTTAGTCATGTTCGGCGGCACCGGCGATTTGGCCTGGCGCAAACTCATGCCCGCATTGTTTCAGGCGTTCCGCCACGGCACCTTGCCGGAGGGTGGACGCATTATCGGGGTTGGCCGCGATGACTTGAGCCATGACCAATACCGTGCGCTCATTCAATCCCGCTTCGAAAAGGTGGAGCTGGCCAAACGCCCAAGTGCCGAGGAGTTTGCGCGGTTCGCTGCGATCCTCGAGTTTGTGCGTATGGACTTGTCCAAGGCGGAGGACTATGCCCGCTTGGCTGAGACCCTGAACGCCCGCAACGCTGACAGCGTAGTGATGTATGTCGCCACCGCCCCCAGCTTGTTCACCAATGTGTGCGAGCAATTAGCCGCTAGCGGGCTCAACACGCCCAAAACGCGCGTGGTGCTGGAGAAGCCGCTGGGGCATGACTTGGCATCCAACCGTGCCATCAACGCCACTGTGCGGCGCTTCTTTGCCGAAGAACAGGTCTACCGCATCGACCACTATCTGGGCAAGCCTTCGGTACAAAACCTGTTTGCGATGCGCTTTGGCAATGCACTGTTCGAGCCTTTGTGGCGCCGCGAGCATATTGCCAACATCCAGATCACCATCGCCGAAGATTTGGGCGTGGAGAGCCGTGGCGCGTTTTACGAGACCACAGGTGCCCTGCGCGACATGGTGCAAAACCATGCGCTGCAACTGCTGTGCGCCATCGCCATGGAGCCGCCCATCAACGCGGGCGCCGACGCCATTCGCGATGAGAAGCTCAAGGTCCTGCGCTCTCTCAAACCCTGGACTGCTGAAACCCTCAAGCAAGACGTGGTGCGCGGACAGTACTCCGCAGGCACCAGCGGTGGTGTGAAGGTACCCGGCTACCGCGAAGAGACCGGCGTGAGCCCACAAAGTAACACCGAGACCTTTGTGGCACTGCGCACCGAGATAGCCAATTGGCGCTGGGCCGGTGTGCCTTTCTATATTCGCACCGGCAAACGCTTGTCCGGCCGTGATGCCCGCATTGTGATCAACTTCCGTCCCACTCCGCACGCCATCTTCAACTCCAACGAGGGCGTGGGCAACCGCTTGGTGATCAACCTGCAACCCAAGGACGGTTTGGAGTTGCACTTGCTGGCCCAGGGCCAGGAAAATCGGCAATCCCGCAGCAGTGCTTCGCAAACGCTGGCACCGGTGCAACTGGACCTCGATTTTGACAAGCGCTTCGGCTCCGAGCGGGTGGGAGCTTACGAGCGCCTGCTCTTGGACGTGATCGACGGGCGTTTGAACCTGTTTGTGCGCAGCGATGAGCAAGAGGAGGCCTGGCGTTGGGTAGAACCCATGCTTGAGCATTGGACCGCAGACACCACAGGCCCACGCTTGTATGCGGCCGGCACTTGGGGCCCTAGCGCATCCAGCGCCATGATTGCCCGCGACGGCTTCTGCTGGAGCGAAGAAAGCTAAAACACTATGTTGGACCGCATCAAAGCCTCTCTGCCCTCATTAGCGCCTGCCGAACAGCGGGTGGGCAAGCTCTGCCTCGCTGACCCCCGCGCTTTTGCCAAGCTGCCTGTTAGCGAATTGGCCGATCGCGCTCATGTCAGCAAACCTACGGTGGTGCGCTTTTGCCGCAGTGTGGGCTACGACGGGCTGTCCGACTTCAAGCTCAAGCTTGCAGGCACGGTGAACGAAGGCGTCCCCTTCATTCACCGCAGCGTGGATGCCGACGACAAGACCGGCGACGTCATGGTGAAGGTCATTGACAACACCGTGGCCGCCTTCTTGCGCTACCGCAACGACGCCTCCACGATGGCGATCGAAAAGGCCGTGGTAGCGCTGGTCGACGCCTACAACGCGGGCCGGCAGATACAGTTCTTTGGCGTGGGTAACTCGGGCATCGTGGCCCAGGATGCCCAACACAAGTTCTTTCGCTTGGGCATCAATACCACTGCCTACAGCGATGGACACATGCAAGTCATGAGCGCGTCCATCTTGGGCGCCGGCGATTGCGTGGTGGTCATCAGCAACTCGGGCCGCACCCGTGACCTAATGGATGCCTGCGACATTGCCCGCAAGAACGGCGCCACTACGATCGTCATCACCGCCAGCGGATCGCCGCTGGCTAGTGCCGGCCACATCCACCTAAGTGCAGACCACCCCGAAGGTTTCGACCGCTACAGCCCGATGGTTTCGCGTCTCTTACACCTGATGATCATTGATATTCTGGCCACTTGCGTAGCACTGCGCATAGGCGGTGGGAAATTGCAGCCTTTGCTTAGCGAGATGAAGCACAACTTGAGGAATAAGCGATACGCCTAAGCACCCTGAGAAAGCCCATTAGCCCAGACGAAAAAAAACCCGCCGAAGCGGGCTTTTTGCTGACTAAACTGTTGGAAACAGATTAGAAAGCGTAGTTGATGCGAGCGCGCAGAGCGGTCACAGAAGACACGCCAGCTTGGTCGGTAGAGGAGTTGCTCAGAGCGGGAGTCAATGTTGCACCCTTCACGCCCAACAAAGGCATAGCGTAGGAAGCGTAGAAGGTAGTCACAGAGTTTGTGTTGTTCTTGTCTTGGATCAGACCCAAGCCCAAGCCACCGAACTGGCCGTTCACGCCGAAGGAAGAGTTCTTGGAGTCGCTGTTGTTAGCGTAGTTAGCGTTCAGGCTGCTGCTGGAAGACAGAGCGTAACCCAAAGACAAACCGTAACCGTTTTGGTCAGCAGCGGTAGTGCTCTTGATGTTTTCAAAGCCAGCGCGCAGTGTCAAAGCACCAGCGGAGTACACCAGTGTAGGACGGATGCCGTAGACTTCGGACGCACCAGCAGTACCAGTTGCAGCAAACAGGCCCAACTCAGCGCGAACGGCGCCGGCGTTCAAGCCAATCGCAGCATGCAAGGGGTTAGTCTTGACGCCGGTGGATGTTTCACGACCGCGCAATGCGTTGGCTGTGTAGCCGCTCACGCCGCCCACTTTTTCAACCAATGTGTCTTGACCCAGGGGGAACAAGTCAACAGCTTCGAAACGACCGATTTTGACGTCAGCAGCAGCGGAACCAGCTTGGATCCAAGCATCATCGATGCCGGTGGTGCCGTCTTGCTTCAACAAAGCAGTGCCCTTAGCAGTCACGAAGTTGCTGCCGTTTTTAGCAGTAGCGCCAGCGTTCAATTCCAGACGGCCGCCGTTAGTGGTGGTAGCTGGCTTTTTATCGATGTATGTGGTGTCGTTTTCGTAGTTTGCATTGAATGTCACTTGTGCAGAAGCAGCAGTAGCCACCAAGCAGGCACCAGCAATCAGGGCCAATTTGAATTGTGAACGCATAAATTACTCCAGAAGAAATAAAAAAATTCCGACCTAACAGGACAAACGTCACATGTTCACTCGGAACCTGAATAGCCAACAAGGCAAATTTGATTGTAGGGAATGCCTACGGAAAGTTAGGCATCTCTCACAGTTACATGCCAATTACATGACAACTTGCGGCCTATAAACAACACTTCTGGTGTCAGCATATCGAGCCTCCTGAACCAGCCCGATTTACAGCAACTCACCCGCAGAGACACCGCATAAAAAAACCCGCCACAGAGGGCGGGTTTTGGTCTTCACAGACAAGAGCGCACAAGGCGCTCGTCCGATCAGAAGTTGTGAGCCAAAGAAATGCGGAACTGGTCTGCAGTAGTAGTGGCGTTTTCTTTGGCGGTTTGACGGCCATAGCTAGCGTTGAACACGGTACGCTTGCTCAGTGCGTAGTTTGCAGCGAACTCGGAAGTGTTATTCACGTCGCGGCTAGCGTAGTTAGCACCCAAAGTCAGCGCAGAAGTCACGGGCACGGACACGCCGAATGCCACGGCAGATGCGTCGTTCACAGCGCTAGAAGCGGCTGCAGCTGCACCATCCCAGCCCAAACCAACTTTGGCAACGCCGAAGTCATAGGTCACGAAAGCTTCGTTGTTGACAGTGCGAGCGAAGGTGGCAGTGGCGGCACCGCTGCCGTTCTTGATTGCGAAGCCAGCAGCCAAGGGGCCGTTTGCATAGCCCACGTTCAACACGGTTGTTGTCAGAGTGGGTGTTGCCGTGCCGGCGGTGCCTGCTTCTGCGTACTGAATGCTGGCGGTTACAGGACCAAAGGCCATGCCGTATGTCAACACATCAACTGCCCCGCGGTTAACAATGCCCGATCCGTCGTAGATACCTTGGTCAAGGTTGGAAGGAGCAACCCAAGCACGTGTGATCAGGTCTGTAGAACGGGTCTGGTCAAAACGAACCAAACCGAAACCGCCTTGCAACTGCACGTTGGTGTTACGGCGATTGAGGGCGTTTCCGAAAGAACCGCTGCTTTGGTCGAATGTCACGCCAGTGCTGGCTTTCATGCCACCGCCCAGATCTTCAGCTGCTGCGAGGTTGACGGTAACGTCGGTCAAAGCCAAGCCAGTAGGGTTAGCAGTTGCGTTGGATTTCTGGAAACCGGCGCGAACCACACCAGTCATGGTGACTTGCGCGAATGCGCTGGTGGCGGACAAGACTGCCAATGCAATGAGAGTTTTTTTCATAAGGGAAGGCTCCAAAGTTAAACAAGAATCACGCACCACTCGGTGGCCAGATTGTTGACCTCCTCGATGAAGGAGATGCTTAGATTACATCAGAGGTACCGCCCAATGTCGTGACAACGGGTTATTCCGGGCTTGATTTAGTATCTGTCGTTGTCTCGATACAACATTTACCAGAAAGCACTGCCTGCCCATGGACGCCCTTATTCACGCCGCCGACACCGCCTTGCGCACTCTGTTTGCCGCGCCGCACGCATCGCAGCCGTGCCCTGTTGCGCTCGCTGCCCCCACGCACCTCAATGACGCCGAAAGGCGCATGTCAGCTGGGCTGATGCGGGTCAACCACGTAGGTGAGATCTGCGCACAAGCCCTCTACACGGCTCAAGCGTTGGCCACACCCAACCCACAACTTCGGGCACATTTCACCGAAGCTTGCAAAGAAGAGACTGACCATCTGGCGTGGACCGCAGAGCGCTTGAATGATCTGGGTGCACGCCCGTCCCTACTTAACCCCTTGTGGTACGCAGGGGCATTCGGTCTTGGTTTGCTTGCCGGTCGGATGGGTGACGCGCTGAGTCTGGGTTTTGTGGTGGAAACCGAACGACAGGTGGGAGCCCATCTAAAGGGCCACTTGGACCGGCTCCCTGCGGGGGATCAGGCGTCACGGGCCATCGTTTCGCAGATGCAAGCCGATGAGCTCCGCCATGCTGACGAAGCACAAGCCGCAGGAGCTGCTGACTTACCCGCTCCGGTCAAGTCGCTCATGCACGCTGCGGCCAAAGTGATGACGACTGTCGCCGCGCGGATTTAGACGCGCCCCCCCACAGCGACACCCCACATCACACCTCGATCAGGTCAAAGCCCGTAGTGATCTCAGCTGTTTTGGCCAGCATGATGCTGGCCGAGCAGTACTTGTCGTGGCTCATGGCAATGGCGCGCTCCACCGCGCTGGCAGGGATTCCTTTGCCTGTCACGGTGAATTGCATGTGGATCTTGGTAAACACCTTGGGATCCACTTCGGCGCGCTCGGCGGTCAGCTTCACGGTGCAGCCCTGCACATCATGGCGGCCGCGCTTGAGGATGAGTACCACGTCATAGGCAGTGCATCCACCGGTGCCTGCCAGCACGGTCTCCAAGGGACGGGGTGCCAGATTCTGGCCGCCGTTTTCGGGTTTGGCCGCATCGGGGGCGCCATCCATCATCAATGTGTGACCGCTGCCGGTCTCAGCCACAAAGCCCATGCCTGAGCGGGTATTGAGGCCGCCGGCCCAACTTACGGTGCATTCCATGGTGTATTTCCTGTCTAAGCCCCGCGCGGGGCTGATCTCTACATCGCTACAATGCCACGAATCGCTCCGCGCGGAGCGCCATGACTGCCTATCTCACCCACCGGAGTGTAGCCCTGTGAGCACCAAGAACCCAGCCCCTGCCCAGAAAGCCCCTGCCCCGCTCACCCCGGCCGACTACCTGAAGAAAATCCTCGCCGCCCGTGTGTACGACGTAGCGGTCGAGACGGCGCTAGAGCCCGCCCGCGCGCTCAGCCGACGCCTGCATAACACGGTGTTGTTCAAGCGCGAAGACCAGCAGCCCGTGCGCAGCTTCAAGCTGCGTGGCGCCTACAACAAGATGGCCCAAATGCCTGCCGAGCAGATTGCCAAAGGCGTCATTTGCGCCTCTGCCGGCAACCACGCCCAAGGTGTGGCCCTGTCCGCCAGTCGCATGGGCGTTCGCGCCATCATCGTGATGCCGACCACCACACCCCAGCTCAAGGTCGACGCGGTGCGCGGCTTCGGCGGGGAAGTGGTGCTTTTTGGCGAAAGCTATTCCGACGCCTACGACCATGCACTGGCCCTGCAAAAGAAAGAGGGGCTGACCTTTGTGCACCCCTTTGACGACCCGGATGTGATTGCCGGCCAGGGCACGGTGGCCATGGAGATCATGCGCCAAGTCCAGACCTTGGGTGCCGACAAAGCTGCCAAGTCCGGCCACAAAACCGGCAGTAAAACCGGCCCCGGTATTGATGCGGTGTTTGTGGCTATTGGCGGCGGCGGCCTGATCTCGGGTGTGGCGAACTACATCAAGGCGGTGGCGCCCGGCGTCAAGGTCATCGGAGTGCAGATGAACGACTCCAACGCCATGATCCAGTCGGTGGGCGCGCACGAGCGCGTGACGCTGCCTGATGTGGGCCTGTTCTCGGACGGCACTGCCGTGAAGCTGGTCGGCGAAGAAACCTTCCGCATCGCCCATGACTTGGTCGACGGCTATGTGACCGTGGACACCGACGCCGTGTGCGCCGCCATCAAGGACATCTTTGTAGACACCCGCAGCATCGTGGAGCCCGCTGGTGCTTTAGCGGTAGCTGCGATCAAACAATATGTCGCCACCCACAAAACCAAGGGCGAAACCTATGCCGCCATCTTGTGCGGCGCCAACATGAATTTTGACCGCCTGCGCTTTGTGGCCGAGCGGGCTGAGGTGGGTGAAGAGCGGGAGGCATTGTTCGCCGTCACCATTCCTGAAGAGCGCGGCAGCTTCAAGCGCTTTTGCGAGCTGATTGGCGAGCTACCCGGCGGCACACGCAATGTGACCGAGTTCAATTACCGCATCAGCGACGCGGCCAAGGCCCATGTGTTCGTGGGCCTCACTACCCAGAGCAAGGGCGAATCCACCAAGGTGGCCAAGAACTTTGAGAAAAACGGCTTCAAGACCTTGGACTTGACGCACGACGAGCTGGCCAAAGAGCACATCCGCCACATGGTGGGCGGCATATCCAGTTTGGCGCAAGACGAGCGGCTGCTGCGGTTTGTCTTCCCCGAGCGGCCGGGTGCGCTGATGAAGTTCCTGAGCCTGATGCGCCCGGGCTGGAACATCAGCCTCTTCCACTACCGCAACCAAGGCGCCGACTACGGCCGCATCCTTGTCGGGCTGCAAGTGCCGGAGGCCGACGACAAGGCGTTTGAAAAATTCCTACAAACCCTGAACTACCCGTATGTAGAAGAAACCCACAACCCGGTGTACCGGATGTTTCTACAAAAATGATAGCTGCCCGCGCATACGGGATGCTGGCTAGGGCACTTTTTTAGCACTAGCGGGCAGCGCCAGCGGGGGCAAACTCAATTCCAGCTCAGCCCCTTGGCGCCCGATCGTCACCGTGCGCCCGGCCACGCGGGTGAGTTGCCAGCCGCTGGCCAATTCAACCCCTAGTGCAAACGGCTTGGCAGGTTTGTTGTCAATCGCGATCAAGGCAGCGCCTGCACGATCGCCGCCCAGCACCCCTTGCAGCACAAACCGCGAGGCCTCTGCCGCAGGGGCTGCCACCACTGCGGGCTGGGCTACTCCTTCGGGAGCAGCGCCCAAGCCACGGGCCACAGCACCCACGTCCAACGCCTGCTCTGCGGGCTCCGCCACCCCAGCCATTGCCTGTTGCGCGGGCAAGCGCCAATGCAGGCCCCAATAGACAGCACTCAATGCTGCCAAAGTGGACAACAACAAAGCCGCCATTCGAGGAGGCCACACAGAAGCGGGATAGGGCATGGCCGCATTATGATTGACCAAGACGCCGACCGGCCCCTTTCCACTTTGCTGACCAGAAGTCCCCCATGAGCCCACACATCCGTTTGTACCGCGCAGCACAACGCGGCTTTACCCTGATTGAGTTGATGGTCGTGCTGGTCATCATTGGCGTATTGGCGGCCTTGATTGTTCCGAACGTGCTGGACCGCGCCGATGACGCCCGGGTCACAGCCGCCAAAACCGACATTGCCAACCTCACCCAGGCGCTCAAGCTCTACAAGCTCGACAACCAGCGATTTCCCTCAGCCGAGCAGGGCCTGCAGGCACTGGTTGCCAAACCTACAGTCGGCGTCATACCGCCCAACTGGCGCCCGTACATTGACAAACTGCCCATGGACCCTTGGAACCGGGCTTACCTCTATATCAGCCCCGGTCTGAAGAGCGAGGTCGATGTGATGTCCTTCGGCGCGGATGGCCAAGCCGGCGGCGATGGAAAAGATGCCGACATCAACAACTAGCCTCGCATCCAGTCCTGCAGGCCCACGCACCCGGTCGCGTGGCTTTACGTTGTTGGAGTTGATGATTGTGGTGGCCATCACCGGAATGGCCTCTGCCGCGGTTGCATTCGCCTTGCGGGACAGCACCCAGACCCAACTCGACCGTGAGGCGCAGCGCCTGGTCGCACTTCTCGAAGCGGCACGGGCAGAATCCCGCGCCACCGAAGTCAGCTTGCAGTGGAGGGCCACGCCCGGCGGATTTGAGTTCACCGATGGCATCAAAACCCGGCCCCAGCGCTGGGACTCCACCACCCTGCAGGCCCGCAGCGACACACCGGTTGTCTTGGGCCCGGAGCCTGTCATAGGCCCGCAAACCATTCGCCTCAGCAACGGCGACGCTGCGGGCTCCAGCCGGTGGGTAACCACCGATGGGCTTCGGGTATTTGAAGTGCGCAACGCAGCACCCATTGAGCCCACAGGAGCTGCGCCGTGAGGGCCCGTCGCCAGTGGCAAAGCACACAGGGCTTTACCCTGATCGAGGTGTTGGTTGCACTGGCTATTGTGGCTGTCACGCTCATCGCCGGGCTGCGCGCCAGCGCCACCATGACCCGCAGTACCGAGCGCCAGAGCAGTCGGGTGCTGGCCCAGCTCTGTGCTGAAAATGCCCTGGTGCAATACCGCCTGAGCGGTCAGCTCCCGGATGTGAGCGACAGCACCCAAGAGTGCGCGCAGGCGGGCCAATCCTTCGAATTGCGGCTCCTGGTGCAGTCCACACCCAACCCGAACTTTCGACGGGTCGAAGCCCGGGTAGCCAAAGACGGTGCCCCCCTGCTCCAACTCAGCACCGTTTTGGGGCGCTACTGATGCAACGCCTGTCCCACGGCACCAGAAGCGCTGGTTTCACCCTGATAGAACTTTTGGTGGCGCTCGCCGTCATGGCGCTCATGACCACCATGGGGTGGCAAGCCCTCGCGGGCATGCAAAGTGCCATGGAGGGCAATCGCAGCCACAACGATGCGGTGCTCACCACCGAGGCGGGCCTGAACCAATGGACTGCCGATCTCAACGCCTTGCAAGAGATCCCTCAAACCCGCAGCCTTGACTGGGACGGCCGGGCCCTGCGCCTGACGCGCCGCAGCGCCCAACAAGGCGATGGCGCTTATGTGGTGGCCTGGACGCGGGCAGAACGCGCGGGCCGGGCCGTCTGGCTGCGTTGGCAGTCAGGCCCTGTCAGCACCCGCGAAAGCTGGCAGGCTGCCTGGGGCGCAGCGGCTGCGTGGGCGCAAGGCGCACAGGCGAGCACCGTCAATGCACTTGCGGGCAACGCCAGCAGCATCCGTCCGGCAGAGGTCAGCATCACCGCACTGTCTGCATGGCAATTGTTTTACTACCGCGGAGGCGCCTGGAGCAACCCCCTCTCCAGCGCCGGTGCACAAGACGCTGCAGCCCTGCCCGACGGGATACGCCTCGTCTTGACACTGGACGCCCCCCATCCGCTGGCCGGCACCCTCGTACGGGATTGGGCCCGCCCAACCCTTTCTGGAGCCACCCCGTGAAAGTCCAGCGCGGCGCGGCCATCCTGACGGCCTTGTTACTCATGGCGCTGGTCGCCACGCTTAGCACCGCGGCCCTCTGGCAACAAGCGCGCGCCTATGACCTCGAAGCGGCAGAGCGGGCACGTGTGCAAGCGAACTGGGTGCTGCAGGGCACCACCGACTGGGCGCGCCTGATTCTGCGGGAAGACGCCCGCTCCGGCACGGTTGACCATCTGGGCGAACCCTGGGCCATCACCCTGCAAGAGGCCCGACTCAATACGTTTCTGGCCAACGGTTCCGCCAGCGCAGAAGACTTACCCACTGACGTCCTGCAAAACGCCTACCTCTCCGGCAACATCAACGACTTGCAGGCCCGCCTGAACGTCACCAACCTGGTGCTGGACCAGCAGGTCCACGAGCCGACACGCAACGCGTTTATCCGGCTGTTTGACCTGCTCAAGCTCCCGCCGGCCGAATTGCAGCTGTTGATCAACAATTTGCAAGCCGGCCTGGAGGCCCCCAAAGCAGGCCAAGAAAGGGCCCAGAACCCCAGCAACACCCCTTTGCTGCCGCGCAACCTCGACCAACTGGCGTGGCTGGGCGTCTCGCAGCGCAGTCTGGCCCGATTGCGGCCATATGTCGTGGTCCTCCCAGACCGCAGCACGATCAACATCAATACTGCGACGGCGCTGGTGCTCCAAGCCATCATCCCCGGAATGGACGGGGCCAGTGCCCAGCGCTTCATCGACAGCCGAGCGAAAAGCCCGCTGCGGAGCATGGGCGACGCGCCTGCCGCATCGGGTTTGCCGCAATCGGCATTTCAAGACAACTTGGTCAGTGTGAACTCGCGGTTCTTTGAGGTCCGCACCCGCCTGCGGATCGGCACGCTCACGACCCAGGAGCGCACTGCCGTACTGCGCGAAGGTTTACAGGTCAAATCTCTCTGGAAAGAACGTGAGGCACCGCAAGATGCCTCCGTACAATGAGGCCGATATGCGTCAGCACCTCGTCATGCCTCCACCACCCCATGCAATGCAGGCTGCATGGGACTGGGTCCGCAGCGACAGCCCGCACAGCAACCAGCGCTTGCCCACCGTGCCCGCTGTTGGTTCCGGTGCTGACACTACAGTTTTGATCGTGCCCGCAGCGGCCCTGTCTTGGCACCGGATCACGCTGCCGCCGGGGCTGTTAGGCCGCGAGGGTCAGGCCCGCCAACCCGCCAAACTCAAATCGGTACTTGAAGGCCTACTGGAAGACCAGCTCTTGGATGATCCGGCTCAGCTGCATTTTGCGCTGCAAGCCACCAGCGCCGAGACCGGCCCCTGGTGGGTGGCGGTATGCCAGCGTCAATGGCTCAGCGAACAAATTCAACAGCTGCGCCAAGCCGGGCACACTTTGCACAGCATCGTGCCCGAGTGGGGGCCCGGCTCCTCCGATCCCCCGCCGGCACTCTGGCTCACCGGAGAAGTCGAGACGGCAGAGTGGACCTGGGCCGATAGTGCAGGCGTGCATCGCAGCAGCGCAGCACAGGCCCCGGCCGCGTTTCTAGCCCCTGCCCAGCAAGCCAGCGCTGCCCTGTTTGCCGAGCCTGCGTGTGCTGAGCTCGCCGAATCACAAACCCACCAGGAGGTCACGGTGCAGCACCGTGCGGACCGCTTGCGCGCCGCGGCCAACGGCCCCTGGAGCCTTGCGCAAGGCGAATTTGCCAACCGCCATGCCTTGTTACAGCAAGTGACTGAAACGGCGGCAGCGCTGTGGCAAGCACCGGCCTGGCGGCCGGCCCGTTGGGCGCTGGGTGTACTCGCTGTTGTGCAGCTTGCTAGGCCTGAACCTGCAGGCGTGGCAAGCCCGCCAAGCGCTGACCGAGCAGCGCAGTGCAATCCAGCGTGTGCTGTTCAGCACCTTTCCGGCCACCACGGTGGTGGTCGATGCACCTTTGCAAATGCAGCGCGCGGTCGAAGCCCTAGGCCAGGCCGGCGGGCAGACACGGGAGCGCGACATGGAGCGACTTTTAGAGGCTTTTGGCACGTTAGCCCAAGCGGATACTGCACCATCCGCTATCGAATACGTAGCAGGGGAGTTGCGGATAACGCCTCCTGGCGGAAATGCCGAGCCCCCGGCTTCGTTGCGCGACGGCCTGCAAAACAAAGGCTTGCGCCTTCGGACCGAGGGCACCACCTGGGTGCTGAGCCCATGAACTACCAAACCCTGCGCACCTGGTGGAACCAGCGCCCCCCCCGCGAGCAAACCCTGCTCTCGGCCGCCGTGGTTTTGGTACTGGCCGCCCTGATGTGGACCATCGCAATTGCCCCGGCGTGGCGCAGTGTCAAAGCCTACCCGGCACAACGGGCTGCGCTGGATGCCCAAGTCCAACAAATGCAAACGCTGCAGGCACAAGCCACCGCGCTGCAAAGTCGCCCGGCCCTGGCACCGCAAGCGGCTCAAGCCGGGCTGCAAGCCGCAGTGGCCAGTCTAGGTCCCCGCGCCAGCCTGCTGATACTCAACCAACAAGCCACCGTCACCCTCAAAGGAGTGGATGCAGATACCTTGGCCCGCTGGCTGGCACTGGTGCGGGTGGAGGCCCGCATGCTGCCGACTCAGGCGCAATGGCGTCGTGACGGCCGCCTCTGGAGTGGCACGGTGACCTTCACCCTGCCGGGTGGCTGATGTGATGGCTACCCGGCCCGACATTCTGCGACGCGCTCAAAGGCAGCTGGCCACAGGCGCCACGCGTGGCCCGTGGAGCTGGGCCGTGATGGGGGTTTTGCTGGGTGTGCTGGCAGGCGCTTTGGCATTTGCGCCGGCGCGCTGGCTGGCTGCTGGATTGGTCTGGGCAGACGCACCCCTGCGCTTGCACAACCCGACCGGCACCGTATGGAATGGCAGTGCCCAAGTGCTCCTGCGCAGTGGTGCCGAGGGCAGCAAGGCTCTGCCCGGTGACCTGCGTTGGACCCTGCGCCCTGCCTGGTACGACAGCGGCCCCAGTGTGCGCGCCGAGTGGCGGGCGGATTGTTGCCTCAGCGCGCCCTGGATTTGGCATGTGAACGGCAGCCTGCAGTCCGTGCAGCTGCGAGCGGATGATTTGCTACCGGCACAAGGCTTGCGCATTCCGGCAGGTCTGCTGACCGGCCTCGGCACCCCATGGAACACGCTGCAACCCCAAGGCCAATTGACGTTGGCCACCCGGGGCCTGACGGTACTTTCTAGCCCCTCCGGCACCCAACTCGGCGGGGAGCTCGCGCTGGACGCCCTGAATATGAGCACCAGTCTGTCGACCTTGCGCCCGGTGGGAAGTTACCGGGTAACCTTACGTGGCGGAGAGCAAACTGCGATGACGCTCTCGACCCTTGAGGGAGCACTGCAGCTCAGCGGCACTGGGAAAATCGGGCCCCGAGGGCTGGTCTTTACCGGAGAAGCCCGCGCCGCGGAGGGCCGTGAGGACACGCTCTCCAATTTGCTGAATATCATTGGACAGCGCCAGGGCGCGCGGTCTCTGATTCAACTGGGTTAAGGAATGTCCACTCCTCTTTATCGACGCTTGTGCAGCACACACATTGCTATTCAATTAATAGCAACTAGCGCAATCGGCATGGGCGCTACTGCCCCATTTGGCTCTCAGGCATGGGCGCAGACCAGCAATGCTGCACCCACCATCAAGCGGGGCGAGCCGATCACGTTGAACTTCAGCAACGCGGAAATTGAAGCGGTCGCCCGCACCATGGCCATCATGACCGGGCGCAATGTGGTGGTGGACCCACGGGTCAAAGGCACGATGACCCTGGTTTCTGACAGCCCGATGTCGCCCGCCCGCGCCTACAACCACTTTCTGGCGGTGCTCCGCAGCATGGGCTACGCGGTAGTGCAGTCGGATGGCTTGGACAAAGTGGTCCCCGAAGCCGATGCCAAGCTGATTGGCGGGGGCGTTTCCGCCACCGAGAACGGTGCCCCCAACACGCCGGGCAACCAGCTGGTGACCCAGATCATCAAGCTTCAGTTTGAAAACGCCAACAACCTGGTGGCAGTGCTGCGCCCGCTGATCAATCCCAACAACCCGATCAACGTGAACCCGGCGACGAATTCGCTGGTCATTACCGACTACGCGGACAACCTCCGCCGCCTGGCGCGGATTGTGGCGGCACTGGATGTGCCGAACGCCACCGACGTAGAAATCATCCCGCTGAAGAATGCCAGCGCAACCGACCTCGCGCCGCTGGTGCTGCGGCTGTTGGAGAGCACCGCCGCCAGCCCCGCAGGGGGACCTGAGACGGGCTTCAAAACTACGGTAGTGGCAGAGGCACGCAGCAACTCACTGATTGTGCGGGCCGCCAACCAGGCGCGCCTGGCACTGGCAATCAACCTGATTGACAAGCTCGACCAACCGGTGGCGAGCGTCAATGGTGCTGCGGGCAACATCTACGTGGTGTACCTGAAGAATGCCAATGCCACCCAATTGGCCACCACCTTGCGTGCTGCGATGAGCGCGAACGGAAGCTCGGGCGGGGGCTCTGCGGTTGCCGCCAGCCCGGCGCCCGCATCGGGGGCGGGCTCTTCTACTTTGGGCGCTGCTCAGGCTCCCAGCACGGGTGGACAGATCCAAGCGGATCCGACAACCAACTCCCTCATCATCACCGCCAGCGAGCCGCAGTACCGGCAGTTACGCGCGGTGATCGACAAGCTCGATGCGCGCCGTGCCCAGGTGTTCGTGGAGAGCCTGATTGCTGAGGTAAGCGCCGACAAGGCTGCAGAGTTCGGCATCCAATGGCAAGGCGCGCTGGGTAATGCCGGCGATAGCTCGATCGGTGTCCTGGGTACCAATTTCGGCGCTGCGGGCAACAACATCATCAGTCTGGCGACACAAGGGGCGTCGGGGACCGTCGCCCCCGGCAAAGGCTTGAATGTGGGTGTTGCCAACAAAACCAACGGCATTTATGTGTTGGGTTTTCTGGCCCGATTCCTGGAGGCAACCGGCAGTGGCAATGTGCTGTCCACGCCCAACCTGCTTACCCTCGACAATGAAGAAGCCAAGATCGTGATTGGCCAAAACGTGCCGTTTGTGACCGGGCAGTTCACCAACACCGGTGCGAACTCAGGCAGCGTCAATCCGTTTCAAACCATTGAGCGCAAGGATGTAGGTCTGACCCTGAAGGTGAAGCCACAAATCAGTGAAAACGGCACCGTCAAGCTGACCATCTTTCAGGAGGTGTCCAGCGTGTTGGCCTCCACCGTCAACGCGGCCAATGGCCCGACCACCAACAAGCGGACGATTGAATCCAATGTCTTGGTCGAGGACGGTGCGGTCGTGGTGCTGGGCGGCTTGCTGCAGGACGAATACGCCGGCAGCCAGGAGCGAGTGCCTGGCTTGGCCGATGTGCCCTTTTTTGGCAACCTGTTCAAAAGCGAGGCACGCAGCCGCAAGAAAACCAACCTGATGGTATTTTTGCGACCGGTGGTGGTGCGCGACGCCACCGCAACACAAGCATTGTCTAACGAGCGCTACGAGCAAATGCGCGGAACGCAGCAATCCGGCCAGCCGGAGCCGAGTTCTACCCTGCCGATCAATGAAGCGCCGGTGCTGCCGAATCTGCAGCTCAAGCCCGGCAACCTTCTATTGGCTCCAGCGCAATAGGGCTTGCAAATGCGCTACCCGCTTCCCTACGCGTTCGCGCGCAGCCAACAGGTGCTGCTGGAGGACGACAACGGCCGCCTGTACCTCTGGGTGCACCCGGAAACAGCTGCCTCGGCCATTTCTGAGGTGATGCGCAAGCACCGCATCGACCACCTGCAAACCCAGGATGCAGCGGAATTGGCCCAGCGCATCAGCATGGCCTACGCCCAAGGCGAGTCCAGCGCCGCCACGGTGATGAACGAGGTGCAGGGCGAAGCCGATTTGACGCGAATGATGCAAGAGCTACCCGCGGTTGAAGATTTGCTGGAAACGGCAGATGACGCCCCGATCATCCGCATGCTCAATGCCTTGCTCACCCAAGCCGCACGCGATGGAGCCAGTGACATCCACATTGAGCCGTTTGAACGCAATTCATCTGTCCGCTTCCGGGTCGATGGGTCCCTGCGCGAGGTGGTGCAAGCCCACCGGGCCTTGCATGCGGCCTTGATCTCACGGCTCAAGATCATGGCGGATCTGGATATTTCAGAGAAGCGTTTGCCGCAAGACGGGCGCATTTCGCTGCGCATCGGCACTCGTGCCGTTGATGTGCGGGTCAGTACCTTGCCCAGCGCCCACGGAGAACGGGCGGTACTGCGGTTGCTCGACAGGAGCCAGGACCAGCGCAGCCTGGAGGCAGTGGGCATGCAGGGCGATGTATTGCGCCGCTTTGAAGGCCTGATTGCCCAGCCCCACGGCATCATTCTGGTGACAGGCCCCACCGGCTCGGGTAAATCGACCACCCTGTATGCCTCGCTCGGACGGCTGGATGCTGCGCGCCAAAACATCATGACGGTCGAAGACCCGATCGAATACGAGCTACCCGGCGTCGGCCAGACGCAGGTCAACCCCAAGATCGACCTCACGTTTGCCAAAGCGCTGCGGGCGATATTGCGCCAAGACCCGGATGTGATCATGATCGGCGAAATACGGGATTTCGAGACCGCTCAAATCGCTATCCAGGCCTCACTGACCGGTCACTTGGTGCTGGCTACCCTGCACACCAACGATTCGGCCAGTGCGGTGACCCGCTTGATCGACATGGGGGTGGAGCCCTTTTTGCTCAGCTCCTCGCTGCGCGGCGTGCTGGCGCAGCGCTTGGTACGAAAAACTTGCAAGACCTGCGCGGGCAAAGGCTGCGAGACCTGCGGCCATACCGGCTACCTCGGGCGCACCGGTGTTTTCGAATTACTGGTAGCCGATGACACGATTGCCGAGCTGATCCACCACAACGCGTCAGAAGCCGACATCCGCACCTCCGCCACCCGGAAAGGCATGGTGCCGCTGCGCGAAGACGGTGAGCGACTGGTCAGCAGCGGCCTGACCAGCCGGGAAGAACTGTTGCGCGTGGTGCGGGACTGATAGAAACCACGCTCAAGGCTCGTAGGCTGCCAGCCGTTTGCGCTCAGCCTCGTCGAATCGAGCCTGTTGCAGCGCCGTCACGGCTGCCGCTTGCTCCGTTTGGTTGAGCGCGCTGGCCCCTTGAAGAATACGGTTTCGCTCCGCTAAATAGCCGGCAATCCGCTCCTGCCAGGCCCGCTCCTCTTGGTCCAATTCGGCAAAGCGGCTCGCTGCCGCACTGTCAAATGCTTTGGCCCGTGCGCGGTACACCTCGTCCTCCCCAGCGCCGGCTGCGCGCAAAGCGGCCACCTGCGCTTCGAGCTTGATGACGGCACGGGGCGCCTCCCGGTCTTCGCGCAGGCTTGTGGGAAGCTGCTTGTCCAGCGCGGCCAAGCGAGCTTGCTTGTCTTGCGGGGAAAGCTGTGCATCGTTCACGATATCAAGCCGGGCGAGTGCATCGAGGTCATGAAGATCCTCGGCGCCGAACATCGCTTGGGCCTCCTCCGCGCTGAAAAAACGGGCGCGCACCATGCGCATGGCGTCAAAACGCTCGCGGAGCACCGCGCTCCCTGTGGGTTTTTTGGCGAATTGCTGCTCCACTGTCACCAGTGCTTTTTTGAACGAGAGGTACCTCTCCAACAAGCGTTCGGCTTGGGGCAGTTGCACGGGCTTCAGGTTTTGCGCCAGCACGGTGCGGATTTGCGCTCCGATAGCCTCGACACTGAGTTCGCCCACGGTACTTAGGTAGTAATCAAACAGGCGCTTGAGTTCTGCGTAAGGCAACACGGTGCAGCCAGCCTCGCGGCACTGCGTGGGCAAAGCGTGGAGCCCCATGGTTTGCACCGCGTGTAAGCCATCGGGTGCGGTGCCCTGCAGCGAGTGGGCGGGGCCTGAGGCTATCGCGCCGGTACCCGCGTTTCGGGCGCCGGTTGGCGAGTCGCCGCCTAGCCACATATCGGCACCCCACCAACCCAGCAGGGCCAAGCCTGCCAAGCCAGCGAGTGCCTTGCTGCGCAGTCGCATTACAAACCGGCGTTACGCAGGCGGTTGGCCTGTTGCCGGAACAGGGTGACCGGGTTGGTTTCAAAAATATTGGTCAAGCCTACGGTCTGGTTCACCTCATCCAAGTGGTTGAAGGCGTAATCATCACGAATGACACGGCCCAAGCGCGACGAGCAGCTGCTGACCAAGCCATCGTTTTTCGCGCCTGCAAACGCCAGCGAGGTCAATGCCAAAGCGGGGTCCACGACATCGAGCACGTTGCTATACGGTTTGGCACCACTCCAGGAGTAATAGGCAACCCCGTTGACGCTGTAAGCGCCCTGGCCACAAGCGGTGGTCGGCACACCCTGGGGGTGCTTGGCATTGAACTTCAGGGTGCCGGCGGTACTGAGGGACTGCGCTGCTGCTAGCGAGTTTTGGGTGTTACCACTGCCTCCGGACAAGAAGTTGATGATGCTGGCCAGTCCATTCGTGACCGACACCAACGCAGTATTCTGAAGACTGCCGGCAGGCGCCACGCCCAACAATACATCTGCCACAGCAGAGCCTTTATTGACGCCACCGATGCTCGTGACAGATGCCACCAGATCCGGCCGCACTGAGGCTACGTAACGGGCGGTCGGACCGCCATGACTGTGGCCCATCAGATTGACCTTGCCTGCGCCGGTAGCGGCCAGAATCTGCCGCACTTGCGTGAGCAATTGCTCGCCCCGCACTTCGGTGCTGTTGGCCGCAGAGACCTGCACCACAAACACCCGGGCACCGTCTGCGCGCAAGGCGGATGGAATGCCGTAAAAGTACTCCACGGGGCCAATGTTGTCGAAACCGAACAGGCCGTGAATCAACACGATGGGGTACTTGGTTTGGGTGTAACCGGCCGCTTGCGCAGACGCGGGCAGCAGGCCGATAGCCAGCGTGCACGCGGCCAGCCAGCCCATTACGATTCGCTTCATCTTCATAGTTGTCTCCTCGGGACCTCTGAGGGTCGGTGGTGTTGAAGGGATGTCACTTGAATACGTAAACCGTTGCGACCTCTCGGGTGGGGGCGCTGTCGCGGGTGATGGCCGGCCTGCTGTTTGTGTCCTCAGGCAATCATCAAAATAGCACGGTCGTGCTTTTATTGGAGTATGCGTTGGACGGGTGTTTTTGTCATGCTGGAAAACCCGCGCCACCCGCTACCCCGCTACTATTGCGCCATGCCTGCCTACTCCTACCAAGCCCTTGATGCCGACGGAAAATCCCGTTCGGGCGTGTTAGAGGCCGACACGGCCAAATCTGCACGCAGCCTACTGCGCTCGCAACAATTGGTACCCCTTCAGGTTCAGGCGCTTCATGTGGACAGCAGCGCCCCGGGCACCCCGCGGCGCGCATGGGGATCGCGTGCGTTCAATAACGCGCAGCGCACCGTCTGGACACGGCAACTGGCAGGCCTCGTAGCCGCAGGCCTGCCGCTGGAGCGAGCCCTGAGCTCGCTGGCCGAAGAAGCCGAAACGCCAGCCCAGCGCGATGTGGTGGCCACCATCCGCTCGGAGGTCAACGGTGGCAAACCGCTGGGCACTGCCCTCGCGCAACATCCGCGGGAGTTTTCAGACATCTATGTGGCGGTGGTGAGCGCCGGCGAACAAAGCGGCCAACTCGGGCTGGTACTGGAGCGGCTGGCGGATGACCTGGAAGAGCAGCAAAACCTGTCGTCCAAATTATTGGGGGCAGCGCTGTACCCTGCCATCGTGAGCCTGGTGGCTTTGGCCATCGTGCTGTTTCTGTTGGCCTATGTGGTCCCACAGATCGCCAACGTGTTTGCAGGCTCCAAGCAGGCACTCCCCTTGCTCACCCGCATCATGCTGGCGATCAGCGATGCCGTGCGGTCGTATGGCCTGCTCGTGTTGATTGCTATTATTTTAGGAGCTATTGGCGCAAGAATTGCCTGGGCTGGTGCCGCTTTTCGCTCTAAAGCGGATGCTGCCTGGCTGCGCTTGCCAGTGCTAGGCCGTATGTCCCGCAGCTATAACGCCGCGCGCTTTGCCAGCACCCTGGCCATGCTGGCCGCCGCGGGCGTACCCATTCTCAAGGCCTTGCAAGCAGCCGCCGAGACGCTGAGCAACCACGCCATGCGGGACGACGCGCTGGAGGCCCTAACCCTGGTGCGCGAGGGCGCCCCGTTAGCCAGCGCCTTGGCGCGCAACCAGCGCTTTCCGGCGCTGCTCAGCATGTTCGCCCGGCTCGGGGAACAAACCGGCCGCCTGCCCCATATGCTGGACCGCGCAGCCCTGCAGCTGCGCACCGAGGTGCAACGCCGCGCCCTGCAACTCGCCACCCTGCTGGAGCCCTTGCTGATTGTGGCTATGGGCCTCGTGGTGATGCTGATCGTGCTGGCGGTGCTCATGCCTATCATCCAGCTCAACCAACTCGTCAAATAAAACACAGAAAACCTAGGAGGATTTGTTCTCATGCGATCCCTTTTCCTGCCACTGCTGCTCGTTGTCAGCACACTCACCTTGAGCCTCAGCGCCTGCACCCGGATCGAAACCGGCGAAGTGGGCCTGCGCGTTAATTTCGATAAAACCGTAGACCCGACCGAACGCCTGCCCGGCTCATTCAACCAGACTGTGGTGGGCGAAATACTCACCTTCAAAATCCAGGATGTGGCAGTGGGCGTCGACAACATGACGCCGCTGGCCTCTGACAACTCCACCGTCAAAGACTTCGACATGACGGTGGTGTACAACGTCAACCCCTCGGCGGTGTCCGAGCTCTGGACCACCAAGAACCGCACCTTCCACGGCATCTCGGAAAAAGGCGGCGACATCTTGCTGATGCAAAACTACGTCGCCCTGAGTGCCCGCAATGCGGCCTACAAGGTTGCGCGCGGCTACGAGTCGCTCAAGATGGCGGACAACCGGCCCCTGATGGAGCAGCAGATCCGCGAAAGCATCATCAAAACCCTGACCGAAGAAAAGCTGGGCGACAAGATTGCCGTTTCCCAAGTGCAGGTGCGCGCCATCACCCCGGCTGACGTTATTGTGCAAAGCGCCAACGAACTGGTACGCGCCCAAAACGAGCTCAAGACCAAAGAGGTGGAAGTGCAAACCGCGAAGAAAGAAGCGGAGCGCATTGCGGCCCTGAATGCGAACGCCGGCGCCATCGGCTACATGAATGCCATGGCCAACCTCAAAATCGCCGAGGGCGTGGCGAACGGCAAAGTACAAACCATTGTGGTGCCCTACGACTTCAAGGGCATCGTGAATGCAAAATAAGGACTGCTCATGGGATTAACCCTCGACGGCAAGCTGGTGGTGGCCATTTCCAGCCGGGCTCTCTTTGACTTTGAAGAAGAAAACCAGGTTTTCGAACAAAACGACGACCACGCCTACATGCAGCTGCAGCGCCAGCGGCTGGACGTGCCGGCCAAGCCCGGTGTCGCGTTCTCACTGGTCAAAAAACTACTGGCCTTCAACGAACCGGACTCGCAGCGGGTGGAGGTGGTCATCCTGTCACGCAATGACCCGGTCTCGGGTATGCGGGTGTTTCGCTCCGCGCAGCACTACGGGCTTGCGATCCAGCGTGGCAATTTCACACGCGGCGAAGCGCCTTGGCGCTACCTCAAGCCCCTGCATGCCAACCTGTTTTTGAGCACCCACTTGAGCGATGTGCGCGCAGCCCTTGCAGCGGGCGTACCGGCCGCGCAGGTATACCCGCACAGCGCACACGCCAGCGCCGACCACCCCAATGAAGTGCGGATTGCCTTCGACGGCGACGCGGTACTTTTCAGTGACGAGGCCGAACAGGTCTACCAGAGCGGCGGCCTGACCGCCTTTCAACAACACGAGATGGACAAGGTCGCCCAGCCGCTGCCGGACGGCCCCTTCAAGCCGCTGCTAGTCGCCTTGCACCGCCTGCAGCAAGCGCGTATTCCACACATCCGTATCCGTACGGCACTGGTCACGGCCCGCAGCGCGCCGGCCCATGAGCGCGCGATTCTGACCCTGATGAACTGGAACATCGATGTCGACCAGGCCATGTTCCTCGGCGGACTGGATAAAGGCGAGTTCCTGCGAGAGTTTGAGCCGGACTTTTTCTTTGACGACCAGACCGGTCACATCGAGTCCGCCGCCCGCCATGTTCCTAGCGGACATGTCGCTAGTGGTGTGCGCAACTAGCCGCATTCGCCAGATGTAAACGCAAGAACCGGTTTGGTAAAGCAATGTAAAACCGGCTGACAGCCACAACAGGCCGCTCTATCCTGAGGGCCATGTCGTACTCATCCACTAGCCTGACCTCGTGCATGCGCAAGCCGCTTGCCGGGGAAGCGTCGGACAAACCGGGCGAAGCCCATCTGTCTGCCAATGCGCAAGCGTGGCGCAGGTGGGCACTTGTGGGCTACCGGCGAAATCGGGAGTCAATGCACACAGGCCGCGCTGAGGCGGCGGACACCGAGCGCCAGGACGACGAGTCAGGCCGTTCTGGCGACGGCCACCACAGCGGCTTTCAAGGGCTTTAGCCGCGGCACACGGGACTTCGCGGCTAATATGGCCCGTGGTCTCATGGCAACGCCCCCGCGCGGTGCCGGCCTTGTTCCCTCAACCGAGATTTTTTGCATGGCACTTGTGGCATCTGTGTCCGCCAAATGGGCGGCGTTCCGGGCATTTATCCAGCGCGCCGTGGCGCTGTCCACACCCTACTTTTCTTCTGAGGACAAATGGAAGGCCCGCGGCATGTTGGCAGCCATCGTGGCCCTCAACCTGGCCTTGGTCTACATGGCGGTGGTGTTTAACGACTGGAACCGCTTGTTTTACGACTCGCTCCAGGAGAAGAATGCAGCCGTGTTCTGGGAGCAACTCGGCCGGTTCTGTTACCTCGCTTTTGGCTTTATCGTCATCGCGGTCTACAAGTTCTACCTGACCCAGTTGCTGGAGATGCGCTGGCGCGCCTGGATGACCGACCATTACCTGCACAAATGGATGTCGCACCAAGCTTTTTACCAAATGGAACTGGCGCGCTTTGCACCCGCAGCCCACGGCGCCCATACCGACAATCCAGACCAGCGAATTCAGGAAGACATCAACCAATTCACCAGCTACACCATCTCGCTCAGCATGGGGCTGTTGAATTCTGTTGTCACGCTGGCCAGCTTTGTGGGCATTTTGTGGTCGCTTTCCGGTGCGTTTGCTTTCACGCTCGGAGGGCAGGACTATTCGATTCCCGGCTTCATGGTGTGGATGGCGGTGCTGTACTGCGCGGTGGGCAGCGTGATTACCCACTACATCGGGCGCAAGCAAATCCCGCTCAATTTTGAGCAACAACGGGTCGAAGCCGATTTCCGCCACCACATGGTGCGGGCGCGCGAGTACAGCGAATCGATTGCGCTGGATCGGGGGGAGCGCGTCGTGAGGGAGCAAATGGCAGAGCGGTTCAGCCGGGTGCTCAGCAACAACCTAGCGCTGATCAAGGCCCAGAAAGGGCTGATTTGGTTCACCAGCTTCTTCGGCCAGGCCGCGGTGGTGTTCCCGTTTGTGGTGGCTGCACCGCGCTTTTTCAGTGGCGCCATTCAGCTGGGCCAGCTGACGCAGATTTCAGGTGCCTTCGGTCAGGTGCAGGGCGCCTTGAGCTGGTTTGTTGACACCTACAGCAGCCTTGCCAGTTGGCGCGCCACCACCGATCGCCTCACGAGTTTTGAAGAGTCTTTTAAGGTAATAGCCCGCACAGAGCGTGCGCAAGCTGCTACAAATACAGTAGCAAACGCACCTCAGCTGGACACTAGCCCCTTGCGCATTACTCTGCCGGGCAGCACCACGCTGCTGGAGCACACGCGCCTGCACGCGCAGTCGGGCGACCGCATTCTGCTGCAAGGCCCGTCGGGCAGCGGCAAGTCCACCCTATTCCGCACCCTGGCAGGCATCTGGCCATACTCGGAAGGGGCGGTGGCACTGCCGGCGGACAGCATGTTTCTGCCGCAACGCGCCTATTTCCCCAATGGCACGCTGCGCGACGCCCTCGCCTACCCCGCCTTGGCGCCGCAATACCCGGACGCCGCACTGCAACAGGCACTGCGCGATGCCTTGCTACCCCATCTGGCGGATTCCTTGGATGTCGTAGACGCATGGAGCCAGAAGCTATCCGGCGGCGAGCAACAGCGCTTGGCCATCGCCCGCGTTTTACTCAAAAAACCCCAATGGCTATTTGCAGACGAAGCCACCAGCTCCCTCGACGAAGCAGCCGAGGCGGTCCTCTACCAACGCATGTGCGATCTGGTGGCCGAGAAAGGCGGCGCTCTGGTATCCATTGCCCACCGCCCGGGTGTTGCCGCCTTCCATAACCAACGCTGGATTTTGGAGCCCAACCCGCAAGCCGCAGAAGCGGCCCGCCCCGGCGCTCAGGCTGCTGCCCGCTTCACTTTGTCTGTAAAACCGGCATAGCCTTTGGCGCGCAGCTCACACGCCGGGCAGGTACCGCAGCCATAGCCCCACGCTTGGCGGTGGGTACGATCACCCAGATAGCAGGTGTGGGTGTGCTCGACCACCAAGTCCACCAAGGCGTTGCCGCCTCCGGGCTCGCCAGAACGCTCGCCCAGCGCATGGGCCAGCTCCCAGGTTTGGGCCTTGTCGATCCACATCAGCGGGGTCTCAATCAGGAAGCGCTGGTCCATGCCCAGCGACAAGGCCAGCTGGAGGGCCTTCATGGTGTCGTCCCGGCAGTCGGGGTAGCCCGAAAAATCAGTCTCGCAAACGCCGGTCACGATCACTTGCAGTCCACGGCGGTAGGCCAGTGCGGCAGCAAGGGTCATGAAAAGCAGGTTGCGCCCGGGCACGAAAGTGTTGGGCAGCCCGTTGGCCTCCATTTTGAATGCGGTGTCGCGGGTCAGCGAGGTCTCGCTCACCTCACCCAGCACCGCCAGATCGAGCAGATGGTCTTCGCCAAGTTTGGTCGCCCATTGTGGAAAGCGCGCTTTCATCTCCCGCAACACATTCAGGCGCGCGGTCAATTCCACGTTGTGGCGTTGGCGGTAGTCGAAGGCGATGGTTTCAACGCGCTCGTAGCGCTCGAGGGCATAAGCCAGGCAGGTGGTGGAGTCCTGACCGCCGGAAAAAAGAACAAGTGCGGATGTATACATGTCCGAGATGTTAGACCACCCCAGGGTGGCAGGGCGAACTCCACCGGAGTGGAGTCAGCTCACATGCTTTCTGTTTTCTTGATTTTGCTGGGGCTGTAGACCAGCGCCTGTTTGGCCAGCTGTCCAGGCGCGTCGGCCGGCGACACCGGCTGTGGCGTGGTGAGCTGATTCTTGACCTGCTCGATCTGCACGGCGCTTGCGCTTGCAGTCCACATAGTTTTGAGATGGTCCATCAACACCTGTGAAATCGGCTTGGGAGGAGGATCCTCTACCTTTTCTTTGGCCGGCCGATGAATAGTCCAGTCTTTCTCCGCCACCGCGTCACTGCCCCTCTTCAAGGGGTCGACCACACTCTCAAAGGGCGCGTCCCCGGTGTTTTGGGGCTTAAGTGCAGGGTTCACCTTGTCGATCACATCCGGACTGGACTCTATCGACTTGGTAACACCGGCAGGCGGGTTGACCGGAGCAACTGGGAGAACCCTATTTGCCCCAGACGACACCGAATCTACGCCGGCGGGGCGCATATTCGGGTTTCGTTCAATGGTTGGCAGTTGCATTTTGGGTAGACCTTGCGGCCCCTCCGGTGGCTTTTAGGAGTTGACGTACTATTCTTAACGGCAGATTTAGGGGGTTATTTAGGCCTTTTTCTAAAATTTTTAGAAAAACTTCTGGCCTGGCATGTTTACACTCCATTTGCACCACATTGGTGCAAAGACATCCAGCATTGCGCCGGACGGAAAGCAAGCAATCAGGAAGCGGCGTGAGGCAAAAGCGCCGGAACGCTTGCGTTGGGCAGAGTAAACCGCCCGACTAACTTGTCCAACAGCGCGGCCTGCTCCCGCAGTGACGCAGCCGCCGCTGCACTTTGCTCCACCAGCGCCGCATTCTGCTGGGTCATTTGCTCCAGCTCGCTTACTGCCTCGTTCACTTCATGCATGTCTTGGCTTTGTTCGGCGCTCGATGCCGTGATGTCAGCAATGATTCCACTAACCCGCTGCACCGCACTCACTACCTCTTGCATGGTCTGCCCGGCGCCATCCACCAAGCGGGAGCCGTGCTCCACATTGGCCACCGAGCTGCCGATCAAGGATTTGATCTCTTTAGCCGCCTCGGCGCTGCGCCCAGCCAGCGCCCGCACTTCGCTGGCCACCACGGCAAAGCCGCGCCCTTGCTCGCCCGCCCGTGCAGCCTCAACAGCGGCGTTCAAGGCCAGAATATTGGTTTGAAACGCGATACCGTCTATCACCCCGATGATGTCCACAATCTGGCGGGACGACCCGTGGATCTCATGCATGGTGCTCACCACTTGCGCCACTGAAGTGCCGCCACTCTCCGCCACCGAATAAGCTGAGCCGGCCATGGCATTAGCCTGCCTGGCAGCTTCTGCAGATTGCTGCACTGAGCCATTGAGTCGCGCCATGGAAGACGCTGCGCGCTGCAAGTTGTAGGCAGTAGTCTCCGTGCGGTTGGACAGGTCCTGGTTGCCATGCGCAATCTCGGAGCTCGCCACCGTGATACTGCCGGTCGATTTATGCACTTGGCCCACCAGGTCCGCCAAAGAGCGAGTCATGTGCGCGAGCGCGCGCAACACATCGCCCATTTCGTCTTGGCGCTCGGTGTGGATACGGACATTCAGATTACCGTTGCCGATAGCGGTCGCCACCCGTACTACTTCGTCCAAGGGGTCGCAGACGTTGCGCTGCAGCAATCGTGTGCCCAACGAGATCAACACCACGATCAAAGCCATGATTCCGGCAACGGACCAAACAGTGCGCATCCGCTCTGCGCCTGCTTTTTCGCGCAAAGCGGTGGCCCCCTCCTCCGTCAACTTGACCATGGCCTGTTGAGCTGAGAGAAAGGCCGTGAGCTCGGACTGGGTCACGTTTTGGATGTGCGTGAGCGCTGCCGACATGTCACCTGTGGCTTTCAGGGCTTCAGCACGGGTAATCGCCGCTTTTAAGGTGCTCGCCCTGCGTTGTACCTCTTGCAAGGCGGCCCGCTCGGCGGCGCTTTGCATCAGGCGGCCGAGCTCAGACTCCAAGCGGGCCTCTTCCTGCGCACCGGCCTCTTTCCCTGCGAGCAAAAACTGGGCTCCTGCGGGCTCGCTCGCCAATACAGCGCCTATCCCGCGCAAGGCTTGGGCTTGCGCGACGCCATACCAGCGGGCACTCATCTCCAGCTTGCTTTGTTGCTCAGATTGCTCCGCGACTGTCACGGCTTGCGAGCGGATGGTCCTCAGTGCGGAGCCACTCGCCATGGCGACCAGCGCGATGCTGACGGAGATGGCGGGCAGCCACAACTTGAGAGCAATGCTGAGTGACTTCATGGGCTTTGTCGGAAGAGATCAAAGGGACAGTATCCCGACAAAGCCCAGCTACGGTCAATACCGGACCAAGGTGCGATAGGTCAAAACTGTTTTGCCTTCCGCTGGAACTGTCACCTTCCAGACAGCCATATTCGCCAAAACCTTGGTGTGAGGCTGGCTGGCCGCCAGCATTTGCCAATCCCCGGGGATCGGCTCTTGCACCGTCACAGTTACCGGTTCTTTTTTTGCGTTCCGCAGAACGATTTCATAGGCACTCTCGGCAACGAATCCAAATTTGGAGGTGTTGGAAAGGCGCTTGAAATCTGTTTGCTTCTTGTCCGCCGACACGTCGAAAGCGTTGCCAAGCTTTAGCCGGACCTTCTCATTTTTCGCGGTGTGATCCAGCCGATCTTCGCCAATGAATTGGGCGTTACCGCTCTTGTCTTTTTTATAGACCCGCGCCACGCCTTTGGGCAGAGGCACACCCAAGCGGGAAGCTTCCTTGTTGTCGAACTCCAAAAACGCCGTCACTTTCAGCTTGGTGCCCAGGTCCCCCGAGAGCCCTTGGTAGTAATAGTCCGCCCCCTGCAGCACCAGCTCGCGGCGTGCCGGAACGCCGGCTGCAGACAACAAGGCAACTTGCTTGGTTTGATTCTCTGCAATCGTGGTGGGGCGCTCGAGGGTGTAGAGGTGGTATTCGAAAAGCGACTCTTCAACCACATCGCTTTCGACTTTTTCCATCGCGGTAGCCGCCATCAACTGCGGGCGTCCGCGTGTAGCCATTTCAGGACCCACTTGGTTTACGTCGCCCGCGACCAATTGCAAGCGAGCGTTGCGATAGGTCGCCCCACTGGTATTCGTCAGGGTGACCCAGCCGGACACATCCAGCGCATCGTCAGCCGCATTGAGCTCGACTACGTAATCTGCTCTCCACGACAGGCCGCCTGTGAGATAGCTCAACTCCACATCTTGCTGGGCCGGTCCGGTGTTCTGTAGGTTCATGACCAGCGTGGGGCGGTCCCGCAAATTAGGCGGCACATCGTCAAACACCAAGCGACCCGGAACGCCAGTCTCGATGCGTTGTCCAATTTGCAGCACGACACCGTTGTTGGCCGACAAAACGGTCGCGGTCTCTACCGTTTCAGCACCCGTGGTCGGATGGGTGCGCACCACTTTGACCTGCTTGCCCACATACTTTTCGAGCATTTTTTGGGGCGTGAGGAGATCGAAGTCAAAGTTTTGCTCCTGAACGCGCAGGGCACCCGGAGAAGACAAGCTGCGCATCAGCGCAGTCTCAGCACGCATTCGGGCACTGACATCGCGGAACGCCAACGCCGATGCGCCCGCCTTGAGCGGCACCTTGCGCACATCTTTGACCAAGGCCAAGTTGTCGTTGTAAATCGTTACCGCCACTTCTTGCTGGTCGGCGAGAGTGCTTCGTTGCTCCTGGGCTTGAGCAGGCCCAGCAGAAAGAGTGACCACGAGCAAGGCGGCAGCCGCCAAGGGAAAAGGAGCACGCATAAAAACCCTCAAATAAATGTAAAGCACTCAGCGCACAACGCCACACATCCGGTGCAGGCTGACGCATTTGCATTGTGTTACCAAAAGAGACAGCACCGCCCCACCGGTTAGCATCTGGCATGCCTTTGACACCCCACTGGATTCGCCACTACCCGAGGCAGCACCTGCGAGACGACTTGATAGCGGGTGTGTTGCTCACCGTTCTGGTCATTCCCCAGAGCTTGGCCTATGCCATGCTGGCTGGCCTACAGCCACAGGCCGGGCTGTATGCGAGCATATTGCCGGCCATCGCTTACGCTTGGTTCGGCAGTAGCATGGTGCAGGCGGTAGGGCCGGTAGCCATTACTGCCATCATGACGGCCAGTGTGCTGGGCCCCTTAGCACCCGTTGGAAGCGCGCTCTACCTTCAGCTGGCCGTGTGGCTAAGCCTGGGCTCTGGCGTGCTGATTACGTTGTGCGGGCTGGCTCGCTTGGGTTTTTTATCCCAACTGCTGAGCAAGCCTGTGGTCAGTGGGTTTATCACGGGCTCTGCACTGCTCATCATCTTGAGCCAGCTGCGATTCATCGGCGGCATAGATGCCCGCGGAAGTACAAGCTGGCAACTCCTGCACAGCCTTTGGGCTTGGCTGCCCGACATCCATGCTCCAACCCTCCTGCTGGGAGTAGGCGCCGTTGTCGCCTTAGCCTTGGCGCGCACAGGTCTGAAGCGCTGGCCAATGTGGCAACGTTTGTTTCCATTGTTGTTGATACTGGTCTGCCCTTGGGTAGTGCAAGGGCTGGCCCTGGACCCGGACCAGCGTATTGCGGTGGTGGGCCCTGTGTCGCTGGAGTGGGCATCTTTCGACTTTTCGATGCCCCACCCGTCCGTCTTCAGTGCATTGGTTGGTCCGACGTTTCTGATCGCCTTTATCGGCATGGTGCAAGGTATCACCATGGCACAAGCATTGGCCACCCAACGGCGGGAGCGTATCGATGCCAACCGGGAACTGCTCGGGCTGGGGGCTGCGAATATCGCGGCCACCTTCAGTGGCGGTATGCCGGTCGGGGGCGGCCTGAGCCGCTCGGCGATCAATGTGGCATCGGGTGCACAGACGCCCTTGGCGGGCATTGTCTCTGGCGTCAGCATGTTGGCAGTTTTGCTGCTCGGCACAGATTGGCTGAATCACGTTCCATTAGCGATTCTTGCGGCCAACATCATCATTGCGGCCTGGGGAATGATCGACCTCACCGCTTTGCGACAGGCATGGACTTATGACCGAGCGGATGCAATCGCTTGGCTGGGCGCCGCATCGGGGGTGCTGGCTCTAGGGATTGAAACCGGGATTGCCGTGGGTATCGGCTTGTCACTGGCGACCCTTTTGTGGCGCACTAGCTCACCCCATATCGCTGTCATCGGCCGCTTGCCGGGCACACAATCGTTCCGGAACGTGAACCGGTACGCCACTGAAACACTGCCCCGGACACTGATGTTGCGGATCGACGAGAGTCTGTTTTTCGGCAATTTGCAAGCGGTGGAAGAACGCCTCGGACTGGAACTCGCCCGGGCGCCAGACACCCAAGATGTGGTGTGGGTCATGACCGCGGTGAACCGGGTAGACACCTCTGCCATGGCGGCACTGCTCAACTTGAACCGGGACCTCAAGGATCGCGGCATCCGCATGCATTTTGCGGAGGTGAAAGGCCCGGTACAAGACCGTTTGGTGCACACGCCCCTGTGGACTGAGCTCTCCGGTGAGTTCTTTCACTCGGTGCCCGATGCGTTCGCTGCCCTCCAAGCTTCGCGGCAGGAGCCACACGACGCCGCTTTGTCGATCTAAGCGCAGCCTTTGAGTGGCACCACAGGTTTTGGTGCAGTCTTGCACTGTCTTGCTTTGAGCGCGCTAGACTGAGACACTGCCCCCGGGGCGGATCACCCTTGTTCACCGCGCACTGTCGTGCGAGGACCTGTTTTTTAGGAGCGCTAGTTATGGCTAAAAATGTGGCACCCAAGATGCCGATCGACATCGGTATCAGCGAACGCGAGCGAAAGAAAATTGCCGAAGGCTTGTCAGGTCTTTTGGCAGACAGCTACACCCTGTACCTGATGACGCACAACTTTCACTGGAACGTGACAGGCCCCCAGTTCAATAGCTTGCACACCATGTTCATGGCGCAGTACACCGAGCAGTGGACCGCTCTGGATCTGATTGCCGAGCGCATCCGCGCACTGGGTTTTCCAGCGCCGGGCACCTACAAAGAGTTCACCAAGCTTGCCAGTATCAAAGAGGTCGAGGGCGTGCCCAAAGCCAACGAGATGATTCACCACCTGCTGGCTGCACAAGAAGCTACTGCGCGCACTGCCCGCAAGCTGTTCCCCGTGGTGGATGCCGCGAATGACCAGCCCACCGCAGATGTCTTGACCCAGCGTATTGACGTCCACGAAAAAACGGCCTGGATGCTGCGCAGCCTCATCACCGAGTAAGCCCCCTCACGCCCGCCTAGCACCACGAGCACCCTGCTGCGGCGATGGGTGCTGTCAGCGTAATGCTATCGCTTGATTCAACACAAAATCGGCGATGGCGCTTGCCTTTTTCAGGTCAAGCACGGGCACTGTGCATTCGGGGACCAGGCTGTCGCTCGCAATGCCCACAATGCCCGGCCAGCGTGGCCACAAGGTGCTTTTCCCCTCACTGGCACGCCAGACTTCCAGCTTGGGGAAGTCTCCTTCCTTGAAGCCCTCCACCAGCACCAGGTCACAGTCTTGCAATCGCGTCAGCAAATAGTCCAGTGATGGCTCCGGCTCACCACGCAGTTCATGCATCAGCGCCCAGCGGGTGCGGCCGAGCAGCAGCACTTCAGTGCAACCCGCCTCCCGCAGACGAAAGGAATCCTTGCCTGGCCGGTCGATCTCGATATCTTTGTGGCTGTGCTTGATCAGGGACACCCGCAAACCACGCTGCTTGAGCTCTGGAATCAGGTGTTCCAGCAGCGTGGTCTTGCCCATGCCGGAGTAACCGGCAATTCCGAAAATGCGCATCGAGGCTTACTCGACGGTCACGCTCTTGGCGAGGTTGCGCGGCTTGTCGACGTCCGTACCCTTAGCCAAAGCCGTGTGGTACGACAGCAGTTGCAAGGGCACCACGTGCAATAAGGGAGAAAGCTCGCCGTAATGCTCGGGCATACGAATGACATGCAATCCTTCGCCACTCTCAATTTTGGTATCAGCGTCCGCCAACACATAGAGCACACCACCTCGCGCGCGCACCTCATGCATATTGCTCTTGAGTTTTTCAAGCAGCGTGTCATTCGGCGCCACCGTCACCACCGGCATGTCACTCGTCACGAGTGCCAATGGCCCGTGCTTGAGTTCTCCTGCCGCATAAGCCTCGGCGTGGATGTAAGTGATTTCTTTGAGCTTGAGTGCACCTTCGAGGGCAATCGGGTAATGCAGACCACGGCCCAAAAAGAGAGCGTTTTCTTTTTTGGCGAAGTCATCGGCCCACGCAATGATCTGGGGCTCCAGAGCCAACACCGCCTGGAGCGCCGCCGGCAGATGGCGCATGGCTTTCAAATGGCGGGCCTCATCCGCATCACTCAAACGGCCCTTGGCCTGGGCCAGGCACAAGGTCAGCAAAAACAGGCCTGCCAACTGGGTGGTAAAGGCCTTGGTGGATGCCACGCCGATTTCCACACCCGCCCGCGTTACATACGCCAGGCTGCATTCGCGTACCATGGCGCTGGTAGCCACATTGCAAATGGTGAGCGTGTGCTGCATGCCCAGGCTTTGTGCATGGCGCAAGGCCGCCAGCGTGTCTGCGGTCTCGCCACTCTGGGTGATGGTGACTACCAGGGTCTTGGGGTTGGGAACCGAGTCCCGGTACCGGTACTCACTGGCAACTTCCACATTGCACGGAATTTTGGCAATGCTCTCGATCCAGTATTTGGCGGCGCAGCCGCTGTAATAGCTGGTGCCGCACGCCAATATCAACACATTGTCGATCTGCTGGAACACACGGGCCGCATTGGCACCGGGCTGGTGGTTACCTTGTTGGTCAAACAATTCCGGCACGATGCCTTCCACGCCTTCCAGCGTATCGGCAATGGCGCGGGGCTGCTCGAAAATCTCTTTTTGCATGTAATGGCGGTACGGGCCCAGTTCGGCCGCGCCGCTGTGGGCCACCACGGTTTTGACCGGGCGCTGTGCAGGCGCCACCGCCTTGTGCGCTTTGTCGAACAACCAGTACTTACCAAGCTGCAAGTCGACCACATCACCCTCTTCCAGGTACACGATCTGATCAGTCACACCGGCCAAGGCCATTGCGTCACTCGCCAGAAAGTGCTCTTGTCCGTCTTTTCCAACGCCCAAAATCAGGGGCGAGCCCGCCCGGGCACCAATCAAACGCTGCGGCTCATCTTTGCAAAACACGGCAATCGCATACGCACCGTGCAACTGCAAAACAGCGGCCTTGACGGACTCGAACAAATCACCGTCATAGAGGCTATCGACCAGGTGGGCAATCACCTCGGTGTCGGTCTGGCTATGAAACACATAACCTTTAGCCTTGAGCGCTGCACGGAGTTCATCGTGGTTTTCAATGATGCCGTTGTGCACCAGCGCGATGCGGCCGGGCTTACTCTCGGCATCTGCACCGGTTCCATGGCTGAAGTGAGGGTGGGCGTTGTGCACCACAGGGGCGCCGTGGGTGGCCCAGCGGGTATGTGCAATGCCCAAATGTCCCTGCACATCACCTGCAGCCACCTGCTCCATCAGCTCAGACACCCGTGCCGTGCTGCGCGCGCGGCGCAGGCCGCTCTGTGCCCCCAGCCCGTACACCGCAACACCGCAGGAGTCGTAACCCCGGTACTCTAGGCGCTCCAAGCCCTGAACCAAAACGGGAACAATATTCCGGGTAGAAACCGCGCCGACGATGCCGCACATAGAAAACCTCCAAAACAAACAATGGAGCGAATGGTAGAGTTTTGATAAGAAATTACCGATTGAAATTCAAAGTTTTTTGACTTTAAATTTCACCATTACGAGACAATATATTTTTATTTCAAAAAATGTCATTCAATGAAAGAAATAGAGCTTGATGCCATTGATCTGCAGTTGCTGGATCAACTGCAAAAAGACGCATCCCTGAGCAATCAGGTCTTGGCTGACCGGGTTCACACCTCGGCGCCGACCTGCTTGCGCCGTGTAAAACGCCTGCGTGAAAGCGGCTTGATTGAAAAGCAAGTGGCCGTGCTGAACCCACAAACCCTGGCGGCCCACACGGGCCACGGGCTCACGGCGATCGTGGAAGTCTCTTTGGACCGGCAAGATACCGGCGCAATGGAAGCATTTGAGAAGAGAGTGGCGCTAGAGGCCGCAGTGCAACAGTGCTACCGGGTGTCCCCGGGCCCTGACTTTTGCCTCGTGGTCCACACTTGGGACATGCCGGCTTACCGGGCCCTCACCCAGCGCTTGTTCACCACCGATGCCAATGTGCGCAACGTGAAAGCCTTCTTCAGCGTACATCGCAGCAAATTTGGCGCGGAGCTGCCGATGCATGTACCCCGCTAAGCCGTGAGTTCAGTTCACTGGCATTGGCCGCCGCAGGCCTCGTGAGCGCCTGCCAACAACAATGCGGTTTGCTCCGACAAATAGTCCAAAAATACCCTGGTACGCCTTGGCAAATACTGCCGGCTGGGCAAGGCTGCATAGAGGTGCAGCTGACCTGCAACCCACGGCGACAGCACCCGCACCAAGTCACCGCTGGCTAAAAATGGGGCAACCAACTCCACCGTGCAAGGGGTGATGCCCGCACCATCCAGCGTAGCGGAAATCAAGGTTTCAATATGGTTGGAGCTGAGAACCGGGGTGAGATTCAGGTCTATGGATTCGTTCAAGTCCAGCTCATTGCGCAAATGCCAACGCCGGTGGCGCGCAATACCGCCTTTGAGTTCGAGGCAATGGTGATTCGCCAAATCCTGCGGGTTAACAGGAATCCCCATGCGGCGCAAATAGTCAGGGGTGGCGACCAGAATGCCACGGGTTGACGCAATTTTTCGGGCCACGATCGTTCCATCAAAAGCCTCGTCCGCAGTGAACAGCGTCACATCGTGTGCCTCCACTGGCGGCTCTTCGAAGGACTCCACTTGCACATGGAGGGTGATTTTGGGGTACTGCGCCCGGAAGCCCGCAAGCAACGGCGCCAACACATAGGTCGCCAGCACAGGGGTCGACAGCACATTGAGCTCGCCTGACAACTCCTGCGTATGAAGGTGGGCGATGGCATCTGCCTCGTCGATGTCTTGCAGAATCGCACGCACCCGCGCGAGATACGCATCACCGGGCTCGCTCAATGAAATCCGCCGGGTCGACCGATGCAGCAGGCGGGTACCAAGGTGCTCTTCCAAATCGGCGACTAATCGGGTCACCACGGCCGGCGACATATCCAAGGCACGCGCGGCTGCAGCAAAGCCCCCTTCGTCGATGACTTTTTGAAACACACGCATTGAGAGCAAACGATCCATGAAGGCACTTTAGCGATTTATAGACCGTCCATTATTTCTCTTTCAGCAACATAGCGATGCCATTTTGATTTTTTCCCGGGATTTCATCGCCCATAGCACGTACAAAACCCGCCACCCACACATTGATCACCGCACCTTTCGTACATCAACGGGGTGAGCATCATTTTGAAGGCTGCTCCTTTCATGAGAACCAGTCTCCGGCTGAAAAAATCACACTCGCTCAGTCGGGCTTTCTTTTGTGCCTTGAAACCTGATCTCAGCGACCGCTCCGCACGGTGCTGTTGCGGTCAAACTCACCCTTGCACCCACGTTGTGCAACAGCCTTTGTGCAGTCAGCAGCCCTACTCCCAAACCGGGAAACTGCTTGGCGGTGTGTAGGCGCCCGAATACCTTGAAAAGCTTGTCTTGCATGGCAGGGTTGAAACCCGCACCGTTATCCACGACCCGGCACACCAGGTCGCCGCCCGGCTCCAGATCCACCGTGACCTGAACCTGCGGTTGTGGCGTACGCGCTGTAAATTTAAAAGCATTGCCAAGCACCTGCAACACGGCTTGGCGCAACAGCTGGGGATCCGTAGACAGCACCGCACCGGCCGGAATGCTCCATTCCACCGGCACATCTCGCGCCGGGTCCGTCGCCTGCACCTGGGCCCACGCATCTTTCAACAGCGGCTCCAACGCGATATCCGACCATTGCACCGGTAACCCATCGATACGTGACAAACCTGTCAGCGCATCCAAGAGCTCGCCCATGTGCCGGGCCGATGCAGAAATAGTGCGCAAAAAATCGGCGCTCTCGCCTTGCAGTTGCGAACCGGCCTCTTCTTCCAGCAACTGCGCAAACGACACTAAATGCCGCAGAGGCGCCCGCAAATCGTGGGATACCGCGTAGGTAAATTCTTGCAAGCTCGCACGGGTGGCGGCCAGCTCCGCTTCGAGTGCGTCAACCCGCCGCTGCAGATCTTGGTGAGAAAGCCGCTCCGCCATGCATCAAGCTTTCGGCTTTTTGACCGGGCGACTCCAGTTGGGAATGCTCACCTGCTTGCCACGGGCCACGCTCAATGCGCCAGCCTCGGTGCTCTTGGTGATGGTGGAGCCACCACCCACAGTTCCCCCAGCCCCGATGGTGACAGGGGCCACCAACACACAGTTGCTGCCGATGTGCACATCAGCCTCAATCACTGTGCGGTGTTTGTTCGCACCGTCGTAGTTGGCGGTGATGCTGCCGGCACCGTAGTTGACCCGCTCACCCACCGTGGCATCGCCCAAATAGGCGAGATGATTGGCTTTGGCACCGGCGGCCATGGTGGAGTTTTTCACTTCCACAAAGTTGCCAATGTGCACCTCGGGCCCCAGCCGCGCGCCGGGGCGCAAGCGGGCAAACGGCCCGATGAGCGCGCCAGCCCCCACGCTCACGCCCTGCTTCTCGCCATCGATATGGGTGAAAGGATGAATCACGACACCCGCCTCGATCACGGCATTCGCGATCACGCAATTCGCGCCGACCGAAACCCCTTCCCCCAAACTCACCTGCCCCGCAAACACGCAGTTCACATCGATGCTGACATCGTGGGCGCAGAGTAAATCGCCCCGCACATCAATGCGGGCAGGGTCTGCCAGGCGCACGCCTTCTTCCATCAACCGGTGCGCTTGCTGCAGTTGGTAGGCCCGCTCCAGCTCTGCCAGTTGTACCGGGCTGTTCACACCGGCGACCTGCACCGCGTCGGTGATCTTGTGCCCGACCACTTCGACACCATCCGCCACCGCGAACTTCACGACATCGGTCAGGTAATACTCTTGCTGGGCATTGCGGTTGTCCAGGCGAGCTAGCCAGGCCTTCAGCCGCGCAGCAGGCACCGCCATGATTCCGCTGTAAATCTCGGTGATGGCGCGCTGCGCTTCGCTGGCGTCTTTGTGCTCCACGATGGCCTGCACCGCGCCACTGGCGTCGCGCACGATACGCCCATAACCGGCCGGGTTGCTTTGCTCCAGCGTCAGCAGGGCCAGCTTGTCACCGCCACTGGCCTGGATCAAGTGAAACAGCGTGTCAGATTGGGTCAAGGGCACATCACCGGACAAGACCACCACCACACCGTCATCCGGCAGTGCCGGCACAGCCTGCTGCACCGCGTGCCCAGTGCCGAGCTGAGGCTCCTGCCGCACGAAATTCAAAGAAAAACCGGCGCTAGCCCCCGAAAAACCTGCGCAGACTGCTTCAACTTCGATAGCACCATGCCCGGTGATCACCACCACATGGCGGGCCTGCAAATCGGCAGCCGTATCGACCACATGTTGTAACAGCGGCCGGCCGGCCAAGCGCTGCAAGACCTTGGGAATTTTGCTACACATGCGCGTGCCTTTGCCCGCCGCCATAATGACCACATCCACCGGTGCAGTAGACGATTCGACGTTTGCAAGAGGGGAACTAGAAGTCAAAGCCATGCCTTTATTGAAACTTGGAAAGTTAGCGCGCCTCTGGCGCAATGCCTGGCGCTGGTTCGCCATTATCGGGCTGCTGAGCGTTGCGGCGACTTTGACTGGCTGTGGAGCAGTCCGTTTGGCCTACAACAACGCACCCGACTTATCCTACTGGTGGCTGGACGGCTACCTCGACCTGGACAACCCCCAAAGCCTCAAGCTGCGTAGCGATCTGCAAGCGCTACAAACCTGGCACCGAAAAGAAGAGCTTCCGCAGATCGCGGACATGCTCAAGAACTTGCAAACGGCAGCCCCCAACAATGTGACGAGTGAGCAGGTGTGCCAACTCTCCAGGTACCTGGAAACACGATTTCAAACCGTGTTGGACCGCACCACGCCCACCGCGCTGGCAATTGCACCGACCTTGACCCTTGCGCAACTCGACCACCTTGCCCGTGCCTGGGACAAACGCAACCAAGAATGGCGGGAAGAGTGGATGGACGGTACCCCGCAAGACCGCCTGAACCGCCGGATGAAATCTGCACTCGATCGCACCGAGAGTTTTTACGGCCGCCTGAGCGACGCCCAGAAACAAGCGCTGCGCGCCCAACTGGAAGCGTCCGCGTTTGACGCTGCCTCGCAATACAAAGAAACCATGCGCCGCCAAAAGGACATTCTGCAAACCTTGCGTGCACTGAAGGCCACACCCTCAACTGAACTGCAGCAGCAAGCAGAGGTGCGGGCGCTGCTGCTGCGCAGCACCCAATCACCCGATCCGGCGTTTCAGCAATACACCGAGCGGGTCCGGAGCAACTTTTGTGAATCTGCCGCCGAGCTCCACAACGGCACCAGCCCGGCACAACGCCTAAAACTCCAGCAAACGCTGCAAGCCTACGAGGCGGATGTGCGCGTGCTCATGCAACGCTGATCCGCACGCCGCCGGGCCTGATGGCCCGTGTCATCGAACTGGCCAGACGACTCCGTGGTCGTTCAAGATGGCATCCAGAGGCATGTCATGGGGCTCTGGCTCGAAGTCGTCGACAAACCCTGTGCCAAACCCCAGGCCCACGGTAAAGGGGCGCGGACTCAAGCTCGCCAGCATGCGGTCATAAAAGCCACCGCCATAACCCAGGCGGTAGCCACCGGGGCCGTAGCCAACACAGGGCACAAACAGCAGTGTGGGCACGATCAGCTCGGTGTCCTTGGGCTTGGGGATACCGTACGCGTCCTCTTCCATCGGGCAGCCGGGGTACCACGCATGAAAGGTCATGGTTTTGTGCTCCCGGTTCACCACCGGCAAGCCGATGCGGCGCGGCTGGGGTTGGTCAATCAGCTCGCCGTCTTCTTTCCAGCGGTGCAAAGCGGGCAAGGGGTCGAACTCGCCTTTGATGGGCCAGTAGGCGCCAATGACCGCATCCGGCCGGCCCACCAGCCAAATGCGCATCACACGCTGCAATAAATCGGCGCGCTGTAGGCGATCCGGCATGGCCAGACGTTGATCCAGTAGCGCCTTGCGAAGGGCTTTCTTTTGTGCAGCTTTGCTGTCGTCCGAGTTATCCATAATCCCCACATGCAGTTTTCAGCCATTCTGACATCACTCGCCCTTTGCGGCGCCCTGATGTCCACCACTACCCCCTCAGCATACGCCCAAGGGCGTGACCTTAGCCGCCTGGACGAGACTGTTCTGGACCTGTCACAGGCCTATAAAACCCGCGACCGCAAACGCCTTGCCGCTGCACTCCCGGGAGTACGCGGCCACATCCTCGAGCCTTGGGCAGCCTACTGGGACATGTCCGCCCGGCTGGACGATGCCAGCAAGTCAGAAATCCAGGATTTCCTGAACCGCTACAACGGCACCTACCAGGAAGACCGCTTGCGCGCGGAATGGCTGCTGCGGCTAGGCCGTTCCCGCGATTGGGACACCTTCAGCCGCGAATACCCGCTCTACCGCATGAACGACGACCGATCGGTACGCTGCTATGCGCTCTGGGCAGACTACAACACCCGTGGTACAGATGTGACAGAAGCCTTGGAGTCCGTGTGGTGGGGCCTGAAGGAGGCCGACGACGCCTGCGGTAGCTTGGCGACCCAGCTGGTCAAAGACAAAAAAATAAGCTCTCACAGCGTCTGGGTCTGGGCGCGCCTCGGCATGGAAAACGACCGCCTGCGCGTCGCAACCCAAGCCGCCGGTGCGTTGGATACAGACTACGTCAAAACCATCAACACCATCTACAACACGCCAGCCAAATACCTGAACGACAAGGTTACAGCGCTGCGGCCACAAACGCGGGAGTTTGTGTCACTGGCCATCATCCGCTTGGCGGATCAAGACCTGGAGGAAGCCGCGGAAGAGGTCGACAAACTCCGCTGGAAAGCACAGCTCACCCAAGAAGAGCGCAGCTGGATCTGGGGCGTCATTGGCAAACGGGCGGCACAAAAACTTTCCGATAACGCCACTGGCTACTTTGCCAAAGGTCAACTCAACCAAATGCATGAGGACCACCTCGCTTGGGCCGCACGGGCGGCCCTGCGTGCCGGGCGTTGGAACCAGGTCACTGATGCGATCAACGCCATGCCTGAATCCATGCGCAACGACCCTACCTGGGTCTATTGGCGTGCCCGTGCGTTGGCCCGCCGCAGCAATGTGGAGTCGGCAAAAATGGAAAGCCAAGCCCTGCTGGAGTCGATTGCGGGGACCAAAGGCTTTTACGAAATGCTGGCCCTTGAAGAACTGGGCCAGAAAATCGTGACGCCGCCCAAACCAGCCCCACTCACCGCAGACGAAAAAGACCAGGCCAAAAAGAACCCCGGTTTAGCGCGTGCGCTCTATGCCATACAGATCGGCCTGCGCAGCGATGGAGTGCGGGAGTGGAACTACACCACCAACCTGCATAACCGTGGCGGACTGGATGACCGCTCCTTACTGGCCGCCGCCGATCTGGCGTGCAAGGCCGAAGTGTGGGACCGCTGCATCAACACCAGCGAGCGCACCAAAGGCATGGTCGATGTGGACCAGCGCTACCCCATGCCCCACAAATCAGCAGTACTGGCGCGCACCCAGCTGATCGGGCTCGACCCGGCTTACGTCTACGGGCTGATCCGCCAGGAAAGCCGCTTCATTACCGACGCCAAGTCGGTGGTGGGCGCAGCCGGGCTGATGCAAGTCATGCCAGCAACCGCCAAATGGACCGCTAAAAAAATCGGGCTCAACGACTTCCAGGCACATCAAATCACTGAGCGGGATACCAACATCGCCATCGGCACCGGCTACCTCAAGCTGGTGCTGGACAGCTTTAACGGCTCCATGCCGATGGCAGCCGCTGCCTACAACGCAGGCCCCGGACGGCCGCGTATTTGGCGCGGGCAAGCCGGTGGCCCCACCTGGGAAGCGGCTATTTGGGCGGAAAACGTGCCGTTTACCGAGACCCGCGACTACGTGAAAAAAGTCTTGGCCAACACCACGCTGTACTCTGCGCTGATCACTGGGCAACCCCAGTCGCTGAAAGCACGGCTGGGGGTGGTAGGCCCGCGCGATACGAGCACCGCGGAAGGTGGCCTCGACCTGCCTTAAGCCGGCCGGCGGTAAAACGCGCAGCGGTTGCGGCCGCAGCGCTTGGCCTCATACATCGCCTGATCGGCATGCAGCAACAAGGTTTGCGAGTCTGTGCCATCGCCCGGGTAAATGGCCAAGCCGAGACTAGCAGCCACTTGAATCACAGGCCCATCCGGTCCCGGGCCTAGGTGGCAAGGCTCTGCAAACGTCGCCATGATTTTGGCCACCAAGGTCGAGAGCTCACCGCTGTGCGACAGCCCACCCAGCAACATCACAAACTCGTCGCCCCCGAGGCGGGACACGGTATCTTCCGCCCGCAACACCCCCTGTAACCTGCGGGCCACGGCTTGCAACAGGGCGTCGCCGGCGTCATGGCCGTACATGTCGTTGACTTCTTTGAAATGGTCGAGGTCCAAAAAGCCGACCGCAAACAGGCCGTTGTGGCGATCGTGGTGGGCACACAGCATTTTCAAGCGATCATGCAACAGCACACGGTTGGGCAGGCCGGTCAGGGCATCGTGCTCGGCAAAGTGGCTGCGGGCCTGCAAGCGCTTTTTCTCGGTTACATCCTGCAGCACCGCGAGGCTGCGCTGGGGTTTGCCGTCTGCATCAAACTCCCACAGCGCAGAGAGCAATACATCGCGCACTGCACCATCCCGGGTAAGAAACTGGTATTCCACGTTGTCGCAGCGGCCATCGTGCAAAGCCTGCGGAATCACGACATCGCGCGCATAGCGAGCGGACCCGGATGTCATGAAATCCGCAACATGCCGCCCCAACACATCGGCCTCTTGGTAGCCCAGGGTGTCGAGCCACAGCTGATTGACCTGCACGATGCGGCCGCTGCCATCGATCGAGTGCAACATGGCCGGCGTCGCGCGGTACAGGCTCAGTGCCCGGGCCTCGCGGTCCGCCAAGGCCTGGGTCATGCGGCGCTGCCCTTCGGACAAAACGGCCAGAAACAAACCCGGCAACAGGGTAGCCAATACCGAGATGTAGAACACCGCATCGCCCCACCAGATAGACGATGGGGGTGGCAGCAAAACGCCCACGCGTATCAGAGCAGCCATGGCCAGCGCGATCAGGCTGTTGATCACCAAACTGTTGAGCAAGGTGCTGCGCACCGCTACCCACACCATCGGCGCCAACATCACCACAAAGGGTTTGGGCAAACTGGTGGCCGACCACAACACCACTGACAGACTGATCAGCGCCATCCCTACATGAACCGGCCGGAACCAACCTCGGGCCGCACTGCGCACACCCCGGGTCGCCAGCAGTAACACCAGTGGCAGCATGGCAACCGAACCAATGGTGCCGCCCACCAACCAGTTCAAGGCCATAGTCGACCAATCGCCCCGCAAGGCCAATACACCCGCCAGCCCACCTAGCGGCGCAGACACCATGGCGGGCAACAGCGCTCCGCGCAGCAAAACTTGGGCCTGAACCGTAGGGCTCTCGCCGGCCTGCCCCAGCGCAGGCAGCCGCTCCAGCTACAGGGCGGCGAGCACCATGCCCAACAAGTAGCCCGGTACGTCGACAAAAGCCACCCAGGCCGTGTGCAAGCCACCGGCCTGACTGACGGCCACATTTGGCGACACCAGCGCAAAGCCACCATGCGCCGCCCACAGGACCAGCGCCACCAGCACCAGAAAGGCCGGCCACTGCCGTTTGGGCAAGCGCATCAGGGCGACAGCACCAAAAGCATTGGCAAACCACACCATCACCTGTCCCGAGCGCGGATCGGAGATCGTCAGTGACACACATGCCGCCGCGCCCACGAGCAACGCCCACTGCCATAGCCACCCGGAGTGCGTCAGTCTGCACGGGGGTCCCTGTCTTTTAAAAGTGGGGTGCGTGCGCGCCAAACCAGCATGAGCAGCACCCCGATGAACGTCAAGCCCAACGCTGCCCGTCGTAACCAGACGTGGAGCGGGTCTTCGTAGGTGAGAGTGTCCACATCGATCCAGCGGCGTAGCAGCGCCTGGCGGGTGGCAGGCGAAATATCCTGAAGGGCGGCGTTGAGGGCACTGCCCAGAGCTGTCAGCTCTTTGCGGTAGGCGAAGCTCAGCGCGTACTCAAAGGGCAATGTCTCGCCGACTTGCACCCCCCGCACACCGCTGTGGCGCTTGGCATCGCTGATGCTGGCGACATCCGCCACCACACCATCGACCTCGCCACGCATCAAGAGCTGAAAGCCGCTCATGTCATCGCTCACAGCCACCCAGCGGATCTGCGGGTAGTGGGTGCGCACAAAGGTTTCCACCGCATAGCCCTTGCCCACCGCCACTGAACGGCCTGCAAGGTCTGCCAAAACAGGGGCCGCCGGCCCTTGTTTGACCACCAACACAGCAGGCACTTTGACATAGGGCTCGGTGAATGCCAAGAACTCGGCCCGCTCGGGGGTGGGGCGCAATGAGGAGATCAAGTCCACCTCCCCGCGGCGGGCCGCATCGAGAATGTTGGCCAGGTTATCCGGGGGCAACATCTGCAACTCGCCGCCCAAGCGCGGTCGCAAGATCTCGAGCACATCCACTGACAAGCCCTGCACTTGCCCGGTGGGGCTTGCGCTCACGAACGGGGGGTAGTCTTTCTCCGGTGCAAAGCGGATCGTATGGGCAGCCGCAGCACCCGAGACCAAGCCTGCGCACACAGCAACACACCGCCACAGGCCGTAACGCCAATGACGCCGGTCAGGGCGAACTGCTTGGTACGACATGGGGTCTCCTCCCGGTGTTGGCAATACTTGGAAGTCTGCGCTTATGCATTCAGTATAGGGCGGCCTCCTCTGAGTCGCCAACCCCTTTAGGCCCGACTATCATGCGAATTTGACCAAGGATTGCGCATGATCAAGCTCTACATCGGCAACAAGAACTACTCCTCGTGGTCCATGCGCCCCTGGGTACTCTTGAAGCAGGCGGGTATCGACTTTGAAGAGGTCATGGTCCGCTTCGACTCGTTCGAGAGCCAGTCGCAATTCAAAACCACACTCGCCCCGCTCTCCCCTACTGGCAAAGTGCCGCTGCTGATGGATGGCGATTTGGCGGTGTGGGACACGCTTGCGATTGCCGAATATGTAGCCGAGACCTTTCCCAACCTGCAGCTCTGGCCCGCTGACAAAACGGCCCGAGCCCGCGCCCGCAGCGTGTGCGCCGAAATGCACTCCGGCTTCACCGGCCTGCGCAGCAACTGCCCGATGAACATCGAAGCCACCCTGCTCGAAACAGGTGCCCTCATCTGGCGCGACAAACCGGCAGTGCGTGCCGACGTGGTCCGCCTGAGCGCCATGTGGACCGAGCTGCTGGCCCAGTACGGCGGCCCCATGTTGTTTGGCCAGTTCTCGGTGGCGGATGCGTATTTCGCCCCGGTATGTGCCCGCCTCAAAACCTACGGCCTGCCGGTCAGCCCGGTGGTGGGCGCCTATGTGTCCCGCGTGCTGGCACTGCCCGGTGTGCAAGACTGGATCACCGGCGCCCTGGCCGAAAAAGACTTTCTGGACTTTGAAGAACCCTACCGCCTGCAACGCTGAACCGCCTTTTATGCCTTCCCACCCCACCGGCACCCACCTCAACACCGGCACCTTTTTGGTGGGCGGCGCGGTGCGCGACGCCCTTTTGGGCTTGGAAGTCAAAGACCGCGATTGGGTGGTCGTGGGTAGCAGCCCCCAGCAGATGCTGGATGCGGGCTTTATGGCTGTGGGCAAAGACTTCCCGGTGTTTTTGCACCCCCGCACCCAAGAGGAATACGCGCTGGCCCGCACCGAGCGCAAGACCGCGCCCGGCTACCGCGGCTTTGCGGTACACGCTGCGCCGGACGTGACGCTGGAAGAAGACCTTGCCCGGCGCGACCTTACTATCAATTCCATAGCTGCTCGCGCAGAAAGCACCTGGGCCAATGGTACTTTTGATGCTAAAAACTTGATAGACCCCTTCGGCGGCCAGGCCGACCTGCAGAGGCGCGTGCTGCGCCATGTGACCCCCGCCTTCCGCGAGGACCCGGTGCGCATCCTGCGCGTAGCCCGCTTTGCCGCGCGGTTGACCGAGTTCGCCGTGGCTCCCGAAACCACGGCGCTCATGCAGGCCATGGTGGAAGACGGCGAGGTGGACCACCTGGTGCCCGAGCGCGTGCGGCAAGAGCTGTCCAAAGGGCTGATGGAAGCCCGCCCCTCCCGCATGTTCGAGGTGCTGCGCAGCTGCGGAGCCCTGAAGCGCCTTCTGCCTGAACTGGACCGCCTGTGGGGCGTGCCCCAGAGCCCCGAGCACCACCCCGAGGTCGACACCGGTGTGCACGTCATGCTGGTGCTGGACCGCGCCGCCCAACTGGGTGCGCCACTGGCGGTGCGCTTTGCCTGCCTGGGCCACGACCTCGGCAAAGGCACCACGCCCACCGACGTGCTGCCCCGCCACATCGGGCATGAGGAACGCAGTGCCCGCCTGCTCAAAGCGGTGTGCCAGCGCCTGCGGGTGCCCAACGACAGCGCCGAGCTGGCCGACGTGGTGGCCCGCGAGCACGGCAACATCCACCGCAGCGGCTCGCTCAATGCTGCTGCCCTGCTGCGCCTCCTAGAGCGCTGCGACGCCATCCGCAAACCCGAGCGCTTTCGCGCGGCATTGCTTGCCTGCCAGTGCGATGCCCAAGGCCGCCTTGGCCTGACCGACACGCCTTACCCCCAAGCCCAACGGCTGGGGCAGGCCCTCGACTTGGCGCTGGCCGTCGCTACAGATTCCATAGCTGCTCGCGCAATAGCGGCGGGCGCTACTGGCCCAAAGATTGGTCAATTCATCCAAACCGCACGCGCTGACGCTATTGCGGCTGGGCTGGCACCGGCGCCGCTTGCCTGAGGGTAGATCCGCGCAGGGCAGAGCGCTCTGCCTTGGTATGCTCGCGCCATGGCCCATTTACTGATTGTTGAAGACGACGAATTGCTGCGCGACGGCCTGTGCGCGCAGCTGGTGCACGCCGGCCACAGCGTGAGCAGCGCCAGCGACGGCGCACAAGCCCAAAACCTGCTGGAGTCCACCCGTTTTGACGGCGTGGTGCTCGACCTGGGCTTGCCTGTGGTGGACGGCATTACCGTGCTGATCTGGATACGCCAGCGCCTGGCTGCGCTGCCGGTACTCATCCTCACCGCGCGCGATGGCGTGGAAGACCGGGTGCAAGGCTTGAACGCTGGCGCTGACGACTACCTCACCAAACCCTTTGAGATGGCCGAGCTGCTTGCCCGCTTGGAGGCCATGCTGCGCCGCTCGCGGCTGCCCGCCTTTGGCGGTTCGCTCGAAGTGCAGAGCAGCACCAGCAAAAACCTGCGCCTCGACCCGGTACTGCCCTTGGGCTGGCTGGGCGAAGAAGCGATGGAGCTCACCCACCGCGAGTGGTCCTTGCTCTCGCTGATGGTCAACAACATGGGGCAAGTCGTGAGCCGCGAAGACGTGCTGGCCGTTTGGCAAACCGCGCCGCAAGAAGGTGGTGCCGCCGGCTCCAATGCGCTGGAGGTGTACGTGCACCGCCTGCGCCGCAAACTCAACGACAGTGGCCTCAACATCCGCAACGTACGCGGCTTGGGCTACATGCTCGAATCGGACACCCCGTGAGCCGCCCTGCGCGCTTTTCGCTCAAGCGACAGCTCTTGATATGGCTGTTGCTGCCACAGTTGGTGCTGTGGCTGATGGGGGGCGTGCTGGCATTCCGGGTCGCGCTGGCCTATGCCGAAAAGACCATTGACCAATCGCTCACGCAATCGGTGCGCTCGCTGTCGCGGCAGGTCAAGCCCATGGGCTCGGGCCTGTTGATCGACTTTCCCCGCGCAGCACGCGACATCATTGAGCAAGACCCGGACGACCGCGTGGCCTACATGGTGTCATCGCCGCCAGGCAGCTTTTTGCTCGGCAACACCAAAATTCCCGGGCGCACGCCCGACCTTTACTCCGCCGACAACGAACCCGTGCTGTACGAGGTGGTCATGGACGGCAAGCCCATGCGGGTCGCATCCATCGACTTGAGTTTTGGCGATGGCTTTACCGACCAGCGCATGCGGGTGCAGGTGGCCAAAAGCCTGGTCGCGCAGCAGCGTATAGCCCGCGAGCTGGTGCGCGATGTGCTCTTCCCGCTTCTGCTGCTGGGCGCCGTGTTGAGCGTGCTGGTGTACGAGGGCGTGCGCCGCGGGCTGGCGCCGCTGGAGCGGCTGGAAGCGCAGCTGGCCAACCGCAATATGGCGTCGCTCTCGCCCATCGAGATGACGCAAGCGCCCGAAGAAGTGCACTCGTTGGCTAACACCCTGAACCAACTGCTCACCACCCTGCGCCGCAGCCTGAGCCAGGAAAAGCGCTTTTTGAACGATGCCGCCCACCAACTGCGCACGCCGCTGGCCGGCCTCATCAGCCAGACCGAGCTGGCCATGCAAGAGACAGACCCCGACGCCCTGCAACAGCGCCTGACCAAAGTGCACACCGGCGCCCAGCGCAGCGCCCACCTGGTGCACCAGCTGCTGTCATTGGCCCGCACCGAGGCGGAGGTGAGCCTGGTGCCGGTGGATGCCGCGTCACTCGCGCGCGAAGTGGCCCGCGAATGGACCCGCCGCGCGTTAGCAGCTGGCGTGGACCTGGGCTACGAAGGCGAAGACAGCGTGATGGTGCCCGCCGACAAACTACTGCTGCGCGAAGTGCTGAGCAACCTCATCGACAACGCCCTGCGCTACGCCGGCAAAGGCGCCGTAGTCACGCTGCGCACCACGGTGCGCGACGGCGTATGCTGGCTGGATGTGGAAGACACCGGCCCCGGCCTCTCGACCGAGCATCTGGAGCGCGTGTTTGAACGCTTCTGGCGCGCCAGCGAACTGCCCGGCGGCTGCGGCCTGGGCTTGTCTATCGTGGCGGAAATTGCGCGGCGGCATAACGGAACGGCAACTGCGCAGACGACATTGCCGCATGGGTTGACGATTCGGTTGGAGTTGCCGTTGCAGGGGTGATGGTTAGTGTGGTGCATCGACCGGCTCAACCCGCCTGCGGATACCAGCGAATTCACCCGAACAGGGGATATTCAGAAGGCAACATTCCCGTGAAAATCTAGCAATTTGCAACCCATTTCATTTCTTGCAAGCTGCTGGGTTTGTCGGAGTTTTTAGACCTGTACAAACGGATACGAAAATTTCTGAGATCGAGTCTGCGAGAGGCTTTTCAGCGCGATCTACGCTCAGCTTATCCCGTAGTCGCCAGAGTATCCCGCAGGTTGTGCCTGCACACATTACATCGGACATCTATTCATAAATGAAAATCTACGAAGCCAAAAATCGCATCACAAGGCAGCGAACTATCGCAGCGGTCCTTATGCTTGTCTCAATACTTTTTTTGCATTTGCCGCGCTAAAGAGCATCTATTTTTCTATGGCTGGTGACACAACTGCCCTCTCTTCTCTGAGTCGCGGAGTTCAACGACTGGTCTACTTCATCTACGAGAGAACACAGTTTTTCTCATATTTCTGGGAGTGGGCACCAGTTATCAATCCTAAGGAGCCCAACACTTCGGGAAACCTTGGGTTTCTTTTCGTAGTTGTATGCGGAGCAATTGGACGCACCATGTGGGATAGCGCATTAAGTCTGTCGTGGCGAATCAAGAAGACCATACAAAAAGTCGAGGAACTTGGGTGGGAGCAGGAACTCATGGCGCAGCGAGGGCAAATCCCGGGGGCAAAACCCGACGTACTTCAAATCAACATTGAGCTTGAACAGAAGGAGCAGTGGTACAAGCGGCCGATAGGTCTTCTATTAGTTTGTGTAGCCATTGCCATACTCGGACAGTGGATGAATCTGCAATTCGGACTCGTCAAGCTGTGATGCCCAACCTGTCAATACAACGGACCGCCTCCGGCGGCCGCTGAATTCAAACGTTTATTGCCAAATTCATCATGTCGCATGAGTCCAACGGGTATGTAAGACTGATGCCGAAACGGGACTGGGCACGTGCACCCGCCCGGCAGCATCAGTTTCGGGTTCTGGAGCCATGGTGGCAACCGTACGAACTGATAGTCACGCGTTCGAGGCAACTCCGTAAGATCGAACCAAGTGCCTACTGCGAACTTCTTTGTGAAGGGGAGCGGAGACATCTCCTTATCCCACTAGCCTTGGAGCCGATCCTGGCTGATGCCGTTATTGGCCTTGGCAAGCTGTTACTTACGGGCGGGCGAGAAGAGCGATTTATGACCTTGTTTAAGGTCTACGAGGCGCTCCAGCCAAATCCCGAGATGAAGTTCGCTGCAGTCCGCCACGCATTGGCGCACGCCACAGTCGTTCTGGATAGGCCAAAGACAGTTTCAGCACTTCTGGATCTCTTTGGCACGACGAGAATTGATCTATCAACCTACACGCATCAACGAATTTTCTGGCAGGTGTTGGGCAGTCTTTTAACCACTGTTGACACCCTCCTTGCCTCAAGAATTGAAATGTCGGCTCTACAGTTCACGATGTCTGATGAGATTGCACAGCCGCTCACCGTCAGTGTTGCCAGCTACTACTTCCGAACGGAGCTCAGTGAGTTGCGGTCTAACCAGCCTAGAGCAATGTGAAAGTCAGCTTACAGCCTTGGATCAACCGGGCTGCCCCATAAGGGCAGCCCGGCTTTTTCATTAAGGTCTTGAAAAATTAAACGTCCAAACGCACACCCGTCGCAGTGCTGAACCAGTTGGTGTTCGCAGGGTTCACGCGCAGGCCGACTTGGTCGCCGGCTTTCCAAGATGCGCTTGGGGCGGTGCGCACGGTCACTTCACCAGAGGCTGTTTTCACGACCACATAGGTGTCAGCGCCAGTGGGTTCCACTACCGCCACTTCGCCGCGCCAAGCAGCGTCACCAGCGATCAACTCGATGTGCTCGGGGCGCACGCCCAGGGTGGCGTCGCCAGCGGCTGGGGTTGCCAGCTCCAGGGTGCTGCCGTTGAAAGTAAAGCGGCCTTGCGCGCCGGGCACTTCCACATGGCCCTTGATCAGGTTCATGGTGGGCGAGCCGATGAAGGTGGCCACATAGGTGTTAGCCGGGCGGTTGTAGATGTCGTCGGGTGTGCCGATTTGTTGCAGGATGCCGTCCTTCATGACAGCGATGCGGCTGCCCAAGGTCATGGCTTCGATCTGGTCGTGTGTCACGTACACGCTGGTGATGCCAGACACTTGATGCAGGCGCTTGATTTCGGCGCGCATTTCCACGCGGAGCTTGGCGTCCAAGTTGGAGAGTGGCTCGTCAAACAAGAACAGCTGAGGGTCGCGTGCCAAGGCACGGCCCATGGCCACACGCTGGCGCTGACCGCCAGACAACTGCGCAGGGCGGCGGTCTAACAAGTGCTCGATCTGCAACATAGCGGCCACTTCGGCAATGCGCTTTTTACGCTCTTCCACGGGCACCTTGCGCATTTCCAAGGCGAAGCCGATGTTGTCGGCCACGCTCATGGTGGGGTACAGGGCGTAGCTCTGGAACACCATGGCAATGTCGCGCTGTGCGGGGGCTACGCCCACCACGTTTTTGCCGGCAATGCGCAGCTCACCTTCGGATGGCTCTTCGAGACCGGCAATGATGTTGAGCAAGGTGGACTTGCCGCAACCCGAGGGGCCAACCAGGATCAAGAATTCGCCGGGGGCGACGTCGATTTCGATCTTTTTCAAGACTTCAACGGCTTTGTCGCCTTTGCCGAAAACTTTGCGAATGCCTGCGATTTGGAGAGAAGCTGCCATTTTTTATCCTTTCACCGCGCCAGCGGTGAGACCTTTCACGAAGTATTGACCTGCCAGTACGTAGACCAACATGGTGGGGAGACCTGCAATCACGGCCGCAGCCATGTCGACGTTGTAGCTTTTAACACTGCTGGAGGTGTTGGCCATGTTGTTCAGGCCGACAGTGATGGGCTTGCTGTCTGCGCCGCTGAAGGCCACGCCGAACAGGAAGTCGTTCCAGATGTTGGTGAATTGCCAGATGAGGGTCACCATCAAAATCGGGGTGGACATGGGCACCACAATGCGGAAGAAAATGCGCCAGAAACCGGCACCGTCAATGCGCGCAGCGTTCACCAACTCTTTGGGGATGGCGGTGTAGTAGTTGCGGAAGAACAGCGTAGTACCGGCCAAACCTGCAATGCAGTGCACCAAAATCAAGCCACCCAGCGAGCTGGACAGGCCCAGAAAACCGAGCACCTGGCTCATGGGCAACAACACGACCTGGAAAGGCATGAACACGCCAAACAGCATGAAGCCAAACAGCACTTCGCTGCCTTTGAACTTCCACATGCTTAGTACGTAGCCGTTGATAGCGCCCCACGCGGTGGAGATCAGCACCGCGGGCACCGCCATGATGATGGAGTTGGTAAAGAAGGGTTGCAAACCGCGGCAGTCCACACCGGTGCAGGCGGTGGACCAGGCGGCAGACCAGGCCTCAAAGTTGAGCGAGGTGGGCAGGCTCAGCAAGTTGCCGGAGCGGATTTGCTCGGCGTCCTTGAACGAGGTGGCCAACATCACGTACAGCGGCGCCAAAAAGAAGAAGGCGGCCAGCAGCAGCGTGGCGTAGATCAGGATGCGGGGTAGGTTTTTGGTCAGCATAAGGTGCGATCGTGGGGGACGGTCGTAAGTAACGGTCGTGGGTTAACGGTCGTGGGGTTTGGTGCGCAATTCGCTGTACAGGTAGGGCACCACCAAGGCGGCCACGAACACCAGCATCATGGTGGCGCTGGCTGCGCCCAGGCCGATCTGGCCGCGGGTGAAGCTCATCACGTACATAAAGGTGGCAGGCACGTCAGACGCGTAGCCGGGGCCGCCCGAGGTGAGCGCCATGACCAAGTCAAAGCTCTTGATCGACAAGTGCGACAACACCAACACGGTGGAGAACACTACTGGGCGCAGGATGGGCAGAATAATGCGCCAGTAAATGCGGGGCAACGAGGCGCCGTCAATCTGGGCCGCTTTGATGATGCTGTCGTCAATGCCGCGCAGGCCAGCCAACGACAAAGCCATGGCAAAACCGGCGGACTGCCAGATACCGGCAATCACCACGCAGTAAATGGCGGTTTCAGACTGAACCAGCCAGTCGAAGCTGAAGCTGGTCCAGCCAAAGTCGTGCATCAATTTTTCGAGGCCAAGACTGGGATTCAAGATCCACTTCCATGCGGTGCCGGTCACGATGAATGACAGAGCCATGGGGTAGAGGTAAATGGTGCGCAGCACGCCTTCGGCGCGAATTTTCTGGTCCAAGAAAATCGCCAAGCCCATGCCGAGAGCCATGGAGCCGCCCACATATAAAACGCTGAAAATGCCAAGGTTTTTCAAGGCGACATACCAGCGGTCCATTTCCCAGAGGCGCACATATTGCTCCAAGCCCACGAACTCGTCGTAGTTGGGCAGCATGCGCGAGCCGGTGACCGACAGGATGCCGTTCCAGATCATGAATCCGTAAATGAAGGCGAAGCCGAGCACAAAGCCCGGGGCGATCACCAGCTTGGGGAGGATGTTTTCGATGGTTTTCATAAGTCTTACTTTTGCTTTGGCGCGCTAACTGCGACCAATTTGGCGACGGCTTCGCTCACGCTCAGCTTGTCGTTGTTCCAGAACTCGCTTACTGCAGCGCGCATTGCAGCTTGCTGCGACGACGGCAATGCCATGCCATGTGCCACCGACGGAACCAGTGAGCCCGCAGCGGAGGTGGCGACAAAGTCTTTGCTGGAGGTTTTGGCGCAGTCGTCAAACTTGTCCATGTTCATACCCAAGCGGACCGGAATGGAGCCCTTGCGCAGATTGAACTTCTCCTGAAACTCTTTGCCCATCAACAAATAGGCCAGATAGCCCTGGGCCTTTTGGGCCTCCCAGCCTTTGAGCTGGAACATGGCAAAAGAGTCAACGTTAAAGGTATAGGCGTTGGCAGTGCCAGGGGCTGCTGAGCAGGTGAACTCTTTGCCCGGCGTTTGGCCTGCAGCCAGGAACTCGCCTTTGGCCCAATCGCCCATGAATTGGAAACCGGCTTTGCCGTTGATCACCAGTTCGGTGGTGATATTCCAGTCGCGGCCGCTGGAGGCGGGGTCGGTATAGCTCTTGAGGCGGCGGAAAGTCTCTAGCGCCTTTTTCATGTCATCGCTGTTGATAGCAGCGCGGTCAAGTTTGACCAGTGCCTTGTCGTAAAGGCTTGCACCGCCCACACCCAGCACCACGGACTCAAACACCGTGAAGTCTTGCCAGTCTTGGCCACCGTGGGCCAGGGGGATCAGGCCGGCGGCCTTGATTTTGTCAGCGGCAGCAAAAAACTCGTCATAGGTTTTGGGCAACGCGGCAACGCCTGCTTTTTTGAGCACGGCGGAGTTGGCCCACAACCAGTTCACCCGGTGCACATTGACAGGGACGGCCACATAGCGGCCTTTGTGTTTCATTTGGTCAGCAACGACCTTGGGGAGCGTTTCGTCCCACTTCTCGAAAGACGCCATTGCGTCGAGGTTGGTCAGTACACCCAACTCAGCCCACTCCTGAATGGCAGGGCCCTTGATATTGGCGGCTGCAGGGGCATTACCAGCCAGCACCCGCTGCTTGAGTACGGCCATGGCGTTCTGGCCACCACCACCGGTCACGGTGAAGTCGCGCCAAGTGTGCCCACGTTTTCCCATCATGTCTTTGAGCTCAACCACCGACTTGGCTTCGCCGCCAGAGGTCCAATAGTGCAGCACCTCGACCTCTCCCGCGAACACGCTTGCGCCTGCGCATAAAGCACATGCAGCGGCAAACCGGCGCGCGAAAGCTGTAAAAGCCATGGGAATAGACCTGAAGAACACGGGATTTAAATAGCCCTACCCCTGAGACAGAGATAGGGCTATCGAACGAGAGAACGGCGCCTGCTGGCGCCGGCCAGGGCTTACTTTGTAGCAGCGGCCTTAGCGATGTTCTTAACGCCGTCAGCAACGGAGATCTTGTCGTCGTTCCAGAACTGGGACACGGCATCCTTGATCGCGCCTTCAGCAGCGGGCTTGATAGCCATGCCGTGGGCCACGGAAGGAACCAGGCCACCGGATTTGGCGGTGTCCACGAAATCCTTGGCGGATGTCTTGGCGCAATCGTCAAACTTGTCCATCTTCATGTTCAAACGAACAGGAATAGAACCCTTGTTCAAGTTGAACACTTCCTGGAACTCGGTGCCCATGATGGAAGCAGCCAGATCAGCCTGTGCCTTTTGAGCGCCAGCGTCCTTGAGCTTGTACATAGCGAACGAGTCCACGTTGAAGGTGTATGCGTTAGCGGTGCCTGGAGCAGCAGCGCAGACGTAGTCCTTGCCGGGAACCTTGCCAGCAGCGGAGAACTCACCCTTGGCCCAGTCACCCATGAACTGGAATGCGGCCTTCTCTTGGATCACCATGGCAGTGGCTAGGTTCCAGTCGCGGCCAGGAGCGGCTGCGTCGGTGTAACCCTTGACCTTGCGGAATGTTTCCAGGACCTTAGTCATGGTGGCGCTGGTCAGAGCCTTTTCGTCGAGCTTGATCAACGCGTCGTTGTAGAACTTGACACCGCCCACGCCCAGAGCCACAGACTCAAAGGTGGTGAAGTCTTGCCAGTTCTGGCCACCGTGTGCAACGGGGATCAGGCCAGCCTTCTTGACTTTTTCAGCAGCAGCAAAGAAGTCGTCCCATGTCTTGGGAGTGGAGGTCACGCCGGCCTTTTTCAGCACAGCAGAGTTAGCCCACATCCAGTTCACGCGGTGCACGTTCACGGGAGCAGCAACGTAGTTGCCCTTGTACTTCATGACGTCTGCAACCACCTTGGGCAGCAGGTCGTCCCACTTTTCGGCCTTGGCAGTTGCGTCGAGGTTAGCCAACACGCCTTCAGATGCCCACTCCTGGATGGCTGGACCCTTGATCTGGGCAGCTGCAGGTGGGTTGCCGCTCACGACACGGCTCTTCAGCACGGTAGCAGCGTTGTCACCGCCGCCGCCAGCCACTGCGAAGTCTTTCCATGTGTGGCCCTTGCCTTGCATGATCTTCTTCAGTTCAGCCACAGACTTGGCTTCGCCGCCGGATGTCCAGTAGTGCAGGACTTCCACTTCACCAGCCACAGCGGCCGAACCAGCAACCACGAGTGCCACTGCGGTGGCGAGTTTAGAAAGCTTCAACATCTTGTCTCCAAATAAAGTTTGTCTGTCCGGCCCCGTGTACCCAGGACCGAAAGCAACGTTGAATTCAATTGGACACCATGTCCACTTGAATTAATTAATTTTTAATTAATTTTTAACGCCAAACTACTAGGAGTTTCCCTAACTCACCCTAGATCACGCAGAGTGATTTAAGAATCAGGCCACTACCAGCGCCAAAGCAGCGTAATCACCAACCTTGTCGCCCAATCCGGCCGGAACTACCTGCACACCGTTGGTCAGTGCGGGGAGCTTGCCCTGCAATGACGCTTGCAGCTTCGGCAACAAGAACTCGCGGTTGTGCCAGAACACGCTACCGCCCACGCTAATGCGCTCCAGATCAAGCGTGACCACCATGTTGTAGAGGGTGCGGCCCATCACATCGCACAGGTCATCCACTATGGCTGTAGCCCCCGGATCACCTGCGCGAGCCGCTACAAAAAGAGTAGCAGCATCCGTAAAACCTTGGGCGGCGAAGCGACGCGGAATCGCATTACCCGCTACCAAACCCTCGACATCGCCCACATTGCCGCAACCGCAGAGCGCATCGGTGTTGGTGCTCACGAACGTGTGGCCGGCATGGCCGGCGTTGCCGTTCTTGCCGCGCAAGATACGACCATCCACGCACAAGCCCATCCCGATACCGGTGCTCCACGTCACGTAGGCACAGTTGGCAACACCTTGCAAAGCGCCCCAGCGGCGCTCGGCCTCCAAGGCGCCCACGCCATCGTTTTCGACACGGACATTGGGGAAAGCGGCTTTGAGCGGCGCCTCCAGCAGCGCGGTAACCCAGTCATTGGGAAGGCCGCGGGCCTTGCCGGCCAAGCCGCCACAGATGTTGGGGCCTGCCAGCTCGACCATGCCGCCATTGATCACAAAAGGCCCGCAAGTGGCCACGCCCACGGCGGCAATGTCTGCCACCGCCACACCCGCCAAGGCGCAACTCTCGCCCACCATGCGGATGATCTGGCGTGCCAGAGCGTCGTTGGAGCCTTCTTTGGCGGTGGGCTCAGAGACTTTGCCACGCACACCTGCGGCGTCGGCAATATTGACTGCCACCTTGGTGCCGCCGATGTCTACGCAGGCAACCGGCTTGCTGCCGGGTGCGATGTTCAGTTCAATGTCGTGGGTCAAAGCCATGCTGCACTCGCTCTCAAATCTTGAAAAAACAGGGGGGGGTCGGAAGTTCAATCGCGGCCGTAGTCATCTTGCAGGCGAACGATATCGTCTTCGCCCAAGTAACTGCCGAACTGTACTTCCACAATCTCTACCGGGCCGTTGGTCAGGTTCGCCAAGCGGTGCACTTGGCCGATCGCGATGTCGCAATACTCCCCCGGCTGCAGGTCAAACTGGCGGTCGTCCAGTGTGACTCGTGCAGTGCCAGTGGTCACTACCCAGTGCTCGGCGCGCTGGTGGTGCTTTTGCAAACTGAGCTGCTGCCCGGGGTGCACCCCGATGCGCTTGATCTTGTTGCCCGGCACCTCCGAGATAGTTTCGTACCAGCCCCAAGGGCGCTCGGTGCGCTCAATCGTCTCAGTTCGCAAGGTAGTCTGCATGATTAAACAATCCTTAAAACGGCGCGCAGATACTACCCCGCATCCCCCCTGTAGGGTTACTGGCTTGTTACTGCGCGTTTTCAGGATGCGGGAAATACATGGGCTGTGCCACGTGCAGATACAGCCACGCGGGCACCGACGAGTGGGGCATCGAGGCCCGCGCTGTGCACATGCACCAGGGTGCCGCCGGCATCTTGGTCCAGCTGCACCGACAACTCACACACCGCGCCACAAAAATCCGACTCGACCACAGTGCCCGCACACACGGTGCCGGATCCGGCAGATGGCGGTGTGCTGGTTAAGGGGGTGACGTTGAGCTGCTCGGGGCGCAACAGTATTTGCCCGTCTCCGTGGCGCAAGGTGTCGCCGGTGGGAAGGCGGCCCAGCGCACACTCTGCCCACCCTTGTGACAAGCGCGCATTCAGCACTACGGCCTCGCCCAAAAAGCTGGCGGTGACTGGGTCTTTCGGCCGGAGATACACCTCCAGCGGAGCGCCCACTTGTGCGAGCTGGCCAGCCCGCATCACGGCCACTTGGTCGGCAAATGACAGCGCCTCGGCCTGGTCGTGGGTCACCAGAATGGTGGTGATGCCTGCCGCTTGCAGCAGCTGCGCCACAGCCTTTCGGGTGGATGCACGCAAGCCGGTGTCCAAGGCTGAAAAGGGCTCGTCCAGCAGCATCAGCTTGGGCCGTTGCGCCAGTGCTCTGGCGAGTGCAACGCGTTGCTGCTGACCACCCGATAGCTCATGTGGGCGGCGCCGCAGCATCGCGCGGTCCAGTGACACCATGTCCATCAACTCGTCAATGCGCGCCTGGCGATCCGGTGCCGATTTATCGAGCCCGAAGCCCACGTTGTCCGCCACGCTCAGGTGAGGAAACAAGGCGCCGTCTTGTGGCACATAGCCAATACCGCGACGGTGCGCAGGCACGATGGCCGGGCCATCGGCCAGCACCTCGCCTTGCAACACGACCCTGCCAGCGTCTGGCGCTTCGAAGCCGGCAATGATGCGCAACAAACTGGTTTTCCCGGAACCGGAGGGCCCCACGATGGCCGTGCGGCTGCCCCGGTGCACGCTCAGTTGTATGCCTTTGAGCGCGGCGACCGCGCCATACAATTTGTGCACGCCGTGCAGTTCAAGAGAAGTCATCGTCCAGCAACACGTCGGGATTGGAGATACAGCAACCAGGTAAGGGGCAGCGACAAGAGCACCATCAGGAGGGCATAAGGTGCCGCGCCCGCGTAGTCGATCTCGGAGCTATGGGCCCAAAAGGCGGTTGCCAATGTTTGTGTGCCGTTGGGCGCGAGCAGCAGTGTCGCGGTCAGCTCGGTAGTGATGGCCAAGAACACCATGGCATAGCCGGAAGCCGCACCCGGAGCCGCTAGTCGCATAGTGATCTGCCACATGGCCTGCAGCGGTGAGCGGCCCAGGCTGCGGGCCGCCTGCTCCAGCTCCTTGGGCGCCTGGGCAATGCCGGCACGCAGGCTGACCAGCGCACGGGGCAGAAACATCAGGGCATAAGCCAGCATGACCGTGAACACCGTTTGGTACAAAGGCCGCGCCACCCGCACCGTGATGGTGACCAGCGCCAAAGCCACCACAATGCCCGGCAGAGCACCGGCCAGGTAATTGGCCCCCTCCACCCAGCGTTGCAATTTGCCGGGCGCACGGATCGACAGCCACGCCATGGGAACCGCAGCCACGGTAGTCAGGGCTGCGCCCAGTCCTGCCAGCAACAAGGTTTGCCACACCGCGGGGAGTAGTTCAGGCAGATTCCACACCGCAGCGCCACCGGCCCACAGCCAACGGCTCAAAGTCACCATGGGCACCCCCAGGGACAGCAGCGCCGTCACCACGGGCAAGAGCAGGCATAGCAACGACCAGCGCCCGAGTGCTTGCACCGGCACCTGCCGGGCGGAGCCGGAGCCGACCCGCGCATAGCGCTCGCGGCCACGGGTGCCGGCCTCCAGGCCCAAAAGCCCGAAACAGCAAATCACCAGCACACCGGCCAGCATGTTGGCGGCGGGGCCGTTGTAGGTGCTTTGAAACTGGTCCACGATAGCCGTGGTGAAAGTGTCAAACCGGATGGTGACAAACAAGCCATATTCGGCCAGCAAGTGCAGACCGACCAGCAAAGCCCCACCCCAGATTGCCAGGCGCATCTGCGGCAGAACCACACGCACAAACACCGCCCACGGGCTCAGGCCCAGGGACGCGGCAGCATCCTCCATGGCCGGGTCCAAGCGGCGCAATGCAGCCGCAATCGGCAAATACACAAACGGAAAATACGCCGCCACTGAAATCAAAACCGCCGCCCACAGGCCATGCATGCCGGGGGCGACGCTGATCCATGCATAGCTGTGCACAAAGGCCGGCACAGCCAGGGGCGCTGCGGCAATCCACGACCACCAGCGTGCGCCGGGCAGGTCGGATCGCTCGGTCAACCACGCCAGGGCCAGCGATAGCACGATGCACACAGGCACCGTCAACACCACCAGCGCTGTGGTGTTGAGCAACAGCTCACTAACACGGGGCCGGAAGACCAGGGCAGCCACTACATCCCAGCCACTTTGAACGCCGACCCAGACGACAAATGCCAAAGGCAGCAACGCCAATGCCGACACCAGCAAAGCCGCGCCCGCTACCCACGAAAAACGCCCCCGGCGCGCCCTGCGAGCCGGGGGCGCATTGACATGCACCGCAAGAGTAGTCACAACAAGGCTTACAGCAAACCGGCTTGTGTCATCAGGTCGGACACTTTCCGACTATTGAGCTTGGCCGGCTCGACTTTGGGGGCCTGCAAGTCAGCCAGCGGCACGAGGCTGCGATGCGAAGCCGCACCTTGGCCCACCGCGTATTCATACGAAGAGCCGGTTCGCAAAATCTCTTGGCCGCCCTTCCCGGTGATCCACTTCACGAAAGCCTGAGCCTCTGCCTTGCGCTTGCTGGAGGCCAGCACGCCACCACCGGAAATGCTGACGAAGGCGCCCGGATCTTCGTTGCGGAAGTAGTGCAGGCCCACTTTTTCGCTGTTCTCGCCGGTCTTGGCCATGTCGCCGTAGTAGTAGTAGTGGTAAATGACCGCGCCATCCACCTGGCCCGCATTCACTGCCTTCATGGCAATGCTGTTGCCCTTGAATGGAACCACGTTCTCTTTCATGCTCTTGAGCCAGGCCAAGGTGGCAGCCTCTCCCTTGAGCTCCAGCATGGCACTCACAATGGCCTGAAAGTCCGCACCAGCCTGAGCGGCAGCCCAGCGGCCTTTCCACTCGGGCTTCGCAAGATCCATGATGGATTTGGGCAACTGGTCTTTGCTGAATTTGGTTTTGCGGTACACAAACACGGTGCTGCGCGCGGCAATACCAACCCAGCGGCCATGGGCTGTGCGGAAGTTGGGTGCCACTTGGCTGATGGAAGCGGGGTCGAGCGGAGCAAACAAGCCTGCGCCATCCACCAGCGCCATCGCAGGGGAGTTTTCCGTCAAAAACACATCGGCAGGGGATGAGCCGCCCTCTTGCACCAACTGGTTGCCCAGCTCGGTGTCACCGCCCTGGCGCAGGGTCACCTTGATACCGGTTTCCTTGGTAAAGCCCTCGACCCATGCCTGTGTCAGGCTGGCATGCTGGGCGTTGTACACCACGATGCCCTCCGCAGAAGGCGTAACCGATTGCGCTTGCACCCATGCAGCGCTGCCTATAGCTGCGCCCAATACGGCGAGCCGGAAAAAGGAAGTCAAAAATGTGCGTTTCATGAAGCGGGCTCTTGAATCTATGGCGACTGCAATATACAGACGCCGTCACGAATAAAAATAATTCGCATTTAGATTGTAGCCTCAACCACTGGGGTTTGTACTGATGCAGATCAAAGCCGGTGGGTCCGGTCGCCACGGGCAAAGCCCAGCAAGGGCGTGTCCACCCCCCGCCCGATGGCAATCACCTTGAAAAGCTCGCCCATTTCGTGCTCCATGAGCAACTTGCTGGCCGCCACACGGGCTGCCAAATCTTGAGACTGCATGGCCTCGACCATGCCGCAGTTGATCAAGAAGTGCGCTTGGTTGGTGTAGCCCAGCACGTCCATGCCTGCGTCTTGCGCGGCTACGGCGGTGCCGGTGAAGTTCACATGCGCGGTAATGTCTTTGAGGCCCACACGGTCCAGCGGATTGGCGTCAGCTTGGTGCGCTTGGTGGCACATCACCGTGCCGCCGGAGCGTTGCACATGGTAGTACTCACTCTCCGGAAAACCGTAATCCAGCAACAAGGCCGCGCCCAGCTGCAAGCGATCTGCCAGGGTGCGCACAAACGCGTCGCCTTGGGCGTGGATCTCGGTCAGGTAGTCGTGCTCGCCATCCACCTCCAGCGGGGGGCGCAGATCGGTCAAGCGGTCTGCCCAGACCAAGCCGTCACCAGAGAGCGCCACACCGCGCTCGTGCCACACGCCGGCCACCCGCGCCAGAAGCTGAACCGGCATCGCATCCAGCACCTCGTTGCCCACCACCACTCCTCGCATGGTGGCCGGCAGTTCGCTCACCCATTGCACCTTGTCGGCGTGTCGGGCCAAGCGCTCACGCTGGCGGGCTTTGAGGGAGTCTGAGAGATCCACAATCGTGTACCGGCGCACTCGGTCGCCCAGTGCATCAAGCAACTGCCCCGCGAGCGCACCGGTGCCGGCGCCGAATTCCCACACCTCGTCTGTCCCGGTGGTCTCCAGTATTTGAGCCACTTGGCGAGCCAGTGCCTGACCGAACAGCGGGCTGATTTCAGGGGCCGTGACAAAGTCACTACCCGCGCCCTGCACGCCCTCTGCGGTGCTCACGCCTTGGGGCATTTGGCCGAACTTGGTCGAGCCATTGGTGTAGTAGCCCAGCCCCGGCGCATACAAAGCCATGGCCATGAATGTGTCAAATCCCAACCATCCACCGGCTTTCTCGATGGCATCCGCGATAATTCGGGTCAGGTTGGCCGGAATGTTTTCCGTCGTGGACATAGATGTTTGTTTTATGTTGCGTAAAGCCAAGGATTATCTTTCCCCCTCGCCCCACTCCCATTTCAGGAATCATTTGTGTTGAAGCGCGTACTTGTTACCGGCGGCGCCCACCGTTTGGGCGCCTTGATTTGCACCCGCTTTGCGGCTGCGGGTTGGGAGGTCTGGTGCCATTACCAACGCAGTGCGGACGCTGCACTCGCGCTCTGCGCACAACTGCGGACCCAAGGGCATGAGGCACATGCGATCTACGCCAACCTGGCCGACGAGACCAGCCGCAGGGATTTGATTGCCGAGATTGCTGTCAAATCAGGTCCCCTACACTGTCTGGTCAACAACGCCAGCAGTTTTGAGCCCGATGCTGGCGACGCGATCGACACCGAGGGCGCACGCCAACAACTCGAAGTGAACCTGATGGCGCCGCTGTCGCTGTCACGCTGGATGGCCAACAGCCTCGACCCTGACGCATTGGCGGGCGGGCACAGTGTGATTCACGTGTTGGACCAAAAAGTGTTCAACCTGAATCCGGATTATTTTTCATACACCGTCAGCAAACTCGCACTCGAGCGGGCGGTCGCCCTGCAGGCACAGGCGCTCGCACCTGCGGTGCGGGTATGCGGTGTGGCCCCGGGTCTGATGTTTCTGAGTGGCCCCCAATCGCAAGAAAACTTCGACAAAGCCGCCCGGGTAAATTTGCTGCGCGAGCCGATTGACCCCGGCCAAGTGGCCGCCACCTGCCTGTTTCTTGCAGAGAACCCTTGCATCACCGGCACCACCTTGTGCGTGGACAACGGCCAACACCTGGTGCCACTGGCCCGCGACGTGATGTTTGCGGTTGACGCCCAACCTGAGACTACACGCCCATGAGCCATGACCCGTTCGTCACCCTGGCGCTGGAATGCCGCCGCCTTTTTTTAAAGGACCATGTGGTGCAGGTGCGCATCGGTGCGCACGACTTTGAAAAAGGGGTCACCCAGCGGCTGATTTTCAATGTGGAGCTGTTCGTGCCTTTTGAGGGCAGCACACCCACCTCCGACAGCCTCTCTGAGGTAGTGGACTACGACTTTGTGCGGCAGCTGATTGCCAGCCGCGTGGCGCGAGGCCATGTCGAACTGCAAGAAACCTTGTGCGATGAGCTCGTACAGCAGATGCTGGCGCACCCGCAAGTGCGCGCCGTGCGCCTGTCCACCCAAAAACCTGACGTGTACCCCGACTGTGCGGGGGTAGGCGTTGAAGTATTCCGAATGAAAGGCGCCAATGCGTGATGAGAGCATGAAGGCCGGCACCGGTCACCAAACTTTGACCCTCACGGGCCTGCGGTTTGACGCCAACTTGGGCATTCTGGAATCAGAAAAGCTCGCGCCACAACCCATTCAAGTGGACGCCGAGCTGAGTCTGGGCACCCAACCCCTGTTACCGCATGACGATGACATCAACCATGTGCTGGACTACCGCAAGGTGCGCCAAATCATCATCACGGAGTGCACAGCAGAGCATGTGAACCTGCTGGAAACGCTGATCGGCAAACTGGCCCACCGATTGATGCAATTGCCCGGCGTGCTGGGCGTGCGGGTCAAGATCGCCAAACTGGAAATTTTTGAAGACTGTGAAGTTGCCATCCGCATGGAAACCGGGCAGTGGTAAGCCACCCCGCCGCGCGAACACTGCAACAAGGAAAGAGAACACTATGAACGCCACATGGGTTGAAGAAGACACCATCGCCGACGCGGAGGCTGCAGAAGCCACCGCCAACCGCAACAAAGAACTCAAGATCGAGCGCGAAACCCACAAGCTCGAGAAGCGCCTGTGCCGCCAAGTCGGCCAAGCCATCATCGACTTCAACATGATCGAAGAAGGCGACCGCGTCATGGTCTGCATGTCGGGCGGCAAAGACAGCTACGGCATGCTCGATATCCTGCTCAAGATGCAGCAGCGCGCACCGATCAACTTCGAGATCGTGGCGGTCAACCTCGACCAGAAGCAACCCGGCTTTCCTGAACACATCCTGCCCGAGTACCTGGCCAAGCTGGGCGTGGAGTTCCACATCGAGACGCAGGACACCTACTCTATCGTCAAGCGCAATATCCCAGAAGGCAAGACCATGTGCAGCCTGTGCAGCCGTCTGCGCCGGGGCATTTTGTACAACGTGGCACGCAAGCTCAAATGCAACAAGCTCGCACTCGGCCACCACCGCGACGACATGTTGCAAACCTTCTTCCTGAACATGTTCTTCGGTGGCAAGCTCAAGGGCATGCCCCCCAAGCTGACCAGCGACAACGGCGAATTCGTAGTGATCCGCCCGCTGGCTTATGTGGCCGAGAAAGACCTGATCCGCTGGGCGGCGCATCGCGAGTTCCCCATCATCCCGTGCTCGCTGTGTGGCAGCCAGACCAACCTGCAACGGGTGCAAATCGGCAACATGCTGCGCGACTGGGAAAAACAATACCCCGGCCGCGCCGAAACCATGTTCACCGCGCTGCAAAACGTGGTTCCATCACACCTGATGGACCACACCAAGCACGACTTCAAGAACATCCGCCCTACCGGCATTGCCGACGAGAATGGTGACAAGGCTTTTGACGCCGAAGACCTACCCGCCCCCACCTTGCCCGGCTTGGCGGGCTTGCCCGGAATGCAAGTGGTCAACCTGTAAGCCACGGCCACAAGCCCCACTGGGAGACTGCTGATGCTTTCGAACCTCCGAACCTGGCGCCTACCGGCCCTTGTGGTGCTGGCAGCTGCGCTCACGGGCTGCTCTTTGCCGCGCATGATCGACAGCGACGTGCAGAGCTTTGCCGGCGCCACCGCACCCGTCAGCCCGGCAGACTTCCGGTTTGAGCGCCTGCCCTCCAAACAAAACAGCAGCGCCCAGGACACGATAGAAAACTTGACCCAGGAAGCCCTGGAGCGCGTGGGCGTGATGCGCAATGACGCATCGGGCCGCTACTTGGTGATGGTCGGGTTGGGGGTGGACAGCATCCGCAACCCGCACTACCGGCCGCCACGTTCGCGGTTCATCCGGGGCGCAGATGGACGGCTCTACGAAGACCGACCCCTGACACCCGACATCGAGGTGCCTTGGTATCGCCATCGGGTGCACTTGACACTGCGTGACAGCACGACCAGCCAGGTGGCCTATGAGACCACCGCCGTTTTTGATGGCCCGTGGCGCGATACCCTGAACCTGCTGCCCCCCATGCTGGAAGCCGCGCTTAAGGACTACCCCATGCCGGTGCAGCGCAAAGTGGTGGTGGAGTTACCGGCCGCGAACAAAGAGAACCCTTAATGCCGGTCACCCGCATCATCGCAGTGCGCCACGGCGAAACCGCCTGGAATGTGGACACCCGCATCCAAGGCCAGCTCGACATAGGCCTAAACGACCGTGGCCTGTGGCAAGCCGAGAGGGTGGGCAAGGCCTTGGCAGAGGAATCCATAGACCGGATCTACAGCAGCGACCTGCAACGCGCCCACACCACGGCCCAAGCCATTGCCCGACACGCAACCAACCCGACAGCGCACGAGGTGCAACTGCACACCGGCTTGCGCGAGCGGAGCTTTGGCACCTTCGAGGGCGAGACTTGGGCGGACATTGCTGAGAAATGGCCCGATGAGTCCCGCCGCTGGAAGCAGCGCGACCCGCACTTCGCGCCACCCGGTGGTGAAACGCCTACCCAGCTGCTGGCCCGCGTGCAGACCACGGTGGATGGCATCGCCGCACGCCATCCGGGTGAACATATCGTGCTGGTCGCCCACGGCGGTGTGATGGACATGCTCTACCGCCTGGCCACCCGACAGGAGCTCCATGCCCCGCGCACTTGGCACTTGGGCAACGCGGCCATCAACCGGTTGCTGTGGACGCCCGACGGACTGAGCCTGGTCGGCTGGGGCGACGCACGCCACTTGGAAGACGACGTGCTCGATGAAACTACCACCTAATACTTAAGTAAAACCGCCATGCTCCACTACGCCTTGCACGCAGGCTCGGTCCCGTGGCAAGACCAGTTGCTTTACGCCGGCATCATCATCGCGGTCATCGCTGCCGTGTTCTTCAGCCTGTGGTGGCGCAAGCGGGCAAGTCGCCCCCGCCAAGGCGACTTTGCGGCGCTGGTCCAGCAAGGCAATGTGGGCCAAGCCATGGCCGCACAAGCCCAAAGCCCCTTGGCTGATGCAGCCGATGCGTGGCAGGAAACCCGGCAGACGATGGACAACGTCAAGTCAGGCGTGGAACACTTTCTTGCGCTGATTTTTGCGCTGCTCTCCGGACTGCTGTGCGTGATCAGCGTGGCAGCGGTGCTGGGCTATGTGTGGGACTTTCCGGCGATGGATTGGGCATTGTTGGCCTTTTATGCGGCGCTAGGCAGCATCACCGGCTGGTTCACCCGGCTGCAGTGGCGCGATTTCCGCGGACAAAAATAGACGTCCACCCCCAGCGCGGCCTAGGGTTCCCCCGATCAGCACCAAGCGCTTGCTCGGAAAAAATGCTGCATGAGCAAAATCATCGTTTTCGCCACCCCGGTTTTCTTCCTCCTCATCGCCCTAGAGTTCGCCTGGAGCCGACGTGCCAACGCCCGCGTGCCGGGCAGCCGGGCCTATCGCCTCAACGACGCGATCAACAGTATCAGCCTCGGCATCCTGAGCCAGGTGGCAGGGGTGCTCAGCAAAGTGCTTGCCGTGGGCATTTATGCTGCAGTGTTCAAAGCCGTGGCCTTGTACCCCGACCTTGCGTTCTGGAGCACCTGGTACGGCGTGGTGCTGGCGCTGGTGTTTTACGATTTTTGCTACTACTGGCTGCACCGCGCCGGCCACGTGGTGGCGCTGTTCTGGGCGGCCCATGTGGTGCACCACCAGAGCCAGCACTACAACCTGTCGACCGCTTTGCGCCAGACCAGCAGCGGGGCATTGTTCGGCTGGGTGTTTTACCTGCCGATGGCTATAGCCGGGGTGCCACCGCTGATTTTCGGCATCGTGGCGCTGATCGACCTGCTTTACCAGTTCTGGGTGCACACCGAGCAGGTGGGCAAGCTAGGCTGGTTTGACCGCGTGTTTTGCTCACCCAGCAACCACCGGGTGCACCACGCAGTGAACGACCCATACATCGACAAAAACTACGGAGGCATCCTGATGCTGTGGGACCGCATGTTTGGCACTTTCCGTGAGGAAGATGAGCCCTGCGTGTACGGCACCCGCGGCGCGCTCAACAGCTGGGACCCGGTCTGGGCCAATGCCGAGGTTTACTGGGGTCTGGCCAAAGACAGCTGGGCCACCCGCCGCTGGGTCGACAAGCTGCGCATCTGGTTCATGCCGCCGGGCTGGCAACCGGCAGACCTGGCCGCGGCCCATCCCAAACCCGCATTCTGCTTGGAGCAAGTGCAGACGTTTAACCCACCCTTAAGCACCCGCCAGCATTGGTTCGCAGGCCTTCAGTTCTTAGCTCTGCTGGGTGCTGTGGCGGCATTTTTGTGGGTGGCGGACAGCCTGAGCTTTACCGATGCTGCGCTCTACGCTTCGGGTCTGTTTGCCTCGGTATGGGCGGTAGGCCGATTCATGCAACATGGCCTGAGCACGCTGGAAGTGTTGGCAGTAGAGACTGCGGCTTGGGCGAGCCTGAGTGCCGTGGACCTGCTGCCTGGCCACTTACTAGCCAAACCGTTGGTGATGACAATCGCTATTATTTTTGTAGCAACTCGCGCTTATTTCATGAGCGCCAGTGAACAAAAACACTTCAAATCGACTAGTCTGCTACTTGCGGCGTTGGCATTTTCGCTGGCCGGTGATGTGTTTCTGATGCAGCCCGGCGACTATTTCATTCCCGGGCTGGCAGCGTTTCTGGTGGCGCACGCCTTCTACATCGCCCTGTTCCGGCAGGATGCGCCGTGGTTTGCTAACCGCAGGGCGTTGCAAAGTGTGCTGGCCGTTGGCGCCGGAGTGTATGCCGTGCTGTGGAGCCACTTGCCCGACATGGGCCTGCAAATCGCTGTGGCGGCCTACATCACGGTGATTTGCCTGATGACCTCACAAGCCTTGGGCAGAGCCAGCACATTGGGTGATGCGGCTGCGGCGCGCGTGGCTTTGGGCGCCTGCATCTTCATGGCGAGTGACGCGCTGATCGCGGTCAACAAGTTCCTGATGCCGGTGCCGCTGGCATCGTTCTGGATTTTGGTGACTTACTTTGCTGCGCAGCTGTTGATCGTGCACTTTGCACGCCCCGCCGGTAAGGCTGCCGCCAACGCGATCGATTAGTCGCCCAGCAAATCCACCGCAGGACCCGCTGGTGCGGTCACCCCCAAGTGGCGGTAGGCCGCCAGCGTGGCAATGCGGCCGCGCGGGGTGCGCTGCAGGTAGCCCTGCTGGATCAGGTAGGGCTCGATCACGTCTTCAATGGTTTCGCGCTCTTCGCCGATGCTGGCGGCTATGTTGTCCAGCCCCACGGGGCCGCCATCGAAGCGGTGAATCACGGCCTCCAACAGCTTACGGTCCATCAGGTCAAAGCCTTGCGGATCCACATCCAGCATGGCCAGTGCGCGGTTGGCAATATCGAGAGTGATCTTGCCGTCGCCCTTGACCTCGGCAAAGTCGCGCACGCGGCGCAGCAGGCGGTTGGCAATCCGCGGTGTGCCGCGCGAACGGCGGGCGATCTCGAAACCACCGTCCTCATCCATGGGCACACCCAGCAAACCGGCACTGCGCTTCACGATGCGGGCCAGTTCCTCATTCGTATAAAACTCCAGCCGCGCTACGATGCCGAAGCGGTCCCGCAGCGGGTTGGTCAGCATGCCGGCGCGGGTGGTGGCGCCCACCAGCGTGAAAGGCTGCAAGTCGAGCTTGATGGAGCGGGCGGCCGGACCCTCGCCGATCATGATGTCGATCTTGTAGTCCTCCAGCGCGGGGTACAAGATCTCTTCCACCACCGCAGAGAGGCGGTGGATTTCATCGATGAAGAGAACGTCGTTCTTTTCCAGGTTGGTCAGCAGCGCGGCCAAATCTTTTGGCTTTTCGAGCACCGGGCCAGAGGTCTGGCGCAGGTTCACGCCGAGCTCGTGGGCAATGATGTGGCTCAGCGTGGTTTTGCCCAAACCGGGCGGGCCGAACAGCAGCACGTGATCCAACGCTTCGTCCCGCTTTTTGGCAGCGCCGATGAAAATTTCCAGCTGCTCGCGCACCTTTGCCTGGCCCACATACTCATCGAGCAGCTTGGGGCGCAGGGCGCGTTCGATGGCCTCTTCGCTGTTAGACACAGGCGCGGCCGACACTACGCGGGGCGCAGGCGGCGGGGGAACAGCAAAATCGTCGGTCTGAATGCTCACAGCAGCGGCCTATCCAAGCAGAAAAAACAAGATACCCAAACGGGGTGCCCACTATAGCGCGCGCCATGCCGGACTTAAGAGAACCGGACCGACTGCCGATACCCATCACAACACCACTGTGTCAGCTGAGGCCAGGCGCCGCCGCCAACTCCTGCCAGTGTTTGAAAGGCCCACCGTTGATACCCCGCTCCCTTGAACTCTACCGGCCACGCTTGCGACCACTGCGCTTGGGCACACCGTGGGCTGCACTATTGGCTGTCAGCCTGTGTATAGCGCCGGTGTGGGCCAACGATGCGAAGCCTGCCAAAAAGCCCGTGGTGGGTGAGATATCGGCCACCAGCGCCTCCAACCCCAAAGAGGTCGGCGACCAGCTGCGTGAAGCCTTGGGCAAAGACGTGATGGGCAAAAAGAAACTGCTGATCAACGTCTCCAAAGTGCCCGGAGCCGGCGGTTCACCCACCGCCCCGGCGCGCAACAAAGCGCCCAGCAAAAACAGCGACGCCAGCGGCTCAGGCGGCCAAAGCAGCCGCCAGTACATCGAGGCGCGCGCCGCTGCGATGGCGGGCACCAGCATTGGGCCCGCCTTGCCGGTGCTGACCGCGCCTGCTGGCATGCCGGCTATGCCGCCCATTTGGTCTTACGAGGGGGATAGCGGTCCGCAAGCCTGGGGGCAACTCCGCCCCGACTACCAGTTGTGTGCCAACGGCCAGCGCCAATCGCCCATCAACATTGAAGAGGGCAGCACTTTGCAGGGGCCCGCAGAGCCCATCGAGTTCAGCTACCTTCCCAGCCAAGGCGTCGTCATCAACACCGGACGCACCATCCGGGTCGATGTCGATGGGGTCAACTCGATTTTTGTGCGCGGCTCGCGCTACCGCTTGGTCCATGTGGACTTCCACAGCCCGTCCGAGATGGCGATCAACTACCGCCGCTTCTCGATGGTGGCCCACTTGCACCACCAGAATGAGCAGGGCCAGCTCGCCATAGTCGCCGTCTCTTTGGACCCGGGCGAACCGAACCCCCTGATTGAAAAAGTGTGGACCTACATGCCACTCGATGTAGGCGACCGTGTGGAAATGCCGCGATCCACCTTGAATCTGAGCGAGCTGCTCCCGTCAGACACCCGGTATTTTCAGTACATGGGCTCGTTGACGACACCGCCTTGCACCGAAGGGGTGCTGTGGCTCGTTTTAAAGCAGCCCGCAGCCCTCAGCGCGCAGCAACTGCGCCTATTCACCCAGCTCTATCCGCAAAATGCCCGCCCTGTGCAGCGAACGAATGGCCGGCCTGTGCGTGAAGCGCAATAAGGCGGCACGAAGCGAATTGCTATCAAAAATATAGCTGCGGGCGCAATCAAAACCTGCGCTAGAGGCCTATTTGGCCAATGACTTCAGCGCCATCTTGATGCCTTCGCTGACACCCACATCTTTGGGCAGGGCCTTGAGTGCGGCGGCCGCTTCCTTGTCACTGTAGCCCAGAGCCAGCAGCGCCTGCAGGATGTCAGACTGCGCATCGCCCACGGCGCCCAGAGGCGCCCCAAGGTCTGCACCCAACTTGCCCTTGAGCTCCAGCAGCAAGCGCTCAGCCGTTTTCTTGCCAATGCCCGGCACCTTGATCAAGCGGCCCGCCTCCTGCAAGGTGACCGCCTGTGCCAAGTCGCCCACGTCCATGCCTGACAGCACGGACAAGGCGGTACGCGGCCCCACACCAGAGATCTTGATCAATTCCCGGAACGCCTCGCGCTCGGTGCTGGTGGCAAAACCGTACAGAATTTGTGCGTCTTCCCGCACCACAAAGTGGGTAAGCAGCGTGACCTTGTTGCCGTCGGCGGGCAGGTTGTAGAAGGTGCTCATGGGCACCTGCACCTCGTAGCCCACGCCGCCGCAGTCGATGATGACTTGCGGTGGGTTTTTGTCGCTGACGATGCCTGTGAGTTTGCCGATCATGGTGCGGAGTCCGGGGTTCTTGGAGTGGTGGATGGCCAGCGAGGCCACGGTTCGGATCAAATTGGGGACAATGCAGGGGTAGCGCTCGTGTGGCGCCCCTTCGCAGTCCCCTGCTTTGCCGGATTATCAGCTTGATTCTCAAACACATCTTCACCCCGCTGAACAACACGCGTCTCTCGCACCTGTGCGGGCCGACCGACGAACACCTGCGCACCATCGAGCGCGAGCTGGAAGTCAAAATCGCCCACCGCCACGAGCAGTTCAAGGTGGAAGGCGCTAAGGCCAAAGCTCAGCGCGCCATGGAGATGCTGCAAGCCCTGTACGAGATTGCCGGCCGGCCGATTGCCGCCTCTACCGTGCAGCTCATGCTCAGCGGCGATGGCGAGTTGGGTGCTGACGGACCGACTTTGTCCACCCGCCGTGCGGATCTCAAACCCCGCAGCCAGAACCAGGCACTGTACCTGGACAACATTGCCGAGTTCGACATTACCTTCGGCATTGGCCCCGCCGGCACCGGAAAGACCTATCTGGCAGTCGCCGCTGCAGTGGACGCGCTGCAGCGCAGCTCGGTGCAGCGGATTGTGCTGACCCGCCCCGCTGTGGAAGCGGGCGAGCGCTTGGGCTTTCTGCCCGGCGACCTGAACCAGAAGGTGGACCCGTATCTGCGTCCCCTGTACGACGCGCTCTACGACCTGATGGGCTACGACCAGGTGCACAAGGCCTTTGAGCGCCAGCAACTTGAAATTGCACCCCTGGCCTTCATGCGCGGGCGCACACTGAACAACGCCTTTGTGATTCTGGACGAGGCACAAAACACCACGCCCGAACAGATGAAGATGTTTTTGACGCGCGTGGGCTTCGGCACCAAAACGGTGATCACGGGCGACCTCACCCAGATCGACCTGCCCAAGGCGCAGATGAGCGGCTTGGTGGAAGCCGAGCGCGTGCTGCGCCGCACGCCGGGTATTGCCATCACCCGCCTTACCAGTTCTGACATCGTGCGCCATCCGCTGGTGGCCCGCATCGTGGACGCCTATGAGGCGGCGCGGCTGGAAGACCTGCCGCAAATTACGATTCCCGAGCCGGAGCCCGAACTCCCCCGCGTGGGCCTGCCCAAGACCCGCAGTGCATCACGAACCGTGCGCCGTAGCTAAACCTTTTTTGCAATGATGAAACCCATGCTCCCAGAACTCAGTCTCTCCCTGCAATTCGGCAAGATCCAAGACATAGACGAGCACCGCGAGGCGCTCAAGCGCCACAAAGTCATCCGCTGGATCCGCAACACCCTGGAGGTGGACGGCGAAATCACCGTGCGCATCGTGGACGCCGAAGAGGGCCAGACGCTGAACCGCGAATACCGCCAGAAGGACTACGCCACCAACGTGCTGACCTTCGACTACACGCAAGAGCCTGTCACCGCAGACTTGGTGCTGTGCGCGCCGGTGATTGCCAAAGAAGCCAAAGAGCAAAAGAAAACGCTGGAAGCCCATTACGCCCACATGATCGTGCACGGCACCCTGCACGCGCAGGGCTGGGACCACGAGCTGGACGAAGACGCGGAAGTGATGGAGCTGCGCGAGAGCGAGATCATGGCGCGGTTGGGGTTCAAGAACCCCTATTGATCCTTGTTGGTGGTGCGCTCCGGAGCAGCCGCCTTGGGCGCTTTGCTCTGTGTCCCCCGCGCTTCGCGCTCCTCCTTGACCTGCGCAAAGCGCCCAAGGCGGCTTTTCCTACGGATTATTCCTTGCGAGGGATGACCTGCGCCCCTCTATCAATCCGCGTAACGCGTCCTAGCGATGTTCGTACGTTTGCGCATGCGGCCGATCAGCAGCAAGCCCACCGCAGCCAGCACCACCAAGCCCACCATGCCGAAAGCCCAGATCACCCACAAGAGCGGGGCCACCCAGTCCAGCAGCGGCGTGATCCACGGCATGACAGCGGCGAGCACTTCCACGGACCACACGATGGTCGCGCGCACTGCTTCTGCGGTGCCTGCGTCTGTCCAGAGCGCAATCCATGGTGGCAGCGGCCATTGGGCGATGGTCTGAAGCCCGCCCTGCAAATCCACGCCTTGACCTGCCACCCAACTGGCCAAGGCCGCCGAGAGGCCGATAAAGCCGGTCCACAACAAGGCGAGAAATACGGTGGCAATAGCAAGTGCGATTTTCATGGCCGGATTATCGAGACGATGCGCGATGGGGTCCTTGAATCCATGCGCAAGAGCCCGCACGCGCAGGGGCCTTCGCCATGAATGAACCGGCGTGCCTGCGCCACCAAGGCGACTGCTCCCGGACCCATGAGCCATCACAATGGAGCGATGGAATTTACCGAACTCATCCAAGCACGCAAAAGCATCCGTGGCTACCTGCAAAAGCCCGTGCCGCGTCACCTCATTCGCGAAATTATTGAAGTCGCCAAGTGGGCGCCTTCGTCCATGAACACCCAGCCATGGCATGTCCATGTCGTCACCGGTGCGCCGCTAGACCGTATTCGTGAAGGAAATACGCACAACATGTTGGCGGGGGTGCCCCCCAAGCGCGATTTCCCGATGAAAGAAGCGTACGAAGGCGTTCACCGCAGGCGTCAAATCGACATTGCGGTACAGCTGTTCGACGCGATGGGCATCGAACGCGACGACAAGGCCCGACGCACTGACTGGGTGATGCGCGGCTTCCGGCAATTCGATGCACCCGTGTCCTTGGTGCTGACCTATGACAAATACCTGGAACCTGCGGCCATCAGCCAATTCGACCTGGGTGCCCTGTCTCATGCCATCGTGCTCGCCGCGTGGGAGCGCGGTTTGGGTTGCGTGATCAACGGTCAAGGCATCATGCAGTCCGCTGTAGTGCGCGAGCATGCGGGCATTCCCGACGACCAGAACATCATGATCTGCATCGCCACGGGTTACCCGGATGAAAGCTTTGTGGCAAACGACGTGAAATCAGTGCGCGAAGCCCACGACACCTTTGTGCGCTATGTCGGGTTTGAGGAGACCGGCGGCTGCTAAAGGTAGTCAAGCGAACGTGATGCGGCCTCGATAGGCGCCACCCGCATGGGAATCGTCACTGGCCCGTCATTGACAAGCTCCACCTGCATGTCCGCGGCGAATATGCCGGTCTGCACAATGGAGTGCGCGGTGCGGGCCTGGGCCACAAAGTAGTCATACAAACGCCGCCCCTCATCGGGCGCAGCAGCCGCCTTAAAGCTGGGCCGGTTGCCGCCGGAGGTATCCGCAGCCAGCGTGAACTGGCTCACAAGGAGCAAGCCACCGTGCTGGCCTGCGCCGTCCAGATCTTGCACGCTGCGGTTCATCTTGCCGTTTGCATCGCTAAAGATGCGCAGCTTGAGCAACTTGGACAAGAGCTTGTCGGCCTGCGCTTCGGTATCACCCTGCTCGGCGCAGACCAATACCAGCAGGCCTTGCACAATCTTGCCCACCGTTGCGCCGCCCACCACCACCTGTGCGCGGCGAACGCGCTGCACGACCGAGATCATGGTGTTTTTGGCCTCCAGCCCTTATAAAACATGCGCAAGCAGCTATGAAAATAGGAGCAATTACGCCAGCGTCACGCGGGCAAATTTGCGCTTGCCCACTTGAAGAACATAGGTGCCCGCGCCTAGCTTCAAGCCCTTGTCGCTGACCACATTGCTGTCTACACGCACGCCACCACCGTCAATCAAGCGGTTACCTTCGCCGCTGGAGGCGGCCAGGTTTGCAGACTTCAGCAGCGCGCCGATGCCTACCGCCGCACCCCCTTCGCCCAAAGACAAGGTGATTTCGTCGATCTGGTCCGGGATGCCACCCTTGCTGCGGTTAATGAAGTCTTGCTCTGCCGCATCGGCCGCAGCAGCGCTGTGAAAGCGGGCCGTGATCTCCTTGGCCAGCGCCACCTTGGCATCTTTGGGGTTGCGCCCGCCTTCGACTTCGGCCTTGAGCGCGGCGATTTCTGCCTCGCTCTTGAAGCTTAGCAGCGTGTACCACTTCCACATCAGCACATCAGAGATGCTCAGCACCTTGGCGAACATGGTGTTGGGCTCTTCCGAGATGCCAATGTAATTGTTTTTGCTCTTGGACATCTTCTCGACGCCGTCCAGCCCTTCGAGCAGCGGCATGGTCAAGATGCACTGGGGCTCCTGGCCGTATTCGGCCTGCAGGGTGCGGCCCATGAGCAGGTTGAACTTCTGGTCAGTACCGCCTAGCTCAAGGTCGCTTTCCAGCGCCACCGAGTCGTAGCCCTGCATCAAAGGGTAGAGGAATTCATGCACCGCAATGGGGGTACCAGCCTTGAAGCGGTCGTGGAAATCATTACGCTCCATCATGCGGGCCACGGTATAGCGGCTCGCCAGCTGGATCATGCCGCGCGCACCCAGTGGATCGCTCCACTCGCTGTTGTAGCGAATTTCGGTTTTGGCAGGGTCCAGCACCAGGCTGGCTTGGCGGTAGTAGGTCTCGGCGTTGACCTTGATCTGCTCGGCCGTCAGTGGCGGGCGCGTACTGTTGCGGCCGGACGGGTCGCCGATCATGCTGGTGAAGTCACCAATCAAAAAGATGACCGTGTGGCCCAAGTCTTGCAACTGGCGCATCTTGTTGAGCACCACGGTGTGGCCGATGTGGATGTCAGGCGCGGTCGGGTCCAGCCCCAGCTTGATGCGCAGCGGTTTGCCGGTGGCTTCTGACTTGGCGAGCTTTTTCACCCACTCGTCTTGCGGAAGCAATTCTTCTACGCCGCGCAGGGTGACCGCAAGGGCCTCACGCACACGATCGCTTACAACTAATTGGGGGCTTAAGGCTTGATTCATAAGGGTTTTTCTTGTGGCCGAAACAGGCGCGGCGGCTATACTACCCGCTCCTTTACGCAACGCTTCCGTTGCCAGCGGCTGGATTTTAGTCGGGCCGCATCCCCCACACCGGAGTCTTTGATTTGAAGCATGGACTGAACCAGGCTGTTGAGTTGTGCGTGGCGCGTGCCACGGCCTTCATCCAGCTGTACCCCAAACAAATTACTGCCGCCATTGCTGCCCTGTTGATCGGCGGCACGGGCGCCACCTTCGCGGTAGCCACATTGGCGCCTGATGCCTCGGATTTGCCGGTGCGCACCGTGGTTGAAGTGGTGCAAAGTGAATCGCTTGCAGCCTATGGAAACGACATCAGCGATCAGGCCATGCGCTTGTATCGCACCGAAACAACCCGCTCAAGCGACACTGCCGACACCCTGCTCAAGCGCTTGGGCGTAGTCGATCCGCAAGTCGCTGCATTTTTGCGGGCAGACAGCCAAAGCCAGTCTGCACTGTTGGGCCGCGGTGGCCGCAACGTCACTGCTGAAGTCAACGCGGAACAAGGCCTGGAAAAGCTCAGCGCACGCTGGAGCCCGAATGACGACGGCACGTTTAAGCGCCTGACCATCGAAAAAACTGCTGGCGGCTTCAGAGCCCGCACAGAAACACTGCCCCTGGTGGCCAACACACGGCTCGCCAGCGGCATCATTAACAGCTCCTTGTTTGCAGCGACAGACGACGCGCGCCTGCCCGATTCGGTGGCTACGCAAGTCGCTGAAATTTTCGCCGGCGACATCGACTTTCACCGGGCGCTGCGCAAGGGCGACCGCTTCTCGGTGATTTACGAAGCGCTGGAGGGCGACGGCGAACCTTTGCGCGCAGGCCGGGTGCTGAGTGCCGAGTTTGTGAACGCAGGCAAACCCTTCCAAGCCATGTGGTTCGCGGACCCCGTGGCAGCTGGAAAAGGTGCGTATTACACCTTAGGGGGCGAGAGCTTGCGCCGTGCTTTTTTGGCTTCGCCCTTGGAGTTCTCGCGGGTGACCAGTGGCTTCAAAATGCGCTTTCACCCCATTTTGCAAACATGGCGCGCGCACTTGGGTGTGGACTACGCCGCGGCAACCGGCACCCCCGTACGGACGGTGGGCGATGGCGTGGTCGATTTTGCAGGTGTGCAAGGTGGCTTTGGCAATGTAGTGATGGTCAAACACCGCAACAACCAAACCACGGTATATGCGCACCTGAGTCGCATCAACGTCAAGAAAGGCCAGGCAGTGAGCCAGGGGCAGAACATCGGTGCGGTGGGTGCGACAGGCTGGGCTACGGGCCCGCATTTGCACTTTGAATTCCGGGTCAATGGCGCCCACCAGGATCCACTGTCGATTGCACGCCAGAGTGAGTCCGTCCCGGTATCGCCTGCCGCGAAGCCGGTCTTCGAGCAAGCCGCAGCGCAGGTACGTAGCCAGCTCGCCAGCGCAGCACAGATGCTACCCGGCTCGGCTGAGTAAGCGCCTGCCCCTGTGTCGGAGTTATTCATCGGCCTGATGTCCGGCACGTCTTTGGACGGCGTGGACGGCGTTTTGGTGGATTTCGGGGGCGATGCCCCCAAAGTGTTGGCACATGAGACGCTTGGCTTCCCTGACACATTGCGAGCAAATTTTCTGGCGCTGAACACCAGCGGCCCGGATGAAATTCACCGTGGTGCACTCGCTGCCAATGGCCTCGCCCGCCTCTATGCCAAGGTGGTTGACGGCCTGCTGCACAGCACCGGACTGACAGCAAATGCAGTGCAAGCGATCGGAGCGCACGGGCAGACGGTAAGACACCGCCCCGGCGAATTTGACGGCGTGGGCTATACCACCCAGCTCAATCAGCCTGCACTTCTCGCTGAACTCTGTGGCATCAACGTAGTGGCGGATTTCCGTAGCCGTGACGTCGCCGCGGGCGGGCAAGGGGCACCGCTGGTGCCACCGTTTCACCAGGCCTTTTTCAGCCCACGCGGCGAGCGATTGGCAGTGCTGAACATCGGCGGCATCTCCAATGTCACCCTGTTAAATGCCACTCCAGAGGCCCCAGTGCTGGGCTTTGACTGTGGCCCGGGCAACGCGCTGATGGACGCGTGGTGCCATCGCCATATAGGGCAGCACTTTGACGTGGATGGCGCGTGGTCCGCATCAGGCACCGTGCTGCCGGAACTGTTGAATCGTTTGTTGCAGGAGCCCTTCCTGCAAAAGAGCCCCCCCAAGAGTACCGGACGCGATCTTTTCAACATCGCTTGGCTGGAGGGCCATTTGAGTGCGTGGCGCGCCACGGGCAAAGACTTCACCCCCGCCGATATTCAAGCAACCCTGACGGAGTTCACAGCGCGCACCTGTGCTGATGCGTTACAGCGAAATATGGCGGCGTGCCCAGTGGTCGCTGTGTGTGGCGGCGGGGCCTATAACGGCTCACTCATGCGACGTTTGCAAGCGCTGTTGCCGGGATGCGGGGTACAAAGCTCCGCGTCTCTAAGCCTGCCACCACTGCAAGTGGAGGCGACTGCTTTCGCTTGGCTGGCGCGGCAAACCTCACTTCACCGACCATCCAGTTTGCCAAAAGTAACGGGCGCCCAAGGCGCCCGCATACTCGGTGCAATCTATCCGGCCTGAAGGTCAGGTCGAGAAAGACGAACCGCAGCCACAGGTAGTCGTGGCATTGGGGTTCTTGATGACGAACTGCGCGCCCTGCAAATCTTCTTTGTAGTCGATTTCTGCGCCTACCAAGTATTGGTAGCTCATGGCATCGATCAACAAAGACACACCGTTTTTGGTCATGGTGGTGTCGTCTTCGTTCGTGATTTCGTCGAACGTGAATCCGTACTGGAAGCCGGAGCAACCGCCACCTTGCACGAATACGCGCAATTTCAAATCAGGATTGCCTTCTTCGGCAATCAAGTCAGCCACTTTCGCCGCGGCGCTGTCGGTGAACAGAATCGGGGAAGGCATGTCAGTTTGGATGTTTTCAGCAACGGCGCTCATGGCGACTCCATTCAGATACGAGAATAAGACAAATAGTACAGGAATCCGCTCGGGAATTCTCTTATTGGTTGTTTGCCGCTAGTTTCAATGTGGGTTTTTCTTCGCCATGCAACATCGGACGCAGCTGGCCAGCGATCAAGGCGCCCTGGTGCATTTCCAGCGCCGCGTATTCAATGTCACCCTCGATCCGGGCCTTGGGTTGCAGCTCCAACATGCGACGCGCATGGATGGGGCCTTTCACCGCGCCGTTGATGATGATGTGATCGGCCGTGATCGAACCGGTAACGCTCGCAGAATCCGAGATCACGAGGATGCTCATAGCCGCCTCAGCAGCATGTACGTTACCAACGACAGTGCCATCTACCCGCAGGCCATCAGAAAAGGACAGGTTCCCTTGGATCTCAGTTCCGTCCGCGATCAGGCTCTTGATGGGTGGCTGCTTATTTTTATTGAACATGGCATAGCTTTCAAAGACTTAAAGCTTGAGCGTCTGCGTTGCTCGAACCACAGACCCGTCAAGAACACGCGCTGACACGCTTTTCACCACCGCTTGCGGCGGGAGGGGAAACTCCCCCTCCATGCGCCCATATTGCTTGACCTTGAGGGCGATGGCCCCTTCGGGTAACGAAGCCGTCCAGGGCTTGCCGTTTGCCGTTCCCACCAGAGTTATTTCCAAACGACCTACAAACTCTTGGCTGTTACGGCCGGCCTGCATGACCAACGCTTGCCATTTTAAAGTGCCCGGAGCGATGAGCTCCGCTTGAAGACCCCTTATCGCAATGCCCTCAACCCCGCCCGCAGGAATCAGCTTCTCGAAAAAACCCAGATCGTCGCGCAAGGCTCGGTTGTCGGCCTCGAGTTGTTTCACTTGCGAGATGAGCTTTTCTTGAGACGCCTTTTCGGCGGTCACCAATGTATCGGCGGTATTTGCGACTGATTGCGCTTGATCCCGCTCCGCTTTCAGCGTCAGCATTTCGGCTTGTAGCGCAGCGGCGGTTGCGCGGAGCTGCACCAGTTCGTCCTTAGACCCTTTTTCGAGACCGGCAATATCCTTGCCAAACTCAAATGCCCACAGGCCAATGGCCGCACAAAAGCCCAACACAATCGCGAGTAATGCCCAGCGGAAGGGCCACGGCATGGCACTGCGCACGGCCATCCGGGGCGCACTGATGGTGAGGCGGCGTCGAAGGAGTCGAAATCTCATGAGGGGCGAAGTCTAGCAGTCCACAGAAAAACAGCCGCCAGAGCTTGCACTCGGGCGGCTGTCGATGTGCAACCAGAGGTTGCAGCGTGATTAACGCTTGGAGAACTGCTTACGACGACGAGCGCCGTGGAAGCCGACCTTCTTACGTTCCACTTCACGCGCGTCACGAGTTACGAAGCCGGCTTGGCTCAGTGCGGGCTTGAGGCTCGCGTCGTAATCGATCAATGCACGTGTGATGCCGTGACGGGTAGCACCTGCCTGGCCGGACTCACCGCCGCCAGCGACGTTGACCATGATGTCAAACGTTTCAGCGTGGTTAGTCAGCATCAGAGGTTGCTTGCAGATCATGATGGAGGTTTGACGACCGAAGAAGTTTTCGATGTCTTTACCGTTCACAGTGATCTTGCCAGTGCCTTTTTTCAGGAAAACGCGGGCGACGCTGGATTTGCGACGGCCTGTTCCATTGTTCCATTCACCAATCATGAGAGCTCCTTACAGTTCCAACACTTTGGGTTGCTGGGCAGTGTGGGGATGCTCAGCACCACCGTACACCTTGAGCTTCTTGATCATGGCGTAGCCCAGGGGACCCTTGGGCAGCATGCCCTTGACGGCTTTTTCCAAAGCGCGACCGGGATGCTTGGACTGCATGTCACGGAAGTTAGTGGCTGTGATACCGCCGGGATAACCGGAGTGGCGGTAGTACACCTTGTCCAGGGACTTGGTACCAGTCACTTTGAGTTGGGCTGCGTTGATAACGACGATGAAATCACCGGTATCGACGTGAGGCGTGTAAATGGCCTTGTGTTTGCCGCGCAAACGGAGAGCAACTTCGCTGGCTACTCGTCCGAGGACCTTATCGGTCGCGTCAACCACAAACCACTCGTGCACGACCTCAGCGGGTTTTGCGCTGAATGTAGACATGAGTTTTCTCTTTAAAAAGAAGGTTTGGGAGGGCTCTTTTCCACGGTCGGCGTTCCTCTGTTGGGAATCTCTTAGGTGGGGAGTACGCTGTGCACTGCCGTGAGACGGTACCCAGAGTTGCTTCGCCGCGGAGCCGCAAAAAGCGCTGCGAAGCCCTCGATTATACAAAGCCCCCGCAAAAATCGCAAATCCGCCCTGACGGGATCAGTTGCGGGACTTGTTCTGCTCTTCCCAGTGCTTGCGGTCTGCCACGCAAACGGCCAAGTTGTAAAACTCGGGTTTCTGGCATTCCCGGTAGACGCACATAGTCCGCGAAAAGATCGATGCAGTCGCGCAGATGGCGGTGGGATCTTTCGCAGGAGAAGCGCCAGCAGACGATGTTTCGGCACCACCCTGCCCTGTGGCGGCACCAGTCGCCGGAGGGCTCGACGGCTTCTCGGCCACTGCAGGTGACGTCGCAGCTCCCCAAGACTGCTTGGGAGCAGCGTTCGGCTTGGCGCGACCATTGGCAACCGTTCCACTCGCGGATTTCGCAGGCGCAAGCGGCACAGCGGCAGGGTTTTGCGATGGCTGAACTTGTGATGTAGCTACAACCGGCGCAGCTTCTGTCACCGGGGGGCTTGGGGGCACGATACTTTCGACTGGCGGTGTTGCCGCTGTGACTGGAGGTGTCGGCCGCATGGACCACACGAGGGCGCCAACAAGCACCACGCCCCCTGCAATCCACAGCCAGGGCGACTTTGCGCCTGCCTTTCCTTGGGCGGCCTCAGCGCGGCGCTCTTTAACCGGTGACTCTCCCTTGGGAGGCACCTTCACTGTTTTGGATTGATCGAACGTAGCAGGCTGAAACACGGTCTCCGGAAAATGCGGGGCCGGCTGCGTTGTGAGCAACTCCGTGGTGACCGGTTCCGGATCATTACCGGTCTCGACCAAAGTCACCGAATCGCCCAGAGATTTGCGCCAGTCGAATCGCGCAAGATCGGGGGGCGACTTCATGCCGATTTCTTGAGTAAAGGCCTCCACACTTGCAGTTCGGTCAGCAGGCTCAATCGCCAGCGCGTGCGAGATGGCTCGGACAAAGCCGTCAGAGTATTTCTGGTTGAAATGTGTCTCGGCCGTCTGGGCCACCTGCGAAAAAGCCGGCAAGCGGTCGCGCACTGCGCGGAACGTCGCTGGCAGAGGCGGCTCATTGCAGATGCAGCCGTGCATCACAGCCGCTACCGCATAGAGATCGGTCCACGGCCCCTCTTGCATGTCCCGGGCGTCGGCGTACTGCTCGATCGGCGCGTAATTCACCTTGAGGATGGCCGTGTGCTTTTGACTGGCATCGAGAATGGCCCGTCGCGCAGCTCCCAAATCCAGCAGGACCGGAGGGCCGATGTTCTGCAGAAAAATGTTGTCTGGCGACACATCCCGGTGCAGCGTGCTGTTGTCATGCAGTACCTTGAGTCCAGCCAATACCGACCACAACACCGACTGCAGCCACTCCTGGGGCGGGGGCCCACTCATTCTGCGACGGGCCTCCTTGAGGGTTATGCCCTCATACAAGGGCATCGCCATATAGGCGGTGTTGTTGGCCTCCCAAAAGCGATACACCTTCACCAAAGACGGGTGGTCAAAGCGGGCCAACAAGCGCGCCTCTGCAATAAAAGAACTCAAACCCGACTCAAAAGCCGCCGCGTCTGCGACCGACTTCACCGTGAGAGAGGACAGGTTATCTCGCCCTACCAGGCTGGTAGGCATGTACTCTTTGATCGCGACCGCCCGGTGCAATGAATGGTCATAACCCCGGTACACCATGCCAAAACCGCCCACGCCCAGCAAGCCCTTGATCTCAAACTCGGCGAGACGGGTGCCGTTTGCGAGGGCGTCCATATGCCCGGCCTCAGTGACCCGGGCTGAAGCAGGCGGAGTGTGAATGTCAACCATGGCGTGAGATGAACTCTGTATTTTTTATGCCCGCAAAGGCCCTGTCAGGGGCCCTTTCCAAACTCGATGCACATGGCAACGCGGGTCGATAGGTATCATAGGGGATGTTTAGTTATCGACACGCCTTCCACGCCGGCAACCACGCCGACGTGTTGAAACACACCACGTTGCTGGCAGTTTTGCGCCATATGACGCAAAAAGAGACCGCGCTCAACGTCTTTGACACCCATGCGGGAGCCGGGCTGTACAAACTCGATGGAGACTTTGCCAAGACCAGTGAAGAAGCCGCCGAAGGCTTCCTGAAACTAGTTGCCAGCAAGCCTGAGACGCCGTTTGCACCTGCCCTGCAGGACTACATCGACATGGTGGAGAGCTTCAATGCCGGTAACACCTGGTCGGTTTACCCCGGCTCGCCATTCATCATCCAGAGTCTCCTCAGCGGCCGCGACAAGCTCAAGATGTTTGAGTTGCACCCGACCGACACCAAAACACTGATTGCCAACGTCGCCCAGCTCGAAGCCGGCCGGCAAGTAACCGTGTTGCGCGAAGACGGGTTTGAGGGGCTCAAGAAATTTCTGCCCCCACCGTCGCGCCGTGCTTTGGTGCTGTGCGATCCGAGCTATGAGGTCAAAAACGACTACATGCGGGTGGCAAGTATGGTGGCGGACTCCATGCTGCGGTTTGCCACCGGAACCTATGCGGTGTGGTACCCCATCATCCCGCGGCCAGAGGCCCATGACTTGCCGAAGAAACTCAAAACCATGGCCAACAAGGCCGGCAAATCATGGTTGCACGCGACGCTCACCGTCAAGTCGAGCAAGCTGACGACCGACGAGCAAGGCGAAGTGGTCCGCCCCGGATTGCCCGCAAGCGGCATGTTTTTGATCAACCCACCGCACACACTTAAGGCAGCCCTCAAGGACGCGCTGCCCCAAATGGTGAAGCTGCTCGGGCAGGACGCCAATGCGACGTCCACCCTCGACTCCGGCGGCTAAGTCGGTAGTTACCTCAGGCGCTTAGGCCGAGGTTTTGACACAAGGCCAGAGTCGGAGCACTCTGGTTCATGGTGTAGAAATGGATGGAGGGTGCACCGCCTGCGCGCAGTTGCTCGCACAAATCGGTCACTACCTCCAAGCCAAACGCCTTGATGGATGCCACGTCATCCCCATAGCTCTGCAGGCGCAAGCGAATCCAACGCGGAATTTCGGCGCCACAGGCATCCGAGAAACGCATCAACTGGGTCGAGCTGGTAATCGGCATGATGCCCGGCACCACGGGCACTGTGACGCCCAGAGCATCCACCTCTTCCAGAAACCGGAAGTAGGCATCGGAGTTGTAGAAGTATTGGGTGATTGCGGAATTGGCACCTGCTTTGACCTTGGCAGCAAATGCCTGCAGGTCGCTGGCCGGTGATTTGGCCTGCGGGTGCACTTCGGGGTAGGCCGCCACTTCAATGTGGAAATCGTCGCCGGTTTCGGCACGGATAAAGGCCACCAAATCACTGGCGTATTGAAACTCACCGCCGGCGCCATAGCCGCTCGGCAAGTCGCCGCGCAAAGCGACCAGGCGCTTCACGCCCATTGCCTTCAAGGTGGCCAATTGCACCCGCACAGTGGCTTTGGTCGCACCCACGCACGAAAAGTGGGAAGCAGCGCTCACCCCTTCGGACAAGATGTCGCGCACGGTGTTGAACGTACCCTCTTGGGTCGAACCGCCAGCACCAAAAGTCACAGAACAAAACTCGGGGATGAGGCCATACAACTGTTGGCGCACCACGCGCAGCTTTTCGGCACCCTCAGGAGTTTTGGGCGGAAAGAATTCCAGACTCAGTGGAATCCGATGGCTTGTAAACATAGTGTTCTCCGTCTCAGCCCCGCTCTGGCGAGGGCCGGATTCAACCCGCCTTGCGGGCACAAATAAAGAATTCGCGGTTTCCGTCTCCACCTTCGATGGCGGAGTCAAACCAATGGGTCACGGTGAGCCCGAGGTCTGCACACGTCTCGCGCAAGCGCTGTTCCACGATCGGGTACATGGCTGGATCTTTGACGATCCCGCCCTTGCCCACCTGGCCGGGCTGCAGCTCGAACTGGGGTTTGACCAGAGTGAGCAACATGCCACCCTCTTTGAGCAACTCCACCGCTGCAGGCAGCACCAGGGTCTGCGAAATAAAGGACAGATCAGCCACGAGCAGATCAAAGGGCGGAGCAAACTCAGGCGGCAGTTCTACCGGTTCTGGCTCGGCAGCCTCTTGCGCCGGAGCCGCGTCTTCGTCGTCGAAGTCGTCTTCATCGCCCCAGTCATCCACGCTGTCTGATTCTTCATCAAATTGGCCGCCCGCGCCGGTGCTATCTGCGTAAGCAGCTACCAAATCCATAGCAGACAGCGTGCGCGCGTTGACAGACTCGACGCACAGCACACGCGGATCGCTGCGCAGCGAGGGATGCAACTGGGCACTGCCCACATCCACGCCCACGACCGATTGCGCACCGGCTTGCAGCAAGCAATCAGTGAAGCCACCGGTGCTTTGCCCCACATCCAGACAACGCAGTCCGGTGACAGACAAGCCGACGTGCTTCAGGGCAGCTTCGAGCTTGAGGCCACCGCGGGACACGTAACGCGCTTCGGAATCATCGAGCAAACGGATCTTGGCGCCATCGGGCACTTCATCGCCATTTTTGGCCACACGTTTCCAGACTTCGCCCGCAAGCTCCATCTTCAGCCACTCCACGCCATCCGCAATCAGGCGCTGGGCCTGCGAGCGGGTGCTGGCCAGCCCGCGCTGCACCAAAAGTTGATCAATTCGCATCGTTATCCAAAGTTATCGCACACACCCTCTAGGCCAGAGATACCGCAGGTTCGGCTCTGCCGACCTGCTGGTATTGCCCCTTGAGGGGGAGGCGCCAAAGGCGCCTCGGGGGTGCTATTAATAGCGGTAAGTGTCCGCCTTGTAGGGGCCGGCTTGACTCACACCGATGTACGCGGCCTGTTCTGCGGTCAGCTCGCTCAGCATCGCGCCAACCTTCTTCAAGTGCAAACGTGCCACCTTTTCATCCAAGTGCTTGGGCAAGACATAGACCTGACCGGCCTTGTATTCCTTGGGCTTGGTGAACAGTTCGATCTGTGCGATCGTCTGGTTTGCAAAGCTGGAAGACATCACAAAGCTGGGGTGGCCGGTGCCGCAACCCAGGTTCACCAAGCGGCCCTTCGCCAACAAGATGATGCGCTTGGAAGCCTTCTTGCCCTTGGCAGGGAAGATCACGTGGTCCACTTGGGGCTTGATCTCTTCCCACTTCAGCTTTTCCAGCGAAGCGACGTCGATTTCATTGTCAAAGTGACCGATGTTGCAGACGATGGCTTGGTCCTTCATGGCTTCCATGTGCTTGAAGGTGATGACGTTTTTGTTGCCCGTGGCGGACACAAAAATATCGGCCTTGTCGGCAGCGTATTCCATGGTCACGACCTTGTAGCCTTCCATGGCGGCTTGCAAGGCGTTGATCGGGTCAATTTCTGTCACCCATACTTGGGCGGACAAAGCACGCAGCGCCTGGGCGGAGCCCTTGCCCACGTCACCGTAACCAGCGACCACAGCGACCTTGCCGGCAATCATCACATCGGTGGCGCGCTTGATCGCGTCGACCAAAGACTCGCGGCAGCCGTACAGGTTGTCGAACTTGCTCTTGGTCACCGAGTCATTCACGTTGATGGCGCGGAATGCCAATGTGCCCTTGGCAGACATTTCGTTCAAGCGCAGCACACCGGTCGTCGTTTCTTCAGTCACGCCAATGATGTTCTTCAGGCGGCGGCTGTACCAGGTGGGGTCCACCTTCAGTTTGGCCTTGATGGCATTGAACAGGCAGATTTCTTCTTCGCTACCGGGCTTGGCCAAAACCTTGATGTCCTTCTCGGCGCGGGCGCCCAGGTGCATCAACAAGGTGGCATCGCCGCCGTCATCCAGAATCATGTTCGGGCCTTCAGCCGCAGTGCCCTTCTTGCCGCCGAATTCAAAAATGCGGTGGGTGAAGTCCCAGTACTCTTCCAGGGACTCGCCCTTGTGCGCGAACACGGGGGTGCCCTTGGCCACCAGCGCAGCAGCTGCGTGATCCTGGGTGGAGAAGATGTTGCACGAGGCCCAACGAACTTCGGCGCCCAGGGACTGCAGGGTTTCGACCAGCACGCCGGTCTGAATGGTCATGTGCAGGGAACCGGTGATGCGCGCGCCCTTCAGAGGCTGGGCCTTGGCGAACTCTTCACGGATGGCCATCAGGCCGGGCATTTCGGTTTCGGCGATGGTCAGCTCTTTGCGGCCCCAATCGGCCAGGCTCAGGTCGGCGATCTTGAAGTCTTCAAATTGGGCCACGACGGCCTTTGCGGCAGTTACCGCTTTGACGGCCTTCACAGCCTTGGGGGTCTTGGCGTTCTTAACCAGTTTCAATACAGCGCTCATGGTGTGCTCCAAACGTTGATTTGCATAGCCACTGGCACACTCGGGGAGGGAATTTGACAAGCAACTCACCGCACGCGTTTCCAGTGGGTGAGCGCCGTTGTGAAGGCACGGTGCTGATTGCACCGTGTGTTCCGAGCCTCACTCGCGGTACCTACATGGGTACATGGCGGGCTGCAACGCTCCTCGGAATGTGCGCATTTTAACCATGCGCCGATGCCACACCGCGCCGCCGGGACAATGCCCCGACAAGTCGAGTGCACTCAATCGGCCGGGCCGCTACTACTCCCCACTTGCAAAGCGGGTTGGCGGAACAGCTGGTAAGGGCCGCTTTCGGGGTCACGTAGCACTTGCATCACCATCTCGGCCAAAGCGATGCCGGTGGTTTGCGGTGTAGGCTGCGTCACGGTAGTCACGTTCAGCCCGGTCAGCAAGGTGTCTTGCGGAATGTCGCCATGCACCACCACCGAGATGTCTTGCCCGACGCGCAGCCCCGCATCCATCAGCCCACGGATCAGGCCGACGCCGCCCAAGTTGTTGTCTACCAGCACCGCCGTAGGACGCGGGGACAGGGCCAAGACCTGCGCTACCGCATTCAACCCGCTACGCCGGTCGTTCACACCCCCGATGCAACAGCCGGACGGGCACTCCACACCGGCTGCCTGCAATGTGCTGACATAGCCCCGATGCCGCTGAAAAGCAAAATTCAACTCCAGTGGCGCATGCACATACGCAATACGGGTGTGGCCCAAGGCCAGCAAATGCTCCACGGCCAGTTTGCTGCCCAAGTCATTGTCAAAGTCCAGCCACGAATAGTGCGCGCACTCTGCGGTGCGGCCGTAGCCTACAAAGGGGTAGTTGTTTTCCAGCAAAAAATCTACGCGCGGGTCGTGCACACGGGTGTTAGGCACGATGACCGCATCCACCCGCCCGCCTTTGAACAGGCGCTCGTAAATTTCCAGCTCGGTTTCGTTTTTGGCCACCGCCAGTAACAAGTCTTGGTGCTCGCGCTCCAAGCGCTCGCCCAGACCATCGGCCATGTCCAAAAACTGCGGGTTACCCAGGTTTTCGACTGCCGCGGAATACACAATGCCGATCGCATCAGTATTGCCGCGCACCAGCCGGCGCGCACCCGCGTCGGGGCGGTAGCCCATGGCGTCTGCCATCTCTTTCACACGGGTGCGGGTGAGTGCGTTGACGTCGGTGTACCCGTTCAAGGCCCTACTAACCGTGGAGGTGGACAGCCCTAGTGCCTGGGCCAACTGCTTGATGCTCACGCTTGTCTCCGCGAATGCTGTGTTTGTTGTGGGGCGAGTTTAAAGCCGACCCCGCGTGCGGCTGGCGGGGCACCTCTGTAAAATACGCCCTCTTTCCCCGCGGCCCGCCTGTGATGCGCGGCCCACCCGACCCTGGATCCCCCTGTGACCTACGCACCCGAGACCAAGCGCCGCCGCACTTTTGCGATCATTTCCCACCCGGACGCCGGCAAGACCACGCTCACTGAAAAGCTCTTGCTGTTCTCGGGCGCGATCCAGATCGCCGGCTCGGTGAAGGCCCGCAAGGCCAGCCGCCACGCTACCTCTGACTGGATGGAAATCGAAAAGCAGCGTGGCATCTCGGTGGCCTCCTCGGTCATGCAGATGTCGTACCGCGACCATGTGGTCAACCTGCTCGACACCCCCGGCCACAAAGACTTCAGTGAAGACACCTACCGCGTGCTCACCGCCGTGGACTCGGCCCTTATGGTGATTGACGCGGCCAACGGTGTGGAAGCCCAGACCCGCCGCCTGATCGAGGTGTGCCGCCAGCGAGATACGCCCATCATCACCTTCGTGAACAAGATGGACCGCGAAGTCCGCGAGCCCCTGGACATCCTGGACGAAATCGAGCGCGAATTGGGCATGCCCTGCGTGCCGATGACCTGGCCTGTGGGCCAAGGCAAGCTGTTCGGCGGCATCATCAACCTGCGCACCCAGGCCATGACCGTGTTTGAGAGTGGCAGCGAGCGCCGCCCGCAAGACTTTGACGCCATCCCCCTGAGCGACCCGGCAGCGCTCAAGGCTCGCTTTGGCCACGAATGGGACACCGCTGTTGAGAGCATGGAACTCGCCACCGGCGCCTCGCCCGCATGGGACCACGAAGCCTTTTTAGCTGGCAAACAGACGCCCGTGTTCTTCGGCTCCGGGGTCAACAACTTCGGCGTGATGGAAGTGCTGGACGCGCTGGTCGACTTGGCGCCCGCACCCCAGAAACGCATCAGCACTAAGCTGGTGAATCGCCAGCCCGTGGTCAAAGAGATTCAGCCCGAAGACAGCGCCTTCAGTGGCGTGGTCTTCAAGGTGCAGGCCAACATGGACGCCAACCACCGCGACCGCATCGCCTTTGTGCGCATGGCCAGCGGCAAGTACACCCCCGGCATGAAGCTCAAAGTCATGCGCACCGCCAAAGAGCTGCGCCCCACCTCGGTGGTGACCTTCATGAGCCAGCGCCGTGAAGCGGTGGAAGAGGCCTACGCCGGCGACATCGTGGGCTTTACCACCCACGGTGGCGTGCAGTTGGGCGACACCATTACCGACGGCAGCGTCAACCTCATGTACACCGGCCTGCCCTTCTTTGCGCCCGAAATGTTCATGACCGTGGTACTCAAGAACCCCTTGCGCACCAAGCAGCTGCAGCAAGGCCTCGCCCAGCTGGGCGAGGAAGGCGCCATCCAGGTGTTCAAGCCCGAAATGGGCGGCAACATGCTGCTGGGCGCGGTGGGTCAGCTGCAGTTTGAAGTGGTGCAGCACCGTCTCAAGGGCGAGTACGACGCCGACATCCGCCTGGAAAGCAGCCAGTACACCGGTGCGCGTTGGATCACTGCCGACACGCCGAAGGAACTGCAGGAGTTTGTGAACGCCTACCCCATGCGCATGGCCAAGGACGCGGCAGACACCTTGGCCTACCTGTGCACCAGCCCCTACGACGTGCGCTTGGCGCAAGAGCGCTTTCCGAAGATCCACTTCCACCCGCTGCGCGAGCATGCGGGCTTGGCGCTGCAGACGGCAGGCTAAACAAAAGGCATTGACTTGAAGCCCCTGGCGCAATGGCCGGTGGACAGCCGCCGCGCCATCCGCGGGGTGTTCACCGATATCGACGACACCCTCACCCATGACGGTCACATCGCCCCCGAGGCGCTGCAGGCGCTGGGCGATTTGAAAGCGGCCGGGCTCACGGTGATCCCTATCACCGGGCGGCCCATTGGGTGGTGCGAGCCCTTCATGGCGGGTACCGACGGCGCAGCGTGGCCGGTGGATGCCATGGTGGCGGAGAACGGGGCTGTTGCGTTTGTGCCCGGCGCTGCCAACTCAATTACAAGCCAAATCGGCCTTCAGCGCCCGCCCACTATGCGCAATGCGCTATCAAAAAGATATCAACAAAGTACCGAGGTGCGAACTGCCAACCGCCTGCACATGGACGCGATTGCCGCGCAGGTCTGTGCCGAAGTGCAGGGTATGGAGCTCAGCCGCGACAGCACGGGCCGCGAGACCGACCTTGCGTTTGACTATGCGGAATTCGCTCAGCACGCCCCCGAGACCGTTCAACGCGTGCTGGCCCTGCTGCAAAGCCACGGCATGCAAACCACGGTGAGCAGCATCCACATTCACGGCTGCTTCGGTGAATTCAACAAATGGACCGGCGCCTGCTGGATCGTCCGCGAACTGCTAGGCCGCGACCTGAGCGCCGATCTGGATCAGTGGGTGTTTGTGGGCGACTCGGGCAACGACCAGGCCATGTTCCAGCACTTCACCCACAGCGCGGGCGTGGCCAACATTACGCGCTTCGTGCCGCAGCTCAGCCACTTGCCCACTTATGTGACCCCTTCCGCCCGTGGCGCAGGTTTTGCCGAAGTTGCGCAGGCTATCTTGGCGGCGAAAGACCATGACTAAGGCGCTCGACACCCACCACCCCGCACCCAAGGGTTCGGGCACCGGGCTGCTGGCGGTATTCGGCTCTACGCTGTTTCAGCTCTCGGGCGTTTTCATGCTGTCGCCGCTGATGCTGGTGATGCTCAAAGAGCGCGAGGTGTCCACCACTCTGGCGGGCTTATTTGCCGCTACGACGTGGCTGGGCATCTTCATCGTCACCCCATTTGCTTCGGCCATCACCCAGCGCTGGGGGCGGCGGCGCGCGATGTGGTTTGCCTCGGGGGTCCCGTTGGCTGCAGCCATCGGGTTCATGGCGACCGACCACCTGGGCCTGTGGTTTGCCCTGGAATTGCTGGCTGGTGTTGCGGGCGGCATGCGCTGGGTGCTGGCCGAGGCCTTTATCGCCGAGTTCTCACCGCCCGAGCGCCTCGGCCGCACCATGGGCATGTACGCCACCATGGTCGGGCTGACCTTTGTAATCGGCCCCACGCTACTCGCATGGACCGGTAGCAGCGGCCACGCGGCGCTGGGCCTGGTAATTGCGCTGCTCTCTATCGGCTTGCTGTGGACAGCGCTGATTCCCCCGATTGCGCCTCCTGCCGAGCCCGATACCGCCCACGCAGGCCCGCGCGGCTTGTGGCTGGCGGTGCAGCAGCACCCTATCCTGATGTTGGCAGGCTTTGTCGGTGGCTTTTTTGAGTTGGGCCTGGCCTCCATCCTGCCTCTCTACGGCCTCACGCTGGGCATGGGTGCCAGCGCAGCGGCTTTGATGATCTCAGTCAGCGGTGCCGGCAGCACACTGGTTGCCATTCCGGTGGGCATGGTGGCTGACCGCTTTGCCAACCCGGTGCAAGGCCGCCGAACGCTCATGGTGGGCGTGGCAGCGATGGCACTCGTGTGCGCTGCCGCACTGCTGGCGGTGGTGCGTTTGCCGTGGATCGTGTGGCCGGTGGTGTTTTTACTCGGTGCAGCCGGTAGCGCGCTTTACACCTTGTGCATGACCGATATCGGCGCCCGCGAAAAAGGCAACCAGCTAGTCAACAGCACGGCAGTGCTGGTGCTCAACTACACACTTGGCGGACTGGTGGCATCAGGCATCAGCGGTGCGCTCATTGAGCGCTCCGCCACCGTCATCTTCCCTCTTGTGTTGATGCTGGTGGCCGCCCTTGGGCTAGGCACGCTGCTCAAAGAGCACCGCCGCCAAGCCTGAACGGCCGCCACCCACGTGCTGGTTTTTCGGACTGGCTTTTCGCCGCCTAGTTTTTGGCGGCTTTCTTTTTGGCCGGAACCGATTTGGCTTTGGCTGCCGGCTTGGCCGTTTTCTTCACGGCTTTTTTGGTGCTTGCCTTGGCCTTGCCTTTGGCTGACGCTTTCGCTTTGGCACCTGATTTGGCTTTGGTCTTGCTGCTGGCCTTGGCTTTGGCCGACGGCGGTTTAGCCCGCTTCACCACCACCGCCTTGCCCGGTGGGGGCAGCAGGTCTTCGGTGGTCAGGCCGTAGCGCCCAGCCATGGTGGCCCAACCCGTGCCCTGCGCTTTTTGGGGCAGCACACCGTCCATGGCCTGCTCGCCTTGCGGTGTACGCAGCACGCCGCCGTGCAGAGCGGCTTGCAGCTGCCCAGCATCCGGATTGGTAACACCCTGCTGCGCCAGGGCGCCTTGCGCCAGCTTGAGGGCCAAGCGCACCTCGCCATAGCCCAAGGGCCCGGTCGCAGGCTCCTGGCTCGCAGCGCCTGCAGTAGCCGTCGGACGACCGCTGCGCAAGGTGGTGACCACCTGGTCCGCATCTTGGGGGTTGCCAATCCAGCTGCCGAACTCAGCAATCAGGCGCTCGGTGGAGGCTGCGTTATCGAGGGTGGCCGTCACCCCTTGGGCCTGCACCATTGCGGGTGCTACTACGGCGCAGGCGATAGTCAGCACCGTGGCGCGCAGGCCACGCTGCAGCCACACAGGGCTGCATAGTTGAAAAATGTTGCTCATAAATGGAAGCTTAGCCGCTCGAAGGCGGGGTTTTCGGGGGCAAATGTTACGGGCTGGTAAAGCCTTGAAGCACATTCACCGCATTCACGCCGACTGCGTCCACCGCATAGCCGCCCTCAAACACAAACACCGTTGGCAGGCCCGCCCGCGCCAAGCGCTCGCCCAAGCGCAGGTAGTCTTGGGTGGTGAGCTTGAAGCCGGAAATCGGATCGCCCTCGAAGGTGTCCATCCCCAGCGACACCACCAGTGCATCTGCGCCGAACTTGGCAATGCCAGCCAGTGCCGTCTCTAGGGCCTGGGACCAAGTGGCGTAGTCGGTGCCGCGCGGCAAAGGCAGGTTGAGGTTAGCGCCCAGACCCGCACCAGTGCCCGTTTCATCCGCATGGCCGAGGTAGAACGGGTACTCGGTGCGCGGGTCGCCGTGGATGCTGGCAAAGAACACATCGGGCCGGTCGTAAAAAATGGCCTGGGTGCCATTGCCGTGGTGGTAGTCCACATCCAGCACCGCCACTTTTTTCACGCCCGCCCCTTTGCCTTGGTCCAGCAGGTGCTGGGCGGCCAGCGCGGCATTGTTCAGGAAGCAGTAGCCGCCAAAAAAGTCGGCCCCTGCGTGGTGGCCGGGCGGGCGGCTCAAGGCAAAAGCGGCGCGGTCGCCGGCCAGCACCGCTTGCGCAGCGCTCAAGGCGCAGTGCGCCCCGGCGCGTGCAGCCACCCAGGTACCGCTGGTGAAGGGCGTGCCTGCGTCGTACGAATACAAGCCCACTTTGGCTGCAAAGTTGTCGGGCTCGATGTCGGTGCGGAAGGTGCGCGTGGGCCACACTGAGGGCAGGATGTCCTTGTCCGCATTGGCTGCGTCCAGCGCCACCCACTGGTCCCAAGCGGTCGCCAAAAACTTCAGGTAGCGTGGGCTGTGGATTGCGGTGAGCGCGGCCTCGTCAAAGGTTTGCGGCTCCAGCACCGCGCCCAGCTGGCGGCGCTGCAACTCAGCCAGCACATGGTCGGCACGGGCCGGCACCTCAAAGCACGGCACCAGCGCGCCGCGGAACATTTCGACTTTGCCCTGGTGCTGAGCGTGGAGGTGGTTGTAAAAGTTTTTCATGATCGTTTGTGAAGCAAATAGGGCACTAGCGCTCTTGGAATAAGCGCAAACAGCTATCAAATAAATAGCAAATCAATTCCGGGGACGGATCACCAGTTCATCGTATCCGGTGAGCGAGTCCGGCTCGCGGGTGAACTGCCAGTCGGGCAGCAGGGCCAGCAGCACCTCGGCCGTGGTGAGCACGATGCAGCCCGGCGCCACATGCCCGCCCAGCACCTGCCCATTCGCGGTGGAAACTGCCATGTGCATGTGCGAGCCAGTCTTGTCGTCACCGGCAGCCACTGTGCCCGAGAGGGTGAGGATTTCCATGCTTTCGGTCAGCCGCGTGGGCTGCACCGCCCCCGCTAGGCGGATGCCCGCTGTAGACAGGCTGCCGATGCCGGACAACACGAACGCTGCGCGGCAGTTTTGGGCGAGAACCGCGGCTTCCAGCGCAGCGCGCAGGTCTTGGCCGGGGGTGAGGCGAACAGGAAATGGCTTCATCAAATCCCTCTCAAATCAGCCGCCAACGCCCATGAAATATGCGCTAGCAGCTCTTTATTTGATAGCAAGCACGCCCTCGCGTGCAGCCTTCAGTTCGACTTGTGGGTGATGCGTGCGCCCAGGGCGAGCAGCTTTTCGTCTAGCTTCTCGTAGCCGCGCTGGATCATGTTGGCGTTTTGCACCGTGGACTTGCCGCTGGCGCACAGGGCGGCGCCCAACAGGGCCATGCCGGCGCGGATGTCGGGGCTGGGCAGGGTGGTGCCGCGCAGGCGGCTCTTGCCGCTGATGACCACGCGGTGCGGGTCGCACACCACGGCGGCGGCGCCCATGCCGATGAGCTTGTCCACAAAGTACAGGCGCGACTCAAACATCTTCTCGAAGAACAGCACATTGCCTTCCACTTGCGTGGCGAGGGTAATCATGCAGCTCATCTGGTCGGTGGCGAACTGGGGCCAGGGGCCGTCGCCGATCACCGGCATGGCGCCGTCAAAGTCGCGGGTGACCGCCATGCGCTGGTTGCCGGACAGGAAGATGTGGTGGTCGTGCAAATCAATCTTCACGCCCAGAGTTTCGAACACACGGTGGCACATGCCGTAGGCGTGCTTGTCGGTGCCCTCGACCGTGATTTCGCCCCCGGTGGCGGCGGCCAGCGCTAGGTAAGACGCAGCCTCGATATGGTCGTGGCACACGGTGTAGGTGGTGCCGTGGAGCGAGTCCACGCCTTCCACGCTGAGCTGGTTGGTGCCTATGCCGCTGATCTTGGCGCCCATGGCGTTGAGCAGGTGGGCCAGGTCTTGCACGTGCGGCTCGCAGGCGGCGTTGCGGATCAGGGTGTGGCCGCGGCTCACGGCAGCGGCCATGAGGATGTGCTCGGTGCCGGTGACGGAGGGCTCGTCAAAAAACAGCTCAGCGCCCGTCAGCGGGCCGGGCATGGTGAAATCGTACACACCATTGATGCTGACCTTGGCGCCCAGCTTTTGCAGGCCGTAAAAGTGCGTATCCAAGCGGCGGCGGCCAATGACGTCGCCGCCCGGTGGGAACAAGCGTGCAGAGCCGGTGCGGTGCAAGAGGCCGGCCACACACAGGATGGAAGTGCGGACCTTGTTGCACAGGGCCTGGCCGATTTCGCTGGTGCGCACGCTGGCCACATGGATGCTGACGCGCTCGCCGCTGCGTTCGACCTTGCCGCCGATCTCGACGATGACGTCCAGCATGTGGCGCACGTCGATGATGTCGGGCACGTTGTCGAGGATGACTTCCCGGTCCGTCAGGATGCAGGCCGCAATCATGGGCAGGATGGCGTTTTTGTTGCCGGAAGCGCGAATGGTGCCTCGCAGGGGCACGCCGCCTTCAATTTCAAATGTCGACATGGTGAGATTCAGTGTTGGGAGGCCGGGGTTTTCCGGCCAAGGGGGAGATTGTTACCGCTCCGGACCCGATTCTTGTAACTTTGTGCTGTAACGGTTACAGGAACCGCGACGAAGTTGGCACTTTTCAGGCGGCCAGCCAGCGGGCGAAGGCGGCGTTGACGGCGTCCGGCTGCTCCATCGTGCTCATATGGCCGCAGTCTTCCAGCACCACCAGCTCTGCGCGCACGGCGAGCATGGCGTCCACCATGGCCTGGTGCTGTTCGGGCGGACTCCAAGCGTCTTGCCGGCCGGTGAGCACCAGCGCCGGGCAGGTGATGCCGGCCAGCACCGGCGCGGCGTCGGGCCGGGTGAGCAGCGCGTTGATTTGCGCCGCAAACTGGGCCGGGCTGCTGCGCTCCAGCATGGCCAGCACTTGCTCGAACACCGGGCCGCCCACCACGGCGGGGTGCACCATGGGGCGCGCCCACATGGCGCCCATGGCCCGCATTCCGGCGCGCTGCGCGTGCGACAGCAGGGCCATGCGGCCGGCTTTTTCTTTGGCGCCCGCTTCGCCCTCGGCCAGGGGGTGCACGCCGGTGTCCAGCAGGGCCAGGCGCTCCACCCGCTCGGGGGCCAGGCGCATCACCTCCAGGGCCACGCGCCCGCCCATGCTGTGGCCGGCCAGGGCAAAGGTAGCGGGCGCGGTGGCCAGCACCTGCTGCGCCATGGCGGTGAGCGAATCCGTCAGGCCCCAGTCCATCACTACGCAGTGGTGGCTGGCGGACAGGGCTTGCACCTGCGGCGCCCACACAGCGGCGTCGCACATCAGGCCGGGGAGCAATACGAGAGTTTTGGTAGTCAAATCAGGCTCCAGCGCTCGCAGAATATGCGCAAGCAGCTATCAAAAATATAGCGAAATCATCAGGGCGCCGGGGCAAAGCGTTGTCCACCCCGCGCTGCAGCTCACACTGTAGCGGCTGGCAGAGCAATTTCAATCGCCAAGCCTGGCTGGGCATTGCGCACGGCAAAGCTGCCGCCATGGGCCTGCGCCACCAGGCGGCACAGGTACAGGCCCAGCCCCACGCCACCGCCTTCGCGCGTGCGGGCGGCATCCGGCCTGAAGAAGGGCTGACCCAGGTGGGGCAGCTGGCTTTCCTCCACACCAGTACCGAAGTCGCGCACGGCGACCGACAACTGCCCGTTCGCCCATTGCACCGTGATTTGCGGCGCGGCAGGCGCCCCCGCGCTGTGGCGCAAGGCGTTGTCCAGCAGATTGCGCACCAGCAGGCGGATGCGGGTCGGGTCCAGCTGCAAGCGGGGCAAGGCCGGGGGTAACTGCATGGCGATGGCAGGGCCCGCTTGCCCGTCTGCCGTGGCATGGGCGGTTTGCAGCTCGCAGACCACGTCTTCCACCAAGGCGCGCACGTCTACCGCCTCGCGGTGCAGTGCGGCATGCGGGCTAGCCAGGCGCTCGCTCTCCAGCAAGTCGGTAACCAGATCGCGCATGAGCGCCAAGTCGCGCAAGAGCGCATCGCGGCTGGCTTGCACATCGGCGGTTTCGGGAAGCAGCTCGGTGTTGAGGCGGGCGCGGGTGAGCGGGCTGCGCAACTCGTGGCTGATAGCAAGCAACAAGGTGCGCTTGGCCTCCAGCATCTGGTGGATGTCGGCGCCCATGGTGTTGATGGTGGCGGCGAGTTCGCCCAGCTCGTCCGAGTGGTGCGAGCAGCGCACGGGAATGGCCTGGGCAAAGTCCCCGGCACCGAAGCGCAGGGCACCGGCGCGGATGTCGTCCAGCGGGCGCAGCATGCGGCGCACGCGCCGGTAGGCCAGCGCCGTCAGGAGCAACAACACCGCCAAGGTAGCCCAGCCGATGTAGCGCGGCCGGTCGTGCCAGGCTTGCACATTGAGCCCGAAACGTATGCGGTGGCCATCTGCCGTAGTGCGCTCAAAAAAGCGTAACTCTTCGGCTGGCGAGCCGTAGCGGGAGTCTGCGCGGGAATACAGGTCTTCGGTATGGCTGCGCCAGTTCACCACCGGCCCTGAAATACGCAGGGTGAGCGGCAAGCGCCCGGTGAGTTCTTGGGCCCGCTCAATGCTGGGCGGGCTACCCAGCCCGGTGGCCAGGGTATCGATGTAATCAGCCACCAGGGGCTTGGCGGCATCGCGCCAGCCCATGCTCAAGGCCGCCTGCATGCCAAATACAAAAATGGTGGCCATGGCCAGCGCGAGCAGCATAAACAGGGCCATCAGCCGGAAGCGCAGCGAATGCGCCAGTAAGTGCTTGGCGCTGCGTTGCGCCTGTATGCACTCTCGAACGCCGGGCCAGCTCTGGCAGGCGCGCAGCATATCGCGACTCGTCATCATGGGGTGTTAGCGCTTGTGGCACCCGACGTGGCTAGTGCCAGGGTGTAGCCGGCGTTGCGCAGCGTTTTGATGCAGTCCAGCGGCTCCAGCTTTTTGCGCAGGCGGCTAACCACGATGTCCACCGCGCGGGTGTAGAGCTCGGCCTCATGGCCGCGCAGCTGGTTGAGGATGTCGTCACGGTTAAACACCTTGCCCGGCGCGCGGGCCAGCAGGAGCAGCAAGTCAAACTCCGTGCCCGTGAGGTCCACGGCTTCGCCGTTACGCAGTACGGTGCGGGTGGCTATGTCGATGCGCAGCCCCTGAAAGCACAGCTGGTGGAGGTCGGCCGCAGCGGCCTTGGGCGCTGAAGGTGCGCGGCGGCGCAACACAGTTTGCACGCGGGCTACCAGCTCGCGCGGCTCGAAAGGTTTGGGCACATAGTCGTCGGCTCCCAGCTCCAGGCCCACCACCCGGTCCATGACTTCGCCACGTGCGGTGAGCATGACGATAGGCAGGTCGCTATCTTTGCGGATGGCGCGGCACAGGGCAAAGCCATCCATCTCGGGCAGCATCACATCCAGAATCGCCGCATCGATGCCGCCCTGCGCCAAGCGCGCCAAGCCGTCACTGGGGCGCAGGCAGTGCTCCAGTGCCATGTCGAAGCGCGCAAAGTAGGCGGCCAGGGGGCCACCAAGCTGGGTGTCGTCATCGATGAGCAGAATGCGGTGCATGGGCGTCAGTGGGTTGCTGGTCTATTGTCACATCCCGGTTCACACCCGCCATCCCCGCGCAACAAGCTGCGGTGGCGCTGGATCAGGCTACGCAGGCGGTCGCGCTCGGCATCGGCCAGGCGGTCAAACAGGTCGGCCGCCTTTTGCACATCGTGCAACACCTGGGGCACATAACCCGGGCGGCGCTCCAGCAATCGCAGGGCGTGCTCGCGGTCAAAGCGCGGGCCCCACACTAGAGCCATGACTTCGGCGTGGGGCTCGGCGTAACCCTCCAGCACTACGGCCCCGTAGGCGCGCAGCGGCGCCGCAATCGCGTTCAGGGTGACCGGCGCCATGACACTCAGCCCCGGCTGAACCAGTGGCCGCGACCATCCATGTACTCGCGCACCTTTTGTTGCTGGGCGGTGTTCAGGCTGTTGTAAAAGTTGGCCATGGCGGCGATAACTTCGGGGCTCTTGGTCTGGATGGCAGCGGTTTTGTCGTTGATCAGGGCCTGGGCGCGGGCCGCGTCAAACTTGTCGCCGGCCACAAGTGCTTTCATTTCAGCGCGTGGGTCTTGGGTCTGGCCGATCAAGGCGGCACGCTGCTCGAAAATCTTGTCGCCCACCACCGCCAACAGCTTTTTCTGGTCGGCATTCAGGTCGAGCTTGCTGGCAACCTTATCAACCATCTTGTCGCGCTTGGCGGCATATTGCTCGGCGCTCATGTTGGTGCCGTAGTCGTGTGAACGGTGGCCGCACGCGGCAAGCCCACTGACTAGCACCAGGGTGGTCACGGCACCGATGAGCGTGCGTTTGGCATGGTGGTGTAAAAAGAAGTTGGTCATAACGGTCTTTCTGAACCCTGTCGGGTAGTTGGAATATGACCGTGATGGTGCCGCCGGAAGCCTGACACAGGGTGTCAAGGCGGTTGCGGTTTGTTTCGGTTTATTTCAGCCGTACCCCTCACCTCGCCAGCACTGCCTCCAACGCCTTGCCCGTGTGGGTACCCAGCTTGACCACGTCTTCCGGCGTGGTGGCAGCCACCACGCGACCACCACCATTGCCGCCTTCGGGGCCAAGGTCCAGCACCCAGTCAGCTTCAGCGATCACATCCAAGTCATGCTCAATCACCACCACGCTATGGCCGCCGTTGACCAAGCGGTGCAGCACATGGATGAGCTTTTCGACGTCGGCCATGTGCAGGCCCACGGTGGGCTCGTCCAGCACGTAGAGCGTGTGCGGCACCTTGTTGCCGCGCTTGCCGACGTCGTCGCGAACCTTCGCCAGCTCGGTCACCAGCTTGATGCGCTGTGCCTCGCCACCGCTCAATGTGGGGGAAGGCTGGCCCAGCGTGAGATAGCCCAGGCCCACGTCTTTGAGCAGTTGCAGCGGGTAGGCGATGACGGGCATGGCAGCGAAGAAGTCGACCGCCTCGTCCACTTCCATTTGCAACACATCGCCGATGTTTTTGCCGCGCCACGTCACCGCCAGCGTCTCGGGGTTGAAGCGTGCGCCCTTGCAGGTTTCGCACACCACTTTCACATCGGGCAAGAAGCTCATGCCGATGGTGCGCATGCCCTGCCCTTCGCAGCCGGGGCAACGGCCTTCGCCGGTGTTGAAGCTGAAGCGGTTGGACGCGTAGCCACGGGCTTGGGCTTCGAGCGTGTCAGCAAATAGTTTGCGGATGGTGTCCCAAAAGCCAATATAGGTCGCCGGGCAACTACGCGGTGTTTTGCCGATAGGGGTTTGGTCCACTTCGAGCACGCGGTCTATGGATTCATAGCCGGTTACGCCTTCGCAGCCCAGCCAGTCAATCTTCTCGCCCGCGTCGAGCGCATCGCGGCCCGCTTTGGTGCCGCGCTTTTGCACGGCGGTTTGCACGTTGGCCAGCAACACGTCGCGCGCCAGGGTGGACTTACCGGAGCCACTGACGCCGGTGATAGCCACCAGGCGCTTGAGTGGCACATGGGCGGTGACGCTTTGCAGGTTGTGCATGGTGGCGTTGGTTACTGTGAGCCAGTCGATTTTTGGCTTGTACGCTGTTGTGTCTGCTGAGCTCGCCACGGGTAGCCCGGCAACGGACTCCTCATGCATTTGCTGCGCAACTGCCAAATCGTCACCCGCTGCCGGGCTACCCGCGACTGCGACAGACATTTGGGCGGTGCGGCGATCAGCCAAGGCGGCGTATTCGGCGGCTACTTTGGTGCGTTCAGCGAGTTCCGTATTGGCGGCTGCACTGTCCAGAATGCGGGCGGCCTCCACAGCGGCCTTCTGCGCTTTGGCACTGAGTTTTTTGGCCGGTTTGGCGCCAGCACTCGCGGTGGAGGTGCTCACGCCGGAAGCCGATTTCGAGCTCGCAGCGGGAGCGTATGAGGCGCCCGGCGTAAGCGCCTCCGCCGCGTCGAGCACCAATGTCTCTGCATGACTGACCATTCCACGCCGCAATGCCAAAGGATGCTTCATCGCATGCAACAAATACCGCCCTGTCTGTGACTCGAGAGCGTTCTGCACATCGGCAATAGAACCCTGTGCCACCAACCGCCCACCGCGCTTGCCCGCACTCGGCCCGATGTCGATGATGTGATCGGCATGGCGGATGGTGTCTTCGTCGTGCTCCACCACCACTAGCGTGTTGCCCTTGTCGCTCAAACTCTGCAGCGCACCCAGAAGAATCTTGTTGTCGCGTGCATGCAGGCCGATGGTGGGCTCATCCAGCACATAGCAAACACCTTGCAAGTTGCTGCCCAACTGCGCTGCCAAGCGGATACGCTGCGCCTCGCCGCCGCTGAGCGTGGGCGCACCACGGTCCAAGGTGAGGTAACCCAAGCCCACCTCTTCCAAAAACTCCAGGCGGCTGCGGATTTCGGGCACCAGGTCGCGAGCAATGTCGCCCTCACGGGTCGTCATGCCACCAGCCACTTGCAAGGTTTGCACCCACTGACGCACATCGGTCACCGAGAGGCGCGCAATGTCGGTAATGCCCACGCCCGCGAACTTGACGTTGCGCGCAGTGGCATTCAAGCGCGTGCCACTGCAGGTGGGGCAGGCCTTGTCATGCAGGTCTTCAATGTCGGCCTCGGCAAAAGTCTGCTCGCGGCCCTTGTTGTCGTCATCCTTGACCGAGTCGTCAAACACCTTGCGCTGCTCTTTGGTGAGCGCCACGCCCGTGCCCACGCAGTCGGGGCACCAGCCGTGTTTGCTGTTGTACGAAAACAAGCGCGGGTCCAGCTCGGCATAAGACGTCGCGCACACCGGGCAAGCGCGCTTGGTGGAAAACACCTGCACCTTGCCAACACCAGCCGCAGACTCGCCTGCTGCCATCACCTCACGCAAGCTGCCAATATCGCTCAGCACGTAGACCAAGCCCTTGCCGTGGGTGAGCGCGTCAGCCAGCGCAGTGCGTAGCGCGGACTCGTTGGCCGGGGTCACGTCCAGGCTGGCTACTGGCAACTCAATGTTGTGCTCCTTGAAGCGATCAATCCGGGGGAAGCCGCTGGTGGGCAAGAAGTTGCCGTCCACCCGCAAATGGGTGAAGCCCTTGGGTCGCGCCCAATCCGCCAGCTCGGTGTACACGCCCTTGCGCCCCTGCACCAGCGGCGCCAGCAGCCCGATGTGCTGACCCCGGTAGTTCTTGAGCAACTGGGCCGCAATGCTGTCCGCCGACTGCGGCTCGACCGCCGCGCCGTCTTTAAAGCAATGCTGGGTTCCCAGCTTGACGTACAGCAAGCGCAAAAAGTGCCATACCTCAGTGGTGGTACCCACCGTGGATTTGCGCCCCCCGCGCGAGAGGCGCTGCTCAATCGCCACCGTGGGCGGTATGCCATACACCGCATCCACCTCGGGGCGACCTGCAGGTTGCACGATGGAGCGCACATAAGCGTTCAAAGATTCGAGGTAACGCCGCTGGCCCTCGTTGAACAGAATGTCAAACGCCAGCGTCGATTTGCCGGACCCGGACACACCGGTCACCACGCTGAACTTGCCGCGTGGAATATCTACCGACAAGGACTTGAGGTTGTGCTCCTTGGCATTGACGATCCGTATGGAGTTCGACGTATCGCCCCCCCCAGCACCGGAGGTGGATGGGCTTGCGCCCGGGGCCGATTTGCTAATCGCGGAGCGAGTAGATGAGGCCATGGGCGCAAGCCCATCCGCCGCAGCCCCCGAGGCAGCCGCAGCTCCCACCAAGTACTTGGCGCTAGGCTCCGCCACTTCATGAATCACTCCCATCGCGGCGGCGTAGTCGCGCAAGGCCTGGCCAGTATGAGAGGTGGCATGCAGCATGACCTCTTCCGGGGTCCCCACCGCAACGACTTGCCCACCCGCATCACCACCCTCGGGCCCCAGATCGATCAGCCAGTCGGACGCACGAATCACATCGAGGTTGTGCTCAATCACCACCAGCGAATGGCCGGCGTCCAGCAGCTTGCGCAAAGCGCGCATCAGTTTGGCAATGTCTTCAAAGTGCAGCCCGGTAGTCGGCTCGTCCAGCATAAAGAGCGAGCCCTTGCGCGCCAGCAGTTGACGGCTGGAACTGGCGCTCTTGGCCGCTTCGGCCAGAAAGCCTGCCAGCTTGAGGCGCTGCGCCTCACCACCCGAGAGTGTGGGCACCGGTTGGCCCAACTTCACATACTCCAACCCCACATCCACGATGGGTTGCAGCACGCGAATGACTTCGCGGTCGGCGCTAAACAAGTCCGCCGCCTCGCTGACGGTGAGCCCGAGCACATCAGCCACATTCACTTGGCGGCCCTTGCGCTCAATCGTCACCTCCAGAATTTCGAGACGGTAACGCTTGCCATCGCAGTCCGGGCAACGCAAATACACGTCACTCAGGAACTGCATTTCCACATGCTCAAAGCCCGATCCACCGCAGGTAGGGCAACGACCATCACCGCTGTTGAAGCTGAATTTGGCCGCGGTGTAGCTGCGCTCCTTGGACAAGGCAGCGCCCGCAAACAACTCGCGAATCGCGTCCCACGCGCCCACATAGCTCACCGGGTTGGAGCGTGCGGTTTTACCGATAGGCGACTGATCCACAAACACCATGTCGCTGAGCTGCTCTGCCCCCAGCAGGCTGGTGTGGGCGCCCGGTGTTTCGGTCGCTTTGCCGAAGTGGCGCAACAAAGCGGGAGCCAGCACATCCTGAATCAGCGTGGACTTGCCGGAGCCCGAAACACCGGTCACGCACACCAAGCGCTGCAGAGGAATCTCGACCGACACATTTTTGAGGTTGTGCTCGGTGACACCTTCCAGAATCAGACGCGGGTGGTTGGGTGCGACCATGCGCTTGAAGCCCATGCCCACCTGCTTGCGGCCGCCCAGGTAGGCGCCGGTCATGGTGTCTGCGCCCTTGAGAGCCTCGGTGGTACCGTCAAATACGATCTGGCCGCCCTTCTCACCCGGGCCGGGGCCCATGTCGATCATGCGGTCGGCTGCCAGCATCACTGCCGGGTCGTGCTCCACCACCACCAGGGTGTTGCCTGCGTCGCGCAGGCGCTGCATGGCCACGATGATGCGGTTCATGTCGCGCGGGTGTAGGCCGATGCTGGGCTCGTCCAGCACAAACAAGGTGTTGACCAACGAGGTGCCCAAGGCCGTGGTGAGGTTGATACGCTGCACCTCGCCGCCACTGAGCGTGCGGCTCTGGCGGTCTAGGGTGAGGTAGCCAATGCCCACGTCGCACAGGTACTTGAGGCGGGTGCCCACCTCTTCAAACAGGAGCTTGAGCGTTTTGTGTTCGGCCTCAGACGCTGTAGGAGCGGCCTTCTCCGGCGCGACATCCTCCGAGCGCGAAGCGGAGTCTGGGGTGCCGGAAGGGGCCGATTTGCTACTCGCAAAGCGAGTTGATGAGGCCACTGCCGGTACACCTGACTCCCCCCCCCCAAAGATGCCCAAATCGGATTGCAACGCATCAAAAAACCGCTTGAGCCGGTCCAGCGGCATCAACATGAAATCGTGCAGTGACAAGCCGGGCAACGCCTCTAGTTGCTCACGCGACCATTTCACACCCTTGGGCATGAAGCGCTTGGCAGGGTCCAGCGCCATATCGGCCTGCTCTTTGGTGCCAATGCGCCACAGCAGGCTCTCGGTTTTAAGGCGGGATCCATTGCAAGTCGGGCAGGTGGTGTAGCTGCGGTATTTGGACAAGAGCACGCGGATGTGCATCTTGTAGGCCTTGGTCTCCAGATACTCAAAAAAGCGGTCCACACCGAACCAGTGCTGGCTCCACTTGCCATTCCAGTTCGGGGAGCCCTTGAGCACCCAGTTTTTTTGCTCCTGCGTCAGCTTGTACCAGGGCGTATCGCGCGGGATGCCACTGGCCTCGGCGTGGCGCATCAAGTCGTCCTGGCACTCTTGCCAGGCAGGCGTCTGCATCGGTTTGACCGCACCCGCGCGCAGCGTGAGCTTGTCGTTGGGGATGACCAGCCCATAGTCCACCCCCACCACGCGCCCGAAGCCGCGGCAGGCATCGCAAGCGCCCACGGCCGAGTTGAAGCTGAACATCGACGCAATCGGGTCGGTGTAGCGGATATCGCTTTGCGGGCAATGCAGACCGGTCGAGAAGCGCCAGATCTCAGGCGCTGTGTTTACTATGATTTCAGGAGCTACTTGCGCAGACTCTACCAAGGCTACCGCCTCTTTTAATACATAAGCATTCAAACGCCCGCTGCCGCGCTTCAAGGATGTCTCGATAGCCTCCAGCACACGCGCCTTTTCCACCCCATCGATGCGGAAGCGGTCTGCCACCACATCCAGCACTTTGCGCACGCCATTGACGGTGGACACCTCGCGCTCCGCCTGCACGCGGGTGAACCCACTGGCACTCAGCCACTGGGTCACTTCGTCGGGGGTAGCGTTGCCCGGCAACTCCACCGGGAAAGTCAGCACAAGGCGCGGGTTGCCTTCAGCCGCTGCGCGCTGCAACAGCGTGGTGTAAATGGTCTCGGGGGTGTCGTGCTGCACGGGTAGCGCCGTGTCTTTATCAAACAGGCTGCCCGCGCGGGAACACAAGAGCTTGAGGTGGTCGTTGAGCTCCGTCATCGTGCCCACGGTGGAGCGGCTCGAGCGCACCGGATTGGTCTGGTCAATCGCAATCGCAGGGGGCACGCCCTCCACCTTGTCGACGGCCGGTTTGTCCATGCGGTCCAGAAACTGGCGCGCATAGGCGCTGAAGGTTTCCACGTAGCGGCGCTGCCCTTCTGCGTACAGCGTGTCAAACACCAGGCTGGACTTGCCTGACCCGCTGGGCCCGGTGACCACGGTCAATTCACCCGTGCGGATGTCCAGATCGAGGTTCTTGAGATTGTGCTGTCGCGCTCCGCGAATGCGGATGGTGCCCTGGGTCATGGTGAATGCTCTCTAGGTGGGGAGAGACATTCTAGGGAGCTTTGCCCGCCCTACGGGGGGCCTGTGGCTTTACCCTTTCAAGGCAGGCTTTCGCACAACCGGAGCTGCCAATTCGTGTGTCAGCCCCCTCACCGCCCCACACCGAGGTCCACATCTTTGGTTTCGCGCAACAGGATCGCGCCAACGACGACCGTTGCACCCGCCACCGCGATGGGGTACCACAGACCGCTGTATGAATTACCGGTCTCAGCCACGATGGCGAACACGGTGGCGGGCAATAAGCCACCGAACCACCCGTTGCCGATGTGGTACGGCAGACTCATCGAGGTGTAGCGGATACGCGTCGGAAAAAGCTCGACGAGCATCGCAGCCATAGGTCCGTAGACCATTGTGACCAGCAAAACCAGATAGGTCAGGATCAGCACCACCTTGAATTTGCTCAAGGCCTGCATGTCGGCCTTCTCCGGATATCCGGCCTCCCGCAGGGCTTGCGCGAGTTTGATGTGAAACAGCGCTGTCGAAGCTGCGCTTTCATTGCTGAGTGCCAAAAAAGCATCGTCTTGCTTGGACTGCGCGTCGACCGGCGCTACCTTGCCCGTTCTCTGGAGTCTGGCTACCGCCTCTGCCTTTGCAATCGAAATATCCTGCGGATCATGCTTCACTTTGACAACGGTGGAGCCCACCGTCACAAGCGACGGCGCACCGCTTGAGAGCGCGATATGGCTATACGACACGGAGGCGCTGGCCAAACGCCGCTTGGCAATGTCACAACTTGACGCAAACTTTTGAGCATCTGTCAGATTGAACTGAAACGAGCACTCCGACGGATCCGCATAAATGGTGACCTTTGCGCTTCTTTGGGCGGCGTGCAGGGCGGGATTTGCGGCTTGGGTAAGCGCGTCAAACACCGGCATATACGTAAAGGTTGCGAGTAAACAGCCCGCGAGGATGATGGGTTTGCGACCTACACGGTCGGAAAGTGCGCCGAACACAACGAAAAACGGACTCCCCAGCGCCAGTGAGACCGCCATCAGCACGATGGCAGTGGCCTCATCCACACCCAGCGACTGCGTCAAAAAGAAAAGTGCGTAGAAGTGTCCGGTGTACCAGATGACAGCTTGGCCGGCGGTGAGGCCAAATAGTGCTACCAACACTTTTTTAAGATTGCTCCATCTGCCAAACGCCTCTGCCACCGGGGCCTTGGAGCCCGCGCCACGGGCCTTCATCTGTGTAAACACAGGGGATTCGCCCAAACCGATTCGTATGTATATCGTGATACCCAGCATCAGGATGGACGCAAGAAAAGGGATCCGCCACCCCCAGTCGGCAAAGAGCGCCTCCCCCATCAAAGAGCGGGTACCCCAGATCACCACAAGCGCAAGCAGCAGGCCGAGCGAGGCTGTTGTTTGGATCCAAGCGGTGAACACTCCCCGCCGGTTGCGCGGCGCATGCTCTGCCACATAAATCACTGCGCCACCATACTCCCCGCCCATGGCAAGACCTTGCATCAAGCGCAGCCCAATCAAGATAACAGGCGCCGCAACCCCAATAGACGCATAGCCGGGGAGGATGCCCACAATAAACGTGGAGAGGCCCATGATCACGATCGTGATCAAGAATGTAGATTTGCGGCCGACCAAAACGCCCAGACGTCCGAAAACCAGCGCACCAAACGGTCGGACGACAAATCCGGCAGAGAAAGCCAGCAAGGCGAAGATGAAGGCCGAGCTTTCATCCAACGCGCTGAAAAACTGCTCGCCGATGATGGCGGCAAGTGCCCCGTAGAGGTAGAAGTCGTACCACTCAAAAATCGTCCCGAGCGATGAGGCGAAGATGACTCGCCTATCTTCCCCAGACATCGGGGTAGATTTGACTGATGCCATGGTGCTTGCCGGGTCTGAACGCTGCATCTTGGGTGAGGGGTATGACCAGCCCCCGACTATCACAAGAGCTACTGACGGATATCTGACGCGCACCTGCCCGCCAACACGGTACATTGAGCGCACCACCCACGACGAAGGTCACACCATGGACGCAGGCACTCTCTTGATGCGACTCAAAAGCCACTACGCTTTTTCTCAAGCCGAGGCTTCGAGCTTGGTGCGACTGAGTCAGACCGGCGTGTTTGTGCAGACAGCTGCAGGTGACCAACTGGCTGATGCCGCTGCGCAAAGCGAGTATTTGTTTTTGCTGCTGAGCGGCAATGCCCAGTTGCAGGATGACGACCAAGAGCTCACTCTGAGGCTCCAGCCGGAAAATCTGGTCGGGTATGGCACCTGCTCCAACACCCATGGCGCAGCATGGGCAATTACCGCGCTGACCACCAGCAGCTGGATCCGATGGCCAGCCCGCGAAGTGGATGCGCTGTGCCACAACAGCCCGGCGCTAGACTTTTACCTCTCCCACCGGACCCTCGATAGCACCGGGTCGCTCGCCACTACCGCACAGCAAGGGTGGTTATCGTCCCCTTTGCACACATTGCTCCGGCAGGAAGTGCCGATCACGATTCCTCATGATGCCTCGATCCAAGAGGCTGCGCTGCGCATGGAGGCCCAGCGGGTGTCTTCGATCCTGGTCATGCATGAGGCATCCCTTTTTGGAATAGTGACGGACAAAGATCTTCGCAATCGGGTGGTCGCTACCGGCTTGGATATCCACCAGCCGGTGAGCCAGATTGCGACCCAGCATCCCAAAACCCTGCAGGGCCTTGATAGTGGTTTTGACGCACTGATGCTCATGGCAGAGCACCATATTCACCACATTCCGCTCATGGATGGTGGAATACCTATTGGCGTGTTGAGTGCCGGCGATCTGTATGCGAACCGCCAAGCGTCTGCGGAGTTACTGGTGAAGAACATCCAGGCGCAATCCAGCGTGGAGGGACTGCAAGCGGTGGTGGCTGGCGTGGGGCAACTTCAGCAGCATCTGGTCGGTCAAAGTGCCAGCGGCCTGAGTATCGGGAAAATGGTGACATCCATCACTGACGCGCTCACCCGGCGACTGTTGGAGCTTGCCCATGCCCGTTTCGGGCCGGCTCCGGTGCCGTATGTCTGGGTAGCAGCCGGATCACAGGCACGCTCAGAACAGAACACCAAAACGGACCAAGACAACTGCCTCTTGCTGGACGACAGCTACTCCGTCGAGGAACACGGAAGCTATTTCAAAGAGCTCGCAACATGGGTTTGCGATGGCCTCCATGCTTGCGGCTATGTGCACTGTCCGGGGGGCATCATGGCGATGACACCTCATTGGTGTCAGCCACTCCACCAGTGGCGCGCTTACTTTGAGCGCTGGATCTACACCCCGGAGCCACTTGCTCTCATGTGGGCCTGCGTGTTCTTTGATATTCGCGCCATTTACGGCGATCATTCGTTGCTGCAAAGTCTCCGAAGCACAGTCCTCGACTCGACCCGTAAAAACAGCCTGTTTTTGTCGCATATGGTGGGCAATGCGTTGAAGCATCAACCGCCCCTCGGTCTTTTCGGGCAGCTAGTTCTGAGCCGCAGCAACGACTTTCCACGCACGATTGACCTTAAGCACTCGGGCACGGTGCCCATCATTGATCTGGCACGGGTTTATGCCCTCGCGGGTGGCGTGCACGCAGTGAATACGGATGAGAGACTATCCCTCGCAAGCCAAGGGCTGGAAATCAGTCCGGATAAATCGCGCGACTTGCGCGACGCCCTTGAGATGATCACCAGTTTACGGGTCCATCACCAAGCACGGCTTCTGGCTGCGGGACAAGCCCCCAACAACCACCTCTCGCTGCATGAACTGTCCCACTTGGAGCGTAGCTTTCTGAAAGAGGCCTTCCATGTCGTGAAGGGACTCCAAAACGTTTTGGAGCAGCGCTACGGCGGACACGGCTGAGCTGCGGCCCCGTCCATGCTAATACTTCAGGCGAGCAAGGTAGGTCGCTTGGGACGCCTCTCGCGCCTGCCGGAGGGTATGAATCCCCTTTGCGGCCAAGAGCGGAATGAAGAGCGCAAATAACTCTGCTGTCACCATCGCATCCCCGAGTGCGCTGTGACGTTGGTGGTTCGCCAGGCCGAAGCGCTCCGCCAACGCCTCCAAACGGTTGGACTCTTGAGTCGGATACAGCACAGAGGCGAGGAGCAGGGTATCCAGCACGGGATGGTCAAACCGGATACCCAGCGCACCCGATTTGATCTCTATAAACCGCAAATCGAACGCCACGTTGTGCCCGACCAGTACGCTGTCCCGGGCGAAACTATGGAATGCAGGTAAAACTTGGGTCAGTGTGGGCTGATCGGCCACCATGTCTTGGGTGATCCCATGAATCAGGGTGCTACGAGCCGGGATCGAGCGCTGCGGGTCCACTAGCTGATCGAAACACTCTTCCGTCAACACCTTCATATTGACAATACGTGTAGCCCCGATCTGGATGATTTCGTCCCCTTCCCGGGGGTTAAGACCTGTAGTCTCCGTATCGAACACCGTGAAGGCGAGCTGCGTTAAGGGTTCATCATCGAACACATTGGTGTGGGTGCCCTGCTGAAACAAGTCAAAGTCATAAAACTCTGGTCGGTTCCCCTTGACATCTATGCCGCGCGCATCAGCCTGCTGAGGCCAGTTTTGTTGAGGAGCCAGTGGCAGATCAATGCGAAAAAAAACCTCATCACGGGGGCGGTCGCGTTGGAACCATAGTTGGCCGCCATGACGGTTCAATACATCGCGGACCGACAGAGGCAAGTCGAGCCCGTCAACCCGCATTGCATCCATTTCCCAGGTCATGACCGTTTCAGTGCTCAAGGGCAAACCCGGCCATACCAGATCCAAATAGGCTCTATCCCCCGAAGCCAGTACCCTGAGCCGCAGGTAGCGAACTTGGTAGTCTGCATGCAAGCGCTGCACCAATGACACAACCAGCTGCAAAAGACCGTAGCTGTCCACTTGCAACCAAAACGGTTCGGTAGGCAACTCGGGGGTGATGCGCAAGTAGTCGGCCTGTCCCAAGCGGTGAGCAGCAAGCCGAACCCAATCACTTGCAGAAACCACTTCCAAAGGCCAGCGGTTGGGCGTATGGATCGCCAAATCGGAATAAGCCTCGCCTAGCAGTCGATGCAGGGACTCTACCCCCGCCTGTAGCGCCGCCTTGTTGTCTGTGATGGCCTCGGAAGTAGTCAAGTGGCGCAAGTGACCGATCGCCCCCCGCGCAGACTGCAACCAATGGAGTACCTGCCGATCTCGACGCGTGTCGTACTCAAAGGTTTGGGTAATGTTGTCTAACATGAGCACATAGCCAGCAAGCTCCGCAGGCGCATCACCGGCATCACCCAGAGGATCAGAACGAAGCCACACCGGCGCGACCTGCACCCGCACCAGCTGGCCGCACTGCATAGAAGTCACGAATTGGGTGGTACCGGATTCACTGGTGCAGCGAGCACCATGCTCCAGCCGCTCGACAGCATGCGCAATCAGATGCTCATTAAAGAAGGAAAAAATGGAACGCCCGATCCCCAGCAGTTCCGACCCCCGCGTAGCTCCGGGAACCCCTGAAAAGAACATGAATTGCGCACGCGCTTTGCGGTTGTACAGAATGACCCGGCCTTCCCGATTGCACACGACCACACTTTGCGAAAGCTCGGACATCAGCGCTGCCAGCCGGCTGCGCTCTTGCTCCAACCGCCGAGCTGCAACAGCGACATTTTCATCCACGCCTCTTCGCAGGTCGTCGCGCTGCTCAGCCAGCTGCTGCAATGTGCTGACAAGCCGGGCACCCGCTGGGGTACGTACGAGAACCGCCAAATGCGATTGCCCTGCAATCAGCAGCGCCTGGGAAGCCTCCGCAATTCTCAAAGGCTCCAACAACCAACGAGACCATGCATACCGAACCCCGACGGTTAGTAGAAACATCAAGGGAGCCGCAGCCAACAACAGTAGCGGCCAACGCGCCACCACGGTGTCGAGCACGACGCGCTGAAACTGCACGGCTTCACCCGCATCTAGCGTCGAAGTGACTAAAGCCACCACTATCGCCACCCACACGGCACAGAAGCTTGCAGCCCCAAGGACAGCAAGACCGATGGCCAGGCGGCGATCCTTCATCTTACGTGGGCTCCGGGATCAATTTCCGGGTGGTGTTCCGGATAGCTTTCCCGCGGCGGTTTTCTTTTTTGCAGGGGGTAGGTGCGCATAACGCGCCAAAGCAAAGGTCAAGAAAAACTTGATCCAAATGGTGCTTCCAGCAATTGCGGACCATGCCTCGTAACTGACGCCACCAGACACGATGAAACCTATGGTGACCGCGATCACCACCCCACACACCAAATTGATGCTGAACTCATAAGGTGCAAACTTTTCCGGATGTGCCGGGGACACTCCTCTGCGAATAGCCACTTCCGAGAAATCACGTCGTACCAGAATACGCCATGCACGGCGCAGCCAGAAAAAGGCGATCGGAAAAAGCGCCAGAAACAGCACCCAAGTCATTGCAACAGACACATCAAAAGTCATCGAAACACTCCAACCAAAAGGTAAGTGAAATCCTACCCTTTCAACAAAAAGGCCCTGCAAACCGTTTGGCTTGCAGGGCCTGCTGGGAGCCTAACCGGGTCTCACGACCCGATAAGCTTCCACAGTCGCGACGATTGCGCGATTAGTGAGCTCCTGTCACCGCAGAGGAGCCACGGGGAACGCGAACCGCCTCCACCATTGCTTCGATGTGATGCGGCACTGGCGACGTGACCTTGGCCACCACAAAGGCGACGATGAAGTTCACTGCCGCACCCACTGCACCGAAGGCTTCAGGCGTAATGCCGAAGAAGCTGTTGGCGCCGCCGATCATTGGCAAGAAGTCTGTGCCCTTCACGAAGAAGATGCCCTTGTGAGCAAACACATAGAACAGAGTGATCAACAGGCCTGCCACCATGCCAGCCATTGCGCCTTCTTTGTTCATCTTCTTGGAGAAGATACCCATCATGATGGCGGGGAACAGCGAGGACGCAGCAATACCGAACGCCAAAGCCACAGTACCCGCCGCGAATCCGGGAGGATTCAAGCCCAACCAGCCCGCGACCACGATGGCAATTGCCATGGCGATCTTGCCGGTCATCAACTCACCCTTTTCACTGATATCGGGCGCGAAGATGCCCTTCACCAGGTCGTGGGATACAGCCGCAGAAATCGCCATCAGCAAGCCCGCTGCGGTAGACAGCGCCGCAGCCAAACCGCCCGCCGCCACCAACGCAATCACCCAGTTGGGCAGCAACGCGATTTCAGGGTTGGCCAACACGATGATGTCAGCGTTCACCGTCAGTTCATTGCCCTTCCAACCTGCGGCTTCAGCCTTGGCTTTTGCGTCAGGGTTCTTGGTCGCATCGTTGTAGTACTGGATACGGCCATCACCGTTTTTGTCAGTGAACTTCAGCAGACCGGTTTTTTCCCAGCGCTTCATCCAGTCAGGGCGGTCTTCTGCCTTGATGGAGGCTTCAGGTGCGTACAAGTCACCGCCGGCTTTCACCGCTGTATTCACAGTGCCGTGCAGATTCAACTTGGCCATTGCAGCTACTGCAGGCGCAGTTGTGTACAGGATCGCGATGAAAATCAGCGCCCAACCTGCGGAGGAACGTGCGTCCTTCACGGATGGGACGGTAAAGAATCGCATGATAACGTGAGGCAAGCCAGCGGTACCGATCATCAACGACAAGGTGTACATGAACATGTTCAATGTGCTACCGGCTGTCGTCGTGGTGTACTGACCGAAACCAAGATCTGTCACCACCAGGTCCAACTTTGCCAACAGGCTCATATCGGTGCCGGAAAAACCAGAACCCAAGCCCAGCTGGGGAATTGGGTTACCCGTGAGTTGCAACGAAATGAAGATCGCAGGGATGGTGTATGCGAAGATCAGCACGATGTATTGCGCCACTTGGGTGTAGGTGATGCCCTTCATGCCACCGAACACTGCGTAGGCAAACACAATCGCCATACCCACGTAGATGCCTGTGTCGCTGCTCACACCCAAGAAGCGGGAGAACGCGACGCCCACACCTGTCATTTGGCCAATGATGTAGGTGATGGACGCTGTCAGCAAGCAGATCACCGCAATCGTAGATGCGCTCTTGGAGTAAAAGCGATCGCCGATGAACTGGGGAACGGTGAACTTGCCGAACTTGCGCAGGTACGGTGCCAGCAACATCGCCAGCAACACATAGCCGCCGGTCCAGCCCATCAGGAACAGACCGCCGCCGTAACCCATGTTGGATATCAGGCCAGCCATGGAAATGAAAGAGGCTGCAGACATCCAGTCGGCTGCGGTGGCCATACCGTTCATCTTCGGGCCGACAGCGCCGCCTGCGGCATAGAACTCAGAGGTAGACCCTGCACGGGCCCAGATCGCAATGCCGATGTAGAGCGAGAAGCTCAGACCGACAAAGATGTAGATAGTGGTTTGAAGATCCATGGAATGGGCTCCTTATTCTTCGTGAACGTCAAATTCACGGTCAATGTCACCCATTTTTTTTCCGTAGTAAAAAATGAGCGCAATGAACACGTAAATGGAACCCTGCTGGGCAAAGAAGAAGCCCAGTGGATAGCCACCGAGCTTGATACCGTTAATGGCATCGGCAAACAAAATGCCCAAACCGAACGAGCACACAAACCATACGATCATGATTTTGGTGAGCAGTCCGATGGTGGCCTTCCAGTAGCCGTCTGCGCTTTTATCGCGGGACATGGCGTGTCTCCTTAGAAGAGTGAAAAGTATCAAAAAATGGGTGCAGTGCACCGGCTTCTTGAACGCCGCCCACTCGTGGCAGGAGGCATTGCGAAGCGGACTTTGTGTTCCGAAACTTACGCTTAGCTTGCCCGTAACGACTCTTGGCCCGACTCTAGGGTAAGTCCTATGAAAATTGATTCAACGCCACTCGCCCCTCGCACCTGGCCTGTAATCCCAGCGACAGCTGCAAGGGCTAACCCGAATTTACGGCGACGCAAACAGCGGAAAAGATGCGCTCCCTATTTCTATTCCCATCGTTGGCCTTGAACCATGCAACTTGAATACGACGTGACCACCACCCTCTTTGCCAAAACGGAGATTGGTCAGCGTGAAATTCAATCGAAAAGTCTTGGGCTTGATCCTTTGTCGCGTCGGGCATTGATCTTGATAGACGGTAAGCGCAATTTCCAAGAGCTCTCCAGCATGATTCTGTCGTCCAAAGACGTCGAGATCATCCAGATGTTGGTAGCAAAGGAGTGCATCAAACCTATTGCGGTGGCTAGGCCCGAGGCAGGCGCCAAGGGAGCGGCCGTAAAAGACGCCGTACCGGTATCAAAGTCTGTACAGGATGAGCTCGCGCACCTTCCGCCTGCAAGCTCGCGATCAGCCAAAGAGACCGAAATGGCGCGCAACTTTTTGATGAACACCATCAACACGGTGTTTGAACAAAACACCCGACTGACCTTGATGGAGGCCATCTTTGCTTGCAAAACATCAGAAGATGTACGGCGGGTCTATCCCAAATGGGTCGAAACCATGAAAGGCAGTGGGATCGGAACCAAAAGGCTCCCCGAGTTTCGAGAAAAGCTATTTAAAGTACTCTGATCTCTTGCACCTTGGGCGTCACGCCTGTTGCTGCAGGCACCGGGGATGTCAGCATGGCCGAGAAGCTGGTTAGGTCTGTTGGCGTCGTGTCAACATGCCGCGCATACAATCCGCCGCGCTCTGGGCAAACCGGAGGCAAACAACACCGAGGAGACCAATAACTATGAACCCGACTGCCATTCAGGCCGTGGCCGCAGGCCTGTTCGCGCTGGCATTGATCCACACGTTCTCAACCAAGTTTTTCGAGCATTTGGCGCATACCCGCCCGGCACATGCCGGCGTATGGCACCTGCTGGCAGAGGTAGAAATTGTGTTTGGCGTCTGGGCCATGATTTTCATGACACTCATGGGCATCATGGAGGGGTTTGCTAGTGCCATGGCCTACCTTGATGGCCGCAACTTCACAGAGCCGCTTTTTGTATTTGCCATCATGGTGGTGGCCGCCAGCAAGCCGGTTTTGCAAGTGTCTTCTGCTGCGGTCCAGCTCATTGTTCGCCTGATTCCCATGCACAGGACCATGGCGTTTTTCTTCACTGCGCTGGGTATCGTGCCCTTGCTGGGCTCCTTCATCACCGAACCCGCCGCCATGACTTTGGCAGCACTCCTGATGAAAGACACTGTCTTTGCCAAAGCCTCACGCCGTCTGCAATACGCCGCCCTCGGGGTGCTGTTTGTCAACATCTCCATCGGCGGCACCTTGACCCATTTCGCGGCTCCACCTGTTTTGATGGTGGCCGCCAAATGGAACCTCGACATCGTTTACATGCTCACCCACATCGGCTGGAAAGCGGCGATTGCGGTGTTTATCAACGCCAGTGTGCTCACCTTCTTATCCTCCAAAGAGTTGCGCACCATGACGTATTCCACCCAGTCGCCGTACACCGGCGTGCCCGGCTGGGCTGTAGCCATGCACCTGGCGTTTTTGGTTGCGATTGTGGTGTTTGCCCACCACCCAGCCGCCTTCATCGCCGTCTTTTTGTTGTTTATGGGGGTGGCCACTGCTTACCCTGCGTTTCAGGAGCGCTTGATTTTGCGCGAGGGCTTGCTGGTTGCATTTTTCTTGGGCGGCTTGGTTGTCCTGGGGGGTATGCAGCAATGGTGGCTGCAACCGTTGCTGTTGAGCATGGACTCGACCTCGGTGTACTTTGGTGCGACCGCCCTGACCGCGATCACTGACAACGCCGCGTTGACGTATTTGGGCTCTTTGGTTGAAGGGCTCACCCCTGAATTCAAATACGCCTTACTCACCGGCGCTGTCACCGGTGGGGGTCTCACCATCATCGCCAACGCCCCCAACCCCGCTGGAGCATCTATCTTGAAGTCCACGTTCCACGAGGGTGCAATTTCGCCACTCAGCCTGCTGCTTGGCGCGATTCCCCCCACCTTGGTGGCCATTTTGTGCTTCCGGCTGTTTCCTTACTGAGCCGGCGGATGCGGACTTAGCTCCGCAGCGCAATACCCGAGGGGATGGCGTTCACGCCATCCCATTCAGGACCGTCGAACCAGGCATCACCGTCCAGATAGGCTCGCAACATCGGGAGCGCATCGAGGCCCCAAAACACACGGCCATCCACCTCAAAACTCGGCACACCGAAGACCCGCGCGGCAATTGCCTCATCGCTGTGCTGTTTGAGTTGGGCCTTCACACTGTCGTCCGCAGGCGCGCGGGCGGGCACCAAGGCCTCGGTCAGCACCTGCAAGCGCGCGGGGTCTGCAGCATCCGCTCCGCCCTGCCACACGTGTTTGAACAAAGTCTCACAGACATACCGGTTGGGCAAGCCTCCGGGGTGGGCGGCAATCGCCAAACGCAGTAGACCCAAGGGGTTGAACGGGTGCATGGCCGGAAAGTCGAGCGCCACCCCCTGCTGGCGGGCCAACCACTGCACATGCCGGTAAATCCACTCTCGCTTGGGCGGCACCTCGGCAGGCCCCAAAACAGCGTTGTGCTTTAGCAAACCACCCAAAAACACCGGCTTGTGGTGCACGCTATAGCTGAGCCCCATCAGGGCACGCGGCACTTCTTCAAACGCCAAATAGGCGTAAGGGGAAATGAAGTCCAGGTAAAACGTGATTTGCTTCATGGGGTGCCTCAGGCAAAAGCGGTGGGGTGGGTTTGCTGTAAGCGCTCGGTGATCTGCACCCACATGGCTTTTTTGGCAGCGTCGTCGCTCTTACCCCATTCGCGGATGTCTTCGATGGTGCGAAAACACCCTTCGCACAAGCCGCTACCGGTATCCATGCGGCATACATTCACACAGGGACTTGGAATGTTTTCGGTCATAGCCCTCACTGATATTGCGCGAGCAGCTAGCATTTTCATAGCATTTTCACGCGCCAGGGTATCGAGCACATTCTCGTCTTCGGGCACCTCCACCACATCGGCCACGGGCGCACCGGTCAGCGCCACCAGATCTTGCGGCTGCAACTGAAACACCCCGTGCGGGTGCCCCGCTGCCGCCCACACCTGCTCGAAGCGGAACAGCTCGCGGTCGATCAGAGTGACGCCTGGCATCGCGTGCGCCACGGGGCTCACGCCGCCGATCGAAAAGCCTGTGCGCTCTTTCACAAATGCGGCATTCGCACGCGCCAGCGGGCCCACCAGGGCTGCCACTTTGGCCTCGTCCACCCGGCGGTCGCCGGAAGTCACCACCAACACAGCGGCATCGTCCTCCACCCGCTTGAAGATGATGCTCTTGGCAATTTGCCCTACGGCAACGCCCAACGCATCGGCCGCCTGCTGCGCGGTGCGGGCCGCACCATCGAGCATGACCGGTGCATGGGGGTGGTTCTTGTCTTGCAATGCCGCCGCTACGCGCTGCACGCCTTCGGGTAATTCTGTCAATTCAGCTCCACACATGTTGTTGTTCAGCCCAGGCGCTTGGCCAGCAGGGCGTTGGCGGCGCGCGAATGCGGTTTGCGCCCCAAAAAGTCGCTGATGAACTGGCCCGCGTCGATCAGCTTGTCCAGGTCGATACCGGTTTCAATGCCCATGCCGTGCAGCATGTACACCACGTCCTCAGAAGCCACATTGCCGGTCGCACCTTTGGCATAGGGGCAGCCCCCTAAGCCGGCGACCGAGGTGTCAAAGTGCCAGATGCCCATTTCCAGCGAAGCCAGCGTGTTGGCCAAAGCCATGCCATAGGTATCGTGAAAATGGCCGGACACCTCATCCACGCTGTAGTACTGCAAAGTGGCATCCAGGGCACGCTGCACTTGGACCGGAGTGCCCACGCCGATGGTGTCTGCCACGCCCACGTGCTCCACCCCGATATCGCGCATCAGCCGGGCGACGAGCGCCACCCGCTCCGGAGCAATATCGCCCTCATAAGGGCAGCCCACGGCGCAAGAAATAGCGCCGCGCACCGCAATGCCTGCCGCTTTAGCGGCCTGGGCCACCGGGCGGAAGCGCTCGATGCTCTCCTCGATCGAACAGTTGATGTTCTTTTGGCTGAACGCCTCGCTGGCAGCACCAAAAACCACGATCTCATCCGGGCGGCTAGAGACGGCCGCTTCATAGCCCTTCATGTTCGGTGTGAGTACCGAATAGCGCACACCGGCCTGGCGCTGCACGCCCGCCATGACCTCCGCGTTGTCGCCCATTTGTGGCACCCACTTCGGGCTCACAAAACTGGTGACCTCAATCTCTTTCAGCCCGGCCGCCTGCAGGCGGTGCACCAGCTCCACCTTGATGGCCGCCGGTACCGGTTGCTTTTCGTTTTGCAGGCCGTCACGCGGGCCTACATCAATGATCTTGACGCGGGAGGGTGTGTTCATAACTCGTATTAAACCGCGAACCGCATGGCCCTCGGCGGGTGCATTGGTATATTCACGGGCTCCCCCAAACCACCCCACCAGACTCCCAAGGCGCACCATTTGCTAAGCATCATCCAAGCCGGCCTGAAACGGGGCAACACCCTGGTTTTTGACGACCTGACCCTGAACCTGCACGAACCGCGCATCGGCCTCATCGGCGACAACGGTGCGGGCAAAAGCAGCTTGTTCCGCTTGGCCTGCGGCTTGGAGGCACCGTACACCGGCAGCGTCTCGGTGCAAGGGCTGCCGGCCTACCGCATCAATGCGCAGCGCCCCAACCTGGTGGGCATGATGTTTCAGAACCCGGACGACCAGATCGTTTTCCCCACTGTTCAAGAAGAGCTCGCGCTCGGCCTGACAGCTACCGGCTTGCCCCGGCGCGAAGCCATCGGCCAAGCCCGCGCTTTTCTAGCGACACGCGGCTTGCCGGACTGGGCCGAGCGCGCCATCAGCAGCCTCAGCCAAGGGCAGCGGCAGCATGTGTGCTGGCTGGCCATTTTGCTGACCCAGCCCTCGCTCATCTTGCTGGACGAGCCATTTGCCAGCCTGGACCTGCCCAGCCAGGCCTTGCTGCACCGCGATCTGGCCCGGGTCGGACAACAGGTCATTGTGTCCACCCATGTGCTGGAACACCTGCAAGACTTTGACCGAGTGATCTGGCTCGAGCAAGGCCGGGTCCGGGCAGACGGCCACCCGGTGACGGTGTGCGCTGACTACCGCGCCGATGTCGCCGCCCGCATGGCGGCCCGCACCGCCACGGTCACCTGAGCCATGGGCAGCCTGTACAGCGAACATCGCACCTGGCTGCACGCCGTGCCCGCCGGCTGGAAGCTCGCGCTGCTGGTGCTACTCAGTACCGGGGTGTTTTGGCTGAGCACACCGGTCGCCCTCAGTCTGGCGTGCGCCGCATCGGTCACTCTGTTTGTGTCGCTCGGAGCCGCCATGCGCCCCGCCGGGCGTCTGCTCAAAGCCTTGGGGATTGCGGCTGCGCTGGTGCTGCTGTTTCACGCCGTTCTGCAACAGCCGCTAGTGGGTCTAGTGAGCGTGTTGCGCATGGTGGCCGCCTCTTTGCTCAGTATTGCGCTCACGCTCACCACCCGCAGCGGCGATTTGCAGGCCGTGCTGGAGCGCCTGCTCACGCCCCTGGCACCATTGGGCGTGCGGGCCGACCGCTTCGCCCTGCAGCTCGCGCTGATGCTGCGGTTTGTGGAGCATTTTTTCGTGGTGTGGAAGCGGCTGGACGATGCGTACCGCCTGCGCACTGGCAAAGGCGGAGGCATCAAGCTGCTGGCTCCGCTGACGATTCAGATGCTGCAAACCGCGCGCCGCGTAGCCGATACACTCGACGTCCGGCTGGGTGAGTAGCCCGGCTTTTTTTAGGAGTAATACACAATGCAACGCAACCAATCATTCGTACTCGTCGCCTTTTTTGCCGCCCTGATGGCGGTCCTGGGCTTGATACCCAAAGTTGATCTACCACTCGGTGTTCCGATCACCCTGCAAACCTTGGGCGTGATGCTGGCAGGCTGCCTGCTCGGCCCACGGCGCGCCTTTCAGGCACTGTTTTTGTTTTTGGTGGCGGTGGCGATCGGTCTGCCCTTGCTGTCCGGCGGGCGCGGTGGTTTTGGCGTGTTTTTCACCCCGAGTGCCGGTTATTTACTGGCATGGCCTGTAGGTGCGTTGGTCACTGGACTGCTTATGCAAACTCTGCCCACCAACACACCACGCCAGATCGCGCTGAGCGCTTTTGTAGCGTCGGCATTGGGGGGCTTGCTCGTGATCCACGCCAGCGGCGTAGTGGGCTTGATGGGCATTGCCGACATGAGCCTGACTCAAGCCCTGATCGGCACCAGCGCCTTTGTGCCGGGTGACCTGATCAAGTGCGTCCTGACCGCCGTGGTGTGCCATACCGTGGCACGCGGGCTGCCTGACTGGCAATTCGGTAAACGTAATATTTAATGTCCACTACCGCCCCCGAGCTGGTGCACAGCCGGCTGGCCCGCTGGGCCACTGAGCGGGGCGCGTACCCGGCCATCCGCAGCGAGGCGGGTGACATCAGTTTTGCGGAATTTGCAGCCCGGGTGGATGCCCACGCGATAGCCCTGCACACCGCAGGCGCTCCGGCCACGGTGCTGCAAGACGCCAGCCCTCCTTTGTTAGAGCGCTTGGTGGCTTTCATGGGCACGGTCGCCAGTGGCCGCTGCGCCGCGGTCAGCGACCCTGCGTGGCCTCCGGCTGTGTTGCAGGCGGTGCGCGAGCGCTTGCCTGTCGCACCGCACGACAACAGTGCACCCACCCCTTGGAGCCCTTTCTACACCGGCTTTACGTCCGGCAGCACCGGCCTGCCCAAAGGATTCCGGCGCCACCACCAGTCGTGGACTGAGAGTTTTGACGTCTGCCTGCGCACCTTCGGCCCGGCCGCGAGCGGCTGCATTCTGGCGCCGGGGCGCGACTCCCATTCACTGTTTTTGTTCGGCATGCTGCTGGGACTGTGGACCGGTGGCGGTGTGGTGGTGCAAGAGCAGTTTTCTGCCGCCGCAGCACTGGCTACCTTGCGCTCGGGGCAGACACCGTGCCTCGTGGCCGTGCCCAGCCAGTTGCTACTGATGCTGGAGTGGGCACAGCGCCGCCAACTCACGCCCATCCACGACGTTCAGCTGATTTTGATTAGTGGTGCGCGCTGGCCCCGCGGACACACGCCGGCCCTGCAAGCCCTGTTTCCGCGGGCCCGGATTATCGAGTTTTACGGGGCATCGGAAACCAGTTTCATTGCGTGGACCGAATCCCACGCCGACCTGCCCGACAACCTGGTGGGCCAGCCTTTTGACACGGTTGAGCTGGACGTGCGCGGTGCCACTCCAGACAGCCCCGACGGCTTGATTTACGTGCGTAGCCCTATGCTGTTCATGGACTACGTGGCCACCGACGTCGATCACACCGCCGCTCTGCGCGATGGCGATTGGGTGTGTGTGCGCGATCTCGGCCACCTAGACCCCCAAGGCCGCCTCCGGGTGGCAGGCCGCGAGAGCCGCATGCTGGTCACCATGGCCAAAAAGCTATTCCCCGAAGAGCTGGAGATGGTGCTCGAATCACACCCCGGCATTGCCCGCGCCTCGGTGCATGGCCTGCCGGATGCACAGAGGGGCGCCCAAGTGGTCGCCATCGTGAAATTTGCAGCACCTACCGCAGGCATGGCGCACCCCAGCCTGCAAGAAGTGCAGGCCTGGTGCCGGGCGCGACTGGAATCCTTCAAGGTCCCCCGCCGCTTGTGGGCGCACACCGATTGGGCCTTTACCGCGAGCGGCAAAACCGACCACCTCGCCCTCGGGCGTTTGCTGGAGACGGCTCTCCACCACCCTGACAGCTCACCATGTCTGACCACCATCCTCTGATCGCCGGTTGGGCGCGCAGCGCCGTCGCGCCGCATGGCGGTGCGTTCGGGGGTCTCGCTGCCCATGACATCGGCGCCCCGGTGCTGCAAGCGCTGCTGCAGCGCGCAGGCCTGGCGGCGGCCGATGTGGATGCAGTCATCCTCGGCAACGCCTTGGGCGCGGGCGGCAACCCTGCCCGCATGGTGGCACTGGCAGCCGGCCTGCCGGACCGGTGTGCCGCACTCACCATCGACACCCAGTGCTGCGCCGGGCTAGATGCCATCGCCGTGGCCGCGGGCATGCTGGCCAGCGGGCAGGCCGAGGTCGTGGTCGCTGGTGGCGTGGAGGCCTGGAGCCGCGCGCCCATCCGCCAGCACCGCCCGCTTGCAGCCGGTGAGATAGCCCAACCCTACGAGCGCCCCGCCTTTGCCCCGGACCCGGCCCGCGATCCCGATCTGCTGCAAGCAGCCGCGGACTATGCCGAGGCCCACCGCATCGCCCGCAACACCCAAGACGGCTACGCGGTGCAGAGCCACACCCGCGCAGTGCACCACCAGGCGGCCTTGGCAGCAGAAATTGTTCCGGTCGCCGGATTGACTCACGACGCCTACCCCCGCCTGTTCAGTGCCCGCGCAGCACAACGCCTGCCGGTGCAGGCGCGTGGCGCAGGCGACCTTGCGGAACCCGACTGTGCGGTGAGCACCCTGGCGATCTCCACCCGCGCCGATGGTGCGGCCATGGTGCTTTTGATGACGGCGGCGGCGGCCGACCGTTTGCAAGTGACGGCACCCGTGCAGTGGCGCGCCTCTGCGTCTGTGGGCCTGGACCCGGCCATGCCTTTGCTGGCCGCAGAAGCTGCCACCCGGACTGTGCTGCAACGTGCGGATCTGCATGATGTCCGCACCTGCGCGGTGAACGAGCTGCATGATGCGTTTGCGGTGCAAGGCTTGGCCTATTGCAGCGCACTGGGCTTGGAGCCAGACGCCATCAACCACTTGGGCGGAGGCATTGCACGAGGCCACCCCATCGGTGCATCCGGCGCCATCGCCCTCGTTCGCGTGCTGGCGGATTTAGAGCGCCTTGGGCAGGCAGGCGCCTACGGGCTGGCCTCCGTGGCGGGCGCCGGCGGCATAGGAGCAGCAACGCTGGTGCAATGGCGGATTTGAACCCGGCCGCCTGAGGCAGCCACTTCCGCCCAGCGCGCTAGCCGACTACCTTGAAATAGCTGTCCAACTCCGCACGCGCGGTGCGGGTGCTATTGACCGCTTGGGCAGGATCGGCATAGCCCAGGGCCACGCCACACACCACTAGGCTCTCGGCGCCCAGCCCCAAGTGGCTGCGCACCAGGGTGGGGTAGGAGGCCAGTGCTCCGATGGCGCAACTGGCAAGGCCGCGGGATTGGGCTGCCAGCAACAAGCCGTAAAGCGCCATACCCAAGTCCATAAAGCAGCCACTGCCCATGCCCCGCTCGATGGTGACGACCAGCGCCACCGGCGCATCAAAAAAACGGAAGTTGCGCTCAAACTGCTGGTCGCGCCCGGCCCGGTCCTCGCGGGCAATGCCGATGCTGTCGTACAGCGCACGGGCGGCTGCCACTTGCCGGCGGCGCAAATGGCCGGGCATGGGGTCGGGGAAGTAGCTGTAGTCCTCGGGCTCGGCTACGCCTTCGCGGTAGGCCGCTGACATCGCCAGGGACAAGCTCTCGCGGACTGCGCCGCGCACCTGGATAAAGCTGCCCGGTTGCAAGTTGGCACCGCTGGGGGCCAGACGGGCATTCACAAGCACGTCGTGCAAAAGCACCTCGGGCACGGGCTCTCGGGTGAAGCCGCGCACCGAGGTGCGCGCTCGCGCCAGAGCGCCGAAGGCGTCAACTTCGGACATGGGGATTAATAACCCCGCCCTGCATCCACCAACCCGGCGACTGTTTGCCCGCCCTGTAACGCGGCAATCTTGCGGGCAATCTGGGCAATGCTTTCTGCCCGCAAGGTACGCGCTGAGGTGTGGGGTGTGAGGGTAATCTTGGGGTGCGACCAGAAAGCATGGCCTTTGGGCAAAGGCTCTACCCGAAACACATCCAGGGTGGCGCCGGACAGGTGGCCACTGTCAATGGCGGCGAGCAAATCCGCATCCACCACATGGGCGCCACGGGCCACATTGATGACATAGCCACCGGCGCGGATATGCGCGAGGGTGCCGGCGTTGAGAATGCTATCGGTCTCGGGCGTCAAGGGCAGCAAACACACCACGATGCGGCTGGCCGCCAGAAACTGGGTGAGCTGCGCCTCTCCATGGAAACACTGCACGCCGTCCAGCGCCTTGGGTGAGCGGCTCCAGCCATTCACCGGGAAATCGAACTGCGCCACCGCCTTGGCCACGCGCTCGCCCAACACGCCCAGCCCCAGCACGCCCACCGGGTAGTCCACCCGGCTGCGCGGCTTACGGAAAGACCATTTGCCGTTGTCCATATCGGCCTCGTAGCCATCGAACTCGCGGAAGTGGCGGATCACCGCGTGGCACACATATTCCGCCATTTGCACCGACATGCCGGCATCGTCCAAACGGATCACCGGCAAACCGGCCGGCAGCTTGAGCTTCATCAGCGCATCGACCCCGGCACCGGTGTTGAAGATGGCTTTAAGGCCGGGCTGCTCATCGAGCATCTGTTGCGGCGGCTTCCACACTACTGCGTAGTCCACCGCAGCGGCTCCGGGTTGCCAGAGGCTGACCTCCGCCTCCGGAAAGGCCGCCTGCAGCCCGGGAATCCATTTGGCCTCGTCACCATCAGCCGAGTAGTAGGTAATGCGAACAGGAGTAGTCATGCCTGCATTTTCACCGCACTAGGGCCCCTTTTCGGCTCAGGCGGGCTGCTGCATGCGCAGCAGCTCACTCCCCTCGGTCACCTGGTCGCCCGGTGCGAAAAGCAGCTCGTCCACCGTGCCGTCAGCCGGTGCAGCAATGGTGTGCTCCATCTTCATGGCCTCCATCACCGCCAAGGCTTGGCCTTTTTTGACCACATCGCCCGCCTTCACCGCAAACGACACCACTTTGCCAGGCATGGGTGCCGTCAAGCGGCCGCCTTCAGACTGGGCGTCACCGGCATGAGCCAGTACGTCAATTGCTATGATTTGTGTAGCACCTCGCACAGTGAATACGTGCGCCACCGGCCCATTTGCATACACATTCACCAGACTGCGCTGCTCACCGACGCGCACATCCAGTGCATCACCCCGGGCAGCCCACTGCAGCGGATGGGTCTGTCCGTCCACCGTCAGTTCCAGCGTGCCACCGCGCACCGAGCGCAATAGGGCGGTATGGGGCTCGCCAACGTATTCGAGGGCAAAGCTGCGCACCTGCGCACCGTGCGACTTCCAGCCATCGCGCTGGGCCCAAGGGTCTTGCCAGCCACGCGCATCGGGTTGCGCCGCCTCGCGCTCGCCCTTTTGCAAGGTGTGCGCAATCAAGGCAGCCGCAGCCATGGGCAGACCCACCTTGTCTTGGTGGAACAAAACATCAGCCTCCCGCGGAATCAGCGCCGTGTCCAGTTGGGCCGCTGCAAACGAGGCACTGGTGGTCACATGGCGCAAGAACTGCACATTGGTCGCCAGCCCCACGATGTGGGTCTGCGCCAAAGCGGTGTCGAGGCGGGCCAGCGCCTCGGCGCGGGTGGCGCCATGCACGATCAGCTTGGCCACCATGGAGTCGTAAAACGGGCTGATGGCATCGCCCTCGCGTACGCCAGAGTCCACCCGCACGCCGCGCTCTGCACGCGCAAAGCTCGCATGCGGCGGCAGACCGTAAACCTGCACGCTGCCGGTAGCAGGCAGGAAGTTGTTGTCGGGGTTCTCGGCGCAAATGCGGGCTTCGATGGCATGGCCGTGGATTTGTAATTGGTGCTGGCGCAAAGGCAGCGGCTCGCCACTGGCCACGCGCAATTGCCACTCCACCAGGTCCAGACCGGTGATGGCCTCGGTGACCGGGTGCTCTACCTGCAGGCGGGTGTTCATTTCCATGAAGTAGTACCTGGCCCCCACGCTCCTCCGCTGCGCTGGATCGCTGCCCCCCGAAGGGACTGTTTCGCCTTGGGACGGCCCGGCGGCGAAACCTCCATCGGCCTCCTCTAGCCCGTAGCCGTCAGGCTGCTCCACGATGAACTCCACCGTGCCGGCGCCCACATAGTTCACTGCACGGGCGGCCTCCACAGCAGCGTGACCCATCTGGGCGCGCAGCTCGGGCGTCATGCCGGGCGCGGGGGCTTCTTCCAGCACCTTCTGGTGGCGGCGCTGTACCGAGCAATCGCGCTCAAACAGGTAGACATAGTTGCCGTGGGTGTCGCCAAACACTTGAATTTCGATATGGCGCGGGCGCTGCACGTATTTCTCAATGAGCACCGCGTCATCGCCAAAGCTGTTGATCGCTTCGCGCTTGCAGCTGGCCAAGGCCTCTGCAAAATCTTCTGCCTTGTCGACCGCGCGCATGCCCTTGCCGCCACCGCCTGCGCTGGCTTTGATCAGCACCGGGTAGCCTATTGCGTCGGCCTCGCGCTGCAAGAGTGCGGTGTCCTGATCCTTACCGTGGTAGCCGGGCACCAACGGCACACCGGCTTTTTCCATCAATTGTTTGGACTCCGCTTTCAGGCCCATGGCCTGAATGGCGCTGGCAGGCGGCCCGATGAACACCAATCCCGCGGCAGCACAGGCGTTGGCAAATTCTTCGTTCTCACTCAAGAAACCATAGCCGGGGTGGATGGCCTGAGCGCCGGTGGCCTTGGCGGCCTCGATGATTTTTTCCCAACGCAGGTAGCTGTCCTTGGGTGCGCTGCCGCCGATGTGCACCGCTTCGTCGCAAGCGGCCACATGTTTGGCGTGCGCATCGACATCAGAATAGACCGCTACGGTTTTGATAGCTAGCCGCGCAGCTGTGGCGGCCACCCGGCAGGCGATTTCGCCACGATTGGCAATAAGGATTTTGGTGAACATAAACTTTCCTTGCCTTACATGCGGAATACGCCGAACTTGGTATCTGGAATAGGCGCGTTCAATGACGCGCTCAAGCCCAACGCCAGCACACGGCGGGTGTCTGCGGGGTCGATGATGCCGTCGTCCCACAAGCGGGCGGTAGCGAAATAGGGGTGGCCCTGCTCTTCGTATTGCTGGCGGATGGGCGCTTTGAAGGCTTCTTCCTCCTCCGCGCTCCAGGCGCCGCCCTTGCCCTCAATGCCGTCGCGACGCACGGTGGCGAGCACGCTGGCCGCCTGCTCGCCGCCCATGACCGAGATGCGCGCGTTAGGCCACATCCACAAAAAGCGGGGGCTGTAGGCGCGGCCGCACATGCCGTAGTTGCCGGCCCCGAAGCTGCCGCCAATGATGATGGTGAACTTGGGCACCTGCGCGGTCGCCACGGCGGTGACCATCTTGGCCCCGTTGCGGGCGATGCCCTCGTTCTCATACTTGCGGCCCACCATGAACCCGGTGATGTTCTGCAAAAACACCAGCGGGATCTTGCGTTGGCAGCACAGCTCAATGAAGTGCGCGCCCTTGAGCGCGGACTCGCTGAACAAAATGCCGTTGTTGGCGATGATGCCCACCGGCATGCCCTCCACATGGGCAAAGCCGCACACCAGCGTCGTGCCGTAGCGGGGCTTGAACTCATGCAGCTTCGAGCCATCCACGATGCGGGCGATGATTTCACGCACATCAAAGGGTTTGCGAGTGTCAGTGGGGATCACCCCGTACAACTCTTCTGCTACAAATTTAGGAGCTACCGGCGCACGCAATTCGGGCGCCGGAGCCTTGTTTTTATTCAAATGCGCAATAGCCTCGCGCGCCAGAGACAGTGCGTGCAAGTCGTTCTGCGCCAAATGATCGGCCACGCCGGACAGGCGCGTGTGCACATCGCCACCGCCCAGGTCTTCGGCAGTTACCACCTCGCCGGTGGCGGCCCTCACCAGTGGCGGCCCGCCCAGAAAAATGGTGCCCTGGTTTTTGACGATGATGGTCTCGTCGCTCATAGCGGGCACATAGGCACCACCGGCGGTGCAGCTGCCCATGACCACGGCGATTTGCGCAATGCCCTGCGCGCTCATATTGGCTTGGTTAAAGAAGATGCGGCCGAAGTGGTCGCGGTCAGGGAACACCTCGTCTTGGTTGGGCAGGTTGGCGCCGCCCGAGTCAACCAAGTAGATACAGGGCAGGTTGTTTTGCGCCGCGACTTCCTGGGCGCGCAGGTGCTTTTTGACGGTTACGGGGTAGTAGGTGCCGCCCTTCACCGTGGCGTCGTTACACACAATCATGCAGTCCACCCCGCTGACCCGGCCGATGCCGGCGATCACGCCCGCGCAAGGTGCGCTGTCGGTGCCATCGCGGTCCGGGTACATGGCCAGAGCGGCCAAGGGGGAGAGTTCCAAAAACGGCGTGCCGGGGTCCAGCAACATGCCCACGCGGTCACGGGGCAGCAGCTTGCCACGGGCCGTGTGCTTGGCGCGGGCGGCGTCTCCTCCGCCGAGCGCGGCCTTGTCGATCTTGGCATTCAGGTCGGCGACCAGCGCGCGCATGGCCGCGGCATTGGCCACAAAGTCGGCGGAACGCGGGTTGAGTTTGGATTCGAGCAAGGGCATGGGTGCATCCGGTCAAGGTGGAACAGTCAAACGGCATTGTGCGACCAGCGGCAAGTCACGAATGCCGCGCCGAGGTTGCAAATTGCGCCATAAGAGGCACATTTTTTGGCACACTGTCAGCATGTCTGCACCCACCCCGATTGCCGCTACGCCGATGGCATTTGTCCAAGCTATGGCAGCGGCGTTTGCGCGCTACGGAAAAGACCCCTCTAACGCGTTAAGAGCAGCGCAGATTGCGCCATCCGCTTTGAATGATGCCGATGCCCGCATCACGGCATGGCAAATGGAGCGCTTGTCAGAGGCCGCCATGCGCGAGCTGGACGACGAAGCCCTGGGCTGGTTCAGCCGCCGCCTGCCGTGGGGCAGCTACGGCATGCTGGCCCGCGCCTCGATTTCAGCCCCTACGTTGCAAGTCGCACTCAGCCGTTGGTGCCGTCACCATGGCCTGATTGCGCCTGACATCACCCTCAGCCTCAGCACAGCCGGTGATAGTGCTTGCATCACGCTCACCGAGAACGACCTGCGCGAGGGCGGGGTGGCTGGAGTTTTTGCGCAGGTCAAGGAGGAGCCCGAAAAGCGGGCGGGGGACACGGAGCAAAAACTTCAGCCGCCCTGTACGCCCCAACCAATCCGGATCCCGGAGCCTTTCAGGGAGTTCTGCATGGTCTCCGTCTTGCGCAACGTGCTGGGCGTGGCCTGCTGGCTGATTGACTCGCGCATCACCTTGCTACGGGCCGACTTCCCCTTTGCCCCTCCACCACACGCCGATGCCTATTCTGTGCTGTTTCCGGGCCCCACCCGCTTCCAGCAGGCGCAAGCTGCTATTGTTTTTGATGCGGAGTACCTGAAGCTCCCTCTGCGACGGGACGAAAAATCATTGCAGCACATGCTGCAAAACGCCCTGCCCCTGACCGTGCGGCAGTACCGGCGCGACCGCCTGCTGGTGCAGCAAGTGCGGCAACTGTTGAGCAGCCAGCCCCAAGAGACCCACAGCGCAGAGGGACTGGCCGCCCTGCTCAACATATCCCCCCGCACCCTGCACCGCCAACTCCAGGAAGAAGGTGCGACGCTGCAAGCCATCAAAGACGAAGTCCGCCGCCGCAAAGCCAGCGAGCTGCTGCTGCGCAGCCAGCGGCCTATCAAGCAAGTGGCGGAGGCCGCGGGCTTTAACAACGAAAAGAGCTTTATCCGCGCATTCAAAACCTGGTCCGGACAAACGCCGGCCGAGTTCCGGCGCGTCAAGGGCGTCGACTTGTAGTGGACCCAAGCCTTACCCGGCTGGCAGCCTCACTCAAGGCGAACTGCTTTTTTGCAGGGTTTGCAAGAGTGCCTTGAACTCGGGCGACGCCCTCAACGTGGCCCGGCCGGCTGCGATGAGCTGGGTCACATCCTCCCCCGGAATGGTGAGGGCTGTCGGGATCTGCAGCAGCTTGGTGCGCTTGGGCAAATCCTGGTCGTCGGGGGCATCACGCAGGTTGACCTGTATCACATGCACCTCTGCGTCGTTGGCGAACACGTCTTTGCCGCGCGGAAAGCGTTGGGCCAGCTCGCCCTTCCACTGGCGCGTGACATCGGCAAGAAGCTCTTGGGTCTCTTTGGTCGCCCTGGCTCCGGCACCAAAGACCAAGGTATCCAACACCTCCGCAGCGCCGGGCAACAGGTCACTCTTGTCAATATTGGTGGAGGGGTCCCGCTCGGAATTCACCGACACCAACACCAGCTTACGCACCACCCCAGGTGCGATGCCGGCGCGATGCAGCACCGGGCGTAAGCCACCCTCGGCAAGCGCACTGTCCAGAAAACGGCGCACGCCCAGGTTGTCAGACAGACCGCCATCTAGCAAGTGGATATAGGGCCGGGCTTTGCTGTCCAGATAGCTGCGGGCCTGCTCGCGGTACAGGCGGGTACGATAGTCCTCCCACGCGTCGTCCACCGCTTCAGGGGGCTTGCACTGACCCGCGAAATTACGCAAGGTCACCGGGCTGAGCAACAAAGGCACCGAGGACGAGGCAGCCACTGCAAACGACACCGGTACCGATTGCAGGTTGGAGCAAATCAAGTCGAACTGGGTCTTGGAAAACTCAAAACCGGTGCCCAGGGTCATGTCAGTCGCGGTAATCAACAAATCGGGGTGGCCACGGCGACTCGCCAAGTCGCCAAAAGTAGCCGAGCCATAAAGGCTGTCCAAGCGCTCTGCCAGCAAATGCGAGCGGCCAAACCATGGCGAGGACAAGGCCACTAGGTTGCCCGGCCGCAGCGCATAACTCAACAGGTTTTCCTGAAAGTCCTGCCGCAGGTATTCGCGCTCAAAGCGCGGAAGCCGCGCAGAACCGTGGGTCGCAAAATAGGCGGCCACAATGCTGCCACCCGACACGCCACCCACGAGATCGACCTTATCCAGCAGATTGGTGTCGCGACCGTCCCATGCAAACCGGTTGGCCTGCAGCTCCATCAGCACCCCATAGCCGAACGCAGCCGCCCGGGCACCCCCGCCGGAAAAAAGGACCGCCATCAGGAGCGAGGGATCGCGGTCGTCGTCCACACCGCGCTGCAGGTCTGGCACCACGGCAGATACAGGCTCATTGATCCACGGTTTTTGGGCGGAACACCCTGCCACCGCCAGCGCGACGCAGCATACGAGCCAACGAAGCATCATCGTTCGCCCCCCGTCCCGCGATCCGCCACGCCCAAGAGCGCAGGCAGCATTTGCATAGAAGCAAACACCTGCGAAGCCCCCGCCTCCAGTAAAGCCTGCCCATCACCCAGCGGGGCATAGCCGAACACCGTGGCGCCTGCTGCCACACCCGCGGTGACACCGGTCACCGTGTCTTCCACCACAGCGCAGCACTTCGGTTCTGCACCCAGCGCGGCGGCCGCAGCCAAGTACACATCGGGGTGGGGCTTGGAGCGCGGCAGGTCGTGGCCGCTGAACACCCGCCCTTCAAAGTACGGCAACAAGCCGGTCTTGCCCATTTGCATTAGCACCTTGGGTAAATCTGCGCCAGAGGCGCAGGCTATTCTGCCGGCATAGGCCGTGTGGATGCGGGCGATCGCATCGGGCGCATGCGGAATCGGCTTGGCATGTTCCATGAGCGCGGCATTGCGGCGTGCGCGGAACGATGCCATCCACTCCGGTGTGAGCGGCTTGCCGGTTTCCGCTTCGATGCGGGCGCGCTCGTCCATCACGGCTTTGCCCACAAACACGCCCATGCATTCTTCCAGGCTCATGGTCCAGCCCTGCTCGGCCAGCATGTCGCGCAATACGCCGTTGGTAATCAGCTCGCTGTCCACCAACACGCCATCGCAGTCAAACAAAACGGCTTCAAATTTCATTGTTGGTCTCCATCCACATACAGCCACGTACCCGCCTCCAGCACAAAGCGGCTGCGTTCATGCAATCGCACCGCCGGGCCACTGGCCGGTTTCTGGCGAGCCACGAATTCGACCTCGGCATGGGTGGTGTCTTGCACGGTGTGGCTGCGCACGTCCAAGCCCAGCCATTTGACGCCGGGGTCGAACTCGATGCGCTCCGGCCGGTGGCTGGCGTGCCAGGTTTTGAGAAGGTACGCCTCGCGCTCCAGCACAAAGGCGCAGTAACGGCTACGCATCAGGCTCTCGGCGTCAAGCGCGGGGGTGTCGCTCTCCAGCCAACGGCCGCAGCATTGGCCGTGGGGGAGTATTTTTTTCTGGTGTTGCCGGCCACAGGGGCAGGCGTCGGTCATCACAAAGGGCTTCATGCCCTCCATCATGCCTTGGCTTTAGGCAACATCAGCCCTTGGCTTGGCGGCGCGCCTTTTGCGCTTCCAGGGTTTCGGTGGGGGCGCCGGCCTTCACCCATTCACCCCAGCCGCCGTCGATATGCGCCACATTGGTCATACCCATGTCCTGCAGCGCTTTGGCCGCGAGCGCACTGCGCCAGCCCGCACCGCAAAACAGGATGAACTCTTTGGACTCATCGGCAAACAAGGGCTTGTGGTACGGCGAATCGGGGTCTACCCAGAATTCCAGCATGCCGCGCGGCGCATGAAAAGCGCCCACCACGGTGCCGTCGTTCAGCTCGCGGATGTCACGGATATCCACGATCTGCACGCCTGGCTCTTGCAAACGAGCCTGCACTTCGGCCACGGAGTAGGTAGTCACTTGTGCCATGGCTTCGTCTACGAGTGTTCGGGCACTTTTGGTGATAGGCATAAGGGTCTCCTGGGCAGTGAAAGGTGAAGATACAAGGCTACGCGTCAAACACCACGCCATCTTGCAGCTTTGCAGCACCGGAGCGCACCAGGTCTTGCACGAGTTGCCGGGTGGCATCTTCGAGGGTGGTACCGGCAAAGTGCCGTTGAAACGTGTCACTGAAGTAGCTGGTATTGCGCGCCCAGTCCATCAAAGCGGGCAGCGGCAGGTGGCGGGCTTCGAGCAGCTTGAACTTGAGCAACACCTTGGCCGCGTACTGAAGGTGTTTGGCCGGGTTCTGAACAAAACCGTTCAAGCGCTGCCGTGCGTAGGCCAGAGCCTGCGTGGCATCGGTAAACGGGGCACCGTGGCCGGGGATGACGGTGGCGGGGTTCAGGCGCTCGATCACATCCAGCGTGGCGGCGACTTCATCAAACGCGTCATCACCGTCGAGCTCGGGAAAGACCACCCCAAAACCCTTCTCCCACAGTGCGTCGGCAGACACCAAGGTGCGACTCCGCGGCTCAAACAAAATGACGGAATGGGGGTCGTGCCCCGGTGCCGCATGCACCTGCCATGGCAGGTCGCCCAACAAAATCTCGGTTTCCGGTTCCAGCGTGGCAGTTAACTGGAAGCGTGGGCACTGCTGGCCGGTGGGCGTGTAGCTGAGGGCATGGGTATCCCAGACGCGCACAAAGTCCGCATGGCCCGGTGGAATATGCGTTTCCATAGCCGGATAGCGCGACTGCAGTGCGGCGTTGCCCCCGCAGTGGTCGCTGTGCAGGTGGGTGTTGAACAGCAAATCCAGTGTCCGGCCTTGCAGCGCCGAGTCCACCAGCGCAAGCGTCTGCTCGGCGTGGGTGCAGTAGCCGCTGTCGATGAGCGCGGTGCCACCCTCGCCCTGGATCAGGATGTTGTTGCTGGACAGCCAACCCCGTTCGAAAACGGTAACGCCGGCAGGCAGTGTGTGCGCCATGGAGCTCACGCCAGAGCGCGCTGGATGATGATCTTCTGAACGTCGCTGGTGCCTTCATAAATCTGGCACACACGCACGTCGCGGTAGATGCGCTCCACCGGGAAGTCGCTCACATAGCCGTAGCCGCCCAGGGTCTGGATGGCGGCGCTGCACACCTTCTCCGCCATCTCGCTGGCAAACAGCTTGGCCATGGCGGCCTCTTTCAGGCAGGGGCGGCCCGCGTCACGCAGCGCAGCGGCATGCCAGATGAGTTGCCGCGCAGCTTCCAGTTGCGTGGCGCAGTCCGCCAAACGGAAGCCCACCGCCTGGTGATTGAAGATGGGCTGGCCGAAGCTCTGGCGGTCTTTGGCATAGGCAATTGCCACATCGAGCGCGCTGCGGGCCATGCCCACGCTTTGCGCGGCAATGCCGATGCGCCCGCCCTCCAGCCCGCCGAGGGCGATGCCATAACCCTCGCCCTCTTTGCCGATCAGGTTCTCGGCCGGAATGCGGCAGTTGTCAAAGTTGATCTGCGCGGTGTCGCTGGAGTGTTGGCCGAGCTTGTCTTCCAGCCGCGCGACCACATAGCCCGGCGCGTTGGTGGGCACTAGGAAGGCGCTCATGCCCTTCTTGCCGGCCGCCTTGTCGGTCACTGCGATGACGATGGCCACATCGCCGTTCTTGCCGCTGGTGATGAACTGTTTAACGCCATTGATGACGTATTCATCGCCCTGCCTGAGCGCCGTGGTGCGCAGGCTTGAGGCATCGCTGCCCACATGCGGCTCGGTCAGGCAAAAGGCACCCAGCATCTTGCCCTGCGCCAGCGGCTCCAGCCACTGCTTCTTTTGCTGCGCGTTGCCGAACTTCATCAGGATGGCGTTGACCGGGCAGTTGGTCACGCTGATCACCGTGCTGGTGCCGCCGTCGCCGGCCGCAATCTCTTCCAGCACCAAAGCCAGGGTCACGTAGTCCAGCCCCGCACCGCCCAATTCTTCCGGCACGCAAATGCCGTAGGCACCTAGCGCGGCCAAGCCCTGGTGCGCCGCTTTGGGGAAGGTGTGCTCCTTGTCCCACTTGGCGGCGTTAGGCCAAAGCTCGGCTTGGGCAAAGTCGCGCACGGCATCGCGGATCATTTCCTGGTCTTGGGTCAGCAGCATGGGGATGTCTCTCGGGTCGTTGTGTTGGTGTTGGATTTACCAGCTGGAAAACGGGGTTCCATCCCAGCGCAGATAGGGTACGTCGCGGCTGGAAAATCCGGTGCTTGGGGTGGTGATGCGCGCGGCCACGGTTGCGCGAATGGCGGCCACACTCTCTTCGGGCAGCAAGGGAGCATCGGGCGTGCCCATATCGGTTCGCACCCAGCCCGGGTGGATCAGCAGAAACTGCGCATTCGGGTAATCGGGCTGCGCTGCCACTACGGCCATGTTCAATGCGGCCTTGCTCACGTGGTACACCCAGGCGCGGCTGCTCTCGACGCCGCCGATTTGCCCGAAGTCGCTGGTGATAAACACAAACTGGCCCCGCGCCTCCTCGACCCAGGGTGCCACCTGCGGCAAGGCCTGCATGGCGCCCAGCACATTGGCGTGCATCATCGCGTCAAATGCTTGCTGCGTCGGGGGCGACTTGGCGTCGTCCGCACTGAAAACACCGGCCACGTAATAGGCCCGGTCAATCTTTTCACCGTCCAGCTGCCAGCTCAGGCCGCTGACGCTGGCCGGGTTGGTCACATCCAGTTTCATGGCCTGTGCACCCAGGTCGCGCAGCCGCTCCAGCCCCGCCGCATCGCGCGCGGTGGCGATGACCCGCTCGCCCGCCTCCAGGTACTGGCGCACCAGCTCTAGGCCAATGCCGCGTGAGGCGCCCACAATCAAAATGGTCTTCATGGTGGTGGTGCCGCGTGTTCAGGCCAGATAGCCTGCGTACTCAAAGTAACCCGACCACGCGGGGTCGAAACTGGCCTTGATCTCAGCATCCGCGGCTTCAGGTCGCGCCAACAGGGGGGCCAGCGTCTGGCGCGCCAAGGCCTCGTCGACTACGTAGTAAAGCGCTTGCCGGCGGCCCTCTTTGGCCAGGGTCAGCACCATCAGGCCTTGGTGCATTTGCTGCAGCAGCATGCCTGCCTGGTCTTGCAGAGCCTGGGCCCGAGCCTGGGCGCCCTCGTCTGCCGCCGGCAGGTCCAGGGTCCATGCGGTGGCCAGGTCGGCGCGCATGGCAACGGCGTCTGCACTCAGGTTCACCGCCACAAAGCCGGCTTCTTGCGCGTCAGACGCGTCCTCGGTGACGGTGTCGTCGTCGCCCCAGGCAAAGTCGTCGAGCTCGATCTCATTGCCGGAATCATCGACCGCACAATTGAACTGGAGCTCCATGCCCTCCCAATGCGCCTCGCCGGTCGGGAAAATGCCGGTGCGGCCCAAAGTCTCTACCCAAAAGGTGTCAAACACCTGCGCCAGCGCGCTCAAGGGCGTCCAAGAAACCGGGGCGTCAGGCGCCGGGGTCACAAAGTCGATGGCCCCGACCTTGACCGCAAAATCGTACTCACCCAACACATGGTCGAGCATGATGAAAGCCATGTGCCGGGCCTGCTCCGCCAGGGCCTCGGAGACCTCGGGCTTGAAGTGGAGCTCCAGGGCCACACGGCCGTCGTCTTGCTCCAGGGCGACCATCACCTCTGAGGTCGAAAGCTCCAGCCCGTCCATCTGGATCGAAAAATCGGCTTCCGGGCTGCGCGCCCTGAAGGCAGTCACCCCGAAGTGCTCCAACGCGGGCGCAGCACCCGCCACCTGGGACAACAAGGGGAAAAACTCGATATGGCCATGGGCGGTCAGCACCAACTCCAGCCGGGTGGCATCGGGGGCACCCAGCACCTCCAGCGTCACACCGTGCAGGTATTGGCTGGCGAGTGCGTTGATCTGCTCCACACGATCGGCCGGGGGGAGTTGAAAGAACGCGGCTTCCTGGACTGCGAATTCGCGCCAAAAGCTGGCGATCTCGGGGGTGGGCTGCATGGATATCCTGAAAATAGTGAAGGTCGCTAGTATTTCAGAAGCTGGGTCCGCAGCCCGCCCGGTTTACAGCAGCTCCAGGGCGACCGCGGTCGCCTCACCGCCACCGATGCACAGGGTGGCCACGCCCTTTTTGAGGCCCCGGGCCTTCAACGCGTGAATCAGAGTGACCATGATGCGTGCACCCGAGGCGCCAATCGGGTGGCCCAGCGCGCAGGCGCCGCCGTTGACATTCACTTTGTCGTGCGGAATGTTGAGCTCGGCCATCAGTGCCATGGGCACGACAGCGAACGCTTCATTGATTTCCCACAGGTCCACGTCTTCCACTTTCCATCCGGCCTTGGCCAACAGCTTTTGCGTGGCACCCACAGGGGCGGTAGCAAACCAATTGGGCTCTTGGGCGTGGGTAGCGTGTGCCACGATTTTGGCCAGCGGCTTGCAACCGAGGTCTTTGGCGGTGCCCTCGCGCATAAGCACCATGGCGGCGGCGCCGTCGTTGATGGAGCTGCTGCTGGCGGCGGTGATGGTGCCGTCTTTTTTGAATGCGGCCTTGAGCGCGGGAATCTTGTCCAGCTTGATCTTGCCGGGGCCTTCGTCGATGCTCACTTGCACCTCGCCGGCGCGGGTTTTCACTGTGACCTGGGTGATTTCCGCCTCAAACGCTCCGTTTTTAATAGCTGCTTGCGCACGCTCTACGCTGGCTGTGGCGAAATTATCTTGTTGTTCGCGGGTGAAGCTGTATTTGGCGGCGCAGTCTTCCCCGAAGGTGCCCATGGAGCGCCCGGCCTCGTAAGCGTCTTCCAGGCCGTCGAGCATCATGTGGTCCATCACGCGGTCGTGCCCGATACGGATGCCGCTGCGGCCCTTGAGCAGCAGGTGGGGCGCGTTGGTCATGCTTTCCATGCCGCCAGCCACCAACACATCGTGGCTGCCGGCCAGCAGCATGTCGTGCGCGAACATGGCCGCGCGCATGCCGGAACCGCACATCTTGCTCAGGGTCACCGCACCGGCGCTTTTGGGCAAGCCGCCCTTGAAAGCCGCCTGGCGCGCAGGCGCCTGGCCCTGGCCGGCCATCAGGCAGTTGCCGAAGATGACTTCCGTGACCAACTCGGGGCTGATACCAGCGCGCTCCACCGCAGCTTGAATAGCGGCACCACCCAAGTCGTGGGCGGCAAGAGAAGCGAAGTCGCCCTGAAAGCCCCCCATGGGGGTGCGGGCGGCGCTGACGATCACAACGGTTTCTGGCATGGTCTTCCTCGGGGTCAGGTGAATGGCACAACGCCAACCATCAATTGACGTTTACGTAAACGTCAATTGTGGCAGAAAATCTTTACCGCAGCTTCACCCCGGGCTCACACGTCTTCATGCGGGGCGTGCACCATGACGGCATGACCCATGATGCCCGCTTATCACCCGCCACCCCGGCCACTGCGCCCCACTCTGTGCCCACATTGCCACGCCCGCACCACCGCCTCACGCGGCTGGCCGCACTGCTGTGCGCAAGCGCCTGTGTGTGGGTCAGTGCCCAGGCACAAACAGCTCCTGAACCGCTCGCACCGGCTGTCCCGACCAGCACCATTCGCAGCCTGGGCACCCCAGACTTTGCCCAGATCGTGCAGCGCTACGGCCCGGCGGTCGTCAACATCAGCACCAGTGGAACCCGGCTGGTCACCGCCGATGGCAAAGACGGTACGGGCAACACCAAAGGCGCCGACAACGACGACCCGACCCAGCTGTTTTTACGCAGATTCCAGGAGCAATTCGGTGCCAGCGGCGCGAGCATGCAGATTCCGGTGAATGCCAAAGGCTCGGGCTTTATCGTGAGCGCTGACGGGCTGGTATTGACCAACGCCCATGTAATTGCCCACGCCAGCGAGGTCACCGTCAAGCTGACCGACCGGCGCGAATTCAAGGCCAAAGTCCTGGGCAGCGATGCCAAAACCGATGTGGCCGTGCTCAAAATTGAAGCGGCAGGCCTTCCGGTGGTTGCCATCGGCCAACCCGCCAACCTCAGCGTGGGCGAATGGGTGCTGGCGATTGGCTCGCCCTTCGGCCTGGACAACACGGTCACCACCGGCGTGGTGAGCGCCAAGGGCCGCACCTTGCCCGACGACTACACCGTGCCCTTTATTCAGACCGATGCGGCCGTCAACCCCGGCAACTCTGGCGGGCCGCTGTTCAACGCCGCAGGCGAGGTAGTGGGCATCAACTCGCAGATCTACACCCGCAGCGGCGGCTACCAGGGCTTGAGCTTTGCCATCCCAATCGACCTTGCGCAATCGGTGGCGCGGCAGATTGTGGCCACGGGCCAAGCCTCGCACGGGGTGCTGGGCGTCTCAGTACAAGAGGTCACGCAAGCGCTGGCCGATGCTTTCAAACTGCCGCGCCCCATGGGCGCCCTGATTTCAGACGTCCGCCCGGACAGTGCCGCCGCCAAGGCCGGCCTGCAGTTCGGCGATGTGATCGTGGCGGTAGATGGCCACCCCATCCAATCCGGCAGCGACCTGCCGCTGTGGATCGCCATGGCGGTGCCCGGCCAGCAAGTGGTGGTGGATGCCCTGCGCGGAGGCCGTGCGGTGCAGGCCCGCGCCACGATGGACGACCCCGCCCAGCGCACTGCCGCCCCCGCCAAGGGCCAGCCGCAAGTGCCCTTGATTCCCCAACTCGGCGTAGCAGTGCGCCCTTTGTTACCGGTAGAGCTGCGCGCGGCGGACGCGCGTCACGGCCTGATGATTGAAGCCGTCCAACCCGATGCCGGGAAGGCAGGCCTCACGCCCGGCGATATCCTGCTCGCGATTAACGAAGTACCGGTGACCTCGGTAGAGCAAGCCCGCGCCCTACTGGCCCAAGCCCAGGGTTTGGTCGCCCTGCTGGTGCAGCATGAGGGCGAGAAGAACTACCTGGCGGTTACGCTCAAGCCGGCGGGCTAGTCGCCCAGCCGGACAACAAAGCGGCGCAGGCCGCTTCCGGGTCGCCTGCCTTCGTGATGGCCGAAATCACCGCGGCACTGGCTGCGCCTGTAGCAGCCACCTCTGCCACATTGCCCACGTCAATGCCCGCAATCCCCACCACCGGCAATGGCAACACACCGGCCCAGTAACGCAGGTTGTCCAAGCCCTGGGGGATCCAGGGCATGTCTTTGCTGTGCGTGGCAAAGATGGGGCCGCAGGCGATATAGCTGGGCCGAAGCGCCCACGCGCGCGCGACCTCCCAGTAGCTGTGGGTGCTGAGGCCGAGGCGCACGCCAGCGCCCCTCAGGGCCTGCAGGTCCACCTGGGCTAAATCTTCCTGCCCCAAGTGCACGCCATAGGCGCCATGCTGCAACGCGAGTTGCCAGTGGTCGTTAACAAAGAGTTGGGTGCCGGGCGTAGCGCGGGCCACCGCCACCGACGCCTGGATTTGCGCCGCAAGCGTAGGGTCGGCAGGGTCTTTGATGCGGAGCTGCACGGTGCGGATGCCGGCGGCCACCACCCGCTCGACCCATGCAGCGCTGTCCACCACCGCGTACACACCCAGCGCCGGATGGCTGAGCGCCGCAAAAGGGGGTGCCGCGTCATCCACCACCGGCGCGGTAGCACCGGGCAGTGTGAACGCAGGCAAGTTGGCGATGTGGTGCGCAAAGTCCGGCTGCGGGGCCACCGGGCCGGCGCCCTGCCCGGCCGGATAGGCGTGGCGGAGCGCATGGGTGGTGGCCATTTTGGCCAAGACCACCGCGTCGGCCACACAGTAGCCGCCAGCTAGGGCAGCCGCGGCGGTCGAGGCAAAGGTACACCCAGTGCCGTGATGGTGGCCGGTGCGGACCCGAGGCAGGCTGAGCCAGCCCGTGGCCTGCGGGCTTTGCAACCAATCGCAGGCCAGACCATCCGCCTGCACCTCATCTCCGCCGGTGATGACCACAGAAAAGCAGTCTTGCGCCACCATTGCATCAGACGGCGCCCACTCCCGCGTGCCCATACGCCAACGGACTTGCAGGGCTTGCGCCAGCGCAGGCGCAGCCGCGGCCTGCAAGGGGTGGTCCGGCACGCCGGCGTGGAGCAAGCGCAAGGCCTCGGCACGATTGGGGGTGATCAGGGTGGCGCGGGGCAGCAGCTGGCGGCAATAGGCGTCGAGCAGTGCCTCGTCCACAAAGTGGGTGCCCGTGGTGGAGCCCAGCACCGGGTCCACCACCAAGGCGACCGCATGCCCGTCAGCACGCAGCCGGTCTACCCATCGGCAGACCACGCGCAGGTTGTCCACGCTGCCCAGCAAGCCTGTCTTAATGGCCTGTGGCGGCATGTCTTGGGCGAGTGCGGCCAGTTGCGCGTCCAGCAGCTCGGGGCTGACCGGCTCTACCCGGGTGACTGCCAACGAGTTTTGCGCGGTGATAGCGGCCACCGCCGTGCAGCCGTGCACGCCGAATGACTGCATGGCTTTCAGGTCCGCCTGCAGGCCGGCGCCGGCACCGGAGTCGGAGCCGGCAATGCTCCAGACCACCGGACGTTGGCCGGCAGGTGCGCGGGCGAATTCAGTACCAAAAGTGCTTCCAGCCCGCATAGGCGTTGCGCGAATAGCTTCATTTTTCATAGCACTCTCACAACAAAATAGGATGACCTGCCACAGGGGTAGACGCCACCGCCATGTCCTGGCGGGCCATGACCCCGGCTTCAAACGCCAGTCGGCCCGATTCGATACCGAGCTTGAACGCACGGGCCATGCGCACCGGGTCTAGTGCGTGAGCCACGGCGCTATTGAGCAGCACGGCGTCCAGCCCTAGCTCCATGGCCTGCACCGCGTCGGCGGGCGAACCGATGCCCGCGTCCACGATGAGGGGCACGCCGGGCAGGCGGGCTCTCAGCGTGCGCAGTGCGCCGGGGTTCACCAGCCCCTGCCCGGAGCCTATGGGCGCACCCCAGGGCATGAGGATGTTGCAGCCAGCATCCAGCAGGCGCTGGCAAGTCACCAAGTCGTCCATGCAATACGGGAACACTTCAAAACCGTCTCTCACCAACTGCGTGGCGGCAGCCTTTAGCTCAAACGGATCGGGCTGCAGGGTATGGGCGTCGCCCACGACTTCGAGCTTGATCCAGGTGGTGTCGAACAGCTCGCGCGCCATGTGGGCCAGGGTGATGGCTTCGCGGGCGGTGTGGCAGCCGGCGGTGTTGGGGAGCAGGTGGGCGCCGGTGGCTTTGATGAGAGCGAAGAAATCGCCCGCCTCGGCTCCGTGGGCGAGTTGGCGGCGTAGGCCCATGGTGACGACTTGGGCGCCGGAGGCTTGGATGGCGTCTTGCAGGATTTGGGGGGATGGGTAGGCTGCAGTGCCCAGGAAGAAGCGGCTGGTGAGGGTTCGGCCGCCTATTTGCCAATCGTTGGTTTCCGGGGGGCGACTTGGCGGCAGCGTGCTCTGCTCCGTGTCCCCCGCCCGCTTTGCGGGCTCCTCCTTAACCTGCGCAGAACACACTGCCGCCAAATCTCTGGGTGTGGCGGTTGAACGCTCGAGACCATCCATCTTTTGATCGGCAGTACTTTGCTCAGCTGCTTCGTCATTCATATCTGGATTCATGGATCAACCGCCTTCAATGGGTTGAAAGGTCAGGATGGTGTCGCCCTCGGCCAGCGGCTGCTGCGCGCGCTGGCTGCGGGGCACGAAGTTGCCGTTGACGGCGGTGGCCAATGCGGCGGGCAGCACTCCGCGTGCGTCCACCCAGGCTTGCAGGGTCCGGGCACAAGTGGTTTCAGGGGTGCCGTTCACCCTGATGGTGAAGGTTGCCGGCTCGGTGGTAGTCAGGCTGTCTCGGAGGGTCATAGCTTCAGCTCGTGCAATGCCTGCTCCACCAATGCCGGGGCGATGAGCCAGCCGTGGCGGAAGAGGCCGTTGATTTCTGTTTTGCCTACGCTCTGGCGAATGGCGGGCAGGTTGTCGGGCAATGCGGGGCGCAGGTTGGTCTCGGTGTGCACCACGCGCGCCTCAGCAAGTGCGGGCATCACGCTGTGGGCTGCACTGAGCAGCTCCAGCGTGCTACGCAAGGACACTGGCGAGCGGTCTTCGCTTTCGATCTCGCTGGCACCCACCACGATCACATCGCCAGGGCGCGGCACCATGTAGATCGAGTGGCGCGGGTGCAGCAGGCGCGCCGGGCGGTGCAAAGGCACTCCGGGCGCGTGCAACCAGAACACCTCGCCCCGCACACCGCGCACCGGCAGCGCGGGCTTGGCACCCACACCGCGCACGTCGAACACGTGGTCGAAGTGATGTTGTGCTTCACCGACCTGGATGGCGCCTGCGTCCACCGCCGGGACAGTACTAGCCCAGTGCCATTGCACACCTTGCGCAGTGGCTTGGGTGGCCAGCGCCTGCAAGGCCTGTATGGGATGGATCTGCCCTTCGCTCGGCAGCAACCACGCCAACGCAGGGCCTTGGATAGAAGGCTCCAGCGCACGCAGGGCATCCATGGTGATTGGCTCCGGTTGCTTCGGCGCATCGGCCCTCGCTTGCAGCAAGGCGACCACACGCTGGGCAGCACCCGCATCGCTGCGGTGTGCCAGAAGCAAGCTGCCGTGCATGTGCAGGGCTACTGGCTCAGACAGTGCCTGCACGATCTGCGGCCACAGCTGGCAGGAGCGAACACCGAGCGCAAACACCTCAGCGCCCGCTCGCTCCAGCTCAGCCACCGGGCTGAGCATGCCGGCTGCTGTCCAACCCGCAGCCTGTGAGCCCGAATCCGCACGCGGCCCGGGGCCACTGGCGGGGTCAAACACCTGCACGTCGTGGCCCGCGCGGCTGAGCGTGAACGCCAGCAGCCGCCCGAGCACACCGGCGCCGGCAATGCCTATGCGCAGTGCCATGGTCAGGCCTTGGTGTCGTCGGTCGCGGCCTTCACCGGGTTGATGGGGATGTAGATTTCCCCGCCCACCTTTTTGAACTCGCCGGACATCACCTCCATGCCCGACTGCAGCGCCTGCTCTTCGCTCACGCCCAGGTTCTTGGCGTAGTCGCGCACCTCTTGGGTGATCTTCATGCTGCAGAACTTGGGACCGCACATGGAACAGAAATGCGCCACCTTGGCGCCCTCGGCGGGCAAGGTTTCGTCATGGAATTGCTTGGCGGTGTCGGGGTCCAGCGAGAGGTTGAACTGATCCATCCAGCGGAACTCGAAGCGCGCCTTGCTCAGCGCATCATCCCGCGCCCGCACACCCGGGTGACCCTTGGCCACATCGGCCACGTGGGCGGCAATCTTGTAGGTGATGATGCCGGTCTTCACGTCCTCGCGGTCGGGCAAACCCAGGTGTTCCTTCGGAGTCACGTAACACAGCATGGCGGTACCGAACCAGCCGATCATGGCGGCACCAATGCCGCTGGTGATGTGGTCGTAGCCCGGCGCGATGTCGGTGGTCAGCGGCCCAAGCGTGTAGAACGGGGCTTCGCCGCAGTGCTTGAGCTGCTCGGTCATATTGGCCTGCACCATGTGCATGGGCACGTGGCCGGGGCCTTCGATCATCACCTGCACATCCTGCTGCCAGGCCTTGTGCGTGAGCTCGCCCAGGGTGTGCAGTTCGGCAAACTGGGCTTCATCATTCGCATCGGCACCGGAACCGGGGCGCAGACCGTCGCCTAGCGAGTAGCTGACGTCGTACGCGCGCATGATCTCCGTCATCTCGTCGAAGTGCGTGTACAAAAAGTTCTCTTTGTGGTGCGCGATACACCACTTGGCCATGATGGAGCCACCGCGCGAGACGATGCCTGTCACGCGGTTGGCCGTCAAGTGGATGAAGGGCAAACGCACACCGGCGTGCACCGTGAAGTAGTCCACGCCCTGCTCGGCCTGTTCGATCAGTGTGTCGCGGAAGATTTCCCAAGTCAGGTCTTCGGCAATACCGCCCACCTTCTCCAGCGCCTGGTAAATCGGCACGGTGCCGATGGGCACCGGGCTGTTGCGAACGATCCAGTCGCGCGTAGTGTGGATGTTTTTGCCGGTGGACAAGTCCATCACCGTGTCGGCACCCCAACGGATGGACCAGACCAGCTTTTCTACTTCTTCTTCGATGCTGGACGTGACGGCCGAGTTGCCGATGTTGGCGTTGATCTTCACGAGGAAGTTGCGCCCGATGGCCATGGGCTCCAGCTCGGTGTGGTTGATATTGGCGGGAATGATGGCGCGGCCGCGGGCCACTTCATCCCGCACGAACTCGGGCGTCACCACCTTGGGGATGCTGGCACCGAAACTGTTGCCGGCCAGGCGCTTCTCGCGGTCCGCATTGCTCAGGTACTGGGCTTGCCATTCCAGGTTTTGGTTCTCGCGCAGGGCGACGTATTCCATCTCGGGCGTGATGATGCCTTTGCGCGCGTAATGCATTTGCGTGACGTTGGCGCCACTCTTGGCACGGCGCGGCTGGCGCTGCAGGCCGGCGGCTTGAGCGCGCAGCGCGGCAAGGGCATCTATCTCGCCGTTTTTCAGGCCGTCGTCCAGCGCAAAGGGTTTGCGGCCTTCGTACAACTCGGTGTCGCCACGACCGGCAATCCACTGCTCACGCACCAGCGGCAAGCCGGAACGCACGTCGATGTGGGCACGCGGGTCGGTGTAGGGGCCGGAGGTGTCATACACCGTAATGGCCTCGCCATTGCTCTGCATGATTTCGCGCAGTGGCACCTGGATGTCAGGCCGGCTGCCTTGCAGATAACGTTTGGTGGAAGCGGGAAGCGGCTCGCGCGTGAGGCGGATGAACTGGGCAAGCTTGTCGGGTGCGTTCACTGGGAAATCTCCGGGTTAACGCCCGAAGAAAGAGAAAAACACGCCCCCGAAAACTTGGAATGAGCCACGGCCCGCACGGTACACGGCCGGGGGCACTGCTCTGCACTTCTTACGCTGGTATGAACCAGATCAAGTTCACGGGTTTGGTATCCATCTCAGCGCAACCACTGCGCACCCCGGGCAGAGCGGAGTGTACGACAAAGGAGCAAACCCTAAAAAGAGTCCCCCATTGCTGACAACTAACATCCCCAGGAGAACCATAGACCACAAAAAGCATAGACACCAAGCGCCATTGCGATCAACCCATTCAAGATTCGCGTGCGAAGCAGAATGACATTCGGACCAGACCAGATCACGGCTCAGGTAGCGCAGCAGCGATGCGTACCTTTAATCGCTTTTGTGAATAAAGATGGCGCGCATAGCCATCCGGTTCCTGTCCTAAACACCGCTCAGCACTGCATCCATCGCCGCGATGATGTCATCTGCGCGTTCACGCAAGGTTGTAACTTTAGACTTCAGATGCCGCTTGTCCAGTGGGGCCGCTTCAAACGGAACCAACATCAAACTCTGGCCCTTAACTTGCACCAACGGACACAGGCGCTGCGGCAGGCTGGAGGCGGGCAAGGAGGTCAGAGCGAGTGGCACGACCATGCGCGTAGCCAGTGCTTTGAGCAGGTCGCTTTGCACGTCCAGCACATAGGGGTACACATCCCGCATGCGCGGGCTCGGGTTGGGGTAGACGTCGTACTGCATTACCAAACTCGCAGATCATCACACCAGAGCCCGTTCTTTTCAAAGCGGGCGTTTTGCTCGTCTATCCATGCCTTGTGCGTTTGGTTGAACGCCTTTTGGCGCTCCGCCAAGTTCTTGGGTTGGCTGGCCGCTTTCAGCGCCTCAAAGTCCTGCACTGACAAAATGACACTGTCAATGCGGCCATCTTTTTCAACAAAAACAGGCTCCGCTTTTGCTTGTGCGCAGACGTAACCGAAACGGTTTTTGGCTTCTGTGGCGGTGACTTGCATGGGATGCCTCGTTCAGATGGTGTTGGCTATTTTAGCCAACCAACTTAGCTACGGGCGAACCGCTTGTCTTTCTCATACGGGTACACATCGTGCACATACCCCGCCGCAATCCGCTCCTTTTGCGTTTGCCAAAAGGCGGGGTCCAGCAGGTTGGCGTGGTACTGCATGAAGACGTAGCGCACCAGCGGGTTACCCAGCAAAAACGGGGCAAAGGTTTCCGGAAACACATCGCGCGGGCCGACGGCGTACCAGATCTCGCCAGACATTTCTTCTTCCTCGTTGCGCGGTTCGGGCACTTTGCGGAAGTTGCAATCGGTGAGGTATTCGATCTCGTCGTAATCGTAGAACACGACCTTGTTGTTGCGGGTGATGCCAAAGTTCTTCCACAGCATGTCACCGGGGAAGATGTTGGCAGCCACCATGTCTTTGATGGCGTAGCCGTAGTCGATCACCGAGCGCTCAATCTGGTGCCGCGCCCGCAGAGCCTTGGGGCTCTGGTTGCTGCGGTCCGCGCCACCTGCATCAAAGGCTTCTTGCAGGTACATATTGAGCGGAATCATGCGGCGCTCGATGTAGACATGCTTGAGGATGACCTCGATGCGACCATCGCCATCGCGGTCGCTGATTTCAAGCTGGCTGGGCGCAAACTGCCGTAGCTCGGCAATCAGTTCGTCGCTGAAGCGGTCGTGCGGAAACGCCACATCGCCATAGTCCAGGGTGTCCGCCATGCGGCCCACACGGTCGTGCTGCTTGACCAGTTGGTACTTCGCCCGCACCTGCTCTCGGGTGGTTTCTTTCTGGTGCGGAAAGTAGTCTTTGATGACTTTGAACACATAGGGGTAGCTGGGTAAATCAAACACCAGCATGACCATGCCCTTGATACCGGCGGCGATACGAAACTTGTCGCTACTGTGTTGCAGGTGGTGCAAAAAGTCGCGGTAGAACAGCGTCTTGCCCTGCTTGGCCAGCCCCAGCGCGTTGTAGATTTCGTTGCGGGGTTTACGCGGCATCATGCTGCGCAAGAACTGCACATAGGCGCTCGGTATCTCCATGTCCACCATGAAATACGCCCGCGCAAAACTGAAGAGGCGCAGAAGATCATCCTCCCCGAACAGCGCCGCATCGATACGCAGCTGGCCGTCTTTGCTGTGCAGCACCGGCAGGGCAAAGCCGGCTTCGGTGTAGCCGTTGATCAGCTTGCCGATGATGTAGCCGCCCTTGTTACGGAAGAACAGGCTGGAGAGCACCTGTACCTGAAAGTTGGCGAGCAGTTTGGCCTCGCCCAACTGCCGGGTCATGACCGCCAGCACGTTGCGGGCATCGCGCTCCAGGTCTTCAAATGGCACCCGCAGGTCAAAGTCCTGCACCATGCGCACCAGCTGCGCCTGCACGTCGTCCACCGTGGGGTAGTAGCAGCGGTAGGTGGGCTGGTAGAGGGCGCCCGGCGCATCGAGGTTTTCGATGTACTCGGTGCTGACCGCAGGCCGCACGAAAATGAAATCGTTCTGGAAGTAGCTGCGGTGCAGGATCTTGGTGGTCACCGAGTTGAAGAAGGTCTCGGCCAGTTCCGGCTGATGGTGATTCACCAACAGGCCGATGTAGTGCAGCTTGATCTGCTGCCACACCTCGGCGCCCTGCTCGCCGGCCTTGAACTCGCGCTCCAGCCGGCGCGAACACTCTTGCACCCGCAAGCCGTAAAACTCGATGCGCTCGCGCTGGGCGCGCTGCTGGCCATGCCAGTCGCGGGTTTCAAACCGGTGCTTGGCCCGCGCACTCTCGGTGCGGAAGAGTTGGTAGTGGCGGTTGAAGCCATCGAGCAGCGCGCGGGCGATGTCGTAGGCAACCGAAGAGTCAAGCCGGGTGGGGAACATGCGCAACGCTCACTATGTTTTTGATAGCTACCCGCGCATATTCCACGAGGGCTAGAGTTCGATTTGATGCCTAACGCGCGTGGCGCGGCATCAAGCGCACACCGGAGATGGCTTCGCGGTACAGCGCATCGAGGTTGTCCTCGCGGCCTACCGTCATGTGCAGGTCCTGCACCAGGCCGTCGTGCACGCCGTACACCCAGCCATGCAGGGTCACTTCCTGCCCGGCGGCCCAAGCGTCTTGCAGCACGGTGCTCTGGGCCACATTGACCACTTGCTCGACTACATTGAGCTCACACAGGGCCGCCGCCTTGCCGTGTTCGGGGATCAGGTCGAGCACATCGCGATGGCGGTCCCGCACGTCTTGAATATGGCGCAGCCAGTTGTCGGCGAGGCCGATGCGGGCGCCTTCGAGTGCTGCTTGCACGCCCGAGCAGCCGTAGTGGCCCACGACCATGACGTGCTTGACCTTGAGCCGCTCCACCGCGAACTGGATGGTAGACAAAGCATTCAGGTCGGAGTGCACCACCACGTTGGCTACGTTACGGTGCACAAAAATTTCGCCCGGTGCCAAGCCGATGATTTCGTTGGCAGGGACGCGGCTGTCGGAGCAGCCGATCCACATGTACTTGGGCTTTTGCTGGTTAGCCAGTCCGGTAAAAAAGCCGGGGCGCGTGCGCTCCATCTCCGCCGCCCACGTGCGGTTGCGGGAAAAAAGGTCGTTGAGTTTGTCTGTCATAGCCGTGATTATTTCTGAAGAGAGATGCGCACATTCCAGTCGAGGAGTCCGTACCGGGCACGTTCCTGCTGATCGTCGAGCGCGTTGAATTCACATTGCGCCGGCGGCGTGGCCGCGGTGCACACAAAAGACTTAGGGTTGCCCAGCTGCCACATACCCCGGGCGTTGCGCGCCTCGCCGGTAAAAAACAGGCCGCGCGGCGCATTCATGGGGTCGGGTTGCGCCGGCAGCGGCTTGAGCAGATTGCGGCCCGAGTTCACATAGCCGCCCTCAATGCCAGCCAAGGGGAACAGGGTGTTGAACATGTCCCGGTGGCTGGCGGGCTGCGTCAGCTGGTTGCCGCACTGCAGCTTGTCGCCCCAGATGACAAAGGGTACCTGCCGCATGAGGTAGCGGCGCTTGGCATCGGCATAGACCCCGAAAGAGCGGACGTTGTGGTCGCCCGTGGCCGCCACGATGGTGTTCTCCTTGAGCGGGCCTTGTTGCACGGTCTGCACAAAAGCGCCCAGCAGGTCGTGTGCGTAGCGGTAGGTGTCGAGGTTGGGCACCAAGGTGGCCTCGCTGGTTTCGCCCTTCCATTGCGCCATGTCCAAAGGCACCCGTTGGTAGTCGGCGGGCAAGTCGTAAGGCGGGTGGTTGGTCGCCGTGAGCACGAACACGAACAAGGGCTTATTCTTGGGTTGGGCAGCCATGCGCTTTTCAAGGTAGCGGTAGACGAAGCTGTCCCACACGCCCCACAGGCCTACCGTGGCCTCGGGGTAGTCGGCCTTCAGGTTGTTGGCATCAATGACCTCGTCAAAACCCTGAACTTTTAACACCCGGTTCAGGTCGCGCCAGCCGGATCGGGCCGAGGTCACAAACAAAGTGTCATAACCCGCCTGCTTGGCTACCTGCGCCACGCCCCAGGGCAAGGGCTTGCGACCGGCATCGCCCATAGTGAGCGGGGTGATGGGCGAGGAAAACAAAATGGCTTCCAGCGACGGGTGGGTGCCGGGCTGCGCCGACTCGAAATTGCTGAAATGGCAGGCTTTATCCAGGGTGGGTGCCATGCGACCCAGCACATCGAAAGTGGGACTCTGGTAAAGCATGGGCTCCGCGCTCCAGGACTCCATCAAAAAGAACACCAGATTTTTTTTCGCGGTGGTGGCAGGCAACGGGTCGTGGCGGTAGAGGGCGTCACGCACCTCGGCCTCGGTAGCATGGGGCAGGCCCAGCACCTGTGCTGCGGCCTGTGGCGAGTCAAAGCCCAGCGCCTTGAGACCCACCAGCGGATCCGACAAGTTCTGCGATTGGCGCCGGTTGTCCCATGCGTATTTGAGTGCGATGACGCCATTGGGCACCATGTCATTCAAGAACTGCGAAGTGGTCACTGTAAGGTGCTGGCGCTGTAGTGCCATTTGCCGGAGGGTGCCCTTGCCTGCAAACAACAATGCCAGCAACGCCACCGCCACCACCACCAGCCGCAACCCAACGCTGCGGTGCTGCAAGACGGTGTCCGGTTGCACAGCGTGCGCGGCCATGCGGTGAACCGCTATGCCCAGCACCGTGGTTACGGCTACCGCGATCAACGTACCAACAATCGGGAAATCGTGCCAAATGGTTTGAAGCACCGCTGCGGTGTCATCCTCAAACAGACCAAAGACGACCGAATCGATCGGCGTTTTGTAAAAGCCAAAGTAATGAAGGTTGATGAAGCCGAGAAACACAAACAGCAACACCAACCCCGTCACCAGGCGCCGGTACAACGCAGAGGGCGCCCAAGGCAACACCAACAACAGCAAAAAACCCGCGATTGCACTAACCTTCAGGTCGAAGCGGAAGCCTTGCAATGCGACCGCGGCGAGGTCTGCACCCGCGGCGTGAAAGTCTTGTGGCCAAAAATACGCCAGTTGCCCCCACCGAACCACACTCAACGCCACCACCAAGGGCACGATGAGCACCCAGGCGCGCATCAGGCCGCGCAGGCTGCCGTTGAGTAAAAGGGTCAGGGTACGGGCAATGGCATGTTTCATAGCCCCTACATTGTCTCAGCGAACAGCTCCCGTCCTATGAGCATGCGGCGGATCTCGCTGGTACCCGCTCCGATTTCATAGAGCTTGGCGTCGCGCCACAAGCGCCCCAGTGGGTACTCGTTGATGTAGCCGTTGCCACCAAAAATCTGCACACCCTCGCCCGCCATCCAGGTGGCTTTTTCAGCGGTCCACAAAATGACCGAAGCGCAGTCTTTGCGGACCTGGCGCACATGCTCGACGCCCAACAAGTCCAGGTTTTTCGCCACTGTGTAAGCGAAGGCCCGGCCGGCCTGCAGCACGGTGTACATATCAGCCACCTTGCCCTGAATCAGCTGAAACTCGCCGATGCTTTGGCCGAACTGCTTGCGGTCGTGGATGTAGGGCACCACGTTGTCCATCACCGCCTGCATGATGCCCAGCGGCCCGCCAGAGAGCACCGCGCGCTCATAGTCCAAGCCGCTCATCAGCACCTTGGCGCCGCCATTGACCTGCCCCAGCACGTTGGCAAGCGGCACTTCCACGTTGTTGAATACCAGCTCGCCGGTGTGGCTACCACGCATGCCAAGCTTGTCCAATTTCTGAGCGATGCTGAAGCCAGGCATGGACTTCTCGATCAGGAAGGCGGTCACCCCGCGTGCACCCAGCTCGGGCTCGCTCTTGGCGTAGACGACCAGGGTGTCGGCATCCGGGCCGTTGGTGATCCACATCTTGTTGCCATTGAGCAGGTAGTAGCCGCCTTTGTCTTCGGCCTTGAGCTTCATGCTCAGCACATCGCTGCCGGCGCCCGGTTCGCTCATGGCCAGGGCACCCACGTGCTCACCGGTGATGAGTTTGGGCAGGTACTTGGCCCGCTGCTCGGGCGTGCCGTTGCGCTTGATCTGGTTCACGCACAGGTTGCTGTGCGCGCCATAGCTCAGGCCCACCGACGCGCTGGCGCGGCTGATTTCTTCCATGGCCACCATGTGGGCGAGGTAGCCCATGTTGGCGCCGCCATATTCCTCACCCACGGTGATGCCGAGCACACCCAGGTCACCCATCTTGCGCCACAAGTCCATGGGGAACTGGTCGCTGCGGTCGATCTCCGCGGCGCGGGGGGCGATTTCGGCTTGGGCGAACTCGCGCACGGCATCGCGCAGGGCGTCAATGTCTTCGCTGAGTTGGTAGTTCAGTCCGGGCAGGTTGCTCATGGTGGTCTCCTCGTTGTAATGGGGTTATGAGTCGGCGCGATGACGCGCGGCACAGCGCTCAGGCCTGTGCGGTTTTTTTGCCAGTCGCTTTGCCTGGCACTTTGGCAGCCGGTTTGTGGGCTGGTTTCACAGGGGCTTTATTACTTGTCTTGGAGCCCGGCTTGCCGGAGACCTTGTCGGCGTGGGCCTCGCTTTTAGCCAGCAGCGCCTTGGCCTCACGCTGGTGAACTTTGATCTCATCGAGGTTGGCCTGCAGGTCTGCCATTTGCTCTTCGACCTGTTTGCGGTGGGCGGCCAACACGTCCAGAAACTTTTGCAACTGCGCGCCGGTGTCGCGCGGGCTGTCGTACATCTCGATGATGTCTTTGGCCTCGGTCAGGCTCAGGCCCAGGCGCTTGGCCCGCAGGGTGAGCTTGAGGCGGGTACGATCCCGCCCGCTGTACACCCGGTTGCGCCCGCCGGGGCCCGTGCGCTCGGGCTGCAAAAGCCCCAAGTCCTCGTAGAAGCGGATAGCGCGGGTGGTCAGGTCGAACTCTTTGGCCAGGTCGCTGATACTGAAGGTGGTGCTCATGGTGCGGTACAGCTACGGCCGGGCCGTAGAAAGTTGACGTTTACGTAAACGTCAATTATGAATCAAAAGATTCCACACCGGAGAGCCGCAAGCCCGCAGGGGCGGCTCAGGGCCTCACCACTTGGGTATTGCCGGGTCCTTGAGGGTGTGGCGTAGCTCAGCGTAATCAGGCACGACGGTGCGCACCGTGTCCCAGAAGCGGGGGCTGTGGTCCATGACTCGCAAGTGGCTCAACTCGTGGGCCACCACGTAGTCGATGACCGGCAGCCTGAAATGAATCAAGCGCCAGTTGAGGCGAATGGAGCCATCGCTTTTAGCACTGCCCCAGCGGGTGCCCGCATTGCTCAGGCTGAGTTTTTTCCATTGCACTTGCAACTGCGGCGCAAAGTACTCCAGACGCTGCAAAAACAAGGCCTTGGCCTCTCGCATCAGCCAGGCCTGCACCGCATCGCGGATTTGCGCTGCTGTGGCCGTTTGCGGCAGAGCGACCCGCAAACTGCGCACACCCGCGTCGTCTGCCTGCGCATCCAGCGCAGCACCTTTGGCGGTGAACGCATGTGCAGAATCCAGCGCAATGCGCACCGGCACCCCGAGGTACGGAAACTCGGCACCCTGCGCCCATTCAATTTGCGCTTCTTGCTGGCGGGTGGTGCGTTCGCGGGTTTCGCGCAGTTTGCGCAGGATCCACTCGGCCTTTTCTTGCAGCGCCGCGTCTACTTCATACAACGGCGTCCAGCGGGGCGCCCGCACCGCCAAGCCATCAGGCCCGACAGAGAAACCGATGGTTCGGCGCTTGCCTCGGGCAAAGGCGTAGCGCACCACCGCACCGTCGAGCCGTACTTCGCGACTGGCCTGCGGGTGGCTGTAGTGGACAACCTGGATAGCTTGGGCAATCGGCTGACCGGGCTCAAAGGGCCCCCGCTCTACTGGGGGTGCCCCCGTCACTACGCCGGCCGCCGAATCAGGGGCAGCGACGGGCGAGCGTCTTTTTGCTACTCTTTTAGGAGCTATAGGCGCAGTATTTACCGGGGCGGGAGCCTCAAAAGGCTCAAAAAGATCGAGCGTAAAGCGCAGCAGCGGATGCATGGCGCGGACCTGCTTCAGTCTTTGGCTGGGTAAGCCTCGGGGTCCAGGCGGCGCATTTCAGCCTCGATCCAAGTTTGTACTTCCTGCATCAAATCTTTGGGGTCACGGCCTTCGCTGGGAATGGGTCTTCCAATCGACACTTCCACTACGCCGGGGGTTTTGATGAAGGCTTTGCGGGGCCAGCATTTGGCGCTGGTCACGGCGACCGGAATCACCGGCGCGCCGGTTGCCACGGCGAGGCGGGTGCCGCCCAGCTTGTAGTTGCCCACCTGTCCACGCGGGATCCGGGTGCCCTCGGGAAACATAATGACCCAGATACCTTGCTCCAACAGGCGTTTGCCCTGCTCCACCACTTTACTGAAAGACTCGGCACGCTGGCTGCGGTCTATGTGGATCATGTCCAAACGCCCCATGGCCCATCCAAAAAACGGCACATAAAGCAGTTCTTTTTTGAACACATAGGCCAGCGGGTGCGGCATCAAGGTGGGCATCAAAAACGTCTCGAACGTTGACTGATGCTTCACCAGCAAAATGGCCGGCGCGGTGTCTCCGGTGGGCAGGTTTTCCCAACCGATCACGCGGGTGCGGATACCCAGCAGCACGCGGGCACCGCCAATCGCCCAGCCCAGCCAGCGCACCGCCATCCACCACAGCGGCTTGCCGCGCACCCGGATCGAGGCGACCACCATGATGATGCCCCAGGGGATCACGGTCACCAACATCCACAGCATGTGCAGGCACGACCGCAACACAGCAATCAGCCAGTTGGGCTTTTTGTGTGTGGGGATAGATACAACGGGGGGCATGCCGCTCATGTTCGGGTTACCAGGTAATCGGCAAAAGCCATCAGATCGTCATGGACGCGGGTGCCCGGCGGGTAGTTGTCGGGCAGTGGCCGACCGCGCAGCGCGGCGGCTTTGCCGGTCAGTACTAGGTGGGGCTCGCAGCCGACCGCAGCACCGGCAATCAGGTCGCGAGCCGAGTCGCCCACGCCTGGCACGCCATGCAAGTCAACACCGAAGCGCTCGCCGATCTGCTCAAACAAGCCTGGCTCGGGTTTGCGGCAGCGACAGTTGTCGTCGGGTGCATGGGGGCAATAAAAAATGGCGTCCACTTTGCCCCCCACCGCTGCCAGCATGGTGTGCATTTTGGCGTGCATGGCGTTGAGCGACACCACGTCAAACAAGCCCCGCCCCAGGCCGCTTTGGTTGGTCGCCACCACCACACGCCAACCCGCATGGTTGAGTTTGGCGATGGCCTCTAAAGCGCCCGGCAAGGGGCGCCACTCGTGAGAGCTCTTCACAAACTCCGCACTGTCTTCGTTGATGGTGCCGTCGCGGTCGAGAATGCAGAGTTTCATACAGCGCTTTCGGTCAGGCCGCGAGCTTGGACAGGTCGGCCACGCGGTTCATCGCCACGTGCAGGCTCTTGAGCAGGCCCAAGCGGTTCAGACGCAGATCGAGCTGTTCTGCGTTGACCATGACATCTTCAAAGAAGGCGTCAACCGGCAGGCGCAAAGCTGCCAAAGACTGCAGCGAGGCGGTGTAGTCACCAGCTTGCCACTGGCTCTGGGCCTGGGGCAGCACGGTTTGCATGGCTGCGAACAGCGCCTTTTCGGCTGCTTCTTGCAACAACACCTCGCTCACGAGTGCGTCCACATCGTCGGTCTTTTTAAGGATGTTGCTGATGCGCTTGTTGGCTGCGGCCAACGCAGCGCTTTCGGGCAAGGCCGCAAAGGCGCGCACTGCGGTCAGGCGCTTGGCGACATCACCCAGACGCTGGGGCTTGAGGGCCAACACAGCATCTACCTCTTGGGCACTGTAGCCCTGCTCACGCAGGGAGCCGGCCAAGCGGTCGAACATGAAGTCCACCAAAGCAGCACGCGAGGATTCGTCAGCGAAACGCTTGGAATGACCATAAGCTACTACCCGGTCACCACCGTCGCCCTTCATGGACTGAGACGCGGCATCCGCTTGCGCTTTGCTCCACGCAACTTGGATGGACTCATCCTCGTAAACAGCCCAAGCTGCTCCGAGAGCAATATCCAATCCGAGCGGCAAGTCTTTTTCGACCAACATGCGGATCACACCCAGCGCGTGACGGCGCAGGGCGAACGGGTCTTTGTCCCCGGTCGGCAGGTTGCCGATGCCGAACATGCCGACCAGGGTTTCCAGCTTGTCTGCCAACGCGACCACCACACCCGCGGTGTTGCGGGGCAGCGCATCACCCGCAAAGCGGGGCTTGTAATGGTCTTCGATCGCATGGGCGACGGTCTCACCCAAGCCATCGTTCAAGGCGTAGTAGCCACCCATGATGCCTTGCAACTCGGGAAATTCGCCCACCATGTCGGTGACCAGATCCGTCTTGGCCAATTGCGCGGCCTGGTCGGCTTGATCCACCAGTGTTGCATCGCCCAGTTGGGCTGCAATGGCCTTGGCAATTGCGCGCACACGCTCCACGCGCTCGCCTTGGGTGCCGAGCTTGTTGTGATACACGACCTTGCCCAGACCGTCCACGCGGGAGGCGAGCGTCTTTTTACGGTCCTGGTCGAAGAAGAACTTGGCATCGGCCAAACGGGGGCGCACCACGCGCTCGTTGCCGCCAATCACCAAGCTGGCGTCATCGGGGTTGATGTTGCTCACCACCAAAAACTTGTTGGTGAGCTTGCCGGCGGCGTCCAGCAGCGGAAAGTACTTCTGGTTGGCCTTCATGGTCAAAATCAGGCACTCCTGCGGGACGTCGAGGAATTGGGCCTCGAATTCGCAAATCAGCACATGGGGGCGCTCCACGAGGGCGGTCACTTCGTCCAGCAAGGCAGCATCTTCGATGGGTTTGCAGTTCCCACCCACCTTGGCGGCCGCAGCGTCCAGCTGGCGAACGATGTCGGCGCGGCGCTCTGCAAAGCTGGCAATCACCGCGCCATCTTTGGCCAAAGTAGCGGCATAGGCGTCGGCATCGGTAATCACTACGGGCGACACCGTAGCTTCAAAGCGATGGCCTTCGGTGTGATTGCCGGCGTGCAGACCGAGGGCTTGCACCGGCACCACATCGCTGCCGTGCAAAGCCACCAAGCCGTGCGCTGGGCGCACAAAGCTCACACTGGTCCAGCCGGGCAACTCGCAGCCGCTTTGCAGCTGGTAGCTCATAACCTTGGGGATAGGCAACTTGGCAATACTCTCCAGCAGTGCCTTTTGCAGGCCGTCCACCAAGGTGACTCCGGTGACCATGCTGTCGTAGAACAAGGCTTCCGCCTTACCGTCCACGGCGCGCTTGAGGGTAGAAACCGCGCTGGCATCGGCGCCCAGGGCTTGCAATTTTTTGAGCAAGGCGGGGGTTGCGTTGCCGGATGCATCAAGGCCCACGGCCACGGGCATCAGCTTTTGCGAGACAGCTTTGTCGGCCGCTTGAGCCGACACCGCAGCCACATGTACAGCCAAACGACGCGGAGATGCGAAGTGTGTCACGGCAGCATCCGCGGCTACCAGACCTTGTGTCTTGAGCGAGTCGGCCAGCACCGTGGCGAACGCTTCGCCCAATTTCTTCAGCGCCTTTGGTGGCAGCTCTTCTACAAACAGTTCGACCAGAAGGTTTTTTGTTGTCATGTCTTAGTTTCTCCGTGCGCTTACGCGGCCTTCTTGGGCATCTGTTCAATCCACTCGCGCGGCGCCATCGGAAAGCCCAAACGCTCCCGGCTCTCGTAGTAAGACTGCGCCACGCTGCGCGCCAGATTGCGGATGCGACCGATATACGCTGCGCGCTCAGTCACGCTGATTGCGCCCCGGGCGTCCAGCAGGTTGAAGCTGTGCGCGGCTTTGAGCACTTGCTCATAGGCAGGCAAAGCCAGTTGCTGTTCGATCAGGTATTTGGCTTGCTTTTCGTGCGCGTTGAACGCAGTGAACAAAAAGTCGGCGTCGCTGTGCTCGAAGTTGTAGGTGGATTGCTCGACTTCGTTCTGGTGGTACACGTCGCCGTACTTCAGCGTGTCAGTCCACTGCAGGTTGTAGACGTTGTCGACGCCTTGCAGATACATGGCCAAGCGCTCCAGACCGTAAGTGATCTCACCCGTAGCGGGCTTGCAATCAATGCCACCCACTTGCTGGAAATAGGTGAACTGGGTGACTTCCATGCCGTTGAGCCAGACCTCCCACCCCAGGCCCCATGCGCCCAGTGTGGGGTTTTCCCAGTCGTCTTCGACAAAGCGGATGTCGTTTTTCTTTAGATCAAAACCCAAGGCTTCCAAAGAGCCGAGGTAGAGCTCCAAAATATTGGCCGGTGCAGGCTTCAACACCACCTGGTACTGGTAGTAGTGCTGCAAGCGGTTGGGGTTCTCGCCATAGCGGCCGTCTTTCGGCCGGCGGCTGGGTTGCACATAGGCGGCTTTCCATGGTTCAGGGCCGATGGCGCGCAAGAAGGTGGCCGTGTGTGAGGTCCCGGCACCGACTTCCATGTCATAGGGCTGCAAGAGCGCGCAACCCTGGCGATCCCAGTAGTCCTGGAGGCGAAGAATAATTTGCTGAAAAGTGAGCATGGTGTGAGAGCGATCTCCGGCAAGAGCCGGTGCAGGGCAGGCAGTCAAGTAAACCACGCATTTTACGGGGTGACCGCAGGAGCGAGGGTGTTATCAGGAAGGGGGATTGGAGTCGCGTTGCCGCCACAAGACGACCGATACAGCCAGCGCGATCAGCCACAAGGGCCACAGGCCGTATCGGGAGGCCCACCACGCAAAAGGGGTGGTGCCGCTTCGGCCTTGAACCTCACCTCGCAGCACTCCGCGGGTCTGGGGTGGCAACAGGTGTTGGACAACACCCTCGTGACTCAATACAGCTGTCGCGCCGGTATTGGTGGCCCGCACAAACGGGCGCTGAAACTCGAGAGCGCGTGCGCGTGAAATGTGGAGGTGCTGATCCAGCGCCACGCTGCGATTAAACCAACCGAGGTTACTTACATTGGCAAACACAGTGGGTGCAAGCGCGGCATCGGTAAACCGGGTCGCGAGTTCTTCGCCGTACAAGTCCTCATAGCAAATATTCGGGGCGATCCGTTCGCCCTTCACGGTCAAAGAGGGCTGCCCGAGCGGGCCACGGTTGAAATCACCAAGCGGAATATTCATCAGCCGGGTAAACCACTTGAACAGCGGCGGAATGAACTCTCCGAAGGGTACCAAATGGTGTTTGTCGTATTGCCAGCCAGTTTCACCGGCGGCGAGCGCGACCACCGAGTTGGTGTAGCCCGCCTGGAAGCTCCCTAGCGGTATACCGACGAGGGCTGCTTGCGCCGAGGTCTCGAACTTGCTGCTTAAGCTGGCCCAGTAACCCTCGGGGAGCTGTTGGGGCAAAAGTGGAATAGCTGTTTCTGGTGCGACGACCAAATCGCCCTCGGCTTGCAGCAAGGCGTCGCGGTACCACTGCAACGCGAGTGGCACGCCGCTGCCGGTTTCGAACTTTTCGTCTTGGGGAATATTCCCTTGCAAGAGAGTGACCTGCAGAGTGCCGGTAGGCGTAGTCCACTGGTTCGCGCCTGCAGGTAGCAGCGTGGGCGCCATCAAGAGCACGCTAACCCACACCGCAGGTGCTATCTGACGACGCGCCACGGCGACAGCCAGTGAAGCGGCCCAAGCGGCTGCCAAGGCGCTGACGCCATAGCTTCCAACCCAAGGCAAGAAGAAAGCCAGCGGGCCGTCGAGATGCGCGTATCCGATAGCGCCCCAGCCAAAGCCCGTGAGCCAAGTGCCGCGCGCCATTTCAGCCATGAGCCAAAGGGCCGCAAAGCCTACAGTCGCGCCCCAGTTAGTCCCCAGTGCCCAGCGACGCCAAGCCCAGACTGCGCCTGCGTAGTAAGTGGCTAACGCCGCTGCCAACGAGACCACTGCGATTACGGCCAGCAGCGATGGCAAGCCGCCATAAGTGTGCATCGCCACATACAACCACCAGAAAGTGGTGCTGAGCCATACGGTGGTGAACCACCACGCCGATAGGGCGGCTGCTTTCGGACTTCGCGCCTGTGTCGCTGTCAAAACCAAAATAGCCAGAGCAATGGGCTGCATCCACCAAAAGAGCTGCCCCTTTGAGAAATATGCATCAATTGGCCAGCTAGCGCTCATAGATTGCGCGCATGCCGCTATAAATAGAATAGCAAACGTCATCCAAGGAGGCGCATCCAGTCGGCGCTGGCCTCGGCGTACGAACGGCATCAGTCAGTGATGCCAGGTGCTGGCGTATGTGAAACCTTGAACCACTTCACCGCGCCACCTTTGGTGTGCAGCACGGTAAAGTCGAGTCCACACAGGCTGTAGCGCTCTCCGCGTTTAGGCACGTGGCCCATTTCGTGGGCAATCAGGCCGCCGATGGTGTCAAAGTCGTCCTCAGGGTCTTCTCCCCGCATGGTGAGGGAAAACGCCTCATTGATGCGTTCGAGTGTGGTGTCTCCACTTACCCGGTAAGTCTGATCGGCCAGTGCAAAAATATCGCCTTCGTCCTCGGCGATATCGAATTCGTCTTCAATTTCCCCGACGATTTGTTCGAGCACGTCTTCAATCGTGATGAGGCCAGCGACACGGCCGAACTCATCGATCACGATGGCCAAGTGATTGCGGTTGCCCCTGAAGTCGCGCAAGAGGTCGTTCAACCCTTTGGACTCCGGAACGAAAACGGCGGGACGCAAGAGGGCACGGATGTTGAGCTCGGGCGCGCGCTGCAGCTTAAGCAGGTCTTTGGCCATCAGAATGCCAATGATGTTCTCGCGCTCACCGTCGTAAACAGGGAAGCGCGAGTGTGCGGTATCTATGACCTTGTGCATCAGCTCATCCGGCGTAGCGTGAATGTCCAGCAGGTCCATGCGGGTCGCAGGAACCATCACGTCGCCCGCGGTCATGTCTGCCATCCGGATAACGCCCTCTAGCATGACTCGCGACTCAGCGCCGATGATGTTATTGTCTTCCGCCTCCGCCAGTGTCTCAATCAATTCCGCAGTGGAATCTGGCCCGGGGTGGAGGAATTCGGCGAGTTTCTGGAGAAGGGTGCGCTTGTCCTCTCGTTCGAGATGGCGCGCTGGATGCGGATCAGACACTAGGGTTTGCCCATTTCGGGCGGTGGTTTCGAAGCCTCAAGGATAGCGGATCTTAGGATCCGACCCACGTAAGCACTAAGGCGAACATATTTTTGCAGCGGCAATGGCCCGGCTGCGTACGCTCTGAAAGCCCTTTAACATTTCCACCCAGATACGGCTTTGGGCCACGAGGCTGTAGTGCAAACCCGCCAAATACTCTCCTGCCAACTCACGCAACCGTGACTCGAGATCAGGATGGGGCAGCTTCAGATAGGCCTCTGATTCTGAACCTTGCCGGTGTACGGTCGCACCCCGCTTGCGGGCTATCGCCAGCATAGCGCCATTTTCGGCGAGTGCTTGTATCTGAAGCACCTCGACACCCTCATTGCAAGCGTGCAAAGCGGCTCTCTCGTAGAGCCTGCCGCCAATTCCATGACCCCGTAGCGACGGGGCCACTGAAACGCCGAAATCGCCTACTGGGGGACCATTCGGGGAGTTACAGATAGCCAAGTGCGCCATTGCAACAATGTGAAGTCGGCGATTAAAGACCCCAAATACAGCATCGTTGATAAAGTCCAAGCGATCAACATACGCAGAAATCTGTTGGTCGGTGGCGACGTAGCCAAACCGTAGGAAACGATCTGCAGTCTCCAGCGCTAACAGATGCTTCCTTAAGCGCTCGCGGTGATTAGGACCCAAAGCTCGTATGCTGACCGCTATGCCTGTCTCTTTTGCTGCACGCACAGCACCTGAATTTTCGGCCACCGGTGATCTTTTGTCGTAATTCCTTGGGTGGTACATGCCACTGACTGTAAGGGTTTTCCCTTGATTTTCGTAGAGCAAGGGCTTTAATTCGGATTTAGTGAGGTTTTCAAGCGTCAAGCCTTCCTAAGATGGACAGCATGAAAAAACATGCAGGCGCCGAAGAGATACACCGGGCATTTCATGAGGTCGCGCTACTTCGTAGCTCTAACGAATCTCACCGATCACGCGGCGTGACTCTGCGTGCGCTGAAAGCATTTCAAAGCAAGCGCTTTGAACACACTTACCACGACCTGCTCGCTAGTGAGGTGTATGGCCCTCCTTGTGATTTTTTTCTCAAAGAGATCTATGGGGATAAAGACTTCTCGCAACGTGATCGACAGTTTGAACGCATTGCGGCGTCTGTCGAGCGGATGTTTCCAAGGAACATCCTTGAGATGGCCGTAGACCTCGCTGAACTCCACGCGCTGACCGAACTGCTAGACACAAGAATGGCCGAAGCTATGGAATCATTGGGCTACAGACCTAGCCAAATGCCGTTGGATAGCGGGACCTATGCGGTAGCCTGGCGTACGAGCGGACTTTCAGCACAGAGAACGCAACAACTAGAAATGGTATTGGAATTAGGCAATAGGCTGGACCGCATAACGACCATGCGCGGGGTTAGATTTACCCTAAGGGCGATGCGCCTACCCGCTCGCGCAGCGAATCTGTCAGCACTTCAAAGCCTTTTGGAAAAGGGCTTTGAGACGTTTAGTGGACTTGCTCAGCTGAAAGGCTGCACGGCCCACTTTCTCAACACGATCGCGGAACGAGAATCGGCATGGATAAGGAGACTAGATGGTTCCCAGTGACACATCAAAAACCACAGGCGAAAAAAAACCCCACCATCACTGGTGGGGTTTCTTCGGCTGTAATAGCCTGACGATGACCTACTTTCACACGGGGATCCGCACTATCATCGGCGCTGACTCGTTTCACTGTCCTGTTCGGGATGGGAAGGAGTGGTACCAAGTCGCTATGGTCGTCAGGCATAACTTGTTGTCACCCAGACCAGAGGTCTGGGCAACCAATTTATAGAGCTAATCAGCTTGTCTTTTACGACGCCATCTCACTTTGAGATGGTCATTTGAATGCGTCAACTTGGCATAACTTCCTTGAAGTACTTGCGTACATCAAAGTTATAGGGTCAAGCCGCACGAGCAATTAGTATCGGTTAGCTTAACGCATTACTGCGCTTCCACACCCGACCTATCAACGTCCTGGTCTTGAACGACTCTTCAGGGGGCTCAAGGCCCCGGCAGATCTCATCTTGAAACGAGTTTCCCGCTTAGATGCTTTCAGCGGTTATCTCTTCCACACTTAGCTACTCGGCAATGCCACTGGCGTGACAACCGATACACCAGAGGTGTGTCCACTCCGGTCCTCTCGTACTAGGAGCAGGCTTCCTCAAATCTGCAGCGCCCACGGAAGATAGGGACCAAACTGTCTCACGACGTTTTAAACCCAGCTCACGTACCTCTTTAAATGGCGAACAGCCATACCCTTGGGACCGGCTACAGCCCCAGGATGAGATGAGCCGACATCGAGGTGCCAAACACCGCCGTCGATATGAACTCTTGGGCGGTATCAGCCTGTTATCCCCAGAGTACCTTTTATCCGTTGAGCGATGGCCCTTCCATACAGAACCACCGGATCACTATGTCCTGCTTTCGCATCTGCTCGACTTGTCAGTCTCGCAGTTAAGCACGCTTATGCCATTGCACTATCATCACGATGTCCGACCGTAACTAGCGTACCTTCGAACTCCTCCGTTACGCTTTGGGAGGAGACCGCCCCAGTCAAACTGCCTACCATGCACTGTCCCCGATCCAGATAATGGACCTAGGTTAGAACCTCAAACACACCAGGGTGGTATTTCAACGTTGGCTCCATAAGATCTAGCGACCCTACTTCAAAGCCTCCCACCTATCCTACACAGATCTGTTCAAAGTCCAATACAAAGCTACAGTAAAGGTTCATGGGGTCTTTCCGTCTTTCCGCGGGGAGATTGCATCATCACAAACATTTCAACTTCGCTGAGTCTCAGGAGGAGACAGTGTGGCCATCGTTACGCCATTCGTGCAGGTCGGAACTTACCCGACAAGGAATTTCGCTACCTTAGGACCGTTATAGTTACGGCCGCCGTTTACTGGGACTTCAATCAAGAGCTTGCACCCCATCATTTAATCTTCCAGCACCGGGCAGGCGTCACACCCTATACGTCCACTTTCGTGTTTGCAGAGTGCTGTGTTTTTAATAAACAGTCGCAGCCACCGATTTTTTGCAACCTCATTGGGCTCCATCCGCAAGGGACTTCACCTACTAAAGGCACACCTTCTTCCGAAGTTACGGTGTCAATTTGCCGAGTTCCTTCTCCTGAGTTCTCTCAAGCGCCTTAGAATACTCATCTCGCGCACCAGTGTCGGTTTGCGGTACGGTCGTGTGTAGCTGAAGCTTAGTGGCTTTTCCTGGAAGCAGGGTATCACTCACTTCGTCTGCAAGCAGACTCGTTATCACTCCTCATCTAAGCCCGGCGGATTTGCCTACCAGGCACGACTACAAGCTTGAACCAACATGTCCAACAGTTGGCTGAGTTAACCTTCTCCGTCCCCACATCGCACTACACATCGGTACAGGAATATTG
>NZ_JAXHNZ010000002.1:1867500-1870000 GCF_034520025.1 Rhodoferax sp.
CAAAGTCCAATACAAAGCTACAGTAAAGGTTCATGGGGTCTTTCCGTCTTTCCGCGGGGAGATTGCATCATCACAAACATTTCAACTTCGCTGAGTCTCAGGAGGAGACAGTGTGGCCATCGTTACGCCATTCGTGCAGGTCGGAACTTACCCGACAAGGAATTTCGCTACCTTAGGACCGTTATAGTTACGGCCGCCGTTTACTGGGACTTCAATCAAGAGCTTGCACCCCATCATTTAATCTTCCAGCACCGGGCAGGCGTCACACCCTATACGTCCACTTTCGTGTTTGCAGAGTGCTGTGTTTTTAATAAACAGTCGCAGCCACCGATTTTTTGCAACCTCATTGGGCTCCATCCGCAAGGGACTTCACCTACTAAAGGCACACCTTCTTCCGAAGTTACGGTGTCAATTTGCCGAGTTCCTTCTCCTGAGTTCTCTCAAGCGCCTTAGAATACTCATCTCGCGCACCAGTGTCGGTTTGCGGTACGGTCGTGTGTAGCTGAAGCTTAGTGGCTTTTCCTGGAAGCAGGGTATCACTCACTTCGTCTGCAAGCAGACTCGTTATCACTCCTCATCTAAGCCCGGCGGATTTGCCTACCAGGCACGACTACAAGCTTGAACCAACATGTCCAACAGTTGGCTGAGTTAACCTTCTCCGTCCCCACATCGCACTACACATCGGTACAGGAATATTGACCTGTTTCCCATCAGCTACGCATCTCTGCCTCGCCTTAGGGGCCGACTCACTCTACGCCGATGAACGTTGCGTAGAAAACCTTGCGCTTACGGCGAGGGGGCTTTTCACCCCCTTTAACGCTACTCATGTCAGCATTCGCACTTCTGATACCTCCAGCACGCTTTACAACGCACCTTCACAGGCTTACAGAACGCTCTCCTACCACTTGCAATAAATTGCAAATCCGCAGCTTCGGTAACTGGCTTAGCCCCGTTACATCTTCCGCGCAGGACGACTCGATCAGTGAGCTATTACGCTTTCTTTAAATGATGGCTGCTTCTAAGCCAACATCCTGACTGTTTTAGCCTTCCCACTTCGTTTCCCACTTAGCCAATTTTAGGGACCTTAGCTGGCGGTCTGGGTTGTTTCCCTCTTGAGTCCGGACGTTAGCACCCGGTGCTCTGTCTCCCAAGCTGTACTCTGCGGTATTCGGAGTTTGCATTGGTTTGGTAAGTCGCCATGACCCCCTAGCCAAAACAGTGCTCTACCCCCGCAGGTAATACTTGAGGCACTACCTAAATAGTTTTCGGAGAGAACCAGCTATTTCCAAGTTTGTTTAGCCTTTCACCCCTATCCACAGCTCATCCGCTAGTTTTGCAACACTAGTCGGTTCGGACCTCCAGTACCTGTTACGGCACCTTCATCCTGGCCATGGATAGATCACTTGGTTTCGGGTCTACACCCAGCGACTAGACGCCCTATTCGGACTCGATTTCTCTACGGCTTCCCTATTCGGTTAACCTTGCCACTGAATGTAAGTCGCTGACCCATTATACAAAAGGTACGCAGTCACCCTTGCGGGCTCCTACTTTTTGTAAGCATGCGGTTTCAGGATCTATTTCACTCCCCTCCCGGGGTTCTTTTCGCCTTTCCCTCACGGTACTAGTTCACTATCGGTCAATGATGAGTATTTAGCCTTGGAGGATGGTCCCCCCATATTCAGACAGGATTTCTCGTGTCCCGCCCTACTTTTCGCAAGCTCAGTACCACACAGGTCATTTCACGTACGGGGCTATCACCCGCTATGGCCAGCATTTCCAGGCTGTTCCGTTATGTCTTGTGCTATCACTTGCAGGCTTCTCCGATTTCGCTCGCCACTACTTTCGGAATCTCGGTTGATGTCTTTTCCTCGAGCTACTGAGATGTTTCAGTTCACCCGGTTCGCCTCGCATACCTATGTATTCAGTATGCGATACCCCTAAGGGTGGGTTTCCCCATTCGGAAATCTCCGGATCAAAGCTAATTTGCCAGCTCCCCGAAGCTTATCGCAGGCTATCACGTCCTTCGTCGCCTATCATTGCCAAGGCATCCACCACATGCTCTTATTCACTTGACCCTATAACTTTGACCACTCTTGCGAGTATCTCAGTCATCTTCAAGGAATGTTTGACAGGTCTCTCACCTGTCGCGTTATGCCGTAAATGACATCACCACTTGCTTTCGCAAACAGTGAGCCTAATTACTTTCGAATTTCAAACAAAGTTTGATATTCATTTTGACGCAATCAAATATGTTGCCAACAACCACGCAAGGCACGGTCTGCACTAAACCTTTACGAATGTGCAGTTTCCTTGGCGCAGCTTAAAGTTGGCAACGCTGATTAAACTCTATAAATTGTTAAAGAACAGCCGGTTGATCAAGAGATCTTGATCAACAACAAAGCAGCCTCTTCATTGCAAGCAATGTAAAGCTACTTTGGTGTTGACTTCATGTGTATCGGAAGTTTGGTGGAGGATGACGGGATCGAACCGACGACCCCCT
>NZ_JAXHNZ010000002.1:1872500-1875000 GCF_034520025.1 Rhodoferax sp.
CAAGGCCCCGGCAGATCTCATCTTGAAACGAGTTTCCCGCTTAGATGCTTTCAGCGGTTATCTCTTCCACACTTAGCTACTCGGCAATGCCACTGGCGTGACAACCGATACACCAGAGGTGTGTCCACTCCGGTCCTCTCGTACTAGGAGCAGGCTTCCTCAAATCTGCAGCGCCCACGGAAGATAGGGACCAAACTGTCTCACGACGTTTTAAACCCAGCTCACGTACCTCTTTAAATGGCGAACAGCCATACCCTTGGGACCGGCTACAGCCCCAGGATGAGATGAGCCGACATCGAGGTGCCAAACACCGCCGTCGATATGAACTCTTGGGCGGTATCAGCCTGTTATCCCCAGAGTACCTTTTATCCGTTGAGCGATGGCCCTTCCATACAGAACCACCGGATCACTATGTCCTGCTTTCGCATCTGCTCGACTTGTCAGTCTCGCAGTTAAGCACGCTTATGCCATTGCACTATCATCACGATGTCCGACCGTAACTAGCGTACCTTCGAACTCCTCCGTTACGCTTTGGGAGGAGACCGCCCCAGTCAAACTGCCTACCATGCACTGTCCCCGATCCAGATAATGGACCTAGGTTAGAACCTCAAACACACCAGGGTGGTATTTCAACGTTGGCTCCATAAGATCTAGCGACCCTACTTCAAAGCCTCCCACCTATCCTACACAGATCTGTTCAAAGTCCAATACAAAGCTACAGTAAAGGTTCATGGGGTCTTTCCGTCTTTCCGCGGGGAGATTGCATCATCACAAACATTTCAACTTCGCTGAGTCTCAGGAGGAGACAGTGTGGCCATCGTTACGCCATTCGTGCAGGTCGGAACTTACCCGACAAGGAATTTCGCTACCTTAGGACCGTTATAGTTACGGCCGCCGTTTACTGGGACTTCAATCAAGAGCTTGCACCCCATCATTTAATCTTCCAGCACCGGGCAGGCGTCACACCCTATACGTCCACTTTCGTGTTTGCAGAGTGCTGTGTTTTTAATAAACAGTCGCAGCCACCGATTTTTTGCAACCTCATTGGGCTCCATCCGCAAGGGACTTCACCTACTAAAGGCACACCTTCTTCCGAAGTTACGGTGTCAATTTGCCGAGTTCCTTCTCCTGAGTTCTCTCAAGCGCCTTAGAATACTCATCTCGCGCACCAGTGTCGGTTTGCGGTACGGTCGTGTGTAGCTGAAGCTTAGTGGCTTTTCCTGGAAGCAGGGTATCACTCACTTCGTCTGCAAGCAGACTCGTTATCACTCCTCATCTAAGCCCGGCGGATTTGCCTACCAGGCACGACTACAAGCTTGAACCAACATGTCCAACAGTTGGCTGAGTTAACCTTCTCCGTCCCCACATCGCACTACACATCGGTACAGGAATATTGACCTGTTTCCCATCAGCTACGCATCTCTGCCTCGCCTTAGGGGCCGACTCACTCTACGCCGATGAACGTTGCGTAGAAAACCTTGCGCTTACGGCGAGGGGGCTTTTCACCCCTTTAACGCTACTCATGTCAGCATTCGCACTTCTGATACCTCCAGCACGCTTTACAACGCACCTTCACAGGCTTACAGAACGCTCTCCTACCACTTGCAATAAATTGCAAATCCGCAGCTTCGGTAACTGGCTTAGCCCCGTTACATCTTCCGCGCAGGACGACTCGATCAGTGAGCTATTACGCTTTCTTTAAATGATGGCTGCTTCTAAGCCAACATCCTGACTGTTTTAGCCTTCCCACTTCGTTTCCCACTTAGCCAATTTTAGGGACCTTAGCTGGCGGTCTGGGTTGTTTCCCTCTTGAGTCCGGACGTTAGCACCCGGTGCTCTGTCTCCCAAGCTGTACTCTGCGGTATTCGGAGTTTGCATTGGTTTGGTAAGTCGCCATGACCCCCTAGCCAAAACAGTGCTCTACCCCCGCAGGTAATACTTGAGGCACTACCTAAATAGTTTTCGGAGAGAACCAGCTATTTCCAAGTTTGTTTAGCCTTTCACCCCTATCCACAGCTCATCCGCTAGTTTTGCAACACTAGTCGGTTCGGACCTCCAGTACCTGTTACGGCACCTTCATCCTGGCCATGGATAGATCACTTGGTTTCGGGTCTACACCCAGCGACTAGACGCCCTATTCGGACTCGATTTCTCTACGGCTTCCCTATTCGGTTAACCTTGCCACTGAATGTAAGTCGCTGACCCATTATACAAAAGGTACGCAGTCACCCTTGCGGGCTCCTACTTTTTGTAAGCATGCGGTTTCAGGATCTATTTCACTCCCCTCCCGGGGTTCTTTTCGCCTTTCCCTCACGGTACTAGTTCACTATCGGTCAATGATGAGTATTTAGCCTTGGAGGATGGTCCCCCCATATTCAGACAGGATTTCTCGTGTCCCGCCCTACTTTTCGCAAGCTCAGTACCACACAGGTCATTTCACGTACGGGGCTATCACCCGCTATGGCCAGCATTTCCAGGCTGTTCCGTTATGTCTTGTGCT
>NZ_JAXHNZ010000002.1:1880000-1885725 GCF_034520025.1 Rhodoferax sp.
TCCCTCTTGAGTCCGGACGTTAGCACCCGGTGCTCTGTCTCCCAAGCTGTACTCTGCGGTATTCGGAGTTTGCATTGGTTTGGTAAGTCGCCATGACCCCCTAGCCAAAACAGTGCTCTACCCCCGCAGGTAATACTTGAGGCACTACCTAAATAGTTTTCGGAGAGAACCAGCTATTTCCAAGTTTGTTTAGCCTTTCACCCCTATCCACAGCTCATCCGCTAGTTTTGCAACACTAGTCGGTTCGGACCTCCAGTACCTGTTACGGCACCTTCATCCTGGCCATGGATAGATCACTTGGTTTCGGGTCTACACCCAGCGACTAGACGCCCTATTCGGACTCGATTTCTCTACGGCTTCCCTATTCGGTTAACCTTGCCACTGAATGTAAGTCGCTGACCCATTATACAAAAGGTACGCAGTCACCCTTGCGGGCTCCTACTTTTTGTAAGCATGCGGTTTCAGGATCTATTTCACTCCCCTCCCGGGGTTCTTTTCGCCTTTCCCTCACGGTACTAGTTCACTATCGGTCAATGATGAGTATTTAGCCTTGGAGGATGGTCCCCCCATATTCAGACAGGATTTCTCGTGTCCCGCCCTACTTTTCGCAAGCTCAGTACCACACAGGTCATTTCACGTACGGGGCTATCACCCGCTATGGCCAGCATTTCCAGGCTGTTCCGTTATGTCTTGTGCTATCACTTGCAGGCTTCTCCGATTTCGCTCGCCACTACTTTCGGAATCTCGGTTGATGTCTTTTCCTCGAGCTACTGAGATGTTTCAGTTCACCCGGTTCGCCTCGCATACCTATGTATTCAGTATGCGATACCCCTAAGGGTGGGTTTCCCCATTCGGAAATCTCCGGATCAAAGCTAATTTGCCAGCTCCCCGAAGCTTATCGCAGGCTATCACGTCCTTCGTCGCCTATCATTGCCAAGGCATCCACCACATGCTCTTATTCACTTGACCCTATAACTTTGACCACTCTTGCGAGTATCTCAGTCATCTTCAAGGAATGTTTGACAGGTCTCTCACCTGTCGCGTTATGCCGTAAATGACATCACCACTTGCTTTCGCAAACAGTGAGCCTAATTACTTTCGAATTTCAAACAAAGTTTGATATTCATTTTGACGCAATCAAATATGTTGCCAACAACCACGCAAGGCACGGTCTGCACTAAACCTTTACGAATGTGCAGTTTCCTTGGCGCAGCTTAAAGTTGGCAACGCTGATTAAACTCTATAAATTGTTAAAGAACAGCCGGTTGATCAAGAGATCTTGATCAACAACAAAGCAGCCTCTTCATTGCAAGCAATGTAAAGCTACTTTGGTGTTGACTTCATGTGTATCGGAAGTTTGGTGGAGGATGACGGGATCGAACCGACGACCCCCTGCTTGCAAAGCAGGTGCTCTCCCAGCTGAGCTAATCCCCCGTATCTACCAATATCTACCTGTTTATTGGACGACGATGGTGGGTCTGGTTGGTCTCGAACCAACGACCCCCGCCTTATCAAGACGGTGCTCTAACCAACTGAGCTACAGACCCAAGCCGGTCACTGATGACCAGGCATAAGCCCGAGTCGTTAGCGACAACCTTCCAACAACCGATAAGTGTGAGCGTTCAAATTAGATTGCAGTTTTCCAGAAAGGAGGTGATCCAGCCGCACCTTCCGATACGGCTACCTTGTTACGACTTCACCCCAGTCACGAACCCTGCCGTGGTAATCGCCCTCCTTACGGTTAGGCTAACTACTTCTGGCAGAACCCGCTCCCATGGTGTGACGGGCGGTGTGTACAAGACCCGGGAACGTATTCACCGTGACATTCTGATCCACGATTACTAGCGATTCCGACTTCACGCAGTCGAGTTGCAGACTGCGATCCGGACTACGACTGGCTTTATGGGATTAGCTCCCCCTCGCGGGTTGGCAACCCTTTGTACCAGCCATTGTATGACGTGTGTAGCCCCACCTATAAGGGCCATGAGGACTTGACGTCATCCCCACCTTCCTCCGGTTTGTCACCGGCAGTCTCATTAGAGTGCCCAACTGAATGTAGCAACTAATGACAAGGGTTGCGCTCGTTGCGGGACTTAACCCAACATCTCACGACACGAGCTGACGACAGCCATGCAGCACCTGTGTTACGGCTCTCTTTCGAGCACGAAGCTATCTCTAGCGACTTCCGTACATGTCAAAGGTGGGTAAGGTTTTTCGCGTTGCATCGAATTAAACCACATCATCCACCGCTTGTGCGGGTCCCCGTCAATTCCTTTGAGTTTCAACCTTGCGGCCGTACTCCCCAGGCGGTCAACTTCACGCGTTAGCTTCGTTACTGAGTCAGTGAAGACCCAACAACCAGTTGACATCGTTTAGGGCGTGGACTACCAGGGTATCTAATCCTGTTTGCTCCCCACGCTTTCGTGCATGAGCGTCAGTACAGGTCCAGGGGATTGCCTTCGCCATCGGTGTTCCTCCGCATATCTACGCATTTCACTGCTACACGCGGAATTCCATCCCCCTCTACCGTACTCTAGCGATGCAGTCACAAATGCAGGTCCCAGGTTGAGCCCGGGCATTTCACATCTGTCTTACATCACCGCCTGCGCACGCTTTACGCCCAGTAATTCCGATTAACGCTCGCACCCTACGTATTACCGCGGCTGCTGGCACGTAGTTAGCCGGTGCTTATTCTTACGGTACCGTCATTAGCAAACTGTATTAGAGCTCGCCGTTTCGTTCCGTACAAAAGCAGTTTACAACCCGAAGGCCTTCATCCTGCACGCGGCATTGCTGGATCAGGCTTGCGCCCATTGTCCAAAATTCCCCACTGCTGCCTCCCGTAGGAGTCTGGGCCGTGTCTCAGTCCCAGTGTGGCTGGTCGTCCTCTCAGACCAGCTACAGATCGTCGGCTTGGTGAGCCTTTACCTCACCAACTACCTAATCTGATATCGGCCGCTCCAATCGCGCGAGGTCTTGCGATCCCCCGCTTTCATCCATAGATCGTATGCGGTATTAGCGTAGCTTTCGCTACGTTATCCCCCACGACTGGGCACGTTCCGATATATTACTCACCCGTTCGCCACTCGCCACCAGGATTGCTCCCGTGCTGCCGTTCGACTTGCATGTGTAAGGCATGCCGCCAGCGTTCAATCTGAGCCAGGATCAAACTCTATAGTTCGATCTTGATTTTTCGCTCTTTCGAGCAACTCATAAACTGGAATTGACATGAACTTCATTTCTGAATTTCACATCTTTTTTCATTCATGAGCGTTTAAAGTCTTGCGACTAGTTCCAAAAGAACTTGGCAATCACTTTCAAACGCCCACGCTTATCGGCTGTAAATTTTTAATGATCAGAAATCTTTTCAGATTTCTTAGCCCGCTGCAATCAGCGAAGCCTTCAATTATGACACACTTTTAAGTGCATCAGTACACTCGAGAGCATATTCTTGCTTTTTTTAGCACTGCGAGCAGTACTAAAAAAAACACCCCGCCACTTGACGGGGTGTTTTGGTGTAATAGCCTGACGATGACCTACTTTCACACGGGGATCCGCACTATCATCGGCGCTGACTCGTTTCACTGTCCTGTTCGGGATGGGAAGGAGTGGTACCAAGTCGCTATGGTCGTCAGGCATAACTTGTTGTCACCCAGACCAGAGGTCTGGGCAACCAATTTATAGAGCTAATCAGCTTGTCTTTTACGACGCCATCTCACTTTGAGATGGTCATTTGAATGCGTCAACTTGGCATAACTTCCTTGAAGTACTTGCGTACATCAAAGTTATAGGGTCAAGCCGCACGAGCAATTAGTATCGGTTAGCTTAACGCATTACTGCGCTTCCACACCCGACCTATCAACGTCCTGGTCTTGAACGACTCTTCAGGGGGCTCAAGGCCCCGGCAGATCTCATCTTGAAACGAGTTTCCCGCTTAGATGCTTTCAGCGGTTATCTCTTCCACACTTAGCTACTCGGCAATGCCACTGGCGTGACAACCGATACACCAGAGGTGTGTCCACTCCGGTCCTCTCGTACTAGGAGCAGGCTTCCTCAAATCTGCAGCGCCCACGGAAGATAGGGACCAAACTGTCTCACGACGTTTTAAACCCAGCTCACGTACCTCTTTAAATGGCGAACAGCCATACCCTTGGGACCGGCTACAGCCCCAGGATGAGATGAGCCGACATCGAGGTGCCAAACACCGCCGTCGATATGAACTCTTGGGCGGTATCAGCCTGTTATCCCCAGAGTACCTTTTATCCGTTGAGCGATGGCCCTTCCATACAGAACCACCGGATCACTATGTCCTGCTTTCGCATCTGCTCGACTTGTCAGTCTCGCAGTTAAGCACGCTTATGCCATTGCACTATCATCACGATGTCCGACCGTAACTAGCGTACCTTCGAACTCCTCCGTTACGCTTTGGGAGGAGACCGCCCCAGTCAAACTGCCTACCATGCACTGTCCCCGATCCAGATAATGGACCTAGGTTAGAACCTCAAACACACCAGGGTGGTATTTCAACGTTGGCTCCATAAGATCTAGCGACCCTACTTCAAAGCCTCCCACCTATCCTACACAGATCTGTTCAAAGTCCAATACAAAGCTACAGTAAAGGTTCATGGGGTCTTTCCGTCTTTCCGCGGGGAGATTGCATCATCACAAACATTTCAACTTCGCTGAGTCTCAGGAGGAGACAGTGTGGCCATCGTTACGCCATTCGTGCAGGTCGGAACTTACCCGACAAGGAATTTCGCTACCTTAGGACCGTTATAGTTACGGCCGCCGTTTACTGGGACTTCAATCAAGAGCTTGCACCCCATCATTTAATCTTCCAGCACCGGGCAGGCGTCACACCCTATACGTCCACTTTCGTGTTTGCAGAGTGCTGTGTTTTTAATAAACAGTCGCAGCCACCGATTTTTTGCAACCTCATTGGGCTCCATCCGCAAGGGACTTCACCTACTAAAGGCACACCTTCTTCCGAAGTTACGGTGTCAATTTGCCGAGTTCCTTCTCCTGAGTTCTCTCAAGCGCCTTAGAATACTCATCTCGCGCACCAGTGTCGGTTTGCGGTACGGTCGTGTGTAGCTGAAGCTTAGTGGCTTTTCCTGGAAGCAGGGTATCACTCACTTCGTCTGCAAGCAGACTCGTTATCACTCCTCATCTAAGCCCGGCGGATTTGCCTACCAGGCACGACTACAAGCTTGAACCAACATGTCCAACAGTTGGCTGAGTTAACCTTCTCCGTCCCCACATCGCACTACACATCGGTACAGGAATATTGACCTGTTTCCCATCAGCTACGCATCTCTGCCTCGCCTTAGGGGCCGACTCACTCTACGCCGATGAACGTTGCGTAGAAAACCTTGCGCTTACGGCGAGGGGGCTTTTCACCCCCTTTAACGCTACTCATGTCAGCATTCGCACTTCTGATACCTCCAGCACGCTTTACAACGCACCTTCACAGGCTTACAGAACGCTCTCCTACCACTTGCAATAAATTGCAAATCCGCAGCTTCGGTAACTGGCTTAGCCCCGTTACATCTTCCGCGCAGGACGACTCGATCAGTGAGCTATTACGCTTTCTTTAAATGATGGCTGCTTCTAAGCCAACATCCTGACTGTTTTAGCCTTCCCACTTCGTTTCCCACTTAGCCAATTTTAGGGACCTTAGCTGGCGGTCTGGGTTGTTTCCCTCTTGAGTCCGGACGTTAGCACC
>NZ_JAXHNZ010000001.1:0-1720118 GCF_034520025.1 Rhodoferax sp.
ACATGAACTTCATTTCTGAATTTCACATCTTTTTTCATTCATGAGCGTTTAAAGTCTTGCGACTAGTTCCAAAAGAACTTGGCAATCACTTTCAAACGCCCACGCTTATCGGCTGTAAATTTTTAATGATCAGAAATCTTTTCAGATTTCTTAGCCCGCTGCAATCAGCGAAGCCTTCAATTATGACACACTTTTAAGTGCATCAGTACACTCGAGAGCATATTCTTGCTTTTTTTAGCACTGCGAGCACAAGGTGCTCTTTCAAGAGAGTGCGTTAGATGCGGTAGCGATCACCGGAGCTCTTCAATCGAGTGAGCACTGCCTCAGCCATATCCATCAGGGGCAAAACCTCATCAGCAGCACCCGCTTGGATCGCTTCGCGAGGCATCCCGAACACTACACAAGAAGCTTCATCTTGCACAAAATTATAGCTGCCAGCATCTTTCATGGTCTTCATGGCCTTTGCGCCATCACCCCCCATGCCAGTGAGCATCAAACCAATCGCGTTCCGACCAGCAGCCTTAGCTACCGAGAGAAAAAGTACTTCGACCGAGGGTTTATGCCTGTTAACAGGCTCTCCTTCTTCAACAACGCACACGTAATTAGCCCCGCTGCGATCAACCCGAAACTGCTTGCCTCCGGGAGCGATATAGGCGTGTCCGGGCAATATTCGCTGACCGTTTATGGCCTCTTGCACCACAATTTGGCAAAGACTATTTAAACGGGCCGCGAAGCTAGCGGTAAATCCAGGCGGCATGTGCTGTGTAATGACTATGCCGGGGGCGTTAGATGGCAACCGCATGAGAACCTCTTTGATCGCCTCCGTACCTCCAGTGGAAGCACCTATGCACACAAGCTTTTCAGTTGAGACATGACCAACTAGACCAACAGACACGCTTGGTATAGGTGCTGAGTTATGAACGGACTGGCCACCTCCAATCGGTCTTTCGGGATGTCGGCGAATCTTCGCTTTGGAGGCAATACGAACCTTTTCGACAATACTCGCAGAAAGCTCACGAATACCGTCAACCAGCCCAATACGAGGTTTAGCCACAAAATCGATGGCCCCAAGTTCAAGCGCCCGCATAGTCACCTCGGCACCTCGCTCAGTAAGCGTTGAAATCATGACAACAGGCATCGGACGTAGACGCATCAGCCTCGACAAAAATTCGAGCCCGTCCATTTTTGGCATCTCCACATCCAAAGTGATCACGTCAGGATCCAGCTCACGAATCATTTCACGAGCAATCAAAGGATCATTGGCCGCACCAACGCACTCAATATCAGCCTGCTTGTTCAAAATCTCGGTCAACAAGCTGCGCACCAAAGCGGAGTCATCGACAACCAAAACACGAATTTTCTTCATTACCGATTAAAAAAGGTCTACGGATCCGCCAGCGTTAGATTTAGCCACAGTGGCGGCATTACCTTTGCGCTCCTCGACGACGAGTGTCTCAGGATGAGAGTGTGCTAACCGCTTCACCAAGGCCTTACCACTGGTTGGAAAAAAACAAACTTTCCTTGGGTGGATGTCCAAAACGTCTTGTGAAACCACAGGAATCCGCTCCGTCGACAGATAGTCAATCACAAACTTGGTATTCCGCTCGCCAACGTTCATAGTGGTGAACCCGGCCATCACTTGAGCGCCCCCAAAGATTTTGGCTTGCATTGTTTCTCGGCGGGCACCCAGCTTCAACATTTCGTTGATTAAAAGCTCCATTGCGAAGGAGCCATAGCGCCCAGAGCCATCGCCGCCTTCGCCATCTGGCAACATAAAGTGGTTCATGCCCCCTACTCTTGCCTTCCCGTCCCACAAACAAGCTGCAATACAAGAACCCAACACTGTCATGATGACAATTTCTTCATTCGATACAAAGTACTCTCCGGGGAGCACTTTCACAGCGTCGTACTGGAAATGATGATCGGCGTAGAAAAAAGAAGCCTCCCCCGGCTTCCGGGGTTGCGCCTTTAGATGATCGACGCGCGAGACCCGACCACTGGCCAAAAGCTTGGAACCACCAAGCCCGCCGCCCAAGGGCTTAGGTTGCTGGGAACCGGTAGAGAAGGTGATCATAGACATGGATAGGCTTTTTCAATCTAGGCTGCTACACCCGCTCGTAAACGGTCTTACCCTTGAGGGCAAACAAGTCCCTGGAGTCACTGAAGTTCTCCGCATGTCCGACAAATAGCAACGCACCGGGCTTCATCACTTTGTGAATCCGCTCTAGAACTTGTCTCTGCGTTGCCGCATCAAAATAGATCATTACATTGCGACAGAACACTACGTCGAAAGGATCGCGAAAAGGCCAATCGTTACGGATCAGATTCACAATAAGAAAATCGATCTTTGACCGCAACTCTTGCTTTACTTTTGCCATGCCGGCGTTCCCGGCCTTTCCTCGCATGAAAAATCGATGTAACCTGGCTTGGTCGAGTCCCTTCAAAGAATCCGACTTGTATATTCCTTGCGAAGCGGTATGCAGTACTTTGGAGTCAATATCACTCGCAATCAACGAAAAGTTTCCATTGGAACCCAACGCCTCTGTCGCAGTCATCACGATGGAATATGGTTCCTCCCCTGTTGAGGCTGCACTACACCACATTCTGCAGCCCCCCGCGGACTGGATCGACCGGAGGTATTCCGCCAAGACCTGAAAATGATGACCTTCACGAAAAAAAGATGTCAAATTGGTCGTCAAAGCATTAACGAATTCCTGCCACTCTGGGCCGTCGGTCGCTTCAAGCCAACGCAAATACTCTCGAAAACTATTGTGTTCAGTCTCTCGCAAGCGCCGCGAAAGCCTGCTGTAGACCATGGCGTGCTTTCCATCGTGCAAACTTATACCCGCACGCTGATAAATCAGCTTCTGGACATGATCAAAATCAGCACTCGTCCACAAGAACTCTCGACCTTGCATTTCATCTTGAGCATTCGGGGACATCTCTACCTTCCACGGATTGCCTGTGTTCGCAAAACCTAGCGCGCTATCGATCGCACTTAGTCATCCATTGATACCAACCCCATCTCAGGCGCTGACATCAATTTCTCGATATCCAACAAGATCAGCATCCGCTCTCCGATCGAGCCCAGCCCCAGAACTGCAGCACTATCAATAACGCTCTCAATGTCAGGTGCCGCTTTCAAGCTCTCCGGAGGCAACTCCATGACGTCGCTAACAGAGTCCACCACGATGCCAACAATTCTGTTCCTTAAGTTAAGGACGATCACCACGGTGAAGGAGTTGTACTCGGACTTTGAACAATTAAATTTCAAGCGCATGTCCACAATCGGGACAATAGTGCCACGCAAATTAACAACGCCTTTGATAAAGGACGGTGCATTCGCCACTCTGGTTGGAGGCTCATACCCGCGTATTTCCTGCACCTTCAGGATATCTATTCCATATTCCTCTTGATCGAGCCGAAAGGTTAGGTACTCTCGGGCTCCTTCGACTGTAAGGTCGCTGAGCTTTTCCATCATTCCCATATCAGTCTCCTTTATGCGCGTGTCAGTGACGGGACCGTCGCACCAAGGCACCGGTATCCAAAATCAACGCAACCTTGCCATCACCGAGAATCGTGGCCCCCGATACGTTCGGAACTTTTCGGTAGTTGGACTCTAAGTTCTTAACTACCACTTGTTGCTGCCCCAGGAGCTCATCAACGAGCAACGCTACTCGGCTGCCATCAGCCTCCACCACCACCATGATGTCACTCGATTTTTCAAAATCAAAGCGAGGAATCTGGAAGACTTTCTCCAACTCGATGACGGGCATGTACTCATCACGAACTTTAACAAGTTGAGAGCCTTGGCCGACCGTGCTGACCGCCTCTGCCTTCACTTGGAACGATTCGATAACTGACGACAGAGGAAGGATGTAAACCTCCTCCCCGACCCCTACAGACATGCCGTCCATAATTGCAAGAGTGAGAGGCAAGCGCACGGAAACTTTCATTCCGTACCCTTCTGCAGAATCAATGTCAACGGTGCCGTTCAATGCTGCGATGTTTTTCTTGACAACATCCATACCTACGCCGCGGCCAGAAACGTCGGTTACGACCGCTGCCGTAGAAAACCCGGGAGCGAAGATCAATTGCCACACTTCGGCGTCTGACATCTGGTCAGACACATCCAAGCCGCGCTCGCGTGCTTTGTTAAGTATTTTGCTGCGCGACAAGCCTCGACCATCGTCACGCACCTCGATCACAATTGATCCGCCTTGGTGCGATGCGGATAGCGTGATCGTTCCAGATTCTGACTTGCCTGCAGCGATACGTTCAGCGGGCATTTCAATTCCATGATCACAGCTGTTACGCACCAAGTGGGTCAGAGGATCTGTAATTTTTTCAACCAAGCCCTTGTCCAGCTCGGTGGCCTCGCCTTGCGTCACAAACTCGACTTTTTTTCCCAGCTTACTTGCAAGATCACGGAGCATTCGCGGGAAACGACTGAAAACGATGGACATCGGGATCATTCGAATCGACATCACTGACTCTTGCAGATCTCGCGTGTTGCGATCCAAGTCCGCAAGACCGGTCAGTAATTGCTGATAAACAGCAGGGTCCAGCGCCCTGCTGTTCTGCGCCAACATCGCTTGGGTAATCACTAACTCCCCTACCAAGTTGATCAACTGATCCACTTTGCTGATGGCAACGCGGATCGTTGCAGCCTCTGGCTGTGAGGCAACGGCCGGACCCACCTTGGGGGGAACCTTGGATGCAGGAACAATTTCTTGAGAGATGGTCGCCACCGAGGGTTGCTCAATAGCTTGATTAGGAGCACCAGGAGAACCATCAAAGAAGCCGAAGCCTTTTTCCGCGGCCGGCGCTTTCGGCTCTTCTGCTACCGCCCCGGGGGAACCGGCTGCACCGTCAAAAAAGCCGAAACCTTCGTCCACTGCAGGTTCGTCGGCTTTTTGTTCGATCTGGACTTTATCTCGCGCCACATGGAATGCAAACAAGTCCAACAAATCTTCATCGCTAGAGGCCGTCGTTGCCTTGAACACTCGATGAGAACCGTTAACAGACTCAGCAGGATGGATGGAACCTAGACCCGGGATATCTCGAAACAATTCTTGGATCGCATCAGCCTGATCAGGCCGATCCAAGGGGCCGATAGTAATCACTAACTCTCGGTCGCCGCTTATCTTGGCAACTGGTTTAGGAGTCGCACCTTGAGCCGGAGCTGGAGCAGCCTTGGCTGGAGCTGCTGCTGAAGCCGCAGGCTTCTGTGAGGCTAAATCGCCGCCAGCAGCCAAGATGCTGATGCGCCTAACAAGATCAGCCGTAGGTAGTGCCTCACCCTCATCTCCCGCTTGATGACGTGCCAACAGACTGCGGGACGCATCGGCAGACTCCAAAAGCACGTCAACCATTATTGCGGTCGGCTGCAACTCATGCCGACGCAGACGGTCCAGCAAGGACTCCATTTGATGGGTCAATTCAGCGACATCAGCAAAGCCAAAGGTGGCGGCTCCGCCCTTCACAGAGTGAGCGCATCGAAAGATACCGTTGAGCTCTTCATCATCCGCGGTTTCCAGATTCAAATTGAGCAGCATTTGCTCCATCTGGTCAAGATTCTCACCAGCTTCTTCAAAGAAAATTTGATAGAACTGACTGAGATCGAAGTCTCCGCCAGAACCGCTGTCTTGATGCGTCTCAGCCATACCTAACTCCTGTTATTGAGAACCAACGACGTCCCCGCCAACTTATCGAATAACTTTTTTAATGACATCCAGCAATTTCGCAGGGTCGAACGGCTTCACCAGCCAGCCGGTGGCGCCTGCGGCACGCCCTGCCTGCTTCATCAAATCACTGGACTCTGTGGTCAACATCAATATGGGCGTCGACTGAAAGTTCGGATGCTCGCGGAGCTTGCGTGTCAGGCCCAATCCGTCCAATCGCGGCATATTCTGGTCCGTCAGAACCAAGTCAAAAGTCTGAGTTTGTGCTTTTTCGTAGGCGTCTTGACCATCCACTGCTTCCACCACTTGGTAGCCCGCACCTGTCAAAGTGAAAGACACCATCTTTCGCATGGAAGGGGAATCGTCAACAGCAAGAATTAAAGGCATGAGAAGCTCCGAAAAAAACGCAGTAATTTATTTATCTTAAAAAAGCTCAATGGATCCAGCGTCCATCTCATCTTGAGTCACCGGATTGGGACGCTCTGGCACTTCATCAACAAAGGGCACCGCTTCACCATCCTCACTCCCCATCGATTCTGAAGCCAAACGGTAGGCGCAGCCTTGCAGTATCTTGGATGTGTGAACAATCAGCTGAGACGCCATGTCCTGGAACTGCAATTCAGTAACCGCTGCATGCAACGCCTTACGAACCTGATCCAGCTCCTCGGATTGCACTAAGGCAGGCGAAGCTAAGTGGGCGCTCGCAGATGTAAAGCGCTCCATGAGATTTTCCATGGTGTGCGCAAGCAAGCCATCCAAACGGGTTAGGTCATGCACGACCACCAATAAGGAGTCTTGCACTTCGGCCACCAACATTACAGGCAGCTGTACAGCCGGAGCAGCAGGTGGCGTCAACGATGGTTCCATTGTCATTCTTCCTCTGAGGCCTGTCTTGTTCGCTATCCTACGCCCGATTTGAAAGCTGAGCGCTTACTCCTCATTGCACAAGCTGCAAGATTAACAAATTTTAGGAAAAAATCAATTACTTCGGCAGAATAAAAGCCTTTGTTTGCTCATCGAGCGACTCATAATCGATTGCATGATAGCCCCGAACCAAGAGTCTGAACCAATAGGTAACCCTGTAAAAGTACTCCACTTAGAGGATTCAGAAATCGACCACCGCTTGCTAGTTCGCGCAGTTCGCGAATCAGGCCTTCAGGCTCAGTTTCTCAGGCTCGATGAGCAGGCCGCCTTCATGGAAGCCATGCACACGCAAAGCTTCGACATCATTCTGATGGACTTCCGGCTACCGGGCTTTACAGCCTTAGAAGCGTGGTCACAGATTCAATCACTGCCAAGTCATCCGCCGTGCGTCATCGTCTCAGGGGCAATTGGTGAACAAGCAGCTGTCAGTGCCATTCAAACCGGAATTTCGGACTATTTGCACAAAGATCGAATCGCTGAAATCGGCCGAGTGATTCAGCGGGCGATGCACCTTCATAAGACAGAAGAAGAGCGAATCAAAGCCCAGCAGGCTCTTTCGCTGTCAGAACAGCGAATTAGAGAGCTCGCTAGGCACTTACAGACTTCCCTAGAGGCTGAGAGAGCAGCCATATCGAGAGAGATTCACGACGATATCGGTGGCTCACTCACCGCGCTCAAACTTGACCTAGCCTGGATCAAGAGGCACTCAGATCATCAGCCCACGCTCACGCGACTGGTTGCCGCAGAGGAAATGCTGAGTCTTGCTCTTGCAGCCACGCAGAGGATCATGCAAAACACCCGCCCTGCCATCCTGGATCAAGGGCTTAGCGCGTGCGTCGAATGGCTAACCGCAGGACATAGCAGGCGCACCGGCAAGACAGTGAACCTCATCAACGACCTTACCTCAGAGGCTCTGCCGGATGCATTCAGGCTGGCTGCGTACCGCATAGTGCAGGAAGCGTTGACCAATGCAGGTAAATACGCCCCCCAATCGGACGTCAGCGTCGAGGTGTCAGATGCCGGAGGCACTTTAACGATCGAGATCCGCGACAGCGGACCCGGATTTGAATTGAGCAGACTCCAATCCAGCCGAGGCTTCGGACTCAAAGGCCTTAGCGAGCGCGCAGAATCGATCGGTGGATGGCTTGATATCAGCAGCACTCCTAAGCGCGGGACATCGATTACCCTCACCGCACCGCTCTCTTGGGCAGCCGACAATCGACAGGGAGATTGAGGAAATGATTCACGTTGTACTTTGCGATGACCACGCAATGATCCGCCGGGGCATCAAAGACACGCTTAGCGACTCTGGGCAAATCATTGTCACCGGCGAGGCCGGCAGTCAGGCAGAGCTGAAAAATGTGCTTCGCTCAGTTCGCTGCGACATCCTGGTCCTCGACCTGAACCTCCCGGGAAGGGGTGGGCTGGAAATTATTCCTCCCTTGAAAGAATCCCAGCCGCACATCAAAACACTAGTCGTCTCGATGTACCCCGAGGATCAATATGCGCTCCGATGTCTCAAAGCAGGCGCATCCGGGTACTTCAATAAATCGGGAGAACCAGCTGATCTGGTGAAGGCGATCCAACAAATTCATGCCGGGAAACGATATTTGACGGCTGCCGTATCGGAGCTGTTGGTAGAAAGCTTGAACACACCGGAGCATGAAACCTTGCATGCGAAGCTATCGGAGCGAGAAATGCAAACGCTGATCAAAATTGCATCCGGGAAGAAGCTCTCTGATATCGCCGAGGATCTGATGCTGAGCCCCAAGACCGTCAGCGTCTACAGGGCACGCCTCTTGGAAAAACTCGCGTTATCGAACAACGCGGAACTCACTGTTTACGCCATCCGCAACGCTCTGGTGTAAACGTCAACCCATTCCGAACAGACTTACAACCCGAATCATCAGCGCCATAAAGGGCTGATCGAGCATCGGTAAAGTAATCGCGATCGCCAGAATGCCGACGACTAGCGTAATCGGAAAACCGATTGCAAAAATATTCATCTGTGGCGACACGCGAGAAATGATCCCTAGCGCCATATTGGTGAACAACAAGATTCCGACCATTGGCAAGGCAATCCAGAGCGCACTCGCAAACACTTCGGCGCCTAGTTTCTGCAGCTGCATAGAGGCCAACTCTTGCAAGAAATTCGGCGAAACCGGAAAAGCCACAAAGCTTTGGGTAACGGCCATCAGCACCATCAAATGTCCGTTCATGACGACAAAAAGCAACGACGCCATCTGACCGAAAAACCGAGCGACTGCACTCGATTGGGTATTCATGGACGGGTCAAAAAAAGCCGCGAAGTTGAGCCCCATTTGAAATCCAACTACTTCACCAGCGAGCTCGACAGACGCAAAAACCAACCGAACAGCAAAACCGATTGACAAACCGATCACCACTTGCTGCATCACCACTGCCAACGCTCGGGGGTCTGAGACGGAGATAACGGGAGCCTCAGGCAGGGTCGCTTGCGCTGCCAATGCCACTAAAAAGGACAGCGCAACCTTTGCCCGCATAGGAAAGGCGCGAGACGAAAGCACCGGAGCGGAAGTAAAAACCGCCAAAATTCGCAAAAAGGGCCAGAAGATTGGCGAGAGCCATTGGGCGATCTGTGCCTCGTCAAAAGAAATCACCGCTCGCCCAAGGCTAGACCACAGACGTTGGTATCGCTTCCAACATCCGTCGTATGTACTCCACCAGCATGGTCAACATCCATGGCCCCGCGACAGCGAATACAGCGATCACCGCCAAAAGTTTGGGAACAAATGCCAAAGTAGCTTCATGGATCTGCGTCACGGCTTGAAACAAACTCACCAGCAAACCCACCAAGAGCGCCGTTCCCAGTACTGGCGCTGACACCATCAACAACATGAGTAGCGCTTCTTGACCCAGGGTCAACACGGTTTGGGCATTCATTAAAACAATCCTCAGGTCACGAAGCTGGCTGCTAAAGAGCCGATGAGCAAATTCCACCCATCAGCCAAGACGAAGAGCATCAATTTGAATGGCAAGGCGACCAAAACAGGTGACAACATCATCATCCCGAGTGACATCAAGATACTGGCGACCACAATGTCGATGACCAAAAAAGGAATAAAAATCATGAAGCCGATCTGAAAGGCGGACTTCAACTCGCTGATCACGAAGGCAGGCACCAACACCCGGATAGGCGCCGTTTCTGCGGTGACATCTGCCGGCAACTTGGCAAGTTTCGCAAACAATGAGAAATCAGACTGCCGCGTTTGCTTGACCATGAAGCTCCGAATCGGAACCTCTCCCTTTTGCAGAGCTTGCTCAAACGACAACGTTCCTTGAGAGTACGGCTGATAGGCTTCGGCGTAGATCCGGTCAAAAGTCGGTCCCATGACAAAAAACGTCAAGAACAAAGAAAGGCCCACAATGACTTGATTCGGTGGCGCAGACTGGGTACCCAAGGCTTGGCGCAGCAGGGAGAGAACAATAACGATGCGGGTAAAACCCGTCATCATCAAAACGATCGCGGGAATGAAAGACAGTGCCGTGAAAAACAGCAGGGTCTGGATAGGAACCGAAAAATTGGTCCCACCTGCACCTGTACCGACGAGAAGAGGCAACTGCCCTGCCGCTTGCGCAAACGCCGCGCCATGAGAAAAAAAAGCGGCCAGCGCCGCAATAACAAGCAGAAGACGACGGGGAATTCCAGAGACTCTCATATCACCTCACCGGCCGATTCTGCAGCTGGAGCGGCGCTTGTATGCAAACACTGGATGCTATTTGTGGTCACTCCGAGGGTCAGCCAAACACGATCATTCGAGGGGCCGACTTCGACAGTAACGACACGCTGATGAGGACCCACGGCAACTGCAGAAATCACCTTATTCTGGGCACTCACAAGATGCAAAGGCTGCGGAATTCGGGATTTGAGCCAGCGGATCAAAAAGGGCAGGCAAGCCAAACCCAGCAAAAACAATATGACGGGTAAAAATTGCAATGACATCGGCACTCGCCGGTTTAATTTCGACTGACACGTTTAAGCCGCTCAGATGGAGTGACAACATCCGTCAATCGTATACCGAACTTATCGTTCACCACGACCACTTCGCCCTGCGCGATCAAGTAGCCATTGACCAACACATCCATGGGCTCGCCCGCAAGCGCATCCAGCTCGACCACTGACCCTTGCCCAAGCTGCAGGATGTGCTTGATGGGCACCTTGGTGCGCCCCAGCTCTACCGAGAGCTGAACCGGAATATCCAGCACCATGTTGATGTCATTCACCTGCCCGTCTGTAGACGCCGAGAACGGCTTAGGGGTCTCGCCGAAAAGAGGCCCGCCAGACGGAGCTCCAGCGCTGGCATCTGTGGACTTCTGCTCCAGTAACGCTTCCGCCCAGTCCGCCATGCCGTCGTCAGCAGCGGGTTGACTCTCTTCGGGTTTGTCTTCAGATGGCATTTCGTTCTCCCAACCAATTTTGATCATTGCCGCGAAGCGCCTTTTCTATGCGCAGCGCGTATTTTGAATTGTGCGTACCGTACTGGCACTCGAAGATCGGTACCCCGTCGACAGTAGCTTGAATACGAGAAGCCCGATCCAACTCGATGAAATCCCCTTTTTTCATTCCCAGAAGTTGCTCCACCGTTGCATCCGCGCGTGCAAGCTCTGCCACCAGCGTGACCTCCGCGGCCTGGATCTCGCGCGTCAGCACATTCACCCACCGCCGGTCAACCTCGATCGAGTCCCCTTGGGTCGACGAATACAACACATCCCGAATCGGCTCCAGGGTGGAATAGGGAAAGCAAAAATGAATCGCGCCGGTGATATCTCCAATTTCCAATTGGAACGAGGTCGCAATCACGATCTCACTCGGCGTCGCAATATTCGCGAACTGCGGCTGCATTTCCGAGCGCTGGTAATCCAGCTCCAAAGGATAAATGCCCTTCCATGCTTTCTTGTATTCGGTCGTAATGACATCGACCAAGCGGTTGATGACGCGCTGCTCGGTGGCAGAAAAATCACGCCCCTCAATCCGGGTCTGGAATTTCCCGATCCCGCCGTAGAGCGTGTCGATCACACCAAACACCAGCGCCGGCTCACAAACAATCAGACCGCTACCACGCAAGGGTCGGATGGCAACGATATTGAAGTTTGTCGGCACCGCCAACTCACGGAGGAAGGCACTATAGCGCTGCACAGCCACCGGACCCACCGAGATCTCAGGGCTGCGCCGGATAAAGTTAAAAAGCCCCACCCGCAAATTACGGGCAAACCGCTCATTCACGATCTCCATCGTGGGCATACGCCCGCGAACAATGCGCTCTTGGCTGGAGATGTTGTACGAGCGCACCTCACCATGCTCGGCGGCTTCCTCGACGGTTTTCTGGCTCTCACCAGTAACCCCCTCAAGTAAGGCATCGACCTCTTCTTGGGAAAGAAAGGATTCGCTCATAGCCGGCTGAAACTCCGTTTACTGGACGATAAAGCTCGAAAACAACACACCCGTTACCGGGTACTGCACCTGCACCGCTCTCTTCCTCTTTTTCTTCGAGGTGGATTCCTCTTCCTCATCCATGCTGCCCCCAAATGGAACCGATGCAGCTTTCAATATGTCTTCCACCAACTTTTCCTTGCCCTCTGACTTCAGCAACTCATCTGCGGTCCGTTGAGAAATCAGCATCAATACGCTACTGCGAATAGTCGGCAGATAGGCTTTCACCGTGTCCGATGCTTTCGCATCGATCACTTCCAAGGTAATCCCAATTTGAGCAACCCGCTCACCGCCGGGATCTGACAGATTCACCACCATCGGATCCATGGGCAGATAAACGGGGGGCGTCTTCGGGTCTACATGCGCAACAGCTGCTTTTGGCGGTGGAGGTGCAGCTTCTTCTCCGCCCTCTTCGGCCGCCGCCTTTTGCTTACTCATGAAGAAAAAAGCGCCGCCACCTCCAAGTACTAGGACCAAGACCGCAGCAACAATGATGATCAGCATCTTTTTGCTTTTAGCGGGAGGGGGAGCTGCATCGGCTGCTTCTGGTTTTGCTGACACGTAGGTACCTCTATGGCTTATTGTTGGTTGGATTATTCAACGCTGACCTTCAGTCAAAAGATGAATAAGGGGGGTTATTTGGTGTTTCTCTGCATTGTCACCAAATCACTCAAACAAACAAATCAATGTTCCGCCCTGAATTGAGGGGCTTTATGCCGCTGGATACCGCAACATCTTCTGCACCCTCTACGCGAGCGCGACGCCATGGAGAACTCTGACCTTGACCCGCCTTATCGCGTGAATCTCCCGCATTGGATGTACCTACCGACACCCCCGCCAAGCTCATTCCCTGACGGTTCAAGGCATCTTGTAACTGCGTGCTGGCGCTAGACAGCGCATCACGTGTTTGTGCCTCATCCGTACGGAAGGCCACATGCGCTTCATTACCCTGCAAAGAAATACTCACCTCGACAGCAGATTGCCCGAACCCGTCAAGCGTGAGTTCCGCCTTTTGCATGTCCTGCCCGACCCAATACTTTACGTCTTCAGAAAACTGCTCGCCCATGGCCTCGGTAGCGGATCCGGCAAACACGCCATCCACGCCCATGGCGCCACCGGCGCTCTGCTGCAAACCGCTCAGTGGCGCGAGGGCATCAGAACCGGCACCCCGCGTCGACGTACCGGGCTCCTGCACACGGTCCCGCAAAGTAGCGCCGGCTACAGGGATCGCCTCAACACCTTTGAACATCGAAACGATTGCCTCCTGCGACATGCGCTGAATGCGCTCTGGCATCACATCTTTGGGCGGCATCAGCAAGCCCGGGCTGGCCGCCGTAGTGCGATCTCCAGCATTACCCAGCGCTGATTCACTGGCCGCGTCCGCAGCTGCAAGCAGCGCATCACGGCCAGACTTTGTCGGAGCTACAGGCGCTTTCTTGGCTCCCGCATCCAGCACACCGACCAGGGATGCGCCCCCCTCCGAGCTCTGCAGCTTGGCCGGCTTCGGCACTACACCCTCCGCAGGGGTAGCGATGGCCACTGCAGGCGGAGTTACGCCCAGTAATGCCAAGAACGCTGCATCACCAAGTAGCCCTTTCGCCTTGTCATCCACGGCAACACCGGCCACATCACTTTGAAGCGGCACAGCATCGCCCACCAGTGGCAACCCGCCATCCAGCGTTCCCCCGGGAACGAGATTGCCAGCAGGCGCTTCGTCTATACCTTCCAGAATCGCACAGAAACTGGGCCCCGCAGGCGTACTGGCGGTGCTCTCAGCCGACGCCTTTTTATTCACTTGGGGCGCAGATTCCTTCGCAGGGGCGGGCTGTGCTTTGGGGGCAAGTTCAATCGTCATAGCATTTCACCCTGGAGGTTAAAAGCGCGGGTTCGCGCAAAAAGCTGCGCTGCCATTTCATCCATATCAGCTTGCTCCCGGCGCCGGGCCAAGCGTTCCGCCTCAGCACGCCGCTTGGATAACACCGTTTTCAGCCCAGACAATCGAGATTCCGCGGCCTGCAATTGCTTTTGCGCCAGCTCTGCCTGACGGCGGAGGTTGGCGATCACGCCGTCTTGCATCACCATGGCCTGCTGCAGGCGCCCACTGAATTGGTAGTGATGCTTCAATAACTCCACGGACAAACCCACCGTGCCATTGCGGACCCAACGCCCGTCGGTATCACCGGCATACGACCGCAGTTGCTCCAGTTGGTCTAACGCTGAGCGCACATTTTGCTGACTCTGGGCCAACTGCTGCACCACCGCGTCACGCTTGCGCTCCGCCAAGGAAATCGCCAGCAGCAAGCCAGTTGAGTCACTCATGGCAAGGCCTCTACAGAAGTGCTCATCGCCAGCTCTGCCAGCGTTTGCTCCATGGGTGCCGCCTCAAACATATCCTGCTGTAAAAACTGATGCATGCCGGGTTGCAATGCAATGGCTTCGTCCAACATCGGGTCAGAGCCCGGCGCATAGGCGCCTATTTGCACTAAATCACGGCCCTTCTGGTACCGGGAATAGAGGCTGCGGAACCGGCGAGCTTGCTCAAAATGCCCCCGGTCCACCACGTTGTGCATCACCCGGGATGCCGATTGCTCCACATCAATGGCCGGGTAGTGGCCCGACTCTGCCAGGGCACGTGACAGCACAATATGGCCATCGAGAATGGCGCGCGCAGCATCCGCAATCGGATCCTGCTGGTCATCCCCCTCTGACAGCACGGTGTAAAACGCAGTGATCGACCCCACACCATTCAATCCATTGCCGCTGCGCTCAACCAGTTGGGGCAGCTTGGCAAAGCATGAAGGCGGATACCCCTTGGTCGCGGGTGGCTCCCCAATGGCCAGGGCAATTTCGCGCTGTGCCATGGCGTAACGCGTGAGCGAATCCATCAGCAGCAACACATGCCGGCCTTGATCGCGGAAATACTCTGCAATCGCCGTGGCATAGGTAGCCCCCTGCATACGCAGCAAGGGCGGCGCATCTGCCGGAGCAGCAACCACGACCGATCGGGCACGCCCATCCACGCCCAAAATGTCTTCGATGAATTCTTTGACTTCACGGCCCCGCTCGCCAATCAGGCCCACCACGATTACATCGGCTTGGGTGTAGCGGGCCATCATCCCCAGCAGCACACTCTTGCCCACACCGGAGCCCGCAAACAGCCCCAGTCGCTGACCCCGCCCCACCGTCAATAGCGCATTGATACTGCGCACTCCGGTGTCGAGCGCCTCGCGCACTGGCGCACGGTCCATCGCATTGATGGGCTTGCGGTCCAAAACACGCGCCGCAACATCCGCCAATGGGCCCATACGGTCCATGGGGTAGCCTTGAGAGTCAACCACACGGCCCAACAGTCCGTCACCCAAGGGCAGGCGCAACATACCGGCGGAGGCCGCATCCACAGTGGCTGGCTTTTCACCCAAACGGGGTACCTGCACAAAGGCAGGCGCTGCGGCCACTCCGGCGCCGCTAGAGAGGCCATGCACATCACCCGCCGGCATCAAATACGCCCGGTGCCCGGAAAAACCGACCACTTCCGCCAACACCGGTTCACGCGCACGCATCGTCACCACACATTGCGACCCAACGGGCACGCGGATTCCGCTGGCTTCCAGCACTAAGCCGGTCAATTTCGTCAGCGTACCGCGCACTTCCAGCGACGACTCCTCGCGCACCGCATCCCGCGCTTGGGCAAGGAAGGTGGTCCACTTTTCAGTGGAAGCGGATGACTGGCTCTCAGGTGGGGACATGTTCAGGCTCCCATGGCGCATCCAACCCCAAGGTGGCTACGGTTTTGCGCCAGCGTTGTTCTACAGTGCCATCGACCACCGTGCCTGCGGACTCCACCATGCAGCCTCCGCGGCTGATGGAACTGTCGGGCAGCAGGGTCAAAGACAGATTCGAAAACTCCTGGCGAAGCACCTCTGACAGCACCTCCATATCGAGGGGATTCAGCCGTACCAATGCTGCCTTGCTATCAATCGCCAGAACACTCAAAGCCTCGCGCACGACGGGTTGCAAGGCATTCGGGTTGGTGGACATTTCGTGGCGCAACACTTGGCGCGCCAGTTCACAGGCCAACTCCAACACGCCTTTTGCCATCACCTGTTCGGCTTCTGCAAGCTGGGCGTTCGCGGACATAAATATCTGGGCAAAGCTGTCAGCGGTTGAGCGACTTTCGTTGGCAATGTACTCGTTGAGTTGCCGCTGGCCTTCCAGCGTGGCCTGCGCGTGCCCCTGGGCAAAACCTTCAGCGTAGCCTTGGGCGTGGCCCTCTGAAAAAGAGGTCTGGCGGACGCTGGCCTCTTTGGCCTGCTCTTCCAGCAAAGCCTGAGCTGCCAGCTTGGCCGCGAATTTGGATTTCGAGGTGTCTACATCGACAAAGTCCCAGTCTGTGACAGAACCGATTTCTTCGCCGGGGATAAAACGGGCTTGATTACGACTCATCAGACCATGGCGTCGTCGCCACCTCCGCCACCAATAACGATCTGACCTTCGTCCGCCAAGCGGCGCACGATTTTGAGAATTTCTTTCTGCTGCGCTTCCACTTCGGAGAGGCGCATCGGCCCGCGGGACTCCAAGTCTTCCTTGAGGGTTGCCGCAGCGCGCGACGACATATTCGCCAGAATCTTGTCTTTAAGCTCGGGCTGTGCACCCTTGAGCGCCACGACCAGCACATCCGCAGACACTTCTTTGAGCACCATCTGAATCGCTTTGTCGTCGAGTTTGTTGACATCGTCGAACACAAACATCTTGTCCATGATCTTCTGGGCCAGATCTGAGTCATGGCTGCGGATCGACTCGATCACGGTACCCTCGATCGCGGTCCCCATCAAGTTGATCATCTCAGCCGCTGTCTTCACACCACCCAATGAAGACTTGCGAACCTTGTCCCCCCCTGCCAGCACCTTGAACAACACTTCATTCAGGTCCTTCAGGGCGGTGGGCTGGATACCCTCCATCGTGGCCACACGCAGCATCACCTCGTTGCGTTGCCGCTCAGTCAGGTTCTTTAGCACGTCAGCGGCCTGGTCGTAGTCCAGGTGCACCAAAATGGCCGCCACGATTTGCGGGTGTTCGTTGCGCAACAACTCCGCCACAGAAAGCGGATCCATCCATTTCAAGCTTTCGATGCCGGAGACGTCGCCCCCCTGCAAAATACGGTCGATCAAGAGCGCCGCCTTGTCGTCACCCAGCGCCAGCTTCAGCACCGAGCGCACATAGTCGCCCGAGTTAGACACCAGCAAGCTCTGAGAGGCAGCCACGCCGGTAAATTTATCGACGACCTCATCCACCTTTTCGCGGGTGAGCTGGGTGGTTTTGGCAATCGCCTCCCCCAGTCGCTGCACCTCTTTGGGTGACAGGTGTTTAAACACCTCCGATGCCTCGGCTTCGCCGAGAGACATCATGAGGATCGCTGCATCTTGGAGTCCGTCTTCGTTTGCCATGGTGGTATTTTGCGCCGGAGATTAAGCCGGCACCTCTCCATTCATCCATGCCTTGACGATGTTTGCCACCGCAGCCGGGTTATCACGGGTCAACTTGCGGGCATCTTCCAAGCGAAGTTCACTTGGTGAGGCCTGCGCTGCATCGCTGCTGGTGCCGTCCGGGCCGGTCAGCTGTGGGCGTTCCGGCTGGTCATTCTCGATCGCATCCAACTGCGCAAAATCTTCCTCCGCCGTGTTTTCGGCCGCAGGAATCGGCTGTGTCAAGGCCTTCATGGCTGGACGAATAACACCCAAGAAGACGAGGGCCGCCATACCCAAAGTACCCAGAGGCCAAGCCAGACTGCGGGCCAGGTCTTGCAACTCAGGCTGGCGCCAGAGCGGAACTTCGTTGACATCGACTTTTTCAGGGGCAAAAGGAGCGTTCATCAAATTAACAGAATCACCACGCCCCTGATTGAAGCCCACGGTTTCTCGAACCAAGGCGGTCATCTTCTCCAGCTGCGCGTCGGTAAGCGGCACACTGGTTGTAACGCCTTTCGCGTCGGTGGAGCTTTGGTTGTTCAGTACCACCGCGGCATTGATGCGCTTGATTACCCCTGTTGCGCCCTTGGTAACCCGGATGGTTTTGTCCACCTCGTAATTGATGATGGACTCCTTCTTGGAGGAACTGTTGGCACCCGCCGCACCTGCACCCGCTTGACCATTGGCTGCCAGCACTTGCTGTTGTCCGTTGATCGGGGCTGCTGCCTGGGCGGGTGGCTGGTTGGTTGTAGCGCCCGGTATGCCCGCTGGCGGCGTTGGCTGTGCACCGTTAATACTCTCCACCAACTGCTGGCTCCGCACCGCACTGCTGTCCGCGGTTTGATTGGGCTTGTGGGACTCTGTGGTGCTTTCGGTTTGCGAAAAATCCAGCTCCGCGGTGACTTGCGCCTTCACATTGTCCTTACCCACCAAGGGCTCCAGCATGTCCAAAATGCGTCGGCTATAAATCTGCTCGATCTGCTGCACATATTGCAACTGCTCAGCATCCACACCGGCCGCACCATCTGGGTTGGCAGATAACAGTTTGCCGGTGTCGTCCAGCACACTGACCGCTGCGGGGTTCATTTCAGGCACGCTAGATGCCACAAGATGCACGATGCCGGCAAGCTGGCCTTTGTCCAGACCACGGCCGGGGTGCAAACTCAGCAATACCGAGGCGGAAGGCTTTTGCTGCTCCCGGAAAAAGCCGTTCTGGTTAGGCAGGGCCAGATGCACCCGGGCACTGGAGACAGAGGCCAGCGCCTGGATGGAACGGGTCAACTCCCCCTCCAAGCCACGTTGGAACGTCAAGCGCTCCTGAAACTGAGTCATGCCGAAGCGGTTGGCTTCCATCATCTCGAAGCCACTGACAGCGCCTTTGGGCAATCCTTGGGAAGCCAGCTTCAAGCGAACGTCGTGCACCCGATCGGCGGGAACCATGATGGCGCCGCCGCCCTCGGCGTATTTGTAGGGAACGTTCATGGTGGTGAGCTGCGCAATGACTGCACCACCGTCTTTGTCCGCCAAATTCGAGTAAAGCACCCGCCACTCTGCTTGGCGCCCCATGACCATACCGATTACGGCAATAGCAACGAATAGCGCAATACCCAAGGCCAAGCGAATGCGTTGCCCCTGGTCTAGCGCCGAGAGGCGCTGTCCCAGGGTGGGGTTCACAGGAATGGTGGCAACTGCGGGCATGTCGTGGTTTCCAGGGCTGAGGGCGGGCTTCTCCGCATGAATGGGCCTGATTATTCGACCCACCTTCCAAAACATTAGGGTAATAAGCCACTGCTTTACCGGCTAATTCAAAAAAATACGCCATGAGGTGCGGGCATAGGATTCGCGGCAACCCAACTTACAGGGAGACCACCATGGATCTCAAGCTCACCCCGGTATCAATGCCCACCACCATTCGCCCCTCCACCGGGATCAAACCCGGCGGAGCCGGCAGCGCCTCCGGCGTGGGTGGCGGCTTCTCTGGCGAACTTAAAAGCGCACTCGGCGCAGTCAGCGCTGCCCAGAACGAATCCGGCCGCCTGCAACGGGAAGTGCAGCTGGAAAACCCCAAAGTCAGCCTGGAAGAAACCATGGTGGCTATACAAAAAGCCCAAATCGGCTTTCAGGCAACCCTTCATGTCCGCAACCGCATGGTGCAGGCCTACACCGACATCATGAACATGCAAGTTTAATGAATTTGCTATATTTTTAATAGCAATAGGCGCAATATTTACGGGCGCTAAAGGCACTTTTAAAGGCTTAAATAAATTCTTGACATTTAAACCCAGGAAGCGTTCTGAACTTTGAAAAAGCGCTGTTTTCCCGGTTTGTGCCTTAACGGACTCAAGATTATTTCAGCCCTGCCGTAATACCGTGGAGAGGCCGTATTGTTGAAGTAGGTGACACGGGTTACCTGCCTAGCGGCCAGAAATTGCCAGCAGACACCTAATCCGAGAGGCTCCCCATGACCACGATCACCATCTCCGGCGGCGACAGCAACCTGACCCTGCCCGGAAACATCGACACGATTGTGGGCGGCACGGGCGCAGACACTATCACCATCAGCTCTGCCTTGACAGACGTCAGCAACACGCTGATTGATCTGGGTTCAGGTACCGACACCCTCACCCTCGGCAATTTCAATAACACCGGCACCATCGCCAACATCGAGGTGGTGCAGGGCAACTCCGGCGCAGACACCCTCACACTGGTGCCCAGCAGTACCGGCATCACCATGGATCTGGGCGCAGGGGCAGACAAAATCACCCTTTCCACCGGTACCAACAGCGTCACGCTTACCAACGTGGAAACAGTGGTGGGAGTTGCGGGCGATGACACCGTTTCGATGGGAGGATCATTTGGTGCTGCCAGTGTGAGCTTGGGGGCAGGTGCGGATGCCCTAACGCTCACCACGGCCGTCACCTCTGGCGCATTTGATTTGGGCGCCGATGCAGACAGCATCACCTTCGCCAACGGGGTGAACTCCGTCACAGTGGCCGGCGCAGAAACCGTCACTGGAAACGCAGGCGCTGACACCATCACGCTGACCACCGCCATCGCTTCTGCAGGCTCTATCGACCTCATGGGCGGTGCCGACACCCTGACCCTCGCCGCCGGTGGTAACGTGGCCACTATCTCCAATGTTGAGAGCATCACAACGTCGGGCGCTGGTGCCGATGTGATCACCTTGGGTACGGCCCAAGCGGCCGGGCACATCAATTTGGGCGATGGGGCTGACCAGATCACCCTCGCCACGGGCGGCAACACGCTGACACTCTCCAACATCGAGAGCGTCACCGGCGGCTCTGGTAACGACGTCCTGACACTCGGTGCAGCGCAGACAGGGGTATTTGACCTCTCCAGCGGCACCGATGTGCTGAACCTCTCAGCCGGTACCAACGTCATCACCGCCTCCAATGTCGAGTCCATCTCCGGAAGCACAGGCACTGACACTGTTACTTTGCTCACTGCAGTGGCAGTGGGAACCATCAATTTAGGCGGAGGCGCAGGTGTCGACACACTGACATTGGCCAACGGTACCAACAGCCTTTCCGCAACTGGAATCGAAACCCTGACCGGTGGCACCGGTGACGACAGCATCAGCATGGGGGGCACAGTAACCAATGGGGTGTACGCGCTCGGCTCGGGTACCGATGTCATTACCCTGGCTAATGGCACCAACAACTTGACCGCAACCGATGTCGAGACCATCACCGGTGGGACTGGTGCAGACACCGTTGTCTTTGGATCTGCCATCACCGGCGCAGTGGCCAACTTGGGCGCTGGGGCTGACAGCTTGACCCTGGCTGGCGGAGGCAACATTGTCACGGCCAGTGGGATTGAAACCGTAGTCGGGGGTGCGGATGACGATCAACTGACCCTGACAGCCGCCCTATCCGGCGGCTCTATCGACTTGGCCGGCGGCACAGACAGACTGACTCTTGCCTCGGGCGGCAACACGATCACCGTATCCAACGTCGAATCCATCACTGGCGACATCAATTCCGACAACATTACCCTCGGCGCCCCTCAGGCTGCCGGAACGGTGGACCTCGCAGGCGGTGCGGACAGCCTCACACTGGCCAACGGAACTAACAATCTGACGCTCGCCAACGTCGAATCTGTCACCGGCAATGCAGGGGCCGACACCATCGCGCTCACTACCGCTGCGACCAACGGCAACACCTTCAGTTTGGGGGCCGGCGTTGACAGCCTCACACTGTCCAATGGTGGCAACACACTGACCGCCACTGGTGTGGAAAGTGTGACCGGTGGTACCGGAGCGGACGCAGTAACTTTTGGTGCGGCTATCGCCGGATCGACGGTGGATCTTGGCTCTGGCGCTGACAGTTTAGTTTTGGCCAATGGCGCCAACACAATCACCGCAACAGGTATTGAAAGCATCAGCGGTAACGCCGGCAATGACACTATCACCCTCGTAGGTACCGTTACGGGCGCTAGCTTTGATCTGAAAGCCGGCATTGACACACTGACCCTGGACGCGGGTACAGGTGCCAATTCGCTCACGGCAAGTGGCGTCGAAACCCTCACTGGCGGTGGTGGCAATGACACCGTGACGCTAACCGGCGGCGTTACCGGCGGTGCTTACTCCCTCGGGGCGGGCACAGACCAACTTTCGCTCGGTGGCGCTTCCACCATCACCTTGGACGGAAGCATCGAGTCTCTGATCGGTAGCGCTGGCGCGGACACCATCACCTTTGATGCAGCGGTCGCAGTGGGTACGACCATTGATCTTGGCGCGGGCGCAGACCGGCTCAACTTGGCCGACGGCGGCAACAGCATCTCGCTAAACGCCTCGGTCGAGACACTGATAGGCGGCGATGGTGCAGATCTGATCACCCTGTCGCAGGGCGTGATCAACATGCAGATTGACAGCGCAGGTGGTAGCGACGTGCTGACTTTGGCCAATGGCGCCAATATCCTGCAGGTATCGAACCTGGAGAGCATTACCGGTAACTCCGGCGCAGACCAAATTACTCTGCGCACCGGAGTTGCCAACGGCGTCTTCAACTTGGCCGGAGGCACGACCGACCGTATCGTCCTGTCCGACGCCAACAACAGCCTCACCACCACCGCGGTAGAAACCGTCACCGGGGGCACTGGGGACGACGCACTGACCTTGGGAGACACAAGCACCGGCGGTGTGTTCAACCTCGGTTCAGGCTCGGACATTCTGACCCTCACCACGGGCGCCAACACACTCACGGCTTCAAATATCGAAAGCATCGTGGGCGTTGGTGGCGACGACACTGTCACCCTGGGTGCGGCCAGCGTAAATTCGATCATCAACCTGGGCGCGGGCACTGACCAGCTCAACCTCGCAGACGGCATCAACGCGATTACCGCCAGCAACATAGAAACCATCATCGGCAACTCCGGTACCGATACCGTAACACTGGGTGCAGCACAGGCAGCCGGCGATATTGACCTCGGCGCAGGTACCGCAGACAAGCTGATTCTGGCCAATGGAGTCAACACCTTGACCGTGAGTGGCGCAGAGAGCTTGCTGGGCAATGCCGGCGTTGACACCATCACCATTGGCGCCGGTATCTCGAATGCCATCATCGACCTCGGAGCATCCGACGATGCACTGACACTCTCGGTTGAAAACCACAACATCACCGTCGCCAACGTTGAAACCATCAATGGCGGCGTAGGTGACGATGTAGTCACCTTCAGTACGTTGGCCGCAAGCACCGGCGTCTACGACCTGGGCGTCGGAAACGATCAGGTCGTTCTGGGCAACGGCACAGGCGCCAACAGCATCATCGTCAGCAACGTCGAAAGTTTCACCGGTAGCTCCGCCGCCGACACGGTGACCTTTGCTGCCGCAGTCGCAAGCGGCACCGTAAACCTAGGTGCTGGCACAGACAGCCTGACGCTCGCAGCGGGCGGTAACACCCTCACCGTGGCTGGCACCGAAAGCATCACCGGTGATGCCGGTGCAGACAACATCACGCTCAGTGCCGCCCTTAATGGTGGAGCGATCAACTTGCAAGGTGGCAACGACCAGCTCACGCTGGCCAACGGCACCAACGTGATTACAGCCACCGCCATCGAATCCATCGTCGGCGGATCCGGTGCTGACACCATCACCCTCGGGGCCGGCACGACCCAAGGCACGATCGATCTGGGCAGCGGAACTGACACACTCGCCCTGTCGACAGACGGTGGTAGCTATACGGTTACCGGAGTCGAAACCACGACCGGCGCCGCAGGCGACGACCTTGTCACTTTGGGTGCCGCCAGCAGCGGCACTTTGGTCAGCTTGGGTGCTGGCACTGACACGCTGACGCTAGCCAATGGCGCTAACACCGTAACCGCGGTGGGCGTTGAAAGCGTCACTGGTGGCGCTGGTACCGACACGTTAGTGCTGACGAACACCGTGAATAACGTCACAGCGGCAGGCGTGGAGTCCATCATCGGTGGCAATACCACTGACACCCTCTCGCTCACCGACGTCACGAATGCGCTCACGGTGTCGTCTATCGAAAGCATCAATGGCGGCACGCTGGACGACAGCATCACACTCGGCGCCGCAGTCACAGGCGCCGTGCTGGACCTGAAGGCAGGAATCGATGTGGTGCGCCTTGCCAGTGGCACCAACACCCTGACTGCCAGCGGCGTTGAAAGCGTGGTCGGAGGGGGCGGCACCGACACTTTGACCCTCGCAGGCAACGGTTCTGCACTCACAGTGTCTGCGGTAGAAACCATTGTCGGCAGTACCGGCAATGACGTCGTCACCCTCAGCACTACCGTCAGCGGAGGCAGCTTTGACCTTGGCTCCGGCACGGATACCCTCAACCTCGCCAACGGCGGCAACACACTCACGGTGAGCGGCACCATAGAAACAGTCGTAGGCGGCTCTGGCAACGACCTGATCACGGTAGGCGGCGCGGTCACCGGCTTGACGTATGACCTCGGCGCCGGCACGGGCGACCGGCTCACACTCTCCAGCGCGGGAAACAACACCATCACCGCCGTCGGCATTGAGACCATCGCTGGTGGCTCCGCCAACGATACGGTGACATTCACTGGTGCGGCGTCTGGCATCAGCATTGACTTGGGTAGCGGCACAGACACCATCAACCTCGCCGACGCAGCCAACACCCTGTCCTTGAATGCGACGGTAGAAACCGTGGTCGGCGGAACGTTGAGCGACGTCATTACCCTCACCACCGCCGTCACCGGCGGCGTGTACCAACTGGGCTCCGGCAGCGATAGTCTTACGCTGACAAGCACCGCAGCCAACTCACTGACCGCCAGCGATATCGAAACCATTACTGGCGCCAACGGCGATGACACCATCACCCTCGCCACCACCATTACCGCTGGCATCATCAACCTCAATGCCGGCAACGACAAGCTCACGCTCGCCAACGGTACGAACAGCCTGACCGCGACCGGCATTGAGTCCATCACCGGTGCGGGGGGAGATGACACGGTTACCTTGGGTACCGCCGTGAGCGGCGGCACGATCAGCTTGGGCGCCGGCACAGACACACTGACGTTAGCCGGTGGTGTCGGCTCCACGCTCACCCTGGACGACACGATTGAGACGGTCGTTGGCAGCGCCGGCAATGACACCATCACACTGAACACCACCGTCGTAAGCGGTAGCTACGACCTCGGTGCAGGCGCCGGAGACCGACTGAACCTCGCCGGTGGCGGCAACAACACCCTGACCCTCGGGAACAGCATTGAAAGCCTGACGGCCGGTGCAGGTGACGACACAATCGTGCTCAACGCCGGGGTTGCCAACATGCGCCTCGATCTTGGCGATGGCAGCGATAGCCTGACGCTAGCCAACGCATCTAACAGCGTGACTCTGTCCAATGTCGAGGCCGTCACAGGCAATGCTGGCGTAGACCAAGTGACCTTCCTGACAGCACTCAGCAATGGGCAAGTGAATTTAGGTGCAGGCACGGCAGACAAAGTAACGTTGGCCAACGGTGCCAACACCCTGAACACGACCGGCGTGGAAACGATTCTCGGGGGCACTGGTGCTGATACGGTGACCTTGGCAGATGCTGCCACCGCCGGCCAAATCGATCTCGGCGCCGGCAGCGATGTGCTCAACCTGGGCAATTTCGCCAACACACTCACCGTCAAAAACGTCGAAACACTGGTGGGCAACGCCAATGCCGACACCGTGGCGCTCGGCAATAGCGTGACCGGCGTACAAATCGACCTTGGCGCTGGTGCCGACGTACTGACGCTATTCGATGCGCCGAATAGCCTGACCATTACCAACGTGGAAACCGTGGTCGGTGACTCCGGTTCCGACGTCGTCACCCTGAGCACCAATGTAGCGTCGTTCAACGCCAACTTAGGAGCGGGCAATGACACATTGATCCTGGCCACCGGGGCCAACACAATCAGCGCCACCAATGTGGAGACCATTACCGGTAACGCGGGGGACGATACCGTGACCTTCGGGGCAGGCGTCACCGGTGGTGTAGTGAACCTCGCGGGCGGCACTGGCGACTCGCTGACGCTGTTCAATGAAGACAACGTTTTGACTCTCACGGGCGTCGAGACCCTCACCGGCGACTCCGGCTCAGACACCATCACCCTCACAGACACTGCCGCAACCGTCATCAACCTCGGGGCTGGTACAGATACCCTCCATCTGGCCAACGGCGCCAACGCGCTCACCATCAGCAATGTCGAAACACTGAATGGCGGCAGCGGCGCTGACACGGTCACCTTTGGCTCGGCACTCACTGGCACGGTCGTGAACTTGGGCTCCGGCGCTGACAGCATCACCCTCGCAAACGGCACCAACACTGTCACCACCCAAAACGTAGAGTCGGTGACCGGTGGCGCCGGAGACGACACCCTGACCCTGGCTGTAGCCAGCAGTGGCGTCACCATCGACCTCCTGGCCGGCAACGATGCCCTGGTGCTCGCCAACGGCGCCAACACGCTGAGTGTGAGTAACGTCGAGTCCATCACCGGCGGCTCAGGGGCTGACAACCTCACACTCGGGCTCGGCAGCTCGGCGGGTACCATCGATTTGGGCAGCGGTGCAGATGTGCTGACCCTGTCCAACACCGATGGGGCGTTCACTGTCTCTGGCGTTGAGACCCTGACCGGCGGCACCGGCGCAGACTCCATCACCCAGGCGGCGGCTGTCAGTGGTGCTGTGGTGAATCTGGGCAGTGGCGCCGACAGTCTGACGTTGGCCAATGGCACCAACTCGGTCACGGCCAGTGGTGTGGAGTCCATTACCGGCGATGCAGGCGCAGACACCGTCACGCTGAGTGCGGCCACCACCGCGGCGAGCATCGATCTCGCAAATGGAGCAGACCGTTTGATCTTGGCCAATGGCACCAATGCCATTACTACCGCCAATATTGAGTCCATTTCCGGCGGCAGTGGCAGTGACACACTGACCCTGACCGATATTGCCAACACCGTGTCGCTCTCCAGCATTGAGAGCGTGCAGGGCGGCACGCTGGCAGATTCGCTTAGCCTGGGCAGCGCGGTCACCAACGCGATCTACAACCTCGGTAGCGGCACAGACAGCCTCTCGCTGTCCGGCGCAGGGCCAAACTCTATTACGGCCACAGATATTGAAACTATCACCGGCGACAGCGCTGCGGACACTGTGGTCCTGGGAGCCGCCATCAACGGCGCCACCATTGATCTGGGTGCAGGCGCAGATAGCTTGACACTGGCGGATGGTGGCACCACCTTGAGTGTGAGCAATGTCGAGACTATTCTCGCCAGTGGAAGCGGTGACGACAACATCACGCTCGCCACCAGCGTGTCCGGCGGCTCTGTGGATCTGGGTAGCGGCACCGACACCCTGACCCTGGCAGCTGCCGGCAACGCACTGACCTTAGCAGCCACTGTGGAAAGTGTGGTCGGCGGTGCGGGCGACGATCTCGTGACGCTGGGCGGTGCCGTGAACGGCTTCAGCTACGACCTCGGCGCGGGCGCAGGCGACAAGTTGGTGCTGTCCGGTGCCGGTAACAACACGGTCACCGTCAACAACACCGAAACCATTTCCGGCACCGGCGCAGTCAACGATACCGTGACCTTCACCGCGGCCGTCAACGGCATCAGTGTGGACCTCGGTGCGGGTACGGATCAGGTGGTACTGGCCAATGCCAACAACACACTGGCTCTCAATGCGACGGTAGAAACGGTAACCGGCGGTACCCTCGCTGACAACATCACACTCACCAGCAGCGCCGTAGGTACGGTCTACAACTTGGGTGCAGGCACTGACCGCCTGACGTTGGCCAACGGCACCAACACCGTCACCGCGAGTGACGTCGAAAGCGTCGTTGGCGGCTCCGGTGCCGACGACCTCACCCTGACCACCGCAAGTTCCAATCTGGTTATTGATTTAGGAGGCGGCACCGCCGACAAGCTCACACTGAGCAACGGCGCCAACACGGTCACTGCAAGCAATGTCGAAACTATCACGGGCAACGCGGGCGTTGACATCGTCACCTTGGCCTCGGTCATCAGCAATGGCAATATTGATCTGGCAGCGGGTTCCGACCAACTGATATTGGCGAACGGCAGCAACAACCTCACCGCGACCGGCATTGAAACCATTACGGGCGGCACCGGGGCAGACACCATTACGCTCGGCACAGCGCAGAGCAGTGGCGTCTTCAACCTGGGTGCCGGAGTCGACCGCCTGACCCTATCGGGAGCCGCAGACAACATTTTGAGTTTGGACGCCAGCATTGAACAAGTCATCGGCGCAGGCGCTGATGACGCCATCACCCTGACACAAGCGGTCTCCGGCACGGTATACGACCTCGCAGCGGGCAGCGACAGCCTGACCCTGGCGAGCGGCACGAACTTGCTCACAGCATCCAACATCGAATCCATCACCGGCAATGCGGGCGACGACAACGTGACCTTGGGTGCAGCCATTGTGGGAGCGAACCTCAACCTGGGTGCTGGCAACGACACCGTTCAGCTCTCCAGTGCGGGTACCAACACCGTAACTTTGGCCAATGTGGAATCTGTTTCCGGCGGCGGCAGCAACGACAACGTCACCTTGACGACCACCCTTTCTGGTGGCACCGTGAATTTGGCAGGCTCCAACGACAGTGACCGTCTGCAATTGGCCGATGGCGGTAACGTGGCCACCATCAACAACGTGGAGTCTTTGACAGGTGGCGCCGGTAACGATGTCATCACAATGACCAGTGCCAGCCCGTTCAACGCGGTAGTTGAGCTGGGTGCCGGAACTGGCGACAAAATCACACTCGCCGCTGGTGGCAACACCATGACACTGAGCAACGTCGAGTCTTTGGAAGGTAACGCCGGTGCAGATGTCATCACCTTTGGCAGCGCCATCGCAGGGGCCGAGCTGGACATGGGTGCCGGAGTCGACAAACTCTTCCTAGCCGCGGGTGGCAACACATTAACCGCATCCAACTTGGAAAGCATCACCGGCGGCGCGGGCGATGACACGATCTCTCTGTTGACCACCGTCACCGGTGGCAACTTTGACCTGGCTGATGGAACTGACACCCTGAACTTGGCAGACGGCACCAACAGCCTGACCGCCAGCAACTCGGTAGAAACCATTGTGGGTGGTGCAGGCGCCGACACCGTCACCTTTGCGGGTGGGGTGAGTACCGGCGCGTTCAACCTGGGCGCTGGAAACGATACCCTGGTGTTGGCGAATGCCGCCAACACCTTCACCCTGAGCAACACCGTCGAAAGCCTGCTTGGCAATTCAGGCGTAGACACTCTCACACTTGACGGCGCCGTCACGGGCAACACCTACGACCTGGGCACCGGCGCAGACCGCCTGAATCTGTCAGGTCTGGGCGACAACATCCTGACGCTGAACAACTCCATCGAATCGCTGGTGGGTAGCTCCGCTGCTGACACCATCGTGCTGACGGCTGCGATCAGCAACCACAACTACGACCTGGGTGCCGGCAACGACCAACTCACACTGGCGGACGGCGTCAACTCCCTGACACTGACCGGCATCGAGTCGGTCATCGGTGGCACCGGCGCCGACACACTCACCTTAGGAGCAGCGCAGATCAACGGCACCATCGACCTCGGTGCCGGCTCTGACAAGATCACCCTGTTCAACGGCAACAACACCTTGTCGTTGGGTAATGTGGAAACCATCATCGGCAATGCCGGTGATGACAACATCACCTTGATCAGCGCCATCTCCGGCGGCTCCATCAGTCTCGGCGCAGGATCCGACGTGCTGACCCTGGCGAACTTCAACAATAGCCTGTCTGTCGATGCAGCCATTGAGAGCCTGGTGGGCGGCGACGCGAATGACACCGTCACCTTGACCCAGATCGTGGCGGGCAACAGCTACGACCTAGGCTCGGGCACGGACACGCTGGTACTGCTGGCAAGCGGAAGCGGCGCCAATACAGTCACACTTTCCAATATCGAATCGGTACGCGGCGGCGCAGGGGCAGACACTGTGACATTGGGCACCACCGTCACGGGCGCCTCGATTGATCTGGGCAGTGGCACCGATGTTCTGACGCTAGCCAACGGCACCAATACCCTGACCGTGTCCGGTGCAGAGACTATCACCGGCGACTCTGGAGACGACAACGTTACCCTAGGGGCAGCCATCTCGGGCGGAAAAATCGAGCTAGGGTCTGGGACCGACACCTTGACTCTGGCGAATGCGGCCAACACCCTCACGATCGGGGCTGACATCGAAACGCTGATCGGCAACGCCGGCGCCGATGCGGTCACCCTGTCGACCGCCGTGACCGGTCGCACTTATGACCTGGGAGCCGGTAGCGACAGACTGACGCTGGCGAACGGCACCAACACCATTACCGCCGCCAACATCGAAACCGTAACGGGCGGCACCGGCGACGACAGCGTGACCCTGACGGCAGCCACCAGTGGCGGCGCATTCAACCTCGGTAGCGGGACTGACGTACTTACCCTGGCTGACTTCAACAACAACCTGAACTTGAATGGTTCTATCGAAACGGTGGTCGGCGGTAATGCCAACGACACCGTGGTGATGTCTGCCACTGTCACTGGCGCGGTGTACAACCTGGGTGCCGGGGCTGACACCCTGACCCTCCTGGCAACAGGTTCCGGTGCCAACACAGTGGTCCTCAGTGGCGTGGAATCGGTGCTGGGCGGCTCTGGGGCGGACAGTGTGACTTTGACGGTACAAACCACCACTGGCAACTTCAATCTTGGCAGTGGTGCGGACACCCTGATTTTGGGTAACTTCAATAACAGCCTCACTGCTACCGGCATAGAAACCATCACCGGCGACAACGGCAACGACACCGTCACCCTGGGGGCCGGTTTGTCGGGCACGACCAGCATCGCCTTGGGCGGTGGCACTGACATTCTGAATCTTGCCAATGCGGCCAACACCCTCACCCTCGGCAGCGACATTGAAACTGTAATTGGCAACTCCGGCATCGATACGATCACACTGAATGCCGCGGTCAATGGCAATGTATACAGTTTGGGCGCCGGCACCGACAGACTTACCCTCGTGGGTGCGGGCAACACCGTGACCTTGAGTGGCGTTGAATCCTTGATCGGCAGTTCGGGCGACGACCTGGTGACCCTGACATCGGCACAATCCGCAGGCATTTACGACCTGGGCAGCGGTACCGATGTGCTGACCTTGGCCACAGGCATCAATACACTGACAGTACGCAACACCGAGAGCGTCATCGGGACTTCCGGCGTGAACACCATCACACTGGGTACCACGATCACCGGTGGCGTATTCGACCTGGGTGCGGGCCTCGACAAGCTTACGCTGGCCAATGGCATCAACAGCGCAACCCTGTCGAATATTGAAACCATCGTCGGAGGGTCCGGCGCCGATACGCTGACACTGGCCTCTGCCGCCAGTGGTTTCAACATTAACCTCGGTGCCGGTGTAGACACCTTGCAGTTAGGCGACTTTGCCAACACCTTGTCGCTCGGAAACAGCATCGAGACCATCCTCGGTGGCGACCAAGTCGACACCATCACACTGACTGCGGCCGCCTCCAACGGCACCATTAACTTGGGTGATGGCAGTGACAAACTCACTTTGTTCAACGGAACCAACATCCTGACCGTCACCAATGTGGAAACCCTGGTAGCCAACGCAGGGGCAGACACCATTACCTTGGGTAATACCGTCAACGGTCAAAGCTTTAACCTGGCGGCAGGTATTGACAAACTCACCTTGTCAGGGACCGGTGACAACACCCTGACAGCTCTCAATATTGAAACGATTGTGGGCTTGGCCGGCGACGACACCGTGACCTTGGGCAGCGCAGTCAGTGGTGCCAATATATCGCTGGGTGCCGGCACCGATACGCTGGTGCTTGCCACATCCGGCATCAACACCCTGACGCTGAACACCGACATCGAAAACCTAGTGGCCGGTGCTGCAAGTGATGTCATCACCTTGAGTGCAGCAGTTGCTGCGCGCAGCTTTGACCTCGGCGCTGGTGTCGACAGGCTAACACTCACCGGCAACGGAAACACCGTCACGTTGTCCAATGTGGAGACCATCACCGGCAGCAGTGGTGCAGATGTTGTCACCATCGCTACCAACACAGCAGCCACCGTGGTGAACCTGGGCTCCGGGGCCGACAGCCTGGTGCTTGCGGCAACGTCGGGCGTGAATACCCTGACCGTTTCCAATACAGAAACCATCACCGCGAACGCGAGTGACGACACCCTCACCCTGGCGACCAGCATTACCAATGGTGTGATCGACTTGGGCGCGGGCATTAACAGGCTGACGCTTGCGGCATCCGCCAACAGCCTGACCCTGTCCAACACCGAGAGCGTCATTGGCGGCACGGCTGACGACCGGATCACGTTTAGCACCCAAATCACACAGGGCAGCTTCAACCTCGGCGGCGGTACCAGCGACAGACTAACCCTGGCAAATTTCGACAACACCCTGACGGCATTGGGCGTTGAAACGATCCTAGGTAACGCGGGAGCCGATGACATTACCCTGGCAAATGCGGCGGCTGGCGGTAGTTTTGATCTGGGTGCCGGTGATGATGTACTGCGCCTGTTCAACGGGCTCAACAACATTACCCTGACGAACTCGGTCGAGACGGTAATCGGTAACTCGGGATCAGACTCCATCACCCTGAGCAGCGGCGCTACCGGAAACACTTACAACCTGGGCGCTGGTGTTGACAAGATCACGTTGGGCAACTTTGCCAACCAGGCAACTTTGTCGGGGGTGGAGACGATTACTGGAAACTCTGGGGCCGACACCATCACGCTGACGACACAGGCAGTCAATAGCTTGATCAACCTGGGGTCGGGCACCGACATCCTGAACCTGGCAAACTTTGCCAACACGGCCAGTGTGGCGGGTGTCGAGACCTTGATCGGCAATGCGGGAGCAGACACCATCACGCTGACAGCAGCTCAATCTGTAGGTGTTTACGACCTTGGGGCAGGTATCGACAAACTCACACTGGCGGGCACTGGCGTCAACACCTTGACGCTTAGCAACGTAGAAAGCGTTCTGGGCGCAGGCGGGGTGGACACCCTCACCTTTACCGCCGGTCTGAGCGGCACCCAGATCAACCTCGGTACATCGAACGACAAGTTGATCCTGAGCAATGATGACAACGACTTCACCGTCGCCAACGTAGAAACAATCATCGGGGGTACTGGCAACGACACCATGACCTTCACTGCGGCGATCACCGGCGCAACCAGCTTCACCGGGGGCGATGGCGTCGACGAATTGCGCCTTTTCAATGGTGCCAATGCGTTCAGCTTGGCAGATGGCACCATCGAAACCGTGACCGGTAACGCAGCAGCAGATGTCATTACCCTGACGGCAGCCGTCAACGGCACTACGTACAACCTGGGCGCTGGTATCGATGTGCTGAACCTTGGCAACTTCAGCAACACCCTGAATGCCTCGGGCGTCGAAACCATCACCGGCAATGCCGGTGCGGACACGGTCACCCTGACATCGACCCTGTCAAGCGGGCGCATCAACCTGGCCGGCGGAACCGACACCCTGAATCTCTCCGGAGGTGTCAACAGCTTCTCCGTCGCAGGCGTGGAAATTTTGAACGGCAACAGCGGTAGCGACCGCATCACCTACACCGCGGCGATCGTCAACGCCACGGTGGACTTGGGCGGAGCCAACGACACGCTGACCCTTGCAACTTCAGGCAGCAATCAATTGACCCTGGTGAACGTTGAAACCCTGATCGCTGGCGGTGCCAGTGACGACATCACCTTGGGCGATATCGCTTCAGGGGTCACCTACAACCTCGGCGCGGGCTCCGATGTGCTTCGCCTCTCCGGCAATGGTGCCAACAATGTCACCGCCATTGGTATCGAAAGCATCATTGGCGGCGTAGCAGACGACACCATTACCCTTGCGCTGGCCACGGTGGGGGCACGTCTGGACGGCGGCAATGGCGATGACAGCCTGATTGGCAGCAACGGCGCAGATATCCTGATCGGTGGCAACGGCGCAGACCGCTTCATCTTCCGCGACACCCTGCAATCCAGCCTGACCGTGTCGGACACCATCCAAGATTTTGTGGTGGGACAAGACAAGCTGGTCTTCGAGGGGCTTGGCAACGGCACCTTCAGCATCGTGAGTAGCTTCAGTAATACGGGCGATGCACAGGCTACTTATGCCTATAACGGCGGCACGAGCACCGGTACACTGTTGATCGACTCTGATGGCAACGGTGCAGCCGACATGAAACTCACCTTGCTTGGAAGTTCCGCGGCGGCGCTCAGCGCTTCCGATTTCCAATGGACTTGAACACGCTCAATGGCCGGACGGCAATCGAAACAGGACACCGATGCACTGTTTGCCCAAGCCCTGTCACTGCAAAGTGCGGGGCATGGTGATGCCGCCCGTGAGTCGTACCGCGCCATTCTTGCGCAAGAGCCTGCACACGCCAATGCGCTGAACAACCTGGGCATCCTTCACAACAGTGCGGGAGATCACCAGACCGCATTGGCGCTTTTTGATCGATTGGTGCAGGCGCAGCCCCAAGATGCGCGAGCCCACGCCAATCGGGGCGTTGCGCTCAAAGCACTGGCCCGTTGGGACGCCGCCGAGCAGGCCTATCTGGCGGCTCTGGCAGCAGACCCCACGTTTCATTCGGCGCACAACAACCTTGGCAACTTGTATTACGGCTCGGGGCGCTATGACAAAGCCACAACGCACTTTGAAGCAGCGAGTATTCAACAGCGCGGGAGCTCGGATTACCGCTTCATGCTCGCCAAATCCTTGCTGGAACAGCGCCAAATGCCACGCGCCCGGGCCGAACTGGAGCAAGTGTTGCGCGCAGAGCCCGCCCACGCCGACGCATGGGGCACTCTCGCACGCTGGCACGGTGAACAGCACTGCATGCCCGAGGCGCTGGCCTGTTTTGAGCGCGGCATCGCGGTGCGGCCGGACTACGCGGGTCTGATCTACAACCGCGGGCTGGCAAGGCTGCTGGCCGGCGACCTGCCCGGCGGCTTTGCCGACTACGAGCGCCGCTTTGACGTTCCCGACTTTCCCTCCAAGCGGCTTCAGACCTCCAAGCCGCTCTGGCAAGGCCAGCCCTTACCCGACCAGACCTTGCTCATCCACGCCGAGCAGGGCTTGGGCGATACCTTGCAGTTTTTACGCTATATCGACCTCTTGCCCATGCCTATCAAGCGGGTGCTGCTATTAATTCAGGAGTCTTTGACCTCGCTCCCGGTGCTCCCCGCCCATGTCGAGCTGGTGCATGAGGGGGCTCCGCCCCCCCACTTTGATGTGGTCTGCCCACTCTTGAGCCTGCCGCACCTGCTGGGCCCGCATCCACAGGGCTCCGGTTTGCCCGGTACCGATGTGCTCAACATTCCCCAAACCATTCCCTACCTCGCACTGGACCATGTGCGCAGCGCGGGCTGGGAGTCGCACTTTGCACGGCCGGGCTTGCGTGTCGGGCTGGTGTGGGCCGGCAACCCGAGCCATAAAAACGATGCCAACCGCTCGGTGGACTTTGGAGCCCTCGCGCCACTCTGGGGCTTGGAGGGGGTGCATTTCTATTCGTTCCAGGTCGGTGCGCGCAGTACCGACCTCGACTCACTCACGCCCGAGCAACGCGCCAAGGTCACCGACATGGCGCCTTTGCTGCAGAACTTCGGCGATACGGCCGCTGCTCTGGTGCATGTGGATTTGCTGGTGTGTGTGGATACCAGCATCTGCCATGTGGCGGGGGCTTTGGGTATTCCTGTGTGGCTGCTGATTCCGTGGATGCCGGATTGGCGCTGGTTACTTCACCGCGAAGACTCCCCTTGGTACCCCAGCCTGCGCATCTTGCGCCAGCCGGCCTACCGGGATTGGGATTCTGTGATGCACACGCTGGACAAGGATTTGAAGGAGTTGGCCCATCCGCAGTCGGCCGGCGGCAAGCGCCGCCAGCAAGCCGCCCATGCGCTGGTGGAGCAAGGGCGTGTGCTGCTGGAGCGCAATGAGCCGGCGCTGGCCCGCCCTGCTTTCTGGCAGGCCTTGCGCGAGTGCCCGACCCACGCCCGGGCCGCCAGTGCCCTGGCTATTGCAGCCTTCCGTGCAGGCGACACCCATGCAGCCCTCATGCTCGGCTCCCGCGCTTGCCGGCAAAGCCCCAGCGATCCCGAAAATTGGTCGAACTGCGGCGCCTACCTCAAGGCAGTGGGCGACCTGCCCGCCACGCTGGCCTGTTTTGAGCGCGGCATCGCGGTGCGGCCGGACTACGCGGGTCTGATCTACAACCGCGGGCTGGCAAGGCTGCTGGCCGGCGACCTGCCCGGCGGCTTTGCCGACTACGAGCGCCGCTTTGACGTTCCCGACTTTCCCTCCAAGCGGCTTCAGACCTCCAAGCCGCTCTGGCAAGGCCAGCCCTTACCCGACCAGACCTTGCTCATCCACGCCGAGCAGGGCTTGGGCGATACCTTGCAGTTTTTACGCTATATCGACCTCTTGCCCATGCCTATCAAGCGGGTGCTGCTATTAATTCAGGAGTCTTTGACCTCGCTCCCGGTGCTCCCCGCCCATGTCGAGCTGGTGCATGAGGGGGCTCCGCCCCCCCACTTTGATGTGGTCTGCCCACTCTTGAGCCTGCCGCACCTGCTGGGCCCGCATCCACAGGGCTCCGGTTTGCCCGGTACCGATGTGCTCAACATTCCCCAAACCATTCCCTACCTCGCACTGGACCATGTGCGCAGCGCGGGCTGGGAGTCGCACTTTGCACGGCCGGGCTTGCGTGTCGGGCTGGTGTGGGCCGGCAACCCGAGCCATAAAAACGATGCCAACCGCTCGGTGGACTTTGGAGCCCTCGCGCCACTCTGGGGCTTGGAGGGGGTGCATTTCTATTCGTTCCAGGTCGGTGCGCGCAGTACCGACCTCGACTCACTCACGCCCGAGCAACGCGCCAAGGTCACCGACATGGCGCCTTTGCTGCAGAACTTCGGCGATACGGCCGCTGCTCTGGTGCATGTGGATTTGCTGGTGTGTGTGGATACCAGCATCTGCCATGTGGCGGGGGCTTTGGGTATTCCTGTGTGGCTGCTGATTCCGTGGATGCCGGATTGGCGCTGGTTACTTCACCGCGAAGACTCCCCTTGGTACCCCAGCCTGCGCATCTTGCGCCAGCCGGCCTACCGGGATTGGGATTCTGTGATGCACACGCTGGACAAGGATTTGAAGGAGTTGGCCCATCCGCAGTCGGCCGGCGGCAAGCGCCGCCAGCAAGCCGCCCATGCGCTGGTGGAGCAAGGGCGTGTGCTGCTGGAGCGCAATGAGCCGGCGCTGGCCCGCCCTGCTTTCTGGCAGGCCTTGCGCGAGTGCCCGACCCACGCCCGGGCCGCCAGTGCCCTGGCTATTGCAGCCTTCCGTGCAGGCGACACCCATGCAGCCCTCATGCTCGGCTCCCGCGCTTGCCGGCAAAGCCCCAGCGATCCCGAAAATTGGTCGAACACCGGCGCTTTTTTCAAAGCGGCGGGCGATTTGCAGCGCGCCCTGCAATGCCAAATCACTGCCGTCCAGAAAGCACCCGGTAGTCCGCAAGCCCAAGCCAACCTGGGCAACACCTTGGGCGCCTTGCATCGCTGGTCGGAGGCCCTTGAGGCCACCCGCAAGGCAGTGGCTCTGGTGCCCGGCTCCAGCGAGTACATCTACAACCTGGGCATTGCACTCAAAGAAAACGGGCGCTTCGGCGAGGCTTTAAGCGCCTTTCGCAAGGCACAGCAAATAGCCGGCGGGCATGTGCGTGCCGCATTGCACGAATCCTTGGTGGAACTGCTAACCGGCGACCTTGCGGCAGGCTGGCGCCACTACGAAAGCCGCTGGGCCCAGCCCGACGCGAAAGAGGTGCGCCATTTCGCGCAGCCCTTGTGGACAGGGCAAGACATTACTGGCCAGACCATTCTGGTCCACGCCGAACAAGGGTTTGGCGACACCTTCCAGTTCTTGCGCTACCTGCCGCTGCTTGCCGCCCGGGGCGCAAAAGTCTTGCTGGTGGTGCAAAGCGATGTGGAAAGCCTAGCAGAGCGCGTACAGGGCTTGGCACAGCTGGTGCCCAATGGCAGCGAGTTGCCGCCTTTTGACTGGCAATGCCCGTTGCTGAGCCTGCCCATGGCCTTTGGCACCGTGGTTGAAACAATACCCGCCCCTATTCCTTACCTCAGCCCCGCCCCTGAGCGCACCACGGCCTGGCGCCAAAAGTTGGGCCCGGCCCGCGCCTACCGCGTCGCGCTGGTGTGGGCCGGCAGGCCGACCCACGGCAATGACGCCAACCGCTCATTAGCACTGCACCACTTGGCAGCCCTCTTGCAGCTGGAGGGCCTGGAAGTGTTATCTGTCCAAAAAGGCGAGGCCGTAGAGCAAATCAAGGCCCTGACACCCGGCTGCCGCTTGCGCAACCTGAGCCCCGAGATTCAGAGTTTTGAAGACACGGCGGCCATCCTGAGCGAAGTGGACGAGCTGGTCACCGTGGACACCTCGGTAGCCCACCTCGCGGGGGGGCTAGGTTGCCAAGTGCGGGTGCTTTTACCCCTTATTCCGGATTGGCGGTGGCTGCTCTCTAGGGCAGACTCACCGTGGTATCCCACTGCGCGCCTGTACCGCCAAACTGCCCGGGGAGCCTGGGCAGAGCCGGTCGCGGCGCTGGTGGCCGATGTTGCCAAAGCTGCACGGTCCCACAGGCCTGAAACCCCATGAACTACGTCAAACGCCCGTCGCCCTTTGTGATCCTGTCCACCAGCCAGGGCACGCTGATCACCAACAAAAACGACTACCGCATGATTGACGCCACGCGTGGTTACGGCGTCGGCTGGCAGCTGTTCAACCAAGGCTGCTTCGACCCGGACGAAGTGGGCGCGGCCATCAAGCTGCTCAATATCCGCCACAAGTTTTTTGGCGATGGAGTCGTGGGCCTGGACTGCGGCGCCAATCTGGGCGTACACACCGTCGAATGGGCCAAGGCTTTGTATGGCAGAGGCAGCGTGATCGCCATCGAAGCGCAAGAACGCATTTACTACGCGTTGGCCGGCAATATTGCCATCAACAACTGCTTCAACGCCCGGGCGATTCACGGCGCCATCGGCTCCGAAGTCGGTGAGCTTGAGATTCCTGTGCCCGACTACCTGCAGCCGGCCAGTTTTGGCAGCCTGGAGTTGCGCCAGACAGCCAAAAGCGAATTTATCGGCCAGACCATCCACGCCGAGCGCAACCAGAAGGTGCGGATGTTGACCATCGACTCGCTAAACCTACCGCGGCTGGACTTCATCAAAATCGATGTGGAAGGCATGGAGCTGGAGGCTCTCGCCGGCGGGCGCGCCACCATCGAGCGGCACAAACCGGTCATGCTGATCGAGTCGATCAAAACAGACAAAGCAGCGCTGTTGAAATTCCTCGAGGAGCACGGCTACCAAACCTTCCCGATGGGCATCAATGTGTTGGCGGTGCACAGCACCGACCCCACCCGCGAACAAATATCGGTACAAAGCTGAGCCTACGCCATGGCCTACCTGTCATTCACCCGCAATTTTGAAGACGTCATGATCAACCGCGCACTCGGCGCAGTCGACAAAGGCTTTTATGTGGACGTGGGTGGCTACATGCCCATCTCGGACAGCAACACCTGCGCCCTGTACCAACGCGGCTGGCGCGGCATTGTGGTCGAGCCGCAGGCGCGCCTTCACCCGCAATGGGCCAAACACCGGCCCGAAGACATCCTGGTCGGAGCGGCAGTGGGCGAAGCCGATGGCGAAGTGACCTTCAACGAATTCCCGTGGAACGACCAAGCGGCCACCATCACCCCCGAGATTGTGGCCATGCACCAGCGCGAAGGGCGCGAGGTCAAAAGCTACACCGTGCCCTTGGTCACGCTCAACCGCTTGCTCGAAAAACACCGCCCGCAAGGCGATGTTCACCTGCTGAGCATTGATGTGGAAGGCGCTGAAAAGTCGGCATTAAACGGCTTGGACCGCACCCGCTTCCGGCCTTGGCTGATCGTGCTGGAAAGCGTGCTGCCCAACCGGCCCCAGGCCAACTACGGTGAATGGGAGCACCTGCTGCTCTCTACCGGCTACGAGTTTGTGTATTTTGATGCGGTCAACCGCTTTTACCTGGCCCAAGAGCACCTGGACCTGCGTCAACATTTCAGCTACCCGCCCTGCGTGTGGGACAACTTTGTGGACCACCGCCTGCACCACGCACAACAGGTGGCCGCGCAAGCCCAGGCCGAACTCGCGCAGCTCAAAGCCCGCCTGAAAGAACTTGCCGGTTAAGCGCAACCTGCACCCGGTCAAGCACAGCAGGCCAACTGCGGTCAGCGCCCTGACGGAATAGTTGCATGCCGGGGTACCACGGACTGTCGTCACGCCCCAGCAGCCAACGCCAGTCCGGGCTGTAGGGTAACAACAGCCACACTGGCTTGCCCAAAGCCGCCGCTACATGGGCGACCGAGGTGTCTACCGCCACGACCAGGTCCATGTGCATGATCAAAGCCGCGGTATCGGCGAAGCTGTGCAGTGCATCGGCCCAAAGCCGCACCCCCAAGGCCTCCGGGTTGAGGGCCAGATCCGCAGGGCGAAACTCTTTTTGGAGCGCATGGAACTCAGCGTCCACGCTCAGCAGAGGCGCCAATTCTCGGAGTGGCATGGTGCGGTTATGGTCGTTTTTGTGCTCAGGCCTCCCCGACCAGACCAGCCCCACCCTGAGCCGCTGCGGCGCACCCAGACGCTGCGCCCAAGCGGCAACCCGCCCGGCGTCTGCGGCCAAATAGGGCATGCGGGCCGGCACTGAATCGGGCGCTGTTTGCATAGCGCGTGGAAGGCTGAGCAAGGGGCAATGCAAATCAAAGTGGGGCAAGGCGTCGCCCTGGCGTAGCCAAAGGTCCACCCCGTCCAGCGAATGCAAAAGAGGTAATAAAGGCGCCTGCACCTCCATGTACACCCTGGCACCCATAGCCTTCAGCAGAGGGGCGTAGCGGCAAAACTGAACGGTGTCGCCCAGCCCCTGCTCCGCGTGCAGCAGAATGGCGGCGCCTTTCAGGCTCTGGCTCCCGCTCCACAATGGCGCGACAAACGGGCGCACCGCCGTGCGCAGCTGCTCGGTGTGCCAACGCCATTCATAGTGGGCAAAACCCTGGGCAAAATCACCGCGCAGCAAATGGCAAATCGCGAGGTTCAGGTGGGCACCACTGCAATCGCTGTCCAGCAACAACGCGCGTTTATTCATAGCCCCAGAGGCGTCAAGATCCATCTTCTCCTTGAGGAGAGTAGAGCAGTTGACCAGCGCATCCAGAAAGTCAGGCTCCAGCCCGATCGCCTGCTGGTAACTGTCCAGGGCATCTTGCATGCGCCCCATGCGCTTGAGCAAGACGCCGCGGTTGGACCATGCCTGCGCATAGGAGGGCCGCAGCGCAATAGCGCGATCATAGGCGGCCAGTGCCTCGGGGAATACATCCAACTCGCGCAGGGCGTTGCCGCGGTCCAAGCAAGCGACCGCCATATCAGGTTGGCACTGCAGGGCCCGGTCGAATGCCGCCACCGCGTCTTGCCAACGCGCCAGATCGTGATAGGCCAGCCCCAAGCCGTGCCAGCTTTGCGCATAGCCGGGCTGCAGGTCCAAAGCCTTGCGGTAAGAGTCCACTGCTAGCAGGCTTTCGCCGGTGTCCCGCAGCGCGTTTCCGCGGTTGCCCCAGGCTTGGGCGAAATCAGGCTGCAGGGCAATCGCCCGGTCATAACAGGCCAAGGCCTCTTGGGGCCGGCCCAAGGCGCGTAGCACCAAGCCCGTGTTGGACAGCACCGCTGCATGGTCCGGTTGCAAGCGCAGTGCACTCTCCAGCAAAACCAGCGCCAAGGCGTGTTGCCCCATGCGGTGTTGGGTGAGCCCGCGCAAGTGGAGTGCCTCCACATGGCCCGGGGAGCGCACCATCAGGCGCTCCAACGCACCGTCTGCTGCGGCATAGTCCGTTTTCGCAAAGTGCTGTACGGCTGTTTGCAGCAGCGTGTCTACCGTGGCGGCATGGGCCGGCTGCAGTGCAGACATGGGAGTCGGGTCAGGGGGTGTCGCGGTTGGGGCTCAGCAGTTCGTCGATGTAAGACACCACCGAGTCCGCCGGCACGCCTGCCTTGTTGAACAAGCGCAAGCGCTGGAAGATATGGTCGTAGCGGGCCTGCGCCAAGTCGCGCTGTGCCTGGAACACCTTGCGCACGGCCTCCAACACATCGGCATTGGTGCGTAAACCGGAAGCTTGGCCTTTGAGTGTGCCCTCTAGCGCCACGCGGCTGGCATCGAGCACATCTTCGTAGGCCAGCAATTTGGAGCTGCCGGTTTGAATGATCTGGTAGAGGCGGCTTACTTCAACCTCGAGGTTTCGCTTCTCGTTAAGCCACTCGGCTTCTGCTTTGTTCTTTTCGGCCAGCGCCTGCGTCACCGCGGCCTTGACGGCGCCGCCGCTGTAGATCGGGATATTGAGTTGCAAACCAATCGCGCTTTGGTTAACCGACTGGTTCAAGCTGCTGATCGATTCATTGCGGCTGTTCGACACGCTGGCAACCAAATCCAGGCGCGGCATATGACCGGCATTGCTACGGGCCACTAGGGCATCCGCAGCCTCCACCAGGTAGCGCTTGGCTTGTACATCCGGGTTGGCGCTCTCCGCCTTGTCCTGCCATTCTTGAAGGCCCGCAGGTACCAGCGGCGGTGGTGAAAATTCGTCTTCGAGCCGCACCACCAATGGCTGGGGTACGCCTGTCATGGCCTCAAGAGTGTCCCGGGCGCTCATCATCTGGTTCTTGGAGTCTGCCCACTGCACCAGCGTCAAGCTCAGATTCGCGCGGGCCTCGGCCACTTCGGTACGGGTACCCTCGCCCTGTTCAAACCGACGGCGCATCAGGTTGCGCTGGGCCACCGTGGCGTGCACTTGGGCATGCAGCGAGAGAAATGCATCCTCTGCCAACATCCGCTGCAAATAGGCCACCGCCAAACGGTCCACCAGCTCTGCCTTACGGGCCACAAAAGTGGCTTCGGCATTGCCGACTTGGGCATTGGCTTGGCGAACCCGTGCCGTGCCTTCGAGGTTGAGCAAGGGCGCACGCAAGTTGATGCTTTGCACCGGGGCCCGGTAATCTAGGTTGTTGGTTTTGGCACTGCTACCGGCTACGTCGTACTGCTGGGTGCCTTGCACCACGGTGTCAGTAATGGAGGCATTTACCGTGGGCAGCACCCCGCTGCGTGCCAATGGCAGGGCCTGTTGGCCCGATGCCAAAGTCGCTTTGGCGGACTGAAAACGGGCATCGTTCTCCAGCGCGGCACGGTAGGCTTTTTCGAACTCGCCGGCGTGCACTGCAGGCCAGACGGTGCAGAGGGCCAAACCGATGAGCGCAACACGACGCAAGGTATGGTGCGTAAAGGGCGAACGTGTCATGGCTCTATGAGTGCCCGGTGCATCCGGTCCGTCAGTGGCTTGAGCAGATAGCTCATGAAGGTGCGCTCCCCTGTCTTGATGAAAACATCCGCCGGCATGCCGGCCTTGACTTCCTGACGCTGCAGTTTTTGCATTCCATCGGGTGTGACTTCAATGACCAGCTTGAAGTAACTGGCATTCTGCCTTGAATCGGTGGCGGCATCGGCCGCGACCTGCACGATGCGACCTTCGATCCTTGGCGTGGTGGCTTGATTCAGTGCACTGAACAAGATTCCCACCTCCATGCCCGGCTTGACCTTGTCAATCAGGTGGGTGGCCAGAGGGGTTTCGATGCGCAAGACATCATCTTGTGGAAATATCTCCATCAAAGGCATGCCATTGCTGACCACGCCCCCTACGGTGTGGACGCTCAGGCTCATAACCGTTCCGCTCACAGGGGCCCGCACCTCGACGTTGCGGACCTCGAACTCCAGCCCGCGCAGCCGCCCCTCCAGCGTTGCCGCTTCGCGCTGAACATCTGACAACTGGGACTCAATATCCTTGCGCTGCTCTTGCAGCCGTGCAGCGACGCGGGCACGACCCTCGGCAATTGCCTGCCGGGTTTTGCCTGCGCTATTGAGGTCTTCCGCCACGCCGCCTTGAATGCTTGCATACAAGCGCTCTTGCTCAGACACCCGGTTGCGCGGGAAGAAACCATCGTCCGCCAAAGACTTCTGGTTACGCAGCTCTTCGCGCAACATGCGGCTTTGCGACTCCTTGGAGTACTTGGCGGCTTCTTGTCCTTGTACTTGGAACTCCAAACCACGCAAGGCGGCATCCATGCTTTGGAGTTCGTTCGTCCGCAATTGCCTGCGGGACTCCAACAAACGGCTTTGCAAAGCCATGACCTCCATCACCCGTGTGTCTTCTCCCAACTCCAACAAAGCGGGGGGAAAGTCGATCGTCGATCGCCCCTGTTGCTCGGCCTCCAGGCGTGCTTGGGTGGCCAGGGCCACGAGCCACTGCCCTTGCGCGATGCTGAGTTGTGCGCGGGCGCTGGTGTCGTCCAGCCGGACCAATACCTGCCCCGCCTGCACCTGAGCACCATCCCGCGCCAATATTTCGGCCACTTTGCCACCTGTCAGGGGTTGCACCAACTTGCGGCTGCCGCTGACCACTACGGTGCCCGATGAGGTCACCGCAGCATCAAGGGGTGCCATGGTGGCCCAGGCCATGAACCCGCCAAAGCCGAATAAAAGCAATAGCCAGCCCCAGCGGATGGGGCGGGCGTCATTCAGGTCCACCGACACCGTAGAGCCGAAGGGGGCGTTTTGGAGCGTGCTACTCATCTCAATCACCGAACTTCAGATTGAATGGCGGCATGCCACTCGCCCCCTCGGGGGCTGCGGGAGCAGGCGGAGCCGCAGGCGCTGGAGTTGCAACTGCAGGAGCAGGTCTCGCTGGAGCTGCTTCAGCGGGTGCCGCAGTCACTGCAGGCGGCTGGCGGTTCACCAGCACCGGAGGGGTCATCCCGCGCGGCGGGCCTGCGGAGTTGGCGGCCGCCGGAGGTGCCGGCGGCGGCTCGAGGGGCCTGCCATTGAGCGCAGCCAAGACTTCCTCACGCGGCCCATAAGCCGCCAGAGTGCCTTCGCGTAAAACCAATAGTTTGTTGGCTGCGCCCAGCGCCGACGGCCGGTGAGTGATGATGACCGAGGTCCGCCCGCGTGAGGACAGGTCTTTGATGGCGTCTGTCAGTGCCTTTTCGCCGGCGTCATCGAGGTTGGAGTTGGGCTCATCCAGCACCACCAGCACCGGGTTGCCGTAGAGCGCTCTCGCAAGGGCAATACGCTGACGCTGCCCGCCGGACAATGCCGCACCTGCTGCGCCCACCGGCGTGTCATAGCCCTGGGGCAGACGCAGAATCTGCTCATGAAAACCCACCCGCTGTGCAGCCACGACCACCTGCTGGGGGTCGATGTCGCCAAACCGGGCAATGTTCTCGGCCACGGTGCCATCAAACAGCTCAATATCCTGAGGAAGGTACCCAATGAATGGGCCCAGCTCCTGCTTGTTCCAACGGAACAAGTCTGCACCGTCTAACCGCACCGTACCGGACAGTGCCGGCCAGATCCCTACGAGCAAGCGGGCCAGGGTCGATTTGCCTGCACCACTGGCACCGATGACGGCAACGGCATCACCCGCCTGGATCTGGAAACTGATTTGTTTCAGGATGGCCGCACGCCCACCCGGGGCAGCAGTCACCACATTCTCAAAAGCGACCTGCCCGCTGGGCGCGGGCAACGACATGGACGGAGGCCGTGATGGAAAGGCCTGCAGCATTTCCCGCAATCGCTGATAGGCACTGCGCGCTGCGGCTAGCGAGGCCCAATTGCCCACAAGCCCCTCGGCGGGTGCCAGCGCCCGGCTGGTCAGCAGCGAGACCGCAATCATCATGCCGCCGGTCATCCGCCCGTCCAGCACCAACAGGGCCGCCAGCCCCAGTGACAGAGACTGCATGGCCATGCGCACAAAACGGGTCAGGCTCTCCATAACCGCTGCGCGGTCACTCGCGCGGGCTTGCAAGCCGATTTCTTGGGTGTGGAGCCCTTGCCAGCGGCGCTGAATCGGGCCCAGCATGCCCATGGCTTCAATGACCTCCACGTTTTGCAGGTGGCTGCTGAGTTCGCGTTGGGACTGCATGTTGTACTTTTGCGCCTCGTCCAGGGCGGCTTTGGCCAGCTTTTGGTTCAGCCAGGTAATGGCAACCAGCACCAGCGCCCCGGCCAGCGTGAACGCCGCAGCCTCCGTAGAGAAAGACGCAATGATCAAGAGATACAGCGGGGCCCAAGGCGCATCAAATACGGCAATCAAACCCGGGCCGGTCAGCGTTTGACGCAGGGTGGTGAGGTCATGCAGGGGTTGGGTGCTGCTGTTGCCGGGCTGGCGGAGCATGCGCTCATAGGTCGCGCCCAAAACCCGCAGGCCCATCAAATGGTCCAGCCGGGCACTCACCCGCACCAGCACCCAGGCGCGGATAGTCTCCAGCGCTGCCATGAACAAAAAGGCGCCCACTACCAACAAGGTGAGGACGAGCAAGGTGGTTTCGTTGCGGCTGCCCAGCACCCGGTCGTACACCTGCATCATGTAGAGCGAAGGCGCCAACATCATCAGGTTCAAGAACCCGCTGAACACCGCCACCGTCACAAACGCCGTGCGGAGCTGGCGCAGCGCGTGCCTCAGCTCGTCAGGGGGTGCAGAAGGGGTGGAAGCCATGAAGGGGTGAGTACAGATAGAGCCGGTTCGGCCACCATCTTACGTACGCACCCTTGAGCCAAGGCGCGAAACAGCGCCTGAAAAACCGCGGTTTTCTAGTGCAAAAACTGGCGCTGACCTTCGAAACGCTGCTCGAAATGCGCAAGCCATGGCTCGGCGAGGTAGCGGATCTGGGCATCGTTGTGAAGAATACGCTGCATGATGCGCGTTTTCTCTGCCTTGGCAGCGGCATCGAGCTCTTCGCTGCGGGCCCGTTGGCGGAGTTGCTCGATAAGCACTGCGCAAGCACCTTCGAAGCGCATCACACCATCCCAGTCTTCAGCCTTGGCGGCTTCCAACATTTTGGCGCTGCTGTCTTCGATGGCTTTGTAGAAGTCGATCAGCATTTGAGTCATGGCGAATTCCCCGCGCATCAGACGGGCTGCAAATATGCAGGGCCTTGGCCATTGATTTGCTTCCAGCCATTCGCCACAGGCTCCATAACGCGCTGCACCTCTTCGATCACAGTGGCATCGCTGCGAATGTTGGCTATCGTGAGCCGGTTCACACAGTAGCTGTACAGATCATGCAGGTTTTGGGCAAGCTCGCCGCCATCCTGCAGGTTCAACGGGGCCAGCAAACCTTCTTCAAGGATGCGGATGGCGTGGTTGATATGTTTGCATTTATTCGGAATATCGCCGTTCTGGATGGCGACACGAGCACTGCCCAGCGTTTGCTGCAGTGCATCAAACAGCAGCACCACCAGCTTGTGGGGATCTGCATTGTCAACGCTGGTCTCGATGCCAACGCGCTTGTAGGCAGAGGCGGAGCGGGAGCTGACGGAGGTAAACATGCTGCAATTCCTTGAGGAGATGCTTTAGTTATCGGCACTTGCCTCGACAAATCAAGTTTTTATCCTCAGGAAATACAGGGGGTTTCAAAACGCTATTTTTTCTATAGCTACTAGCACAATAGATACGGGGGCTAAGCCCCATTTTCACCCTCTAATTCTTAGCTGGTCGATTTATTCCAGGTGGTCACTTGCTGCGCCACATAGGCATTCAGGGCAGTCAGGCTCGCCATTTTGGTGTCCAGCGCGGTGTATTGCTTTTTCAGTCGCTCTTCGACCAGGGTGGCCCGGTTATTGATCTTGGTTTGCTCGGTGGAGTTGTTATCCAGCGCTTTTTTCACGGCATTGGTCTTGTTAGTGACCGCCCCAGACGCTGAGAGCAGTCCGTTCGCAAAGTCCTTGATCCGCACCCCGAAGCCATTTGTGCTGTCCGTTCCACCAAAGTTGGTGAACAGCTTCTGGATGTTTTCCACGTCAAAAAATGCAGCGGTCAACTTGGTGGAGTCCAAACTGAGCGCTCCGCCAAGCTGAGCGGTGATACCGACATCGGCCAAGCGGGAAAACGTGGAGCCGGTGTTGTTGACCGAGCTGATCAAACCTCGGAATGCCCGTTGCAAGCCATTGGTAACCGAGTCCCCCTGAAGCGGCCCTGCTGTTTTGCTGGAGGGGTCGTAGGCCGTCGCATCCGACAGGGTTGCGTTCAGGGTGTTGTAAGCGGTGATGAATTCCTCGATGTTTTTCTTGATCGAGCCGGTATCTTTGGCAACGACCACCTCCACCGGTGCAGTGGTGACTTGATTGAGATTCAGTGTCAATCCACCCAAAACTTCGGTCAACGTATTCTTGGGCGACGTTACTGCCACGCCATTAACCGTTGCCTCCGCGTTTTGCGCGGCCTGGTTTTGCGTCATGTTGGCAGTTGCCAAGCGCGACAAGTTGCTACCGACACCTGCGCCCTCTGTCACCGTCACGTTGAATGCGCCGGCCGTGCCTGTGTCAGTGGCACGCAGAATCAAATTCACTTTACCGGAACCATCGGTCAACACACTGGCGGAAACGCCTAAGCCGGATGTGCTGTTGATCTTGTTGGCAATCTGGGCCAAGGTCCCCTCGCCCGAATTGATGGTGATATCCACCGCCGCCTTAGTGCCAACCTGGATGCTCAGGGTGCCTGCTCCGATTTGCTCTGTCGCGGTGGGCAAAGGAGTTGCAGTGGGGCCGGTCGGTAAGGAGACCGATTGTGCTTTAGCCAGTTTTTGGACTTCGACGCTGTACGTGGCAGCCGCTGCACCGGTCGATGCAGTAACGCCGAGTGCGGCCGAATTAGACGAGGTCGCGGTCGTACCCTTCCAGTTCAACACGCTGCCAAGCTTGGTGGCCGCACTGACTACGGATGAAATCTGCGATTGAATGGTCCCCACCGCAGAGAGCTGGGTCTGCAAGTTGGTCGCCTTCGACTGCAAGGCTTTCAAGGGCTGCTTTTCCAAAGCGGAAAGCTGGGAAATGATGCTACTGACATCCAGGCCACTGCCCAAACCCGTTGATGAAATCGCCATACCTGACCTCCAGACTGATGCCAACCACGATTATGGTGAGGCAAATCACTCTCTAAAGGCTTAAGTAATCGGCAATCACCCGCCAAACTCAAGTGCGACGCCCACAAAAAAAGCGACAACCGGATGAACGGTTGCCGCTTTGGCCTGCCGACAACGGCCCGAAGGCCGCGTGGAAGAGACTTAACGCAAGAGAGCCAACACGCCCTGAGGCAACTGGTTGGCCTGCGCCACCATGGCAGTGCCGGCCTGCTGCAAGATCTGCGCGCGGGACAGATTGGCGGTTTCTGCAGCAAAGTCCGCATCTTGAATACGCGAGCGGGAGGCGCTTGCGTTTTCCGAGGTGACCGCCAAGTTGGACAACGTGGATTCGAAGCGCGATTGGATCGCACCGAAGGATGCGCGCTGTCCGTTCACGGTGGCGAGTGCCGCATCTGTGATTTTCAGGGCTAATGTGGCACCCTCAACGGTAGTCAGATCAATTTTGTTCACGGCGCTCAATGCAGAGGCGTCGTCTGTTGTGAACAGGGCAGAGGCCGACGTTCCAATAGAGAAGCTCTTCTCGGAATTCAACTCCACAGAACCGACAGTCACCGCCGTACCGCCAGCCGCTGCCATCGATGCAGCAGTGCCGAAGCTAGGTTGGGTAGCCACCGAGTTGTCTTGGGCTGCCAAGGTTGCGACCGCAGTGACAGAGTTGTTCGTAATGTCAATGTTGTCACCCGCAGAACTGCGCAAAATAATACCGTCCTTGCCCGCATTCAACTCTGCAGTGATACCGGTAGTGCCAGACACATCGTTGAAGGCATTGACCGCACCTGCCAAACCGTTGGCATCGCTTGCTGCGACCGTGAAGGAAATACTGACGGCCGTATCGGTATTCGCGCCCTTTACCTCCAAGGCCACGGTACCCGTAGTGGTGGTAAAAGATAGTTCCGAGATGTTTCGCGCTGTGGCGGTCACCCCAGTCAAATCGGACTGGCCATTGATTGCAGCCGCAGCTGTTGCCGCTGTATCTGTCGCGGTAAGCGTGACAGTGGCACTTTTCTGACCATTTATATCAACCGCACCAGCGAGGGATGTCGCAGTGGCATCAGCGGCAACGCTGGTAGATTGACGAATCTGAGCACCGTAAGTATTGGTACGGAAGTTGCCGGTAGTAGTGGTGATGGTTTGATTGGCATTCGCCCCCACCTGGAAAACCGAGGTGCTGGCCGTACCATCCAACAGATTCTTGCCGTTGAACTGCGTAGTTGTAGCAATGCGATCCAATTCGGCAATCAGCTGGTTGGCTTCAGCGTTGATGGCCTTGCGGTCGCTGGCGCTGTTAGTCGCGTTGGCAGACTGGACAGACAACTCGCGCACACGCTGCAAGATGTTGCTGGAGGAAGACAAGGCACCTTCAGCAGTTTGCGCCAAGGAGATACCGTCATTGGCATTACGGGACGCTTGGTTCAAGCCACGAATTTGCGAACTGAAACGCTCAGAGATGGCCAAACCTGCAGCGTCATCTTTGGCGCTGTTGATGCGCAAGCCTGAAGACAAACGCTGCATGGAGGTCGACAAGGACATTTGCGAACCGGTGAGGTTACGCTGGGCTGTCAACGAGTTGACATTGGTATTGATGGTGGAAGCCATTTTGGTAACTCCTTAAAAAGACTCACTTAATCCGGCGGAATGCCGATCTCAACGCCAGCATTGCTGCTGACACCATGACCGGCGCACCCCAGGAGATGCCTTCCGGACGACGAGCCCGCTATGAACCCGTTGGTTTTGTTTTCGGGCGTTCTCCAAAAAACTTTAGGTGAATCCGTAGCGCGACTGCCTTATCACGCCGCTTTTGAGAAGAAAAAACGATTAGCCAGCACTTCGCAAGCTTGTTTTCAGATTTAAGGGTTAACCCCTATAAAGATTCTAGAATCCGAACGGATATGGCCGCTTTTCCGCCCGCTTATTGCGTTTTTGCCAAAAACGCGAATCTCCAGAATTCACCCCATCGTTACTGATTGTCTGCAGGTACGCAGGCTTTGCAATCGGCGGCGACGCCGGTTCATTCTTTTTAGGAGTTTCGCAATGGCCTCAACTATCAACACCAATATCCAGTCGCTGACTGCACAGCGCAACCTGTCGATGACGCAAGCTTCTTTGACGACATCGATGCAACGCTTGTCCTCAGGCTTGCGCATCAACAGCGCCAAAGATGATGCTGCCGGTCTCGCTATTACCGACCGCATGACCTCGCAGATTCGCGGCCTGAACCAGGCCGCTCGCAATGCCAACGACGGCATTTCCTTGGCACAGGTAGCAGAAGGTGCGCTAAGCAGTACATCAAACAATCTACAACGCATCCGCGAGTTGGCAGTTCAGTCGGCTAACGGCACCAACAGCGCCAGCGATCGCCTCGCTTTACAGCAAGAAGTGATGCAACTTACCACTGAAATTTCCCGCGTGGGCAGCCAGACCGAGTTCAATGGTTTGAAATTATTGGATGGCAGCTACACGACACAACAGTTTCAGGTGGGCGCCAACGCCAACCAAACTATTGGCGTGAGCGTCACCAGCGCCCGCGCTGTGGACATGGGAAACAACTCGGTGACCTCCGCAGCGGTTGCCCCCAGTATTGCCACGGCCGCTGCTGGACCTAGTTTGGCCGGGACAGCCAATGGATTTTTGGCGCAAACGTTGACGCTGGCGGGCAACGGTACGGTAAACACCATTCCCACCACGGGCGATTTGCCAGACGGAACTAGTGCTAAAGCGGTCGCAACTGCAATCAACGCTTTCACCGCCTTGAGCGGAGTGACAGCAGTTGCGACAACCAAAGCCACCATTTCTGGGGTGTCCCTAGGATCTGTGCAATTCCAATTGCAAGGAAGTAACCTGCCGCCTGACGCAACCCCTATCACCGTCTCTGCCACTATCAACAACACGAGTGACCTTGCTCCACTCGCGCAAGCCATCAACGCCCAAAGCGGCTCTACCGGCATCACTGCGGTAGCGGACAAGGTCGGCAATTTAGTGCTAACCCAGGCTGAAGGCGATGACATCAAAATTCTGAATATGGGCGTCACCGGTGGCCTGACCGGAGCCACGGTAGTGGGCGAGGACACGCTGACCCCAGTGACCTTCCAGCCCGCTGTCGGTGGCACCCCCGCGCCACCGACGAGTGATCAAGCAGTTGCCGTGGGCGGCAAGGTCGCGCTGAATTCATCAACCGGATTCACAATTACCAGCACCGACGCCACAGGCACGCTGATCACCGGCGGAAGCCAAGGCAGTGCGCTCTCGTCCGTCGCAAAAATCGATATCAGCACCCAAGAGGGCGCCAATGCGGCACTGCTGGTGGTAGACGGCGCTTTGGCATCTATCAGTGCCAACCGCGCACAGTTGGGTGCGGTGCAGAACCGGTTCCTGACAACGATCGAGAACTTGCAAACCAACAGCGAAAACCTGTCCGCCTCACGTTCGCGTATTCAAGATGCGGACTTTGCGATGGAAACCGCCAACCTCTCGCGCACCCAGATCCTGCAACAGGCCGGCACCGCGATGGTGGCCCAGGCGAACCAATTGCCACAGGGCGTGCTGCAGTTGTTGAAGGGCTAAGACGGGGGCCCTCCCCGGCTTAGGCCGCTTCATTGAATTCCGCCGTGCAAACGCGCGCTCCTGCGAGCGGGCCTGCACCCGTTCCATTTGCATTCCGAACTTAAGTTGGTGACTCGCGTGCCGATATGGATGCAGTGTCACCTTGTTTTGGCGCGACTCTCTGGCTGCGATCTGGTCCATGTAGGCATTTTTCCTACACGGTGTTCCGGCAGAGCTGACACGCGGATTAGACGAATTCCGATTTAAGTTCTTCGCCCCCCCGCACAGAATTCGCTCCATGGTGATTCAAACGAATCGCCCCCACTCAGGAGCTGAATCATGCGTAACGAACAAATCCTCGCCGAGATCCGCGAAGCCAACATGACCTACCTCATGCTGGCGCAAACTCTCATCCGTCAAGACAAAGCCGAAGCCCTGTTCCGCTTGGGCATGTCGGAAGAAGCTGCAGACATGATCGGCGCCCTCTCCCCCGCCCAGATCATGCGCATTGCCTCCGGCAACATGCTGCTGTGCCGCTTCCGTGTCGATGACGACATCGTCTGGAACCTGCTGACCAATCACTCGGTCAACAAGGTCGACAACGACGCAACCACCAAGCTGCACGCCAGCATCCTGATGGCCGGCCGCTTCGCTGAAGCCGTCTGACCCCACCCAAGCCCGACCCGATTTAGTCCAGGAGCAGCATCATGGCAACCCAGAAAAGTGTTTTGAACGATTCCAAGCAAGTGGAACGCGCAGTGTCTTTGATTCAGCTGGGCGCGCGCCTGCAAGTGCTGGAGAGCGAAACCGAGTTGTCATACGAGCGCCTGCTGCGCCTTTATAAAGAGGTGGCAGGCCGCTCACCGAGCAAAGGCCAATTGCCTTTCTCGACCGAATGGTTCCTGACCTGGCAGCCCAACATTCATGCGTCCCTGTTCCAGAACACTTATGAGTACCTGACCAAGGTGAGTGCCATGGAAGACATCGACGCCATCATGGCGGCCTACCGCCTCTATACCGAGCAAATCTCTGCCTGCGGTGTAGAGCCCTTGTTGTCTATCACCCGCGCATGGCGCTTGGTGAAGTTCATTGACAACAATATGTTGTCCATGACCAAGTGCTCCAAGTGCGGTGGGCACTTTGTTTCTGAAGCCTATGAAAACTCGCGTCATTTTGAGTGCGGCCTCTGCAGCCCCCCTGCCCGCGCCGGAAAAGGTGCTTCCACCGGTGGCATACTGCTCCACTAAGCTACTAATTTAATAGCGCATAGTGCATATATCTATTGGGCGCCAAGCCTATTTGAAGACATAGTCAAACCATCGGCTACGGCGGGCGATATGATCGTACTGGGCCCGAAAAGCCCCGCTGTTCAACCCTTGAGGCCCACGACCTCCCTGTCACAATGAAACTATGTTTGTAATCATCGGTTGGGTTGTTACGCTTGGTCTGCTGTTTGGGCTTTTTATCGCTCACGGCGGAAATGTGGGTCCCATCCTCAAGGCATTGCCTTGGGAAATGGGGATGATCGGGGGCGCGACGGTAGGCGCGTTTCTGGTGAACAACCAGATGAAGGTCATCAAGGCCACCATGAAGGGGCTGGGCGCTTGCTTTAAAGGGAGCAAGTACTCCAAAGCCCGCTACATGGAACTATTGGCCTTGTTGTTCGATATCTTGCAAAAAGCCCGCAAAGAAGGGCTGATGGCCATTGAAAAAGACGTCGAAGAGCCCGAACAATCCGAAATTTTCAAGAAGTATCCGACTGTGGGCTCCGACCACCACGTGGTGGAATTCATCACAGACTACCTGCGCATGATGGTTTCAGGCAACTTGAATGCCCACGAAATCGAGTCCATCATGGATAGTGAGATCGAAACCCACCACCACGAAGAACATGCTGCGGTATCTGCCATTCAACGCGTGGCGGGTGGATTGCCTGCATTTGGCATCGTGGCTGCGGTGCTAGGGGTGATTAAAACCATGGGCAGCGTGGGCCAACCGCCTGCGGTGTTGGGCGGGATGATCGGCTCGGCGCTGGTAGGAACGTTTTTGGGTATTTTGCTGGCTTACGCCTTCGCTGAGCCACTCGCAGGTCTCCTGGAGCAAAAGAACGAAGAGGCAGGCAAAGAACTCCAGTGCATCAAAACAGTGTTGTTGGCAAGCATGCAAGGCTACAACCCTTCCACCGCTATCGAATTCGGCCGCAAAGTGCTGTACTCCACCGAGCGTCCGACCTTCGGCGAACTGGAAGCGCATGTCAAAAAGAAATAAGAGCGGGAGCTTCTGAGCATGGCAGGAGACGCCAAGAAACTCCAACCCATCATCATCAAGCGGGTGAAGAAGGGCGGCCACGCCGCGCACGGTGGTGCTTGGAAGATCGCGTATGCCGACTTTGTGACGGCCATGATGGCCTTTTTCTTGTTAATGTGGCTGCTTGGAAGCACCACAGAGGGCGACAAAAAAGGTATTTCTGACTACTTCCAGTCGCCATTGAAGGTCGCGTTACAAGGCGGTGCCGGCGCTGGAGCCAGCAACAGCATAATCACCGGCGGTGGCAACGACTTGACCCAGTCTGCAGGACAGTCCAAGCGCGGCGAGGGCACAGACTCCAAAGCCAAAAAGAGCGCTGGCGACCAGCGCAAAATCGAGCGGGCGAAAAAAGACGCCCAAACTTTGGCCGCCGTCGCTGCGAAAATTGCCAGCAGCATTTCCAGCAACCCGCGGATGGCTGAATTCAGCTCGCAAATCAAGCTCGAAATCACACCAGACGGACTCCTGATCCAAATTGTAGATGACCAGCGCCGACCCATGTTCGACATTGGCAGCTCGGCAGTGAAGCCCTATATGCGGGAGATCCTGAAGGAAATCGGGGTAACCCTGACTGATATCGATAACAAAATCAGCCTGGACGGCCATACCGATCAAGCCCCTTACGGAAACGCAGCACGCGGATACAGTAACTGGGAGCTTTCCGCGGACCGGGCCAATGCAAGTCGCCGCGAACTGATTGCGGCCGGGATGCCCGAAGACAAGTTAGCGAGAGTGGTCGGGATGGCCTCGAGTTTGTTGGCGGACCCGCAAAACCCCTTGAGCGCCACAAACCGGCGCATTAGTATCTTGGTTATGACCAAAGAGGCCGAGGAGCGGCTGTTGAGCGGAGCGGTGATCCCACTGGAAAATGAGTCGGAAACACCGGAACCCGTGATGGAAAGCAAAAAAGCCAGTCCGTGAAATCTCTAAAATTCAGTCATACTCGTTAAAATCAAAAATCGTACGGTCAAAGGTTATTTATGTCTAAAGAATTGCGCTTTCTCATCGTCGACGATTTCTCCACCATGCGACGGATCGTGCGTAACCTCTTAAAGGAAAGCGGCTATGCCGACGCCGATGAGGCAGAAGACGGTGTCGCGGCTCTACAAAAACTGCGTAACGCGACCTTTGATTTTGTGGTCAGCGATATCAACATGCCCAACATGAACGGGTTCCAGTTGCTCGCTGAAATCAAGAAAGACGAGAAACTCAAACATATTCCGGTTCTGATGGTTACGGCTGAAGCTCGTAAGGAAGACATCGTGCTCGCTGCCCAGCAAGGTGCATCCGGGTACATCGTCAAGCCTTTTACGAAGGCGACCCTGGAGGACAAGGTCAACCACATTCTCACCAAGATGGGATTGAAATAATCATGTCGACTGAACCCACTCCCTCCACACCCGCACTCAGCACCACAGAAGTCCACCAGCAACTAGGCGCTTTGACGCGTCAACTGCATGACTCGTTGAACGGGCTGGGGCTGGCTGACAAAGTGAAGGACTGGGCAGGCGAATTGCCTGACGCCAAAAGTCGTTTGTCTTACATAGCCAGATTGACGGGCCAGGCTGCTGAAAAAGTGCTCAACCAGGTAGACCAAGCCAAGGAGCAACACGACTTTATTGCAGCGGAAACACGCCGCATCGGTGAGCTCATCGTCAAAGATCCGGTAGCTGCGGTTGCCAAGGGCCACGTGATGAACTTCATCAACGATGTAGACCAAGCCAGCAAAAAGGTCGACGGACACCTCACTGAGATCATGATGGCGCAAGACTTTCACGACCTCACAGGGCAGGTGATTGCCAAAGTCGTCAACTTGGCAGCGACTATTGAAGAGCAGTTGGTGTTGTTGCTGCTGCAAACTGCACCGCCCGAAGCCGCTGCCAAAGCAGCGCCACCCTCAGAATATGTGCCTGCACTTGCCGGGCCTGTGGTTGACGGTCAGTCCAACCAGGAAGTCGTGACCGATCAGTCGCAAGTGGACGATTTGCTGGCAAGTCTCGGCTTCTAAACCAGCCGGATGAAGGGGCAGAAAGCCCCTCTTTTCACCCTTTAGTTTCAGAGGGTGCTTGTGACAATGGTGAGAACGAAAGAGTCTCACCACCATGGAACAAGGCAGTCAAGATCGCAATTTACCGGCTTCCGAAAGGAAGCTGAAAAAAGCCCGTGACGACGGCCAGGTCAGTCGCTCGCAGGACCTGACCCACTTGGGCGTGCTGGGCGCGGGCGCATTAGCCGTTCTCTCCCTCTCCCCCATTTTGTTTGAACAGCTAAAACTCAGCATGATCCAGCAGCTGAGTTTTGACGCAGACACGGTTCGGCGCACGGGAACCATGGCGCAACGCTTGGGTGATGCCAGCATCATTGGCACGGCCGGCTGTGTGGCGTTCGCAGCGATTGTCATGACCGCTGCCATTTTGTCTGCGGTGGCTTCCGGCGGCTGGGTTCAGAGTCTGAAACCCTTGATGCCTGATTTTTCAAGGCTCAATCCGCTCTCCGGCTTTGGGAACATGTTTTCCAAGAAGAAATTTTTTGACATGGCCAAGATGATGCTGATGACGGCCATTCTGTTTGCCATCGCCGTGGGATTCCTTCGCTCGGGCATGCAGGAAATGGCGGCGATGTTGATGCAACCGTCACCTGCCGCCATTGCTCACCTCATGAAGTGGATGGTCAGCGGCCTCGGGCTGATGCTATTGGTCATTCTTCTAGCCGCGATGCTCGATGTACCACTGCAACTTTTCTTGCACAAAGACCAGATGAAGATGTCACATCAAGAGGTCAAAGAAGAAGGTAAAGAGACGGACGGGAACCCGCAGCTGAAAGGCAAGATTCGTCAAAAGCAACGCGAAATGGCTCAGCGCAGCAGCGTGGGCGCGGTGCCTAAAGCCGACTTTATCGTGATGAACCCGACTCACTTTGCGGTGGCTATCCGCTACGACGAGGCCACCATGCGAGCGCCACGGGTGATTTCCAAGGGTGCAGATTTGCTGGCCATGAAGATTCGCGATGTTGCTAAGCAGCACTCTATTCCGGTGCTGCAGTCACCGATGCTGGCTCGCGCGCTCTACGCCAATGCCGAGCTGGATCAGGACATTCCAGCGACTTTGTACACCGCCGTTGCGCAGGTGCTGGCCTATGTTTACAGATTGCGCGCTGCCCTGCGTGGGGAGGGTGTGATGCCGACAGAGGTTCCACAGCCATTTGTTCCCCCAGAACTTGACCCCTTGTCTAAGACCGTGAAGGCATCCACCCCATGAACGCCCAACTCAAATCATTTCAGCAGTGGTATGCCAGCAATGCAGGTGTGATGCAAGGTGCAGCGGCGCCTATACTGGTAGTGGCCATTCTGGCCATGATGGTCTTGCCCATGCCACCTTTGTTGCTGGACATGTTTTTCACTATCAATATTGCAGTGGCATTGATGGTGATGATGGTCGCGGCATACATGATCAGGCCCTTGGACTTTGCCGCATTCCCCTCGGTGTTGTTGCTCACAACCCTGATGCGGCTCTCGCTCAACGTGGCTTCGACCCGTGTGGTCTTGCTTGAAGGCCACACCGGCCCGGGCGCTGCAGGCGCTGTGATTGAGGCATTCGGCCACTTCTTGATCGGAGGCAACTTTGCGGTCGGTCTGATTGTTTTCGCTATTTTGGTGGTGATCAACTTTGTGGTGATTACCAAGGGATCTGAGCGTATCGCGGAGGTTTCTGCGCGCTTCACATTGGACGCGATGCCCGGTAAGCAAATGGCGGTCGATGCCGACCTGAACGCCGGCCTGATTGACGAAAAAGAAGCCAAACGACGCCGGGCAGAAATCGGCGAAGAAGCTGAGTTTTTCGGCTCGATGGACGGTGCATCCAAATTCGTACGAGGCGATGCCATCGCGGGAATCTTAATTCTGCTGATCAACATCTTCGGAGGACTTGCTATCGGCCTGTTGCAGCATGACCTGAGCGCATCCCAAGCAGCTAACACCTACATCCTGTTGGCGGTGGGTGACGCGCTCGTCGCCCAGATTCCCGGCCTGCTGATTTCCGTAGCGGCTGCCATGGTGGTGTCTCGAGTGGGCAAAGACAAAGACATCGGCAAACAAATCGTCGGCCAGATGTTTGTGTCTCCGAAGGTGCTCGGCATCACCGCGGTCATCATGACCATTCTGGGCATGATACCCAATATGCCTCACTTTGTGTTTTTGAGCATTGGCGCGGTGCTGGGCTACGGTGCCTGGCTTCTTGCCCATAAGCCGGTGCCGACAGAAGCTGACACAGCCCCTGTGGCCCCCACCGGCGACGGCGACGCCACCTGGGATGACCTGCAGCCGGTAGACCAACTGGGCTTGGAACTGGGCTACCGCCTGATTGCGCTGGTTGACAAAACCCGCCAGGGCGACCTGCTGAACCGCATCAAAGGTGTGCGCCGCAAGTTCGCCCAGGAGGTAGGCTTCCTGCCGCCTTCGGTACACGTCCGGGATAACCTCGAGCTCAAGCCCAGCGCCTACCGGATCACGCTGCGGGGTGTCATCGTTGGTGAAGGCGAGGCCTTTCCCGGCAACTACTTGGCGATCAACCCGGGAGGAATCACAACCCCATTGATCGGAACCGCGACAACAGACCCTGCTTTCGGACTCCCCGCACACTGGATCGATGAACGCCAGAAGGAAGCCGCACAAATGGCTGGATTTACGGTGGTTGATTCTGAGACTGTCATGGCAACCCATTTGTCACACTTGATGCAAGTCCAGGCCTCCAAGCTCTTGAGCCGGACAGAAACACAACAACTGGTGGAACACGTGGCGAAACTGGCTCCTAAACTCATTGAAGAGGTCGTCCCCAAGATGGTGTCGATTGCCGTCTTCCAAAAGGTGCTGCAGCTGCTTTTGGATGAGTCGGTGCACATCCGGGATATTCGCACCATCATCGAGTCGATTGCGGAGCACGCCCCCTCCACCACAGACCCTGCTGAGCTGGCCAAGCGTGTTCGCGTAGCGCTGTCGCCCGCCATCGTGCAGCAGATTTACGGGCCGACACGTGAACTCAATGTCATCGCCATCGACCCCGGCCTCGAGCGGCTGCTGATGCAAGCCTTGGGCAGTGCATCCGGATCTGCTTTGGATCCGGGCGTAGCCGACATGCTCAGCCGCAACGCAGCAGAAACAGCGATGAAGCAAGAGGAGGTCGGCGTCCCGGCCTGCCTGCTGGTGCCAGACCAGATCCGCGGCGCGATTTCCCGCCTGGTCCGCCGCATCGCGCCCCGCTTACAAGTGCTTGGCCACAGTGAAATTCCAGAAACCCACACCATCCGTATCGGTCCGATTTTGAGAGGCGCCACATCATGAACGTCCAACGCTTTACAGCCGCCACCTCACGCGAAGCGTTAGCCAAGGCCCGTCAGGCCTTTGGTGAAGGCACCCTTATCCTGTCCAACCGCCCCACTGCCAACGGCGTTGAAGTTGTCGCCACAGCTGAAGACAGCTTGGCCACACTAGATGCAGCCGTTAGCCGCACCGCGGCTCGCTCAGGTGGAGGCTCCCAGCAACGCCAGCAGCCCCCTAGCTACCGCGAAGTGGCTAGCAAAGTGGAAGAGGACGCAGAACAGCTGGCGATGAGCACCCTCTCCTTCCAGGACTACGTGCGGGAGCGCATGTTGCGCCGCCGGGCCGAGGCACAGCAGATCCCGGTCTTGCAGCCAGAAATAACGCCCATGCCGATGCCTGCACCGGCGCCCGTGCCGCTCGAGCGCCCGCAACCCACTTTGACTCAGCGCATTGCGATCGACATCGAATCGCAGCCCAAGCGGGCGGTCCCCATGCGGCAAGCTGCACCCGCACCGCAAGCGCCGGCAGTAAACAAAATCGTCATGGACGAGTTGCACGCCATGAAGGAACTGATCGAGGACCGTTTCAACACCCTCACCTGGTTGGGTCAAGCGAAACAAAATCCGATCCAGTCCAACATGATGCTCAAGATGATCCGGGCCGGCTACTCCCCGACGCTTTCACGGGCGATCTTGGAGCGCTTGTCAGATGACATGGATGCACCCGAATCCGTGCGCTGGGTGATGGACGTGTTGGAACGTAACCTGCATACCGATGCCGCCATTCCGGCACTCCACGAAGAGGGTGGCGTGTTTGCACTCATGGGTGCCACAGGGGTTGGCAAAACCACCACAGCGGCCAAGCTCGCGGGCTTGTGCGCTCGGACCCATGGTCCCGGCAGTGTGGGCCTGATCACCTTGGACACCTACCGCATAGGCGCCCACGAACAACTGAGGGCTTATGGAAAGATGCTGGGCGTAGTGGCCCACCTCGCCCATGACAAAGCGGCTCTGCAAGATTTGCTGGGCCTCCTGTCGAATAAAAAAATGGTGTTGATTGACACCACCGGCATCGCACCGCGGGACCCCCGCAAGCGCGAGCTGCTGGAGTTGCTCGACCTTCCAGAAATCAAACGCTTGTTGGTCCTGAATGCCGGAGGCCATGGGGACACCATGGACGAAGCGGTGGCCTGCTTCAAAACCGGAGAAACACAGCAAGTCATCCTGTCGAAGACCGATGAAGCGGTCAAACTCGGACCATCCATCGATGCCTGCATTCGTCACCAATTGATGTTGCGGGGCACCACTACCGGTCAACGTGTTCCCGAGGACTGGGAAGCTGCAGTTGCCAGCAAGTTGGTCCGCACCTCCATGCGCAGCACTGGGGCCTCTGCCTACGACCCGAAAGCGACAGACCTGGGCTTTTTCTTCAGCCAACCTGCCAACACCACTGCACACAAGGGGCGTATGAATGCTTGAAAGCCCCCCGAATCAGGCTGCAGGCCTTATGGACTTTGCCGTCCCTCAAACGCCGAAACTACTGGCCATGGTGAGCCATGGAGATGAACAGGCAGAACTCCCGCTGCTGTTGCGAGTGTGCGCCGCACTCGTCGGATTCGGCTACACCGTGACGGTGCTGGACGGGTCGGTACTGGAAACCACCGACAATCCCGGCTTAGAACAATTGTTGAATTTCACGTTCACCCAGAGTACGGGAACCGAGGCCCCATCCTGGAGCATCCTTCCTGCGGGTTTGGGGCTACAAAGTCTTGCAGCGGCTCACCGACATGGCGGCCCAGGTCTTGGAGACTGCGGTTCATTTTTTCCGCTTGAAAGCGTGGTGATCATTTATGCCAACGCACACAGCCTGACCCCGTTGATCAAGGGAAGTCAGACTCGCCCGCTGCTGGCCATGTCGGCGGCAAAAACTTCATTACTGACCACGTACCTCGCCCTGAAGCGCTTGTTGCTCAAAGCCAAGGTTGAGCCTACTATTGTGAACATGGTGGATCCTTCGAAGCCGGCCCAGGCCCACTCCACCACACCCACCAGCTTGAGCGACTGCGCCAAGTACTTTTTGAACTACGACGTGTTTCCGATTCACATCACAGCACCCATGGGGGATGAGCGCCCGTCACCGTCCATTGAGCGATTGGCGCTTGGCCTGCTGGAAAACGCCATGTCACTCGAAACGGGCTGGGCCTATGCGCCCCCCCAACAGAATCGTCAGTCTTTTAGCAGCCTAGCAGCCTCAGGGAGACATTGATGTACACCGCCAAAGGGCAGCTCGACCGCTCCGCATTGATCAAACAGTACCAGCCCCTGGTACGACGTTTGGCCCATCATATGATGGCCAAGCTACCGGCAAGTGTTGAGGTGGATGACCTGATCCAGGTGGGCCTTATCGGCCTATCAGATGCCTTGTCCCGCTACGAGGCATCTCAAGGTGTTCAGTTCGAAACCTTTGCCACCCAACGCATACGCGGCGCCATGCTCGACGAGCTCCGCGAAAACGATTGGATGTCACGCGGCTCGCGCAAGAGCCAAAAAGAAATTGAAACTGCATTGCGCCGCCTGGAGCACAGGCTTGGGCGCAGCCCTGCAGAGTCCGAGATCGCTGCAGAACTGGGGATGTCTCTCGCGGATTACCAGTCCCTGCTGGGCAAAGTGCGGGGCACCCAGTTGGTATATCTGGAGGACATGTCGCGCCGCAATGAAGACGATGACACCTACCTCGACCGCCATGTGGCTGATCAGGATGCAGATCCGCTCAACATGCTGCGCGATCAGCGCCTGCGGCAATCGTTGGTCGACGCCATCAAGGGGCTCCCCGAAAGAGAGCAGTACATCATGAGCATGTATTACGAACAGGACATGAACCTGAAAGAAATTGCGGCGGTGCTGGACGTTACCGAGTCACGGGTTTGCCAGTTGCACAGCCAATCGATTGCCAGGCTGCGCGCCAAAATGCGGTCCCACTAAGTTGAATGAACTGCATAAAAAAAGGGCCCGTGTGAACTGACCCCAAGAAGTTGGACGGTTGGAAGCTAGGCGCCCAAGGCCTGGGTTCGGTACTCCACCGGGCTCAGGCCTTTTAGTTTGAGCTTAATACGCTGGTGGTTGTAGTAGTGGATGTAGCGGCCTAGTCCCTGTCGTAGCTGCTGGACGTTGTCGAATTTGTTGAGACGGAAGAACTCCGATTTCAGCGTGCCGAAGAAGCTCTCCATCGCTGCGTTGTCCAGGCAGTTACCCCTGCGGGACATGCTTTGCGTCAGGCCTCGCTCGAGTAGCCGCTGTCGGTAGGCCTCCATCTGGTACTGCCAGCCTTGATCTGAGTGCATCATCGGAGCCTCCTGCGCAGTGAGTCGCGACAGCGCCTTCTTGAGCATGTTTCCCACCAGCTGGAAGAGCGGACGCTCGTTCATTTCATACGCCACGATTTCTCCGTTGAACAGGTCCATCACGGGCGACAGGTACAGCTTCTCGCCGCGCACATTGAACTCGGTCACATCGGTCACCCATTTCTCGTTCGGACGCTCGGCCTCAAACCGACGATTGAGTAGGTTGGGCGTCGAGGCCATCTCGCCCCGATAGGAGCGATATTTCTTGGGTCGCACCAGCGACTTCAGGCCCAGGCTCTGCATCAGACGCTGCACCGTCTTGTGATTCACTATTTGGCCGCTGCGTCCGAGCTCGGCCGTGATGCGCCGATAGCCATAGCGCCCCTTGTGGCGTTCGTACACAGCTTGAATGCTGCCCTTTAATCCGGCGTATCGGTCGCCAGCCTGCAGCACCTTGGCTTGGTAGTAGAACGTGCTTCGCGACAGGCCTGCGGACTGCAGTAGTCGACGCAGCAGGAACTGTGGCCTCAGTTCGAGGACGGCTTGCACTTTTTCAGCGCAGCTTGCCGATTGGCTCGAACCAAGGCCTCCAACTTTTTTAGGTAGGCCACCTCCGTACGTAGTTGCTCGTTCTCCTCGTGCAACTCTTGCAGCGAGCGCTTGTCGTCCTTCTGCGCGGGGGCGGCTGGCGCGGATTTGGGCTTGGGGGACTTCATGGGAGGGCGGCCTCGGGGTTTGGGGTGGAGCGCTTGCAGGCCACCCTCATCGTACTGGCGCCGCCACAAACCCACGATGCCTCCACCGCCACGCACGTCAAAGAGCGTGGCCGCTTGCGTGTTCGACAACTCCCGAAGCTTGGCTTGGCGCAGTACGTTCAACTTGAACTCTGCGCTGTAGTAGCCCCCCGGCTTTCTGTGCAGTCCATTCAGACCATGGGCCTTATAGCGGTGCACCCAGTTCGCGATGCTGTTACGACCTATCCCGTACTGCTTGGCCAAAGCCTTGTGGCCCAGCGGTCCGTCCAGATACTTTTGAACAACTTCGAGCTTGAAGCTCTCACTGTGTTTCGTCATGAAAAACACCCCATCGGTTGGATTGATGTCCAACCTTTGGGGTGCAGTTCAGAGGGCCCTATTTTTACGCTCGGCAGGCCTTCAGGCACTTACCGCAGCCAGTCGTCCTGAAGATTTGGGGCCTGCGCCGTAATTGCCGCCACCCGCATAGGTGGGATCCACGGAGGCAGGCACCACCAGACTCAGTGCTTGCTCCACCAACATGGCACGGCGTAACAAACTGGATCGCACTATTTGTAAACCCTCTGCCAACGCTTTGACACGTTCTACAATGGCTGGCTCGACCAAGCCTTGGCGCTGCCATTGCTGCCAAACCCCGGCAAGACTGACGGCTGTTTTCTGGATCTGCTCTGACAAAGCCGGCAAAGTTTCCGCGTCGCCGGTTGCAACCGCTAGTGCAAGGCCGTTGAACTGGACCTCCAGCGCATCGAAGTAAGAATCAGGTTGGATGGTGATCATTGGGTCCCCCTCGTATCAAAAGCGATACGCAGGAGGCACGCACTTACCGGGTCGTTCGGTTCAGCATTTCCTGCGCGTTGGATAACAGCTTGTCGGCGATTGCTTCCGCATTCACGGAAAACGTGCCGTCTTGGATAGACGCCCGCACCGACTCCACTTTGGCGAGATCGACGTCTGAGGCTTCGCTGCGCTCGGGCTTCTCCAAAGCGCGCGCCGCGGTCGACACCGTCACAGCCACGCCGGCGGATCGGGTGCTCTGAGTGGCGTTGGTGTTCGCATTGGCCGCCGCATTGCTGCTCTGCGCAGCCTTTTGGGCAGCACCGGACACCGTAGTAGATACGGAAGCGGGTAATTCTGAGGGTTGACCAATTTTCATCGCGTTCTCCAAAACTACGGTAAGCGTAGCCTCGTACGATGTTTATCGGTCGGGTTCGGGCTAACTTTAGGGCTATTTTCACGATTTTCGCCTCTAAAGGTCTATCTTGACTGTACGCATATCCAGCACAGTCCCCGATGTCACCCGACCGTTGTCCATTTTGACGCGGGCCTGCTGCCCCACCACCCCAGCGGAAAGCGCCTGGGCCTCACTGGAAATATGAAAACCGGGACCCTGCGCCACAATTTTGACGGTAGCCCCGGCCTGAAAAACTTGGGCCGGCCGCAACATGCCTTGGCGCAGCGCTTGTCCGGTCGTCAACGCGCGGGACGCTGTCTGCCCCAACCAGGCAGCCCGGTCCGTGAGGATCGCGCCCTGCTCTTCCGCCCAATCAACCTCGCCGCGTGTGACATCACTCTCCGTGACTGCCGTGCCCGCCGCGAGCTGTGTTTTCACGACCCACGCTTCACCGAGTGCCCGCACAGTGACCGGCAGCGTGACGTTCCAACGGCTGATGCCGTCTACACAACGCACCCCGACGCGACTGCGCCCCCAAAGTCGCGCACCCGGCGGCACATAAGCCTCCATGTTGCCGCATGCCGCCAAGCGCACACGCGCATCGAGCGCACCTACAGTGACGTCCATCCGCAAAGGCGTCGGCTCAGTGCGTTGACTTTTCTGCACCGCCTCGACCGCCCATTGCTGCGCAAGAGCCTGCACGCCCTGCGCCACCGGCTCTTGCGCGAAGACAGGAGCCGCGCAAGCAACCAAACCTATCAACAGGGCGCGCGCGGGTTGAAGAGATGTGCGGATTACGGGCATGGGAGGCTCCAAAAGTTGCCTCAACTTTAGGAAGCAGCGCCCACGAAGAAGCCCGCAAATACACAGCTTTCCGCGCCTTATTCCAAAGCTCAAAAATTAAAGCTTTTCCCATAATTGCCCCACGTCACCAGCCGGCCCACCTGCTGAGGCCCGACGAACAACCGTTGAGGTATCTATGTTTTCGAAACTAACCAATGCTTTAGATTTCCAATCAAAGGGGTTGGTGCTGCGCGCAGAGCGACAACGCGTCATCGCCAGCAACATCGCAAACGCCGATACGCCTGGGTTCTCCGGCCGCGACTTTGACTTCAAAAAAGCCATGGCGGAAGCGACTTCCGGCCCTGCTTTTCCCTTGGCCACTCCCTCTAGTGGCCCCAACAGTGACGGGACTACCAATGCCCGCCACATACCGATCAGCAATATTGACAGCTCCACGCTAGGCGACAACAGCAGGCTTGCCTACACGCTCCAGACACAGCCCGCCATGGACGGCAATAGCGTGGATATGGACCGTGAGCGCGCCAACTTCGTCGACAACTCCGTCCGCTATGAAGCCACGCTCCGTTTTATTAACGGCTCTTCCCGAACAATCTTGAGCGCGATTCAAGGTCAGTAAGCACTGAATTAGCCAGAGGAGACCCTCCATGTCCATGTTTTCCATCTTCAACGTCAGCGGCAGTGCCGTCAGCGCACAGTCCCAGCGCCTCAACGTCGTGGCCAGCAACCTGGCCAATGCAGACGCCGTGGCAGGCCCGGACGGCCAGGGTTACAAAAGTCGCCAAGTGGTGTTTGAAACCGTGCCCATGGGCTCAGAGGCTTCGGCAGGCGTCAAAGTAAACGCTATCAAGGAAAGCAACGAGCCCCTGCGCAAAGTGCACAACCCGATGCACCCCTCGGCAGATGCAGAGGGTTACGTCACCCAATCCAACGTGAATCCCGTCGAAGAAATGGTCAACATGATTTCTGCGTCGCGCTCGTACCAGAACAACGTGGAAGTTATGAACACGGCCAAGAGTCTGCTGCTCAAAACGCTGCAGATGGGTCAATAAATTCAAGGACGTTCACCATGGCCACCGCAGTCAGTAACAACACCGCACTCTCAGGCACCAGCGCCACATCGAGTGGCACCGTCAGCGCCCAAGAGCAAACAGACCGATTCATGAAATTGTTGGTTGCACAACTCAACAACCAGGATCCCATGAACCCGATGGACAACGCCCAGATGACCAGCCAGATCGCGCAGATCAACACGGTCTCGGGCATCCAAGAGCTCAACGCCACCATGCAAAGCATGGCCGCCCAGTTCACCTCCATGCAAGTGTTGCAAGGCGCCAGCATGGTGGGGCATGGGGTACTGGTCGAGTCAAACACCCTGTCGATCGATGGCGGCACAGCCAAGGGCGCTATCAACTTGGCCAGCAAGGCGGACAAAGTCACGATCGACATCAAGACCGCCGGCGGCCAATTGCTCGAGACCATTAACTTGGGCTCTTTGCCGGCTGGGCAGAGCAACTTCCAGTGGGACGCCTCCAAATACAGCGGCCTGAGCAGTGTCAACTTCAAGGTGAACGCGACCCAAGGCGGAAACACCGTCAAAAGCACCGATCTGGCCCAAGACACCGTAACGGCAGTCGGCACAGAAAACGGAGCCATGTCGCTCCAGCTCAAAGGTCGCACGGAAGTCGCCTACAGCGCCATCAAATCCATTCTCTAACCCCCCATTTCCCAAGAGGTAACCACCATGAGCTTTCAAACAGGACTCTCCGGCCTCAACGGCGCCAGCAAAAGTCTGGACGTGATCGGCAACAACATCGCCAACGCCAATACCGTGGGAATGAAATACTCCCGCACAGAATTTTCAGCACTGGTCGCAGGCCAGCTGGGCGCTGCAGGCGGAAGCACCGGCAACACACCGGGTATCGGGGTGGCCGTAGGCACAATTGCGCAGCAGTTCACCCAGGGCAATATCAGCATCACCGGAAACAACCTCGACGTAGCGGTCAACGGCGGTGGTTTCTTTCAACTCACCCAGCCTGACGGCTCCACGGCGTACACCCGTGACGGCCAGTTCAAACTGGACTCCGACGGCAACCTCGTCACCAACAGCGGCGCCAACGTAATGGGCTTCCCCACCGATTTGCTGGGGAACCGTACCAGTATCACGCCCCAGCCCATGGTGATTCCGACCAGCGCCCCCATTCCCGCACAACAAACCACTGCTATCACCGCAGAGTTCAATCTGGATGCCCGGACCAAGCCAGCCATCCAAACCACACCGCCCACGCCGATTTCGACCTACGGCACCACACTCACCGCGTTTGACTCGCAAGGCAACGAAGTCCCGGTGAGCCTGTACTTCGTCAAGCGCGGCCCGGACACCACGGCGAACCCGGCGGTTACGACGGACACATGGGACGTTTATGACGCAAGCACCGTGGCTGCAGGCACCACCGCGCTCAACACCAATGCAGCGGTCTATGCAACGCACCAAGCCAACGTGGCCTACAACACCACCACACCGCCACCGACAGACCTGAAACCCACCTTTGCAGCCGCAGGTACCGGCGCTTTTGCCGCACCTGCGCTCACCACGGTGGCGACCGGCGCGCTGTTTCAGTTGGAATACGACGTGAACGGCAAATTGACTTCGCCGCTGGCCGCTCAAACCCTGACTTTGACCTCTCCCAACACGGCGATCGGCACCTTTAGCACCACGCTGGATCTGACAAAAACAACGCAGTACGGCACCACCTTTGCCGTCTCCAACCTGACCCAAGACGGCTACACCGCAGGGGACCTGACCGGTATCTCGATTGACCCGAGTGGCGTGATTACCACCCGGTACTCGAACGGTGAGACCCAGTCCCGCGGACAACTCCTGCTGGCGGACTTCCGCAACGTGCAGGGTTTGACGCCTATCAGCGGCGGAAACTGGACGGAGTCGTTTGCGTCCGGGCAGCCGGTGCTTGGCAACCCGGGTCTGGGCAAGTTCGGTGGCCTGCGCTCAGGCTCCCTCGAGGACTCCAACGTCGACCTCACGGGTGAGCTCGTCAACATGATGACCGCCCAGCGCAACTACCAAGCCAATGCACAGACCATCAAGACCCAGGACCAGATCCTGTCGACCCTGGTCAATTTGCGTTAATCAACAGCAGGACTGAAGCACCATGGACCGCCTGATATACACCGCCATGACCGGCGCCAATGCGGCGGCGAGCCGGCAGTCGGTCATTGCCAACAACCTTGCCAACGTTTCCACCAATGGCTTTCGCGCGCAGCTGGCAACTTACCGTGCGGTACCCCTGCGCGGCGAAGGCGCCACCACCCGGGTTTTTGCCCTCGAAGCAACCGCCGGACACCTCGATACCCCCGGCCCCGCCATGCGCACCGACCGCAGCCTCGATGTCATGGCCAAAGACGGTGCCTGGTTCGCGGTGCAAGGTCTGGACGGCACCGAGGCCTACACCCGCAACGGGCATGTGGAAGTCGCAACAGACGGCACCCTGACTACGGGCAACGGGCTGCAGGTCCTGTCCAGCGACGGCTCGCCCATCACTTCGCCCGCCGGGGCTGAACTCACCATTCAACCGGACGGCACGGTCAGCGCCAAAGTCGGCAACCAGCCGGCCAACGCCATCGGCAGGCTCAAACTAGTGGTTCCCACCCCGGATGACCCGCTCGTGCGCAGCGGCGATGGTTTGTTCCGCGCCTTGTCCGGCGATCCGCTGAACAACGAAGACACCGCGCGCGTGCAGGCCGGCATGTTGGAAGGCTCCAATGTCAATGCGATCGAAGCCATGGTCGGCATGATCCAAACCGCACGCCAGTTCGAAGCCCAAACCCGCCTCATGCAAACGGCCGAGTCGAATGACCGTTCTGCTGGGCAACTCTTGAACATGCAAGGATAAACACCATGATCAACTCGCTCTGGATTTCCAAAACGGGCATGGAAGCCCAACAAATGCAGTTGGACGTGATCTCCAACAACTTGGCCAACGTGTCCACCAATGGCTTCAAAAAATCGCATGCGGTCTTTGAAGACTTGATGTACCAAAACCTGCGACAGGTCGGCTCCAACACGTCTGAACAGTCCACCCTGCCCACCGGCTTGCAGCTCGGCTTGGGCGTGCGCACCGTAGCGACCAGCCGTTCGTTTGCACAAGGCAACCTGCAACAGTCCAGCAACAATCTGGACGTGGCGATCCAGGGCAACGGCTTCTTTCAGGTCACCATGCCCGACGGCACCACCGGCTACACCCGCGATGGCGCATTTCAGGTCGACAACACCGGCCGCATGGTCACCTCCAACGGGCTGCCGATCTTGAACGGCATCACCGTCCCGGCCAACGCCACCAGCCTGGCGATCGCGCAAGACGGCAACGTGACCGTCACCATCCCCGGTAACGTGGCACCCCAACCGATCGGCACCATCACCCTTGCCAGTTTTATCAACCCGGCAGGCCTGGAGCCCAAAGGGCAAAACATTTACGCCGAAAGCGCAGCATCAGGCCAGCCCAACGCCGGCACCGCAGGCGCCAACGGCCTGGGCACTTTGGCCCAAGGGTTTGTCGAAACCTCCAACGTCAACGTGGTCCAGGAGCTTGTCACCATGATCCAGACCCAGCGGGCCTATGAAATGAACTCCAAGGCCATTCAAACCTCTGACCAGATGCTGCAAAAGCTCGGTCAGCTGTAAGGAACCACCATGACACAGCGAAGCCTACACCGCATCGCGGCAGCCATAGCCACCGGCGTGCTGGCTGCCGGCTGCCAACAAATGCCGCAAAAAGTCGCCGTAGACTTTGTGGAGCCACGGATTCCTGCTGCGCCGATCGTGTCGGTGGCATCCAAACCGGCCAACGGCAGCATCTACCAAACCGCTGCCTACCGTCCAGCCTTTGAAGACCGGCGCGCACGGCTGGTCGGAGACAACGTCACGATCCAGATCGTCGAAAACGTCACTGCCAGCCAGAAGTCCACCTCCACGGTCAACCGCAACACCTCCATCGACTCCGCCATCACCGCCCTGCCGGACCAGACACTGGCAGGCTTGGGCAAACTCAACATTGGCGCTGCAACCAACAATAACTTCTCCGGCAAAGGTGGCACCGAGAGTGCTAACACCTTTGCCGGTTCGATTACCGCCACCGTCATTGAAACCCTACCCAACGGACACCTGATCGTGACCGGTGAAAAGCAGATCGGCGTCAACCAGAATGTGGACGTGCTCCGCTTCTCCGGCACCATCGACCCGCGGATGCTGCAACCCGGCAGCGTCATCAGCTCCACCCAGGTGGCGAATGTGCGCGTAGAGTCCCGCGGACGCGGCGCACAGGGCGAAGCGCAAACAGTTGGCTGGTTATCACGGTTCTTTTTGAGTTTTCAGCCCTTCTAAAGAAATCCAGAATAGTGCCGAGGGGTAACAGATCCAGTCGGATCGCCCCGTTAACCGACTCGGCACATGACACACTGGAACCACTTAGCGAACACCTTCCGCTCACAGCGCTGGGGCGGCTTGTTGGTGGCAATCGCCATGGCCGCAGCACCTGCGGCCCATGGCACAAAACGCATCAAGGAAGTCGCCGCCATCGAGGGCGTGCGCAGCAACCAGTTGACGGGCTTTGGCTTGGTCATCGGCCTCGATGGCACCGGTGACCAAACCACCCAGATGCCTTACACCACGCAAGGCCTCAAAAACTACATGGAGCAGCTCGGCCTCACCCTGACGCCCGCCTCCCAAAACCAGTTGCAAATGAAAAATGTGGCGGCCGTGTTGGTCACCGCGCAGCTGCCGGCATTTGCCCGGCCAGGGCAAATGCTCGACATCAATGTCTCCTCCTTGGGCAACGCCAAATCCCTCAAAGGCGGCACCCTGATCGCCACACCCCTCAAAGGGGCCGATGGCGAGGTTTACGCCATGGCCCAAGGCAATTTGATCGTGGCCGGCGCCGGAGCAGCCGCAGGCGGCAGCAAAGTGCAAGTCAACCACTTGAGCGCCGGGCGCATTCCGGATGGTGCGCAAGTCGAGCGCAGCGTGCCCACCAGCTTACAGGACGGCCCCACTATTAACTTGAGCCTGAGCGCTTCGGACTTTCAGACCGCGCGCAAAGTAGCACAAGCCGTCAACACCCGTTTCGGCCCCGGCGTGGCTCAAGCTCTGGACGGACGGACCGTGCAGGTCAAAGCCCCCACCAACCCGAACGACCGCGTCAGCTTCATTGCCGATATGGAAGAACTGCCGGTCGATAACTCGGTCGCTGCTGCCAAAATCATCATCAACTCGCGCACTGGCTCTATCGTCATGAACCAGGCGGTCACCCTGGGTGCCTGTGCGATCGCCCACGGCAACTTGTCGGTCAGCGTTTCATCCAGCCCCGTGATCAGCCAGCCCAACCCGCTCTCGGGTGGACAGACTGTGGTCGGTGAAAAGGCCAATATCGAGATCAAGCAAGACGCCGGCAAACTCATCCAGCTGCCCCAAGCGGCCCAGCTCACCGATGTGGTCAAGGCCCTGAATTCGCTGGGTGCGACCCCTCAAGACTTATTGGCCATCTTGCAAGCGATCAAATCGGCCGGTGCCTTGAACGCGGAGTTGGAGGTGATTTGACATGAGCTACGGTTCTGCCCTCGGCTCTACGCCGATATCCAGCGCCCAAGACCTGGTCGCTGATGCCCGGTCCCTGAGCGCCCTCAAGGCCGGTGCCGACAAAGCCACGCCGGACACCATTCGCGAAACCGCGAAACAGTTCGAGTCGCTGTTCATGCGCGAGCTCCTCAAGAGCATGCGCGAGGCGAACAGCTCCATGAAGTCCGGCATGCTGGACAACGCCGGCAGTGACCTCGGCACGGATCTGTTCGACCAGCAAATGTCGGTCAGCATGTCCGGGCAGCCCGGTGGCCTGTCCGACCTGATTGCCCAGCAGCTCAGCCGCCAGATGGGCGTAGAAATGCCAGGCTCCACCGTCGGTATGGCTAACAGCAGCAGCCTGCAGCCCGTCAAGGCACCCGACACGCTGACACCGAAAAGCAGCGTCGGCAAACTCACCGCCTCTGATATGGCACTGACTCCGGTCGCCCCCAAGAAGGCGCCCACCAGCACTCAGGCGGAATTCGTGTCCAAGCACACCGACGCTGCCAACAAAATAGAGAAAGCCACCGGCATCCCGGCCAGCTTTATGCTCGGCCAGGCAGGTCACGAAACAGGCTGGGGCAAGCACCAGATCAAGAACAAAGACGGCAGCAACTCCTTCAACCTGTTCGGCATCAAGGCCGGATCCAGCTGGACCGGCAAAGTCGCCGAAATCACGACCACCGAGTATGTGAATGGCGTGGCGCAAAAGAAGGTCGCCAAATTCCGAGCCTACGACTCTTTTGAAGACTCTTTCAAAGACTACGCGCGCCTGATCTCAGACAGCCCGCGCTATGCCAAAGCACGCCAGCAGACGCAGTCCGTCACAGCCTTTGCCACCGGCCTGCAAAAAGCTGGCTACGCCACCGATCCCGAGTACGCCGCCAAACTGAGCCGCGCCATCAACACCACCCTGCATCTGCGCCGTGCGCAAGTGCAGGCGTAACCGAGCCAGCAGCAGACTATGAGCGTCCTCAATATCGGCACCCGCGCCCTGCAGGCCAACCAGATTGCCTTGCAGACGGCCGGCAACAACATTGCCAACGTCAACACGCCCGGCTATTCGCGTCAAAGCGTGGTGCACACCGCGGTGGAGGGCCAGTTCACCGGAGGTGGCTACATCGGCAAAGGCGTGGATGTGCAAACCATCCAGCGCAACTTCAGCGCCTTCCTGACCCGCCAGGCCACGCTGGCCACTGCGACCCAAAACGCGGATGTCGCCCGCTCCAACAAGCTCAACCAGCTCCAGGACATCTTCTCAGGCGGCAGCACCGGTTTAGGGGCCGCGGTCAGCGACATGATGAACGCGTTTTCTGACGTCGCCAGCGCCCCGACCGACCTCACCGCCCGCACTGTGGCACTCACCCGTGTGGACGAAACAGCGGGCCGCTTCCGCGCAGCCTCGCAAGCCATCCAGGACTTGCAAGCCGGCGTGGCGCAAGAGATCAGCCAAAAGGTCAACAACATCAACACACTGGCCCGCAATATTGCCGATGTGAACCAGGAAATTGCCCGCGCACAAGGCAAGGGACAGCCACCTAACGACCTGCTGGACCGCCGCGACCAATTGGTGCGCGAGCTCAACCAATTTGTACAAACCACCTCCATCCCTGCAGATGACGGCACGGTCGGCATCTTCCTGGCGGGTAGCCAGCCGCTGGTGTTGGGCACAAACGTGTCCCCTGTCACGGTGGTGAGTGATGACTTTGGTGATCCGCTCAAAACCAAACTCTCGATGACCCGGGACGGACAGCAGGTCTTGCTGGACGAAAACGCCCTGGGCGGCGGCGAAGTCTCCGGCCTGCTGCGTTTCCAGAACGCCGATCTTGCCGAGGGTCGCAACCTGCTCGGGCGGCTCACGCTGGCGATTACTACAGAAATGAACGAGCAACATGCGCTCGGTCTGGACCTCGATGGCAACGCTGGCGGACCTTTGTTTTCGACAGCAGCGTTCAAGGCGCCGGACAACATCCGCACGCCCACCGCACCGGCAACACCCAACTCCAACCCCTTGGTGGAAGTCACTATCGCCATCAGCGACTCCACCCGTTTCGCCGCGTCGGACTACACCATCAATTTCAACTCGGCCACAAGCGGCAGCATCATCCGGCTCTCGGACGGCCAAGTCACCAATTTCAACCAGACACTGCCCGACACCACACTGGCCACTGTAGACGGCATCACCTTCGGAATGCCCAGTGCAATCGCCGGCCCACCCGCCCAAGTGCCGGCCGCAGGCGACCGCTTTTTGATTCAACCGTTTGCCACCGCCGCGAGCAACGTCGAACGGGTGTTCTCCACCCCCCGCCAACTGGCAGTTGCCAGCCCGATTGCCGGCGCCATGGGCACCACCAACAAAGGCAGCTTGCAACAGGTGTCGCTCATCGCGTTAAGCAACGTCCAAACCGCGACCCCTCAAGCACCCGTCACCCTCACATTTGCGGTGGACGCTGTCACCAATGCGGTCACCTACACCCGCTCTGACGACGCGGGTGTTCCCCCTACGTCGTTCGCCTTTGACCCCAGCACGGCGATCACATCTTCGGCATGGAGCCTCAAACTCACCGGCACCCCCAAGAATGGGGACACCTTCAAAGTGGTGGATATCAAAGACCCGGCCTTCAAGCTCGACCTCAAGCTCAACGGCGGCAATGCCACGGCCATGATGAACCTGCGCGACAAGGCCATGTTCGATGGCTCGGTCATGACCGACGGCTATGCCAGCGCGATCTCGCAGATCGGCATCCGCACCCAAAGTGCCGGCTACTCCGCTACGGTTTCGAGCACGATTGCCGCTAACCTAGAGCAGGACCGCAGCGCGGTCTCCGGCGTCAATCTTGACGAAGAGGCCGCCAAACTCATCCAATACCAGCAGGCCTACCAGGCCTCTGCCAAGATGATCCAGATTGCACAGAACATTTTCGACACCCTGATTCAGGGCCTGGGCCGTTAAGGCCTGAAGGAGTCACCACATGGCCGTCAACCTCTCCCGCCTCGCATCTGCCAACACCTACGACAACGCGATCAGCAACCTCGCCAAGCGGCAAACCGCGTTGTCGAACCTGCAAGAAAACCTTACCTCCGGCAAAAAGGTGGTGCGCGCCAGCGACGACCCCACGGGCGCAGCCCAAGCCGAACGCGCACTCACCCGCCTGGCCCGCATTGCGACCGACCAACGCGCCCTCGAATCCCAGCGCAACACGATTGCCAACGCCGAAAGCACCCTGGGCGATGTAGTGGACGCGATTCAACAGTTCCGCGAACTGGTGGTCAGTGCCGGTAACGGCAGCCACACCCCCGCAGAGCGTAAAACCATTGCCAACCAACTGCAGGGGCTACGCGAGCAAATCCTGACCTACGCCAACCGCAAGGACACCAATGGCCAACCCCTGTTCGGCGCATTAGCCAGCGCCGCGGAGCCGTTCACCGGCCCCACCACAACCGTGCCTGACTACACCTACAACGGCCTGCCGGGTCAAACCGCCACCAGCGAAATCGCGATTGCCAGCACCCTGGATGGCGAAAGCGCATTCATGCACCAGACCTCGCGCGATGGTGTCTACAACGTCAGCACCAGCACCATCCCCAGCGACCGGGCACTCACCACCAGCAATGTGACCGTGGCCGACTCCAGCCTGGTTAGCCGCGCCAGCTACAAAATTACTTTCGGCCCGGTGACCGCCGGTGCCACTGCCGGAACCAGTTCCATCAGCTACACCGTGGAAGAGATTCCGGCCACCGGAGACCTGCCCACCTTCCCCGGCCCGCCTTATCAGGTCGGCCCCTTCACCGTGCCCGACTACCCCACCGGCAAACCGGTCTCCGTGAACCAGGCGCCTGCAATCAACGGCATGCCCGGCCTGTCGCTCACCATTACCGGTACACCTGCCGCCGGTGATGTGATCACGGTCGACCCGAACCCCAGCATCTTCAGCGTCATGGACGACGCCATCCGCGACATCGGCGGTGCCGCCAACTCAAATGCCGCCACCCAAGCTGTCGGCCAGGCGATCTACAACCTCGATATCGGCATGAACCGGGTGTCCGCCATCCGGGGCCAGGCCGGTGACTTGCTGAACCGGGCCGACCGCATTACCTCGAACCAGGAGAGCAAGAGCATTCAGCTCGAAGCCGACCGCTCACGCGCGGAAGACCTCGACATGATCAAAGGCATTGCCGACTTCCAGAACCAGCAAACTGGCTACCAGGCCGCCTTGCAGTCGTACGCGCAAGTGCAAAAGCTCTCGCTGTTCAACTTCATCAGCTAAGGCCATGAGCAGCTCGGTCCTTGGCAGCATCACCATCGGGTACGAAGCCCTGTGGGACCAATGGCGCAAGCGCCTGGGGGTGAGACTCTGGCTGGACCCGGACAGCAGCAGCGCGGTCGATGCCACCCACCTGATCGAGTCCCTCCAGGAGCTCTGGCCGGCGTCCCGCGAGATTTGCCTGCTCCATGCGCGCACCCCCAGTCTGCTGGCCGACTTGCTGGACCACAGCAGCGCGCCCAACATCTGGGTCGAAGTGCCCGAGCACTGGCTCAACGACGCCCTGTTGGCCGGGCGCGTGCGCAAGGCCCAACAACGTGGCGTCAAGCTGGTGTGGTGTGGCGAGCCGGGCGAGCGCCCGCAGGCTGACATGGCGCAGTGGTTCCACTTGAGCGTGCTTTCGCTCACGCCAGCCCAAGCGCTGGGTGCCCTGCGCGCAGCCCTGCAACGCAGCCAAGACGGCAGCAGCGCTGTGTCGCGCCCGCCAGAGAGCCCGGTGCAAAGCGGTCAACTGTATGAATCGCTGGCCAGCCAAGCCCTGATAGAGCACGCGCTCGACCAGCAGCATGTGCGCGCGGTGTCCGGCTGGCCAGCCGAAGAGGTGCTGTACGCCTACCGCTACCGCCAGATCCAGCCTGCCCGCCAAGCGCTGCTGGACTTGGTCAAGGCGATCGATGCGGACGAATCCCTCGACGCCCTGGAACACGCCATGGGCCGCGAGCCTTTGCTCTGCTACCGCTTCATGCGCTTCGCCAACTCGGCCGCCTTGGGCCTGCGCAACGAAATCGGCAGCCTGCGCCAAGCCTTGATGACCCTCGGCTACAGCCGCCTACGGGCGTGGCTGATGGAGCACCTGCCCCACGCCAGCGCCGACAGCAACATCGACCCCATCCGCCATAACATGGTGCTGCGCGCCCGCATCATGGAGCACCTGGCAGATGCCGGTGTCGAAGACGAGCTGCGCCGGGAGGTATTTTTGTGCGGTGTGTTTTCGCAAGTCGATGTGCTGCTGGGCGAAAACCTGGGCGCAGCACTGCACCGCTTGCCCCTGCCGGGGCGGGTCGCGTCAGCGGTGGTGGGCCAGACTGGCCCTTACGCGCCGTGGTTGGAAGTCGCAGCTGCCCTGGAGGGCCGCAATACCAAGGTCATCCGCGAGGTCTGTCGCGCCCACCAGATACCGGCCGACGAGGTCAACCGCGCACTCTTGCGGGCACTGGCGCAGCACTAGCCTACACCGCCAACTGCCCATCCAGCTTGAAGATAGACACGGTCTGGACCAGCGCTCGGGTTTGGGTTTCCAGGTTCTGGGACGCCGCAGCGCTCTCTTCTACCAAGGCTGCGTTTTGCTGGGTGGTCTGGTCCAGCTGGGTAACGGCCTCGCCGATTTGGGCAATCGCACGCTCCTGCTCCGCGCTGGCGTGGCTGATTTCTTCCACCATGTGGCCGACCCGCTGCACCACCTCCACCACGTCGCGCATGGTGGCGCCCGCCTCGGTCACTAGGTTGGTTCCGGAGTTGACCTGAACCACACTGTCCTGGATCAGCTGCTTGATCTCTTTGGCCGCCTCGGCGCTGCGCTGGGCGAGGTGGCGCACCTCACTTGCCACCACCGCAAACCCGCGGCCCTGCTCGCCGGCGCGAGCCGCTTCGACTGCGGCATTGAGGGCCAAGATATTGGTCTGGAAGGCAATACCATCGATCACGCTGGTGATTTCACCAATACGCCGTGAGCTCGCGCTGATGCCTTGCATCGTGTCCACCACCTGCGCCACTTGGGCACCGCCCCGCTGCGCCACCGCGCTGGCGTTGCTGGCGAGTTCGTTAGCAGCATGGGCGCCCTCGGCGCTCTTGCGCGCCGCGCCATTGAGCTCCTCCATAGTGGCGGCGGTTTCCTCCAGGGCACTGGCCTGCTCCTCGGTGCGCTGGCTCAGGTCCATACTGCCGGTTGCGATCTGCTGCACACCGGTGGCAAGGTTGTCACTCGCGGAGCGCACCCGCCCCACGATTTCCACAAGGCTCCCCTGCATCGCTCCCATGTAGGCCAGCACACTGCCTTGGGGTGCACGGGCAAATTGCGCTTTCGTGCTCAAGTCGCCATGGGCCACGCTCTCGGCAGTCGCCCGCAAATCCGAGGGTTCAGCGCCCAGCGCCCGACCCAGGTAGCGGATGATGGCGGCGGCCATGATCACCGCTGCCAGCAGTGCCACCAGCGCAATACCCGCCAGTAACTGCAGGTTGCGGTGGAAAGAAGCCTCCGCATCAGCAACCATCATTTGCGAGCGCTCGGTCGCATACGCGGCGTATTCCTCCGACTTACGCACCAAGGCCACCAGCAGCGGGCGGCACTCGACATTGATTTTTTCGATAGCTTGGTCGCGTTGCCCTTTCATCCCGAGGTCCACTACCGCCAACGCTACCGGCTCGTATTGAGCCTCCAGCTTGGCGATGTCTGCGGCCAAGGTGCGCCCGCGCGGGGTTTCGTCGGCGTCTTGCATCCGTGCGGTCAACGCAGCCAGCTTGGCACCCACTTGCTTGTTGGCCGCCACCACCAACGTGAACTCTTGTTGCTTGTCAGACTCGTTGGCCGCATTGACCAGGTTTCTGGCGTGCACTGCGCGCTTGAACACTGCGGCTTGCAGTTCCTCGGCCAACGTAGAGCGCGCGTTCACGCCCTGCACAAAGCTGGACATGTCGGCATGCATCGCATTGGTTGAGCGATAGCCCATCCACGACACCAGCACCAAGAAGCCGATCATCAGTCCGAAAGCAAGACTGAGTTGGGCGCGGATCGTGAGTGGAGAAGACATGGCAACACCTTGTAAAAGCAGGTGCCATAACTTTACGCCCAAATTACCGTTTTAGTCAAATTTATGGTTTATTGATTAAATTTACCTAATTCGACTTTTGTTTGAAACGCAGTGATTCATCGCGCAAACGGGCAAACGTCTTCCAAAACTGCGCTTCCTGAGTGCTCGCAAAGTTAATACGCATCAGGCTACTGGGTGTACGCTGCGCATGAAACAGGGCACCCGGTGCGAGCAGGTAGCCCTCGTCCAACATGCGCTGACTCAGCGCATCGGTGTCCACCCCGGTTTCCACCCAGCCGAACAGGCCTACCGGGTCCGCTGCAAAGGTGCAGCCGTGGGCGAGCGCCAGTTTTACGCTGCGGGCGCGGGCCGCGTCCAGCTGGGTGCGAATGCGCTCGGCGTGCCGGCGCAGCTGGCCCTGGTCGATGCACCAGGCCATCGCTTTTTCCAGCAAGGCGGGCGTGGTCAAGGTGGAGAGCAACTTGGTGTCGAGCAAGCGCTCGGCCAAGTCTTTGGGTGCGGCCAGGTAGCCCACGCGCCAGTTGGGCGCGAGGATTTTGGCAAAGCCCGCCACGTAGATAGTGCGCTGCAAGCCATCAAGCGCGCACAGCCGGGTGGCGTGCTCGGGCGCGAAGTGGCTGTAGGTGTCGTCTTCGACGATATGAAAATCGTGCTGGTTCGCCAACTGCAGGATGCGATACGCACTGCTGGGCGAAAGGCAAAACCCCGTGGGGTTGTGGAACACGCTCACGCTCACAAAAAGCTTGGGTTTGTGCACCTCGCAGTATTTGGCCATGACCTCCAAGTCGGGCCCGTCGGCGCGGCGCGGCACTGGCAGGATGCGCATGCCCAAGGCATCCAACCGCGCAAACTCCACGGCCCAGCCGGGCTCTTCGACCATCACGTAGTCGCCCGCGCGCAGCAGGGTGCGGCTCACCACGTCCAGGGCATGGGTCGCGCCCATGGTGGTGATGATCTGCTCCGGCGCGGCGTGCACCGCCAGCCCCGCCAGCTTGGTCGACAAGGCGCGGCGCAGCCCGATGTCGCCGGCCGGCTCGCCGTATTGCAACGAAAAGGCGTTCAGCGCCTCCACACTGCAACTGCGGCGCACCGCGGTGGCCAAAAAGGTAGTCTCCAGCCATTCTTTGGGCAGCACGCCCATGCCGGGCTGGGGCTTGTTGCTCACCCCGTGGAACATGCCGCGTATCAGCGCCGTGGCGTTGAGCGGCGCGCGCTGGCGGGGCATGGTCAGCATCAAACTGCCAGCTTCAGCGCCGGCCTCATTTGCTCCTGAAATAGTAGCTACTTGCGCACTATCCATGGGCGCCAGTGGCACTTCTCGCACATAAAACCCACGGTTGCGGCGCGCCTCGATCAGGCCCTGCGCCAGCAGCTGGTCATAAGCGGCCACCACGGTGGACGGGCTCACCTTTTGTTGCTGTGCACACAGACGCACCGAGGGCAGACGCGCGCCGGGCGCCAACAAGCGGTCGCGAATCCGTTGGGCGAACACAGCGCAGAGCTGCTCGGCCAGGGTCTGGGCGGCGGTTTTCATCAACATAGGGAGGCTCTCAGGGCAAGGCTGTAACGGTCGTGCCAGCAATACAGATTGCAGGCTGTTTAGCAAAACTGTACTGTAAGTGTGCTGTTTTTCAAAGTACAGTGAATCGCATGAATTCCAAAAACGAAACACGCGGCCTCTGGCTGGGCCTGCTGGGCGTGGCGATCTTTGCTGTCACTCTACCCATGACCCGTCTGGCCACTGGTACCGCCGATGCACCCCAGCTTTCGCCCTGGTTTGTCACGCTGGGCCGCGCAGCGCTGGCTGGCGGTTTGTCGATCGTGTTTCTGCTGGCTACCCGCTCCCGCTGGCCCACCCCCGAGGAGTGGCGCCCACTCAGTATTGCCACGCTGGGCAATGCGCTGGGCTTCCCGGTGCTCATCGGCTATGCGCTGCGCACCATCAGCGCCAGCCATGCCGCCGTCATCATTGCGCTGCTGCCCTTGGCGACCGCTGTGGTGGCGGCCCTCGTCATGCACCAGCGTGCGCGGCTGGGCTTTTGGCTCAGTGCCTGCATAGGCGCTGCGCTGGTGATGGGCTTTTCGCTCTGGCGCGCCATGCAGCATGGCCCGGGCTTGGGCTTGGAGTGGGGCGATGTGCTGATGCTGGGCGCTGTGGTGTCTGCCGCGCTGGGCTATGTGTACGGCGCCAAGGTCACGCCTACGCTGGGTGCAGAGCAGGTCATTTGCTGGGTGTGTGTGCTGGCGCTACCCGTCACCCTGCCGGGAGCTTTGCTGACCTGGCCGGAGCAGACTATTCGTGCCAGTTCCTGGTGGGCACTGGGCTACGTGGGCGTGTTTTCCATGTGGGCGGGATTCTTTGCCTGGTACCGCGGCCTGGCGTTGGGCGGCACGCTCAAGGTCAGCCAGGTGCAGCTACTGCAACCGTTCTTGAGCATTCTGGCGGCCATTCCGCTCCTGGGTGAGTCGCTCGATCTGGTGACCGTGGGCTTCTGCTTTGCAGTGGTGGCGACCGTGTTCATCGGCAAACGTTTTGCCTCCAGCCCGGTACCGCCGCCGCTGCGCGCCACCCCCACCCACCTGCCGGGGGCTGCGCCATGAACACCGAAACCCTTGTGGCCGCCGGCGTTTTTGCGGTGGTCAGTGCGGTCACCCCGGGGCCTAACAACACCATGCTCATGGCATCGGGGGTGAACTTCGGCTTCCGGCGCTCGCAGCGTCACTTGTGGGGCGTGAACCTGGGCTTTACCTTCATACTGCTATGTGTGGGCTTGGGGTTGCATTCGGTGCTCGACCGGTTTCCGCAGTTTTACGATGTGCTGCGCTACGTGGGCTCCGCCTACATGTTGTGGATTGCCTGGAAACTGGCCAGTGCCCGACCGGCAGCACCCGCGCATGGCACCCAAGGCACCGAGCCCGCAGCGATTCACCAGCCCATGGGTTTCTGGGCGGCAGCAGCGTTTCAGTGGGTGAATCCTAAAGCGTGGGTCATGGGCATTACCTGCATGAGCACCTACCTCGCGGCCGACGCACCGGTCAGTCAAGTGGCACTGCTGGCTGGCGTGTTCATGGTGCTGGGCGCCCCGTGCTCGGCCTTCTGGCTCGGCTTTGGCCAAGCCATGCGCGGCCTGCTGCAAGACCCGCTGCGCCTGCGCATCTTCAACATCACCATGGCGCTGGCTTTGGTGGCCTCGCTCTACCCTATGCTCACGGGTTGACCCGGAATTTTTCAAGAGACGACAACCATGACGAATACCACCCACTGGACCCTGGCCGAACGTGCCGCCAAGATGAACCCCTCGGTGATCCGCGAGATCCTCAAAGTCACCGAGAAGCCCGGCATCATCAGCTTCGCCGGCGGCCTGCCCAGCAGCAAAACCTTCCCCGTGGCCGAGTTTGAAGCGGCGTGTGCCAAGGTGCTCCAAGACGACCCTGCAGGCGCACTGCAGTACGCGGCCTCTGAAGGCTATGGTCCGTTGCGCGAACTGGTGGCCGCCCAGTTGAAGGCGCAAAGCGCCGCCGCCGGCGTGACCTGGAATGTGGACCCCGCGCAAGTGCTCATCACCACCGGCTCGCAGCAGGGCCTGGACCTGGTCGCCAAAATCTTGATCGACAAAGACAGCAAAGTGCTGGTCGAGTCCCCCACCTACCTGGGCGCGGTGATGGCATTCACGCCCATGGAACCGAACGTGGTGAGCGTGGCGAGCGACGCCGAAGGCATTGACATCGCCGACCTGGCCGCCAAGTCTGCCGACGCCCGCTTTTTGTATGTGCTGCCCAACTTCCAAAACCCCACCGGCCGCAGCATGACCGAGGCGCGCCGCGCGGCACTCAGCGCAGAAGCCGCCCGCAGTGGCCTGCCCATCATGGAAGACAACCCCTATGGCGACCTGTGGTTCGACCAGGCGCCCCCTGCGCCGCTGACTGCGCGCAACCCCGAGGGGGGCATATACCTTGGCTCGTTCTCCAAGGTGCTGGCACCGGGTTTGCGCATGGGCTTTATCGTGGCGCCCAAGGCGGTGTACCCCAAGCTGCTGCAAGCCAAGCAAGCGGCGGACTTGCACAGCCCCGGCTTCAACCAGCGCCTGATTTTTGAGGTGATGCAAAACGGTTTCCTGGACCGCCATGTGCCCACCATCCGCGCACTCTACAAGTCGCAGCGCGACGCAATGCTGGAAGCGCTGGCCAAGCATTTCCCCGAGTCGAATGGCCCGGACTCTGTCAATGCCGACAGCACCTTCACCTGGAACACCCCGGCCGGTGGCATGTTCTTGTGGGCGCGCCTGCCTGCCGGCATGAACGCCGTGGACCTGCTGCCCCACGCGGTGGACAAGGGCGTGGCCTTTGTGCCCGGTGCGCCGTTCTACGCGGGACAGTCGGATGCCCGCGCCATGCGCCTGAGCTTTGTGACCCCCAGCGTGGAAGAAATCCACCGCGGTGTGGCCGCCCTGGCCGAAGCCATCCACGCCCAAAGGAGCTGAACATGACGGTCCATATCTGGGGGCGCCTGAGTTCGCTCAACGTACGCAAAGTGGTGTGGGCCGCGCAAGAAACCGGCGTCGCCTTTACCCGCAGCGATGCGGGCATGGCCTTCGGGGTGGTCAAAACCCCCGAGTACCTGGCCATGAACCCCAATGCCCTGGTACCCACGCTGCAAGACGGCGACTTTGTTCTGTGGGAAAGCAACGCCATCGTGCGCTACCTGTGCGCCAAGTATGGCAATGACCATCTCTACCCCCAGGACCTAGCCCAACGCTTCAACGCCGAGCGCTGGATGGACTGGCAACAAACCACCCTGAATCGTGACAGCGGCGCAGCGTTTTTGCAGTGGTTCCGCACCCCGGAAGACAAGCGCGACGCGGCCGTGATTGCCCGATCGGTGGCCGCCACCGAACCCGCCATGGCCCAGCTCAACGACCATTTGGCCACCCGCACTTGGATGTGCGGCGAGCGTTTTAGCATGGCCGACATTCCGGTGGCATGTGATGTGCACCGCTGGTTCGCCTTGCCCCAGCCGCGGCCTGCTTGGCCGCACCTGGAGCGCTGGTTTGCGGCCATCCTGGCGCGCCCGGCCACGCGCGGTGTGCTCGACCTCCCTATTTCATAACGCTCCACCCTAGAAAGGCTCCTCGTGCCCCAGCTTCGCCCCTTCGCCCAAGTCGATGTGTTCACTGCCCAGCCGTATCTGGGTAACCCGCTCGCCGTCGTGCTCGACGGCAGCGGCCTGAACGATGCGCAGATGCAGGGCTTTGCACGATGGACGAACTTGAGCGAAACCACCTTTTTGCTGCCACCCACGCCAGAGGCGGCAGCGCTTGGTGCGGACTACCGGGTGCGCATCTTCATCCCCGGCGGCGAAATGCCCTTTGCCGGTCACCCCACGCTGGGCAGTTGCCACGCCTGGCTGGAGGCCGGTGGCACGCCCCGAGCCAAGGACCGCATCGTGCAAGAGTGCGCCAAAGGCCTGGTGCAAATCTGCCGCGATGGCAGCCGCCTGGCCTTTGCGGCCCCCTCGTTCCAGCGCAAAAACCCCAGCCCCGGCCTGCTGGCACAAGTAGCCCATGCACTGGGCCTGACGGCCAAGCAAATCATCTCGGCCCAGCACTTGAGCAACGGCACCGACTGGCTGGGCGTGCTGGTGGACGACATGCAGTCCGTGCTGCAGCTGCAGCCTGACCGCCCCGCGCTCAAGAACTTAGGCGTCAAAGTGGGTGTAGCCGCCGTAGATAGTGCGCGGGCAGCTCCTGATTCCATAGCAGATAGGCTAGAGGTGCGCGCCTTTGCCGCACTCAACGGCATCAACGAAGACCCGGTCACCGGCAGCCTGAACGCCAGCTTGGCCCAGTGGCTGATTGCGGACGAATACATGCCCTCCAGCTACGTGGTGCACCAGGGCACCTGCATCCAGCGCGAAGGCCGCATCCACATTCGCCAAGACGCCAGCGGCCAAGTCTGGGTGGGCGGTGACTCGGTCACCTGCATCCGTGGCACCGCCACGCTCTAAAACCCCACTTCCGTTTCCGGAGCTTTTATGCGCCAACGCCTTTTCAAGCAGGTGGACGTGTTCACCGCCCAGCCCTACCTCGGCAACCCACTGGCCGTGGTGCTGGACGGGGGCGATCTCAGCACCGAGGACATGCAGTCCTTTGCCCGCTGGACTAACTTGAGCGAGACCACGTTTTTGCTGCCCCCTACGCCCGAAGCCGCTGCCCAAGGCGCGGACTACCGGGTGCGCATCTTCACCCCCGGCAGCGAACTGCCGTTTGCGGGTCACCCCACATTGGGTAGCTGCCATGCCTGGCTGCAGGCCGGTGGCATGCCCAAGGCGGCTGGCACTATCGTGCAAGAGTGCGCCAAAGGTTTGGTCCAACTCAAGCGCGACGGCACCCGCCTGGCCTTTGCCGCCCCCAGCCTGGAGCGCCGCACGCCTAATGCGGATTTGCTGGCCCGCGTCGCCCAAGCCCTGGGGCTGCAGGCCCAGCAGATTCTGGCCGCGCAGTGGCTCAACAACGGCCCCACCTGGCTGGGCCTGCTGCTCGACAGCATGGACACCGTGCTCAGCCTGCAGCCGGATGCTGCCGCGCTCAAAGGTTTGGTGCCTGGAGTAGGTGTAGCCGGCGTGGACATTGCGCTAGCCGCTCCTGATTTGATAGTACGCAGTAACCGCGAGGCGCGCGCCTTCATCCACCCGGACGGTGCCCGCGACGCTAGCGCCAGCACCGCAGATGACGACACGCCCTCCGTGGAGGTGCGCTTTTTCGCGCCCGACATCGGAGTGCTGGAAGACCCAGTTACCGGCAGCTTTAACGCCAGCCTCGCCCAATGGCTCATAGCCGATGGCATCACCCCAGCCCGCTACGTGGCCGCCCAAGGCACCTGCATTGGCCGCGCCGGTCGCGTGTTTATTGAGCAAGACGCGCAGGGCCAAGTGTGGGTGGGTGGCGACTCGGTCACTTGCATTGAAGGGAAGGTCACCCTGTGACTACGCCGCTGGATGCCTGGCTGCACGCCCCCATGGCCGCGCAACTGGCGCTGGCGTGGACCACCTACCTGATAGGCACCGCCAGCCCCGGCCCCAGCAACATGGCCATCATGGGTATGGCCATGAACGCCGGGCGCCGCCCCGCGCTATGGCTGACGCTGGGCATTTTGAGCGGCTCCTGGTTCTGGGGCGTGCTGGCGGCACTAGGTATTTCGCAGCTGCTGGCCAGCTTCGGCGCCGGGCTGATCGCCATGAAAGTGCTGTGCGGTTTGTACCTGCTGTGGCTGGCCTTCAAGTCGGGCCGCTCGGCCTTGCGGCCTCACGCCTCTGCAGTAGCGGCCACATCGCAGGCGGTGGATGCCCGCAGCCTCTATTTGCGTGGTTTGGCCATGCACCTCACCAACCCCAAAGCCGTGTTGAGCTGGCTGGCCACGGTCACCGTGGGCATTCCTGCCGGCGCTTCGCCCCACATGGCATGGGTGGTGGTGGGCGGCTGCATGGTCATGGGGGTGGGCATCTTCGGCGGCTATGCGCTGGCGTTTTCTACCCCGACCGCGCGCCGCGTCTATGCCCGTGCCCGCCGCGGGCTGCAAGGCCTGCTGGCCGCCGTGTTCGGCATGGCCGGGCTGCAGCTGCTGCGCACCAGCACCCACGCACATTGAATTTCACACTGCTTCAGGATCCACCATGACAGCCAACGCCCTGCTCCCCACCCTGCAAGACATCGAAGCCGCGGCCCAGGTGGTGTACCGCGAATTCGGCCCTACCCCGCAGTACCGCTGGGGCCAGCTCTCCAGCCTGCTGGGCGCGACCTGCTGGGTCAAGCACGAGAACCACACACCGGTGGGCGCCTTCAAAATTCGTGGTGGCCTGACCTACTTTGACCAGCTGGCCCAACGTGGCGCCATGCCCGCCCAAGTAGTGGGTGCCACACGCGGCAACCACGGTCAGAGCGTGGGCTGGGCCGCACGCGCCCACGACGTGCCCTGCACCATCGTGGTACCGCACGGCAACTCGGTGGAAAAGAATGCCGCCATGCGCGCACTGGGCGTCAACCTCATCGAACACGGCACCGACTTTCAAGAGAGCCGCGAATTCGCCATCCAGCTGGCCCAAGACCGTGGCGCCCACATGGTGCCCAGCTTCCACCCCGACCTGCTGCGCGGCGTAGCCACCTACTGGTGGGAACTGCTCAAGGCGGCGCCGGAGTTGGATGTGATCTATGTGCCCATCGGCCAGGGCTCAGGCGCCTGCAGCGCCGTGGCCGCCAAGCGCGCGCTGGGCCACCGTGCCCGCATCGTCGGCGTGGTGAGCGCGCACGCCACCACCTATGCCGATTCATTCGCAGCCGGCAAGGTCATTGAGGCGCCAGTCACCACCCAACTGGCCGACGGCATGGCCTGCCGCGTGGCTGACCCCGAGGCGCTGGAGATATTGATGGGCGCCATCGACCACCTCGTACAAGTGACCGACGCCGAAGTCGCCCAAGCCATGCGCGACATCTTCGCCTGCACCCACAACGTGGCCGAAGGTGCGGGGGCTGCCAGCTTTGCTGCCGCCATGCAAGAGCGGACAAGCCTGCAGGGGCAGACGGTGGGAGTTACCTTGTGCGGAGGGAACGTGGACTCGGCGGTGTTTGCCGGGGTGCTACGGAATTAATAGCTGCTTGCACAGTGTCTATGAGCGCTGGGGGCTTTAAGCTATAGAAATCCACACCAATTTAGCTCAGGAAAAAACCGATTCAGACAGATAAACTGGGCGGCATCGTCGGGGTGTACTGTGACCACTTGAACAGCCGGAATGCAACAGAAGCTAACGTTTAAAAGAATCACCCGATTGGGGGATGTTCAAACTGGTTCCTAGACGGAACAATCCACCTGAAACCTGTTAATTCTTTCCTTTCTATCGGGTGTCTTCGTTATGCATCTACTCGCAGCCTACCAGACCATTGCCCTATTGATTTTTTGCTTAATTGTTTGCGGGTTTTGGCAACCGAACCAAAACAGAAGTAAAGCGAATCTAGCAATTTCCCTAGGGCTTGTTGTCTTGGCCTGTTTACATGCTCAATACATGGTCGACCTCTCTGAATTGATGGACGTGCTAGCTTCAGCAGGCAAAGCCACAGCAGAAGAGACCGCCAAAGCAAAGGCAATAACGAGCATTTGGGCTGGCATAGCATCCTTGATTGTTGGCGGTATAGGTGTGAACTTAATGAGTAGTTGGTTCGACTCTTGAACTCATCATCGCCTCGACCGAAAATTCCTTGTTGTCATACCCGATTCCGCTTAATTGATTGCTCAAAGGCTATGCAGTAGGGAAACGCTTATGGAACTAAAAGATTTCGTCAGAGAAACTCTCGCACAGATCGCAGCAAGTGTTGAGGCGGCTCAAACTGAAGTGAGAGATGCCGATGGTTTTGTCAATCGCGCCGCATCGGTCTGGAACGAGCAGGAGCAGGACAAGTCACGGTTTCTGCGCGCTAGCTTCTGGGCAAAATATCTTTCTTGTCGATTTCGATGTAACCGTGACTGTGATTGAAGCTACAGAAACTGAAGGCAAAGCGAAGCTAAATGTGGCAGGCCTGCTCAATATGGGCACTGGCGGCCAGTCAAATGCCTCAAGTACGGCTACCAATCGCATTTGTTTCAAGGTACCACTTGCAATGCCCGTAGATGCCGTCTCGCTGGAGGAATTGCAGCGGCAAGATCAAGCGCTTGCTGAAAGGCGTCGCCGACAAACAGAGCAAATTCGGGCGCACAACCAAAGCATTTCTGCACGGTGGCCGTAAGGCAGAGCCTAACGTGTGAGATGGACGCAGCAGAAGCGCAGGGCCCCTCAACTTTATGTTGCCGGTTACTTCAAAGCGCACCTGGTGTCTTCAAGCAGCCTACTTCTGCCCAAGCTGCCTAAAGTCGCTTCAGAGCAACTCGCTAGCCGAACCCCTTCAGATCAAAGGCCGAAAAGCAAACGGCCAGCAAGTGGCACCCCCCGTTCTGGGTGCTGACCATGGTGACTTCGCGGCTCTCGGTCTAGCTCCTTGACGCAATTTGTGCTGCGTAAGGCTTTTGAGGTAGCTGATGGGTTTGATGTGGGTATGAAGTTGCATAGTTCGGCGTCCTGGAACACTTGAGTGGGCTTGCCAGACTGATTTTAGTTCTTTTATAGTTCGACTCAATTGCTCTTAATTTCATAGCTGCTGTCGCACATTTAACAAGCGCCAAGTGCCGATTGGGCTTAAATCCACCCCATGGGAAATCTCTATCTGGTGCGCCACGGGCAGGCCTCTTTCGGGGCGGCTGATTACGACAACCTGAGCGAACTCGGCCACCGGCAGAGCGTGCGGCTGGGTGAGTACTTGGCGGGCAAAGGCTTGCAGTTTGAGGCGGTGATCACCGGCACCCTCAAGCGCCACGCCCAAACCTGGGCGGGCATTGCCCAAGGCGCGGGCTACACCCACCAGCCGCTCGCATGGCCGGGCCTGAACGAGTACGACAGCGAAGCTGTCATCAAAGCAATTCATCCCGCGCCCCTCGAAAAACCCGATACGCCCGAGATGTACCGCCACCACTTCCGGCTACTGCGCGACGGCCTGACCCAGTGGATGAATGGGGTGGTCAGCCCGCAGGGCATGCCCAGCTACGACGACTTTGTGCGCGGGGTCACCAGCGCGCTGGAGCATGTGCGCAAGTCGCACACCGGCAATGTGCTGATCGTCAGCAGTGGCGGACCTATCTCTACCGCGGTGGGCCACGTGTTGGGCACTACGCCCGAGACCACGATTGAGCTGAACCTGCGTATCCGCAACAGCTCGGTGACCGAACTGGCCTACACCCCCAAGCGCCACATGCTGGTGACCTACAACACCCTGCCCCACTTAGATGACGCAGCCTATGCGGATTGGGTGACTTACTCCTGAAGGTGTCGCGCTCGCGCCGCTGAAGAAGCCCTTGGCGGCTCTGGCATAGCTCGTGCTTGGTGACCTGTGTTGGAAAACACAGAGGAACACAATGCACCAAAAAGGTCTGCCCTCCATTGCGCTATGGATGGGCATCGTCGCGCTGAGCTGGTCGTTAAACACCCACGCACAAACAACAGCGTCCATTCCAGAGGTAGCACCGGTTGCCACCGTTGCCACAGAACCTTCTCCGGCACCCGTGCCACCAGTTGCGGCACCCACACCCACCCGGCCCTACATGGCCAAGCAAGACAGCATCAATGCGGCCGACACCGCCTGGATGATGACCAGCACCGCACTGGTGTTGCTGATGACGCTGCCCGGTATTGCCTTGTTTTACGGCGGCATGGTGCGCAAAAAGAGCGTCATCAACACCATGGCCAGTGTGGTGGCGGTGGCGGCCTTGCTGAGCCTGCTCTGGTTTGCAGTGGGCTACTCGCTGGCCTTTACGCCGGGCACGGCCTGGCTGGGCGGGACCGAGCGACTGTGGTTCAGCGGGCTGGGCTACCTCAAAGAGGCCGGCATGGTGGCCGTGAGCCATGTGGCGCCGAATATTCCGGAGTCGGTGTACGCGATGTTTCAGCTCACCTTTTTCATCATCACCGGGGCACTCATTGTGGGCGCGCTGGTCGAGCGCATGCGCTTCTCGGCCATGCTGCTGTTTATTGGCATGTGGTCGGTAGTGGTGTACGCCCCGATAGCCCACTGGGTGTGGGAGCCGGGCGGCTGGCTGGTGCAAATGGGCGTGCTCGACTTTGCGGGCGGCGCGGTAGTGCACATCAACGCGGGGGTTTCGGGCCTGGTGTGCGCCTACATGCTGGGTGCCCGCAAGGGCTATGGCAAAGAGCCGTTTGAGCCCTTCAACCTGGGTCTGACCATGGTGGGCGCAGGCCTGCTGTGGGTGGGCTGGTTCGGCTTCAATGCCGGCTCGGCGGTGGCGGCCGATGGGCGGGCGGGCCTGGCCATGGCGGTCACGCACCTTGCGGCATCCGCCGGCGCCATGAGTTGGATGCTGGGTGAGTGGGTCATGCGTGGGCGCCCCTCTTTGCTGGGGCTGTGCTCGGGCTTGGTGGCCGGGCTGGTGGCTATCACCCCGGCGGCAGGTTTTGTGTCGCCCAGCGCGGCGGTGATCATCGGCCTGGTGGCGGGGGTGACCTGCTACTGGGGCGCGACCGGCCTGAAGCGCATGCTCAATGCCGACGACTCACTGGATGTATTCGGGGTGCACGGCATAGGCGGCATCGTGGGGTCCTTGCTCACCGGGGTGTTTGCCAGCAAAGGCATTTCAGGCATGAGCGGCAGTGTCGCCACCCAAGCGCTGGGCGCGGTGGTGGTGGTGGTCTACAGCGGTGCAATGAGCTTTGCGCTGCTCTGGCTGACCAAGGTGATCGTGGGCCTGCGGGTCGATGACAACGCAGAGTTGGTGGGCCTGGATGTGTCGCAACACCGTGAGCACATCGGGGGTTGATCGGGTGGTTTGAAACAAGTTGCGGCCCTCAGCGGCTGCCAAGGAGTGTTGCATGTTGAACAGCGAGAAACTGGCGATTGCCGCCCATTTGCACGTGCTGCTGCGCCGCAAAACCGGCCGGGTGACCGATACCGAGTGGATGGCCAGCAACACCGAGTACGCCGCTGAAATCATCCGCTTTGCGCGCGCAGCCGCCAAAGACGACGGCCATGCCGACCTCGGCGAATGGGCCGCCAAACTGGAGCTCGCCATGGAGCCGCAGCACCCCCACCGCACGACCAGCCGCGACAAGCTGTTCGGCATGCTGGGGGGCAACACCCGCCCGGCACCACTGCCCGGCGCATCCGACTCGCTGCTGGGCGCTGCTGATGCGGGTGGGCACCGGTACATACGCGGCATCCGCTAGCGGCTGTGGCCCAGCCGGGGCCTATCACCGGCACAATCGGCGCATGCTGTGTTTATCCTTTCGCCTGTTGGCCTGTGCGGCCATGGTGTGCGCCACCACTCTGCACGCCAGCCCCATGCTCCGCTGCGAGCTGACCTACGCTGGCACCACCCAAACTCTGGAGGCCACGCCGGTGGACGACCCGTACCCGGTGGCATCGGTCGATGTGGGTGGGCGCTTTTTCTTTAAGGCAGTGGTGGTGGGCCGTGGCGCGCAGCCCGAGTACATCAAAACCTATGCCTACCTTGATACCCGCACCCAGCCGGTGCTGGTGCAGCAGGCGAGCTAATTCCCACCATTCATGGCAACACCGGGTGGCCAACGACTGACCGGCCGGCAGTTTGTCTATGCAGGCCCGGTCGAGCGCGAGCTGCAATACGAATGTGTACTGCACGGGGTGCAACCATGAAGCGCCTCAGCATTAACAACATGCTCGGCCTGCTGCTCGCGGGCACTATCGCTTTGCTGGGCCACAGCGCGACTTTTGCGCAAGCGGTGCAGCAGGCCAAGAACACGGCGGACGAGGTCACGCTCGTGTTTGCCGGAGACATCGTGCTTGACGATGTGGCGGGTGCCATGATCGAGTGGGGGCAAGACCCGTTTGGCGGATTCAAAGACTTTTTTGCGCAAGCCGATATCCGCATTGGCAACCTGGAATGCGTGGTGGCCACCACCGGCTCGGCGGGCGATAAAAACTTCACCTTCCGTGCCCACCCGCGGACCTTGCCAGTGCTCAAGCGTCACTTCGATGCGCTGGCCCTCGCCAACAACCACTCGGGCGACTATGGCCGCGAGGCATTTGCCGAAATGCTCACCCTGCTGCCTGCGGCCGGGCTGCAGTACTTTGGTGGTGGCCGCAACTTGAAAGAGGCCCATGCGCCGTTGATATTGGAACGCAAGGGCTTGCGGATTGCACTGCTGAGCTACAACGAGTTCATGCCGCGCAGCTTTGAGGTGGACTTTGATGCCCCGGGCATCGCCTGGAGCGAAGACGAGCAGGTGGTGGCCGACATACGCGCCGCCCGAACCGTGCACCGCGCAGACTTGGTGATACCCGTCATGCATTGGGGGTGGGAAAACGAGTTGGTGGCCAACAGCCGCCAACGCAGCTTGGCTCGCCGCATGGTGGATGCAGGTGCCGACGCGGTGATCGGCGGGCATCCGCATGTCACCCAGGATATTGACTACCACCAAGGCAAACCCATCGTCTACAGCGTCGGCAACTTTGTGATGAAGGAAACCGACAACGACAACCAACGCCGCGCGTGGGTGCTGAAGTTGCGCCTGAGCGCACAAGGTGTGCAGGCCTTTGAGACCCGGGCTGTCAAGATTGACCTGCAGGGCATCCCCGCCCCGGACCCGACCCGCGCCACCCCGTGCTGGCGCCGTGGCGAGGCGGGTACCCGCCTGTGCACCCCCGCCGACTGAGCTAGGCCCGCGACCTTACGGTGTCGCCGGGCAGTGCGTGAATTTCGGCCAGCAGGGCGGCAAGGGCGCGACCTGCGGCAGACAACACCGCCTCGCCCTTGGCGGCTGTAGCGGCAGCTGCGTTGCCGACGGCGCCTGCGGGGTTGTAGTCCTGCATTTGCCAGCCTAGTTTGGCGCTTTTGCCGTTGCCGAGAATCGGAAAGGCCTTGGCCCGGTCTTCGGAGGTCGATGCGAAATTTTGAGCGTGCGCCATGTCCACCAAATCGGACCGCAGGGCGCGCATCATCGAGGTTTCCACGTCCCCCGCGTGAATGCCAAACCGGTGCTCGTGGGCGCTGAATAGTGCATTTACATCGGTACCGTCGGGCGCGGTGAGGGGCAGGCCGAACCAATTGACGCTGTACACCAGCATGCCGAGCCGGGCGCGCAGGTCACGCGCCACCACATCCATCAGCCCGACTTGGCCGCCGTGGCTGTTAAACAGTACCAGGCGCTTTACCCCGGTGGCGGCCACGCATTCGCCGATTTCTGTCCAGATGCGGATCACGGTTTCGGCTCTGAAGGTCAGCGTGCCGGCAAACTCCGCGTGTTCAGGGCTGTAGCCCACGGCCTGGGTGGGCAAAAACAGGGCGGGCACCTCGGGGGCGATATGGGGAAGCGCATGCGCCACCACGCCATCCACCAGCGCACTGTCCACCTGCAGGGGCAGGTGCGGGCCATGTTGTTCGGTGGCGGCCACTGGCAGCACAGCAATCAGATGGTCGAGGGTACCGGCCGCGCGGGCAGCTTCAAATTGCGGGCTGGTCCAGTCAGCCCAGAAACGGGAGGGAGGGTGCATCACTCCATCTTAACCAGCGGTATTTTCAGTTGCGATCACCGGGGCCACAAGCGGCATGCGGATACGGAAGCACGCCCCCGAGTCCGGCAGGTTGCTCACATCGATGCTGCCGCCCAGGGTTTTGGTCACCAGGTTGTAGACGATATTGAGCCCCAGACCACTCCCGCCTTGGCCCAGACGGGTGGTGAAGAAGGGGTCAAACACCCGGGCGAGGTGCGCTTGGGGGATGCCGCGTCCGTTATCCGACACCAGAAGTTCGAGGCGGCTGTCGCCATCCAACCGGGCAGTAATTTGAATCGTGCCGGGTGGGCCGTTGTCGTCGAACGCATGAATCAGGGCGTTGTTCATCAAATTGGTGAGCACCTGCCCCAAGGGGCCGGGGTAGCTATTGAGCTCGACGTCGTGCGGGATATCGGTAAGTACTTTGTGCGGCGATTTGCGGATGGTGGGCCCCAGCGTCAACAAAATTTCGGCCACTGTGTGATGCAACTCAAAACTGCGCCGGTTCAGGCTGGTCTGGTCGACCGCCACTTGCTTGAAGCTAGACACCAGCTCTGCCGCATGTTGCAGGCCACGCATCAATATGCCGGCACCTTGCTGGGTGTTGGCCACAAACTCGTCCAGCCGGCTGCGGGTCAAGCCTTTGCTCATGCTTTGCGAAAAACTATCCGCATGGTCTTGCAGGGTGCTGGCCACGGTCAGGCTGTTGCCAATCGGTGTATTGAGCTCATGGGCAATACCTGCCACCAATGAGCCCAGTGCCGACATTTTTTCGGCCCGCACCAGCTCAGACTGGGCCGCGCGCAGTTGCCCCAAAGCATCGGTCAGCTCTTGGGTGCGCTCTTGGACACGGTGCTCGAGGGTGGCGTTGAGCTGGAGAATGTTTTCGTCGTAACGGTGCTGCTCGGTGATGTCGTCAAACGCCATGATCAGCACCTGCTGCCCCCCCAGCGTCACCACTCGGCCGGACAGGTCGCAATAGATCTCGGCCCCATGCAAGCCGCGGCTCATCCACGCCTGAAAGTTGGACAGCTCCCCGGTTTTGCGCACGATCTCCAGTGCGTTCTGGCGCACGCTCAGGTCTTTCCAGATGCCTACCCGCTTGCCGTTGGTTCCGATCACGCTGGCGCGGTCCATGCCGAACACACGGCCCCACGCGGAGTTGACATCGAGGGTCCGTACCTCGTCGCCCATGCTCGACACTGACATGGCCACCGGCGAGGCATCAAAAATCGCGGCAAATTTGGCCTGACTGTCGCGCAGCGCCTGCTCGGTGCGGGCCCGCTCTTCGAGCTCGCGCTGCAGCGCCAGTGTTTTTTGCTCGCGCTCGCCGAGCAGAGCGCCGAGGTCTACCCGCATGGTGTCGAGCGCGTTGGAAAGCTGGCCCATCTCGTCATTTTTGGGGCTGGATACCGACTCGGACAGATCGCCGCGGGCCAGGCGCAAGGCACTCTCCCGCAAGCGCAGCATGGGCTGCACGATGCGGCGACTGAACAACGGCCAGATAAAAGCAAACGCCAGCACTACCTGCAACAATAGTGCACCAACAAACCGCAGGAGCTCATCACGGGACTCCGCCTGCACCTGCAGCGTGGACATGGTGACGCGCAAGTTGCCGACCCGGGAGCCGTTGTAGATGATGTCGCGCTCTTCTTGCCGTTGGTTGTCGATATCGCCTGAGGCGTCGCCTCGCTTGACGAAAGGCTCACCGAACTCGTCGGTCACGGTGACGCTCACCACGTCGGGGTTGCGCATCACGGCTTCGACCAGCTCGATCGCGACACCCCGGTCCAGATTCCACACCGCCACAGCCATACCGCGCGACAGTACGTCGGCATATTGCTTGAGGGGAGCTTCGACTCGCAGTGCGACCTCGGTCTCCAGCTTGCTGGTGACCTGAAAGCCGGCGAAAAACAAGGCGGGCAACAAAATGCCGGCAGCCACCCCGAGCATCAGCGTTTGGCGCAGCGAAAAACTCGGGAACTTCACGCGGAACGGGCCTTTCCGAAGGTTGTACAAAAGTGCTGACGCAGTATGGCCGCGGGTAGGGTACGGGTCAAGCGCACAAAGCGCAGGTGCAACAACCGTGCCTGTTTGCACTGCCTGTTATAACCCAGCGCAAGTACCCCAACCCTCGCAAGCCAACCCCACGGCCCGCCCCGCGCGAGGAACTATTGCCCGCCTTTGTGGCTCTGACCAGCAGATGAACGACTCCTCTTTTTACGCCCGCGTGCGCCGCCTGCCTGCCGCTCTCTTTTTTATAGCTGCCTGCGCACTGTTCCCGGGGGCTCATGCCCAATTGGGGCCCGCAATCAGCCCGACGCTAGGTGGGCCGACTGCAAGCGCAGCTGCAGGAGCCACAGTGCGCACCGAGCAAGTGAGCGCTGAGTTGCTGGTGCATGCACCCGACGGGCTGACACCGGGCAGCACCCTCTGGCTGGGTTTGCGACTACAACACCAGCCGCATTGGCACACCTACTGGAAGAACCCCGGCGACTCTGGCCTGCCCACCCTGCTGCAGTGGACGCTGCCGCCTGGCCTGAGTGCCGGCGAGATTGCCTGGCCGTCCCCGCAAAAGATCGCCATCGGCACCTTGGCCAACTTGGGCTACGAGGGCGAGGTGCTGCTGCCGGTACCCGTGCAGGTAAGCCGCGACTTCCAGGCCACCGGGCTGCCCCCGGGCGCTGAGGTGCAGCTGGCGGCTAGCTGGCTGGTGTGCCGCGAAGAATGCATTCCCCAAGAAGGCCGTTTCAGCTTGCGGATACCGGCCCAAGGCTCCACTGCGCTGCACACCGGCCTTTTCAAGGCGGCGTGGGCCGCCGCGCCTCAGGCATTTACAGGCAAGTTGCAAGTCACTGCCGAGCCCGAAGGCCTGCGCCTGCAGGCCAGCGGCCTGCCCGCTGCGTGGGTGGGCCAAGCCCTCCAAGCTTTGCCGGAAACTGCCGAGATACTCGATACCCCGGCTCTACCATCGCGCGCCGACCTGCTGCACACAGGCACGCTAAAGCTCCGCCAGCAGGGCTGGGATGGCACCACCTGGCAGGCATGGCTGCCTTACGCAGCCCAGCGATACACCGCCCCCGAACGCTTGGCGTGGGTGTTGAGCGCAGGCGGCGCAGGCAGCCTGCGCGCTGAAGTGCCAGTGGCCGGCACCTGGCCGCCCGTCGCGACAAGGGCAACGGTGTCTCCCGTCTTGCTGGAGGCGCTGGAGACCAATGCGCGCAACACAGCCACACCACCCGCCGCTCCGGCCAACTGGGCGTGGATGGTGGCTGGCGCGCTGCTAGGCGGCTTGATTTTGAACTTGATGCCCTGCGTGTTCCCGGTGCTGGCACTCAAGGTGCTGGCTTTTGCCGGCCAAAGCGCCCAGCCCCGAAGCCAACAGCGCACCCAAGGCGTGGCCTACACCGCTGGAGTGGTGCTGTCGTTCATGGCGCTCGGTGGCTTGCTGCTGGCACTGCGCGCCGGAGGCGAGCAGCTGGGCTGGGGCTTTCAGCTGCAGTCCCCTGCCGTGATTGTGGGGTTGGCCTTGTTGTTCACCCTGTTGGCGATGAACCTGGCCGGCTGGCTGCACATCGGCAGCGTGGTGCCTGACCGCTTGGCCGGGCTGCAACTGCGGCACCCGGTGGCCGAGGCATTTTTGTCGGGCGTGTTGGCGGTGGCAATTGCCTCGCCCTGCACCGCGCCGTTCATGGGCGCGTCGCTGGGCTACGCCATTACATTGCCGGGCGCGCAGTCTTTGGTGTTGTTTGCGGCACTCGGCTTCGGCATGGCCTTGCCCTATCTGCTGGCGAGCTGGTGGCCCGCCGTGGGCCGGATACTGCCGCGCCCCGGTGCCTGGATGGAGACCTTCAAACACTTTCTGGCCTTCCCGATGGCGGCTACCGTGGTGTGGCTGGTGTGGGTGCTGGGACATTTGGCCGGTGTGGACGGTGCGGCCAGCTTGCTGTTACTGCTCTTGAGCGTGGGCATCGGGGTCTGGGCGCTGCGGCAAACCGGTCGTGCCAAAGCGACCTTTACTATCATTTCAATAGCTGCTTGCGCAATATCTATGAGCGCTACATGGCAATTTGGCTTAAAAGTCGCGGAAGAACCCGCCGCGCGCACCACCGGTACCGCACCGGCAGGCGGCAACTGGCAACCGTGGTCCGATGCCGCAGTGCTAGCCGCGCTGCAGCAAGGAAAGCCGGTGTTTGTGGATTTCACGGCCGCTTGGTGCATCACCTGCCAGGTCAACAAGAAAACCACCTTGGGCCAAGCCGAGGTAGAGGCCGCATTTGTTGCCAAACAAGTCACCCTGCTGCGGGCAGATTGGACCCGGCGTGACCCTGCCATCACCCGCGCGCTGGAGCAACTCGGCCGCAGCGGCGTGCCGGTGTATGTGCTGTACGCCCCGGGGCGCAGCCCACAAGTGCTGACTGAGTTGCTGACGCCCGGCGAGGTGCTCGGCACCCTGGCCACCTTGTAAGCGCCCACACACCTTCGCCCGACCGACCACCATGCCCTCCATCGACACCGACACCCTTCACTCGCTGCTGTTCCCGCCCCGCACCGTAGCGGTGGTGGGCCTGTCGCCCAAGCCGCACCGCGAGAGTTTTAAGGTCGCGGCCTATATGCAGCGGCAGGGCTGGCGCATCGTGCCGATCAACCCGAACGCCGCCGAAATTTTGGGCGAAAAGGCCTACCCCAGCCTCACCGAGGCCGCGGCGCATGAAACGATTGCCATGGTGAACGTCTTCCGCAACAGCGAGGATGTGCCGCCGGTGGTGGATGAGGCGATTGCCATCTGCGCTCCGGCGATCTGGCTGCAACTGGGCATCCGCCACGACGATGCCATGGCCCGCGCCCGGGCGGCTGGTATGCAGACGGTGCAAGACAAATGCCTGTTGGTGGAGCACGCGCGCGCGGCCCGTTGAGGCGCTTGAACTGCGACAATCGGTCCATGACCGACATCACCCCCACCAACGCACCTTTCGCAGTCGAGGCCACCACCTTTGACGGCCTGCACAACCCGACCTTTCTGCAGGCTTGCATGCGCCAAGCGACGCCTCACACCCCTGTGTGGTTGATGCGCCAGGCCGGCCGCTACCTGCCGGAATACGTGGCCACTCGCGCTACCGCCGGTAGCTTCATGGGCTTGGCTACCAACCGCGACTACGCCACCGAGGTGACCCTGCAGCCGTTGGAGCGCTACCCACTAGATGCGGCTATTTTGTTCAGCGACATCCTGACCGTGCCGGACGCCATGGGCCTGGGTTTGTCGTTTGCTCAAGGTGAAGGCCCGCGTTTTGCCAGCCCCATCAAAAATGAGGCTGACGTGGCCAAGCTCGAAGTGCCCGACATGGCCAAGCTGCAGTACGTGTTTGATGCGGTGAGTAGCATCCGCAAGGCCCTCACGGTGGACGGCAAGGGCCGCGTGCCGCTGATTGGTTTTAGCGGCAGCCCCTGGACACTGGCCTGCTACATGGTCGAAGGCAAGGGCAGCGACGACTACCGCCTGGTCAAAACCATGCTGTACAGCCGCCCCGACCTGATGCACCGCATGCTGGCCATCAACGCGGACTCGGTGGCTGCTTACCTGAACGCACAGATCGACGCCGGTGCCCAAGCGGTGATGGTGTTTGACAGCTGGGGCGGCGTGCTGGCCGATGGCGCGTTCAAAGAGTTCAGCCTGGCCTACACCGCACGGGTGTTGAAGCAGCTCAAGCGCTTCGGCACCGATGGCAAAGTGGTGCCACGCATTGTGTTTACCAAAGGCGGCGGCTTGTGGCTGCAAGACATGCAGGCGCTGGACTGCGAAGTGCTGGGCCTCGACTGGACGGTTAACCTTGCCAAAGCCCGCGCTTTGGTGGGCGGCATGGAGAACTGCTCTGGCAAGGCACTGCAAGGCAACATCGACCCCAATGTATTGTTTGCGCCACCGGCTGCTATCGAAACCGAAGTGGCCAAGGTGCTGGACAGTTTCGGCTCACCTTATCAAGGCAGCGGCACCGGCCCCACCCACATCTTCAACCTGGGCCACGGCATCAGCCAGTACACCCCGCCGGAGCATGTGGCGGCACTGGTAGCGGCGGTACACAGCCACTCCAAAAGTTTGCGCGCTTGATCGGTTACCACGTTTTTTTTGAAAAAACAAAGTTTCTAGTTCTTAGTTATGCACAAAAATGGCGATTTAGGGTTAACCCTTAACCCCCTTGGTAGGAGCAGCGCTACAAAACCGATAGCGCTCCTAAGTGATTGATTTATATAGATTTCTGTTTTTGCTTTTTTTCTGGGCAGCGTAAGAAAAACCTTGATTTATAAGGCCTGAAGCGCGGCTCAAGGCACATATCAACAAAGTTATCCACAGAAAACCTGAATCAAATGCAAATCACTTGTAAATCAAGCACTTAGCCTTCATTCCGCAAGTTCACCTCAAGAAGACGCCCCAAGTGACATTCCGTATCACGAGAAGTCAGATGACCTCCGGACCCTACCCATGAGCCATTGGCTGCCCGTTTTGGTGCACACGCCGGCGCATGCGGCGCTCGGGCCGGTGCTCACTTACCGCAGTGAACAGCTTCTGCTGGCCGGCACCTTGGTGCGGGTGCCCTTGGGCAAGCGGGAGACACTGGGTGTGGTGTGGGACGCGGCAACGGCAGAGGCCACCGGCGAGTTTGACCCTGCCAAGGTGCGTGACATAGCCGGTGTGCTGGAGGGCATTCCGCCCTTGAGCCGCGCCTGGCAGCAACTTTTGAGCTTTACCGCGGCCTACTACCAGCGTTCTGCTGGCGAAGTGGCGCTAGCGGCCCTGCCCCCGCAGCTGCGCGAGCTGAACCCTGAGCAAATGGCGCGCCGCCTCAAACGCAAGAAAGTGGATGCAGGCGCCGGCGGCGCCGTGCTGGTTGCACCGGCACTCACGCCCGAACAAGCCGCTGCGATTGCGCAAATTGACACCAACCCCGGCCCTTTTCTGCTCTTCGGCGCCACCGGTAGCGGCAAGACCGAGGTGTATTTGCACTGCGTACACAAGCTGCTGGCCGCCGACCCGGATGCCCAAGCCCTGGTCATGGTGCCGGAGATCAACCTCACCCCCCAGCTCGAAGAGCGCTTCAAGGCGCGCTTTGCGCCGCTCTACGGCGAGCAAGCCGTGGTCAGCCTGCACAGCGGCATGACCAACCCGCAGCGCCTCAAAAGCTGGCTGAGTGCGCACGGGGGTGCGGCTCGCATCGTGCTGGGTACGCGGATGGCGGTGTTTGCCAGCCTGCCCAAACTGCGACTCATCGTGGTCGATGAAGAGCACGACCCCAGCTACAAAAGCGGCGAAGGCGCACGCTACTCAGCGCGCGATCTGGCGGTTTACCGCGGCAAGTTGGAGGGTGCCAAGGTCATCCTCGGCTCGGCCACGCCCTCGCTAGAGAGCTGGCACCACAGCCGCCCGGCCGAGGAAGGCGGGCGCTACCTGCGCCTGCACATGCCCAGCCGGGTGGGCCAGTCTTCCAGATTACCGCTGGTGCGACGGGTGGACATGAACCACCAGCCCCGGCGCGCCATCTTCTCGACCCCGCTGATTGCGGCCATCACCGAGCGGGTGGCGCGTGGCGAGCAGGTCATGGTGTTTTTGAACCGGCGCGGCTACGCCCCGGTGCTCACCTGCGAAGACTGCGGCTGGAAAAGCGAGTGCCTGCACTGCAGCGCCTTCCGCGTGTTCCACAAGATCGACCGCACCCTGCGCTGCCACCACTGTGGCTTTACCGAGCGCGTCCCGCGCGCCTGCCCGGACTGCGGCAATGTGGACATCGCCCCCTTCGGGCGCGGCACCGAGCAGCTGGAAGAGCACTTGGCCGAGTTACTGGTGGATGTGCGCCGCCACGGCTCCGTGACCCCCGAGAACCCGGACGGCGAACATGTGCGCATTGCGCGCATCGACGCCGACAGCACAAAACTTAAAGGGCAGCTGGCAGAGCAACTGGCCGCCGTGCACGCAGGCGATGTGGATGTGCTGGTCGGCACGCAGATGATTGCCAAGGGCCACGACTTCCGCCGCATCACGCTGGTCGCAGCGGTGAACCCCGACGGCGCCTTGTTCAGCAGTGACTTCCGGGCGCCCGAGCGCTTGTTCAGTTTGCTGATGCAGGCCGCAGGTCGCGCGGGGCGGGATGCATCTCTGGGCGCGCAGAGCGAGGTGTGGCTGCAAACCTTCCAGCCCGAGCACGGCCTGTACGCCACCCTCAAAAAACACGACTACCCCGCCTTCGCAGCGCAGCAGCTCAAAGAACGCGAGCAAGCCAACATGCCGCCCTTCAGCGCGCAGGCCCTGGTGCGCGCCGAAGCCAAGACGCAGGAGGCTGCACAGGCGTTCTTGAACGCCGCCCGCACCTTCGCTCAAACCGAGATGGCCGCGTGGGACGGCTGGGCCGAAGCGCTGGCGCAAGTCTTCCTCTACCCCGCCGTGCCCATGGCCATCCAGCGGGTGGCCAATATCGAGCGGGCACAGATGCTCATCGAGTGCCCCTCACGCGCCACGCTGCAGCAGTTCCTGACCGCCTGGCAAAGCGTGCTCCACGCGACCCGCAGCCAGCCCGAATGCAAGGGTCTGATCCGCTGGGCGATTGATGTGGATCCGCTGGCGATTTGAAGCAAAAAGCGGGCTTGGCGCACATCCACTATGCACAAGCCACTACTTTTTACATAGCAAATCACAATGCTTGGACGAGACAAAGCGCCCTTTCCACGCTGTCTGCGGCCACACGAGTTCCGGGGAGTTTTCAAGACTTTTTAGTCCAGACGGCCTATTGCCCACCCCCTCCCCCACAAATATAGTCAACCCGTCAACTAGGGATGCTCATGAAACTCCAAAAAACCATCGCCGCCATGGCCATCGCGCTCTCCGGCGTAGCGGCACAAGCCACGGTTACCACTTCCGTCATCGGTAACACCACCACCTATACTGAAAATTTCAACGGCGGAACCAGCTTCAGCGCTGGCGCGTTCAACGCGCCGTTCACTTCGGACGACTACCTTTTGTTGACGTGGCCCGGCACCAGCACGGCAAGTTACAGCTTTTCCACACTGTCGGCCGTCCAGTCCCTGACCGTGAGCTTCTGGTACTCCGCAGCATCGATCGCCGCGTCGTGGAGCCTGTCCGGACCTTCCCAGACATTGGCGAATACCGGCCTTGGCTTTTTGCTGAACAACCCCGGCTCAGGCGGCCTGCCGGGTGCGGACCAGCATGTGTCCTACACTTGGAATAATCTGGCAGCCGGCCACTACACACTGGCTTTTGCGACCAACTTGGGCGCCCTCAAGGTAGACGATGTTCAGGTAGCCGTGACTGCGGTGCCCGAGCCAGAAACCTACGCCATGATGCTGGCCGGTCTGGGCCTGATGGCGTCCGTGGCACGCCGCCGCAAGACCAAGCAAGCTTAACAAGGTTTCGTTAACTGGAAAAAAGGGGAGCCGAGGCTCCCCTTTTTCGTTTCTATCCCGTAAGCGATAAGCACTTGGCTTTAGTGATCTAGCGGCAAAGCGCCCCTGGCCTTTTGCGCTTGCACCTCATGCGCCTGCACATCCACCACGTCGTCCGACGTAGGACGGACAAAGCCAGGCCCACTACGTGTCGGCCAATCGCCGCGCTTGAATTGCTGACGCGCCTGGTTGAACCGCTGAAAGGTGGTCACAAATGCCGGCTTGCGGCCGGTCAGCAAGGCTTTGAGCAGCACCCACACGACGCTCAGCAGCGCCACCACGATCAGGCTCAGGGCAAAGACGGCGGCTGCAGCGATGAGCACCAGTTTGAGTGCGGTGCGGAAAATGGCGGATACGAAATTCATCAAAGTGTCAATGTGTTTATTGTGCGCGCCGGAACAAAGCCACCAGCCTTTCCAAGGATTCGCCTCTGACGGCTGCAGATCAGCATCTTTTCAGGCACTGGCGCCCATAAAACCTGCGCGAGTAGCTATCAATTCAGTAGCAACTAAATTCCTACCATCAGCGCCACTGCACCCGAAAAGGTGAAAAAGGCCGCGGCGGTAGACACCAGAATGATGCGGGCAATGCGCCCATTGTCCGCACCGAAGCGCTCTGCCAGCAGCGATACATTGCTGGCGCTCGGGAGGGCCGCCAGCAGCACCAGCACGGTGAGGGCAAATTTGTCGATGTGCACCCCGAGGCTCACTGCCGACACGCCGACTAGCAGCACTAGCAAGGGGTGCAAAAAGAGCTTGATCAGTGCCACTGGCACATATTCCTGCCAATGCACTTCGTGGGATTTATCGTCCTTGGCCAGCATCTGCGAGCGGGCCAGCACCGCGCCGATGGTGAATAGCGCGACCGGCGACGCTGCATCGGCCAGCAGGCCCACCGTAGCAGCAACAGGCTTGGGTAACTCTAGCTGCAGCGCAGAAAACAAGGCTCCGAGCAATATGGACCAAGGCATGGGGTTGGCAGCGACCCCTTTGAGCGCATTTTTGGCAGCCTGCCCCGCCGATACGCCGCCCTGCGCAGGGTCACCGCCAAGGCGCGACAGCGCAATACACAGAGAGGAGGTGATCACCATGTCCACCAGAATCGTGACGATGGCAGGGCCCGCTGCCTTGGCCCCCAAGAGCGCGACCAACAGCGGCACCCCCATGAAGCCCGTGTTGGGGAAAGCGCCCACCAGTGCGCCAAAGGCCGCGTCATTCCAGCCGATGCGACCGTGCAGCGTAACGGCCACCACAAAAGCCACCATCACCAAGGCACACAGCAGGTAGGTGAGCGCGAGACTCACGTCTAACAGCTCACCGATGGGCGTGCTCGCACCGAAGCGGTAGAGCATGCACGGCAACGCGAAAAACAGCACAAAGCCATTGAGCCCGGGGATGGCCACCAGCGGCAGCATGCCCCGGCGGGCGGCCAGATAGCCGCAGAGCACCAAGGCAAAAAAGGGGAAAGCCACTGTCAGGATTTGCAGCATGGGGGACATTGTCGGGGAAATGCGGATGCACTCCGGTCACCGGGTGGTCGAGTGGCGGCGAGCCGTTAAGATGGCCCGCTCTTTGCACGCTACACCTGCCCGCTCCATGTCCTCCTCTTCCGCCAACCACGGCATGAACCCCGCCCAGCAAGAGGCGGTGAACTACCTCCACGGGCCCTGCCTGGTGCTGGCCGGGGCAGGCTCGGGCAAAACGCGGGTGATCACCCACAAAATCGCCCGTCTGATCCAAATGGGCATGCCCGCCAACCGGATTGCGGCGATCACTTTTACCAACAAAGCAGCCGCTGAAATGCGGGAGCGCGCCAAGCACCTGATCGGCAAAGCGGCCAAGGATGTGGTGGTGTGCACCTTTCACGCGCTGGGCGTGCGCATGCTGCGGGAAGACGGCTCGGTGCTGGGCCTGAAGCCACAGTTCAGCATTCTGGACAGTGACGACGTGACCAGCATCATCAAAGATGCGGGTGGCACCATCGACACGGCCACCGCCCGCCAATGGCAGTGGACCATCAGCGCCTGGAAGGGCGCAGGCCTGAACAGCGATCAAGCGCTTGCTGCTGCCGAGGACGACAACGAACGGATCATCGCCACCGCCATGGCGCGCTATGAAGAACGCTTGGTGGCCTACCAAAGTGTGGACTTTGACGACTTGATCAGCCTGCCGCTCAAGCTGCTGCGGGATTTTCCTGAAGTACGCGCACGCTGGCAGAACCTGTTGGGCCATGTGCTGGTCGACGAGTACCAGGACACCAACGCGACCCAATATGAGGTGCTGAAGTACTTGGTAGGCGAGAAGGCCCGCTTCACCGCGGTGGGCGACGACGACCAGTCCATCTACGGCTGGCGCGGCGCCACGCTGGACAACCTCAAGAAGCTGCCGGTGGACTTTCCCACCCTCAAGGTCATCAAGCTGGAGCAGAACTACCGCTCCACCAGCGCCATCCTGCAGGCCGCCAACAATGTGATCGGCCCCAACCCCAAGCTGTTTCCGAAAACCCTGTTCAGTGAACTCGGCGAGGGCGAACCGGTGCGGGTCGTGGACGCTGACAACGAAGAGCACGAGGCCGAACGTGCCGTTGCCCGGATACAGAGCCTGCGAGCCAACGGGATTGGTGGGGGCGTCCCGGACGCCCAGGGCAAGCAGTACAAGGAGTTCCGCGACTTTGCGGTGCTGTACCGCGCCAACCACCAGGCCAAACCCTTTGAAAAGGCGCTTCGCAAGGCGGGCATTCCGTACAAAGTGTCGGGCGGACAAAGCTTTTTTGACCGTGCAGAAATCCGCGACCTGTGCGCCTGGTTCCGCCTATGGAGCAATAACGACGATGACCCCGCGTTTTTGCGCGCGGTGACCACACCTAAGCGTGGCATTGGCCACACCACTTTGGGCACCCTGGGGGTATTCGCGACCCAATACAAGCTGAGTCTGTTTGAGTCGCTGTTTTCGTCGTCACTGGCGAGTGTGCTGAGCGCCAAGGCACTGGGCAGCTTGCATGAATTCGGCCGGTATATCAACGACCTTGAGTACCGCGCACGCCGCACCGAAGGCGCCGAGGCGGCGCTGGCGTTCATCATGGATTGGCTCAAAGAGATCGGGTACGAAAAGCACCTCTACGACGGGGAAGACAGCGAGGGCGCTGCCTCGGCCAAGTGGAGCAATGTGATCGAATTCTGCGAATGGATGGCTCAGCGCTGCGGCGGGCAGATTGACGATGCGGCCGGTGTAACCAACACGCGGGAAATCAAAAATTTGCTCGAAGTCTCGCAGACCATCGCCCTGCTCTCGACCATCAGCGAGCGAGAAAAAGACCAGAACGTGGTGACGCTCTCCACGCTGCATGCCTCCAAAGGCCTCGAGTGGCCGCATGTGATGCTGGTGGGGGTGACCGAGGGCATGTTGCCCTTCAAGCTGGGGGACGGCGCAGACACCTTGGGTGGCTCTAGCCTGGACCATGAGTCTGCCAATGAAGATATTGCCGCCCGTCTACAGGAGGAGCGCAGGCTGATGTACGTGGGCATTACCCGCGCGCAGCGCAGTTTAGCGGTGAGCTGGACCCGCCGTCGCAAAAAGGGGCGCGAAATGGTGGCTGCCTTGCCCAGCCGGTTTATTGCCGAAATGGCGCTGGACTCTGCGACTGCGAAAGAAGACCCGCGCGAAAAACTGCGGGCCTTGCGTGCAGAGTTCGCTGCCAAAGCCCTTGCCACAGCCGCCACTGCGGCAGAAAAACCATGAAAAATCGCAACTATCTCGCTGTTGGCTTACTCGTACTCTACGCTTTCTCAGCGGCTAGCCAGGCGCAACAAAAGCCTGAACCGGCCACCGCCGGCACTTTGCTGGTGGAGTCTGTGGCGCCTGTCGAGACTCCGGTGCCCCTGGAGGTGGTGAGCTGCAAAAATCCCTCTGCAACGCCGCTATCGCGCTTCTGGGAGCTGGAGCCTGCCAGCGACTGCGGCACCTTCGGCTTGAGGGGGTATCGGCCAGTGAGTCTTGCAGTGATCGGCTCCGACAGCGTCAATACGGCACCCAGCTCGCCGGCAAGCGAACACACGGGTACCTTTCAGGCCTACACCAAGACCGAGACCCGTATCAACCTCTCCGTGCGAACCAAAGTGGCGCAGGGCCTGCTGACGGGCGGCGACCCTAACCGCTTGGATTCCTTGTGGTTTGCATACAGCCAGCAGTCGTATTGGCAGCTTTTCAATGCTGATTTGTCGCGCCCTTTCCGCGCAACGGACCACGAGCCCGAGTTGATCTACATCTTCCCGATCGCCAGCGCCCTGCCCTCAGGCTGGCGCTTGCGCTACGGCGGTATCGGCGTAAACCACCAGAGCAATGGCCAGAGTTTGCCGCTTTCCCGGAGCTGGAACCGGATCATCGGACGGGCAGGCTTGGAGTTCGGAAATGAAATCTCGATCACCGGCGCGCTATGGCAGCGCATTCCCGAGGACAGTGCCAGCGATGACAACCCCGATATCGTGGACCGTATTGGTCGTGCGGAAATCTCTGCCGTCTGGAATGTAGACCCGCACAACGCATTGGCGCTGACCGTTCGCCATTCCCTGCAGTCCAGCGATAGCGGATCCCTGCGTTTTGCCTGGTTCAAAAAAATCGGGAGCGCAACGGAGAATGCCAACCGAAGCAGTCTTCGCCTCCACACCGAACTGTTTACCGGCTACGGTGATTCCTTGATGGACTACAACCGCCAGCGCACGGTACTCAGCCTAGGGCTGACCCTGCTGGATTGGTAGGGACGACTGGCGCAGCCCGCTGAGACTGGAATGCACCGACGGTGCAAACCCTGAGTCAGCGGGGGGCTCTGCGGGGCCGAACAGCAGGTCGTGCAAATCCGCCAGTTGCAGCATGGCCTCGACCGCTTCAGGCTTGAATCCGATACGAGCATTCCCCATACCATCACCGCCACTCATGATGAGTTGGTTGATGTAAGCGCTGCACTCTTTGTAGCCCCACAGCGTACGGATCGTTTGGGCAATCCGGTGGTGGTGCAGTTCGACCCGCTCCAGAGCCTCTGCGGCGAGTACTTCAGGCTCTTTTTCGTCAAGCCCCATCGGACGGGTGGGGGCATCATCAAAATCCAAAGCACGATGAGCGGGATAGAGCCCGGGCATGCGGTGTTGCGCCACCTGACCGGACGGGCGCGTATGGCCCCCGGCATCCAGCATGCTGTGTTGGGAATCCTGCGCAGCCAAGGCGTTGTCCCACAAACTCCAGGAAGTTTCAGGATCATCCTCAACTACTTCGAGCCCCCTAGAGTCTTGGGCCTCAGATCGCTGGGCCCCTCCGGACGCACTTTTGCCGAAAATTTTGCTGAACATGTGATACCCCAGATTGTTTTTTTATGTCTGTGAAGCGCGGCTTATTGCCTGTATCGCCTCCCCTCTCCCGCCGCGTGAATAACCTACTCACACGACACCTGCAGGTTAAACCCTTCATTGCCGCAAGACAAGTGCCCATAGGAACTAGTGGCAAATCCAGAGAAGCCATAAGTACCGACAAAAAAAAGCGGCATCTCTTAATAAGAAATGCCGCTTTATATCTGGTGGCCTGGGGCGGAATCGAACCACCGACACAAGGATTTTCAATCCTCTGCTCTACCGACTGAGCTACCGGGCCTAAGCCTTGAATTCTAGCATTAAATTTAGCCGTTATTTCGTTTGCCGCGAGAAAGATCAACTCCAAGTTGTTTCAGCTTGCGGTACAGGTGGGTTCTTTCCAGCCCGGTCCGTTCGGCGACCCGCGTCATAGAACCATTTTCTTTGACCAAATGGTATTCAAAGTAAGCCTTTTCAAACTCATCGCGAGCTTCCCGCAAAGGCTTGTCCAATTCGAAATCCTGATGCGCTTGTGGACCCGTTTCAACGAGACTCACCACCGAGAGGGAATCGACAGCGATGGGTTCTGGCAATGCGCTGTATTCGACAGGTGATGGAGCCGGCTTGCGCACCGCGCCACGCGTGAGCCCTTGCTCGACCGCTTTCAAAAGCTTTTGAAGTGTGACAGGTTTTTCGAGGAACGCGAGTGCTCCTATTTTGGTGGCCTCGACCGCAGTGTCGATGGTCGCGTGGCCGCTCATCATGATCACCGGCATCGTGAGGGCACCAGTGGAGGCCCACTCCTTCAACAGGGTGACGCCGTCGGTGTCCGGCATCCAGATATCCAGCAAGACGAGGTCCGGGCGCTCCCGCAGGCGCGCTGCGCGGGCTTGCGCTGCGTTTTCGGCGAGCTCTACCGTGTGTCCTTCATCATTAAGGATTTCGGAAAGAAGCTCACGGATGCCGTGCTCGTCATCCACCACCAAAATATTCGCCATATTGCTTGCGCTGTCCCTTGTGAAACCCGTTTAGCGTTCAGGCCGCTACGTCGGGTGCAATTGCCAATGATAACGACACTTGCGCACCCAAGATGACGCCGTCTTTTTGTATGTTGCCTATGTCAATCCGCGAGCCATGCTCGTCAGAAATCTTTTTCACTACAGCAAGTCCCAGGCCAGTTCCTCGGGTTTTGGTGGTGACATAAGGCTCGAACGCCCTTTTCAAAATACTCTCGGAAAATCCGTCGCCTTGGTCTCGTATTGACAGACGGACCCTGCGGTTGGTGGACTGCCATTGGGTGCGAATGGTCACGGTGCGCACGGTTTCAAGCGGCGTGGTTGCAGACAAGGATGCGTCCTGGGCGTTTTGCAGCAGGTTGTGAATGACCTGTCTCAACTGCTCGGCGTCGCCCAAAACGGGAGGGCATTCGGGGTCCAACTCGAGGACTACAGGTACTTTGGTGTTCTCTAAGTCATATAGGTGGAGTACGTTTTTCACGAGGCTGTTGAGCAGCAGTGGCTTGAGTTCGGCCGCAGGTAGGCGGGCGTAGTCACGAAACTCGTTGACTAGGCGCTTCATCGAGTCGACCTGATCCACGATGGTTTTTACGGACTTGATCAGGATTGCGTGCTCAACCGCTTCCAATTTGCCGGTCAGCTTTTTTTCTAGGCGTTCGGCGGAGAGTTGAATCGGCGTTAGCGGGTTCTTAATTTCATGGGCCAACCGACGGGCTACCTCGCCCCATGCTTGCGCGCGCTGGGCCGACACGATTTCCGTAATGTCATCAAAGACCAATAACTGATGATGCGAAGGAAGCTCAGCACCCCGCGCTACAAGGGTTACGGGTCCCTCGAAAGGGCTGTTGACGGAGGATACCGAGCCCGACAACTCAAATGGCTGTTGCCAATGGTCTATGGCTTGGTCCTGATTGCCTTCAACCAGAATGTCGAACTGCTTTTTCGCCCCAGCGCCAAACAGTTCCAAGCCTTGGATTTCGGATAGGCGCTGCCCTTCAAACTGCACCAAGTCTTTCTTCAGGATCCGCGAGGCTCCGGGGTTGGAGCTCACGATGGCGCCGGTTGGGTCCAACACAATCACGCCTGACGTGAGGTTATCAAGGATTGTTTGCAGATGGGCCCGGGCCGAATTAACCTGCGACATACTGACTTCGACAGCCTGCCGTGCATCTGAGAGCTGCTGCGTCATGGACGCAAACGCGCGCGTGAGCCCGCCCAGCTCGTCGCGTCCCTGCAAAGCCAGCTTGGGCGTCAAGTCGCCTGCCGCCACCTGATTCACGCCTTCTGTCAGCAGCAACAAGGGGCGTGCAATCTGGTTTCCCAGCACGACTGCCAGCAAAATTGCAGCAAACACCGCCAAGAACAAGCTCAAGGTGAGTGTTCCGATGTACATGCGTTTAAGACCTTCCCGACCCAACGCACGTTCTTGGTACTCACGGTTTGCACGGTCAACAGCCAAAGCATTGCTGACGAGGCTTGTAGGGAGTGCTTTTGTGACCAACATGTAGCGCGCTTCGGACGCCAAGCCGAGGTTCGGGTTTGATATGGGCACCAATGCTTTTATCCGGGCGGTTGTCAAACCATCCATCGCAACGTCATCCAAGCCCTCTACCCATGCCAATGATCTCTGCTGTCTCGCACTTCGAAACTGACTATTGGTTGGTTTATCCGGGCTCAGTTGAAACTTGGATTGACCGGTGCTCGCGATCAACGCACCTGAGCCACTCCAGATCGTGATGTCGGTCGCCCCTAGTTGGTCCAACAACTTCTCTGCGATTAGGGCAGAAGCGCCCTCCGGACTTTCGGCCAGTAGACCGGCCGCCGCTTTGGACTTCCCGGCAAGGTCAACGGTCAGCGTATCTAACGTGACCCGCCCCAAATTCAAACCCGCTTCGAGCGCACCTTCGACTTTCACGTCAAACCAGGTTTCGATCGAACGCGATACAAATTGGTAAGAGACGACATAGATCAACAGCCCTGGCGCGACCCCCACCAAAGCGAAAATCGTGGCTAATTTCAAGAGCAGCTTGCTCCCGAATCGCCCCTGCCGAAGCCGCGTGACAAGCCGGTAACTCACCCATGTAATTGCACCCACCAAGAGGCTCGCAACCACCACATTCACCATGAAAAGCATTTGGTAGCTGCTTTCGTAGAGTTCACGGTTGTTCGTGGCCTGCGTCAGGAGATACAGCAAAGTAAGGCCAATCAGCACCATGACCGTGGAGCCAATCGCAATCGCGCGGCGCATCGGGCGCGATGTGTGCTGGACTTTCGTCGGATCAGCCCCTTCAGCGTGGGCCATGGCGCTCACTTGCTGAACTCCGGCAACAGGGGCTGCGAGCGGAGGATGTTGATGTCCCAGTCCGTTTGCCCCAATAGCCCGATCTGGAAGGGGCGCGGCAATTGGCTTACATCCAAATTGAACCGGAAATCTAAGCGATAACGCCCGGTTGGCTCCAACTCACCGGGCCCGGCTACTCGCCAGCGGCTGATTTTTTTCACCGACGACATCGCAGCAGCCAAGGTGTCATAGGACTGACTCAGTGCCAAACCCTGACCGGCTGCGCTGGAGGGACCTGCACTGATGCTCACACGCCACCGCCTGGTCAGCGGCTGATAAGCGAGCTTGTAGTGCCTAGAGACGGTGGAAAGGGATTTGTCATACCAGTACCAGCGCTCTCTGAGCACTTCGGCTTCTGCCCGGAAATACACGGGGATGCCCCGCAGCAGGGCATCTTCTACGGAAGAGGAGAGCTCGAATTGCACTTGTGCATTGAGTACAACTTCTTCGATAGTGCGCTCCACTTCGAACTGCGTGACTTCCACTTGCGTTTGTGCGAAGCAAGGCCACAGCGCGGAGACAAGCAGCAACGCGCACAGTCTGTGCAGGAGCTTTTCAAACCCTCGTCTTTTCGAACAGTGCATAAAAGAAGCCGTCATGGTCACCGATTTGATTGTCGGCCATCACGGATGGAGTGGGCACTGCAGCGGGAATTAAATGCCCGGGAGACTGAAGAAGGCGAGCGTCCTTGTTGTTATCTAGAAACGCTTTGACTTGTTCATCCCCCTCGGCCCTGAAAATGGAGCAGGTGCAGTACAGCAAGCGCCCACCCTCTTTCACCAAGGGCCATAGACCCTTGAGGATCCGCCGCTGCTCTGCGGCAAGCTGTGCCACATCTGTGGGGCGGCGCAGCCAACGTATGTCGGGATGCCGCCGAACAATGCCCGAAGCAGTGCAGGGGGCATCCAGCAAAATGTAATCAAAAGGACGGCCATCCCACCAAGTGGGCGGCTCAGCGGCATCGGCGCAGAGCACCGTCGCAGTCAGGCCCAAGCGGTTCAAAGTTTGCTCGATTCGCTGTGCCCGCGAGGGATCAATTTCCAAAGCAAGGACATCTGCCTCGACGAGCTCCAAGAGGTGCGCAGTTTTTCCGCCCGGCGCAGCACATGCGTCCAAAATGCGTGGGCGCTCTTGAGGAGTAGCCGCCTCAAGTAAGAGTGTCGCAGCAACTTGGGCGGCACCGTCTTGCACGGAGACCCACCCCTCTTGAAAACCGGGGAGCTGGGTTACCGCGACTGGTTTTGTCAGTTCGATACACGAGCCACAGGCGCTACTGACCTCAATACCGGCAGTTTGCAGTGATAGTGCGTATTGCGCGCTGGTCACCTTGCGGAGATTTACGCGCAGCGTCATTGGGGGATGGCGATTTGCTGCCGTCAGCACCGCTTCCCAACGGTCGGGATGATCCTGCTGCACTTTTTTGATCCACCAAAGGGGATGGTTCCAACGGGCCTCCAAGCGCTTGTCTGCCTCTGCAAGGAGCTGGGGAGCCTCTCTCAAATACCGCCGCAAGCAGGCGTTGATGAAATTTGCCTGGGATCGGGTACGCGGACATTGTTTGGCCGCCTCTACCGCTTGGTTCACCAAAGTAAATGCGTCATAACTGGCATCTGCATCGTTCGCAAGGAGGCCCAAAGCGAGGCACAACAATGCGTCAGCGTGTGGGGCTGGTGGCTTTTTTGCAAGCAACGAGCGAATCGCAGTCGATCTGCCTTGATTCCGCCACGCATGAAAAGCCAATGCTTGAACCGCTCCACGCAAGTGAGGCGGGACAGCATCCATAGCAGCACTACCGGATTGACCGTTGGATACCTGCAGGAGGACATCTACAGTCGCCTTCAATTGGCGCCACAACTCGGGCGACCTTTGTATCTCACTCATTTGATCCCTATTAATGCACTAACCTTGAATCCGAAAAAATGTGCAACCCAACAGGCAGGCGGCTCACTGACGCCCTCGTTGTAGTCTTTCAATATCGCGTTCAAGGCATCTGAAATTACGATAGCTTTCGCTGTACTGGCCTCCCACTCGAGGCGAAATGAATCGGGAACACAAGGCCCGGCCAAATCAGGAGGGGCAGAAACCCAAGCGCTCCATGCTGTCATCAACTTCACCCAGCTCTCTGTTCGCTGCTGCTGGGCATCCATATCCAGACGATCTTTTCGGGGAGCAGCCCAGACGTCTTCCATAAGTCGCAGTCCTCGTAGCCATTCCACGCGATATTCGTCTGATGCGTTGTTAGGCGTATCCGCAGGACTTGCAACCAAGCGATGTTGTAAGGGCAGTATCCCTGACAAGACTTGCTTCTCGAGTGCGCTCAATATCGCGAGTGCTCGCGCACGGAGCCGCATCAAGCGATTGTGCACGCCCATTAGCCAAAACAGCAGGCAGGCACAAAACATCCACACATAAAGCGTCTGTCCCATTTCGAGCCTCGTTCTTCATTTACCACTCAGCAAAAAAACGCCCCAAGTTGCGTGCAACTAGGGGCGTTTTCATTCAAAGGCGCAGATTACTCAGCCGAGGTATCGTCCGCACCAGCCACGTCTTCTGTCAAGTCAGCGGTACCAGCCAGTTCAGCGGCCTCCGCTTCGGCAATAGCACGACGCTCGGCGTCATCCATGGACTCACGGACTTTACGTGCTTCGTGATAAGCCAAGCCAGTACCAGCAGGAATCAAGCGACCAACGATCACGTTTTCCTTCAGTCCGCGCAGCTCGTCGCGCTTGCCCATGATGGCAGCCTCGGTCAACACACGGGTAGTTTCCTGGAACGAAGCCGCAGAAATGAAACTGTCTGTCGACAACGATGCCTTGGTAATACCCAAAAGCAAGTTGGTGAAGGTCGCAGGGATTTTGCCCTCGCCACGCAAAGCGTCGTTGGTGTTGAGCATTTCAGAGCGCTCCACCTGCTCGCCATTGATGTAGCCGGAATCGCCAGCGTTTTCCACGACGACACGACGCAACATCTGACGAACAATCACTTCGATGTGCTTGTCGTTGATCTTCACGCCTTGCAAACGGTAAACGTCTTGCACTTCGTCCACAATGTAACGCGCCAACTCTTCTGAGCCCAACAAGCGCAGAATGTCTTGCGGATCGGCTGGGCCGTCCACCACCGACTCACCCTTGTTGACCACCTGGCCTTCGTGCACCAAGATGTTCTTTTCCTTGGGTACGAGCTCTTCCCAGACCTTGCCTTCTGGATCGGTGATTTGCAAGCGGACCTTGCCTTTGGTTTCTTTACCGAAGGACACGGTACCGGTCACTTCAGCCAAGACACCCTTGTCTTTGGGTGAACGTGCTTCAAACAGTTCGGCCACGCGTGGCAGACCACCGGTAATGTCGCGGGTCTTTTGACCTTCGATAGGAATACGGGCTAGCACTTCGCCGGGGCCCACGTCCTGACCGTCACGCACCTGAACCAACGATCCCACGGGGAAACCGATAGTCACGGAGTGGTCGGTTCCGGGAATCTTCACTTCGTGACCCGATGCATCGATCAGCTTCACTTGTGGACGCACTACCTTGGCAGCGCCGCGGCGCTTGGGGTCAATAACCACCAAAGTCGACAAGCCTGTTACCTCATCCACCTGCTTCGCAACGGTCAGGCCTTCTTCGACGTTTTCGAAATGAGCCTTACCCGCGAATTCGGTAATGATGGGACGTGTCAAAGGATCCCAGTTCGCCAAAATTGCGCCTGCCTTGATGGATTGATCCACCTTGACAGTCAACACGGCACCATATGGAACCTTGTGGCGTTCGCGCTCACGGCCATGCTCATCGTGAATGATGATTTCGCCGGAACGAGCAATCACCACCAACTCGCCCTTGCTGTTGGTCACATAGCGCATCGTGGCATTGAAGCCGATGTTGCCGTTGGATTTGGCTTCCACACTAGAAGCGATCGCCGCACGGGATGCAGCACCACCGATGTGGAAGGTACGCATGGTCAGCTGAGTACCGGGTTCACCGATAGACTGAGCAGCGATCACGCCGACCGCTTCGCCGCCGTTGATCAAACCACCGCGACCCAAGTCACGTCCATAGCACTTAGCACAGATACCAAAGCGGGTTTCACATGTCAGAGCGGTGCGGACCTTGACTTCGTCGACGCCAGCAGCCTCCAGCATTTCGATTTCGTCTTCGTCCAGCATGGAGCCCGCGGGCAACAGCACGCCACGTGTTTCAGGGTGCAAGACATCATCCGCTGCGGTACGACCGAGAATACGGTCCCGCAGGGATTCAATCACTTCACCGCCTTCAACAATAGCGCGCATCAGGTAACCACCATGTGTGCCGCAGTCTTGCTCGGTCACAACCAGATCCTGGGTCACATCGACCAAACGACGTGTCAGGTAACCGGAGTTCGCTGTCTTCAACGCGGTATCGGCCAGACCCTTACGGGCACCGTGGGTGGAGATGAAGTACTCCAACACGTTCAGACCTTCGCGGAAGTTCGCGGTAATAGGCGTTTCAATGATGGAGCCATCAGGCTTGGCCATCAGACCCCGCATACCGGCCACCTGACGGATCTGGGCAGCAGAGCCACGGGCACCGGAGTCGGCCATCATGTAGATGGAGTTGAAGGATTCCTGTTGTACCTGGTTGCCATGGCGATCGGTCACCATTTCCTTGGACAACTTGGCCATCATCACCTTGGACACTTCGTCACCCGACTTGCCCCAGATATCCACCACCTTGTTGTAGCGCTCACCGGAAGTCACCAGACCGGACACATACTGCTGTTCGATCTCTTTGACTTCCTTCTGGGCGCGGCCGATGATGTCGTGCTTTTCCTGTGGCACCAACATGTCGTCGATACAGATGGAAATACCTGCCCTCGTTGCCAAACGGAAACCGCTTTGCAGTAGCTTGTCGGCGAACACCACGGTTTCCTTCAGTCCGCACTTGCGGAAGGACACGTTGATAAGCTTGGAAATTTCCTTCTTCTTCAACGCTTTGTTGATGTTGGCGAAAGGCAGGCCCTTTGGCAGAATTTCAGACAACAAGGCGCGACCCGCGGTGGTTTCCCACAGCTTGGTTTCAGGCACGAATTCGCTAGTCTCCTTGTTCTTGGTCCACTCAGTCAAACGAACGTTGATACGTGCGTTCAGTTCCACTTGGCCCGCGTCGAAAGCACGCTGGACTTCACCGGTATCCGCAAACACCAGACCCTCACCCTTGCCGTTGATACGGTCACGGGTCGTGTAGTACAAGCCCAACACAACGTCTTGCGAAGGGACGATGGAAGGCTCGCCGTTGGCGGGGAACAGCACGTTGTTGGAGGCCAGCATCAAAGTGCGGGCTTCCATTTGCGCTTCCACCGACAGTGGTACGTGCACAGCCATTTGGTCACCGTCGAAGTCGGCGTTGAAGGCCGCGCAAACGAGAGGGTGTAACTGGATAGCCTTGCCTTCAATCAAGATGGGCTCAAACGCCTGGATACCTAGACGGTGCAGCGTTGGCGCACGGTTCAGCATCACGGGGTGCTCTTTGATAACCTCTTCCAGAATGTCCCACACCACGGGGGTGCCGGATTCAACTTCTTTCTTGGCAGCCTTGATGGTGGTCGCAATGCCCATGGCTTCCAGGCGTGCGAAGATGAATGGCTTGAACAATTCCAAGGCCATCAGCTTAGGCAGACCGCACTGGTGCAGTTTGAGCGTTGGGCCCACGGTAATCACGGAACGACCGGAGTAATCCACGCGCTTGCCCAGCAAGTTCTGGCGGAAACGGCCGCTCTTACCCTTGATCATGTCGGCCAAGGACTTCAAGGCGCGCTTGTTGGCGCCAGTCATGGCCTTGCCGCGACGGCCGTTGTCCAGCAAGCTGTCCACGGCTTCTTGCAGCATCCGCTTTTCGTTGCGGGCAATGATTTCAGGGGCCTTCAACTCCAGCAAACGGCGCAGACGGCTGTTGCGGTTGATCACGCGGCGATACAGATCGTTCAAGTCGGAGGTCGCAAAGCGGCCGCCGTCCAAGGGAACCAAGGGACGCAAGTCCGGTGGTAGCACTGGCAACACGTCCAACACCATCCACTCAGGCTTGATGCCGGACTTCTTAAAGGCTTCTAGCACTTTGAGGCGCTTGGCGTTTTTCTTGATCTTCAGCTCAGAGCCGGTCAGGTCGTTGCGCAGCTTCTCGATGGAACCATCGATGTCGATGCTTTCCAGCAAGTCTTTGATGCCCTCGGCGCCCATTTTGGCAATGAATTCATCGCCATATTCTTGGAATTTGGCGTCGAAATCGTCCTCAGACATGATGCTGTATTTCTTCAGCGGAGTCATGCCAGGGTCGGTCACCACGTATGCTTCGAAGTACAACACGCGCTCGATGTCACGCAAAGTCATGTCCAGCACCAAGCCCAAACGGCTCGGCAAAGACTTCAAGAACCAAATGTGTGCGCAAGGAGCGGCCAAGTCAATGTGACCCATGCGCTCACGACGCACTTTGGTCTGTGTGACTTCAACGCCGCACTTTTCGCAGATCACACCGCGATGCTTCAGGCGCTTGTACTTACCGCACAAGCACTCGTAGTCCTTGATGGGCCCGAAAATCTTGGCGCAAAACAGACCGTCACGCTCAGGCTTAAAAGTGCGGTAGTTGATAGTTTCAGGTTTTTTAACTTCGCCGAAAGACCAGGAACGGATCTTTTCAGGCGACGCCATGCCGATCTTGATGGCATCAAAATGCTCGTCGGGCGTGAACTGCTTGAACAGGTCGAGTAAAGATTTCATGTGACTCTTTCCCTTGTCTTTAAGAACGATCCAGCTCAATGTCGATGCCCAAGGAACGGATTTCCTTGACCAGCACATTGAACGATTCCGGCATGCCGGCTTCAATAGAGTGTTCGCCCTTGACGATGTTTTCGTACACCTTGGTACGACCTTGCACGTCATCGGACTTGACCGTCAGCATTTCCTGCAGCACGTAAGAAGCACCGTAGGCTTCCAGTGCCCACACTTCCATTTCACCGAAGCGCTGGCCACCGAACTGGGCCTTACCGCCCAGTGGCTGTTGGGTCACCAAGCTGTATGGGCCGGTAGAACGGGCGTGCATCTTGTCGTCCACCAAGTGGTGCAGCTTCAGGTAGTGCATGTAGCCTACGGTGGTGGTGCGCTCGAAGGCATCACCACTGCGTCCGTCATAGAGCTGGGCTTGTGTGCGGGTAGCGGTCAAGCCCTTGGCCTTGGCCACATCATCCGGATACGCCAACTGCAGCATGTCACCGATTTCTTTTTCGGTAGCGCCATCGAACACGGGTGACGCGAACGGCACACCGGTAATCAGCTCTTTGGCCATGTCTTGAACTTCGCTGTCCGTCAACTGAGCGAGGTCTTCCTTGCGGCCGGTGCTGTTGTAAACCTGCTCGAGGAAACCACGGATCTCGGTAGAGGCCGCTTCGCGTTGCAGCATGTCGCCAATGCGCTGACCCAAGCCCTTGCCGGCCCAACCCAAGTGCACTTCCAACACCTGACCAATGTTCATACGTGATGGAACGCCCAGAGGGTTCAGCACGATGTCCACCGGCGTACCGTCTGCGAGGTAAGGCATGTCTTCAACAGGAGTGATCTTGGAGACCACACCCTTGTTACCGTGACGGCCGGCCATCTTATCACCGGGCTGCAAGCGACGCTTGACCGCGATGTAGACCTTGACCATCTTCAATACGCCCGCAGGCAGCTCGTCGCCTTGCGTCAACTTCTTGCGCTTTTCTTCAAAAGCAAGGTCGAAACTGTGGCGAGTTTGCTCGAGGGAGTTTTTGATGCTTTCGAGCTGGCTTGCCACCTCTTCGTCCGCTGGGCGGATGTCAAACCAGTGGAACTTCTCCACAGAAGTCAGGTAAGCCTTGTCGAGCTTGGTGCCCTTGGCCAGCTTTTGCGGGCCGCCATTAGCGACTTTGCCGGTCAACAACTTCTCGATACGGTCAAACGCATCCGCTTCCACGATACGCAACTGATCGTTCAGGTCCAAACGGAACCGCTTGAGTTCGTCGTCAATGATCTGCTGCGCACGGCGGTCACGCTGAATGCCTTCGCGGGTGAATACTTGCACGTCGATGACGGTGCCGGAGCTGCCCTGGTCCACGCGCAGAGAAGTGTCCTTCACGTCGCTGGCCTTCTCACCGAAGATCGCACGCAAGAGCTTTTCTTCAGGGGTGAGCGTGGTTTCGCCCTTGGGCGTGACCTTGCCAACCAAGGTGTCGCCCGGAAGGACTTCAGCACCCACATAGATGATGCCGGATTCGTCCAGACGGTTGAGCTGTTGTTCGCTCAAGTTGGGAATATCACGCGTAATTTCTTCCGCACCCAACTTGGTGTCACGCGCCATCACCACGAGTTCTTCGATGTGGATAGAGGTGTAGCGGTCTTCGGCCACTACGCGCTCGCTGATCAAGATAGAGTCTTCGAAGTTGTAGCCGTTCCATGGCATGAACGCAACCAACATGTTCTGACCAATGGCGATTTCGCCCAGGTCAGTCGATGCACCGTCAGCAATCACGTCGCCCTTGGCAAGCTTGTCGCCCTTCTTCACGATGGGACGCTGATGAATGTTGGTGTTTTGGTTGGAACGCTGATATTTGATCAGATTGTAGATATCCACACCGACTTCACCGGCCTGCGCTTCTGCATCGTTGACACGGATCACGACTCGAGTCGCATCGATGTAATCGACGATACCGCCACGGGTCGCTGTCACTACAGTGCCGGAGTCGACCGCGGCAACGCGCTCGATACCGGTACCCACCATCGGTTTTTCAGGACGCAACACGGGCACGGCTTGACGTGACATGTTGGCACCCATCAGAGCACGGTTGGCGTCATCGTGTTCCAGGAATGGAACCAGAGAAGCAGCCACCGACACGATCTGGGCAGGCGACACATCCATGTACTGAACGCGGTCAGCGCTCACCAGAATGGATTCACCCTTTTCACGTGCAGACACCAAGTCGCCGGTCAGCGTGCCTTCCTTGTCCAGTGCCGCATTGGCCTGGGCAATAACGTACTTGCCTTCTTCAATCGCAGACAGGTAGTCGATGTCATTGGTGACCTTGCTGTCCACCACACGTCGATACGGGGTTTCGATGAAGCCATACTCGTTCAGACGTGCGTACAGCGCCAAAGAGTTGATCAGACCGATGTTTGGACCTTCGGGAGTTTCGATAGGGCACACACGACCGTAGTGGGTCACGTGCACGTCTCGCACTTCGAAGCCAGCGCGTTCCCGGGTCAAACCGCCGGGGCCGAGGGCCGAAACACGGCGCTTGTGGGTGATTTCTGCCAACGGGTTGGTCTGGTCCATGAACTGGGACAACTGCGAAGCACCGAAGAATTCCTTCAAGGCTGCCGAAATCGGCTTGCTGTTGATCAGGTCATGCGGCATCAGGGGCTCTTGCTCTGCTTGGCCCAAGCGCTCTTTCACTGCTTTTTCGATACGCGCCAACCCAGTACGGTATTGGTTTTCGGCCAATTCGCCCACGCAACGTACGCGGCGGTTACCCAAGTGGTCGATGTCGTCGACGTCACCACGGCCATTGCGCAGATCCACCAATATCTTGACGACAGCTAGGATATCTTCATTGGTCAGCACCATGGGACCGGTAGATTCCGAGCGGCCCATCTTGGCGTTGAACTTCATACGACCGACACGAGACAGATCGTAGGTATCTGGGTTGTAGAACAAGCGTTGGAACAACGCCTGAACTGCGTCCTCTGTAGGCGGCTCGCCGGGACGCATCATGCGGTAGATTGCCACCCGCGCTGCGAACTCGTCCACCGTTTCGTCGGTGCGCAGGGTTTGCGAAATGTAAGCGCCCTGGTCCAACTCGTTGGTGTAGATGCAAGCCAAGTCCTGGATACCTGCAGTACGCAGTTTCTTCAGGAGTGCTTCTGTCAGCTCTTCGTTGGCCTTGGCCACGATTTCGCCGGTATCGCCGTCGACCACATTGCGCGCGACGACGCGGCCAATCAAGAAGTCTTCAGGAACGCTGATGTGTGTAGTGCCGGACTGTTCCAGTTCACGGGTGTGACGTGCTGTAACGCGCTTGTCCTTGGCAACAACGACCTTGCCCGACTTGTCTGTGATGTCAAAGCGTGCGACTTCGCCACGCAAACGCTCAGCCACGAACTCCATTTGCGCGCCACTGTCCATCAAGCGGAAGTTGTCGTTCACAAAGAAGTTGGCGAGGATCGACTCATTATTCAGACCGATGGCCTTGAGCAAGATCGTGACCGGCATTTTGCGACGACGGTCCACACGGAAATACAGCAAGTCTTTGGGATCAAATTCAAAGTCGAGCCAAGAACCGCGGTAAGGAATGATGCGCGCAGAGAACAGCAATTTGCCCGAGCTGTGGGTCTTACCCTTGTCATGTTCGAAGAACACGCCAGGGGAGCGATGCAACTGGGACACGATCACGCGCTCAGTGCCGTTGATGATGAAAGAGCCCTTGCCAGTCATCAGGGGCACTTCGCCCATATAGACCTCTTGCTCTTTGACTTCCTTGACCACTTTGTTCTGGCCGGTCGAAGACTCACGGTCATAAATGATCAATTGGACTTTGGCACGAACCGCAGAAGCATAGGTCAAGCCACGGGTCTGGCATTCACGAACGTCAAAAGCTGGCTTGGCCAAGTTGTACTCGAGGTACTTCATTTCCACGAAACCGTTGTGCGAAACGATCGGGAAGGCAGCTTCGAAAGCAGCTTGCAAGCCCTCGGCGGTACGCTTCTTCGGTGTGATGTCTGCTTGCAAAAACGCTGTGTAGGCGTCTTTTTGCATTTGCAGCAGATAAGGGATCTCTAGCACGCTATCGCGACTACCGAAGTTTTTGCGAATTCGCTTGCGTTCTGTGTATGTGTAAGCCATTAGATCTCCGGGCAAAGGCTGAGGAATCCTGGGGGTCCTAGGCGACTGTCGCGTTGAGCATTCTCAACAGACTTGGCGATTGGCCACTACCAATCATTGGCGGACGGTCACGCGTTGCACGCGACCCGTACCAAGGCATCTTCTGCAGTCGGATCAGAAGACACAGGAAAGAAGTTGCCCACTACTTTCCTGTGCACACTAATGCGGAGCCTACAAGCGGCAAAGGCTGGAGGCCCTTTTGGAACCTCCAGCCCATGCGAATCGGTCGATTACTTGAGTTCGACCTTAGCGCCAGCTTCTTCCAGCTTCTTCTTAGCAGCATCAGCGTCAGCCTTGGAAACGCCTTCCTTGACTGCCTTAGGTGCGCCGTCAACCAGGTCCTTGGCTTCTTTCAAGCCCAGACCAGTGATTTCGCGCACTGCCTTGATGACGGACACTTTGTTTGCGCCAGCTTCAGTCAAGACAACGTTGAATTCAGTCTTCTCTTCTGCAGCGGCAGCGGCACCGCCACCAGCAGCAGCAGGAGCAGCCATAGCGGCAGCGCTCACACCAAATTTTTCTTCGATGGCTTTCACCAGGTCGTTGAGTTCCATGACCGTCATGCTGTCCAGCGCGGTCAAAAATGCGTCTTTATCGAATGCCATTTTGATTTCCTAACAATATTGGTTACTACAGACAGGCAGCGATTACGCTGCAGCTGCCTCTGCGGGGGCAGCTTCTGCTGCGCCAGCGCCACGCTGTTCCGCCAATGCCGACAACACACGTGCTGTACGGGAAATGGGGGACTGCATCAAGCCCAACAACTGAGCCAACAACACTTCCTTCGAAGGGATGCTTGCCAATTGCTTCACGCCGTTCACGTCCAGAGCCTTACCGCCGTACGCACCAGCACGGATCACCAACTTGTCGTTGGTTTTCGCGAACTCGGCAGCTACCTTAGCGGCAGCCACTGCGTCTTCGGAAAAGCCGTAGATCAGAGGACCGGTCATCTGGTCGGACACAACTTCAAACGCGCTACCAGCAACGGCGCGGCGGGCCAAGGTGTTTTTTAACACGCTCAGGCTCACACCAGCGCTGCGTGCTGTGTTACGCAGTTTGGTCATGTCAGCGACCGTGATGCCACGGTATTCCGCGATCACGAGCGTTTGAGCTTTAGCGGCGAGGCCGGTCACATCACTGATGACCGCTTCTTTCTCACTGCGATTCAGACTCAAGGTCTACTCCTTTAAATGCACTTTGCAACTTACGCTGCTCATGCTCCACATTGCAGCGACCAACTGTTAACAGAACTCTCATTCCATCCGCAGCGGGATCGCCATCTGCGTTGGCAAAAATTAAGTGTCTAGGACACACCAACGGTCTTGGATGGCCCAGTTGCACTTTGACAGCACCCCCGGCCCACCACATCGGATTGGCCCGAGAGCCAACCCAAATTCACGATTACGCCGCGATGGACTGGATGTCGACGCGAACGCCAACGCCCATCGTGGAAGACACCGCCACTTTACGCAGGTACAGACCCTTACTCGATGCGGGCTTAGCTTTGTTCAAAGCTTCGACCAAAGCGGCCAAGTTACCTTGCAACTGACCAGCTTCGAACGAACGACGGCCGATGGTGCTGTGCACGATACCGGCCTTGTCAACGCGAAACTGCACTTGACCAGCCTTGGCATTCTTCACTGCCGTAGCAACGTCTGGAGTGACTGTACCGACCTTGGGGTTAGGCATCAAGCCACGTGGTCCGAGGATCTGACCCAATGTACCCACGATACGCATTGCATCAGGAGCAGCAATCACGATGTCGAAAGGCATGTCACCAGCCTTCACCATGGCGGCGAGGTCGTCCATACCAACCACATCTGCACCGGCGGCTTTAGCTTCTTCAGCCTTAGCACCTTGAGCAAACACAGCAACGCGCTTTGTCTTGCCGGTGCCGTTAGGCAACACGACAGCACCGCGAACCACTTGGTCAGACTTCTTAGCATCAATGCCCAGTTGCACTGCAACGTCGATGGACTCATCGAACTTTGCGTTCGCAAATTCCTTGACCAACGCCAAAGCATCAGTCAGTGCATACAGCTTGAGGCTGTCGATTTTGCCCACTTGGGTCTTTTGTTTTTTAGTCAGCTTGGACATTTACACGCCCTCCACATTCACGCCCATGGAACGGGCAGAGCCAGCGATAGTACGAACAGCAGCGTCGAGGTCGGCGGCAGTCATGTCCTTCATCTTGGTCTTTGCGATTTCTTCCAGCTGAGCGCGGGTGATCTTGCCAACCTTATCTACGTGGGGACGGGCAGAACCCTTGTCCAGCTTGATAGCCTTTTTGATCAGGACTGTAGCAGGTGGAGTCTTGATAACAAAAGTGAAGCTTTTGTCAGCAAACGCGGTGATCACCACAGGCAGTGGCAGACCTGGCTCAACACCTTGGGTCTGGGCATTGAATGCCTTGCAGAATTCCATGATGTTCAGACCACGTTGACCCAATGCGGGACCGATGGGTGGGGATGGGTTGGCCTTACCGGCCGGTACTTGCAGCTTGATAAAGCCGACAATCTTCTTTGCCATGATTTCTCCTGACGGGTCAAACGCCTCAAACCAGCAGCTGGTCTCGGCTCCCCGGGGCTAGCGACTCAAAAATTACCCAAAGTGCCGAGTCGAAAAACACTTTAAGCCGCGGCGCAATGCGCCAAAAATTGTCAGGTCTTCTCGATTTGAGAAAACTCCAGTTCGACCGGAGTGGAGCGACCAAAGATAGTGACCGAAACACGCACCTTGCTCTTTTCGTAGTTCACATCTTCCACCGAGCCGTTGAAGTCGGTAAAAGGACCTTCCTTCACCCGAACAAACTCGCCCACCACAAACTCAATCTTGTGACGGGGCTTGTCAGTCCCCTCTTGCATCTGATTGACGATTTTCATCACCTCAGACTCAGAAATAGGCGCTGGACGGTTTTTAGCACCACCCACAAATCCTGTAACTTTGTTCGTGTGCTTGACCAAGTGCCATGTATCGTCATCCATGACCATCTCAACCAAGACATAGCCAGGAAAGAACTTGCGCTCAGTGGTTTTCTTTTGGCCGTTTTTGACTTCGACGACCTCTTCCATGGGAACCAGGATGCGACCGAACTTGGATTGCATGCCAGCGCGCTGGATACGCTCCAAAATGTTGCGCTCCACGGCCTTCTCCATGCCGGAGTACGCATGAACCACGTACCAACGCAAATCTGGATTGGCAGCAGACGCAGCCGCTTCCGCAGCGGGAACTAGCACATCGTCAGTCATCATTTCTTCCATCCCAGGATCAAGTCGTAAAAGAGCCACTCCAGCGTCTTGTCAGTCAGCCACAAGAACACTGCCATGATCAACACAAATCCAAAAACGTAAGCCGTGATCTGAATGGCTTCTTTGCGCTCAGGCCAGACCACTTTTTTCACTTCACGCCATGCATCGCGCCCAAATGCAATCAACTGGCGCCCGGATTCCGAAGAAAAGAAGGCAGCAGCAGACAACGCGAGTCCAACCAACAAAGCACCCCATTGCGCAACCTGACCTTGCTTGCCCAACAGATAAAAGGCAGCCAAAGCCGCCAACAGCAATACCACAGCCGCGGCAAGCTTGAACTTGTCTGCGCCCGTGTTGACGGTTTCAATTTGAGTCGATGCCATGTTATTTTTTCGCGTTTGCTTGCATTCGGTTTCAGCGACCTTAAGACGCTGAAGCCCGCTACACGGTAGCGGGCTCTTGGTTATCCACCGAATTCTGTTTCGGTGGCAGGGGCAGTAGGAATCGAACCTACAACCTTCGGTTTTGGAGACCGACGCTCTGCCAATTGAGCTATACCCCTACAGACTTTCCTTTACGCGATGATTTTGGCAACCACGCCGGCGCCCACGGTACGACCGCCCTCGCGAATAGCGAAACGCAGGCCTTCTTCCATGGCGATGGGGTTAATCAACTTCACAGTGATGGACACGTTGTCACCAGGCATCACCATTTCTTTGCCTTCTGGCAACTCGATCGCACCGGTCACGTCCGTTGTACGGAAGTAGAACTGGGGGCGGTAGTTGTTGAAGAAAGGAGTGTGACGTCCACCTTCGTCCTTGGACAAAACGTAGATTTCGCCAGTGAAGTGGGTGTGTGGCTTGATCGAGCCGGGCTTGCACAGCACTTGGCCGCGCTGCACGTCTTCGCGCTTGGTACCGCGCAACAAGATACCGACGTTGTCGCCTGCTTGACCTTGGTCGAGCAGCTTGCGGAACATTTCAACGCCTGTGCAGGTGGTCTTTTGTGTGTCGGCGATACCAACGATTTCGATTTCTTCGCCGACCTTGACGATACCGCGCTCAACGCGACCTGTCACCACGGTGCCGCGGCCGGAGATCGAGAACACGTCTTCCACGGGCATCAGGAACGCGCCGTCCACTGCGCGCTCTGGCAGGGGGATGTAGGAATCGAGTGCGTCAGCCAACTTCATGATCGCGCCTTCGCCCAGGTCACCCTTGTCGCCTTCCATGGCGAGCTTGGCAGAACCGTGGATGATGGGGGTGTCGTCGCCAGGGAAGTCGTACTTGGACAGGAGTTCGCGAACTTCCATTTCGACCAGTTCCAACAACTCAGCGTCGTCAACCATGTCGCACTTGTTCAGGAACACGATGATGTAAGGCACGCCCACTTGGCGAGCCAACAAGATGTGCTCGCGTGTCTGAGGCATTGGGCCGTCAGCTGCGGAGCAAACCAGAATAGCGCCGTCCATTTGAGCCGCGCCAGTGATCATGTTCTTCACATAGTCAGCGTGTCCGGGGCAATCCACGTGTGCGTAGTGGCGGTTGGCGGTTTCGTACTCAACGTGTGCAGTGTTGATGGTAATGCCGCGTGCTTTTTCTTCAGGCGCTGCGTCGATCTGGTCGTACGCTTTGGCGGATCCGCCAAACTTGGCCGCCAACACAGTGGTGATAGCCGCTGTCAGTGTGGTCTTGCCGTGGTCCACGTGACCAATGGTGCCAACGTTGACGTGTGGCTTGGTACGTGTGAATTTTTCTTTACCCATGCTTAGCTCCGAAAAGTAATAGGTTCAAACAAATAACTATCGCCGTACTACCGCCATCACAAGCATGCCAGCGGCAACGCCAAAATTGGTGCCCTTTGCGGGAATCGGACCCGCGACCTCTCCCTTACCAAGGGAGTGCTCTACCACTGAGCCAAAAGGGCAAAAGTTTGTTTACACAAATCTTGATATCTCAACACAACAAACACAGCAACTTGCGACTTTGGAGCGGGGTAGGAGAATCGAACTCCTCGCTTTAGCTTGGAAGGCTAAGGTATTACCACTATACGAACCCCGCACAGGCCCGCCAATCTAACAGTCTTTCAGGTCACTGGTGGAGAGGGCTGGATTCGAACCAGCGTACTCGTAAGAGGGCAGATTTACAGTCTGCTGCCATTAACCACTCGGCCACCTCTCCTTCGGTGAACCCCGGATTATGCCAGCTTTATTGCACTGCGTCACCTTCGCGCTGTTTTTTTTGCAAATTGCACTGAAATAGTTTTTGGACGCCCAGCCTCCGGAACGGATCACTCTGCAGTCAAGATCCGATTTGCCTCGGAGAAATGGCCACACCCAATGAAGGGAGTCGGTGGACGCAAGGCAGAAAGTGGCGAGGGATGGTTCGCGCACAACACGGTATGGCGGGCCTCGTCTATCAGCACGCGCTTGCTTTGGGCATGCGCCCCCCAAAGCATAAAAATCACGTGGCCCGGGGTAGACGACACCACGCTGATGACCGCATCCGTCAGGGTTTCCCAGCCGCGGCATGCATGGCTCGCGGGCTTCCCCTCTTCCACCGTCAAGCAGGTGTTGAGCAGCAAGACACCCCGACTTGCCCACGACAACAGGCTGCCCTGCGTGATGGGGAAGCAGCCATCGAGCGCGAGAGGCTCGCGCGCCAGTTCTTTGAAAATATTGCGCAAAGAAGGCGGCACAGCGACTCCGGGCGCCACCGAAAAAGCAAGGCCCTCCGCTTGGCCGCGGCCATGGTAGGGGTCTTGCCCGAGGATGACCACTCTGACGGAGTTCAACGGCGTGAGCTCCAAGGCACGCATCGGCTGCGGAGGAAAAATGACCGCGCACGCCGCCAAGCGCTGCTGCAAGAATCCGAGAAGCCCTTGGCCCACCGCGCCAGAGAAAAATGGATCGGTGACGGCCTGCCAACTCGGATGAACCGGCCACCGCCCAGGATCCGCAGACTGCAATTGCGAGCTCGCAAAGGCTGATCCACCGCCGTCATCCTGCAGCAGCGAAAACTGCATGCGGATCAGCCGAACAGAGCTTCCAGCGCCTCGCCGGGCTCTGGCGCTCGCATGAACGCCTCGCCCACCAGAAATGTGTTCACACCGGCGGCGCCCATGCGCAAAACATCGTCCCGGGTGTGAATGCCGCTCTCGGTTACCAAGAGCTTGTCCGCCGGCACCATGGCCCGCAAGGCGAGCGTGGTGTCCAGCGTCACTTCGAACGTTTTCAAATCGCGGTTGTTGATGCCCAGCAGCGGCGTTTTGAGCTTCAAGGCGCGCTCCAACTCAGTTTGGTCATGGATCTCCACCAGCACCGCCATATCGAGGCTTAGAGCGATTGCTTCCAGGTCTTTCATTTGCGCATCGTCCAGGCACGCAGCAATCAGCAGGATGGCGTCAGCGCCCATGGCGCGCGATTCATAAATTTGGTAAGGATCGACCATGAAATCTTTGCGCAATACCGGCAACTGGCAGCTGGCGCGCGCTTGCTTGAGGTAGTCCACCTCGCCCTGAAAAAACTGCACATCGGTCAGCACCGACAAACACGCCGCGCCATACTCGGCATAGCTCTGCGCAATGTCCGCAGGAATGAAGTCTTCCCGGATCACGCCCTTGGAGGGACTGGCCTTTTTCACCTCGGCAATCACCGCCGGTTTGCCTGCCGAAATCTTGCTGCGCAGCGCGCCCACGAAGTCGCGTGTCAGCACCCGCGATTCCGCGTCGGCTCGCACAATGTCCAATGATTTACGGCGGATAGCGGCCGCTACTTCTTGATGTTTTACGGCTACGATTTTGTCGAGAATGTCACTCATGATGTTTCCTGTTGTTTAGTTCGCCAGCCGGGCACTCAGGGCCACCAGTGCATCCAGCTTGGCCTTCGCCGCTCCTGATTCAATAGCAGCTTGCGCAAGCTTGATGCCGGCTTCCATTGATTCCGCCACATTGGCCGCATAAAGGGCGACACCGGCGTTCAAAACCACAATATCTTTGGCCGGCCCGCCTTGGTTGTTCAGCACGCCCATCAACATGGCTTTGGAGTCGTCTGCGGTTTCCACCTTCAGGGCCCGGTTGCTGGCCATGACCATGCCGAAGTCTTCGGGGTGGATCTCGTACTCGCGTATTTCGCCATCCTTGAGCTCGCCCACCAGTGTGCCGGCGCCCAGGCTCACCTCGTCCATGCCATCACGGCCGTAAACCACGATAGCGTGTTCCGCGCCCAAGCGCTGTAAAGCACGCACCTGAATACCCACCAAATCGGCGTGGAACACGCCCATGAGGATGTTGGGGGCGCCAGCCGGGTTGGTCAGCGGTCCCAGGATGTTGAAGATGGTGCGCACACCCATTTCCTTGCGCACTGGGGCCACATTTTTCATGGCGGGGTGGTGGTTGGGCGCGAACATGAAACCGATGCCCTGCTCTGCCACGCACTGGGCGATCTGCTCGGGTTTGAGATTGATGTTCAGGCCCAATGCCTCCAACACATCGGCACTGCCGCTCTTGCTGCTGACGCTGCGCCCGCCATGCTTGCTGACCTTGGCACCTGCCGCCGCGGCCACAAACATACTGCAGGTGGAAATGTTGAAGGTGTGGCTGCCGTCGCCACCCGTGCCCACGATGTCCACCAGATTGGTTTTGTCCGCGACCTCCACCTTGGTCGAAAACTCGCGCATCACCTGCGCGGCGGCGGTAATTTCGCCAATGGTTTCCTTTTTGACGCGCAGGCCGGTAATGATGGCGGCCATCATCACGGGAGACATCTCGCCGGACATGATCTGGCGCATCAGGTGCAGCATCTCGTCGTGAAAGATTTCACGGTGTTCGATGGTGCGCTGCAAGGCCTCTTGGGGGGTAATTTTGACGGTGTGCGGCATGACAGACTCCTTAGACTTTGGGCGCTGCACTCAGCGCCAATTTGATTCCGAAACCGACAAACAAGGCGCCGGCCAGCCGGTCCAGCCAATGCATGCCCCGCTGGATCGCAGCGGTTCGCTGCGCAGCCCAAGCCGCCAGGACGGCATAACCGATATTGATCGGGATGGCGTTGAGATTGAACAGCACCCCCAGCAACAGAAAAGCCACCGTGGGATGGGCTGCGCCCGGCGCAATGAACTGCGGCACAAAAGCCAGAAAGAACAGCGCCACTTTGGGGTTGAGTGCGTTCGTCCAAAAGCCTCTGAAAAACAAAGATTTTAGGCCTCCAGCTGTCACAGAATCTGCGCTGCCCGCTTCTATTTTGATAGCATCCGGCGCCTTGGACAGGAGCAGCCGCACACCCACGTATAGCAAGTAGGCTGCCCCCACCCACTTGAGCACACTGAACGCCATGGCCGAGGTCGCCATCAGCGCGCTCACGCCCAAGCCGGCCGCCACAATGTGCACAAAGCAACCGGCCGTGATCCCCAACGCGGCCACGATACCTGCCCGCACCCCGCTGCGCAGGGCGCTACTCACGATGTAGAGCACATCGGGCCCCGGGGTCAGGTTCAGCAACCAGCCCGACATCACAAACAGGCCGAGGTGCTCGATTCCCAGCTCTGCGAGCATCCCGCGCGCCTCCGCTTAGTAGACCGCGGCGCCGGGCAGCGCAGCAGCCGGTGCGGACGGCACGGCCTGGGCAAAGAAACTGCGCACCGCTTCGATGGCGCGGTCGATACCCGCAGCGTCCACGTCCAGGTGGGTCACAAAGCGCAAACCAATCAGCCCGGTGGCCAACACGCCGCGCTCCTTCAAGTGCGCCAGCAAGGCCGGGCCACGGCCCTGCTCCACGTCCACAAACACAATGTTGGTGTTGCCCGAGCGCACCTGCAAGCCGTCGATCCCGTGCAGACCGGCGGCTAGGCGCTGTGCCAGCGCATGATCGTCCGCCAAACGCTCCACATGGTGGTCCAGCGCAAAGCTGGCCGCCGCCGCCAGAAAACCCGCTTGGCGCATGCCGCCACCCGCCATCTTGCGGATGCGGTGGGCACGGGCGATCAGCTCGCGGCTGCCACACAAGGCCGAGCCTACCGGTGCGCCCAAGCCCTTGCTGAAGCACACCGACACGCTGTCAAAGTAACCCGCTATCCGGCGGGCAGACGCCAAGGCGGTTTCACCTTCCTGGCGGGTAGCTACCGCCGCATTGAAAAGGCGCGCGCCATCCAAGTGCACCGCGAGACCGCGCTCCCGGGCCAGTGCGGTCGCCTGCGCAACGTAAGTCGCAGGCATAGGGTTACCGTTCCAGGTATTTTCCAGGCACAGCAGGCGGGTACGTGCGAAGTGGCAGTCATCGGGTTTGATGGCGGCCGCAATGTCGGCTAACGCCATTTGCCCGCCCGTGTCTTGCGCGAGCGGCTGGGGTTGAATGCTGCCGAGCACCGCAGCACCACCGCCCTCGTAACGGTAGGTATGGGCCATTTGACCGACAATGTACTCGTCCCCCCGGCCGCAGTGCGCCATCAGGCCGCACAGGTTGCTTTGGGTGCCGGTGGGCATAAATAACGCCGCCTCGAAACCGAGCAAGGCCGCGACCTTGTCCTGCAGTGCATTGACACTGGGGTCATCGCCAAACACATCGTCGCCCACCGGCGCGGCCCGCATGGCATCGCGCATGGCGGCGGTCGGGCGGGTCACGGTGTCGCTACGCAAGTCAACAATAGGAGTCATTTGGGCCTTCAGCGCTTATGGAATGTGCGCAGATAGCTATCAAAACAATAGCTATCTGCCCACCGGTTTATTGCAAAAAGTTTTTCAGCATGGCGTGACCATGCTCGGTGAGGATGCTCTCGGGGTGGAACTGCACCCCCTCCATGCGCACCGCGTGCGGCAGGTTCTTGTGGCGCACGCCCATGATCTCGCCATCATCCGTCCACGCGGTAACCACCAGCTCTTGCGGGCAGCTCGCACGCTCAATCGCCAGCGAGTGGTAGCGGTTGACGGTGAACTTTTCCGGCAGACCTGCGAAAACGCCCTCTTGCGTGGTAGTGATCACACTGGTCTTGCCGTGCATCAACTCCTGCGCGCGGATGATCTTGCCACCCAGAGCTGCGCCAATGCTCTGGTGGCCAAGGCACACCCCCAGAATAGGCAGCTTACCCATGAAGTGGCGGATCGCGGGCACCGAAATCCCTGCCTCGTTGGGTGAGCAGGGGCCGGGCGAGATCACCAGGCGGTCGGCGCCGCGTGCGGCAATGCCTTCGAGGGTGATCTCGTCGTTGCGGAACACCTCGACCTCGGCACCGAGTTCACCGAAGTACTGCACGATGTTGAAAGTGAACGAGTCGTAGTTGTCGATCATCACGAGTTTCATACGGTTTCTCCTTGGCGCAAACGGGCAAACTCCCGGTGCTCAAATGCAATGGATGCGTCCATCAGGGCGCGGTAGGCGGCCTCCAACACATCAGGCTGTCCACCTAGCTCGGTAGCGATGCGGCGCACCCGGGCGGCAATGAATTCAATCCGCTCCTGGTCATGCACTTTGGTCACATCCTGCTTGATACGGGCCGCTTGGCTCATGTAGTGGGTCCTCTCGACCAGCAAGGCGGTGATCCGTTCATCGAGGGCGTCGATATGGCTGCGCACCTCGGTCATAGTCTCGCAGTGCAGGGCCTGGGGCAGGTCTTTATGGGAGGTGCTCATTGCAGTCCCTCCTCCACCAGTTCGGCTGCGCGTAGCAGTGCACGGGCCTTCGCCTCGGTTTCCTTCCACTCCAACTCGGGCACGCTGTCGGCCACCACGCCGGCTGCGGCCTGCACATACAGCATCTGGTCTTTGATGATGCCGGTGCGGATGGCAATCGCCACATCCATGTCGCCCGCGTAGCTCAGGTAACCGCAGGCGCCGCCATAAATGCCGCGCTTGATCGGCTCCAACTGGTCGATCAGCTCCATGGCGTGCACCTTGGGCGCGCCGGTGAGTGTGCCGGCCGGGAAAGTGGCCTTGAGCACGTCCATGCTGGTCATGCCGGCGTTCAGGGTGCCCTCGACGTTACTCACGATGTGCATCACATGGCTGTAGCGCTCGACGATGAAAGCATCGGTCACCTTCACAGAGCCGATTTCAGCAATGCGGCCGATGTCGTTGCGGGCCAAGTCGATCAGCATCACATGCTCGGCGCGCTCCTTGGGGTCGTTGATAAGCTCCACCTCGGCCGCCTTGTCCAGCTCAGGGGTCGCACCACGCGGGCGGGTGCCAGCCAGAGGGCGGATGGTGACTTTGGTACCGGGCTTATCGCCAAGGGTGATTTGCTCTTGGCGGACCAAAATCTCCGGCGAAGCGCCCACCACTTGAAAGTCCCCGAAGTTGTAGAAATACATGTACGGGCTGGGATTCAGGGTACGCAGTGCGCGGTATAGGCTCAGGGGCGATGCGGTGTAGCGCTTCTTGATACGCTGCCCCACCTGCACCTGCATGAAGTCGCCACCAGCGATCAGCTCTTTGGCGCGCTCCACCGCGGCAATGTAGTCCGCTTTGGCGAAGTCGCGCTGGGCTTCAAAGCTTTGTGAGGGCTTGATATCCGGCGCGCTCACGGCCTGCGCCAGCTTGGCACGTAGCTCGGCCAAGCGCGCTTGGCCCGCGGCATAGGCACCGGGCAACGCCGGGTCCACGTAGACCATCAGGTGCAACTTGCCCGACAGGTTGTCAATCACCGCCAGCTCTTCGCATTGCAAAAGCAGGATGTCGGGCGTGCCCAGTTCATCCGGCGGGCAACTGTCTTGCAGCTTTTTCTCGATGTAGCGGACGGCGTCGTACCCGAAGTAGCCGGCCAGGCCACCGCAAAAGCGCGGCATTCCGGGCTGCAGCGCCGCCTTGAACCGCTGCTGGTACTGCGCAATGAAGTCGAGCGGATTGAGCGCCGAGACTTCCACCACCACGCCATCGGTAACCACTTCGGTCCGGGCATCAGCGCCAAAGTGACTCGCTCGCACCAAGGTGCGCGCAGGCAGACCAATGAAGCTGTAGCGACCAAAGCGCTCACCACCCACCACCGACTCCAGCAAAAAGCTGTGGGCAGCAGGTTCGGCTTCGCCGGCGTTACGGGCGAGCTTGAGGTACACGGAGAGCGGGGTTTCCAAGTCCGCAAAGGCCTGGATGCTCAAAGGGATGCGGTTGTAGCCTTGCGCCTGCAGGGCCAGAAATTCGGATTCAGTCATCGGGGGCGGTGCCTCTCAAACAATCTATTCACGGGGAGCTGGCACGCAAAGCCACCAACTCGAAAAAGGTGCGCGCAATAGATCGGAGGGGAATCCGTGCCACTTGATCGCGCAAAGCCCAAAAACCGTGCGCAATGGCCGAAAGGATCGGCCGGCAGGTATCAGAGCCCAGGCACAACAGACGAGGTACGCCAGGGCCAGGCCCCCCGGTCGCTCAAACCTGTTCTGCTGATGTGGTGGATAAACATAGGCGCTCAGTGTAGCAAACACGCCGAGGGGCCGGACCACAAAGAAACGAGGCTACCCGCAAAAACCCTGATGCGCGTTCGGCTCCACAACTGCACAATCCAAAGCAGAAAAAAGAACGACCGTTCTATTTAAGGCCTCCATGACATTGAAACAGTTTTTTTCCTCCTGGCTGCTGGCGACTTGTGCCGCGACGAGTGCTATTGCAGCACCGGATATCCATGGCGTCAAAATTGAAGACAGCATCACACTGGCCGGCAGCAAACTGCAACTCAACGGCGCAGGCACCCGCTTTAAGGCCGTGTTCAAGGTCTATGTCGGCGAGCTTTTCACCAGCCAGAAGGTCAGCTCCCTCGATGAGCTGATTGCAGCGCCCGGGCCCAAGCGCCTGAGCATGACGTTTGTGCGCGAAATCGAAGCCGGCCCCTTCGGCAAGTTGCTGACGCGCGGGGTGGAAGACAACGTACCGAAGAACGAAATGTCCAAGCTAGTGCCGGGTTTGATCCGCATGGGCGACATCTTCACGGTGAACAAAGTGCTGGTCCCGGGCGATGTGATTCACCTCGACTGGATACCCGGCACCGGTATGGTCGTGACCGCCAAAGGCAAAGTCCAGGGCGAGCCCTTCAAGGAGCCCGAGTTCTACAAAGCCATCATGTCCATCTGGTTCGGCCCCTCACCAGCCGACTTCAAACTCAAAGAGGCCTTGCTCGGCCAGAAATAAGTTTCGTTTTACTCCAAGCCTCATAGGCCGGTATGGAAACGTACCGGCCTTTTTTCTTGTGCCGCCCATCAAACACAACGGATCAAGGTGACAAAGTCGCTGCGGCGCGTTAGATTGGGTGACGCCACCTCCATCACCTCTTGTAGCCCGGGGAGACACACGTGAAACTCAGTTTGAAACTGCCACTGGCATTTGCACTGGCTTTGGTATTGCTGTTCATGGGGGGCGTGTTTGGCATACGAACACTCAACCATGCGGTGGACACCTACCGGATCGACGTATTGCGCCACGTCGAGGCCAATAAAAAGGCGGCCGACATCGCAGGACAATTTTCCGTAGCCATCCAGGAATGGAAAAACGTGTTGCTGCGCGGAAAGAACCCGAAAGACCTCGACCTCTATTGGGCCGCACACCAAAAAGAAATGGCAAAGGTCATGGAAGGTGTGGACGCCCTGAGCCGCGAAATGGACGATAGCACCAGCCGCGACCTGACCACACGGCTATCGACCGCCATGGCCAGCACCGCCAAGGCCTATGAGAGTGCGTTCATCGCGTTCAAGGAAAGTGGTTTCGATGCCACCGTGGGTGACAAAGCCGCCCGGGGCAAAGACCGGGAGTCCGCCGGCCTGTTGATCACCCTGCGCAAACACCTGTCTGAAGAAGAGGCCCTGGCCTCTGAGAGCGCAAGCGCACTGGCCTCGCGCGGAAGCGCTTTGGCCTATGGGGTTATGACCCTGGTCACCCTGATCGGTTTTGCCGGCAGCATTTGGATGAGCCGGCAAATTGTGCGCCCCTTGAACGAGGCTGTGAGTGCCGCAGACAAGGTATCCCGCGGCGATTTGACGGCAACCCTTTACCCCGAGGGACAGGACGAAATCGCCCATTTGCTGCGCTCCCTGCAAACCATGCAGACCAACCTGTCCACACTGGTCACCAAAGTCCGGCAAGGCGCGGAAAACGTGTCCCATGCGAGCGCGGAGATCGCCCATGGCAATCACGACCTGTCGATCCGCACCGAACAGCAGGCCAGCGCCTTACAAGAAACCGCTGCGTCCATGGACGAATTGGGTGCGACTGTGAGCCGCAGCTCCGAGGGTGCAGCTCAAGCGAATGAGCGCGCAGTGAGTGCCTCGGAGGTCGCCTCGCGCGGTGGAGACGCGGTGGGCAAAGTGGTCGAGACAATGAAAGGCATTCACACCGCCTCGAGCCGGATTTCAGAAATCATCGGGGTCATCGACGGCATCGCGTTCCAGACCAATATTCTGGCCCTGAATGCGGCCGTTGAGGCAGCCCGGGCCGGCGAGCAAGGCCGTGGTTTTGCAGTGGTGGCCGCAGAGGTCCGCAGCCTGGCCGGCAGGAGCGCCGAGGCCGCCAAAGAAATTAAAAGCCTGATCAACGCCAGTGTGGAGCAAGTGGCCCTCGGGAGCAGCCAAGCCGCCCAAGCGGGCCACACCATGGCGGAGGTGGTGAACGCCATCCGGGAGGTCAGCACCATGGCGAGCGATATCAGCAATGCCAGCCACGAGCAACGCATTGGCGTCAGCCAAGCGGGGCACGCGGTCACCCTGATCGATGAGGCGACCCAACAAAACGCTGCCTTGGTCGAGCAAATGGCCGCCGCTGCGTCGGGGCTGAAAGAGCAGGCCAAGGAATTGGTGGGCGTTGTCACCGTCTTCAGGCTCGCTACCTGACCCAGGGCCCGGCTTGTTCCGGCCGGGCCTTTGCTAGATCCAGCGCAGCTGCGTCAGGCGGTCGACCACTGCATCCGCGTCGACCTGATCCACCGGTTCCCCGTGGTTGTAGCCGTAACTGACCAGCAACACGGGGCAGCCTGCGGCCCGTGCCGCTTGCGCATCGTTGCTCGAATCTCCCACCATAAGGGTGCGCCCCGGCACGGTGCCGAGTCGCTCGCAGGCGTGTAACAAAGGCATGGGGTCCGGCTTCTTCCGGGCTACCGTGTCGCCGCCAATCACGAGTGGGAAAAAAGGCGCAAGCTCTTTCTCTTGCAGCAAGTCGCGCGCAAACGCAGCCGGCTTGTTGGTCACGCACACCAAGGGCAGGCCCGCCTGCTGCCAGCCGGCCAGCGCATCGCGAACGCCGGGGTAAACCTCGGAATAGCGTCCATTAACCGCCCGGTAGTGGTGCTGGTAAAACGCCCATGCCTGCTCGAAAAGTGCTACGTTATCAGGAGCAGCAAACCCCGGATCAATGTGGGCTAGCAGGCCTTTTATCAAGTTTTCTGAGCCTTTGCCCACCAGCCGCTCGACCAAGGCTTGCTCCACTGCAAAATCGCGGTACGGCAGTGGCAGATCGGCCACCATGCGCTGCAGCGCCTGCACAAAATCACCCAGCGTGTCGACCATGGTTCCGTCCAGGTCCACGATCACGGCATCTACATTTGACCGGGGCCAATCCAACATCTCACTCACGAATTCCACTCCTGATGGCGCGCGCCTGAATCCAGGACACGAGTTCATTCACGGGCAAAGGCTTGGCAATCCAATACCCTTGGGCTTTCTGGCAACCCATAGCCGCCATTTGCAAGGCTTGCGCCTCGGTTTCAATGCCTTCGGCCACAGTGCCGAGTTTCAGCGTTGCAGCAACCCGCAAGGTCGCTTCGATCAGCACCCGGTGGTATTCGCTCTTGTCGAGCAAGTTCACAAATGACCGGTCAATCTTCACCGAGTGAACCGGCAGCTCGTGCAAGCACGCGAGGGACGAGTAGCCGGTCCCGAAATCGTCCAGCGACAGCGCAATACCCATCGCCCGCAGGTCTTGCAAGGTGCTTTGCACCAGCGCATCTTGCGCGGCCAAGCTCTCGGTGACTTCCAGCACCAGCTGGAAGGGCTCCATATGGGCCAGACGCAGGGCGTCCCGCACCGCCTCCGCCAGCCCCGGCTCCCGGAGTTGCGCCCGGGACAGGTTGACCGACACACTGGGGGGCGCATCCGGCCCCAGCACACGCTGCATTTTTTCAAAAGCCTGGCAGGCCTCTTGCAACACGAACTGGCCCAAAACCGCGATCAAGCCGCAGGACTCCGCCAGCGGAATAAAGTCCACCGGCGACACTGCGCCGCGCACCGGATGGTGCCAACGCACCAAGGCTTCCATTCCCGCCAGCCCGTATCCGGGCAGATCCACAAGCGGCTGGTACACCACCGACATTTCACGCTGGGCCAACGCATCGCGCAGGTCGTTTTCGAGCGCCACGGAATGGCTTACCTGCGAACGCATGGCAGGGTCGAACACCACATAGCGGGCGCGGCCCGTGCGTTTGGCCTCATACATGGCGATGTCAGCGTCGCGCAGTACGCTATCCGCATCGGGCTCGGCGTGGGCGCTGGTCACGATACCGATACTCACCGTCGAAATCACCCTGTGCCCTTCCACGGTGTAGGGCACGGCCAAAGTGTCCAACAAGCGGCTCGCGACATGGATTGCGTCGAGATCGCCCCGGATGTCATCCAGCAGCACTACGAACTCGTCTCCGCCGATACGGGCCGCCACTTTTTCGAAGTCGTCGCCCAAGGTGAAGGTATCACCCGGCCGGAGGCTGTCTTCAAGGCGGCGTGCGATCTGGCGCAACAGACCGTCCCCTACCGTATGCCCCAGGGTGTCGTTGACCTGCTTGAAACGGTCAAAATCCATGAACAAGACGGCAAAGTGATAGCCCGGCTCGGTGCGGTGCCGTTCAATCGCCGTGCGGATCAACTCCAGCATCACCGTCCGGTTGGGCAAGGCCGTCAAGTCGTCGGTGCGCGCTGCTGAGCGGAGCTGCTGCTCCAAGGCCTTTTGGGCATTGACGTCCATTGCCACGCCGGCAATCCGCAGGACCCGGCCTTGCACCGTGCGATCCGCCGCGCGGCCTGCAAACAAAATCCAGATCCAACGACCGGACTGATGCCGCAAGCGCACCGAGAGCCGGTGCTCGTGAGTCTCATCCAGCAGGTGTTGGCGAATCGACTCTTTCCAGGGCAACCAATCATCCGGGTGAATCAAAGTTTTCCAGCTCGCTGCGTGGGGGGACAAAACCCCGTCGGGATAGCTCAGAAACTGCTGCATGCGGCGGTTCCAGCCCACGCTGTTGTCCACGAGGTCCCAATGCCAAATTCCCAAGCCTGCCCCGGATACGGCCAGCGACAAAATCTCTTGCTGGGAGCGCACTTCACTCAAATCGGTCGCCACCAGCACCCAACCGGCGTCGCCACCCGCAGGGTCTGCAATCGGCTGCATGTCCACGAGGACCCAGCCCCGCAAGCCTTGCTTGGTCAGGATGCGGACCTCACGCTTGAGGCCACGGCCTTGGGCAAGGGCCTCGGTGAACTCTGAAAAATGCGTCGGGTCCGCACTGCGCCCCCGCAACAACGTGCCGATCCGGCGGCCTTGGGCCGCTTCGCTGGTGTAGCCGGTGAGCTCGGTAAATGCCTGATTGATCCAGGTCACCCGGTGGGAGGCATCGGTAACGGCAATCGCATTGGAGCTGATTTCGGCGACAGTCGCCATGCGCTTCAGCCGTTCGGCTTGGCGCGTTAACTCTTCGTATTGGCGGCGCACTGCCCGGGCAGTGGGCTCCACCAGAAACACCGCCAGCGCAAGGATCAGGAGCACGATCCCACCGACGATGACCCATATCGTGCTGATCACGCGGTGGCTGCGCTGCGAGGTGTCTGCGGCCAGTTGCTGCGCCAAGGTGTACAGCGTCATCTCCGCACGGGAGATGACCAGCATGGTGCTGCGGACCTCCGTATCCTGCAGCGTCCGGGGCGTCTCGCCGGACAGATTAGCCCGGTCGAGTGACGCCCACAGAGCCTCGCGGACTACCAGCCAATCCTTCAAGGCAGCAATGGTCTCCCGGGAAGAAAGCGGAGCACTCTCAGCCTGGCGGCGCTGCATTTGATCCAGCACATCCGCCTCTTTGCGTAGTCGCAGCGTGGTGGACGCCAGCGCCTGCCAACGATCCGGGTCCAGCGCTTGCGCCTTCGGGTCAGGTACCAACAGGCTGAGCCGCTGCAGCAACACCCGCTGCTCGGACACACTGTGCAAGATGCGCAGATCCAACTGCCGGTCTTCCTGCCATTGCAAAGACAAAACGGCACGGTATATCCCAAGCACCAACAGCAGCAGCAACACCCCGTACATGGCGCAGCGCACCAGTACATGGGTGTACAGCCAGCCCGAAGGGGGTACGCGGAGTCGCTGCATCAGCACGCGGGGGGTAGCCACAAATAGCGGAGTGTGATGCAACGCAAGGTCAGCGAGCGATGCGTCAAGCCGCCAGCGCCAGGCGCATGGCGTCGACGACCGACTTGTAGTCCGGCTTGCCGAAAATGGCACTGCCTGCCACAAAAGTGTCTGCACCGGCATCGGCTACGCGGCGGATGTTGTCGGTCTTGATACCACCGTCCACCTCAAGGCGTATATCTTTACCGCTTGCATCGATCCGCTTGCGCACGGCCCCGATCTTGCGCAAGGCCGAGTCAATAAAGCTCTGCCCGCCAAAGCCGGGGTTCACGCTCATGATGAGAATCAAGTCAATGTCGTCGATCACCCAGTCCAGCACATCCAAAGGCTCGGCGGGGTTGAACACCAAACCGGCTTTTACGCCCTTGCTCTTGATCGCCTGCACGCTGCGGTGCACATGACCGGAGGCATCGGGGTGAAAGCTGACGTAGTCCGCACCGGCCTCGGCAAAGCTTGCCGCCAACGCATCCACTGGGGAAATCATCAAATGCACATCAATCGGCACTGCCACGCCGGCCGCTGTTTTGGCATGGGGCTTGAGTGCACTGCAGATCATGGGGCCGAAGGTCAGGTTGGGCACATAGTGGTTGTCCATCACATCGAAGTGGATCCAATCCGCACCAGCAGCGATCACGTTGGTCACTTCCTCGCCCAATCGGGCAAAGTCAGCAGAAAGGATGGAAGGGGCAATGCGAAAGGTCATAACAACGACGTCCGGGTAGGGGTGAGCGGGTTTATAGGGGTATTTCGGATTGCTTATTTTCGCAGGTAGCATTGCCCGATGGCCAAATATGCATTCATGGTGGAAGTCCACCCCCAATACCTAGCGGACCAATCCGCAGCGAACGAAGACCTCTACGTCTTCGCCTATACCGTCACGATCACCAATGTCGGCGAGGTGACCGCCCAATTGATCTCGCGTACCTGGAACGTCAACGATGCTACCGGCCATACCGAGCGCGTGAAAGGGCTGGGGGTTGTGGGGCAGCAACCGCTGCTCAAGCCTGGCCAAGCCTTCGAATACACCAGCGGCACCCGTTTGCGCACCCCCACCGGCACCATGCACGGCAGTTTTTTCTGCGTGGCTGAAGACGGTGAAAAATTTGATACCGACATCCCGATGTTCGTTCTGGATGCCCTGAGCGACGCGGGTGGCCCGCGCACACTGCATTGAGTCCCGCTATGGCCCAAGACGACCTCTCGACCCTGCTGGAGCAACTGGAGCACCCCACCACCGGAGTGGAGCGCCACATTTGGCTGATCCGTCTGGTCACTTGGGTGCGCGGAGCCGAGGATGCGCCGGAAGCACCCGTTGCACGCGTGACGCTGCTGCTCGATGTGCTGGCTGCCCGACCCCACACCACCAGCTTACTGCGCAGCTGGTGGGCCGAATTGTTGGGCACCGTCGACGGCAGCACCTTGCTTTCGGATTACGGCTTCGGATCCCGGAACGCCTTCATGAGCGAGCTCGTGGAGCGCCTGAACCGCAAGCTCCTGCCGGCCACGCCGGAAACTCAAGATGCATCTGAACTGTTTGCACTGGTGCTCAACGACCCGCGGGATGCGCGCTGGATTGCAGCACTCCCCGCAGACGCACTGATACGCCTGGCAAACTTACTCTCTCTATCGGTTCCGGCACCAGGGCCTGTAGGCGCATTGCGCCCGGTCAGTGTTTGGCAGCACACCTTGCTCAATGCACTGACGTTTTGTGTCAGCCAGATCCGGGCCACAGGCTTCTCCCAAGAAATGCGGCTGCGCATGAGCAGCCCGGTGCGGGATGGCAGCCCGTTCCACTCACTTGCCGCCGACCTCGACAAGGTCATCGACACCTGGCTGGGCGGCGCCAACACCGGCGCTGCCGCGCAGCACTTCCGCACCCAGCTGGATGCCTGTCGCCAAGCCGCCGCCACGGTGTACTCCCACCTGGATGCGCATGGCATTTCGGTGGATCTGGTGTTCCGCCTTCGCCAGCTCCGCGAGCGGGTCTTGCGGGTGCGCGCCTTGCTGGACTGCCTGCTCGACGACACCGACCACACCAGCACCGCCAGGCTGCTCTCGCACCTGGCCAGCGTCGGACAGGAGCAACGCAGCGTGGGCGCCCTGATTACCTCCAACTCCTCGCTGCTGGCGGCCAAAGTAGCAGAGCGCAGCTCTGAGACCGGTGAACACTACATCACCCGCAACCGCGCAGAATACCGGGCCATGCTCGGCAACGCAGCGGGCGGTGGCGCCCTGACAGCCCTGACCACCGCCATGAAATTCGGCATCATGGCGCTCGGGCTGTCAGCGTTTTGGTACGGATTCTGGTCAGGCGTGATGTATGCCGCCAGCTTCGTGCTGATCCAGATGCTGCATTTCACCCTGGCCACCAAACAGCCTGCCATGACCGCACCAGCCATGGCTGCCAAGTTGAAAGACATTTCAGACTCCCAGGCGCTGCAGGCCTTTGTGGACGAGGTCACCCATCTGGTGCGCTCGCAGATGGCGGCCATATTGGGTAACGTGGTCTTGGTGTTTCCGGTCACGGTGCTTCTATCCGCGGCCATGGTGCTGACCACCGGCGCGCCAATGCTCACCCCCGAAAAGGCAGATTACGTGCTGCACTCGCTCACGCTGCTCGGGCCCTCGCTGCTGTTTGCAGCGTTCACCGGCGTGTTGCTTTTTTCGAGCAGCATTGTGGCGGGCTGGGTCGAAAACTGGTTTGTGCTGCACCGGCTGGATTCCGCCATCCGCTACAACCCCCGCATCACCGCTTGGCTGGGTGCGCTGCGGGCCGACCGCTGGGCCCAGTTCATGCGGCACAACATCTCGGGCCTGGCGGCCAACATCTCACTGGGCATGATGCTCGGCTTGGTCCCCGCCATCCTGGCATTCCTGGGCCCTGCCCTCGATGTGCGCCACGTCACGTTGTCCGCCGGTCAATTGGGCGCGGCCTGCGCGGCGCTGGGTTGGGAGGTGGTGCGCAGCCCGGCCCTGTGGTGGGCGGCAGCCAGCATCCCGCTGATCGGCCTGCTGAATGTGGGTGTGAGCTTTTACCTCGCATTCAGGGTGGCTCTGCAGGCTCACAACATCTCGGGGGTAGACCGCTCCCGTATCCGATCGGCCATCTGGCAACGTCTGCGCGCAGCCCCGATGAGCTTTTTGTGGCCCGCTAAAGAATGAGCTCCCTGGGTGAGTTTGAGCTGATCGCGCAGTACTTTGCGCGCGCTCACCGGCCGCTGCCTACCCAGGTGGTGCTGGGCATTGGCGACGACTGCGCCTTGCTGCAACCCACACCCGGTATGCAATGGGCCATCAGCAGCGACATGCTGGTCAGCGGGCGCCACTTTTTTGCCGATGTGGACCCGCGCACCTTGGGCCACAAGGCACTGGCCGTGAACCTAAGCGATCTAGCCGCCTGCGGCGCACAGCCCGTGGGCTTCACCCTAGCGCTCAGCCTGCCAGAGGCCAATGCCTCTTGGCTGCACGACTTTTCACAAGGACTGTTTGCATTGGCCGATGCCCATGGCTGCCCCTTGGTGGGTGGCGACACCACCCAAGGCCCGCTCAACATCTGTATCACCGTGTTTGGAGAAATCCCGTCCGGCCAAGCGCTGCTACGTAGCGGGGCGCAAGCGGGCGACGACATCTGGGTCAGCGGCACGCTGGGCGATGCGGCCCTGGCCTTGCATTGCCTCTGGGGCCGCGATGCACTGCCGGCGCCCGACTTGGCACTTGCCCGCCAGCGCCTGGAGCAACCCAGTCCGCGGGTCGCCTTGGGCCAAGCCTTGCGCGGTGTTGCCCACGCGGCGGCCGACATCAGCGACGGCTTGTTGGGCGACCTAGGCCACATTCTCAAAGCCAGCAAGGTCGGCGCTGACTTGATGGCCGCTGATGCTATGACTTTGATAGCTAGCCGCGCCTATTGCACGAGCGCTAGCGGCCTATTTGGCCCTCAGTCGGATCGTACTGCAGCAGTACTTGAATATGTGCTGAGCGGCGGGGATGACTACGAACTCGTATTCACCGCAGCCCCGGCTGAGCGCGAGGCGATTGCCGCTGCAGGCACGAAGAGCAACACCCGGGTCACCCGTGTTGGCACAGTGACCTCAGCGCCTGGCGTGCGGGTACTGTGGCCGGACGGCAGCCAGGCGCTTGGCAAGTGGGCCAGCTTTGACCATTTCAAAGCGGTAGCCACGCCGGGGCCCTGAAGGGTAATCAAGGAGCAGCGAAAGACCAGTGAGCGCTCCTGCGGCCCCGCCCCCTAATTCAGCAGCGAGTAGCGTTGCGCCAGCTCCGGGGGAATATCCTCCGCCGACGTCATCGGCATGGCAGAGGTAGTTGGCGGGCTGAGGTTTTCTCCGGAGCCGAGCGCGTCCCGCGCGCGCAGGTTCAAGCTGCGGGCAGGCTCGAGAGAAGGACTGCCCAAGAAAAAGCCCTGGGCAATATCCACCTCCAAGGCCTTCATGGTCAGCAGCTCCACCCCGGTTTCCACCGACTTGGCAACCAGCAAGGCGTTTTGCGTGCGGGCAATCCGCACCAGACTGCGCACCATCCGGCTGTGCTCTGATTCGGTGGCGATGTTGTGGGTCCAGCGGGGCGCCATCTTCACCATGTCCGGGAGCAAAACACTCCAGGCATTCATGCTCTTTTCAGAGGCACTGAAGTTATCGAGCGCCACCGTGACACCGGCTGCCCGCAAAGGGGACAAGGCGTCGAGCAAGGCATCCATTTTGTATACACGGGTGTAGCCGGACACATCCAAACCGACATGCTTGGGGTTGATACGGTGCTTGTGCATCAGCTGCAACAAATTCGCGGTGCCTTGCGACTGCTGGAGCTGCACCAATGACTGGGCACTGAAGTTCACAAACAGCTTGCCTTTGCCGATCTGTGAGGACCATTGCTCCATCACCGCCTCTAGGCAGGCAAGCTCCAATTCTTGGAGACAGTTCTCTTTCTCAGCCGTCTTCCAGAGGTCTTCCAAACTCGTATCAGCAAGGGTGCGGGGTGGGCGAACCAAAGCCTCTTGCCCGAGCACGATGCCGTTGCGCAAGTCCACCATGGACTGAAACACCGGTGCCAGGCCTTCGCTGCCCAGCAACTGCATCACATTGCGACCCCGGGCTCGCGGTGCCCGGCGCAACCAGTTTCCCATTTTCGATAACCACTCAGACATTCCTACCCTTTCAAAAATCCGCAAGGCTCCCCGCTACGGCGAGGTCATAGCCCCTCGCAGAAGAGACCGATTCTTTCAAGACCGGTTGCAGGTGACAGTCCGCTACCGATCTTGTGGATTCGCCGACAACACTGCCCGCGAACCCCGCATGCCCACCATGTCCGGCAATTACACGCCGCTTGCCGGTCGAACGCAAGCCGAAGCCTTAGACGTGCCCGAATTGCCCCGAAAATCAGGGCATGAGCCGCCTCTCTCTCACCCGGACCAAGATCTACAACACCGTCGCCCGGCAGCTGCATGGGCAAGTGCCCTGCTGGGTCTGCGGTCAACATGTCACGCCTGAAGACGCCACGCTGGAGCACATCCGCCCGCAAAGCGAGGGCGGCAGCAGCCATCTGGAGAACTTGGCCATCAGCCATGGCACCTGCAACCGGGGACGCCACATTCCACAACAGGTCGCCTGAGAGGTCTAGGCGCTGGAGGTAAAACTTTGTAAACCGCGCTGTCTTGCATCAGCCGGGCGGGCCCGCCTTGGTACCGAAAGACCACCGCGACTTTGGGTAAGCTGTATCCATGAAAAAACACCTCGCGGCCTATGCGGCCACCGCCCTTGTGCTCTTGACGCTCGATGTGTTGTGGATCGGCGGGCTGGCCCAGTCCCTTTACCAAGAGGGCATCGGCCACCTGATGGCGGAGCAACCCCGGCTTGGCGTAGCTGCAGTGTTTTACGCGCTGTACCCTATGGGCTTACTGGTGTTTGTCGTAGCTCCCCGGGGGGTGACTGACGACTGGCCCTCCACTTTGTTGCGCGGCGCGCTGTTTGGGCTCGTGGCCTATGCCACCTACGACCTCACCAACCTCGCCACACTCAAAGGCTGGCCGGCAGAGCTAGCGATGCTGGACATGGCATGGGGATGTGTGGCGAGCTGCGGTGCTTCTTCTGCGGGCAGACTGACGTTTCAGCGCTTTGCATAACCGGGGTCCTTGGCGCTCATGGGCCTTGTGCCTCCCAGGCTCCAGCGAAGTGAATGAAGGTGCTGCTGACATAGTAGTGTCAGCAGGCTGCAAAAGTTCCGTCATCAAAACGTCGTCATATTCCTGCAACGCGCCTGGCGCAGGATGCTTGCTGTTGCATTTTTAGAAGAGGTTTTGCCATGGCAGTGTCTGAACAACGCGTGCACACCCGCGCCACTTATTTCCGCCTCGGTACCGGGACCCAGACCGCGTCTTTCTTCGTGTTCCGCGACGCGGATAAGCCCGACGCGATTGCCGCGCTGATACTGGACATCAGCGAAGGCGGGGTGCAAATCCTGTCGCAAGCGGGCTCCTACCTCACTGGTAAATCATTCCGCCTCGACCTGCATGTGGCCAGTGCGGATGGGTTCGAAGTGGTGGACGGCGGCGAAGTCCAGTGGGTCTGGTCGCAGCCCGAAGGCATTTACACCCGCAGCGGCTTTGTGTCCCGCGCCGAGGGGCACAGCCTGGCCACCTTGCTGCAAGGCCTACCGGTGCAGAACGAGCAGGTGATCCGCTGCGCGCTCTATCCCGTAGGTCACATGGCGATGGCCTGAGTGGCAGACGTTTTCGCCGATGCGCGGGCGGCTTGTGTCTGCCCGCCGTACCCCCAATCGCCGGCCGGCACTTCCCTCACGATCACATAGCTGGCAGGTTCCAGCCCCTGCCCGTGGCCGAGTTGGGCCTCCAGATCGGCAAATGCGCGGGCGATGAATGCCGCCTTCTGCGCCGCCGTGTTGGTGCCTTGGGTGATGCTGATCTCCAGCATTGCGGTGGGCCGCTGCACATCGGCACCCCCCACGTGCCACCGCGCGGCGGGCACATCGTCGATAACCACCGCATTGACTTCCGCGCGTTTGCCTAATTCCTCTGCGGTGATGCGCGTCAAGGCGTCGGCCAGCGCGCGATAGCGGGACGGGTTTTGGAGAGGTGAGACTTTGAGTTGCAGAGTAGGCATGGTCAGGCTTTCTGGGTGGTGGTTGGGATGGAATGGGCAAGGCGGAGGACCAGGTGCGCCATCAGGCGGGCAGCGTTGCACCAGAACTCATTTACCGCTTCGCGGCGCAGGCGACGGGCTTCCCGACGGGCGTAGTCATGGAGTTGAGCAATTGCAGTGCTGTCAGGGGCGGCTGGGTACATGGTGGACTCCGGTAGGTTCAGGTCTTGCTGCGATGGTTTGAACTTTATGGAGAACACCAGCCGTCGGAAACCTCACCAAATCCATATTGGTTTTGCACTATTTGCAAAACCAAAGCTCCCGCCGGCACAATCGCGCCATGCAACTCCAACTCGATGACGTCGCCCTGTTCACCCGTATTGCCAAGCTGGGCACCCTGTCGGCTGCAGCCCGCGAGCGCAATGTGCCGGTCAGCCAGATCACCCGTGCGCTGACCCGGCTGGAGGCGGCCTGCGGCGTGCGCCTGCTGCATCGCACCACCCACGGCCTGAGCCTGACCGACGAAGGCGACACCCTGCTCTCGTATGGTCAGCGCCTGCTGGAGACCACCGCCGAGCTGGACAGTGAACTCAGCGGCAAGCTCAGCGGGCCCGGTGGCTGGGTGCGTGTCAGCGTGAGCCCCTTGCTGGCCGAATGTGTCATTGCACCGAGCCTGCAGGGCTTGTATGACCGTCACCCGGCCTTGCACCTCGACATCAATGCCGACGACCGCGTTGCCGACATGGCCCGCGACGGCATTGACATTGCCATCCGCACCGGCAGCCCGAACAGCGACACACTGGTGGCGCGAAAAATCGGAGAACACGGCCGCAGCCTCTATGCCGCCCCCGCTTATCTGGCGCGCTGTGGCACACCGCAGCACCCTGACGACCTCGCCTGCCATCACCTGATCGCCAATAGCGCCAGCCCTAACCTGAACCGTTGGAGTCGCGCTGGAGGCAGCACCACCGCAGCGCTGACCGTGCCCGGACACACCCGCACCGACAACACCGCTGTAGTGCTCAGCCTGGTGCGCCATGGGGTAGGTATCGCCCGCCTGAATGACTTGATGGCAGCACCCTTGGTGCGCTCTGGCGAACTGGTGCCCTTGCTGCAAACGCATTTCGACGGTGGCCGCGTCCCCATCTTCGCGGTGATGCTGCAGGAGCGGCACCGCTTGCCGAAAATCCGCGCCTGTATCGATTACTGGGCGGAGTGGATTGCCTGCGCCGTTGAATAATCGGGGCATGAGCGAACCTGTCACCCTGATTCCCCTGGATACCCAAACCGGCGAACCCCTGTACCCGCCCCGCCCGCGCAAGCCAGCCGGGCCCACTGCCCGATTCATGTTTTCCCATCCAGCGCATTTGATTGCGCTGGGTTTGGGCTCCGGCCTGTCGCGGATTGCGCCGGGCACCTCGGGCACCTTGTGGGCTTGGGTGGCGTTTATTGCGCTGTCGCAGTGGCTGGGCGAATTCGGCTGGGGCGTGTTGATTGCCCTCAGCATTCCGGTGGGCTGGTGGGCCAGCACCGTCACAGCGCGCAACATGGGCGTGCTGGACCCGGGCAATATCGTGATCGACGAGATCGTGGCGTTTTGGCTGGTGCTCTGGTTGGTCACGCCCACTTCGCTGGTGGGGCAGGCACTGGCCTTCGGCCTGTTCCGGTACTTTGACGCGGCCAAACCCGGCCCGGTGGGCTGGGCCGACCGGCTCTTTCACGGCCTGCAGGCCGACACCGACCGTCTTGCCTGGACCAAGGCGGGCTGGGGCATCATGCTCGACGACTTGGTGGCGGCCGGTTGCACATTACTGGTGATTGCTATCTGGAGATTTGCATGAACACCACCCCGGGTAAATTGCTATCAAATCAGGAGCTTCTCGCACATATTCCATGTGCGCTACTGGCCGATTTGATGCTCAAACGCCAATGGATGCTGGCCACCGCCGAGAGCTGCACCGGCGGCATGATTGCCGCCGCCTGCACCGACCTCGCGGGGTCGAGCGCCTGGTTTGAACGCGGCTTCGTAACCTATTCCAACGAAGCCAAGTCCGACATACTGGGAGTGCCGGCTGAACTGATCGCCACCCACGGCGCGGTGAGCGAGCCGGTGGCAAGGGCCATGGCCAGCGGTGCCTTGCAACACTCCAGGGCCCAAGTGGCCCTCTCAGTCACCGGCATTGCCGGCCCCAGCGGCGGCAGCCCGGACAAGCCGGTGGGCACGGTCTGGTTCGGCTGGGCCACGCCCGATGGTGTGTGGAGTGAGATGCAGCGCTTTGACGGCGACCGCGCCGCAGTCCGCGTTGCGACCCTGCACCACAGCCTCACGCGGCTGGTGGCACTGCTCACACCTGCGGCCTGAAGATCCGCGTCAACGCTTGGGCTTGGCTGGCGTGCGCTCAAGCGCTGGGGCCATGGCATTCAAGCGGCAGCCCGGCCAATTGAGCTTTTCTGTGTAAGCGGGCGTGCGCTTCAGCGCCCGCAAGCCGCGGTTGAAGGCCTGCAAGCGGGCCGCACTGTCGGGCAGCTTGTCGCTGAACATCACATGGGTAGTAAAGTTCGGGGCAAAGAGCCGGGGGTGCGCCCGCAGGTCTTGCACATCGCTGTCCATGAAATGGTGCTGCATCAGGTAGCACGCTACGTTGCGCTCCATGGGCACTACATCCAAACGCCCGCCAATCAGCAAGCGCAGGCTCGCCAGGTCGTCTGGCGCAGTGACCGTGGTCAAAGTGCCCGCTTTCAGCAGAGCCAAGAACCCCGGGGTGTAGGTGTAAGACTGCACCACTCCAATGCGCAGGCCCTTCAGGTCAGTGAGCCCCCTCCAGTCGAACGGAGCTTCTTTGAACGCGCTTTGGCGATACACCAGCACCCACTGCTCGGTCAGCACGTTGTCACTGATCAGGAAACCTTTGTCCCGCTCAGGGTTGCGGCCCCAATAGGCGGTGGCATCCCACAAACCGGCACGCGACTCTTCGAGCGTGCGGGTCCAGGGCTTGAAGGTGTACTCCACCTCAAACCCCTCGAGGGCGAAAGCGCGCCGGACAATGTCCAGTGCAATACCCTGGTCAGGCCGCTCCTGGGTGGCATAGGGCGCAAACTGGCCGGTCGCAAGCCGGAGCACCTCGGCGGCAGCCGGCGCGCACGCACACGCCAGCGACAGCAGCGCGGCCCCGATGCTGGAGCGAAAAGCTTGCAGTCGAAAACTGGTGAAGCCCATCGATGTCATGCCTGTGTGAATTCCTTGATCATCATAGTGCGGCCTGTGGCTATTGCACGCGGGACAAGCCCTGCTTTACAAATCACTTAGCCTTGGCCTTGATTTTGCACATGCATGGAGACACACATGTCCTGGTTTGATGGTTTCGAGCAACGCGATTTCGAGGTCCATGGAGTGCGCATCCACGCCCGGGTACCCCGGGACGCGCCGGGTGACAGGCCCGCGCTTTTGCTCTTACACGGTTTCCCACAAACCCATGTGCTGTGGCACCGGGTGGCACAGCAGTTGGCGCAGGACTTCTACCTGGTCATGCCGGATTTGCGCGGCTATGGCGACTCCAGCAAACCCGCCGGCCTGCCGGACCACAGCAACTACAGCAAACGCGCACTGGCAGCCGACATGGTGGCGGTCATGGACGCGCTGGGCATCGCCCGCTTCGGCGTCTGCGGGCATGACCGGGGCGGGCGCGTTGCCCACCGGCTCGCAGTGGACCACCCGGAACGGGTGCAAGGCCTGTGCGTGATCGACATCGCCCCCACCCTGGACATGTACGCCGCCACCGACTTTGGCTATGCCAGTGCGTATTACCACTGGTTCCACCTGATTCAGCCCACGCCTTTGCCAGAGACCATGATCCTGGGCGCGCCCTTGCCCTATCTGCACACCAAGCTGGGCGGCTGGGGCGGCACGGGCACTACCTTCATTGAACCGCAGGCTATGGCAGAGTACGAGCGCTGTTTTTTGCTGCCGGGCACGGTGCACAGCATGTGCGAAGACTACCGGGCCAGCGCAGGCAAAGACCTCGACCACGACCGCGCCAGCCGTGCATTGCCGAACGGGGCCGGGCGCATTGCCTGCAACACCCTGGTGTTGTGGGGCGAGCGGGGCGTGGTGAACCGCCTGTTTGATCCGCTGACACTGTGGCAGGCCCAATGTGCTGCGACGGTTTCCGGGGAAGTATTGCCCGCAGGCCACTTTATTCCCGAGGAGCTTCCTGAGCTCACTGCGCGCCATTTGAAGGAGTTTTTCCATGGATGAGGGCACCGGAATCACCCATTTGCCCCATGGCGGCAGCGCCATTGTCATTGGCGCCGGCGGCGGCATAGGCGCTGCGCTGGTGCGCAGCCTGGAGGCTTCTGGCCAGTTTGAAACAGTCTGGAGCTTGGGGCGCCACACAACGCCAGCGTTGGATCTGCTGGATGAGAACAGCATCAAAGCATCGGCACAGGCTATTCAAGCCGCCGGCCTGCCCGTCCGGCTGGTGCTGGATGCGACCGGTTTTCTGCACAACGACACCTGGAGCCCGGAGAAAAGCTGGCAACAGCTCGACCCCGCGCATATGGCGCACAGCTTCGCTATCAATGCCATCGGGCCCGCGCTGCTGATGAAGCACTTTTTGCCGCTATTGACCCGCGAAGGGAAAACAGCCTTCGTCACCTTATCAGCCAAGGTGGGCAGCATCGGCGATAACCGGCTGGGCGGGTGGTACAGCTACCGCGCCAGCAAAGCGGCACTCAACCAACTCGTGCACACCGCAGCCATTGAGTTAAAGCGCCGCCACCCGCATGCGGTGTGTGTCGCCCTGCACCCAGGCACCGTAGACACCGGCCTGTCCACCCCGTTTGCAAAAACCGGGTTGGATGTGCGAACACCAGATGCCGCTGCCGAACGCCTGCTGACCGTGATCCACCACCTGCAGCCGGAGCAGAGCGGCGGATTCATCAATCACGATGGCACGGAGTTGCCGTGGTGACCCGGCAGTTTTAAGCGCCGTGGCACTTCTTGTACTTCTTGCCGCTGCCGCAATGGCAAGGGTCGTTGCGGCCCGGTTCGGCTTCTTTACGCACGGTCTCGACACGGGGGCCGAAATTGCGCCAGAGTTCGCGCAGGTCGTACACCGCCCACACGGCATCTGAAAAGTCATTGATGCGGCGCTGGCTCACGCTGGCCGGGCCGTTGTCGTCAAACACCGAGATGGTGGGTTCGTCGGTGTCGTCTTCGGTCAGCGCGACGATGGCTTGCAAGGAGGCGTCCAGCCACTTTTCCGCCTCTTTGTCGCGCGGGGCGGCCCACTCTTCCGGCCAGGACTCCACGGCGAACATAAAGCCCAAGGCCCAGACCTGTCCAAACGAAGGCAAGTCTTCGCCTTCCATCTTCGCGCGGTCTTCCTCCGGCAAAGAGGCTACCGCACCGCGGACATCCATCACCTCCGGGTGGTAGGCGTTCTCGTCATCCAAGCCGTTGATTTCCACACCGAGACCGCGCACCACATCGTCCCAGCGGCGGGTCCAGAGGGCCATGAAACGCGCGGCTTGCGCGGCATCTGTAAATCCACCGGCCTCGCCGGGGGCCGGGACCTCCATATCGAGGAGCACCGGGAAATATTCTTCAGCCGCAATCGGGCGACGGCAAACCACGAGCGCGGCCATAAAGCCTTCACAGAATTCCCATTGGGGAATTTCGTCATGGCGGGTCCGCAGATCGTCCAGGATGGTGTCAATTTCATCAAATTCCTCGGGGCTCAGGCTGTAGCCCGGGGACATTTCCAGATCAGTTACGGATTCGGTCGGTGTATTGGTGGTCATAAGCTGTGCAAAGAGAGTGCAGGCTGGTATTGTCTCTCCGAAGGAGTTCCCTGCCATGCTCAATACCCTGAATGCCGTTTTCCCGATTCGCTATACCGTGCTGGGGCTCAGTGTTTTCGCATTGCTGCTGAGCGTCTTCAGCGTGTTGGTGTTCGGTGTGGGCTTCGGCTCATTGCTGATCACCGGCTTGCTGGTCGGCGTGGGGGTGTACGACCTGCGCCAGACCAAACGATCTATTCTGCGTAACTACCCCATCATCGGGCATCTGCGCTTCATTCTCGAGTTTGTGCGGCCCGAGATACGCCAGTATTTTATCGAGAGCGACAACGAAGCTACGCCGTTCTCAAGGTCTCAGCGTTCACTGGTGTACCAGCGGGCCAAGGGGGACCCGGACAAGCGGCCCTTTGGCACCCAGTTGGATGTCCATGCCGATGGCTACGAGTGGGTCAACCACTCGGTGTCGCCCACCAAAATTGCATCGCACGATTTCCGCATCACGATTGGCGAGCACAGCGCCCAGCCCTATTCAGCCAGTGTGTTCAACATCTCGGCGATGAGCTTCGGGTCGCTGAGTGCCAATGCCATCCTCGCGCTCAACAAAGGTGCCAAGCGGGGCAATTTTGCCCACGACACGGGCGAAGGCTCGATATCAACCCACCACCGGGTGCATGGTGGCGACTTGATCTGGGAGGTCGCATCGGGCTACTTCGGCTGCCGCAATGACGACGGCAGTTTCAACGCCGACAAATTCGCCGATAACGCCCGCGACCCGCAGGTCAAAATGATTGAGCTCAAACTCAGTCAGGGGGCCAAGCCGGGCCATGGCGGCATGTTGCCGGGTCCCAAAGTCACCCCTGAGATTGCACAGGCGCGCGGCGTACCGGTCGGGGTGGACTGTATTTCGTCGGCCTCGCACAGCGCGTTCTCGACACCGATCGAGATGATGCAATTCATTGCCCGCTTGCGCGACCTCTCGGGCGGTAAGCCGACAGGCATGAAGCTGTGTATCGGCCATCCGTGGGAGTGGTTTGCCATGGTCAAAGCCATGCTGGAAACCGGTATCACCCCGGACTTTATTGTGGTGGATGGTGCCGAGGGCGGCACCGGAGCCGCGCCGCTCGAATTCACTGACCACGTGGGCGCTCCGGTGCAAGAGGGTCTGCTCCTAGTACACAACACATTGCGGGGAGTGGGCCTGCGGGATCGCGTAAAAATTGGGGTGGCGGGCAAAGTGGTCAGCGCATTTGATGTGGCCCGCTACATGGCGCTGGGCGCCGACTGGTGCAACAGCGCGCGGGGCTTCATGTTTGCCTTGGGCTGCATCCAGGCCCAACACTGCCACACAGGCCACTGCCCTACAGGCGTGACCACCCAAGACCCGCTGCGGCAACAAAGCTTGGTCGTGCCCGACAAAGCAGATCGGGTCTACAACTTCCACCAGCAGACCTTGTTTGCACTCAAGGAAATGGTGCAAGCCGTGGGGGTGTACCACCCGAACGAAATCACCGCCCACCACATCGTGCGCCGGAGCGACAACAAGGTTCGCTCGCTGGCACAGTTCATCCTGACGCAGTTGCCCAACGGCGCCTTGCTGGGCGAATCGGTAGCCAGCTTGCCCTTGATCTACCGCCAAACCTGGCCCCGGGCACAGGCCCACAGCTTCGCGCTTCGCGCCGAATAATGCAGTTCAAGCAGACAGTGTTTTACAGGCGGCTTCTTTGGCTGATGGCGTGGCTCTGGTGCCTTGCGCCCCCGGCGCTGGCCGGAGACGGCACACGGGTGCTGACGTTGGTGTCGTACCACCCGGGCATGGCTTGGAGCGATGCGCAACTTGCCGGTGTACGAGCGGCCCTTGAAGGGGTCGCGCCACCGATTGACCTGCAAATCGAGTACCTCGACACGAAACGCGTCGCGCCGAGTGACAAGCATTTCCGCCTGGTAGAAGCGGTCCTGATGAGCAAGATCGGGGCCTCTGATCCTGCCTTGATTCTGGCCTCGGACGATGATGCCCTAGACCTCGCTTTGCAACTCCGCAAACGCCACTATCCGCAAGTGCCGGTGTTGTTCTCTGGCGTGGCGATCAGCCGCTCGGAAGCACTGGCTCGCGAGACCAACATAGGCGGAGTGTTTGACGACGTGAACGTAGGCAACAGCCTCACCGTAGTGCTCCGAATGCTCCCCGCCACTCGGCGCATCGTGGTGGTACACGACCAAAGCCGCACCAGCCTGGCTCAAGTCGAGACTCTGCGCGAAGGCTTGGCCGCCCAACCGCGGTTGGAGGTGGAATACCTGACCGACATGCCTGCCGCCGAGGTGCAAACGCGCTTGGCACAACTCGGGCCGCAGGACCTGGTGTTTGCGCTGCCATTCAACCGGGATGCCAACGGCGCCCTCTTCAGCCACGAGGAGGCCGCAGACCTCTGGGCCAGCGCCTCGCGAGCGCCGGTCGCGGTAACCCGCGATGTCGCGATGCGGCCCGGGATTCTGGGTGGTTTTCTGGTGTCGGGGCTCGCCCAAGGGCAGGCCATGGGGGAACTGGCAAAGCAGCTCATCAGCGGCAGCGCCCCCCACCCCCTGCCGCTGAAAGCAGCCCCGGTGCAGGCCACGTTTGACTACCCGCAACTCCAGCGCTGGGGCATAGACCCGGACCTGCTGCCGCCTGATGCGGTGGTGCTCAACCCACCGCCCAACCCACTCGAAGACTTGCGCCCTTACTTGGTGTGGCTGGCCGCATTGTTCGGGAGTCTGCTGATCATCATTGGCTTGCTGCTGTACGGCATTCGCAGCCGCCAGATCGCAGCGCGCGCACTGCAGCAAAGCGAGAAAAACTACCGCGACTTGTTTGACCACAGCCCGGACGGGATCCTGATCCAAGCGCTTCCCGGTGGGCACACGGTAGAGGTCAACCCGCGCTTTCTGGGCATGTTCGGCTACACCGCCATCGAGGCACGGCAACTGCAGTTCAAAGATTTGCGCGTGGAGGCGGGGGCCGCCCCTTTGACCACGACGCAAGCGACTGCGGCTCAGCTCCGCCGCAAAGACGGCAGCGTGTTCTGGGCCGAGGTCTCTGCGATCGAACTGCAGGTGGGTACCTCCAACCGTGCGGTCATCAACCTGCGTGATATCACCGACCGCAAGCGGGCCGAGTCGCTGGCGCAAGAGATGGAACACCGCATCCGGCAGATTTACGAGAACCTCCCGGTGGCGGTGTTTGCCATCGACGCCCAGCACCGCGTGACTTTCTGGAACCCGCAAATGACGCGCATGACCGGGGTCAAGGCGCAAGACGTAGTAGGAACTACCGACAGCTGGCGCGGCATCTACCCCTCCAAACGCCCTTGCCTGCTGGATGTGCTGTTCGATGGTACCAAGACCGATGACATCACCCATTTCTATGGCGACAACCTGCGAGCCAGCACGCATGTGTCCGGCGCGCTGGAAGGCGAAGGCTATTTCACGAATGCAGATCAAACACAAGGCATGTGGGGCCGCTTCTGCGCCTCACCGCTGCGAGACGCAGACGGCACTATCACCGGCGCAATTGAAACCCTGATCGACATCACACCGCTCAAGCGCATCCAGACCGATCTGGAGACTCTGAACCGCGAGCTTGAAGCCCGGGTAGAGACCCGCAACGCAGAGCTACAGCGCGCCATGGGTCAGCTGCTGCAAAGTGAAAAGCTCGCAGCACTCGGCAGCCTGGTGGCCGGCATGGCCCATGAGCTCAACACGCCCATCGGCAATGTCTTGGCGGTCGCAAGCACCTTGACCGAAGATGCGGCCTCGTTTTCCCAAAAGCTGCTCTCCGGCAGTGCACGACGGGGCGACGTTGAAAAAGGCGCACTCCGCCTGCAAGAAGCCAGCGTGTTGATCGAGCGCAACGCCACCCGTGCGGCCAAGCTGATCAGCGACTTCAAAGAGGTGGCCGTGGACCAGACCAGCTCACGCAGGCGCCATTTCTTGCTGCTGGAGGTCATGCAGGAAATTTTGCACACCACCCAACCGCTGCTCAAAGGAAAGGGCCACACCGTCACACTCGATATCCCCCCTGACTTGGAGCTCGACAGCTACCCCGGCCCGCTGGAGCAGATCATGACCAATCTGTTGGCCAACTCGGTCCACCACGCGTTTGCAGCCGATGTGACCGGAGAAATGGTGATTTGGGCTGAGTCGCAGGGTGAGCAGATCCTGCTGCACTACCGGGACAACGGCTGCGGCATTCCGGCCGCCAACTTGGCACACATATTTGAGCCGTTTTACACCACCAAACTTGGCAAGGGCGGCAGCGGGCTCGGGATGTACCTGGTCTACAACTTGGTGAGCAATGTTCTTGGAGGACGCATCCAAGTTCAAAGCCCGCCTGGCGAGGGCACCTGGGTAGACATCACGATCCCGCGTACCGTGCAGGATGTTGCCACCCACCCTTTGGCCGAAGGTGTCAGCCCGCCCAAATTTTGAGTTGCTATGCTTTAAATAGGAGAACGCGCATTCGCGCCGAGGGCTCGCAGCCTTTTTGCCATACAAAGCACTGCATGATCCTTGCTGAGTACCGTGCATTGGTGCGCGACCGCCAGGTCAATAAAACGCTGGTCATCCGGGTCCTTGCAAGTCACCGGGGCCTTGTCTGCCACCGCCACGGTGTGTACCAGCGCATCGCGCGCGGCCAGCACCGCCTCGGGCAGCAGGGCATAAAACGCCAGCCGTTTGGCGATTTGCGGGTACGCCAAAACCCGCTCAAGCTCATCCCGCATGGGCGGAGTGGCGATCCACCGCAGCGCGCCTGTGCTCAAAGCGGTTTGCAAGGGCTGGGTAAGCGGGTCTTTAAACACCAACAAATCGAGGACGATGTTGGTGTCGAGCACAATGCCCGGCGCCATCTCAGGCATCAGCAGGCGGAGTCGCAGGCTTGGCAAGCCGGCCCTTGACCATGTCGAACTTGAACAGACGGCACTCCAGCGGGCCGTTCCACATCGGCACCCGGCGCGACTCTTTAAGACGCATTTTGCTGGGCAGCTTGAGATCGGGGGTGAGCATCCAAGCGGTCCAGCCGCTGTAATTTTTCTTCCAGTGGCTAGCCAGCTGGTTGAAAAAGTCGACACCATCGTCAGCCTCAGCGAGTTCGCGAGCGCCGAAACGGGCACCTTCGCCTTCGCCGGCCACGCCGCCAATGCCGATACGTTCACCATAGGGCGGATTGATCAACATCACGCCGCCACCGGTGTCGCTTACCTCAATAGGGGGCATGCGCTGCAAGGCATCACCGCCACGGAACTCGATCACATCAGCCACGCCCGCGCGCTGCGCATTGCGCTCGGCAAAGTCGACCATGCGGAAGGACACATCGCTGCCATAAATCAGGGCTTTTTGGCCCGGCTCCGGCTTCATTACTGCCTCTGCCGCTTCTTTTTTCATAGCAGCCCACTCCTCCGAGCGGAAGGGCTTGTACTTCTCGAACGCAAAACGGCGCAGCGAGCCAGCTGCAATGTTGCAGGCAATCTGGGCCGCTTCAATGACCACCGTGCCGCTACCGCAGCAGGGGTCGTAGAGGGGTAACAAATCGGCGTCGCCCGAGGCCCAGCCGCTGGCCGCGATCATGGCGGCCGCGAGGGTTTCTTTGAGCGGCGCATCGCCCTTGTCTTCGCGCCAGCCGCGCTTGAACAGGGGCTCACCCGAGGTGTCGATATAGAGCGAACAGCTGTCGGTGGTCAGGTGGGCGAAGATCCGCACATCAGGCCACTGGGTGTTCACATCCGGGCGCACGCCGCCCGCCACTTCGCGGAAGCGGTCGCAGACTGCGTCTTTCACCTTCAAGGCAGCAAAGTTCAACGAGGTCAAGGGGCTGTGCTGCGCTGTAACCTCGACCTTGATGCTTTCGCGCGGCGTGAACCAGCGCTCCCAGGCCACTTGCATGGCGGCGCGGTACAAGTCCTGCTCGCTGCGGTACTCGGTGTACGACACCAAAACCAGCACCCGTTGGGCCAAGCGGCTATACAGGTTAAGCAGCATCGCATGCTCAAATCCGGTGCGCACGGCTACGCCGCCGCGCTGCTTGGTGATGCAGCCCGGGGGCAGACCGGTGATCTGCAAAATTTCGGGGGCAAGGTAGTCCTCCACGCCGGCAGCGCAGGGGAGAAAAAGAGTCAATTGGTTCATAGCGCTTTGCGGAGTGAGGCGGGAGCAATCTTCAGCCCCTCGCGGTATTTGGCCACGGTGCGCCGGGCGCATTCAATGCCCTGCTCTTTGAGCATGTCGGAAATCTGGTTATCGCTCAAGGGCTTTTTGGGGCTCTCGGAGGCAATAAATTGCTTGATCAGCGCCCGCACTGCGGTGCTGGACGCATTGCCACCGCTTTCGGTGCCCAGACCGGAGCCGAAAAAGTATTTCAGCTCAAAGGTGCCGAACGGCGTGGCCATGTACTTGGCGGTCGTGACACGGCTGATGGTGGACTCATGCAGGCCCAGCTCATCAGCGATTTCACGGAGCACCAGAGGGCGCATGGCCAGCTCACCGTGGGTGAAGAAATTCTTTTGTCGCTCGACGATGGCGGTGCTGACCCGCAAAATCGTGTCGAAACGCTGCTGGATGTTTTTGATGAACCAACGCGCCTCTTGGAGCCGCTGCTGCAGACCGGCGTGGCTGGAGCTGGCTTTATGGTTGCGCAGCACATTGGCGTAGATGTCGTGCACCTTGAGGCGCGGCATCACATCGGGGTTAAGCTGCACGCGGAACTTGGCAGCACCACCGACCCTGCCAATGGATACGACCAGTACATCGGGCACCACGATGTTGCGCTCAACATCTACAAAACGGCGACCGGGCTTGGGCTCCAGGCGGGCAATCAGGGCAATGGCTTCGCGCACCAGTGCGTCGCTCCCCACGCCGGCCTGCACAAGGCGCTTGATGTCCCGGCGGGCCAACAACTCCATGGGCTGTTGGCAAATCGCCAACGCCACCTGCAGCACCTCGATACGGGCCCATTCGCCATCGTCATCCGCGGTTTGCAACAGGGCTTGGATCTGCAAGCGCAAGCACTCACCTAGGTCACGCGCGCCCACCCCGACCGGCTCCAGGCTGTGCAACAAGCCCCGTGCGACGGTGAAGTGGTGCACCAGTTCGTGGAGCTGCTCTTCATCACCGGGGTGCAGGCTTTGGGCCAATTCAGCCAGCGACTCCTCCAGGTAACCGTCGTCGTTCAGGGACTCGATCAAAAACCGCAGGGCCGCTGCATCCTCAGGGCTCAGGCGCAAACCTGCCGCCTGCCGGTGCAAAAAATTTTGCAAAGACTCACCCGAACGCGCCAGTTCGGTGGCGTCTTTCTGCTCGTCGTCGTCGAGGTTGTTAGCTTTGGCCTTCGCGTCAACGCCCCATTCGCCATCGTCCGGGGTCATTTCGGTCGTGCCGTCGCCCTCCCAGCTAGGCTCGTCGCTGCCAGACAAGGGCGAAGATTCTTCCTCATTGGAGCTGCTAGCGCTCGTACTGCTTGCGTATTCAGCTACTGAATTGATAGCAAAATCAGGCTCTTGCTCGCTCAGGCGATCGCCCTCGCTCACGGTGGTATCGACCGTATCGAGCCCGAAGTCCTCGCGTTCGGCACGCTCTTCGGTCAGCTCCAGAAACGGGTTTTCATCCAGCATTTGCTCCACTTCCTGGCTGAGCTCCAGGGTGGAGAGCTGCAACAGGCGAATGGATTGTTGCAGCTGGGGCGTGAGTGCCAGGTGCTGCGAAACTCGGAGCGAGAGACCTTGTTTCATCTACATCTTGAAATGTTCACCGAGGTACACCCGGCGCACATCGGCGTTATTCACGATCTCTGAGGGCGTGCCCTCTGCCAGCACATGCCCGTCGCTGATGATGTACGCGTGGTCGCAAATACCGAGAGTCTCACGCACGTTGTGGTCGGTAATCAGCACACCGATACCGCGGGCCTTCAGAAAGTTGATGATGCGTTGGATCTCGATCACCGCAATGGGATCGATACCCGCAAAGGGCTCATCCAACAAAATGAAGCGGGGCCGGGTCGCCAACGCCCGAGCGATCTCCACACGGCGTCGCTCCCCTCCGGACAAAGCCAGCGAGGGCGATTCCCGCAAATGCTCCACCCGGAGCTCCTGCAGCAAATCAGTCAGCCGGCGTTCGATTTCATCGGACTTCAAAGGCGCTCCGGCATCGTCGCGTTGCAGCTCCAGTACAGCGCGCACGTTGTCTTCCACATTGAGCTTGCGGAAGATGGAGGCTTCTTGCGGCAAGTAACCCAAGCCGAGGCGGGCACGGCGGTGAATCGGCATGTGCTCAATGCTTTGGCCGTCGATGGTGATATCTCCGGCACTAGCCCGTAGCAAACCCACGATCATGTAAAACGAGGTGGTTTTACCCGCGCCATTGGGGCCCAGCAAACCCACGACCTCGCCCGTGCGAACCGCCAGCGACACATCTTTCACGACCTGGCGTTTGCCATAGTACTTTTGCAGATGGCGGGCTTCGAGCCGCCCGGCACCGCTGTCCGGGGTGTCTTTGACGAGGTCGTTCACTGGCCGACCTTCTCGATTTGGGGCGTTACTTTGAGTTCGGCACCACTGGCAGCCGGCGCCGCAGTGCCCCGCTCGGGCTTAGGTGTCAACATGGCACGCACTCGCCCTGCAGGGGCTGCGGCGGTCTTCGGCGCCCCATCAACCGTGAAACGATCCGTCAGGTTTTCATAGAGGATGACCGCACCGGTCACTTCGTCCGCCAAGGTGGTACCACGCAAGCGGCGCATCTGGGCTTTTTTGACAAAGCGCACAGTGTCGGCTTTGCCGTCGTATTCGATCGTATCGCCCTCGCCCTCGATGTACTCATCGATGCCGTCGCGCTTCTGGCGAAAAAAGGCCTGCTTGTCCGGTGAGCCTGTCACCAAGCCGAACTGGTAGCCCTCGGGGTCCTGGCGAACCTCGATCTGGCTCCCCCGGATCAGGATGCTCCCCTTGGTGAGAATCACATTGCCCGTGAAGATGCTGACTTGTTTAAGGTCGTCGTAGCGCAAAGCGTCGGACTCCACATTCATGGGCTTGTTGCGGTCCGCTTTTTCGGCGCGAACGCTGCCCACAAGGCCCGACAAGACCAGCAGAACCGACAGGGACAACACAGTTTTTTTCATAGGGGCACGAAACTTGCTCGAAAAGCGCTCGGCTCATTGTACCGAGCACTTCACACCCCCTGACCCCGCAGCACTCAGCCGTCTGCGTTAATTTTGTGGATCAGTGCTTGCAGCACGTCGGCGGCCTGGGCGTTATCCACTTGGCAGGTGCCGGCATTGGCATGGCCGCCGCCGCCGTAGCTCAGCATCAATTCGCCAACATGGGTTTTGGAGCTGCGGTTGGTGATCGATTTACCGGTCGCAAACACCGTGTTTTGCTTTTGCAGACCCCACAGCACGTGGATGGAAATATTGGTGTCCGGGAACAAGGCATACACCATGAACCGGTTGACTGCGTAAATGGTGTCCTCGTTGCGCAAGTCCAGCACCAGCAGATTGCCGTGCACGGTAGAGCAGCGCAAGAGCTGCTCCTTGGCTTTGGCCGCATGCTCAAAATAGAGCTCGACCCGCTCGACCACGTCCGGCAGCTGCAGGATCTGCTCGATACCGTGGTGACGGCAATACTGGATCAAATCCATCATCAGCTGGTAATTGCTGACCCGGAACTCGCGGAATCGGCCGAGGCCGGTACGCGAATCCATCAGGTAATTCAGCAGCACCCAGCCTGTGGGATTCATGATTTCATCGTGGCTGAAGCGGGCAGAGTCGCCTTTGTCCACCGCCTCCATCATGTCGTGGAAGCGTGCCGGGAAGCGGCTGGCACCACCATAGTGGTCATAGACCACGCGAGCCGCAGAATCGGCATGCGGCAGGATGATGTGATTGGGCCGCTCGCCGGTGTTGCGCAGCGTCTCGGACTCGTGGTGATCAAACGCCAAGTACACGCCCGGCACGTAGGGCAGGTTGGTCGTGATGTCGCGGTCGGAGACCTCGATCTTGCCGTCCTGCATGTCCTTGGGGTGGACGAACTTGATGTCGTCGATCAAGTCCAATTCGTTGAGGAGAACGGCGCACACCAAGCCATCGAAATCGCTACGGGTGACCAAACGGAACTTCTGGCTAGACATACGACAGACTCCTCGACGGTGAATAAAAAAGTCATTCTAGCCCCGCACCTGAGGCCAAGGGCCACAGGTTCGCCCAGTGCAGGGCTGGGGTATTAGCCGCGTCCTGCGCGCTGGTCGGCGATCAATGCATCGACCACTTGCAAGGCCCGCTGCATGTTGCCGGCCATGGAGCCGTCGGTATAAAAACGCCCCGCCACACCGAGGGCCGGCACGCCTTCCACCTTGTAGGCGTTTTGTAATTGCAGTGCCTTGCCGGCCTTGGTTGCGACGGTGAATGAGTTGTACTGCGCGACAAACTGCTCGCGGTTCACGCCCTGTTGGCTGATCCACTCCACGATGGCCTCAGGCCGCGCCAGGTTTTGCTTTTCCACATGGATGGCGGCAAACACTTTGGCGTGGAGTTTGGGCACCAGGCCCATGGCCTCGAGTGTGTAAAACAAGCGCTGCTGGGGAACAAAGCTTTCCTGGAAAGCAATCGGCGCACGACGGAACGACACGTCTTTGGGAAGATTTTTGGTCCAGGCCTGCAACGCCGGCTCAAACGCGTTGCAGTGCGGGCAGTTGTACCAAAAGAACTCCACAACCTCGATCTTTCCAGCGGGCGCTTCGACCGGCGCGCGGGGATCTACCACCTGATAGTCGGTACCGGCCTCTGGCTTTTTCGCCTGGGCTTGGGCCAAAGAAGACCAAGTGCCGGCGGCGCTCAAAGCGGCGCTAGCGGCGACATGGGTAAATGCACGACGTTTCATATCAAAAAGACTCCATAGAGGCGCTGTGTGAGCAAGCACTGCGCTCAAAGTTCCCGCTCGGGCTCAGCGCTGTACGCGCACCAGCGCTGTTTCCAAACCGGCTTTGTCCATCTTTTCCTTGGCCTTGTCCGCATCCTCTTTCTTCTCGAAAGGACCGACCCGGACCCGGAACACCGGTTTGCCCGATAGCTCGCGCTCAGAAATTTTGGTTTCAATGCCGCTCAAGGAAAGCTTGGCACGCTGGCTTTCTGCATCCTCGGCCGTACGAAACGAGCCCACCTGCACCCAGAAAGAAAACACCTCCGACTCCGAAGCCGCGACCTTGGCCTTTGCCAGATCACCCAAAGGATCGGCAGAGGCTTTGGGGTCTGCTTTGGCATCCGGCTTAGCGGCTGTTTTGGCGTCCGCTTTCGTGTCCGCCTTGGTATCCGTCTTCGCCTCTGACTTTGCATCGGATTTGGTATCCGTTTTAGCGTCGGCAGCCGGCGACTTCGCCTCCGTAACTTTGCTCGGTGCACTTGGGCTCGATGCAGACAGTCCGGGCACGCTGGTAGCAGGCACAGCCCCAGCCGGGTTTTTGCCATACATCGGCGCATTCGGGTCCCAGTTTTTGTTCTTCTGGGTCTCGGCAGCATCCTGGTCGGCGCTGCGGCTGTTGCTCTTGTTCATGAAAGGCACGGGCACCTTGGTGACGTAAACCGCCACCGCCAGCGCTGCGCCCAAGCCCACCACCACGCCTACGATGAACCCGACCAGGGTTCCGCCACGCTCGTTCTTCATGCCTTGCTTTCTCAGAGAAATTACATCTTCTGCGGAGCGCTCACGCCCAGCACCGCCAAGCCATTGTGCAGCACCTGCGCGGTCGCAGCGACCAACGCCAAGCGCGCGAGTTTGACCGTCTCGTCATCCACCAGAATGCGTTCGGCATCGTAGTAGCTGTGGTAGCTGGCTGCCAATTCGCGCAGGTAGAAAGTCACATCATGCGGCGCCTCACCCTCGGTAGCGGCGGTCAGCATTTCAGGGAATTTGGCCAACAGCAGCATCAGGGCCTGGGCTTGCGGGCTCTCTAGGGCTGACAGGTCAACCCCCTTGAGCAAGGCCACATCGCCGCCCCAGCTCGCCAGCACCGAGCAGATGCGCGCATGGGCGTACTGCACGTAGTAGACGGGGTTGTCGTTGTTTTTGGCCACTGCCAAATCCACATCGAAGGTGTATTCGGTGTCCGGCTTGCGGCTCAGCAGGAAGAAGCGCACTGCGTCTTTGCTGGTCCACTCAATCAGGTCGCGCAGCGTCACATAGCTGCCTGCGCGCTTGCTGATCTTGACCTCTTCACCGCCCTTGACCACGCGCACCATGGTGTGCAACACGTAGTCGGGGTAGCCTTGGGGAATGCCCACATCGGCCGCTTGCAGGCCGGCGCGCACCCGGGCAATCGTACCGTGATGGTCGGTACCCTGGATGTTCACTACTTTGCTGAAACCACGCTCCCACTTGGCAATGTGGTACGCCACATCGGGCACGAAGTAGGTGTAAGTGCCATCCTTCTTGCGCATGACGCGGTCTTTGTCGTCACCGTAGTCAGTGCTCCGGAGCCACAGCGCGCCGTCCTGCTCATAAGTTTTGCCGTTGGCCACCAGCTTGTTCACCGCCGCTTCGACACGGCCGCTGGTGTAGAGGCTGGACTCGAGGTAGTACTGGTCAAAGTGAAGGTTGAAGGCCTGCAAATCTTTATCTTGCTCATTGCGCAAGTAGGCCACTGCAAACTGGCGGATGTTGTCGTAATCGTCCACATCACCATTGGCGGTGAACTCGCGGTCATCCGCTTTCACGGTCGCACAGGCCAAGAAGTCGTTGGCAATCTCCTGGATGTAATCGCCGTTGTAGAAAGCCTTGCTCTCGGGGTTGTCGGGGTCGGTGGGCCAGCAGGCGTCGCCGGGCTTGAAGCCCTTGGCGCGCAATTGGGTGCTCTTGGTGAGCGTCTCGATCTGCACACCGGCGTCGTTGTAATAAAACTCGCGGTGCACCTTGTAGCCTTGGGTGGCAAACAGATTGCAAATGGCGTCGCCCAGCGCCGCCTGGCGACCGTGGCCCACGTGCAGCGGACCGGTCGGGTTCGCCGACACAAACTCGACCAGCACCGGCTTGCCGCTGTCCGCCTGGTAGCCAAAGCGCAAGCCTTGGCCCAGTACCTCGCGCACCGCTTCCTGCTTGGCAGCAGGCTTCAGGCGAATGTTGATAAAGCCGGGGCCGGCAATTTCAACGTCTTGCACCCACTGTTGGTACACCGGCGTGGCCAGCAGCTCGGTGCGGAGGATCTCGGCGAGCTGGCGTGGGTTCATCTTGAGCGGCTTGGCCAATTGCATCGCCGCCGTGGTGGCGAAATCGCCATGGGCCGCCACCTTGGGCGACTCGAAGGCGGCCTTGGGGCCGGCTCCGGGAGAGAGTTTTTCCAGGCAGGCGGCCAGCGCCTGCAGAAGTTCGTGTTTGACAGTAAGCATGCCCAGATTTTACGGGCCCCGAAAAACTGTGATTTCTGTGACTTTGTCCGCCCCTCTGGTCACGGGCAGGCTGTATGCTGGGGGCTCCCATTGAGGGATTTCTGCAACGGCAGCCGCGCTGCCTTTTTAAGGGACACCATATGAAGCAACTGATTTCTTATATCGCTTTGGGTTTGGCTCTGGCCGTAGGCGGCGCGCATGCTGCGGACGAAAAAGCTCCAACAGCCCAGCAAGGCAAGATGAAGACCTGCAATGCCGATGCCAAGACCAAAGACCTCAAGGGCGATGAGCGCAAAGCCTTCATGAAGGACTGCTTAAGCGCCAAACCAGCCATGGCTGAAGGTGGCAAATCCGCGCAGCAAAACAAAATGAAGACCTGCAATGCAGACGCCAAGACCAAAGACCTGAAGGGCGATGACCGCAAGAAGTTCATGAGCGAGTGCCTGAGCGCCAAGTAAGCCACCCCGCATCGCTGCACCCAAGGCCCGGCGGCATCACTGCCCGGGCCTTTTTTACAGCCCGACGCTGAGCAAAACGCCCACAAACACTGAAAAGCCTACCCAGTGGTTCAAACGGAAGGCTTTGAAACAGCCTTCCCGTGATCGGTCGCGGATCAGCGTGCCATGCCAAACCACTTGCACCGCGGCCCCGGCAACACCCAGCCACCACCCCCACTCAGCGCCCAGCTCAGGCAACACCAACCACGACCAGAGGGCCAGGTAGGCCACGTAAAACGCCATGACGGCGGGCACATCCCAGTGCCCCAGCGTGATGGCAGAGGTTTTCATACCAATATGCAGGTCATCGTCCCGGTCCACCATGGCGTATTCGGTGTCATAGGCCAGCACCCAAAACAGATTCCCCACCAACAGCGCCCAAGCCTGCCATGGAATGTCGCCCCTTACGGCCGCATACGCCATGGGTATGCCAAAGCTAAACGCCACGCCCAGCACCGCCTGCGGCATCGAGACATAACGCTTGGCATAGGGGTAGACCAAGGCCACCGCCAGCGCGGCGAAGGACCACGCAATCGTGACGGAATTGGTCGTCAGCACCAAGCCGAAAGCGGCGAGAGCCAGCACGCCACCGACGGCCAAAGCCTCGCGGCTCGAAATACGGCCACTGGTCACCGGGCGCTGGGCGGTGCGCTTGACGTGCTTGTCAAACTCCCGGTCTGCCACGTCGTTCACGCAGCAGCCGGCGCTGCGCATCAAGATCGTGCCCAAGGTGAACACCACCACTAAATGCCAGCCCGGAAACCCGCCTTGGGCCAACCACAGGGCAGACAAGGTGGGCCACAAGAGAAGCAGCCATCCGGCAGGCCGGTTCCAACGGATCAGGTCGAGATAAAGAGAGAGTTTTGCGCGCACTTATTTACTATTAAATTTATAGCTACTCGCGCACATCATGCGCGGGCTAGCGTTGATTTTTATTAAAAATTATGACAACCGAGTCACACCCGGCAGCTCACAACTGTAGATGGCATTGCGCAGAGCGGCGATAGCCTCGTACCGGGTAAAGCTGCGCCGCCAGGCCAACACCACGCGGCGCATGGGGGGCGGCAACGGGCTGCCATCGGGCTTGGCATCGAGGACCGGCAGGTATTTAACGAACCCGGGCTCTGCACCGCGCTTTTTGGGCTCCAGCGCCTCTTTGGGCACACTCAGGCGGGGCACCAGTGTCATCCCCATGCCGGCAGCCACCATGTGCTTGATGGTCTCCAGCGACGAGCCTTCAAAACTCTTGCGGATACCCTCCGCATCGCTCGAGAACCTGGCGAATTCAGGGCACACCTCCAGCACGTGGTCGCGAAAGCAATGGCCATTGCCCAGCAGCAGCATGGTTTCGCTTTTGAGTTGCTCCGCCGTGACCGAGCTTTGCTTCGCCAGTGCATGCCCAGCCGGTACCGCCGCATAGAAAGGCTCGTCATACAGCGGCGCCAACGCCAAGCCGGTGTCAGGAAAAGGCTCGGCCAGAATGGCGCAGTCGATCTCTCCGGTGCGTAGCATCTCGAGCAGCTTCACCGTGAAGTTCTCCTGTAGCACCAGCGGCATTTGGGGGCTCTTGGTGATGACTTGCCGCACCAAAGCCGGCAGCAGGTAAGGCGCAATCGTGTAAATCACCCCCAATTTGAGGGGGCCAGCCAAGGGGTCTTTGCCACGTTTGGCGATGTCTTTGATGTTGGCGGCCTGCTCCAGCACACTCTGGGCCTGCCGGACAATTTCTTCGCCCAGCGGGGTCACCGTCACCTCATTGGCACTGCGCTCAAACAGCTTGCAGTCCAGCTCCTCTTCGAGCTTTTTGACCGCTACGGAGAGCGTTGGCTGGGAGACAAAGCAGGCGTCCGCTGCCTTGCCGAAATGGCGCTCACGGGCCACCGCCACAATGTATTTCAGTTCTGTCAGCGTCATACCGTCGGCTCCTAATCGTCAACCATGATGCCACGGTCGATAGTCTGAATCAATGCCGCCCCTCAATGCGCATGGCCCTTGGGTTCGATGATGACCAACGCAATACCGCAGACCAAGAGACCCGCGCCGCTCCAAAACGCGGCGTCCGGCGTCTCTGCAAAAAACATCGCGCCCAGCGCCGGGCTGAACAACAGCAAAGAAAAACTACCCGCCTCCACCGCCGACGCATCGCCCGCCCGGTAGGCGAAAAAATAGCCGAGGTAAATCCCCGCCGCAGCCATGCCCACCACCGGCAACAAGGGCCACAAATTTGCAGGCACTATGGGGAGTGCAAAGCCGGTAAAGAGCCCAAAGGTGAGCCAACACGCCACCTGGCTCCAAGTCAGCACCGCGATCGGGTGCTCGGTGCCCGAGTATTTTTTCAAGACGATGCCCAGCATCGACTCCATCAGCGCCCCCAGCAAAGCCACCAATGCCGCCGGATGAAAGGCACCCCCACCCGGCTGCAAAATCACCAGCACCCCGCCGAAGCCCACCGCCACGCCAGTCCAGCGCAGCCAATGCGGCTTCTCCCCCAAAAAGAACACCCCCAAAGGCAACATAAAGAGAGAGCCGGTCATTAAAAAGGCACTCGCCTCCGCCAGCGGCAAATGCGAGACCGCGTAGGCCGCGCACCAAGCCGACGTGACGATGAAGCCCGCCCGCAGCACATGAATCAGGGGTTTGCTGGTGCGCACGACTCGCCCCTTTGTCGCCACCCACACCGGCATCAGCATGCACAAGACGATGGACGCTTGCAAAAACAACACCTGCTTGGGCACCAGCCCTTGGGCCATGAGTTGCTTGTTGCAGGCGTCCAGGACAGACCAGCACAACATCGCCATGATGACCAGCAACACCCCACGGGTATTGCCCTGCAGCGCTTGCCAGCGCCTAACCATTGTTTGAACCATAGTGTGCGATCAGCCCACCGACATCAGGTCGTGGCGGGCACCATTTTTTTGAGGCTGTCGCGCAGAATTTCCATCCGCTCTTTCCAGGCGCGGCGTACATCGGGCGGCGTGTTTTTGAGCACCCGGAAGGAATGGGGATCGGGATGCCCCTCGACGTCCAGCACATTGATTTCAAGCTCACCGCCCAAAGAGGTTACGGTGGCACCCCGCAGCGTCGTGTGCGCCGTCTGCTTACCCGAGTGCAAGGTGATGCGGCCTGTCGCGTCGAGGTCAATAAACCACTCGATCCCGCCCTTGCCGTCCAGACCCACTTCACTGGTGGTCCCGGTAAAGCCCGCCACACGCCGCCATTGGGCAATTTGCTCGTCGGGGGTCATGGCATTGACCTTGCCCTTGGCCTTGAGTGCTGCCTTGGCCGCAGCCGCCTCCTCGGCCTCGCGCTTGGCGGCCTCTTCCGCATCCAGTCGCGCTTGGCGCTGATGCTCGAGGCGCTCTACCCAGAGCTGGATTTGCTTGGCAAAGGTGACGAATTCGTCCGCAACCTTGCTCGGCAAGGGCGCCAGGCGCAGCTCAGCATCCTCTTCGGTTGCCAGAAATGCCAGGCTGTGCCAGCCGGAGGGCTCGGTCGCTTCCTGACCCGACTTGGGGTTGCTAAGGGTGCGCACCATACGGGAGAGTTCGATGCGCAGGCCCAGCGCATCAAAGGTCACATCCAGCGCGCCCTGTTTTTCCATCTCAGCCTGGCCTTCGCGTGCCTTCTGGTGGTAGGTGGCTTTGCGCGCCTTGACCCGTATCTTGCCCGCCCGACGCAGCATGTCGACGCTGAACTCATGGGCCTCGAAGCGCTGGCCTCCGGGGATTTTGGTGACCGCGGTGCGCATCCAAAAGGCCTGTAACTCGGCATAGAGGTAAGCCGCGATCGACAGCACGAAGATCGCCCCCACACTCCACAAGATCCAATCCATTTGTCCACTCATGCAGCGATGTTAACGGGCCACGATGACGCAAAGCCCGATCAGGCCTTGAGAAACTCAGCCTTGCCACCCAACCAGCGGGCCACGTGCTTGGCCGCAAGATGGGGATAGGTGTCGAGCAGCATGGGCGCCTCGGCCTTGGCCCACTCCAACAAATCCACATCGACCGAGAGATCAGCAAACCGCAGCATGGCCTCGCCGCTCTGCCGGGCGCCCAAAAACTCACCGGGGCCGCGGATCTCCAGGTCGCGGCGGGCGATCTCAAACCCGTCGTTGGTCTCGGCCATGGCCTTCAACCGCTCCCTGGCTGCCTCGCCCAGCCGCGGCGCATCGCCGGTGGAGTACAGCAGCACACAAGCCGATGCCGCAGCGCCCCGTCCGACGCGCCCGCGCAACTGGTGCAACTGGCTGAGGCCGAAACGCTCGGCATGTTCAATCACCATCAGCGAGGCATTGGGTACATCCACACCCACTTCAATGACCGTCGTGCTCACCAGCAGCGACATCAGCCCCGCGGTGAAGGCACCCATGACGGCCTTTTTGTCATCCACATGCATGCGCGAGTGCAGCAGCCCTATCAGCACCGGTTGGCCATCGGCACGGGTGGCACCCTGAAGAGCCTCGGCCAGATCGGCGTGGGTCTGGGTGGCATTGGTCAGGTCCAGCGCCTCGCTCTCCTCGATCAGCGGGCACACCCAGTAGACCTGCCGGCCCTGGCTGATCTGGGCGCGGATGCGCTCAATCACCTCGTCGCGCCGCGCATCGTTCACCACCTTGGTCACGATCGGGGTACGCCCCGGCGGCAGTTCGTCCAGGGTGGAGACATCGAGGTCCGCGTAGTAGCTCATCGCCAGCGTGCGCGGGATGGGCGTCGCCGTCATCATCAGCAAGTGAGGTTCAACCCCCGTTGCTTGCTCACTGCGTGTAGCCGCCTCCCCCCTCAAGGGGGCGGCACCCTGCGGCCCGGCAGAGCCGGTTCCGTGGTGCCCTTGGCTGGCATCCAATTCCGCCTCGCTCACCGTCATCTTTTTGCGCAGGGCCAGGCGTTGCGCCACGCCGAAGCGGTGCTGCTCATCGATGATGGCCAGGGCTAGGTTCTTGAACTTCACCTTGTCCTGGATGATGGCGTGGGTGCCCACCACCAGCTGGGCTTCACCACTTTCGATCAAGGCCAGCATGGCCCTGCGCTCTTTGGCCTTTTGGGTGCCGGTGAGCCAGGCGGTAGTGATGCCCAAGGGCTCCAGCCAGCCCAGCAGTTTGCGGAAGTGCTGCTCCGCCAAGATTTCTGTAGGAGCCATCAGTGCGCACTGCCAGCCCGCGTCCATACAAATAGCTGCGGCCAAGGCGGCGACCACCGTTTTGCCGGCACCCACATCGCCTTGCAGCAAACGGTGCATGGGGATGCGGCGTGCCATGTCCTTGGCAATTTCTTCGCCCACGCGTTGTTGCGCATTCGTCAGGCCAAAGGGCAATGCCGCCAGCAGGCGGGCGTGCAGCGTACCGCCCTCCACCGCCTGCAGCTGCGGGGCCTTGAGCGCCGCCCGCTCGCGCCGGCTTTGCAGCTGGCTGAGTTGCTGGGCCAACAGCTCCTCGGCCTTGAGGCGTTGCCAAGCGGGGTGGCTGTGGTCCATCAGGGTGTCAATGGACACATCCGGCGTGGGGTGATGCAAAAACTGTAGCGCGTCGCGCAGTGTCCACAAGGGCTGCTGGTGGTTTTGATGCTGGCGATGCTGCAGCCACTCCAAGTCCCCGGGGGCAAAGGTGTCGCTCAAATCCGCGCGCGCCAAGCCGGAGAGCACGGCTTTGCGCAGGTAGGCCTGGGGCAAACCCGCCACCGTGGGGTACACCGGTGTGAGCGCGGTCGGCAAATCCCCCCCGGCGGCCTTGAAGCTGGGGTGCAACATGGTGCGCCCCAGAAAGCCGCCCTTCACTTCGCCGCGCACCCGCACCTTGTTGCCCACCGCGAGCGCCTTTTGCTGCGAGCCGTAGAAACTGAAGAAACGCAGGGTGCAGGTGTCGGTGCCGTCATCCACCGTCACGATGAGCTGGCGGCGCGGCCGGTACGTCACCTCTTGGTGCGTGACCGTGGCCTCAATCTGGACCGGGTAGCTGTCGCGAACATCGCTGAGTTTGACGATGCGGGTTTCGTCCTCGTAACGCAGGGGCAGGTGCAAGGCGAGGTCGATATCCCGGCGCAAGCCCAGCTTTTCGAGGGCTTTTTGCGACTCGGTTTTGGGCTTGGCTTCAGGCATGGGCGCATTGTGCCGCACTACACTGGGGTGTTTGCCTGCCAGCGCAGGCTCATCGTCCGAGGAGTACACATGAAACAATGGATTGCACCACTGGCCGTCGTGGCCACCCTGCTGGGCAGCGCTGTCAGCGCCCCCACTTACGCCCAAACCGCGGCCTACCCGTCCAAGCCCATCCGCTTGGTTATTCCCTTCCCGCCTGGAGGCGGCACCGACATCCTGTCCCGCCTGGTCGCCAATAAACTGACCGAAAACTTCCAGTGGACCGTGGTGCCTGACAACAAGGCCGGCGCCGGCGGCACCATCGGCATTGCTGAGGCCATCAAGGCGGCACCCACAGGGTATGACATGGTTATGGGCCAGAAAGACAACCTGGTCGTGGCCCCCTGGCTCTACGGCAATCTGCCCTGGGACCCGACCAAAGACCTGGTGCCCGTGGCCCACGTGGCCTATACGCCGGTGGTGATTGCCACCGCCGCCAACTCCAAGTTCAAGACGTTGGCGGACGTGGTCGCCGCTGCCAAAGCAGCGCCCGACACCATTACCTACGGCTCGCCCGGTAACGGCACCACTATTCACCTCGCTGGCAACTTGTTCGAAAAGGCTGCCAAGGTCGATATCCGCCACATTCCCTACAAAGGCTCCAATCCCGCGCTAATGGACGCACTGGCCGGGAATGTGGACTTGTTGGTGTCATCCGTGCCCTCGGCCATTGCCCAGATCAAGGCCGGCAAACTGCGCGCACTGGCAGTCACCTCCGCCGCCCGCAGCACTTCATTGCCCGATGTGCCCACCCTGGCCAAGTCCGGCTACAAGGACTTTGATGTGAGCACTTGGTACGGCCTCTTCATGCCCGCCGGCACGCCCGCCAATGTGGTGACGCTGATGAACAGCAAAGTGAACGAGTTGCTCGCCAACCCGGACATCAAGGCGGCCATACACGCACAAGGCGCAGAGCCCCAAGCCATGAAGCAAGAGCAGTTCAGCAACCTGCTCAAATCCGACTACGCCAAATGGAAGGGCATCGTGCAAGCCTCCGGCGCCAAGATCGAATAGACCGGTAGCGACTGCCTGCGCTTTGGCTAGAGCTTGGCCTTTTCTTGCCAATATCAAGGCATGGAAATGGCCACTCCAGACTTTCAAGACGGCTCCACTGCGGGATCGAGTCCGATAAGGAGGGGCTGCTGTGAGGGCATCTCCATATGCACGCCGCTCGCTATTCTGCGGGCGAGGTTTGGCATGGTGGCTGTGGGAAAATAATGGGCTCTCAACCTTGGAACGGGCCTGTCCGGCCCTCAAGCACCATGTCTCTGCTAACTTCTGACGCACAACGCATCTTCGCCCTTAGCGACTTCGACTTTGAACTCCCCGAAGCGCTGATTGCCCAACACCCCGCTACAGAACGCAGTGGCTCCCGATTGCTGGACGGCACGGGTGACACCTCGGTAGACCGCATCTTCAAGGACCTGCCCGGCCTGCTGCGTGCAGGTGACTTGCTGGTGTTCAACGACACCAAGGTCATCAACGCCCGCCTCTTCGGCGAAAAAACGACCGGCGGCAAAGTGGAACTGCTGATTGAACGCGTGCTGGGCGGCAACCAGGTGGCAGCCCACATGCGGGTCAGCAAAAAGCCCGAGGTGGGCGCTACCATCAAGATGATCTGTGCCCCCGGCCAGGAAGACGGCCTCTGCGCCACCCTGCTGGGCCGCTGGCCGAATGTGGACGGGCCGATTTACCGCTTTGTGCTGAGCAACGACAAAGGTGATGACCCCTACACCCTGATGGAGCGACACGGCCATGTGCCCCTGCCGCCCTACATCACCCACAGCGACTCACCGGAGGATGTGCAGCGCTACCAGACGGTGTTTGCCAAAAACCCCGGCGCGGTCGCCGCACCGACAGCCGCCTTGCATTTTGACGAAGGTGTATTTGCACAGCTCGATGCCATGGGCGTACACCGCGCGCATGTAACGCTGCACGTAGGCGCAGGCACCTTCCAGCCAGTCAAAACCGAGAACATTGCCGAACACCAGATGCACAGCGAGTGGTACAACGTGCCCACTGAAACACAAGAAGCCATAGCCGCCGGCAAGGCACGTGGCGGGCGCATCGTGGCAGTGGGCACCACCAGCGTACGCACGCTGGAGAGCTGGGCCAAGACAGGCATCGCCAGTGGCGACACCAACATCTTCATCACCCCCGGCTTTGAGTTCAAGCTGGTCGATGTGCTGGTCACCAACTTCCACCTACCCAAGAGCAGCCTGATGATGCTGGTCAGCGCCTTCACCGGCTACGACCATGTGATGAGCCTGTACCGCGACGCGATTGCGCGCGGCTACCGCTTCTTCAGCTACGGCGACTCCATGCTGCTGAAGCGGAGGTAAGCACCCACGCGCCAATTGGGCGCGGGTGGCCGATCAGCGCAGGCTTGGTAATACACCGAGGCGCATAAACTGCGTCTCGCCGTTGGAGCCATCCACACCGTCGTTGTCGGTAATCGCAAAGGCTTGGCCCGCGCTGTCCACCGCAAAACTCTCCACCTTGTCCAAGACATAGCCGTGGGGCTTTTGCAGGTCGGGCACTAGGTTGCGCAGCAGGCGCTTGGTCACGACCGGCACTTTCGCATCTCCGGGAGCTGCTGCAGTCAGGCCAGCCACCGAGAAAGTGTGCAGTGTTTTTAGAGCGGAATCACCAAACTGGTTGTCTCGCTCGATCACGACAAAGGTGTCAGGGCCGACCGCCGTGATTTCTGACAGGCCGACCCAGCCGCCTTCGGCCTTGGTGGCTTCCAATGGGTAATGCAGTACGCCCCAGGTTTTGGTGGCAGGGGTGTAGCGCAAGATTTTGGTGAAGCCCTTGGGGTCGTCCTTCCACTCGCGCTGCACAGCCAGCCACACCACTTCCTGGTCGCCGGCGCCGGTAACCGTCACGCCTTCGAAACCAAAACGGGTGGCATGGCGGGCCAGTGCCTCGGGCAACTCGATTTCTTCTTGCACTTCGGCCTTGGCGTTCAGGCGCAATAGCAGGTTGCGCAAGGGCGCAGGCTTCTTGTCAGGGTCACCTTCCGAGGCTACCCAGAAGCCGCCATCCGCGCGCTGGGCAATACCCTCGCCGTCGTAGCCCACGGGCTTGCCGTCTTTGGTGATGGTCATCGCGTTCGTGATCAGTGCGGACGTGAAATTCGTGTCGATTTCCAGAATGCGGGTGGTGGCGTAGACGCTGTCGGTCACGGCGAACAGGCGCCCTGGTTGCTTGCGGTCTGCGGTGGTGCCGGAGATCGCACCCCAAGGAATGGGCGGGCCAGCGGGCGAGTCGCTGGACATGAGCGTAGGGTACGCAGGCACATCCACGCCTTGCTGGTAAATCATCACACTGGAACGGGCGGCACCATCGTTTTCACTGGCGACCACCAACAAGCCGCGCTGCGGGATCGCAGTCAGCCCTTCAGGGCCACTGCCGGCGGGCAAAGCCTGCAGGTATTCAGGCGCTTTGCCTGCACCCCGGTCCCGCCACACGGTGACCAGCGAAGAGCGTTCGGAGCCTACAAAGATCAAGGTGTCTTTGCCAAACACGCCGACCTCGACGCCCTCAGGCTCGTTGCCTTTGGCAGCGGAGCGGCTCTCGGGGTAATGGCCCAGGCGCATCGCCTCATGGTCCAGGAAGTTGCCGCTGTCCCACTCCACTTTGCCATCGGTGTTGAAGATAGAGATGCTGCGTGAGCCGCCTTTGTAGTCGCCCTCGTTGGCGGTCACAAAGCGTGTGTTGTCCAGCCAGGCTACGGCATCGGGCTCACGCAGCAAGCCCTTGGCGGACTCGCTGGGGTTGATGATGCCGTCGCGGGTGCGATCAATCTCTTTCAAGTCCACCGCACCGGCGGAGAAATGCTTGATGACCTGGCGTTTGGCCACGTCGACCAACACGATATGGTTGTTTTCTTGCAGGGTCACCACCGCGATGCCTTGGGCGTTGACCTTGACCAACTCGGGCTCAGCGTCGCCCGGGGCAATCTCGGCCAAGCCGTTCAAGGCCACGGGGTGCGCGCGGGTGCAATCGGGCATGCCTGTCGCGCTTAAAGGGATGATGGTGAGGTTGCCACCCGGTAGCTGGGGGATCGCGCCTTTGTTGAGCTTTTCGTCGCGCTCGTTTTCCATCACGATGACCGCGTGGCGCCCGCCCTTGTCCAGGGCAATCGAATCGGGCTGGCCAAACAAGGGGCAGGTCCCTTGAGCCTTGCGGCTGGCCAGGTCAAACACTGCCAGATGGCCGGTGGGTTGGGTGAAGTCTTTGGTGGAGTTGACGGCTACCAACACTTTGCCTTGGGCAATCACCACCGAGGTGGGCTCGCCCTCTACGGCCAAGAAACCTGCTGGCTTGGGCTGCGCCGGATTGCGAATGTCGATCAGGCCAATACCCATTTGCTCGCCATCGGTGTAGGCGAGCGTCATGCCATCTGCGCTGACTGCGACGATCTCCGCCACCGACTTTTTGCTGACGTTGCGCCCAACAGGCACATTGCGGTGCGCCTCAAAAGTAGCAACGCGGTTGAAGTAAGGGCCACTGGCCGTAGCCTTGGGTGGCTGCTGGGGTTGTGCAGCGTGCGCGGCAGCGACGCACAAGAAACTGAGCGCCAATGACGCATACAGGGAATGCAAACGCATGGATTTTCCTAACGGTGGCGAGGGAGCGCACAGCCACACCTTGCGGAGGCTTTCGCGCCAAGACCGCTGATTGGAAGCCGCGGATATGACGAAACGGTGACACATCCGTGTCCTATGGGTCACCCCCAAGTCACCGCTTGCGACGTCCGACCACTCCGCGCTTCGCGCCGCTGCGGGCGCTTCGCGGACAATAGAGGCATGCTGAAATTTGAACTTTTGAACAACGACCCCGCCACCGACGATGGCGCCTACTTGGGCAGCCACGCTCGCCGCGGGCGCCTCACACTGAACCATGGCGTGGTCGAAACCCCTATCTTTATGCCTGTGGGCACCTACGGCACTGTCAAAGGCGTGATGCCGCGCAGCCTGCACGACATGAACGCCCAGATCATCTTGGGCAACACCTTCCACCTGTGGATGCGCCCGGGCTTGGACGTGGTCGAAAAGTTCGGTGGCTTGCACCAGTTCGAAAAGTGGGACAAGCCCATCCTCACCGACTCGGGCGGCTTTCAGGTCTGGAGCCTGGGCGAAATGCGCAAGATTTCGGAAGAAGGCGTGAAATTCGCCAGCCCTGTCAACGGCGACAAGCTGTTCTTGACACCCGAAATCAGCATGCAGATCCAGACCACGCTGAACTCTGACATCGTGATGCAGTTCGACGAGTGCACCCCTTATCTGTCGGTAGAGACCAAGACTAAAGGCCAGATCACCACTGAGCGCGAAGCCCGTAGCTCTATGGAACTGAGCCTGCGCTGGGCCAAACGCTGCCGGGACGAGTTCGCCCGCCTGAACAACCCCAATGCACTCTTCGGCATCGTGCAAGGTGGCATGTTTGAGCACCTGCGTGACGAGTCGCTGGCCGGGCTTGAAGCCCTGGACTTCCCCGGCATCGCGGTCGGCGGTTTGTCGGTGGGCGAGCCCAAAGAGGACATGATGCGCATCCTGAAGCACATCGGCCCCAAGCTGCCCAAGCACAAGCCGCACTACCTGATGGGCGTGGGCACACCGGAAGACCTGATTGCCGGCGTGCAAAACGGCATTGACATGTTCGACTGCGTGATGCCCACCCGCAATGCGCGCAACGGCACGCTGTTCAGCCGCTACGGCGACTTAAAGATCCGCAATGCGCGCCACAAGAGCGACGAGCAGCCGCTCGACGTGACCTGCACCTGCTACGCCTGTGCCGGCTCGAGTGGTGTGAGCTCGGCGGACGGCGGACGCGAAGGCTTCAGCCGCGCCTACCTGCACCACCTCGACCGCTGCGGTGAGATGCTCGGCCCGATGCTGGCCAGCGTGCACAACCTGCATTACTACCTGAATCTGATGCAAGAAGTGCGCGACGCGCTAGACGCCGGCCGCTTTGGCGCTTATGTGCAGCAGTTCCATGCAGACCGCGCACGTGGGGTGTAGGCCTAAACCCCAGCCTACACAACAAAGGAGCCCTTTGGCCCCGTTTTATTTGCTATTGAATTTATAGCTAGTCGCACAATATCCAAAGGGGCCAGGTCCGCTTTTTGTTCACAGCTTGAACACAGCCACCGTTTGCACCAAGTCGCCTGCCTGGCTCTTGAGGCTGCTAGCCGCTGCTGCAATCTCTTCCACCAGTGCAGCGTTTTGCTGTGTCACTTGATCCATCTGCGTGATGGCTTCGCCCACTTGGTTGACGCCTGCACTTTGTTCGCCGCTGGCCGCGCTGATCTCGCCCATGATGTCGGTCGCCCGCCGGATGCTGCTGACTACTTCGGTCATGGTCTCCCCCGCTTTGTCTACCAGTGCGGTGCCTTGCTCTACCCGCTCTACGCTGGCGTTGATAAGGGTTTTGATTTCTTTGGCGGCTTCTGCACTGCGTCCGGCCAAGCTGCGTACTTCGCTAGCAACTACGGCAAAGCCCCGGCCTTGTTCGCCTGCGCGGGCGGCTTCCACTGCGGCGTTCAGCGCCAGGATGTTGGTCTGGAATGCGATGCCGTCGATGACGCTGATGATGTCGCTGATCTTGCGGGACGCCTCGTTGATACCCTTCATGGTTTCAACAACTTGGCCCACCACCTCACCACCATGCGCCGCAAAAGTAGAGGCGCTCATGGCCAGTTGGTTCGCCTGGCGCGCGTTCTCGGCGTTTTGCTGCACGGTCGAATTGAGTTCTTCCATGCTGGCGGCGGTTTGCTCTAGAGCGCTGGCTTGGCTCTCGGTACGGGCAGAGAGGTCGTGGTTGCCTTGCGCGATTTCGGCGCTGGCGTTGGAAACCGCTTCAGAGCCACTGCGAACGGAGCTCACCACCTGGGCTAAGCCCTCTTGCATGCTGCGTAGGGCGCGCAATAACTGCCCAATCTCGTCTTGGCTGCGAACTTCAATCCGCGAACTCAGGTCCCCCGAGGCCACAGACTGCGCAACGCGCACCGCACCGGCAATTGGCTTAATAATTTTACGAACCATCAAGACTGAAAGCCCCACCGCAAGCAGCACCGCTACCGCACTGACGACCAAAAGCTCCAATTGCTGGGCGTACCCGAGTGCGGTTGCAGCCTTCACCTCGTTGGCTCCCACGGCGCGAACTGTGGCAATGGCATTCTCAGATGCTGCAACGAGCGCGATCAGCAAAGGCCGGCAATCAACCACGATCTGGCGAGACGCGCTTTCGCGATCACCCGCCATAGCTTTGTTCACAATGTCAGTGGCTACCACCGCATACTTGGCTTCAATTTGCTTGATCTCGTCCACCTGTTTGCGCAGGGCCGGGGTTGCGTAGCCGTCGTTAGCCAGCAGCGCATCGAGGCCCGCAAAACCTCTTTTGATACGCTCAAAAGAAGTGTCTACCTTCTTTTTTTCTACCACCAAAGCATCAGGGGCGTCCAACAACACCATGTTGCGAGCCGCAACCGCTCGGGCGTTCACGGCATCAAGCACACTGACCAGTAACGAATCTTGTTCAGCGATCACCAACACCTGGCGCTCGAACTTTTGGCTGCCGGCTTGCAGTTCATAGGCGGCCAGGCCCGCCACAACCAGAACCGCGCTTGCAAGCACCGCATAGCTCAGAATCAATTTTGCCTTGATACTCTCAAATAGGCGGGGTGCTGTAGTTACTTCATGCATTGGCTGCTCCTGGTTTGAGATTGGTTTTTTACCTTCTATCCTTTTGGGGATCTGTACACCGCGAACGCTCGCACACACTAGCGCTCGCCCGCTGTTGCACTCTTTGTCCGCTGCAGGGTGCCCTGGCAGCGCTGGCCATGGTCGCTCCCACAAACATAGATAGCCGCGCATCCCGCATAGCAGCGTGCGAAACATTCTTCTTAGAAAGTCTCCCAATCGTCATCCCCACCGGCCGGCGTGACTTTGGTCCTGGTCTTGGGCGCTGCCACCGCTAACACAGTGGGCGCCGCTACTGGCTTGGGAGATGGTTTGCTTGATGCGATGGCGAGTTTAGCAGCAGGTCGTGCGGAGGCGGGTTTGTAGCCCAAGACGCTAGCGCTCTTAATTTCGGCGGCCTTTGGCTTGGGGGCATGGCTTGCACCCTGGTCGGCCGCCGGAAGCTTGAACACGGACACGACCTGCACCAAGTCACTAGCCTGGCTCTTGAGGCTGCTGGCCGCCGCCGCCATTTCCTCCACTAAAGCGGCATTTTGCTGGGTCGCTTGGTCCATCTGAATGACCGCTTCTCCGATCTGATTGACTCCTGCGCTTTGCTCGCGACTGGCTGCGCTAATTTCGCCCATGATGTCTGTCACTCGCCGGATGCTGCTCACCACTTCTGTCATGGTGCTTCCAGCTCTGTCCACCAGGGCGGTGCCTTGCTCCACCCGCTCTACGTTGGCATTGATGAGCATTTTGATTTCTTTGGCTGCTTCGGCCGAGCGGCCCGCGAGTGAGCGCACTTCGGAGGCCACCACGGCAAAGCCTCGGCCTTGCTCGCCGGCACGGGCGGCTTCCACCGCGGCGTTGAGGGCAAGAATGTTGGTCTGGAAGGCGATGCCGTCGATGACGCTGATGATGTCAGCGATCTTGCGGCTGGCCTCGTTGATGCCTTTCATGGTGTCCACCACCTGGCCCACCGCTTCACCGCCCTGCACTGCCACGCTGGAAGCGGTCATGGCCAACTGATTGGCTTGACGAGCGTTGTCAGCGTTTTGTTTGACGGTGGAACCCAACTCCTCCATGCTGGCTGCGGTTTCTTCGAGGGCGCTGGCTTGGCTTTCGGTGCGGGCGCTCAGGTCGTGGTTGCCCTGCGCGATCTCGGAACTCGCGGTGGACACCGCTTCGGAGCCTCGCCGCACATTCGTGACGACTTTCACCAAGCTGTCACGCATGTGCATTAGCTGCGCCATTATGCTGCTGGTGTCCCCCGGTTTAAGATCAATGTGCACACTCAGGTCGCCCTTGGCTACACTTTTTGCGAGTTGGGCAGCTACTGCAGGCTCAGTCCCCAATTGCGAAGTGATCGAGCGGGTAACGCGCCAACCCAAGAAAATTGCCAGCAGTACGCACGCGCCGTTCACGGCAATGAGCGTGTTGCGCGAGGACTCGTAGTAGGCCTGCGCGTTCTCAAACTGGCTTTGGTTATTGGCGTATTGCAAGGCTATATTCTCTTCCAGGGCAACTTGCCATTGCGTGGTCGCGGGATTGGCGGATCTGAACAGCAGATCGATGGCCTCAGCCGTTTTCCCTCGGTCGGCGAGTTCCAGAGTCTCGGTGTTCAGGCGCCTCGCCTTTTGCCTGGCATCGGCTATGGCGTCGCGCAGGCGTCGGCCCTCATCTGAGGTCGGCATTTTTTGCAGCGTGTCCCACGCTTTGTCGTATTTTTCGCGTGCAGCATTGATTTTTGCAAGCTCCGCTGTTTTGGCTGCCGGGTCGGTCAGCAAAATCACGCTGCGCATCAAACGCGACACCACATGCACGGACTCCGACATCTCCGTTGCCAGCCGGATCTTCACATTGTTGTCCAGCTGCATCTCCTCCAACTCGCCATGAATGTTGGACAGATTGTTGAGTGTGAACACCGTGGATAGCAGCATAGCCACCAAAACGATCCCGAACGCCCACGCAAGGCGCACTGCTACTGGCATTTGACTGAACTTCATAGGCCTCTTTCGAATTAAAACAAGCACGCGATTTGTCAGGATTCATGTTAGTACAACCACCGGGCTTCAGGGTGACTAAATACCGATCGTTTACCCACCTACAAACTCGATCACCAGGAGCCCATCGTGCGATGCTGGGGGCTGTCAGGGCAGGCGCGCTGCACTTTATGGCAGCTTGAACACGGCCACGACCTGCACCAAGTCGTTGGCCTGGCTCTTGAGGCTGCTGGCCGCCGCCGCCATTTGCTCCACCAAAGCAGCGTTTTGCTGCGTGGCCTGGTCCATCTGGGTGACCGCCTCACCGACCTGGTTCACCCCGGCGCTTTGCTCGTTACTGGCCGCGCTGATCTCGCCCATGATGTCCGTCACCCGGCGGATGCTGCTGACCACTTCGGTCATGGTCTCTCCAGCTTTGTCCACCAAGATGGTGCCTTGCTCTAACCGCTCCACGCTGGCGTTGATGAGCATCTTGATCTCTTTGGCCGCTTCGGCAGAGCGCCCCGCCAAAGACCGGACTTCCGACGCCACCACCGCAAAGCCCCGGCCTTGCTCACCCGCGCGGGCCGCTTCTACGGCCGCATTCAGGGCCAAGATGTTGGTCTGGAAGGCGATGCCGTCAATGACGCTGATGATGTCGCTGATCTTGCGGCTGGCCTCGTTGATGCCCTTCATGGTGTCCACCACTTGGCCCACCACTTCACCGCCTTGTACTGCCACGCTGGAGGCGGTCATGGCCAACTGATTGGCCTGACGGGCGTTGTCAGCGTTTTGTTTGACGGCCGAGTTCAGCTCCTCCATGCTGGCTGCGGTTTCTTCTAGGGCGCTGGCTTGGCTTTCGGTGCGGGCGCTCAGGTCGTGGTTACCCTGCGCGATCTCGGAGCTGGCGGTCGCCACCCCCTCTGACGCTTGGCGCACCTGCGCCACGACGTGAACCAGGCTGTCCTGCATGCGATGCATGGCGTGCAACAGCTGGCCCACTTCGTCGTGGCTGCGACTGTCGATACGTTCGCTCAAATTCCCACTCGCAACACTCTCAGCGGTCACGAGCGCCTGTCCCAGGGGAAGGGCAATGGAACGGGTAATGCCCGCTGCAATCAACAGCCCGAAAACCAAGGCGGCCAACAAAACGGCGCCCAAGGTGTTGCGCGCCGCGGTGTAGGTCGCCTCAGCGCCCCTGACTTGTGCGTTCGATGCCTCTCGGTTGAGGTCGATCATTTGTTGGAGTGTCGCTTTCGAGCGTTCAAACATGGTTCTCGACTCAGCTTCGAGCAGCATGGCTGCCCCGATGGCATCATTGCGGCGGGAGTACTCTTTGACGTCTTTGTGAAGTTCGAGATAATTCGCGCGAAATTTGACAAACTGCTCATACAAGCGCTTTTCCTCGTCGGAGACGATGAGCGGCTCGTAGCGCTCGCGACCTGCTTTGATATTGGCCTGTGTTGTCTCCAGGAGTTTTTCAATATCTTGCTTGGCACCGTCTTCAGTACTGAGCGCGTGCTGCATTTCAAGAACCCGGAAGTCCGAAATAAGGGTGTTGAGATGATTGGCCTCTTGCACGCTGGGCAAGGCGTTGTCGGCAATGACTTTGGCAGCCGCCTCCAAGGCAGCCAAGCGATTGAGCGCCAGGCCAACCACTAGCATCATCAAGAGCAGCAAAACGCCGAAGCCTGCATAGAGCTGGGCACCAATCTTCCAATTCCCCATCGCAACCTCCTGTTATCTCATTCTGGATTCGTAAATACCGTCAAAACCCCGGTATATCCGTACAGCTGATCAGACGCGATCTCGCCGCCCGCAAAAAAACCCACCAGAGGAACATCACCCAATGCACGCCGCACGATCTGCATCTCAGCGCTAGGGGCACCAAAATGGGGACCACCGCGGCCGGAGCAGCTGACATACACCGCGCCCGCAATGCGGCGTGCCGGGTGAGGAGCCGACAGCGCCTCTTCCGCGTGCAGTGCATTCGCCACAGCAACACTCCACTCATGCGGCTCCAGCTCCTCTCGGATTTCAGCGCCGACGCGCATCAGGTCTGCGCGGGCCGCCTCGCGGTTGCGGCGACAGAATGCCAACTGTGCTCCTGCGCTGATCTGCTCTGCCACCGCGAATCCACTGCGACCGGGATCCAGCCCGATGATGTGGCGCACCATGACCTCGCTTCCGAAGTTGCCGGTACTGCGCACCATGCCGGGCGCGTGGTCTGCAGCACTGTCAGCCAAGGCCACTAGGGTCGCCCGCAAGGTGGGCAGCGCCGCTTCAGGCTGCTCCAATGTGATCCCCAAATCCTCCAAAAGCACGTCCAGCGCCGGCTTGCCGTCCAAGGAAATCACCACATTGCGATCTGCCTCAGTGATCGTGCGCGTTTTGGACACTGGACTGCACCCTTGCGTAACCCGGGAAACCAGCGCAACTTCGCGGGAAAAAGCGACCCCACTCAGGCCCCCGGAGAAAACGCCACTCGCCGTCCCGTAACCCTTCAAATTGCCATCGGCTGCCACAGCAAACTGCACACTCCGCCCCCGACTGCTACTAAGGCCGCCAAACAGGTAGCCGGTGCTGGTACGGCGGGCCATTTCCTCCAGCAAATCCCCCAAATCAACGGTACTGCCATCAGCATGCACCAACGCCGTATGGGCCTCAAAGCCAAGCCCCAGGGGCGCAACCCCTGAGAACACCCGGTATTGGTCGCCAGGTATCTCCATCAGCATCACAGCCAGAGCGGGCTCATCAAAATACTCGACGTTGTTGCTAGCGATCCCGACCCCTACCGTCCCTGACCAATCACTGACCAACGGAAGCTCACCACTCAAGTGCTCCAGAATGTCTTGCGCATGGGGTGCGTAATGGTCGGTGATGTAGAGCAAGGCCAGCGTGGGCTGGGACGCGTAATCGGGCAGCGCCATTTGCCCACGCAACTGGGCCACCACCAGCGCGGCAGCCACAGGCCACTGCGGATGGGTGGCGTGGGCATAGGGAAACAATCGCATCACAGGTGTACCGACTCCATGAATGAACCGCAGGCCTAACGGCCGCTGGCTTTGCGGGCCGGCGCTTTGCGCGGCGCCGCTTTTTTGGCAACCGCCTTCTTAGTCGCTGCTTTGGCTGTTTTCAGCGCGTCTTTGGCTAAGCCGGCGGCCATGTTTTTGGTGATGTCGACCGCGGTTTTGCTCGTGGCTTCTTTGAGCGCGTTGGCAGCAATCTGCTGGAACTGCTGGGTCAATGCGCCCCACAGCTGCAGGGGGTCGCCCAGCGGGTTGGCGGCCGGCGTATCGGCAGACTTGCTCTCGAATTTTCTGTCGAGTTTGCCGGTGGCAGCCTCGGCAATGGATTTTGCGGTTTCGGTGGCTTTCTCGGTCGCTTTCTGGACACCGCTGTAGACCGAATCAGCCGCCTTGAGCTTGAGTGCATTGGCCATGTCGCCAATGTTGAAATTCATGCCCTTGAGCGTGGCCAGCGTCATCTTCTGAACCTCCAGCGCCTGGATGGTGGCGGCCAGAGCCCGCGAGTTTTGCTCCAGCCAGAAGTGCACATTTTTCAGCTCATCGATGCGCTTGTCGAGCTCCTCCACATTCAAGGTCGGGGCCACCCAGTTGCCCAAGTTGGGCATCTGGGGAATGTTGCTGCCGGCACCTTTGGCCAGGTTTTGCAGAAAATCAAAACCGGGCACGAATTTGCCGAAACCGGTGGTGTCTGAATCGCTCATGAATGCTCCTATTGGACATGCAGCCCTGCGTACAGCTTACTCCAAGCTGCACCGGGTGAGGTGCAAAAAAGCGGCGGTTTCAGGCCAACGCGACTGGGACCAACACCTTGCGCCCGGATTGGGTGGTCAGCACCTCCATCTGCACACCAAAAACACGACGCATGGTGTCCGGTGTCAGTACCTCCTCGGGCGTGCCGCAAGCCACCACCGCACCATCTGAGAGTAGGACCACATCGTCCGCATAGTGCGCAGTGGCCTGCAAATCATGCAGCACCATAACCGTGCAAAGTTGCCGCTCACGAGTCATCGTTGCGACGAGCTCCAAAACCTCCAATTGGTGGTTAATGTCCAGCGCGCTGATAGGCTCATCCAGAAGCAGCACCTCTGGGTCCGATACCAAGGCTTGCGCCAGGTAGACCAACTGACGCTGCCCCCCGCTGAGCTCGCCAACGTCACGCCCTGCCAAGTGCTCAATCCCAAGGCGCCGCAGCACACCACGGACCGCGTCGAGATCCTGCTCCATGACTCGCAAATGCAGACGATCCAGCCGCCCTAGCAGCACGACCTCCACCACCGAGAGCGCCATAGGTCCTTGCTGATCCTGCGGCATGTAGCCCAGTGCCTTTGGTCGGCCAGCAACGCCAGCAAACGCGATACGCCCGCTGTAAGGGACTAGCCCCGCGACCGCCTTAATAAGACTGGTTTTACCGCTACCGTTAGGACCTACCAGCGCTAGTATTCGGCCGGGCTGCGCGCATGTATCCACGCTCCGCACGACCATCCGGCGACCGTATTGCACACCTACACCATCAAGAGTCAAGCTCACCAGTACACCCGCCTGGTGCGTAGCACCAATCCGATAAAGAAAGGGACTCCAATCAGGGAGGTCACGATGCCGATAGGAAATATGGCACCGGGTGAGATGGTCTTGCTAGCCACTGATGCCAGTGACAGAAGAGCGGCCCCGCACAATGCAGACAACGGCAAAAAACCGCGCTGGTCCTCCCCCGCCAACATGCGTGCCACATGCGGTGCTACCAGTCCGACAAAGCCGATGGTGCCTACAAACGCCACCGCCACACTCGTCAATGCCGAAATCAAGACGAATGAACGCAATCGCAACGCGCGCACATTCACCCCCAGTGCACTGGCACGAGCATCCCCCAGCTTGAGCGCTGTGAGCCGCCAGACATCTGCCATCAGCCAGGGAATGCACGCTGCAAGCACGGTGAGCATGATCCACAACTTGGTCCAACCGGCCTTCTGCAAGCTCCCAAATAACCAAAACACGATCTGCTGCAGAGACTCAGGGGAGGCCACCATTTGCAGCAGCGAAGTCATGGCCTGGAACAAAAACAGCAGCGCAATGCCCGCCAACACCAAACCCTCGGCACTCGCCCGGCGTGCGCCTCCGATGAAGTAAACACCACCACATGCGAGCCCGGCAAAGAGCATGGCGTTCAGCGGTATGGCATACGCTTCGGGCACAGGCAGAGAGGCACCAAGCACAATAACCAACGCCGCACCGAAGCCCGCACCGGCCGAAATACCCAGGGTGTAGCTGGAGGCCAATGGGTTGTTCAAGATCGTTTGCATGATGGCACCCGACAACCCTAACGACGCACCGACCACCAATGCCGTCAGAGCCACCGGCAGACGGATAGACCACACAATGGCCTGCACAGAGTCATCCACCGGCGCCCCAAGCACCGCCTTCGCCACCAGCCCCACGGGAAGCATGGCCGGCCCCGTGGCCGTATCCAGCAGGACCCCGATCACCATAACAATTAGCGCGCAAAAGAGTGCCCACCAACGCCGCCGGGTCGCAGCCTGATAGGCCGTGACAACCGCATCGCCACGGGATGTCATCAGGGCTTGAGGGGCAGCATCCATACGCCGGCGTACTTCACGGGGAGGTACTTTTCGTGATAGCTACGAAACGAGGCGTCCGGATCAACATCCTTGAATGCCTCGGGATACAGACGCTTGGCGATGTACTGCATGGCTACGAAATCAAACAGGGTGCGGCACAGACCGTGCTCAATGGCATGAACCTCGCCAGATTTCACGGCCTTCATGCTGCTGTATCCCGGACGCTGAACATAGGCTTCCAAGCTCTTGCGGGTAATGTCCGCAGTGGCCTCGTAGCCAGTTCGGACTGCCTTGGGGCGATTCACCCAGGATGACCCGGCAAAGAAGACCAGATCTGGATCCGCAGCGATCACCGCCTCTTGGTTCAAAGGCCCCCAAGGTCCGGGCAACTTGCCATCGGCCAGATTCTCCGCACCCAGTGTGGTGATGATCTTGCCCCACATGGTGCCGCTGTAACTGTTACCCACAGTTTCAGCTCCAGCCTGACCCAGCTCAACGTAGACCTTTTTGCGTGTCGCGTTTTTAGGGATGCGCGCGATGATGTTGGTGTACTCCCGCTCGTACAGCTTGGCCAGCTCTTCGGCTCGGGCCTCTGTACCCATTACCTTGCCCAAGGCACGCGTAGAGGCGAGGTGTCGATCTAGCAGTTGGGCGTTGTAATCCACCACCACAATAGGAATGCCCGCCGCCTCAATCTGGCCACGCGCAGTCTCCAGGGCTTTGTAAGTCCACTCGGCAATGAGTAGCACATCCGGCTTCAGGGCGATGACCTTTTCAGCGCTGAAGGTACCGTCATCTGAGTGGCCGATATCAGGCATTGCCTGCAGGTTGGGGATGACCTCCGAATAGCGCTTAAATATGACTGGACGCCAGCCCTCCCAAGGTGTGCGCGAAATACCCACTACTTTGGACCATCCCTCTTTACCGGCAACCGCCGTAAATTCTTCAAAATTAAAGTTGAGCGCCACACGCTGTACCGGCGAGGTCAGTTTGACTTTGCGACCCAACGCGTCGGTCACCTCGATGGTTGCTGCAGAGGCCAGCCCCATCACAGACCAAGCGAGCCATGCCACGGAGAGTCGCGCCAGCAGCATCCAAATATTCTTTATCAACATACTCATTCCTTTTTAAATTGATTGCATGGCATGCGGTTGCAGACGAACCGCGCTGGAGGTCATACCCTCCCCGAACCGTGCATCCCTCAACAAATCCATGTCCAAAGCACCTCTGCCACGCCGGCGGTCTACCAGCAGCTGAAGCTGCTTCAGGTGACTGAGCACCCGGGACACAGTCTCTGGTGAAGAGCCCACCAGCTCGGCGGTCTCCTTGATACTTGGCAACGCTTTGTCCGGCAGATTGCTGATGGCATCGGCCAGCAGCAACAACAGGGAGCGAACTCGTTCCGCCACTGGGCCCGAACGCACCGCTACGATTTCCATGCTGCGCCGGCGCGCCGTGAGTAGCGCCTCACGCAGCACAAGCTCCAGTGACATTCGGCCCATGTCTACCGGCACCAGTCGGGTGGGTAGTACGGCACTTGCATGCAGGGCGATCTGCTCACCCGCCCAGTACTCCACCCCCACCAGGTCACCCGGAAGAGCCATGCAGACAAGCTCGACCTCACCATCGACTCGCAGATTGCCCACGCGCATGGCGCCGCTGTCCAAACGCCAGATGTTCTGCATTTGACAGACCGTCAAGGCTGCACCCACGCCAAGCTCTAGGGCAGCAAGCTCATCGCCGGATGTTTGTAATCGGGTTTCCATACTTTGGCTCCATCAGGACAAGGCGTTCTTGAGCGCCGAAATCCGGGAAATGAGCAGCCAGTCCAAAACGACGACTGCCAGCAAGACCCCGCCCGCCAATGGAAATGCCAGCCCGGTGATCACCATCACCAGTGCGCCAGTTTTCCACAAAGGCGCCTGCGCAGGCACCGCTGGCGCAACCAAGCGACCGCTCCCCTGCGGGCGGCGGACCCACCACATCACCGCACCGCTCACGCAGAGCAACACAATGGCCAGGCAAAACAGCACGTTGGCCCATGCACTCCATAGGCCCACATCGCCTGTGTGCAGCGCAATGCCGATGGCCATCGCTTTCGCAACCAACGAGTAGTCGGCAAACCCCACATCCGCCAAAACGCGACCGGTGTAGCGGTCTACATGGACCGTGCGGTCCTTGAACGGGTTGGCGAGATCACCGCTCATGGTGTCCGCAGAGATGGTGTAGACCCCTTTGGCGTCCTGCGGCACGTTGATATGGAACTGGCCCGCAAAACCGAGGCGATAGGCCAGCGCAGAAACACCGTCCAAATTGACAGGCTCGCCAGCAGCAACGCCCAGAGAACCAGCGTCAGAACCCGATACAGGCAGAGGCGTTTGCTCCAGCCCCCAAGGAACTTCATGCCCACCCGCCGTATTCAGGCTGGCATGGGTGAGATCCGACGTGGGCACCGCATCCCATTTGGCTGCCGGAAAGGTGGCCCACGGTTGCACCAGCTTGCCGCCCCAGATGCCGGTCCACGACATGCCGGTCAACAAGAAGGCCAACAAAACGGTGCTGACCCAAAAGCCGACGCTGGAGTGCACCGACTTCCACCACCGGCGTCCACTGGCTCGCCAGTCAGGCACCAACACCTGGGACCAACGACCTCCATTGCGAGGCCAAAATAGATAGAGCCCAGTCACGATCATCACGATACCGAGGCCAGCGGCCACCTCCAAAATCCGGTCACCAGCATCCCCAACCAACAAGGTGCCGTGGATTTTTTCAGCCCATGCATAAATGGTGCTCTCCTTGTCCACCGTCTTGAGCACTCGAGCGGTGTAAGGGTCCACGGCAACCGCCTCGGTCGCGCCGTTGCGCATCACCACAAACCATGCGCTCAGGCCTCTTTCTTTGGGAGCGATGTATTCCTTGAGGGTCGCGCCAGGGAGTCCGTCCAGGACCGCCTTAGCCTGAGCGGTAACGGCCTGCGTGCTGTTTTGCGGCTCGACGTACACCAGGTTACCGAGCCGGCTCTGGAAGCCGGTGAAATAGACCATCACCAGTCCGGTGATCGCCAACATGCTAAGGAAGGGAACGACAAACAAGCCCGAGTAGAAGTGCCATCGCCAAGCGGCGGCATAGAAACGGGACGACGAGGGCGCGCGCGCAGGCGCAGCAGAAGACGACATGTGGGAAACATCCAAAAAGCGGGAACATTAGGGAGCAGACATACAACGCATGCTGCCCTTGAAGAAGCGCGCCCCGGCAGGGCAATCATGTTCAGGCTTGCGCAGGTGGGCCGCGCGCGGGAGGTGTCCGCTGGATGTTGCTGAAGAGGAAAAACGCCTGCCGGTGCGGGCGCGCCGTCGTTCCGCCAAGCGCCAAGAAGAGGTAAGGCTGATGGGGCAGCGGGGCTGCGCTGCGCTCCGCGGCTTGCAGGCACAACAAGCAATGGTCTAGGGAGGGAAGTGGGGACTGCCCATCTGAGGCTCCGCCCTCAGTGGCATCCGGTAAGGCACTTACCCAGATCGCACCGCCACCCGCGGTGCAAATTTCCTGCAAAGGTTCCGATGTGCTCCAGACCAGCGCACGCGACACCGTGGGCGCGAGCGCCCCCAACACCAGCACGCACAGCACCAGCCACATCGCCCAGGGGCGACCGGCTTGATGAGGTCCTTTAGAACTCTGGTAGTGCATGAGGCATTGGGTCTCGGTGAACGACCATGGTCGTGCCGTGAATCGTTACTTAAAAGGTGTAGTTCACAGACACAGAGGCATTGCGGCCTTCCGCGGGTGTGACCCAACGCGCTACGTGCAAGTGGCTAGACACGAAGTAACTCGCATCTGTCACGTTGCGAATCGCCAGTTGCAGCTCTGCGGACTTGCCTTTCCCGGTGCGTTTGCGCCATGTTTGGGTAATATCCAAGCGGGCGTAACCCGGCAGCTCCGTCGTGTTGGCCCGGTCTGCATAGCGCTTGGTTTGGGCATAAACTCCCGCCCCGGTGAGTGACTGGATATCAGAGTCGAGTTGCCACATGTACTGGCCCCAGAGCGTCAGACTGTGAGCCGCTACATTCGGTGTCAATTTGCCCTTGTGCAATGGATGCTCTGACATTTGCGAATCGGTATAAGCGTAAGCCACTTTCACCGAGAATCTACGCGCGAGTTCGCCAGAGAGCGAGGCTTCGAAACCGCGTGATCGTGCACTACCGTCGACGGTAAAGTCGCCGTTGGCGACCGTTGTCTGGTCATCAGCAATCATGTTGGTTTGGTCGAGCTGATACACGGCAATGTCGGATGCCAAAGCACCACCATTCCACAGCGACTTCCAACCCACCTCCAGCTGCTTGCTATCTCGCGACGGTAGCGACTGATTGCTTGAGGATGACACCTGGTTGGGTGACATGCCCATAGCGGCGTTGGCATACACACTGTCGACCTCCGAGAGCTTGCGCAGTACACCCAACTTCGGCAGCCACCGGCTCTCCACCACTGACTTCGTACCCGTGGTTCCGAACATAAAGTCCTGTTGTACGAACCGCAACCCCGCGATGGCCGCCCAGTCACCCCAAACGACTTGATCTTGAACGGACAGCGCCACGCTTTCCAAATTTTGACGGGTGGTTGCGCCCGCCGCTAGCACGGTGCTTGGCGCCTTCACCAAACCGAACACGGGATCAAAAACGTTGATGTCCGGGCTGTTGGCGGCAGGGATCGTCAGTGAGGGCTGGTGCAGCGTTTCCCGGTAGTAATCGGCACCGAGCATGAACGTGTGCTGGAACTTGCCCCCGTTGTATTTGCCTTCCACGGTGGTGGCCACCGAATCAATAAGCCGGTCTGTTCCGGGCTCATAGGCGGCGAACCGCCCCCAAAGACCGCTGGCATTCTTCATGTTGCCGATGAGCCCGCTCTTGATTGAGGTTGAGCGCGCCTCCAAGTGCGTCAAATCCACCTTCAACCGGGTGTCAGCGATCCATGCGAAGTCCGCATGGATATCCACGATACGGTTTTGGGTCATGGAGTTGTCCCATGGTTCACCATACTGCCGGTCGCGCGGCACATCGATGGGGCTGCCATTGAGCGAGGGGATACCGTAATCAGGTTGGTAGGTCTGATTTGTGGCCTCCGCATTGACGCGCAGGCGGTAGCGGCTTCCATCCGATTGCGCAACGCCCAGTTTGACGCCATCGAGCTTGTCAGGGGTGTGGCGCCACTCGCTGGCCGCAGAACGGGTAAGGACCAATCGGGCAGCCAGCTCATGTTCTTCCGACAGCACCCGGTTGATATCTGCCGATAGCCCCATGGCCCCAGAGCCCCCCACCGAGGCACGGACCGAGCCAAAATTTGCCAGCTCTGGCTGTTTACTCATCAGGTTCACGGTGCCACCCGGCTCACTCCGCAATCCAAGCGCCGCTCCGGGGCCACGCAATACATCCACACTCACAACGAACGCACTCACAAACGGGTAATTGGACAAACGTACACCGTCTCGCAATACCCGGTTGGAGCCTGTCCCGCTATCGGCAATAGACCCCCGCATCACAAAAAACTGCGTGTGAACGCCGTTGAAGCCGGAATCCGCTTGCGCGCCCGGCACGTTGCGCAAGGCGTCTTGTAGTGTTCGACCGCCTTGGCTGTTCACGAGCTCCTGAGGCACGTTTGACACAGCAAATGGAACGTCGATGTTGGCAGCATCTGTTCCTGTGGCAACGTTTCTCGCAGGCAGGCGGACTGGAAACTCCACCGAGTCACGCACTTCCACCGTCGCCAACGACTTCACAGGGGCTGCCTCTTGGGCACTTACCCATGCCCCCCCCCGCTAGCAACGGCGACCAAGGCGCCCCATTTCTTCCAATTCTTCATTTAGTGAGCTCCGTGTTTGTGTCCGGCGGGCATGGGGTACTTGCTGTGGGCGCCCTGCTCATCAGCTCCAACTTTGACCATTCCCTCAAAACTTGCAAACAAAGCCAATTGGTCTTTGCTCAGTTTTGCTTCGGCAGCTTTCACGGCGGCGGCAAGCTTAATCGCCTGATCGGCGTTCATGCCAGAGGTTTGCAATACCTTGGCATCCTTCAGTCCATCACCAGCACAAACCGAAATAAACCAGCCCTTGGCACCCTTTTGCATCAATGCACGGCCACCTTTGCTGGCCTGGATCCACCCGGCTACGGCGTAGTTGCCCAACACAGTGACCGGAGCCACCGCCAAAGGCGCGTCCGGGCGGTCAAACTGCTTCTTCATGACCGCAGCAATTTGCTCGGCATCAGTGCCTTTGGGTGCCGAGGTCGCCCCGTGCCCCATGGCACCGTGGTCACCGTGCATACCTCCAGCTGCCGCTCCAGCGGGGGCAGTTTGCGAGACCGGCAGCTTGAGCTCTTTCTTGGTTTCCACGCCCTTCGCGTCTTTGAACACGAGGGTGATGGGAATGGTAGTGTCTTTTTGCAAAGGCAGTTTTAGATCCATCAGCATCAAGTGGTAACCGCCGGGCTTGAGCTCCACGGCTTTACCAGCTGGCAAATCCAAAACTGGGATGGCACGCATTTTCATGACATCGCCGTCCATCTTCATCTCATGCACCTCGGCGACACCAGCCACGGGGGAACTCACGCCCACCAGCTTGGATGCCGAGGGCGCGGTCAGGGTCATGAAGGCACCAGTGGCCTTCTGGCCTTGTACGATTGCACGCACCCACGCGTTTTGCACCTCCGCGCCTTGTGCCATGGCACCTGTGGCCATCAGGGTGAATCCGGCAGTCAACGCTGCAGTCAGGGTCCAACGGGAAAACGTCATAAACACTCCTGGTAAAAATTAGTGGGCGTGACCGCCACCGGCCTGTACATCCAGCACATCCAAACGGGCTGCGGGGGATTTCAATTGGTGTGCATCCTTACCGGCAGCAGGAATCTCGACCCAGGCGTTGCTGCCTTTGTCGCAGGCTTGCACAACCTTGAACCACAGAGTGCCCGGCTTTTTCGGGGTAGTGCCACGGAATACGAACTCATCGGCAAACGCATCGGGAAGCGCGTTTTCAGCGCCTTTAGCGGTCCAGGTGATTTCCTGCACGCCCTCGATGTAGGTTTTGCCATGGGCTTCATAAGACTGCTCGAGCTTGCCGATTTTGGTGCTCACCACCCAACCCGGCTTGACCAAGGGCTGCGCGCTGGTGAACCCGGAAGGGATTGTCACGGTGATCGCCGTGGTGGCCGCACCGGCGCAGCCATGCCCAACCCGCAAAACCGCCCGGTAGCCCGCGCCGGCCGCTGCAGCCTTGTCGGCCAAAGTTAAATGAGAAAAAACAGCACTAGCGCCCGTCATCATTGCGCAAGCAGCTACCAATTTAATAGCAAAACGAACCATACCACACCTCAACAAGATCGGCGTAGCCCGGTGCTAACACGCACGGCAAGGCACACCTGACTCACAAAAAACGAATGAAAAGCGAGAGCCGCCAGCCGGGCAGCCATAAGCTGCCGACGGACTTAGACCAAAGCGGGGGGCCGCGGGCCGACGCGGGGTCGGCATCTTGAGGGGTGAAGTGCCGGAAGGCGGCCATCGGCCGGACGGCAGGAGGGGTTTCGGGCGATACCGCCCCAGGGAAGACAGACGGCGGCGCACCTGCAGACAAGCACAGCACGCAGTCCAGCGCATGGACCATGGGCTGGGTGCCGGTGTCATCGCTGCCGGACACCAGCTTGACGGCGCCGGCCGTGGTGCACACCAAGGTGAGCGCCTGCGGGTTCACCACGGGTGAAGCGACCGCCAACCACACCAACATCCAACGGATGACGGAGCGTGCCTGGCGCAAGGATTGGAGGGAGGACATGGATGGCAATTATGTACGAGCCCACAAAAGTGGGTCGGCAGCATCGCCCCAAGCTTGATCAATATCTACGCTTTTCCAGGCAAATCGCGCCCCACCGAGCCGGCGGCGCTGGCTGTTATTCTCTGGCGCTATTTCGAACACGCGGGCACTCCCGACGGTACACGCCATGATGAACTACACCTTCGCCTCTGCGACCATTCTGCTGATCCTGATCACGGATCCGATTGGCAACATTCCCATCTTTGCCAACGCGCTCAAACACGTCGCGCCAGAGCGGCGGCACAAGGTGATCCTGCGGGAAATCCTGATCGCTTTCACCCTGCTACTGACCTTCATGTTTGTGGGCGAGAGCTTTTTGCGGGTGATGAATTTGAGCGAGCTGTCCTTGCAGATCGGCGGCGGCGTGATTCTTTTCCTGATTGCGCTGCGCATGGTGTTTCCTCCACCGAGCACAACGGAGAGCGAAATCAAGACCGAGCCCTTGATCGTGCCGCTAGCTATTCCCGCGGTGGCCGGCCCCTCGGCCCTGGCCACGGTGCTACTGCTCGTGTCCCAACAGCCCGACCGCCGCATGGAGTGGATCGGCGCGCTCTGCGTGACCATGCTGGTCAGCGCCGTTGTGCTGGTATCGGCCGAGCGGATTCAGCGCATCATCGGCGACCGACTGGTCGTGGCGGCAGAGCGCCTGATGGGTCTGGTGCTAGTGTCCGTGGCGATTGAAATGATGCTGCGCGGCATCAAAACCTTTGTGCAGCAGGTCGCCGCAGCCAGCTGATCCACGTTTTGCTTAGCCCGCCAGCCCCGCGGCGTGGTGCCGCACATGGTCTTCAATAAAGGTACTGATGAAGTAGTACCCGTGGTCGTAGCCCGCATGACGGCGCAAGGTAAGCGGCTGCCCGACGAGGGCACACGCGGCCTCGAGGGCCTGCGGGTACAGCTGCTCGTCCAAAAACTTGTCTGCCAGCCCCTGGTCCACCAGAATGCCGCCGGGGTACGGCGCAGCGGTTTGTGCGGCCATCAGGGCGCTGGCGTCGTGCGCGGCCCACAGGCTCTCGTCCGGCCCCAAATACCCGCTCAACGCCTTTTTGCCCCAGAGGCACTGGGTGGGGGCGCAAATCGGAGCCAGCGCCGACAGGGTTTTGAACATGCCGGGGTGGCGTTGCGCCAGAGTCAGGGCGCCATGGCCGCCCATGGAGTGCCCGCTCAAGCCGACACGGGCGGCATCGACCGGCAACTCCCGGGCAATCTGCGGCAACAGCTCGCCGATCAAATAGCTCTCCATGCGCCAGTGGCCACTCCAAGGGGCTTGGGTGGCATCGAGGTAAAAGCCTGCGCCCACGCCAAAGTCCCAATGCTCAGCCTCGCCCGCCAGCCCCGCACCACGCGGGCTGGTGTCCGGGGTGATCAGTGCGAGGCCCAACTCGGCAGCCACCCGCTGGGCACCGGCCTTGAAAGCAAAGGTTTCCTCAGAACAGGTCAGCCCCGCCAGAAACACCAGCGCAGGCACCGGCCCTGCCGATACCTGGGGCGGCAGAAACACGCCGAAGCGCATCGATAGCCCGATTTCTGCCGAGGCGTGCTTGTAAAAGCGCTGCACGCCGCCGAAGCACGCGTGCTCGCTCAGCAGTTCAAAGTGGAGGTTTTGCATTATTTGCTATCAAAGGAGTAGCTACCAGCGCAAGCATTACCTGCGCCAGCAGCACTTTTCATCAATAAATCACGACGCCGCGGATCGACTCGCCGCGCTTCATCAAATCGAAGCCCTTGTTGATGTCTTCCAGCGGCATGGTGTGGGTGATCAGGCTGTCGATGTTGATCTTGCCTTCCATGTACCAGTCCACGATCTTGGGCACATCGGTGCGGCCGCGCGCGCCACCAAAGGCAGAGCCCTTCCATTCGCGGCCGGTGACCAGCTGGAAAGGGCGTGTAGAGATTTCGGCACCGGCTTCCGCCACGCCGATGATGATGCTCTGGCCCCAGCCTTTATGGGTGCACTCCAGCGCCTGGCGCATAACCTTGGTGTTGCCGATGCACTCGAAGCTGTAGTCGGCCCCGCCATCGGTCAATTGAACGATAGCGTCCACGGTGTTGCCGCCTGCGGCTTCGATGTCTTTCGGGTTCAGGAAGTGGGTCATGCCGAAGCTGCGTGCCATGGCCTCGCGCTCAGGGTTTAGGTCTACACCGATGATCTTGTCCGCGCCCACCATCTTCAGGCCCTGGATGACGTTCAGGCCGATGCCGCCCAAGCCAAAGACCACGGCGTTGGCGCCGGCTTCCACCTTGGCGGTGAAGATCACTGCACCGATGCCAGTGGTCACGCCGCAGCCGATGTAGCAAACCTTGTCAAAGGGAGCGTCGTCACGGATTTTGGCGAGACTGATTTCAGGCGCCACGGTGTAGTTGCTGAAGGTGCTGGTGCCCATGTAGTGAAAAATGGGGTCGCCATTCAGGCTGAAGCGGCTGGTGGCGTCGGGCATCAGGCCCTTGCCCTGGGTGCCGCGAATCAGCTGGCACAAATTGGTTTTGCGGGACAGGCAGAACTTGCACTGGCGGCACTCGGGGGTGTAGAGCGGAATGACATGATCGCCCTTTTTGAGGCTGGTCACGCCCGGGCCCACGTCCACCACAATGCCCGCGCCTTCGTGGCCCAGGATGGCGGGGAAGATGCCTTCAGGGTCGGCACCGCTCAGTGTGTAATAGTCGGTGTGGCAGATGCCGGTAGCCTTGATTTCGACGAGCACTTCGCCGAACTTGGGGCCTTGCAGGTCCACGGTTTCGATGGTGAGGGGTTGGCCTGCTTTCCAGGCAACGGCGGCACGTGTTTTCATTCGGAGTTCTCTAGGGTGGTTTCTGGAGATGCATCTGGAGACGCATCGGTAATGGTGGATTCTGGGGTGACAGCGCTGGTCTGAGCCGCAGCCCGCGGCCGGCCTTCCGCCGGTACGAGTTCTTGCAGGATGGCGCCGAACACACTGGCGCCATCGCGGCCTTTGACCTCGATGCGGATGGTGTCGCCGAACTTCATGTACTCCGTGGTGGGCTTGCCGTCTTGCAGGATTTCCATGGCGCGCTTTTCGGCGATACAGCTGTAGCCATTGGGCCAGTCTGTGCGGTTCTTGCGCGCCACCCCTTTGTTGCTGATGGTGCCCGAGCCGATGATGCTGCCGGCCCGCAGGCGCCGGGTTTTGGCCGCGTGCGCAATGAGCTGACCGAAGTGGAAATGCATGTCGGACCCGGCCTCGCAGAGCCCGACTTTGCGGCCGTTCCATATGCACTGCACCGGCAGGTGCACCCGGCCGCGGGCCCAGGCATCGCCCAGTTCGTCCGGGGTGACCATGACAGGCGCAAATGCGGTCGCGGGTTTGCTCTGTACAAATCCGAAGCCCTTAGCCAGCTCATCGGGTACGAGGTTGCGCAGGGTCACATCGTTGACCAGCGCGATCAGGCGGACTGCATCCAAGGCACGGTCTGAGGCGCAGCCCATGGGCACATCGCCAGTCACCACGGCGAGCTCCGCCTCGAAGTCCGCGCCCCAGGCCTCGCTGGCGCAAACGATATCGGCATGCGGGCCCGCCAAGTCGTCGCTTCCGCCTTGGTACATCAAGGGGTCGGTCTGTGCGCTCTCGGGCATCTCCGCGCCCCGGGCTTTGCGCACCAACTCCACATGGTTCAGATAAGCAGAGCCATCAAGCCACTGATATGCCCGTGGCAAGGGCGCCATGCACTGGGCCGGGTCAAAGGTGAACGCGTGACGCGCCCGCCCCTGGTTGAGCTGGGTGTAGACCTCCTCCAAAGCCGGGGCAAGGTAATTCCAGTCATCCAGCACCTGCTGCAATCGGTTGGCAATATGGGTGGCGTAATGGGCCTGACTCAGGTCCCGCGAGACCACGACCAATTGGCCGTCACGGGTACCGTCCTGGTAGGTGGCGAGTTTCATGCGCGCATTTTCGCTGGGTTTGCAAAGCCCGCGCACACTTGTGTCTACCGTACACTGCCGCGCAACGTTCTACACACCATGATGGCCACCGATTACGCCACCTCAGCGCCTCTGCGCCGACGCCCTTGGCACCTCGTAGCCCTGGGGGTCTTGGTGCTGGTGTTGCACTGGAGTTTGCTAGGCGGCTTTGCGTCCACCATGCCGTGGCTGGCTGAAAGCAGCGCAGTGGATGCGCCCCCTATGCTCCTGCCATCATTGTCAACCCGGGTGATTGCAAGCCAGGTCGAACCGGACACCCCGCCGCCCGCGGCAGCCCCTGTCGTGGCACGCACGCGGCCTGCAGCCGCAGCCCCCCGTCACACCGACATTGGCGTGGCCGTCAATAGCGATACCGCCAGCGGTGCCGGCGCAACGCCTGCAAGCGACAGCGCGGCCACTGCGCCGCCCGAAGACTCGCCAGGTGAACAGGTCGACACCGCAGCCCCCTCCAGTGAGCCGGCAAGTCTGGACAAAGCCACAGACAGCGCCGCTGAGGCCCCTGATCCTGCGGCACTGCCCACCGCGCCCGCCAAGAGCACCGAGCGGCCTTTGCGCTTTGCATTTCCACCGCCAATGCAACTCCACTACGACGTGAGCGGACTGACTGACGGCCAACAAAACGTGGTGAGCGCAACGATTGCGTGGCGACACGACGGCGCCGCCTACCAAGCCAGCCTGAATGTCACCAAATTCATGCTGAGTTTGCGGCAATGGAACAGCAAAGGCGCGTTAACCGTGGCCGGCCTGGCACCTGCGCGATTCGGCGAAAAAGGCTTTCGTCGCGCAGAAGTCGCGTCGCACTTTGTGCGTGAAGAAGGCCGCGTGATTTTTAGCGCCAACTCAGCGCCCGCCCCGCTGCTACCAGGGGCGCAAGACCATATGAGTGTGTTCATGCAACTGGCGAGCATGTGGGCCGGTGAGCCCAACCGGTTCGGCGCTGGCGATTCGCTGTCGTTCCAGACTATCGGCCCGAGGCAAGCGGAAACCTGGACTTTTGTGGTGTCAGCAGAAGATCGCATCAGCGTTCCGGGCGGCAATATGCAAGCCATCAAACTCACTCGCGAACCCACGGGGGAATACAGCACCAAAGCAGAAATCTGGCTAGCACCCCAACTGGCCTACATGCCCGCCCACATCCGACTGTCCGAACCCAACGGCAACGTGCTCGACATGGTCTGGACCGGCAGCCAACCCCTTTAAGAAGCGACGCACCTGTGCCACTTACCCCATCTACTCCCCTTACCCGACGCGCCATTCTGGCGCTCGCAGCCGTGTGGACGAGCACTTCATGGTCCCAGACCAGCCCCACAGAGACCTCGCCGCCGGTCACCGTAGTCTACGAACCGCCACCCTCTGTGCGAATGTCCTATGACGTCATCGGGCGTTTGGGGACCACTGCTTACAGCGCCACTGCGGAGCTGGTCTGGACGCGCGATGGCAAGAATTACCAGACACAGTTGCTGGTTCGCAAGTTCGGACTGACGCTGCAGGCCTGGACCAGCACCGGCAAGCTCACCCCCAGCGGACTAGAGCCGGAAAAGTTTGGCAGCCAAAAAATAGGCCAGGCCGAGATATTTGCCTACCTCGAGCGGGATACCAGTCGCGTCCGCTTTAGCGCGGGCACTCCGAATGCCCCTTTGCAGCGCGGTGCCCAAGACCAACTCAGTGTGTTCATGCAACTCGCCAGTCTGTTGGGCGGAGCCGGTACAACTGCCACCTCGGGAAAAGCCATCAGCATGCAAGCGATCGGTGACCGGTATGCCGAGCAATGGAGCTTTCACCCTTCCGCACCGGAGACTGTCAAGCTGCCAAGCGGGATGCTTCAGGCCATCAAGCTCACCCATGAACCCACGGCAGAGCGCAAGCAGCGCCTGGAGCTCTGGTACGCGCCCACCCCGCACTACGTACCGGTGCGGATACGCATTACCGAGGCCAACGGGGATTACCTTGATTTAGTGGGGGCAAATACCCAATTCCGCTGAGGTTCCCACGCGGGCGCGTTTTTGCTGCTACTCTTGACACGGTGCAGATGGCATCCATTTACGGTTCATCTCTCAGGTAACACCTATGCAAACGCTCTACGACTCCGATTCTTTCTCCGTCACCCACATGCTCGCCAATGGCGAGGCCGAGGGTCAGGCACCGGAAAAAAACGAGCGCTACCCCTTGGGCGTACCGAGCCTGGCGCGCCACGGCTTCGAAATTGTGGACAAACGCTCCAACAAGGAGGTGTACCTGGACGGCTCTTGGGCCGAACTCTTCCAGCAGCACATCATGGCTTGGCAAGTCAACACGCCCACCCAAGAGGAAGTGGAAGACACCCTGGAGCAATATGCCGAGCTGGCGCAAACGCCGGTGCAGATTCACTGACTCGGGACATTGCCGGCGGCTCTGCCCCGGTTGCGCGGAACTGCGACAATCGGGAGATGAGCCAGACCTATATTCTTACGTTTTCCTGCCCCGACCGCCTGGGGCTTGTCCATGCTGTTTCGGGTTTTTTGCTGGAACGCGGTGGCAACATTGAAGAAGCAGCCCAGTACAACGACCACGACACTGGATTGTTTTTTATGCGGGTGCAGTTCAGTTGCGACTCGCTCAGTGCGGATGAGTTGAAAGCCCAGATCGGCACCTTGGGACAAACCTTGCAGCTGCAATGGAGCCTGCATACCCAGGCACAGCCGGTGCGCACCGTCATCATGGTCAGCAAGGAAGGGCATTGCCTGAACGACTTGCTGTTCCGCTGGAAAAGCGGTTTGCTGCCACTAGACATCCGGGCCATAGTGTCCAACCACCGCGAGTTTTACCAACTCGCTGCCAGCTACAACGTGCCCTTCCACCACATCCCGGTGACTGCCGCGACCAAAGAGCAGGCCGAGGCAAAGCAGCTCGAGATCGTTGAGGCAGAAGGCGCTGAACTGGTGGTGTTGGCCCGTTACATGCAGATCCTGAGCGACAACATGTGCCAACAACTCAATGGCCGTGCCATCAATATCCATCACAGCTTTTTGCCCAGCTTCAAGGGTGCCAAGCCGTACTACCAAGCCCATGACCGCGGCGTGAAACTGATCGGCGCAACCGCCCACTATGTCACCGCGGACCTGGACGAAGGCCCGATCATTGAGCAAGATGTGGCCCGTGTGGACCACAGCCGCACCGTAGAAGACCTGACCACGCTAGGCCGCGACACCGAAAGCCAAGTGTTGGCACGCGCGGTCAAGTGGCACAGCGAACACCGCGTGCTGCTCAACGGCCACAAGACGGTGATCTTCCGCTAACGACACCGGAAATAGAAAACGGCGGCCATGGCCGCCGTTTTTGTTGGTGCCAACCAGAGCTTAATTTCGTAAGTGGAAGCGCCCGACCAACTGATCCAACGACTGCGCTTGCTCATCCAGCGATTGCGCTGCAGCGGCGGCTTCTTCCACCAGCGCGGCGTTTTGCTGGGTGCTGTCATCCAACTGCGCAACCGCACGGTTGATCTCTTCAATACCGTGGTTCTGCTGAGCCGAAGCGCCTGAGATCTCGTCCATCACAGCACTGGTTTGCTGGACAGTTTCTGCCATTTCGCTGATGGTTTGGCCCGCCTTGCTGGCGAGTTCTGCACCTTCGGTGACTTGGCGGGTGGACTCCTCGATCAGCGCATTGATTTCGCGGGCTGCTTTGGCACTGCGTTCGGCCAGTGAGCGCACCTCCTGCGCAACCACAGCAAATCCACGCCCCTGCTCGCCGGCGTGCGCGGCCTCAACCGCCGCATTAAGCGCCAGGATGTTGGTCTGAAAGGCGATTCCCTCAATCACACTGATATTGCCGTGGATAGCCTGGGTGCTCTTGCTGATCTTCTCCATGGTACGAATCACATCGGCCACCACTTCTCCACCCAAGCGGGCGGAGCGGCTGGCATTGCCCGAGAGCTGTGCAGCTTCCGCAGCGCTCTCGGCATAACGCCGGGTCAGCGATGCCATCTGCTCCACGTTGGTGCTGGTTTTCTCCAAAGAGGCGCTTTGCTGCTCGGTGCGCTGGGACAAATCGAGGTTGCCCATGGAGATCTCGCGCGAGGCATTGGCCACTTGCTTGGAGCTGTCGGCGATGTCGCGCATGGTGTCGGAGAGCTTCGTCTGCATGTCGCGCAGCGAATACAGCAGACTGTCGTTGTCTTTGGGGGCCAGCCGGATTTGCATGGTCAGATCACCATCTGCGATACGGCTGGCGATGGACTTGGCATAGGCAGGCTCCCCACCCAACTGGCGGGACAAGCGTCCGGTAACCCAAGCGCTGATCACGAGCGACAACACGAGTAGCAGCAGCATGATGCCGACGACCCACATTTGCGAGGACTGGTAAATCTGGCCTGCCATTTCAATCGTGGCCTTGGCCGACTGTGCGCGTTGCTCTACCAAAGAGTCGACCAGCTTTTCCAACTTGCGGGTGTCGTTGAGTAAGCGGGCATCCTCGGTGGGCACATCGGTACTCATCTGCACGAGATCAAGGGGCTGCTCTTTCACCAGCGCAATGTAAGCACGTTGGCGTTTGGTCCAGCTGCCCATGGCATCCATCAGCTGTTGGCTGGTAGCCGTGGCTTCCTCAGAGTCAGACAGGCCTTTGATGATGTCCAAGCGCTTGGCAGTATCCGCCAGGCTGGTTTCAATCGCAGCGCCCAAGGTGCCCCGCTCGGCTGCCGTGGTAGCCGTCAGCAGCTGCGTCTGGGCGCGGCTGGCGCGGAGAATCAGGCTACGAGCCTCTTCGGCAGCCTGGCCAGCGGCGTATTCCTGCTCGTAAATCACCTTGGTGGAGGCGTTCAAGCGTCCCATCTGGAAAAGAGAGAACACCCCGATCACCACCGCGCCCAACAGCATGCTGGCAAACGCCATCCACAAGGTCGCGCGGACCGTCAAGCGGTCCAGCGCAGCGATGCGCGTGCGGCGGTAAGGAACCGACTCAGGGGGCTCACCGCTTCCAACGACAGAAGCAGAAGATTCGGGTACGACGTCAGCGTTACTCATGGCAAGCCCTCTGTGGGGTTTCAAAAAACTCAGGATACTGAATTTCAGCCCCGTCCGCTCGATTAAATACCCATGCTTTCACCCAGCTGTACGGGTTTGGCGGGCGACCATTCGGGGTTGAAGTTCAGCGCATCTTTGCGAAACAGCAAAACAACGGTAGAACCAAGCAAGAAACGGCCCATCTCATCGCCTTGCTTGAGAACTACGTTGCCCGGCTCGTAGTGCCACTCCGTCACCTGTGGCAAACGGGGGGGATTCACCACACCATGCCAGGTGGTCGCCATGCTGCCGACCACGGTGGCTCCCACCAAGGTCAACACAAACTCCCCATGGGGCGAATCGAACACGCAGACCACCCGCTCGTTGCGTGCAAACAGGCCAGGCACACCGCGGGCTGTCGTGGGGTTTACTGAAAACAGATCGCCCGGCACATAGATCATGCGGCGCAATTCACCGTCACAGGGCATGTGGATGCGGTGGTAGTCGCGCGGGCTGAGGTAGATGGTGGCGAAGGTGCCGTGGTCGAACTGAGCGGCCAACCCGGCATCACCACCCACCAGGGCCGTGCTGCTGTAGTGGTGACCCTTGGCCTGGAATATCTGGTCCTTGTCGATCGCACCGAACTGGCTGATCGCACCATCCACAGGGCACACAAAGGGTGCGTGTGCCAGAGGGCGGACACCGGGCTTCAAAGCGCGGGTAAAAAACTCGTTGAAGGTCGGGTACGCAGCGGGGTCCGGATTGGCGGCTTCCGCCATGTTGACTTTGTATTTGCCGATGAACCAGCGAATCAGCGCCGTTGTAGCCTTACCCCCGCGCGCGCCAGCCACCAGACCGGCAAACGCCGTAAGGGCTTTTTTGGGGAGTAGGTACTGCGGGAGTACGGCGAGGGCATCAGACACAGGACAACTCCCGAAAGAAAAAGAGGGCCATTCTACTGACGCCTCTTCTTCTCGATAGAGCGTTTCCCCCTACTTTCCCGGATCTCAGGAATCGGCGGTGAATCCAATTTTCTTGATCAAGGGCCCCCAGGTATCGAACTCTGATTTTTGCCAGCGGGCTTGCTCTTCAGGCGTGGAGCCGCGGGGAATCAAGCCGACCAGCGCCAAGCTATCGATGACCGATTTTTCTTTCAAGGCTGCGTTGATCGCCGTATTGGCAGCCATCACCACTGACTTCGGAGTATTTGCAGGCGCATAGAAACCGAACCACTCTTCGGTCGTCAGCTCCGGGAAGCCCTGCTCTGCAAAAGTGGGGACCTCGGGTGCGTAGGGCGAGCGGTTGGGACCGGAGGTCGCCAGAATGCGCAACTTGCCCGCCTTGTAATTGGCCAGGTAGTCGCCGTGCGGCGTCACCATGGCGGCCACTTGACCACCCACCAGATCGGTCACGCCGGGCACCGAGCCGCGATAGGGCACATGCCGGAGGTCCACGCCGCTGTTGATGCCCAGCAAAGCGCCAATGAAATGCGGTGTGGAGCCCGCACCGGGCGAACCGTAACTCGCGTCTTTGGGGTTGGCCTTGGCCCACGCCAGGAAATCCTTCACTGTCCGGACATTGGCAGGCACCATGGGGCCCACGGCCAGGCCGTGGTGCATGATGGCTGCGATGGAGACAGGGGCAAAGTCTTTGTCGGTATAGGGCATCTTGTTGAAGATGTGCGGATAGTTCGCAAGCGCTGACACCTGCGAGAGCGCCAGCACAGAGCCATCGGCCGGCGCGCTTTTGAGGGCCTCGAGGGCGATACGACCGCCAGCGCCGGGCTTGTTTTCAACAATGCCTGCGTTTTTACTGAAGGGCGTACCCGCCCACTTTTCCGCGACCCGCCGCGCGACGGTGTCGCCGGAACTGCCCGGCGGGAAACCGAAGTACACCTTGACTTGGTCTACCTGCGCTTGCGCAGTGAGTGGAACCAGCGCGCCCAAAGCAGCGCTGCTGCCCAAGACCTGAATGAGTTGCCTGCGAGTGAACATGGTTGTCTCCTATTTTTAATTGGCAGGTTGCACAGGGAAAGAAATGATGGGGAGTTAGCGCGGCGCCATGCGCAGCGCGCCATCGAGCCGGATCACCTCGCCATTGAGGTGTCCATTGGTCACGATGTGGCAGGCCAGTTCAGCGAACTCTTGCGGCTTACCCAAACGGGGCGGAAAGGGGATGCTGGCGGCCAGGGACTGCTGCACGGCCTCCGGCAACTCATTCATCAAAGGCGTAGCAAATAAGCCGGGGGCTACCGTGCACACCCGAATCGCATGCTGCGCAAGGTCTCGGGCCATGGGCAGCGTCATGCCGACCAGACCGCCTTTGGATGCGCTGTAGGCCTGCTGGCCCACTTGGCCATCAAACGCGGCGACCGATGCCGTGAACATCATCACGCCACGCTCGCCGTTCTCCAAAGGGGCCAACTTGCTGCACGCTGCTGCGAACAAACGGCTTATGTTGTACGCGCCTATGAGGTTGATAGACACCACACGCGCAAAGTCCTCCAAGGGCGCTGCTGTTCCATCCCGCTGCACCACGCGCTTGGCGCTGCCGATGCCGGCTACGTTCATCAGGATGCGCGCGGCACCCAAGGCGCGTTCGGATGCATCTAAAGCAGCTTGCACGCTGCCGGTCTGCGTGATGTCGCAACGCAGCGCGATGGCACGGTCCTCACCGAACTCTGCCCGGATCGCGGACGCCACGGTTTCTGCTTGTGCTTCATTGATGTCCAGCACAGCGACTTTCGCGCCCAGTTTGGCCAGCTCGCGGGCAGTCGCCTCACCTAAACCCGATGCTGCACCGGTCACCAGTGCGGTTTGTCCTTGAATATGCATGTCTTTTTCCTGGGCTGAGGCGCACTCAGGCTTTGGGTTTGATGATGAAAGGCAGGGCGTCGTCGTGCAGCCCCTCAACCAAGGTGTGGCGGTGTTTCAAGACAGCCCGTTGGTTCAGCGAGCCCTTGTCTGTGATCTCGCCTTTTTCGGCGGACGGTGGTTCCACCATCAGCAATGCGCGGGCAATGCGGCTGGCACTGCCTGTGGCTTCGCGGGCCAGCTGGTCGATAACGGCCTCTATGCGCTGGCGCACTGGCGCACTCTGGACCACATCCGCCCAAGGCGCATCCGCCGGAAGGCTCGCGACATCACGGCAAGCGGCAGACAAGAACAGCAGCGCCCCGACTTCGTGGCGGTTCAGTCCGGTAATCACCGCGTCTTGGATGTAGGGCGCGCCCGACACCACGATCTTGGCGCGCATGGGGCCCACGCTGACAAAGGTACCCGTAGAAAGCTTGAAGTCCTCCGCGATTCGGCCATCAAAGCGCAGACCACGGTGGATATCAGACTCGCTGATCCACTTCACCGCATCGCCAGTGCACAGATAGCCTTCCTCATCAAACGCATCCCGCGTGGCCGCTTCGGTGCGCCAATAGCCGGGGGTCACGTTGGGCCCGCGGTAGCGCACCTCGGTTTTGCCATCCACGTCGACCAACTTGAGCGTCATGCCCGGCACTGGGACGCCAATATCGCCAGAGGCCACATCCGGGCTGTTGACAAACATCGCGGAGGGCGATGACTCAGTCATGCCCAAGCCAGTGGCCATCACAATGCGCTCGCCGATGGCGGACTCCTGGATAGCGTGGAGCTTGTCCCAGACGGCCTGAGACAACCCTGCACCGGAATAGAAGAACACCTTCAAGCGCGACAGCAGGGTCGTGCGCAACTGCGCATCAGACTCCATGGCAGATGCAATCATCTCGAAGCCGGTGGGCACGTTGAAATACACCGTTGGTGCGATCTCGCGCAGGTTACGAAGTGTCTCCCCGATCAGGGCCGGCGTAGGCTTGCCGTCGTCGATGTAGAGCGTGCCGCCGTGTTGCAGCGTAAGCCCGAAGTTGTGGTTGCCACCAAACGTGTGATTCCAAGGCAGCCAGTCCACCAACACCGGCGGCGCTTCGGCAAACACGGGCAGCGACAGGGATATCTGCTGCAGGTTGGCACACCACATGCGCTGGGTATTAATGACCGGCTTGGGCAGCTTGGTGGAACCGCTGGTGAACAAGAACTTCACGATGGTGCCCGGGCCGGTGGCGTGCATGGCTGCGTCTACCGCAGGCGTAGCCGTCGTGGCCAACAGGGACGCATAAGAAGTTGCCACCCGGTCTTGCATCTGCCCAGATGCAGCCACCACCTCTACATCAGGCCCGACCGTGGCGGCAACGCCTGCGCCATAGCGGCTTGCATCTGCCACGAAGACCAGCCCCGGGGTCAGGGTATCCATCACATGGCGCAGCTTCTCGTAATCCTGGCTTACGGTGGCATAGGCAGGTGACACCGGACAATAGGGCACGCCGGCATACAGGCAACCCAGCGCCATCATGGCGTGCTCGAGGCTGTTCTCGCTCAGGATGACGACTGGCCGTTCCGAGCTCAAACCCCGCTCCAACAGCGCCTGCCCGATGCTGCGGGCGCTTTCCAGCGCTTGCGCATAAGTGATGTGCTGCCACTCTCCAGTCGAGCCATCCGGCATCTGCTGGCGCCGGGCCAGAAAGGTTTGCTCCGGCGTGATCTCCGCCCAATGCACGAGGTAGTCCGCAATCCGGCGGGCGTAGGCGCCCAATGCCAGATCGGCTTGCAAATAGCGAACGCCAGGCGCGCCGTCGGTGACGGTGATGCGGGTGACGCCGAATTTGGTTTCCCGGAAACGCGGGGTGGAGAGTTGCATGTCGCTCATGGCCTCAGTCCTGCTTGCGCACCTTGGCGGCACGGCCTTCCAAAAAGTCGTTCAGACGGGTCTTGGCTTCCGGTGCGCTCTGGGCGATGGCCGCCATCATGGCCTCGGTGAAGAAACCTTGGTCGGCCGGCTGCTCTGCAATCCGCGGCAAGGCGTGCATCAAGGCGTAGTTCGTCAGCGGTGCGTTCTGCGCAACCCGCACGGCCAGTTCCACCGCTTTGTCAAATGCAGTGCCCTCTGGCACCAGATACTGCGCAAGACCGATTCGCTCGCCATCCTGCGCGTTGTACACACGGCCGGTGAGCATCATGTCGGTCATGCGGGCTGCACCGATCAATTTGGGAATGCGCACCGCACCGCCGCCACCCACAAAAATCCCGCGGGAGCCCTCCGGCAAGGCATAGAACGCAGAAGCATCCGCCACACGAATGTGGCAAGCGCTTGCCAACTCCAAGCCGCCGCCGACCACAGCGCCTTGCAGAGCTGCAATCACCGGAACGGGGCCGTATTGCACACGCTCCAACGCGGCATGCCACATGCGGGAATGGTGCAAGCCCTGTCCGGCATCACGCTCTTTGAGCTCACTCAAGTCCAGACCGGCGCAGAAATGGGGCCCCTCACCGGCGATCACAGCGGATCGCACGCCATCGGGCATGTTTTCGAACAGATTGCGCAGCGCGAGGATGAGTCCGTCATTCAAGGCATTGCGCTTGGCGCCACGGGTCAGGCGGATCACCGCCACTTCCTGTTCCTCGCCGAGGCGTTCGAAATGGAGTTCGGGGTGTTGCGTAAAAGTTTTCATCATGACCTGATTTTGGTTATAGTTAATAACCAAATCAAGTCACTTGAACGTACTTTTTCTAAGTAGTTTCCCTTGGCTCTCTTCCCCGGAAGCCCGCAGTCAGGGAGGCTGCCACCGTGCGTCCAAAGACAACTAACAGGAGACAACCATGGACTACAAAAACCTGCGCGCTATCGATATCCACACCCACGCAGAAGTGAGTTGCTGGAACCCGTTTGACAACTACGGCGAGGAGTACGACCGCGCCGCCGACAAGTACTTCAAAAACGGGCGACGCCCCACAATTGCAGAAACCGTGGCGTATTACCGCGAACAGAAAATCGGCTTGGTCATGTTCACCGTGGACGCGGAGTCCAAAATGGGCCGTCGCCGCATTCCCAATGAAGAGATCGCCGAAGCCGCCAAAGCCAATAGCGACATGATGACGGCCTTTGCCAGCATCGACCCGCACAAAGGCAAGATGGGCGCGCGCGAGGCGCGCAAGCTGATCGAGGAGCACGGCATCAAGGGCTTCAAGTTCCACCCCACGGTGCAGGCTTACCACCCCTACGACAAGATGGCCTGGCCCATCTACGAGGTAATTGCCGAATACGGCATGCCCGCCATTTTTCATACCGGCCACAGTGGCATCGGCAGCGGTATGCGCTGCGGCGGCGGGCTACGGCTGGAGTACAGCAACCCGATGCACCTGGACGATGTGGCCATCGACTTCCCGGACATGCAAATCGTCATGGCCCACCCCAGCTTCCCCTGGCAAGACGAGGCCTTGAGCGTGGCCACCCACAAGCCCAATGTGTGGATCGACCTCTCCGGCTGGAGCCCCAAATACTTTCCCAAGCAACTGGTGCAATACGCCAACACCTTGCTCAAAGACCGTGTCTTGTTCGGCTCGGATTACCCGCTCATCACCCCGGAGCGCTGGATGAAAGACTTCCAAGAAGCAGGCTTCAAGCCCGAGGTAATGCCCGGCATCCTGAAAGACAACGCGGTGCGTCTGCTGCGCTTGGACCCCACGGCGGTAGCTGGCGAGTAAAGCAGCGCTCAGCCGGCCGGGGTGTAGACCTTTTGCAGCAGGCGGATCAGGGTTTTGCGCTCTGCGTCCGTCAGGCGGGAGGTGGCATCCATCTCCAGATCGAATGCCGTTTGCTCGGCCTGCATCATCAGCTCAACGCCTTGGGGCGTGAGGTGCACCCCCATGGCCCGGCCGTCACTCGGGTGGGGCAGGCGTTCGATCAGGCCACGCCGCTCCAGGGTGGCAATCAGGCCTACCAAGTTGGGCGGCAGCACGTTGAGCGCCGCGCACAACTGGCGGGACGTAATGCCCGGGTTGTGGGCCACCAGGGAGAGCACCGAGAAGTCCACCACCTTCAGGTCATAGGGCGCCATACGCACCATGAAAGACTCAATGATCGCAAGGGACGCGCGGCGGGCGTTGTAGCCCACCAAGGTGCGCAAGTAGCTGGTATCTACAGGCTCTACCGGTGTCAGCTCAGGCACAGGCAGCTTACGCAGGCGCGCAGCCGCTGGCTTGGATTTCACAGCAGGTGGCCGGGTCGATGAGTCGGTTTTCTTCAAAGTCTTTAATACCAAATCAAGCATTAGCGCCCGCGGAATATGCGCAAACAGCTACTAAAAATATAGCAAACAAGCCATCAAAGCGGGGACCGTGCATGGCAGGGGATACGGAATCCTAACGGGTGAACCTTGCCGCAAGCTGGCTGTGCGGGGGTGCGACTCTTTGAAGGGGTGGAATGGCGCAAGGGTTCAGTGGCATCATCCCCGCCATGAGCGCCTCCCGCATCCCCCCGATTCAGTGCCTGTTGACCTTTGAAGCCCTGGCGCGCCTGCGCTCGGTCACCCTGGCGGCAGAAGAGTTGTTTGTCACCCCCAGCGCCGTGAGCCACCGGGTGCGGCAGCTGGAGCAAATCATCGGCACCAAGCTGTTCGGCCGGGCAGACTTTTCGCTGACCACCGAGGGCAGCGAATACCTGGCCCATGTGCGCGAAGGCCTTGCCATCCTGCAAAAGTTCCCCAGCGCGGCTGCGGCACCGGGCAAGCGCAAACTCCGCTTGGCGGTCACACCCACGTTTTCGCGCTCCATCCTGATCCCGCGGCTGCGCCAGTTCACCGACGCCTACCCCGAAATCGACCTGACGCTGCAGGTGTCCATCCCCTTGCTGGATGTGGTGGCTGAAGATGCCGACCTGATGGTGCGCTTCGGCGCCGGCCGCTATGCCGACATGGAGCATGTGTGCCTCATGAAGGACGAGATCACGCCCTTGGCCTCACCCGCTTTTGTGCGGGAGCACGGCCCGTTTGAGACGCCGCAAGACCTGGCCAACCTGCCCCTGTTGCGCAGCCCGCTGGAGCCCTGGCGCACCTGGTTTGCCGCTAACGGGCTGGACTGGCCGGAGCCGGTGGAGGGCTCGCAGTTCAACGACATCGGCCTCATGTGCGATGGAGCCGCCGCCGGCATGGGCGTGGGCCTGATCCGCCTCAAGCTGGGTGCACCCTGGCTGGACAACGGCTCGCTGGTGCGGTTGTATGCCCACAATGCACCCAGCCCCCACGCGCACTACCTGTGCTGGCGCACCGGCGCCATGGACCGCTGGGAAGTGGCGGCCTTTGCCGAGTGGCTCAAAAAAGCGGTGGGTTAGTCGCCCCGGAGGTCCCTACGGGGACCTTTTTCACACAGCGCTGCAAGTTTCTTCACACCACGGGGCTCCGCTTTCTTTTAGAGTGAGGTTCCACGACACCGCCCTTTCAGCACCGGATAGCCCCCATGAACGCCCCACTAGATCCAACCGCCCGGAAAATGCTACAAAAAAGAGAGCTACTCACGCAGATATTGCCTGCGCTGGAGGCTCATTTACCCAAGCACGCCCTGCTCTACCAAACGGAAGACACCACGCCCTATGAGTGCGACGGCCTGACCGCCTACCGCCAGCGCCCCTTGCTGGTGGCCCTGCCGGAAACCGAAGACCAAGTGGCGGCAGTGCTGCGGGTGTGCCACGGCTTGAATGTGCCAGTGGTGGCGCGCGGCGCGGGCACCGGCTTGTCCGGTGGTGCCATGCCCCATGCCATGGGCGTGACGCTCTCGCTGGCCAAGTTCAACAAGATTCTGAAAGTGGACAAGCGCAGCCGCACGGCGGTGGTGCAGTGCGGCGTGCGCAACCTGGCCATCAGCGAAGCGGCCGCCCCTTACGGTTTGTATTACGCGCCGGACCCCAGCAGCCAGATTGCCTGCACGATTGGCGGCAACGTAGCCGAGAACTCCGGCGGCGTGCACTGCCTGAAATACGGCCTGACGCTGCACAACGTGCTCAAGGTGCGCGGCTTCACCATGGAAGGTGAACCCATCGAATTTGGTGGCGATGCGCTCGATGCGCCCGGCTACGACCTGATGAGCGTGGTGGTCGGCAGCGAGGGCATGCTGGCCGTGACCACCGAGGTCACCGTCAAGCTGGTGCCCAAGCCCCAACTGGCCCGCTGCATCATGGCCAGTTTTGACGACCTGCGCAAAGCGGGCGATGCGGTGGCTGCGGTGATTGCCGCCGGCATCATCCCCGCCGGGCTGGAAATGATGGACAAGCCCATGACCGCCGCGGTGGAAGACTTTGTGCACGCGGGCTATGACCTGAGCGCCGAAGCGATTCTGCTCTGTGAGAGCGACGGCACACCCGAAGAGGTGGAAGAAGAAATCGGCCGCATGAGCGAGGTGCTGCGCGCCGCCGGCGCCACCGGCATTGCAGTGAGCAACAGCGAGGCCGAACGCCTGCGCTTCTGGAGCGGGCGCAAAAACGCCTTCCCCGCCAGCGGCCGCATCAGCCCCGACTACATGTGCATGGACAGCACGATTCCTCGCGCGCGACTGGCCGACATCCTGCTGGCGATTGCCGAGATGGAGAAGAAATACCAACTGCGCTGCGCCAACGTGTTCCATGCCGGCGACGGCAACCTGCACCCGCTGATCTTGTTTGATGCGAACGACCCTGACCAGCTACGCCGTTGCGAGCTGTTTGGCGCCGAAATTCTGGAGGCCAGCGTGGCCATGGGCGGCACGGTAACTGGCGAGCATGGCGTGGGGATCGAGAAGCTCAACAGCATGTGCGTGCAGTTCAGCGCCGAAGAAAACGCCCAGATGTTTGCACTGAAGGCCGCCTTCGACCCGCAGGGGCTACTCAACCCGGGCAAGGTCATTCCCACGTTGCAGCGCTGCGCCGAATACGGCAAAGAGCTGGTGCGCGGCGGCAAGCTCAAACACCCCGACCTGCCACGTTTTTAGCGAGGGAATCAGAACTTCGAACTGACAACGAAGTTGATCGCCCCGGACTCGCCCACAAACGCTTGGTACTGAAAAGACTGACCGGCCGCCGTGGTGTAGACCGAGCGCCATTGGGCGATCAGGCTTTTGCCCGTGGGGTCGTAGGCCAGCTCCAAGGGGCTGTTGCTGAACGAGGTCAAGGCCACCCCTATCTTTTTGTGAGTACCGTCATACCGGGTATCAAAGGCCACCACGGTGTTGTGCAGTAGCAGGCCGATCGACTTGCGCTCCGCCACCGCCTCGTCGAGCAAACTGCGGTCCGATTGATTGAGCGAAGGGGCCGCACCCGAGGGCAGGCGAGTCAGGGAGATGGCCTCCTGGCCAAAGGCCTGGCTCGTCAAGCTGGCGCACAGGGCAACTGCAAAGACTGGGTGGTTCATCGGGCCCTCCTGACACACGCAAGAGCCAAATGTCGCACAGCCGCCGCGGCTTGAAAAGCGCTAATTGGCGGTGTTTTGCAACATGGTGTTGCGCTTACCGCCCGGCTCGCGGAGCGCTGCGGCTCTAAAAACAAGCCAAACAGGCAGCTAGCCCTTGTAAATAATGCGCCAGCAGCTATGAATTACATAGCATTCAAACCACAAAACCCCGCACCGGGTCCGCTGCGCTGCGCTGCAGCCAGTTACTCGCGGCATAGGTGGTGCTCGCGTCGGTCACATGCAGGGTGTAGGCATGGCGGGAGACAGCAGAGCGGTTCGGTGCACTGTAGTGCGGCAGCAAGCCATGGAACACCACCAAAGCGCCGGCCTGAACCTCGAGGGGCACCGCATTGACATTGCTGGCTGGCCACGGCGTGGCATCGAGCTTGTTCATAGTGACCACATCCCCGTGGCGCTCAAAGCGCTCCCGTAACACGCCCCGGGGGCCCCGGTGGCCTCCGGGCTCGGTCCACAGGCAACCGTTGCTCAAAGTGGCGTCTTCGAGGGCGAACCAGAAGGTGGTCACGCTGATCGGAGTGGTGTCAAAAAAGGTGGCGTCCTGGTGCCAGCCCACTTCGCCACCGATGCCGGGTTGCTTGAAGATGTACATCGACTGCCAGACTTGCGGCTGGGTCAGCCCGAGATCGGCCGCCAACTCTGCCAACGCAGGTCCGTGCGAAAAGGCTTCGAACACCGGGTCCTTGTCGTGCATGGCATGGCCGATTTTGTTGATCGAGAGCGCCTTGGCCTGCCGCAAAGCACCGGCTGCATCGAACGCCTCTTCTTCGAAAAAGCAGCTGATGCGATCGGCCGAGTTCAAAAAGTAATGGTCCACCTTGCGCGCCTGCTCATTGGTGGTGAAGATGGTGCGGCTCTCCGCCGGGTCAAAGGCGTCCACGATGGCTTCTGCCCGCGCGCGCAGGGCTGCAATCTCGGCCTTGGATTTGAAGTCGCGGAGGATCAGGTAGCCGTCTTCCGCGTAGCGGATTTTCTGTTCGGAGGTAAGCATGGGCTATGCAGAGGTTGGCAATGTAGATAGCGTTTCAGTATAGACAGCCCGAGCAAGGGAATGCGCAAATTCGGATACGCTCGTGTGCAGGAGAGACACGCACTTGAACCTCACACCCCTGATCCAACTTACCCGCGGCGGCACCCCCGAGTGCCTGCATTTCGGCGCGGTCGCTGTGACCAACCGCCTCGGCCAACTGACGGCCTTTGCCGGTGACCCGCACTTGGTGACCTTTACCCGGTCCACCCTGAAGGCGCTGCAAGCCCTGCCTTTTGTCGAAGCGGGTGGCCCCGCGACTTTCGGCTTCACCCAGTCTGAAAACGCCCTGCTCTGCGCCAGCCACAACGGCGAAACCATGCATGTGGATGCAGCCGTAAGCATGTTGGGCAAATCGGGCAACACCTACCAAACCCTACGCTGCGGCTGCCATGTGCCACTGCTGTTCACCTACTTTGACAAAGGCGCCCCCGAGGGCGCCACCTACACCGAGGCCCACAACAACTGCAGCGGCAAGCACGCCGGCTTTGTAGCCTATTGCGTGCAGCATGACTTGCCATTGGACGACTACACCGCCCCCGACCATCCGCTGCAGCAAGCCATTGCCCGCGATGTGGCCCGCGCCGTCGGCATGGACGTGCAAGACATGCCGCGCGGCATTGACGGATGCTCTGCGCCCAACTTTGCGATGCCCCTTTCTAAACTGGCGACCGGCTATGCGCGCTTGGCTAGTGGCGCGCAGGATGCCGAGTTTGGTGACAGCTTTGCACTCTTGAGCGAAGCCATGACCGCCTACCCCGAGATGGTGAGCGGCACAGGGCGTAACGACCTGGACTTCATGCGCGTGGGCAGAGGCGACTGGGTGAGCAAGGTCGGTGCAGATGGTGTGCAGGTGGTGGGCAGCAAAAGTCGGGGCGAGGCTTTTGCCCTCAAGATCATCGATGGCAACAAGCCCGCCCTGTTTGCGGCCAGTGTGGAGGTGCTCGACCAACTCGGCTGGCTCGACGACGCGCAGCGCGCCGCTTTGAAGCCGTGGCGTGCCGCCGAAATTCGCAACGCTCGCGGCCTGCTGGTCGGCGAGCGGCTCCCTGTTTTCCAACTGCAAACACCATGAACCGACTCATCAGCCTGATTGGCGCTCCAACCGACATCGGCGCCGGCAGCCGCGGCGCCAGCATGGGGCCTGAGGCCTTGCGGGTGGCGGGCATTCACCACGTTTTGCAGAGTCACGGACTCGAGGTCCGTGACACCGGCAACCTCAGCGGGCCCAACAACCCGTGGCAGCCCCCTGTCAACGGTTATCGCCATTTGCCTGAAGTGACTGCGTGGAACCGCAGCCTGCATGACGCGGTATACGCGGAGTTGCAAGACGGGCGCATGCCCATCGTGCTGGGCGGAGACCACTGCCTGGGTATCGGCTCGATCAGCGCCGTGGCTCGCCACTGCCGCGACACCGGCAAAAAGCTGCGGGTACTGTGGCTGGACGCCCATGCCGACTTCAATACCAACACGCTCACCCCGAGCGGCAACATCCATGGCATGCCGGTGGCCTGCCTGTGCGGTTTTGGCCCGCAAGAGCTGATCGAGATCGGCGGACAAGTGCCGGCCATCTCGCCCAAGTGGGTGCGGCAAATCGGTATCCGTCGCGTGGATGAAGGTGAAAAGCGCTTCGTGCACGAGCAGAACATTGAAGTGTTCGACATGCGCTACATCGACGAGATGGGCATGCGCTCCGCCATAGAGCTGGCCCTCGCGCTGATGGACAGCTACACCCATCTGCATGTGAGCTTTGATGTCGACTTTCTGGACCCCGACATCGCACCCGGCGTAGGCACCACCGTGCGGGGTGGCCCCACCTACCGCGAAGCGCAGCTCTGCATGGAAATGATTGCAGACACCGGGCGCATGGCAAGCTTGGACGTATTCGAACTGAACCCCGCGCTCGATGAGCGCAATCGCACCGCCGAAGTGGCGGTGGATTTGATCGAGTCTCTGTTCGGAAAAAGTACCTTAATGCGAAAGTAAGCGGGTGGACGCGTGACCGGCATCGTTGCCGGTCCGGAACACGGCCACGGTGTTGACCAACTCGCCAGCCTGATTGCGCAAGCTGCTTGCTGCAGCGGCCATTTGCTCGACCAGTGCGGCGTTCTGTTGGGTGGTCTGGTCCATCTGGTTCACCGCGTCGCTCACTTGGTGCACACCGGCGCTCTGCTCGGAGCTCGCCGCCGTAATCTCGCCCATGATGTCGTTCACCCGCCGGATGGACGCCACTACCTCGGTCATCGTCTCACCCGCCTGGTTCACGAGCTTGGTGCCCTGCTCCACACGTCCGACGCTGTCATCAATCAGGCCCTTGATCTCTTTGGCCGCCTCGGCGCTTCGGCCTGCCAGTGAGCGAACCTCGCTGGCCACCACCGCAAAGCCACGGCCCTGCTCACCAGCGCGCGCAGCTTCAACGGCAGCATTCAAAGCCAAGATGTTGGTTTGGAAGGCGATGCCATCGATCACACCGATGATGTCGGCAATCCGCGCCGAAGACTGGTTGATGCCCTTCATGGTCTCCACCACTTGGTCCATCACCTGGCCACCGCGCAAGGCCACGTCGGAGGCGTTTACTGCCAACTGGTTAGCGTGGCGGGCGTTGTCCACGTTGTGATTCACGGTACTGCTTAGGGTGGCCATGCTGCTGGCCGTCTGCTGCAGCGCGCTGGCTTGCTGCTCGGTGCGCATCGACAAATCGTGGTTCCCTTGAGCAATTTCGGAGCTGGCATTGGCCACACTCTCAGACCCCTCTCGCACCGATGACACGACGCCAGCCAAGCCTGAGCCGATTTGGTTGATTGCTTCGACTAGGCGCCCGATTTCATCCTGGCTCTGGGCCTTGATCTGCACTGTCAAGTCACCGCTGGCGATCTGGCTGGCGGCGAGCTGCACCTGCTGCAAGGGCGTCGTTACCAAACGCTTCACCATCACAAACAACACAACGGCCGTTAACAGCACCATGCCCACGCCCGCCGCACCAAAGATGTTTCGAATTTGACGCACCTCTGCAGTGAACTCATCCACATAGGCACCGCCAGCGATCACCCAGTTGAGAGACTTCAAGTGGCTGAAGGCCACTACCTTCTCGCGCGCTGAGGCGTCGCCGAGCTCCGCATTTCTCCAGGGGTAACGGATAGTCCCGTTCTTTTGCTCAAGGATTTCTTTGATGAACTCACGGCCACTGGAGTCTTTGGAATCCAGAATGTTTTTGCCCTCTTGGGCCGGGTGAACAATCAGGTTGCCCAAATTAGGGCCTGTGCGGGCGTCCAGCACATAAAAATAGCCGGTTTCACCGACTTTCATCGCACGGATGGTGTCTTTAAGTTGCTTCAGAAAGTTGCTGAAGTCCATACCCACAAAAGCCAAACCAACCACTTTGCCGGCAGCATCTTTGATCGGCTCATAGTGGGTCATGTACTGGCGTCCGAAAAGCGTCGCCGGGCCGGCATAGGTCCCGCCCTCAATGACCGCTTTGTAGCCAGGGTGCGCCCGGTCCAACAAGGTACCGACTACACGTTCACCCTTGTCGTTTTTGAGGGAGGTGCTCACCCGGACAAAGTCCGGGCCCGATGCCGCAAAGATGGTCGCGACCGCCCCGGTGGCCTCGGTGAACTGATCCACCACACTGAAATCCATGTTGACAACTTTGCCGCCCAAGGCCAGTGCTGGCGTCGGTTTGCCCGCAATGTCGATACTTTGTCCGGTCAGCTCAAAGCCGCCTCCCAGGCGGGCATCCAAGGTTTTGGCAAGCGCCACGGTGCGGCTCCGCAAATCGCTATCCGACGCCTCTACCAACGACACAATGAGTTTGGTTTTCTCAGACACCTCGTCGCTGGCACGGGACTCCACCACCCGGACCAAGGTCACACCGATGCTTATCACGAGCAGGGCAACAAACGCACTCACCATTGCCATCAAGCTCAGAGAGAGCTTGCTACCCACGCCTAAGCGAGAAAACCAGGAACTTTGCTGCATAGGGACTCCAATTCAGCGACCGACATCAGACGCAACTTAAATGTATTCAAATTTAATGGATTTAATGAAAAAAGCATAAAACCCGCGCATTCCCATGAGCGCATAAGGGTTTTTGGTTTCAAAATCCAGTCCTCCACCGAACCTGCCCTGTTCACACCGACAATCGCACCCTAACCATCTTTACCCCCTCTTGACCATGACCACACTCGGAACGCCTCTCTCCCCCCATGCGACCAAAGTAATGCTGCTCGGCAGCGGTGAATTGGGCAAAGAAGTGTTGATTGCACTGCAACGCTTGGGGGTCGAGACCATCGCCGTGGATCGCTATGACAACGCGCCGGGCCAGCAAGTGGCCCACCACGCGCGCACGATCACCATGAGCGATCCCGCGCAACTCAAGGCACTGATCGAAGCCGAGCGCCCCATGCTGGTTGTGCCGGAAATTGAAGCGATTGCCACCCCCATGCTCGAAGAGCTTGAGGCCGCAGGCACGGTGCGGGTCATACCCACCGCCCGGGCTGCCCGTTTGACGATGGACCGCGAAGGCATCCGCCGCTTGGCAGCAGAAACTTTGGGTCTGCCCACCAGCCCTTACCAGTTTTGTGACTCGCTGGCCGAATTGCAAGCGGCAATCGATGGTGAAAACGGGCAAGGCATCGGCTACCCCTGCATCGTCAAACCGGTCATGAGCAGCTCCGGCAAAGGCCAAAGCAAAATTGACGGCCCGGCAGATGTCCAAAAAGCTTGGGACTACGCCATGGCCGGCGGCCGCGTCAGCCATGGCCGGGTTATTGTGGAAGGGTTTATCGATTTCGATTACGAAATCACCCAGCTCACTGTGCGCTCGGTCGGCGCTGATGGCCAGATCGTCACCAGCTTTTGCGACCCCATCGGTCACGTGCAGGTCAGTGGTGACTATGTGGAGAGCTGGCAGCCCATGCAGATGCACGCGGCCGCCCTTGAGCGCGCCCGCGAGGTCTCTAAGGCCGTGACCGACAACCTGGGCGGGCAAGGCCTGTTTGGGGTGGAGTTGTTTGTCAAAGGCGAAGAGGTCTGGTTCAGCGAGGTCAGCCCCCGCCCCCACGACACCGGCTTGGTGACCTTGTGCACCCAGCACCAGAGCGAATTTGAGTTGCATGCCCGCGCCATTCTGGGCTTGCCGGCCGATACCTCGCTGCGCAATCCGGGCGCCAGTGCTGTGATTTATGGTGGTGCGGATGCACAGGGTATGGTGTTTGACGGCGTAGACGAGGCCTTGGCCATACCCGGCACCGACCTGCGCTTGTTCGGCAAACCCGAGAGCTTTACCAAGCGACGCATGGGGGTCGCGCTGGCGCGGGCCGAGGACACCGACACTGCACGCAGCAACGCCAAGCTGGCTGCCTCAAAAGTAAAACCGCGCGTGGTTTAAGCCGCGATCCCGTCGGCTGCTGGTAGCGGTATGGCGCGGGTCTCGCCATGCCGCATCAGCCACACGTGCCCGGGGGAGAGATTGCGCTCGGCCAGAGCCGCCGCAAGGTCCCGTGGGGGCTGGTCGAATGCCTCTTGGGTCAGCATAAAGGTGCCCCAATGCACGCCCATGGCGAGGGGTGCGTCCTGGTCCAGCAGCATCTGCACCGCATCGGCCGGATTCACGTGCATCGGTTTCATGAAGTCGCGCGGCAAGTAGGCCCCAATGGGGAGCGCCACAAAATCCATACGCCCGATCCGCTGGCGGATCGCTTGAAAGTCCTGGCTGTAGCCGGTGTCACCGGGGAACAAAAACCGCCAAGGCACCGCGGGCGCTGCATGCCACTCGAGGCAATAGCCTCCCCACAACGACGCATTGGTGTCCCACGGAGTGCGCCGGCTCCAGTGTTGGGCCGGCGTGAAATGCACCCGGATACCCTCTGCGACATCGAGCGATTCCCACCAATCCAGCTCATGCACCCGGGAAATGCCGCGTTGGTCAAACCAGGCTTTCAGCCCCTTAGGCACGATAAAGCGCGGCGTTTGACCGGCGGCTAACAACCCACGGATCGTGGCATCGCACAAATGGTCGTAATGGTTATGGGAGATCAACACCAGATCAATGCGAGGCAGCTGCGCAGGCGTCAGCGGTGCCTTCACGCGGCGGCGGGCACCGACCCTGCCCCCCGGGCCGGCGAACTCCGCCAGCGTAGGGTCCATCAAGACATTCAACCCCGCGACTTGCAGCAACACGGTCACATGGCCCAGCCAAGTCACCTGTGGTGACTCCGGCGCTTGCCGCAAGGCCTCATGGTTGACGGGTACGGTCCACGCGGCTTCAAAAGCGGCGTAGCCTTGATCTGGCGCGCGAAGCGGCTTGAAATCACCGCGCAATGTGCGCCACAACATCTCGTACCACGGAAAGTTACCCAGCTGGACCTGCGGGTCCGAGTTGGAGAAGCGGTGCGGTACAGAGCGGTTGCCGGGCATCAGTCAGACGGAGGAAGTAGAAAGGCTCCCATCATGCCCCAAGGTGCCCAAGCCGCCAGCCGCGCAGGGCGGCAGGCACTACGTCTGCTGGGGCTATCGGTGAAACACCGCGACGGTGCGCACCAAGTCCTGAGCCTGTTGGCGCAGACTACCGGCGGCAGCGGCCATTTCCTCGACCAAAGATGCATTTTGCTGAGTGGCCTGGTCCATCTGGGCAACGGCCTCGCCGACTTCGTTCACGCCTTCGGACTGGGCTGCGCTGGCGGCGCTGATCTCGCCCATGATGTCTGTCACCCGACGGATGCTGCTCACCACTTCAGTCATGGTTTCGCCGGCTTTATCCACGAGGGTAGTGCCTTGCTCCACACGGTCCACACTGGTGCTGATCAGGGTCTTGATTTCTTTGGCGGCCTCGGCGGATCTGCCGGCCAAGCTCCGGACTTCACTGGCAACCACCGCAAAACCACGCCCTTGCTCGCCAGCGCGGGCGGCCTCTACTGCGGCGTTCAGCGCCAGGATATTGGTCTGGAATGCAATGCCATCAATGACTCCGATGATGTCGCTGATCTTGCGGCTCGCTTCATTGATACCTTGCATGGTGAGCACCACTTCGCTCACCACCTCGCCACCGCGGGCCGCCGTGGTGCTTGCAGTCATGGCGAGTGCATTGGCCTGACGGGCACTTTCGGCCGACTGGGCCATGGCACCTGTGAGCTGAGACATGGTGCTGGCCGTGCGCTGCAGGTTGGCGGCGGTTTGCTCGGTCCGGTTGCTGAGATCTTCATTGCCCGTCGCAATTTCGTCACAGGCGATATCGATGCTGCCCGTGCTGCTGCGCACCGCCGCAACTGCGGCATCCATGCGCGCCAGCGTTTCACGGAGCATGGTGCCGCCACGGGTGCTGGTGGGAATGTCGTGCACATTGAGGTCGATGGTGTTCTCTCGATTCACCTGGGCCACCAGCACCCGCAACTCGTCGCCCTCCCGGCCGGCACGTGCCATGTTGATCGCCATGACGGTCTGCACGCTAGCCTGAATGACCACGTACACCGAATGGATCACCACCCGGCCAAAGTTGGCCTCGGCAATGCAATAAAAACCATAGCCGGCTGCCTGCAGTGCATCAAACACAAAGTGGTGCAGCGCGTACAGCACTGCACCGAAGACAATGACCCGCCAGTCGCGGTAGGTCAAAAAGAGGGCCAAGGAAACAAACACGCCGAAGTGCATTTCCTCCATGCCCCTCGCAAGCTGTATGTGCAGCGCCACAAAAGAGACCAGCACAAACGCGAGCACAAACCGGCTGAGTACGGTGTAGCGGGCGACCGCAAACACGCCGAACGCGATCCCCAAAAGCACTACCGTGGCGGTGATCGCCAGCCCACTGTCTACAAATGACAGGCCGAGCGCGACGGATACCACCGCCGATAACACGATGGCCGACAACAACACCTTGTCGCCCAGCTGGGCGAGGGCTTCCGTACTGGTCCGTTGGGTTTCGATCGCCATGACAACTCCTTGAATGCAGAAACCAACTATAACAAATAGAAAGTTTTTACCAATTACATGAAATCCCTGTCGCCTGATAAACGGGCCGGCATGGTCGGTCAGGGCCATGCGACACATTTTGTAACCGGTTGGCCTTTGGGTGGCATCTATCACTCCAAAAACATGAGACTACACTCTGCGGATGCAACTGCTCGTCATAGATGACCATCCGATCGTGCGCCAAGGCTTGGTCGCCGCGTTGCGGCAACTCCAACCCGGGGTGGAGGTGCTCGAAGCCACTGACGGGGCCCACGGACTGGAGCTCTTGGAGCGGTATCCGCGCATCAAAGCGGTACTGATCGATCTGGAAATGCAGCCATTGGGCGGTCTCCCGACCATCCGCCAGATTCGCCAGATGCAGAAGGCCTTGCCCGTGCTGGTGGTCGCAGGTTCTGAAGACCCGGCCGACTACCATGCAGCCTTTCAAGCGGGCGCCAACGGCTATTGCCCCAAATCCAGCGGACTGAGCGCCATCCGCGAGGCGGTGCGCCAGGTACTGGATGGCAAGCCCCATGTCCCAGACTTCATAGGTTCAGACCCCGCGTGAGCCAAACGCAAACCCCGATGCTAGACCCCGAGCGGGTCCAGCTGCTGAGCTATTTCGGCTCCGCAGTGGCACTGGCCTGTTGCCTCTATGCCGGGTTCAACTGGCTAATGGGGTTTTTCACGGGCGTGTGGATCATGTTGGGCAACGGCTTATTGCTAATGCTCAACCAGCTGCGGCTGGGCAGCATCGACAGTCACAGCACCTACAACCGCTTGGCCACCACCCAAACCACTATTTGTTTTCTAGCCGTCTGCGCCGTGATACAACAAACGGGCGGAGTGCAATCTCCGGTGATTGTGTGGGTGGCACTCGCCCCGATAGCGGCCACCCTGCTGTTCGGCTTCACTAGCAGGACGGTGTTCTGGCTCCTGATGACGCTCGGGGCGGTGTCCGTCTTCGGCTTGCTGCCGCTGATCGGCATCACGGTACCGCGCAACTACAACACCGAGCTCACCCACGTCTTTTTCAGCTGCAGCCTGTTTGGCTTTGTGCTGCTGCTGTTTTTGCTGACCCAGATTTTCGAGAGCACCAAAAACCGGGCGCTGCAACAGTCGGAAACCAACAACCGGGAACTGCGTCTGGCCAATGACCGGGTCGAGGCGGCCTATGTGGCCAAGTCCCGCTTTTTGGCAGCGGCAAGCCATGACTTGCGACAACCGGCACATGCGCTGGGGATATTTGTGGCCCGCTTGAGCCAAATGCACAACCGCCGTATGGATGGCACACAAACCGCCGAGCACTACCCTGATCTGGTGCAAGGTGTCGAAGCCTCTGCACAAGCCTTGCAAGAGTTGCTGGATGTGCTGTTTGACTATTCGCGCTTGGAGGCCAACTCCACCGACAGCCCCTTGTGCCCGGTCAATGTGAATGCGCTGTTCAACCAAATGCGGGTGCTGTTCTCAGAAACCGCCAACAGCAAAGGCCTGCGCCTGCGGATACGCCCCACGTCGACCTGGATCATCAGCGACCCGATACTCTTGCAGCGGGTGCTGCTGAATTTGATCGCCAATGCGATCGAATACACCCCCTGCGGAACCGTGCTGGTCAGCTGCCGGCCTGCAGGCGGCGGCCAGCAAGCCTGTATCCAGGTGTGGGACAGCGGCATCGGCATCGACCGGAACTTGCACACCACGGTGTTTGAAGAGTTTTTCCAGGTCGAGAACCCCGAGCGAGATCGCGCCAAAGGCCTGGGCCTGGGCCTGAGCATGGTGGACCGCACCTGCCGGCTGCTGGGCCACACGCTGATCTTGCGCTCCCATTTGGGTTGCGGCAGCCGTTTTTCTGTCACCGCGAACAGCACGACCTTGCGCCCGGCTTTGACCGAACAGCCCCCGGTCGCTCAGCAAACCGTGGCCCATGATGTCCATGGCACGGCCATCTGGCTGATTGAAGACAACCAAATGGGCGGGGAGGCGCTGCAAGGCCTGCTGCAATCGTGGGGCTGCGACGTCACCTGGTTTGAAAGCGGCCAAGAAGCGCTGGACGCCGCTGCAAACGGCAACTGGCCTGACTTCATCATCAGCGACTACCGGTTGCGCGACAACCTGACCGGCATCGAAGCGATTCTGGAGCTGCGGGACGCCGCGCAATCCGACATCCCGGCCTGCCTGATCACCGGCGATCTGGAGGAAGACGTGAAGTACCAGGCCCACCGCGCCGGCCTGACGCTCTTGAAGAAACCTATTCAGCCCGCCAAGCTGCGGAGCTTGCTGCGCCGGAGCGTGACGGCGCATACCGCTTGATAGGAGCGCGTCGGGGGCGGTGCTTCATGGCCCTCCGCTCTCCCACGCCTGCTTTAACTATCGACGCGGGAACGTACGGTACCGATCAGTGCATGCCTGCCAGCAAGGCGGCATTGCCACCCGCTGCGGTGGTGTTGACAGTGACGGTTTGCTCCGCACAAAAGCGGTACAGATAATGCGGCCCTCCGGCTTTGGGGCCAGTGCCACTCAACCCTTCACCACCAAAGGGCTGCACACCCACCACTGCGCCAATCATGTTGCGGTTGATGTAGATGTTGCCCACATGGGCCGCAGCGGCCAGCGCCTGGGCGCGGCTGTCGATGCGGGTCTGGATGCCGAGTGTCAAGCCGTAGCCCAGCGCGTTGATCTGAGCAATCACGTCCTCGGGGTTACCGTCCCAGCGCACCACTTGCAGTACGGGGCCGAAGATTTCGGCCTTCACTTGCGCAATGCTTTCCACCTCAAAGGCGTGCGGAGCAATCAGGTTTGCTATGGATTCAGTAGCTGCTTGCGCAGATTGTGCGGGCGCTAGAAGCACTTTTGATTCATTATTCAGACGTGCGATGTGGCGTTGGATGTTGTCAAAGGCCTCGCGGTCAATCACCGGGCCGAGGTCGGTGGCCAGGTCGGCCGGGTTACCCACCTGCAGCTCTTGCGCTGCACCCTGCAGCATCTCGATCACGCCATCGGCAATTGCGCTGTGCACCACCAGCAGGCGCAGCGCGGAGCAGCGCTGGCCGGCGGAGCGGAAGGCGCTCATCACCACCGCGTCCACCACCTGCTCGGGCAGCGCGCTGCTGTCGACCAGCATGGCGTTGATGCCACCGGTTTCGGCAATCAGCGGGACCATGGGCGCTGGCGGCCCATCCGGTCCGCGTGGGCCGTCTTTCGCAGCCAGCGCGCACTGAATGATCTTGGCCACCTGGGTGGAGCCGGTGAACACCACACCGGCCACGCCGGGCTGCGCCACCAAGGCGGCGCCCACGGTCTCTCCGGCGCCGTGTAAGAGCTGCAGCGCGTCAGCCGGCACACCAGAAGCCACCATCAAATCCACCGCGGCTTTGGCCACGCCCGGTGTTTGCTCGGCGGGCTTGGCCAACACGGTGTTGCCCGTGGCCAGTGCGGCTGCGACCTGGCCCATGAAGATGGCCAGCGGGAAGTTCCAAGGGCTGATGCACACCCACACGCCCCGCGCAGTCAAACGCAGGGTATTGGTCTCGCCGGTCACGCCGTACTGGTAACCCATTTGCGCATTGGCAACGACGGGGCAGTTGATCGGCTGCATGATGCGCTGCGCCTCGTCGGCGTAGTAGCGCAAAAAGTCCACCGCCTCACGCACTTCACTGACCGCGTCGCCCCAAGTCTTGAAGGCTTCTTTTACCAAGAGCGCGCAGAACTGCGGCATAGCGGTTTGCAGTGCATCAGCGGCACGGCGCAGGGTGGCAGCACGCTCTTCCACCGGAACCTTGCTCCACTTTTGATAGCTGCTCGCGCAGCTCGTATAAGCTCCAGGGATGTTTTTTACATCAAACTCAGCCACCACCGGCACAGGGGCGGCCTGCAACGCGGCCAAGAGTGGGTCGCGCATGGCGGCAACGGTCAGGTCCAGGCCGGTGCTGTTGGCGCGGCTGCCGGGGTGCTTGCCGAACAGGTCGGCCGGCAGGGGCAGGCTGGGGTGTAGCTCGAGGCGCAAAGGCGAAATCAACAGCTCGCCCATGCCCACCGATTCGTCGGCAAGCTGGTGCACAAAGCTAGAGTTGGCGCCGTTCTCGAGCAAGCGGCGCACCAGATAAGCCAGCAAGTCTTTGTGGGCGCCCACCGGGGCGTAGACGCGGCAAGCAACCAGCGGGTTTTTGAGCACCTCGCGGAAGATGCCCTCGCCCATGCCGTGCAGGCGCTGCAACTCAAAGGGCGCGCCGGTTTTGGCGCCCATTTGCAGGATGGCGGCAATGGTGCCGGCGTTGTGGCCGGCGAACTGGGGGTAAATCGCATCCGGCACCGCCAGCAGCGCGCGGGCGCAGGCTAGGTACGACACATCGGTGTGGTGCTTGTGGGTGAACACGGGGTAGTGCGGCAGGCCCAGCTCTTGGGCGCGTTTGACTTCTGCGTCCCAGTACGCGCCCTTGACCAAGCGGCACATCAGCTTGATTTGGTATTTGCGTGCCAGCGCGGTGACGTGCTCGATCAGCTCCAGCGCGCGGGTCTGGTAAGCCTGCATGGCCAGCCCCAGCCCCGCCCACTGCGGGCAGTGCGCCGACACTTTCACCAGCAGGGCTTCCAGCACTTCGAGCGACAGCTCTAGGCGGTCCACCTCTTCAGCGTCGATAGTGAGGTTGATGTTGGCGGCAGCGGCGGCCTCGCACAGCGTCCAGACGCGGGGCACCAGCTCGTCCAGCACCGCCTGGCGGTGTGCGTCTTCATAGCGCGGGTACAGGGCGCTGAGCTTGATGGAAATACCGTCGTTTTCGGCAAGAGCGCCCGTCTTGTTTGCGCGAGTAGCTATGAATTCAATAGCGTCTGCATAGCTCTTCAGGTAGCGCAGCGCATCCTTGTCGGTGCGGGCGCCCTCGCCCAGCATGTCGTAGCTGAACCTAAGCCCCCCCGCTCCACCGCTTTGCGGGTCGCTGCCCCCCACGGGGGCGTGTTCCGCCTTGGGGCGGCCCGGCGCCGGAACGCGCACATTGGCTTTTTTGCGGGTGGCGTCGGCCTCTTTCATCGCCTCCGGCATGGTCTGGCCGAGCACAAACTGGCGACCCAGCAACTGCACGGCACGCAAAGTGGCTGCCACCACGGTGCGGGCGCCGAGCTTGGCCATCATGCCGGGCTCGTTCTGTGCATCCGGCAAAAAGTGCTTGGACAGGGCAATGGCGGTGCTGGACAGGCGGGCCAGCACCTTGTCGCCGCTGGCCTCAAAGTCGGCACGGCCCAGTTGGTCGGTGGTCAGCGCAATAGCGGTTTCGGCATCGGGCACGCGCAACAGGGCTTCGGCCAGGCGCATCAGGGCCAGGCCCTCGGCGCTGGAGATGGGATATTCCTTGAGCAGGCTCTCCATCGCCCAGAAGGGGGGCGGGTTGTCGCGCACGGCTTGGACCCAAGGTTCGGCAGAGCGGGCGGCGTGGGCCCAGTCGAGCGCGCCTTCCAAGACCTGCAAATGGTGGGACACGATGGCGTCCTCCGCACGATAGGGCGTGGGCAAACGCGGGGGCACGGGGGTGAACGCGGTGGAACGGGCAGACTGGGACATAGCGACTCCTGCACAAGGCAACGAAATGATTAGCCGCTATTTTTCAGAAGTTTGGTTTGAGTTTTTCTCTTTATTTGTGCATTTAAATAGTGAATTTATCTACCGATCATGAAAAAAGCCGGCCCGCAGGCCGGCTTTTCACTAGAGGGCAGAAGAATCAGAGCCCGAACAGGCTCTTGAGCTTGCCGGCCGCTTCCATCGCCTTGTTGGCGTCGTCCATCAGGTTGCGGGTTTTAGGCGCCTCCTGCGCGGGGGCCGGTGTGGGTTGTTGCGCAGTCGTGTTGACGGTCTGGGCTGTTGCGGCAGGCGCCGGGCGGGTAGCAGGGGCCGCCGCAGCGGTAGCAGGCAACTGCGCAATGATCTCGACCCGGCGGTTCTGGGCGCGACCGGCCTCGGTGGTGTTGGCGGCCATCGGCACTGTTTGGCCCATGCCACGGGTTTTGAGGCGCGGCGCGGCAATGCCGTAACTGCGGCCGAGGGCATCGGCCACTGCCGCAGCGCGGGCCTCTGACAAGCGCTGGTTGTTTTCAGCACCACCCACATCGTCGGTGTGCCCCACCACCTCCACATTCAGACCCGGGTTGTCCTGCAGCACTTTGCCCAACTCTTGCAGGGTCGGTTTGGAGCCGTCACGCAACACTGCCTTGCCGGTGTCGAACTGAAAACCATGCAAATCCACCTTGCCATCAGTGCCCAGCGCTTTGGCAATCGGGCTCTCGCCGGTTACGGCCATCAGGCCGTCGTCCAGCTTCTGCTTTTCGACCACGAACAGAAACGCGCCGCCATCATTCACCCAGAGTGAGACATAGGTGTTGTTGCGCTGGGCAGCCAGGTATTGGTTATCGGTGCTGTAGTTCAGGTAGAGCTGGCGCGCCTTCATCAAGCCTTGAAAGTTGCTCAGGTTCTCGGTGGTGCAGGGCCGCTCGCAGGTGAACAGGTCGGTAAAGCCGCTGCGGCGCAGGGAAGACTGGTAGTTGCGAAATACCTGCAAGGCAGAGACCGTTTTGGGCATTTCGTAGTGGATATAGGTCACTTTGCCTTCCAATGGCATCAGCTTGGCCGCCGTATACGCACCACCGGGGGCGCGCTGGGGCTTGGCCAGGATGAGCTGGAATTCCTCGTATTCCTTGTAGTCGTAGTTGTTGATGCGGGCGCCGGGAAAGCGGGCAACTTCGGGGTGATCGGCCCCTTGTTCCGCAACTGCTATACCCGGCAGAGCTGCGAGACCGGTGAGCACGGCGAAAGCAAACGCGCCACAGCGCCATGACTTTGAATTGAAAAACACCACGGATTCCTCCCATTTGATTTTTGATGGGTAGCAAGTGTAGAGATGTGGTGTGAATGAGGGGATAGCGTCTTATCTCAATTGGTTTCAATTCGTATCACGGACCCAAGCCATGACCGCCGCCCACGGGACCGCGCAGCGGGCGGTGTTGCGCAGCAAGCTGAAGTAAGCTTGCCATGTGAACGAACACATCGAACTCGACCGCATAGACCTGCGCATCCTGAGCTGCCTGCAAACCGATGGGCGCATTGCCAATCTGAAGCTGGCGGAGACAGTGGGGCTGTCCCCCACCGCCGTGCTGGCACGCGTCCAAAAACTCAGCAAAGAGGGTTACATCCTCGGCTACGAGGCACGCCTGAACCCGCTCAAACTCGGGGCCGGCATGATGGTGTTTGTGGAGGTGCTGCTCGACCGCACCACGCCCAATGTGTTTGAGGCCTTCAAGGCCGCGGTGCAAGTGCACGGCGAAATCATGGAGTGCCACATGGTGGCCGGTGGGTTTGACTACCTGCTCAAGACTCGCATGGCCGATATGGCAGCCTACCGCCACTTTGCAGGCACCGTCTTGTGGCAGCTACCCGGCGTGCGCGAGACCCGGACCTACGCGGTCATGGAAGAGGTCAAAAACACAAATCAGCTCAAGCTGTAACAGGCGACACCCAAACCGGCTGCTTTCAAGGAAAATGGGGCGATGATCAATCGTCGCCAATTCTCATTAGCCGCCGGCGCCAGTGCGTTGGCAGGCTTCCCCGCTGTGCACGCACAGTCGGACAAAATCATCGTTGGACAATCTGCCGCTTTCAGTGGTCCTGCCGCGCAATTGGGGGTCCAGCTCCATGCGGGCGCCAAGCTGTTTTTTGACCAAGTCAATGCGCAGGGTGGCATAGGCGGGCGCAGCATCGAGATCCGCAAACTTGATGACGGCTACGAGCCCGGGCGCTGCGAGGAAAACACCCGCAAGCTGCTGGAAGACGACGTCACTGCGCTCTTTGCCTACGTGGGTACGCCCACCAGCGTAGTGGCGCTGCCGATGGCCACCAAAGCCAAAGTTCCGTTTTTTGCTCCCTTCACCGGTGCCATGGCTTTGCGTACGCCTTTCAACCGCTACGCCTTCCATGTGCGCGCGTCGTACAACGACGAAACCGCCCTCATCGTGAATCAGTTACGCAATGTGGGTCTTACCAAAATTGCGGTGCTGTACCAGAACGACGCCTACGGCAAAGCCGGGCTGGAAGGGGTGCAACTGGCCTTGGCCAAACATAACCTCAAGCCGGTCGCGATTGCGACGGTCGAGCGTAACTCGGTTGACGTGGCCAAAGCGGTGGAAACCATCAACGCTGCTGCCCCTGAGGCCGTAGTCCAGATTAGCGCTTACACCTCTTGCGCGGCCTTTGTCCGTGCCGCTCGCAAGGTGGGATACGGTGGCGGCTTTTACAACGTGTCGTTTGTGGGTACCCAAGCGCTGTCGGACGAACTGGGCAAGTTTGGAGCTGGCGTGGTGGTGTCTCAGGTGGTCCCCTCCCCCTACAGCCCTGCCAAGGCCATTTCCCGCGAGTTTGCTGATGCAGTGCGCCGCTCCAATGGCGCGGTGCAAAGCAACTACTCCAGCATGGAAGGCTATATCGCCGCCAAAGTGCTGACCGAAGGCCTTCGCCGCAGCGGCGGCAAAGGCGGCGCAGACGGTTTGATGTCGGCGCTGGAGAGCATCAACAACCTGTCTCTCGGAGGGTTCAATGTGAACTTCTCCCGGACCAACCACGTCGCCTCCAGCTTCGTGGAACTGTCCATGCTCACCGGAGACGGGCAGGTTCGGGTCTAAGTAGCTGCGGGGTAGTGGCGCGCGCCAAAAATGGCGCTGCCCACCCGCACCATGGTGCTGCCGCCGGCAATGGCGGCATCGAGATCACCACTCATGCCCATGGAAAGCGTGTCCAGCGGCACGCCCTGTTCCACTATGGCATCAAATATGGCTTTAGCGCTCATAAACACTGCGCGTGCAGCTACAAAATCAGGAGCAGGCTCCGGGATGCACATCACACCCCGCACCTGCAGGCGGGGCAGTTCACGGACGGCCAGCGCCAGGGCTACGGCCTCTTGCGGGAGCACGCCGGACTTGGTCGGGCCGCCATCCACATTCACCTGAATACAAACCTGCAAAGGCGGCAGGTGGTCGGGCCGCTGATCGCTGAGTCGCTGCGCAATCTTGAGCCGATCTACGGTGTGCACCCATTGAAAGTGCTCTGCCACCAACCGCGTCTTGTTGCTTTGGATGGGGCCGATGCAGTGCCATTCGATCGGCAGATCATCCAGCGTGATGATTTTTTCCACCGCCTCTTGGATGTAGTTTTCGCCAAATGCGCGCTGCCCGGCGTCGAATGCCTGCTGCACCGCGTCAGGCCCGAAGGTCTTGGACACGGCAAGCAATTGCACGCTGCCCGTGGCCCGTCCGGCACTTGCGCAAGCCTGTGCGATACGCTCTGTAACAGCGTGGAGATTGTCGGCAATCATCGTCATAATCTCTCGAGCGTAACAAACCTGCCATTCCCCTAGAGAGGACTCCGTGGACATTACCCAGCTGCTCGCATTTAGCGTCAAAAACAAAGCGTCTGACTTGCACCTCTCGGCAGGACTGCCGCCCATGATCCGGGTGCACGGCGATGTGCGCCGCATCAACGTCGAACCCCTGGACCACAAGCAGGTTCACGCCATGGTGTACGACATCATGAACGACACCCAGCGCAAGATGTATGAGGAGTTTCTGGAGATCGACTTCTCGTTCGAGATCGATGGTCTGGCGCGCTTCCGCGTCAACGCCTTCAACCACAACCGCGGCGCGGGTGCGGTATTCCGGACGATTCCGAGCAAGATCCTCTCGCTGGAGCAGCTAAACGCCCCCCGCATCTTTGCCGACCTGGCCTTGAAGCCCCGCGGCCTGGTGCTGGTGACTGGCCCCACCGGCTCCGGCAAGTCCACCACCCTGGCCGCCATGGTGAACTTCTTGAACGAAACCGAGTTCGGCCACATCCTGACGGTGGAAGACCCAATCGAATTCGTGCACGAATCCAAAAAGTGCCTGGTAAACCAGCGTGAAGTCGGCCCCCACACCCTGAGCTTTGCTGCCGCCCTGAAGTCCGCCCTGCGGGAAGACCCGGACGCGATTCTGGTGGGCGAAATGCGCGATCTGGAAACTATCCGCCTGGCGATGACCGCCGCAGAAACCGGCCACTTGGTATTCGGCACCCTGCACACCTCGAGTGCCGCCAAAACCATTGACCGGATCATTGACGTGTTCCCGGCGGAAGAAAAAGAAATGGTGCGGGCCATGTTGTCCGAGTCGCTGCAGGCGGTGATCTCGCAAACCCTGTGCAAAACCAAAGACGGCCAAGGCCGCGTCGCCGCCCACGAAATCATGCTGGGCACCAGCGCGATCCGCAACCTGATCCGCGAGGCCAAGATTGCCCAGATGTACTCCAGCATCCAGACCGGCAACAGCGTGGGCATGCAAACCCTGGACCAGAACCTCACCGAGCTGGTCAAGCGCAATGTGATCAGCCCGGCGGAAGCGCGCAGCAAAGCCAAGATTCCTGAGAACTTCCCAGGCTAGACAGAAAGGTAGGTGTTCTGATGGAACGCGATCAAGCCACGAAATTTATCAACGACCTGCTCAAGCTGATGGTCAGCCGCAATGGCAGCGACTTGTTCATCACCGCCGAGTTCCCGCCCGCCATCAAGGTGGACGGCAAGGTCACCAAGGTGTCGCCGCAGCCGCTGAACGCAGCGCACACCATGGCGCTGGCGCGTTCCATCATGAACGACAAGCAGGTCGCCGAGTTCGAGCGCACCAAGGAGAGCAATTTTGCGATTGCACCGGCTGCCATCGGCCGATTCCGGGTGAATGCGTTTATCCAGCAGGGCAAAGTGGGCATGGTGCTGCGCGTGATTCCGCAAGTGCTGCCCACGATTGACGGTCTGGGTGTGCCCCAAGTGCTCAAAGACATCGTGCAAGCCAAGCGCGGCTTGTGCATTCTGGTGGGCGCCACGGGCTCCGGCAAATCCACCACGCTGGCGGCCATGGTCGATTGGCGCAATGAAAACTCGTACGGCCACATCATCACCATCGAAGACCCGGTGGAGTTTGTGCACGCCCACAAAAACTGTGTGGTGACCCAGCGCGAAGTCGGGCTGGACACCGACAGCTGGGAAGCGGCTTTGAAGAACACCCTGCGCCAAGCGCCGGACGTGATTCTGATGGGGGAAATCCGTGACCGCGAGACCATGGAACACGCGATTGCGTTTTCCGAGACCGGTCATTTGTGCCTGGCCACCTTGCATGCCAACAGCGCCAACCAGGCGCTGGACCGGGTGATCAACTTCTTCCCCGAAGAGCGCCGTAGCCAGCTGCTGATGGATCTGTCGCTGAACCTGCGCTCGCTGGTATCGCAGCGCCTGATCCCCAAGCAGGATGGCAAAGGCCGCATTGCCGCGGTCGAGGTGCTGATCAATTCACCGCTGATCTCGGACCTGATTTTCAAGGGCGAGGTCTCCGAGATCAAAGAGATCATGAAGAAGAGCCGCCAAGCCGGCATGCAAACCTTCGACCAAGCGCTGTTCGACCTGTACGAGAGCAACGCCATCACCTACGAAGACGCGCTGCGCAATGCCGACTCGCTCAACGACCTGCGCCTGCAGATCAAACTCAACAGCCAACGCGGCAAGTCGACCGACCTCTCTGCGGGTACTGAAAACTTCGCCATCCTGTGAATGCGGCCCGGCGCAAAATTGCCTCTTCATTCCACTGAATCCTCACATCCATGCCCAATATCAACGACAAAACCTACGAACCCTCGCCCGCTTACTCTGTCGCCTTTCTGGGCTTGGGCGTCATGGGCTACCCCATGGCGGGCCACCTGGCGCGCGCGGGTCACCAGGTCACGGTCTACAACCGCACTGCTAGCAAATCAATAGCATGGTGCGAAGACTTTAAGAGCGCTAGCAGCCAATTGGGCACACATTCCCATGCACCGACGCCCCGTGAGGCAGTGCGGGCCGCAGACATCGTGTTTTGCTGCGTGGGTAACGACGCGGATTTGCGAAGCGTCACGCTGGGGTCCGACGGCGCCTTTGCCGGCATGAAGCCCGGGGCGATTTTTGTGGACCACACCACCGCCTCGGCGGACATCGCCCGAGAGCTGAGCGCTGCCGCAGTGGCGCGTGGACTGCAGTTCATCGATGCGCCCGTGTCCGGCGGCCAAGCCGGCGCACAAAATGGCCTGTTGACCGTGATGTGCGGGGGCGATGCCACTGCGTTTGAGGCGGTCAAGCCAGCGGCTATGGCGTTTTCGCGCGCATTCACTTTGCTGGGCGAGAGCGGCTCCGGGCAGCTGGCCAAAATGGTGAACCAGATTTGCATTGCAGGCTTGGTGCAGGGCCTGTCCGAAGCAGTGGCCTTTGGCCAGCGCGCCGGGCTGGATATGAGCCAGGTGCTGGACGTGATTGGCAAAGGAGCAGCCCAGAGCTGGCAACTCGACAACCGGGGCAAAACCATGGTTGCTGACCAATTTGAATTCGGTTTCGCCGTGGATTGGATGCGCAAAGACCTGGGCCTGGTGTTGGACGAAGCCAAGCGCAATGGCGCTCGCTTGCCGGTGACCGCACTGGTAGATCAGTTCTACGCCGATGTGCAAGTCATGGGTGGCAACCGCTGGGATACCAGCAGCCTGATCAAGCGCCTGAAGTGAATGATGGGGTGCATCACCCCCAATAAAAAAGGCCCCTCGGGGCCTTTTTTATTTTTTGGGCTCTGCAGCCGGCTGCTGCGGGAGCGTACGCGCCAGCTCTTCCTCAGAAATAATTTCCAAAATCCGCACCACACGCCCGACGCCGCTGACACCACTGATGATGTCGGTTGCGCGCTTGGCTTCACGCGCCGTCACCCTGCCCATCACGTAGACCGTGCCGCGCTCGGTGGTCAGTTTGAAGGCGCTGGCAAACAGATCTTTGGCGTCCACCAAAGCGGCCTTGGCGCGGCCGGTCACCAGGGCATCCGAGGAGCGCTGGGTCAGGGTGGTGTTGCCCATCACCTCAAGCTCGTTGACGATGTTGCGCACGTTGTCCACGCCGGCCACGATCTTTTCGATCAGCTGTTTGTCTTGCAGGTTTGGCACTTCACCGGTCAACAGCACCTGGCGGTTGTAGCTGGTCACGTTCACGTGCACCCGCTCGCCCAGGTTCTCGCGAATGCGGCTGGCGGAGCGGAGCTCAATGCCCTCGTCTTCCACCAAGCTGCCGGAGGTGCGGCGATCGGTCGCCACCAAACCGGTACCGACAAAGGCACCGCCCACCACGAGCGGGAAGCAGCCGCTCAGGCTCACTGCCACTAAGGTGCCCAAGGTTAAGCGTTGAAGAAGTTGTTTCATAGTTAGGTTTCCTGTTCACCGAGTAATTGGGCATCCACCGCATCACAGATGCAGTGCAGTGTGAGGATGTGGACCTCTTGGATACGGGCCGTCCGGTCGTGCGGCACGCAGATATGGACATCGGTATCGCGCAGCAGCTGGGCCATCTTGCCGCCGGATTTGCCGGTCAGCCCGACCACCACCATTTCACGCTCATGGGCGGCTTCGATCGCAGCCAGCACGTTGGCAGAGTTGCCGCTGGTCGAGATGGCCAACAACACATCGCCGGGGGCACCCAGCGCGCGCACCTGGCGCGAGAAAATGACATTGAAGTCGTAGTCGTTGGCGATCGCCGTCATGATGGAGCTGTCGGTAGTGAGCGCAATCGCGCCCAGCTCCGGCCGTTCGCGCTCAAACCGGCCGACAAACTCTGCGGCGAAATGCTGGGCGTCCGCCGCGGAGCCCCCGTTGCCGCAGGCCAGTACTTTGCCGCCACTGGTGACACAGGCCAGCATGGCTTGCACGGCATCGGCAATCGGCTTGCTCAGTGTCTGGGCAGCCTGGTACTTGAGATCCGCGCTGTCGATAAAGTGTTGTTGTATACGTTGTTCCAGCATGGGCGGCATGATACCGCGCAGCTTATAAACCCTGATGTCCGGGCCCTGTCAGGGTGATCAGGAGGCGTCGAAGGCGGCGCGCAACCACTCGACCTCGTCGCAGTCCATCACCACCACATCAAACCGGCACGGCGGCACCGTACGCAGCTGGAGCAAGTAATGCCTTGCCGCAAAAATGATGCGGCGCTGCTTGACGTGCCCCACGCTGGCAGCGGCCCCGCCGTGGTCGGCGCGGCTGCGTTTGCGCACCTCGACAAACACGAGGGTGCCGTCGTGGTCCCGCATGATCAGGTCGATCTCGCCACCGCCCCGCCCGGGGGTCCGATAATTGCGGCCAACGAATTGCAGCCCCTTGGCTTGCAAAAAACCCAACGCCCGCTCCTCCGCCGCATCGCCCACTTGTTTGGTCGTGCGGGAAGCGGGTCGTGATGGAAGTAAGCCCATATGAGTGCGTCTTTTTCTTCAGCCATCCAAGCCGCCAAAGATGCGGCTGGTGCGCAACATTATCCGCAAGGCTGCTTGTATGTCGTCGCCACGCCCATCGGCAACCTAGCCGACATCACCCTGCGTGCACTGCATGTGCTGGGGCTCGCCGATTGCATTGCCTGCGAAGACACGCGCCACACCCAGCAAATGCTGCGTGCCTACGGCATCGACAAAGCGGGCTCGGCCCTGCTGGCCGTGCACCAGCACAACGAGACCGAGGCGGCACAGACCGTGATCGCCCGCCTGCGGGAGGGCCAACGTGTCGCCTATGTGAGCGACGCTGGCACACCCGGTGTGAGCGACCCCGGGGCACGGCTGGTGGCGCAAGTGCGAGCGCAAGGTTTGCGCGCTGTTCCGCTGCCAGGCGCGAGCAGCGTGGTGTCTGCTATTTCTGTGGCCGGGCTGGTCGCCGCGGGCGAAGGCCATGGCGGTTTTGTATTCAGGGGCTTTCTGTCCTCCAAGGCCACCGAGCGCGCCAACGAGGTGGCGGCGATAGCTGCACAGCCCGACGCAGTGGTGCTGCTGGAGGCGCCACACCGGCTGGAGGCATTGGCCAAAGCGCTTGCGCCCTTGGGCTCGCGCAAAGTCACGGTAGGCCGTGAGCTGACCAAGCAGTTTGAAGAGGTGGCTACTGTCGATGCGAGCGAGTTCAGCGCTTGGCTGGCGGAAGATGCCAACCGCTTGCGCGGCGAGTTCGCGCTGGTCATCCACCCTGCGGCTGCAGCCGCCAGCACGGCGGATGACCGCGTCTTGAGTTTGCTGCTGGAGCAACTGCCACTCAAATCGGCGGTAAAGCTGGCCGCGGACATCACCGGCGAACCGCGCAACGCGCTCTATGAGCGGGCCCTGCTACTCAAGCAGGGCTCTGGCGGCGAAGACTAGGCGGTCGCAGCCTGCCAGGCCTGCACATAGGCACTGGCACGCTCGTGGACCTGCTCCGCTGAGACGCCCGGTGCAAACAACTGGCTGCCGATGCCGAAGCCGGTGGCGCCGGCTTTGACCCAAGGCCCGATGCTCTCAGGAGTAATGCCTCCTACCGGCCAGAGATCGGTACCGGCGGGCACCACCGACTTGAGTGCCTTCAAGCCGCCGTGGCCCAGCGACTCTGCCGGAAACAACTTGAGGGCGTGCGCGCCAGCTGCCAAGGCGGCAAACGCTTCGGTCGGTGTTGCCACACCGGGAGCCGCCAGCATGCCCAACTCCACCGCACGGCGGATCACTGCCGGATCGCAATTGGGCGAAACCATCAAGCGACCACCTGCGGCGTAGACCGCCTCCACATGTTCGACCGAGAGCATGGTTCCACCGCCAATAAGGGCGTCAGCCGGCAATGCATCTACGAGAGCTGCTATACATTCGATAGCACCAGGTCGATTCAAGGGCACTTCGAGGCTCCGGAAGCCGGCTTGGTACAAGGCTTGGCCGATATCCAAAGCCTCTTCGGGCTTGAGACCACGCAAAATGGCAATCAAAGGCATGTAGCGGGCTTGCGCCAACAGAGGGAATACAGAACTCATCAAGCGCTCCAATGGGAATGAATGTGTTGCACGGCGGCCAGAAAGGCTTTGCGGGCATCCAGAATGTCAAAACGGCAGTCAAGGCGCTGCGCCGCCTTTTGATAGAGCTCTGCGAGCTGCGGTGAGCCGATCAACTGAAAAGTGGGGACCTCACCGGCTTCCGCCCCGAGCACATCTTTGAGTTCCGCACCGATCAGGAGGCCACTTAAATACGAGGCGCTGGCCTGCGGCGCCATGTCTTTGCTGACCACACGGGCCCGGGTTCCAAACAGCACATGGCTCAGCGCATGGTGTCCGGCCGCATCCACCCCGGCCGCAAAAGCAGCATCGTCCCATGCAGCCTGTCCGCCCGCAGCGGCGGCCAGTGTGCCATGCTTGCGCAACAGGTCATAAAGCTCGCCGGTCATGTAGGTGCGCAGTTTGCGCACCACGCCATCTTGCAGCAACACCCATTTGCTGTGGGTGCCAGGCAGCACAAACCAACCAGACACATGGCCCAAAGCCCAAGCGCCCAAGAGTTGGGTCTCTTCGCCGCGCATCACATCCGGCACACCTGCAGAATTGCAAATGCAATAGCCGGGGACCAGCACCACGGGCGCTTCTCCGGGAGCATCCGGGACCCTGAACACATGGCGCCCCAAGTCCTGCAAGGGCACGGACGCATCCACATACGGCACTTCGTGCCACCCGAGCGCACTGCCCACCATTCCGGAGGCGACCACCAAAGACGGTGTCGCCTGCACGCTGGTCAGCGCGCCGGTGAGCGCCTCCGGGAAGCGCCCTTTGCAGGCCAGCGCGCCATCGCCATCGCTGGACTCCCGGATGCACTCCCCCGTCGGTCGGATCACATAGGTGCGGCGGTGGGTGGTTCCCCAGTCCACACCGACAATGCCGGATGTTGGGCTCATAGTCATAGTTAAGTTCACGAAGATGGGTTTCACCCGATTTAAACATATGATCATTAAATGCCAATTCGCATGACGCCTGTCGATCCCAAAACACCGCCCATTCCGGCCTCCCACGCGCGCTACAGCGGCCGTAAGCTGCATGGGCAAGTGGTGGATGAGCTCGGTCGCCGGGTCGCGGGGGGCATTTACCCCGCCGGGCAGGTGCTCCCGAATGAGGAGCTGTTGTGCCAGGAGCTGGCGGTGAGCCGGACTGCCCTGCGGGAGGCCGTCAAGGTACTGGCGGGCAAAGGCCTGCTGGAAGCCAGGCCCCGCATCGGCACCCGGGTGCGCAGCAAAGACCAGTGGAACCTGCTGGACCCGGACATCCTGGCCTGGCGCTGCGCCACCGGCGTGGATGCAGAGTTTTTGCGGCACCTCACCGAGCTGCGCGAAATCATTGAGCCCTCCGCTGCCGCACTGGCCGCAACCAGCCGTAGCGAGGAACAACTCCAGGCAATTGCACAGGCGCTACGCGCCATGGAGTCGGCAGCCTCGATCACCGACTGGGTGCAAGCAGATCTGGCCTTTCACACGGCCGTGCTCCAAGCCACCAACAACCCGCTGCTGATGCCACTGGCCGCCATCATCGGCAGCGCCCTGGAGTCTTTGCTGGGCGTTACCGCGCGCACCTCGGACAACTTCAAGCAAGCTTTGCCGGACCACCAGAAGGTGTTTGAGGCGATCCGCCTGCAAGAGCCTCAGAACGCCCTGCACCGCATGGCCAGCATGCTGTCTGACACCCGCAGCCTGATCCGCACCACGATCCAGACGAGCTAACCAGGTTCTTTTGGGGTTTATTTGTATGATGATTGCTTTTACAATCATCGTCTATTTACCTCTTGGAGACCTATGAAGCCGGACACCCTCTCCCACTTCGCGCAGTACCCGAGCTTGCAGGGGCGCAGTGTTTTTGTCACCGGCGGTAGCTCGGGCATCGGTGGCGACATCGTGATTGCCTTTGCGCGCCAAGGCGCCAAAGTAGCATTCACCGGCCGCAATGCAGAGGCCGCCCAGCAAGTCATCGAGGCGGCGCGGCAACTGGGCCCTGAACCACTGTTCTTGCAAAGCGATGCATCAGATGTGCAAGCCTTGCAAGCGGCCATCGGTACGGCGGCCGAGCGTTTTGGCGACATCACTGTGCTCGTCAACAACGTGGCCAATGACCAGCGGCATGAGCTTGCCGATGTGACGGCGGAGGACTTCGACTGGCGGGTATCGGTCAACTTGCGACCCCACTTTTTTGCCGCCCAGGCAGTTGCCGAGGGCATGAAGCGCTCCGGCGGTGGTGCCATCGTGAACCTGGGCTCGACCAGCTGGAAGATCAAAGGCAAGGGCTACCCGGTCTACGCGACCTGCAAGTCAGCAACCGTGGGCCTGACCCGCAGCCTGGCGCGGGAACTGGGGGAATTCAATATCCGGGTCAACACCTTGACTCCGGGCTGGATCATGACCGACAAGCAGTTGGCTTTGTGGGTCGACGAGGCGGGCGAAAAAGCCATGCAAGACAACCATTGCCTGCCCGGCCGGATTCTCGGAGCCGATGTGGCGAATATGGCTTTGTTTTTATCGGCCGCCGACAGCAGCATGGTGACAGCCCAAGACTTTGTGGTGGACGCCGGATGGACCTGAATCACACACTCCCCCAAGCCATCTGGCCTGCAGAACTGCTGCTAGGTGAGGGCCCCGTCTGGGAAGCCCGGACCGGGCGCTTTTTCTTTGTCGACATTCATGGTTGTGCTCTGCACGCATGGACCCCCGCGACGGATGCTCGCCAAACCTGGAAGATGCCTGAACGCATCGGCTGGTTGATTCCCCGCAAAAACGGGGACGGCTACATGGCAGGCTTCCAAAGCGGCATAGTGCATCTGACGCTGGAGCCAGAACTGCGCTGGGAGTCGGTAGCTCAGCCACATCTCGGCGAACCGTCTGTCCGGCTGAACGATGCCAAGGCAGATGCCTTCGGCCGTATCTGGGCCGGCTCCATGGACAACGACGACCCGGCCCGCTGCAAAGGACGGCTCGCCCGCCTGGACCCGGATCTGCAATGCACCGTGGTGGAAACCGGCATCTACATTGCCAACGGCCCCGCGATTGCACCGGACGCCCGGTGGATGCTGCACACCGACAGCTTTCTGAACACGGTCTATCGGTACAGCCTGGATGCCTCGGGCAACATCACCGACAAAACGGTGTGGCGGGTCTTCTCAGAGGATGAAGGCACGCCCGACGGAATGACGCTGAACAGCGAAGGCCGCGTATGGATAGCGTTCTGGGGCGGTGCTTGCATTCGGTGCTTTACCCCGGATGCGGAGTGCCTGCAAACCATCGCGATACCCGCGAGTCAGGTGACGAGCATCAGCTTTGGTGGTACTGACCTCCAAACCATGCTGGTGACCACCGCGCGCGTAGGACTGGGTGATGCGGAATTGGCGCAGTACCCTTTGTCGGGCAGTGTGTTCACCCTGCGCACCGGTGCGACAGGGGTGCTGCCCCTGGCGTTTGGCTGAAACGGGACGCTAGCTTTTCTCTGCGCGCAGGCGACGGCGGCTGTTCCGTGCATTGGGCAGCCAGCCGCGCCAGAGCCAACGGCTGAGCAACAGCAAGCCGCGGATCCACTCGTCCAGCGCATAGGCCAACCAGATACCGGGCAGGCCGAACAAGCGGCCCAACCAAAAAGAGCCGACGCCCAGCACCAACACCAGGGACGCGACGTTGGACACTGCCGGGTAAATGGCGTCGCCCGTCGCACGCAAGGCACCATTCAAAATCAGATTGAACACGCGGCCGGTCTCGAGCAGCAGCGAGAGCCACAGCAAGGTTTGCGCAGCTTCAATGACGGCCGCGTCTTTGGTAAAAGCGCGCATCAACCACGGGGCACCCAACGCGGCAAAAAGTGCCAGTGAGCCGGAGGCCAGCAGCCCATTGCGCACGGCCTTGCGGACCAAGCCATTGGCAGCCCTCAAATCGCCAGCTCCGACAAGGCGGCCCACCATGATTTCACAGGCCCAGCCAATGGCCATGCTGGTCAACAGCACATATTTAAGCAGTTGCAAGGTGTAGGAGTGGGTGGCGAGTGCGGTGACCCCTAAGCGGGCGGTAGCCGCCAGCGAGACCATAAAGGCGGCGCGGTAAGTGACCTCGACCCCGGCACCCGGAAGCCCCACCCGCAACACCGGTGCAAAGTCCACCCACGCAAATCGCCACCAGTCTTGCCTGGAGGGAGTCAATTGCATACGGACCCGCCAGAACCACAGGTGCAACACCAGCCCCAATGCACGGCTGATCAGCATGGCGATGGCATAGCCCTCGAGGCCCATGCCATCCCAGCTGCCCCAACCCCGCATGATCACGAAGGCCAGCGCGAGGTGCGTGCCGTGCATGGCGATCATGATCCGCAGGGAGTCTTTGGCAAACAGGTGGGCGCGCAGCACCGCCGCCATGCTGAGGTTGTAGGCATCCAGCAGCACGGCCGGTGCAAACCATTGCAAATACGGAGCGGCTAAAGACGCCACCATCGCAGGGGCATTTAACCAGTCGAGCATGACGTCGTTGCCTGCGACTACCACGAGCATGATCGCAGCACCCACCCAGCTGCTAGCCCCCAAGGCCAACAGGGCGACCCGTCTGGCAGCAGCGTGCTGCCCTCCCCCGACATATTGCGTCACCATCACGCCCAAGCCGATGGCGAGTACCCGGAAAGCGACGCTGAGGGTTTCCAGGATCTGGTTCACCAGCCCAAAGGCACCGGCTGCGGCATCTGACTCATGCGAAGCCAGCCACAGCCCGCCCATCGCAACCGTCATACCCAACAAAAACTCGCCGAGCAAAGGCCCGGCGATCGTATTCAGGCGCAAACGCTCGGGTGTACTCATTCGAAGAAGATACCCGAGCCGTTTACCTGCAGGAGGTCAGGCATTGCCCAGAAAAGCGCCGCCCCATGCAGGCAACTGCAGCACTGCCCCCTGGCGAACTGCATCCCCCAGACCACTGCCCGTCACCGTGTGCATCGCAGCGAAGGCTTCCGGGACTACCCACTGGGCAGGCTCAGGGCTGAAGTTGAATACGCAAACCATGCTTTGGCCCTCATGGCGACGCACATAGGCAAACACCTGGGGGTGCGCATCCAGCACCTCCAAGGTACCACTCACCAGGCAAGGTTGGGTTTTGCGCCAGCGCAGCAGGTTGCGATAGAAGTGCAACAGCGATGCGGAGTCTTGGATCTGCGCCTCGGCAGTTAGCGCCCGGTGGGTCGCTGCCACGGGCAGCCATGGCTTTGCCGGTACCGACGATGAGGAAAAGCCCAGATCGGCCGCATCCGCAAGCCACGGCATCGGGGTGCGGCAACCATCGCGCCCTTTGAATTCGGGCCACATCGTGATGCCGTAGGGGTCCTGCAGGTCTTCAAATGCGATATCTGCTTCTGGCAAGCCCAGCTCGTCACCTTGATAGATGCAAGGGGAACCGCGCAAGGACATTTGCAAGGCTGCGCCCAAGCGCAACAACTCAGGGGCCGCAATCGCCGCAGTGCTGGCCCAGCGTGTAGCGACCCGCACCACATCGTGGTTAGACAGGGCCCAGCAAGGCCATCCACCGGGAGCCACCTCTTCAAACCGCTTCACAAAACCGCGGAAGTGCGCGGCACTGTGCGCGGTACCCAGCAGGTCAAAACAATAGGCCATGTGCAGCTTGTCGCCGCCACTGGTGTATTCCGCCACACGGGCCAGACCGTCGTCGTCCCCAATTTCTCCCACCATAGTGGTATCAGGATACGCATCCAGCAAAGCCCGCAGCTCGCGCAAGAAGGCCAAGTTCTCAGGCTGGCTCTTGTCGTGTTGGTGCCATTGCCAGCCATAGGGGTTCACTGCGTTGACCGCAGGGTCCTCACCATCGGGGCGACCGCGTGCGGGGTTGTCGCGCAGCTGGGCGTCATGGAAGTAGAAGTTGGCGGTATCCAGGCGGTAGCCGTCCACCCCGAGGTCTAACCAGAACTTGACGGTCGAGAGCAGCGCTTTTTGTACTTCGGGATTGTGAAAATTCAAATCGGGCTGGCTGGTCAGGAAGTTGTGCATGTAGTACTGGCAACGGCGGGTATCCCACTGCCATGCACTACCGCCAAAAATAGACAACCAATTGTTGGGCGGGTTTCCATCGGGTTTGGCATCGGCCCAGATGTACCAATCGGCCTTGGGATTGTTCAGGCTGGAGCGGCTCTCTACAAACCAAGGGTGCTGGTCGGAGCTGTGGGAGAGTACTTGATCGATCATGACCTTGAGGCCCAGTGCATGTGCGCGATCGACCAGCTGCTTGAAATCATCGAGCGTTCCGAACATCGGGTCCACGTCGCAGTAGTCGCTGACGTCGTAGCCGAAATCCTTCATCGGACTCTTGAAGAAGGGCGACAGCCAAATGCCGTCTGCGCCCAGGTCGGCCACATAGTCCAGTTTGGCGGTAATGCCGGCCAGATCGCCCACACCGTCGCCATTGCTGTCCGCATAACTACGCGGGTAGATTTGATAAATGACGCCACCGCGCCACCAGTTGTTGTTCGTTGCTATAGCCATGATTGAAAGGTCCCTTGAATGAAAACGGCGAATCTGCTTACGCAAATTCGCCCAGGAAGTTTGGTCCTAAATTTACTTGACGGAGCCGCTCAGCAGCCCGCGCACAAAGAAGCGTTGCAGCGAGAAGAACACGGCAACCGGCACCGCAATAGAGACGAATGCGCTGGCGGTCAAAATTTCCCAGCTCTCACCGCGAGAGCCCAGCAAGTCGTTGAGCTTGATGGTGAGCACCACCTGATCCGGTGCTTTACCGAGGAAGACGAGTGCAATCAAAAAGTCGTTCCAGACCCACAGAAACTGGAAGATGGCAAAACTCGCCAACGCAGGGATCGACAAGGGCAGCACGATGCTGGTGAAGATCTGGAAATGCGAAGCACCGTCCATCCGTGCGCTCTCGATGATGTCGCGTGGCAGGGACGCAATGTAGTTACGCAGCAGGTAAATCGCCAGGGGCAGACCAAACGCGGAGTGGGCAAGCCACACCCCGAGGTAAGACTTGGACTCTGTGCCAAAAACCTCGCCCATCTGGTTATAAAGCCTCAGCAGCGGAATCAGCGACATTTGCAAGGGCACCACCAGCAAGCCCACCACCACAATGAACAAGAATTTGCGGCCCGGGAACTCCATCCAGCTGAAGGCATACGCGGCGAAGGCTGCAATCAAAATCGGAATGAAGGTGGCCGGAATCGTGACCTTGAAGGTGTTCAAGAATGCCTGCCCTACCCCTTCACCCGCAATCACTTTTTCGTAATTCTGGGTCATGAAAACGGGCGGAGACTCGGCCACATAAAACACCCGGACACCGCGATCCTTGTCATAGGGCTGATCCAGATCGAGGCGATAGCTTCCGTCGGCTTTCACTGTCAGCGTACCGTCGGGTTTGCCGTCTTCCTCGTCGAAAATCTGACCGTCCGACACGTCCACAGTGGTACCTACGGCGAACTCTTTGGGGTTGGCCGACTTGAGCGAAAACTGCTTGATTTGTATACCGCCCCCCTCAGGGAACAAGCGGCCGCTGATGACGTAGCGCTCGCCTTCTTTCACCAGACTTTGGGCACCTGCCGTGCGGCGCATGTCTGCACGGGTTTGGGTGGAGAGAGCGGTCCACCAGCCACTGCTGACCAGTTGCTGCTTTTCCCGGAAGCTGGAAACCAGGAGACCAAAGGTCGGGAGTACCCACATCAGCACGATGACCAGCAACAAGGCCTGCGCCATCAAGGATGGGAGAGAGAAATACTTTTTCATCGCTGTGCCTCCTCGGTGCGGAAACGGCGGATATTGAAGGCCATCACCGGCACCACTGCAAACATCAAAACCATGGCCAAGGTGGAGCTGCGGCCGTAGTCGCCACCGCCACGGAACATCCAGTCATACATCAGATTGCCAAGCACGCTGGTATCCCACTGCCCACCTGTCATGGCCATCACGATGTCAAACACCTTGAGCACCGTGATGGTGATGGTGGTCCAAACCACCAGAATCGTGGACATCACTTGGGGCACCATGATTTCGAAAAAGATCTGCAGCTCGCTAGCGCCATCGATGCGTGCAGCCTCGATGGTTTCGTGCGGCACACCCCGCAGGGCGGCAGAGAGAATCACCATGGCAAAGCCTGTCTGGATCCAGATCAAAATCGCCATGAGGAAAAAGTTATTCCAGAACGGAATCGTGACCCAGGCCTGGGGCTCAAAGCCCATGCCCATCACCATCGCATTCAAGATGCCGATTTGCTCTGCGTCGGGCCCGCGGAAGTCGTACACGAACTTCCATATCACACTGGCGCCCACAAAGCTGATGGCCATGGGCATGAACACCATGGACTTGGCAAATCCACCCCACCAGACGCGGTCTGCGAGTACGGCGACCACAAGGCCGAACGCAGTAGCCGCAGCGGGAACTACCAGCAACCAGAGAAAGTTGTTGCGGATCGTCAGCAAAAAATTCTGGTCTGCGAACACCCAACGAAAGTTGGCGAGTCCGACGAATTGCTCTCCCGTTGCGTCATAAAAACTCAAGCGGAAGGTTTCAAACAAGGGGTACACCAGGTAGGTACCCAGCAACAACAGGGCGGGCGCAATAAAGAGCCACGGCCGCACGTTGGAGCGGAAAATTTCGCGCCCGTTTTTACTGCCCATGGGCAGCTGGACGATTTTATCCAACACGAAGTTGGAGCCGGCGAAGTACAGCAAGCAGAACGCAATACTGACCAGTACAGCGGTGATGGTCTGGATAACTTGATCAGTCATGGGATCAATGCTTTTGCGTGTCGTAAGGAATGAGATTCAAAAGGGCCGGCAGCCGAAGCCGCCGGCCTGAAGACGTGCCGCGAGGCGACGTCAGAGGAGAGTCTTACTTGATCGCGTCCCAGCTCTTCTGGATCTCGTCAGCCACTTCCTTGGCAGAAGCGCCGCCGGAGTAGTTGACCATGCCCTTCCAGAAGCTACCTGCCCCCACTGCGCCGGGCATCAGGTCGGAGCCGTCAAAACGGAAGGTGGTGGCGTTTTGCAGAATCTCACCTTGCTTCTTGAGCGAGGCGGTCTTGTACTTGGCCAAGTCCACACCCTTGTGCGGTGTCAGGAAGCCGCCTTCAGCCATCCAGATTTCATGCGACTGGGGATGCTGCAGGTATTCCATGAATGCACGGGCGCCCTTGCTGTCTTTGGTGATGGTCAGAATCGTTCCGCCGCCCAGAACAGGGTTGCCGAGCTTCTTGCTGCTGTAAGACGGGAAGTAGAAAAAGTCTGCCTCATCCGCTTTGCCTTCTGGGAAGAAAGCGGGGATGAAAGACGCTTGACGGTGCATATAGCACTTGGGCGGGGAGCCGAACATGCCCTTGGGGCTGTCCTTGAAGCTCACGGTGGCCACGGCCTTGGCGCCGCCGTCCACGTAGGCGTCGTTCTTGGCAAACCAGCCGTAGGCTTCGATCGCTTCGATCACGCGCTTGTCGTTGAACTTCATCTTGTTGCTGACCCACTGGTCATAGACCTCAGGCGTTTGAGTGCGCAACATCATGTCTTCGACCCAGTCAGTCGCAGGCCAGCCGGTAGCGGCGTCAGAGCCCAGACCGATACACCATGGCTTGCCGCCATCGGCTGCAATTTTCTTGGTCAGGGTTTGCAGTTCTTCCATGGACTTGGGCACTTTGTAGCCCTTTTCCTTGAAGTTCTCAGGGATGTACCACACCAAGCTCTTCACGTTCACGTTGTAGAACATGCCGTAGAACTCTTTCTTACCGGCCTTGTTGGCGTAGGTACCCAGATCAGCCCATGAGCTGCCTGCGGCGTAGTTCTTTTTGACCCACTCCTGAGCTTTGGCGCCCAGTGGCTTCAAGCCGTCGATCGCTGCCATGTTGGCGGCCAGACCTGGCTGCGGGAACACCGAAATGTTGGAGGGCGAGCCTGCCTTGATGTCGATCACGATCTGCTGCTCGGAGCTCTGTGAGCAGGATTGCTTCACGGTAGCCCCAGTGGCTTTTTCAAAGTTCGCGATCACTTTTTTGAACATGCCTTCCTCAGCGCCTGTCCAAGGGCAAGTGATGGTGACCACTTCACCCTTTAAATCTGGCCCTTTGTAGTCCGCAGCCATCGCTGGTGCAGCGATAGCACCCAACATCAGAGCCGAAGCTCCTGCAATCACGGTTTTCTTCATCATCGTCTTCTCCTCTTGTGACGCCGAAGCCCATCCACGGCGCGTTAAAAACTGTCGCAGATCAGTCGACCCGCTTGCCTTCAGCATTGAATTTATACAGGTGCTCAGGCGCAAAACCAAGGGCAATCGGCTGCCCGGGCTCGAGGCCGAGGGTGCCGTCCATGCGGGCCGTGATATCGCCAAAGGCACCCGCACTGACATAGGCGAACGTTTCGTTGCCTAGCTGCTCTGAATGTTTGAGAGTGCCTTGAATCGGACCACCCTCTGTGACCCTCAGGTGCTCCGGACGCAACCCAATCGTGGCAACGTTGTGACGAGCTGCAATGTCGCCACCCAAAAAGTTCATCTGGGGAGATCCGATGAAACCAGCCACAAACATGCTTGCAGGCTTGTTGTAGAGATCCAAAGGTTTGCCCACCTGCTCAACCCGGCCTTTGTTCAGGACCACGATCTTGTCTGCGAGGGTCATAGCCTCCACCTGGTCGTGTGTGACGTAAATCATGGTCGCCCCGAGGCGGCGGTGCAGTGTGGCCAGCTCCACCCGCATTTTGGTTCGCAAGGCGGCATCGAGGTTGGAGAGGGGCTCATCAAACAAGAACACCTTGGGATCCCGCACGATCGCGCGGCCGATAGCGACCCGCTGGCGCTGGCCGCCCGACAGCGCTTTGGGCAAACGGTCGAGGTATTCGGTCAGTTGAAGGATGTCAGAGGCCTCGCGGACCCGCCGTTCAATTTCCGCTTTGGGCGTTTTGGCAATTTTGAGGGCGAAGGCCATGTTGTCGAACACGGTCTTGTGGGGGTACAGCGCGTAGCTCTGGAACACCATGGCCACGCCGCGCTCGGATGGTCCGAGGTCATTCACCCGGGCGCCACCGATGTTGAGGTCGCCACCCGATATTTCTTCCAAGCCGGCAATCATGCGCAGCAGAGTCGTTTTCCCGCAACCGGAGGGCCCCACAAACACGGCGAACTCGCCGGGCTCGATATCCAAGTCGATGCCGTGGATGACATCTGCCTTGCCGTAGTTTTTGATGATTCCGCGCAAGCGGACATCAGACTGACTCATAAACATGCTCCTGACGGGGGGCCCAGTCTTGGTGAGACTGCGGCGGGATGTGTTGGATGGTAATTAAATTACTTCTCAAACCACCTCGGGCAAACCCTTAGAAATCGATGCTTTTGCGCTTTTTTCTGCAAAATCAAAATCGGTTTTGTACGAAGAAGACACGCCGACGGCCAACCGGAGCTAGACCACGTGGTTTGGCAATTTGGTTACCGGATAGTTACGCTTTGACAACGTTTTCAAGATTTTGCCATGGCCACGACAGGATTTCAGCCATTCTTTGAACTACCCATGCAGATTGCGCTGCATTGAGCACGCAAGGTTCAGTGCGCAGGCCTAGGTAGCAGCGTTCGATCACGTCATGCTCAGTGACGCCGAGCTTGAATTGCATGTCTGCTGCGGTCGGCGCCAGCATCTGGGCCATGTCCTCGCAGAGCTCGTACTCGCTCAATACTTGGGACAGGGGCGCAGACGGTTTGCTGCGGCCCGGCACCACATAGAGCTGGAGAAATGAAGGGGGAATTTCAATGGAGGGGGTGTACTCTTTCATACCCCATTGTCAGCGCCTATTTCGTTCGGGCTTGCTGACGGGCGATGTGGGCCAGGAGCCCGTCGCAGGCGTCTTCCACCAGATCCAACACCTGCTGAAACCCCGCATCTCCGCCGCAATACGGATCAGGAACCACGCTTGCATCGTGGCGGGTACAGAACTCGGTCAGCCTGCGCACTTTGTGATGGTTGTAGTCGGGGCACTGCGCCTCTACGAGCGCGAGGTTGTCCCAGTCCATCACCAGGATGAGGTCGGCGCTTGCGAAATCGCTAGCCTCCAGCTGCCGGGCCCGCAGGTCCGCAAACGCGTATCCGCGGCGGACTGCGTGTTGCAAGCTGCGGGGATCGGGCGCCGCACCGGGGTGATAGTTGTGGGTGCCTGCGGAATCGATCCGCAAAACATCGGGACCCCAACCCTGTGCCAGCGCTTTGTGGCGCATGACGCCATGGGCCGTAGGACTCCGGCAGATATTGCCCATGCACACAAACAGCAAAGTCGTGGGCGCAGTGGACTTAGGCATGAAATTGACTGCTAGCGCTCATAAATATTGCGCGAATAGCTATTATTTAAATAGCGTTACTGCAATCGCGGCAGCAGGCCGGCTGCGCGCAATTTGTCTTTTTTACTGGGCCGGTGCCCCTTGATTCCGCCCGCTGCGCGATCAGCGCTGATGGCCGGCAACGCCTGCGCAGGCTCAAAGCCCAGCACCTCTTCTTGCGGCACGGCGAGGGCATTGCGCTTTTCGATCAAGGCGAAATGAGCGGCGGTTTCTGCACTCACAAAGCTAACCGCAGTGCCGGTTTTGCCCGCACGCGCGGTGCGACCGATGCGATGCACATAGTCTGCCGCGGCACGTGGCAGGTCGTAGTTCACTACAACCGGCAGGCCGGCAATATCCACACCACGGGCAGCTACATCAGTAGCCACCACCACTTGCACCACATTGGCCTTGAAATCAAACAGCACCTGACTGCGCTTGCCCTGGCTCAACTGGGCGTGAAACGGCTCCGCCTGCAATCCAGCGCGGCGCAGCTTGTCCGCCACCATTTCTGCGGCATATTTGGTCGCTACAAACACCAGCGCGCGCGGCCAGGATTCGGCCGTGACCAAGTGCCGCAAGAGCTGCGTGCGGCGATTGGCATCCACCCGGATGGCCCGCTGCAGGATATCGGGCGGCGCTTGTTCTTCGGTGTCGAGGGTGATGCTCTCGGGATCCCGCAGCCGCGCCTCGGCAAGGCTGCGCACCGCAGCGCCGAAGGTGGCAGAAAACAGCAGGCTTTGATGCCGCTCCGGAAGGAGTGCATCAATCCGTTCCAACTCCTCGGCAAAACCCAAGTCGAGCATGCGGTCGGCCTCATCCAGGACCAAGCAGCGAATCTGGTCCAGGCGCACAGCATTACGCTCGACCAGATCCAGCAAGCGGCCGGTGGTGGCAATCACGATGTCAGTGCCACCCCGCAAGGCCATCATTTGCGGATTGATGGACACACCACCGAAGACGACCGAGACCTTGACGCCAAGGCCAGCATCGCGCGCTAGGCTGAAGAGGACGCCGCCCACCTGAACGGCAAGTTCCCGCGTGGGCACCAACACCAAGGTTTGGGGGTTACGCCCAACGGACGGCGACTCCACCACCCAGCGCTGCAGCACAGCCAGCGCAAAGGCAGCTGTTTTGCCAGAGCCCGTCTGCGCGCAGACCAGCACATCACGGCCCGCAAGTGCGGCAGGAAGGGAGGCTGCTTGCACCGGCGTGGGCGCAGCGAACTGCCGCTCCATAGCAGAGGCCAGTGGGGCGCTAAGGCCTAAATTTGAAAATGACATATCGGGTTACTCAGTGGCAGCCACGGCGGCACGAGCCCCCGTGAGCGTTCAGGCCGCAGGGCCGCGCTTGGGCTGTGCAGGCGCTTGGATAAATTGGCCCGCGCGGTTCAAGCGGGTGGCGAGCGCGTCGAGGTAACCCAACAAGCGCTCTGCCTGCAAAGGTTTTTGGTACAGCGTCACCCAGTTAGGCAAGCGGCCGTCTTCCTCGACCTCCTTGCGGGTCAGCGCGGTAAGCACAATGACCTCGATCGGTTGGTAGGCGCTCTCTTGCGCCATGGCGTTGATCAGGTGGTAGCCATCAAAAGGCGTCATCATCAAATCGGTGACGACCAAGTCGGGACGTTGACGCTCCAATTGAATCAGTGCTTGCGATGCATCATTGGCAACCGTCAAGGCCACATCGTGGCCGCCACGCGCCAACAGGGCCTGGAAGTAAGCCACTTGGATCGGATCATCCTCGGCGAGTAGCACACGCAGGGGGCGCGCACCGGTTTCGGTGGGAGCGGCGGTACCGCGCGACTGCACCAGCTTATCGATAGCACTGCGAAAGATGCGGCGATGCCCCCCGGGAGTGACCCATGCTTCCAACTCGCCGCTGATGACCATTTTCTGCACCGATGTGGTGGACAACCCAAGGATACGGGCTGCTTGTTGTGTCGTCAGAACGTCGCTGCTGTTAGTCATGGCAAAGGGATTAAAAGGCTCTAGGAACCGCGACCGAATTTAAATCTTTCAGTTTTGGGGCTTCCATTGCATTTTATTCGACATACACCACTTTAGCGTAGCCGCACATCTGCAAAACGTCATTAATTTACCAATTTATTAACAGTTTATTTGTGAATAACCACAGCAATGCCCTATCGAGAAAAATTCGTATTTCGACCGTGCTTTTCAGACTCAGCGGCAAGCACTGCGGATTCAAGTGGTGCTTTGTTGAAAGGAATTTGCACTCCATCGCTTGTGCCCTCCTGCATTACAGAAGTAGATGCGCTTTCACTCCGCAGAAAAGGCACCACGTTTGGATTTAACCAAAAACTGAAAGGCAATACTTCCACTGTTTCAGAAGATTTTTGCATGGCTATAAATTTATGTAAATCAATTTAAATAAAATATAACATTTTAGGAAACTCGCCGAAATGAAGTGTAGTTGCGCTCTTCGGAGCTACTTCTCAGTTGACGAATTCAAACTGTCACAGTAGCGCTCTCAGTTCCTGAGCGGCATCTTGCAACACGGGCAACAACGCAAGTCTGAATTCCTCGGGCTGCCACCGGTGTGGAGCAGCCACGACATTCAACGCACCGACGACCTTGCCCTGGGGGTTGCGCAAAGGGACCGCCAAAGCCTGCACACCGAGTTCGTGCTCCTGAAAGGCCACGCTGTAGTCTGCCTTGCGCGCCGCCTCGACCTGTGCCTTGAGCACCGCGGGGTCTGTCACGGTGTGCGACGTCAAACGCCGCAAAGGGTGGGCGGACAACCACTGGGCCAAAGCCACATCAGACAGCCCGGCCAGAAGCACCCGCCCGGTCGAGGTGGCGTGCGCAGGCAGTCTCGCGCCCAGGTGCAAGCCATACGCGAGCACTTGGGTCTTGCCTGCGGGCGAGCTGCGCCAATCGTTCCCACTGCGGGCCACGATGACCACCTCGCTGCCATCCAACACCACCGCAGAAAACGACTCTTGCGTATGTGCCGCCAGGCGGTTAAGTGCGGGCTGCACCACCCGGGGAAACCGCGCCGAGGACAGGTAGGTGCCGGAGAAGCGTAAAACCTTGCTGGACAACCAAAAGTAGCTCCCGTCTGTCTCCAGGTAACCCAGTGCGGTCAGCGTCAGCAAATGCCTGCGCGCCGCAGCCCGAGTGATCCCGGCCCTCTGAGCGGCCAAGGTGGCGTTCAAACGCTGCCGCTCTGTATCAAAACTCTCTAGCACCGCCATGCCTTTGGCCATACCGGCAATCAGGTCTGCTTTGGCAACCACAAATGGGGCATCTGCATCCGGTGCGTCAGACATCACTCAACTCCTGTTTCTGCGCGATATTCGCACATTGATTCTATTGATCGCACAAAAGCCCGTCGCGCCAGACCCCCGAATAGCGCCGCACCGATAACCTTTCGCTCAATCCAAAGGAGCAGATATGCGGACACAAGTGGCAATCATTGGCGCAGGCCCATCGGGCTTGTTATTGGGACAACTCCTGCACAAAGCAGGCATCGACACCGTCATCATTGAGCGGCAGAGTGCGGACTATGTGCGCTCGCGCATTCGAGCCGGCGTGTTGGAACAAGTCACCACAGATCTACTCGACGAGGCCGGCGTGGGCACGCGCATGCACCAGGAAGGATTACCCCACACGGGTTTCGATTTGCTGTTTGGCGGAGAACGCCACCGGATCGACCTTCGGGCTTTGACGGGTGGGCAGCAGGTCATGGTCTATGGCCAAACCGAGGTCACCCGCGATTTGATGGCTGCTCGTGCTGCCGCGGGACTCAAGACAGTCTACGAGGCCAAAGATGTCTCGATTCACGACTACGACACTGCACACCCCCAGGTGCGCTACCAAGAAGACGGTCAATGGCAAACCTTGGACTGCGACTTCATCGCCGGATGTGATGGCTTCCATGGCGTTTGCCGTGCGAGCCTTCCTCCCGGTGCCGTGACCGAATACGAAAAGGTGTACCCCTTCGGCTGGCTGGGCCTGCTGGCTGACACCCCGCCGGTCCACCATGAACTGATTTACGCCAACAGCGAACGGGGATTTGCCTTGTGCTCTCAGCGCAGCATGACGCGGAGCCGTTACTACCTGCAGGTGCCCTTGACTGACAAGGTCGAAAATTGGTCGGATGACGCGTTTTGGAATGAGTTGCGCCTGCGACTCGACCCGCACGCGGCCGAGACACTGATCACCGGCCCCTCGCTGGAGAAGAGCATTGCTCCATTGCGCAGCTTTGTGGCGGAGCCCATGCGGTTCGGCCGACTTTTCCTCGCCGGCGATGCGGCGCACATCGTCCCCCCTACCGGCGCGAAGGGCCTGAACCTCGCCGCCACAGACGTCAAGTACCTGTCCACGGCGCTGATTGAGTACTTTACCGAGCGATCCTCAGCAGGTATTGACCACTACTCGCAACGCTGCTTGGCCAGAATCTGGAAGGGCGAGCGCTTCTCCTGGTGGTTCACCAGCTTGATGCACCGGTTCTCTGCCGATGGTGCCATCGGGCAGAAGCTGCAAAACGCAGAGTTGGATTATCTGGTGCAGTCCCAAGCCGCGTCTACAGCGCTTGCAGAAAACTATGTGGGGTTACCCTTGTAGCCCTACCGCACCGCTGGTTGCGCACGTACCTGACTTGTCAGTGCAAAGGGTCTACGTTAGCCTCGTGTGGTCACGCATCGACCACCCTTCGCATGAATGAGCAACCTACCCCGCTGCCGGAGTTGTTAGACAAAATGTCGATCGCCCGGCAGCCCATCGTCAGTCCTGAGCGATCGGTGCTGGCGTACCAACTGTTCAACCGCTCGACCCGGGCGAACGAGCACTCAGAGGCCAGCGATCTGGCGCTGGCTCTGCACGCAGTTGCCCAAAGCGGTGCACCATTTTCAACACAGAAGCACGACATCTTCATCCACTCGGTTCACAAAGGGCTGACCGGCCAGCAGTGGGATTTTTTACCCCCGACCCGCACGGTGGTGGAGGTCGGCCCTGCACCGCACCACAGCGCTGACTTTGTGCAGGCGCTGGTGCCGGCACTCCAAGCGCTCAAAGCGCGCGGCTTTCGCTTAGCCTTCAAACATAGCGTGGTGGCACCCGTGTACAAGCCATGGCAAGGCTTGGCGGACTTCGTGAAACTCGATGTCGGACGCATCGAGCCGGCGCAATACAAGCCACTGGTGCAAGCGACCAGAGTAAGAACTAACGCCGTGTTGATTGCCGAGAAGATAGAGCGTCAAACGCAGTTTGAAAGCATGCTGGCGTTGGGCGTGACTGAATTCCAAGGCTACTGGCTCTCCGTGCCCGAGACCACCCAATCCAAAGTGCTAACCCCTGCGCAGGCCAGCGCGATACACCTATTTCAATTACTCAGATCCGGCGCGGAGCTGGACGAGGTAGAAACTGCCCTCAAAAAGGATGCTGGTCTGGGCGTGAGCCTGCTGCGAATCATCAACGCCGCCAGTACCGGGTTGCCTCAAAAAGTCACGTCGTTGCGGCAGGCCGTGATGTTGATCGGCTACGAGCGGCTGGTTCGCTGGTCAGCCCTCGTGCTCACCAACACCAGCGCACATGCCAGCATTCCGGGTACTGCGGCTGTCGTTCGTGGCCGCATGATGGAGCTGCTCGCGCTCCAACAAAGTGGCGTAGAAACCGCCGATTCTGCTTTTTTGGTGGGCCTGCTGTCACAGCTCGACACGCTACTGGGTAGACCGATGCCGGAGCTGCTGGCGCAATTGGCATTGGATGAAAGCGTGGCAGAAACCCTGCTGACAGGTCAAGGCGCTTTTGGGAATCTGCTGGCCTTGGTCTGCGCGTGTGAGTCAGACGAGGACACAGAATTCAGTCACGCGTTTGCAAGACTTCCCTTCACCTTGAAGCAAGTCAACATTGCGCACATGGAGGCGTTGGTGTGGGCAGATAGCCTCACCGCTTGACTGATGTAACACCGTCTGTGGCTGCGCTTCGTGGAGCGCGGCGCTCAAAACAGTATGTTTTTGAAACGGAAAAATGGTGCGGCTGGCGGGGATCGAACCCACGACCCTTGGCTTCGGAGGCCAATACTCTATCCACTGAGCTACAGCCGCAAGAGTGCGTGGATTGTAGGTGGTTTCAGAAGGCCGACCGCTATAATTGCCAGCAGTTTGAAAGCCCCCGATTAATTTGAGGACACCCATGAGCGACAACAGCCAAGCAACTGCGCACGAAGAAGACCACACGGGCCCCGTCAAAACCCCCAAGCAATTGTTGTTGGCGGCTTTTTTCTCGTTTGTCATTCCGATCTTCGTGATCATTGGTTTGGTGTACTACGTGACCTCGGCCAACAAGCCTGCAGCAGGCTCTGTGAATGTAGAAAAGGCGACTGCCGAGCGCATTCAAAAAATCGGCATGGTAGAAATTCGCGATGCCAACCGCGAGATGAAGTCCGGTGAAGAAGTCTACAAAGCCCAATGCGCGGCTTGCCATGCAGTGGGCGCTGCCGGCGCGCCCAAGTTTGGCGATGCGGGTGCTTGGGGTGCACGGGTCAAGACAGGCTTCGATGCCCTGTACAACTCAGCCATCAAGGGCAAAGGCGCTATGGGAGCCCAAGCCGGCGGCGATTTTTCTGACTACGAAATTGGGCGTGCTGTCGTGTTCCTTGCGAACGCGGGTGGCGGCAAATTCGACGAGCCGAAGAAGCCAGAGCCAGAGGCGAAGTAATCTTTCGTCCCATAAAAAAAGCCGACGCAAGTCGGCTTTTTTGCTTCTAGCCCCCATAGGGATTGCGCACTCTGCTATTTATTTAATAGCAATATTCAAATCAAGCATGGGCAGCAAGCGGGCTGCGCACAAACCGGTAATGCGCAGCCAACCAGTCGCTGGTAATCTCGCTGGGCACCCACACACCCTGCTCCACATAGGCGGCTGCATGGGCCATATCCGCCGTGTGAACCAGTCCAACGCCCAATGTGGTTTGCAGGTACAGCAAGCCTTGCTCGTCGATATAGCTTTCCAGCACCGACACGGGCACTCCCGTATGGGCGCGAACCTGTCCGTCAGGTTGAATGCGCCAGATCCAGGGTGTGTGCATCAGCTCGACATACACCCGCTGCGGCCCATTCTGAAAGTACCAGCAACCCGCTGCATCGGCGGCATAGTTCCGTTGGATAAAGTCGATCAGTTTTTCATGCTGCAAGCGGCTTCCTCGTGCTTCCAAAACATGGGATACGAAGGCCCCACTGGCCTGCGCAGCGTCGTCCCGCAGGTACCAATCGCCACGTCCATCCAACCCTAGCCAGCCGTAGCAATCAGGCACGTTTGGCCACTTGGCCATGGCTTGTTTCACGATGTCATCCATGGGCGCACTCTCCGCCTGGCAATGCGGAAGCGAGCCAGTTGCCCACCGCCTCTGGCATGGTCCGTACATGACCCGGCACGTTTCCGTGTGGGAATCCGACATGGCCTCCATGCGCTGGTTGCCACAAGGTCACGAAGTCGCCTACATCCGCCTGAGAAGGAAGACTCCACGCAGGCACAAAAGGATCGTTGCGCGCATTGACAACGAGTGCAGGTATGCGGATGCGTGACAAGTGCGGCTTGGCGGAGCCACGGGCCCAATAGTCTTCGGTACTGCTGAAGCCGTGGAGGGGCGCAGTGAACAGATTGTCAAACTCGTAGAGGTCTTTGGCGGCGCGCAAGGCGTCGCCATCAAACAAGCCGGGGAATTGCGCCAGCTTTTGCAGCGCCTTGGGAACCATGGTGTTTAAGAACATGCGGGTGTACACCCACCGGTTGAAGCCGCGTCCGATGGCGTAGCCGCCTGCGGCAAGGTCGATGGGCGAACACACGGCCGCAACAGCTTGGGCCGTTTGGCCTGCTGTGTCACCGGCCTCTTCGGCCCATCGCAACAGGGCATTGCCGCCCAAGGACACGCCGGCTGCGATGATGGGGCCCTGATGGCGTTTGCGGAACTGGTCGAGGATCCAGCCTATTTCCTCATAGTCCCCGGAATGGTAGGCGCGGGGCGCCAGATTCAGTTCGCCGCTGCAGCCCCGGAAATGGGGCACAGCATAGGCATAGCCTTGCGCGCGCGCATAGTCCGCAAAGGCTTCTGCGTAATGGCTGCGCGAGCTTCCCTCGAGCCCGTGAAACAGCACCAGGAGCGGGCGCTCTGCCAGTGCTGGTGTGACCAGCCAATCCACATCCACAAAGTCTTGGTCGGGGGTACTCCAGCGCTCTCGGCGGTATTCCGGATGCGTGCCGAAGACGCGTCGCGAATACAGGGCTGGCCAGATGGTTTGGAGATTTCCACCCGGCAACCAGGCAGGCGCTACATAATTCATAGCGCTTGGCGCTTTATTCATGAGCGTGCTGCCGTTATTCAATGGAGAACCTGCGGAGGTTGATGGTGCTGGGCTGCATCTTCAGGGCTCCCCGGGCTCGCGTGGTGTACGACGAGCCGCCAGCCTTGCGGAGTCTTGTGGTACACGTTAGTAGCAACAAAATGCGCTTTGCTAGGGCCTTCGGGCGTAAGAATCTCCACGGTTTCCAGCACATGGTGAACCGCACTGGCCAGGGACTCCACCCGACGAATATGTTCCGGCTTCACATGGATAGCCCCTCCGTGCGCGAACATCGCCTCGAATGCGGCGCGAATCGCACCCACGCCGATCAATCGGGTACCACCGGGGTGGATACACGCGATGTCATCTTCGTCCGCCCAGCACGCCATCAGCTTGTCGATGTCGCCAAGCTGCATCGCTTCGTAAAAAGCGGCTTCTGTTTCATCGGGCGTTCCGCCAATAGCGGCGTGCATTTTTGCTGGGTTTTTAGGCATATTCACATTCTCGCGTATCTGTCATGGTCCCGAAGGGTCAGGGGACAGTAGGATGAGCACTTCAGTTCAGGAGTTTTTCATGGTGTATCGATACACGGCCCACAAAGGGAATTTGTTCGCACGGTTCACAGCATGTGCAGCCGCACTCGGCTTCGCGCTGGTTTTGGCAGGCTGTGGGTACAACGAGTTTCAGCGCTTGGATGAACAGTCCAAGGCTGCGTGGAGCGAAGTGCTCAACCAATACCAGCGGCGCGCTGATCTGGTTCCCAACATCGTGGCCACCGTGAAGGGGGAAGCCGCTTTCGAGCAGGACACCCTTACCAAAGTGGTAGAGGCTCGCGCAAAGGCAACCAGCATGCAGGTGACTCCCGAGACTTTGGATAACCCGGAGGCCTTTTCCAAGTTTCAGAAGGCCCAGGGCGAACTGGGTGGAGCTTTGAGCCGACTGCTGGTAGTGAGCGAGCAGTATCCCAACTTGAAGGCGAACCAAGGCTTCAGTGATCTGCGTGTCCAATTGGAGGGTACCGAAAACCGCATCACGGTGGCCCGTAATCGCTACATCCAAAGTGTGCAGGACTACAACATCCTGGCGCGTAGCTTTCCTAGCAACCTCACGGCGTCCGTCCTGGGTTATCAGCCAAAACCCACTTTAGGGGTGGCGAATGAAGCCGCCATCACCGTGCCGCCGACCGTGGACTTCGAGAAAAAATAGAATGGAACTGTGGAACCGATGGTCGCGTGGCCTCGTTGCCTTGCTATCCGGCATGGTGATGTGGGGCGCCGGGCTGGGGTCGCATGCCGCGGGTGTGATCGCCGTTCCTGCACTTCAGGCCCGGGTCACGGATACCAGTGGCACTTTACAAGCCGAGGAGATTCGGCAACTTGAAGCGGAGTTGGCTGCAATCGAGACCGATACAGGTAGCCAGTTAGTGATCTGGCTTCTGCCCAGCAGTGACGGCGAGGACATTGCGGCGTTGGCCAACAGGGTGGCTAATGAATGGAAGGTCGGCCGAAAGCTGGAGGGTGACGGCGTGCTGATCATCGTAGCCAAGAGCGACCGGCGAATTCGCATAGAGGTAGCCAAGGCTCTCGAAGGAGCCATTCCTGACGTGATGGCAGGGCGCGTGATCCAACAGCAAATGGCTCCACGTTTTGTGGAAGGGGACTACCTTGGCGGATTACGCAATGGCGTAGCGGCTTTGGCATCTTTGATCAAAGCGGAGGAGCTACCTGCCCCGCAACGGCCTTCTGGTTCCGGGGCACACGCGCAGAGCTTCAATTGGGTGGAACTTGGCGTATTTGTCTTCTTTGCCTCTGCAGTTGGAGGCACGATGGCACGGCGGGCCTTGGGTACTCGCCTCGGCTCTCTTGTGGTCGGTGTTTTATCAGCTGCATTGGTGTTTTATGTCACCCATTCGTGGCTGAGCTGCTTACTTGCAGGCTTGGGCGGCTTTATGCTTTCACTCTTGATGAGTCGCGCTAGCACCAGATCTATGGGTCACCATGCATCTGGCTTGTCTTTTGGCACCGGCACCACCTTCGGGCACGATGCGGGCGGCTCCTCTGCCGGCAACCACAGATCGGGCGGCGGCGGCAATTTTGGCGGTGGTGGCGCCTCAGGAGGTTGGTAATGGAAATCCGCCTGCTTCGATGGATTAGACATCGCTGGTTTGACGACGCAGCCCTTCGTCTTCCGCATGGGATTGTCGAGCGCTTGGCCGAAGGAATTCGGCATTGTGAGCAGGGTCACAGCGCACAGGTTAGCTTACATATCGAAAGTTCTTTGCCAACTTCCTACATGTGGCGCAAGCAAGAAATGTCGGCACTGGTAGAAATGCGTGCAAAGGATTTGTTTGCAGCCAAAGGTATTTGGGATACCGAAGAAAACAATGGCCTGCTCATCTATCTTTGTCTAGCCGAGCGCTCCGTGGAGTTTGTCTTTGATCGCGCAGTACAACGTGTTATTGCTGCCGCCGAGTGGGAGTCAATGCTGTCTCGAATGGCACAACATGTGCAATCAAGCGAAATTGAAGTGGGCATGCTCAAGTTGCTGGATGAGATGTCGACGTTGCTGGCCGAACACTTTCCCGTCACTCAAGGTAGAACATTGACGAACGAGATCAGCGACACACCTACCCTCCAGTAGTGATGTTCAGCCCATAAAAAAAGCCACCCTGGGGTGGCTTTTGATCGAGTAGCAGCGCTTATTTCTTCTTCAAGAATCTGCGAGCTGCAACCATTTCGGCTGCCATCACAGCGATTTCAGATTGGATACGCGCAATATCAATCTCGCTCTTTGCGTTCTTCAGGGCTTCTTCAGCGGCAGCCTTTGCTGCGTTGGCCTTCTCTTCGTCCAAGTCCTTGCCACGAATCGCTGTGTCAGACAACACAGTGACGCAGTTCGGCTGAACCTCCAAAATGCCACCGGCTACGAACACGAACTCTTCAGTTCCATCGGCCTTCTCGATACGCACCGAGCCGGGCTTGATGCGTGTGATCAGAGGCGTGTGGCGGGGCTTGATGCCCAGCTCGCCATTTTCACCAGGAAGCGCCACGAAGACGGCTTCACCGGAGAAGATGGACTCTTCTGCACTGACCACATCCACGTGGATGGTGTTCATGACTTAAACTTTCTTGGCTTTTTCGAACGCTTCGTCGATGGTTCCCACCATGTAGAAAGCTTGTTCGGGCAAATGATCGCATTCACCGCCGACAATCATCTTGAAGCCGCGGATGGTTTCAGACAAAGGAACATACTTACCGGGAGAACCGGTAAACACTTCGGCCACGTGGAAAGGCTGGCTCAAGAAACGCTGAATCTTACGGGCACGGGCAACCGCCAATTTGTCTTCGGGAGCCAAATCGTCCATACCCATGATCGCGATGATGTCGCGCAACTCACGATAACGCTGCAAAGTACCCTGTACCGCACGTGCAGTGTTGTAGTGGTCTTCGCCCACCACCAAAGGATCGAGCTGACGGCTGGTCGAATCCAAAGGATCCACCGCTGGGTAGATACCCAAAGAAGCGATGTCGCGGGACAACACCACAGTGGAGTCCAAGTGAGCAAACGTGGTCGCAGGCGATGGATCGGTCAAGTCATCGGCAGGCACGTAAACGGCTTGGATGGAAGTGATGGAACCCACTTTGGTGGAGGTAATACGCTCTTGCAGACGGCCCATTTCTTCGGCCAAGGTGGGCTGGTAACCCACAGCAGAAGGCATACGACCCAACAGCGCGGACACTTCGGTACCGGCCAAGGTGTAGCGGTAGATGTTGTCCACGAAGAACAAAACGTCTTTACCTTCATCACGGAAGGACTCAGCGATGGTCAGACCGGTCAAGGCCACGCGCAAACGGTTGCCCGGTGGCTCGTTCATCTGGCCGTACACCATCGCCACTTTGGACTCTGGCAGATCTTCCAAGTTCACAACGCCGGAATCGGCCATCTCGTGATAAAAGTCGTTCCCTTCACGGGTGCGCTCACCCACACCGGCAAACACGGACAAGCCGCTGTGCGCCTTAGCGATGTTGTTGATCAGTTCCATCATGTTCACCGTCTTGCCCACACCGGCTCCACCGAACAGACCGACCTTACCGCCCTTAGCGAACGGGCATACCAAGTCAATCACCTTGATGCCGGTTTCGAGCAATTCTTGCGAGGGGCTCAGCTCGTCATAAGACGGGGCCTTGCGGTGAATCGACGCTGTGTGATCTTGGCTCACAGGGCCACGTTCGTCGATGGGCGAACCCAGCACGTCCATGATGCGACCCAAAGTGGCCTTGCCCACTGGCACCGTGATTTGTGCGCCGGTGTTGTACACCACCAGACCGCGACGCAGGCCGTCCGAAGAGCCCAGCGCGATGGTGCGCACTACGCCGTCACCGAGCTGCTGCTGCACTTCGAGGGTCAGCGGCGAGCCTTCCATCTTGAGAGCGTCATACACACGGGGCATCTGGTCGCGTGGAAACTCCACATCCACCACCGCGCCGATACATTGAACAATTTTTCCTTGGGCTTGCATTTTTTCGCTCCAATAATTTCTGAATTCGCTTAGCCGCTGATGGCAGCTGCGCCTGACACGATTTCAGACAGCTCTTTGGTAATTGCGGCCTGACGGGTCTTGTTGTAAACGAGCTTGAGCTCGGCAATGACGTTACCGGCATTGTCAGTGGCTGCCTTCATGGCAACCATCCGTGCTGCGTGCTCCGATGCCATATTCTCTGCGAGTGCCTGGAATACCAGCGCTTCCACGTAGCGGACCAGCAAGTCGTCAATCACAGTAGGTGCATCGGGCTCATACAGATAATCCCAAGCGTGTTGGCTTCCGTCAGCCTTGGTATCTGCCGCCATTTGGGCTGTCGACAAAGGAAGCAACTGCTCCACTACCGGTTCCTGCCGCATGGTGCTGACAAACTTGTTGTAGCAGACATGGACAGCGCTGACTTCGCCCTTCACGTAAGCATCGATCAACACCTTGACAGGCCCGATCAGCTTGTCAAGGTGAGGACGATCACCCAAATGGGTCACGTGAGACACCACTTGAGCACCCACACGATTCAAAAAACCCAAGCCCTTGGTTCCAATCGCAACTGCTTTCGCGGTCTTGCCGGCAGCCTGCGCTTCGCGCAGCTGGCCGGTAACTTGGCGCAACAGGTTGGTATTGAGACCGCCACACAGTCCTTTGTCCGTGGTGACCACAATCAGACCCACGGCTTTCGCATCGTTGGTCTTCATGAAGTCGTGTACGTACTCAGGGTTGGCTTGTCCCAGATGGGTTGCAATGTCCCGGATCTTTGTGCTGTAAGGGCGGGCAGCGCGCATACGCTCCTGCGCCTTGCGCATTTTGGAGACCGAGATCATTTCCATGGCCTTGGTGATCTTCTTGGTGTTCTCCACCGATTTGATCTTTGTGCGTAGTTCCTTGCCTGCTGCCATCAATGGCTCCTTGTGATCAGGTGGAAATCAAGCAAAAGTCTTCTTGAACGCGGCCACAGCAGCAGTCAATTCAGCTTCAGCGTCCTTGTCCAGGGCCTTGGTGTCTTCCACCTTGGCCAACAGGGCTGCGTGCTTGTCCTTGAGGTAGGCATGAAGGCCGTGCTCGAAAGCGAGGATCTTCTTGACTTCCACATCATCCATGAATCCCTTGTTCACGGCGAACAGCGAGGCGCTCATGATGCTGATGGACTGGGGGCTGTATTGCTTTTGCTTCAGCAGCTCAGTCACGCGGGCACCGCGGTCCAACTGCTTGCGGGTAGCCTCGTCCAGATCAGAGGCGAACTGGGCAAACGCAGCCAATTCGCGATACTGAGCCAAATCGTTGCGGATACCGCCGGACTGCCCTTTGACAACCTTGGTCTGAGCGGCAGAACCCACGCGGGACACCGAGATACCAGCGTTGATCGCGGGGCGGACGCCTGCATTGAACAACGAAGTTTCCAAGAAGATCTGGCCGTCGGTGATCGAGATAACGTTGGTAGGCACGAAAGCGGACACGTCACCGGCTTGAGTTTCGATGATAGGCAGAGCGGTCAGAGAACCGGTCTTGCCCTTCACTGCGCCCTTGGTGAAAGCTTCCACGTACTCGGCGTTGACACGCGCTGCACGCTCCAGCAAACGGCTGTGGAGATAAAACACGTCGCCGGGGTAGGCTTCGCGTCCTGGTGGGCGGCGCAACAGCAAAGACACTTGACGGTAGGCGACGGCTTGCTTGGACAAATCGTCATACACGATCAGGGCGTCTTCGCCACGGTCGCGGAAGTATTCGCCCATGGTGCAACCGGAGTACGCAGACACGTACTGCATCGCAGCAGATTCAGAAGCCGACGCAGCCACCACGATGGTGTACTCCATCGCACCAGCTTGCTCCAAGGCGCGCACCACGTTTTTGATCGAAGAAGCCTTTTGGCCGATCGCAACGTAGACGCAGGTCATGTTCTGACCCTTCTGGTTGATGATGGCATCGATAGCCACGGCAGTCTTGCCGGTCTGGCGGTCGCCAATGATCAATTCGCGCTGGCCGCGGCCGACAGGAACCATAGAGTCGATGGACTTCAGGCCGGTCTGCATGGGCTGATCCACGGATTTACGGGCGATCACACCAGGTGCCACCTTTTCAATCACGTCAGTCATCTTGGCGTTGATGGGGCCTTTGCCGTCGATGGGCTGGCCCAAGGCGTTGACCACACGGCCTTTGAGCTCGGGGCCCACGGGCACTTCCAAAATGCGGCCGGTGCACTTGACCGTGTCGCCTTCGGAGATGTGCTCGTACTCGCCCAAAATCACGGAACCAACCGAGTCACGCTCAAGATTCAGAGCCAGACCGTAGGTAGGCAAGCCGTCAGAGCCAGCGGGGAACTCCAGCATTTCACCTTGCATCACGTCAGACAGACCGTGGATGCGGCAGATGCCGTCGGTCACAGAGACCACGGTGCCTTGGTTGCGGATGTCTGCGCTGGCAGACAAACCGTCAATACGGCTCTTGATCAATTCAGAAATTTCTGCGGGATTGAGTTGCATGACTCTTTCCTTCTTTCTTTGGTTGGGCTGTCAGCAAAAGGCAATGCCTTAGGCTGATAGAGCCACTTTCATTTGTTCGAGACGAGCTTTGACAGATGTATCAAGGACTTCGTCACCCACCACCACACGGACACCGCCGATCAGTTCAGCGTCCAACTTAACAGTGACGTTAAGTTTGCGGCCGAATCGCTTCTCGAGAGAAGCGGCGACTTCCGTCAATGCAGCTGCATCGATCGGGAAAGCGCTGAATACAACGGCATCAGAAAAGCCGCCTTGGGCGTTCTTCAGTGCACGGAACTGGGCTGCGATTTCAGGTAGCGCCGCAAGGCGTCCGTTATCGATCACAGTGCGCAGGAAGTTTTTTCCTTGCTCAGGCAAAGCAGCTTTGATCACACCAGCGACCAGATCAAAGACCTGTGCATTGGTGCTGTGGGGATTGCCGGCAAACTGCTGGAGTTGGCTGTTACACGCAACTTCAGCAAGCTCGTCCAGCCACACTGCTGCAGCGTTCAGATCCGCTTGAGCAGCCTTGTACAAAGCTTCGGCATAGGGCCTGGCGATGGTGGCAAGTTCAGCCATGTGATTCCCTTACAGCTCGGTCTTCAAGCGCGACAGCAAATCAGAGTGAACGCTTGCGTTGACTTCTTTGCGCAAAATCTGCTCAGCACCTTTGACGGCTAAAGCAGCGACTTGATCGCGCAAGGTGTCACGAGCCTTCACAGACTGCTGCTCAGCTTCGGCTTTCGCCGCAGCAATGATGCGAGCACCCTCTTCCGAGGCGCGAGCCTTGGCTTCGTCGACGATCGCTTGAGCGCGACGCTCAGCATCCGCCAAGCGGGAAGCAGTTTCGTTACGCGAAGTTGCCAATTCAGCTTCTACGCGCTTGTTGGCAGAAGCCAGTTCAGCTTTTGCCTTGTCGGCGGCAGCGAGGCCGTCGGCGATTTTCTGTGCCCGCTCGTCCAGCGCTTTTGTGATCGGGGGCCACACGAATTTCATCGTGAACCACACCAGGATCGCAAAAACGATAGCCTGCAGAAACAGGGTAGCGTTAATGTTCACTGTTTGATTCCTTCTCTAACGTGAAGGGGCCGTTGATTAGCCAACGAACGGGTTTGCGAATGCGAACAACAGAGCGATAGCAACACCGATCAGGAACGCAGCGTCGATCAGACCAGCCAAGATGAACATCTTGGTTTGCAGTTCGTTCATCAATTCAGGTTGACGAGCAGAAGATTCCAGGAACTTGCCACCCATCAAAGCGATACCGATGGAGGCACCAATCGCGCCCAAACCAACAATGAAAGCACAAGCCAACGCTACCAAACCGTTAATGTTTTCCATGAAATGCTCCTAAAAGAAAAAAAGAAAAAGTGAAAAAGAAAAAATCATCAATGTGCGTCGTGCGCTTGACCGGTGTAGATCAGCGTCAACATCATAAAGATGAAGGCTTGCAGGGTGATCACGAGGATGTGAAACAGTGTCCACACAGTTCCGGCGATGACATGACCAATGGCCAAACCAACTCCGGTTGCTGACAGCGCCCAGCCACCACCCATCAGAGCGATCAACATGAACACCAACTCACCTGCAAACATGTTGCCAAACAGTCGCATTCCGTGCGAAACCGTTTTGGCAATGTATTCAATTACCTGCATCAAGAAGTTGATCGGATACAGGATCCAGTGATCGCCGAACGGTGCGGCAACGAGTTCATGCGCCCAGCCGCCAAGACCCTTAATCTTGATGTTGTAAACCAAACACACAAACAACACCGACACCGACAGACCCAAGGTGGTAGACAAGTCCGCCGTCGGAACCACGCGCATGTAGTCCTTGAACCCCATCGCTGGGCCGGCTGTGTGCCAGATTTGAGGGATCAAATCGACAGGCAACATGTCCATTGCATTCATCAGGAAGATCCAGACAAACACGGTCAGAGCCAATGGAGAAATGACCTTGCGGCTTTTCGCGTTGTGGATCACGCCTTTGGCCTGCGTCTCTACCATTTCGGAGAGGATTTCAACAGCAGCTTGGAATCGCCCGGGAACGCCAGACGTGGCTTTGCGCGCGCCGTTCCACAGGAAGAAACAGCCCAACACACCCAAGATCAACGAAAAGACGACAGAGTCTAGGTTGAAGACGCTGAAATCAACAATGCTCGTTTGCTTGACGCTCTCGAAATCAAAGTTTTTCTGCAGATGCTGCAGGTGGTGCTGGATGTACTCACCGGCAGAGGGGGCATGGGTTTCAGCGTTGTCAGAAGCCATATGTCACCAAAGTCAAATAATTTCAGTGGAATGCTTGCGCTTGGATTGCAGCCAAGCGGCCACCCAATACACCTTCATCGCCACCACGAAGCCAGCCACAAGTGCCAACCAATTCAGCTCGGGAACCAGCTTGGGCGCAGCCAGCAGCATCGCTACCGTCAGCACAACCTTCACCACCTCCCAAACCACAAAACCTAAAAATGCCGCCCCGGAATCTTTGAGCATCACCTGCTTGCGGAGGCCTCGAGCCAAAACCGCGGCAGGAATCATTACCGCCAAAGACCCATACAACACAGACAAGCCAACGACCTGTCCAAAACCCAGCCAAGCAATCACCACTGCGACTACGGCAGCAACACATTGCATACCGATTACTCGCCACGGAGATACCGGAGGATTGCGTTGGCGCCACTGATGGGCCTCGGCTGCTGTCAAGGGCTTGAACTCATCCTCCAACACCCCATCTGGGTTGCCAGAGCTTGCGATAACAGAATTGTCGTGCGATGTTGTCATTGTCAAAAACGCCCGCGTCCTGTTACCCGGTTCGATGCACAGCCTCTGATTATACGTAGAAACCCGCTCAAGACTGCAATTGCGCAAAAACGGGAGGCTATCAGTGCCCCGTAAGCTTTAGCAGACAGCGCCTCAGGACTTATGCATCGACGGCGATAATCGTTTCAGTCCGACACACCAGCACCCCGCAGGAAAGTCCCCGCCGGATAACAGCTAACTTTTGAAAGGCGCGAGCATGGCCACCACCAAGTCCCCAGGCGACAACATGAGCAATCCACGCGCAGAGTCCTTAATCGAATACCCGTCTCTATTCCCCATCAAAGTCATGGGGCACAAGGTCGATGGTTTGGTGCAGGCGATTGGCATGATTGCGAAGCAATTCGACCCCGCGTTTGATCCCAAGACTATTGAGCTCCGCGAAAGCAAAGGCGGCAATTACCTTGGCGTCACCATTACAGTGACTGCCACCAGTCGCGAGCAACTCGACGAGCTGTACCGCACCTTGTCGACGCACCCCATGGTGAAAGTGGTGCTGTAAGTCCGTGACGATAGACCTGTTTCAGCGCGGCAAGTTGGACTATGTGCCGACCTATGAGGCCATGCAGCGCTTTACGACCAAAAGACCCGTAGGCCCCGCGTCAGAAGAGCGTGATCAGCTATGGATTTGTGAGCATCCACCGGTCTTCACACAAGGCTTAGCAGGCAAGCCGGAACATATTTTTATGCCCGGCGATATCCCGATTGTGCAGACCAACCGTGGCGGCCAGGTGACCTATCACGGCCCGGGGCAGGTGATGGGTTACCCGATGATCGACCTCAAACGGGCAGGGTACTTCGTCAAAGAATATGTCTATCGCATCGAAGAAGCAGTGATCAAAACTTTGTTCCATTTTGGCGTGACCGGCCACCGCGTGGCGGGTGCTCCGGGCATATACGTCCGGCTGAGTGACCCTTGCGGCCACACTCCCTTGGAGCAGCGCCCCCGCATGGGAGCGGTCCACCACCAAGACCCGGACTTCACAGGGCTGGGCAAAATTTCGGCACTCGGCATCAAGGTCAGCCGCAACTGCACGTACCACGGGGTCGCGTTGAATGTGGCCATGGACCTGGAACCCTTTTCGCGGATCAACCCTTGCGGGTATTCGCAGCTGCAAACGATAGACCTTTCTACAATCGGGGTTCAAGTCAGCTGGCAAGATGCCGCAGACGTACTGGGCCGAAAACTCGCCACTTATCTTGCACCTTAAGGTGCGCCCGGGGCCACGGCCCCGCAGCAGAGACGCCACACCATGAGCCAAAGCGACACCTCCCTCGACACGAAGCGCGAACACAGCACCGCGAACCCCACGGTGCGCGAGGCCCAATCGACCGCCGATTACAACCCCTTGGCCAAGCAGAAAGCCCAGGCCAAGTTGGCGCGCATCCCGGTCAAGGTGCAGCAAGGCGAAGTGCTCAAAAAACCGGACTGGATCCGCGTCAAGGCCGGCAGCCCGACCACCCGCTTCTACGAAATCAAAGAAACATTGCGCGCCAACAAGCTGGTCACGGTGTGCGAAGAAGCCAGCTGCCCCAACATTGGCGAATGTTTCGGCAAGGGCACGGCCACCTTCATGATCATGGGCGACAAGTGCACACGTCGCTGCCCCTTCTGCGATGTGGGCCACGGCCGCCCCGACCCGCTGGATGTGAACGAGCCCGACAACCTGGCCAAGACGATTGCCCAGCTCAAACTCAACTACGTGGTGATTACCAGCGTAGACCGTGACGACCTGCGCGACGGCGGTGCCGGCCACTTTGTCGAATGCATCCGCAAGACGCGTGAACTTTCACCCAAGACGCAAATTGAAGTGCTGGTACCCGACTTCCGCGGCCGCGATGACCGCGCGCTCGAAATTCTGAAGGCCGCGCCGCCCGATGTGATGAATCACAACCTGGAAACCATTGCCCGCCTCTACAAGGAAGCGCGCCCCGGCTCGGACTATCAGTTTTCACTGAACCTGCTCAAGAAATTTAAGGCACTTTTCCCTGATGTGCCCACCAAGAGCGGCCTGATGGTTGGCTTGGGTGAGACCGACGAGGAAATCCTGGAAGTGATGCGCGACATGCGCGCCCACAACATCGAGATGCTCACCATCGGCCAGTACCTCGCGCCCTCCACCAGCCACCTGCCGGTGCGCCGCTATGTGCACCCCGACACCTTCAAGATGTTTGAAGAAGAGGCCTACAAAATGGGCTTCAAACATGCGGCGGTCGGTGCCATGGTGCGCTCCAGTTACCACGCAGATGTGCAAGCCGGCCACGCGATGGGCACACCCGCCGCCTAAAACCCGAGTTGCTATACATTTAATAGCTGCCGGCGCCCATTCATTGGGGGCTAGCAGCTATTTTTACTTCAAGGCTTAGCGTATCCACGCTCGACCCAAGCCACCGCACTGGCGCGGCTGAGCTTGAAAGCCGGTGACACCTTGACCTGCGCAATCACGTCATCGCCCTCATCCCTCGCCGTCAGGGTGGCGGTAGGATTTTCTTCGTCGGGCTCAATGTCCAGGTAGACCGTCACGCGGCCCTCGCCTGCCGCCACTTCCATACTTTGGTGCAGGCTGGCGTGTAACTGCTGTTCGCTGCGGCGCACAAATTCGCGGGCGGTTTTCACCAGCGTCAAAAAGGCACTTTGGTCGAGTGGCTTGGGGTTCTTTTTGTCGCGGCCCATGGTCCAAGGACCGACCAGCGCGGGCTCTGAGGCTCCGTCGGCTGTCATCGCCACGGCCCAGCCATCGTCATCTTCGTTCTTCACCACGCGGGCAGTCCAGCCATCGCTGATCCACAGACGCGGCTCTTGGGTCTTCATGTCGGATTCGTTCAAATTCATGGCGTGGAGTATGCAGGGAGATAGGTACACAGCGCCCGTGAGATTTGCAGAAATCGGAGCAATTTTCTTTTGAATTTAAGCGCATAAAAAATGAACAACAATAGCGATCCCCAGTTGTCACTTTCATCCTCCAATCACACCATGTACCACGCAGCCTCTGACCGATACGACGGACGTGTTCCCTACCGCACCTGCGGCAAAAGTGGCCTCAAACTCCCAGCGGTGTCGCTGGGCCTGTGGCACAACTTTGGCGATGCCACGCCCTTCCAGACCCAGCGCGACATGCTGCGCACCGCCTTCGATTTGGGCATCACCCACTTTGATCTGGCCAACAACTATGGCCCTCCGTACGGCAGCGCCGAGACCAACTTTGGCGAACACCTGCGCCGCGACTTCAAGCCCTACCGCGATGAGCTGCTGATCTCCAGTAAGGCCGGCTACGACATGTGGCCCGGCCCCTATGGCCAGGGCGGAGGCTCGCGCAAATACGTGCTGGCCAGCCTGGACCAGAGCCTGAAGCGCATGGGCCTGGACTACGTGGATATCTTCTACAGCCACCGCTTTGACCCCGACACTCCGCTGGAAGAAACCATGGGCGCGCTGGCCACCGCCGTGCAGCAGGGCAAGGCCTTGTATGCCGGTATCAGCAGCTACTCGGGCACCAAAACGCGCGAAGCGGCAGCTATTTTGAAGAGCATGGGCGTGCCCATGCTGATTCACCAACCCTCCTACAGCGTGATGAACCGCTGGATCGAGGAAGACCTGCTGGACGCGCTGGAAGAAACCGGCATAGGCTGCATTGCCTTCAGCGCGCTGGCCCAGGGCCTGCTAACCAACAAGTACCTCAACGGTGTGCCCGCGGACGCGCGCATCAACCGCCCGGGCGGTGGCTCCTTCAAGCAGGACCACTTGAGCGAGCAAAACCTCAAACATGTGCGCGCCCTCAACGCGATTGCCCAAGCCCGCGGCCAGAGCCTGGCCCAAATGGCCACCGCATGGGTGCTGCGCGATGCACGCGTCACCTCAGCATTGATCGGCGCCAGCAAGCCCGAACAGATCGTGGACCTGGTGGGCGCCATGAGCAATCTCACCTTCAGTGCAGAAGAGCTGGCTACCATCGACGGCCACGCGGTGGATGGTGGCATCAACCTCTGGAAGCGCCCTTCCACCGACCAGCGCCTTGCCTGAGCCGGCTACGCCAGACAACAAGTACCGAGCGGCTAAGCTTGCAGGCATGAATGCATCCCTTCTTGCTCTAGCTGCTATCGCCCTGTGGGGTAGCCTGGCCCCTTTGGGCGTCTCCTTGGGCCATGTACCGCCGTTTCTGCTCACAGGCGTCGGCTTGGTCATTGGCAATGTGATTGGCTTCCTGCTGGCACGCGGCCGGGTGAGTGCGTGGAAGGTGCCCGCTGCCACGTTGGCGCTGGGGGTTTATGGGCTGTTCGGGTTTCACTTTTTGCTCTTTGTCGCCCTGCGCCATGCGCCACCGGTGCAAGCTAATTTGGTGAACTACTTGTGGCCGCTGGGCATTGTGTTGATGGCTCCGCTGTTTCTGCCCGGCATGCGGCTGGGTGCGCTGCACGTAGCGGCCGCCTTGCTCGGCTTTGCCGGTGCGGCTCTGGCAATTTTGGGTGGCCGCGACAACGGCAGCGGCATGGGCGGTTGGGCTTGGGGCTATTTGCCGGCCATGGCCTCTGCCTTTGTATGGGCTAGCTATTCGCTAATGACCCGGCGGGTGTCGCCGTTCCCGAATGCAGCGATCGGCTTGTTTGGGTTGGTGTCTGGAGTGCTTTCACTGCTGTGCCACGTACTCTTAGAGCCATCCGTCACGCTGAGTGCGCACGATTGGCAGCTGCTGGCGGTACTCGGTTTGGGGCCCTTGGGTGGTGCGTTTTACCTGTGGGATGCGGCGCTCAAACGCGGAGATGCACGCACCATCGGTGTGTTGTCATTTCTGACGCCATTGCTGTCCACCCTCGGCCTGCTCTGGATACGGGGCGAATGGCCTAGCGCCAGTGTGGCGTTGGCAGCCGCCATGATCGTGGGAGCAGCCGTGTTGGGCTCGCGCGCTAAGGCTTAAACATCTGAAGAAAACATGCTCTAGCCCTCACAGAAATTACGCCCTTAGCTATTAAAACAATAGCTAATCGACACTTGCATCAGACGTATCCGCCCGCCAGCTCCAAGGCCGGGTCTTCCGCGGTGCGCACCCGCTGGGCCCATACGGCCAGCTTGGTGGTGTCGGAGCGCAAGATCTCTTGCTTGACCGCCAGAATCTGCGCGGGGTGCATGGAGAAGCTGCGCAGTCCCAAGCCCAGCAGCAAGCGCGTCAGGGTCACATCACCCGCCATTTCACCGCACACACTCACGTCTTTGCCCTGTGCACGGCATTCGGCAATCGTGTCCGCGACCAGCCGCAGCACTGCGGGGTGCAGTGGGTCATAGAGGTGGGCCACCGATTCGTCAGCGCGGTCGATGGCCAAGGTGTACTGGATCAAGTCGTTGGTGCCAATCGACAAAAAGTCGAAGTACTTCAAAAACAAGGGCAGGCTCAAAGCTGCCGCGGGGATTTCGATCATTGCGCCCAACTGCACCGGGCCATACACATCCCCCCGGCGGTCAAGCTGGGCACGAGCCCGCTCAATATGCGCCAGTGTTTGGCGGATTTCGCTCGCATGGGCCAGCATCGGAATGAGCAAACGGACTTTGCCATGCGCGGCAGCCCGCAAAATCGCGCGTAGCTGCGTCAAAAACATGGCGGGCTCGGCCAGGCTCCAGCGGATCGCCCGCAAGCCCAGCGCAGGGTTGAGGTGGGCGTCGTCATGTACTGACGCATCCAGCGGCTTGTCAGCCCCCACATCCACGGTGCGGATGGTGACAGGCAAGCCCTCCATCCCTTCAACTGCCTTTTTGTAGGCCCGGTACTGCTCTTCTTCGTCCGGCAACTGGCCATGGCGCCCCATGAACAGAAACTCGCTGCGAAACAGCCCGACGCCCAATGCGCCTGCCTTGAGTGCGGCTTGAGCGTCTTCCGGCATTTCAATGTTGGCCAGCAATTGGATTTTCTCGTCATCCATGGTGACGGCAGGGGTGGGCAGCAGGCGCTGCAAGCGGCCCCGTTCGAGTTCACCTTGGCGCTGTTTGAAGCCGTATTCCGCGAGGATGATGGGCGATGGGTCCACGATGACCACACCGGCGTCACCATCGATGATCACCCAGTCATCCTGCCGCACCAATTGGCTGCAGGTGCGCGCTCCTACCACCGCGGGGATGTCCATGCTGCGCGCCACGATGGCGGTGTGCGAGGTTTTGCCGCCCACATCGGTGATGAAGCCCGCAAACACGCTTTGCTTGAACTGCAGCATATCGGCCGGCGACAGATCGTGGGCGATGAGCACCAGGGGCACATCCACGGTGTCGTCCAGCAACAAGTCCTGTTGCGCGCCTTTGCGGCTCGGCCGCTGAGCGGGCAGTACCGGCGACTGGCCACCCTTCATCGCACGCAGCACCCGTTCGCAAATCTGCTCCATATCGGCCTTGCGCTCGCGCAGATAGGCGTCTTCCATTTCATCGAAATGGCGAGCAATGATCTCGAGCTGGGTGGTCAAGGCCCACTCCGCGTTGTACAGGCGGTCTGTGATCCAGTGTTTTACGCCGCCGACCAGCTCTTCGTCTTGCAGCAGCATCAAATGCACATCCAGCAAGGCGGCCAGTTCGGTAGGCGCCTCTTTCGGGCCCATGCGGCTGATGCTGGTTTGGAGGCGGTAGATTTCTTCAACCACCGCATCGCGGCCTGCCCGCACCCGGGCGATTTCGGCATCCACCTCATCCGGTTGGATGAAGTAGTGCGCGACGTCCACCCGGCTCGACGCGACCAAGACCGCGCGCCCGATGGCAATGCCCCGGGAAACCGCGAGGCCGTGGACCGAAAAAGTCATGTCTGCAGGCTCCGCAGGGTCGGGGGCAGCGGGGTCATTCGCCTTCTCCGAACTTGTCGTTGATCAGGGCCAACAAGGCGTCCATGGCTTCTTGCTCACGGTCGCCACTGGTCTCGAGAGTGATCTCGGAGCCTATTCCGGCTGCCAGCATCATCACGCCCATGATGCTTTTGGCATTGACACGGCGCTCACCACGAGACATCCAGACCTCGCAAGGGAAGCTGCCTGCCAATTTGGTGAACTTGGCCGAGGCCCGTGCATGGAGGCCCAGTTTATTGACTATGGTTGTGTTGGTGCTGATCATGGGTTTTACGATGTTGGTTTTGCGGTGCGGTGACCGCGACTTGCATGATGCTCTGAGTGCCACCGGCGAGCGCTCGGGTGACCAAAACGTCCAGCGGCTCATGCCGGTAATTAACGGTGCGCAACAGCATGGGTAGGTTGACGCCTACCACCAGCTTGGACTGGTGACCATCCACCACCTTTTGGGCCACGTTGCAGGGGGTGGCGCCGAACACATCGGTCAGCACCAACGCTTGCGGCGCACCGAATTGGCGAAGCAGCGCAAGGGCTGCTGCGCGGGTCACGTCGGGGTTTTCGTTGGCGGGAACATCCAGTGCGCGGATTCCGTCTCCCGCGTCGGGGTACACATGCAGCACACAGGCTCGCAATGCACTGGCAAGGGGAGCGTGGGCGATGATAAGGATGCCGGTGTTCATACGAAGTCAGAGTTGGGCGTTGATTATGGCGTCTTTGCCCGGCACGCCACCAGATAAGCCAGCACACTGGCCCCACCAAAAGCCGCAAACGCCACTTGAAACGCCTGCACTTCAGGCAGCCCTTGGGCCTTCAGGACATCCAGCAACAGGCCGAGGCCCCACTGCACCGCAAACACACCCGCAAAAATCACCAGGTTATAGGCCGACAGAGCCCGTCCAGCCAGCCCGGCAGGAAACGCCATGCCCACCGCCGGCTGCGCAAGTGCGGCGACCGTAGAAGCCACACAATACAAGGCAAATACGACTGCAGCGCCCACCGATAGTGCGGGACCCGCTACGATTAATATAGCAAGCATCACAAAACTGACCGGCACCCAACGGCGGATCATCTTTTCAGCGGTATGCCCGTTGCGAGCCAGCCATGGGTTGGCCCATCCCCACAGCCAATACGCCAGCAACATGGCCACATTCAGCCAAAACAAACCACTGGCGGCTTGGGCCGGTGTGTAACCGGCAACCTTGGTCATCCATGGGCCCGCCCACAGGGTTTGCATCGCCACGAGGCCGCCATAGTTAACAAAGCCCAGCGGAGCCAATGCCCTGAAATACGGGTTGCGCCACACTTCGGCATAGCCCTGCACCGGTGCGCTACCGGTTGCAGCGGTTGCAGGGGCCTCCCACGCGGGTACTAGCCAAGCGATCAAGACCATGCCGATCAGCATCAGGGCCGCTAAGGCCAAAAAGATGCCGCGCCAACCGATGACCGGCAAAAGCCACTGGACCGGCAAGGTGGAAGCGACCATGCCAAACGCGCCGACCATCAACATCCACGAATTGGCGCGCATCAGTTGTTCCGGGGCGAACCAGCGACGGTATCCGGTGAGGGCCGCCATGAGGCAAGCGCAGACTCCAATACCGCAGAGAATCCGCGCGAACAAAAGCCCCACAAAACCGTCGGCCTGTGAAAACGCGAGGCATCCCGCCAAGGCTGCTGCCAAAAAAAGTAGCTCCACCTTGCGCGGGCCATGGCTGTCCAGCCATTTGCCCAAAGGGAGTTGCATGGCAGCGAAGCCCAGAAAATACCCGCCAGCAAGCAAGCCAAGATCAGCGGATTGCAGTTGAAACTCCGCAACCAGAGTAGGCGCTATCGTGGCCGTGATTGCGCGGATCAGAGCAGACAAAAAATAAGCGAAAGCGAACGCCAGGAACACGGCGATCGCCTTATTGCGTGACATGGAACTCATAACAGCGAGATGTCTTCTAGAAATGTCAGCGCCCACTCTGGCGAAACGTTCGACGCGTACACGGCGAGGTGATAGAGGCGTTGTTCATGCAAGAACCAGCTGAGGCGCGCCTGTATCGGCTTGCCCTGTGGATCGACGCCCATTGCCTGAATGGAAATGGCGCCTTTACTCCAGGAGGGCGACGTCCATGGAGCGGCCTCTGGCGTTCCAGCGCTCATGGAACGCAGGGTTTGTTGTTGCCACGCACTTTGAATATCGCGAGTCGCCGCCTCGTCTAGCACGGCGACCTGGCTGATCGCGAATAACGCGTCCCCAGCTTCGCAGCCCATGATGTCCAGTGACAGGGTTTTATCGCCAATCTGCTGATTGCGTGTGGCGCTGTCAGGCTTGCAGGGAAGATTGAAGGCCACCGCGCCCAGCGGAGCTTTGCGCCAATTCATCGTCGGGCTGCACGCAGTGACAGCTGCGATGACGGCGAAGGCCGCCATCGCGCGGACCCAGCGAACACGGCTCATCGGAGCGTGCCGAATACTTTGCTGAGAATGCTGCTGCCGTAAGCAACAGGGTTTTGCCGGATTTTTTTCTCTTCTTCGCCAATCATGAAGTACAGGCCGTCCAAGGACTTGCCGGTGACGTACTGCTGAATGTTGGCGTCCTCTTTCTTCAGGAGCCCCAACTCGGAGGCACGGCCTGCGACTTGGTTGTATTTGTCGGCGAGCCCCACATTGGAGGTGGCTTGGGTCACTATGGGCAGAAATTTGGTGCCCAGCGGTGCCCGGGTTTTTTCCGCAAAGAATTGGCTGACGGCAGTGTCGCCGCCTGCGAGTATGCCCTTGGCATCCTGCACTGACATGCCCTGCACTGCCTTCATCAACACATCTTTAGCCATCGGAACCGCGGCCTCTGCCGCGCGGTTCATGGAAGTCACCAGCTCGTCGACTTTGCCCCCCTGGCCAAATGTACGCATCAATTTGGCTGCGTCTTCGAGATATCCCGGCAATGCGATGCGAACTTTCTCGTTGCCAAGGAATCCATCTACCGCACCCAGTTGAAGAATAGCAGCCGAGGCGCCCTTCTCGAGTGCCACTTTCAGCCCTTTGCTTGCATCCGTGTTGCTGATGTCGGCCAAACTCAGGGCGTGGGCGCGCTGGGTGATGGTGCTGAAAAGGGTCGCTGTGAGCAGTGAGAGCGACGTAAACTGTCTACGGTCCATAGAGAGATTTCCTGCGTATGAAAAAACAAGTGGTATTGGGTGCCATCGTAGCGGCTTGCTTGGTCGCTGGTGGTGCTTTTTTGGTGTCCGATACAAAGGCCGCACCGGCGTCTACTTTCGTTTTGCTGGACGGCAGCAGCAAGCAGACCAGCGACCTTAAGGGGCGTGTGACCCTGGTGAATTTTTGGGCTACGAGCTGCACAACTTGCGTCGCAGAAATGCCCCAGATGGTGCAGACCTACGAGAAGTTCAAAGACAAAGGATTCGGTACCGTCGCAGTTGCGATGGCCTATGACCCGCCGAGTTACGTTGTGAACTTTGCACAGACACGCAAGCTGCCTTTCGATGTAGCGATCGACAACACTGGCGCTGTGGCCCGCTCTTGGGGTGAGGTGACCTTGACCCCCACCAGCTATCTGGTGAACAAGCGAGGCGATATTGTCAAACGCTACGTGGGCCAACCCGATTTTGATGAGCTGCACCAGCTGATCGAAAAGCTCTTACAAGAGTCTTAGGAGCTCAACACCTGCAATGGTGAGCGCGGTGTGTACGACGTCGATAAGCGTGTGTCACAGCTTGTGGTGATACATTGCCACTCCACAAGGAGCCACACTCAACATGGATTGCGTGGTGCTCACCGCCTAGACCCGCTTACTCTACGCCACCATGCAACCGCACGTTCTGATCGCTGACACTCATGAAAGCCTTGAGGGTATCCGCGGGCTGTTTGTGGAATACGCTGAGAGCCTTGGGGTGGATTTGTGCTTCCAGAACTTTGAGCAGGAACTTAGCACCTTGCCGGGAGAATATGCGGCCCCGCGTGGTTGCCTGCTGGCGGTTCAGATTGATGGCGCATGGGCCGGATGTTGCGCACTCCGTCCGCTGGATAACGTGGACTACCCCAACGCATCAGAAATGAAGCGCCTGTTTGTCCGACCCGCTTACCGGAGGCTGGGGCTAGGTCGCTTGTTAGCAGAAGCGATTTTGGACGTAGCCCGGACCATGGGTTATGACTGTGTTCTTCTAGACACCCTGAACGATTTGGAGAGCGCCCGCGCTTTGTACGAGGAGCTTGGCTTCGTTGAAGTGCCCCCGTATTGCTTCAACCCAATAGCAGGGGCCCATTATTTGCGGGCAGAACTCTAGTTCCACCCGCGTTCTCGCTTAGGCCTGGGCTTGAGCCAGCAAGGTGGCAGCGTCGCTCACCTCAAATTTGCCGGGGCCTTCAATGTTCAAAGTTGCGACTTTGCCGTCCTTGACCAACATCGAATAACGGTTGGAGCGTAGACCCAAACCTTTACCGGTGAGATCCAGAGTCAAGCCCGTCGCTTTGGCAAACGCTGCGTCACCGTCGGCAAGCATACGCACTTTGGTGCCGGTTTTTTGATCGCGCGCCCATGCGCCCATCACAAACGCGTCATTCACGCTCACACACCAGATTTCGTCGACACCGGCTGCCTTAAAAGCCTCTGCATGCTCCACATAGCCGGGCACATGTTTGGCAGAGCAGGTGGGGGTGAAGGCGCCAGGCAGAGCAAACACGGCGATGGTCTTGCCCGAGGTAGCTTTCGTGACCGGCACTGCGTTAGGACCGATGCTGCAACCTTCGCCTTCGATCTCTGAGTACTCCATGAGTGTGGTGTCTGGAAGTGCGTCGCCGACTTGAATCATATTTGCTCCATATGCAAAGTGTTAATACCAATGAAAACGGCCCACATTGTGGGCCGTTTCTTGCTCAACTGCAGGAATGAAGTCGTAAAGACTTAAACCGCAGCTGCCTTCTCTACCAAGCGGGTCGCAACCCAGTTCTTGGTCTTGGAGATAGGCTTGCTTTCGGTAATTTCGATCACGTCGCCCAACTTGTACTCGCCCTTTTCGTCATGGGCGTGGTACTTGCTGGTCTTCGCAACGATCTTGCCGTAGAGCTCGTGCTTCACACGACGCTCAATCAGCACTGTCACAGTCTTAGCACGCTTGTCGCTGACCACCTTGCCAACCAAGGCGCGCTTGAGGGATTTTTTAGCTTCCGTCATTTATCGCTCCTTATTTGGCGGATTTTTCAGCGCTTTGCTTTTGCACAAGAATAGTCTTGGCACGAGCAATATCGCGGCGCGCAGAGCGCAACGAAGCGGTGTTGTTGATTTGTTGCGTGGCCTTTTGCATACGCAGACCAAAGTGGGCTTTTTGCAAAGCTTTAACTTCGTCCTTCAGGCCGGCAACGTCTTTTTGGCGCAGTTCAGCAACTTTCGTCATTTCGATTTCTCCTGAATTACTGGCCGATCATGCGGCTGACAAATGTCGTACGCAATGGCAGCTTTGCAGCAGCCAAACGGAAAGCTTCGCGAGCGAGTTCTTCGGGCACGCCGACGATCTCAAACACGATCTTGCCGGGCTGAATCTCGGCCACGTAGTACTCAGGGTTACCTTTACCGTTACCCATACGCACTTCAGCAGGCTTCTGGGAGATCGGCTTGTCAGGGAACACGCGGATCCAGATACGGCCGCCACGCTTCACGTGACGGGAAATTGCACGACGTGCAGCTTCGATCTGGCGAGCCGTCAGACGGCCGCGGTCAGTACATTTCAGACCGAAGTCACCAAAGGCAACCGAGCTTCCGCGGGTTGCGACTCCAGTGTTACGGCCCTTTTGCTCTTTGCGGTATTTCCGGCGAGCGGGTTGCAACATGATTATTCTCCTTTACCGTCAGCTGCTGCAGCTGGCGCGGCGACTTTGCGAACGCGCTTAACGGCGGTTTTAGCGTCAGCACCAAGTGCTTCCGCGGGCTTGTCGCTGCCATCAGCGGGAGCGGCATTGCTGCCGACCGGACGACGGGCGCCACGAGGTGCAGCGCCTGGACGCGCACCACGATCATCACGGCGTGGGCCGCGAGGACGACGCTCTTCTTCAGCACGGGGCTCAACGGCTGCTGGCAGATCGTTACGGCCCAAGGTGTCACCCTTGTAAACCCAAACTTTCACGCCAATGATGCCGTAAGTTGTCTTAGCTTCAGAAGTTCCGTAATCGATGTCTGCGCGCAGAGTGTGCAAAGGCACGCGGCCTTCACGGTACCACTCAGTACGTGCAATTTCGATACCGTTCAAACGACCGGACGACATGATCTTGATGCCCAAAGCGCCCAAACGCATAGCGTTTTGCATGGCGCGCTTCATGGCGCGACGGAACATGATGCGCTTTTCGAGCTGCTGGGTGATGCTGTCAGCGATCAACTTCGCATCGATTTCGGGCTTGCGCACTTCTTCGATGTTCACTGCCACTGGCACGCCCAATTGCTTGCCCAGGTCACGCTTCAAGTTCTCGATGTCTTCGCCCTTCTTGCCGATCACCACACCCGGACGAGCCGAGAAAATGGTGATACGTGCGTTCTTGGCAGGACGCTCAATCAGAATGCGGGAAACCGAAGCGTTTTTCAGCTTGGCCTTCAGGTACTCGCGAACCTTGATGTCTTCCGACAACATGCCGGCGAAATCACGGTTGCTTGCGTACCAGCGAGAAGACCAGTTACGGCTGATCGCCAAACGAAAGCCGGTTGGGTGGATTTTTTGTCCCATATCTTCCTGGCCTCTTTCAGTTTCCAACCGTCACGTACACGTGGCACGTGGGTTTGCGGATTTGATTGCCACGGCCCTTAGCGCGCGCAGTGAAGCGACGCAACGAAGCACCTTGCTCGACGTAGATGGTTTTAACCTTCAATTCGTCGATGTCAGCGCCGTCATTGTGTTCGGCGTTGGCAATTGCGGACTCCAAAACCTTCTTGATGATCACAGCAGCTTTTTTCTGTGTGAATTGCAAGATGTTCAGAGCTTGATCAACTTTCTTGCCACGGATCAAGTCCGCGACCAGACGGCCTTTGTCCACAGACAAACGGACGCCACGAAGGGTTGCACGAGTTTCCATGGTCACCTCCTTATTTCTTCTGGACTTTTTTGTCCGCAGGGTGACCCTTGAAAGTACGTGTGAGCGCGAACTCACCCAACTTGTGGCCAACCATTTGATCGGTGATATAGACAGGCACGTGCTGTTTGCCGTTATGCACAGCGATGGTCAAGCCGATGAACTCGGGCAGGATCATGGAGCGACGGGACCAAGTCTTAATCGGCTTCTTGTCCTTGTTTGCCACGGCCTTTTCGGTCTTGGCAATCAGGTGATGGTCGACGAATGGACCTTTTTTCAGTGAACGAGTCATTTACCTACCCCTTACTTCTTGCGACGCGACACGATCATGACCTGCGTGCGCTTGTTGTTACGGGTACGGTAGCCCTTGGTCAGATTACCCCAAGGATCGACTGCATGACGGCCTTCACCGGTCTTGCCTTCACCACCACCGTGTGGGTGGTCAACAGGGTTCATCACAACACCACGAACGGTTGGGCGAATACCCATCCAACGCTTCACACCAGCCTTGCCCAACTGGCGCAAGCTGTGCTCTTCGTTTGCTACTTGACCAATGGTCGCGCGGCAGTCGATGTGGATCTTGCGGACTTCGCCAGAACGCACACGCACTTGAGCGTAGGTGCCTTCGCGAGCCAGCAAAGTAGCAGATGTACCAGCGGAACGGATGATTTGAGCACCCTTGCCAACTTGCAACTCTACGCAGTGGATGATGGAACCCACAGGAATGTTACGAATAGGCAATGTGTTGCCCACGCGGATAGGAGCTTCGGAACCGTTTTGAATGGTCGCGCCGACTTCCAAGCCACGAGGAGCAATGATGTACTTGCGCTCGCCGTCTGCGTAGCACACCAGAGCGATGTGCGCGGAACGGTTTGGATCGTACTCAATGCGCTCAACCTTGGCAGGGATGCCATCCTTGTTACGGACGAAATCCACCACGCGGTAGTGATGCTTGTGACCACCGCCCTTGTGACGGGTAGTGATGTGGCCGTTGTTATTACGACCGGCTTGTTGGAATTGTGGTTCCAACAAAGCAGCGTGGGGAGCACCCTTGTGCAGGTGGTCACGCGAAATCTTCACCATGCCACGACGGCCTGGGGAAGTTGGTTTCATTTTAATGACAGCCATGATTACGCAGCCTCCCCGCCGAGGTTCAGCTCTTGACCTGGCTTCAGTGTCACGTAGGCTTTGCGAACATTGTCGCGACGGCCAACAGACTTACCGAAACGCTTGGTCTTGCCCTTGGTGTTCACCACAGAAACGCCTTTTACCTCGACCTTGAACATCAATTCCACAGCGGCCTTGATTTCATACTTGGTAGCGTCTTGCAGCACCTTGAAAGTCACAGCATTGCTCTTTTCAGCAACCATAGTGGCCTTTTCGGACACGATGGGAGCGACGAGCACTTGCATCAAACGACCTTCGTCGAATTTGGTCAGATTGGGACCGTGGCTCATGCAAACATCTCCTTGAGTGTGTCCATGGCAGCCTTGGTCACCAGCACCTTTCGGTAGTGAACCAAAGACAGGGGGTCAGCATAACGGGGCTCAACCACCAGAACATTCACCAGGTTACGGGATGCCAGATACAGGTTTTCATCAACCTCATCAGCGATCACCAACACGGATTCCAGATTCATTGCCTTGAACTTAGCAGCCAAAGCCTTGGTCTTGGGAGACTCCACTTTCAGGGAATCCACCACGGCCAATCGGCCTTCGCGAACCAGCTGGGACAAGATAGATGCCATGCCTGCGCGGTACATCTTCTTGTTGATCTTCTGGCCGAAGTTTTCATCAGGCATGTTCGGGAAGATACGACCGCCGCCGCGCCACAGTGGCGAGGAGGTCATACCAGCGCGAGCGCGACCGGTTCCCTTTTGCTTGAAAGGCTTCTTGGTGCTGTGCTTGACCTGTTCCCGGTCTTTTTGTGCACGTGTACCTTGACGAGCGTTGGCCTGGAAGGCCACGACCACTTGGTGCACCAGATCTTCGTTGTAGTCACGACCAAAGACTGCTTCAGGAGCGTCGTATTTGGAAGTTGCCTGACCTTGTTCATTCAGGAGTTCGACTTGCATCAGTTCGCTCCTTTAGAGGCTTTGGCTTTGACTGCAGGACGCACGGTCACGAAACCGCCCTTGGATCCTGGGATAGCACCCTTGATCAACAACAGCTGGCGAGCTTCGTCAACACGAACCACGTCGAGGTTTTGAGTTGTCACGGTAGCATCACCCAGGTGACCAGTCATGCGCTTACCAGGAAACACGCGACCGGGATCTTGAGCCATACCGATAGAACCGGGCACATTGTGCGAACGGCTGTTACCGTGGGATGCGCGCTGCGAGGACATATTGTGACGCTTGATGGTACCGGCGTAGCCTTTACCAATCGAAGTGCCCTGCACGTCCACTTTTTGACCCGCAGCAAAAATGTCGGTCACTGGAACAGTGGCGCCAGTTACGTACTTTGCAGCAGATTCAGCAGTAACGCGGAACTCTTGAATGATTTCGCCGGCTTCAACGCCAGCTTTGGCCAAATGACCTGCGACAGGCTTGGTAATACGCGAAGCTTTGCGTGCACCAAATGTAACCTGCAAGGCTACATAGCCGTCGTTCTCTTGGGTTTTCACCTGTGTCACACGGTTGTTAGACACATCTACCACGGTCACAGGAACAGCGTCCCCGTCGTCCGTAAATAGACGCATCATGCCAACTTTGCGACCCAGCAACCCTAAGTGATTGCTAAGACTCATTGTTTTCTCCGTAACTCCCAACCATTGCAACTTCAATTGGCTGCAACGTTTTTTTACTTGGGAGACTGTTAATAAAACCCCGCGTGTCTCCACGTAGAGCCAGCGAGTATAGCCTGCACTTGCGGAGTGCGCAAGTGCTCAGCCGTTCGCCTAAAAAGGCCCCGCAGTAACGGGGCCTCAATCCGATTACTGCAGCTTGATTTCTACGTCCACGCCTGCGGGCAAGTCGAGTTTCATCAGTGCATCAACAGTTTTATCCGTTGGATCCACGATGTCCATCAAACGCTGGTGCGTGCGGATTTCGAACTGGTCACGACTAGCCTTGTTCACGTGAGGTGAACGCAGAATGTCGAAACGCTTCATGCGTGTTGGCAAAGGCACGGGGCCTTTGACAATCGCGCCGGTGCGCTTTGCAGTGTCAACAATTTCAGCTGCCGATTGATCGATCAGCTTGTAGTCAAACGCCTTCAGGCGGATGCGGATTTTTTGTTTGGCGGCCATCGTAATTCCTTAATGTGCGAATTACGCGATGATTTTGGCAACCACGCCGGCGCCCACGGTACGACCGCCCTCGCGAATAGCGAAACGCAGGCCTTCTTCCATGGCGATGGGGTTAATCAACTTCACAGTGATGGACACGTTGTCACCAGGCATCACCATTTCTTTGCCTTCTGGCAACTCGATCGCACCGGTCACGTCCGTTGTACGGAAGTAGAACTGGGGGCGGTAGTTGTTGAAGAAAGGAGTGTGACGTCCACCTTCGTCCTTGGACAAAACGTAGATTTCGCCAGTGAAGTGGGTGTGTGGCTTGATCGAGCCGGGCTTGCACAGCACTTGGCCGCGCTGCACGTCTTCGCGCTTGGTACCGCGCAACAAGATACCGACGTTGTCGCCTGCTTGACCTTGGTCGAGCAGCTTGCGGAACATTTCAACGCCTGTGCAGGTGGTCTTTTGTGTGTCGGCGATACCAACGATTTCGATTTCTTCGCCGACCTTGACGATACCGCGCTCAACGCGACCTGTCACCACGGTGCCGCGGCCGGAGATCGAGAACACGTCTTCCACGGGCATCAGGAACGCGCCGTCCACTGCGCGCTCTGGCAGGGGGATGTAGGAATCGAGTGCGTCAGCCAACTTCATGATCGCGCCTTCGCCCAGGTCACCCTTGTCGCCTTCCATGGCGAGCTTGGCAGAACCGTGGATGATGGGGGTGTCGTCGCCAGGGAAGTCGTACTTGGACAGGAGTTCGCGAACTTCCATTTCGACCAGTTCCAACAACTCAGCGTCGTCAACCATGTCGCACTTGTTCAGGAACACGATGATGTAAGGCACGCCCACTTGGCGAGCCAACAAGATGTGCTCGCGTGTCTGAGGCATTGGGCCGTCAGCTGCGGAGCAAACCAGAATAGCGCCGTCCATTTGAGCCGCGCCAGTGATCATGTTCTTCACATAGTCAGCGTGTCCGGGGCAATCCACGTGTGCGTAGTGGCGGTTGGCGGTTTCGTACTCAACGTGTGCAGTGTTGATGGTAATGCCGCGTGCTTTTTCTTCAGGCGCTGCGTCGATCTGGTCGTACGCTTTGGCGGATCCGCCAAACTTGGCCGCCAACACAGTGGTGATAGCCGCTGTCAGTGTGGTCTTGCCGTGGTCCACGTGACCAATGGTGCCAACGTTGACGTGTGGCTTGGTACGTGTGAATTTTTCTTTACCCATTTTTCAATTCTCCAAAGAGCTAATCCCGTGTGTTGGTTTTACGTCTGCACGCTGTTGCTATATCGCCCCGCACGGGAACAGGGCGGCACACCGTCGCAGACCACTACAAATTACTTGGCGCGCGCTGCCATGATGGCTTCAGACACGTTGCGCGGAGCTTCCGCGTAGTGCTTGAATTCCATCGTGTAGGTTGCACGGCCTTGCGACATCGAACGCAGTGTCGTCGAGTAGCCGAACATTTCAGACAAAGGTACCTCTGCCTTGATGGCCTTACCGCCGCCGACCATGTCGTCCATACCCTGTACCATGCCGCGACGTGACGACAAATCGCCCATCACGTTGCCAGCGTAGTCTTCAGGCGTTTCAACTTCCACAGCCATCATCGGCTCCAGAATCACGGGGTTGGCCTTACGGCAACCTTCCTTGAACCCGAAAATAGCGGCCATCTTGAACGCATTTTCGTTGGAGTCCACATCGTGGTACGAACCGAAGGTCAATGTAACCTTCACGTCCACCACGGGGTAGCCCGCCAAAACACCTTGGTTCAAAGCTTCGATCACGCCCTTTTCAACCGCAGGGATGTATTCGCGAGGAACCACACCGCCCTTGATCGCGTCGACGAATTCGAAGCCCTTGCCAGCTTCGTTAGGCTCAACTGTCAACACCACGTGACCGTATTGACCCTTACCACCGGACTGGCGAACAAACTTACCTTCCACGTCAGACACGCTCTTGCGGATAGTTTCGCGGTATGCCACTTGTGGCTTACCTACGTTAGCTTCCACGCCGAATTCGCGCTTCATACGGTCCACAATAATTTCGAGGTGCAGCTCACCCTGACCACCAATGATGGTCTGACCGGACTCTTCGTCGGTTTGCACGCGGAAAGACGGATCTTCAGCAGCCAAGCGGTTCAGGGCGATACCCATCTTTTCTTGGTCAGCTTTTGTCTTAGGCTCAACAGCTTGGCGAATCACGGAGTCAGGGAACACCATACGCTCAAGTGTGATGACTGCCGATGGATCACACAAGGTTTCACCGGTTGTCACGTCTTTCAGACCCACGCAAGCAGCGATGTCGCCCGCGCGGATTTCATCCACTTCTTCGCGGTTGTTGGCGTGCATTTGCACGATACGACCAATGCGCTCTTTCTTGCCACGCACTGCGTTGTACACAGTGTCGCCCTTCTTCAGAACGCCGGAGTACACGCGCACGAACGTCAACTGACCCACAAACGGATCTGTCATCAACTTGAATGCCAGCGCTGCGAACTTTTCGTTGTCATCAGCCTTGCGGGTGATTTCTTGCTCGTCTTCGTCGAAGCCCTTGATGGCCTTCACGTCCAGAGGAGAAGGCATCAATTCGATCACAGCATCCAACATGCGTTGAACACCCTTGTTCTTGAACGCGGTACCGCACAACATAGGCTGGATTTCGCCAGCGATAGTGCGGCTACGCAGGCCACCGGTGATCTCTTCTTCGGTCAAGTCACCTTCTTCAAGGTACTTGTTCATCAGCTCTTCAGAGGCTTCAGCAGCGGCTTCGACCATCTTTTCGCGCCACTCTTCAGCGACGCTCACGAGGTCGGCAGGGATCTCTTCGAAGGTGAACTTCATACCCTGGGAAGCTTCGTCCCAGATGATGGCCTTCATCTTGCGCAGGTCCACCACGCCGGTGAAGTTTTCTTCTGCACCGATTGGAATCACGATTGGCACAGGGTTGGCCTTCAGGCGCAACTTCATCTGATCCACAACCTTGAAGAAGTTGGCACCAGTGCGGTCCATCTTGTTCACAAAGGCCAAACGTGGAACCTTGTATTTGTTAGCCTGACGCCACACGGTTTCAGACTGAGGCTGCACGCCACCCACAGCGCAGTACACCATGCAGGCGCCGTCCAAAACGCGCATGGAACGCTCCACTTCAATCGTGAAGTCCACGTGTCCAGGCGTGTCAATGATGTTGATGCGGTGCTCAGGGAACGATGTGTCCATCCCCTTCCAGAAGCAAGTCGTAGCAGCAGAAGTAATGGTAATACCGCGCTCTTGCTCTTGCTCCATCCAGTCCATCGTGGCCGCGCCATCGTGCACTTCGCCGATTTTGTGGTTCACGCCGGTATAGAAAAGAATACGCTCGGTCGTGGTGGTTTTGCCGGCGTCAATGTGCGCTGAAATACCGATATTGCGGTAGCGCTCAATGGGGGTAGTGCGAGCCATGATGGATCCTTGGTTGATCAAATTCTTGAGAGGGTCCGCTGCACCATGCAGCAAGACAAACGACTTTCAGAGTGTGACCAGCCCACATGACAGCGCGATTGCGCTGCCCGGACCTGCCAGGCTCTGAAAGCCGCGATTTCCGTTGCTTAGAAACGGAAGTGAGAGAAGGCCTTGTTGGCTTCAGCCATACGGTGCACTTCGTCACGCTTCTTCATGGCGCCGCCACGGCCTTCAGTGGCTTCCAACATTTCGTTGGCAAGGCGCTGAGCCATAGACTTTTCACCACGCTTGCGAGCGGCTTCCTTGATCCAGCGCATGGACAAGGCCAAGCGACGAACAGGACGCACTTCCACTGGCACTTGGTAGTTAGCACCACCCACGCGGCGGGATTTCACTTCCACCATGGGCTTGACGTTGTTGATCGCAACGGTGAACGCTTCCAGGGCATCCTTATCGGGGTGCTTTTTAGCAATCAGTTCCAGTGCGCCGTAAATGATGCGCTCTGCAACCGCTTTTTTGCCGCCTTCCATGATCACGTTCATGAATTTGGACAGCTCTACGTTGCCGAACTTGGGATCCGGCAGGATTTCACGTTTAGGGACTTCGCGACGACGTGGCATATTTCACCTCATATTGCTTCAGTTGGTATCTTTTCAGACACCGCGAGAGTTAATCAAAACCCCCACTTACTCGACCCACTCGGACAATTCCGGGTTTCGGGTCACTTCGCCGTATCTCCGCGCCACGCGGGGAAACAGCACCGAAAATTCGAACCTACAGGGCTTATTTAGCCTTTGGCTTCTTAGCACCGTACTTGGAACGGGATTGCTTGCGATCTTTCACGCCTTGCAAGTCCAAAGAACCGCGAACGATGTGGTAACGCACACCTGGCAAGTCCTTGACACGACCGCCGCGAACCAGCACAACGCTGTGTTCTTGCAAGTTGTGGCCTTCACCGCCGATGTAAGAGATCACCTCAAAACCGTTGGTCAAGCGCACTTTGGCAACTTTACGCAGAGCGGAGTTAGGCTTTTTAGGAGTCGTTGTGTACACACGTGTGCATACACCGCGACGCTGCGGAGAGTTCTGCATAGCAGGGCTCTTCGACTTGATGGTCTCGACCTCACGGCCTTGACGCACGAGTTGGTTAATGGTTGGCATTGAAAAACGTCCCTAAACGTTTGAATATTACGAAAACGTGAATCCCTTCGGAAATTCCGAAAAGCCTTCTAATGTAGCAGAACAAGGGTTTACACGCAAACTGTGCCCTGATCCTCAGCGAATCCAGAGGCGCAAGGCATCCCACGTGCGGCCAATGACGCCCGCTTGCTCGACGGCATCCAGTGCCACCAAAGGCACCTCGGCAACAATTTGCTCACCGGAGCGGACCTTCAAAGTGCCCAGCACTTGCCCTTTGGCGACCGGCGCCACAATCGGCTCGTTGCGTACTACTTCGGTTTTTAGCTGCGCGCCGCTTCCGGTAGGCACCGCCACGATCACGCCTTGCGGACGACCGACTTTGACTGCCGACTCGGCACCCTTCCAGACCTTGGGCGTCACCACCGCAGCACCGGCGTCGTACAACTTGACCGCCTCATAGGCGGTGTAACCCCAATTGAGCAGTTTTTGTGACTCGTTCGCACGCGCGCTTTCGCTCTCCGTACCCAAAACAATCGACAGCAAGCGGCGGCTCCCTGCAGCGGCAGGCGAACCAGCGGGAGCACCGGCAGTCACTAAGGCCGGGAAATCACGTTTGGCAGTTGCCACAAGGCAATAACCCGCAGCAGCGGTATGGCCCGTCTTGAGCCCGTCGACCGTCGGATCACGGAACAACAGCAGGTTGCGGTTGCTGTCGTTCGCGGCAGGTGTGCCGGGGTAGCGGTACTTTTTGATCGCATAGAAGTGCACGAAATCAGGGAAGTCACTCATCAAGCGCATCGCCAAAATGCTCAAGTCCCGGGCCGTCGTCGTGTGCCCTGCCTCAGTAAGGCCTTCCGGGTTTTTGTAGCCCGTATTCTTCATACCAAGGACCGTGGCCTGCTCATTCATCATTTGGACAAAGCGCTCCAAAGAGCCGCCAACGCCCTCTGCCAACGCCATCGTGGCATCGTTCCCGCTCTGCACGATCATGCCTTTGATCAAATCCTCCACCGGCACTTGCATCTTGGGGTCGATGAACATCCGGGAGCCGGGCATCTTCCAGGCACGCTCACTCACGGGGAAGGTCTGCTTAAGATCAATCTTCTTGGATCGCAATGCGTCGAACACCAGATACGCCGTCATCAGCTTGGTGAGTGAGGCTGGCTCCACCGGCATGTCCAAATCTTTGGATGCCAAGATTTGATTCGCAGTGACGTCCATCAGCAAATAGGCGCGTGCAGCCACTTCCGGCGGGCGCGGGGCTTCAGCGGCCACCGCAAAGCTCAAAGCCGCCAAAACGGAGGCAATCAATAGTTTCATAGTTCAGTCAGGTTGGAGAAAAAATATCGAGAAAGCGCTGGGAGTAACCCGAGAGAGCTGGCGCAGCGTCAGCCACGCAGATGGCGCGCCACAATGTTGCGCAGTAATGGCAATTGTCCATGAAAGAAGTGTCCGCCCCCGGGCACGACCGTCACAGGCAAGCTCTGCGGCCGGGCCCAATTCATCACATCCGCTAGCGGAACGGTGTCGTCTTGCTCGCCGTGCAGCACCAACGTGCGGTCGTGAAAGTCGGGGGCAACGGGGGCAACGGCAAAGCGGCTCGCCGCAGTACCGACCAGCACCACCTGCTCAGGCTCACGCGCGGCCAATGCAAGCAGCGCATGGCTGGTCACAAACGCGCCAAATGAAAAACCGGCCAGCGAGAGCTTTCCTTCGGGGGCCATGTGCTGCACCACCGTCAGGAAATCTTGCAACTCTCCGTTGCCGCGGTCGTAGACGCCTTCACTAGCGCCGACACCCCGAAAATTGAAACGAACCGCACGCCATCCAGCCTGAACAAACGCCCGGGCCAGCGTCTGGACCACTTTGTTGTCCATGGTGCCGCCAAACAAGGGATGGGGGTGAGCGATCACCACCGTGCCGCGCGAGATATCAAACGGCGGATTCGAGGGCTCGTCAACCAGCCCCTCAAGCGAACCAGCCGGGCCCGCCATGTGGAACTTTTGGGTAGAAGAATTCATTTTGCTATTATTTTTATAGCGACGCCCGCAAGAGATGAGGGCGCCAACTATCGAATACGCTGTAATCAGCGGCCCAGGTGGGCGGGTGTCAGCAGTCGCTCAACGACTTTGCCGTTCTTAAGGTGTGACTCCACAATCTCTTCAATATCCTGCCCGTCCACAAACGAGTACCAAACAGCTTCGGGATACACCACCGCCACCGGGCCGCCGGCACAGCGGTCCAAGCAGCCCGCTTTGTTGACACGGACTTTGCCGGGGCCGGCCAGTCCGGCCTCTTTGACAAGTTGCTTGCACTTGTCAAAACCCTCTTGGGCGTTGTGGTGCGCACAGCAGTCTTCACCGTTCTTTCGCTCGTTCAGGCAAAAGAAAATATGGCGTTCGTAATAGGAGGGGGCGGGAGTGGTGGAATCAGTCATGCTCTGATTTTAGGTTTTAGTATCTCTGCGCGCGATTTGCCCCAAAAGATACAAGGACGCCACATAAGGCCAGAGCCACCCCACCCATTGCGCCAGGCCATTGAACCGGATAAACCGCCCCTGCTCCCACAACTGCAGGGTCTGTGCGAAGTATGGACTTTCAGGCGCTTGATTCAACAGACTCAAATAGACTCCCAGCGCCAACAGTGCCACGGCCGCACTGACGCGCCATGACACCAGTACCAGCAGCAGCGCCAAGCCAGCCCCTGCTAGCATGCCGATTTGCGTCGGCAAATCCAGCCAAGCCCAGGCATGGCCGGGCCCCCAACTCAAAGCGGCCGACAAAGCGGTGACCAACACCGCCGAGGTAGTCGTCACCACCACGACCACCACACGTCGCCACCGGGCCCGCACGATACAAAAACCCAATAGACAAGGAATTAGCAAACCCAACGCAACGCATAGCAACTCTGTACTCGGAGCCAAGGCAGGCCACTCCGTAGGCCCTTCGGGCAACCAACGTTCAAACTCAGAGTCAAGCAGCGCACTGCGTAGCATCTCCTCTACCCGGGTCACCACCTGACCCAAGCCCAAAGGCACCGAAGACGGGAACAACAAACCCAAGGGCCAGGTGGAAAGCAACACAATTCCGCCGCGGGAATGCGACACAAACCAGCGGCTTCGCACTTGATTCCACCGATCGATAGCACCGGCCCTTTGCAATACAAAAGCGATGGCTGCACCGCAGGCAGCACCCAGTGAATTCAACAGAAAGTCTTCCCGAGACGGCACCCGCAAAGGCAAGTAGCTCTGCAGGGCTTCCATCAGCAGCGACAGCAGCATGACCCCCAGCGGCGCCATCCACACGGAGATACGTGGCCACCCCGAGCGCAAAGCGCCAAGAACAACCAGCCCCCCCAAGGGAACATAACCTGCAATGTTGATCGCGACATCAAAACCGGTCCAATACCGGGGCAGTGGTGCCAGCAAAAACTCCCAGCTGGCAATCCCCTGGTCGCGCCACTCCACAAAGGGGAACAAACTCGCATACGCGACCAGTGTCGCGTACAGACCGGCAAGTGGCCATGCGGTGGATTTGTGCACGGTTCGATACCGTCAGAACGGCTTGACCACCACCAAAACAACGATTGCGGTCAGCAACAACACCGGGATCTCGTTGAACCACCGGAAAAACACGTGGCTACGCTGGCTCAGGCCAGCCTCCAACTTGCGCAACATCACCGCACATCCGTGGTGGTAGCCAATGGCCAGCAGCACCAAAGCCAGCTTGGCGTGCATCCAGCCATTGCCCGGCCCACGCCCGATGCCATAACCCAACCAAAGATACAGGCCCAGCCCCAAGGCTGGCACAGCCAACAGGGTAGTGAACCGCAACAATTTGCGTGCCATCAGCAACAGACGGGCTCGCTCGGCATCCGAGCCGGCGGGCACCATGGCCAAGTTCACAAAGATGCGGGGAAGATAAAACAGGCCGGCAAACCAGCTGGCGATGAAAACAATGTGAAAGGCTTTGATCCAGAGCATGACCAAAGTGTAGCGGGACGGTTGTGTTTGCTACGGGCAAAAAAAACCCCAGCACACGGCTGGGGTGGTAAGCCTTTTTTGCTGTCACACATCAAGGCCCCGCTCAGGGAGGAAAAGCGGGGGATAGCAAACTACCCGGAATTGAATTTAGCAATGTTGCGGTGGTGTGACAAGCAATTTCGGGCAATACCCCTCCAGTTCGCTGAGGTATTCAGCAAATTGACTGCTTGGTCAACCCCGGGAGCCGGCCGCTTTCGGGCACAATTTTGGGCATGATCCCCTACGCCCCCTTCCCCGCCGGACGCCCGCGCCGCTTGCGCCGCGACAGTTTCACCCGTAATCTGGTGCGCGAAAACAACTTGACCGCACATGACCTGATTTACCCGGTCTTTGTGGTGGATGGACAAGCACAGCGCGTGCCAATCGCATCCATGCCCGGCGTGGAGCGACTCAGCCTCGATTTGCTGCTGCCGGTAGCCGAGCAATGTGTGGCCTTGGGCATTCCCGTCATGGCCTTGTTCCCGGTCGTCGATGCGTCGCTCAAAACCTATGATGGTGCAGAGGCCCTGAATCCGGACGGTTTAGTCCCTCGCGTGGTGCGGGCCTTGAAAAAAGAGTTCCCCGACCTCGGCGTCATGACCGACGTGGCTCTGGACCCATTCACCACCCACGGTCAAGACGGCATCCCTGACACTCGGCCGGAAGAAAACGGCTATATCTTGAACGAGGAAACCACTGCCCAGCTGGTGCAACAAGCGCTGACCCAAGCACGCGCGGGAGTGGACATCGTGGCGCCGAGCGACATGATGGACGGTCGTATCGGTGCGATACGCACCGCACTGGAAACCGAAAAGTTGACCCACACCCGCATCATGGCCTACAGCGCCAAATACGCCAGCGCATTTTATGGCCCCTTCCGCGATGCGGTAGGCGCAGCAGGAAACCTGGGCAAGGGCAACAAAAAAGCTTACCAGATGGACCCGGCGAACAGCGACGAAGCCCTGCGCGAAGTGGCCATGGATATTGCCGAAGGGGCGGACATGGTGATGGTCAAGCCCGGGATGCCCTACCTGGACGTGGTGCGTCGTGTGAAAGACGAGTTCAGGGTTCCTACATTTGCCTACCAGGTCAGCGGTGAATATGCGATGCTCAAGGCCGCCAGCCTGAACGGCTGGCTCGACCACGACGCGGTCATGCTCGAAAGCTTGCTCGCATTCAAACGTGCGGGGGCCGACGGCATCCTGACCTATTTTGCGATCGACGCAGCACGGGCACTACGCGCCTGAAGCCATGCGCATCTTCCACATTGAGCCCGGCCATGTCCGTGAAAGCGCAGATTTAGAGCAGCTCTCTGCCGCTGACCTGAAAGGCTCTGGCTATGTGTGGATTGCCTGCAGCCGCCCCGAATTTGAAGCGGAGCAAGCGCGCGTCCAAGTCGCACTGCAGCAGCTGTGCGGCGAGCAACTGGTCGATCTGCACGTCTCCGACCTGATCAACAAGCAGCTGCCGTCGCACTACGACTACACCTCCCAATACGACTTGCTGGTCTTCAGGCGTCTGGTCGCCGGCAGCACCGGCACTCTGCCCCTGAATGCACCTAAGGCAGAGGGCACTCCACCGCGCCTGAGCGGCCCGCCCATCTTGCGGCACATCGACACCAGCCCGGTCGGGTTTGCGGTGTTTGATAACGTGCTGCTCTCTGTGCACCCCGACGACTGCACCGTGCGCGATGCCTATGCCGACAAACTGCTGCAGACAACACCCGCGGTAGAGCCGCGCGCCGCAGGGGCCCGCCAGCCCACCAGCCCCGCTGACTTGATGCTACGCATCGTGAACTCGATGGTGGATGGCTACCTCGCACTGCGCCGCGAACTCACACAACAGCTCGACCACTGGCAAAACGAGCTCTTGAGCCCCCGCACCCGCTTCACCAACTGGACCTCCCTGCTAGAGGCCCGCATGGCCTTGCACCAACTCGATGATGTGTGCGAAGAGCAGCGCTCCAGCATTCAGGATTGGATAGAGGCCATCAAGACCTGGCCGGAGACTACGGGCCCCGCCGATGCCCGCGAGCGCGAGCTGCTGGAAGTGCGCAGCCGCGATGTGCTGGAGCATATTGAGCGGGTAGTCCACCACGTGCGTCGCTTGGAGCAAAGCGTGGAGACCGCAGTGCAAATGCACTTCAGCGTGCAAGGCAGCCGCACCAACGACATCATGCGCACGCTCACGGTGCTGACCGCTATCTTTTTGCCGCTGAATCTGATGGCAGGTATTTTCGGGATGAACTTCGACTTCATTCCCCTGCTTCACCAGCAAGGCGGCTTCTGGTGGATTTTGGGAGCGATGGGCCTGACGGCGGCTGCATTGGCCCTCGTCTTCTGGCGCAAACGCTACCTCGCGCGCACCAACCGGTAGCCTGGTTTAGGGCACCGGCGCCCCACTCGTCAACCGACGTGGGTGCTCAAAAAAACCAGCGTGCGCTGCCGCGCGAGCGCTGCGGCCTCGGCCTGGTACCCGCCGCGCTGGTCGCAGTTAAAGCCGTGCTGGGCCGGATAGAGATGCACTTCCACACCCGGCTGTGCCAGCGTGAACGCCTGCACCGTGGCCAAGGGAATGGCGTGGTCCTGCTCGCCAAAATGCGCCAGCACCGGGCACGCGGGCGTGCGCGCGGCCTCGACCGGTGTTGTCATGCCGCCGCCGTAATAGGGCACCGCCCCGGCCAAGCCTGGCACCTGTTCGGCTGCACGCCAAGCCAGCCAGCCGCCCCAGCAGTAACCCATCACCGCCACCTTGCCGGCACTGTGCGCAGCGTCCACAGCGGCCTGCACCTCTTGCAGGGGGCCGGGGGGCGGCAACGCCTCGGTGCGCGCCTTGAGCGCAACACCTGCGGCCACATCATCCGGGCTGTAGCCCAACTCGACGCCGGCTTGCACCCGGTGAAACATGGCAGGCGCCACCACCAGGTAACCATCGGCGGCGTAGCTGTCTGCCACTGCCCGGATGTGGGTGTTCACGCCAAAGATTTCTTGCAACAAGACCAAGCCCCCACGCGGGGTAGCGGCAGGCGTGGCCACATAGGCGGGAATGGAAGTGCCGTCGGCACAGGTGAGACTGATGGTGGTGCCCATGGGATGTCCTGACATGGCGTGCGCTGTTTACTGCGCCTGAAAGCCGCTGGCTTTGATCAGCTTCGCCCAGACCTGGGTGTACGCCTGCTCACGATTGGCGAATTGCTGCGAGTTCATGAAGCCCACCGTCAGACCCATGGCGGTGAGGTGGTCTTTCACGTCGGGCTGTGCCAGCACTTTGGCCAGCGCGTCCGAGACCTTATCGATGGCCGCTTTGGGTGTGCCGGCCGGCGCAAACAGCCCGTAGTACGGCATGTCTTCCAAACCGCCTAACCCGAGCTCGCTGAATGTGGGCACATCCGGCAGGATCGCTTGGCGGCTGCCACCGAGCACCGCCACGATGCGAATTTTTCCGGCCTTGTGGTTTTCAATAAAGTCCGGCACCGAGCCCACGCCAGCCGCAATTTGGTTGCCCAGCATATCGGCCATCATCGGTGCGCTGCCACGGTACGGAGCGGCCACCAGGTCCAGTTTGTATTTCTCGCCCAGCACCTTGACCAGAAACTCCGGTGTGGAGGCCGGCGCCGGCACCCCCAGCGTGCCCTTGCCGCCCTGGGTGCGCACCCAGGCCACGTACTCCGCCGTCGATTTGACAGGGGTGCCGCCAGACACCGCCAAAGCATTCACAAAAGTGGCGAAACCAGCCACCGGAACAAAGTCTTTGGCCGGGTCAAAACCGGGGTTCTTGACCACCTGCGGCAAGATGGAAATCGTGTGATCGTGGGTCAAAAACAGCGTGTTGCCGTCAGGGGCTGCCGCTTTGAGGCTTTGGGCCGCAATCTGGCCGCCTGCACCGGCCTTGTTCTCCACCACCACCGGCACACCGAGCTGGTCTTTGAGTTTGTCCGCCAAGGTGCGGGCAATCGCGTCAGTTCCCCCGCCAGCAGGAAAGCCGACCAGAATCCGCACCGGCCCGGTCTGGGCCTGTGCTGCCGTGACCATGAAAGCCGATGCCACGGCCATACGCACACCCAATGCCGCTGCGCGGCGCATTCCTACGATCCAATTTGCCATAAAGTCCTCCGGATTGACCATTGAATGCCGTCGTTGCGGCAATAAGCCACAAGCGTAAGCCAAAAAACGGCGTGCGCTTTACCATGGGCACTATGCAATCTATTGTTCTCATCACCGGCGGCTCCCGTGGTATCGGTGCCGCTACGGCTTTGGCGGCAGCGAATGCCGGCTATACCGTCGCCGTTAACTACGCACGCAACTCACTGGCCGCCGACGAGGTGGTGCGCCAGATCCGCCAGCAGGGCGGGACCGCGATCACGGTACAGGCCGACGTGGCCGAAGAGGCCCAGGTACTCGCCATGTTTGACAAAGTCGATGCCAAACTCGGCCGCATCACCGGGCTGGTCAACAACGCCGGGGTAGTGGACCATGCCTGCCGCGTGGCCGACATGAGTGCAGAGCGCATGCGCCGCATGCTCAACACCAACGTGTTGGGCAGCATGCTGTGTGCCCGCGAAGCCGTGCGCCGCATGAGCACCCGCTGCGGGGGTGAAGGCGGCAGCATCGTCAACATCTCCAGCGTGGCCGCTACCCTGGGCTCGCCCGGGCAGTATGTGGACTATGCGGCCAGCAAAGGCGCGATCGACAGCTTCACCATCGGCCTGGCGCGCGAAGTGGCGACTGAAGGCATCCGGGTGAATGCGGTGCGCCCCGGCATCATTGACACCGACATCCACGCCTCGGGCGGACAACCAGACCGGGCCCAGCGCCTAGCGCCCCAGGTGCCCATGCAGCGCCCCGGCCGCGGCGAGGAAGTGGCCGCCAGCATCGTGTGGCTATTGAGCGCACAGTCCAGCTACACCACCGGCGCGCTGCTGGATGTAGCCGGCGGGCGCTGATGACGGTGCCCCAGCCTCACGGCCGTGCTGCGGGGTCAGGCGGCAAGCCGAAGAGCGCCGCCGCATTGCCCCATGCAATCTTGCGGGCCACCGCAGGCGGCAAGCCGCCCAGCCAGCCGCGGTACTCGGACATCAGCGCTTCGTAATACTGCCAGCGCTGGTTGACCCAGGTGTCGGAGCCGATCACAAACCGGTCCGGAAATTCCAGCAACAAGGCCCGCCACTCGGGGCACAGTGCCGCGGTCTCGCTGGTGGCGCAGGTAAGCCCCGGGCGGTAAGACAGCTCCCCCATCAAACCCGGGTACTTACGCAGCAAGGCGCGCACCCTCTCAACCGGTACACCGCCTACGCCGGTGTGCGCCCAGATGAGCCGGCTGCGCGCACCGCCGGAAGGAGTGGCATTCAACAGGCCATCGATAGCAATGTCGTCCACATGCGCCAGCACCACCAGCCCTTCGCGCTCCGCCCGCGCCATCAACTGCACCGCCACCGGGCCGCTGGCGTTGGCGCTGTCATAGAGGTGAAACTCGCCCAGCCCCCGGTAAGGGCCGGCGGCCGTGCCCCGCGCCAATTCCGTGTCCACCATGGTGGCAATCGTCGGGTCGCGAAACCAGTTGTCGTAATCGGCCCGGTCCCGGTAGAGGCGAACCAGCGGAACCACTGTCACACCGGCTGCCTGCGTCAAGGTGCCAGCTGACGCCAGGGTGCGGGTGCCGTCATTGGGGCGGGAGTTGGCCAGCACCGCCCGCACCCCACTGCGCTGCATGCGGCCCAGCACGTCGTCCAAGGGGTGGGCTTGCTGAGCCTCGACGTTGTAATGCAAATGGGCATCAAAAATGGGGCCCTCATAGTCGGCCGCGTGCACAGCGCCCACCCACGTCATAGTGGCCACAAACCAAGCCCAAAACATGTGTTGCATCGTGCGTACCTCACCAAGGAATTGCTCGCAGGTGTAGCAGGTTTTACCGATGCGCGCACCGCTCGGGTGCATTACCATGCGTGCCTCTGCCGCTCCCGGCAGCACCAACCGGACCGAGCTATGGACCTTAAACCTCTGGTGACCCTGCTGGCCATCGTGAACCCGCTGGCCATCGTGCCATTTTTCATCCACTACACCCAGGGATTCTCGGGCGCTCAGCGGCGTAACACCATCTGGGTGTCCTCTTTCAGCGCCTTTGTGGTGATTGCGGTCAGCGCATTGCTGGGCTTGCAGATTCTGGAGTTTTTCGGCATTTCGCTGGCCAGCTTCCAGGTGGGCGGCGGCATGTTGCTGCTGACGAGCGCGCTTAACATGCTGAACGCGCAACCCGCCGAAGCCAAACCCAGCAGCCACGAACTGCAGGATGGCGCCGAAAAAGCTGCCATGGGTGCCAGCATTGCGGTCGTGCCACTCACTATTCCGCTACTGACCGGCCCGGCCACCATGTCCACCGTGGTGATTTATGCCGACAAGGCCAAAACGTTTTTCCAACTCAGCACCCTGGTCGGGTACGGCGTGGTGATCGCGCTGGCCACGGCTCTGTGCTTCTCGCTGGCACAACCGATCGCCCGTTTTCTCGGCAAAACCGGCATCAATGTGATGACCCGGCTGATGGGACTGATTTTGGCGGCCCTGGCCGTCGAGGTGATGAGCGACGGGTTGACCAAGCTCTTCCCGGTACTCGGGGGCCCATAAGCGGCCTGCACCGGCTCAGGTGTCTGCTATACCGTGGCGGTTGAGAAAGTCGCCCACCAGCTCGAGGCGAAGCAAAGGGTTGTCGAGCTGCATCAGCCCTTGGCGCAACTCTGGCGGGAGTTGCAGTAACTCGCACCAGCGGTTGGCGACCCAGGCGCAGTCGTCAAACTGGTAAGGCGGCTGCACCGGCAACTGCGCCTCCTCACTGCGCAGGCTCAGATTCTCCAACAGCGACTCGAGCGCCTTGGCCACCACTTTCAAGTCGTCTGGCACCGGCATGGTGCGATCAGGCGGCAAGCCTTGCACATCGGCCACCCACAAACCGTGCTTGAGGCGCTCGCGCCGGGTAATGCGAAAGCGCTCGCCTGCTGTGCAGCGCACCAGCATCAAGCCCGCTTGCGGTGCCGAAAACTCGGTCACCGTCGCCAGGGTGCCGATGTCCACAAATGCTTCGTTCGCAAACCCGTCGCCAGAAGCCTCAGGGCGCCGCACCTCTTGGCCTTGGGTCAGCGAGACCACGCCAAAAGGGGCTCCCGTTTTGTGGCACCGGCCGATGAGGTCCAAGTAGCGCACCTCAAAAATCTGCAGCTGCAAACTGCCACCGGGGTACAGCACCGTGTGGAGCGGGAAGAGCGGCAGTGATTGCAGGGTCAAAAGGTCAGCCATGGCATCGCCCAGGAGGTCAGGGGGTGGTGGGCAAGGCGGCTTGGGTTTGCTGCACCCAGTCGCCGAGCTGTGTGATTGCGGACTGGGCCGCGACGGTCAAGGCGCGCACGCCACCGGCCGCATCGGGCGTGGGCGCGGGGCTGCTGGCCACTACAGTGCGCTGCGCCACCAGGCTCTCGCCATTCGGGCTGGCCCGCATCAGTGTTGCCCGCAAGCGCAACACCCCCCGGCTAGCCTGCGGGCTGTCAAACAGCTGGCTGAACTCTTCAAGCTCCATGCGCAACACCAGCGCACCGGCAGGGCTGGGGCCACCTTCGTTTGCATTGAGGATCGGGCGCTGTGCGCTCAGTGTGGCCCGCAGTTGCTGGCGCAGTAGCTGCGCCGGCGGCATGCTCCAGCGGGCTTGGGCATAGGGGCGCAGCAGCTGGCCATCGGTGTAGTTGAGGCGGTAGAGAACTGCCGAGCCCTCCAGCGCAAGCGGGGCCTGTACATCGGCCATCACCAGCAAGGGCAAGGGTGCCATGCGGTTCTGCGGCTGCTGCTCCACCACGCCCGGGCCGAAGTCATACACCGCCGTGGTCACCCCACGCGGCGCAGAGCAGGCGCCCAGCGCCACGACAAAAATCAAGCCAAAAGAGGCTCTAGCCCAAGCAGAATCTGCGCAACTAGCTATTTTTTTCATAGCAAACTCATTCTTATTATTCAGAATCCTCATGGTGCTGCCCCCGGCGCAGGCGCCACAAAGCCGGGCTCGCCGGGGCCGGGCAGACCGGTGGTGCGCCCGAACAGCACACTCTGGGGGTTGTCATTGAGACTTTCCACCGCGCGACCCACTTGGCGGGCTGTGCGGCCAGTGTCCTCGACGGTGCGCTGGAGGCGCGGCAGCAATTGGATCTGGATCTGGCGGCTGGTCGTCGCCAACGCATCGGTGCTCTGGCCGATTTTGTCGAGGGTGCCTCCCGAGTCACTCATGCGCTTGGAGGTCCGCTGAAACTCAGTGGCGGAGTTACGCACCGCATCGGCGCTGGCGCCCAAGCGCTCAGTGGTAATTTGAATCGTTTTCAGGGTCGCGTCTGCCTGGGCCACCATGTGGGGCAGGTTCATTGCCACCGGGTTGCCGTCAGCCCCCAGCACCTGGTCTGCCCGTTTGGTCAGGGCGCTGATGTTGGCAGCGGCATCGCTCAGGTTGCTGATCGCGCCCATCAATTGTTTTTGGTTGTCGTTCGCCAACAGCCCGTTCATGCGGATGCTCGCCTGCTCGAGTTGGGTGAGCAGGTTGCCGCCCTGCTCCGTCAGTCGTGACACCATGCTGGCCCGCATCGGGATGCGGGGGGCTGCGTCGCCCTCGGCCACCAGCGCGGGGCTGCCCTCTCCTTTGTCGTCGAGCTGCACATAGGCCAGCCCGGTCACCCCCTGAAAGCCCAAGGCGGCATAGGTGGTGCGGGTGATCGGGGCGGCCTCATTCACCGCTATACGCAGCAGCACATTGCCCCGCTGCAGGGGGTCTAGCGCAATGTCGGTCACGCGGCCGACCAGCACCCCTTTGTAGCGGACGGCGGCCTGGGGCTGCAGTCCGGTCACGCCTTCGGCGCTCGATATCTCGAACATGCGCTGCTCGGTAGTGTCTCGGGTCAGCCACACTGCCAGTGCGGTCAGCAGTGCCAACAGTGCCACCACAAAAGCCCCGGCAGCCAAGGCGTGAGATTTGTTTTCCATAACGTGTCGATCTAACCTGCATTGGAGGGCGAATGCAAGAGCGCTTGCGCACGGCGCCCTCGTCCACCCCTGAAAAAGTCTTGCACAAACGGATGCTCAAAAGCCACCACCGCCTCTGGTGCCGCATCCAGCACCACCCGCTTGTCCGCCACGACCGCAATCCGGGTGCTGAGTTCGAAAATGGTATCGAGGTCGTGGGTCACCATCACCACCGTCAGGTCCAGCTCTTGGTGCAGGCTTTGCAAGAGCGCACAAAAGGCATCGGCGCTGTCGGGGTCGAGGCCTGCGGTGGGTTCGTCGAGCAGGAGCAGGGGCGGGTCCATGGCGAGTGCGCGCGCTAGCGCCACCCGCTTGGTCATGCCGCCCGACAAGTCCGACGGCATTTTGTGGGCGTGCTTGGGGTCCAGCCCCACCATCTGCAACTTAACCATGGCGACATCACGCACCAAGGCAGGTGGCAGGGTACCGCGCTCGCGCAGCGGAAATGCAATGTTCTCCAGCACCGTGAATGCAGAAAACAAAGCCCCGTGCTGAAACAACATGCCGACCCGGCTGGACGCTCCGGCGCGTCCCAGCTCGGCAGCAGGCCGCCCTTGCACGGTCACAGTGCCGCGGGTCGGTGTTTCCAGCCCGAGCATTTGGCGCAGCAAGACGGTTTTGCCGCTGCCGGAGCCGCCCACGATCGAGAGCAGCTCGCCTTGTGCGACCGTGAGGTCGAGGTTTTGGTGGATGACGGTGGCGGCACCGGCGGTCTTGAACACGGACCACAGCTTGTCGATTTGCACCATGGCCTTAGCAGCGTCGCTCATAGGCCCACCGATTTAAAAACGACTGCGAAAAGCGCATCCACCAGAATCACCATGGTGATGGAGCTCACCACGGACGCAGTAGTGCACTCGCCCAGACTTTGGGTGTCCGGCTTGACCCGGAGGCCGTGGTGGCAGGCGATCAGCGCAATCAAAACGCCAAACACACAGGACTTGCCCAGGGCCAGCCAGAGGTTGGCAATCTCTACAGTTTTGGGCAAAGCAGACACAAAGTATGCGGGTGTCAGGCCCATGCTGAGGTCTGCGGCCAGCATGCCACCTAGCAGGGCCGCCAGCGTGGTCCACACGGCGACCAAGGGCATGGCCACCGCCATGGCCAAGGTGCGGGGCATGACGAGCCGGAATCCTTTAGGAATACCCATGACGCGCATGGCGTCGAGCTCTTCCGTCACCCGCATGACGCCGATTTGCGCCGTGATCGCCGAGCCCGAACGCCCGGCCACCAGAATCGCTGCCAGCACAGGTCCGAGCTCGCGGATCAGTGACATACCGAGAATATTGACGATGAAACTGTCCGCACCGTATTGGCGCAGTTGTTTGGACATCAGGTACGCCAACACCACACCGATCAAAAAGCCCACAAGCGCGGTAATCGGCAGCGCAGTGGCCCCGATGCGATACAGGTGCCCCGACACATCCCGCCAAGGGCCCTGCAGGGGGTGGCGAGCCAGTTGCACGCAGTCCAACAGCGACTGCCCCGTCATGCGCAGCAGCCCGACCAAGTGCGCCTGCACACCGGCGAGTTTGCGACCCAAGGCCGTTAACAACACATGCCAATCCAGAGGGTCGGCGGGAGGCGGTGGTACTGAGAAGCGCGCCACCCGTTCCAACAAGGCTTTATGGATAGGCTCGACCAGCAGTTGCTCCGGCCAGTGGCGGCTCCAGAAGTTCCAGAGGGCCTGGGCGCCGGTGTGGTCCATGCGCTGGATCGGCCGTGCATCCCACACCACGGCCGACGCGGTCTGGACCGCCGCCGCTACGGTGCGCCATTCGGCTTTGATACCAAGCCAGACGGCAGGCGCGGAGAGCGCATCGGCCGTCCATGTCCCGCGCAGAGTGACCCGCAGACCTTCGGGGTCCTGGGTGATGCTAAGTGCGGGCTGGGTGTCCTCCACGGGTCTGGTACTGTGAGTGGCTAAGGTGCGCATGGTAACTGCTCACAATTGCAAGCAAAATATCTGCAGGAGACAAACCAACCATGCAAGAAAACACAAGTCCCACCGAAGAACTGGGAATCGAACAACGCGGCGCTGTGCTGTGGCTCACCATCCAGCGCGAAGAGCGCCGCAATGCCATGAGCCACAGCGTGATTGCAGGCATGGCCGATGCGATTCGCGCCGCACAGCACCGACCGGACATCCGCGCGATCGCGATCACCGGCGCAGGCCCCAAGGCGTTTTGCTCGGGCGCTGATTTGCAGGCATCCAAAGTCTTTACCGGCGACTATTCGCAACCCCACGCGCACCTGGCCCAGCTTTTGCGCGCGGCACGCGCCAGCCATATCCCGCTGATCGCACGGGTCAACGGCTTTTGTCTGGCCGGCGGCATGGGCCTGCTGTCCATGTGCGACATGGCTGTGGCGGCAAGCCACGCCACCTTCGGCCTGCCGGAAGTCAAGGTCGGAGTGTTCCCCGCGCAGGTGCTCACAGTGCTGCAACACCTGGTGCCGCGCCGGGTGCTTGCTGAGATGTGTATCACCGGCGAGCCGATCACCAGCGCGCAGGCGCTGACCTACGGACTGGTCAATCATGTAGACGACGATGTAGATGCCAAGTTGCAATGGCTGCTGGACCGGATTCTGGACAAGTCTCCTGCAGCTATTCGCCGGGGGCTGTACACCATGAAATCGGTGGAGACGATGGCGTTTGAAGAGTCCATGGCATTCACCGAGAGCCAGATTGCGCTCTTCACCCTGACCGATGACGCCCGCGAGGGCCAGAAGGCCTTTCAAGAGAAACGCAAACCGCACTGGACCGGTACCTGAGTCCTCTGGCGCCGGGCCCGCATATGCGAGTAGCCCGCTGCACACTGACGCCCACCTCTCTGGATAGGTACTGACCCGTATGAACAACGACACCACTTTTGACTACATCATCATCGGCGCAGGCACTGCCGGCTGCCTGCTCGCTAACCGGCTGAGTGCCAATGCCTCCAAGCGGGTGCTGCTGATTGAGGCGGGCCGTAAGGACGATTACCACTGGATCCACATTCCCGTGGGCTACCTGTACTGCATTGGCAACCCGCGCACCGATTGGCTTTTTCACACAGCCCCTGAAGCCGGGCTCAACGGGCGCAGCCTGCGCTACCCGCGGGGTAAGACGCTGGGTGGCTGCAGCAGCATCAATGGCATGATTTACATGCGGGGCCAAGCCCGCGATTACGACCAATGGGCACAGCTCACCGCCGACGCCCATTGGAACTGGGACAACAGCCTGCCCTATTTCAAGCTGCACGAAGACCACCACCTCGGTGCAACCCCTCTCCATGGCGCGAAGGGCACGGCCTCGCCGATCATCAAGAACAACGCCACGGTGTACGGCCAGGTACTGCGGCACCACCGCGCGGGCGGGGAGTGGCGCGTAGAGAAACAACGCCTGCGGTGGGATGTGCTGGATGCATTTGCACAAGCGGCACAACAGGCGGGGGTCCCTGCCACCGAGGACTTCAACCGCGGTGATAACGAAGGCGTCGGCTATTTCGAGGTCAACCAGAAAGACGGCTGGCGCTGGAACACGGCCAAGGCGTTTTTGCGCCCCATGTGCTACGGGCGCCCGAATTTCGAGCTTTGGAACTCGGCCCAAGTAGCCCGCCTATTGATCGAACCGGCGGCAGAAGACACCTCAGGAGCCACCCCTCTGCGCTGCAAAGGGGTAGAGGTCTGGACTGGTAGCGAAATGGTGACAGCGACTGCGCGCGCGGAAGTTTTGCTATGCGCGGGTGCGGTGGGATCGCCGCAAATACTCCAGCACTCCGGCATCGGCCCTGCAGGGCTTTTGCAACAGTACGGCGTCAAGGTGCTGCAAGACACTCCCGGCGTGGGTGCCAACCTGCAGGACCACCTGCAGATCCGCGCGGTATTCAAAGTCAAAAATACGACCACGCTCAACACCCAAGCCAATAGCTTGTGGGGCAAAGCCAAAATCGGGCTCGAATATGCCCTCAAGCGCAGCGGCCCCATGAGCATGGCGCCCAGCCAGTTAGGTGCGTTCACCCGCAGCAGCCCCGATCAAAAGTACCCCAACATTCAGTACCACGTGCAGCCCCTGAGCCTGGAGGCATTCGGCGAACCCCTGCACACCTTCAACGCGTTCACTGCCAGTGTGTGCAACCTGAACCCCACCAGTCGGGGGACGGTGCGGATCCAGTCGCCGGACTTCCAAGCGGCGCCTCGTATTGCGCCCAATTACCTGAGCACCGACGAAGACCGCAAAGTCGCGGCGGACTCACTGCGGGTCACACGCCGCATCGTGGGGCAACCTGCGTTGCAAAAATTTGAGCCGGAGGAATACAAACCCGGCTTGCAATTCCAGAGCGATGCGGAATTGGCACAGCTTGCCGGTGACATTGCCACCACCATCTTCCACCCCGTGGGCACCACCAAAATGGGCTGCATCGACGGACCTGATCAAGACCCGATGGCCGTGGTCGATAGCCGTCTGAAGGTGCGGGGCGTGGCCGGCTTGCGCGTGGTGGATGCCGGTGTGATGCCGCTGATCACCAGTGGCAACACCAACTCGCCCACCTTGATGATTGCCGAGAAGGCAGCGCAGTGGATTGCGGAAGACGCCGCTGTGCGCGAATGAAGGGTTTGTCCTGATACAGCGGCCTCGCAGAGGCGGCTACATTTCATGCCAACGCTGAACCGAACAGCAACTGCGAGGCCCACAAGGCCGGGCATGAAACGACGCCGAGGAGACGGCTAAGAACACATCCAATAACTCTGCACATAGCGATGCAGCCTCACAAAAGCACCGGCAACCCCGGTGCTTTTTTATTTACACCTTCATGAGGCCGTGGCGCTCGTGTAATCTGCGTTATTCGCTATTATTTTTATAGCAAAAGCCGCCAGTCGGCGGATGCGACAATCCCCGCATGGAATTGCTTATTGCGTCGCTCGCCTCCGGTCTGGCCGGGTTTATTGATTCGATCGTGGGTGGCGGTGGACTGATCCTCACACCCGCCCTGTTTGCCCTGTTTCCGCACACGGCGCCGGCGACCTTGTTCGGCACCAACAAAGGCGCGGCAGTGGCCGGTACGGCATTTGCCGCCGTTCAATACAACCGCAAGGTGTCTTTGCCTTGGAAGGCTTTGTTGCCGGCCACCGCGGTTTGCTTTTCTGCCGCGCTGACGGGCGCATGGGTAGTGACCCAAGTCTCCCCCGAATACTTGCGCAAAGCGCTCCCTTTCATCTTGGTGCTGGTGCTCGGCTACACACTCGCCAAAAAAGAGCTGGGCCGGCACCATGCGCCGCGTTTCAGCGGCAGGCACGAGGTGCTGGTCGCCTGCAGCGTCGGAGGCATCATTGGCTTTTATGACGGATTCTTTGGTCCCGGGACCGGCAGCTTCTTTGTGTTTTTGCTGGTGCGGCTCTTGGGATACGATTTTTTGCACGCCTCGGCGGGCGCCAAATTACTGAACACCGCCTCGAACGGAGCTGCCTTGCTGCTGTTCACTTTTACCGGCCATGTCTGGTGGCACTATGTAGTGTTCATGGCTTTGGCCAACGTGGCAGGCAGCCTGGCCGGCACCCACCTTGCGCTCAAGCACGGTACTGGCTTTGTGCGCTCCGTGTTTATCGCGGTGGTTTCCGCACTGATCCTGAAAACCGCCTACGACGCCTTTTTACGAGGTCTCTAGCCCGCTTTAGCGGGTTGGTGGCCACGGCAAGTCGGCTACCACGCGCGGCTTGCCGAGCGGGGCGGTGGCCTTGCCTTGGCTGACCGCAGCCAAGTCTTCCTCGCTTGGGTACTGGCCAAAGAGCCAGTAGTCGAACGTACGCCGGGCGATAGGTGCTGCGGATGCCGCTCCAAAACCGGCATTCTCGACAATCACCGCCAATGCAATCTTGGGATCTTCAGCTGGCGCAAATGCCACATACAACGAGTGGTCGCGCTGATGCTCCTCCATGGTGGAGGCGTTGTATTTCTGGTTTTTCCCTAAGCTCACCGCCTGTGCCGTTCCGGTCTTGCCACCGCTGACGTAGCCGGCCCCGGCAAATACGCGCGTGCCCGTGCCGCCTTGGGTCACGCCAACCATGGCGTCACGGATCACTTTTAAGTTTTCAGGCTTGTAGCCCAAATTGATTGGCGGCTCAGGCGCCACCGGGGTGCGCACACGGGTGGTGGCATCTTGTGTCGCAATCACAAGTTGGGGTTTGTGCTTGACGCCGTTGTTGGCGATGACTGCCACGGCCTGCGCCACTTGCAGCATGGTGAAGCTGTTGTACCCCTGCCCAATGCCCAGAGAGATGGTTTCACCGGCATACCATTTTTGGTGCTCGGGCCGCTTGTAGTACTTTCGTTTCCACGCTTGGCTGGGCAACACGCCGCGAACCTCACCGTTCACATCGATGCCGGTCAGTTGCCCGAAACCCAAGGGCGCCATGAAGTCGTGCATGGTGTCCACACCGAGCTCATTGGCCAACGAGTAAAAGTACACGTTGCTCGACTCCACAATGGCACGACGCATGTCCATGATGCCGCCCTTTTCGTTCGCAGGGCTGCCGAACCGGTTACCGCCAAATATGTAGGTACCGGTGTCGTTGATCAGGGTTTGGGGCGTGCGCGTGCCCGTCTCTAGTGCAGCCAAGGCCATGAAAGGCTTGTATGTCGAACCCGGAGGATAGGTGCCACGCAATGCGCGGTTGAGCAGCGGTTTGTCGATGGACTCATTGAGCATTTGCCAGTTTTCTTGGTCAATGCCCTCGACAAACAAATTAGAGTCAAAGGTCGGCTTACTGACAAAGGCCAGCACCTCACCCGTTTTAGGATCCAGCGCCACCAAGGCACCGCGACGGCTGCCGAACATGTCTTCAATCAGTTTTTGAAGCTTGATGTCGATCGACAGCATCACCACGTTTCCCGGCGTAGAAGGGTTGCTGGCTAGCTTGCGCACTGCGCGGCCTCCTGCCGAGGTTTCGATGCGCTCCACGCCGGTGGTGCCGTGTAGCACCGACTCAAAGCTCTGCTCTACCCCGAGCTTGCCGATGTACTCGGTACCCCGGTAATTGGCCTGGTCTTCGCTGTCGTCGATCCGCTCTTTTTCCGCCCGGTTGATGCGACCAATGTAGCCAATGACATGGCTTGCCAACTCGCCGTAGGGGTAGTTGCGAAACAGGCGCGCCTTGATTTCAACACCGGGAAAGCGAAAGCGCTGAGCTGCAAACCGCGCAACTTCGGCATCGGTCAGCCGGGTGCGGATCGGCAAGGACTCAAAGCTCTTGGACTCCTCCATCAGCTTTTTGAAACGCCGCCGGTCCCGTGGCGTGATGTCCACCACTTGTGCAAGCTCGTCCAAGGTGGCTTCGACACCGCCGCTTTTAGAGGGCGTTATTTCGAGGGTGTAGGCCGAATAGTTGCTGGCCAGCACCACCCCGTTGCGGTCCATGATCAAGCCGCGATTGGGCACGATCGGAACGATGGAGGTGCGGTTGCTCTCCGCTTGGGCCCGCAAGTCGTCGTGGCGGAATATCTGGAGATAGACCAAGCGCGCAAAAAGCAAAACGAAACAAAAGAAGACCAGCACGCTGACCGCAAAGATGCGGGTGCGAAAGCGGGCCAGGTCAGCTTGTACATTGCGCAACTCAGTCATCAGAGCGCACCTTACAGAGGTCGGTTGGCATCAGGGTCCGGCGCACGCCGCTGCGGCGCAAGCAGCACGATACTCGCAACCGGCCACAGCGCAGCCTCCAAAAAAGGCGCCAGCATCAATAGCCAGCCGGGAAAGGCACCGCCACCGGCCATGCGTAAAAACAATTCCAAACCATGCGCAGCCGCGAACAAAGGGAACACCTGGGCAGCCTGCGAGGGAACCGAAAACCAGAGCAAGCGCCGGTGCACAGCAATCGCCAGAAAACTCAACACCGTGTACGACATGGCGTGTTGCCCCAACAGCGCACCTTGATGGACGTCCATCAACAAGCCCATGAAAAAGGCGGCACCAATACCCACGCGGAGGGGCTGATGCACCGTCCAAAACACCAGCACCAGCGCCAGCATGTCAGGCGTCCAGGCGGAGCGTCCCCACCAACCCATGTTGAACAGCATGTTCAGCAGCAAAGCGCTCAGCAGGCTTCCCCATATGAACAAGGGTTTGGCCGGCAACAGCAATTGCTGCCCGGGTCGCATGATCATGGTTTAGCCCCTTTGGCTTTCGGGGTGACGACTGAGGGCTCGGGCTGCGGGCGCGCCGGTATTTTGTCGCCCAGTGGATCCAAAACGATCACATGCCCGGCACCGGACACCAGCCCTAGCGGCACGCAGTAAATGCGCGCAAATACCGCATCCACTTTGCGCTCCACTTTTTCCACCCGGGCCACAGGCAGGCCAGGGGGGTAGATACCATCGACACCGCTGGTGGTCAACAAGTCGCCCACCGCCACATCCGCGTTGGCCGCCATGTAGCGCAACTCCAGGGCATCCGCATAAGACGAGGTATCGCCGAATGCCACACCCCGCGCTCCGGTCCGGGCGTTCAGCACCGGAATCGCGTGGTCCCGGTCAGTGATCAAGGTCACTTCACTCGTGAGCGGATACACACGGGTCACTTGCCCGATGACACCCGACTCATCCAGCACCGGAGAACCCAAGGCGACCCGGTGCAGCTGCCCCCGGTCGATGATCACTTTGCGGGTGTAGGGGTCAGCAGCGTCGTAGATGACCTGGGCAGCACGGAAATTGGTGTCCAAGCGTGCTGAAAGGTCCAGCAGTTTGCGCAAACGCTGATTTTCCAACTCGAGCTGATCGACCTGATTGGCGCGCAGTGACTGCGTACTCAACTTGCGCCGCGCTTCTTCTTGCACGGTTTCTGCGGTGGCGAGCGTCGAGAAATACGCCGACAGCTGCCCCGCAGCGGCCAAAGGCTGCAAAGCCAGCCACTGCACCGGATAGAGCCCGGCTGCGAGTGCCGTGCGCAATGGCTGCATCACTTTGAAGCGAGCATCTGACACCATCAACAGCAGGGCGAATGCGCTGCAGACAGCAAGCTTGGTCAAGGCCGAAGGGCCCTGACGGAAGAAGGGGGGAGGATCTCTGTCCAGCGTACCGAGTGGCATCGCTGTGTCCGGAATAAGTGAAGATTATTCGCTGGTGAAAATGGAACCCAAGCGCTCCATCTGTTCCAACGCGATGCCACAACCACGAACCACGCAGGTCAGCGGATCTTCGGCCACCAACACCGGCAAGCCGGTTTCCTCGGCCAACAAACGGTCCAAGTCGCGCAACAAGGCGCCACCACCGGTCAGCATCATGCCGCGGTCCGCAATGTCTGCACCCAACTCAGGCGGGGTTTGCTCCAAAGCATTTTTGACGGCCGACACGATATTGTTCAGCGGGTCGGTCAAGGCTTCCAGGATTTCATTGGAAGAAATCGTGAAGCTGCGGGGCACGCCCTCGGACAGGTTGCGACCACGGACTTCCATTTCCTTGACTTCAGAGCCGGGGAATGCAGAACCGATTTGCTTCTTGATGGCCTCAGCGGTAGGCTCACCAATCAACATGCCGTAGTTGCGGCGGATGTAGTTGATGATGGCTTCGTCAAACTTGTCGCCGCCTACGCGCACCGAGCCCTTGTAGACCATGCCGCCCAAGGAGATCACGCCGACTTCGGTAGTACCACCACCGATATCCACCACCATAGAGCCGCTGGCTTCAGCCACTGGCAAACCGGCACCGATGGCGGCTGCCATGGGTTCTTCGATCAGGTACACATCGCTGGCACCTGCGCCCAGCGCAGATTCGCGAATGGCACGCCGTTCCACTTGGGTGGAGCCGCAAGGCACGCAAATGATGATACGGGGGCTCGGCTTGAACACGCCGCGGGGGTGCACCATCTTGATAAACTGCTTGAGCATCTGCTCAGTGACGGTGAAGTCGGCAATCACGCCGTCCTTCATCGGGCGGATCGCCTCGATGTTGCCGGGCACTTTGCCCAACATGGCTTTGGCTTCGCGGCCTACAGCCTGGATCGTCTTCTTGCCTTGAGGACCGCCCTCGTGGCGAATCGCGACCACTGAGGGCTCGTCGAGCACGATGCCCTTATCTCGCACGTAAATCAGGGTGTTGGCAGTGCCAAGGTCAATCGCCAAGTCAGTAGAAAAATACTGACGGAAAGCTCCAAACATTACATTTCCTCTCAAGCGTGCCGCGCGCTTCGGCGCAACACCACCGGTTTTAACAATTTTAATTCGTAAGTTTGGCGTCAAAGACCGCGGGTTTCCGAGCCTCCGGCCAAAGGCAGGATAATAACCCATCCCCTGTTAATAACTCCGGACGGAAAGCGTGGTTTGACACGATTTACCGCCGGTTTCAACCCTTCTACACCCATGTCCTTGACATCTGCCGACATCGCTCGTATCGCCAATCTAGCGCGCCTCGAACTCCAACCGGAGGAAAGTGAGCGCATGCTGACCCAATTGAACGGTTTTTTTGGAATCGTGGAGACCATGCGCGCAGTCGACACGACGGGCATTCAGCCCTTGGCACACCCGGTGGCGACCATTCAAGACATCACCCTGCGCTTGCGGGACGACCTTGCCACTGAGACAAACCAACGCGAAGCCAACCAACGCAGCGCGCCCGCCGTGGAGCGCGGGCTCTTTTTGGTGCCCAAGGTTATTGAGTAAAGCTACGTAAATTTATGACGACCCCCCTCTCCACCCGCGCGCCGCACGACTTGAGTGTTCAGGAACTGGTGACCGCGCTTGCAGACAAACAAGTGTCTGCTACCGAACTCGCCCAGCATTTTCTGGACCGGGGCCAAGCCCACAGTGCGCTCGGCGTCTATGTCGACAGCAACCCCGACGCCACCCTGGCGCAGGCCCGCGCGTCAGACGACCGCATTGCGGCAGGCAACGCCCGCCCCCTAGATGGTTTGCCGCTGGCGCACAAAGACATTTTCGTAACTCGCGACTTCGCCACCACCGCCGGCTCCCGCATGCTCAGGGGCTATCGCTCGCCTTTTGATGCCACCGTGGTGAGCAAACTGGCCGATGCAGGCACGGTTACATTGGGCAAAGTGAACTGCGACGAGTTCGCCATGGGCTCCAGCAACGAAAACACAGCGGTTGCGCCCCTGGGCAGCGACACCGTAGAACCGGTGCGCAACCCGTGGGATACCACCCGCATCCCCGGTGGCTCCTCCGGCGGCAGTGCAGCCGTAGTAGCCGCCCGCTTGGCACCTGCTGCGACTGGCACTGATACCGGCGGCTCGATCCGCCAACCGGCCGCGTTTTGCGGCATCACCGGCATCAAGCCGACTTACGGCCGCGCTTCGCGCTACGGCATGGTGGCGTTTGCCTCTAGCCTGGACCAAGCCGGCCCCATGGCCCGCAGTGCAGAAGACTGCGCATTGTTGCTATCTGCCATGTGCGGCCCGGACCCGGACCGCGACTCCACATCGCTCGACGCACCTGCCGAGAACTACTTGCGCCAACTGAACGACAGCATTGAAGGCCTGCGCATCGGCGTGCCGAAAGAGTTTTTCGGCGAAGGTTTGTCTGACGATGTGCGCGCGTCGGTCGATGCAGCGCTCAAGCAATACGAACAACTCGGCGCCAAGCTGGTGCCCATTGCATTGCCACGCACCGAGCTCTCCATCCCGGTGTACTACATCATTGCGCCCGCTGAAGCGTCGAGCAACCTGAGCCGCTTCGACGGCGTGAAGTTCGGACACCGCGCCAAAGACTACGGCGACCTGGCCGACATGTACAAAAAGACGCGCGCCGAAGGCTTTGGCGACGAAGTCAAACGCCGCATCATGATCGGCACCTATGTGCTGAGCCATGGCTACTACGACGCCTATTACCTGCAGGCCCAAAAAATCCGTCGCATGATTGCGGACGATTTCCAGAATGCCTTCAAAGAGTGCGATGTCATTGCCGGCCCGGTTGCGCCGACGGTGGCATGGAAGATCGGTGAAAAATCGGATGACCCGGTTGCCAACTATCTGGCTGACATCTTCACCCTGTCCGGCTCTTTGGCCGGTTTGCCGGGCATGAGCATTCCTGTCGGCTTTGCCAAAGCTGAAGCGGACAAGGGCTTGCCCATCGGCATGCAGTTGCTGGGCAACTACCTGGACGAAGCTCGCCTGCTCAACGCTGCGCACCGCTTCCAACAAGCGACTGACTACCACTTGGCCAAGCCTGCAGGATTCTGACTATGAGTGAGACCGTGAACACATTCGAAGCACAACAACAGGGCCGCCCCACCGGCCCGCTGGTGCATGGCTACGAAGTCATCATTGGCTTTGAGACCCACGCCCAGCTTTCGACCCTGTCGAAAATTTTCTCCCGCGCCAGTACTGCCTTTGGGGCAGAGCCCAACACTCAAGCCTGCGCGGTGGACCTGGCCTTGCCGGGCACCCTGCCGGTAATGAACAAGGGCGCGGTAGAACGCGCCATCCAGTTCGGACTGGCTATTGGCTCGCACATTGCCCCGCGCAGTATTTTTGCTCGCAAAAATTACTTCTACCCGGATCTGCCCAAGGGTTACCAGATCAGCCAGTTTGAGATTCCGGTGGTGCAAGGCGGCGCGGTGGAATTCTTTCTCGAGACAGGCAAAGGCGCCGACTTGGTTCGGGAAAAGAAAACCGTGCGCCTGGTGCGCGCGCACCTCGAAGAAGATGCGGGTAAATCGCTGCACGAAGACTTCATCGGGCAAAGCGGCATTGACCTGAACCGCGCCGGCACACCCTTGCTAGAAATCGTGACCGAGCCCGACATGCGCTCCAGCGCCGAGGCGGTGGCCTACGCCAAAGAACTGCACAAGATCGTGACTTGGATCGGCATTTGCGACGGCAACATGCAGGAAGGCTCCTTCCGCTGCGACGCCAACGTATCGGTCTGCAAACCGGGCCAACCCCTCGGCACCCGCCGCGAGATCAAGAACCTGAACAGTTTCAAGTTCATGCAGCAGGCCATCGACTATGAGGTGCGCTGGCAGATCGAGCAGATCGAAGACGGGTTGGAAATCCAGCAAGCCACCGTGCTTTTCAACCCCGACACCGGCGAGACCCGCGCCATGCGCACCAAGGAAGACGCGGCCGACTACCGCTACTTCCCGGATCCCGATCTACCGTCGCTATGTATTTCAGAGCAGTGGATCGAGACAGTTCGAGGGCAAATGGCCGAATTACCTCGTAACATGGCAGCGCGCTTCCAAGCGGATTACGGTCTGAGTGAGTACGATGCGACACAGCTCACGCAAAGCTTGGCACTCGCCAACTACTTTGAGGCGGTCACCAAAATTTGCGGACAACCGAAGCTCGCGAGCAACTGGATCATGGGTGAAGTTTCAAAGTGGCTTAATGCGGTGGAGGACACTTCTTTTGAAGAGTTCACAGAATTTGTGCCTGCTCGAAACTTAGCCGCATTGATTACACGAATCTCTGACAGCACAATTTCCAACTCCGCCGGAAAGACTGTGTTTGTAGAACTCACCCATGCACCTGGAACGATGCACGAAAGTGGGCTTGCTTATGTGGACTCGATCATCGAAGCCAAGGGCCTCAAACAAATGAACGACACCGGCGCACTGGAAGCGATCGTCGTTCAAGTGGTTGAAGCCAACGCCAAAAACGTGGCTGAATTCAAGGCGGGTAACGAAAAAGCCCTGAACGGCTTGGTGGGTCAGATCATGAAAGCCAGCAAGGGCAAGGCGAACCCGCAACAGGTCAACGACTTGCTGCGCAGCAAACTCGCGGGGTAAGCCTTACCGGTTCACAGCGGCTGCGGCAGCCCAGAGTTGTCGCAGCCGAACCAGTTCATCGTCAAAGCGGGCATTGACGCGTTTGGCCTCCGCGTCCTGTTCGCTGATGAACCGCTCTTGCACCGCCTTGCTTTGCTCGTTTTCTTCGAGCTGCCGGCGCAGGTATGCAGGCGCTTTGGTGGGGTCCTTTTTGTAGAACTCCATCTCCGCATCAATGGCGAGGCGCTGCTTGGCGAGTTCATCTACGCGGTTGGTCGCAGCTTTCACGACGACTGCAATTTGGGCCAGTGCATCCGAGCGCTCCTGATCGTGCACCACTTTGCTCGGGTAGCGCACCAATAGGGCACGGTCCCGGCGCTTTTCCTCGGCGATCCGGTTGCGGTCTTCTTGCTCGCGCTTTTCGCGCGCCTCCAGCTCCGCCAGCTCTTTGGAAGTCAAACTGGGGCCGACCTTGGCGCGGGTAGTTCCGCTGGGGTTCAAGATCCTTTGCTCGCGATCGATACATTCCTGAATCGGTCGATCAGCGGTGAGCTTGCGGCCCTTGGCATCCACACAGGTGTAGATGCCCCCGGCAGCAGGCGCTGAACTCTGGGCACTCGCCGCGGGCACGACGCCCAGGCAAAGCCCTCCCGACACCATCATTGCCACCAAGGCGGACTGCTTCATTTATTCACTTTCATCGACACCGTAACGCTGACGGTAAGCCAGCACACGCTCGGCGTCTGCTGCGGACCCATCGGTCTCTTGCAAATACTGCATCAAATCGCCCAGCTTCGCAATTGCGCAGACGTTCAAGCCCAGCTGACCACGCACGTATTGCACGGCGCTGTAAGGCACATCTTTGCCGCTCTCCGTTGCCATTTCCTGCCGGTCCAATGCAATGCATACGGCATGCGGAATCGCACCGGCGGCTTGGATGATGGCGATCGACTCACGGGCTGCGGTACCAGCTGACATGACGTCATCCACAATCAATACGCGACCTTTCAGGGGAGCACCGACCAAGGTGCCGCCTTCACCATGGTCTTTGGCCTCTTTGCGGTTGTAGGCAAAAGGCACGTTGCGGCCACGGCGAGCCAGCTCAATCGCCACGGCAGCGCCCAGCGGAATGCCCTTGTAAGCAGGCCCGAACACCATGTCAAACTCGATGCCGCTTTCAATCAGGCGCTCCGCATAAAATCCCGCGAGCTGCCCCAGTTTGGCGCCATCGTCAAACAGGCCAGCATTGAAAAAGTAGGGGCTCATGCGACCGGCTTTGGTCTTGAATTCGCCGAATCGCAGCACGCCACATGCCACAGCAAACTGTACAAACTCTTGTGCCAACGGGTCTTTGTCCGACATGGGGAAATCCTTGTTTAAATTAACCAGCCTGAACCTGAACGGCATCCGTTCCGCCACCAGCAAAGGCCTTGAAGCCTGGCTCGCCCAAGCGCAGCCCGATTGTATTTGCGTCCAGGAAGTCAAAGCCCAAGCGGCGGACGTTGCGGGCAAGTTCGAGTCCTTTGGCGATCTGAAAGGGCACTTCCATTTTGCGGAGAAGAAGGGCTATTCCGGTGTGGGCATCTACACCCGGGCCATACCGAGCGACGTCCGGGTCGGATACGGCTCCCAAGAGTTCGATGCCGAAGGCCGCTATGTCGAGCTGCGTTTTGACACGCCCAGCCGCAAGTTCTCCATCATCAGCGCCTATTTCCCGAGCGGCTCGTCCGGTGAAGAACGGCAAGCCGCTAAATTTCGATTCTTGGAAGAGTTTTACCCCCATCTCCAAGACCTCCGGTCCGGGCGTGAGCTGGTGCTGTGTGGCGACCTCAATATTGCGCACCAAGAGATTGACCTGAAAAACTGGAAAGGCAACAAACAGAACTCCGGCTTTTTGCCCGAAGAGCGGGCGTGGATGACCAAGGCGCTCAGCGAAGGAGGGCTGGTCGATGTGCACCGCACGCTCCACCCGACGGCCACCGAAGAAAGCTACACATGGTGGAGCAACCGCGGGCAGGCCTACGCCAAGAACGTGGGCTGGCGGCTTGACTATCATTTGGCAACCCCAGCCTTCGCTGCGACAGCCAAGGAAGTCGCCATTTACAAGGCTGAGAAGTTTTCCGACCATGCACCCGTCACCGTCGCCTACGACTGGACTTTTTGACCAGTTGCCACGCAACGGTGCGACTCTAATCTCCCATCAAAAAGAGCCCTCTCGGGGCTCTTTTTTCATGGCTTTTGGGCTTTGCGACGTCGGGCCACTGCACCCAAAACGGCCAATCCGCCCAACATCAGGGCATAAGTCTCCGGCTCGGGTACCGGGGTCATGATGGAGACCTTGATCACCATGTCGTCGTAATCCTTGTCTTTGGCCTTGTCATTGAACATCAGCAATGCACTCTGTTTGTCGCTGCTCAAGACCATGCCCACACGGGAGTCGCCATTGCCAAAGGCGGTGCGCAAGTTACCCTGCGACAAGAAACTGAAGTTCAATTTGCCAGCGCTCACATCAGAGAAACCGAACGAGCTCACGCCCGGGACCGACATGGTGTTGGAGAAAGACTCGACATCGAAGGGATGGAAACTGATCGAACTGAAGACGTTATTAAAAGCCGCCTCTTTGCCCACGAAGGTAAAGGTCAGATCAGCCGCGCCACTCAATTTCAAAAAACTGCCATAACGTGCTTGCGACAGATCGAAGCCCGGAACAGCCACATCGAAAGCATTCGCGGGGTTGGTATTGAGGGTGAGGTGGCTACCACCCGCTAAGGAAAAGGTCGGAGATGTCACAACAGTCGCCATCGCGGCACCCGTCATCGACCAACCCAGCGCCAGACCTACCGCTAGTTTTTTCAGCAATGTTTTCACAGTTACTCCCTTGTATGTAAGTAGATGTAGTTGTGGTTTTATCGCGGGCTTCCAACAATAGTCCGCGTGGACTAGCGGGTGCGCAAACGTTGCCTTTCAGGCTCGCTTTAAGGCACTTTTTTGGATTTTTCGGGCTTTTTAGCTTTCGCATACAGGGGCACCACTTGCGCCATTGCCGCTTCCATGTCGGCAATCCGGGTATCGCCGGCAGGGTGGGTCGACAGCCATTGCGGCGGCGCATTCTTGTTGGCAGCCGACATCTTGCGCCACAAGGTGATGCCCGCGCGCGGGTCGTAACCCGCGCGGGCAGCAAGCTCCAAGCCCACCAGATCGGCCTCGGACTCATCTTCACGGCTGAACTTCAAGGTCAAGAGCTGGGCACCGTATTGGGTAACCGTTTGCCCGATCTGCCCCAGCCCGAGCACCTGCGACAGCAAGTTCGCACCCAGCCCGGTCGCTGCGGTTTTACCCATCCGCTCGCGGGTATGCTCCCGCAAAGCATGGGCGATTTCATGGCCCATGACCATGGCGACTTCGTCATCTGTGAGTTTGAGGGTGTCGAGAATGCCGGTGTAGAACGCAATCTTGCCCCCCGGCATGCAAAAAGCATTGATCTGCTTAGACCCGATCAAATTGATCTCCCAGCGCCAGTCTTGGGCGCGTGGATTCCACTCATTGGCATAAGGGATGATGCGGCGCGCGATTGTCCTCAAGCGCCGCACTTGGGGATGCTCATCGCCCGCCAAGGCTCTTTGCTGCTGCGCTTGGGCCAGCATCTGGGCGTATTGCTGCGCCGCAGACTCCTCGATGTCGCTGGCCGAGACCAATTTGCTAAATGCGGAGTTACCCCCTACCTCCACGCCCTCTCTCGCGAACGCGGTTGGGGTCAAAACGGTGCAACCCACCATCAACAAGCCGCCAACCCAGCGGATCAGGGACGGGCGGAGGCGACTCACAGGACAAAGATCACTCAACATAGCAGCGTTTGACTCCAAAGTGGACAGGTATTATTCCCCGATGAGTTCTCTAACGCCCGACACCCCCGCCACCGCCGACAAACCCCATTGGCGGGACATGCTCAAGGTCTATGCAGAACCGGCCTCGCTGCGGATGTTGGCGCTGGGCTTCTCGGCAGGACTGCCCCTCTTGTTGGTGTTCGGGACCCTGAGTTTCTGGTTGCGCGAGGCAGGTGTCGACCGCAGCACTATTGGCCATATGAGCTGGGTGGGCATCGCCTTCGGCTTCAAGTGGGCGTGGGCCCCCTTGGTGGACCGCTTGCCAATCCCTTTGCTCACTACCGCACTCGGCCGCCGCCGCAGCTGGCTGCTCGTGGCGCAAGTGGCCATCATGGCTGCACTCTGCACGATGGCCCTGACCGACCCGCGCAACGCCTTGACCCCGGTGGTGTGGTGCGCGATTGCGTTGGCTTTTGCCTCTGCGACCCAGGACATTGCGCTGGATGCGTTTCGTATCGAATCCGGCGACAGCCAGCACCAAGCCGCGCTGTCTGCCACCTACATGGCGGGCTACCGCCTGGCCATGATCTGGGCGGGCGCAGGTGCCCTCTGGATTGCAGCGGCCAACGAAACCCCCAGCGCCGACTTGTACCAATATGCGGCCTGGCGCACCGCTTATTTGGTCATGGCCATGAGCATGCTGCCGGGCATGTTGGTGGTGCTCTTGTCCAAAGAACCCGCACCCGCTCCTCTGCGCCCGGCCCGCAACGCCGGTGAATGGCTGCAAAGTGCATTGATTGAGCCCTTCGCCGAGTTTGTGCGGCGCCACCGCTGGCACGCGGTGCTGATCTTGTCCTTGATTGCCACCTACCGCATCAGCGACGTGGTGATGGGCATCATGGCCAACCCGTTTTACGTGGATATGGGTTACACCAAGGGCGAGGTCGCGGCGATTACCAAGGTCTACGGCGTCATCATGACGCTGGTGGGCGCGTTTGTCGGCGGTGCGCTGGCGCTGCGCCTGGGCGTGCTCAAAGTCTTGATGTTGGGCGCTGTGCTGAGTGCCGGCAGCAACTTGCTGTTTGCTTGGTTGGGCACCCGCGGGCACGACCTGCACGCCTTGATGGCAGTCATCTCTGCGGACAATTTTTCCAGCGGGATAGCAACTGCAGCGTTTGTGGCCTACCTGTCCTCACTCACCAACATCCAATACTCGGCCACCCAATATGCACTGTTCAGCTCCATGATGGTGTTGCTGCCCAAGTTTCTGGCTGGCTTCTCGGGCGATATGGTCAACGCGGTCGGGTACACCCCATTTTTCGTGGGTACTGCCTGCATCGGGCTGCCTGTGCTGGTGCTGATCGTTTTGGCGTCACGCATCAAATCGACCCCTAGCGCTCATTAATCAAGCGCCTATTGCTATATATTTAATAGCAAAATTTACCCAACTTTACGGAATCTTCAAGCCAGCCGCATCTGGGCAGGGATGGTCACCGCTAGACTGCGGGCATGCGCCAAAACCTGCTCATGATCGAAGACGATGCCCGGCTAGCCTCCATGGTGGCCGAGTACCTCGAACAATCCGGCTTCTCCGTAGCCCACGCGGGCGATGGGCATAGCGGTCTCGCCCGCCTCGCCGCAGACAGCGGAGCCCCGCCACCGGACTTGGTGATCCTGGACCTGATGCTCCCGGACATGGATGGCCTCGAAATTTGCCGCCGCATCCGCGCCCTGCCCGGCGCGATGGGGCAAGTCCCGGTGCTGATGCTGACCGCCAAAGGGGATGCGATGGACCGCATCATCGGGCTGGAAATCGGCGCTGACGACTACCTGCCCAAGCCCTTTGAACCCCGTGAATTACTGGCACGGGTACGCGCCATCCTGCGGCGCAAAGGTGAGACACCCGCCACCAACGCCAAAGCCTTGCGCTTCGGCACCCTCGAAATCGACCGCGATGCCCGCACTGTCACCGTGGCTGGCACCGCCTGTGAGCTCACCTCCTACCAATTTGACTTGTTGGTGGCACTGGCTGAACGGGCCGGCCGGGTGCTGACCCGCGACCAGATCATGGAAGCGGTGCGGGGCCGCGAGCTAGAGGCCTTTGACCGCTCTATCGATGTGCACATGGGCCGCATCCGCGCAGCCATCGAAGCAGACGCCAAGGAGCCCAAACGCATCCTGACGGTGCGTGGTGTGGGTTATGTGTTTGCCCGGCAGCAGGACTAACCGGTAATGCTGCACAAGCTCTATGTCCGCATCTGGCTGGCCGTGGTGCTCACGGTCGTGGTGCTGACCCTTCTGGTGGGCTGGGTCTGGCGCATGACCAGCGAGCCCCCCCTGCGGGAAGTGGTGGTGCGCAATGAATTTGGCGAGGTCATCGGCAGTGGCCGCGCCCGCCTGAGCCGGCCGCCCCCTGTTCCGGGCCTGAGCCTTGACGACCACACCTCCCCACCCGACAGCAAAGACGACGATAACGATGACCGCGACAGCGATAGACCCGGCCGTTTCGGTCGGGGGCCGGAGTTTCTGGTGCGCATGTCGGACGGGCAAACCATTCACCTGCACTTACCTCGCCCGCCCAGTAGCAGTTTCAAAGCCCCTTTCGGCTTTGCCTGGACGCTTGCGCTGGTAGCAGTTGCAGTAGCCTTGGGGACTTACCCCATCATTCGCCGCTTGACCCGCAGGCTGGAGACACTGCAAAACGGGGTTGAGCGCTGGGGCAGCGGTGACCTGAGTGCGCGGGTGTCCATGCACGGCGGCGACGAGGTTGGCTTTTTAGCCGCGCGCTTCAACCACGCCGCAGAACAAATTGAAACCCTGGTGCAAGCGCGCGACACCCTGCTAGCCTCCCAAAAATCACTTCTAGCCAATGCATCACACGAGCTACGCTCCCCGCTAGCTCGCATCCGCATGGGGCTAGAGTTGATGGGCAGCACGCCCAGCGCGGCGTTCAAGCGAGAGGTGGCCCGCAATATTGCCGAACTCGACCAACTGATTGAAGAGATCTTGCTGGCCAGCCGGCTGGATGCGAAAGAGGCCGACCTCGGCACGGTGGAGTCGGTAGATCTTGTCGGGCTGGCCGCCGAAGAGCGCGCGCGCAACCAGGCGCTGCTGGATGTCGAGCTACAGGCTTTGGAGGTTCCCGGTGTCGCCAAACTGCTGCGGCGCGCAGTACGCAACCTGCTGGAAAACGCGCGCCGTTATGGTGCGGGCGACGTGCGTTTGATGGTGCGTAAAGAGACCGAGTGGGCCCTGATTCAGGTCTGCGACAGCGGCCCCGGCGTGCCCCCGGAGCAACAACAGCGAATTTTTGAGCCGTTTTACCGGCTGCCGGGTGCTTCTGAGCGAGAGGGCGGAGTTGGGTTGGGCCTGGCTTTGGTGAAGTCCATCGCCGAGCGACACGGCGGCACCGTGCGGTGCACCAACCGCCCGGAAGGCGGCGCCTGCTTCGAGATCCGCTTGCCGCTCAAAAACGCTTAAAGCCTCAGGCGGTGACCTTGAGAAAAAGGTCACGATCGGGTGCAAAGTTTTCATGCAGGGGCAGCAAGGCACCCCCCAGGGCCCGCGCATCCGACCCGATACTGCCGGCAATCACTTTGGCTGGCCACAGGCCTTCCCAGTCGTAGTTGCGCAAAGCAGCGGTGGTCTGATCGATCAGGCGTTTGAGCATGGCGCGGGTGAATGAGCCGTCGATCACCACCGCGTCCAGATCCAGGAATGCCGTGCCACTCACCACACATTGCGCCAGGCCTTGGGCGGCACTGGCAATCCAGGCTTCGGTGAGGGGCGCATAAGCCCCCTCCAGCGCACGGTCGTCGTAGGCGGCGGGGTCGAGGCCACTGGCCTTGAAATGCTGCTCCAACTCCCACAAAGAAGCGTGGGCCAAGAGCTGCTCCGGCACCGCACCGCCGCTGGCCACCTGCAGGGGCAGCGAGGCAACAGCGCCCGCATTGCCATGAATGCCACCGTGCAGGTGCGAGTTCAGCACCAATCCACCGCCGACAAACGTGTCGACAAACAGGTACAAAAAACTCTTCAAATCGCGCCCGCGCCCGGCCACCAACTCTGCCACACACGCCGCTTGGGTGTCCTTGGCAAAGCTCACCGGTACATCGGTCATTGCCTGGACTTGCGCCGCCAGGTCAATATGGTTCCATTGGTCAGACACCGAGGCTGACAGGCCCAGCATCTTGTGCCAGCCCCCCAAATTAAAGGGCGCCGCTACCCCGACCCCCACGATGCGAGGGGCCAAGGCGCCCAAGCCATCCTGAAGGCTGCGCATGCGGCTTTGCACTTGGGGGAGCAACGTATCTGCATCGGGGAAGCTGTAGGACATGGTTTCACGCGCCCTGACCACGCCGGTGAAATCGACCAACAACCAGTCGGCACTGCGGCGGCCAATCTTGATGCCCATCGAGAAGGCGCCGTCGGGGTTCAAAGCCATCGGCACCGAGGGCTGTCCGATGCGACCGCGCACCCGGTCCTGGCGGAGCAGCAAACCATCGTCCTCTAGGCGGGTGGTGATCAGTCCGATGGTTTGGGCTGTGAGGCCGGTCAAGCGGGCCAAATCGGCCTTGGGCAGGCTGCCGTTCAGCCGGATCGCCTGCAGTACCACTCGCTCATTGAACTGGCGCATGCCCACATGATTTGAACCCCGTGGCCGCAATACCGAAGGAGCATGGGCTGCTGTCGAAGCCGGGGCTTCGGGCAAGGCATTGGGCAGGGTGGCTTCAAAATTCATGGTCTTCAGATTTTCACCGATGAAGCCCGTGCGAAGCAGATTAGTTTTAGGGGATTTCCCCGCCCCGTAGCCTTGCAGCACGCCCCTCAGCCTCACGCTAGCGCAGAGGCTGGAATGTCTTCAACCGCTTTAGCGCCGGTCATGACGGCGACGGTGTCGCTCATGCTGATCGCCTTCGGGTTCACCACGCAGGCCCGTTTCCCGAGTCGCTGAATATGAATCCGGTCTGCGATTTCAAACACATGGGGCATGTTGTGGCTGATCAAAATCACCGGGAGCCCCTTGTCGCGCACCCGGCGGATTAGCTCCAGCACCATGTTGCCCTCTTTGACACCCAAGGCTGCGGTCGGCTCATCCATGATGACCACATGCTGGGCAAATGCAGCCGCACGGGCCACCGCCACACACTGGCGTTGCCCGCCGGACAAGGTTTCCACTGCCTGGGTCATGGAGCGGATGCCGACCTTGAGGTCATTCATGCGCGAAACCGCTTCTTCGAGCATGCGTTTTTTGTCGAGTGACCTGAACACACTGCCCAACACGCCGGGGCGACGGAGTTCGCGGCCCAGAAACAGATTTTCAGCAATTGACATCGCTGGCGCCACAGCCAAGTCCTGGTACACGGTTTCGATGCCGTGGCGGCGTGCATCGATTGGCGAGCGGAAAAGCACCGGCTTGCCATCAAGCTCCATGCGGCCTTCGTCCGGCACCACGGCACCCGACAGGGCCTTGATCAGGCTGGATTTGCCGGCACCGTTGTCGCCGATCACCGCCAGAATTTCGCCGGCGCGCAGTTCAAAATCGACGCCATCGAGGGCGGTGACGCCGCCGTAGCGCTTGACCAGTCCACTGGCCTTCAAAACGATTTGCGGGCTGCTCATTAGCGTGCTCCCTTGCGTGAAAGTTGGTCGGCCGCAACCGCCAGAATGACCAGAATGCCGGTAATCAGGGTTTGGTACACCGACGCCACATCCATCAGCGTCAGTCCGTTGCGGAACACACCCACGATGACAGCACCCACCAGCGAGCCCAAGATCACACCGCGGCCGCCGAACAAAGAGGTACCGCCCAAGACCACTGCAGTAATCGCGTCCAGATTCTCAGTCTGCCCTGCTTGCGGGTCACCCACACCAGTGCGAGCCACCGACAAGAGCGCGGCCACGCCATACAAGACACCGGCCAACACATACACACCGAGCAATACCCGGTCCACTGAAATACCGGTCAAGCGCACGGCTTCGGGGTTGTTACCCACAGCATAGACGTGTCGGCCGGCGGCGGTATCCCGCAGCAGGTGCCAGGCCAGCAAATACATACCCAGCATGACAACAGTGCCCCAAGCCACCGAGGTTCCACCAAGGCTGAAGGTGTTGCCCAGCGCGGTCATTGAGTCCGGCAGGTTGCCCACCGTTTGGGCTTCAGAATAGATTTGGGTGATAGCGAAGGCGATATTCATGGTACCCAAGGTCACGATGAACGAGGGCAATTTGACACGGGTCACCAGCAAGCCGTTGAGCAAGCCGAACGACGCGGTAACCAAAATCCCGCATAGCACTGCCCAGAAAGGCGGAATGCCTAAGTCCATGGTGAACTTGGTCATCACGATGCCGCCCAGCGCCATGACCATGCCGCAGGACAGGTCGATACCGGCGGTCAAAATAATGAGTGTCTGCCCGATCGCGAGCAAACCCACCACCATGACCTGCTGCAATACGAGGGATAGGTTCTCACCCGTCAGAAAGCGGTCGGACTGGGTGGCGAAAAAGGTGCACGCAGCCAACAAGGCGAGCCACGGGCCGAGCATGGCCCACGGGATTTGTTTGGTATTGGTTGTAGCCATGGTGTGATCCGGAGTAGCGCCGGATTCGCTTGAAAACAGGAGGCGCGTGGCGCCGACTCAAGGAAACACGGGGCCCGGCATTTGCGTGTGCAAATCACCGGCCCCGGGATGGAGCTGGACGCAGTGTCAGCCCCGGTTCAACTTACTTCTTGCCCCAGCACAGGTCGGTGCCGGTTTTGACGTCTTTGCTGTCGACGCCTGCCACCGGCTTGCCGGCGATCAGGGTCACGCCGGTGTCGACGTAGCCAGAGGCCTTTTTGCCGCCTTTGGCGTATTCCACGCCGGCAGCCACACCCATAGCGGCCATCTTCAGGGGGTATTGCTGCGAGGTCGCTGCGATCACGCCCTTGCCCACATCGGCTACGCCGGCACAGCCGCCGTCCACCGAGACGATCAGCACGCCTTTTTCCTTGCCGGCTTTTTTCAGTGCGTTGTAGGCACCTGCAGCGGCTGGCTCATTGATGGTGTAAACCACGTTGATGGCCGGGTCCTTTTGCAAGCAGGTTTCCATGGCGGTCTGGCCCTTGGCCTGGTTGCCATCGGTGTCGGCAGCGCAGACGGTTTCAGCGGTTTTGGAGAGTTCGTTGGACTTGGCGTCATTCGCTTGCAAGCCGAAACCCTTCATGAAGCCGTTGTGGCGCTGTGCGCCCACGGGGTGGCCGGGAAACAGGTCCAACATGGCGATCTTGGCAGGCTTGCCACCGAGTGCGGCCTTGGCGTATTGGCCAATCAACTCGCCGGCTTTGTAGTTGTCGGTCGCAAACAGGGCGTCAGCGCCATCAAACGGGCTGTCCAAGGCGATGACTTGCACGCCTTTTTCCTGAGCCTTTTTCACCGCAGGCAGGATCGCATCGCCGGAGGAGGTGATCAGAATCGTTTTGGCGCCACGAGCGGTCATGTTCTCAATGGCGGCGATTTGGGATGCGGTGTCACCGTCTTTTTTGCCGGACGCGGTCAGCAATTTGGCGGCCATCTTTTTCGCTTCAGCGGTCGCGCCTTCCTTCATCTTGACGAAGAAGGGGTTGGTTTCGGTCTTGGTGATCAGGCCGATCACTGGCTCGTTGGCGGCAAAAGCGCCGGAGGCGGCCAAAGCCAATGCGGACAGGATCAGGGGGGCAGATTTCTTCATTCAGGTCTCCTCGGTCAATATGACACTTATGGTTAGGGCCCCCGAGAAGGACCCCGGGGAACTACGCACAGGTTTTGGCGTGGTGAGACTATAGACTCATCGATGTTAGTAAATCAAGTTACTTTAATTATGGAAAACCCTTATTTGACGCCAAATAGTGCGCCCCCGCCGAGCGCCCTGCCCCCAGAGGCAATCGCCCGTATCGAAGCGCTTTTGTCCAGCGGGCGCCGGATCATTCTGGGCATTGCCGCAGGCCCGGGGGCCGGCAAATCCACCCTGGCACAAGCACTCCATGTCCGGTTCAGTGCGCAGAGCCAGTACCTGCCGATGGACGGATTTCACCTCGCCAACCGGGAGCTTGCCCGCTTGCAACAAGGCCACTGCAAGGGTGCACCGCACACCTTTAACAGCGCAGGCTATGTGCACCTGTTAGAGCGTGTGCGCCGCCAGACTGAGGGCGAAACCATTTACGCCCCCGACTTTGACCGCCAGCTCGAAGAACCCATCGCAGGCGCCATTCCCCTTCATGCGGACAAGCCGCTGATCATCACGGAAGGGAACTACCTGCTGCTCGAGGATGGCGCCTGGTCCCGGGTGCGGGGTTTGCTCGACGAGGCGTGGTACCTGGACCTCGACCCGGCCCTACGCCACGCCCGCTTGCTGGCCCGACACATGCGGTTCGGACGCAGCGAACCAGAGGCCCGGGCATGGATCGACAGCACCGACGAACCCAACGCCGTCCGGATCGCAGCCACCCGCCACCGTGCGGACTGGGTGTTGCAGAGCTGGTAGCGACTGAGATCCCGGTCGCCCGCATGAGAAAACGCTGCACTGCACAAAAAAATGTGAAAAAAGTGTGCAAATTCACCCGAATGGGGGATACCGCTCTATCCACATGCGCGAGAAAATTCGCCCCAGCTGCTGTCACAGTTCACAAGGATAGAAGAGAAGGCCAAGCAATAGGCCTCCTTCAACAGGTTCCAACGACGTCCCTCCGGGGACTTTATAAAGCCACCCTCGGGTGGCTTTTTTTTATGCAAAATCAGGCGCTAGCGCTCGCGGAATATGCGCAACCAGCTACAAAATCGATAGCACTTTATCCGGAGTGATATCGTTCAAGCAGCGTGTGTGCCCCAGCGGACACTCCCGCTTGAAGCACGGCGCGCAATCCAAGGGCGGTTGGTAAGCGGCGTCGTTCTTCAGCCACAGGACCGTGGCCGCCGGATTCAGCGGCGGCGTATGCAGTGGACTCGAAGATCCGAAGATTGCCACCTGCGGCACCCCGAATGCAGCCGCCACATGCATAAGGCCTGAGTCGTTGCTCACCATGGCGTGCGCGCCGGCAATCAGCGCCACCGCTTCGTCCAGGCTGGTGCGCCCGGCCAGATTCGCACAACGACCCGGGCGCAAGGCATTTACTGCCTCTGCGATCTCGGTGCACACCGCATCATCTTTAGCCGAGCCCAGCAACAACACCGGCCGCTCCAACTGCGCGGCCATGGCAGCGAAATGGGTGGCCGGCCAGCGCTTGGCCGGGCCGTACTCGGCGCCGGGTGCTACGACATAAAAGCCCTGCGCTTGCAAGCCCCGCGGCGCCAGCACAGTGGCGATGTCATCGGCCGCCACATGCAATGCGGGACGGTCCCCTTCCACACCAGCATCGCCACTGAGGGCAGAGTAAAAAGCCACCATGGGCGGGCGGCTGTTTTTGGGGGGATTGGGCAGCCGGCGGTTCAGCAGCCCGAAGCGCAGCTCACCCGAGAAGCCCACGCGCACAGGGATGCCGGCCCAGAAAGGGATCAGCGCACTTTTGAGGGAGTTGGGGCACAAATAGGCCCGGTCGAATCGGCCCCGCAAACCGGCCGCATAGGCACGGCGCGCAGCCCACTCGACGCCGCCACGCCCAAAGGGCAAGACCAGCACCTCTGCCACCTGGGGCATGGCGCGGTACACCGGGGCCACCCACGGCACCGCAGCCACCGTGATGCGCTCGCCCCGCGCCGCCAACCGGCGTAAGAGTGGCTCGGTCATCACCGCATCCCCGATCCATTGGGGCGCGATGACCAATGACTCCCCACCGAAGCGGCCGGTGGCCGCCTGGCTTGGGGCCATCTGCACGCTCAGTGACCTGCTGCGAAGTGCTCGCCGTCTTTCAGCTTGTACACGGTGCCGCAATACGCGCACTTGGCTTCGCCGGAGCGGCCCACATCCAGGTACACCTTGGGGTGGGTGTTCCAGGTTTGCATGCCTGCCACCGAGCTGGGGCAAAACACACCGCCCTGGTGGTTCAGGTCTTTGGCTAGGAGTTCAACGACTGCTTGGGACATATTCAGACTTTCGTGAGCCAGTGGGCGTATTTCGGGTTGCGGCCGTTGACGATGTCAAAGAACGCAGATTGGATTTTTTCGGTGATCGGGCCACGGCTGCCCACGTAGTCACCCTTGCCCATGGCAATGCGGTCGAGTTCGCGGATCGGGGTCACCTCTGCGGCGGTGCCGGTGAAGAAAGCTTCGTCAGCGATATAGACCTCGTCGCGGGTGATGCGCTTCTGCACAATTTCCAGGCCCAGGTCCTTGGCGATGTGGAAAACCGTGTTGCGGGTGATGCCGTTCAGGGCGCCGGCAGACAAGTCGGGGGTGTAGATGACACCGTTCTTGATGACGAAAATGTTTTCGCCCGCGCCTTCGGACACGAAACCGGAGCTGTCCAGCAGCAGGGCTTCGTCGTAGCCATCATCCGTGGCTTCCATGTTGGCCAAGATCGAGTTCGTGTAGTTGCTCACCGCCTTGGCCTGCGTCATGGTGATGTTGACGTGGTGGCGGGTGTAGCTGCTGGTCTTCACGCGGATGCCGCGCTTCATGCCCTCTTCGCCCAGGTAGGCACCCCAGGGCCAAGCGGCCACCATCAGGTGGATGGTGTTGCCCCTGGGCGAGACGCCCAGCTTCTTGTCGCCGATCCAGGTCAGGGGGCGCAGGTAGCCAGACTCCAACTTGTTTTCGCGGATCACGGCGCACTGGGCTTCGTTCACCTGTTCCTGGGTGAAGGGAATGGCCATGCGCAGGATCTTGGCGCTGTTAAACAGGCGCTCGGTGTGCTCCTGCAGGCGGAAGATGGCCGGGCCGTTGACCGTGTTGTAGGCCCGCACGCCCTCAAAGGCGCCGCATCCGTAGTGCAGCGTGTGGCTCAGCACGTGGATCTTGGCATCGCGCCACTCGACCATCTGGCCATCCATCCAGATTTTGCCGTCGCGATCAGACATGGAAGGTGGGAGTACGCTCATCGGGTGTCCTTGAAGAGAGGGATTTGCAGGAATTTGCAAAAAGGGGGATTTTACGAGGCCGATTCCACCGCAGCGGCGTGCGCGGGCTCTGGCAGCGCTTCGTTTTGCGCGGGACGCTGCAAGTCCCAGCTTTGGAGCTTGCCGCCATCGAACACACACAGCACCGTGCTGCCCGAGGTATCGGACCAGCGGTAGCGCTCCGGCTGAGTGTCTTTGGGGGATTCGAGCTGGCCCAGCGAGCGGGTCATGGCCACCACGTGCAGCAAGGGCAAGCCGGCTCGCAAGCGGGCGTTGAGCATCACAGCACTGTCCACATGGCCGATAGGCCGGTTGGCCGCCCGCTTAAGCACCTGCAACATGCGGGTGAAGTGCAACAGCTGCCACATGATCAGGCCACCGCCCACCAAAGCCACGCCGGGCCAGCCATAGTGCCGGTAGCCGAGGATCAAGGCCGCCAAAGCGGCCAGCGGAATCACGATTCGTTGGATTTTTTGAAAAAACATAGTGGGATTTTCGCAGGCATTGAGCGGCCCCTGCAGACCCAGAACCCTCAAAGGTCTCTGGCCGGCTGATCACGGTGGCTGACCTCCAGCCCGTCCGCCACATAGGCGGGGCCCTTCATCACCATGACCACTACGCACCCGATGGCTGCGGTGATCACCAGCGTCCAGTGGAACACGATGACCCCGAACACGATGAATTCCGCCAGCTGCAGTGCCCGCGCCTCTGCAGGGTCACCGGCATCCGCACCTGCATGGTAGAGCGCCAGCCCCAGCAAAGGCAGCACGGTGCCCGCCAAAGCAATCAGGGGGAGCTTGCGCCACAAAGCCCACTCCAGCCCGGAGGCGGAGCGGATCGAATGGGGCAGTTTGGTCAACCAGCGCATGCCAACAGTGTAGGCATTTACAGGCTGGGGCGCCTTGCCTCAGGTCAAGCCGCGCACCACGTTCATGGCTTCTTCCACCCGCTCCACCGCGTGGATGGTCATGCCCTCGATCGGCTTTTTGGGCGCATTCGCCTTGGGCACCACCGCGATGGTGAAGCCCAGCTTGGCAGCTTCTTTCAGGCGCTCCTGACCGCGGGGTGCAGGGCGCACTTCGCCGGCCAGCCCGACTTCGCCAAAGGCAATAAAGCCTTTGGGCAGCGGCTTGCCGCGCAAAGACGAGGTAATAGACAGCATGACTGCCAGGTCGGCGGCCGGCTCGCCGATGCGCACACCGCCCACCGCGTTGATGAACACATCCTGGTCCATACACGCCACGCCCGCGTGGCGGTGCAACACTGCCAACAACATGGCCAGGCGGTCTTTGTCCAAGCCCACGCTCAAGCGCCGTGGCGACGGGCCACCCATGTCCACCAGCGCTTGAATTTCCACCAAAAGTGGACGGGTGCCTTCCAGCGTCACCATCACGCAGCTGCCGGGCACCGGCTCGGCGTGTTGGCTCAAAAAGATGGCGCTGGGGTTGCTCACGCCCTTCAGGCCTTTTTCGGTCATGGCGAACACGCCAATCTCATTGACCGCACCAAAGCGGTTTTTGATGGCGCGCACCAACCGGAACTGGCTGTGCGTGTCGCCCTCAAAGTACAGCACCGTGTCCACCATGTGCTCCAGCACGCGCGGCCCGGCCAAGGCGCCCTCTTTGGTCACATGACCCACCAACACGATGGCGGTGCCACTGGCCTTGGCCGCGCGGGTCAGGTGGGCTGCGCACTCGCGCACCTGGGCGACCGAACCCGGCGCGCTGGTGAGCTGCTCGGAGTAAACGGTCTGGATGGAATCAATCACCGCCACATCCGGGCGATTGGCTTCCAGGGTAGCGAGGATTTTTTCGAGCTGAATCTCGGCCAGCACTTTCACCTGCGAGTGGTCCAGCCCCAGTCGGCGCGAGCGCAACGCGACTTGCGCCCCGCTCTCTTCGCCGGTGACGTAGAGGGTGTTCTTGCCAGAGCGCTGCAGGGAGTCGAGCGCCTGCAACAAGAGTGTGGACTTGCCGATGCCGGGGTCGCCGCCGATCAGCACCACGCCACCTTCGACCATACCGCCGCCCAGCACACGATCCAGCTCCTCGTGGCCGGTGGGGGTGCGGTCCACGTCCTGCGCCTCGATATCGGAGAGCACAGTGACCTCGGCTGTCTTGGCCAGCGAGGCAAAGCGATTTTTGGCCGGTCCGTCGCTGCTGGCCACCGATTCGATCAGCGTGTTCCAGGCGTTGCAGTGCGGGCACTTGCCCAGCCACTTGGGACTGGTGCCGCCGCACTCGTTACAGGTGTAGATGGTTTTGTCTTTGGCCATGGCGCCCATAATACTGTACAAAACCACAGATTCAGGGCGATACGTTTGGGACTGCCGGCGCCGGCGACACGGACCCCGCCGTGCGAATTGCTCCCTCGTGGCGCTAGACCTTGGGCATGCGGGCGCGGGCCCGCTGCACCCGGTCCGCGCTGACCGAGACCTTGACCGACTGGAAGTTCAAGGGCGTCACCAGCGCCCAGGCCGGGTCATGGGTGTCCCGGCAGGCGTAGACCGTGACCGGCATGCTGTTTTTGTCCATCACCGGGATCACCCAGGGCGCATTGGCGCGCGCGCCCCGCTGGGCGACGACCGCGGTATCACCGTTGACCAACAACACATAGGTGCCCGGCGGGTAAAAGCCGGTGCTGGTCGCCATGGCGCCGCCCACGGCGGCAGCTTCCCCCTCGGCCGCAGCAAATATGGATTTTGCAGCGCTGATGGCAGGCATGGGGGTGCGGGACTTGCGGGCGGCCATTTTGGCCACAAACCCATCGGCCGTGGCCAGCACCCGGCGTGCCATGCGGTTGCGGGGCAGGGCCTCGGGGTGCAGCGGCTTGTGGTGCCAGCGCACCAGGTCCAGGGTGTCTTCGTCTTCCAGCCCGAGCTTGTGCAGGGTGTCGGCACTCCGGCCTGCATGGTCAGCAATGAGCTGGCGCTGCCACTCGGTGGGTGCTGCGTTTTGGCGGGAGAGGCTGTCCTGATCGCGGGCCATGCCGATGTTCTGGGTCAGGGCAGCGTCCAGCAGGCTGCGGCGCACACTGGGGTCCAGGCCCAACTTGTCAGCGGTGAGCAGGCTGATGGTGCCGGTCAGCAGCGCGTGGGTGGAGCAGTAACCCAGGCTGTTATCGCCCAGCATCTGAAACAGGCGAAAGAGCGCATCGTCCGGGTCCACGTCCAGCAACTTGAGCACGGTGCGGGCCATGCCGTCTAGGCGGGAAAGCGGGTTAATGGCCAGCCCCCCTTGGTAAAGAATGCCGCGCAACACATCCTGCAGGTCCGGCCAGCCGCCACTCAGTGCGGTGCCCGCCACATAGTCCACATCGCGGATGCGCGAGGGCATGGGCGCCTGGGCAATGGTTTGCACATCTACGCCATCGCGCAGCATTTCGTGCACCATGCGCTCGTAGGCGCGCTGCCAGGCCATCGCGTCGCCCGGGGTGGAGCTGGCGTTGAAGGCGTGGAGCTTGTCGCGGTGCTGCTCGGAAACGACCGGTTGCCCTTTCTTCAAGAGCAGCTGGCCGGTATCGCTCCAGATGTCAATCGGCAAAGGCCGGCCCACTTCCAGCATGGCAATCGGAATGGGCACATATTTCATGGAGGCTAGTCTGCCACGACGACCGGTACCCGCTGCGCGAGCGCGCACATCAATTCATAGCCCACGGTGCCGGCAGCGGCCGCAATTTCGTCAATCGGCAGCACTGCGCCGTTAGCCGCGCGCCCCCACAAGGTCACTTCAGAGCCCATGCCTGCTTGGGGCACCGGGTCGAGGTCGACGGTGATCATGTCCATGCTGACCCGGCCTACCACCCGGCTGCGCACGCCGTTGATCAACACCGGAGTGCCCGCAGGACAAATGCGGGGGTAGCCGTCGGCATAGCCGCAGGCCACCACGCCGATGCGCATGGGCTTCTCGGCCGTGAAATTGGAACCATATCCGACCGTATCGCCCGTCGATAGTGCGCGAGTAGCTATGATTTTTGCAGCAAGCGTCATCGTGGGCTGCAAGCCCCAGTGGGCGATGTCGTGCTCGGGGTAGTCCGGCGCACTGCCGTAAGTGGCGATGCCGGCGCGCACCCAGTCTGACACCAATCCGGGGCCGGAGTGGCGCAGGGTAGCCGCACTGTTGCTGACAGTGCGTTCGCCGGGCAGGTCGTCGGTGGCTTGCTTGAACACCGCCATCTGGCCGGCAATGCCCTTGGGGCCGTCTGCATCGCTGAAGTGAGTCATGAGCGAAATTTCGTCCACTTGGGGCAGCGCATTCAGGCGGGTCCACGCAGACCGCACCTGTTCAGGCTGGAAGCCCAAGCGGTTCATGCCGGAGTTGACCTTGAGAAACACCCGATGCGGCTCGTTGGTTTTGTGGATGGCCAGCATGTCGATCTGCTCCTGGCAGTGCACCGTGTGCCACAACCCCAGGCGGGAGCACAGCTCCAGGTCGCGTTGCTCAAAGACGCCCTCCAACAGCAAGATGGGCCCGCGCCATCCCAGGTTGCGCACCCGCTGTGCCTCGTCCAGATCCAGAAGTGCAATGCCGTCTGCGCCGCGCAAGCCGTCAAAGGTGCGTTCAATGCCGTGCCCGTACGCGTTGGCCTTGACCACCGCCCAGATGCGGGCGTCCGGCGCCGCGCGGCGACACACCTCCAAGTTATGACGCAGGGCCTGGACATGAATGGTGGCTTGGATAGGACGTGGCATAGAGTGGGTAACAACAAGGGACCACAACGATTTTGACATTCCACGCCGTGCTATAACCGTCGCACGCTTGGAGACTCACAACAATATTCCGCGCATTAGCCCCGCTAATGCGCCCAGAACCTACCCATGAAACGCGGCTTCTACACCATCATGTCAGCGCAGTTCTTCAGCTCGCTGGCCGACAACGCCTTGTTTGTGGGTGCCGTTCAGTTACTGCGCAGCTCCGGCGCACCGGAATGGCAGCAAGCAGCGTTAGTGCCGATGTTTGCCTTGTTTTACGTGGTGCTGGCGCCTTTTGTGGGCGCATTTGCAGACGCCATGCCCAAAGGCAAGGTCATGTTCATCAGCAACACCATCAAGGTGGTGGGCTGCCTGATGATGTTGTTCGGCACGCATCCGCTCATGGCGTACGCCATCGTGGGGCTGGGTGCCGCCGCCTACTCACCTGCTAAATACGGCATCCTGACCGAGCTGCTACCGGCTTCCCAACTCGTCAAAGCCAACGGCTGGATTGAGGGCCTGACGATTGCCTCCATCATTTTGGGCGTGTTGCTGGGTGGCCAATTGGTGAGCCCGATGATCTCGGGTGCGCTTTTGTCGTTTGACTTCCCGTTCATCACCACCAGCATTGACACCGCGCCGGAAGCCGCTATCGGCATCCTGATTTTTGTGTACCTGGCAGCCGCCTGGTTCAACACCCGCATTCCTGAGACGGGTGTGAGCATGCGGCCCATGCCCAAAAACCTCATGAGCCTCTTGCCTGACTTCTGGACTTGCAACACCAAGCTCTGGAACGACAAGCTGGGCCAGATCTCGTTGAGCACCACCACCCTGTTCTGGGGCGTGAGCGGCAATTTGCGTTACATCGTACTGGCGTGGGCAGCAGCGGCTTTGGGCTACAGCGTGACCCAAGCCTCGGCGCTGGTCGGCGTGGTGGCGATCGGCACCGCCGTCGGCGCAGTGGCCGCCTCGATGCGGATGCGGCTAGAACATGCGGTCAACGTCATGCCCTTGGGAATTGGAATGGGCCTGCTGGTCATCCTGCTGAACTTTATCGATAACGTCTGGGTGGCGGCACCTTTCCTCATTTTGTTGGGAGGGTTGGGCGGCTTTTTGGTGGTGCCGATGAATGCGCTGCTTCAGCACCGGGGCCACAACCTGATGGGTGCAGGCCGTTCGATTGCGGTGCAAAACTTCAATGAGCAAGCCTGTATTTTGGGTCTGGGTGGCATGTACGCACTATCCACTAGCCTGGGGCTCTCAGCGTTCGGCGCCATCAGCGCGTTTGGCATCGTAGTGGCAGGCTTTATGTGGGTCATCAAGCGCTGGCACGAACGCAATATCCGCGACCACGCCGACGAGGTGAACCACCTGCTGGACATTGCCCGCAACGACAACCTGCACGGCTGAACACTACCCTGAGCCCCCCGCCCGGCAGTTGAAGCTAGGGCCTGGGGTTCAGCTCTGACGCCTCGGGCATCGCGTATTCCACCTTGTCACGGCCAGTTTGTTTGGCCACATACAGTGCGCGATCGGCCGCGGCATAAATGGCATCGGCAGTACCGCGCACCGTGGGTGCCAATGTGCTGACACCGAAACTGGCGGTCACCTTGATGGGCTGACCCTCAAAATCCACGTCCATGGCACGTATCGCATCACGCAGCTTGCTGGCGACCTGCATGGCACCTTCGCGCCCAGTGTCTGGCAGCAACACGATGAACTCTTCGCCGCCCATGCGTGCCAATGTATCGGTGATGCGTAGCGAGTAGCTCAGGCACTGTGCAGTGGCTTTGAGCACCGCATCGCCCCCGGGGTGGCCATAGCGGTCGTTCACACTTTTGAAGAAGTCCAGATCCACCATGATGACGGCGGTGTGGCACGGCACCCGCGTGGCGCGGAGCAACTCCATTTGCGCCAGCCGCATGAACTCGCGGCGGTTATAAAGGCCGGTCAGTGCATCGTGATCGGCCAGAAAGGCCAGCTCCGCCTGCTGGGCTACGAGGGTTGCATTGCTTTTGCTGAGCTGGCGGCGCAACACCACGGATCTGGCGTATTGGTTCCAGTTCATGATCGAGGCCATGAGCGCCAGCGCTGGGGTAATGAATGCCACGATGCGCAAACTCGGGAGCTGCGAGCGGTTGATGAATGCGTTTTCCAGCAATACCGCAAACACCACGTAGCTCAGGACAAAAACAGGCACCGATATTGCCGGCCGCATCAGCGCCAGCACGCCGAACGTGACACAGATCAGCAAGAAACTCGCAAGGCCCGCACCCGCGTTGTATTCCAAGTCGAGGAGTGTGATGTACGCCCCAAAACTCAAGTACGCCGCGGCAATCAGGATTTGCAGGGCAATTGCACCGGTCGTGGCTCGGGTATGGCGCTCCAAAAACAGGTGAGCGGCGAGCACTGTGACCAGCACACCCACACAGGCCAGCCCCTGGGCGTAGGCCAGATCATGGGCCCAATGCGCCAGCTCGGGCCTGAATTCCGGGGGCGTGAAATGCGCAAAAAACCAAGCCAACGTCGCATGCAAAGGCACCAGAAAAAGGCCGAGGCGCCGGTAGCGCTTCAAGGACTCGATGGTGGCCTCGCCCTGCACCCGGTCATTCTCAAGCTTGCTCGCATTGAAGCGCGCACGACAGCGCTGATACCAAGGGGAGAAAAACAATCCTGAACTCCTCGTTTTGCAAATCTTCCCAGCAATGCCCGTACAACACAAGCTTTTGCAAGCAGTGCTATGGTGAAGGCCACTTTCTTGGGAGATGTGAATGAGCAGTGTGTATGACTTCGAGGCCTTGAACATCCAAGGCCAGCTGATCGGCTTGGGCGATTTCAAAGGCAAAGCGCTGTTGATCGTCAACACTGCCAGTGCCTGCGGCTTCACACCGCAGTTCGCAGGGCTGGAAGCGTTGCACCAGCAGTACGGCAGCAAGGGACTGGCGGTGCTGGGTTTCCCGTGCAACCAGTTCGGCGCACAGGACAAGGGCAGCAATGACGAGATTTCCTCTTTTTGCCAACTCAACTATGGCGTGAGCTTCCCGATGATGGCGAAGATTGAGGTCAACGGCAGCGGCGCCCACCCGTTATACCAGTGGTTGGCCGGAGAAGCGCCAGGCCTGCTGGGTACCAAGGCCATCAAATGGAACTTCACCAAATTTCTGGTGGGCAAAGACGGCAAGGTGCTCAAGCGTTATGCGCCAACCGACACGCCTGCCAGCCTTTCCAAAGACATCGAGGCTGCATTGGCAGCCTGAGGGCGCAGTACCCGCTCAAGACTGGTTGACAGGCGCCAAAGCAGCGTCCAAGACCTCGATCCAGTGGCGCACGGCGGTGGTGGTGCCGCTCTGCAGATGGGTGATACACCCGATATTGGCGCTGATGATGACCTCGTTGTCGGTCGGCGCCAGATGGCCCAGCTTGCGGTCGCGCAGCTGATAAGAGATCTCAGGGTTTAGCACCGAATAGGTACCGGCCGAGCCGCAGCACAGATGCGACTCGTTGCTGGCAACCCGCACCGAGAACCCGAGCTCCGCCATCTGCGACTCCACTCCGCCTTTGAGTTTCTGGCCGTGCTGCAGGGTGCAGGGCGGGTGGAACACCAACGCCGGGGTGCCTGCATCCAGCCGGACCAGGGGTTTGAGACGCGGCAGGCACTCGGGCAACAGCTCGCTCAGGTCGCGCGTGAGGGCGCTGATGCGCGCCGCCTTGGCGGCATAGGCCGGGTCATCGCGCAGGATATGACCGTACTCTTTGACCGTGACACCGCAACCGGAAGCGTTCATCACCAGCGCTTCGACGCCGTCCAGCACATAGGGCCACCAGGCGTCGATGTTGGCGCGCATCTGCGCCTTGCCGCCGTCCTGGTCGTTGAGGTGGAATTTGACGGCACCACAACACCCTGCAGCAGGTGCCAGCAAGGGCTGGATACCTGCCGCATCGAGCACCCGGGCCGTGGCGCTATTGATATTGGGCGACATGCTGGGTTGCACGCAACCGGCCAGCATCAGCACTTGGCGCGGGTGCTCCCGGTCGGGCCATGAGCCGGCATCCTGCGGAGCGGGCACTTTGTTTTTCAGGCTTTGAGGCAGCAGCGGGCGCACCAGTTGGCCCAGCTTCATGGCGGGAGCAAACAGGGGAGAAGGCAGCCCCTCTTTCAGCGCCCAGCGCAGGGCCTTTTCGCCGGTCGGCCGCGGCACTTTGGCATCGACCAGCTTGCGGCCGATATCAACCAGATGGCCGTAATCCACACCGCTGGGGCAGGTGCTTTCGCAGTTGCGGCAGGTCAGGCAACGGTCCAGGTGCATCTGGGTGGCGCGCGTGGGCTCCTGACCTTCCAGCACTTGCTTCATCAAGTAGATGCGGCCGCGCGGGCCATCGAGCTCGTCGCCGAGCAACTGGTAGGTCGGGCACGTCGCGGTACAAAAACCGCAATGGACACATTTGCGCAGAATGGCCTCGGCGGCTTGGCCGTCCGGGGTGTTCTGGTATTCGGGGGCGAGTTGGGTCTGCATAAGGTGTGGTGAATGGCGCCCGGCGTCAGAAGTCTGGGTAGAGCCTGCCGGCGTTGAAAATACCGGCAGGATCAAAAGCCGCCTTGAGGCGTTTGAGCAAAGCGGCCTGCCCTGGCACATCTGAGCGAAATTGGCACTTAGCCCCGGTAAGGTCTGCGGCTCCAGCTACAAAAACCATAGCATTACCACCGGCTGCGCGGGCCACGGTCTGCAATTGAGGCCCGGCTTGCAACGGCGCCCAGAGCCAGCGTACGCCGCCATGCCACTCGATCAACTGGGCCCAGGGCAAGTCCAGCACCGGCGCGGTTTGCGCCACCGACAAGCGCCACAAAGCGTGACCCGTGGCCGCTCCGTCGGTAAAAAAGGGCAGCGTTTGGTCGCGGCAACGGTCCCAATCAGCAGCGGCTTGCGCGGGGTCCATGCGCTCGCCCGGCACTTCGCGCAACATGCGCTGGCAAGCCGCCTCCACGGCGGCCACGGCACCGCGCAGCCGCACAAACAACAAGTCTTGACCCGCCGCACCTGCGCTCCCGTCGTGCACCCAGCAGCTGGCATTCAGGGGCAGCGGCTCGCCGGCCCAGCGGTGGATCTGCTCAAGGGCGGCGGCCTGCCCCAGCGGGAACACCAACGTAGCCTCGGCGGGCGCAAAGGGCAGCACCTTGAGCGAGACCTCGGTCATCAGGCCCAGAGTACCCATGGCTCCTGCCATCAGGCGGGACACGTCGTAACCGGCCACGTTTTTCATCACCTGGCCGCCGAAGGTCAGGTATTCCCCACGGCCGTTAATGAGTTTCAGGCCCAGCACATAGTCGCGCACGCTGCCCACGCTGGCGCGGGCGGGGCCGGCCAAACCACTGGCCACCAAGCCACCCACGGTGGCAGTGCTCGACGGGGCGCCGGCAACGCGGGTAGACCACGGGTAGTGCGGCGGCTCGAAAGGCAGGCACTGGCCTTGCTCGGCCAGCAGGGCCTCGAGGGTGGAGAGCGGTGTTCCGGTGGCCACCGTGACCACCAGCTCGCTGGGCGCGTAATCGACCACGCCGCTCAGGCTGCGGGTGTCCAGCAGGCCTGCGGGCTGCAGGCAACCGTAAAAGTCTTTGCTGCCACCGCCGCGAATCTGCAGTGGCGTCTGGTCCGCAGCGGCGGCACGGATCTGGTCAACAAAGGGTTGGATGGCGGCGGGCAGGGGCAACATGGCGGCAATGGTAAGCGGCCCCCCTGCCCTGCGGCGTGAATTTTTTGAACAGCCAAACGCCGGATTTTTGAGCCTCCACCGCCCTCAGGCCATTCGGTGCTGAGGCTCAGTCCGCGAAGGCCTGCACCGGCAGCCCCGCCACGTCCACCCGCATGAAGAACACCGCGCCCGACAAAGGAAACTGCGCCAGCTCCGCAGCACTGCGCCCGTGCCGGGCCGTGGTGATGTAGAGGGTTTTGAGGTCCTCTCCGCCAAAACAGGGCATGGTGGGGCACTGGGCCGGCGTCTCGAAACTCGCCAACAGGCGGCCGTCAGGCGCAAATTTACAGATGCGGCGCCCCTCAAACATGGCAGCGTAGTAATTGCCCTCGACATCTACCGCAGCGCCATCCGGGCGGCCGGCATAGTGGATATTCTCGAAGGTCCAACCGGCGGGCTTGGGCTCGTATTGGCGCCAGACGCGGTGGGCGCTCAGGGCGTTGGCCTGGAGATCAAAGTCCCAGGCGTGGGTCAGATGGTTCGGGGTGTCCGACCAGTAGACGGTGCGTTGGTCAGGGCTCCAGGCCAAGCCGTTGGCGGTCAGTGCATCGCCTGCGTGTTTTTGCACCACCGCAGCGCCGGAGCGGCAATCAATAGAAAACAGCTCTGCGGCCCGTCCGGCCTTAGGCTCATCGATCGTGCCCACCCAGAAGCGGCCCAAGGCATCGCACTTGCCGTCATTGGCGCGGATGGCTGCGGTGTCATACGGCAAAGTAGCGATCCGCTGCAGCTCTCCGCCCCACGAGTGGGCGCGGAAAACGCCATCGCGCAGGGCGATCACCAGGCCGCCTTTGGCTGCGGGGGCAATGCAACCGGGCTCGCTGGGCATGTCCCAGCGCTGCACGGTGCCCATGTAAATATTGGCCCGCAGAATGGCTTTACCGGGAATGTCCACCCAGTAAAGCTGCTGTTCAGCCGGGTGCCAGAACGGGGACTCGCCCAGCTCAAAAAGGTCTTCACTCAATGCGTGCCAGCTCATACCTGTTCCTCCACGGTGACTTGCATACTGCAGCTCCAGGTCTCGCCGGGTTGTAGCACCCGCACGCCAAGACTGTCGGCGCTGGCGCCGGTCGTGGCCATCAGGTTCAACGCATTGTTGACGTGGCTAACCGGCTCGACTGCGATGTTGTCGCGCTCAGGGGTCGTGAAAACCACGAGGCGGCTGAGTGCCGAGCGAACGGTGATGTGCATCAAGGCATCGCGCAAGTGCAGCGCGCCGCCCCAGCCATCAAAACAGTGGTCTACCGTCAGGGTGTCGGTGGATTGATCGAGCCCTGCATGGGGCGCACGGTGGGTCGGCAGTTTGTCAGCGGCCATTTCCCAGCGGCCGGTGGCGGCAAATTGCACCGTGGCACCGGCGCGCTTGACAAAGTAAGGGTGCCAACCCAGACCCACCGGCGCGGGGCTAGCGCCTTGGTTGGTCACACTCAGGCCGAGATCGAGGGTACCGTCGCCCAAGCGAAAGGTTTGCGAACAATCAAAGTCAAAGGGCCAGGCTGCGTCGGCTCGGTGCTCCATCGATAGCAGGGCCGAGTTATCGGTGCTCTCGAGCACAGTCCAGGGGCGCTCCCATCCTATGCCGTGGATCGTGTGGGGCTCCGGGTCGAAGTTGCGGATCAGGGGGTGGCTGGTTCCGTCCCACTGCAATTGCCCATGGCCGATGCGGTTGGAAAACGGCACCAAAGGAAAACTCGCGGACTGGCGCACGCTTGTCAACTCTGCGCCCGGTGTGGAGCGCATGACGGGCAGGTCGCGCCACCACAAACCGGCGATCGCACCGCCCAATGCGGGGCAAAGATCGCAGCGCAATGCGCCATGGCGCAGGGTCAAAGGGGTACTCATGAGGAATCGATCCTTGGGTTGTTTGCAACTGCGCTGGATTGTGCACCTGCGCCCATCAAAAAACCCGGCTCACCTTGCGGTGGCCGGGTTTGGGGCGGGTTTCGAAACCCATCTGAAACTGCGGCGCGCTGCGCCGCATTCAGGGTTTAGCGGTTGTACGCTGTTTCGCCGTGGCTGGAGATGTCCAGACCTTCGCGCTCTTCTTCTTCAGAGACGCGCAGACCGATCACCAAGTCCACCAACTTGAAGGCGATGAAGGACACCACGCCAGACCACACGATGGTGATCAACACGCCTTCGGCTTGGATCAACACTTGGTTGGCGATGGAGTACTCAGCGCCCACGGCGTTGGCCACGTAGTCATACACGCCAGTGCCACCCAAGGACGGCGCTGCAAACACGCCGGTCAACAAAGCGCCCACGATACCGCAGACACCGTGCACACCGAACACGTCCAAGGAGTCATCTGCGCCCAAGAGACGCTTCAAGCCGTTCACACCCCACAGGCCTGCAAAGCCGCCGATCAGGCCGATGGCGATGGAGCCCATAGGACCCACGAAACCGCAAGCAGGAGTGATGGCAACCAAGCCAGCCACTGCACCGGAGGCAGCACCCAACATGGAGGCCTTGCCGCGGGACAGCGCTTCACCGGTAATCCAGGCCAACGTGGCGGCAGCCGTTGCCAGCATGGTGTTGATGAAGGCCAAAGCAGTCAGGCCGTTGGCTTCCAGGTTGGAGCCGGCGTTGAAGCCGAACCAGCCGAACCACAGCATGGCAGCACCCACCATGGTCAAAGTCAGGCTGTGAGGGGCCATAGGCTCTTTGCCGTAACCGATACGCTTGCCCACCACATAGGCACCGACCAAACCAGCAACCGCCGCGTTGATGTGCACCACAGTACCGCCAGCGAAGTCCAAGGCACCCTTGCCCCACAGGTAGCCAGCAGCGGCCACGACTTTTTCCAGAGATGCGGCGTCGGAGATAGCGTCAGGGCCGGCCCAGTACCAGACCATGTGTGCCATGGGCAGGTAGCTGAATGTGAACCAGATCACGCAGAAAGCCAGCACCGCAGAGAACTTGATGCGTTCAGCGAAAGCGCCCACGATCAGGGCACAGGTGATGGCCGCGAAAGTGGCTTGGAAAGCAATGAAGGTCAACTCAGGAATCACGACGCCCTTGCTGAAGGTCGCAGCCACCGAGTCCACGGTAACGCCCTTCAGGAACAGCTTGTCGAAAGTACCGAAGAAGGCACCGTCACCGCCGAAGGCCAAGGTGTAGCCGTAGATGGCCCACAGCACATAGATCAGTGCTGTGACCACGAACACTTGCATCAGCACCGACAGCATGTTCTTGCTGCGGACCAGGCCGCCGTAGAACAAAGCCAGACCGGGCAAGGTCATGAACAAGACCAGTGCGGTGGAGATCGTCATCCAGGCGGTATCGCCCTTGTTGGGAACCGGTGCAGGTGCAGCGGCTGGAGCTGCTTCAGCGGCAGCAGGCGCTGCAGCCGGTGCAGGGGCAGCAGCAGGCGCCGCAGCCTCAGGGGCAGAAGCCATGGCGGCTGGCGCATCGGCAGCTGGCGCAGCCGTCTGGGCCAGCGCAAAAGAACCGGCTGTCATCAGGCTCAAGCCCAGAGCCAGCGTGGCGAGTAGTTTTTTCATGTCGTGCTCTCTTTCTATTTACAGCGCTTCTTTGCCGGTTTCACCGGTGCGGATGCGGACCACTTGTTCCAGGTCGTAGACAAAAATCTTGCCGTCGCCGATCTTGCCGGTGCGGGCGGCGCCCTCGACTGCTTCGATGACCCGCTCTACCAAAGCGTCGTCAATCGCCGCTTCGATCTTGACCTTGGGCAGGAAATCGACCACGTACTCTGCACCGCGGTACAGCTCGGTATGGCCTTTTTGGCGGCCGAAGCCTTTGACTTCAGTCACGGTAATGCCTTGCACTCCCATGCCAGACAAGGCTTCGCGCACCTCATCGAGCTTGAACGGTTTAATGATGGCCGTCACGAGTTTCATGTGTTCACCTCAGCTTGATAGTTAATGACAGAGTCCGGGCCTGGTGGCTTGCCGCGCCAGGTTTTCGGGAGCTAAGAGGCATAAAGCAGAAGCCGTGCCAAGTTGCGCGTGGCTAGTGTTTCGCAAAAAAGCCCCCACAGTTTCTGCAGATTCCGCTAACATAACTGTATAAAACAACAGTTTGCACGCCAATGGTGCACCACCGCGCAATGCACCGAGATATTGCGCACCTTTTTGGGAAATCAGGGAAATGAGCTTGTCTTTGGTGCAGAGTCGTGCGTTATTGGGGCTCGAAGCGGTTCAAGTGACCGTGGAAGTGCATTTGGCCAATGGACTGCCGAGCTTCACCTTGGTCGGTTTGGCGGATGTCGAGGTCAAAGAAGCCCGTGAGCGGGTGCGCTGCGCCATTCAAAACAGTGGCCTCGAGTTCCCTAACAACAAACGCATCACTGTCAATTTGGCGCCGGCCGATCTGCCCAAAGACTCGGGCCGGCTGGATTTGCCCATCGCCCTAGGCATTCTGGCGGCCAGCGGACAGGTGGATGCCCAAGCGCTGGCAGGCTTTGAGTTTGCGGGTGAACTGTCCTTGTCCGGAGATTTACGTGCAGTCCGCGGCGCCCTGGCCATGGCGTTGGCACTGCGGAAAACAGCGAGCCGCCCCCAACTGGTGCTGCCACCCGGCAATGCCGAAGAGGCCGCCCTGGTGCCCGACTCCCGGGTGATCCGTGCCCGCCGGCTGCTGGATGTCGTGCACCACTTTGCGCCGGGCGGTCAGGCCAAGGACGCAGAGGGCATCCCCCTGGAGCAAGACCCCGACGGCTGGGTGCGGGTGGAACCCGCTCCCCTGCAAGCTCCCGCCGCCGGGCTGGACATGGCCGATGTCAAAGGCCAGGTAGCCGCCAAACGCGCCCTAGAAATTGCAGCTGCGGGCGGACACAGCTTGTTATTGGTAGGCCCGCCGGGCTCTGGCAAATCCATGCTGGCTCAGCGTTTTGCGGCCTTGTTGCCAGACCTGACCACCGACGAAGCGCTGGAGAGCGCGGCCATCGGCAGCCTGTGCGGGCGCTTTGACTTGCAACGTTGGGGACTGCGCCCCACTTGCAGCCCTCACCATTCCGCAAGTGCCGTGGCTCTGGTGGGCGGTGGCTCCCCGCCCCGGCCCGGAGAAATTTCATTGGCCCACCATGGGGTGTTGTTTTTAGACGAGTTACCCGAGTTTCCGCGCCCAGCGCTTGAAGCCCTGCGCGAACCGCTGGAAACCGGCAGCATCACCATCGCCCGGGCGGCCCGGCGGGCTGAGTTTCCCGCGCGGTTTCAGTTGATTGCCGCCATGAACCCCTGCCCCTGCGGTTACCTCGGGGCGGCGGCACGCCCTTGCCGGTGCACGCCCGACCAAGTGAGTCGCTACCAAGGCAAACTCAGTGGCCCTCTGATGGACCGGATTGACCTCCATGTAGAAGTGCCAGCGCTGGCGTCCGAAGACTTGCTGAACAGCCCCGCCGGCGAGTGCAGTGCCGATATACGCCAGCGTAGCCACCAAGCCCGAAATCGGGCCCTTCTGCGCCAAGGCTGCAGTAACCAGGCGCTGGCCGGCCAAGCCATTGACCAGCATATTGGGCTGGAACCTGCCGCCCTGAAATTCTTGCAGACGGCGGCTGCGCAGCTCGGCTGGTCTGCGCGCAGCACCCACCGCACCCTGAAGATCGCGCGCACAATTGCCGACCTTGCAAACAGTGCAGACACGCAGCTTCCCCACGTCGCCGAAGCCATGCAATACCGGCGTGTACTGCGTAACGCCAATTAAGCACAGGCGCTAGATGCTATTATTTATATAGCAGCTTACGCAATAAAGACGAGGGCTATAGCCATTTTTGATACCTAGGGCTTCTCAGGTAGCGCCACCCCTTGCTGCCGCAGGTAGGCCCAGACCTCCCTGCTCACAGGGCCTACACTGCGCGCCCGCTCCGCCAACTCGGCTGCAGCAACTAGCTGGCCCAGTGCGGACAAAGACACGGCGGAGCCCAGCAGCCAGCGTTGCTCTGCCGGGCGCGACTGGAGGGCCACCCCGTAAAACTGCACCGCATCTTGGTGTCTGCCCAAGCGTTGTGCCGCGTTTGCACGCACTGCCCACAACTCAGGCTGCCCCGCCAACAAGGGCTCGACCCGCGTCATCAACTCCAGTACAGCAGCTGATCGCCCCTGGGCGAGCTCCATACGCGCGAGTTCACGCACCAGCAGCAACTGGGTGGCAGCAATAGTGGGCGGCTGCGCCCGCTCAGCACCCGCTAGAGAGTCTTGCAGGAGTTGGATCGCCGCATCCGCAGAACCACTGGTATAGAGGGATTGCGCCTGCGAAAGCACCTCTCGCACTGCCGTTTGCTGGCGCTGCGCCGCTACTGCCGCATCTGCCACCGGCTGTGCCGGTTTGGCCGATGGAGGTGCAGGAGGCGTCGACGCCAACTGTGCAGCCGGAGCGGGCATCGCATCCGGTTTAAGGAGCGGAGCCACTGCCACGGGCGGAGACACCACAACGGGTATCGCAGGGGTGGAGACACTCGCGGCTGGTGCAGCCAGCGGAGGCGCTTGCTTGACAACGGTAGTTCGGGTGTCGGTAGACAAAGCCGGCAGCTCTGAAAGCTCGGTCGCCAGCTTCAAGCCCGACCAAGGTGCAGGCACGGCTGAAGCGGAGGGAACCGGATCCTCCGCCGGCAGCGTGGTCACTGGGCTGGAGACCGGCGGCAGCTGGGGGGTTCCGGACCACCACCAAACCAGACCAGCCACGATGGACACTGCGACCAGTGCGCCTACCACCCCCCCAAAACGCCAGGTGTGGCGCTTTGCATGCGGGCTCCGTGATGCCGCTCGCGCACTGGTGCCGGCCCCCAGTGCAGGCTCGAGCGGGCTGGCACTGCGCTTGTCGAGGTCGCGCAACATTTGGTTGATCACACTCATTCCAACACCTCCCCCGCGGTGCGGGTGGCGCCGGACTGCTGCTTCCACCAAGTCCACGGATTCCACCAAAGGCCCCCACCGGTGGGAAATGGACGCAGTCCCGGCGTGTCGCCGACGGCTAGTTTGACGTGAGCTGCGGAGACCCGGTGCACCCCTTGTCCGTAGGCTAAGAGCAGGCACTTGTGCGCGATAACATTGATCAAACGCGGCACCCCGGCAGTAGCCACCGCTAACCGGTCGATGGCCTCCGGGGTAAATACCTCCAAGTCGGTGTGCTCATTAGCCGCTGCCCGCGCCAAACGGTGGCGCACATACTCGCCCACACTCGCTCGCGCCATCGGTCCCAAGTATTCGCTGAAGGTAATGCGCTGCAGCAGTTGCCGGATCTCGGGGCGCGCCAGCTTCGTGTCCAAATCGGGCTGGCCCAGCAAGACCAGTTGAATCAGTTTGCGCTTTTCGGTTTCGAGATTGGAGAGGAGGCGCAGGCTCTCGAGGCTGCGCACCGGAATCGCTTGGGCTTCGTCGATACACACCACCACACGGCGCCCGGCGGTGGCATGGGTCAGCAAACAGTTGCTGATGAGCGTCATAACCGTGTGACGGTGAGGGGGAAGTTCGACTTCCAGCCCCAACTCGATCGCCAATGCGCAGAGTAAATCGTCGGGTCCCATGTCCGGGTTGGGAATATAGGCGGTGACGCACTCACTATGAAGCGTCTTGAGGAGCTGACGGCACAAAACGGTTTTGCCGCAACCCAACTCCCCCACCACCTTCAAAAAACCCTCGCCACTGCGCAAAGCGACCAACAGCGTGTTCAGGGCCGCTTGCGCGCCGTCATGGGCAAAGTAAAAGTCGGTGTCCGGCGTGATGGAGAACGGGGCCTCACGCAGGGCAAAGTGCCCCAGATACATTACTTGGCCGAACCATCAATCTGGATGACCCGCGCGCGGGCGGCATCCATGTCATCAATCGCAGCGCGGGCGCGCTGGTTTTGCGCCTCCCAATCTGCTGCACTGCGGATGATGGTTGGCTTGATCAGCACAATCACCTCTTTCTTGCGCCCCTGGTTGGCGCGGTTGCCGAACAAGGCCCCCAATCCCGGCATGCTGGTGGTACCCGGCAGGCCGGATGCATTGCGACTCGATTCGAGTTGCATCAAGCCACCGATGGCCACAATGGAGCCATCTTGAATACGCACCAAGGTATCCGTCTCATTCACCGCACTGGAGGCGAGCGGCAGCTTGAAGTTGCCGGCACTGCCCAGGTCGATTTGCTTGGACTTTTCAGTCACCGTCGTCAGTGCGGGGTGCACATGCAAGGTCACGTTGACGCCATCGTCGATTTGAGGCGTTACATCGAGCGAGATGCCCGAGAAAAAGGGAGTCAAGGTTACCGTGGGCAAGGTGCTGGTATTGGTGCCGGTACCGCTGCTGCTCGTGTTGTTGGAATTGGTTCCACCTGACACATTGGTCACGAAAAACTCGTCGGTCCCCACCTTGAGCACCGCCTTTTGGTTATTGAGCGTGGCAATTCGGGGACTAGAGAGCGTCTGCACATCTCCTTGGGTTTCCAAGAACCCCAGCACCGCGCCAAACTGGGTAGTCGCCAGTGCCAATCCGAACAAGCCGCCGCCAGTCACTACAGACGGGAATGACACCGCACCATTGATCGTGGTGGTGCCTTGCACGAAGGCGTTGGTGCTCGTCACCCCACTACCGATCACGCCAGCGGCGACTTGGGTCGAGGCGTTGGTATTGAAAGCCCCCCAGTTCACACCGCTCTGAAAGCCGTCGCGCAGTTCTACTTCCACCACTTTTGCTTCCAGCATGACCTGCCGCTCCACCGAGGCCTGTGCTGCTTTAAGGAATTTCTCCACCTGCCGCAATTCTTCTGGCATGCCGCGCACCGCCATGATGCCGGCCTGCGGACTGACAACCACACTGCGGCCCTCGCCGCTGCCCAGCAGGCTGCGCACGGCACCGGATAACTCACCCCAAAAGTCGGACTTGGAGGTGGTCGATACCCGGCTGTTTTCCGGTTGGGCACCGGTTCCGCCATTGCCTGTCGCACCGGTGGCAGTGTTGGTCCCGCCAGACGAAGACTGCGGCAAACCGGCCCCGGACGAGACCCGCAACTCGCTGCTGCCTTGGCGCTGCGAGGTCGGGTAATTCAAGGTGAACACACGGGTCTGAAGCGTGGGGGCGTACACCGTGATGCGGCGACCTTCGATCTTGAAGTCGTATCCATACACATCACGGATCGCCTCCAAAGCTTCGGTCACGGTCACGCCGCGCAAGGTCACAGACAAGGTCCCAGCGACATCCGGGTGCATCAGCATGCTGTAACGGGTGTCCGCCACGATGGCCAGAAACACCTCGCGCGCCTGGGCGTTATTGACCAAGAGATCCAGACGAGGCTCAGGGGGCGGAGCGACCACCGGGGGCGCGGGCTCGGCCAAGGCCTCACTGACTTTCGCAGGTACTACCGTTTGCACCTTGGGTGCGGTTTCCGGTATTTCGGCCCGGATGGCAGCGCTGACATCGGGCGTGCGCAAGGGCCGGTCCATGCTGCCACAAGCTCCCAGTAACGCAGCGATCACCGTGACACACAGAACCGAAGCAGAGCGTGGAATTAAAGCGGTGGGGAACATAGCAATGGAGTTCATAGGTCGGGACTTCACGGTGGTGTGCCGGTGCATGGCGCAACAGGGGTCACGGCTTGAGCGGACTTCGGACGGGCAGTTTTGGGTGCCGACTTGCGGGAGGATTCAAATTTTGAGGGAGCGCTGGGACGATCACAGGTGCCAGGGACTTGGGTAACAGAGCGCTGAATTCCGGCAAATCGAGGCAGCTTGCGGACCTTGCGGCCTTCACGCAACCAGACCTCGGTCTCCGTGATGCGGTCCACCGTAGCGGTACCGACTTTTTTCCCGACCCCCACCAAGCGAGTCCCGACCACTAGGTAAGGGACACCGTTCTGCACCATCACGCTCATATTCGGTGGCGGCGCATCTGCCGGGTCCATGACGGCTCCCTGAGGTAGCGCAACGCCGGCGGCTGAAGGAGGTGCAGTCGGATCACGCTCCGCGGCCACAGCCGCCCCCAAGGTGCTCGTCAATACAAGGCAAAAAACCCACAGGCGCACATGCATCATGGCTGCGCCTCCAGAACATAAACACGCAGGGTGAGCTCAGGCCCTTGAGGGCCGACCAGCAGTTGAAATCCACCCCAGCGCAGGCGCGGCAGGGCCTGCTCCAGGCCTTTCACATACCGCGTTAACTCGTTATAAGGACCGACGACCTTCAGCTCCAAGCCCCTGCGGGTGATGCCCGGGATGGCCTCGGTGGCGGGCGTCGCGCCATCGGCCGATACGGTGCCGGAAGACACCAGGCGCAAACCCGGGCTGCGCTTCAAAAACTGGGCAAGCACCGGTTCGATCGAGGGCTCTCCGCTGGCACCCGAGGGTGCGAGCGCTTGTATTTCACGGTTGAGCGCATCCAAAGTAGCTTGGGACTGGGCAAGCTCAGCACGAACGTCTGCATTCAGATCTACCGGCTTGGATACCAGCGCCAACTCGGCGCGCAAACGGTTGACCTCTGAAGACTGGGTTACAAACTGCTGCTGCACCTGCTTCATGGCTTTTTGAGCCGGAGAAAGCCAAATCAAATCGGCGAGGGCGAGAGCCAGTGCTAAAAGTGAAATGAAGACAAACAAGCGCTCCCGTAAGCTGAGCGCGTTGATGCGGGCCGACTGTGCAATCCACCAAGCTTTCATGGGCGCCCCCCCGGAGCTTGCGCTTGCGCACTCACCAGGTTGAACGACCACGCTTCCCGCGCCCTGGCGCCCGACGGGCCAGCAGACAACGCCAGTTCAGCGCCGCCTACTGACTGCGCAAGCGCCGTGCTCTGGACCTTGACCGTACTCAGGCGCAAGCCATCCATCAAAGGACTCTGAGCCAAGCGGCCTACCCAGTCGTTCAACGAAGAGGGCTCCAGAGTGAAACCACTCACTTCCATACTTCCTGCATCGGCACGTACTGCGGTAATCCAGACCGAATCAGGAATGCTGCGCGCCACCAAAACCAACCGGTCGGAGTGACCGAAGCCCGGTTTGAACTGCCCTTGCTGTAATGCGAGCAGGGCCTGATTTTTCAGCTGGATTTCGGCTTTTTTGGCTTGCGCTTCCTGGATCAATTCGGCGGATGGCGGCGCAGCGCGGGCTTTGCTCTGGGCAATGGCCGTTTGCAAGCTTTGCATTTCCGAGGCCTGCGTCTGCAAGGTCGAGGTAAAACCGCGTTGGGCATTTTGCAAATTCCAGACCCAGGTGGTGCACAGCGCAGCGCCCAAGATTACAAACACGCCCAAAGCTAACACCATGGTGTTAGCCTCGAACTGCTGCCGCGGCTTGATCAGCGCAACAGAGCACAGATTAATTTGTTGAGGCATGGTGTACGTTCCTGCTGCAGTCTAGGCGTCACCGCGCAACAAAATACCAAGCAAAGGCAGGCACATGGACCTGTCCTGCTCCGCAAGCTTGTCCCAGCCGGCAAATTTCTCTGCGGCATCAAAAGCGCTGACGTTTTGCCCGGTATCGCGGCTCAGCCACTCGGCCAGCTCCGCGCTCCGCTCGCCCGCATACACCTGCAATCCTGCCAAAGGCCACTGGGTCCAGGTGCGCTCCCAGAGGTCGATCGAACGCTGTACTTCCACCAGCAAACGCTGTGCCCGGTCAATATCGCCCTGAGCCGCCGGAGCAGAATCTGCACCGGTGGTCGAAAAGTTCGGGCTATAGGCCCCTCCCCCCGCATAGTCGGGAACATATTCCTCGACAGGGGTGTACGTGTCCAAAACTGCCGGCTCAGGCGCCGTAGCGGCCGTCCATGTCATGCCCATGAAGCCTTCGGGCAGATCGAGACGGCGGCTGTAAAACAACTCACCGGCGGCGCTGATCGTCAACAAGGCCTGCCGACCGTCTAAGATCAGCAACGCGCCCGTGGCACGCTCGGGCTCCAGCAAGGTTTGCAGATTCCGCTGTGCCATGTCCTGCACATCAATGACCCGCACATCCCAGTGCATCGCCTCGCCCAGCCCCATGGCGTCGCGCACAAAGCTGTTGTTAGCGGCCACCACAAACATTTGCGATGCAGCCCGCCCTTCGCCATCCCCGACACGCAGCACGTCCATCGTCAGATCGTCCAAATGCGCGTCCACCATTTCTTTGACCTGGTAGCGGGCAGCAGAACGCAGCTCTTCCGGCGGCACCGAGGGTGCCTCGATTTGCAGCAGCTGGTATTGCTCGGGCTTGAGCATGACGTGGGCGGTACGGTCTTTGAGCCCTAGCGCGGAGAGCCGACGGACAAATTCATCCATGCTGTCGCTACCCTGAATTTCCACGCCAGCACGCTTCACCGTGAAATCACGACCTGACCCTTGCGCGACCACATAGGCGAGCGTTTGGCCTGACCACGAAACGATCAACTGTGCGCCGGATGCGGCACGCCGCCAGGGCCAACGCATAGTCAGCAAGCTCCCGTTGGGCGGGGGTGAAAAAACACAGTCGCAACTTCAATCATGAAATAGTTTGATTTCTCAGGAAATGTGCTCACAGTTTAGTAGCTTCGCCTGCCATCATGACACGGATTAAACGGGGTTTTCCAGCAGATTGACAGAGCAAAACCCTCAGTAGTTCTCCCGCAAGTAGATCAACGGGCTGCGGAATTTCCCGAAGGTGGCACGGGCAGCAGGGTTGGCGCCGAACCAAGGCCTGTTGGCAGCTGTAGCCGGTGTCGCGGTTGTCGATACACAGGTGGTGGCCGTTGCCACCGGTGTCGGTGACACGTTCAAGGTCAAAAGCACACTACCGCTGTTCCCCTTGCCCGGCTTGGACAGTTGCAAGCTGGAGAGCTTGCCGGCCACCAAAGTCTGCGAGCTGGTGGGGCTGAGCTGGGTCTCACAGTTATTCAGGTTCTCGGTGTAGCTGCCCATCTGAATCGCGGAAGGTGCAAACGAGGTGCAGCTGTCTAGGGTGTTGAGCACATACGCGCTGCCGTTCCAGTACCGCGCCTCGACCGGTATCGGTAGGGGTAGCAACTCGGAGCCATAGGCATTGCCCAGCCGTAATTGCCCGTAGCGGATGCTGGTCGTGCCGGTGGCTATGGTGGGGCCGATCAAGGTGCTGCCGTCAGCATCGGTGACCGCGGCTTGAATGCGGAAACTGTCATAGGGTCCATCAGGGCTGCTGGTGAGTTTGCCAAACGCAAATGCGTCCGCAATGCTGACCTGGCCCTGGTTCCACAACGTATTGTTGGGCATTGCCGGAAAGGCTGGATTGACCAAACGAGCGATGGCCACCGGGCTCGACGCGTTGTCGCCACTGAACGTCACAGAGGCACGCCCCGTGAAGCCAGAGACCAAGCGGCTGACCACTGGGTCTGTTGCAGAGGGCGTGCCGCCTGTGGTGGCATGGGCCTTGACCAGCAAGCTCACTGCCAAGGCGTCCTGGTCCATATAGGTAAAGCCGCCTACAGTACATGCGGGGGTTACGCTACCGCTGAAAGAGTAGTGACTCGGGTACCACCGGCCCATTCGCGCAGAGGCAGTGCTGCCGATGGTGCAGCCATACCGGCCGCCCGCCAGCGTATTGGAACTGCTACCTGCGACACAGTCGCCGACTGCGTCGTCGATCGCAGCAAACGCTGAATCGGCGACCGCATTGGCTTGGAACTGGATAGAGCCGACATCGGTGTAGCGGAAGCTGCTACCCGTGGCAGCAACACCCTTAGCAGCGCCAAATGTTCCGGTCAATGCGCCGGCCTGAATAGTGGCGTTGTTGTGATCCACCACTTTGGTATCGTCAGTGGCAGGCGTGCCGGTGTATCCGCCCGTCACACCGGACGAAGCGGACAGATCAAAGTTGGCCCCCGCCACGGCCCGGGGCGTACCCGTCAAACCGGTGTTGGTTTGCGAAGCGGTAGTGACACTCAGGCTTTGCGGCCGGATGGCAAACCGGTCTGAAGAGCATGCGTAGAGCGTGGGCGACACATTGGTGTCCGTCACCCTGCAAATCACGTTGCGGTGGGCGGTGGGCATGGTGATCGGGGTGGGCAGGGCTTTGCGCCCCAGATCGGTAGTGGCAAATGTGATGTTGCGGCTGGCAATCGGCCCGGTGTAGGCAGAGCAACTGGCGGGTGCGGTCACCGGCTCGTCAAAAAGCTCCACGGTTACGCCGCTGGTCGCGGTGTAGGTGAGTGCGGGGGTGCCGTCCGCCAGCAAGGCCATCACATCGAGGTTGAACGCGGTACCGCTGAGCTTGGTGTTGAGCGGGTTGCGCCCGGTGCTGGTGGCGATCACGTTGTTATAAACGGCCCCTGTTTCGAGGCAGTCATAGCCACCTACACAAGGAGTACCCACGAAGGTCATGGCGCAACTTTGTACTCCGGTCGCGGTGTTGAAGCAGCGCGTACCGTTCAGGGGAATAGTGCTTAAACCCGTGGAACCCAACACCACCGCACCGCTGGTCGATGCCTGCAGCGTCACGGTCTGAATGCTATTGCCAGAACCCACCGTAAACGTACTTGGGGTCTTGGTTACTGTCGGCACCGCCGGGGTGGTGGTGATTTGACCCGTCAACGTGCCAGTGCTCACGATGCTGGCCGCCGGGCACGGCACGGTAGAAACCAGGCAAGCTAACACCTGCACGGGCTCGGGACACAAGGTGCCCATGCCATCGTGGCGGATTTCAAGGTGATCGTACGGCGGTACCGTCGGGGAACCCACCACAAAGTCATAGCTAAAGGTGTAGGTTCCGGGTGCTATGAACTGGTACTGGATGCCGATGCCGGTGTCGCGCAAAGTGTTGCTCACCGAGTTGTTCATGGCAGTAGTCTTGTTGACCGAACAGGTATCGCCTGCATCCCAAAAAGTATCCCAATTGTTCGCACAATACGCCGAGAAGGTAGGCCCCGAGCGTTCGCGGAAGGATTGCACAATTGAGACCCCCGCAGGTATGGCCGTAGTCGAGGTGCAAGCACCCAAGGGTGGGGGATAAGTGCCCACCACCCGCTTTCCGTTGCTATCTACAAAGGTCACGCCGCACCCAAGGTCGCTGCCGCCCAAAAAGGTATCAAACGCATGGCTGTACCGCACGGGGTTCGCTGCACTCACCACAAAGCCCGAGGGAATGACGACGGTCACCTCCGCAGTTAAAAAATCGAGGGGCGTGGTGTATTTCCAGACGATGGACACTTGGGGGCCATTGTTCACCGCGAGTGTGGAGGTTGCAGTTTGCTGTACGCCTGCAACCGAAGGGTTTGCCGGGGTGGTCGCACTGATAGTTTGCGTGTTGTAACTCTGCCTCGTAGTAGTGCCCAAGCGGAAATTAGAAGGGCCGTAGAGCTGTCCGTTCGCTCGTAGAAACACCCCGTTGTCAAGGTTTGTACTTGGCGGAGCCGTGGCGGGCTGGAAAACCTGCCCAGTGCCATTGAGACGCGCGATCTGGATTTGGGTGTTGGCATCAATAATCACCCGCAGTCCATTGGTGGCGGTGTTTCCCCCCATGCTATTGAGCTCGATAGCCAGCACAGCCACTGGCAGCAAACCCCACACTACGCACACCACCCACTGATGCGCCCTCGCTCGGAATAACCGGAAACATGCTTTGAATAGCGTGGTCATCACATCTCCATACTGGCGCTCACACTGCGCTCTACGTAATTGCTCCCACCGGCAACACCCAAGCTCGCGCGGGCGTCCAGCCGGTAAATGACCACATTGCCACCGCTATCGGCATAGACACTGCGGCTACAAGTCACCCGAACGGTGTAACCATCTACATTGCGGCCGGCCGCACTGGTGAGGTCACCCGAGGGGCAGGCTGCGTTGCTAGCCACCAAGCTTGCCACCCCCCACGCGAGGCCGCCGCGCGCCGCCCAGTAGGCGCGGCTGCCTTGCAGATCCCGGGCGGACGTCAATTGCTGGGTGTTCGAAAACGACACCATAAAACCGCCCAATGCAGCCAGCACCACCAACAGAAAGATGGCGGCGATGGCGGCAAAGCCGTGTTGGCGGAGGCGGAGGGGTGTCATGGCGTGTTGTTGACCTGAATCTGGTGATAAAGGTTCACCGTTTCCGCGTTCCGGGTAATAGCCAGCGTCATTTGCACCAGCCCGTTGCGCTGTGAATCGGTGTCGTTGTAAGTGAAGCTGCATGCCGACAAATCAGACATCAACACAGGTGCGGAGCTCACCGGGTTCGCTGCACTGCCGCAATACCGAGTGGCGCTGTTGGTAAACAACACCCCTGTGCCCGTAGTTACACCGGGTGTGACCAAGCGGCGCAAGGTGCTGCCGTTGCACACATAGGTGACCACGTTTTCTTCCAGAGGCACCACATGGAAACGCTTGGTTCCGGAGTCCAGCGGAAACTGCTTGGGTGCCGCAAGGTTGATCGTGGTCTCCTCGGCGCCGCTACTGGTGTCCACACTGAGGCTGGAGACCCGAGCCACGTTGTCGCCGTTATAGGCATTCACATTACTGATGCCGAGGTTGTAAACCACCACCAAATCGTTGACGCCGATTTGCTGATCCGCCGGCCAATCTGCATTGCGGCCCAGCATATTGAAAACCGAATCTGCCGTTGTGAAATCGAGCCCCTTGCCCACCGTATCGCCGGTCGGGCGGTTGTTCTCCCGGTAGCGGCCCCCATTGCGGGTCGGAATGAATTCCAGGCACGAGTCTGACCCGCTGGTGCTCACACGCACACTGTTGGGCAAGGCCTTGCGGATGTCCCGTGAGATACGCCGGACTGCAGTGTCTGCGACGTCAGTCAGGGCGGCCCGGCGTCCGCTGTCGAAATACGCCTGTATGGGTGCCCGCATGAACACCGCCACCACCCCACCGATCACTCCCATGATCACAATCACGATCACCAACTCCACCAAGGTGAAGCCCGCTTGTTGCCGCATAGTCTGAACCGGAGTTTTCATGACGGGTGAGCGCTTAATAATTTGTCCGGTAACCGGTCAACACCATAGCCTCGGTACCACGCGTCACCGTGACGCGCACCCTTTTGGCTTCGATACCCAGTGTCGTGTTGTCGGTCGTGACAGCAATGGCCAGTGCGTAACCGGACAAACTGGCGGGGAACGCAAATGCCGCTTGTGTTTGACCGTCGTAATCGCTCACATCGTCCCACAGATCTCGGCTGGCCTCGACTACGGCGGGCGAGTTGTCCGGATCGGTGTACGCTTTTTGCAGCACCTCTTCGAGCACAGACTCCGCGATGGCGATGGCCTGTTTGCGGATCATCGGGTCTGCGCTGGATTTCACCGAGGTGTCCATCACCGACAAAATACCTGCCAAGCCAGCCCCCACCACCACGATGAAAACGATCAGCTCCACCAGTGTGAAGCCCTTTTGTCGGTGAATCAGCGCCCGCTTAGTCATGCACATAGCCAGTGCCCGCTTCGATGATGATGGATGGCGCCACATTGGCTACCTGCAGCACCTGCGTCGGGGCAGCAGCGCCGGTGCTGGCGTTCACCGGTTGCCCTAGCCCATCAAAGTTGAACGAGGTGAGGGTGCTACTGAACGCCACCCCGCTGCGGGCCGTGAGGATGGCTTCTCCGCCAGGCCCGGGCAGATCGAGGGTGCAAGTATTACTCGCCGCCGCGCTGGCCAAGCGCAAACGAATGGCACTGGCGGACAGCTCCACACAGACCGTGCGGCGCTGGGCGATGGCGGTTTTCTGCGCATAACGCAAATAAGCGAGCGACTGGTCATAAAACCCGCGGGCATAGAAATCGCCCGTGTTGATCATGCGCGGCACCGCGTACACCGACAGCACCCCGAGCAACACAATCACCATGACCAGTTCCACCAGCGTGAAACCACGCATGCGCCTGCCCCGAGATGCGGGCATCGATTCCAACGCAAAATCCAAGGAAACAGGCAGAGACATGGATCGTTTACATTTGCTATGCTTTTAGGAGCTATCCGCGCAAGCAAAACGAGCGCTACAGCCTTATTTAATCATTAATCGTTGACCCCGTGGCGGGGTCATGGAAGACCCGCAAAGCTTACCCCCAACATGCCTGCTGTACCAGCTTCCAATGCACCCGAAAGTACCGCCATTTCTGCGGCCACTGCGCCCGCTCACCGGAAGACCCGGGGCGCTGCTTGGGCACTCGCGCTCACCCTCGGGCTCATGCCGGTGCTGGGTGTTCCCGGGGAGTGGGTGTTGCAAGACACGCTGAAATCCGCGCTGCTGGCCCTGGGCGTGGTGTGCGCCCTAGCTTTGCTCCTCACTCAAGCGCTCCGGCCCCCTCGCGGGGAAAGCACCGAGTGGTATTTTCATGGCCTGTTGGCGTTTCCAGCTGTGTTGTGCCTGTATGCGCTGGGCAGTGTGGCGTGGTCGCACAGCTATCTGGCTGGCGCAGAGGCTGCGCGCTGGTGCGTGCTTGGCGCGCTGTTGTGGACCTGCTTGCAGGTGCTGCGAGGCGGACACGCCATGCTACTGGTGTGGGGTATCCACGCGGGCGCGGTGGGTGCATCGGCATGGTGCGCGGCGCAGTTTTGGGGAGACCTCTCCTGGTTTCCGCAGTTTGCCGCGCCGGCTTCGGTGTTTGTGAATCGCAACTTCTTTGCGGAGTATCTGGTGTGCACCCTGCCGTTTTCGGCGTATGCCTTGATGCAGCTGCGGTCCCCCAAGAGCCGGAGCCTCATGGCATTGTCACTGGCCTGGAACCTTGCTGCTCTGCTCATGACCGGCACCCGCTCGGCGCTGATAGCAACCACCATCATGGTGCCAGTCACCCTGTTCGTGCTGTGGCGATACCGGCAAGCTGCGGATAGTCCGTCTTGGTCTCGGCGCGACCTCGGGCTCACCGGCTCGGTTTTGCTGCTGGGGCTTGCAGGCTTGGCGCTCATCCCGAGCAATAGCCCGACTATCTTGGCGCAAGGGTATGGGTTGACCCCTTTGGAGCGCAGTGTCTACCGAGCGGGCTCGGTCGCACGGCCCGAGGAGTACACAGAAGGCTCGTTTTCGATACGGGCGCTCATGTGGCGTGCCAGCATCCGTATGCTGATGGATCACCCATGGGCCGGGGTCGGTGCTGGTGCGTGGGAGGCACATATTCCACGCTACCAAGGTGCCAACAACTCGGTAGAAACCGATTTCTACGCTCATAACGAACCTTTACAGTTGCTGGCTGAGTGCGGCTTGCCGGTGGGTGGCAGCCTCTTGGCAGGACTGCTCGGGTACTTGCTTTTCAGCACCCAAACCCGCTGGCAGCGCCTAGCCAGCCGCCGACCATCCGAGGCGGAAGCCTTGTGTGCAATCGCGTTATGCAGCCTGTTGGGGCTCTTGTTGGTGAGTAATGCAGGTTTCCCGTGGCGGCTGGCTAGCACAGGAGCTCTGCTGATGGTGGGGCTGGCGGTGCTGGCCCACGCAGACCCGCGAGCTTACCTAGCCAGCGCTGGCACTTTGCGCGCCGGGTTGGTGGCGACAGGCTTGGCGGGCTTGGTAATTGTGGTGGTGAGTGGCTTGGCATTCCGGGCCGAATTCGCCATTATTCGCAGCATCCAGACGCTCAACCTCATCCTGAAGAACCCCAACATGCCGCCTGCGGAGTGGCAGCGGCTGCAAACCGAAGCATGGGACTGGCTCAAACGAGGGGTACAGATCCACCCCCACTACCGCAAACTCACGGCACAAGCGGCAGACGGTTTTGCCGCCACCGGCAACCTACAGGCGGCGCTCTGGGCCCAAGACTCGATGGCGGTTTCGCGCCCGTACATTCCGGATGTCCGTGCCAACCAAGTTTTGCTGAATGTGGCCCTGAACCGCAATGGCCCTGCCGCAGAAGCATTTGCCGCTCTTGCCGCCCTGCAACCGGATACCCCGCGTACGCGGGCTTTAGACATTCTGCTCATGCGGCGCGCCGGCCAGACAGCCGGGGCAGCCCAGAAGCTCAGCAACTACTTTACAGATGGAGTGCTCCAGTACGATCTGATCCAAATGGCGATCGCCATCGGCCTTGAAACCCACGATGCTGCCTTGACCACCCAAGCCTACCGGCTATGGGTACGCCACTGGCCGCAAGAGCGCCAGGCGCAAGCGGCCAGCTTGGCTGCCGCACCAGCCGCTTGGCGGGGGGCCATGAGCCAGCCCGATTAAGCAGTTTGCCCATAAAAAAAGCCAGTGTGACACGCCACGCTGGCTTTTCAGAGACCGTGGTTCGGGTCGCTTCTGCGGGTTTTATGGGGTCGTAATCGCAGTGAAAGTTGCGGTCACCGCTGTGCCCCCCGATGGGGTGAAGCTCAAAACACAATCGTTGGTTGCACCAGACGGAGTCGCAAAGGCGGTTGTTGGTGCAGTGTATTCCGCTGACGGGAAAGCGCCCCCTTGCAAGGTGGCTTTGGCAGCGTCACAAGAATTTACGACGGTTCCAGTACCGCGAGCGGAGTATGTTGCGTAGTTGATCGCGGAGCCTGATGACAGCGCACCCGCCACACCCTGTACCGAAGCCTGGCGAGCATCAGAGGACAAATCCACAAACTTTGGAATCGCGACGGCCGCCAGGATCCCCAAAATCACAATGACCATGACCAACTCGATCAATGTAAAGCCGCGTTGTACTTGTTTCATGCTGTCCACCTTCCAAAAAAATGTGAATCCGTATTTCGGGTCATTCTAGGGTAGCTTCTGAAAAAAGTGCGGGAGGAATAGCACTTAACTCCGTGACTTTTCTCAAGTTTCCTCGGGTTTATGCCCCATCCGTCAGGACTCCTCGCGCTCACTCTACAGGCAAGCCTCCCCAGACATACGCCTGAATAGGGCGCAGTTGATAGGCCGCGGCTGTGCTTTCGACCATAAACCATATCGCTTGAACGCCTGCAGGGGCATCCAAGCCGCCCTGCTCCAAGGGCTTGTAGCCAATGCAGCCACAGCGCTGATCAAACACCCATCGCCCCGGCGCAACCTCTTGCAGTAGCGCAGCGGGTACTTCCCCCGCGTAGTTGGCCGCAGGCTGTTGGAGCATCCCGAAAGGATTGGGAACAATACCGTTGGCTGCCACCGGGCCACCGGTGCTCTTGCGCTGCGGCAACATGGATTGCACATAGTCGAGTACCAACGCAGTCCGCAAGGCGCCCAGCGTGCTCTGCACCGCTGCACGCTCGGTTTGCGCGCGAACCTGCTGGCCGTAACGCCACAACACCGCGGTAGCAATAGCAATGCACAGCGTCAGGATGCCCCACTCCACCCAGCGGCTGTTCCAACGCACACGCGCAACCGGAGTGCGGGCAGTGGCCATGGCCTAGCCTCCGCCCTTGCCCATGGCAGCTTGCCCCATATTCCACAAAGGCAAAAACACGCCCAGCGCCAGCAACAAGACCAGGGCGCCGATCACCGCCAACAGCACCGGCTCAATCGCGGCAGACAGGCCCTTGATGTTGTAGTCCGTCTCACGCTCATACATGCCGGCGATCTCAAACAAAAGGTTGTCGAGCTCCCCGGTTTCTTCGCCCACATTGATCATTTGCAGCACCACCGGCGTGAACACACCTGTTGCGGCTGCGCAGCGCGAGATACTTTCACCCCGCTCAATGCCGTCGCGCATCTGCTCGATCCGGGCACCAATGAAGGCGTTGTCCACCGTTTGGGCCACAACCGTGAGCGCTTGCACCAGAGGAACGCCACTTTGGCTACTCAAGGCAAAGCTTCGGGCGAAACGGGCCAACGTGGCTTTGAGAATGATTTCTCCGATGATGGGGAGCTTGAGCTTGCGCGCATCCCATTTATAGCGCCCGCTCGGCGTTCGCAAATAGGCCCGAATGCCGATAGCGACCACCACGGAGATAACGATCAACAGTGGCCACCAATTGAGCATCCAGTTTGAAAACCCAAGCAGGCCACGGGTGATCAAGGGAAGCTCGGTGTTAAACCCGGCGAACACCTTGGCAAAAACCGGAATGACGAAAATATTCAAGATCACAATGGCCGCCGCCATCGCGAACAGCACAAAGGTGGGATAGCGGGTGGCTTGTTTGATCCGCTCACGCACATCGCGCTCGAACTCCATGTGCTCATTGAGCCGGAGAAACACCTCGGTCAGGCGACCGGTCATTTCGCCGACCCGGATCATGGAGATATAGAAGTTTCCAAACAGCGCCACATGTCGCCCCAGGGCCACCGAGAGCTCCCGCCCTTGGTCCAGGCTGGCGCGCACATCCTTGAGCAAATCGACCATCGCTGGCTTGGTGGCCGAGGCCTCCAGCCCCGCAAAGGCCCGCAGAATCGGCACGCCTGCCTTGTTCAGGGTGTACATCTGACGCGAAAAAATCAGCACATCGTCCACATCCACCGGGCGGGCTGTTAAAAAAGCCAGAGGATCTTTTTTGTCTTTGGTTTCGACCGCCTTGGACACCGCAATGTGCACCGGCGCCACGCCAATCGACATAAGCTGGTCGGCCACACCCCCTTCGGTCATGGCCTCCAACTGCCCGCTGACGGCCTCGCCCCGGTTATTGCGTCCGCGCCAGTCGTAGATTGGCATGGTCAGCCCAGCATGGCCTCGTCGCCATCCGAATCAAATCCGATGCGTAAAGCCTCTGCCAAGGAAGTTTTGCCACTGCGCACCAGCTGCAAGGCATGAAACGCCATGGTGTGGCCTTTCATGCGCTCGCGCGCGGTCCGCAAGAAAGCGGCAGGGTCGCTTTGGGTGGCTGCGTGGGTCAGGGCGGCATCCATTTCCAGGAGTTCATAAACGCCCTGACGCCCTGAATAGCCGGTGCCATTGCACTGGGAGCAGCCTAAACCACGCTTGGGCTTGATCTCTTCACCGAGCTCCAACATGGCATCCAACCACGACTGTTCTTGCGGCGTAGGGGTGTGGGGCGCCAGACACTCCCGGCAGTTCAGGCGCAGCAGTCGCTGGGCAATGACCGCTTGCAACGACGTGGCCACCATGAAGGCTGGTACGCCCATATCCAGCAAGCGAAACGGAGTGCCAATGGCGTCCCGGGTGTGCAAGGTGGAGAGCACCAAGTGGCCCGTAATGGCGGCGCGCAAGCCGATTTCTGCCGTCTCGGCATCGCGCATTTCCCCGACCAGAATCACATCCGGGTCCTGGCGCAGACAAGCCCGTAAGACACGAGAAAACGTCAGCTCAATCTTGTCATTGACCTGCACCTGCGTGATGGCTGGCAAGCGGTATTCGACTGGGTCTTCAACCGTGATCACTTTGAGCTCCGCCGCATTGATCTCGGCCAGGGCGGCATAGAGAGTGGTAGTTTTACCGGAGCCTGTAGGCCCGGTCACCAGCACCATGCCAGAGGAGCGGGACAGCACATCGCGAAAACGTTTGAGCATGTCGGCCGGCATACCGATGGTGTCCAGCCGGCGCATACCGGCGCCCTGGTTCAACAACCGCATTACGGCTGACTCGCCGTAGGTGGTGGGCAGCGTGGACAGGCGCACATCGATGGTGTTGTCCTTCAGCCGGACCGAGAAGCGGCCATCTTGGGGCAATCGCTTCTCAGAGATGTCCAAGCCGGCCATCAGCTTCAAACGTTGGGCCAGTGCGCCGCCAATGCGCTTGTCGGCCTGCGTTTGGGTCTGGAGCACTCCATCGACCCGCACGCGGATTTGCAAAAAGCCTTCTTGCGGTTCGATGTGCACATCGGACGCGCCCACCTGGGTCGCATCTTCAAAAAGCGATTGGAGCAAGCGCACCACCGGCGCGCCCTCTTGGCCCACGCTGGCGGTGAGTTCCCCGAAGTCCACCGCGTCGCCCAGGTCTTTTTCCAGCGCGCGGGCCAAGCCACTGATTTCTTCGGTGCGGCGGTACAGCCGGTCGAAGGCCAGTGCCAAGTGACTCTCGGGCACCGCCGCGATACCAATGTTGCGCTTGAGGAGGCGGGTGAGCTCGTCGTAGGCAAACAGGTCCAGCGGGTCGGCCAAGGCAACCAGCAAGACATCGCCCTTGTCCTCGAGCACCAGCGCCTTGAAGCGGCGCGCAGCCGCTTCGGGCAGCAGCTTCACTACATCAGCACGAAAAGGAAAGGTTTTGAGGTTGACGAAGGGAACACGTAGTTGCCGGGCTAAGCCGTTGGCGAGCAACTCTTCGGTGATCACACCCGTCTCGATTAACAGGCGCCCGACCTTTTTACCGGTGGTGCGCTGCAGGTCAAGGGTTTGCTGCAACTGCTCCTGAGAAATGAGCTTTTGCTGCACCAGCACATCGCCCAAACGCAGCTTTTCCGGGCGGCCGGTAGGGGGCCGCGAAGCGTCCGTCGCACCGGGCGAAGCCGTTGCCATGTTCATGCGTTATTCCTTTTGCGGTTTGCAAAAATAATAGCATGGGGCCTCTCAGGTGTTGCCGGGAAAAGCCCGTGAATTCCGGTCAGCAGCAGCGGCCGCGGGGCTGATCCGGTTGCCGTCCAGCGTTACTGCCTGGCCGATGGTCGGGGCGGTGGACTGCTCCACAGTGCGCAGGCTGCCATCCTCCATGCGGACATCCACCTGGTAGACAGTGTCTTTCTTCAAGCGCTTTTCCACAGTATTGCCCGCCCAGCCGCCGCCCAACACCCCGGCAATGGTGGCCAGGGCCTTGCCGTCACCGCCACCGAACTGGTTACCCACCAAACCACCCAGCACTGCACCCGCCACCGCACCGGCCCCACTGGGGTTGGCGCTTTCACGCTGGATCGGGGTCACGCCCTCGATGACGCCGCACTGGATGCAGACCGCCTTGGCGGGCACTTTCACAGGTGCTTGTGCCGACGCATGAGTGGTAGCAAGCGGAGGCTCAACCGCCGTTGGTACAACGACTGGTGTGGCCGGCGCTTTTGCCGCGTGCGGTTGCGCTACAACTTTGGTAGCGCGCGGCGCTTGATTCACTTGGGTAGAAGCCGGTTTTGACTGCCTTTTCTCCGCATGCAGTGAGGCAGGGGCAGTCTCAGGCGCCGCAACAGAAGAAGCCGCCGTCACCACCGGTGTAGCAACAGCGGGGGTGCTGATGGCCAGCACTTCGATAGGCGCCTCCATAGCAGCGGTTTTGGTTTGCTGGTGCAGCACAACCGCACCCAAAGCCAAGGTGCTTACGCTCAGAGCGCCGATGGCTCCCCATAGAAACTTATTACCCGTCGCAACAACCGCGGGGTGGGACACAACAGTCGACATATATCTCCTTCGTTCAGACAAACAGGCTGCACTTATCGGCGCCTGCTCTTCAGCTAACGCTTGACAGGCCCTGAAGGTACACAGCCTGCGCGACGGGGAGGTATCTGATTTGTAACGCTGGGTAAAGCTGCGCCGCCATGGCCGCTCGGACTGCGGCAGCGGGCAGCCATGCAGATTTACAGGTTAGGTGCTAACAAACGCTCTAGCGCAGCGCGATCCAGCTGGCGGCGCTCGGCCAGGTCGTGTACCTGATCGTCGCCGATCTTGCCGACATTGAAGTAAGTCGCGTCGGGGTGGCCAATGTAGAAGCCGCTCACGCTGGCCGCCGGGGTCATGGCCAGGCTTTCGGTCACGGTCATGCCCACTTCGTCGCATTGCAACAGGGCGAACATGTCTTTCTTGGCGCTGTGGTCCGGGCAGGCGGGGTAGCCCGGTGCGGGGCGGATGCCTTGGTATTTTTCGCCGATCAGGTCTTCATTGCTCAGGGTTTCGCCAGCGGCGTAGCCCCACAAATCAGTACGCACCTTTTTGTGAAGGCATTCGGCAAAGGCTTCGGCCAAGCGGTCGGCAATCGACTTGAGCATGATGGCGCTGTAATCGTCGTGCGCGGCTTCGAAGGCCTCGGCCCGTTTGTCCGCACCGATACCGGCGGTGACAGCGAACATGCCGGCATAGTCGGCCTTGACGCCCGCGGGGGCCACAAAGTCGGCCAGGCAACGGCTGGGGCGCATCACGCCGTCGATCTCCTGCTTCTCCGTTTGCTGGCGCAGGCCGTACCAGGTCATGGCAACCTCTGTACGGTTTTCGTCGGTGTAGAAGGCGATGTCGTCGTCGTTCACTGTATTGGCAGGGTACAGCGCCACCACAGCGTTGGCGGTCAGCCAGCGGCCATCGATGATTTTCTTCAGCAGCGCTTGTCCATCCGCCAGGACTTTGCGGGCCTGCTCGCCCACCATCTCGTCTTGCAAGATGGCGGGGTAGGGGCCGGCCAAATCCCACGTTTGGAAGAAGGGGCCCCAGTCGATGTACTGGGCCAACTCGCCCAAGTCAAAGTTTTTGAACACGCGCCGGCCGATGAACTTGGGCACCGCGGCGTGGTGGGCCGCCCAGTCGATAGGCGTCTTGTTGGCCCGGGCCTTGCCCAACGGCCACAGCGGTGTTTGCTTTTTGTTGGCGTGCTGCTGGCGTACCCGGTCGTAGTCGGCGTTGAGTTCAGCAAGGTAGTTGGGCGCCCCATCACCCAGCAGGCTCTGGGCCACGCTGACGCTGCGGGAAGCGTCGGGCACATAGACCACCGGGCCTTCGTAGTTGGGCGCAATCTTCACGGCGGTGTGTACCCGGCTGCAGGTCGCGCCGCCAATCAGCAGAGGGATGTTGCGGCTGCGGAAGTAGTCGTCTTTCTGCATCTCGCCCGCCACGTACTGCATTTCTTCGAGGCTGGGGGTAATCAGGCCGGAGAGGCCGATGATGTCCGCGCCCTCCTCCTTGGCCTTGGCCAGGATTTCGTGGCAGGGCACCATGACGCCCATGTTCACCACGTCGAAGTTGTTGCACTGAAGCACTACGGTGACGATGTTTTTGCCGATGTCGTGCACGTCACCCTTAACGGTGGCAATCACGATCTTGCCCTTGGCTTTCGCTTCACCTCCGGCCTCCACCATGGCCAACTTCTCGGCCTCAATGTAGGGCAGCAAATGCGCCACCGCACTCTTCATCACACGCGCGCTCTTCACCACCTGCGGCAGGAACATCTTTCCCTGGCCGAACAGGTCACCCACCACGTTCATGCCGTCCATGAGCGGGCCTTCGATCACATGCAGCGGGCGGCCACCCTTGGCAAGAATTTCGCGATAAGCCTCTTCGGTATCGACGGTAATGAAGTCGGTAATGCCGTGCACCAGCGCGTGGCTCAGGCGCTGGGCCACCGCCACCGGGGCTTCGGGCGTGCCGCGCCATTCCAGCTTTTTGCTCTCGTCCTTGGCGCCGCTCTTGGCGGTTTCAGCAATCTCCACCAAGCGCTCGCCCGCGTCTTCGCGGCGGTTCAGCACCACGTCCTCCACGCGCTCGCGCAGCACGGGCTCCAGATCGTCGTACACACCGACCATACCGGCGTTGACGATGCCCATGTCCATACCGGCCTTGATGGCGTGGTACAGGAACACGGTGTGAATGGCTTCACGCACCGGGTCGTTGCCCCGGAAGCTGAAGGACACGTTGGATACACCACCGCTCACCTTGGCGCCGGGCAGGTTCTGCTTGATCCAGCGGGTGGCCTCGATGAAGTCCACCGCGTAGTTGTTGTGCTCTTCAATGCCGGTGGCAATGGCGAAGATGTTGGGGTCGAAGATGATGTCTTCCGGTGGGAAATCCACCTCATCCACCAGCAGGCGGTAGGCGCGCTCGCAAATCTCGATCTTGCGGGCATAGGTGTCAGCCTGGCCTTTTTCGTCAAAGGCCATTACGACGGCAGCAGCACCGTACCGGCGCAGCAGCTTGGCCTGGCGCTTGAACTCGTCCACGCCCTCTTTCATGCTGATCGAATTCACCACCGCCTTGCCCTGCACGCAGCGCAGACCGGCCTCGATCACGCTCCACTTGGAGCTGTCGATCATGATCGGGACGCGCGAAATATCGGGCTCCGAGGCGATCAGGTTCAGAAAGCGCACCATGGCGGCCTGGCTGTCCAGCATGGCCTCGTCCATGTTGATGTCGATGATCTGCGCGCCGTTTTCCACCTGCTGGCGGGCCACGGCCAGGGCCTCTTCAAACTGGCCGTTCAGAATCATGCGGGCGAAGGCCTTGGAACCGGTCACGTTGGTGCGCTCACCCACGTTCACGAACAGGCTGCTGCTGTCGATGGCGATGGGCTCCAGGCCCGAGAGCAGCATAGGCGCTACGGAATTGATAGCTGCTGGCGCAGATGATGCTTGGGCTTGAGGCATAAAAGACCTAAAAATCAAAATTCAGCGGCTTACACCGCAACCCAAGCGCCCGTGCGCAGGGAGGCAAACAGCGCGTCGATGATGCGCATGTTCTGAATGGCGTCTTCGACGCAGTACTGCAAAGGTTGCTCGCCGCGAATGGCGAGCGAGAAGGCATCGCCCTCCAGGCTGTACTGGTCGCAGGCCGCAAAGGTTTCCACCACCGCTTCGCGACCGCCGAGGACCTTGCCATCATCCACAAAGATGCGGGTTTCCTGGCCTTGGGGCGCATTGAACGGGATCTCAATTTCCACCCGCTTTTCAGTGCCCACCACATGCACCCGCTGATAAGGCGTGGTTTGCATGGACACCGTGAAATCCAAACGGCGGCCATTGCCGAAATCGAGCAAGGCGCTGAAGCTGCGGTCCACACCGAAGTCGGGGTCCATGTCCGCCAACGCCATCACGCGCACCGGCTCAGAGCCAAACAAAAAGCGCCCGGCCACGATGGGATAGCAACCGATATCCATGAGCGCGCCGCCGCCCTTGGTGGCATCGTTGCGGATATTGGTGGCACTGCGATTGAAATACGAGAACCACACCTGCACCGCACGCAAATCGCCCAGCGCACCGCTTTGCACCAGCTCGCGGGTGCGCAGCCACTGCGGGTGGAAGCGCACCATAAAGGCTTCCATGATGTGCACCTTGCCCGCCACTTCACGCAGCTGCGCTGCCTCATTGGCGTTCAAGGCGATGGGTTTTTCGCACAGCACATGCTTACCAGCGCGGGCTGCCGCCAGCGTCAAGGGCACATGCTGGTCGTTGGGCAAGGGGTTGTAAATAGCCTCTATCGAGGGGTCTGCCAACAGCTCCTCGTAAGACCCGTAGGCTTTGGGAATACCCAACCTGCCCGCCGCCGCCTGCGCGCTCTCCAGGGAGCGCGAGGCAATGGCCTGCACATCACACCACTGGCTGCGCTGCAGCGCAGGAGTGACTTTTTCCATTCCGATTTTGGCGGTGCTGAGCACGCCCCAGCGGACTTTGTTCATGGCTTGTCCTTTTGATCTACCACTGGGCTAGCTCTGCACATGCGGATGAAGACCAGGTGGCTCAATACATATAGATCAATGACAGACCGACGTGGTTGCCATTGAATGGGGGATTCGTGATGGCGTAATTGGTGGGCTGAGTACCAATTGCCTTGCCGTCGAAACGATCAAGCACATAACGGATAGAGACGCCAAAGCGGCCATAGGGGTTGCCGCCACGCTGGGTCAAGTACTGTGCTTCCGCGACCAAACCGGTGCTGGATTCATAGGTCTGGTCAAAGCCTGCGCCAACTCCACTGGTCTCCAGCTTGGTGCTGCTCAGCAAGCGCGCGCCGCCGCCCAAACGCCAGTTTGCACCTACGTTCCGAAACACCAAGAGCTCCACCGGCATGCGGACAAAGGCCAACTCGCCATTGCTCGCGGCAGTGGTTGTTTTTTCGTAGCCCAGACCCAATGAAATGTCGTAATCAGGCGTCACGGAGTAGCTCACACCTCCAGCAAACGCATTGCCATTGCCTGCCTTGATGCTGAAGCGATTACCGCTGATGTACGTTCCGCCCGCGACTTCCGAACTGCTTTCGCCAAAATTCTGACCAGCCTTGACGAAAAAACTCCAAGGCGAGGATTGGGCTGCAACCCCGTTTGCTACACACGCAATCGCTGCAGCAACCAAAACTTTCTTCATAACAAACTCCCTTTTTAAAAATAGACCTACTCGAAAATCGTTCGCAAGAGCCGGCCCAACCGGATCTCAAGCCACCTCTTTATAAAAATACCCCCGCTGCACACTGCGCGTCGCCAAGGGCGACACTGCTTGCGCGATGGCGCCGATGTGGTCTGGCGTGGTCCCGCAGCAGCCGCCGACAATGTTGACCAGGCCTTCGGCCGCAAACTCACGAACTAAACGGCTGGTGACGTCGGGGGTTTCGTCAAAGCCGGTATCACTCATGGGGTTGGGTAGACCGGCGTTGGGGTAGCAACTGATGAAGGTGTCGGTCGCCACCTTGTTCAGTTCCTGGATGTAAGGGCGCATGAGTGCTGCACCGAGTGCGCAATTCAGGCCAATAGCGAGCGGCTGGGCATGGCGCACGCTGTGCCAGAAGGCGGTCACAGTCTGGCCGCTCAAGATGCGGCCGGAGGCATCGGTCACCGTGCCACTGATCAGAATGGGCAGGCGCTCGCCGCTGGCTTCAAAATATTCGTCCACCGCAAACAACGCGGCCTTGGCGTTGAGTGTGTCAAAAATCGTCTCCACCAGAATCACGTCCGCCCCGCCTTCGACCAGTGCCTTTGTCTGGTCGTAATAAGCGGCGCGCAGCTCTTCAAACGTTACGTTGCGAGCGCCGGGGTCGTTCACGTCGGGGCTAATGCTGGCCGTCTTGGGCGTAGGACCGAGGGCGCCGCACACAAAACGCGGTTTGTCGGGCGTGCTGTACTTGTCACAAGCGGCGCGGGCCAGTTTGGCGGAAACCAAGTTCATCTCGATGGCCAAGTCAGCCATGTCGTAATCCGCCTGGGCCACCGTGGTCGCGCCGAAGGTGTTGGTTTCGATCATGTCGGCGCCAGCCGCCAGATAGGCTTCGTGGATGTCGGTGATCACGTCCGGGCGTGTCAGGCTCAGCAATTCGTTGTTGCCTTTCACGTCTTTCGGGAAGTCTTTGAACCTATCGCCCTGGCTACCGGGGCCGGTGTAACCCTCGCCGCGGTATTGGGCTTCGCCCAGCTTGAAGCGCTGGATCATGGTGCCCATGGCGCCATCCAGAATGGCGATGCGGCTGGCCAGAATGCCGGGAAGTGCTTGCGCGCGGGTATAGGTGATGGGCTTCATGCTGCGGCTCACTGTGTGGATTGAAACAAGTGAGCGCAGTTGGAGTCCCCAAGCCTGACCGGTTCCGCCGTGTGGCGGACCCCGGCTGCAGCGCCCCTTGGGTTCGCGAATTTTAAACGACAACTGCAGCTCCTCTTGGGCCGCATGCCCACAAGTGCGCATCGCCGTGCAGCTTCGGGGCGGGGCGATGCTGCACTGCGGCGCTGCCGGTAGGGCCGCGACCATGCCCGACAATAGGGCCCGCAGCGCGTCGGTGTGCCGCCATCACGCCACGCTACCGGATTTATATGTTTTTGAGCTCCAGCCCCCGTTCTGCTTGCGCAAACAGCTCTTATTTTGATAGCAATTTAGTGCCTCACCTGTCTATTCTTCGCGATGTTTTTGGTTACGCGGCCTTCCGCGGACCACAGGAATCCATCGTGGAACATGTGATCGCCGGGGGTGACGCGCTGGTGCTGATGCCCACCGGGGGCGGCAAAAGCCTGTGCTACCAAGTGCCGGCCATTGCCCGCCAGCAGGCAGGTTTGGGTGCCACACTGGTCATCTCCCCTCTGATTGCGCTGATGCACGACCAAGTGGGCGCGCTGCACGAAGCCGGTGTGAGCGCAGCGTTTCTGAACTCCACCCTCAGCAGTGATGAGGCTTACCAGATTGAGCAGCAACTGCTGCGCGGCGAAATCACCCTTCTCTACGCCGCGCCGGAGCGGGTCAGCAACGCGCGCTTCTTGGCCTTGTTGGATTCGCTTTTTGAGCGCGGCAAGCTGAGCCTGTTTGCCATCGACGAAGCCCACTGCGTCAGCCAGTGGGGCCACGACTTCCGGCCCGACTACCGCAACCTCACCGTGTTGCATGAGCGCTACCCCGGCGTGCCGCGCATCGCCCTGACGGCTACGGCAGACGACCTGACCCGTGCCGACATCCTGGAACGTTTGCAGCTCGAGGAGGCCCGTGCCTTTGTCAGCAGCTTCGACCGGCCCAACATCCGCTACACGATTGTCGAAAAAAAGGACTCCACCACCCAGCTCCTGCGCTTCATTGAACGCGAGCACGAGGGGGAAGCCGGCATCGTCTACTGCCAGAGCCGCAAAAAAGTGGAAGACATGGCGCAAACCCTGGTGGATGCGGGCATCAAGGCTCTGCCCTATCACGCCGGACTGGATTCCAAGGTGCGCCAACTGAACCAGGACCGGTTTCTGCGCGAGGAAGGCATCGTCATGGTGGCCACGATTGCTTTCGGCATGGGCATCGACAAGCCGGATGTGCGCTTTGTCGCCCACCGCGACATGCCCAAAAACATCGAGGGCTACTACCAGGAGACCGGTCGCGCGGGGCGCGACGGGCTGCCCGCTGATGCCTGGATGGCTTATGGCCTGCAAGACGTGGTGAACCAGCGCCGCATGATTGACGAAAGCCCGGCCAGCGAAGAGTTCAAACAGGTCATGCGCGGCAAGCTGGATGCCTTGCTCGGCTTGGCAGAAGCCACCGATTGCCGCCGCGTCCGCTTGTTGGGCTATTTCGGCGAGAAGAGCCAGCCTTGTGGCAACTGCGATAACTGCCTGAACCCGCCCGAAGTGTGGGACGGCACAGACGCCGCCCGCAAACTGCTGAGCACCATCTACCGCATCCAACAAATGAGTGGCGTGAGCTTCGGCGCAGGTCACCTGATGGACATTGTGCGGGGCAAGACAACCGAAAAAGTGACCCAGTACGGCCATGAGGCCCTGAGCACCTTCGGCATTGGCAAAGACTTCAGCGAGCTGCAACTGCGTGGGGTGCTGCGCCAGCTGATTGCCATGGGTGCTGTGGCAGTAGACGCCCAAGCCTTCAACACCCTGCAATTGACCGCCGAATCACGCGCGGTGCTCAAAGGTGAAATTGCGGTGATGCTGCGCGAGTCGGTGTCGAGCCCTGCAGAGCGCAAACCTCGCAAGAGTGCCCGATTGGGAGCAGTGGTTAAAGCGCCGATCAATCTGGACAGCGAGGGCTTGCTACGTTACTCGGCCCTCAAGGCTTGGCGCGCTGAGGTGGCCCAGGAACACAACCTGCCGGCTTATGTGATTTTTCACGATGCCACGCTGGCGGCTATTGCGCAGCGCGCTCCGCAAACTATTGATGATTTGCAGGGCATTAGCGGCATCGGGGCCAAGAAGCTGGAGGCGTATGCCGACGACGTTTTAAAGGTCGTCGCACTCCAGTAAGCGCCGGTTAATGGCGATGAAATCCGCTTTCATAGGCCACGGCTGCGCCGGACAGGGTGTTTTGCAGCCGCTCGATCGCACGTTGGTGACGAGCACCGGTTTCAGCGTCGGCCAGCTTGGCGCGGTGCTGTTGCACAAGCGCTTGGAACTTGGACTTGCACGCGTCGAGCGCGCCAGCGAAATTGAGTGCGATATAGGCAGTGTGCGTCGCGTGCGTCTGGCGGTACTCGCCCGACCAGTAGTCAAACAACTGCCACTTGTAGGTTCCTTTTTCCGGCACTTCAATCGTGTTTTTTTGCATATTCGCTGCACGTTAGGTTGCAATGGAGTGCAGTACATGCCCCGGTTTGGTTCCAACGGCCCGGAGTAAGCGCACCCGCTTGGCTATATCACGCACCAGATACGGGAGCGGTTGACACAAACTTGAAAAAAGTTTCAAGCGGGTTACGAGGTTGCTGCTCGCACCGGGCCGCTGCCTCAGGACATAAAGCCCATGCTGCGGCGTTCACGGACCAGCGGCTTGACCCGGTGCTCTGCCGTGAGCTGCTCCAAAAACTCTTGGGGGGTGATTTCTGTCTCCAAGATCGCCAACTGCTGCTTGACGGCCGCAAAATCGCCCAAACTGAGCTGATCGAGCTGCTTCAGGCGTCCGCGTTGAACCGGCGTCAACGCATTCGGATCGTTCGCGCAAGCCTCTTGAATGAACAAGCGCTCGCGCTGCTCCATGCTCAAGGCCAAAAACTGGATCTTGAAAGTAAATCGACGCAAAGCGGCCTCATCCACCCGATCCATCAGGTTGGTGGTGCAAATGAAAACACCACGGTGGCGCTCCATGCCTTGCAGCATTTCATTGACTTCGCTGACCTCGTGGTTGCGTTGCGCAGAGCGCCGGTCCTGCAGAAAGCTGTCTGCCTCGTCCAAGAGCAAAACAGCGCCTTCGGCCTCTGCCTCGCGGAACATGGCGGCCATGTTCTGCTCTGTCTCGCCCACATACTTGCTCATCAGGTCGCTCGCCCGCTTGATGTGCAGCGGGCGGCCCAGTTCCTGCGCAATGTGCTCGGCCAGCGCCGTCTTGCCGGTACCCGGGAGCCCGTAAAAGCACAGGGTTCCGTGCCCCCGCGCCGCCAGTGCTTGCACGATACGTGGCAATTCAAAGCGACATTCGATATTCAGGTAATCCAGGTCGTAACGGCTGAGTGCCTGCGCGTGGCCCGACGTGGCGGGCGGTCGCCCCAAAGCGTAGTCGGCATTCTTCAGCTGGCGGTCGATAAGTGCCTCGAGGCCGGCAACATCGCCTTGCTCAGCGTCGGTTCTGCCCAAACGCGCAAAGCGGGCTGCTGTTCGGATTTGGGCAGGCGTCAGCCCCTTGCGGCTGGAAAGCCGAGCGACAAAAGCGTCACTGACCGGCGTCCCCTCCAGGGTTTTGCGAACCACCCCCTCCCGGGCACCGGGGGGTGGGGATTTCAGCTCCAAATGGTAGGCAAAGCGCCTTAAAAAAGCGGGGTCGATCTGCTCTATCCGGTTGGTTACCCAAATGGTGGGCACCGCATTGGATTCCAAAATCTGGTTGACCCACGCCTTGCCGCTCACGCTGCCACTGGCCGTGGCAGCGTGAGCGTCCGCACGGGCCAGATAGCTGACGGTTTCCGTCGAAAGCGGCGGAAATACATCCTCCACCTCATCAAACAACAAGGCGGCCTGGGCGCTGCCCTTCAAAAAGACCTGGGCGATTTGCAGGGAACGGTAGCGGTCACGGCCGCTGAGGGAGTTTCCATCACGGTCTGCATATTCCACCTCAAACAGCTCCAAGCCTGCGTGGTGGGCCATGACCTTGGCGAGTTCCGTCTTGCCCGTCCCCGGGGGGCCGTAGAGCAAAACGTTCACGCCAGGCTCCTGCCGGGCGACGGCATGTTGCAAAACGCGGCACAGCACCGCGGCGTCTTCGGCCACGAAGTCGAAGTCTTGCATTCGCAGCTCTGTTTTGCTCGACAGCCGGGTAAAAACCGCCATCAACTCGGCGTGGTCGCGGTATTGCCGCATGAGCACCGGCGGGAGCTTTTCGCTGACCTTCATGAGGTCGGCCAAGTCGGTGATGTTGTGCTCCGAGATTAGATTTTCGACCAGCCCGATCCGCTCCAAGCGGGAGCCGGCGCGCAAGGCCTCGCCCAGCTCCTGAGCATTGACATGGGCAACATCGGCAATGGCGGCATAGGCCTCGGCGGCGTTGTTCACTTTGAACTCCACCAGGATGTTGCGCATATCCCGCTGGTAGCGAGCAAGGGTACCGTACAGCAGCAAGGCCCGCTCTGCCTTGTTGAGCTGCAACAAGCCGGCAAGTGCGTTGATGTTTTTCTCGACGAGGGTGGACTGCTTTTTCAGAGCGCCGTTCAGCCACTCGCCCGTGACGGCCAGCACAGATATCAAGTCTTTCGGCTGGTCTTTGACATACTCGTCAAGGAAGAAAAAGAGCGTGGCTTCATCGTAGGGACCGCACCAAACGCCGTGCCGCTCCAAAAATTCTGTGGCGCACAAAGACTCGTGGCCCCGCCAAAGCTCATTACCCAAGCAGCGCCGCCCCAGAAACTCGCGGAGCCGGCCCAACACAGACACCGGCCACAGCAAATGGCGGCCAGCCAGACCGACGACTCCATTGAAATCGCGCCGCACATTGAACCCCGCTCCTTGCCGGGCCGCCAATGTCAGCACGAAATGGGAGCACATCAAGTCGAGAACAGGCGCGCGCTCCAACCCCGGCGACGGGATCAGGTGCCCACCTTGGGGCATAAACATAGAACGCTTGGTCATCCAACGCCTCCGGCACAGGCTTGTGCTGTAACCACGATAACGCAGTCTTTGACAGGTGTGAAGTACCCATCTCAAAGCGCTCAGCGCCATATTTCAACCAAAATGGGTTGCTGGCGCTAAAATCCGCCCATACCAACGACACCCTGAGGATCGACCATGTCTGCACCCGTTCACTCCGATGACAACCACCCCGCCGATCCGGTGGACGAGGTAGTGCCTTTGATGCCCATCGTGCTACCCATCGTGGGCGCCGTGTTGATGTTTTTGTTGGCGTTCATTGCAGTGTCCATGGCCTGATAGGGGCGGACCTGATGGCCTCCGGCATCCAACAAGCGGCTTCGGCCGCTTTTTTATTGTGCATAGCAGCAGGCGTTTCTGCGGCTACGCCACTGGATAGCAAGGCAACAGCTTGCCCTGCCCTCTGGCAAAAGAACCTGCCCCGCCTGCAAGACGACAGTCCCCAGAACCTGTGCCAGTACAGCGGCAAAGTGGCTCTGGTCGTGAACACCGCCAGCTATTGCGGTTTTACCTCGCAATACCAGGGCCTTGAAAAGGTATATGCCCGCTTTCAGCAGCGCGGCTTGGTGGTGATGGGCTTCCCATCGAACGATTTCGGTCAACAAGAGCCCGGCAATAGCAAGCAGATTGCAGACCTGTGCTTCAACACCTACGGGGTGAAATTCCCGATGTTCGCGAAAAGCGCCGTCACTGGCGTGCAGGCGATTCCCCTGTTTAAAGAGCTGGCGGCACAAACGGGCCAATTCCCGCGCTGGAACTTTCACAAATACTTGGTGGACCGACGCGGCAAAGTGGTGGGCAGCTTCCCCAGTGACACGTCCCCGGAAGACCCGAAGCTGATCGCCGAGATTGAAAAAGCATTGACGGCGCCCTGAGCAGGCACCGCAATTTCTATAGGGCGAGGACTTCTCGCCTTTTTTTCAGACCTTGAATTTATACACATAAACCAATGCATCTTTTGCATAAAGTTCAGCAGTAATCGCTTTGTAACTTCAGAACGAGTTCATAGAATCAGGCTCCTGATACAGAGGCCGTAATGCCAATGCGTCGGACGAAAGCCGGTTTCTCAAAGTTCGTGGCTGAGCGCATGGCAGCACCTGATTTTGAAAAGACGATTTTCAAACTTAGGAGCTTTTTATGAACGCACCCGTGATGCAGGGCCTGTCCCTCAACACTCCCAGCTACGTCAAAAACCCGGCCTTGGTCGCTTGGGTAGCCGACATGGTGGCTTTGTGCAAACCCAAAGACGTGTACTGGTGCGACGGCTCCGAAGAAGAGTACCAACGCCTGTGCCAACAACTGGTCGACGCAGGCACCTTCAAAAAGCTCAACCCGCTCAAGCGCCCCAACAGTTTTCTCGCCTGCTCCGACCCGACCGACGTAGCCCGCGTGGAAGACCGCACGTACATCTGCGCAGAGAGCAAAGAAAACGCCGGCCCTACCAACAATTGGATGGCCCCTGCAGAGATGCGCAAGATTCTGCAAACCGGCCAGGCCGACGGCACACCCGCTCTGTTTGACGGCTGCATGAAGGGCCGCACCATGTATGTGGTTCCCTTCTCCATGGGCCCTTTGGGCTCGCATATTGCGCACATCGGCATTGAGTTGTCTGACAGCGCCTATGTAGCGGTCAACCAGCGCATCATGACCCGCATGGGCAAGGCCGTGTATGACGTATTGGGCGTAGACGGCGCTTTCGTGCCCTGCGTGCACACCGTAGGCGCACCTTTGGCAGAAGGCCAAGCTGATGTGAAGTGGCCTTGCAACAAGACCAAGTACATCGTGCACTACCCCGAGACCCGTGAAATCTGGTCCTACGGCTCCGGCTACGGCGGCAACGCACTGTTGGGCAAAAAGTGCTTTGCACTGCGTATTGCCTCCAACATGGGGCGTGACCAAGGTTGGTTGGCAGAACACATGCTCATCTTGGGCGTGACCAGCCCCGAAGGCAAGAAATACCACGTGGCAGCGGCTTTCCCGAGCGCCTGCGGCAAAACTAACTTCTCGATGCTGGTGCCACCCATTGGCTTTGAAGGCTGGAAGGTCACCACTATCGGTGACGACATTGCTTGGATCAAGCCTAATGCCGACGGCAAGTTGTATGCGATCAACCCCGAAGCAGGTTACTTCGGCGTAGCCCCCGGCACCAACTACCACACCAACCCCAACTGCATGGCCAGCTTGGACAAGAACGTGATTTTCACCAACGTCGCGCTGACCGATGATGGCGACATCTGGTGGGAAGGCATGGAGAAAGACACAGGCGGCCTGCCGGACCACCTGATTGACTGGCAAGGCAAGGACTGGACTCCCGCCATCGCCAAAGAAACCGGCGCCAAAGCCGCCCACCCCAATGCCCGCTTTACGGTCGCCGCCGGCAACAACCCTGCGCTCGACAGCCAGTGGGACGATGCCAACGGCGTGGCGATTGACGCCTTCATCTTTGGTGGCCGCCGCTCCACCACTGTGCCATTGGTCACAGAAGCGCGCAACTGGACCGAAGGCGTCTACATGGCCGCGACCATGGGTTCTGAGACCACCGCAGCAGCGACCGGCCAGGCCGGTATCGTGCGCCGCGACCCGTTTGCGATGTTGCCTTTCATGGGCTACAACATGAGCGACTACTTCCAACACTGGCTCAACATCGGCTCCAAGCTGGCCGGTAGCGGTGCCAAGCAGCCCAAGATCTTCACCACCAACTGGTTCCGCAAGGGTGAAGACGGCAAATTCGTTTGGCCCGGCTATGGCGAAAACATGCGGGTTCTGAAATGGATGATCGATCGCCTGGAAGGCAAAGCCGCCGGCGTTGAGACCGGTTTCGGCGTGGCCCCTGCGTACAGCGAAATCAATTGGACCGGACTGGACTTCACTCAAGCACAGTTTGACTCCGTCACCAGCCTGAACAAAGACGACTGGAAGGCAGAAATCGCCTTGCACACCGAACTGTTCAGCCAACTGGCCTACCATTTGCCGAAGGAACTCGAAGAGACCAAAACCCAACTGGCCCAGCGTTTAGCTGCCTGAGGGACACACCCAGAGCCGGGCGCAGTGGACACCGCTGCAGCCCGCCACATAACAAAAAAGCCACCTTGCGGTGGCTTTTTTCGTCACGACCCGTGAGCGAGGGTCGGAATCAACACGGAGTCATGTCAGATCTGGCTCTGGCTGCGCAACCATGCGTGTTGCAATTCGGCCATGATGCGGGGATCGTGGTGGGCATATTCCCACATCTTTTCTTCCATGCGGCGCACTTTGTAGGACTGCACAGCCACTGCAATGAACGTGGCCAAACCTGAAGACACTTTGCGCAGGGGAGGTGCCAACAAAGCCAAAGCAGCGAAAGCCACAGTCCACAACGCGACCCAAGCTGCCAACATGTGGCCGTCGACCCAAGTGTCGATCACTTGGTCTGCAACCACCAACAAAGCGGACAGTACGGCGGCAAGCAGCATGCCGGACAGAGTGCGGGAGGCTTCCACGGTTTCACGGCGTACGCGGGTGGCACGGGGCTGAGCGGTGGAATACGAAAAATAGGGGGTAGAGGTAACAGGTGTCATGGCAAACTCCTTGAAAAGGTTGATGCTCACTGGATAGAAATTTTTGAAGTGAGCGAATCATAGGGTTTCCACTAGTGTTGTTCAACTTTATGTTGGTGATGTTTGGTATTCACGAGATCTATAGTTAAACATGCCCACCAGCCGCATCAACCTCCGCACCTTCGACTTGAACCTGCTCAAGGTCTTTGATGTGGTGATGTCTGAGCGCAGCCTGACCCGGGCTGCCACCCAGCTCAACCTCACGCAACCAGCGGTCAGCAACGCCTTGCGCCGATTACGCGAAGCGCTCAACGATGAACTGTTAGTACGCAACGGCCGTAGCTTGGAGCCGACCGCGCGCGGGCAAGAGCTTTGGCCGGCAGTCCGCGAGACGCTGCAAAAGCTACAAGCATCGCTGGCCCCCAGCGTGTTTGAGCCCGCCGGTGCCACCACGACCTTTGTACTCACCATGGCTGACGCGACCGCGGCGGAGCTGATGCCCGGCTTGGTCAAAGTGCTGGCCCGGGATGCCCCGGGCGTGTCGCTGCGGGTGGTGCCGCTCACCACCCGCGACCCGCGCAAAGTGCTGGAAGAAGGCGGGGCAGACCTGGCCATCGGCCACTTCCCGGCGGTGCTAGCCGACTTGACCGCGCGTGCACAGGCCGGCGCTGCCGAGACCTTTCTCCACCACCGCCTGTTTGTGGGCGACTATGTGTGCGTCATGCGCAAGGACCACCCCTTGACGATGGGCGATTTAACCTTGGACCGCTTCTGCGCGGCGTCGCACATGCTGGTGAGCTTCTCGGGGCGGGCTTTCGGTTTCATTGACGAATCGCTGGTCAGTCTCAAGCGCACGCGCCGGGTCGTGCTCACGGTGAACCAGTTTTTTACGGCAGGCAAGGTGGTGGTGCAGTCCGACTTGCTGACGGTGCTGCCGCGCCATTTTGTGAATGTGACCGGCTATGCCGATCAACTCGTGATCCGCGAATTGCCGTTTGCCGTGCCGCCTATCCAGGTCGATGCACTGTGGCACCAACGCCTCGACGGTGCCAGCCCCCACGCTTGGCTGCGAACCCAGGTGGCAGCGCTGGGCCAAACCATTTTTTCAGCATGAAGATTCAACTGCTCTCAGACCTCCACCTAGAGGCGCACCCGCATTGGCAAGCCACGCCGCTGCCCGGCGCTGACCTGCTGGTGCTGGCCGGCGATATCGGCTCTTACCAGCCTGGGTCCCAGCTGGCGGGAGACGATTTCGGACTGGAGCGCTTTTCACCCCTGCACGGCTGGCCGGTGCCGGTGCTGTTTGTACCCGGCAACCACGAGTACGACACCCTCGACTTTGACGAGGCCCACACGCGCCTGCGCGCGACATGTGCCCGCTTAGGCGTTCAGTGGTTGGAGCGCGAGGCTCTGGTGATACACGGCGTGCGCTTCATTGGCACCACGCTTTGGACCGACTTTGATGCGCTGGCCGCGAGTGAGTCACCCGAGCGGCAACTCAAGGCGCGAGAAAAGGCATTCCGCGCTGCCAACTATTACCTGAAGAAAGCCTTGGTCTCTCGCCACGGTGCCCCTTGGCTGGCAGAAGGCCTGCGGGAGCAGGCGATGAACTGCCAAGCATGGCTGCGTGCGGCCCTCGCAGCGCCGCACGATGGGCCAACGGTGGTAGTGACCCACTTTGCCCCCAGTTTAAAAAGTGCCGATCCGCGCTACGGCATGGTGCCCGGCACCGCAGGCTTTTGTAATGCGCTGGACGATTTGCTCCCCGCAGCAGACCTGTGGCTACACGGCCACCTGCACGCCCCGAGCGATTACCGCGTAGGCCGCTGCCGTGTCGTGGCCAACCCGCTGGGCTATGTGCGCAAAAACGAGCAACTGGGCTTTCGATCAGACTTTTTGATCGACGTCTGACACTCCCCCGCTACAAATCCATCGCGGCAGCCGGCCGCAAATAACTGGCAAAGCGCGGCACCCCCTGCGCAGTAAGGCCCCGGTAGCGGAACGTGACCCAACTGCCCACCGCCGGCGGCTCCGCGCGCTCGGCATCGGTGAAGCCGCTTCCGAGTTTGAATCGGTGCGGCCTGGCACCCTCGGTGTAACGCCACTCCACCCACAACGCGCCGGTACGGCCTTGCAAGCGCCCCTGCCCCGCCACATGCGAGAGCACGCGGGCTTCGGCGTCTTGAAACAGCTTGAGCTTGACCAAATTTGCCGAGCGGCCTGCTTGATACAGCGCGCTGGCTCGGTGCAGCATCAAACCCTCACCACCGGCACGGGTGGTCTCAGTCAGCAGTGTTTGCAAGGGCGCTGCATCCGGGGCAGGACTTTGCAGTACCGGCTGCACCCACGCTTGCTGCAGGGCTTGCACCGCGGCGAGTAGCGCTGCGTAACGGACCTCAAAGCGCCCACCGTGCGCAGGCAAGTCAAACACCATGTACCGCAGGCCACGCCAGGCGGCATCGTCGGGAGACTCCCGCCGTGCAGTGGACACCGCCTCGGCAAAGCGCCCGCGGCCCGCCCACAGCTCGCCATCGAGCGGCGTGGCGGGCCAGCCCGCAGTAAACCATGCGGGCGCCTCTATGCGATGGCCGCCGCGTGTGAGCAATTGCCGGCCATCCCAATAGGCGCGCACCCCATCGTATTTTTCGCTAACCCAAGCATCACCCCCGGCAAAGCTGGCCGTGTGCTCGGTGGCCAGCATCAACGCGGGGCGGTCGGCCGCCTGCACCTCGCCGGCTGGCAACATGGCCGCGAGCGCGCTGGCGCCCAACCATTTCAAAGAGCTACGGCGCCGGGTAGATATTGCAGTGAACATACATGCCTCCAGAGGGGGGTTTCTTGACTTAGCGCAAATCCGCAGTCAGGAGCTGTTTTTACACTGGCCCCACAACCAGGAGATAACCATGAAGATTTTGCTCGCTGTCGATGGAAGCACTTACAGCAAAAAAATGCTGGCCTACCTGAGCACACATGAAGCGCTCTTGTCTCCGGGCCACGACTACACCGTGTTCAACGCCCAAACCGCCTTGCCCCCACGGGCCAAAGCGGCGCTCGGCAAAAGCACCGTGGATGCCTACCACGCGGAAGAAGCAGCCAAGGTACTGTCGACCACCACCAAATTTTTGAAACGCCATGGCATTGATGCCAAGGTGGAGTGGAAGGTAGGCCCCGCCGGCAGCCTGATCGGCAAGCTGGCAGAGGACGGGCAGTTTGACCTTTTGGTGATGGGCTCCCACGGCCACAGTGCCCTCGGCAACCTTGTCATGGGCTCCGTTGCCACCCAAGTCTTGGCCCACTGCAAAACGCCGGTCTTACTGGTCCGCTAACGTCTACCGGCTCAAGCACCGCGGGCCATACCGGCGCTGTTCACCGGCACAGTTCACCAGCGCTGGTGCACCAGGGGTTTGGCGTACTGCTCATAGACATCCGCCAAGGCCTGCATCGTGGCGCGGCTGAGCAAGGGCATATCTGCGGCGGCTACGTTGTCGCTCACTTGGGCCGGATTCTTGCCGCCCGGAATGCTGCAGGTCACGGCCGGATGCATCTGGATCCAGCGCAAGGCCATTTGCGCCATGCTCATGCCTGCTGGTACCAACGGCCGCATGGCCTCGACTGCCTGCAGACCGACCGCAAAGTCCAGCCCCGAGAAGGTTTCGCCTTTGTCGAACGCCGCGCCTTCGCGGTTGAAACCGCGGTGGTCGTCTTCGGCGAAGGTGCTTTGGGCACTCATCTTGCCGCTGAGCAATCCGCTGGAAAGCGGCAGGCGCGCCAGAATGCCCACGCCCCGCTTTTGCGTTTGCTCGAACAGCAGCTCAGCCGGGCGCTGGCGGAACAGGTTGTAGATGATCTGCACGCTCTGCACGCCGGAGTACTCAATCGCTTTGAGCGCTTCCTCCACCTTCTCGACGCTCACCCCGTAGTGGCGCAGCTTGCCAGCTTTCACCAAGTCGTCCAGCACGCCAAATACTTCTGGCATGTAGAACACCTCGGTGGGCGGACAGTGCAGTTGTAGCAAGTCGATCGCCTCGGTCTGCAGGTTTGTGAGGCTGCGCTCCACAAAAGCGGTCAGGTTGGCGCGGGTGAAACCGGCGGCCACATGCGGGCTCAGCCGACGGCCGGCTTTGGTGGCCACATAAAACGGTTCGCTGCGCTCTTTGCGCAAGCGGGCCAGCAGGCGCTCGCTGCGGCCATCGCCATACACATCGGCGGTGTCAAAGAAGTTCACTCCCAGGTCGAGCGCGCGGTGCAGCGCAGCCATGGAGTCCTTGTCATCGACCTCGCCCCAGGTACCCCCAATGGCCCAGGCGCCGAAGCTCACTGTGGAAACATTCCAGCCGGTGCGGCCGAGAGGACGGTATTGCATAACGATTTCCTATCTAATTTGCTATAAATTCAGGAGCTACTCGCGCATGTTTTATAAGCGCTAGCGGCCCATTTGACTCTAGATCTCAAGCCCCCGGCTTGCGACCGGCTTCAAACACCCGCTGCAGCACGCAGAACACAAACAGCAGAGCCCCGATGACGATGCGGGTCCACCAGGAGCTCAAAGAGCCGTCAAACATGATCAAGGTCTGAATCACGCCCAGCGTGAGCACCCCGAACAGCGTGCCCGCCATGTAGCCCACCCCGCCGCTGAGCAGGGTGCCGCCAATCACCACAGCGGCAATCGCATCCAGCTCCAGCCCCACCGCGTGCAGGCCATAGCCTGACAACATGTAGAAGGTAAATACCACCCCACCCAGCGCTGCGCAAAAGCCGCTCAGTGCATACACCAGCACATTAGTGCGCGCCACCGGCAGCCCCATGAGCACGGCAGAATGCTCGGAACCGCCAATGGCGTACACCGTGCGGCCGAACTCGGTGCCGTGGGCCACAAACACGGCAGCAGCCAGCACTGCCAGCGCCAGCACCGCGCTGATGGACACCATGGGCCCGTCCGTCCACAGGTGCAGCCGGGTTTGCGCCAGCACGGTGTAGGCCTCGTCGGTGATGCTGATGGAGTCGATGCTGATCAGGTAGCACAGCCCGCGCGCTAGGAACATACCCGCCAGCGTGACGATGAAAGGCTGCAGCCGGAAGCGCTGGATCAGCCAGCCCATGAAGGCACCGAACAACGTACCCATGCACAGCACCAGCGGAATCGCGACCATCAGGTCCCAATGCAGGTGCTGCACCAGCTTGGCCAGCACGATGGTGCTGAGCGCCACGACCGAACCCACCGACAAATCAATGCCGCCAGACAGGATGACAAAGGTCATGCCCACCGCCACGATGACCAGAAAGGCGTTGTCAATCAACAGGTTCAGAAACACCTGGGCCGAGAAAAAGCCGGTGTAGGACACGCCACCGAACACCGACATGGCGGCAAACAGCGAGATGGTGGCCGCCAGAGGAATGTATTTGCTCTGGAGCTTCATGCGTGGCTCCCTGCGGCAGGACGCACCACCCAGCCGCGCACCGCGCGGCGGAACTCGGCAGACTGCATCAGCATGACCACGAACACCACGGCCGCCTTCACCACGAGGTTGATCTCGGGCGGCACACCGATGGAATAGATGGTGGACGTAAGCGTCTGGATGATCAGCGCGCCTATCATGCTGCCGGCCAGACTGAAGCGCCCGCCGGTCAGCAGGGTGCCGCCCAGCGTGACGGCCAGAATCGCGTCCAGCTCCAGCAGGTTGCCAGCGTTGTTGCCGTCCGCACTCTTGACGTTGGAGCTGATGATGAGCCCGGCAATGCCCGCCGTCAGCCCGCAAAAGGCGTACACACAAATGCTGATCAGCCGCTCGCGTACACCGGCCACGCGGGCCGCTGCCGGGTTGATGCCGATGGCCTGGATGAACAAGCCCAGCGCGGTGCGCGTGACAGCCAGATGCATCAAGACATAGACAAAGCCGGCAATGAAGAGCGCAAACGGTAAGCCCCACAGGTAGCCACTGCCAATGTAGAAATACGGCGGGTAGTACACCGTGACAATCTGCCCGTCGGTCAGCAACTGCGCCACACCGCGCCCCGCCACCATCAGGATGAGCGTGGCGATGATGGGCTGCAAACCAATTTTGGCAACCAGCACCCCGTTCCACAGCCCACACGCTAGCGCCGTGAGCAACGCACACACAATCGCCAACCACATGGGAAAGCGGCTGATGTGTTGCGCCACGCCATCGGTAATCACCAGTTTGCCGCCCACCATCAGAGCCGCCACGGCGGCACTGATGGCCACAGTGGCACCGACCGAGATGTCAATGCCACGCGTGGCAATCACCAGTGTCATACCCAGCGACACCAGCATCAGCGGTGCGGCACGGTTCAGGATGTCGATGACGCTGCCATACAGGTGGCCGTCGCGCCACTGCAGCATCCAGAAGCCGGGGTTGAGGCTGGCGTTGACCATCAAAATCAGCACCAGCGTGACCACCGGCCACAGCAGGGGGTGCGATTGCACCCGCTTCCACCATGACGGTGACGTGCTCATCGGAACACCTTCGCTCGGATGGGCTGCGGTACGAGCTTGCTTCGAGCGGTCCGGCGCGGCGCTCATGCCTGCCCCGCAATCATGGCGTAGACCGCCTGGTCGCTCGCGCCGCCGGCCAGCTCTCCCACCTTGGCGCGGTCGCGCAGCACTACGATGCGGTCGGAGACGCGCACCACTTCTTCCATTTCGGAGGAGATGAACAGCACCGCCATCCCCTGTTTGGCCAAGGCCAGTATCTCGTTCATGATTTCCTGCTTGGCGGCGATGTCGATGCCGCGGGTGGGTTCGTCCAATATCAACAGGCTGGGTTGGGTGGCCAGCCAACGGGCCAATACCGCTTTTTGCTGGTTGCCGCCTGAGAGCTGCGCAATCGGTGTATCCACATCAGCGGTTTTGATGCCAAGGGCTTTGACATAGCCCTCGGCCAGCGTGGTTTGCTGTACCCGGCCGATGGCGGGCCAGAGACCTTGGCGGGCCTGCAAGGCCAGCACAATGTTTTCGCGCACCGAGAGCTCGGCGATGATGCCCTCGGCCTTGCGGTCTTCGGGGCACAAGGCCAGTCCCATCTGGATGGCCGTGACGGGAGAGTCCATGCGCACCGTTTTGCCATCGAGCTTGATTTCGCCTGCATCGCTGCGGTCCAGCCCGAAAAGCAGGCGTGCCAGCTCGGTACGCCCCGAGCCCAGCAGGCCACCCAAGCCCACCACTTCGCCCCGTCGGATGCCGAGATCTACGGCCTTTACATGGCCACGGCGGCTCAGGGCCTTGGCTTGCAGCCATTCCGGCGCTTGCGCGCGCGTTGCATCGTGTGCAGAGTCCGGGTTGGTCGCAGCGGCGAATTCACGCCCCACCATAGCGGCAATCAGGGCGTTGTGGCCCAGTTCCGCCGCAGGGTACTCGCCCACCAGCTCGCCGTTACGCAGCACGGTGATGCGGTCGCACAGCGCATACACCTGGTCCAAAAAGTGGGTCACAAACAGGATGGCCATGCCCTGGTCGCGCAACTGGCGCAGCACACCATATAGGCGCTCGACCTCTTCATCGTCCAGGCTGGAGGTGGGCTCGTCCAGGATGAGGACTTGGGCCGAAATACTCAAGCCACGGGCGATGGCCACCATCTGCTGCACCGCCACGGAGTAGCTGGCCAGCGTCTGGTTCAGATCGATATTGAGGTTCAGTCGCGCCAGCAGCGCGCGCGCGTCGCGGTGCATGGCCGGCCAGTCAATGGCCCATGCGCCAGCAATCCCCTTGCGCGGGTAGCGGCCGGCAAATATGTTTTCTGCCACCGACAGGTTGGCGCAGAGGTTGACCTCCTGGTAGACCGTGCTGATACCCAGACGCTGGGCGTCCAGTGTGGAGGTGGCGCGTATGGAGCTGCCGTTGAGCCGCATGTCGCCCTCATCGGCTTGGTAGACGCCGGTGAGCACTTTGATGAGGGTGGATTTGCCAGCGCCGTTCTGGCCCATCAGCGCATGGACTTCACCGGCATACAGCCGCAGTCCCACGCCCGAGAGCGCCCGCACGGGTCCGAACTGCTTGGCAATGCCGGAGAGTTCCAGCACCGGTGCCACAGCCTGTGCCGTTGGTGGTGTGTGTGTCATGTTCTACGTGAAAAAAGGCCTGCAGCCGAAGCCGCAGGCCAAAACGAATGACCGAAGCGAACTAACAGGAGATCAGTACTGGCGGCTAGGGAACTCTTTGGCCGCGGTTTCCATGGGGTACACACCGTCTTTGCCGATGATGCGGCGTGCCACGGTTTTGCCGGCCACGATGTCTTTGGCAGTCGCCATGACCAGCGGGCCGAGTAGCGGGCTGCATTCCACGCTGACGTTCAGTTTGCCGGCAATCATGGCTTCAAACGCACCTTTCACGCCGTCCACCGAGATCACCAGAATGTCCTTGGCAGGCTTGAGACCGGCTTCCTCAATGGCTTGGATGGCGCCAATGGCCATGTCGTCGTTGTGCGCGTAGAGCACATTGATCTTCTTGCCCTCGGCCTTCAAAAAGGCTTCCATGACTTCCTTGCCCTTCGCGCGGGTGAAGTCGCCAGTCTGGGAGCGGATGATCTTGATGTTGGAGTTGCCCTTGATGGCCGTCTCAAAACCCTTCTTGCGGTCGATGGCGGGAGCAGAGCCCACGGTGCCTTGCAGCTCCACCACATTGATGTCCCCCTTCATAGTCTTGGCACGGTCGGCCAGCCACTGGCCTGCCATCTCGCCCTGCTTCACAAAGTCAAAGCCGATGTGGGTGGCGTACAGGGATGTGTCTTTGGAATCCACCGAGCGGTCCATCAAGATCAACGGAATCTTGGCATCCTTGATCTCTTTGAGCACGGTGTCCCAGCCTGATTCCACTACGGGGGTCAGCGCAATCACGTCCACCTTTTGGGCGATGAAGGAGCGCAGGGCCTTGATCTGGTTTTCCTGCTTTTGCTGCGCATCCGAGAACTTGAGTTCGATGCCGGCGGCTGCCGCTGCGGATTTCATGGAGTTGGTGTTAGCCGTGCGCCATTCACTTTCGGCACCGATCTGGCTGAAGCCCACCACGATCTTCTTTTGCGCAAAAGCGCTAAGGGGCACAGCGGCGGTGATGGATGCTGCGAGGGCGGATGCCAATACGGTCCGACGGTTGTTGTTCATGATGTCTCCTCTTTCTTTGTGAGTGCGGGAAATCGATTTCAAAGCAGCCTCCCGCGTTTGACCACTCGGCCTCCCTTGTCAGCTAGGCAACGTTTTCACGCTACGGTGTTTGAAAGGAGTAGCGCTCATCATAGGAGCCGAAAAGATATCAATCTAATAGATATTTAGATCAGTCAGATATCAATCGAATGATTCAGGTTTACCCTAGATTGTTGTTTTTAAAGGATTTATTAATTTAGTTTTCCCAGCAGACTAAATGTGGTCACTTGTTTTATTCATTGCAATATTGCAATGTCAGAAGCCTGAATTGTGATTTTCTTTTCGGCGTCTGCGGGACTAGCATGCGCCAGCCCTGCCCCTCGGCACGCCATCGAACCAGCTCCACTACCCCCCATTCGCCATGACCTCTCTTTCTGCCCCCTCCCACCCGATCCACTGGCTGCAACACGGGGGGCAGCGCTTGGGCCTGATTCCGGGTTTGGGCGGTAGCGTGGTCGCCTGGCAACGCGACGCGGGGCAGGGCTTGGTAGACATCTGGCGCCCCTGGGCCGGCGTGGCAGACCTGTACACAACGGCATCCTTCCCTTTGGTGCCGTGGTCTAACCGCATTGGGCAAGGCGGGTTTAGCCATGCCGGTGCCCATCACCCCATGCGCCCTAACCGTGCGGGCGAGCCCTACCCCATCCACGGCGATGGCTGGCTGCAGCCCTGGGCGATCCGCCAACCGCGCCACGACACGCTGGAGCTGCACCTCGAATCCAGCCACTTTGATGGCAACCCCTACCACTACCGCGCCCTGCAGCGCTTTGTGCTGCGGGGTGACGGCATGGACCAGCTGCTGGAAGTCACCCATCTGGGCCCGGGCAGCCTACCTTACGGTCTGGGACAGCACCCGGCCTTTGTGCGCACGCCCATGACGCGCTTGCATGCGCAAGTAGAGGGCGTTTGGCTCAGTGGCGCAGACCCCATGCCCACCGGATTCACCGCGCATTTCCCGGAAGGGTGGGACCCTCGGCGCGGCATGGCGGTGAGTGGCAGCCTGATTGACAACGCCTACGCAGGTTGGAGCGGCGCGGCCCATATCGACTGGCCAGAACATGGCTTGCGCCTGCACATGCGCGACCCCGCTGTCGTGGCCCGTGGCCGGAACGATGGGTTTTGCCTGCTCTACCGCCCGACTGAAGGGCCTCACTTTTGCTTTGAGCCGGTCACCCACCCGATTGACGCGTTCCACATGGAAGGCCGCCCAGGTTTGCAGCTGCTGGAGACCGGCCAGACCTTGCGTCAAGCCGTAGAGTGGCGGTTCGAGTCGCTGAACCAATAGCGCCAGCCGCTATACAAAATATAGCGGTCAGCGCAATTACTGCCTGCGCTAGCGGCTATTTAAGCCATCAAAGCAGGTGGACAGCACCAGATCAATGATTTGTTCATCGGTGTATTGGCCGCCCATGCGCAAGAACTCCAGCACCGGGTCACAGGCGCGGGCATACAGGGTATAGAGCACAGCGATAGCTGGCAGCGCCGGGTTGATCAGGCCTTGGGCTTGGGCCGCCTCAATCCAGCCGCCCACACGGTCGCTCACGTCCATCAAGCCATCCATGTATGCCTTGTGGCTCATCAAGGTGGCACGCAAGGTGGAGTTTTGGCTAGGGAGTGAAGGCATTTCGCTCGCGAGTTTGAGCAGCATGGTCCAACGCACCACACCACGCAACTTGTGCAGGGGCGACATGTCGTCGGGCAGAGAATTCAGAAATGCCTGTGCCTGGCCCATCAGGTGTGCCATGGCGGCAGCGGCGAGGTCTTCTTTGCTGGGGAAATGCTTGTACAGGCTGGCCTTGGCAATGCCCACACTGGCAGCCACCTCGTCCACGGTCATGGCTTCGAAGCCTTTTTCTGCCAGCAGCAGGTTGACGGAGCGGATGATCGCGTCCTCCCGCGCTTGCAGCATTTGCTTCTTGAAGGACACTTTGACAGGCGCTTTGGGCGCATCAGAAACAGGCATATCGGTCATGCTGTCTATTTTATGGCCCTCCACGTCGCAAAGTAGAGGCAGAGGTCAATTTATGACTACTTGGTTTTCTCGGTCAATTGCCGATTGGCGGCCTCGATTAAGGCGTGGGTCAGCCGGTCGATGACCTCGGAGTCCAGGTTCCAGCAGTGCCAATACAAATTGACCGGCAGGCTCAAGCTGGGCGCCAGATTCACGAGGCGCCCGCTCTCGAGCAGCCCGCGCACCAGCAACTCGGGCACGATGCTCGCGCCCCAGCCGGCTAGCACCGCGCGCACTTGCCCCTCGGAGCTGGGGACAAAGCGCTGGCTCAGGGACACACGGCGCAGGTTGAGCGCCCGGCTCACAAATTCGGTGGGCAAGTCGTCTTTGCGGTTGAAAGCCACGAACGGAATGCTGCGGAAGTTGTGCGGTGTCAGGCCCTGGGGGCAATGCGCCTGGGCGTATTCGGCGCTGGCCACCGCTACATATTGCATAGCACCCAGCGACTGCACTTTGCAACCCCGCAGCGCCTGCTTCAGGGTGGTTACACAGCCCAGCACTTGGCCTTCACGCAGCCATTCGTGTGTGAAGTCCTGATCATCGGTGATGATCTCTAGCGGCAGACCGGCGTGCACCAGCGGGTCCAGCGCAGGCAGGGCCCAGGTGGCGATGCTGTCGGCATTCACTGCAATCGAGATGCGCTCGTCCTCGCGCACCGCACCGGTGCTGGGTGCTAGGTCTTTGAGGTCGGTCTCCAAGTCGGCACGCAGCAAGCGCATCTGCACCGCGTGTTTAATCAACAATCGCCCGGCCGAGGTCGCCTTCACCGGCCGGCTGCGCACCAGCAGCACGGTGCCCACCTGCGCCTCCAGCGCGCGCAGGCGCTGCGAGACGGCAGATTGGGTGATGGACAGGCGCACCGCCGCGCGTTCGAAACCGCCCTCTTCCACGATGGCGGCAAGGCATTCCAGGGCGTCCGAGTCGAAAGTACGCATGGTGTGATCTTATTAATGCTGCTAATGTTTTCGCAATCCAGTTAATTTTACTTTTACTAGGCTTCTGCTTGCCTGACACTGCGGAGATGAAAATTATTGTTCTCGGCGCAGGCACCATCGGCATTTGCACAGCGTGGCATTTGCTGGAACTCGGCCACGAAGTTACGGTGGTCGAGCGTCAGGCCGACGCCGCCCTGGAAACCAGTTTCGCCAATGGCGCACAAATTTCGGTGAGTTACTGCGAACCCTGGGCTACCAAAGAGGCGCCACTCAAGGCCCTGAAGTGGATGCTCAGCAAAGAAGCGCCGCTGCTCTTCCGCCCCCAGAACCCTCTCGGCCCCGGCCTGCACCAGTACACCTGGGGCCTGCAGTTCCTGGCCAACTGCAATGACGCAGCGTTCGAGCGCAATGTGCAGCAACTCGTAGCCCTTGGCGCTTACAGCCACGCCGCACTGAAAGACATGGTCGCCAGCACCGGCATTGAGTACAACCGCCTGGAGCGCGGCATTGCGCACTACTACTGCGACCAGAAGTCGTTTGACACGGCGGGCGACGCCGCTGCGCTGATGCGCAAGTACGGTGTGAACCGCCAGGTCATCAGCAAAGAAGAGTTCCTGAAGATCGAGCCGGCCTACCGCCAGTTCGCCCACCAGATCGTGGGCGGCACCATCACCCCCAGCGACGAATCCGGCGACTGCAAGGTGTTCACCCAAGAGCTGGCCAAGCTGTGCGCCGCCCGGGGCGCCGAGTTCTTGTATGAGTACAGCGTGGAGCAGCTCAATACCGATGGTGGCGCTATCAAATCAGTAGCTGTACGCGCATTGTCTTCGGGCGCTAAAGGCCAAACCGTGCCCGGGTCGTTCAAGGTGCTCAAAGCTGACCATGTCGTGGTCGCCACCGGCTCCTACACCGCTCCGCTATTGCGCACCGTGGGCGTGAACCTGCCGATTTACCCCGGCAAGGGCTACAGCGCCACCTTCAAAATCTTGAAGCTCGAATTGGCGCCGCTGGTCTCCACGATTGACGACGCCAAGAAGGTGGCCATTAGCCGCTTGGGCGACGAGCTGCGTGTGGCCGGCACGATTGAGGTCGGCGGCTTCGACCTGACACTGGATTCGCCCGTGGCCAAAGCCCGCTGCCACATGCTGTCCCGCCGCATTGAAGAGGTGTTGCCCGGCGTGTGCGACACCCGCACAGAAGAGCAAGGCGGCCAGCCCAACTACTGGACCGGCCTGCGCCCTGCCACCCCTACCAACATTCCTTACATCGGCCAGTCGCCGGTCAAGGGCGTGTGGGTGAATGCCGGTCACGGCACCCTAGGGTGGACCCATGGAGCGGGTTCGGGCAAGGCGATTGCGGAGCTGATTCACGGAAAGAAGCCGGAGATGAACTTCAAGTTTTACGGGGCCTAGGCCTTGCGTCGCCGTTTTTCGGTCTGTGGTTTACCGGCCTTGTGGGTGAGGCGCCAGCGGGGTAGGCCTTCTGCTCCGTGTCCCCCGGCCGCTTTGCGGCCTCCTCCTTGACCTGTGCAGAGCGCCTACCCCTCCAGCTCCGAGGCAGATTTGGTGTGCCTACTCAGACGAATGCAAACCCTCTAGAGTGGGGCGGGGGTGTACGCTGAAGCGAGGTCAAGGGGGATGCCGCGCAGCGGCCGGGGGACACGAGCGTAAGCGCACACCCCCGCCCCACGCGGACGCGAAAACAATCGCTGCAATTACCCCCCGTGCGCCCGTACCAAGCAAGCCTGAAATGCGAGCGTCGCCCGACTCGGCTGAGGTGACTTGCGCGTGATGGCAAAAAACTGGCAGGCATAGCTCAGCAAATCGGGCCGCACGGCTTGCATCAGCCCGCGGCGTACAAAGCTCTCGGCGTAGTGGTCGGGCAAAAACCCCAGAAACTGGCCGGACAAGATCAACGTGGCGATCGACTCCTGGTCAAACCCCGTGGCACGGCGCGGCAGGCGCATGCGCTGGCTCAGCTCCATGTTGGGCGAGTGGTAGCCCAGCCCCGCAAACTCGTGGCCGGGCAAAGTCTCCCAGTTCAGGGCGCTCTGATCCGCGTTCCACAGCGCATGGCGGGTGCCGCAGTACAGCAGCATGTGCTCGTCAAACAAGGGGGTGTAGTCCAACACATCCGACGCACGGTGGCCGGGGATGATGCCCACATGAAACTGCCCGTCCAGCACCCCGCGCTCGATGGCCGTGAGCGTGGCCACATGCAGATTCAGCCCCACATCAGGCGCTTCTGCGTGAAAGTGAGCGATGGCTTCGGCAATGTGGCTGGCGGGGTTGCTGGCGGTCTTGTCGAACACCGCCACCTGCAACTGCCCGCCCATGCGCTGGTGGATTTCGTCCACACTGCTGCGAAAGGCGTCGGTCGCGGCGAGCAGTTGCGTGGTCTGGGCATAGATTTTTTCGCCCTCGGCGGTCAGCGCAAAGCCGGCCCGTCCACGGCGGCATAGGGTCAGGCCGAGGCGGGTTTCCAGGTCTTTGATGTGGCGGCTCACCGTGGATGTGCCGATGTTGAGCTCCAGCTCGGCGGCGGCCATTCCGCCGCAATCGACCACGGCCTTGAAGACGCGCAGCAAGCGCAAATCCATATCGCTGATCTGGCCGAGAACGGCTTTGGCTTTTGTGTGCGAATTTACTTTCATAAAGCGGCAAGTAAATAGTGCTATTTGTGACTTTATAAGAGTAACAGAGCCACCCACAATGCACCATCGCCTCATCAGGCCAACCAACCCCACCCACTGGAGTTCCCATGAAGCTCAATGACACCAGCAGCACCGCGACCGGCGAGGCCGTAACCAGCACCTCCACCTTCCCTATGTCCCGCGAGTGGATGGAATCGCACTGGATGGCCTTTACCGGCAACCGCGATTTCAAAGCCAACCCGCGCATGATGGTGAGCGCCCAGGGCGCTTACTTCACCGACTCCAACGGCAAAAAGATTTTCGACGGCCTCTCCGGCCTCTGGTGCGCAGGCCTGGGCCATAGCCGCCGCGAAATCACCGAGGCCGTGAGCAAGCAGATTGGTACCCTGGACTTTTCGCCCGCCTTCCAGTTCGGCCACCCTTTGTCTTTTGAGTTGGCCAACAAGATTGTGGAATTGCTGCCTCAGGGCTTGGACCATGTGTTTTACACCGGCTCCGGCTCTGAGTCGGCAGACACCGCACTCAAGATGGCCCGCGCATACTGGCGCGCCAAGGGCATGGGCAGCAAAACCCGGTTTATCGGCCGCGAGAAGGGTTACCACGGCGTGAATTTCGGCGGCATCGCGGTGGGGGGCTTGCCCGCCAACCGCAAGACCTTCGGCCAAAGCATCGAGGCGGACCACTTGGCCCACACCCAACTGGCCTCCAACGCTTTCAGCAAAGGCCTGCCCGAGAAGGGTGGCGACATGGCCGACGAGCTGTTGCGCCTGATTGCTTTACACGACGCGTCCAACATTGCAGCGGTGATTGTGGAGCCCATGTCCGGCTCGGCTGGCATCGTGGTGCCGCCGGTGGGCTACCTGCAGCGCCTGCGCGAGATCTGCACCCAGAACAACATCTTGCTGATTTTTGACGAGGTCATCACCGGCTTCGGTCGCTTGGGGGCCTATACCGGCGCCGCCTATTTCGGCGTTGTGCCCGACATCTTGAACGCAGCCAAGCAAATCACCAACGGTTGCCAGCCCCTGGGCGTGACCGTGGCCAAAAAGGAGATCTACGACACCTTCATGGCGGCCGGCGGCCCGGACTACATGCTCGAGTTCCCCCACGGCTACACCTACTCCGCGCACCCCGTGGCCTGCGCCGCCGGCATTGCGGCGCTGGATTTGCTGGTCAAAGACAACATGATCGAGCGGGTGAACGCGCTGGCGCCTCACTTTGAAAAAGCGGTACACAGCCTGCGCGGCGCCAAACACATCACCGACATCCGCAACCTGGGCCTGGCCGCAGGCTTTACCTTGGCTGCCGTGCCCGGCGAGCCTGCCAAGCGCCCTTACGAGGTGGCCATGCGCTGCCTGGACAAAGGCTTTTATGTGCGCTATGCAGGTGACTGCATCGCGCTGGCGCCACCGTTCATCAGTACCGAAGCCGAAATCGACAGCCTGGTGAACGCCTTGGGCGAAGCCATCAACGAAACCGCCTAAGGCGGTCGACCCACACGCTCTTCTTTTTATAGCTGCTCGCGCATATTCCATAAGGGCTGGCAGCCTATTTGGCACTTAAATCACTCCATGACCCAACTCACCACCGTAGGCCACCTCATTGGCGGCAAGATCATTACCACCGGCGACCGCGCCCAGGACGTCTTTAACCCCGCCACCGGCAAAGCCGAGAAGCGCGTACTTTTGGCCCCCAAAGCCACGGTAGAAGAAGCCATTGCCAACGCGCAAGCCGCATTTCCGGCCTGGCGCAACACGCCTCCGCTCAAACGTGCCCGCGTCATGAGCAACCTGAAAGTACTGCTGGAGAAGCACGCCGAAGAACTCTGCGCCCTGATTACCGCCGAACACGGCAAGGTGCTGAGCGATGCACTGGGCGAGCTGCAGCGCGGTATTGAAAACGTGGAATACGCGTCTTACGCGCCCGAGCTGCTCAAAGGCGAACACAGCAAAAACGTGGGCCCTGCTATCGACAGCTGGTCCGAGTTCCAGGCGCTGGGCGTGACCGCTGGCATCACTCCCTTTAACTTCCCGGCCATGGTGCCGCTGTGGATGTGGCCCATGGCCGTGGCCTGCGGCAACACCTTCATCCTGAAGCCCTCTGAGCGCGACCCCACCAGCACCCTGCGCATTGCCGAATTGGCCCTCGAGGCAGGCTTGCCACCCGGCGTGCTTAACGTGGTCAACGGTGACAAAGAAGCGGTCGACACGCTCTTGCAAGACCCGCGCGTGAAAGCAATCAGCTTTGTCGGCTCCACCCCGATTGCCGAATACATCTATGCAGAGGGCTGCAAGCACGGCAAGCGCGTGCAGGCTTTGGGCGGCGCCAAGAACCATGCCGTGGTCATGCCCGACGCCGATGTGGCCAACGCCGTGAGCGCGCTCATGGGCGCAGCCTATGGCTCCTGCGGCGAGCGCTGCATGGCCATCCCGCTGGTAGTAGCTGTGGGTGACGCCACCGCAGACGCGGTGATTGAAGGCCTGAAGGCCGAAATCGCCAAGATGAAGGTCGGCCCCGGCACCGCGCCCGGCATGGACATGGGCCCGCTGGTCACCAAGCCGCATTTCGAGAAGGTGAAAGGCTATGTGGACCAGGGCGTGAAAGAAGGCGCAACACTGGTGGTGGATGGCCGCGGCCTGAAAGTGGCTGGCCATGAAGACGGCTACTACCTCGGCCCGTGCCTGTTTGACAACGTCAAGCCCGGCATGGTGATTTACCAGGAAGAGATCTTCGGCCCGGTGCTGGGTGTGGTGCGCGTCAAGACCTTGCAAGAGGCCATGGACATGATCGATGCCCACGAGTATGGCAACGGCACCTGCATCTTCACCCGCGATGGCGAAGCCGCGCGCTACTTCACGGACAACATCCTGGTCGGTATGGTAGGTGTGAACGTGCCCCTGCCCGTTCCTGTGGCCTACCACTCGTTCGGCGGCTGGAAGCGCAGCCTGTTTGGCGACCTGCACGCCTACGGCCCTGATGCGGTGCGCTTCTATACCAAGCGCAAAACCATCACCCAGCGCTGGCCGAGTGCCGGCGTGCGTGAGGGCGCGGTATTCAACTTCCCGAGCAGCCGCTGAGTCTGGCGTGCGCCCGGCCACCGCCGGGCTTGCACGCTCCCCGGACCTTTAAAAAGCAAAAAGGCTTGTCATTCGACAAGCCTTTTTTCGTTGGGGCCGTACAGACCAGCCGCAAGCGTCCTTACTTGAAACGACGTCGCGCAATCGTCGCCATCAATCCCAAGCCTGCCAATACCAAACCGCCGGAACTGGCATCAGGCGTCACCAACTGCATGGCGTCGTGGCCGGCAGTCTGGACTGCCCAAGCGGGTAGCGCAGCCACAGCGAGTAACAGCAGCAATTTGATCTTCATAAGGCCTCCCAGAGAATGTGTGACAAAGCCAGTATTAACCCTATGCTGCGTCGCAGCAATAGTCCATTCGGACCCATCACATTCACTCGGACACCCCAAAACAAAAAGGCCTGCACGAGGCAGGCCTTCCGGAAGCAAAGGCGCTTGGTTTACGTAGATTTTTGACGGCCGCGCTTGGCAGCAACGCCCACCAAGCCCAAACCAGCGAGCAACAGAGCAAAGGCTTCTGGCTCAGGCACAGCACTCACGGTTCCGTTGAAAGCTACTACCGCACCTTTGGCGGTGTTTGGCAATGCGGTGCTAGTACCGGTCACCTTGAGGGTGTAGGCTTGGCCAGCCAATAAAATGAATGCGTTGTTTCCAGCATCGCTCATCAGAATAGTGCGGTTACCGCCCAAATCGGTAGAGCCAAAGGCCGCAAGTTGGGTAGCTCCGGACCACAAGGACGCTGACAGCGCAGAAAACTGGCTTGCGAGACCCGTTACACGCAGAATGAGCTTGTTGGTCGTCGTAGGCGTCACCACAAAGGATTCAGCGAATGCACCGTTGGTGGCTTCTTCGAAGGAGACGCTAGTGCCAGCTGCATGGCTGTTCGCAGCCGCTGCCAACACAGCTGCTGCTGCGATTGCTTGGATAGTTTTTTTCATGCGGATCCCCTGATTATTTGGATTGGCGACGGCGAGCGACAGCACCCATCAAGCCCAGACCGGCCAAGAGAAGCGCGTAAGTTTCAGGTTCCGGCACCGGAGCCAATGTCACGGTGTAGGACGCTGCGTCGCCGTCACCCGCCAACTGAAACCAGTAGGTGCCACCCGGTGTAAGGTTGAATGTAGATTGGTAAGAGGCCACAGCAAAGCCGTCGAGGCTTTCATTGAGGATCAAACCTGTCGCTAGACCTCCACCGGGAGTACCTTGACCAAATGCCAGAATGGTATTCAAGCCTGTACCAGCGTAGTCCACGGCCAAGTACCCACCAGTCACGCCAGTGAATTGGCTCGGCAAAGTGAAGGTGTACAGATCGTCAAATGTGCCTGACACCTCTACGGTGTTTTGGTAGGTATTACCCAAAGCGCCGATGTTGAAAGTCTCGGCTTGAGCCATTGCAGCAGACGCTGCGAGCGTGAGCGCGAATGCTGCTTTTTTCATCAAGGATTTGTACACAAACTTCTCCTATCAAATTTCAGATTAGTCGAATTGTCGTTTTTTGCGGCACCGCAACAATAGGGCGATCGGACTATCGGCAACATGGCTTTACCGCTTTCGCGACAATGGTGGGATGTACGAGTCCTCAAGCCCCCGCCTCTCGATGCTCGATCTGGTGGCCGTCCGTGAAGGCGGCACTGTCGCACAAGCCTTGCAACTCGCTTTGAAGACCGCACAGCATGCGGAGGCCTTGGGCTTTGAGCGCTACTGGCTGGCTGAACACCACAACATGCCGGGGATCGCCAGCTCGGCCACCGCCGTGCTGGTGGGGCATATTGCCGGCGGTACCCAGCGTATCCGGGTGGGCTCTGGCGGCATCATGCTGCCCAACCATGCGCCATTGGTCGTGGCTGAGGCTTTTGGCACCCTGGCAGAGCTGTACCCAGGGCGCATTGACCTTGGTCTAGGCCGAGCGCCCGGCACCGACCAGGCCACTATGCGGGCCCTGCGCCGCAACAAGGTAGAACACGAAGACGACTTCCCGAGAGACGTCGCCGAGCTGCAAACCCTGCTGGGCCCAATGCAAGCCGGCCAAAAACTGGTGGCCATGCCAGGGGCAGACACTCAAGTACCCATCTGGCTGCTCGGCTCGAGCCTGTACTCCGCGCAACTGGCGGCCCACATGGGCCTTCCCTACGCCTTCGCCTCGCACTTTGCGCCCCGCTACCTGCACCAAGCGGTGGCGATGTACCGAAATTTGTTCAGACCCTCGGTCACACTGGCCAAACCGTACGTGATGGTGGGTGTGCCCCTGGTCGCCGCAGAAACCGACGAAACTGCCGAATGGCTGGCCAGCAGCATTTACCAACGCGTGCTGGGCATTCTGACCGGTCAGCGCAAATCGCTGCCGCCTCCAGTGCCCGGCTTTATGCAGCAATGCCCGCCCGACGCCCGGGCCGCGATCCAAGACTTTTTGGGCGAAGCCGTGATCGGCGGGCCCGAGACCGTGCGCGAAGGCCTGCACGCCATGGCCGCCGCTACCGGAGCCGATGAGCTGATGCTGGTCTGCGACATCTACGACCCGGCCCTGCGCTTACGCTCTTTGGATATTGCCGCGCAGGCCATTGCCCAAGCGCACGCCACGGTCAAGGGCGACGTGCTGGCAACGGTATAAATTCAGTCTCGCCGGGCACCATGGGAAAGCGCTGTGCCTCCCAGTCGGCTTGGGCTTGCACGATGCGCTCTTTGCGGCTGGACACAAAGTTCCACACCATGAAGCGGTGGCCCAGGGGCGCGCCACCCAGCACCATCAAGCGGGTTGCCGTATCCGCGTGCACCACCGGCTCCTCGCCCTCCAGCAAGACCTGCATCTGGCCACTCGGGAGTTGGGCACCGGCTACCGAAACTGCGGCATCCACACTGTAAACGCCCCGCTCAACTGCTGCCGCAGGCAACGTCACAGTAGCGCCTGCTTCCAGCTCCAGCGCCAGATACAAGGTCGGGGACAAAGTTTTCACCGGCGAGCTAGCGCCGAACGCATGGCCTACCAATACCCGCACCGTCACCCCGGGCAACTGCACCACCGGAATTTCGCTGGCCGGAGTGTGGACAAAAGAGGGCGCATCCTCTTCATGTTCTGCCGGCAACGCGGACCAGAGTTGGAAGCCATGGCTGTGGCGCTCGACGGTGCGCAAATCGTCGGGCGTGCGCTCGGAATGCACGATACCTCTGCCGGCCGTCATCCAGTTGATGGCGCCCGGCTCGATGCGCTGCACCACACCGGTCGAGTCGCGGTGCATCATGGCGCCCTCGAACAAGTAGGTCACTGTGGCCAGCCCGATATGGGGGTGGGGCCGCACATCGTGGTTGTCGCCCGGTTGGGCGGTGACCGTACCGAAATGGTCAAAAAACACAAAGGGGCCAATGGCCTGGCGCTGCACCGATGGCAATACCCGACGTACCGTGAAGCCGCCTCCTAAATCGTGCGCGCGTGGGGTGATGTAGGTCAAAGTTCGCTCCTTGCGGGGTTGGGTTTTATCGGAGACTCATCCTACCAACGAGGCTCTGCTAAAGTGCATACGCCCTATGATTAGCACCCTACTCCGTGATTTCCGTTTATTGGCACAGCGCTGGCAGGTTGAGCATGCGCAGGTGGTGGATGAAGCCGGTGCTGCGAGCCTGGAGCGCATCCGTTGGCTAGGCCCCTTGATCGTGGCCATTAACAGCTTTCACACACTGGTTTTCCTCTTACTGGCATTGCGAAAAAGCCCGGACATCCAAACTCCACCTTGGGAGTGGGCGCTTTGTGGCTTGCATCTCGCGATGGGCCTGACCATGGCGACACTGACTTGGATGGCGCACCACAAAGGCTTGCGTTACCGCCGGTCACTAGCCCGCTGGATGGCGCCACCTGTGGCTTTGGTTCTGCTCGGGTTTGCGGTGGCCATCGCGTGCGTGGACCAGTGGGTCACCCCCAGCGTGACCCCCTTTCTGATTGCGTGCCTGTGCGTGAGTGTGGGCCTCTACCTCCGGCCGGTGGCAGCACTGGTCGTGTTCTCGCTGGCCTACATCGGGTTTTTCATCGCCTTGGGCCATTTTCAGGACGAGCCGCGGGTGTTGCTCTCTATCCGGCTCAACGGATTCACCGCCTGCCTGATGGCCTGGGCCCTGTCGGTGCTGCTGTGGAGAAACTTCACCACCATCGCCATGCAAAGAGCCCAGGTTGCACGAGTGAACACAGAGCTCCAAACCAAGCAACGCGAGCTCGAGCGCCTGACCCGCCAGGATGGACTCACCGGTCTCTTTAACCGCAACACCTTTGTAGAACTCAGCAGCACCGAACTCAAGCGTGCGCTCCGGCAGGGCAGTGCCACCACGATTTTGCTGTTCGACCTCGACCACTTCAAACGCATCAATGACACATGGGGCCACCCTGCGGGGGACGCCATGCTGCGCCACGTGGCACAGACCAGTGTGCAATCGGTGCGCAGCACCGACCTGGTCGGTAGGCTTGGGGGCGAAGAGTTCATCGTTTTGCTGCCCCACACCCATGCGGATGCCGGCCGGCGCATCGCCGAGAAAATCCGCCAGCGCCTGGAGGCCAGCCCCCTGAACTGGAACGGCGAAATGCTGCACATCACGGCCAGCTTCGGCTTGTCCAGCGCCACTGCAGCCGAAGGCCGGAGTTTTGACCACCTTTATAACGAGGCCGACAAGGCGCTGTACCTTGCCAAGCAACGCGGGCGCAACCGGGTCATTTGAAGCAGCCGCCCCGAGGACGGGCGCCAGCCCCGGCGGGGCTTTTGCCGGTGCAGGGATAATCTGGGCCACATGGCACTTATTACTCTTCTTGACGCCCAGCTGGCATTCGGGCACGTCCCCCTCCTCGACCACGCTGATTTCTCCCTCGAAACGCAGGAGCGCGTTGGCCTCATCGGCCGCAACGGCGCCGGCAAATCCTCCATGCTCAAAATTTTGGGCGGTATGGAGAGGCCCGACGACGGCACCCTGCAAGTGCAGGGCGGCACCCGCATCGCCTATGTGGCACAAGAGCCGGTGCTCGACGCTGATGCTACTATTTTTGTAGCTGTACGCGCAGGGCTGGAGAGGGTCATCGGCCTGATTGAGCTGTATTGTGCGGGCGAGGGCGACCTTGACGCGATGCAAAGCGAAATCGAAACGCTGGACGGCTGGAACTGGGAACAACGGGTCAACGAAACCCTGCAACGCCTGCACCTGAACCCTGAGGCCGTAGTGAGCACCCTGTCCGGTGGCACCAAAAAGCGCGTGGCCCTTGCCCAGGCGCTGGTGGCCCAACCCGATGTGCTGCTGCTCGACGAGCCGACCAACCACCTAGACCTAGACTCGATTGAGTGGCTCGAAGGCCTGCTCAAGGAATTCAAGGGCTCCATCATCACCATCACCCACGATCGCTCGTTCCTCGACAACGTGGCGACCCGCATTGTGGAACTCGATCGCGGCAAGCTGATGAGCTACCCCGGCAACTTTGCCGCCTACCTGCTACAAAAAGAAGAGCAGCTGGCACAAGAAGCCATCATCAACGCCAAGGCTGACAAGCTGCTAGCCCAGGAAGAGGTGTGGATCCGCAAAGGCGTAGAAGCCCGCCGCACCCGCGCCACCGCGCGTATCAACCGCTTGGGCGAGCTGCGCGCCAACCGCGAGGCCCGCCGCGATGTGGTCGGCAGCGTGAACATGGACGTGAACAGCGGCGACAAGAGCGGCAAGCTGGTGTCTGAGATGGTGCATGTGAGCAAGACCTTTGGCTTGGGCACCGAGCAAGAGCGCCAGATCGTGCGGGACTTCACCGCCACCATTCTGCGCGGCGACAAAATCGGCTTGCTCGGCCCCAACGGAGCCGGCAAGACCACACTGCTCAAACTCATTCTGGGTGAGCACCAGCCCGACCCAGCCCCGGCCAACGCCCCCAAGCCGGAACCCGGCCATAGCCCCTGGGGTACGGTGCGTTTGGGCTCGAACGTGACAGTGGCTTACTTCGACCAGATGCGCAATGCGCTCGACATGGATGCCACGCTGGAAGACTTCATCAGCCCCGGCTCGGAGTGGATCGAGATCGGCAACCAGAAAAAGCACCGTAAGAGCTACCTGGGCGACTTTTTGTTCTCGCCCGCCCGCGCAACCTCACCCGTCCGCTCTTTGAGTGGTGGTGAGCGCAATCGCTTGCTGCTGGCGCGCTTGTTTGCACGCCCCGCCAACGTGTTGGTGCTGGACGAGCCGACCAACGACCTGGACATTGACACTCTGGAGCTGCTGGAAGACCTGCTGCAAAGCTACGACGGCACGGTGTTCTTGGTCAGCCACGACCGCACCTTCCTGGACAACGTGGTCACCAGCACGATTGCCTACGAGGGTGATGCGAAGTGGCGCGAATACGAAGGCGGTGTGAGCGACTGGCTAATCCAGACCAAGCGCGCTAACGACATTGCCACCGCTCAGGGCAAAACCACGGCCAAGCCCTTTAACTACGAGCGCGAGCAGCTACAAAAACAAGAGCAAGCCACCGCCAAGGTGAGCGCTACAGCCCCTGCGGCGCCGGCCCCTGCCAAAGCCCGCAAGCTGAGCTTCAAAGAGCAGCGCGAGCTCGATGCTTTGCCCGACCAGATCGCCGCCCTCGAAGCGGAACAAAAAGAGATCGCCGATGCCCTGGCCGATGGCAGCCTGTTCTCCAAGGACAACGCCCGCGCCATGGCGCTGACCGAGCGCAATGCCGCGATTGACGAAGCCCTGATGGCAGCGCTGGAACGCTGGGAAGTGCTGGGCAAACCGGCCTAAAGGCTCACTGCCTTACACAATGCCTTGTTGCTGCAGGGTCTGGATGCGCGCAGCGTCCAGACCCAATTCCCGCAGCACCTCGGTGGTGTGCTCGCCCAGCGCAGGCGGCGCATAACGCAGCTGTACCGGTGCGGCGGACAGGCGCATGGGGCTTGCTACGGTGCAGATTTCTGCTGCCCCCTTTGACGCACCAGTCGCTATGTTTTCAGGAGCGACACCCGCAGTATTTACCTGGGCCACTGCCTGTTTTTGCACCAAACCACGGGCCTGCACCTGGGGATCTGCAAACGCGCTGGCCAAGGTGTTGATCGGGCCGCAGGGTACGGCTTTGTCTTCGAGCAGTGCAATCCACTCGGCGGTGGTGCGGGTGCGGGTGGTTTCGCTCATCAGCGGCACCAGCGTAGCCCGGTGCTCAACCCGGAGGGTGTTGGTGGTGAAGCGTGCGTCCTGCGCCCACTCCGGCCGACCGGCCGCCGCACAGAAGCGGGCGAACTGCCCGTCGTTACCAATGGCAAGCAGCATGGCGCCGTCCGCTGTGGGAAAGTCCTGGTAGGGCACGAGGCTGGGGTGAGCATTGCCCATGCGCTGGGGCTCGGCACCGGTGTTGATAAAGCCCGCAGCCTGATTGGCCAGAATGGCCATGCCCACATCCAGCAAGGCCATGTCGATGTGCTGGCCCTCGCCGGTGCGGTGGCGCATCTCTATCGCGGCCAGGATGGCGCTGGTGGCATAGATGCCGGTAAACACATCGGTAATCGCCACACCCGCCCTCTGTGGGCCGCCACCGGGCTCTCCGTCTGCACGGCCGGTGATGCTCATCATGCCGCTCATGGCCTGGATCATCAGGTCGTAGCCTGCCCGTTCGGCATACGGCCCGGTTTGGCCGAAGCCGGTGATCGAGCAATAAATCAAGCGCGGGTTCAGGGCCTTGAGGCTGGCGTAGTCCAGGCCGTAGTGGGCGAGGCCACCCACCTTGAAGTTCTCGACCAGAATGTCGCTCTGCACTGCCATCTGCCGGATCAGGGCTTGCCCGTCGGGGTGGGCCATGTCGATGGTGATGGAGCGCTTGTTGCGGTTGCAGGCGGTGAAATAGGTGGCGTCGGCGGTGGGCTGGCCGTCTGCGCCCGGCATAAAGGGCGGCCCCCAGTGGCGGGTGTCGTCACCGGCGACCGGGCGTTCGACCTTGACCACATCCGCCCCGAGATCGGCCAGCATTTGGGTGCACCAGGGGCCTGCCAATACGCGGGAGAGATCCAGAACTTTGAGGTGCGACAGTGCGCCTTGGGGGGTGTTAGGGTGGGTCATACCGGCTCGTGTGCGTGGAGGAACCCATAGTAGCCTCTGCAGCTGGTTTGACAGGCCCAATTTCACCCGTAAAATTCACACCTGAAAACGATTTCAAATGAGAATAATGCAAGGACACCCCGTGACCGCTCCCGAGACATTCCCCCTGCCCCCTTTTCCCGCCGATTTCCGCTGGGGCGTGGCCACCAGCTCGTACCAAATCGAGGGCGCGGCCGCCCAAGACGGGCGCGGCCCGTCCATCTGGGACACCTTTTCCAAGACCCCCGGCAAAGTCGTGAACGGCGACACCGGCGATGTGGCCTGCGACCACTACAACCGCCTCGAATCCGACCTCGACATGATCCAAAGCCTGAGCGTGGACAGCTACCGGTTTTCGATCGCCTGGTCCCGGGTGCAGCCCCTGGGCTATGGTGCCTGGAACACCGCAGGCTTGGACTTTTACGAGCGATTGGTCGATGGCCTGTTAAAGCGCGGCATTGCCCCCTTTGCCACCTTGTACCACTGGGACCTGCCCCAAGGTCTGCAAGACCTGCAACAGGGCTGGGAAGCCCGCGACACCGCCTACCGCTTTGCCGACTACGCCGAGCGCATGGGCCGCTTGTTGGGCGACCGCGTCGCAAGCATTGCCACCCACAACGAACCCTGGTGCACCGCCACTCTGGGTTACGACCAAGGCGTGTTCGCCCCCGGCAAGAAAGATGTGCCGGCCATGCTGCGCGTCTCGCACAACCTGCTGCTCTCGCACGGCTTGGCGCTACAGTCGATGCGCGCGGCAGGTGTGAAAGCACCGCTGGGCATAGTGCTGAACCAGTCCCCCACTACCGCCGCGACCGACAGCGCGGCTGACCAAGCCCGTGCCCAGCGGGAGTACGACCGCTTTGTGCGCTGGTACATGGACCCGATCTTCAAGAAGGCTTACCCTCAAGGCCCGGAGTTGGCGCAGCCCGACAACATCGAAGCCGGTGACTTCGACATCATTGCCCAACCCCTGGATTTTCTGGGTATCAACTACTACACCCGCATCTGGGCCAGCACCAGCACACCACCGGTGCCAGCGCCCAACAAGGATGGCGTGTCTGACATGGGCTGGGAAAACTACGCACAAGGCCTATCGGACCTGCTGCAAGGCATTCACCGCGACTACACCCTGCCCCCGATTTACATCACGGAAAACGGGTTCGCCGAAGCCGACAAGGTGGTGGATGGCCGCGTGAACGACCCCGGCCGCCAGGCCTATATGCAGACCCACTTGCAAGCGCTGCACGAGGCGATGGTCGCGGGTGTGGATGTGCGCGGCTTCTTTTACTGGAGCCTGATGGACAACTTTGAATGGGCCTGCGGCTACGACAAACGCTTCGGACTGGTGCATGTGGACTACGCCACCCAGCAGCGCACCCTCAAAGACAGCGCCTTGCGCTACCGGGCGTTCATTGCCAGCCAGCGCCAGCGCTAAACAAAAAAGGCCCTCGGGCCTTTTTTTACGTCTGCATCTGGGGAGCTACTGATTCAGGCCTGATTCAGGCCTGCCATGTGCGGGTCGTCTCACGCACCATCAGCTCCAGCGGGGGCAACTGCACCGCCTCGGCCGGGTAGCCCATCATGTCGAGCAACATGCGAGCGGCGTACAGGCCCACCTCGTACACCGGTTGGCGCACGCTGGTAAGAGGCGGGGTCATGAAGCTGGAAGTGGGCATGTCGTCAAAGCCCACCAGCGACACGTCTTCAGGCACCCGGATGCCCCGCTGGTAAAGGGCCAGCCGGGCACCGAGTGCGGTGTCGTCGTTGGCACAAAAGATCGCGGTGAACTGAACACCGCTGTCCAGCAAGCGCTGCGCGGCAGCAAAGCCGCCTTTGTCGGTGAAGTTGCCACGCACCAGCAGGCGCGGGTCTGGCTCGACACCGGCCTCCGCATGGGCCTCCAGGTAGCCCAGGTAACGGCCTTGTGCATCCGCGCGGTTTTCGACACCGGCAATATGGGCGATGCGCGTGTGGCCCAAAGCCAGCAAATGGCGGGTCGCCAAATAGCCGCCGAACTTCTGGTCCACATGGATGGAGCGCAGGTTGGGCCCTTCGAGGTCCCGCTCGGTAATGACCACCGGCTGTTGCTTGGCCACGTCGAGCACGTTGTCGTCGGCAATATCACTGGTCAGAATGATGACGCCATCGACCCGGCGCGAGGTAAGCAGCTTCAGGCTGGCAACGTCGGTCTGGGCATTCCAGTGGCCGCTCACGATGATGGGGGAATGGCCGCTGGCTTCCAGCCCCACCTCGATGCCTTTGAGCGCACGCGAATAAAACTGGCTTTCAATGGATTGCGTGAGCACCCCCACCGTCATGGTGATGCCGGTCTTCAGGCTACGGGCAAAGATGTTGGGGCGGAACTTGAGCTGGGCGATCGCCGCCTCGACGGCTTCGCGCTTGGCGGGTGCCACCTTGGCAGTGCCGTTCAATATGCGGGATACGGTGCTCGGCGACACCCCCGCCACACGGGCGACATCCAGCAGGGTCACAGGTTCGTTGCTGAGCGGGGTAGCGGTATCAGGGGTGAGGGGCATGCAGTATCAGGCGCGAAGGAGTGCGCCGGAGTTTATGCGATGCCCCCGTGCCAGGCTGTGGGGTAATACCCGCCTCAGTTGGCGAACGCCGCAATACCGGTTTGCGCACGGCCCAAAATCAGGGCATGGATGTCGTGGGTGCCTTCATAGGTATTGACCACCTCAAGGTTCACCAAATGGCGGGCCACCCCGAACTCGTCGCTGATGCCGTTGCCACCCATCATGTCGCGGGCCATGCGTGCAATGTCTAGCGCCTTGCCGCAGGAGTTACGCTTGAGTATGGACGTGATCTCCACCGCAGCCGTGCCTTCGTCTTTCATGCGGCCCAAGCGCAGGCAGCCTTGCAGCCCCAATGCGATTTCGGTTTGCATGTCAGCCAGCTTCTTTTGAATGAGCTGGTTGGCAGCCAAGGGGCGGCCGAACTGCTTGCGGTCCAGGGTGTACTGGCGGGAGCGCGTCCAACAATCTTCAGCCGCACCCAGAGCACCCCAGGCAATGCCATAGCGCGCACTGTTCAGGCAGGTGAACGGACCTTTGAGGCCGCGGATTTCGGGGAAGGCGTTTTCTTCAGGCACAAACACGCCGTCCATCACGATCTCGCCGGTGATGCTGGCGCGCAGGCCCACCTTGCCGTGGATCGCCGGGGCGCTCAAACCGGCCATACCTTTTTCCAGCACAAAGCCGCGAATCGGCCCGACCGTACCGGCCTCGCTGACCTCTTTGGCCCACACCACGAACACATCGGCGATCGGGCTGTTGCTGATCCACATCTTGCTGCCCGAGAGTTTGTAGCCGCCAGCCACCTTCTGGGCGCGGGTCGCCATGCTCTGGGGATCGGAACCGTGGTCGGGTTCGGTCAGGCCAAAGCAGCCAATCCACTCGCCGGTGGCCAGTTTGGGCAGGTACTTCTGGCGCTGGGCCTCGGTGCCGAATTCGAAGATAGGCACCATCACCAAGGAGGACTGCACGCTCATCATGCTGCGGTAGCCGCTATCGACCCGCTCGACTTCGCGGGCAATCAGGCCGTAGGCCACGTAGTTCAGGCCGGGGCCGCCGTATTGCTCGGGAATCGTGAGACCCAAGAGACCTAACTCACCCATTTCGCGAAAGATGGCGGGGTCGGTGCTGCCATCGCGAAAGGCTTGAGTCACGCGGGGCAGCAGCTTGTCCTGGCAATACGCCGAGGCGGCATCGCGGACCATGCGCTCGTCATCAGAAAGTTGGCTGTCCAGCAAAAAAGGGTCTTGCCAATTGAAGGCGGCGTGGCTCATGGAGTGCTCCGGCAGATGAAAGGAATGGTGGGATCGTAGCCCCTGCATAGTGCCTGTGCAAGCAAGCGTTTTGCACACAGGCATGCAATTTACTCATTTTTAAATCCGAATAAGGTCGATTTTTGACGCTTTGGCGAGGATGTATTGCGCACGATGCATACCTATGCCATAGTGCGCGCCAATTTGGAGAGCTTTTCCATGAGCAACACCACGACAACCGCACCTGATGTGCGCAAGCCGGTCACCATCTTCGGCCCGGATTTTCCTTTCGCATTTGACGACTGGATCGACCACCCCGACGGGCTGGGCCAGCTGCCTGCGCACCGCCTGGGCGAAGAGGTGGCTATTGTGGGCGCAGGCATGGCCGGTATGGTGGCTGCCTACGAGCTGATGAAGCTGGGCCTCAAGCCGGTGATTTATGAGGCGTCCAAGATGGGCGGCCGCCTGCGCTCGCAAGTGTTTGAGGGTACTCAGGACGTGGTGGCGGAACTGGGTGGCATGCGCTTTCCCGTCTCGGGCACCGCGTTCTACCACTACGTTCACCTGCTTGGGCTGGAGACACGGGACTTCCCCAACCCCCTGACGCCAGCCTCGGGCAGCACAGTCATCGACCTGGAGGGCAACACCCACTACGCGCGCAGCCTGCAAGACCTGCCCCCGATTTTTAAAGAAGTAGCGGACGCCTGGGCACAGGCACTCGAAGACGATGCCCGCTTCAGCGACATGCAAAACGCCACCCGCAACCGGGATGTGCCAACGCTCAAGCGCATGTGGAATGCGCTGGTACCGCTATGGGATGACCGCACCTTTTACGACTTCATCGCCAACTCCAAGGCCTTTGCCAAGCTGTCCTTCCACCACCGGGAAGTCTTCGGTCAAGTGGGCTTCGGCACCGGCGGTTGGGACTCGGACTTCCCGAACTCCATGCTGGAGATCCTGCGGGTGGTGCTGACCAACTGCGATGACAACCAGCGACTGATCGTGGGCGGGGCCGACCAGGTGCCTCACGGCCTGTGGCGCCACGCTCCGACCCAGCTGGTGCACTGGCCGGCTGGTACTTCTTTGCAGAGCCTGCACCGAGGCGCGACCCGTGCCGGGATAGCCGCCATTGCCCGCGCAGCGGATGGCCGGCTCGCCGTGACGGACACCTGGGGCGACACACGGCACTACACCGCGGTGCTGACCACTTGCCAGAGCTGGTTGCTCACTACGCAGATTGCAGTCGAAGAATCGCTGTTCTCGCACAAGATGTGGATGGCGCTGGACCGCACCCGCTATATGCAATCCAGCAAGACATTTGTCATGGTGGACAGGCCATTCTGGAAAGACAAAGACCCGGAAACCAGTCGCGATGTGATGAGCATGACGCTCACCGACCGGCTCACCCGCGGCACCTACCTGTTTGACAACGGACCGGACAAACCGGCCGTAATTTGCCTGTCTTATGCGTGGATGGGCGACGCCCTCAAGATGCTCCCGCAAACTCCGGAAAAACGCGTCAAGCTGGCCTTGCAGGCCCTGAAGAAGATCTACCCCAAAGTGGACATTGCCAGTCACATCATCGGCGACCCGATTTGCGTGTCCTGGGAGGCCGACCCCTACTTTCTGGGCGCCTTTAAGGGCGCACTGCCCGGGCACTACCGCTACAACCAGCGCATGTACGCCCACTTCAAGCAGGACCAGTTGCCACCCCAGCAACGCGGTATTTTTATCGCCGGGGACGACGTGTCCTGGACACCTGCTTAGGTAGAGGGCGCGGTGCAAACTTCGTTGAATGCCGTGTGGGGCATCGTGCAGCATCTGGGCGGTCACACCCATGCAGCCAACCCCGGCCCCGGCGATGTATTCGATACCCTGGGCCCGATGGCGCTGCCCGAATGAATAGCGTGCGTAGCCCCCTGAAACTGACACTGTGGCAATGTGCCTCCGCCCCTCTGGATGTATCGGGCAATCTGGATCGGCTGGAAGCTGCGGCCCGTGACGCCGCCCGTACAGGAGCACACCTCCTGGTGTGCCCGGAGATGTTCATCACGGGCTACGCTATTGGCGCGCAGTCCGTACAGAGCCTGGCCCAGGCGGCAGACGGAGCCTGGGCCGATACAGTTGCGGCCATTGCGCAGCGCCACCAACTGGCGGTGGTGTATAGCTACCCCGAGCGCGGCGCAGACGGCCGCGTGTACAACGCTGCCCAGTGGATCGATGTGTCGGGCAGTCGCTGCCTGAACTACCGCAAAGCCTATTTGTTCGGCGAGCTTGACCGCAGCCAATTTGCCGCCGAGGCGCAAAGCGCCCGAATCTTCGACTTCCATGGCTGGCAGGTTGGGATGCTGATTTGTTACGACGTGGAGTTTCCCGAGGCCACCCGCGCACTCGCGCTTGCGGGGGCAGACCTGATTGTGGTGCCGACGGCCAACATGGCGGACTACGACTTTGTGGCCCGCTCGCTGGTGCCGGTGCGGGCCTATGAGAACCAGGTTTTTGTGGCCTACGCCAACTTCACTGGCACCGAGGGTGGATTGCGATACGGTGGTTTGAGTGTGGTTGCGGGTCCTGATGGTGCGACCCTCGCACAAGCAGGCCGAGAAGAGACGCTGGTCATCGCTACCCTCGATGAAGAGCGGCTTACAGCCGCCCGCCTCGCCGCGCAACACGTTCGCGACCTGACAGCCCTCCGTAACCCCGCGACTTAAGCCACCCATGCGACGCAAGATACCTGCTACCCAAGCCCTGCTGTGTTTCGAAGCGGCGGCGCGCCACGAGAGCTTCACCCGCGCAGCGCAAGAGCTTTCGCTCACCCAAAGCGCCATTTCGCGGCAAATCACCACCCTTGAAGAGTTGGTGGGCATGGCGCTGTTCCGCCGCACACGGCATGGTGTCGCGCTGACCCCTGCGGGCACGCGCTATGCCATCCAAGTTGCGTCGTGGCTGCGCGGGCTGGAGCAAGACACCCTCGACCTCATGTCCACCCGTGGCCATGGCGGCGCAGTGCAGTTGGCCAGCGTTCCTACTTTTGCTGCCCGTTGGCTTCTGCCACGCCTGCCCGACTTCCACGCCAAGCACGCCAACACGGTCGTGCACATTGAGACTCGCACACGCCCGTTTCTGTTCAACGACACCTCGTTCGATGCAGCCATCTTCGCGTGCACGGAGTTGCAAATCCGCCATTGGGCAGGCACGCGCTGCTACCCGCTTTTGCAAGAACAGGTGATCGCCGTGTGCAGCCCGGCCTTGCTGCGCGGGCGCAAGGCATTGAGTGCGGCAGAAGTGGCGTTGCTGCCGCTGTTGCAGCAGAGCACCCGGCCCGACAGCTGGCAAAGCTGGTTTTCGGCGCAAGGCATTGAAGCGCCCAACGCGTTTGCCGGGCCGCGTTATGAGCAGTTTTCCATGGCTTCGTCGGCTGCCGCTTGTGGCATGGGTGTGGCTTTGGTGCCCCGCCTGTTGATTGAGGCGGAGCTCGCACGGGGTGAGTTGGTGCTTGCGCACCCTGCGCCACTGCCCGGTGAGCGCCACTATTACCTGGTGCTGCCCGAAAACACCGAAGCCGGCCCCGCCGTGGAGCTATTCAGCGAATGGCTTCAGTCGGTGTGCACCTCTGACGCGCATTAAGGCACAACGCGCGCAAAACAAGCGCCGCCAGCATTTCTGCACCGCGGCCAATATCGGTGTTCTCCTGAGTCCATTCGAGCGCGAAGGTACCGATCCCCAAACTGGGTCGCCATGCACCAGCGTGAGGTCTGGCGCGCCCCAATCGGCCGATAAACGTCCGATTGGGGCCGGTTTTATGGTGCAAACCCCTAGTTACAGCGTGGCACGTGGATTGCTAGCATGCATCTCATGACTTGACCAAACGGTCAGTTTTTTAAGGAGTTGCCAGCGTGTCCACCCCCTCTTCTTCTCCCGCCGAAGTTCGTGCAGGCCGCCTCGCTACCGAGGAATACGCCCAACGCTTTGCCGACGCCACCCCGCGCTTCACGGCGTCGCAAGCCTTGCTGGAAGCCGAGCGCTGCCTGTATTGCTATGACGCCCCCTGCGCTACTGCATGCCCCACCAGCATTGATGTGCCGTCTTTCATCAAGCGCATTGCCGATGGCAACCTGCGTGGCTCGGCCCAGACCATTCTGGACAGCAACCCCCTGGGCGGCATGTGCGCCCGCGTCTGCCCCACCGAGAACCTGTGCGAAGCCGTCTGCGTGCGCAACACCCAGGAAGACCGGCCCGTGGCCATTGGCCGCCTGCAGCGCCATGCCGTCGACGCGCTGATGGAAAGTGCCAAGCCCCAAGTCTTTACCCGCGCACCCGCCTCCGGCAAAAAGGTGGCTGTCGTAGGTGCCGGCCCTGCAGGCTTGGCCTGTGCCTACACCCTGGCCCGCCAAGGCCATGAAGTGGTGGTGTTTGACGCCAAGCCCAAAGCCGGTGGCCTGAACGAATACGGCTTAGCCAGCTACAAAACCCCGGATGACTTTGCCCAGCGCGAAGTCCAGTGGCTGCTGGATATTGGCGGCATCACCATCCAGAACAACTGGAAGCTGGACACCGTGGCGCAACTCGAAACCCTGCGCAAAGACTATGCAGCTGTGTTCCTCGGCATGGGCCTGTCCACCACCCAGCAACTGGGCGTGCCCGGTGACAGCTTGAACGGCGTGCAAGACGCGGTGGACTTTATCGCCACCTTGCGCCAGACAGAAGACCTCTCCACTTTGCCGGTAGGCCGCCGCGTGGTGGTCATTGGTGGCGGCATGACTGCGGTGGACGCTGCGGTGCAAAGCAAGCTGCTGGGCGCCGAAGAGGTGCACATCGTCTACCGCCGCGGACAGGAGAGCATGTCCGCGTCCACCGCCGAGCAAGAATGGGCGCAGACCAACGGCGTGACCATTCACCACTGGCTGGCTCCGGTCGAAGTGATTGGAGAAGCTGGTCATGCCACCGGCGTGACCTTCGCGCGCCAAGCCATGGTCAACGGAAAGCTCAGCGCTACCGGTGGCACCACCACATTGGCCGCCGACATGGTGCTCAAGGCCATTGGCCAAAAGCTGGGCAACCCGGTGTTGGCCGAGAGCGGCCTGACCCTGAAGGACGGCCGCATCGCCACCGATGAAGCCGGCACCACCAACTTGAAGTGCGTGTGGGCCGGCGGCGACTGCCGTGCCGGCGGACTGGACCTGACAGTCGAAGCCGTGGAACACGGCAAGCAATCCGCCCTCGCTATTCACGCCTTCATCACCGCCTAACTGACGCCACGCATTCCGGAGAAACACCATGGCCAATCTAGAAACCACTTTCTGCGGCGTCAAAAGCCCCAACCCCTTCTGGCTCGCCTCTGCACCGCCTACCGACAAGGCCTACAACGTCAACCGCGCCTTCGAGGCCGGCTGGGGCGGCGTCGTCTGGAAGACTTTGGGCGAAGCAGGCCCACCGGTCGTCAATGTCAACGGCCCGCGCTACGGTGCGCTGCTGTCTGCCGACCGCCGCTTGAACGGCTTCAACAACATTGAACTGATCACCGATCGCGACCTGGAGCTGAACCTGCGCGAAATCACCGACGTGAAGCGCAACTGGCAAGACCGCGCCATGGTCGTCTCGCTCATGGTGCCCTGCCAGGAAGCAAGCTGGAAGGCCATCCTGCCCCGAGTCGAGGACACCGGCGCTGACGCCATCGAACTTAACTTCGGCTGCCCGCACGGCATGAGCGAGCGCGGCATGGGCGCGGCGGTGGGCCAAGTGCCCGAGTACATCCAGATGGTGACTGAATGGTGCAAGCAGTACAGCAAGCTGCCCGTCATCGTGAAGCTCACCCCCAACATCACCGACATCCGCAACCCTGCCCGTGCGGCCAAGCGCGGCGGTGCGGACGCGGTGAGTTTGATCAACACCATCAACTCCATCATGGGCGTGGACCCCTACACCCTGACCATGTCGCCGTCCACCGGCGGCAAGGGCAGCCACGGCGGTTACTGCGGCCCGGCCGTCAAGCCGATTGCCCTGAACATGGTGGCCGAGATTGCCCGCGACCCCGAAACCGCCGGCCTGCCCATCAGCGGTATTGGCGGCATCGGCACCTGGCGCGACGCGCTGGACTTTATTGCGCTGGGGTCCGGCACGGTGCAGGTGTGTACGGCGGCCATGGTGTACGGCTTCAAGATCGTGCAAGAGATGGAGAGCGGACTGTCGAACTACATGGACGAGATGGGCTTCAAGAGCGTGGGCGAGATCGTGGGCAAAGCCGTGCCCACCGTGTCGGACTGGCGCTACCTGAACTTGAACCACGTGAGCAAGGCTGTCATCAACCAGGACAGCTGCATCCAGTGCGGCCGCTGCCACATTGCCTGCGAAGACACCAGCCACCAGGCCATCACTTTCGAGAAAGACGGCAAACGCCACTTTGAGGTGAAGGAAGACGAATGCGTGGGCTGCAACCTGTGCGTGACGGTGTGCCCCGTGCCGGACACCATCAGCATGCGCGATCTGGCAGTCGGCGAGATGGACCTGCGCACCGGCAAGCCGGTGAGTGGCGTGCACGCTGACTGGACCACTCACCCCAACAACCCCATGCGGGTCAGTGCCTGAACGGACTTGTAAGGGCTGTATTTAGGCATCAAAATGACCTATAGCCCTCGTACCTATTGCGCAAACAGCTATTGTTTTAGCAGCATTTAATGAGCACCTTATTCATCCGTGGCGGCACCGTGGTCAACGCTGACCGCGAATTCAAGGCCGATGTGATTACCCAGGACGGCAAGATCGTGGCCGTGGGCGAAAACCTGAGTGCCCCAGCGGGTGCCACCGTGGTGGACGCGGGCGGACAGTATGTGATGCCGGGCGGTATTGACCCGCATACCCACATGCAGCTGCCGTTCATGGGCACGGTGACCATGGACGACTTCTTCACCGGTACGGCAGCTGGTCTGGCGGGTGGCAACACCACCATCATCGACTTCGTGATTCCCGACCCGCAAGAAAACATCTTGGACGCCTACAAAAAGTGGCGCGGCTGGGCCGAAAAGTCAGCGTCGGATTATTCCTTCCACGTCGCCATCACCTGGTGGAGCGAGCTGGTGCGCAAAGACATGGGCACCTTGGTAAATGAAGAAGGTGTGAACAGCTTCAAACACTTCATGGCCTACAAAAACGCCATCATGTGCGACGACGAAACCCTGGTGAACAGCTTCAAACGCTCCTTGGAACTGGGCGCCATGCCCACCGTACACGCCGAGAACGGCGAACTGGTCTACCTGCTGCAAAAGACGGTCTCGGAAATGGGCATCAAAGGACCGGAAGGCCATCCGCTCTCCCGTCCCCCCATGGTGGAGGCCGAAGCCGCCAACCGCGCCATCGCCATTGCCGATGTGCTGAACGTGCCGATCTACGTGGTGCACGTGAGCTGCGTGGAAGCGGCCGAGGCCATTGCCCGCGCCCGTGCCCGCGGCCAACGCGTGTACGGCGAGGTGCTGGCCGGCCACCTGGTGCTGGACGACAGCGTCTACCGCCACCCCGACTTTGCAACCGCGGCGGCCCACGTGATGAGCCCGCCCTTCCGCCCCAAGGGCAACAGCGAGTTCTTGTGGCGCGGCCTGCAAAGCGGCAACCTGCACACCACCGCGACTGACCACTGCACTTTCTGCGCTGCACAAAAGGCAGCAGGCAAAGACGACTTCACCAAAATTCCGAACGGCTGCGGCGGCGTGGAAGAGCGCTTGGCTGTGATCTGGGACGAAGGCGTGAACACCGGGCGCTTGACGCCTTCAGAGTTTGTGGCGGTCACGTCTGCCAACACGGCCAAGCTGTTCAACATCTACCCGCAAAAGGGCAGCGTGAGCGTGGGAGCCGATGCCGACCTGGTGATCTGGGACCCAGCAGGCACCAAGACCTTGTCGGTCAAGACGCAGTTCAGCAAGGGCGACTTCAATATTTTTGAAGGCCGCACGGTCAAGGGCATACCTAGCCACACCGTGAGCCAGGGCGAGCTGGTCTATGTGCAAGGCGACTTGCGCGCCGTGCAGGGCAAGGGCCGCTACATCAAGCGGGCGCCGTTTCAGCTCCAACTTTGCCGCCAGCAAACTGCGCGCCGATACCCTGGCCCCCGCGGCCGTCAAACGCTAAAGGAAGCACCATGACCACCGACACCCACATCGACACTGTGCTCGACCTCTCCCGCATCCGAATCAACGGCAAACGCTTGTGGGCCTCGCTGATGGAGCTGGCGCAGATCGGCGCCACGCCCAAAGGTGGCGTATGCCGCCTGACATTGACCGACCTGGACAAACAAGGCCGCGACCTCGTCATCGGTTGGGCCAAAGAGGCCGGCATGACGATCACCATCGACAAGATTGGCAACGGCTTCATGCGCCGCGCCGGGCGCAACAACCGCCTGCCGCCCATCATGACGGGCAGCCACATCGACACCCAGCCCACCGGCGGCAAGTTCGACGGCAACTACGGCGTGCTGGCCGGCATTGAAGTGGTGCGCACGCTCAACGACCTGGGCATTGAGACCGAAGCCCCCATCGAAGTGGCCTTCTGGACCAACGAAGAAGGCTCGCGTTTTGTGCCGGTGATGATGGGCTCGGGCGTGTTTGCCAAGGCTTTCACGCTGGAGCATGCCTATGCCGCTACCGACACCGAAGGCAAGACGGTGAAGGGCGAGCTGGAACGCATCGGCTACATCGGCGACCAGGAGCCCGGCGACCACCCGATTGGCGCGTACTTTGAGACCCACATCGAGCAAGGCCCGGTGCTCGAAGACAACGACGTGACCATCGGCGTGGTCAGCGGCGTGCTGGGCATCCGCTGGTTTGACTGCACCGTGACCGGCATGGAAGCCCACGCCGGCCCGACGCCCATGGCGCTACGCAAAGATGCGATGCTGACCGCCACCCGCATCATGCAAGACGTGGTGGCCGCCGCCCACCGCCACCCGCCGCATGGCCGCGGCACCGTGGGCATGGTGCAGGTGTTCCCCAATAGCCGCAATGTGATCCCCGGCCGCGTAAAGTTCAGCATCGACCTGCGCAATAGCACCGACGCCCTGGTAGACCAGATGGCTGAGGAGGTGAAAGCCTTTGCTGCCAGTGTCGCCAAAGAGCATGGCGTGGACGTAAAGATTGAAATGGTGTCCAGCTACAACGCCATTCAGTTCCATGATGACTGCGTGGACGCCGTGGGCCGCGCCGCTAAAAACTTGGGCTACAGCCACATGCCCGCGGTGTCAGGCGCTGGGCACGATGCGGTCTACATGGCCAAGCTGGCACCCAGCGGCATGATCTTCATCCCCTGCAAAGACGGCATCAGTCACAACGAAATTGAAGACGCCAAGCCCGAGCACATCACCGCGGGCTGCAATGTGCTGCTGCATGCGATGCTGGAGCGGGCGAAAGTCGTTTGAAAGACTCCAGAGGCAGAGATATGAGGCATATTAGCCTCTAGCCCTCTTATTTATTGCGCAAGCAGCTCCTGATTTGATAGCAAATCAGGAGCTGCATTTATTTCGACTACTGGATATTGAAAACCCTAGGGCCCTCTTTCGGGCAACCCATCGCTAAGCGGTCCGCTCAACGGTAAAGCTGGTTCCATCAAAGTACTGCGTATCCTGGAGTTTTTCCAAGATCTCACTTTCATTGAGGTGACCGGTATCCTTGATGCCAACGCAGGCGTTTCTGCCGCGCGACTTGGCGACGTAAAGTGCAGCGTCGGCAACGTTAATGGTCTTACTCCAGTCCAGCAGCGACGGGCGTGTGGGGCACAGCGGGAAACATGCGAATCCGACGGAACAGGTCTTGTAAATGGGGGCGCCACCCTCCAGCGCAAAGGGTGTGTTGGCGACGGCAAGCCGAACTCTTTCCCCGAGTTGCAGAGCATGGCTACGGTCCGTAGCGCGTGCAACGATCAAAAACTCTTCGCCGCCCCAACGCACCATGTAGTCGGTGTCGCGAAAAACAGTGCTGAACCTCTCCCGCAGTTGCATCAGTACGGCATCGCCCGCTGCATGGCCGAGTTCGTCGTTGAGTGCTTTGAAGTGGTCGATATCAATCAGGTAGAAAATGAGATCCGCGTCCTTCGGCATTTCCGCACCGTACTTGGCGTACCCTGAATAGCGGCGCGCTACAAGATCGATGTCGGACTCAATATGGCGCGACAGAAAGCGCCTATTGCGCATGCCGGTCAGGGGGTCGGTCAGACTGGCTTCCTCCAAGGCTTTTGTCCTCTCTTGCACCTTGCTTTCGAGAATCAGATGTTGGTCACGCAACTGGCGCGTACGGAGCTGGATAACCCCATACATGGCGGCGATCAGCGCGACTACGGCAGCCACTACCAAACTGGTGTGCTGCCACCATGCGGCCTCCACAGTCACCGGCACGGCGAACTCATGAGAACTCCACTGACCATGCCGATTGGTGGCACGTATACGCATGACGTAGGAGCCAGGAGCAAGACTTCCGTAGCTGGCACTGCGCAACTCGGGCCCAGTTTGCACCCAATCAGGATCGAACCCATCGAGACGGTACGCATAGCGCAGACGCCCGGGCTCCGCCAAATCAAGCGCCGCAAAGTCGAAGCTGAAGTTGTTCTGCCCTGGCGCAATCCGGAGGGCTTCGCCGTTGGGGGGCATCGGCCAACGTGCATTGTTGACACGTATTTGTGTCAACACCAGTGGAGGTGAAAACTGAGAAGCTTGAAAAGCCTCCGGTGACACCACTAGAAGACCTTTGCTCCCGCCAAAGAGCAATCGTCCGTTCCGGGCTTTGGTGAATGAAAAAAACCAGGGTGTTCCGATATCGATGCCATCCACCGCGCTCAGCATGAGCATGCTGTCGGCTTTAGGGTCGTAGACATGCATTTGTGTCCAGATACGGCCTTGGGCGTCCTCCATCAGGTTGGCGCCGAAGGGGCGGCTTACGAAGCCATGGCGCTGGCTCACACGGTCGAACCGCGCCGCAGTTCCATTCCAACTCTCGAGTTTGTGCAGGCCAGAGACTGCGGTATCCACCCATAGGCGATCGGCGCGGTCCCACAGCAATCCGATCACCACTGGCGTGCCCAGTTCTCCCCCCGGCTCTGCGGCAACACTCACCATTTCACTGCTTTGTGCAGGGATACGAAAAATGCCTTGGCTCGTACCTACCCACAGCGCTTGGTCTGGACCCTGCGCCACGGTAAACGCGTCGCCCTTCAGCTTGGAGCCCCCTTGGAGATGGACTGGCAAAACAGAGCGCCCATCAGGCGGAACCTGTAAGAGCCCGTCTTGAGTACAAACCCATAGTCGCCCGTCACTGCCAGCCACTAAACGGTGCACCGTTCCGGCCTCCAGAGGTAGCCGGCTCAGCAATTGACCTTTGTCACTCACACGATGCAAAGCACCCGCCCCTGCGACCCAGACTGAACCGTCAGGCATCTGCGCCATAGCGCCGACTTGCACAGGCGCTTGGCGGTTACCGGCACCCGGCAGAGCGAAGGCGCCTTTGCTTCGCAGGTCCGAGGACAGCACGCCGATACCCGCCGTGTGGGTGGCGGCCCAGATGTCGCCATTGGCCAGCTGCAGCAGTCCACGCACGTCTGGCTTTGCCAGCGCGTCTCGTGGCTCGCTTTGCGGGTTGCGCAGCAAAATCGCGGTGTTGCCAGGATCATGGCGCTGCAAACCGACACCGAAGCCGGCAACCCACAGCCAGCCATCTTGTGCGCGCAACAGTGTAGTGACTTCATTGGCAGCCAGGCCGTCAGGCCGTGCGGGGTCATGCTGCAATTGCTTTAAGACCTTAGCGTTGATGCTGTCCCTCAATTCGATACCAGAGTCCCTGCCCACCCAGACGGTTCCATCGGATGACTGCACAAAACTGGTGACGGCTCCAGCTCCTTGTGTCAGGTCCTCGTTGGACAGCATCTCTACAGAGCCGGTCTTGGGATCGATGCGCGCGATATCCCCTTGCAACGTCCCCGCCCAGATCAGGCCCACATCGTCCTGCATAAGCGCTTGCACCGTGCGGCCCTGGAGGCTGAGGGCAGCTCCGACTCCGTCGATGCGTTCGAATCGGTCATGGGTGTGTCGCTTGCGGCTCAAACCAGTCCAAGTGCCAACCCACAGGTCTCCGGTGGTATCCACAAGGAGCGCCTGAACGCGGTCGTCTGGCAGGCTGTGGTCGGTGCTGGATTTGCGATAGCTCTTAAAAGACTTGGTGGCCGGATCCAACCGCGCCAAACCGGTACCTAGCGAACCGACCCAGATACCGCCTTCGCGGTCCTCCGCCAGCGCTCTCACCGTGGAGTGTTTGGTCTCTTGACCCGCCTGCGGGGTGTTCGGGGCATTGCCCAACACCTGGACCGAGTCAATAACAGGGTCATAGACCGCCAAACCGCGAGTTTCAGTGCCGATCCACACTTTGCCGTCTTTGCCCGCATGGAGGGCTCGTATCCAGCCGAGATTACGCGCTACCGGATCCGGGTCTGTTGTCTCTTGTGAGGTGAAGCGATATCCATCGTACCGAACGAGCCCATCCCCAGTGGCAAGCCAGAGATAGCCGGTAGCGTCCTGCACGGCAGTGGCCACCACACCGCGCGGTATCGCTCCCACACCGACGGATTCCAGCCTTGTTTGCGCCCATTGGGGCAATACTGCAAAGGCTTCACTACCTGCGATGGCCATCAAGGCGCACAGCAGCCACCCTGTGACGCGTACTTTTGTATCTCCCATCAACCCACTATATGCGAACCCTCCTCGCATGACCAAGTCATCAGTGTCACCAGTACAACTGCCGTGTGGTTCTGATGGTGAATCTGGCGCCAGTGAAAGCGCCCTCACCCCGACGCCCCGAGAAATTCACGAATATCATGGAATCCATACTCCCACATCACCCGGAACACGACATGACCGACTCCTCCCCCTATGTACCCCCCAAAGTTTGGACTTGGGACAAAGAAAACGGCGGCGCATTCGCTAGCATCAATCGCCCGATTTCAGGCCCTACCCATGACAAAGAACTGCCCGTGGGTAAGCACCCGTTGCAGCTCTATTCGCTGGGCACACCCAATGGGGTGAAGGTCACCATCCTGCTCGAGGAGTTGCTCGCTGCAGGCCACTCCGGCGCCGAGTACGACGCATGGCTGATCAACATCCGCGATGGAGACCAGTTCGGCTCCGGCTTTGTAGACGTGAACCCCAACTCCAAAATCCCCGCCTTGCTGGACCGCAGTGGGCCTGAGCCTTTGCGCGTGTTTGAGTCGGGCTCCATCTTGTTGTATTTGGCTGAAAAGTTTGGCGCATTTGTGCCCAAGGACATTGCAGGCCGCACCGAAACCCTGAACTGGCTCTTCTGGCAAATGGGCAGTGCGCCTTATCTAGGCGGCGGCTTCGGTCACTTTTACGCCTACGCGCCGACCAAGATTGAGTACGCGATAGACCGCTTCGCCATGGAAGTGAAACGTGAACTCGATGTGTTGGATAAACGCTTGGCCGACCACGAGTACCTGGCAGGCAGTGAGTACACCATTGCCGACATGGCAGTGTTTCCCTGGTACGGTGGCTTGGTCAAAGGCTGGGCTTACGACGCAGCAGAGTTCTTGAGCGTGCACGAATACCAACACGTGCAACGCTGGGCAGACCAACTCTATGCCCGCCCGGCAGTGAAGCGCGGCCGCATGGTGAATAAGGTGACCGGCGAACCTTCAGAACAAGTGCCCGAGCGCCACGACGCCAGCGACTTTGACGGCAAGTCCTTGGCCTGAAGCCACTGGGTGTGCGCACTTTGGTGTTGAGTTTGCAGATAGGCCGGTGGAGTTTGGCCGGTTCATGAGCCGCCCTACCTGCCCCCACTGTTTACGTCCGCAAGCCACCTGCCTGTGCCATTTGGTGGTGCCCACAGCGAGTGCTTGCGAGCTGCTGATCTTGCAGCACCCGCTGGAAGTGCGCCACGCCAAAAACAGCGCGCGCCTGCTGCACCTGAGCGTGCCGGGTAGCCGAATCGTAGTGGGCGAGGCGTTTGACGAGGTCGCACTGCAAGCCCTGCTTCCCGGGCCGCGGACCACGGTGCTGCTGTATCCGCCCACTCAGTATGAGGGGCATGCAGCAGCCGACTTGCTGGAGCCAAAGCAGCTGCAGCACCCCGAGACGCTGCGCTTGGTGGTGCTAGACGCCACCTGGCGCAAGAGCCGCAAGATGTTGCACTTGAACCCGGGCCTGCAACGCCTACCGCGTTTAGCCCTTAGCGACGTGCCGGCTGGCCGCTACTCAATCCGCAAAGCCCACGCGCCGGGCCAGCTCTCGACCCTAGAGGCCACCTGTGCCGCGCTGGCGCAACTCGAAAGGAATGCCGAGCGTTGGCAGCCGTTGCTGGCCGCTTTTGATGACTTTGTAGCGCGGCAACAAACCTGGGCAGCGCGCTAGTAATGGCCCATCCCACCACCGGAGATCCCATCACCATGTCACGCCTGCCTGCAAGCCCAGCGCTCTTGTATATCCATGACCCAATGTGCAGCTGGTGCTGGGCATTCCGCCCGGTGTGGCAGCAGCTGCAGGCACAGCTACCGCCGGGCCTGTTGGTGCGTCGCCTGGTCGGCGGGCTGGCGCCTGACAGCGACGTCCCCATGGACCCGGCCATGCAGGCCAAGCTGCAATCCATTTGGCGCGCGATTGCTGCGCGGGTTCCGGGCACCGAATTCAACTTTGACTTCTGGACACGTTGTACACCACGGCGCTCCACCTACAACGCCTGCCGCGCAGTCCTGTTGGCCAGAAGCATGGCCGAAGCACACGGTACCGACGCCGAGGAGGCGATGGTCAACGCCATCCAAACCGCTTACTACCTGCAAGCGCGCAACCCCTCTGATGTAGGGGTGTTGGCCTCGCTGGCCGGCGCGCTGGGCTGGAACGAAGACGCCTTTGCGGCGGCCCTGCGCAGTCCGGCAGTGGACGCCGCTCTGCAGCAGGAGCTGTCCCTGGTGCAGCGCTTGCCGATTCAAGGCTTTCCGAGCCTGGTGCTGCACACCGCAAGAGGGCTGCAGCCGATAGCTCTGGACTATCTGGATACAGGCACCATGCTGCGGCCCATCTTGGCCGCTTGGCAATCGACGGCGCCATAAAAATGAACTGTTTTGAGTTCCAGCCTTGGCATATCAAGCGCAAGGCGCTATGCTTTTTATAGCAATTAGCTGCGGCGCATGAACTTAAAGATCAAAATCCAGAAACTTAAAATGAGGCTAGCCACCGGAAACTGCAAGGCCGTCGGCATCAGGTAAATCACCATCACACCGGGGATCCAGACGCACCACAGCGCAACCAACACCGGCAGGTATTGGCTGCGCAAAAAGTCTGCCGACACCACCCGTGCCCAACTGCGAGCCCGGAAACCGTCGTCCCGCCACGCCAGCATGGCGATGACCGCAAAATTGGTCATAGGCGAATACACAAACTGATCGAGCAGCACTTTCTTGGCGATGGTGAAGATATCGTTCCCCTCGCCAAAGAGCACCACCTGCAAGGCGTAAAACATATCGACTGTCACGCCGATACAGCCGAACACCAGCGCAGCAAATACTGCGTTGAATACCACCCGCCGGTTGAAGGGCTCTTTGAGAACCAAGTGGCTCAAAGTTTCTGGTACCACTACGGCAAACACCACATACGAGAGAAAAGCAGCGGCATAGCCCCCTGCTTGCTTGATGGTGCCCCATTGGGCCAAGCCCTGTGCTACTGCGGGTACAAAGGCATAACTCACCAAAAGCGCGGCCAAGCCGCACCACAGCACCAAGCCGGGCCGCACATTGGCGGCAACGGCATCGCGCACCTGGCGCAGCACCGGGATGGGCGCGTTCATGCGTGGCGGGCCGCCAGCGCCAACTCGGCCAGGCGCACAGCGCCCTCGAAGCTGCGAGCCCCACCGATAAACAAGTTCAGGTGGCAAAACACACTATCAGCTACACCGGTGACGGCTGCCAGCTCCGCATCGCGCAGTCCGGCCCAAGGTTCGGGCAAGTCCATGCGGGCAGTGAACGAACCGGCTTCGACCGGCACCGTTTTGATCTGGTACTGATCGCCGTCCGAGTCAGGGTAAATGACAAACATCACGTCGGGCATTTCGTTCAGCACCACATGCGTCCAGGGCATGCCGCCTTCTTGCAAGTGCAGCACCCGACCGCCCAGCAAGCGGGGTGCCTGGCGCACCGTGTCCATGGCACGCAATTGGGCTACTTTTTTGCTAATGGCGTGGTCCAAAAACTTGCGGTTGATGGCGATCGCTTCGCGGAATCGGGTTTCCAGCAACTGGGCCTTGGCAGCATGGTCCAAGCCCTTTTCTTCGAGCCAGTGGGTGTTGAGTTGGGCGATCAGGCTGGAGAGGCCGAAGATGCCTGGCGACACATCGCCCTGGCCGGTATCCACAATATCGAGGTACTGGACCAGCGAGTGATCGATGGAGCGCACGATCTGCTCGATTGATGCCGCATCCAGCGCGTGACCCTGAGCTGCGCACCAAGCCTGCACATAGGCGGTGCCGTACTGAGACCACACCAAGCCCGCGCTGGCGTAGCCCACTCCGGGAACGGTAGCGCCATCCAGCTCTGCGGAGGGGCGGGCACCGTCAAAGCCACGCTGATGGTGGTCAAAGCGGCCCTTGGCGGCATCCCACACACCGCCCACATCCACCGCGAAATCTGCGGCCTCAATCAGCTCTTGTTTGCGGGTACGAACCAGCGTGTGCGAGGGAAACACCCCCATCAAAATACCCACGCCAAACACATCGTCAGCATGGAAGGTGCCACTGTGGGTGGCGATTACTTTAGGGGCGGTGACAGTCATGCCCCAATTTTAGAGACTTAGCCCCGCACATGCGGTAGCCAGCCCAATCCGCTTCGTGTAGCGCCCGGTGCAGCCCCGCGCCGGGGACGGTATTCGCAGCCCACCCAACCATTCCATCCGCACTGGGCGGAGACTTCGTCGATCACGCCCAAGAGGTAAGCGTAGTTGAGTTCGCCTACGTCGGGCTCATGGCGCTCCGGTACGCCCGCAATCTGAATGTGCCCTACCCGCCCCTGCGGCAAATAGGTGCGGAGCTTGGTGGCTACATCGCCCTCCATGATTTGGCAATGGTAGAGGTCCATCTGCACCATCAGGTTGGGAGCACCCAGCGACGCCACGATGGCATGGGCCTGGGCTTGGGTTTGTAGCAGGTAGCCCGGAAAGTCGCGGGTGTTGATCGGCTCGATCAGGACAGTTTTGCCTGCCGTTGCCGCTTGGTCCGCTGCCCACTGCAGGTTGACTTGGTAGGTGGCCTCGCAGGCGGCGAGGTCTGCATCCGGTTCCACAATGCCAGCCAGCACATGAATGCGTGGGCACTGGAGCGCATGGGCATAGTCGAGGGCTCGGGCAAAGCCCGTACGAAACTCTGCTTCGCGGCCGGGCAAAGCGGCAATACCGCGTTCCCCGGCATCCCAGTCGCCGGGAGGTGCATTCAGCAGCACCTGCTGCAAACCATGCGCAGCCAGCCGGGCCGCCAGGTCAGCTGGGGCAAAGGCATAGGGAAACAAAAACTCCACCGCTGCAAAGCCATCGCGCGCGGCCGCAGCAAAACGGTCCAGAAACGGGTGCTCTTGGTACAGCAGAGACAAATTGGCGGCAAAACGCGGCACGGCGGTTTACGCTCCCACCGGTGCGTTTTCAGGGGTCACGATGGGCCCGGTGCCGCTAAAGCGCTCCAGCATCAGGTACAGCACCGGTGTGATGAACAAAGTGATGGCCTGCGAAAAAATCAATCCACCCACCACCGCCAAGCCCAAGGGCTGGCGCAACTCTGCACCCGCACCGATTCCCAGCGCAATCGGCAAAGCTCCCATGAGCGCGGCCAAGGTGGTCATCATGATGGGGCGGAAGCGCAAGATACAAGCCTCGCGAATGGCCTCGGCCGGTGTCATGCCCATGTGGCGCTGCGCATCGAGTGCGAAGTCAATCATCATGATCGCGTTTTTCTTCACGATCCCGATGAGCAACACCAGGCCGATGGTGGCAATCAGCGTCAAGTCCTGACCAAACAACATCAAGGTGGCCAATGCACCGGTTGCCGCTGACGGCAGCCCGGCCAGGATGGTGAGAGGGTGGATATAGCTCTCGTACAGCACCCCCAGCAACACATAAATCACCAGCAATGCGGCAATGATCAGGATGGCCTGACTGCCCTGCGAGTTTTTGAATACGGCAGCATCGCCGCCATAGCTGCTGATGATGGACGTGGGCATTTGGATGGCCTCGCGCGCCGCATCAATCTTAGCGGTCGCATCGCCCAGCGCAACACCTGGAGCCAGGTTGAACGAAACCGTAACTGCTTGCAGCTGCCCGACGTGGTTGATCGAGGTCGGCCCCACCGAGCGCTCCACCGTGGTGAAGCTGCTCAAGGGGACGAGGCTTCCTGTGCTGGAGCGAACAAAGATGCCATTGATGGCAGACTCGTCTTGCTTGGCCTCGGGCGCGACCTCCATGATGACCTGGTAGCTGTCGGTCGGCAGGTAAATCGTGGACACCTGGCGCTCACCGAACGCACTGAACAGTGCAGTGCGGATGCTGTCAACCGACACACCCAGTGAATTGGCGCGGTCACGGTCGATTTTGAGTTGCGCCTGCAAGCCACGCAGCTGCGAGTCGCTGGTCACATCGCGGAAGGATGGGTCGGTGCGCAACTTTTCCTGGAGCTTCTGGGCCCATGTACTGAGCTCATCTGCCCGGATACTTTGCAAAATGTATTGGTACTGCGCCTTACTCTGGCGACCACCAAGTTGCAAGTTCTGCGTGGGGCGCATGAACACGTTGATACCGGCTACGCCCCGCAATTTCTTGCGCAGACCTTCGACCACTTTTTTCATCGGCTCACGCTCGGACTGGGGCTTGAGTGTCACAAACATACGACCGGTGTTCTGTGCACCGCCACCACCGTTGAAGGAGCTGACCATGGCCACATTCGGATCCTTGCGGATGATTTCAGCCGCACGTTCCTGCAAGGCCACCATCGCGGTGAATGAGGTGTCTTCGGCCGCTTCGGTAGTGACCTGGATTTGGCCGATGTCTTCCTCAGGGAAAAACCCTTTGGGGATCACAATCAGCAGCCACGCGGTCGCCACAAAGGTCGAGATCGCAATGGCCAAGATCACCCACCGGTGCGCAAGAGCCAAGTCCAACATGCGGGTGTAACCGGCCAGGGTGGCATTGAAGGCGCGCTCAAAGCTGCGCACCACCACACCGGGGCGCTTCATGTGCGCCTCGTCTTTCAGAAAGCGGCTGGCCAGCATGGGCACCAAGGTGAGCGACACGAACGCCGAAACCACGATCGACAAGCCCACTACCACTGCAAACTCGTGGAACAGCAACCCGATCACGCCAGGCATGAAGAAGATGGGGATGAACACCGCAATCAAAGAGACCGATATGGAAATGATGGTGAAACCCACTTCGCGCGCACCGCGCAAAGCTGCCTGAAACGCGTTTTCACCCTTCTCGACGTGGCGAATGATGTTTTCCAGCACCACGATGGCGTCGTCCACCACCAGGCCGACTGCGAGCGTCAAGCCCAAGAGCGAGATGTTGTCGAGGCTGTAATTCAAACCCCATAGCAATGCCACCGCACCGACCAGCGACACCGGCAGCGACAAAGCTGGAATGACCGTAGCGACGAATCGGCGCAAAAACAAAAAGATCACCAGCACCACCAGAATGATGGTGCCGATCAGCGTAAGCGTGACATCGTGCAAGGCTTCCCGCACCGACAAAGAACGGTCGTTCACCGGCGTCAACTTGACCGAGGCGGGCATCTGAGATTGCAGGCCCGGCAACGCAGCGCGGATGGAGTCCACCACCTGCACCGTGTTAGCACCCGGTTGGCGTTGCACGGCGAGGGTGATCGAGGGCTCGCCATTCAAGGTGGCCCAGCTGCGAAGCGTCTCGAGGCTGTCTTCTACCTTCGCCACATCGCGCAAGCGCACAGGATTGCCGCCTTTGGTGCTTACGATGAGGTCTGCAAACTCTTCTGCCGAGCGTAGTTGCTTGTTGGCTTGGAGCACCAGCGTCTGCTTTGGCCCCTCCAAGATACCCACCGGCGTATTCACGTTGGCGGCTCTCAGCGCAGCGCTGATTTCGTCCAGCCCAATGTTGCGGGCGGCGAGCGCCTGCGGCTGCACACGCACCCGCACCGCGTAGCGCTTGGAACCGAACACGTTGACCTGCGCCACCCCGTTCACGGTCGAGAGCGTCGGCACGATCAGGTGCTCTGCATAGTCTTGCAACTCGGAGGGCGACAACGATGGCGACTGCAAAGCCACTAACAACACCGGTGCATCCGCAGGGTTTACCTTGCGGTAAGACGGCGGGTTGGTCATGTCGCTGGGCAGGGCACGCTGGGCACGCAGCAAGGCCGCTTGCACATCGACGGCCGCAGCATCAATGTTGCGGGACTCTTCAAACTCCAGCGTGAGCGAGGTGCTGCCCAGCGTGCTGGTAGAACTGATGGTTTTGAGGCCCGGAACCGTCTGAAATTGCTTTTCCAGCGGCAACGCAACCGCAGTGGCCATGGTCTCCGGGCTGGCACCAGCGAGAGACGCCGAGACGTTGATCACCGGCGTGTCGTAACTCGGCAAAGCCGCCACCGGAATGCTGCGAAACCCAATCACCCCCGCCGCCACAATGGCGAGGTTGAGCAGCACCGTCATTACCGGACGGCGAATGAAATGTTCAGAGATATTCATGGCTTGGCGGGTTTAGCAGCGTCACTGGCGGCGGGCTTGGCGTCTGGGGCTTTGGCGTCTGAAGATTTAGCCTCCCCGTCTTTAGGCTTGCCTTTGCCCTCCGGACTCTCTTTGGCGCGCTCTACCACCGGCACATTGGGCCGCAGGTTTTGTTTGCCGTCTTGCACCACCGCATCACCGGCTTTGATACCGGTCACTGCGGCATCGCCCGCTTCCGCGTACACCAGCTTGATCGGTTTGAGCACCGCTTTGCCGTCTTCCACCACATACACAATCGTGCCGCGTGCGCCTTGCACGATGGAGGCGACAGGAATCACCACCGCATCGGGAATATTGGCAATGGTTTGCTGCACTTCGGCAAATGCGCCGGGCCAGAGCTTGTTGTCGGCGTTGGCAAAGACCGCCTTGGCCTTCACAGCGCCGGAGCTCGCGTCGACGGCGCTGTCCACAAACTGCAACTTGCCCTTGAAGGTGCCGCCGCCATCGGCGAGCGTAGCTTTGACCGAGGCGCCCTCCCTCAGTGCGGCCAGCGCGTCGCTCAGGTTTCGCTGGGGAATGCTGAACTGGATGCCCACCGGGTCCAATTGGGTGATGGTGACCAGACTGGTCACGTTCACCTGCACTGCGCTACCCACAAAAACATTGACCGCACCAGCACGGCCGGACGCCGGCGCCACGATGCGGGAATACGACAGAGCCACCTTGGCCGCATCCAGCGCGGCCTGGTCGGCCACTACCGTGGCGTTCACACTGTCGACCAGCGCTTGGGCGGTATCGACCGACCCTTGGGAAATAAAGTTTTGCGCAAACAACTGCTTGGCGCGCTCAAACTGGCGCTTGGCGTCGGCCAGTGACACATTGTCTTTGGCCAACTGCGCGGCGGCCTTGGCCACATTGGCCTCGTCGCTGCGGGCGTCCAGGGTGAACAGCAACTGCCCGGCCTTGACGAACTGCCCTTCTTTAAAATGCACACTTTTGATGGTGCTGTTCATCTGGGTGCGCACATCGACCACATTGAGTGGCACCACGGTGCCACTGGCCTTGAGGGTAACGTTGAGGTCTTTTTTCTGGGCCTTCACAGTAGACACCGACGCCGGGCCGCCGGCCGGTGCGCTGGCTGCGGCACTCGCCGGTGCGGCAGCCGAGCCGGCTGCGCCGGATGCGGGAGCGGCAGAAGCAGTCTCGGACTTGCCGGAGCAACCCCACATCAACAAGGGCAAGGCGGAGCACGCCAGCACAACTTTGGCACGATGAAATTTCATGGGCAGGGCAACAACAAGGGGGCAGGTTGGAGGGAGAACAGCACAAACGCGGGCGTTCGGCCTTCATTTTTAATCATAGGTTGCTAAGCCGCGAATTCACCGGATTAAATCCGACCAGGATGCAAAGCATCTGTAAAGTTTGCGCCCGCCACGCAGCCTCGCCAGTCTATGACTGCTGCGTGGCAAAACCAAGACAGGTTTTCCCTCGCCGCCCCGGGCAATTAACGCGCCCGGGCCTTGAAGGGGCCTGCGCTCACGAGCACGATGCCCACCAACACCGGAATCGCACCGACCAGAAAGCCCGCCTCAATCGGCTCATCGAGCAACCAGGCACCGAACAACATGCCGAACAAGGGCGTCATGAACGAGAACACGCCCAACCGCGAAGCCAGGTAATGGCGCAACAACCAGAACCAGGCCAGAAAGCTGGCAAACGACACCACCACCGCGTGAAACGCGAGGCTGGCCCACACCTGGGGTGTGAAGTTCACCTGGGCCTGCCCCGACGACCAGGCTGCGCACAGCAACACCCCGAATGCCATCACCAATTGGTATTGCAAAGTTTTGGAAGGCTGGGCTTTGGCAAGACTGGAGCAGCGCACCACCACGGTAGTAGCAGCCCAGGCGATAGCGGCGAGCACGCCCAAAAAGTCGCCCCACAAAGTGCTGCCCGCTGCAGCAGCACCAGTGGCAGCGCCATGCCCACGGCCGAGGAAGGTCATTGCAATACCGGCGAAAGCAATCGCGATACCGCTCCACTGCAAACCACTCAGGCGCTCTGCAGGAATCCGCCAGTGCAAACCCAACGCTGCAAAAATCGGAGCGGTGTACAAAAACACCACCATGTGCGACGCACTGGTGTGGCGCAAACCCTCGGCCACCAGCAGAAATTCAGTGGCAAAAAACACACCGACCGCCAAACCAGGCACCAGGGTTCCATCGCGCAGCGACATGGACTCGCCACGCCACCACATCACCAAACCCACCAGCAAGGCGGCCACGCCGGACCGCAGGGCAATTTGCATGACCGGTGCAATATCCGCAGCGGTGGCTTTGAGCACCACCTGCTGCATGCCCCAGGTGGCACACAAGACCATTATCAACAGGACGGCGGACCCATCCACCGGTTTGCGCGTATCCATAACTCTCCCATACCAATCGACCGACCGATTATTCAGCTGACGGCTTTCATTGATATAGTGAAAACATGACAAGCCATACGCCATAGTGGACAAGCATGCCCATCCTGCGCCCCAAGCTGGACATCCCCCTCACCAGCCCTACCTTACCGGCACCGGTCATGTTCCGCAGCGCCTATGTGCCGGACCACGGGCTCTACCCTGAGCATCAGCACGCCTGGGGCGAGTTTGTGTATTCCTTCAGCGGCGTGATGGAGGTGAAAGTGCAAGGCCACCATTTCCTGGCGCCACCGCAGTACGGCATCTGGTTGCCGCCCCACCTGGAACATGTGGGCCTGAACCGCAAAGCGGCACACCACTGTTCTCTGTATGTGTCTACCGCCTTGTGTCGACCTTTGCCTGCAGAGCCCTGCGCACTCACGGTGAGCCCCTTGGTGCGCGCCATGCTGGAACACCTGCGTTTGCAGCCAGCGGGCAGTGCGGTGTCGGGGCCTGAAGCCCGCTTGCTCAAAGTGCTGCTCGACCAGCTCACCCTCGCTCCCCGGGCAGGCAGCTACCTGCCCGGCTCTGACGATCCGGCGCTGGGCGCCGTTCTGCGGCTGCTACAAGCCCACCCCGGCGACAACCGCTCGCTCCCCGAGCTGGCCCACGCAGTGCACAGCACCGAACGCACCCTGATGCGTCGCTGTCAGCGCGACTTGGGCATGTCGTTTGCCGAGTGGCGCCAGCGACTGCGGGTGGTACGGGCCATGCCCCTGCTGGAGGCGGGCCAGACTGTGGAGACGATTGCGCTGGATCTGGGCTACGGCAGTGCCTCAGCCTTCATTGCCATGTTCAAGAAGTTGATGGGCACCACACCGGATGAACTCCGCCGCGGCACCCTGAGTACCGCCTAGAGCGTAGCGGGTGCTCCGCCGAAACGGCTGCCCGCCTGTTTGCGGAACTCTGAAGGGGTCATGCCCTTGAGTTCCAGAAAGCGCCGGTTGAAATTGGCCACGTTGTTGAAACCCACGTCGTAGCAAATATTGGTGACGTAACGGTCAGAAGTCATCAACAACTGGCAAGCGCGGTTGATGCGCACCCGGTTCACAAAGTCGGTGTAGGTGTTACCTGTCGCTCGGCGGAAAAAGCGTGAAAAGCGGCTCTCACTCATCGCCAATTCGGCGGCTACTTCGGCCGCCGATTGGGAGTGCGATGGGTTTTCAGTGATGCGGTTGACGAGGGTATTGATCTGGTCGAGCTCGGTGTCGTTTTCGGCACCCCGCATTTGCACGTTAGAGAGCAAGCGGTAGTCGCCCCAGCGGGACAGATCGGTCATGAACTCGCAAAACGCTGCCAAGCGTTTGAGTCCGCGCGAACCGCGCACCGCATGCCAGTGCGTTTGCGCCCGATCAGAAAGTCCAAAAAACTCAATACCGTGACGGGCCCGCTCCAACAAGGGCAACACCTCTTTGAGCTCCGGTATGGACTGACAAGCCTGCGCCAATGGCTCATGCCGGAACTGGATCACCAGATCGCGAAGGGCAACCCCCTCGTCGGGCACATCCAAAGAGATCCAGTTATGGGGCAAGCGGGGCCCGCACAGCACCAAATGGCCCGGCTCAAATGCGCCTATCCAGTCCCCCACAAACGCCTTGCCGGAGCTCTGAGTGATCAGGTGCAACTCGTACTCGTCATGGCAGTGCCAGCGCGCCAGCGGCGTGGGGTACCCGTGCCCAAGGCAGCGTATGAAGCCCACCTCGTCGGTCGGCTCATAACCTAGCGACGGATTGCGGTTGTAGTCCGCCTCCAGCTCCGGAGCCCGGTGCCGACTGACGGGATGGCCCGATAGAGGGTACGAGTGAGGGATAGCAGCCATAGTGACTCAAGCAATGAACGGGAGTGCCACACACTACCAGCAATTACACCGGGCTCACACCCAAGTGGTTTTGGACAAACAGCTGTACCCGGGCGTAGCCCACGCGCAACGCATCCAGCAAGCGCGGCGTGGAGGCCAGCGGGCCCCACAGCACCGGGTCAGCCGCAAAAGCGGCCACCGGGTCGGCCGCCTCACAGATCGCGTGGGCCACCACCGGGTCCATGGCCTGGTCTTGGTAGCTGTAGGCGATCTTTCCCTCGTGCCAGCGTTGCAGGTAGGCCAGAAACAGGGCGGGCAACATGATCACACTGGCAATCGACTCGCCACGCGCCAAGCGCTCTCGAATGGTCGGCACGATAAAACCGGGGATCTTGGAATACCCGTCCATCGCCACCCGTTGGTTGGTATCGCAAATGGCCGGGTTACCGAAGCGGTCCAACACCACGTCGCGATAGGCGCGCAGATCCAGCGGGCTGGGGTTTTCGGGGGTGTCCAGCACCGGGATGGTGTCGTCGGTCACGTAGTCATACGCAATGCGGCGAATCACCGCATCGTGCGTGCCTTCGTGGATGTACTGGTAGCCCACCAGAGTGCCGGCCCAAGCGATGCAGCTGTGGGTGGCATTGAGCAAACGGATCTTGGCTTCTTCATAGGCATCGACGGACTGCACCATCTCAACCCCCACCTTCTCCCAGGCCGGGCGGCCGGCGATGAAGTTGTCTTCAATCACCCACTGGATAAAGCTCTCGCCCATGATGGCGGCTCGGTCATCCCAGCCGGTAGCAGCCTTGACGCGCTCGGCCACATCCGGCGTAGGGCGCGGCGTAATACGGTCCACCATCGCGTTCGGGCTGCTGGTGTACTGCTCGACCCAGGCTTTGAGCGAGGTGTCGCCCAAGGCATCAATAAACTGCAACAAACCGGCGCGCGAACGCTCGCCGTTATGACGCAAGTTGTCACAGTTCATCAGGGTCACTGCACCGGCGCCGCTGTGCATGCGGGCCCGCAAGATGCTGACCAAGCCGCCGTAGATGGTGTGGCCGGCGCGGCCTGCCTTCACCGCCTCCAGGTCGGCGCGCAGGTCAGCAAAGGTGGCCCAGTCCAGCTGGTTCTTCGCGTCCAGGTAGTAACCGGCTTCGGTCACGGTGAACGAGATGATGCGGGTAGCGGCCTCAGCGCCTGCTGCGACCAAGGGGGCGAGGTCATCCTGATAAGGAATGACTCTTTGGATGGATTCAATGCGGGTGTAGCTGCGCTCGCCTTGGGGCGTTACGGTTTCCAGCGTGTACGCGCCGCCTTGGGCCTGCAGGGCTTCCATGGTGGCTAGCATGTCCGGGCGCAAATTGCCGCCGGTGATGGACCATTCGGTATCGCCACGCTGTCGCAGTTCGTGGATGTAAAGCGCCTGGTGTGCGCGGTGGAACGAGCCCAGTCCGAGGTGAAGAATCGTAGTCATGGTCAGGCGTAAAAAATGGATCAGGGAACGCTTAGAGATCGCTTAGAGATCAAACTGGGTGGGCATCATCACCACGTCGCGAATGGTCATGCCGCGCGGGCGGGTGAGCATAAAAATCACCACGTCCGCGACCTCCGCAGCCTCCAGCAAAGTGCCTTTAGCTTTGGCTTCTGCCAACTTGTCCGCAGGCCAGTCGGCCAGCAAAGAGGTGATCACCGGCCCCGGCGAGATGGAACCGACACGCAGGCCATGTTTGAACACCTGGCGGCGCACGGTTTGCACAAAGCAGTCGATAGCCCACTTGGAAGACGCATACACCGGCTCCCAGGGGGTGGGAAAGTGCGCGGCCAGTGAACTGGTCACGATGATGTCGCCCGAGCCCCGCGCGATCATGTGGGGCAGCACGTTGTGCACGTTCTTCATCACCACATTGACGTTCAGGTTCAGCATGCGGTCGATGGCGTCTGGGTCGTTGTCGACCAGGTCGCCGCCCACATACAAACCGGCGTTGGCGTGGAACACATCCAAGCGCCCTTCAAGTGCCAGCACCCGGGTGAGCAAGCTGGCGCATTGTTCGCGGTCCAGCAGGTCCAGCACCAGCGGCACAGCTTGCGACCCGAGGGTGGCGCAGGCTTTGTCCAAGGCGGTGCTATCACGGTCAACCAGCACCACGCGGGCACCGGCTTGAATCATGGCGTTTGCGCTCGCAAAGCCGATTCCGGATGCAGCACCGGTAACAGCCGCCACCTGGCCCTCTAGGGGGCGCAATGGGTTCGATGTCATCGCTGCATCCATCACAGTGCGCCGGCGGCCACGACACGGCCGTTGGCATCAAACAGGTGCGCCGCATCGGCATCGATGTGCACGCCTACATCCGCGCCCACATGCAGCTCGGTGCGGGTGTTCAGGCGGGCCACCAATGGAGCCCCACTCTGGGTGGTCACGTAGATCAAGGTCTCGGCGCCCAGGGCTTCAATCAGCTCCACCTTGGCTTGCTCAGCGCCCTGCCCCGCCGGCACCAGCGTGATGCTCTCGGGCCGCAAGCCAATCGAGCCCAGCGCGGGCACCTGCACACCCGCCACAGTAGTCACCGAGGGCAACTTGGCGGCTTCGACCACGTTCATTTGTGGGGTACCAATGAACTGGGCCACAAACTGGTTGGCCGGGCGGTCATAGAGCTCCAGCGGCGTGCCGACTTGCTCGATATTGCCGTCGCGCAGCACCACCACGCGGTCGGCCAGGGTCATGGCCTCCACCTGGTCGTGCGTCACGTAAATGGTGGTCGCGCCCAAGTCGCGGTGCAGCTTGGCAATCTCGATACGGGTCTGGCCGCGCAGCGCTGCATCGAGGTTGGAGAGCGGCTCGTCAAACAAAAACACCTTGGGCGCCCGCACGATGGCGCGGCCAATGGCCACGCGCTGGCGCTGACCACCCGACAACTCTTTGGGCGTGCGCTCCAGGTAGTTGGTCAGGTTCAAAATTTTGGCCGCACGGTCCACCTTGTCTTTGATGACGGCAGGGTCCACATTGGCGAGCTTCAAAGCAAAGCTCATGTTCTCGAACACGCTCATGTGCGGGTAGAGGGCATAGCTTTGGAACACCATCGCCAAGTCGCGCTTGCTGGAGGGCTGGTGGGTGATGTCGCGGCCGTCGAGCTGCAGGCTGCCGCCGTCAATGGTTTCCAGACCGGCGATCAAGCGCAAGAGCGTGGACTTGCCGCAGCCGGACGGGCCCACAAACACCACAAATTCACCCTGCTTGATAGCCAGGTCAATGCCCTTGATGACACGATGTTCGCCGAACAGCTTTTCAACGCCGCTGAGTTGGAGGTAAGACATGAAAAAGGTCTCCTGAATTTATTTGTTACTTCACGGCACCGAAGGTCAGGCCTTGGACCAATTGCTTCTGGCTGAACCAGCCAAAAACCACAATGGGGCCGATAGCCATAAAAGACGCAGCGGACAACTTGGCCCAGAACAGGCCCTCCGGGCTGGAGTAGCTGGCAATCAGCGTGGCCAGCGTGCCGGCCTTGGCGGCGCTCAGGTTGAGCGACCAGAAGGCTTCGTTCCAGCTCAGCACAAGGGTGAGCAGACCGGTGGAGGCCAGACCGCCCATGGTGAGCGGCAGCAGCACGTAGCGGAACTCACTCCAGAGCGTGGCGCCGTCCATGCGGGAGGCTTCCAGAATCTCGTTCGGAATCTCCTTCAGGTACGAGTACAGCATCCACACCATGATGGGCAGGTTGGACAGCGTGAACACAATCACCAGGCCGGTGCGGGTGTCCAACAGGCCACTGGTTTGCGCCATCACATACACCGGCACCAGGGCACCCACGGCGGGCATCATCTTGGTAGAGAGCATCCACATCAGGATGTCCTTGGTGTACTTGCCCTTAAAGAAGGCCATGGCGTACGCCGCAGGAAAGGCCAGCAACAAACCCAGAATGGTGGACGCCACGCTGGTGATCAGGGAGTTGGTGGCATAGAGCATGTAGTCGCTACGCTCCTGCACAACATGGAAGTTCTCCAAGGTCGGCGTAAAGAGCACCAGCGGCGGTACCGAGATCGCTTGCAACTCCGTCTTGAACGCGGTCAGGACTAGCCAACCCAAGGGAAAGAACAAGAGCAAGGTGACCAACCAGGCCACCACCGTGCGCAACCAATGCAGCCAGGGAAAAGATTTTGCGTGTGTCATCTGCAGCTCACTTGTCGAGGTTCTTGCCGACCATGCGGATCAGGAAGATGGCGGCGATATTGGCCAGCACCACGGCGAACAGGGCGCCTGCGGAAGCCACACCGGCATCGAAGTTCAGCAGCGCTTGCTTGAAGATCAGGAAGGCTACGTTGGTGCTTGCATCACCCGGGCCACCACCGGTGGTCGTGTAGATCTCGGCAAACACGCTGAGCAGGAAGATCATTTCAATCATCACCACCACTGCCACCGAGCGGGCCATGTGAGGCAGGTACAGGTAGCGCAGTTGCTGCAAGTAGTTGGCGCCATCCATGCGCGAGGCCTCCAGCTGCTCGCGGTTCATACTCTGGAGCGAGGTGATGAAAATCAGCGTCGCAAACGGCAGCCATTGCCACGACACGATGATGATCACACTGAGTAGCGGGAAGTCGGTCAACCAGTCCACCGGCGTGCCGCCAAAGAACAACCACACCTGAGCCAGCACCCCGTAAATCGGGTTCATCATCATGTGCTTCCACAGCAAAGCGTTCACGGTGGGCATGACGAAGAACGGCGAGATCAACAAGATCCGCACGAGGCCGCGGCCGGGGAACGGATCGTCAATCAACAGTGCAATCAGGCCGCCCAACACCACGGTGATCAGGATCACGCTGCCCAGCAGCAGCAAGGTGTTGAGCACCGCCGTGCCGAACGAGGGGTCGGTCACGAAGTATTCAAAGTTCTCCAAACCAATGAAGCCGGACTGGTCGGGCTGCATCAGGTTGTAACGGATGACCGAGAAATAAATGGTCATCACCAGAGGCACGATCATCCACAAAAAGAGGGTGATCACTGCCGGCGCCATGAGTGCGCGGGGGATAAATCGGTTCATGAGGAGGTCTCTCAGTGAGAGTAGCCGGACCGCACCGCAGTGGGCCATGGCAAATAACGTGACATAAAAGGGCGCGCAAGTTGCCTTGCGCGCCTGAAGTCAACCTACCGGAGAGATGCTTACTTGTAGTAGCCGGCCTTCTTCATTTCGCGCTCTGCCGCGACTTGAGAAGCCTTCAGGGCTGCGTCTACCGATTTCTTACCGGCCAGTGCGGCACTCATTTCCTGGCCCACAGTCGCGCCGATGGCCTGGAACTCAGGAATCGCTGCAAACTGCACACCGACATACGGGCTCTTGGGCAAAGTGCTGTCGTTCGGGTTGGCCGAGTCGATCGCTGCCTTTTCTGCCGCAGCAAACTTGGCAGCCTTGGTGAACTCGGGGTTGGCATAGGTGCTCTTGCGAGTACCGGTAGGCACTTGAGCCCAGCCATTGGTCTTGGCAACCAACTCGATGTATTCCTTGGAAGTGGCCCAGGTCACGAACTTGGTAGCCGCGTCCACTTTCTTGGAACCGGCGGGGATCGCCAGTGCCCATGCCCACAACCAGTTGGCACCCTTGGGGGTTACCGCGGTCGGTGCTTGTGCAAATGCCACCTTGTCAGCCACCTTGGACTGCTTGGGGTCGGTGATGAAGGACGCTGCAATGGTGGCGTCGATCCACATACCGCACTTACCTTCGTTGTACAGCGCCAGGATTTCGTTAAAGCTGTTGGCAGAAGAGCCGGGAGGGCCGTAGTTCTTCAGTAGATCGACGTAGAAGTTGATGGAGTCCTTCCAGGGCTTGCTTTCCAACTGGGGCTTCCAGCTGGTGTCGAACCATTGGCCGCCGTTGGTGTTCACCAAGGTGGTCAAGAACGCCATGTTGTCACCCCAGCCCGGCTTGCCGCGCAGGCAGATGCCGTACACGCCGTTCTTGGGGTCATGGATCTTGGCAGCCAGGGCCTTGATGTCAGTCCAAGTGGGCTTGTCTGCCACCTTGATGCCAGCCTTGTCCGCCAGGTCCTTGCGGTACATCAGCATCGAGGATTCGCCGTAGAAAGGCACCGCAAACATCTTGCCGTCCACCGACAAACCATTGCGCATGGCGGGCAGAAGGTCGTCGGCGTCGTACTTGGCATCGGTCTTCAGTTCTTGCAGCCAGCCCTTTTTGCCCCAGATCGGGGTTTCGTACATGCCAATGGTCATCACGTCGAACTGGCCGCCCTTGGTGGCGATGTCAGTGGTCACGCGCTGGCGCAACACGCCTTCTTCCAGGGTCACCCACTTCAGCTTGATATCGGGGTTGGCCTGCTCGAAGTTCTTGCTGAGCTTTTGCATTTCGACCATGTGGCCGTTGTTCACAGTCGCGACGACCAATTCTGTTTGCGCAAACGCAGCACTGGCTACCAAGCCGAAGGCCAAAGCTAAGGACGCTTTGAGTTTCATGAAACTGTCTCCTGTTGTTGATGTCGGGGGTTCAGCCAATGCCTAGCGTGCATCGACAGGGCTGAATAGTAGAAGTTGGCCCTGAGGGTGGTTGATACTCTGGGCACAAATAGCAGTATTTTGATGCAGCCACTGACTAGGGTTTTCCCACATAGATGCGATAACGTATTGGTTTGGTGAAATTTTTGCGAACTTCGGGCAGAGAAGCCCGGCACCCACCGTGACGCGTTTCACGGGGTACAGCCCCACCATTAGCGCGCTGCCACTCGCCGGTGCCAGCCTTGACCGGACCTACGCGAAAAAGCAATAAAATCGGCTCCTGGCGCCCTTTTTCATTGCGCAGACCGCTATAAAACCAATAGCAAAAATCACTTCCGTGCCAGCCATACGCCAAACACGGTGAGCCCCATGCCCGCCAGTGCCAAGCCGGTCAGCGTCTCACCAAACAAGGCCCAGGCCACCAGCGCCGTGCAGGGCGGCACCAAATAGAACAAGCTGGCCACATTGACGGCCGTGCCACTGCGGATCAGCACATTGAGCAGCGTGACCGCCCCCAAGGACAAGACCAGTACCAGCCAGACCAGCGCAAACACAAACGACCCGGTCCATTCAATGTGCATGGTCTCCGTGGCAGCGGCGGCCAAGCCCGTCAACACCAGGCTGGGAATGAACTGAATGAGCGAGCCTGTGCGCAAATCGAACGAGGGGCAATAGCGCTTCTGGTACAGCGTGCCGGCTGTGATGGCCAGCAAGGCCACAGCCACTGGGAACAACAAGGTCCAGAGCGTAGCCAGCCCCGCCCCGGCGGCCACCTTGTGCGCCACCACCAGCGCCACGCCCGCAAAGCCAGCTGCCAGGCCGGCCCACTGCGTGGCCCGCACTTTTTCTCGCAACAACCAGCCGGCGCCCAGCGCGGTGAGCAAGGGCTGCAGCCCCACCACAATGGCCGCCACACCGGCGGGCAGCCCATGGCCGATGGCGATGAACACACCGCCCAGGTACACCGCATGCACCAGCACGCCGGTGACCGCAATGTGCCCGCACTCGCCCAAAGTGGCCGGCCAGGGCGCACGCGTGCGCCACACCACCAGGCCCATGAGCACCAGCACGGCGGCGTAACGCACGGCCAGAAAGGTGAGCGGCTCCGCATACGGCAAACCGAACTTGGCCCCAATGAAACCAGTGCTCCATAAGGCTACAAACAAGAGCGGGTAGATGGCAGCCCAGGGAGCGGGAGAAGGGGTGGAGCGCGAAGTCATGCTCCGATCTTAAAGCCCCATTGCGAGCCAAATTGGCATCTATCCCATATGAAATATGCGCCAGCAGCTCACAAATCAATAGCAAACTAGTGACTAAAGGGCTTTAAGTAAGAGGACTCTGAGCCTGGGGCGTGCCCCATCACCAGCAGCTCTTTGGCGCGGGATGCAGCCACATAAAACAGGTTGCGCTCGTCTTGGCTCGTGTTGTCAAAGGTCTTTTTGTTGCAGTCCGGGATGAACACGATCCGGAACTCCAAGCCCTTGGCATCCTCGATGGTGGAGAGCCTGAGCTGGCGGTGTGCTGCACTGGGCTTTCTGAGCGTGTGGTCAAACATGTTCATGGCGCCCAGAAAGGCATCAATCGAGCTGTACTGAAGCGCCACCTTGCCCATGCTGTCCAGCGCATAGCGCACCTCTTCCAGCTCGGCCTCCGACACATAGATCTTCTGGCCGATGCGGTTGAAATCCAGTGCAGCGATGAAGTCCTTGATTTTCGACGCGTCGTTAGTGGCCGCGATCTCCACGGCCGCGTGGATGGAATGCTGGGTTGCCTGGTCGGCCGCGCCCAGCAAATCCGGAAATACAAACTGCCTGAAATTGTCTTCAGTGGCCGACTGTATGACCGTGTCCGTCGCGTCCTGGGCGTCCAGCACGGAGAGGTTGGAGCCCAATAATTCCCACACGGCTTGCTTCGCCTCCAGGAGCGCAGGCGCAATGAATTTGCTCGGGTGGTCGACCGCGATCGCCAAGAGCATCCGCACAAATGCAATCTCCGGGCGCTGAAGGAAAGGCCGGAAGCCCACGGTCTGGTAGGTCATCCCTTTCAACAACAATTCATGCTCAATCCCGACCGAGGCGCCCGGATGCCGGAGCAAGACCACCAGGTCATCACCCAAGGTGTCAGGGGCGACCTTGTGCTGCTGAATGAGCTGCGTGACCAGATCCGCATTGGCCTTCGGACCATCGGCCACGCGGACTTGGACGTTGGAGGCGTGGGCCGGATCGGCGTTGTACTTTTTGTGCGCAAACATCCCCAACGGCCCGGCGATAGCGGTCCCGAACCGGCGTGTCACCGACAGCGGGAACAAGGCCACCTCGCCCAGTTCCCGGCTGAGGCCGGGCCCCAGAAAATACGAGTCGGCCCCGTTCTTCGCATGGATGACCTGATCCCTGTCGCCCACGCCCAGAAACGTGGCTCCCGGATTGCACTCCAGCAAAGCGCGGATGACGGTGAAGATCGCCCAACCACAATCGTGCATTTCATCGAGCACGATAGCCTCGATCCCCAAGCTGAGGGGGTGCCTGTCCCACGACCACGGTGCGTTTTCTGACAACAGCCACCGCGCCATGTCGTAGGTCGCGTCGCCGGGATACCGGAATTGGACTCTCTCCCCTTCCGGGTTGGCGAACCCGGTTCGGTGCCGCTCGTAGTGGAGAAACACAGCCAACGGGGTGTAGTCCATGCCCAATTCGGCAGCCACCGCAGGGGTGCACCTGAAATCCTCCCCATAGCGGGGCACGGCCAAGGTGCCTTTGAGCACCGCAAACGCCTCTAGCAAGTGCTCCACCGACAGCGCGCCGGTGCCTTGAATTGCGAAGTCGTTGGCAAACCGCTCTTGCGACGCCTCCCGGGCACGCTGGACCGCCTGCAGCACATAGGGGCGGACCTGTGCGGCCCGCTCCAAGGTTTTGACCGGGGGTACCGGCGTCGCGTCTTGCACCGTTGCCTCGACCCGTTTGAGGCGGGTGGCACACAACGCATCAACCGTTCCCACACGCACTTTGGACGACACCGCGTCGGGCATACCGATGCGGTAGAACGCCTCGGTATAGGCGCGCACCCCTGGAGTGCTGTAGGCCAACGCCACAATCTTGGCAGGGTCCACCCCGCGCTCCACCAGTTTTTGGATACGCATGGCCGCCGTTGTGGTCTTTGCCGAACCGGCGTTGGCTTCAATGAGGATGCGTGGTGCGACTGCGTTGATGATGTCAATCTGCTCTTTACTCGGAACTAACAAAATCCAACTCCCTTGATGTGCCGCAGCATCGCCAAATGGTAGCGCCATGCAGCCCGTCGGAACGCGCTACAGTCCTGCCCATCCGCAGGACACGCATGAACTGGTTTACCGCCCTTACCGACCGCCTCTTTCGCCCCAAACCCCGCACCGCCGAGCAGCGTGCGCGCGACCTGCTGCGCGCCGTGGATGCGGGCGGCGTGCCGCTCAATGTGGCAGTGGTGAACCACATTGCCCGGGAACTGGGTCTGGATGTGTCGCGCAAGGCGCGCATGCCCGAGACGATTGAGCGCATACGCAAAGTCATGGCGGGGCGCTAAAACCATGCTCAAACTCGGATTCAACTTTCTGGTGGTGGTGTTGCTGGTGTTGGTGGTGGTGTTCACCTGGCGCACCAAGCGGCGTGAGAAGTGGGAGCGCGCCGGCCAGTGCTACAGCTGCGGCGCGGTGCCCCAAACCACAGACAAACATGGCCGTATCTGCAACGACTGTGTACAGACCCGCACGATCCAGCGCTGGCTGGGCGGCTTTATGGCCTTGGTGATTGCAGCGATTGCTACTTGGGTGCACTGGCAAGGCGGCGCCTGATTGCTCCTGTTTTCATAGCTACCTGCGCAATCTTCACAAGGGCTACAGGCTGATTTGGCACTCCACGCAACCACCGATGGAACTTCGGGGGCCTGCGGCGTATCATCCATACCATGCGTGTTGTCCTCCTCATTCTGTTGATCGCCTTGGCGCCTCTGCGCGGCATGGCCAATGAGCTGATGGCGACCCGCATGGCCGCTGCGCTGACGGCCAGCATGGCAACAAACGCACACCAAGGCACACCGGCTGCTGCGCCAGTAGGTGGCCATCACTGCGACGACATGGCCACCGCAGCAGAGGCGGCATCCACACACCCCGCCAACGCGCCCGCCACCATGGCATCGCACGATGGCTGTGAAAACTGCGCCCTGTGCCAAATGTGTGCGGCTACCGCCCTGCCGGCTGATTTGCAAGTCGCGCTGCCGGTATTCGGCCCGCAGATGCCCGTGCCGGCGCAGGCTGACCGCTTTGCCAGCGCCGCTGCGGCCTTGGCCCAAAAACCGCCCATTTCCTGATTCCAAGGCCCGTAGTGGGTCTGTAGTCCGCCCACCGGTTGCAGCGCGCAGCCTGCGGGCGGGGTGTTTTCACCTTGAATCAGGAAATCAACCATGTTCTCTCTCCGTTCGCTGCGGCGGGCCGCCTGCGTGACCGGCTTGGGCGCCGCCCTTGTGCTGGTAGCCCAGGCGCAGGCCCAGCCCGCAGCACCCGCCCTGACTGAGCCTGCACGCACGCTGCAAGCCAGTGACGCCGCCAGCCCCGTGCCCGCGCTGCCCTACCGCTCGGTGTTTGCCGACCTGCCCAGGGGCGTGGAAGAGGGCAGCGGCGATTGGAAGGCCGCCAACAAAGCGGTCAGCCAGTTTCCGCGTGGCCATATCGACCTGCTGCAGTGGGAAAAAGCCCGCGCCGCCAAACCGAAGGAGCAGCCATGAGCCGCATCCACCTGCCGCTGCGCGCACTCCCTTTGGCCCTGGCGTTGCTATTTACCTAAGCCCACGCCGCCCCGCTGGATGGCGGCGTGCAAGGCCTGCAAGCCGAGGTTCAAACCCGGCTCAGCAGTTTGCTGGGGCCCGCTGCAGCACCCCTGCGCATTGCCACCCCGACCTATACAGGCGCGAACGAGCTGACCAAGCTCCTCCAAGCCCCCGTCGACGGGCCTGCGGCCATGCGCATCGCGCTGCTCAACAGCCCGGAGCTGCAAATGACGCTGGGGGCGGAGGGCAGCAACATCACCGACATGCAAAGTCCCGCCTTCCCGGCCCGGCTGCGCGCCCGCGACGAGGCCAGCCGCCTGGGCCTGCGCGCCTACAAAGCCTGGGTGAACGCGGTGGCCGCCGAACGCAATGCACAGCTGCTGCGCGAGACCAAGACCATCGCCGAGACAGCTGACGAACTCACCCGCCGCATGGTGCGCGCCGGTAATGTGAGCCGCCTCACCCAAGCCCAAAGCCAGGCCACGCTGTCTGAGACGGGCATGGCCTTGGCACGCGGTGAGCAGGCGGCATTTGCTGCGCGCGAGCAGCTCATTCGCGTGTTGGGCCTGTGGGGTGCGCAAACCCAGTTCACATTGGCTGGTGTGCTGCCCACATTGCCCGCAAGCCCCACGGATACCATCGATCTGGAAGCTCGCGCAGTGGCGGCCCGCAGCGGTCTGCAAGCGGAACGCCTCGTCTTGCAACGCAAACAGGCCAGTGCCGCGCCGGCCAGCATTGACGACCACTGGGACGCCCTGGGCGACGCCGCCAAAGTGCGCGCGCAAGCAGCGCTTGTGCGCAGCGAGGCGCGCGAGGCGGCCTTCAACCTGCGCACCCAGTGGGACATTGCCCACCACCTCCAAACTGAGGTGCTGCCGCTGCGCCAGTTCATCCACGAGGAGCTGACCCTGCGCTACAACGGCATGCTGACCAGCGTGTTTGAGGTGATGGCCGACAGCCGTACCCGCACGCTCAGCAGACTGACCGCCGCGGAAGCGCTGCGCGATTACTGGCTGGCGTTTGCCGATGTGCAGGCCGTGCTGGCCGGCGTGTCACCCGAAGGCAGCGCCCCCGCCCGCACCGGCACCGGTGCCGCAGCCGGCGCCGATGCCAAGCCCGCGCATTGAGCGCGCACTCCCATTCAAGGATCTGTATGAACCGACGTAACTTCTTTAGCGGTGCCGCAGCCACTGCCATGGGCGCAGTGGCGGCCGCCTCGGTCAGCCGCGTGGCGATGGCCGCCCTGCCTGAGCCGGTGCTGCAAAACTCGCCCGCCACCATGCCGCCGCTGGTGCCCGGCACCGGCCGGCCCTACAACCCGGTGGTCACTCTCAATGGCTGGACTTGCCCATGGCGCATGAACCAGGGTGTGAAGGAATTCCACCTGGTAGCTGAACCGGTCGTGCGCGAGATGGCGCCCGGCTTCAAGGCCAACATGTGGGGCTACAACGGCCAGAGCCCCGGCCCCACCATCGAAGTGGTGGAAGGCGACCGGGTGCGGGTGTTTGTGACCAACAAGTTGCCCGAGCACACCAGCGTGCACTGGCACGGCCAGCGCCTGCCCAATGGCATGGACGGTGTGTCTGGCCTGAACCAAGCGCCCATTCCGGTGGGCAAGACCTTTGTGTACGAGTTTGTGGCGCGCCGGCCCGGCACCTTCATGTACCACCCGCACGCGGACGAGATGACGCAAATGGCCATGGGCATGATGGGCTTCTGGGTCACGCACCCCAAGACCAAGCACCCGCTGATTTCCGAGGTGGACCGGGACTTCTGCCTCCTACTCAATGCCTACGACATTGACCCCGGCAGCATGACCCCCAAGATCATGACCATGCTGGACTTCAACCTTTGGAGCTGGAACAGCCGGGTCTTCCCCGGCATCGACACGCTCAACGTGCGCCACATGGACAAGGTGCGCATCCGGGTGGGCAACCTCACCATGACCAACCACCCTATCCACCTGCACGGCCACGAATTTATGGTGACCGGCAGCGACGGCAGCCCCTGGCCGCTGGCAGCACGCGTGCCTGAAATCACCACCGACATTGCGGTGGGGCAGATGCGGCAGTTTGAGTTTTTGGCCGACGAAGAAGGCGACTGGGCCTTCCATTGCCACAAGAGCCACCACACCATGAACGCCATGGGCCACAACGTACCGACCATGATCGGGGTGGACCACCGCGGGATGGTGGGTGCCCTACAAAAAGCCATGCCCGACTACATGGTGATGGGCGAGCGCGGCATGGCCGACATGGGCGAGATGGAAATGGCTATCCCCGACAACACCGCCCCCATGATGACCGGCAGTGGCCCCTATGGCGGGGTGGAAATGGGCGGCATGTTCAGCATCCTCAAGGTGCGCAAAGACCAGAAGGCCGGGGATTACAAAGACCCCGGCTGGTACCGGCAGCCCCCGGGAACCCAGGCCTTTGAATGGACCGGCGCCCTGCCCGAACCCGCACGCTTTCAAGCCGAGGGCAAAGGCAGCATGCCGCTGGCCCAGCCGCCCCACCATGACACCCAGGTCCAAGTACGCAAGCCCACGGGCCATATGAACCACTGAGCTTTTCTTTCAGACTCAACACCCATCAAGACCATGAAAAATACTATCAAATTCATAGCTTCTAGCGCAGTATTGGCAAGCGCCGGAGCCACATTTGCCGCCGGAAGTCACGCCGGAGGCCACGGCCACGGCACCGAGGCCATCGGCAAGCCCGGCGTCGCCGCCAAAGCGACCCGTACGGTGCAGATCGACATGACCGACAACATGCGCTTCACGCCCGATACCGTGACTGTGCGCCGGGGGGAGACGGTGCGTTTTGTCGTCAAGAACTCGGGGAAGCTCAAACACGAGTTCAACCTCGGTACCGAGAAAGACCTGAGGGAACACTACGAGATGATGAAGAAATTCCCCGAGATGGAGCATGACGAACCCAACATCGCCAGCGTGGAGCCCGGCCAGACTGGTGAGGTCATCTGGCAGTTCACCAAGGCGGGTACCGTGAACTTTGCCTGCCTGCACCCCGGCCACTACGAGGCCGGCATGAAAGGCGCTGTGAAAGTGGGAGCTGGCAAATGATGAACACACGCCGTAGCCTGCTTGTGTCCTTGGGCGCCCTGTTGGCCGCACCTGCGTGGTCCGCCAAGCCACCGGCAATACCGATGGAGGTCTGGAAAGACCCGAACTGTGGCTGCTGCAAAGACTGGGTGAAACACCTGGAGCAAGCGGGCTTTGCCGTGCGGGTGTACGACACCGGCAACGAGGCCAAGCGCGCAGCACTCGGCATGCCACAAACCCTGGGCTCGTGCCACACCGGCCTGGTGGGCGGCTATATCATTGAAGGCCATGTGCCCGCCAAAGACATTCAGCGCCTGCTGCGCGACAAGCCCAAGGCGCTGGGCTTGACAGTACCCGGCATGCCGATCGGTTCACCAGGCATGGATGGCGCGATTTACAAGGGCCGCAAAGACCCGTTTGATGTGCTGCTGGTGGCTGCCAATGGCAGCAGCACCGTGTTCCAAAGTTACCGCTGAAAAGACTGCACCATGAATCTCAATCGATATGCCCGACGCGTCGGTGTCGCTTTGGCCGCGCTGTCTTGCGCGACGTCTGTCTGGGCGCAAGCGACAGCGGGTCTGGCGCATGGCGAGATCCGAAAAATCGACAAGGCTGCGGCCAAGATCACCATCAAGCACGGGGACATTCCCTCCCTCGAGATGCCGCCCATGACCATGGTGTTCGGCGTCAAGGACGCGGCGTGGCTTGAGAGCGCCAAGGCGGGCGACAAAATCCGCTTCGATGTCGTCTTGGAGGGCGGTAGGTACATCGTCACCCGCTTCGAAGCCGCCCCGTACGAGGAGACTTTGCGTTAGGGGCTGCGGTCCGTTAAAAGCAGCGCCGCAGCCACCAGCACGGCCACGGCCACACCGGCCATGGGCCACACCAGGCCCGCCAGAAGAGGCGTAATCCACACTAGGCTGCGCAAGCCCACGCTGTAGAGCAGTCCGGCGCTACGCAGGTGGCGGCGCCCGGTGTCCATCCACTGGGTGCGAAAGGCGGAGCCCACCGGCATGGCGCACACAAAGCCGGTGTGGTGGTAATAGCGGATGGACAAGGTGGTGGTCACCAAGGTCAGCACGAGCAACAACATGACGGTGATCTCTCCGGCCAAGGCGGGGGTCAACACGGGGCTGCCGCCGCCTTCCGACAAGCTGCGCAGAGCCGGCGCCGCCAGCCCCAGCGCCCCCATGAGCCCGAGTGCCGCAGTGGACGCTGTCATGGTGGCGGTCATGACGGAGTTACGCAGGGTTTGCACCGCCAGTATTTCAGAGCCGGGCTGGGCGGACATGGCGTCCAGCCAATCCTGGCGCAACTGGCCGTGGGTACGCCAAGCAACGGTGCGTGCCAGGAGTGCGAGGTAGAGCATGTAGGCCACCATGATGGTGACCGTAGCGCACCACGCCCACCAAGCGGGTTGCAAGGTGGTCATGGCTTACAGCGCATTGAGCGGAATGCGCAAGTAGGACACGCCGTTGCTGTCAGCAGGTGGCAGGTCCCCCGCACGGATGTTGATTTGCACCGAGGGCAGGATCAAGGTGGGCATGGCCAGTCCGGCGTCGCGGGTGGTGCGCATCGCGACGAACTCCTGCTCGCTCACGCCATCGCGGATATGGATGTTAGCTGCACGTTGTTGGGCTACGGTGCTTTCCCATGCGGCCTCGCGGCCGGCGGGCGGATAGTCGTGGCACATGTAGAGGCGGGTGTCTTCGGGCATGGAGAGCAAGGTGCGCACGCTGCGGTACAGGGTGTTGGCATTGCCACCGGGAAAGTCGCAACGGGCGGTGCCCACATCGGGCATGAACAAGGTGTCACCCACAAACACGGCATCCGGCGCGCTGCCACCCTCCACTTTGAAGGCCATGCACGCGGGGGTGTGGCCGGGCACGGCCAAGGCCTGCGCGCTGAGTTCGCCAATGGCAAAGGTTTCGTCCGGCGCAAACAGATGATCGAACTGGCTACCGTCCGGGTGGAATTCGGGTTCCAGATTGAAGATGCCTTTGAACACGTTTTGCACATGGGTGATGGCGGCACCGATGGCAATGCGACCGCCCAGGTGCTTGCGCAGGTAGTGCGCGGCGGACAGGTGGTCGGCATGGGCATGGGTTTCCAGAATCCACTGCACGGTTAAGCCTTGCTCTTTGACAAATGCCATCAACATATCTGCCGAGGAGGTGCTGGTGCGGCCGGCTTTGGCGTCGTAGTCGAGCACCGAGTCCACGATGGCACATTGGCCGCCGGTGTGGTCATAGACCACATAGCTCACGGTCCAGGTGGCGGGGTCAAAAAAGGATTTGACTTGGGGGCTAGCAGTGGAAGCGGTCATCGAGAACTCCTTGTAAAGGTCGTTATTTCAATTGCGAAGTAAATAGTTTATTGACTTATATATTGTTTGTCAATAAACTATCGGTATTGAATGTGAAAGGAGCCTCCTCATGATGGCTGACACCGCAACTCCCGCCGCCGCTTTGGATCTGGAGCAACTGCGTCGCTCCGCAGACGCCGCCTGCCGGCTGATGAAAGTGATGTCCAACCCCGACCGCTTGCTGCTGCTGTGCCAGCTCAGCCAAGGGGAAAAGCGGGTGGGCGAACTCGAAGAACTGGTGGGCATTGCCCAGCCCACCCTATCGCAGCAGCTCGGCGTGTTGCGGGAAGAAGGCCTAGTCACCACCCGGCGCGAAGGCAAATCCATTTACTACGGCATTGACAGCCCACAGGCCATGGCGGTCATGGGCGTTCTCTACAACCAATTCTGCCAAGCCATCCGTGGCGAGTAAGCACTAACAACCACTTAGAAAGACACACCATGCAAATCGATTGGAACCATTTCACCCCCTGGGCCTCGCTGATCGGCGGCCTCTTGCTGGGGCTCTCTGCCAGCCTCTTCATTTTGGTGAACGGGCGCATTCTGGGCATCAGCGGCATCGTGGGCGGCCTGCTCACACCACGCGCAGGAGACACCTCGTGGCGGCTGGCGTTTGTGTTGGGCTTGGTGATCGCGCCCTCGGTTTACACCCTTTTTGCCGGACCGGTGCTGGCCACGGTAGACGCCGGCTGGGTCACCCTGATCGCCGCCGGCCTGCTGGTGGGCGTGGGCACCCGCTATGGCGCGGGCTGCACCAGCGGACACGGCGTATGCGGCTTGTCGCGCTTGTCCCCCCGCTCGCTGGTCGCCACCCTGTCCTTCATGGGCGCGGGTTTTGCCGTCGTGTTTGTGATTCGCCACTTGTTAGCCTGAGTTGAATTGTTGAATCTGGAGCCACTGATATGAAAAACACTTTCCATCCCCACCGTCTTGCTGAATTCGGCGTAGGCCTGCTATTCGGTATCGGCCTGATCCTCGCCGGCATGACAGACCCGTCCAAGGTCTTGGGCTTTTTGGACTTGGCGGGCTTGTGGGACCCCTCGCTGGCCTTCGTGATGGGCGGTGCGATTCTGGTGAGCCTGGGTGCGTTCACCTTGGCCAAGAAGCGCACCACCAGCCTTTTGGGTGGTGCCATGCGCTTGCCTACCAGCCGCGACATTGACAAACGCCTGGTCACAGGCAGCCTGCTGTTTGGCGCCGGCTGGGGTCTGGCAGGCTTTTGCCCCGGCCCTGCGCTCGTGTCTCTGGGCACCGGCAACCCTAAAGCCGTGGTGTTTGTGGTGGCCATGCTGGCGGGTATGGCGCTGTTTGAAGTGCTGGAACGCCGCCCCGCTACACTCGCGCTGAAAGGATGAACCCGCCATGAGCCTGCCCGTACGTTCCGTCACCCCCGAGTTTTATGTGGCCGCGCAATTGGCGCCCACCGACATGGCAGCCGCTGCTGCCATGGGCTTCAAAACCGTAATCTGCAACCGCCCCGACATGGAAGGCGGAGCCGAGCAACCCGCCAGCAGCAGCATGCAAGCGGCGGCCGTGGCCGCCGGCTTGCACTATGTGTACCTGCCCGTCGTGCCGGGCTCCATCACCCCCGAACAAGCGGTTGCCATGAAGCAAGCACTGGACGTTGCCCAGCAGCCGGTGCTGGCGTTTTGCCGCTCTGGCGCCCGCTCTACCCAGCTGTTCATGCTGGCGCAGCAAACCGCTGCCTGAACACTCCCCCCCTGTAAAGCGCAAAAGGGCCACCGGTCAGACCGGTAGCCCTTTTTTGCTATTGTTTTGGTAGCTTCTGGCGCACACGCTGTGTGCGCTGGCAGCAGTTTTTGCTTAGCGCCCGCTGTTGAACGACAGGGACTGGCCCAAGGCGAATACCGAATTCGGCGCCGTCGTGCGAATCACCGACTGGGGCTTGAGCTTTTGCAACACGCCCTTTTTGGTGATCTTGCGCTCTTTGACCGCAAAACCCTTGGAGCGCTGCTCGTCCGCCAAGCTGCGTAGGGTGATGGTGCGCATGTGCGCCACCACGGTGCCTTGCAGCGCAGCCCACAGGTCGCGGGTCATGTCTTGTGCGCTCTGCGAGGTCTCACGGCTGGACTCCTCTTTCTCTTCAATAGCGCCAATGATGTCAGCCACGGTGATGTTGTCACCCCGGAAGCCCAGGGAATAACCGCCACCGGGGCCACGGGTGCTCTCCACCAGACCGTGCTGGCGCAATTTGGCGAACACCTGCTCGAGATAAGACAGCGAAATGCGATGGCGCAGTGCGATGTCCTGCAAAGGCACCGGTTGACCACTTTCGCGCAGGGCCAAGTCAATCATGGCAGTGATGGCAAAACGTCCGCGGGTACTGAGTCGCATACAAGGTCTCCTTTGGTGAACGACTGATAGACCTGTAATGTAGAGATGGTTATGCTTCGCGTAAATTCGAATTTTGTAAATTTTTAATTCGTTTTTTTCGCAGTTTTTCGGTTTGTATCCAACAAGGCGACCATGAACTTCAAGCACCTTCACTACTTTTGGGTCACGGCCAAGGCCGGCGGCATCATGCGCGCAGGCGAACAACTGCACACCACGCCCCAAACGCTGTCGGGCCAGATCAAGCTGCTGGAAGAGTGGCTAGGCCGCAAACTCTTCCAGAAAAGCGGCCGCAACCTGGAGCTGACCGAAGACGGCCGCCTTGCCTTGGGCTACGCAGACCAAATTTTTTCGCTGGGTGCCGAGCTCGAAAACGCGGTGCGCCTACCTCGGGGCGCTCACAAGGTGCTCGACTTCAAGGTCGGCGTGGCGGACTCGGTCACCAAGTCCCTGGCCTACCGCCTGCTAGAGCCGGCCCTCAACCTCGAAGACCCGGTGCGCATGATTTGCAGCGAGGGCAAGTTCCCCGACCTGTTGGCCAAGCTCGCCTTGAACCAGCTCGACCTGGTGATTGCCGATGAACCCATGTCCAAGCGCATGAGTGTGAAAGCCTTTAACCACGAGCTAGGAAGCACCCCGATGAGCTTCTTTTGCGCACCGGCCTTGCGCAAGACGCTCAAAGGCGACTTCCCGGAGTGCCTGAACGACGCACCGATACTTATCCAGGGGGCACAAGCCTCGATCCGCCAGCAATGGGAGGGCTGGCTTAGTCGCCACCAGCTGCACCCGCGCACCATCGGGGAGTTTGACGACGGCGCGCTGATGAACGCGTTCGGGCGCAAGGGGCGCGGCATATTCATGGCCCCCTCGGTGATGGAAGCCGACATCATTGAGCAGTTCGGGGTGGAGGTGATCGGCCGCAGCGACGAGCTGGTGGAAGAGTTTTTTGCGGTGTCGGTGGAGCGACGTATCACCCACCCCTGCGTGGTCGCGATCACCAAAACCGCGCGGGGGCAATTGTTCAGTTAAGGCTTACAAAGCCTACGGGCGTAGACAATGCGCACCTGACCCCACCTCTTATGAAAGCCCCCTGATGTACGACCTGTCCAAACTCCTGCACCTGATTGCTGCCATCGTCTGGATGGGGGGCATGACCTTTATGCTGATCGCCCTGCGCCCTGCCACACTGGCGGTCATGGATGCGCAGCCCCGCGCCCGGTTGATGGACCAGGTCTGGCAACGGTTTTTCGCGGCGGTGCTGATCGCCATCGTTGTGCTGCTGGCAACCGGCGGCTATATGTTCGGGGGGGCCATGAAAGCTGCCCGCGAGGCGACCGGCAATGCTGTAGCGCCCTTGGGCTGGACCATCATGACCGCGCTGGGCAGTTTGATGTTTTTGATCTTCGGGCACATTTACTTTGCGGGCTTCAAGAAGTTCCGCCGCGCTGTCGCTGGCATGCAATGGCCTGTGGCCGCCAAAGCGGCGGAGCAGATTCACCTGTTGGTGGTGGTGAACTTTGTGCTCGGCTGGGCTGCTATTGCCGCCGTGAAGCTGCTGTAACTCACTTTTTACGGACTACCCATGCCCCATCAGCGCCCCACCCCCACATCAACCACGCTCAAACAGCGTGCAGCACCCTTACGCTCTGCCCTGTGCGCGGCCGCACTGCTCGCAACCACCTTGGGTGCTACACCGGCCCACGCCGACACCGCCAGCGAAGGCCTGCCGCTGTGGGAGTTGGGTATGTTTGCCGGCGCGGTATCCACCCCGGCCTACCCAGCGTCGGTGGAGCGCAGTGGCCTCGGGCTGGTGCTGCCGGTGCTGGTGTACCGCGGGGAAATCTTCCGGGCTGAGCGTGGCAGCGTAGGTGCCCGCCTGGTGCACACCGAGGACACCGAGTTCGACATCGGCTTTGCCGCCTCCCTGCCCGCCAGCTCCAACGATATTGCCGCCCGCAAGGGCATGCCCGACTTGGGTACGCTGGTGGAGTTCGGTCCCCGCCTCAAGACCGTGCTGGCCCGCCCTGACAGCCAGAGCCAAGTGCGCCTCGAGCTGCCTTTGCGCAGCGTGATCGAAGTCCAGGGCGGACTGCGCACCCAGGGCTTTGCGGCGGAGCCGGAGTTGATCTGGGAGACCCGTGCCCCCGGATCGGCGTGGCGCTTTTCAACCAGCGCCGGCCTGATCTTTGGGGATGCCCGGCTTAACCGCCACTTTTATGGAGTTCCGGCCGACCTGGCTACGGCCCAGCGCCCTGCCTATGACGCCCAAAGCGGGCTGATTGCCTCCCGGTTTTCTGTCAGCGCCTCCCGTGCGCTGGGGCCGGATTTACGCATCTTTGGCTTTGTGCGTGCCGAGAACTATGCCTCCAGCGCCAACATCGGCAGCCCACTGCACCAGCGCAGCACCGGTACGTCGGCAGGTATTGGCCTGAACTGGACGCTCAAGCGCTCTGCAGCCCGGACTTACTAATAACCAGTTTGCAGGGCTAAGACCCTGTGCTTAGACGTAATTGCACATAAACAAACAACGAACTATTCGTTGTAGTTTGCGCCCCGCGTCTTCAGAATCGGATCATCACCGACTTGTGGGCCGTTTTGTTACGGCCCACGCACCTTCTGGAGCCGCTATGAATTTCAAACAAAAAACCTCGTTGGCGCTTGCTGCCATTGCGCTGACTGCTAGCAATTTTGCAGTAGCACAAACCTCGCTGCTCAACGTGTCGTATGACGTGGCGCGCGAGTTCTACAAAGATGTGAACACCGCGTTCATTGCCAATTACAAGGAAACTACCGGCAAAGACATCAAGATCGACCAGTCCCACGCCGGCTCCAGCGCCCAGGCGCGCGCGGTGAACGATGGCTTGGAAGCCGACGTGGTCACCATGAACACCACCACCGATGTGGACTTTTTGGCCGGCACCGGTGTAGTGGCCAAAGACTGGGCCAAGAAATTCCCCAACAACGCAGCCCCCACCAGCTCCACCATGCTGTTTCTGGTGCGCAATGGCAATCCCAAAGGCATCAAGGATTGGGACGACCTGATCAAGCCCGGCGTGCAGGTGATTGTGGTGAACCCCAAAACGGGCGGCAACGGCCGCATGGCCTATATGGCCGCATGGGGCCAGGTTCGAAAAAAGGGCGGCACCGACGCCCAAGCCCAAGAATTTGTGAGCAAGCTGTACAAAAACGTGCCCATCCTGGCCAAGGGCGGCCGCGATGCGACCAGCGTCTTCTTGCAGCGCAACATCGGTGACGTGCTGATTACGTTCGAATCTGAAGTCGTGTCGGTGAACAAAGAGTTCGGCACGGGCAAGGTCGATGCGATCCACCCCGGCATCTCCATCGTGGCCGAGAACCCGGTCGCCGTGGTGGAACGCACCGTGGCCAAGAAAGGCACTGCCGAGCAGGCCCGCGCCTACCTGAACTTCTTGTACACCGATGAAGGCCAAGAAATTGCAGCCAAGCACGCCATCCGCCCCAGCAACCCAACCATCCTGAAGAAGTACGCCAGCACCTTCAAGCCGATCACGCTGTTCCGTGCGGAAGAATTCTTTGGCTCGTTCGCGGAAGCGCAAAAAGTGCACTTCAACGATGGCGGCCAATTCGACAAGCTCTACACCGTCAAGTAAATGACTGCTGATGTTCTGCAGGCGCCGCTTAGCAAGCGGGCGCCCAAACGGGTGCTGCCCGGTTTCCGGCTGACGCTGGGCTACACCTTGTTTTATCTGGCGCTGATCGTGCTGTTGCCGCTCTCAGCGCTGGTCTTCAAAACCTTCACCCTCACGTTAGACCAGTTCTGGGCAGCCGTGGCGAGCCCGCGTGTCGTAGCCTCGTACCAACTGACTTTCGGGGCTTCATTTTTTGCTGCACTGGTGAATTCGGTGTTCGGCCTGCTGATCGCCTGGGTACTGGTGCGCTACCAGTTCCCCGGCAAAAAGATCATTGATGCGCTGGTCGACCTGCCTTTTGCGCTGCCCACCGCAGTGGCGGGCATTTCGCTCACCGCGCTGCTGGCGGGCAACGGCTGGATTGGCAGCTTGCTGGAGCCGCATGGCATCCAGCTGGCCTTTAACCGCAATGGGGTGGTGATCGCCCTGATCTTTATCGGCCTGCCCTTTGTGGTGCGCACGGTGCAGCCGGTGCTGGAAGATGCAGAAAAAGAACTCGAAGAAGCCGCTACCTGCCTGGGTGCCACGCGCTGGCAGACCTTCAGGCACGTGATCTTTCCGACCATCGCGCCCGCGCTGCTCACCGGCTTTGCCATGGCCTTTGCCCGCGGTGTGGGCGAGTACGGCTCGGTCATTTTTATTGCCGGCAACATGCCCATGATTTCTGAAATCACCCCGCTCATCATCATCAGCAAGCTCGAGCAATATGACTATGCGGGCGCCACGGCGGTCGCTACCGTCATGCTGCTGGCGTCTTTTGTCATGCTGATGGTGATCAACAGCCTGCAAGCTTGGCAGCGCAAACGTGCGGGAGCCTGATCATGAGTAGCACACGCACGATCCGCCGCGCCAAAGCTGGCACTACCGAGCCCGCATGGGTGAAGTGGTCGCTCATCGCTGTGGCGCTGGGCTTTATCTTTTTGTTTCTGGTCTTGCCGCTGGCTGCGGTGTTTACCGAGGCCTTGCGCAAAGGCGGCGAAGAGTTCCTGCTGGCCCTGAAAGAGCCGGACGCTTGGAGCGCCATCCGCCTGACGCTGCTGATCGCCGCCATCACGGTGCCGATGAATCTGGTGTTCGGTGTGGCAGCCGCCTGGTGTATTGCCAAATACGAGTTCAAGGGCAAAGCCTTTTTGACCACGCTGGTGGACCTGCCGTTCTCGGTGTCACCTGTGGTGGCGGGCCTGATTTATGTGTTGATGTTCGGAGCGCACGGCTGGTTCGGCCCGTGGCTCATGGCCAATGACATCAAGATCGTGTTTGCTGTGCCCGGCATTGTGTTGGCCACCATCTTTGTAACCGTGCCTTTCATTGCCCGGGAGTTAATCCCGCTCATGCAAGCGCAAGGTACCGACGAAGAGCAGGCTGCCCAAGTGCTGGGTGCCAGCGGCTGGCAGACCTTCTGGCACGTGACACTGCCCAACATCAAGTGGGGCCTGATTTATGGCGTCATCCTGTGTAACGCACGCGCTATGGGCGAATTCGGCGCGGTATCGGTTGTGTCTGGGCACATCCGTGGCCAGACCAACACCATGCCACTGCACGTCGAGATTTTGTACAACGAATACCAGTCGGTCGCCGCTTTTGCCATTGCCTCGTTGCTGGCCTTGCTGGCGCTGGTCACCCTGGTGATCAAGTCCTTTGTGGAGTGGAAGTTTGAGCGCGACCAGAAGGCCGCTGCAGACTTGCCCCCTGAGCGCCCTCTGGCGTAAGCGCCCCATTTTTCGAGATTAGAACCATGAGTATTGCAATCCGCAACGTCAGCAAAGACTTCGGCACCTTCAAGGCGCTGCAGGACGTGAACTTGGACATCGAGTCCGGTGAACTCGTCGCCCTGCTCGGGCCCTCCGGCTGCGGCAAGACCACGCTCTTACGCATCATCGCGGGCCTGGAAACTGCAGACCACGGCAACATCCTCTTCAGCGGCGAAGACACCACCGACGTGCATGTGCGTGAGCGCAACGTGGGCTTTGTGTTCCAGCACTACGCCCTATTCCGCCACATGAGCGTGTTTGACAACGTGGCTTTCGGCCTGCGCATGAAGCCGCGCGCTATCCGCCCTTCTGAAGCCGTCATCAAGCAAAAGGTGCACGACCTGCTAGGCCTGGTGCAACTGGACTGGCTGGCCGACCGTTACCCCGCGCAGCTCTCTGGCGGTCAGCGTCAGCGCATTGCGCTAGCCCGCGCTTTGGCCGTAGAGCCCAAAGTGCTGCTACTGGACGAGCCCTTTGGCGCGCTGGATGCCAAGGTGCGCAAGGAACTGCGCCGCTGGCTGCGCCGCCTGCATGACGACTTGCATGTAACCAGCATCTTCGTGACCCACGACCAGGAAGAAGCCCTGGAAGTGGCCGACCGCGTGGTGCTGATGAACAGCGGCAAGGTCGAGCAGATCGGCTCGCCCCAGCAGGTGTGGGACCACCCCGCCAGCCCGTTTGTCTACGGCTTCTTGGGCGATGTGAACCTGTTCCACGGCCGTGCCCACGAAGGCGAAATGCTGATCGGCGAAGACCACCACGGCGTGCGCCTGGCCAGCCCTGAGCACAGCGAAGCGCAAAACGCCAAAGCCTTTGCCTATGTGCGCCCGCACGATCTGGATGTGCAGCCCTACAAGGCAGGCCAGCCGGTGAGCGGCATCGTTGCCAAGCTGGTTCGCGCCATTGTGGTGGGCCCGATTGCAAGGCTGGAGCTGCTGCCCGAAGACCGCAGCGCAGCGGGCAGCGGCGACATCATCGAAGCGCAGATCGGCGCGCAGGAATACAAAGCGCTGGAACTCAAAGACGGCGACACCGTGGTGCTGACACCGCGCAAGGCGCGGGTGTTTACGGCTTGATGTGAGATGAAGAGCGCGAAAGCGCTATAAAAACAGGAGCTGCTAGCGCAAATTCCATATGCGCTAGCAGCTCTTTTGACTATAGCGCCGATTTCCAGAGCACCAAGGAGTGCACAGTGGTTTAGCGCGTCGTCAACAAATAGACAACTGCCCACACCAACATCGCGACGGCCCCAGTGGTGAGGTAAGACACCAGCGCCAGTCTGCGGCGATGGAGCTCTACGCGTTGCACCAAGACGGTGTTCTGGTCGGCCAGCTGTTTGATCAGACCGGTGGCTGAGAGCAACTCCTCCCGTAACTCTCCGACCGAGGCCTGCAGTACCTGGACATCCGCACGCAAGCGCTGGATTGAATCGTCCGGCAGATCGCCCCCGGTAGCGCCGGTACCGGCTTGGGGTGCGAGCTCGGCGTCGTTCTTTTTTCTGCGGGTGACCGCGCCCCACAATTTGGTGGCGCCCTCTGCGACTTTGGGCGCAGCGTCGATCACTTGGCCCCAAGGTACGTTGGAAAGCACAGTGATGATGGTTCCTGCGGCCATGAAAATCTCCTCTTGGGGGGTTAAAGGACCCTGCGTCTTCCCTCCATTTTGCGGGATGGTCCGTTTTCACCAAAAGCGGTAGGGGTACCGGGTATTGGCAGACACTACTAAAACCATAGCAACTCCCGCAGACTGTGCGTGGGCCAGCATCAGATTTAGCTTGAAATCACAAGCCACAGCCCCGCAAGATAAACGACACCAAGTGCTGGGTCGCGCGCTCAAAGTCTTTCTCACCGAGCGTCTCCTGGTCCATCACGGCACAGACCTGCACATCAAAGTCAGCATAGGTCTGAGTGGCGGCCCAGATGGTGAAGAAAAGGTGCATGCCGTCCACCGGAGCGATGCGCTTGGCGTCCACCCACGCTTGTACCACTGCGGCTTTTTCCAGCGTGAGTTGGCGCAGGTCCGTCGCCAACAACTCTTTCACCACCGGCGCGCCGTGCAACAGTTCGTTGGCCCACACTTTGGAGCCGTCAGGCCGCTGGGCGGAAAGCTCCATCTTGGCGCGTATGTATTGTTCCAGCGCGGTGCGCGGGTCGGCATCGTCGGTAATGCCATGGGTGGGCACCAGCCAGTCGCTCAGAATTTGGGCCAGTACGGCGCGGTACAGCACTTCTTTGCTGCCGAAGTAGTAGTGCAGGTTGGCCTTGGGCAGTCCACTGGCCTCGGCGATGGCGGCCATGGTGGCTCCACTGAACCCGGCTCGCGCAAACACTTTCTCGGCGGCAGACAAGATAAGGGCCTCATTCGCCCGGCGAATGAGGCCCTTGGGAGCTTCGGCAACGTGAGTCATGTCGCCGAACTATAAACGCCCCCACGCTCCGCCGCTGCGCGGGTCGCTGCCCCCCGAGGGGGCGCGTTACGCCTTGGGGCGGCCCGGCGGCGAAACGTCATCACTTCTGGGCAGCTTCATAGATGGCGTGCGAATACGCAGCCTTGCCCGGGTCTTTCTTGATCACCGGGTCGCTGCCACCGGCCAGCAACACCTTGACGGTGCGCTCGTAAGCGGCGGGCTCGAGGTAACCAATCTTCTTGGTACCGGCATTGGTGATCAGCTTGGCCACGTTTTCCATCTGGCGCTTCTGCACCTTCACGCTGGCGCTGCCGGAGGTGTCTGCGGCGACCACGGCTTTGGCAGCACCTTCGGGATCTTTGACCGCAGCGTCCCAGCCCTTGAGCGTGGCTTTGAGGAACTTGCCCATCTTGGCGACGAAGGCCGGATCCTTCAGGTTGCCTTCGAGCACGTACAAGCCGTCTTCCAGCGTAGCGACACCTTCTTTTTCGTAGAAGAAGGTGACCAGGTCGTTCTCTTTCACACCCGCGTCCACCACTTGCCAGTACTCGTTGTAAATCATGGTGGAAATACAAGCGGCCTGGTTCTGCAACAACGGGTCGACGTTGAAGCCTTGCTTGAGGATCTTGATGTCGGAGTCGGTTTTCAGGCCGAGCTTGCCCATCCAGTTGAGGAAGGGGTATTCGTTACCGCCGTACCAGACGCCCAGCGTCTTACCCTTGAAGTCTTTGGGGCTGGCTACGCCGCTGGCCTTTTTGCAGGTCAGCATCAGGCCGGACTGGTTGAACACCTGGGCCACGTTCACCAAGGGCACACCGGCTTCACGCGCGGCCAAGGCCGAGGGCATCCAGTCCACCACGATGTCGGCTTGTTTGCCCGCAATCACCTGGGTGGGCGCAATGTCGGGGCCACCCGGCTTGATGGTCACATCCAGGCCGGCATCTTTATAGAAGCCCTTGGCCGCAGCCATGTAGTAGCCGGCAAACTGGGCCTGGGGCACCCACTTGAGCTGCACAGTCACCTTGTCGGCAGCGTAGGCGGCAAAGCCTGCAGCAACCAGCGCCAGAGCCAGCAGGCTCTTGGCACATTGGGAAGAACACATCATGGAAAGCTCCTTCTACGGGTTAATGGAAAAACGCAACACGGACCTAGCGCGGGCTCACCCTTCGCGCACTGAGGGATGCCAGAACGCCGCGCGGCGCTCCAGTGCAACTAGCAAGGCGTAGGCCACCGATCCGGTTACCGCCGCCACCACAATCGCGCCCCAGACCAACGGCATGTTCATGCGCGCTGCTTCGGTGCTGATGCGAAAACCCAGGCCCGCCGTGGGCGAACCAAAAAACTCGGCCACGATGGCGCCAATCAGTGCCAGCGTGGCATTGACCTTGAGCGCCCCAAAAATGAAGGGCAGCGCAGCCGGCAAGCGCAGCGCCAACAAGGTGCGCGGGTAACTGGCCGCGTAGCTGTACATCAGCTCCCGCTCCAACTTGCCGGCTGCCTGCAGGCCTGCCAAGGTGGACACCAGCATGGGGAAAAAGGTCATGAGCACCACCACCGCTGCTTTGGAGGGCCAATCGAACCCGAACCACATGACCGCAATCGGCGCCACACCGACCAGAGGAATAGCGCTGGTGAGCGAGGCCACCGGCAGCAGGCCGCGCTGCAAAAACGGCATGCGGTCAATCGCCACAGCCACGCCAAAGCCGAGGCCGCAACCCAGTGCCCAACCGATCAGCACCGCCTTGCCCACGGTTTGCACAAAGTCGCCCCAGAGCTTGGGGGCGTTGTCGCCAATCGAACCTATCACCAGGCTGGGGGCGGGCAGCAGTACACGGGGTACCTCCAGCGCGCGCACCAAAATCTCCCAGAACAACACCACCCAGGCACCAAACAGGGCGGCAGTAGCCATGCCCACCCAACTGCGGCCCTGGATGGCTGCCATGCGGTAGACGCTGTAACCCGCAACCAGAGCTAGCAGCACGATGCCGGGCCAAAACCATGGAGCAACGCCGGTAGCGACGGTTTCGATTGCGGCTGTATCGCTCATTTCGCACCCCGGCTACGCAACACCAAACGCTCCACACCAGCGACGATGCCGGTGAGCGCTAGACCCAACAGGGCAGACATCACCAGCGCAGACCAGATTTGCGTGGTCTGCCCGTAATACGAGCCTGTGAGTAAGCGGGCACCCAAGCCAGCCTGCGCACCGGTGGGCAACTCCGCCACCATAGCGCCGACCAGGCCCGCCGCCACGCCCACCCGCAGTGCGGGAAACAAGAAAGGCAGAGCCGCCGGCAAGCGCAGCAACCACAGCGATTGCCAGCGCGAGGCGGCGTAGGTGTACATCATCTCGGTTTCTATTTTTTGCGGTGAGCGCAAGCCCTGCACCATGGCCACGGTGACCGGGAAAAAGCACAGGTACATGGCAATGAATGCCTTGGGTGCAGTACCGGCAAACCCGAGACTGCCCAGCACTACCAGCACAATGGGCGCAATCGCCAGCACCGGCACGGTTTGCGACGCCACGATCCACGGTAGCAAGGCTTTATCGAGCGTGCGGCTGTGCACGATCAGCACCGACAGCAACAAACCCAAAGCCGTGCCCATGGCAAAGCCCAGTAAGGTCGACTGGCCGGTGACGATGACGTGGTAGATCAGGTTGCGGGGCGAGTCGATGGGCCATTCGGTAAGGCTCTCGTAGAAGTCGGCAGCCACTTGGTGGGGCGCCGGCACGAGTGGGCGCTCCATGGTCATGGTGGCTTCAAACAGCTCCATGTGGGTGTAGCCGGCCTCTTCGTCCAGCACACGCTCGATGGCGCCTTGTGCATTCATGCCCCAGGCCGCGCCGTACCAGGCCAGCACCACGGCCAGCAGCACCACCACGACCGGCAGCCAGTCGTGCGCGATGCGTTGGGTCAGGGTTTTAGTGGTGGCCATCGGCTAGAGCCTCGCGCACTTCGTGGGCCAGCTCCATAAAAGCCGGCGTATCCCGCAATCCCAGATGGCGCTCATCGGGCAAGGGGGAGTCAATCACCTTGACGATGCGCCCGGGGCGCGGAGACATCACCACAATTTTGGTGGACAGATAAACCGCCTTCGAAATGCTGTGGGTCACAAACACTACGGTGCGCCGCTCGCGCTGCCAGAGCTGCTGCAACTGCTCATTGAGCCGGTCGCGCGTGATTTCATCCAGCGCACCAAAGGGCTCGTCCATCATCAGAATCTTGGGCTCGAAAGACAGTGCACGCGCAATCGAGACCCGCTGCTGCATGCCACCGGAGAGCTGCCACGGGTATTTGCCCTCAAAGCCTTTGAGACCCACGCGCTCCAAGTGCTCGAGGGCAATGGCTTTGGCCTCGGCCCTGCCTTTGCCCTGGATTTGAAGCGGCAGGGTCACGTTGGCCAACACATTGCGCCAAGGGAACAGGGCGGGTGCCTGGAACACATAACCATAAGCACGGGCCAGCCGGGCATCGTGCGGGCTCACGCCATTGACCAGCACTTCGCCGGAACTGATGTGCTCGAGGTCTGCAATCACTCGCATCAGCGTGGTTTTGCCGCAACCGGATGGGCCAATGAGCGAGACGAACTCCCCCTCACGGATATCAAGATCGATGTTGGATAACGCATGAACTGGTGTGTCCGCCGTTTGGTAGATCACGCTGGCATTTCGGACAGCCACCGCGGTGCGGGCAGCGATGGGCGCCGCGGTATGGGAGGTGGCCCGGGGGCCTGATGCTTCGGAATGGTTCATTGGCACACAGTAGCAGGAGTCATGGCTGCACCAAGGATGGGCACAGCCGCCGATTCAACCGTCACAAGTTAACCAAACGGTCAAGTTATAGACCCATCCTAGCCAGTTCCGTGCCAAACCTATTACGGGGTTTGTACGGGGCCTGTGTTTCAAACCTTGTCCGGGGGAGCGCCTATGGGCTGCAGGCGGCCGAGCTTGTGGGCCAGCTCGATGGCCGAGCTCACCCCCATTTTTTCGAAGATGTTGGCGCGGTGAAACTCCACCGTGCGCGGAGTGATGCCCAAATGATCCGCAATGTTCTTGTTGTAGTGCCCCAGGATGAGCTGGTCCAGCACCTCGCGCTCGCGCGGGCTCAGCGAGGCCAGTGCATAACGCAGGCGGTGTGCCTCTTGATTGGCATTGCCGTGTGCCGCTGCAGCGGCCAGGGCCTGCTCGACACGGTCGACCAGCACATTGTCTTGAAATGGTTTTTCCAGAAAGTCCCAGGCCCCGTTTTTCACAGCGGCTACTGCCGTGCCCACATCGCCATTGCCCGTCAAAAACAACACCGGCCAGGGGCAGGCTAATGCCTTGAGTTGCTCAAACACCTGAAGGCCGGTCATCGGCACCATCCGGATGTCGAGCAACACCACCGCCTGCTCCCACACGCCGGCGCGGGCTCTGACAGACTCCAAGAACGGCGGGCCGCTGTCCCAGGTAGTGGCTTTGTGCCCGCGGGAATCAAACAGCCATGCCAAGCCCTCGCGCATGTCGGCGTCGTCATCAACGATGTAAATGGCTGCAGTGCTCACAGGTGCCTTTCCGGGGGGCCTATTGTGCCGCTAGCGGCAAACTGACCGTAAACCGTGCGCCCCTGAGCTCCGGTGCACGGTCTACGACGATGCGCCCGTGGTGGGCCTCGACGATCGAGCGGCAAATCGGCAAGCCCATGCCCATGCCGCCTTCTTTGCTGCTGTAAAACGCATCAAAAATGTGCGCCTGGTTTTCATCGGGCACCCCCGGCCCGTTGTCCGACACGCTGAGCTGGGCCCACTCCCCCTCCACCAACAATGCCAGATGCACTTGTGGCGTATCGGAGTGCGCTTGGGCAGCCTCTTGGGCGTTTGTGAGCAGGTTGTTGAGCAGGTGTTCGATCAGCAGCTCATCCGCCTTGACCCACACCGGTGCGAGCTCGGGCATGGCGTGGGGTGCCATGCTTTGGAGCACCGGCACCAGATCGAGCCGCTGCAAGGAAATTTCGCGCCGGCGGGCAATTGCGTTGACCCGTTGAATGATGCGGCCGGCGCGCTCCGCGAGACCGGCAATACGTTGCACCACAGGCGCTGTCTCATCAGGGCTGATGCGTCCGTCTTTCAACCGGTTCAGCAAGCCGGTAGCAAAACTGCTGAGGGCACCGAGCGGCTGGTTGAGTTCATGTGCCAAGGTCGACGCTACCTCGCCAACAGCAACCAAACGGCCTGTAGCCTCCAGACGCTCTTGCTGCTGCAACGCAACGGCTTGCGCCCGCTTGCGCTCGCTAATGTCAAGGACCGAGCTCATCCAGCCGATGTGCGCGCCGGTGTCGGTATGCAATGGGGCTTCGTGGATCAGCACATCCAACAGATGGCCATCCCGATGCTGGAACTGCACCTCGACACCATCGATCTGCGTGCCGTGGACCAAGATATCTCGGTGCACCTGCTCAATGTGAGTGTCGTTGCCCTTCGGCCAATACGGCATGGGTGCAGCCACACCCACCAGCGCCTGCGCCGGGTAGCCTACCAAGCGGCAAAAGGCTTCGTTGACATACAGCACCCGGCCTTCCATGTCCCATGCCCGCAAACCGATGGTGACCGAGTTCTCCATGGCGGTGCGCAGGGCCACCTCGGCCTGCAAACGCGCCTGCACTCGCTGGCGCTTCTGGATATCGCGCCTCAGCGCCCACAGACTCACCAGCATGCCGCCCAAAAACACCATGGCCACCAGCAAAAACATACGCGGCACGGTAGCGGGTTGACCTTGGATCGGTGTGACCTCCAGATACACATCGGTGCCGGCAAGGTTCATGGCGGCACGAAAGGGTTTCAGCGAAGAGGGTTCCGCCTGCACCCTACCCTCGTCAAGCACGAGGCGCACTTGGTGTTCACGTGCAAACCACTCTGGCACCACGCCCTGCACCGCAACGTCGAGTGACAAGGCGGCCACGTAGTTGCCCACAAAATAGCCCCGCTCAAAATACGGCACCGCCAGCCACACCACCGGCAGCAAAGCGCCATCAGACGCCCGCATCGGGCCCCCATAGGCGGAGCGGCGCAGCCCTCGTGCGGTGTCATTCATGGTGGCCAGCGCCTGAGCATTCAGGGGGTGGCGAGACTCGTCTACTTGCCACAAACCCGGCGGGGCGTTCAAAGGCGCGCCCACCCAACCTTGGGCCAGCAACACACCGGGCTCGCGCCACAGCAAGCCCCCCTGCACATCGGCCGACTGGCGCGCAGCGACCCGCAAATCTTCTTCGAGACGGCGGAAGTGAAACTGCACACTCTGCTCCAGCCATTGTGCGTCCGCCGCCCTCCGTCGGGTGTCTTCCTCCGATTCAAAGTGCTGGAGATACAGCACCAATGCAATCACAGACCCCACCACCAAGGCCAAAAAGCCCGACAGCCATACCCCGGGCCAGCGGCCACGGCTCCCTGTGCCTGTGCCGCTTTCGCGCAAGGCAGCAAAGTTCAAAGCAGCGGACGGGTTGCGCTCAGGCATGGTGAAGGTGAGATCAAAGGCACTCGCATAATAGCGACCATGCCCTCGAGCCGCACTCCTACGCTGACACGGCGCCACTGTTTACAGCTGGCTGCAGCCACTGGTGCGGCCAATACGGCGCCCAGGGTTTGGGGTGCCCCGTCGATCACGGTACGGCTGTCCCATGTCGTTGCGCGTGACACCCCCAAAGGCATGGCGCTGGAGCGCTTCCGCGCCCTGACCGAAGAGCGCAGCCAAGGGCGCTTGCGGGTTCAGATTTACCCACAAGGCCAGCTCTATGGAGACCACGACGAGATGCAGGCCCTGCAGCTCGGTGCGGTCGACATGGTGGCCCCCTCATTGTCCAAGTTCGGCCCCATCGGATTCCCGGAATTCGAGTTGTTCGACCTGCCCTTCCTGTTCGACACCTTGGACGCAGTGCGCCGACTCACCCGTGGCAAAGTGGGCAAGACCCTGCTGGAGAGCTTGCAGCGGCAGCGGTTATCGGGCTTGGGGTTTTTTGACAACGGCTTCAAGCACATGAGTGCGAACCGGCCCTTACTGGAGCCCCGCGACTTTGTGGGTCTGCGCATGCGAGTACAGGCCTCCCGGGTGATTGCACAGCAAATGCGGGCTTGGGGCGCTTGGCCCGTCACGCTGCCATTCAGTGAAACAAGGCGCGCATTGGAAACCGGGGTGGTGGACGGTACCGAAAATCCGGTGTCCAACTTCTGGACACAAGGCATGCAAGCGGTGCAGAGCGACTTGAGCCTTACCGCCCACGGCTACCTCGGCTATGCCGTCGTGACCCACCAGCGCTTTTGGGAGAACCTCCCGGCAGGCGATCGCCGCATCATGCATAGCGCACTCGAAGACGCGCTGGTATTCGGCAATGAAATTGCAGATGCGCAAAACGGCAAAGCACTCGCCGCATTGCACTTAACCGGCGCAGCCCACATCCATAACCCGACCCCTGCGCAAACCCGACTCCTCAAGAATGCATCCAGACCGGTGCACGCCGAGCTGGCTGCCCGGATCGGGCAGGACTGGTTACGCACGGTACAAAGCGCCCTCGCCAAAGGCGCCTAGGGTTACTACTGAAGGGTTTTCCCGAGCTGTTGAACGCCACAGTTACCGGGTCAGACACCACTGGATAACCTTCGCCCCGCAGAGTCGGGTTGCAGCTTCGGCAACCACGCCCGCGATCTCGTTTTCCCCAAAAACAAAGAAGGCACTCACTTGAAAATCCAAAGTCAAAAAGACTTCTACTCCGGCCTGATGTTCACCATCGTGGGCGGCAGTTTTGCGCTGGGCGCCAGCTCTTACCAGTTGGGTACCGGCGCCCGCATGGGCCCGGGCTACTTCCCCCTGATCCTGGGCATTCTGCTCGCCGTGCTGGGCTGTGCGATTGCTGTGAAGAGCATGATCACTCCCACGCCAGACGGCGACAAGATCGGCAAATTCGCCTGGAAGCCGCTGTTCTTCATCATCAGCGCCAACTTGGTGTTCGGCGCCTGCATCGGCGGCCTGCCAGTCATCGGCTTGAAACCCCTGGGCCTGATCGTCGGTATCTACCTGCTCACCTACATCGCCAGCCACGCAGGCGATGAACACAAGTTCAAGGAAGTCGCCATTCTGGCCACCATCTTGGCTCTCTTGAGCTACGTCGCCTTCATCGTTCTCCTCAAGCTGCAGTTCCCGGTCTGGCCTGCTTACTTCACCGCCTGAGCCACGACTGAACCATCGACAGGAACTGCACACACCATGGAACTCTTTGACAACCTCGCCCTCGGCTTTGGCGTGGCCTTCACCGGCCAGAATCTGATTTACGCCTTCATCGGCTGTTTGCTGGGCACCTTGATCGGCGTCTTGCCCGGCATCGGCCCCTTGGCGACCATCGCCATGCTCTTGCCTGCCACCTATGCACTCCCACCGGTATCCGCACTGATCATGCTGGCCGGTATTTACTACGGCGCCCAGTACGGCGGATCAACGACCGCCATCCTGGTGAACCTGCCCGGGGAGTCGTCTTCGGTGGTGACCGTGATTGACGGTTACCAGATGGCCCGTAACGGCAGAGCTGGTCCTGCACTCGCTGCAGCGGGCTTGGGTTCTTTCTTTGCCGGTTGCGTAGGCACCCTGATCCTGGCGGCCTTTGCAGGCCCCCTGACTGAGGTGGCCTTCAAGTTCGGCCCGGCCGAATACTTCAGCCTCATGATCCTGGGTCTGATTGGTGCAGTGGTGCTGGCCTCGGGCTCTTTGCTCAAAGCGCTGGCCATGATTCTCTTGGGTCTCTTGCTGGGCATGATCGGCACCGACGTGAACTCCGGTGTGGCCCGTTACAGCTTTGATATCCCTGAGCTCACCGACGGTATCGGCTTCATCGTGATTGCCATGGGTGTCTTCGGCTACGGCGAGATCATCAGCAACCTGTCCAAGAGCTCCAGTGAGCGGGAGATCTTTACGGCTTCTGTCTCCGGCCTCTTGCCCACCAAACAAGACTTCCAGCGCATGGTGCCCGCTGTTCTGCGCGGTACCGCCTTGGGCTCCTTGCTGGGTATCCTGCCCGGCGGGGGTGCGGTTATGGCAGCCTTTGCGGCCTACACGATTGAGAAGAAGACCAAGCTCCAGCCCGGTGAAGTAGCCTTCGGCAAGGGCAACATCCGCGGAGTGGCAGCGCCTGAAGCGGCGAACAACGCTGGTAGCCAAACCTCGTTCATCCCCCTGCTGACACTGGGTATCCCGCCGAATGCGGTGATGGCCTTGATGGTGGGTGCGATGACGATCCACAACATCCAGCCCGGCCCGCAGGTGATGACAGCTAACCCAGAACTCTTCTGGGGTCTGATTGCCTCCATGTGGATCGGCAACCTGATGCTGGTGATCCTGAACCTGCCACTCATCGGCGTCTGGATCAAGCTCTTGTCCGTGCCTTACCGCTGGTTGTTCCCCTCCATCGTGCTGTTCTGTGCGATCGGGGTGTATTCGACCAACAACAACACCTGGGATATCTGGATGGTGGGCCTGTTCGGCATCATTGGCTACATCTTTATCAAACTGGGTACTGAACCAGCTCCACTGCTGCTGGGCTTTATTCTGGGGCCGATGATGGAGGAGTACTTGCGCCGGGCGCTGCTGCTCTCCCGTGGCGACTGGAGTGTGTTTGTGACACGTCCAATCTCAGCGAGCCTGTTGGTCGCGGCGCTGGCATTGCTGGTGGTGGTGATGCTGCCTTCCATCAAGGCTAAGCGGGAAGAGGCGTTTGTGGAGGATTAGGGGCAGAATCTTGGCTTGTTAAAAACTACACGTTGGCGCACCATGATCCTCCTCCGCACCGCACTGCTCGGACTCTGTCTTGCCAGTACTTGGAATACAGCCCAAGCGCAACTTCGCATCGAGCAAACCGTAGGGGTCACAGGCGCAGTGGCCGCAACGGTCCAAGAGGCCGGACTGGGTGCGCAGCTCTACATTGATACGATCAATGCCAAGGGCGGTGTGGGTGGAGAAAAAATCGAACTTATCACCCTGGATGACAAGTTCGACCCCAAACTCACCGTGGCCAATGCGACGGAACTGATCGAAAACAAAGGAGTGCTGGCACTCTTCATGACACGCGGAACCCCTCACACTGAGGCGCTGATTCCGGTTCTGGACAAATACAACGTGCCGCTTCTGGCGCCATCCACAGGCGCCATGTCCTTGCACCAGCCGGTGAAGAAATACATATTTAACGTGCGCGCCACCTATCAACGGGAGGCCGAGCGCGCAGTGCTTCATTTGGCCGCTACGGAGCTGACCCGGTTGGCCATCATTCATGTGGACGATAGCTTCGGCTTGGATGGCCTGGCCGGCACACAAAAGGGATTGGAAGGGGCAAGGCTCAGCCCGGTAGCAGTAGCCAAATTCGACCGCAGCAAGCCTGACTTTTCACAAATCGGGCCTGCTATTGCCAAGCTCGAGCCCCAAGCGGTCATGGTGATCGGGTCTGGCACCGCGGTTGTCGATGCCATGAAATCCCTGCGCGACAACGGCAGCAGCGCGCAATTACTCACACTGTCCAACAATGCATCGTCTGGCTTTATCAAATTGCTGGGCGCGAACGCCAGCGGAGTGATCGTGAGCCAAGTGCTCCCGCAGTCGCCGAACTACGCGCTGGTTCAAGAAGCCCCCAGTCTCGCCAAAAGCAAAAACATCACCGACGTCAGCCCAGCCATGCTGGAAGGGTTTGTCTCTGCCAAGGTCTTGGTAGAGGCACTGCGCCGCGCAGGACCCAAGCCCACCCGGGCTAGATTACAAACGGCGCTGGAGACCATGAAAGGCTTCGACCTTGGCGGCCTGAGCCTGAGCTTCAGCGCATCCGACCACACGGGACTGGACTTTGCCGACTTGTCCATCGTGACAGCGTCTGGAAAATTCAGACGCTAGGCTCTAGGCGGCCGCACGGTGCCTCCACCGAACCGCTCAAAGCGGTATGCAACAGGGAACCACCACCCGCAACGCACAAGGGCTAAACCTTGGCGGGTCATGCTAGCGAGCTTGAAAACATGTCAGCGTTTGAATTGAAGAAGCTACAGCTCCACACGCTGCGAGGCCGCCTGGCGCTCTGGTTGGTAGTGCTGGCGATGCTGACTTTGCTCAGCGTGGGCTTGTTTGTCGGGAAACTGGCCACCCAGCAACGGGCCGCCTCTGCCGGCCAGACGCTGCACGCCGCGGCTACCGCGGCCGCCCAACTCCTGAGTGCAAACCTGCGCGAGCGCGAACTCGACATCGCACTCCTTGGACAAGAGCTGCATATGACCCGGGGCCCACTCAACCACCCGGACTTGCTGAAGTCCCTGCAGCTTCGGCGTGAGTCGCGCAGCGAGCTGGTCTGGATGGGTCTGGCCGATGCAGAGGGCAAGGTGATCCAGGCCATTGATGGCTTGCTGGTCGGGCAATCGGTCGCCTCGCGACCCTGGTTTATCGCGGGCAAACAACGCGTGTTCACCGGCGATGTGCATGAGGCTGTTTTACTGGCCAAACTCTTGCCTGCAGTAGCACCAGGGGAGCCTGTACGATTCATTGACTTTGCAGCACCGATCCGGGCTCCTGATGGCCGATTGCTTGGTGTTGTAGGTGCGCACGCAAGTTGGAGCTGGGTCACGCACACCGTGCAAGAGGCGATCCAGAAAGCCGGGAGTGATGTAGAAGTCTTGATTCTGGATCGGCAAGGCGCGGTCTTGTTTCCGGAGGCCATGCTCCAGGAAGCCAAGCGTCCACCTACTGCATCTCCGCCGCCGGCCTTTAGCACCGTGACATGGGAGGATGGCCGCGACTACCTCACCAGCGAAGTGGCGGTAGACGCCAAAACGCCCAATGACCTAGGCTGGCGGATTGTGGTGCGCCAGCCCATTGACGAAGCTTTGGCGCCTGCACGAGCCTTGCGCGACCACTTGATCGTGCTGGGCTTTATCGCCGCCTTGGGCTTTGGTTTGCTGGCGCTACCGCTGGCGCACACGGTGAGTCGCCCGATCGAACAACTGGCCGCTACCGCCCAGCATATCGAGCAACGCTCCGGGCTACCGACGGCGCCAGTGCGAACGCGCTTGCGGGAAGTACAGCAGCTCGACAGGTCCATCCAGTCCATGACACGCTCCCTGCTCGCGCGGGAGCAGGAACTCGAAACCCTGAATCAGACCCTGGAACAACAAGTCACGCAGCGCACACGAGCCTTGGAAACCGCCAACCTAGAGCTCGAACGCCTGGCAACCCACGACGCGCTAACAGGCCTGTACAACCGCCGGCACTGCGACGACCGCCTGGCCGAATGCATTGCTGCGGGGCTGCGCACGGGCAGGCCGTTTGGCATGTTTTTGCTGGATGCAGACCACTTCAAACAGATCAACGACCGGTTCGGCCACGCCACCGGCGATCTGGTGCTACAGCAAGTGGCCGAAGTCCTGCGAAGCCAGGTACGACAAACCGACCTTGCGGCCCGCTATGGCGGGGAAGAGTTTGTGGTTGTTCTACCTTTGAACGGTGATACTGAAGGCGTAGCGCAGGTGGCGGAGAAGGTGCGCGCAGCCATCGAAGCGGCTGAGTTTTCGGACGTCGGCAAAGTCACCGTCAGCATCGGCACCTGCGTCTGGGAACCACCAAACACCAGTGTGGCTGGCCTGGTGCACCGGGCCGATCTCGCGCTCTACCGCGCCAAAGCCCTGGGGCGTAACCGGGTGGAAATAGCGGCCCCCACAGCCTGACACACCAACGACAGCAAAGCGGGTGCCGCATGTCTATAGTGGAGGTTTCGCACCTCCAGGGAATTCAACCATGCGTATCTGGCAAAAAGACGTGTCTGTCGACATCCTCACCCATATCAGCCTGAACACAGCGGTACAGCAGTTGGGGATCGAGTTTCTGGAAGTTGGCGACGACTACCTCAAAGGCCGGGTACCTGTGGACCACCGCACCCATCAACCCTATGGCCTGTTGCATGGGGGCGTATCAGTCGTGCTGGCTGAAACGCTTGGCTCTTGTGGTGCGGGCTTTTCGGTTCCTGAGGGCTACAACGCGGTGGGCCTAGATATCAATGCCAACCACCTCAAAGGCGTCAAAACCGGTTGGGTGACCGGTATTGCCCGGCCGGTACACCGGGGCCGCACCACCCACGTGTGGCAAATCGACATGCACAACGACGCCGACGAATTAACCTGCGTCTCGCGCATCACCATGGCCATATTGGCCCCCCGCTAAAGGCGCCTTTTCAGCCCTGCTCCACCCGGTTGCGGCCGGCCTGCTTGGCACGGTAGAGCGCCTCGTCTGCAGCGCTGATGACGGTGTCCAGCACCTCCGGGGCGCTGTCACAGGTGTGCACACCAATGCTCACCGTCAGCGAAATGCTGCGGCCATCCAGTGTGCTCCACCCGGCGCTTTCAACATCCGCAGGCAAGTGATCTGCCAAGGCTACCGCACCCATGGCGTCGGTATCGGGCAGCACTACCAAAAACTCTTCACCCCCCCAACGGCCTGCCATGTCCTGCTCGCGCAGCCTGTTGCGCAAGCCGGCGGCCAAATGGCGCAAGACCCGGTCCCCCGTCAGGTGGCCGTAGGTGTCATTGATGGATTTGAAATGGTCCACATCCAGCATCAGGATAGAAACGGGTTTGCCGCTGCGTCGGGCCTGCGCCAGCTGGATGGCCAGTGCCTCCATGATGAATCGGCGGTTGCTCAAGCCCGTGAGCTCATCCTGCATGGCCAACAGGCGATTACGTTCGTCCGCACGTTCGTTGGTCATGAGCACCAGCCCCTGACACACCATCATCAACGCAACCGATACAAATAAGAAAGTAGCGCTTTGCACGGGATTGGACGTGTTGATGGACCCGATGCCCGCCTCGCCGGACAAGGCGCCCACGGTGCGCAACACAAAGGCCGCACTGATCGCCAAGAAACTGCCGATCACAAAATAAGCCCCCCGGCCGGTTGTCTTGTCAAGCTGCGAGCCAAGCTGCCACGCAATCAGCCCACACTGCCAGGCAATGATCACGCCAGAAAGGATGATCCGCGTCTGCGCATGGCCCAACAGCACAAAAAACAGCACCGCCACCAGAGGCACCGGAGCCCAGACCAGCCAGCGTGGCCACCGGACCTGCAAGAACTGCTGCACCCCCTCTGAAATCAGGGCGAAGCTGATCGCCAGCAAAGTGTTGGCCAGCACCACCGAAACCAGATCGCTGATATGCCCGCGCAACACAAACAGGACATAGGTCAGGGTATGCAACACAAAACCCCAGGCCCAATACATCATGCCGTCGCGCTTGAAGCGGCGGGCCACAGAAGCCAGTGTGGCACTCAAGGTAAAACTTACCACCAGAATGACCAGTAGCAACGTAGGCGTGTGAAGGTCAATCATGTGTACACGCTAACGCACAAGCGATGCCCGCGCGCTAGGGGAACTACCAAGCCAGCGCCGGCCTTGTGCAACTACCTTGCACACGCCATACTGCCCGCCAAACCACGAGGCAACTTTGTGATTCCGGCACACCCCATAACCCGGCGCACCGCGCTTGCTGCAAGCCACGCATTTCTCTGCGCCCTGCTTTTGGGGAGCCAAGCCGCACAAGCCCAAGCAGAGGGGGATGACCCAGCCAACCATTACGACAGCTACACCTCCGCCCAGCTGGAGGCAGTGTGCGACGCCATGTCGCCCACCCGCTACATCAGCGGCTTGACGGACGGTGGCTGGGGCTCTATTGGCATAGGCGGTAAAACCTACTTTTACCGTTCGGCCTGCTACATGGAGCTGGTTCGCCGCACCGGGCGTGCGGAACTGTGTGCCAAGGTGGTGGAGCGCCGCTCGCTGCTGGGGGACGGCTCTAATCATTCACCCAAAGCCTGCGCGGCGGTGGCTGCGGCCTACCAGGCGCGCGAAAAACAAAGCGCCGAGGACGTGGCGGCTTTCAAGGCATCGGTAGAAGGCGCCTTCAAAATCAGTGATCTGCAGGTGCAAGTCCTGCCGGGAGGGCGTTGGCGCGTAGAGGTCCACACCGTGGGCCAGCGCGTGGGCAACTATCAGCTGCAGCTCGTGAAAGTGCGCGACGGTGCGGTTTTGCGCGAGAAAACCGTTGCACTGAGCCGCCCCGAAAATTTCCAGTGGGATCTGAGTCGTGCCGAAGTGGTTGCGGGCACGCCGCTCCCGAACATCTTCCCGATGGCAGTCCGCATGAGCTATCTCGTACCTGCCAGCGCCAGTCGGCCTGCGGCAGAGCACAGCACAGACCTACGCAACTTCACACTCTCTGCAGAGTGAGTGGTGTTCAGGCAGACTCGCTGCCGTTCTTGGCCATGCGCTCGCTCTTCCAGTACACATCGTCGCCCACTGTGCCATCGGTTCGGTAGCGGTTGAGCACGCGCGAGAGCACAAACATCAGGTCCGAGAGGCGGTTGAGGTACTGGCGGGGCGTGTCTTTAAGCGCCTCTTCATTGCCCAGTGCCACCACCGCGCGCTCGGCCCTGCGGGCCACGGTACGGCAGACATGCGCCAGCGATGCAGCGCGGGTACCGGCCGGGAGAATGAATTCCTCGAGGCGCGGTAATGCCGCGTTGTGTTCAGCCAGTGCCTCATCCAAGGCCAGCACCGCTTCGTGCTTGAGCAACTCAAAGCCGGGGATCGACAACTCGCCGCCCAGATTGAAAAGCTGGTGCTGGATTTCGACCAACAGGCTGCGCACCGCAGGCGGCATGTCTTCGCACAGCAGCACACCGAGGTGGCTGTTGAGCTCATCCACATCGCCCATGGCGTGCACCCGCAGGCTGTTTTTAGAAACACGGGTGTTGTCGCCCAGCCCCGTGGTGCCGTTGTCCCCTGTACGGGTGGCGATTTGTGTAAGTCGGTTTGCCATGTACCCATTGTGGCAGGCAGCGCTGCCGCTTGCCCGCCAGCAAAGTGACAGCCCCTCGCGCCGCGCAGATTCCTACAATGGCGAAAACAAGGAGACCTGCCATGAACGCCCCCACCGCCCTGAACCACCTGTTGCCCCAAGTCAACCTGCGTGAGGTGCCAGCTGCTTTGCTGGACGCCCTCAAAGCCCGCTTCGGCGACCAGCTCTCCACCGCGCTGGTAGTGCGCGAGCAGCACGGGCGCGATGAGTCGGCCTTTGACGTGCCGCCACCCTCGGCGGTGGTGTTCGCGCAAAGCACCCAGGACGTGAGCGACGCGGTGAAGTTGGCCGCGCAATACCTGGTACCGGTGATTCCCTTCGGCGTGGGCTCCTCACTGGAAGGCCATTTGCTGGCCGTACAAGGTGGCATCAGCCTGGATGTGAGCCGCATGAACAAGGTGCTCTGCATCAATGCCGAGGACCTGACGGTGACCGTACAGCCCGGCGTGACCCGCAAGCAGCTCAATGACGAGATCAAATCCACCGGCCTCTTCTTCCCCATCGACCCCGGTGCGGACGCCACCATTGGCGGCATGAGCGCCACCCGCGCCAGCGGCACCAACGCAGTGCGCTACGGCACCATGCGCGAGAACGTGTTGGCCCTGGAAGTGGTGACCGCCAGCGGGGAAATCATCCGCACCGGCACCCGCGCTAAGAAAAGCAGCGCCGGCTACGACCTGACCCGCCTGATGGTGGGCAGCGAAGGCACGCTGGGCGTGATCACCGAAGTCACCGTCAAGCTCTACCCCCTGCCCGAAGCAGTGATGGCAGCCACCTGCTCATTCAACAGCCTGGCCGACGCGGTCAACACCACGATCCAGCTCATTCAGCTCGGCGTGCCGATTGCGCGCTGCGAACTGCTGGACGAAAACACCATCCGCATGGTCAACGCGCACTCCAAGCTCACGCTGCGCGAAGGCGCCATGTTGCTGATGGAGTTCCACGGCTCCCCCGAGGGCGTGAAGGAGCAAGTGCAGACCGTGCAGGACATTGCAGCCGAGTTCGGCGGTGCTGCGTTCGAGTGGGCCGAGACGCCGGAAGAACGCACCCGCTTGTGGACCGCGCGGCACAACGCGTACTTTGCCGGCATCCAGTCCCGCCCGGGCTGCAAAGCCATCACTACCGACACCTGCGTGCCCATTTCCAGCCTCGCGGATGCGCTGCTGGACAGCGTGACCGAGGCCCAGGCGGCGGGTCTGCCCTTCTTCTTGGTCGGCCACGTGGGCGACGGCAATTTCCACATGGGCTACCTGATTGACCCGGCCATTCCTGCCGAGCGTGAGCTGGCCGAGCAGCTCAACCACCAGCTGGTGGCGCGCGCGCTCAAACTGGGCGGCACCTGCACCGGCGAGCACGGCGTGGGCCTGCACAAACAGGGCTTTCTGGTGGAGGAAACCGGCAGCGGCGCAGTCGAGATGATGCGCACCATCAAACGCGCACTGGATCCGCACAACATCCTGAATCCCGGAAAGATCTTTGCGCTATAAATAAGATAGCTGACTGCGCAGATTTCATTAGCGCTAGCAAGGTATTTCTTCATTAATTTACAACAAGGGGTTGGCAATGGGCGTGATGTTTTGGGTAGTCTTGGCGGTCGCGGTGTTTTACTTGATCAGCCTCTACAACGGGCTGGTGGAGGTCAAAAACGCGGTGTCCAAAGCATGGGCCAACATCGATGTGCTGCTCAAACAGCGCCATGACGAGCTGCCCAAGCTGATCGACACCTGCAAGCAATACATGCAGCACGAGCAAGCTACCTTAGAGAAGGTGATTGCCGCCCGGGCCAAGGTGTCGAATGCGCGTGAGTCGCAAGACGTGGCCGCCGTGGGCCGGGCCGAGACCGGTTTGCGCAGCGGCCTGGGCCAGTTGTTTGCCCTGGCCGAGAGCTACCCCGACTTGAAAGCCAACGAGCAGTTTGTGCAACTACAAGCGCGCATCAGCAGCCTGGAGAACAGCATCGCCGACCGGCGCGAGTTTTACAACGAGTCGGTCAATATCAACAACGTGCGCATCGAGCAGTTTCCCGGTGTGCTGGTGGCGCGACTCTTTAACTTCAAGGCGTTTGAACTGCTCAAGTTCAGCGCCGAAGAACTCACCGACGTGGACGTCAGCGCCCGCTTTAAAGCCTGATAGAGAACCGCGTGAGTCTGGAACTTGCAGGTCTGCGCTCGCTGCGCAGCCAGAGCCTGAACGGCCTGCTGGCGGCTGCCTACTTCGGAGCGGCCGGCGCTGCTTTTCACGTGGGGCCGGGGCGCGCGCGGCTCTGGTGCGTCGGGGCTGCCAGCGTGATCGGCTTGCTGGCCTGGGGAGCCTCCTTGCGTCGAGCCCGGGCAATTGCCAATATCGCCACATCGCGCATTGCCTCTGCCGCGCAAGGCTATGTGGAGCTGCAAGGCCGCTCCACAACCACCGACCTGATCTACAGCCCGCTGACCCAGACACCCTGCATCTGGTACCGCTACCGGACCTACGAGCGCGACAACCGCGAAAAAGAATGGCGGGAAATAGACAGCGGCGTGAGCAGCGCCACCTTTGACCTGCTCGACAGCAGTGGCAGTTGCACCATCGACCCTGACCATGCCGAGGTCATGGGAGCGGAGGTCGTGACCCGCTATGCCAACGAGCACAAGCATGTCGAAGAACTCTTGCACGGGGGCCGCACCCTGCACGCGCTGGGCGAATTCATCACTATCGGCGGTGCACACACTGCCTTGAGCTTGCGCGAAGACGTGAACGCCCTGCTCACTACCTGGAAACAAAACCCCACCGATCTGCACCGACGGTTCGACCTGAACCGCGACGGGGAGATTGACCTTCAGGAGTGGGAGCTGGCCCGCCGGCTGGCGGTGCGCACGGTAGAGCATGAACACCGCAACATCCGGGCCCAACCCGGTGTGCACATGCTGCGCGCCCCGCAGGATGGGCGCCTGTTTTTGCTCTCCCCCCTCTCGCCGCAGGCCTTGCGCCGGCGCTATCTGCTGTGGAGTGCGCTACACCTGAGTGTGTACTTGGGTGGCGCGTTTATCGCCCTCAAGGTGCTACTAAAAATATAGCGCTATCCGTACGTTTAACGTGCGCTGGGGGCTGATTACGTACTTAAAGTACGGCCACCTCGGCAATCGCGTTGGCCATGTATTCGATCTTCTGCTGCATGTCGGCATTGGTATCGGCATGGCGCACCGCGATACTGCGAAAGGTTTCATGCACCTCTAAGAACGCATCCACAACAGCAGGGTCGAAATGCGCGCCCCGCCCTTCGGTGATGATTTGTACCGCCCGGTCATGCGACACGCCATCTTTGTAGACCTTGTTGCTGATCAGCGCATCAAACACGTCCGCCAGGGCCACAATGCGCGCCGACAGGGGAATCTGCTCCGCCCACAGGCCTTTGGGGTAGCCGGTGCCATCCCATTTTTCCTGGTGGCACAGCGCCAACTCTTTGGCAACGGCTAACAAGGGCGATGCCCTGCCCAGGGTTTTCTCCGCACGCACCAAGGCGTCGTGGCCGAGCGTGGTGTGGGTCCGCATGATGGCGACTTCATCCGGTGTCAGGCGTCCGGGCTTGAGCAAGATACGGTCGGGAATGCCCACGGTGCCCATGTCGTACATCGGCACGCTGCCCGCCAGGGTTTCGACATACGCCGGTGTCAGTGTCCCGGCATAAGCGGGGTTCTTTTGCAGCTCGCCGCACAAAGCCCGCACATACTGCTGCACCCGGATGAGGTGGCTCTCGGTATCAGAGTCGCGCAACTCCGCCAGAGTGGCCAACGCGAATACCACGACCTGCGCGGCGTGCAAGGCTTCATGGACGTCGACTAGGGGAGGAGGGTTGGTTTCGGTCATGCAATTTCTCCTGGTTGCAACGGCAGAGGCACTTGGTATAGCCACACCATTTTGCCACCCGGCCCGCGCCAATGGGCAACAGGTGCCGCGCTGGTGGCTTCAAATTCCAAACTCACCAGCCAAGTGCCGGGCCGCATCTCTGCATTGGCCTTGGCAACCGCACGTGCCATGCTCTCGGGTCTTTGGAACAGGTACACCATGTCATAGGTAGACCAGTTGGCCCGCCAGATGTCACCCCGCGTTACGCGCGCCCAAGGGCAGCGCAGACCGCACAGCAGGCGCAAGGGCCAGCTCCACTCCATGCCGTGCAGTTCGGCCTGCGGATAGGCCAAGCGCAGTGCCTGGAGGCCGTGGCCCAAGCCGCAGCCTGCATCGAGCACATGGGCGCCCACCGGCAGCGGTGAGTGGGCAGGCAACTCTGCGAGCGCGTTGGGCGGGGTGGGAAACAGCGGCGCATCGCGCCAGGCATTCACCGGGTACACCAGCAACAGCAGCGCCAAGGGCAGCAACCAGGCCCAGGCCGGCAAAGACTCGGCGCTTAGGGTGGAGAGGCTCACCAGCAAGGACAGCGGAAAGCCCCCCGCGATCAGCAGGCGCCGCCACCAGGTAGCACCCCAGAGACTGCACGCCACGCCCAGCGCACTGCTCAGGCCCAGGGCCCACGACAGCGCGACCCCCTGCCCCAGCAAGGCGCGAAAGAGTGCCCAGCAAGCAGCCCAGGCAAACACCGCAGGCAGCGGCCATTGCCAATGGGCGGGGTTGAGGCGGCGCATCATATTTAATAGCCCAAAGAGCCTCTAGCGCTCGTGGAATATGCGCAGAATGCTCTCATTTTCATAGCGATTTACAGTTAACGGTTACCGCCGGGTGCCAAGCGGTCGATCAGGCCGTTGAGCTCTTCGAGCGAGCCGAACTGGATCACCACTTCGCCCATCTCTTCCATACGGCCGTGGCGTTTGACCCGCTTTTTGATGTGCACATCCACCTGCGCCATGAGCAGGTCGGAGAGCTCTTCTTCGACCCGCTTGATATCGCGCGATTTCTCTTTGGCCGGCTTTTGCGGGGTGAGCGAAAACTCGGCGCCCAGTTTCTTGACCAGGCTCTCCGCCTCGCGCACCGACATCTTTTTGGTGGCAATCTGGTTGGCCGCCGTGATCTGGGTCGCACGGTCCAGTGCGAGCAAAGCACGGGCATGGCCCATGTCGATATCGCCGGCCATCAGCATGGTTTGCACCGGGTCGGCCAAGTTCAACAAGCGCAGCAAATTGCTGGCAGCACTGCGCGAGCGGCCTACGGCCTGGGCCGCGGTTTCGTGGGTCAGGCCGAACTCTTTGATCAAGCGTTGCAGGCCTTGGGCCTCTTCAAGCGGGTTGAGGTCTTCACGCTGGATGTTTTCGATCAGCGCCATCGCGGCCGCAGCCTCGTTGGGCACATCGCGCACCAGCACTGGCACCTCGGTCAGGCCGGCCAACTTGGCGGCGCGGAAACGGCGCTCGCCGGCAATGATTTCATAAATGGCGCGCTTGCGGCCTTCGCCGATGTGGGGTGCCGCATCTGCCTCATCGAGCTTGCGCACCAAAATCGGCTGCATGATGCCCTGCGCCTTGATGGATTCGGCCAGCTCGTACAAAGCACCCTCGTCCATGTGGGTACGCGGCTGGTACACGCCGGCCACCATGTCGGCCAAAGACAAGGTGCTGGGGGCAGCCGCAGTGGTGGTGCCCGTGGACTCGGTAGCCGGGGGCGCGTCGACCACTTTGGGGCCGAGCAGGGCTTCGAGGCCCATGCCCAGGCCTTTGGGTTTTTTGGTGACCATGTTCTTTTCCTTCTTGATATCGTATGTGGTGGTTGCCGGCATATCAGCCGGCGCGCGCCATCAGCGTGTGCAGGCGGGCGATGCCCTCAGGCCAGTCGCCCAGGCCGGAGTCGGCATTGAGGTGGCCGGCGTTGCCGCAGTCCACCCAGTCAGCGCCCCAAGCGGCGGCGAATTGCCGGGCGCGCTCAAAGCTGCAATACGGGTCATTGCGGCTGCCCAGCAGTTCGGCGGGAAACAGCAGTTTGTCCATCACTACTGGCCACCAGCTTTTGAGCTGGGCTTGCAACTCTTCGCGCTCCGGGTCTCCGGGCCCGACCAGAAAGGCGGATTTCACCCGGTGGGTGTTTTGCGAATGCTGGGCCCAGGCAGCGGTGAGGATGCAACCCAAGCTGTGCGCTACCAGCACTACGGGTGTAGGCGCGGCCAGCACGGCTTCTTCCAGTTGCATCATCCAGTCGCCCCGCAAGGGTTGCATCCAGTCGTGCTGCTGCACACGGGTGAAGCCGTGCAGTGCCTCCCAGCGGCTTTGCCAGTGGGCGGGGCCGGAGTTTTGCCAGCCAGGCAGAAGGAGGACAGTCGGGTTGGGCATGGTTGCTATGAATTCAGGAGCTATTGGGGCAACAAGCGTCTGGGCCAAAGGCGAATTTGGCTTGCAATGGCGCCTACATCACCTTGATGCGGTCGACCATTTCTTGCGCGAAGGTCAAAAAGGCCTGTGCCCCCTTGGACTGGGGATCAAACACCACACCGGGCACCCCATAACTGGGCGCCTCGGCCAGGCGCACATTGCGGGGGATGACGGTGTTGAACACCTTGTCGCCAAAGTGGGCGCGAAGCTGTTCGCTCACCTGCTGCTGCAGGGTAATGCGCGGGTCAAACATCACCCGCAGCAGACCGATGATTTGCAAGTCGTCGTTCAGGTTGGCTTTGACTTGCTTGATAGTGTTGACCAAATCGGTCAGCCCTTCGAGCGCAAAATATTCGCACTGCATCGGCACGATCACGCCATGGGCACAGCACAAGCCGTTGAGGGTGAGCATGCTCAACGAGGGCGGGCAGTCGATGAGCACGAAATCGTATTCATGGTCCACCACCGCCAGCGCCTGCTTGAGGCGGCGCTCGCGCCGCTCCAGCTCCACCATCTCGACCTCGGCACCGGCAAGCTCGCGGTTGGCGCCCAGGATGTCGTAGCTGCACCCCCCCTCGATCAGCTTCTCGCTTTGGGCACGGGCTTCGGCCACCGTGGCGGATTCGAGCAGCACGTCATAGACCGTGAGTTCCAGCTTGCGCTTGTCCACGCCCGAACCCATGGTTGCGTTGCCTTGGGGGTCGAGGTCAATCATCAGCACACGCTGGCCGACTTTGGCCAATCCGGCCGCCAGGTTCACAGTAGTAGTGGTTTTGCCGACGCCACCTTTTTGGTTGGCAACGCAGAAAATTTTGGCCATAGAGCGCTCAGGGTGAGAAAACAGAAAACCGGTTCAACGGGACTTTTATTTGGCCGACTGCAAGGCCAGGCGGATGCCAAAGCCGACCAGGAACACGCCCGCCAGCTTCTCGAGTACCCGCCCGATCATGGGGTTGGCGCGCACGCGCTCGGCGAAAAAGTGGGTCAGCAGCGTAGCGCCCAGTCCGTACAGAAATGTGAGAAAAGCGATAGTGGCCGCCATGAAGGCATACGTCACCAAGCCTTGCTGGCTGGTGCGGTCCACAAACAGGGGGAAGAAGGCCATGTAAAACAAAATGGCCTTGGGATTGAGCAAGGTGATCAGGAGCGCCTGGCGCAAGTAGTGGCCAGCCTTGATGTTGAGTACCGGCGCTGCGCCGGGTTTGGCCGTCAGCATCTTGAAGCCCAGCCACCCGAGGTACGCGGCACCCGCCCACTGTACGGCATGGAAGGCATCCGGATACGCCGCCAAGAGCGCCGCCACCCCAGCCACCGCAGACCACATGAGCACCTGGTCACCCAGAATCACACCCAGGGTTGCGGCTAGCCCGCCCTTGATGCCACCCTTGCTGGTGGACGTGACTAGCGCGAGATTGCCCGGGCCGGGGATCGCCAGAAACACGATGATGGTAATGACAAAGGTGCCGTAATCGGTGACGCCGAGCATGGGTTTTCTTTCGGGAGGAAGGCGTCGAGTTTACGTTGGAAATTTTGTGGCGGGCGTTGGGTTCAACCAAGCGGCTGCGAGATGGGTGCCTGAGTGTTGTTTCACGTGAAACTTGCCTGTGCGCAGCTTGCTCATTAACGATCTTGCTGAGCACATCTTGGGGTAGGCGTGAGCCCCGCCGTTCGTGTCCCCCGCCTGCTGCGCAGGCTCCTCCTTGACCTCACTCTGGGGCTCACGCCCACCCCAAGACTACGAAAAACGGCCAGAAACTCAACAGGCCGCGAAAAGATCAATCACACCGCTAGGTTGGGTAGGGTTACGCGTTTTGCGCAGGTCAAGGAGGAGCCCGCGCAGCGGGCGGGGGACACGGAGCAAAACGCGTAACCCCACCCAACCTTCACACCAAAGGAAAAAGCAAAAAGAGCTTAGTTCACCGCCCGCTTACGCATCCACACAATGCACCGCTCCGCATCCAACCCCGGCACCACAAGTTGTTCCACGTGAAACACTTCCACCGACGGTGACAGGGCAGCCATTTCATCCGCAGGGTGCTTGCCCTTCATGCCCATCCACACGCCCTGCTCTGCCAAGGCTTTTTCAGACCAAGTCGCAAAGTCGACCAACGATGCAAAAGCGCGCGAGCTCACTACGTCGTAAGGCTCGCTCAAGCTCTCTACCCGGGCATGAATGCCACGCAGATTTGGCAACTTCAAGGTCACCGCCACTTGCTGAATGAACGCAGCCTTCTTGGCCACTGTGTCCACACAGTGCACCGTGATGTGGGGGAAGCAAATCGCAATCACGATGCCGGGCAAACCGGCACCGGAGCCCACATCCAGCAGGCGGGGCTTGTCGCCGCAAACACCTGCTGCCTGCTGTACCGCCAACTGCTTTTGCAGCGGCGCAATCGCTGCCAAGCTGTCAAACAAGTGGTGGGTTAGCATTTCGGCCGGATCGCGCACCGCCGTCAGGTTGTAGACCTTGGTCCACTTCTGGATCAAGCCCATGTATTCCAGCAGCGCCGCCGACTGCGCAGACTCCAAGCTGAGGCCTAGCGCCGCACAAGCCTTGTCCAATTGCTCCGAGTGCCCTACCCCGCTCATACCGTCTCCCCCTTTTCCACAAAGCCGCGGAAGTTACCTTTCCGGAGGTGAATCATCAACAGCGAGATCGTAGCAGGCGTGATACCGGACAGGCGCGAGGCCTGCCCCAGCGTTTCGGGCTTGAACTTAGTGAGCCGTTGGCGGGCCTCGATGCTCAAGGCGGTGACCTGCATGTAGTCGAGGTCTTCAGGCAAGCGGAGGTTTTCGTAATGCGCGGCGCGTTCGACTTCATCTTTCTGGCGATCGATGTAGCCGGAGTACTTGGCGGCAATCTCCACCTGCTCCACAACAGACGCCACAAATGCAGCTTCCGCCAGATCTGTCGCGGGCAGGCCCGCTGTTTCACGTGAAACGTTGTCCAGCAAATCACGGTTGGCGTATTTGCCATGGTCCAGTGACATCAAGCCGCCGTAACTCACATTCGGGCGGCGCAGCAAACCGGCAAGGTTGTATTCGTGTTCAATCGACTTGCCCAACACCCGCTCGGATTCATCGGCAGCGAGGTTGCGGGGGTTGACCCAGATACTGCGCAGGCGTTCTGTTTCACGTGAAACAGCATCCCGCTTGCGGCAGAAAGCATCCCAGCGGGCGTTGTCCACCAAGCCCAGCTCGCGACCCACTTCGGTCAAACGGGCATCGGCATTGTCTTCACGCAGCTGCAGACGGAACTCCGCCCGGCTGGTGAACATGCGGTAGGGCTCGGTCACGCCCTTGGTGATCAAGTCATCCACCAGCACACCCAGATAGGCTTGGTCGCGGCCGGGCAACCAGCTACTACCGGTATAGCTAGCCGCACCAGCGGCACTCAGCGCCACATTGCCACCGCCCATGGCGCGCACTTGCAGTGCCGCGTTGATACCGGCAAACATGCCTTGTGCCGCCGCCTCTTCATAACCGGTGGTGCCGTTGATCTGGCCGGCAAAGAATAGGCCGCCGATCTGGCGTGTCTCGAAGCTGCTCTTGAGCGAGCGCGGGTCAAAGTAGTCGTACTCAATGGCGTAGCCAGGCCGCAGGATGTGCGCGTTTTCCAAGCCGGCCATGCTGCGCACCAAGTCGTACTGAATATCAAACGGCAGGCTGGTACTGATGCCGTTGGGGTAGTACTCGTGAGTGGTCAGGCCTTCGGGCTCGAGAAAGATCTGGTGACTGTCTTTGTCGGCAAAGCGGTTGATCTTGTCTTCCACGCTCGGGCAATAGCGCGGGCCCACGCCCTCGATCTTGCCGGTGAACATGGGGCTGCGGTCAAAGCCACTGCGGATGATGTCGTGGGTGCGCTCGTTGGTGTGGGTGATCCAGCAGGGCACTTGCTGCGGGTGCATGGCTGTGTTGCCCATGAAGCTCACCACCGGCATCACATCGCTCATACCGCCGGGCACGCCGTCGCCTGGTTGGATGATGCACTTGCTGAAGTCAATGCTGCGCCCGTCGATCCGCGGCGGGGTGCCGGTCTTGAGGCGGCCTTGGGGCAGCTCCAGTTCCTTGAGTCGGGCAGACAGCGACACGGCGGGCGGGTCCCCTGCCCGGCCGGCGGCGTAGTTGTTCAGGCCCACATGGATCTTGCCATCCAAGAAGGTACCGGCAGTGAGCACTACCGTCTTGGCGCGGAACTGGATACCCACTTGGGTCACCGCCCCCACCACACGAGCGCCGTCACCATCGCCCTCGACCATCAAATCGTCCACCGCTTGCTGGAACAGCCACAGGTTGGGCTGGTTCTCCAGCATCCGTCTAACGGCGGCCTTGTAGAGCACGCGGTCCGCCTGCGCACGGGTTGCCCGCACTGCCGGACCCTTGCTGGAATTGAGGATACGGAACTGGATACCCGACTCGTCGGTGGCCAGCGCCATCGCGCCGCCCATGGCATCCACCTCTTTGACCAGGTGGCCCTTGCCGATACCGCCAATGCTGGGGTTGCAGCTCATCTGCCCCAGGGTTTCGATGTTGTGGGAGAGCAGCAGGGTTTTACTGCCCATGCGGGCAGCCGCGAGCGCAGCTTCGGTGCCGGCATGGCCGCCGCCGACAACGATGACGTCGAATTCTTGTGGGTACAACATGGCAAGGGGGCGCGAGGGCGGACCACGGTGCGAGTCCGGCCGGCGCGAAAAGAAAGGGAGTTGCCTATTTTAACGGCAGCTCCCCTTTTTGCCGAGTGCGGGGGCTTGCTGCTACCCCAACGGCTTGTTCAACCATCAAAACAAGTGCTAGCCCAATCGCATGTTGCGGAAGCAGCTCCTATTTTTATAGCAAAGCGTAATCCACGTCAAAACGGATAGTGACGCGGCGTGGTTTGCAGGGTGATCCAACGCAGCTCGGTGAACTCGGCAACACCGGCTTTGCCCCCAAAACGCCCCATGCCGCTGCCCTTGACGCCACCGAACGGCATCTGGGCTTCGTCATGCACCGTGGGACCGTTCACATGGCAAATGCCGGAGTCAATGCGGCGCGCCACGTTGAAGGCGCGCGCCATGTCACTGCCAAACACCGCCGCGCTCAGGCCGTATTCATTGTCATTGGCGCAGGCCACCGCCTCTTCCACACCGCGGACCCGCACCACCGCCTTGACCGGGCCGAAAGTCTCCTCGTGGTAGATACGCATGGCCGGTGTCACATGGTCCAGCACGGTGGCGGCCATCAGGGTGTTGGTCGCCTTGCCGCCGCACAGCAGCTTGGCCCCTTTGGCCAGCGCATCGTCAATCAATGCGTTGCAATGCTCGACCGTGTTCATGCCGATCACCGAACCCAGCACCACCGGGTCGGGCTTGCGCGGGTCCCCCACGGGCAGGGCTGCGGCCTTCGCGGCAAACTTCTGGGTAAACGCATCCGCAATCGCCTGATCCACGATGATGCGCTCGGTGCTCATACAGATCTGGCCGCTGTTGGCAAAGCAACCGAAGGCCGCGCCGTTGACCGCATCTTCGATGACGGCGTCGTCCAGAATCACCATGGGCGCCTTGCCCCCCAGTTCCAGCACCACCGGCTTGAGGTATTTGGCACAGGTCATCGCAATGATCTTGCCGACGCGGGTAGAGCCGGTGAAGTTCACACGGCGCACCGCCGGATGCGCCACGATGGCCTCCACCACTGCGCCGGCATCGGCCGGCGCGTTGGTGATGTAGTTCACCACGCCAGGCGGAAAGCCCGCATCTGCAAACGCCTCGGCAATCAACTGGTGGGTGCGCGGGCAGTTTTCGCTGCCCTTGAAGATCACGGTGTTGCCGCAGGCCAAGGGAGTGGCAATGGCGCGCACCCCCAGAATGATGGGGGCGTTCCAGGGTGCAATCCCCAGGACCACGCCTGCAGGCTGGCGCACTCCCATGGCCAAACTACCAGGCACATCGGACGGAATGACCTCACCGCTGATCTGGGTGGTCAGCGAAGCGGCCTCCCGCAGCATGCCGGCCGCCAAGTGCACATTAAAGCCAGCCCACATGCCGGTGCCACCAGTCTCCGCGCCCACCGCCTCGATGAACTGCGGCGTTTTGACCTCGAGGGCATCTGCCGCTTTGAGCAGCAGCGCACGGCGTTCGCCGGGCCCGGTCTGGCTCCAAGTCTTGAAAGCGGCAGCCGCCGCATCGGCCGCCATGACCGCATCCGCCGCCGAGGCGGCAGGGGCCCGGGTGGCCACGCTGCCATCCAAAGGGTTGCGCCGCTCAAAGGTCGCGCCTTGTTCAGCCGTGACATGGAGGCCGTTGATCAACATAGACAAATCATACATGGGTTCTCTCCTGTAAGGGGTGGGGTCAACGCTCCATCGTAAAAAGCCCCTGGGGTATCCGCTGTGCTCCGCGTGCACAAAGTACTGACTCGGGCGTGCACAAGCGCTAGGGATAACCCTTGCAGCCCCCGCAGACTCCACTGCCCCGCCCATAATGTGCCACCATGCCCCACCGACAGGCCATGAGCACCGACGACTTCGCCCCCCGCGAGCGGGCGCCGCTGTGGTGCGAGTGGGTGTGGAAACACTTTGGCGGCCTGCGCTCCGACCTCTATGGCGACACAGACTTTAACGGGCATCTGAGTACCGGTCGTGCCGGCGACTTGATCCTGACCCGGCTGGAAGCCAACCGCCACCGCGTGGTGCGGACCCTCGACATGGTGCGCGCTAGCGAGGAAAGTTATCTCAAGATCGTGGCACCGCTGCGCGGCCGCGCGGGGGTCGAGCAGTCAGGCCGGCAAGCCTGGGTAGGCCATGGTGCATGGACCATTTACGACACCACCGCTGACTACCTGATTGCCAACCCCGAACGGGTAGAGCACTTGATCGTCATGGTGCCCAAGTCCCAACTGGCAGGCCAAGGCTTGCGACTGGAACAATTGATGGCACGACCGATCAACGGGCAAAGCGGTATCGGCCGGGTAGCACTCACCACCATGCGCAGCACTTTCGAGGAACTGCCCCACATGCGCGTAGATGCCGCCCGCGGCGCCGGCGAGTTGCTCACCCAGCTGGTACGGCTATCACTCACTGAGCTGGCGGGCCTGCACACGCCGCTCACCCAGCGGGAAGCGCTCAAAGACCGTATCCGTCAGTACGTGGCTTTGCACCTGCGGGACCCGCAACTCTCGGTCGAGCAGATTGCCACGGCGCTCAACTGCAGCAAGCGCCACCTCTACAACGCCTTTGCCGACGAAGCCCAGCCACTGGCCAGCTACATTCAACATCAACGGCTAGCCGCTTGCTTACGCGAACTGCAGCAGGTGGGATCCGCCGGGCGCCCTATCACCGAGATTACGCTGCACTGGGGCTTTAACAGCCCCTCGCACTTCAGCCGCGTGTTCCGGGAGCACACGGGGCTCAGCCCCAGCGAGTTCCGGCAACAGCACTGAGCGGGGCTGCTTCAGGCGAGTGCGGCCTCGCGCTTCAACAGCTCGGTGTCGCGGAACTCGATGTGCCCATACCCCAGCGCAAGCGCACCTGCGCCCACTAAGTACTTGAGCTCTTTGGCAAGCGTTTGCCGGGTCACACCGAGCATCATGGCCAACTCCTCATGGGAGACCTGCACACCGCTGCGACTCTGGTGAGAGAGGGTCATGTCGCCGCGGGCCAGGCTGATCAGGCGCCGCGCCACCCGGGTGCGCGTGGAACGCAACATCGAGTCTTCAACCAACCCACACAAGCCCCGCACCCGGGTCGCCAGCAGCACGCTGATGCCTTGCACAAACCCGATCCGCTGCATCAAGGCCTGAAAATCACGGGGGGTAATCACCAACAGAGTGCCAGCCTGCAGGGCGACGACGTCGTGGGGCCGGATTTCTCCGTCCACCATGGAGGTCTCACCGAACCAGTGTCCGGCCTCTAGGACCGACAAAATCCCCTCGCGCCCATCTTCGCCCGAAGCGGTCACCCGGAACACGCCGGAGAGCACGCCGTAAAAGCCCCCGCTCGCATCCCCACGGCGGTACACCGCTTCACCCGGCGACACTTCTTGCTCAATGGCCACCGCGAGCAGCGCTTTGCGCTCGACGAGCGGCAAGCCATCGAACCAGGTGTTGATTGACATTTTTTTAATAACTCTGCTTTGGAGTGTGTCATCCATTCCCCTTTAGTGATTACCCTGAATTGTTAGTTTTTTTACAGTGTATCGATCGCGATGCAAGTACGCTGGACCTTGTTGTAACTAGGGAGGCATCCATGCCCGCTTCATCCGTTCAAGCCCAAGTCAGTGCGCAAGAGTGGCAGCTGCGCCAGGATCTGGCTGCTTGCTACCGCCTTGTGGCCCATTACGGCTGGAGCGACCTGGTGTTCACCCACATCAGTGCGCGCATACCGGGTCCGGATCACCATTTCCTCATCAACCCATACGGATTGATGTTTGACGAAATCACTGCAAGTAGTCTCGTCAAAGTGGACCAGCATTGCAATAAGCTGAATGACTCACCCTACTCCGTCAATCCGGCCGGTTTTGTAATCCACAGCGCGATCCATGAAGCGCGGGAAGACGCCGGTTGCGTGCTGCACACCCACACCCGCGCCGGTGTTGCCGTCAGTGCCCAAAAGGATGGCGTACTGCCCTTAAGCCAGCAGTCGACCTTTGTGCTGGCGTCCCTGGCGTACCACGACTATGAGGGCGTCGCCTTCCGCCCGGAAGAGAAGCCCCGCTTGCAAGCCGACCTCGGGCACGCCAATTTCATGGTGCTGCGCAACCACGGCTTGCTGGTGGTGGGTAAAACCATTGCCGATGCCTTTTTGAGCATGTACACCTTTGAGGCCACCTGTCAGATCCAGCTCGCCGCCCAATCGGGCGGTGGCGCCCTGACCCATGTCGACCCGCGCATCGTGAGTGGTGTGGCCGAGGCCATGCGGGTCCAAACCGGCGGACTGGGCGGCGCATTTGTCTGGCCTGCGCTGCTGCGCAAACTGCAACGCATAGACCCCGGTTACCTGGATTGAGACCGTATGAACCCCACAGAATTTGACTACATCGTCGTTGGTGGCGGCTCTGCCGGCTGCGTGCTCGCGGGGCGCTTGAGCGAAGACCCGAACACCACCGTCTGCCTGCTTGAAGCCGGTGGCCCGGACACCAGCGCCTTTATCCATGCACCGCTAGGCTTTGCAGCCACCGCCCCGCTCGGCATCTTCAACTGGAACTATGAAAGCGTGCCGCAACCCGGCTTGGGCGGGCGCCGCGGCTTCGCGCCCCGCGGCAAAGTGCTGGGGGGCAGCAGCTCGCTCAACGCCATGGTCTACACCCGCGGCAACGCTGCCGATTACGACCGCTGGGCAGACCACGGCAACCCCGGCTGGAGCTATCGGGATGTCTTGCCCCTATTCAAGCAATCTGAAAACAACCAATGCATCGGCGCCACCGACCTGCGCGGTGTGGGCGGCCCCCTGAACGTGTGCTACCTGCGCAGCCCCAGCCCGCTGAACCAGGCCTTTATTGAGGCATGCAAAAGCCAAGGCCTGCCCCGCACCACCGACTACAACGGCACCCAGCAATGGGGCGTGGCGCCCGCCCAGGTCACCCAAAAAGACGGCGAACGCTGGAGTGCAGCCAAGGGCTACCTCACCCCCCACCGCCACCGCAGCAACCTGACGGTCATCACCCAAGCCCACACCCACAAGGTGCTGCTCGACAGCAGCCACGGGGACCCGCGCGCCACCGGTGTGCAGTACGAGCACAAGGGCCAGCTGCGCGAGCTGCGTGCCCGCCGCGAGGTGCTGGTCAGCAGCGGCGCCTTCGGCTCGCCGCAGTTGTTGATGCTCTCAGGCATCGGCCCCGCAGAGCACCTGCGCCACCATGGCATTCCGGTGCGGCACGCCCTGCCGGGCGTTGGCCAAAACCTGCAAGACCACATCACCACCGTGCTGATCTACCGCACCCGACACCAGCGCGAAACGCTGGGCTTCTCATTCGGCGGCGCACTGGCATTGCTGAAGTCCATCTTTGAATGGCGCAGCCAACGCACCGGCTGGATCACTACCAACGTGGCTGAGACCCAAGGCTTCATGAAAACCCGCCCGGAGCTCGACATACCCGATATCCAGCTCGCTTTTTGCACCGGCATCGTAGACGACCACACCCGCAAGCCCCACCTCGGCCACGGCTACACCCTGCATGTGACCCTGATGCGGCCTAAGAGCCGTGGCAGCGTGACCCTGCAAAGTGCCAACCCCGAAGACGCTCCGCTGATCGACCCTGCCTATCTGCAACACCCTGAAGACCTCGAGGCCCTGGTGCGCGGCACCCAGATGGGCCTGGACATCATGGAAGCGCCCGCCTTGCAGCCCTACCGCGGCAAGATGCTCTACCCGGTGGAGCGCAACAACCGCACGCAAATCGAGCAGTTTTTGCGCAACCACTCCGACACCGAATACCACCCGATCGGCACCTGCAAAATGGGCCCGGCCAGCGATCCGATGGCGGTAGTGGATGCCAACCTGCGGGTGCACGGCATCCAGGGGCTGCGGGTGGTGGACGCGTCCATCATGCCCGACCTGGTCACCGGCAACACCAATGCGCCCACCATCATGATTGCAGAAAAAGCCGTGCACAGCATCCGCACTGCCGAGGTCCGCTAGCATGTCGGCTTCACCTCTTTAAGGCCCACCATGAAGCTGTACTACTCCCAAGGCGCCTGCTCGCTGGCACCCCATATCGTGATGCACGAAGCTGGCTTGACTTTTGACGCCATTTCCGCGCCCACCAAAACCCACCAGCTGGCCGACGGCACCGACTTCTACACCATCAACCCGCTGGGCTACGTACCGTTTTTGGTGCTGCAAGACGGCCGCAGCCTGCATGAGACACCCGCCATCGTGCAATACCTGGCCGATTTGGTGCCTGAAAAACACCTCGCCCCGGCCAACGGCTCGTTTGAGCGCTACCAACTGCAACAGTGGCTCACCTTCATCGGTACCGAAGTGCACAAAAACTTCAGCCCCTTGTTCAACCCGGCAGCACCCTTAGAAGCCAAAGAACAAGCCAAGCAAACCTTGGCCAAACGCTTGGCATGGGTGGACGGCGAACTGGCCGGCAAAGACTACCTGCTCGGCGCCACTTTCAGCGTGGCCGATGCCTACCTGTTCACCGTGACCAATTGGGCCCGTCTGGTCAAGGTAGACCTCAGCGCCTTCGCCAACCTGCTGGCCTACCGGGCCCGCGTTGCCGAGCGCCCCGGCGTCCAAGCCGCCATGCGTGCAGAAGGATTGCTGAAGTAACACGCAGCGCGCTTCAAAAGCCAAGGGCCCTTACGGGCCCTTGTTGCTATGTAAATAGTAGCAACAAGCGCAATTATCAAGAGGGCTTCAGTGCTTTTTGACGTATAGCCAGCGCGGCACCCATCCACAAAGCAATTGCCGAAAACACCAGCCCCCGTGCCAAGCCACCGGGGCCGTCTGCGATCCAGCCGACCACCGTGGGGCCCACAATCTGGCCGGCTGCAAACACTGTGGTGAACGCACTGATACCCGCTGCCCAGGCCGTGGGCGGCAAGTTGTGCCGCACCAGGGCAGTGGTGGACGCCACCACCGACAAAAACACCGCGCCAAACAACATGCCCGAGGCCAGCAACGCCGGCCACCACTGGGTGAGCGCCGGCAAAACAATGGCCACCCCCAACAGGGTGTTGAGGGTCGCCAAGGGCCGGCCGTCCTGGTGCTTGTCGAGCAAACCCGCCCAAATGCGGCTGGAGGCAATCACTGCCGCACCCAAGAGCGCATAAAACACCGTCACCGCCGCAGCCGACGTGCCCTGAGATCGCAGGAGCGCCACCACAAACGTCATGTAGCCGATATAGCCCACCCCGAAAAACAGGTACCCGGCCAGGCCAAAGCGGAAATCTCTCCAGTGAAACTGCTGCGGCCCGCCCGCACCCGCAGGTGCACCCGGCAGCGCCCAGCGCGACATGACCCGTGCCGGCCACGCCAACACAGCAGTACCCGCCACACACGCCAACGCCAAGGCCCACCACGACCACTGCCAACCATGGGGCTGCGCGGCATACACCTCCAGCAGGCGGGGTACAACCAGCGCACTGAGCACAATGCCCACGCCGGTGCCCCCGTAGTAGATGCCCAGCAGCAAACCGTTATGGCGCGGAAAGCGTGCACCCAAGCGAGCGGCGAGCAAACCACCGGCCACAAACACCAGCGCACTCGCCACACCAGCCAACAGGCGCTGCGCGAGCAGGGTCGTGGTATCGGTAAAAAACCCGCTCAGGCCCATGAACACCGAAGCCAGCACCGCGCCGCGCCACAGCACCTCGCCCGGGCCGCGGGTGCGCAACAAACGGGGCGCCCACAGCGCCCCGATCAAGTAGCCCAGCGCGTTGGCCGTGTTCATGGCGCCAGCCAGGGTGTAGCTCCAGCCCAGATCGGTGCGCATGGCTGGCAAAAGCAGGCCATAGGCAAAACGGGTAATCCCCAGAGAAACCGCAGCCCCCAAAGACAAAGCCAGCGCGAGGCACCAGCCTTGAAAAGAGATTGCTGCAGGGGTGGCTAAGGGTTGGTCCGCGCCCGCCATCAGGCGGCGCTGCCCTGCAAGCGGAACTGGCGCACCACCTGCGCCAAGGCATCGGCCTGCTCGCGCAAACCTTGGGCAGCTGCAGCGCTCTGCTCCACCAGCGCCGCGTTTTGCTGGGTTGCCTGGTCAATCAACCCGACCGACTGATTGACCTGCGCAATACCGCTGGACTGCTCGGTGGAAGACGAAGAGATTTCGCCAATGATCTCGCCCACGCACTGCACGCCATCCACCATTTCTTTCATGGCGGCACCGGCCTCTTCCACCAGCTTGACGCCGCCATCGACCGCATGCACGCTGGTGCTGACCAGGCCCTTGATTTCTTGCGCCGCCGCCGCCGAGCGCTTAGCCAGCATCCGCACTTCAGACGCCACCACCGCGAAGCCGCGACCCTGCTCACCAGCGCGGGCGGCCTCAACGGCCGCGTTCAGCGCCAGGATATTGGTCTGGAAAGCAATGGAATCGATCAGCCCGACGATGTCGTTGATCTTGCTGCTGCTGGCGGCGATCTCGTGCATGCTGCCCACCGCCTGGGTCACCACCTGACCGCCACGGGCTGCCAAGTTGTAGGCTGAGTCCGACAGCTGGCGCGCGGTTTGGGCCGCATGGGCGGTTTGCTGCACGTTTTCGGTCAGCTCTGCCAAAGAGCCCACGGTGTCTTGCACGCTGCTGGCAGACTTTTCGGTACGGACCGACAAATCCTGATTGCCTGAGGCAATTTCCTGGCTGGCCGTGGCCACACTTTCGCTGGCGTTGCGCACCTGCGAGACCAAGGCGCTCAGGCCGTCTTGCATCGCCTGCTGGGCGCGCTGCAAATCGGCCACCTCGTCTTTGCCATGCACCACGACCCGGTGTGACAAATCACCGCCGGCAATCGCCTGTGCCAGCAACCGGGCTTTCTCCAAGGGCTGGCAAATCGAATTCATGTTCAAAATAGTCAGCGGCACCACCACGAGCGACGCCACCGCCAGTGCTGCAATGAACACCCACCGCACCACTTCCGCCACCCTGTGCTGCTCCTCCACCGACGCTTCGACCTCCCGGTTGAGAATCAGCTCTAACTCAGACAGCTGCTTATCAATCACCAAAAACTCAGCGAGTGCTTTTTGGCTCATGCGGTTGGCGGTGGTGGCGGATTCGTAGCCACTACTTTTGAGTTGCACAGCGACTGCCTCAAACGACTTGGCATAGGTCTGCAAGCGCAAAACCAACTCGCGGACCACCACGTTACCCGGGTCTTCCTCGCCATCCAGGAAGCCATTAGCAACCTTCTCGGTTTCTGCGAGGTTCTGCTTCCAGCGGGTATAGGCTTTCTCTACTTCGTTGGGGCGCTCGTACTCAATGATCATGTCTTTCTCTGCCATGCGCACCATGGCGAGTGCGCCACGCAGATGGGACAGGTGCTGCACTTCTGCGAACGCGTGGTGCAGAAAATCATCGCTCTGAGCTTTGATCTGCCCCATGCCCCAGAGCCCGCCCAAGCCCAACATGCTGAGCAGCGCCAACACCATGGCAATGGCACACAGCATGCGCAGCCGGATCGTGAATTGGCGCATCATTGTCATCATGGTCATGTGGTGTTCCTCGGGTGAACCGGACTGGCGTGTCTGGCCATTCTTTCAGAGTCTAGAGCGGGCTACAAGCCGCAATCCAAGGCAAAAACCCTGTGTTGCCCGCCATTTCCCGCCTTCGGGGCGCCGCAAGAATCCCACGAGGCACCGTGCCCTGTTTTGACCTCAGTTATACCGGGGCGCGCGGCCCCAGTACGATGATCGCCATACCGGCCAAAGCCAAGCCTGCGCCCAGCAGATCCCAGCGGGTCGGCGCAATGCCATCCACCCACCAGAGCCACACCAGCGCGGTGGCGACATACACACCGCCATAGGCCGCATACACCCGGCCGCTGGCAGCGGAGTGCAGGGTAAGCAGCCAAACAAACAAAGCGAGTGACGCCGCCGCCGGCAGCAGCACCCACACCGGTGTGCGCTGCTGCAGCCACAGCCATGGCAGGTAGCACCCCACGATCTCGGCGATCGCGGTGAGCACATAAAGACCGGTAGTGAGCAGCAGGGATTGCATGGGTGCCTTGAAGTTTGCTCACATTTTAGGAGCTAACCGCGCAGATTCCATGAGCGCCAAAGGCACTTTTTACTACTATTCAGCGGCTTACTTGCCACCCTGCTCCGGCGTCCAGCGCTTGAGCAGCAGGGCATTGGTCATCACGCTCACCGAGCTCAGCGCCATGGCCGCACCTGCCACCACCGGGCTCAAGTAGCCCAGCGCCGCCAGCGGAATGCCCGCCGCGTTGTAGGCAAAGGCCCAAAACAGGTTTTGCCGGATTTTGGCCACCGTGCGGCGGCTGATATCCAGCGCAGCAGCCACCAAAAGCGGGTCGCCCCGCATGAGGGTGATGCCCGCCGCGTGCATGGCGACATCGGTACCGCCACCGTGGGGGTTGGCCATGGCCATACCCACATCGGCCGCCGCCAGCGCGGGGGCATCGTTCACACCGTCACCCACAAAAGCTACGCCGCCTCGGCCCGCCTTCAGTTCCAATACCTTCGCGGCCTTGTCGCCGGGCAACACCTCGGCCAACACGTCCTTCACGTCCAAGCCCAGCCGTGTGGCCATGGCTTCGGCCGCACCGCGGTTGTCACCGGAAATCATCACAGTCTGGATGCCGCGGGCCTTCAAGGTGGCCAACGCTTCCCTGGCACCGGGCTTGGGTTCGTCCGCGAACGCAAGCAGGGCCAGCAGCTGTACACCATCGACTTGTTGCTCCGCCATCGCCGACACGGTGGCGCCGCGCTTCTGCAAACCCGCCGCTTGCGCTGCGACCGGCGCCATGTCCACCCCCAGCTCCGCCATCCAGCGCAGGCTGCCCAGCAAGACGCCGCGCTCGCCCACTTTGCCTTGCATCCCCCGGCCGGCGACGGCTTGCACATCGGTAGGTGCGGCCACAGAGAGTCCTTTGTCTTTGGCGGCCTGCAACACGGCGCGGGCCAACGGGTGCTCGCTGCCGCTTTGCAACGCAGCCGCCAAGGCCAGTGCTTCGTCTTCTGCCATGCCCACAGGCACCAGCGCGGTGAGGCGTGGCTGGCCTATGGTGAGCGTGCCGGTCTTGTCAAAGGCCACCACGCGCACGGTGCGCGCCACTTCCAGCGCTTGCGCGTCCTTGATCAAAATGCCGAACTTGGCCGCCACCCCGGTGCCCGCCATGATGGCGGCCGGTGTGGCAAGGCCCAGCGCGCAGGGGCAGGCAATCACCAATACCGCCACCGCGTGAATCAAGGCCACTTCAAAGCTGTGGCCGGTGAAATACCAGCCCAGCAGCGTGACCAGCGCAATCACCAGCACCACCGGCACAAACACTGCGCTCACCTTATCCACCAAGCGCTGGATAGGCGCCTTGGCGGCCTGCGCGTCTTCCACCAGGCGGATGATGCTGGAGAGCACTGTGTCCACGCCTACCGCGCGCACCAGCAACACCACGCGGCCTTCGCCGTTGATGCTGCCGCCGGTGAGCTTGGCGCCCACCTCTTTGGTGACCGGTAGAGGCTCGCCCGTCAACATGGATTCGTCCACCTGCGTGCGGCCTTCGAGCAGCGTGCCATCTACCGGAAAACGCTCGCCGGGTTTCACCACCAGCCTGTCGCCCACCAGCACTTCGGCCACAGGCACATCCACCTCGCCATCGCGGCCGATCAGGTGCGCCGTGTCGGGCCGCAGGCTGTGCAGGGCGCGAATGGCGGCCGTCGTCTGGCGCTTGGCGCGGGCCTCCAGCCACTTACCCAGCAACACCAGCGTCACCACCACGGCACTGCCTTCAAAGTACAGGTGCGGCTCCATGGCGGGCATGCCGTGCGCGCTGTGGTCCGGCGCAGTCAGCCACAGCCACATGGACAAAGCCCAACCCGCCGTGGTGCCCAGCGCTACCAGCAAATCCATATTGCCGCTGCGTGCCAGCAAAGCATGCCAACCGGCCTTGTAGAAACGTGCTCCCAGGATGAATTGCACCGGCGTAGCGAGCAAAAACTGCCACAGCGCGGGCAACATCCAGTCTTTGCCAAACAGGTCACCCACCATCGGCAGCACCAGCGGCGTGCAAAGCGCCAGGCCGATGCCCACCGGCCCGAAGCCCGCCCAGGGCGAGGCATCCACCGCGTCAATGGCCGCACTCGGCGCCAGCGGCTCGTAACCTGCGTCCCGCACCGCGCGACGCAAACGGGCTTCCATGCCCGCGTCATGCACCGCAATGCGGGCGGACTCGGTGGCCAGATTTACCGTGGCACTGTCCACACCCGGCACTTTTTTTAACGCTTTTTCCACCCGCATCACACACGATGCGCAGGTCATGCCGCCAATGCCGATATCGATGGTCGTGGAGGACGGGTTGACGGAGGGATTTTCAGTGTTCATGGGCAGAGCGTAAGCCTTGCCATGGTAGGAAGGTCAAGCGCCTATTTTGGATAGGTGTCCTTCATTCAAACCGAATGGCGACATTCAGAAACCAATGTCTGTAAGCTCAATTACCCAGGAATATGCGACAGTCAATCGCATTACGCGAAAAATTCAAATTGGAGTGCCGCCGATGCGGGAATTACCGACACCACCTATCGATCCAGAGATTTTAAAAATAGCAAAAGCAATGTCGTTGGCCAAGACGCCAGCGAAGAAGCTAGAGCTGTTAAACACACTAAAAGAATTGTCTGGGAAACTGGAACAGGCTACCCAGAACGCCGTAGCGGAAGCCCGTCACAAGCAAGTCTTAGCGGAACTGAAAGTGACTCAAATTCAGACAGGGCAAGCGATTCAAGCAGCGTACGGCGAAGGTTATAGCGCCGGCTCATGGCCGCATACCAGTGGTACTTCCAATTAGCGCTTTCCGCCACCCTTCCACCTCCAACGGCCGCAACCCAAAACGCACCGCATTACCTGCATGCAGCGCCTTGAGTTCAAGCAATGCGAGCGCCGTAAAACCCGATTGATCCGCCTGTGCCACTTCCAGGGGCATACGCCTGAGCAGGGCCTCCTCGGTCGCAGGCGCTATCCCTCGCACCATGGCGGCCACTACGTCACTCAGTTCCCGCCGATAGCGCATGCGAAACACATCCGGCTTGCCCATGTTTTGCTGCACCGCCACGTACTGCTGGCAAGAGCGCCCGTAGGCCCACACAAACACATCGCGCAGCAACTCCACCCGGTTGAGTTCGTACACGCCCAGCATAGCGTCCACGTAGGCTTGTTGGGGCACGTCAATAAACGACAACGGGCACAGGTTGTGCTGAATGAACGGAATGTTGGCCGCCAGGCGCGAGACGCGTTTGTTCACATCTTCAAAGGGCTGCAAGTAGGGCAGGTGCACCATCAGAAAGAAAGCTTGTTCGAATGGGTCTGCAATCTCTGCCGCCATCTCCAACACAAACCCGAAAAGGTCTTGTATCCCTTGCGGCGAGGCCAAGGGCAAATACACGCTCCCCCCAATGCCGACCGCTCGCTGCCGTAGACGGCCTACTGCGGCAGGGTCGGCCATCAACCCATCGGATAGGAAAGCGTGCAGCGCTATCACCGTATCGGGCGTCAGACTCGCGCGCTCGGGGTCGTGCACCAGGTATTCAATAGCCTCTTTGTGATTCAGGATCATCTGGGTTTCCACCGCGTCTTTCCCCTCGGCCACTTGGCCCTGGGCAATCAGGCGCTCGGTGTCCAGACGGCTGTAGGTGTTGCCCTCCAGCCGGGAAGACGCCCAAGCAAGATCAATCAACAAGCGGTTCAGGATGTCTTTCGCAAAAGTGCCTGCCGGGGTCTGCGCGGCGGGTGACTGGCCCAGGGTGTGAAGCTGGGCGCGTAGCTCTGGCAACAGGTAGGCGGTGACATTGGGAACGTAGGCCTCCAGAAACGCTTGTTGGTAGCCCACGGGCTTGCGCAAGTGGCGCGGCTGGCGCACATAGGCCTTGATGGCCTCACCCTCGGGAGAGGTGGGCACGTAGGCGTCAGTCGGATAGTCCGCGCCGGGTTCGCGCGCAAGCACGGGGGCAACGGGCTGAGGCACTGTCTGTGCGCTGGTGGTCGCCAGCACATACCGGGCCCCCCGCCCTTTGCCTTCCAGCACCACGGCGTGCGCCTGCGCCAAGGTGGCCATGCGCCGCTGCAGGGTGCGTCTGGGTACCGAGGGGAACGCGGCACACAAGGCATCCATGCCCAGGCCTGCTGGGCATCGGGCGATAAAGCGAAGCGCATCTGATTCAAGCGTGGCGTGATTTGGCGTATTCATGGCGCATTCATTCTTAATTGCGCCATTATTGCGCCACCACCCATGGCGCGCAAGCCAAACCCCACAGTGCTTGACCCTCCCACCATGGCAAGGTTCACAATACTTCGATTCACTATCGAAGGAGTCCCCATGAACCAAACCTTTACCGTCACCGGCATGACCTGCGGCCACTGCGAAAAAGCCGTCACCCGCGCCATCCAGGATGTGGACGCCCAAGCCCAAGTAAAGATTGACCGCAGCGCCAACTTGGTAGAAGTCGAATCCACCCAAGCCCGCGAAACCCTGGCTAAGGCGATAGCCGAAGAAGGCTATGCCGTCGCAGCCTGAAGGTGGGGTTTCGCCGCTGGGCCGCCCCAAGGCGAAACGCGCCCCCATGGGGGGCAGCGCAGCACACGAAGTGGCAAGCGTGGGGGCATCAACTCAACCGGTCAACATCGGCGAAGCAGCGCGGCAAAGCGGCGTGTCCGCCAAGATGCTGCGGCACTACGAGTCGCTAGGCCTGCTGGGAACAGTGTGTCGCACTGACAGCGGTTACCGCCTGTATAGCCCGGCCGACGTGCACACGCTGCGCTTCATCAAGCGCTGCCGCGACCTGGGGTTCTCGATGGCCGAGATTGGCGAGCTGGTGGGTCTGTGGCAAAACAAGCGCCGCGTTAGCGCTTACGTCAAAAACATCGCCCAAAAACACATGGACGAGTTGAGCGAGCGCATCGCCGCCATGCAGGCCATGCAGCGCACGCTGTCCACCCTGCTGCACTGCTGCCATGGGGATGACCGACCGGACTGCCCCATCCTCGATGATCTCGCAGGTAACATTAAGCCGCTATCTAATTCATAGCTACTCGCGCAAATTCCACGAGCGCTAGAGCACTAAAACACCACAATCTATGTCCACCGCCATCCTCAACCTGTACCCCGCGCTGGCCGATGTGTCGCCCGCCCTGACGGCACTGGGGCCGGAAGGGCACAGCATGACGGTGCCGGACCACACCGAGCTGTTCTCCGAAGGCCAGCCCTGCCAGGGCTTCCCGCTGGTCTTGCGCGGCGAGGTACGAGTAGCACGTCGTGCCAGTGACGGTCGCCACCTGGAGCTGTACCGCGTAGTGCCGGGCGAGTTGTGCCTGGTGAGCAGTGCGTCGCTGTTCCGCAGCCAGGCGCTCAGCGCACATGGCGTCAGCACCAGGGAGACGGAGCTGGTCATGATCAGCCCCGCCACTTTTGCCCAGTGGCTGGACACACCCGCCTTCCGCAACCTCGTGCTGGGCCTGTTTGCCGAACGCATGGCCGACTTGACCAGCCTGATCGATGCGGTGGCCTTCCAGAAGCTGGACCAGCGCCTGGCCAATGCCCTGGTGGGGCGAGGGCAGGACTTGCACCTCTCGCACCAAACCCTGGCCGACGAGTTGGGCACGGTGCGCGAAATGGTGACGCGCCTACTGCGCCGCTTTGAGCGGGAGGGCTGGCTGACGCTGGGACGGGAACATATCCACATCTTGAACAGCCAAGCCTTGCGGGCACAGGCCAGCGGGGGCTGAGCGCCATACTGACTGGATGAAGGCTGCGTGACCTAGGTCACATACTTCTATGGCCCAAGGGCGTCCAATCACTCCATACCAACCCAAGGAGTGATTCCATGAAAGCAAATGTCGGCGGTATTGACCGCATCGTCCGTATCGGCGCTGGCGCCGTACTCATCGGCCTGGCCGCCACTGGCACCGTGGGATGGTGGGGTTGGCTGGGCGCCGTGCCCCTGGCCACCGGCTTGATGGGTTGGTGCCCGCCGTATGCCATCTTTGGTTTCAGCACTTGCGCTGTCAAACACTGAATCCGCTATGAAATCAGGAGCCGACTGCGCATATTCCATGAGCGCCAAGACCTGATTTCATATGAATCAAAGCAAGCGTTCTTGCAGTGACGCATCCGCCAAAGGCCGCAGCCGCGCATAGTCCAGCAGCTCTGCCAGCCGCGCGCCTTTGCCCTGCCACTCGTAGACGACGTTTTCTGCCAGCAGCACGTAGTGCCACGGTGGGCCGCCGCGCTGCCCGGGCGTGAGGGCGTTGATGCGCTCACACCACGCCAGCGCTGCCTTGAGCTTGCGCTGCACGTTGGGGTGCGCCGTTTGCTGCTGCGCCTTGGTTTCTGCCAGGTACACCGCGTCTGCTGTGCGCACCAGAAAATCGGGGGAGTAGAAGGCGGGCAAGCCGTCTTCTTTCACATACCGCAGTCGGGCAAAGGTGTGGCGGTTTTCGCTGATCTTGCAAAACGCCTGCACCTGCGTGTCGGCCTGCGCCCAATGAATGAAAGCGCGCTCCAAGCCGCCGTTACGGGCAGGCCAGCCCAGGCGGGTGTAGATGCACTTGCTCACCTCCACCGAATGGCTCTCGCGCAGCATCAGCTTGGGCACTTCGCTCAAAGCTCGCAGATGCACTTCGGTCTGGCCGGTGGTGTGCTTTTGCTCGGATTCCAGCAAGGCCACCGCAAACACCTTGGTAATGTGGTCCACCACCGGCTGCAGCAGTAACACGCGCCAGTTTTCGCCCTCCAGCGGGTTGAAGGTGGCGCCAAATAAAGCGGTCCAGATGTAGTCGTCCAACCAGCCCGTCAGCTCCGCCGTGTTCACCTGTAGATACGGTTTGGCCAAATGGGTGGCAATCTTGTTGCCCTTGGGCATGGGCTCGCTCAGCGCCTGGCTGATGCGCCGGGTCAGGCGCGACAGGTATTCGTTGTAGCCACCCACATTCATCACCGCGCCGTCCACCCGGTAGTCGCCGAACAGCGTGGCGCTCTGCAGGTCCTGTGAGATAAAGGTGTCGCCCTTGCCCAGCATGCCGGTGAGTTGGTCCACACTCATAGTGGTAAATGTCGGCAGTGCCGATACGTCCAATTCATCATGGGCATGCAGTTCATCCGCCTCTTGCAGGATGAAGGGAATGCCAAAGTCAAACGCCTCAAAACCATCCCGCAGCTCTGCCGCCAGCACATCGCCGGTGCTGGAGGTGTCGTCGGTATCGTCTCCCGTGGTGCCTGCCAAGCCTTCGTTCAGCAGCTCGTCATAGAACGATTGGAACGCCGGGTGCTCCACGATGGACAGCACGTCGATCAGGCTGCCCGGCTCTTGCCCGGCGTTGATGCGCTCGCGGTTCTCGCGTTTCAGGTCGGTATATTCATCGTCGCGCCACATCAGGCGCAGGCCCCGGCCAATGGTTTGCTCCAGCAGAATCTGCGCCTGGCTGGAGCGCAGCGGCACGATGACGCAGATGTTGTTCACGTCAAAGCCCTCGCGCAGCATCAGCACGCTCACGATCACACGCGGAGTGGCATGGCTGTCTACACTGAACAAGCGCTCACGCACGGGCGCCCAGTCCTTTTCGCCCAACTCCGCCTTTTTGCCGGAGTCGATAGTCATCACCTCTTCGTCGCTTAGCCCTTCTTGCTCTTGCAGAAAGGCGGCCACCAGCGGCGACACGGTGGTGTCCTCGCACACCACCAGCATCTTGGGGTGCCGGTTTGGGTCGATCTTGGCAAAGTCGGCTTCCAGCTTGCGCAGCTTCTTCAAGCCTGCGCGCAGCATCACGCGCTGGCCCTCGCTCAGCGTGGGGTTGCCAGATTCATCGCGCTCGGCTTTGAACTCCAACGGCAGCGCGCCAATCTCTTTGCGCCGGTCCAGCACCAGAGACTTCACTAGTCCGGCGCGCATGGCGCTTTTCAGGTCAAAGTCCACCACGATGTGCGGGAAGTACAGCTTGCGTTTGTTCTTACCGCTGCCCACAGCGTTGTAAGGCGTGGCCGAAAAGTCCACCTGTACAAACCGCCGCCCCTTGATGGCGGCAATCCGGCTCAGGCTCTTTTGCCATTCCACCTCGGTGGTTTCGCCTTCCTTCTTGAATTCATGGATGTGGTGCGCCTCGTCGTTGAACACCATCAGCTCCGGCAAGCCCGCCAAAAACTCCAGCACATTGCCACGCGCATAGCGGCGGTCCAGCACGTCCAGGCTGTTGCCTGTGGCGCGACCCGGCGTGAGTGGCAGCACTGCATCCACCACCAAGTGCGGGTCCAGCGGCGCACCCAAGGCCTCCACATCTTCCACCGTGTCATCCAGCACATCGCCCTCGGCCAATAGATGCCAGTTGGTGATGGCAATCATGCCGTTGCCCGTAGCCTTGAGGCCAATCTCGGCTTTGCTGCACACATTGCCGCGCACAAAGGCAAATACCGCATCGCGGTAGGCCTCGGGCACAAACAGGTCGGCAAACTTGAAAACGTCCGAGGTGCTGAAGTCACGCCCCGTGCCGCCCGCAACGAGCTTGCCGCAAAACGCATCCAGCAGCCGCTCGTACACGATCAGCCCCGGCGCCACCACCATGAACTGGCGTGTAAACCGCGCATCGTTGATGCCTTCTGCCGAGGCAGCCGTCTTGTTCAGCAGCTGCCACACCATCAGCGCCTGCATCACCCAGGTTTTGCCTGTGCCCGTGGCCATCTCGAAGCAGTACTTGGGGTGGGCGTGTTTGGGTGAGGCCACCTCGTTCATGCGGTTTCCGGTCAGCAATGCATCGGGCGCGCAGGCCTGGTACAAGTCCAGTAGCGTCCAGTGCTCGCGTTCATGCCCCAGTACTTCGTGGGCCACGATGGCGTTCAGGATGGCCTGCTTTTGCCCGGCGTGGAAGTTAAGCCCCTGCCGGGCTAGCACCATGTCTTCACCAAACCACCACAGCAACAGCTCGGCGGTGGTCGGTGTCACCAATTCCAGAATGTCCGCCGCGCCAGACTCTAGGCCCAGGCACAGTTGCTGGGTCTTGGCGGTAAGGCCTGCGGCCAGGGCCAGTTGATCTTCGGCCTTGGCGCTCATGCGGCACCCACCATCGTCACCACCTCGGCCTCAAAGCCGAACACATCCACCACGCGTACGCACACCGTGCGCGGCCCGGCCTTTACAGGGGCTGTCACTGTCGCCGTAGTAACTACCCGCAGCGCATCGGCATCGTTGGCGGTGTTGCCCCGGTAGTCCTGCCAAACTGAGCGGAATACCTTGCCGTCGTAGTCTGGGTCCACCGCCCAGTACTCAATCAGGGCTAGGGGCTCGGCATTGGCAATCTGCTGCAGCTTGAGGCGGTTGGTGTCGTCCAAGTTGATGGCCTCGGGCGAGAGCAGCACATAGTTCTTAAGCTGTACGGTCAGGGTCTCGTTATCACCGTCAGGCTTGCGCGAAATGGGGTGGATGGTGAGGTACTGCAAGCTAGAGAAGCGCACCTGGCCGCGCAGCTTGTCGATGCCGCCTTTCTTTTTGAGCCGGTCCATCAGGTCGGGGGGAATCACCAGCACCTCAAGGCGCGAATCGTTGAGTGCAGTAATGGTCTCGCCAATGCTGGGCTCAAAGTTCCAACCTAACACCACCACTTTGTCCCAGCCGCCCAGCAGGTTGTCGCGTTGGGCGATGGCTTTTTTGAGCGTGGCCATGCCGGTGAGCTTGTTGGGCGAGTCGGCCAGCACCAGCGTCTTGCTGCCACGGCGCCCGCCGAACTCCAAGCCTGCAATTTGGCCCAAGTTGCGCTGCGGGTTCACGTCAGCAGGCAGGGGCAGTGCGCCGTAGAGCGAGAGCACGATGTGCGACAGGTCGCCAATGCGGAAGTCCCGGCCCAGTGTGGCCTTGGCGGCCTCCACTTGGTAGTCGCCAATGGCTTGGTACAGGAAGGGCTTGGCTTCTAGGTCGATCAGGCGCTTGCGCATGATCATGCAGGCGGGCTTACCGAGATCAGTGGTGATCCACCGACGATTCAGACTTTCAGCGACAGAGGCGGTAGTACCTGAGCCTCCGTTGAAATCTGCTACGAGGGCACCCTCTTTGGTTGACGCTTTAATAATTCGCTCTATCAAACTCTCAGGCTTTTGCGTCGCGTAATTTCGCGACTCCTTCGCAGAGTTGTTGATCTTGTCAATTTTCCAAACGTCATCTACGACTTTGCCACGTGCGAGTGACTCTTCCAAGTAGATTGCCGTTTGACGAGTTCCACCATCGCGGGTATCCAGCGTGTACTCACGCCCTGATTCATCTGTGTAGAGTTTTTGCTTACGAGTAGCAAGATACTCATCTTTCGATTTGTAGGGCTCTGCGTAAGACGCGAAAAATTGACCTTCAGTTTTTCCGTAGAGAAAGATTGTGTCGTGTCTCTTTTCGAAAGAATTCAATAAGGACTTGTTCCATCCGGAGTAGTGCCAAACAATTTCATTTCGAAATTGCTTTTTCCCAAACACCTCATCCAACACCAACTTCACGTAGTGCCCCACATGCCAATCTAAGTGCACATAGATGGAGCCCGTATCCGCGAGCAGCTCCCGCATCAGGATCAGGCGCGGCGTGATCATGGCGAGATACGACGCAGTGCCGTCGCTCCAGGTGTCGGAGTAGGCGAACTGCTCGATCACCGTAGGCTTTTGCTCCAGCTCCAAGCCCGGTAGCGTGACCTTGGTGCGGTAGTCGGCCTTGCTGTCAAAAGGCGGGTCGATGTAGATCAAATCGACCTTGCCGCGCAGGCTGGGCGTGGTGTCGTCGCCCGCAAGCAACGCGGCCATGGCCAACAGGTTGTCGCCATAGATCAGGCGGTTGGCCCACGGTGCTTCGACCTGCTCAGTACCCAGCAGCGGCTGCGCGCTCTCCAACAAGCTGCCCTGCCCCGGTGCAAAGACTTCACGCCGGTCGGCACGGGCTTGGGCCGTAATCCAGTCGGTGGCCGCCGCGTCTTTGGCGGGCAGCACCACTTCACGGGTTTGCAGGCTCACGCGGTGCCGGCTCTCAATGCTCTCTAGGATTTTTTCGGCTTCTTTGCGGCCCTGGGCCACGATCTCGGGGAGTTGTTCTAGTAGGGATTTGGGCATGGGTGTTGCCGCAGCAACCGGCCTCCCGCCGGACCACTGCGGTTGAGTGATTAATTCAACTAATGATTGAATTAATCGTACAACACTAAGTTGAACCGTCGTTCAACCGGAAACTACTTTCGCCGGATGGACAACAAGATTGAATTCGCCCAGCGTTTGAAGGACGGTATGGTGGCCGCGGGCATGGAGCCGCGGCCGGGCGTTTTGTTGACCCAGTTCAACACGCGGTACTGGGGACGCTCAGTCACGTTCCAAGCGGTATCACGTTGGTTAAAAGGCGAGGCGATTCCTGCACATGACAAGCTGCTGGTGCTGGCGGAAATTCTGAACATCGAACCCGAGGTTTTGCAGTTTGGCGAAGCGATACGCAAAACACTTCAAGAACGCAAACAGCGTTGGGAAGATGGCGTGGGCTATCTAGAACGCGAGACCTTTGATGCTTATTTACGCCTGGAGCCCAAGGCACGAAACACCGCCCGAGAGGTCATTCTGGCGTTAGCTACCGCACAAAAAACAAATCACGACAAATAAGCAACCAGAGTTCGCTATGAAATCAGGAGCTGCTTGCGCACATTCCATGAGCGCCAGAGGCTGATTTGACTCAGTAAAAGCGGGTAAAAGCTCTCCGGCTTGCACCAAAGCCGCGCGCACCGCTTTGCTCACAAGGCGTGTTGCACCGCACAATGCCGGTGCATTTTGTACACAATCTTTGAAAAACATTGTGTACAAAGCTGGCACGCGGTTTGCGTAAAGGTGTGGCATGAACGCCATCGCACCTGCCGCCATCGAAGTCATCGGGCTCACCAAGCGCTACGCGCAGGGCAAACCCGCTGTGGACAGCATCAATTTGCGCATTGCCAGCGGCAGTTACTGCTGCCTGCTCGGCCCTTCGGGCTGCGGCAAGAGCACCACGCTGCGCATGATTGCAGGGCACGAGTCGGCCTCTGACGGCGACATCCTGCTGGAAAACCGCAACATCACCGACCTGCCCGCCGCAGAGCGTGGCACCGCCATGATGTTCCAGAGCTTTGCGCTCTTCCCCCATCTGAGCGCCCTGGACAACGTGGCCTTCAGTCTCAAGATGAAAGGCGTGGGCAAAACCGAGCGCCACGCCAAGGCCAAAGACTTGCTGGAACGCGTGGCCATGGGCCATCTGGCAGACCGCAAACCGACTGAACTCTCGGGTGGTCAACAACAACGTGTGGCGCTGGCCCGGGCATTGATTACCCAACCTCGTGTGCTGTTGCTGGATGAGCCGCTCTCAGCCCTCGACCCCTTCTTGCGCATTCAGATGCGCGCCGAGCTGCGCCGCTGGCAAAAAGAACTGGGCCTGACCTTCATCCACGTCACCCACAGCCAGGAAGAAGCCATGGCCCTGGCCGACACCATGGTGGTGATGAACCACGGCGTGATCGAGCAGGTAGGCAGCCCGCACGAGGTGTACAACCGGCCCGCCAGTGAGTTCGTGGCCCGCTTCATGGGGGGTCACAACGTGATCGAGACGCCTGAGGGCAAGGTGGGCGTGCGCACCGACCATCTGCAGGTCGTACCCGAACACGAAGCCGAGCATGCTGCCCCGCACACCAAGATGGCGCTAATCACCGACGTGGAATACCAGGGCACCTACGTGCTACTGGGCCTGCAGAACCCGGGCACCTCAGTGACTGCATCCACCACCGCCGACATCTCGGTGATGTTGTCTGAATCCGCGTTTACCGCACGGCCCTATGCCGTAGGCGAGACCGTGCAGCTGCGTTGGGCGCCTGAAGCTGCGCACCCGCTTGCGCGCTGAACGCGCCACTTGTTTTTCCCTGTCTTCGCAAGAAGTTTTCAAACCCTCCGTAACCCACTAGGAGTTTTCTCATGGCTGACGATCTGAAAGACACCCTCACCAACGCCGCCCCCGTGCAGCGCCGCAGCTTGCTCAAAGGCACCGCCGGAATTCTGGCCGCTGGCATGTTCCCCGCAGTGCACTCTGCAGAACCCATCGTGCTGCGTTACCTGGGCACCGCCGTGAACCAGGACAAAGCCATTGGCGAAAGGTTTGAAAAAGACACCGGCATCAAGATCCAGTACGTGGCTGTGACCACCGATGACGTGACCAAGCGTGCCGTAACTGCGCCCAACAGCTTCGACCTGATCGACACCGAATACTTCTCCCTGAAGAACATCGTGCCTACCGGCAACCTGAAGGGCATCGACACCAAGCGCATCAAAAATGCGGACAAGATCACCACCCTGTTCACCACCGGCATGGTGGCCGGCAAGGCCGTGGGCGACCAGGGCACGGCGCCGAAGAAGACCATCTTCCTGGAAGGCGAAAAGAGCAAAGTGTTTGCCAAAAGCCCCACGCAATTCATGTCCATCATCCCCACCGTGTACAACGCCGACACGCTGGGCATCCGTCCTGACCTGATCAAGCGCCCGATCTCGTCGTGGGCCGAGTTGATGAACCCCGAATTCAAGGGCAAGGCCGCGATTCTGAACATCCCTTCCATCGGCATCATGGACGCCGCCATGGTGGTGGAAGCCATGGGTATCTACAAATACCCCGACAAGGGCAACATGACCAAGAAGGAGATTGATATCACCATCAAGACCCTGATTGAAGCCAAAAAGCAAGGCCAGTTCCGCAGCCTGTGGAAAGACTTCAACGAGTCCGTCAACCTGATGGCCTCCGGCGAAGTCGTGATCCAGTCCATGTGGAGCCCCGCAGTCACCGCCGTGCGCACCAAGGGCATTGCCTGCAATTTCCAGCCACTGAAAGAGGGCTATCGCGCGTGGGCGTCCGGCTTCGGTATTCCATCCACACTGTCCGGCCGCAAGCTTGATGGCGCCTACGAGTTCATCAACTGGTTCTTTGACGGCTGGGCGGGTGCTTACCTGAACCGCCAGGGCTACTACAGCGCTGTGCTGGAAACCGCCAAAGCCAAGATGGAAGCCTATGAATGGGCGTACTGGATGGAAGGCAAGCCTGCCAGCCAGGACATCAAGAGCCCGAACGGCGACGTGCTGGCCAAGAAGGGCGAAGTGCGCGACGGCGGTAGCTACGAACAGCGCATGGGCGGCATCGCCTGCTGGAACGCCGTGATGGACGAGAACGCCTACATGGTCAAAAAATGGAACGAGTTCGTCGCGGCGTAACTTGTGACCCACCCCTGACCGGGCTCACTGCGTGTAGCCCGTTCCCCCCTCAAGGGGGCAACACCAGCGGTCTGGCAAAGCCAGTCCCGCGGTGTTCCCGGACATCACAAACCAACTGACTTATGAGCACGAACACATCACCCCCACTTCCGGCGGCATCTGCCCCGGGCCGCAGCCTTGCGGCCTGGTGGCAGGCTTTGCCGCTCACCACGGTGTTTGCGCTCTTCTTTTTGATTCCATTAGCCCTGGTGTTGATGGTGAGTTTCTGGGACTACAACCAGTACGAAATGCTGCCGGGCTTTACCTTCAAAAACTATATCTCGGTGTTTGAAGGTTGCCTCTCGCGCAATGAATACGGCGACTTGTGTGTCACCCTCAAGACCTACTTGTCGACCTTTAAGTTTTGCTTACTAGTCTGGGCTCTGACCTTGGTGATCGGGTTCACCGTGTCGTATTTTTTGGCCTTCCATGTGAAGTCCAGCGGCATGCAGGTGGTGCTCTTCGTCATTTGCACCATCCCGTTCTGGACGTCTAACGTGATCCGCATAATTGCCTGGGTGCCGCTGCTGGGCCGCAACGGCTTGGTGAACGACACCCTGATAAGCGCGGGCTTGATGGAGACACCGGTGGAGTGGCTGCTGTTTTCTGACTTTTCGGTGGTGCTGGCTTTTGTGCACTTGTTCACCACCTTCATGATCGTGCCCATTTTCAACAGCATGATGCGGATAGACCGCAGCCTGCTGGAGGCCGCTAACGACAGTGGCGCCAGTGCCTGGCAAACCCTGTGGAATGTGATCGTGCCACTGTGCCGCACCGGCATCATCATCGGCTCCATCTTTGTCATCACCATCGTGATGGGCGACTTTGTGACCATCGGCGTCATGGGCGGGCAGCAGATTGCATCGGTCGGCAAGATCATTCAGGTGCAAACCTCTTACCTGCAGTTTCCACTGGCGGCGGCCAACGCAGTCGTGTTGCTCGCCATCGTGCTCATGATCATCTGGGCCTTGACCCGTATGGTCGATATCCGCAAAGAGCTGTGACCATGACCCACGACAAACGCACTCCGGCTTTCTGGCTACTGGCCGCTTTTTTCGGTGCCTACGTTTTGTTCTTGTACGGGCCGATGTTGGTCATCGTTGTCCTGAGTTTTCAAGGCCCCGAGGGTGGACTGACATTCCCGATGCGCGGGCTGTCGTTGCACTGGTTCCATAAACTGGCTGAAGGACTTGGCGTTGTGGATATCGGAGCGGCCTTGTATCGGTCCCTCGGATTGGGCCTGGTCGTGATGGGTTTCACGATCGGATTTTCCGTGCTCGCAGGTCTGGCATTTCGTAAGAAGCTGCGTTTTGCCAACGTGCTGTTTTTTACCGTAGTGGCGAGCTTGATCATGCCGTCCATCATCGTGTCGCTAGGGATCGGCCTGGAGTTCCGCCTGCTCGATTCCGGCATCAAAAAAGCACTTGAGTGGGCGGGCATGGAAAGTAGCTTGGAAACCTATGGCACCGCCTTAGGTATCTACACCTCGGCACTGGGCGCCCATTTGACCTGGACCTTGCCTTTCGGCTTGCTGATCATGTTCGCCATCTTCAACCGCTTCAACCCTGCTTATGAAGAAGCCGCCCGCGATCTGGGTGCCACGCCGTGGCAAACCTTCCGGTACGTGGTGTTGCCGCTGATAGCGCCCTCGGTAGTCGGTATAGGGATGTTCGGCTTCACCCTCAGCTGGGATGAAATTGCCCGCACCTCGCAAGCGATCGGCGATGTGAATACCCTGCCCTTGGAGTTACAAGGCCTCACCACCACCGTGACCACACCGTCTATCTACGCGCTGGGCACAGTGACCATGGTGGTATCGTTTCTTGTGATGGGACTGGCCGTGGGGCTGTCCACCCTTTTGGCTAAACGCCAGCATGCAAAGCGGGACACATGAGCGATTTTGTAGCACTGACCGAGAACGAGATCTACGAGCGCATGGTCGCCACCATCCTGGACCACCGGCTACCGCCCGGGACCAAACTCATTGAAGAAAAGCTGGCCAGCGCCTTCGGCGTATCGCGCACCCGTATTCGGCCAGTGCTGGTGCGCTTGGCGAACGAACAAATCGTGACGCTGACACCCAACCGCGGCGCCATGGTCGCGCAACCCACTGAAAAAGAAGCGCGCGAAGTCTTTGAGGTGCGCCGCATGATCGAGCCTACGCTCATCGAATGTTTTATTGTGAGCGCCACTGCGGACGACATTGCTACCCTCAGTCAGTGCATCGACGACGAGGAAGCAGCACGGGCCAGTGGCGACATGCGCCGTGCCATCCGACTCTCGGGCGACTTTCACCTGCACATTGCCAACGCCTCGGACCATCAGACGCTGGGGCGCATCTTGCGGGAGCTGGTGTCGCGCACCTCGTTGATTTTGATGACTTACAGCGATAACCATGTGCAGGCCAAAGCAGAGGCTACCTCGTGCGGCTGCCAGGAACACCGTGCCCTGCTCGACGCCATTCGCTTGCGGGACCCGCGTGAGGGCGCTCGCCTGATGCGTGAGCATCTTGCATTACTGGAACAGCAGCTGCAATTCAAAGAGACGGTCGAAGACGCACCGGATCTGCTCTCTCTGTTTGGCGGCACCGGCAGCAGGGGTACCTGATCGCAATGCGACGCTTGCTGGTTATCAACCCGAACACCACCGAGTCTGTCAGCGGACTGCTGCAAGGCCATGTGCAAGGTATTGCTGGCCCGGGCGTCCGCGTCGATACAGTGACGGCCCGCTTTGGTGCGCCCTATATCGCCTGCGAAGCCAGCTATGCCGTAGCTGGTCACGCGCTGTTGGATGCATGGGCTACAGATCAATGTGCCGCGCCTCATGCGCTACCGGATGCGGTACTGATTGGCTGCTTTGGCGATCCTGGGCTTTGGGCCCTGCGCGAGGCCAGTGCTGCGCCGGTGACCGGACTGGCGGAGGCTTCATTTCTTCAAGCACGTCGCCATGGTGGCTTTGCCGTTGTCACGGGGGGCGCCAAGTGGCGACCCATGTTGGAGCGCCTGGCATGGGGATTGGGTGTCACTGAGCAATTGGTCGCTATCCACACTGTGGCGCCCAGTGGGGTGGAGCTGGCTAACAACCCGACGTCTGCAATTGCGCTGCTGGCGCAAGCCTGCCAAGAGGCTGCCAAAGACATCTCGGTGAAAACAGTCGTATTGGGCGGCGCAGGTCTGGCGGGTATGGCGGCGCAAGTGCAACCTTACGTGTCGCTGCCCATCATCGACAGTGTGACGGCGGGTACCGAGTACGCGCTCTCCGTCCCAATGCCTAGCGGCGCCACCAACCGGTTTGCAGTGCAATGGCGCCACGTATCCGCAGAGTTAAGCGCCCTCGGCCAGACGTAAGCAAGTAACCACAGGTGTAAAGACCTGTAATCCGCGTCATCCCGGCAGACATCCACGCGTTGAAAGTGCATAAACCGTTACTTTTAACGGTACGGGCCTCGCCCCTTGTTGCATGTTGAACTTGTCTACCCTCCGTCGTGCCTTGACACATTCCCGTTGGATGGCGGTCCCCCTGATGGCCGCAGCTTTGTGTGCGGCGCCACTGTCGCACGCCAATGACTGGACGCCCATCCTGGGCGGTGGTGCTGGTGCAGCGGCTGGCGCTGTGCTGGGGCAAAGTGTCGGTGGCAAAAGCGGCGCAGTGATTGGTGGTGCTATCGGCGGCGCAACAGGTGCGGCCGCGACCTCGCCCGGACGCAATCAGAGTGGCGCCATGATTGGCGGTGCGGTCGGTGGTGCTGCCGGTGCAGCAGTGGGCCAATCGGTCGGTGGCCGTTCAGGCGCCGTGGTGGGGGCTGGTATTGGCGGCGCTGCGGGCACGGGTATCGCACGCGGCATGAACGACCATGCACAAGCAGAGCGTTATGCACAGGGTGGCCCTCGCCACCCGGGTTACCAATCCGGCTACCGCGATGATGACCGTGGCTACCGCAAAGGCTTTGGCCATCACAAGCCGCACCATGGCCACCACGGCAAAGGCCGCGGCCATGACCGGTTCCGCGACTAACCCTTAGCTTTTCAACGTCTGGCTGAAGAATGCCAAGGTGCGTTCCCACGCCAGCTTTGCAGCAGTCGCGTCAAAGCGAGGCGTGGTGTCGTTGTTGAAGCCGTGTTGGGTTCCGGCGTATTGGTGCGCGGTGTAGCGCGCGCCAGCTGCCTTCAGGGCGGCTTCATACGCGGGCCAGGCAGCATTGATGCGCTCGTCCACCCCAGCAAAATGAATCAACAAAGGCGCTTTCACTTTGACGGCATCCTCTGCCGCCGGGTGGTTGCCATAAAACGGCACGGCCGCTGACAGGCCGGGCAAGCGCACAGAGAGCGCGTGTGCCACACCGCCGCCATAACAAAAACCCACGGTGCCAAGCTTGCCGGTGGAATCCGGGTGCGCTTGCAGCCATTGCGCCGCTGCCACAAAATCTTCGGCGGTTTTCTTTTGGTCCAGTGTTGCGAATAGTGCTCGAGCCTTGTCCTCGTCGCCAGGGTAGCCTCCCAATGGGGCGAGTGCATCTGGCGCTAGAACCAAATACCCCTCAAGCGCGACGCGGCGGGCAATGTCTTCAATGTGCGGGTTCAGCCCCCGGTTTTCATGCACCACCAATACGACTGGCAATTTGCCGGTCACGCCTGCAGGCCGCACCAGATATCCCTTGACCGTGCCGTAACCAGCGGCAGATGGCAGCTCCACCGTGCTGGTCAGCAGGCGTTTGTCATCTTTCGGTACTTGCTGTGCCGCCGCAAAGTTGGGGCTGAGCGCCGCCAACAAGCCTGCTGCCGTTAAACCACCGACTGCAAATTTCTGCGCTTTCTCCAGAAAGCCCCGCCGGTCCACGATGCCATGCACATAGGCATCAAACAGAATGAGCAGTTCTTGGTCAAAGTCTTGGGCAGTTTTGCGTGACATGCGGTCTCCCTTTTAAAAGCGACAGCGTAGCCGAGCCCGGCAGTGTCTGGGCCGCCGTCAGTCGGAAGCCCCTGTCTGCGTCGCGCCTTTATGGGGCAACAGGCATGCCCGGCATAGAGCCCAAGGGAACTTCACCGCCCAGTGCTTCCATCAAGTCGGGAATCAGCTGCGATAGCTCACCGGTAGAAATCACAACGTCGGCATCAAAGTTGTCTTCTTTGCGGTCGCCTGCGGCTTTGGGCGAGTCTTCAAACACGGTATCCAGAAAAGTCACTTTCTTTAACTGCAGGGCCTCGGTCAACACGAAAGAGACGCGGTCGTTCCATGTCATGGCCAAACGGGTCGGCATCTTTCCGAGTGCGATGTGTTGGCTCACCTCTTCGGTGTCCAATGGGTGGCGGGTATAGCGGACCACGGCCTTGGATTCATCAGACGCCTTGAGCTCACATTCGCGGTCTACCGAGAAGTCAGGGGGAGACTCGCGGGTCGACAACCAAACCGCCATCGCTGCAGCTGGAGAAATTTGGGTGTTCACTAATTGCACCGCAAAACCGGGAACGGCCTTGATCAGCGCAGTCATGACCTCATCCGCCTTGCTCTGGCTGCCTGCATCCAAAACGAGTAGGCCGTCTTTGGGATCGATCCAGACACCCACGCTACCCTGCTTGGTAAATGCCATTGGGAGCAAGGTCAAACGGGCTTCGTCCCGCAGTTCACGCACCTCTTTTTTACCGGGCTTGCGGCCAGTGCTCACCTCGATCTGTGCGACTTGTTCTTCCACCTTGCGCTTGACCACCGAACCGGGGACCGACTTCACTTCCATCATGAGTTTGAGTACCCATTGCCCGCCGACCACCTCCACCAACGGACCATGGGCTTGACCACGCGGCTCCACCCAACCTACAGACTTTTCTTGACTGGCACCGCACTCGACAAAGCGGTCCGGTTGCAAAGCGTCTTCTAAATCAGCCTGGGTGACAGACCAGGGTGACGCCAAGCGGTACACGATCACGTTTTTAAACACACAACACCTATCGATTTGTTAATGGAGCATTTTCACGCATCTTTACAAAGCACCATGCTTCCTGCACATCGCAGTTACATGGCCGGACCACACTTACTCTCAACCTGAACGCGATTCCCGCTACCAGGTGCACCACTCAAGGACAAACCTATGAAACCCGCATTCAAAACTTTGGTAGTTGCAGGCTTGTTGGCAACGGCTGGCTTTTCAGTGATGGCACAAAAGCACGGAAATCCTGATGAAGCCATGGGCGGCCGCCCGGGCATGCACCGGATGGATCCCGCAAAAATGGAAGAGATGCACGCCAAGCGCAGCGCTGAACTGAAAGACAAACTCAAGATCACCGCGGCCCAAGAGGCTAACTGGAACACGTTCTCCAATGCCATGAAACCCGCAGCACGGGCCGACAAGCCCAAAATGGACCGCGCTAAATTGGCCAAGTTATCGACCCCTGAACGCTTGGACAAGATGAAAGCTATGCGCACAGAGATGACCAATGAGCACAACAGCCGCATGGAACAACGCGACCAGGCCGTAAAGACCTTTTACGCTACTCTGACGCCAGAGCAAAAGAAGATTTTTGACACCGAATCATCCAAGCACAAGGGCGGACGCGGCGGGAAGTCCAAGCACTGATCTTCTGAAAGCTTCCGTTTTCAACCATTGAATTGATTTTCGTCAATCGATGACGGGGAGGGGTGCCATAGACTGGTTTGCACTATGGCCCCAACCCCCATTTCTCGCATCACGATTCGCCAAGTGGGTTTCTTACAACCCTTGGCCTGGCTGGCTATGGGATGGCGGGACCTGCACAGGGCGGGAATCGTCAGCCTGACCCATGGACTGGTACTGACGTTTATCGGAGCCGTGATTGTGGCCTTTGCACGCCACCAATTTTGGCTTCTGGCGGGGGCACTGAGTGGGTTTCTCGTCATTGCACCGGTTCTCGCCACTAGCTTGTACGCACTGAGTCGCGTTCTCGAGCGGAATGAGCCTGCAGATTGGGGCGTAATTTCTCAAACCTGGCTGAATTGGCAAGATCAGCGGCTGAATCGTTGGGGTGAAGATTACTGGCGCATGCTGCGCTTCGGCATCTTGCTGGCCGGTGCTGCAACTACCTGGGTATTGACGTCGGCAGCACTCATTACCTTGTTTGCACCTTCGCCAGTTCACTCGCCCATAGACTTTGTCCGCTTTGTCATATTGGCCAAGGATGGCTGGCTTTTTGAAGTCTGGATGGCCTTGGGTGCGGTGCTGGCTGCCCCAATGTTTGCATCGACTGTGGTCGCAATGCCTTTGCTACTGGACCAACAAGTCACTCTCAAAACCGCCATATTGACCAGCTGGCGGGCCGTCCTGGAAAACCCTGCAGTCATGGCGTGGTGGGCCGCCCTGATTATGGGCTTCACCTTGCTGGGATTGGCCTCCTTACTGCTCGGCTTGATTCTGGTGATCCCCATGCTGGGCCATGCCAGTTGGCATGCCTATCGGGATTTGGTGCGGATCGAGCCCTTGTCTGACGAGGCGCCTTGATGCTGGGTTTTTCCGAAGAACAGATTGCCACTTTCGGACTCACGTTCGGAGTAGGCGCCTTTATTCTCTACATGCTGTTCATCATTGCCCAGCTGGCTTGGGAGTCAAAAGCCGGAAAGTTTGGCACCTTTGTCCTTTTCCTCGGGCTCGCCTTCGGCATGGTGGGTTTTATCGCCAAATTCCTGATTCAGTGGTTTCTTACTTCAGCACTGTGAAGCCGCCTCAAGCGCCGAGCACCCGGTTTTTACCGGCTCTTTTGGCAAGGTACATCGCCTGATCCGCACGACGTATCGCCTCAGCCGGTGTTTCACTCTCGGTCATTTGGGCGACCCCGGCACTGAAGGTGATCAACACCTTCTCGGTACCGGCCAGAAAGAACCGTTTAGTCAATTCACGCTGCAGACGGGTCATGGCCTCGATTCCCTTGTCGAGCACCGTATCGGGCAGCAAGATCACAAACTCTTCGCCACCGTATCGGGCCAGAGTGTCTTGCGGTCGCATGCATTCACGCGCGACCGTGGCCAAATGGGTGAGCGCGATATCGCCCGTAGCGTGGCCCATCGTGTCGTTGAGCTTCTTGAAGTTATCAATGTCCAACAGTGCCACACTCAACACACTGGCATTCCGCTTGGTGGTTGACACCTCACGAATAAGCGCTTCGTCGAGACCCTTGCGGTTCAAAGCCCCTGTCAATGCATCATGGCGGGCTTGCAGACTCACGCGGTCCAACTCTTTGTGCAGCTTGGCCAACTCCACTTCGGTTTGCTTGGCGCGCTCTTGCATGGCCCCCAGCTGTTCGCGCGACATCTGACTCTCTTGCGCCATACCGCGGGTGGTACCCACCACATCTTTCAAAACAGGCGCAATGTCTGACAAGTTTTTGGCTTGCTCAATCAGGCGTGCACTTTCTTCCAATTTGCCCTGAAAACTACCGGTGGATTGGGTCATCTGGGCCAAGCGCTCGATAAAGGTCGCCAGCATGGTGCGCATTTCGTCCTGCGCCTTCAGCATTTTGAATTTGGCATCCTTCTGCTTGAAGATCACATCGTTGAGCAATCGCTCCAGCTCATCGATCCGGCGCAAGCTCAGAGGTGGCGTGGACACGCTGATCAAGGCATCCATTTGGCCTTTGAGCCATTGCTCATCAATGCTGAGTTCGCCGATATTGACGAAAACCAGGTGCAAAAGCTTGAGCAAGCCATTACGAATTTCTGCCTGATCCTCGGCTGCAAAGGACAAGCGATGGCTGTATGCAGAGAGTAGGTTTTTAAGCGTCAATGCCTCAGCCTGAGGGTCACGCATCGCTTGCAGCAACTGCTGTGTTTGCTCGCGGAATCGGGCATCGTCAGTATCAAGCGCAGGTTGAGCGTATTCGATCAAACGCGCTATCTGCACAAAAAACTCGCTGGTCAGCGCTGCCGGATTGGGGGTCGCAGCCCCATTCGCACTCTCTGCGCCGGCCAGTGGAGCGCTACCTGATGAATCTGTTGCCACTGTCGACACAAAACCACCATAGCCCACCAAGGCTGTTTTCACACCATCCCAGCTCAAGCGATCAATCGCGTAGTCCAACAAAGCCTTTTGCTTTTGCTGCCCGGGCGTTTTAAGTGGCAAGGAATGCGATAGATCCCGGAGGAAATCCGCCGGGAACGGTTGTATGGACGGAATACCAGCGATCTCGTTGTAGACCGACTGGTAATTCGCAGGCGTAGGTACCAGCTTTCTGGCGGTGAGTTGCTTCAGCGTTTCTCTGGCAATTTCAAAAGAACGTTTTTCGACCATGCGCAATTCTCTCTTTGACCCACGCCTGTACCAAGCGGGACCTCATTGTCGTTCGAATGGATGGAGAGACATCTCTCCGCTTCGCCATTGTCACTCAGACCGCGAACCTTCGATGAGAATAACTCTGTGTATAAACTTCACAACAACTCAGAGTTATCCACAAAATTTTCGAAAAACTCGAAGTTATTCAAGGTTTGGGTACAACTCAAAAGCAGAGTCACGCACAAGACTGAGAATACCGTAAGTTATTGATTCATATAGTGAAAAATTGCTTATCCACAGAAGAGGGCAATCCTTATCTACTACTACTATTTTGAATTTAAAGAATTAAGACAATAGCAAGGAACTTTTTTTCCACTTTTTTGAGCTCGTTTTTTTTTATGAAAAAAACTTGTGTACATCTGAAATTTCGTGATCGAATCTGCTCAAACCGCACCATCGATCAAGTAAGATTTGCGTATTCGAATCCGTTCAGTACTTACAACCCTCCATGCCAGTTACTCCTGCAGCGCAAACGCGTCAGACGTTTGAAATCAAAAGCGCTCAAATGAATCTGGTTGCTTTGCTGGTGAAGTCGGCAAATCTGGAGGAGTTGTCAGAAGAACTCGCGAAAGCTTTTGGAGCTGCAGGGGAAACACCAGATTTTTTTGACAACGATGCGTTAGTCATTGATTTCTCACAGGTTCCAGACAATGAGCAGCCACGAGATCTTGTGGAATTCACCGGATTTCTCAAAAGCTGTCGTTTAACGCCTGTAGCTGTCCGTGGGGGACACCCTGCTTGGAAAGAGTTCGGCCTGAAAGCCGGTTTGGCAGAAGCGGAACAGGACGTGCAACTAAGCAAACAAGTTGCCAGACCGGTCGCAGTCAAAGAAACCGTCATTCAAGAAGTGATCCGGGAAGTACCCGGGCCTTCAACAATGGTGGTCGACAAACCTTTGCGATCCGGACAGAAAGTCTACGCAAGAGGCTGCGATCTTGTGGTGTTAGCTATCGTCAACCAAGGCGCTGAAGTGGTCGCTGACGGTAACATTCATGTATATGCACCCTTGCGTGGCAAAGCCATGGCAGGTGCGCGTGGAAATACCAAAGCACGAATTTTTGCTTTGCAATTGGAACCTGAACTGGTGTCTATCGCCGGGGTGTACCGCACCAGCGAAAATCCTTTGCCCAAAGACATCCACGGAAAAACTGCCCAGATTCGCTTGAGCGAAGATGGGCAAGAAAAATTACTGATTGAAGCCCTCAAGGCTTGATGTTCCACACCTTTTGAAAGATTTGCTTTTCATGACCAAGATCATTGTTGTCACATCCGGTAAAGGGGGCGTTGGAAAGACAACGACCAGCGCAAGTTTCGCAACAGGTCTGGCGATGAGAGGCGCAAAAACCGCGGTTATTGACTTTGACGTGGGTTTGCGGAATCTGGATTTGATCATGGGTTGCGAACGCCGCGTGGTGTACGACCTGATCAATGTGATTCAGGGAGAAGCGAACCTGAACCAGGCGCTCATCAAAGACAAGCAGTGCGACAACCTTTACATCCTGGCAGCTTCGCAAACCCGGGATAAAGACGCACTGACCCAGGAAGGCGTGGAAAAAGTTTTGAAGGACTTGTCCGCTTTGGACTTCGAATTCATCGTGTGCGATTCACCCGCCGGTATTGAAACCGGTGCACTCATGGCGATGCATTTTGCCGATGAGGCCTTGGTGGTTACCAACCCTGAAGTGTCTTCAGTCCGCGATTCCGATCGTATTTTGGGAATGTTGTCGAGCAAGACCAAACGCGCCATGGAAGGCGGAACGCCCATCAAAGAGCATTTGTTGATTACCCGCTACAACCCTGCGCGAGTCGATCAAGGACAAATGTTGTCCTTGGACGATATCCAGGACATCTTGCGTATTCCTTTGATCGGCGTTATTCCCGAGAGCGAGTCTGTTTTGCAGGCATCGAACCAAGGCGTTCCTGCTGTTCACATGCAAGGCAGTGATGTGTCAGAGGCTTACAAAGACGTGATTGACCGTTTCTTGGGCACTGACAAGCCGATGCGTTTTACAGAAGCACCCAAACAAAGTCTGCTGAAACGCTTGTTTGGAGGCAAGTAAGGCCATGTCACTTCTTTCCTTTTTGCTTGGTGAAAAGAAAAAAACAGCAAGTGTTGCCAAAGAGCGTTTGCAAATTATTCTTGCCCACGAGCGCAGCGGCCGCAATGCCGCCGAACCGGATTACCTGCCTGCGTTACAACGTGACTTGGTCGCCGTTATCAGCAAATACATCCATATCAATCCGGATGACATCAAGGTAAATCTGGAGCGCCAGGACAATCTGGAGGTTTTGGAAGTCAAGATCGAACTGCCTGACGCTCGTTAAGCGATTCAGGTCACCGGCAGCGCGGTTCTGTCGATGACGCGGCGCAAGACGAAACTGGAGTGCACACCGGTAACGCCGTCGATACGGGTGAGCTTGTTGAGCAGCAAGGCTTGGTAATGGTCCATGTCCTTGACGGCAACTTTGATCTGGTAATCCGCATCTTGTCCGGTGATCAACAGGCACTCCAACACTTCCGGCAGGACTGCAACACTGGCTTCGAAGTTGGCAAAACGCTCCGGTGTGTGCCGATCCATGGAAATGTGGACGAGTGCTATCAGCGATAGGCCCAGCTTTTTCGCGTCCAGCATCGCCCTGTATCCCAGAATCAAACCAGACTCTTCCAAAGCGCGGACGCGTCGCAAACACGGTGATGGAGACAAACCAATGCGGTCAGCAAGGTCCTGATTGGCAATACGGCCATCTACTTGGAGAATTTCCAAAATTTGCTGGTCATAGCGATCGATATTCATTAGATTCCAATTTTTCTTTGATTGTTGAAATATTGTGCCATTAATACGCGAAATCTCTGCAATTACGCTATAACCTGACTCACCTTCAGTTTTACACTTTAGCCATGGATTGAACAACGATCCTGTTGAACGAAGTGATCCGATCAAGATCGTTTTTTCGGGAAATCCGCAAACCGGATGACCCGTAAAAAATGCCCTGACCTCCACCTGGAGTCAGGGCATTTTTTTCGCCGCTAGGATGTCAGCATGACTGAACAAGCTCCTTACCAGACAGTTTTGCAAAATCTACTGTTTCAGCAACGGGTTGCCGCCTTGGGGACCGTGGACGAACACGGGGATCCACAGGTATCGATGGTGCCTTTTGCCTTGGACCGCGAAACGGGTCATCTGGTCATCCATGTGAGTACCTTGTCCACGCATACAGCCAACTTGAGAAAACAAGCATCAGCTGGTTTGATGGTCATGCAGCCAGAACAAGCCGACACAGGCGTTCATGCGCTGCCACGCGTATCACTGCAAGTGGAAGCTAGTTTTGTGGACCGTGATACGGCACTCTATGGGCAAACGAAAGAGATCTATACCAACCGGTTTCCGGACATGGCATCCATGACTGATTTCGCTGATTTCTCATTGGTACGTCTGGTTCCACGATCCGTACGCCTGATTTCAGGCTTTGGAGCAGCCCGAACAATAGAACTTTCGCAATGGATGGGCGCTGTGGCCCCAGATTAGGCTTGTTCAATAAACTTGACCATCACTTTGGCAAAGTCTTGGCCTTCATGTCCGAGCTCTAAGCTTTCCATACTCTCTGCGTAATGGGCTTCGCCCAAGACGTGTTTGCGTTTATTCAGCAGATAGGCACTGTAATCTTCTACAAACTCCGGGTGCGGCTGTATGCACAGCACTTCATTCCCTTTCGCGTAGGCCGCAATCGGGCAGCGGTCACTGCTGGCTAGTAGGCGGGCACCCTCTGGCAACTCTAGAACCTGATCTTGATGGCTTGCCAACAAGGCAAACTGCTCCCGGCCACTAGCTGCGAAATCCGCGTCATGCCATTGATAGGTGTTGCGACCAGTCAACCAGCCTTGAGGAGCTCTTGCCACCTTGGCTCCAAGACAATAAGCAATTAATTGATGGCCAAAACAGATACCCAGCAATTTGGTGTCGGTCTTCAGGAGTTCTGTCACCCGACGACGCAGTTCGACGACCCAATCTTCATCAGAAAACGAATCGGCTTTGCTGCCAGTCAACAACACAGCGTCGTAATCGTCAAAAGAATTGGGGTATTGCTGGTGGGGCGTACTGAAATGATCCATCGCCCAGTCTGTTGCGCCCGCTTGACGCAAAACCTTTTCCAGCATCGCACCGTAGCTGCGATAGGTTGGCACGAGTGCTTCGTCGATTATGTCGTTGTCCAGAATACAAATTTTCATCATCTCGCCTGTCGCTGTTTCACTAAGAAAACCACACCCGATCGGCCGGGAATCCCCGTCGAATATCGCTTTTGAGCGCTCCATGCTACATTAGCGGGTCGCCAAAAAGCGATTGGCAGTGTGAATGCGTGATGCAAAAACACAATTCTCCCGGCTGTGGAGAGTCCAATCCGGCTCCAATAAAGCCACTTGCAGCGATAGATTCCACGAAACGGCAGCTTTTCTCCTCGTGAGCACTTTGCCTCTGCTGTGGCCAGCGTGTTGGTATTTTATTGATTCAGAACCGAAATTAGATTGACGATTTGCATCCAGTCATCACCGGCGAACACCGCATTGTTGCCCGCATCCAGTCACATTGTGTTGGAAGGCAGCTGCACAATCACCGATCGTGAGCGTTAACGCATCAACCGATCGAATCATGCGCAATCACGACAAATTTTTCACGCTAGATGCGACTGCAGTCGCTGCAATCGCATCAGGCAACCATGGGGTTCTGGCCTTGTCAGTCCCCGGTAATACATAAGTTCAGAGGACGTTATATGGCTAAAGAAGATCTGATTGAAATGATGGGCGTAGTGAACGAAGTTCTGCCTGATACGCGTTTTCGCGTGACTTTGGATAACGGTCACCAGTTGATCGCTTATTCGGCGGGCAAGATGCGCAAGAACCACATCCGTATTTTGGCGGGTGACCGTGTGTCCCTGGAGTTGTCTCCTTACGACTTGAGCAAGGGTCGTATCAACTTCCGCCACATCGAAGGCCGCGGCCCGATGACCCCACGTCGCTGATCACCGAATAGAGATCTGGCCGAAAAGCGCTATTGAGTGCAATTAGGCCGCTCATTCAGTTCTTTTGTGTCCTCGCCAATCTTCATTGGTAGCCGAGTGCAAAAGTATAGCTTTGCATTGGACCCCACCAATGCCCGACCGGGTGCAATACCTTGATCTATCGATCGAGGTCTATGTTCACCGTAGACATCCCTTCAAATTTGCTCCTGATTTGATAGCGGCTTGCGGACATTCCATAAGCGCCAGAGCCTGATTTTGCTCATAACTTGAAAGTCGCCACTACCTGTACCAGGTCATTGGCCTGACTTTTCAAACTGCTGGCTGCGGCCGCCATTTCCTCCACCAAGGCGGCGTTCTGTTGGGTAGCCTGGTCCATCTGGGTAACTGCTTCTCCGACTTGGGAAACACCGGCACTCTGCTCAGAGCTCGCTGCGCTGATGGCTCCCATGATGTCAGTCACCCGGCGGATGCTGCTGACGACTTCGGTCATGGTCTCGCCAGCCTTATCCACCAGGCTGCTGCCCTGCTCCACCCGCTCCACACTGGCGTTGATCAGGCCCTTGATTTCTTTCGCGGCTTCGGCGCTGCGGCCGGCGAGTAATCGGACTTCGGAAGCTACCACCGCAAAGCCTCTTCCCTGTTCACCGGCCCGGGCCGCTTCAACCGCCGCATTCAGGGCCAGGATGTTGGTCTGGAAAGCGATGCCGTCAATCACGCTGATGATGTCCGCAATTCTGCGGCTGGACTCATTGATGCCTTTCATCGTCTCCACCACTTGACCCACCACTTCGCCACCTTGAATAGCCACGGTAGACGCATTCATGGCCAACTGATTGGCCTGGCGGGCAGAGTCGGCGTTTTGTTTGACGGTGGAGCCGAGCTCCTCCATGGAAGCTGCGGTTTCTTCCAAGGCGCTGGCTTGTTGTTCGGTGCGGGCACTCAGATCGTGGTTACCTTGGGCAATTTCAGAGCTGGCAGTGGCGACGGATTCGGAGCCTGAGCGCACTTGGTAAACGACGCTGGCCAATCTGGCTTGCATGCGCTGTAATGCAGCCAGCAGTTGACCTGTCTCGTTCATCGAATCCACCGTAATGGTTTTAGACAAATCACCGTCTGCGATGTTGTCAGCCAAATCGATCACCGTCGATATGGGCCTGGTCACCGACTTGGTGACCCATAAGGTGGCGAAAACTGCAGCGATCGCACCCACCAGCAAGGCCGTGAGCATGGAGACGCGCGCGGTATGAAAGCTTTTTTCGGTTTTGCTGCTGGCACTCGTCGCACCGGTTTGGTTGTATTCCGAAATCTTTTTGGTTGTGACGATGATCTTGTCAAACAAGACTTTGCCTTCTCCTTCAAGCAGCTTGCGGGCCGGAAACTTTTCGCGTTTGGCGGACATGTCCATCAACTGCGCGTGAAGTGCCTGATACGCTTTCCAATCGGTTTCCAATGCAGCGAACAGGGCTTTTTCGTCGGGTTCGTTCACCAGCTTGCCGTATTCCTGGCGTGTGGCCTCGACGGTCGCTACTGCTTGCGAAGCCAACTTGTCGATGCGTTCCATGGCACCTTCATCGGTATTGAGCACATGCTGGCTTTCCCATGCCCGCAAATCCGCCAAGCCCGCTTTCAGATCGCCCACCAAGCCGATAGTGGGTAGCCAATTGGTGGTAATAGCGGTAGTGTCGTGGCGCATGGCTTGCATCTGCGAGATTGCAAGCACCACAACGGCGACCAGCAGTGCGGTCAGACCACCCATCACGGCCATCAGGCGCGTGGAAATCTTCATGTCTTTGATACTCATGGCCTGTCTCCCTATGGTTATAGCGGGGCCAAATTAGCAAGCGTCGCAACGACGAAAAAGGCCCATAACAACGGTGTTTCCGTTGCTATGGGCCTTCAAGGCTTTAAACAGTACGCAATTTTTAGTGGGAATCGCGCGGAACAGCCGCTCCGCTTCCGCCCACCAAAAAGTCTAGGTCGGCACCCAAGTGCGCTTGCTGCACGGTCTCGACATAGAGCTTGTACCAACCGCGTTTCGGCTTTTCAGGCGATTTCCATAATGCCAGGCGGCGCGCGAGTTCTTCGTCTGAAATTTCAAGATGCAGTTTGCGCTCCGGCACATTAAGTTCAATCATGTCGCCGTTTTGCACCACGGCCAGCGGGCCGCCTGCCGCCGCTTCCGGAGAAGTGTGCAAAACCGTCGTGCCATAAGCGGTGCCGCTCATCCGCGCATCCGAGATACGGACCATATCGGTGATGCCCTTTTTGAGCACCTTGGGTGGCAGGGGCATGTTGCCGACTTCCGCCATGCCGGGGTAACCGCGCGGGCCACAGTTCTTCAACACCATGACGCTGTTTTCATCGATGTCCAAGTCAGGGTCATCAATCTTGGCGTGAAATTCTTCAATCGATTCAAACACCACAGCAGGCCCACGGTGCTGCAGCAAATGCTTGGACGCGGCAGACGGTTTGATCACGGCGCCATTTGGGGCCAGATTGCCACGCACCACTGCAATGCCGGCTGCCGGCATGAAAGGATCGTCGACGGTTTTGATCACGTCGCGGTTGTAGCAAGGGGCGTTGGCCACGTTGTCGCGGATGGTTTTTCCATTCACAGTGAGGGCATCACCGTGCAGCATCGGCAGAATTTCGCGCATCACTGCCGGCAAACCGCCGGCGTAGCAGAAATCTTCCATTAAGTACTTGCCCGACGGTTGCAGGTTCAGGATGTTGTTGACCTCAGAACCCAGCCTATCGAAATCTTCGAGCTTCAGCTCAACACCGATACGGCCCGCGATCGCCAACAAGTGAATCACAGCATTCGTGGATCCACCGATCGCAGCATTTGTGCGGATGGCGTTCTCAAATGCCTGGCGCGTCAGGATCTGAGACATCTTGATGTCCTGTTTCACCATTTCGACGATACGGCGGCCTGTCAATTGGGCCAAACGTTTGCGGCGGGTATCGGCAGCAGGAATCGCTGCATTTTCTGGCAGTGCCATGCCCAAGGCTTCGACCATGCTGGCCATGGTGGACGCTGTACCCATGGTCATGCAGGTACCGCTGGAGCGGTGCATATCGCTTTCGCAGGAAGAAAACTCTTCCATGGTCATTTCGCCGGCACGCACCATTTCGGACATTTGCCAGACACCTGTGCCGGAGCCGACATCCTTGCCACGGAACTTGCCGTTGAGCATGGGACCTCCCGACAAACCGATGGTCGGTAAGTCACAACTGGCTGCACCCATCATCAAGGAGGGCGTTGTCTTGTCACAGCCCATGAGCAGCACCACGCCGTCAATCGGGTTGCCACGGATACTCTCTTCAACATCCATTGATGCCAGATTGCGGAACAACATGGCCGTGGGGCGCAGCTGGGTTTCACCCAGCGACATCACCGGAAACTCGAGCGGGAAACCGCCTGCTTCGTACACCCCGCGCTTGACGAATTCAGCCAACTCACGGAAGTGGCCGTTGCAAGGAGTTAACTCACTCCAGGTGTTGCAAATGCCAATGATCGGACGGCCATCCAGCAAGTCGTGGGGATAGCCTTGGTTTTTGATCCAACTGCGGTGCACAAAACCATCACGGTCTTGCCGGCCGAACCAGGCTTGGCTGCGGCGGAATGGGGGCTTTTCGGAACTCATGGGCTTGCCTCTTTATAGGTGGAGGCGGTGCCTCCGGTTCTTGACAGCAGGCATGGTAACAATGCACAGTGATAATAGAAAATGAATTTCGAGACAGTTCATATATCTATATTGCAATCAAAATTGAGAAAAAATGATGTCAGACCCTACAAAACTCGCTCGCTATCTCAGTCTGGAAGGTAAAAACGTTTTCATTACAGGTGGTGGAACAGGCATTGGCGCAGCCATCGTCTCCGCGTTTGTGGAGCAAGGTGCCAACGTGGCGTTCGTGGATGTGGCCGAGGCCGAAAGCCGCGCACTGGCGGCGCAGCTGGCAAGCAGCAGCAAGGCGAAAATTTGGTGGCGCACCTGCGATGTGCGCAATATCGCTGCCTTACAGGCCGCAACGACCGAAGCTGCCCGAGATCTTGGCGAATTTTCGGTATTGGTGAACAACGTAGCGCGCGATGACCGGCATACCTTGGAATCGGTGACCCCTGAGTACTGGGATGAGCGCATGGCAGTCAACCAGCGTCCGGCCTTCTTTGCTATCCAGTCATTGGTGCCGGGTATGAAACGTCTTGGCGGTGGGTCCATCATTAACCTCGGGTCCACCGGTTGGCAAACCAAAGGCAGTGGCTATCCTTGCTACGCGGTGGCGAAATCATCAGTAAACGGACTCACCCGAGGCCTTGCAGACACCTTGGGTGCGGATCGTATTCGTATCAACACAGTGTCTCCCGGCTGGGTCATGACAGAGCGCCAGATCAAGATGTGGCTTAACGCTGAAGGAGAAGCTGACATCCAGCGCAACCAATGTCTGCCGGACAAGCTCCAACCCCCTGATGTTGCACGCATGGTGTTGTTCCTCGCCTCAGATGACGGCGCCATGTGCACCGCCCAGGAATTCAAAGTTGACGCCGGCTGGAACTAAGTCCGATAGCGCTTAACCAGCAGGGCCGGGCTCTACGCTGAAAGCTTTGCCATAGACGGTCATGGCAGATGCTTTCAGCGCCCGCAATACCACCTCGCCGGCGGGCGACAAAAGCCGGTCCCGTCGGGTGATGAACCCGAAGGGCTCCATCTCACACGGCATGGCCACCGGCAAAATCGACATCAGTCCGTGGTTGGCGTAATAACGCGCGACGTCTACTGCCATCACACTCACCATATCGCTCTGCTGCATCATTTTGCTGATGAAAAGCATGGCGCTGGTCTCCACACTGTTGGAGGGCTGCTCCAATCCGAGTTCCTGAATCATCAGATCAAAGCGGTGCCGCAACATACTGCCGGCAGGCGGCACAATCCAACCGAACTTGAAAACGTCTTCCAAGCTCGGTTTGATGGCGGTAAGCAAAGGATGCCCCGGTCGAGCCACTGCACAAATCGGCTCTTCAGCCACCATCTCGTAACGCAGAGCGGCCTTGTCGTGTTCTGGCGAAAGGCGCCCCACCAGAATATCCAGGCTGCCGCGATTCAGTTTTTCGATCAGCACATTGCTCGGCTCAATCTGGATAGTGATTTGCAGATTCGGATGTGCCTGCTTTACGGCAGCAACCGTCGGTGGCAGTAAGGCCAGCCCCGGCGCGGTGATGGAGCCGATATTCACTTGACCGAATTGCCCGTTCTTAGCAGCTTGCAACTCCTCGTGCGCCTGATTCAGGCTCGCCAATGCCGCACGGGCATGGCGAATCATGGTGTCGCCGTACCAAGTCGGCCGCATACCGCGCGGCAAACGCTCAAACAGAGACACCCCCAGCACGTCTTCCAAGTCTTTCAGCAATTTAGACGCAGCAGGCTGCGTCATGTTGAGCACTTGGGCTGCGCGGTGGATATTGCCTTCCTCCGCTAACGCGACCAATAGCAAAAGTTGTCTGGTTTTCAGCCTTGCACGTAAGAACCAATGGGTGTAATTCGTCATATAGGGTTACCACCAATCTGTATTTACATATCGAATAAGCCCCAAACTATATTGGAAATAAATCAATGTGCTGAGTAAGATTCGCCGCCTGAGCCAAAAAGGCGAGGACGTATCTGACAGAAGCAATCAAACACAGGAGACATTTCATGACAGCACGTAGAACCACCCTCAAGGCGCTTGCAGCAAGCCTTGCCATGGGTCTGGCATTTGGCACCACCGTGGCCAATGCGCAAGACAAGGGCCTGGTCGGCGTCGCCATGCCCACCAAGAGCTCGACCCGCTGGATCGCTGATGGCAACAGCATGGTCGCTGCTTTGGCAGCCAAAGGCTACAAAGCCGACCTGCAATACGCCGAAGACGACATCCCCAACCAGTTGGCCCAGATCGAAAACATGATTACCAAGGGTGCCAAGGTGTTGGTGATTGCCGCGATTGACGGCACCACCCTGACCAACGTGCTGCAAAAAGCCGCAGACAAGGGCATCAAGGTCATCTCATATGACCGCCTGATCGTCGGCTCCAAAAACGTCGATTACTACGCCACTTTCGACAACTTCCAAGTGGGCGTATTGCAAGCCCAGTCCCTGGAAAAAGCGTTGGGCCTGAAAGAGGGCAAAGGTCCTTTCAATATCGAATTGTTCGGTGGTTCCTCTGACGACAACAACGCATTTTTCTTCTACGACGGAGCCATGTCCGTGTTGGACCCTTACATCAAGTCCGGCAAGCTGGTGGTTCGCTCTAAGCAAACCGGCATGCAAAAGGTGGCAACCCTGCGCTGGGACGGCCAAGTGGCCCAAGCCCGTATGGAAAACCTGTTGAGCGCCTTCTACGGCAAAGACAAAGTGAACGCTGTTTTGTCTCCGTATGACGGCATCTCCATCGGTATTCTGTCCGCACTCAAGGGTGTGGGTTACGGTACTGCTGCTCAGCCCATGCCTTTCGTGAGCGGCCAGGATGCGGAAGTGCCTTCCGTGAAGTCCATCATCCGCAAGGAACAGTACTCCACCATCTTCAAAGACACCCGCGAATTGGCCAAGGTCGCTGCCAATATGGTGGATGCCGTGATGACAGGCAAACAACCTGAAATCAACGACACCAAGACCTACAACAACAAAATCAAGGTGGTGCCTTCCTACCTGCTGAAGCCTGTCGCTGTGGACCTGTCCAATTACAAGCAAGTGTTGGTCGGTAGCGGATACATCAAAGAAGAGCAGCTGAAGTAATCTTTAGCGGCGGTAAAGAGGCCCTGTGCCCCACAGCACAGGGCTTTTTACATTCTTCTGGTTCAAGAGAACGATCGTTGAGGCACCATGGCTGAACCCATTTTAGAAATGCGTGGAATGCGCAAGACATTCCACGGCGTGACCGCCCTAAGCAATGTGAACCTCACAGTGCAAGAGGGCCAGATCCACGCCGTCGTCGGCGAAAACGGCGCCGGCAAATCAACCCTGATGAAAGTGCTGAGCGGCGTCTACCCTCACGGCGACTACGAAGGCACCATCCGCTACCAGGGCGAAGAATGCCGCTTCCGCGGCATTCAGGACAGTGAAGAAAAAGGCATCATCATCATCCACCAGGAGCTGGCCTTGGTGCCGCTGCTGTCGATTACCGAGAACATTTTTCTCGGCAACGAGCAAGCCAAAGGTGGCGTGATTAATTGGAACGCGTCTTACGTCAAAACGCAGGCCTTGCTGAACAAAGTCGGTTTGAAGGAATCTCCAAACACCCTGATTACCAATCTGGGTGTTGGCAAACAGCAGCTCATCGAGATTGCCAAAGCGCTGTCCAAAGAGGTCAAGCTGCTGATTCTGGATGAGCCCACCGCCAGTTTGAACGAGACCGACAGCGATGCACTGCTCGAACTGCTGCTCGAACTCAAGCGCCAAGGCATTTCCTGCATCCTAATTTCGCACAAGCTCAATGAAATTTCCAAGGTCGCAGACGCCATCACGGTGCTGCGCGACGGTGCGACCGTGGCCACGCTGGACTGCAGAGCAGAACCCGTCAGTGAAGACTTGATCATCCGTCACATGGTCGGGCGTGAAATGGCGGACCGCTACCCCAAGCGCACGCCCAATGTAGGTGACACCGTGTTTGAAGTGCGCGACTGGGTGGTGCACCACGCGATTCACCCCGAGCGCAAGGTCATCAAGGGCGTGAACCTGCATGTCAAGCGTGGTGAGATCGTCGGCATTGCCGGCCTCATGGGTGCAGGCCGCACCGAACTGGCCATGAGCATCTTCGGCCGCACCTACGGCCAGAACATCAGCGGCAAAGTGCTGCTCCATGGCAAAGAAGTCGACACCGGCACCGTGCAAAAAGCCATCGATCACGGCATCGCCTATGTGACCGAAGACCGCAAAGGCTACGGGTTGGTGCTGGACGAAACCATTGCCTGGAACACCACACTCGCCAACTTGCCAGCGGTCTCCAACAAAACAGTGGTGGACGAAGGCAAAGAGTTCAGCGTAGCTCAGGACTTCCGCAAAAAGCTCAACATCCGCAGCCCCAATGTGTTTGCCCGCACCGTCAATTTGTCAGGCGGCAACCAGCAAAAAGTGGTGCTGAGCAAGTGGCTGTTTTCGGAGCCCGAAGTGCTGATCCTCGATGAGCCTACCCGCGGTATCGACGTGGGTGCCAAGTACGAGATTTACACCATCATCGCGCAGCTCGCTGCCGAGGGGAAATGCGTACTGATGATCTCCAGCGAAATGCCCGAATTGCTGGGCATGTGCGACCGGATCTGTGTGTTGAATGAAGGTGCTTTTGTGGCGGAGTTTCCGGCTGCAGAGGCAACCCAAGAAAAAATTATGCGTTCTATCGTGACGTCAGGAGTGAACTGAAATGACAAGCACAACCCCGGAAACAAACGCCCCCGCTTCGGGCGGCGGCATGGCTTTCCTGAAAAGCAATCTGCGCGAATACGGCCTGCTGATTTCGCTGGTCATCATCATGGTGTTCTTCCAGGTGCAGACCGAAGGCACGCTATTTCAGCCCCTGAACCTTACCAACTTGATTCTGCAGAACAGCTACATCATCGTGATGGCGCTGGGCATGCTGCTGGTCATCGTGGCCGGACATATCGATCTATCGGTGGGTTCGGTGTGCGGCTTTATCGGCGCCGTTGCCGCGGTGTTGATGGTCAACTACAACTGGCACTATGTGCCCGCCGCCATCGTCTGTTTGATTCTGGGCGGTGTCATTGGCGCAGCACAAGGCTATTGGGTGGCGTTCTACAAAATCCCATCCTTTATCGTCACGCTGGCTGGCATGTTGGTATTCAAGGGATTGGCGTTGGCGGTGCTCGAAGGCGCATCTGTCGGCCCCTTCCCGCCCGAGTTCCAGTTGCTCAGCACCGGCTTTATTCCTGACCCCTTTGCCGGCGAAACTTTACGGGTTGCCACTCTGGTGATCGGTTTGTTGATTGCTCTGGTCATGTTGATTGCCAAGGTGCGCGGCCGTGCAGACCGCGCAGCGCATGGCATGGAAAACGAGCCCATCGCCTTCTTTGCGATTGCCAACCTGATCTTTGTCGCCATGATCGTGGCCTTCAGCTACCAGCTGGCGTCCTACAAAGGCTTGCCCAACGTGTTGGTCGTCATGTTGCTGCTGATGCTGGTCTATGACTTCGTAGCATCCCGCACCACCATCGGCCGCCGCATCTATGCGCTGGGCGGCAACGAAAAAGCTGCCAAGTTGTCGGGTATCCGCACTGAACGCCTGACCTTCTACACCTTCATCAACATGGGTGTGTTGGCGGCTCTGGCCGGACTGATCTTTGCGGCCCGCCTGAACACTGCTACCCCCAAGGCTGGCCTCGGTTTCGAGCTCGACGTGATTGCCGCCTGCTTTATCGGGGGCGCCTCCGCCTCCGGTGGTGTGGGCAAAGTATTGGGCGCAGTGATCGGCGCTTTCATCATGGGCGTCATGAACAACGGTATGTCCATCATGGGCATCGGTATCGACTACCAGCAGGTCATCAAGGGCCTGGTCTTGTTGGCAGCCGTCTGCTTCGACGTCTACAACAAAAACAAATAAGGACTCACCATGTACTCCGCAATGAATGCCCGCTACAAGGGCGTATTCCCTGTCGTCCCTACGATCTTCAACGACGCTGGCGAGCTGGACCTCGAGAGCCAGAAACGCTGTGTCGACTTCATGATCGACGCCGGCTCTACCGGCCTGTGCATTCTGGCCAACTTCTCTGAGCAGTTTGTACTGGCGGATGCCGAGCGCGAAGTGCTCACCAAAACCATCCTCGCGCATGTGAATGGCCGGGTGCCGGTCATCGTGACCACGACGCACTTCAGCACCCAAGTCACCATCGCGCGCAGTGTGCAGGCCCAGCAGCTGGGTGCGTCCATGGTCATGGTCATGCCTCCGTACCATGGCGCCACCATCCGCGTACCTGAGGGTCAGATCTATGAGTACTTCGCCCGCCTGTCCGATGCGATTGATATTCCCATCATGATCCAGGACGCGCCGGTCAGCGGCACAGCGCTGTCGGTGCCTTTTCTGGCCCGCATGGCGCAAGAGATCAAACAGGTGTCGTATTTCAAGATCGAAACCGCCGGCGCAGCCTCCAAGCTGCGCGAGCTTATTCGCGTAGGTGGTGCCGCTATTGAAGGCCCATGGGATGGCGAGGAAGCCATCACCCTCATGCCCGACCTGGACGCTGGTGCCACCGGCGCCATGACCGGCGGTGCCTACCCCGACGGTATCCGCAAAATTGTGGACGCCTATGCAGCAGGCAAGCGCGACGAGGCCGCCGCCCACTACCAGCAGTGGCTGCCCCTCATCAATTTTGAAAACCGCCAGGGCGGCATACTGACTGCCAAGGCCCTCATGAAGGAAGGTGGTGTCATCGCTTGCGAGGCCGGCCGCCATCCCTTCCCCGCCATGCACCCTGACACGCGCGCCGGTTTGATCGATACCGCCAAGCGTCTGGATCCCATGGTGTTGCGCTGGGGTTGCTAAACCCACATACCACCCGATAAGGAATCGCCACCATGTCAGAAAACACCGTCTTCCAACTTCTGGGTCGCCGCTTGCGGTTGGCCGTAATCGGTGGTGGTCCCGGTTCCTTCATCGGTGCCATGCACCGGCAGGCCGCGCGCCTGGATGACCGGTACGAGCTGGTCGCGGCGGCTCTTTCTTCCGATCCCGAGCGGTCCAAGGCCGGAGGCCAGAGCATCGGGGTACCGGCAGACCGCTGCTATGCAGATGGCAGCGCTTTGATCAAAACCGAAGCCCAACGCGCAGATGGTGCGGAGGTCGTGGCCATCATGACGCCCAATGACAGTCATTTCCGGTTTTCCATGCTCGCGCTGGACCACGGCATGGACGTCATTTGCGACAAGCCCATGACCAACACCTTGCAAGAAGCCGAAGCTTTGCACGCCAAGGTGCAAAGCAGCGGGCGCGTGTTTTGCCTGACCCACAACTACACCGGCTACCCCATGGTGCGCCAGGCGAAAGCCATGGTGATGGACGGTTTGCTGGGTGACATTCGCCTGGTGCAGGTGGAATACGTGCAGGGCGGTCGTGCTAAGGCAGGCCCCGGCCGCAGAGCCTGGAAAGAAGACCCCACCCGTGGCGGCCCCTCACTGGTGATGGGCGACATAGGCACCCACGCCCACAACCTGTTGCGCTTCATTACTGGTCTGGAAGTGGCAGAAGTAGCGGCAGACGTCGGCAGCGTCGTGCCCGACCGCATCACCCATGACTACGCCGGTGCCATGCTGCGCATGAGCAACGGTGCGCGTGGCAGCTTCTGGGTCACACAGGCCGCAGCCGGTGTGGAAAACGGCTTGCGCATCCGCGTAAGCGGTTCATTGGGCAGTGTCGAGTGGCATCAAGAGCACCCGCAAGTGCTGCAGTTCAAGCCATTGGACGCCCCTGCCCAAGTGCGCACTCCCAACGGCCCCGGCACCCTGCCCCTAGCAGCCCGCGCTTCGCGCATCGTGGCAGGCCACCCCGAGGGCTTTCACGAAGCCTTTGCCAACCTGTACACCAATGCGGCAGACACCATTGCCGCGCAGCGCAGTGGCAACACGCCAGACCCGCTGAACCAGTTTTTCCCGAATGCGACCGATGGCCTGCAAGGCATCCGCTTTGTAGACGCCGCTATTCGTTCCAGCCACCACAACGGCGCCTGGACCACCGTTTAACTAACCTGATCTCACCATGACCACCCAACACAACAACCTGATCAACGGCGAATGGCTCGCCGGCACCGGCTACGCGCCCAACCTCAACCCCTCCAATCTCGCCGACGTGGTGGGCGAATACGCCCAAGCCGATGTAGCCCAACTCAACGCTGCCGTGGCTGCCGCCCAAAAGGCCTTCCCCGCCTGGTCCACAGGTGGCATCCAGGCCCGCGCCGACGCGCTCGACAAAATCGGCACCGAAATCTTGGCCCGCAAAGAAGAGCTGGGTACCCTGCTCGCCCGTGAAGAAGGCAAGACCCGCGCCGAAGGCATCGGCGAAGCTGCCCGTGCCGGCAACATCTTCAAGTTTTTTGCCGGTGAATGTCTGCGCCAGGCCGGTGAAACATTGCCCTCGGTGCGCCCGGGCATCGGGGTCGAAGTCACCCGTGAGCCTTTGGGTGTGATTGGTCTCATCACCCCCTGGAACTTCCCGATCGCTATTCCCGCCTGGAAGATTGCACCCGCTCTGGCCTATGGCAACTGCGTGGTGTTGAAACCTGCAGATCTGGTGCCCGGCTGTGCGTGGGCGCTGGCTGACATCATTCACCGCAGCGGTATTCCGGCCGGTGTGTTCAACCTCGTCATGGGTTCCGGCCATGTGGTTGGTGATGCCTTGGTCAACCACCCCGGCATCACCGCGGTGAGCTTTACCGGCTCGGTAGGCGTGGGCCAGCGCATTGCAGCCGCTTGTGCCGGACACATGAAGAAGGTGCAGCTGGAAATGGGTGGCAAGAACCCGCAAGTGGTGCTGGACGACGCTGACCTCAATGTGGCGGTAGAACTCAGCGTGCAAAGCGCCTTCTACTCCACCGGCCAGCGCTGCACCGCATCGAGCCGTTTGATCGTGACCGACAAAATCTACCCCGCGTTCATCGAGGCCATGCAAAAACGCATGGCCGCCATCAAGGTGGGCGATGCGCTACAAGCCGGTATCGACATTGGCCCCGTAGTCTCGCAGGCCCAGTTAGAGCAAGACTTGTCCTATGTAGAAATCGGCAAGGCGGAAGGCGCCACGCTGCTCACCGGTGGCGAGCGCCTAATGCGCGACACCGAGGGCTTTTACATGGCTCCCGCCCTGCTGGTCGACAGCACGGCCTCCATGCGCATCAACCGCGAAGAAATTTTCGGCCCGGTGGCCAGCGTCATCCGTGTCAAAGACTACGACGAGGCCCTGGCCGTCGCCAACGACACCCCCTTTGGCCTGTCGGCCGGCATTGCCACCACCAGCCTCAAGTACGCCACCCATTTCAAGCGCCACAGCCAGGCCGGCATGGTGATGGTGAACCTGCCCACCGCAGGGGTGGACTACCACGTGCCCTTCGGCGGGCGCAAAGGCAGCAGCTACGGCTCACGCGAGCAGGGCAAATACGCTGCCGAATTCTTCACCACGGTGAAGACGGCTTACACACTGGCATAAGCAACACGGCCCACCGCATGCACACCCTTCGACGGATCTTTTTGAGTAGTTTGTTGTTGGTGTCCATGCCCTGGGCCTATGCACAGAACAGCAAGGGCGGCGTGGGCATCCTGATGCCCACCGTCACCTCCCAGCGCTGGGTGGTCGATGGCCTGGCCATGGTGCGCGCGATGGACAAACTGGGCTACCGCCCCGACCTCAAGTACGCCAACGACGATGTCGCCACCCAGATCGCCCAAACCGAGGAAATGCTGAGAAGCCCCGATATGAAGGTGCTGGTCATCGGCGCCATCGACGGCAGTAAGCTGGCACCGGTGCTCAAAAAGGCCGCAGAGCGCGGCATCAAGGTCGTTGCCTATGACCGCCTGATCCGCGATACCCCGCATGTGGACTACTACGCCACCTTTGACAACTTCCAGGTGGGCGTTTTGCAGGGCAGCTACATCATCGAAGCCCTTGGCGTCGATAAAGGCAAGGGCCCGTTCACCATCGAACTGTTCGGCGGCTCTTCGGACGATAACAACGCCTTCTTTTTTTACAACGGCGCCATGTCGGTGCTCAAACCGTATATCGACAAAGGCCGCCTGGTGGTGGGTTCCGGCCAGATGGGCATGGAGAAGGTTGCCACCCAGCGCTGGAGCGGCTCGGTAGCCCGTGCCCGCCTAGTGCAGATCCTGGACAAGCACTACACCAAGCAGCGCCTGGACGCCCTGCTCTCGCCCTATGACGGCATCAGCATAGAGCTGATCACCGCCATGAAAAAAGCCAACTACGGTCCTGCCAGCCAACCCTTGCCGGTGGTCACCGGCCAAGACGCCGAAATGCCCTCCGTGCGCTCCATCATCCGGGGTGAGCAAGCGTCTACCGTTTTTAAAGACAACCGCGAACTGGCCCAGGTCGTCACCACCATGGTGGACGCTATCCTGTCGGGCAAAAAGCCCACCATCAACGACGACAAAACCTACAACAACGGCCAAAAGGTCGTACCTGCGTTTTTGCTCAAACCTGCGGTCGTCGATATCAATAACTGGCGTGCCACCCTGGTGAACTCCGGCTACTACAAGCCCGACCAGTTCCGCTAAACACGCCCCTTGCCGGCCCCATAGCCCCCTCGTGCAGGGGGCTTTTTTACGTGCGCGCCGCGCAGTGCTGCTAAGGTACATCTAGAGGCCCCGAAGGTGGGCCGCACACACAGAGGAACCCCTATGACCATGCATGTGATTGACTACGAAATCTTCGGCGCTGAAATGCAATACGTCGAGATCGAGCTCGACCCCGGCGAGGCTGCCATTGGTGAAGCCGGTGTGATGATGTACATGGAAAACGGCATCACCATGGACACCATCTTCGGCGATGGCTCGCAGCAAGGCGGCTTTTTCGGCAAGCTCATGGGCGTGGGCAAGCGCCTGCTCACCGGCGAGGGCTTATTTACCACCGTGTTTCAAAACGACGGCAACGTAAAACAGCGGGTGGCGTGTGCAGCGCCCTATCCCGGCAAGATTGTGCCCATCGACCTGCGCCAACTGGGCGGCACCCTGATCTGCCAGAAAGACTCTTTTTTGTGCGCTGCCAAGGGGGTGGCGTTGGGCATTGCCCTTCAGCGCAGGCTGGGTGCAGGTTTGTTTGGTGGCGAAGGCTTCATCATGCAAAAGCTCGAGGGCGATGGCATGGCCTTTGTCCACGCCGGTGGCACCCTCATGGAGCGCACCCTCGCCCCGGGCGAGACCCTGCGGGTCGACACCGGCTGCGTAGTGGCATTTCAGCCCACGGTGGACTTTGATATCCAGTTTGTCGGCAAAGTGAAGTCCGCCATCTTTGGCGGCGAAGGCTTGTTTTTTGCCACCTTGCAGGGCCCGGGCAAGGTGTGGCTGCAGAGCTTGCCGCTCTCGCGTTTGGCCAATCGCATCATGCTTGCGGCCCCGGCAACCCGCAGCCTGGCCGGGGGTGGCGGCAACGACGACTAAACCGCCGCCACAGGGGCCCGGCGGCTTGTCATCACCGTATCAGGCGATTGACGCACAATGGCTGCACAACCTACCGCGCCATATGGCTACTACCCCTCCGACCGAACGCCCGCAACTCACCGATGAGATCCGCAAGCTGGTGGAAACCCACCAGCCGGTGGTGCACTCGGTAGCGCGCCACGTCGGCAAGCGCCTGCCCCCCAACGTAGACCGGGCCGATTTGGTGCAAGACGGCATGCTCGGCCTGATGGAGGCGCTGCTGCGTTGGACCAAAGAGGCTTCTGGCCCCTATTTTGAAAACTACATTGCCCTGCGAGCCCAGGGCGCCATGATCGACGGCCTGCGCGCCGCCGACCCCATGAGCCGTAGCCTGCGCGACCAGATGCGCAAGGTCGAAAAATCTCTCCAGCTCCTCAGCCACCAGCTCGGGCGTGCGCCCACTGAAGGCGAGCTAGCCGCCCACCTGGACATGCCCCTGGCTGACTACCAACGCCTTTTGCAAGACGCACAGGGCTATGTGCTGCTCTCTTTGCAAGACCTGAGCGGCGACAACGTCGACCACTACCTCCAGCGCTGCATGGACGAGCACGAAGACCCTTTTGCCGTGCTGGAGCGCGCCAGCTTGCGCAAAGCGCTGGCCGAGTCGATCGAGTTGCTACCCCGCAAGAGCCAGATACTGCTGACCTTGTACTACGAGCACGAAATGCGCATGCACGAGATTGCCCGGCACCTGGGGCTCTCAGAAGCGCGCATCTCGCAAATGCACACCCAGTCCATCGCCCAGCTGCGGGCTTCGCTGGCCATGCGCGACGTCCAGACTCTGCTAACCCCCCGCAAGCGCCCGCGCGATCAGCCGGACACCGCGTTCCAGAGCATTTAAGCCAGCTCAGGCCCGGTCTTCTGGCGGCGCGCACGCACAGCGGCCGCCAGTTGTTCCAGCACCGGCACAGTCTGCGCCCAGCTGATGCAGGCGTCCGTCAAGCTCACGCCGTGCTGCAGCGGCTTGCCATCCACGATGTCCTGGCGGCCCTCGTTGAGGTGGCTCTCGATCATCAGGCCGGTAATGCGTGCATCGCCTGCGGCAATCTGCGCCGCCACGTCTTGCGCCACCACGATCTGGCGGGCGTGCTGCTTGCTGCTGTTGGCGTGGCTCACGTCAATCATCACCTGCTCGCGCAGGCCCGCAGCTTTGAGCAGCGCGCAGGCTGCGTCCACATCAGCCGCCGAGTAGTTGGGCGCCTTGCCGCCACGCAAGATCACGTGGCAGTCGTTATTGCCACGGGTTTCAAAGATGGCGGCCTGGCCCATTTTGGTCATGCCCATGAAGGCGTGCGCCCCTTGCGCGGCTTGGATGGCGTCGGTGGCGACCTTAATGCCGCCGTCCGTCCCGTTCTTGAAGCCCACCGGGCAGCTCAGGCCGCTGGCCAGTTGGCGGTGGCTCTGGCTCTCGGTGGTGCGCGCACCAATGGCGCCCCAGCTCACCAGCTCGCTGATGAACTGCGGCGAGAGCAAATCCAAAAACTCGGTGGCCGCAGGTAGGCCGGTGTCCAACACGTCGAGCAACAGCTTGCGCGCCATCTCCAGCCCTTGGTTGATGGCAAAGCTGCCGTCCAGGTGCGGGTCGTTGATGTAGCCCTTCCAGCCCACGGTGGTGCGCGGCTTCTCAAAGTACACTCGCATCACCACCAGCAGGTCGGCGCTGAGCGCATCGGCCTGCGCCTTGAGCAGGCGCGCGTATTCCATGGCCTGGCTGTGGTCGTGTATGGAGCAGGGCCCCACCACCACCACCAGCCGGTCGTCCTGCCCCTGCAGGATGCGCGAGATGGCCGCACGGCTGCTCTCCACCAGCGCCTCGGCCGCGGCCGGCACGGGCAGCTTTTCTTCTAAGAGCGCGGGGGTGATGAGCGGGCGCACCGCACCGATGCGCACATCGTCAATGCGGGTGGTGTCGTGGGTGGTCAGGGCGGCGATGGTGGAGTGGGTCATACTATGAAATTGATAGCTGCTCGCGCAGGTAATACGAGCGCTGGAGGGGTTTTTTGTTTAAAAATTGATAAAAAATGGTACGGACGCTGTACAGGATCGACATTCAGCAAAAAATTCCTTGCCGCTCTTCCGAAGCTTTCCCTCTTCTCCACATTCGGGGCAGTCAAAACGTAGAGGTGTGTTCTTTGTGCAAGATTTGCACTGGAAGTAGTAGCCGAACTTTCCGTAACTTAGTTCAAGATTGTCGCTTGCGCAGTGTTTGCAGGCTTTATCGGGCAATTTCCCGCCAGCGGTGCTGGGTGTCGGCGCTGGGTTAGTGTCTGGCGCTGATGCTGGCGGCACAGTCGTTACTTCTTCCGGCGCTACTGACAGCACAGGTTTGTGCTTTTTCATCAAGAACTCGGCAATACGCTTTCTGTTTTCGCTGTTTAGAACCGATGGCGTCGTTTGCAGGGACTGGATAAGCGATTGGACTTTGCCGGGAACTTGGTCGGCTTTGCAAACTTCGGGTAGCGGACCCGTTGATGGCCATTGAATTGTTCCGCCGTCCGAGATGGCAACAATGACGTCAAAGCGCACCTTATCGAAGGCAGCTTTGTTTTTAACGCTCTCAGTTAACAACTCTTTCAGCAAGTTGCATTGCATTTGAGCTTGAGTAATTGGGGATCGCATTCCAGAAGCTTTTTTCTGTTCGTTGATAACGCTCCAACGTATCCATTGACCGTCATCTTTTATTTGAACGCTTCCAGCCACACTTTTGCTTTCCACGATCAGAACGCCGTAAGGATGCAAAACTATGTGGTCCATTTGGGCTATTTCGCCATCTAGCTCGATGCGAATACCGTTTAAACAATCGATAGATTCACTTTTTCCAAAAAAGCGCAGGAGGTAATGCACCATTTGTTCTTCGGCCTTACGCCCCGCTCTGTCGAATTTGCTTTGTGCGATGAATGGATCAAGCTCTTTGAAAATCATGGGGCTCCCTAAAAACAGGCCCATATTATTGGTCGCAAAAGTAGTACCTTCTTCGCCTGGCATACTGATTCTTCAATCGGAGGGACACCATGGCCAACGAAGCCAATCCTAGAAATTTGTGGACTGAAGAGCAAACGCTTGCGGCCTTGCATGTGTATCTGCAACTGCCTTTTGGGAAGCTGCACACAGGCACTCCAAAGGTCAAGGAGTTGGCAGTATGGATTGGTCGTACACCGAGCGCGGTTGCTCGCAAACTTTCTAACTTGGCAGGGCGAGATCCGGCCATACTTGCAAGTGGAAAGGTCGGCCTAACTAACGGTTCGGCTGTCGATGACAAGATTTGGGCTCATCTCAAGGCGAACTGGGATCAGACGGCGACGCTAGCCGCTGAGGCTCACGACCGATTCGCAAAAGCGCACGGCGTCGAACCCGAAGCCGAGTCGTTAGAGAAAGTCCCAGAAATTGAGATGGGAAGAACTCGCATGGCCACGGTTCAATTGCGGGTGAACCAAGAGCGTTTTCGAAGCTACGTACTTGCGGGTTACAACAGCACCTGCTGTATCAGTGGTTTGCAGAATGAAAAATTACTCATTGCGAGTCACATCGTTCCTTGGAGCGAAGATACCCACAACCGCTTGAATCCACAAAACGGCCTGTGTCTTTCTGCGCTGCATGACCGCGCATACGATCAGGGGTTGATTACGGTGCTACCTGACTACACCGTCCGCGTGAGCTCCAAACTCAAATCTAAGAGTGCTGATTCGTTTCTGCAAGATTCACTTTTGCGGTTTGATCATGCGCCCATTCGTATTCCTTCGAGGCTGGCACCCTCACCCGACTTTTTGACTTGGCATGCCGCTCACTTTGGGTTTATTTAATGGCGTTAGATGATCGAGATTACATGCGGGAGCGCAGCGAGAGTGAGAAGGTGCGCCATTTCAGGCCTGCGCCACAGAAGGCATCGGTTTTTACCATTGCGCTGTGTGTCGTAGCGGCTTTGTATGTGCTGTATCAAGGAGCACTTTGGTGGCAGAACAAGCAGCGGCAAACGAAGTTATCGCCGGCACCTTCGATAGTTATTCCCAATTCACGATCCTTGGACTCAGATCTGCCGCGCGTCCAAAAACCTAAGCCACAAAGTGCCGCGCAGACAGTCCCGAATCAACCGCCCGCGCCTGGTACGGTCAACAAATGTGTAGTGAATGGACACGTAACTTACTCGGATGCGGCATGCCCTAAGGAGGCCGTCGTTGGAAGCGTGAAACTACCTCCCCCTCCAGATGTTGACCCAAACCAAATGCCCAGAACGGTATCTGCGCCCAACATTGCGCTTCAACAAGCAGGTGCATCGCCAGAACCTCAGCCCACATTTCACGACGCATCACAGCTAGCACCTGCGAAGTCTGCCGAGTGCAAACAATTGGATGAACTTGTGAAGCAAATCGACATTCGGGCTTTGCAGTCTCAGTCTCTGCAGCTCCAAGATTTGTTGCGTGCGGACAGAAAGAAAGCGCGAGATCGGCAGTTCTTCTTAGGCTGCTAGTGCTCTAATTTTGATAGCTACTCGCGCAATATCTACCAGCACTAGAGCATGATTCGGTCCCCAAGCCAACCCACGCCGCTCCATCACCTCCCGCCAAACCGCCAGCTTGCGCTCAAAGCTTTAGCTAGCATTCGCCAGGCTGCTGCCGGGGAGCTGGTAAACGGGCACGCCGCCGTTGTCGGCGACGGCCTGTAGCTGTGGCGGGCGCAGCGCGGCAATATCGTTGGGCACCGCATTGCGGATCGCACTGTCCAAGCGGCCTTCTCGCTCCAGCAGCCAATTGCTACTAATTTCATAGCTGCTTGCGCATATTCCATGAGCGCTAGAGCCCCAAAAGGTGTTGACTTACATGTCAGATGCAAGCAGGGTGGGGGCGGGGTGAGTCTGGTGTGAATGGCAGAACCAGTGCCGTCCATCTGACCCGAAACGCCGTAGCCCCGCTGCATGGCTCATTCGGACTATTGATCATCACGGACCCACGGCCCTAGCATGCGCAGGCACCTCACGTTTTTCAAGTCACTCAACCTAGGGAGATATTTGAAGTATGCAAAACGCAAAGAAACTGATGTCCGTAGTTGCAACAGCGCTACTTTTTGCAGCACCAGTAGCTTCCCATGCTGTTGACCTGGACTTCAATGGAGCTGTCAGTAACGGCGTCAGTCTTGCCCAAACCTATGGCGACGGCCCAACGTGGGACGTCACCTACCGGGACTTAACAACTCCCTCTTCCTCTCTCTTGGGTTGGACCACGGGTTACCAAGGAACGCGGGATGTGCTCTATTCAGGCACCAGCGACGCCAACTCGCATGGTCGCATCACCATTGCCCCCTATGCGGGCTACCAAGTGACGCTCAACTCGTTTGACCTAACCCCTTATTTGCCAAACAACCCGCTTGGCTTTTCATCGCAATGGGCGGTCTACGCTGCTGGAGGTACCCCTTCATTCGCATCCGTCGGGCCGTTGACTACCTTGACTACGTTTAGCCCAGCTTTGTCGTCAACCACCGGTGTTGTCATTGAGTGGAAGACCAGCGCATACGACATGGGTATCGACAACATTCGTTTTACAGTGACCGCTGTCCCCGAACCCGAAACCTATGCATTGCTGTTGGCTGGCTTGGGCGTGGTGGGTGCGATAGCGCGCCGCAAAAAGCCCGCCGCCTGACAAGCACGTTAATGGCATGTCAATGAACTGCAAACCCCGCTTCGGCGGGGTTTGTCGTTTCTAGAAGCTCGGTCGCTACACCAATGCACTCTGCATGCGAGCCAGCTACATGCTTGGGCCACTGACCGCGAGGTGTCGCTGAAGCCTTTAAACCGCCTCGAATCCGGCGATGTGTTGTTGCCCGAGGTTGCCGCGCAAGCAATCGCTCTGTGGCGGGGCACGCAGGGATGGCTAAAGACCAACGTCAAACCAACCCACACCGCTCCATCACCTCCCGCCAAGCCGCCAGCTTGCGCTCAAAGTTCCAGCTCGCGTTGGCCGGGCTGGTGCTGGGGAGTTGGTACACGGGTACGCCCAGGGTGCGGGTGTGGCGGGCGTGTTTGAAGCTCTCGCCGCCGTTGTGGGCGATGGCCTGTAGCTGCGGCAGGTGCAGTGCGGCGATGTCGTTGGGCACCGCGTTGCGGATGGCACTGTCCAAGCTGCCTTCGCGCTCGCAGCTGGCGTACACGTCCCACACGCCCAGGCCGCGTTCCAGCAACCATTTGCTACGGTTTTCATAGCTGCTTGCGCACATTCCATGGGCGCTAGAAGGCCAAATGGCTTGCAATATCTTCCAGAACTGGTTTTGCGGGTGGCCGTAATACTCTTGCGCCTGCAGCGAGCGCACCCCGGGAAAGCTGCCCAGTATCAGCACCTTTGTGGCGGGTGACACCAGCGGCGCCAGGCCGGTGAGGGTGACTGCCGCCATGCGCGTGCCCTACTTTACTTTTTGGCCAGGGTTTTGCGGGCTTGCTCGATGCCGCCCACGTTCTCGGCTTTACTAAAACCCAAGCCCTTAAGCGTGTCCAGCGCGATGCTGCTGCGCCGGCCACTCTGGCAGTACAGCAGCACGGTGTCGTCCTTGCCCACACCGGCTTTGGCGATCTCTTTAGCGATGTTGCCGTGCTCGATGTTGATGGCGCCTTCCACATGCCCGGCAGCAAATTCCTGCGGGCTGCGCACGTCGATGATGACGTCTTTGGCCTGGGCCGAGAGGGCCGCCAAAGACATGGTCAGGGCGAGGGTGATGTTGGCGACGAGTGTTTTCATACGGGGGCCTCAGGAGGTGGTGGGTTCCTGCAGATTGTCGCCGCCTCGCGCCAATCCGGTCTATTGCGGGATAAACCGCAGCCTATAAATCAGCGCGCTCTCCGCATACATGCGTGGCAGTGGCAGGCCCACCGCGGCCAGCCACGCGCCGTGGGCGGTGGGCGGCAGTGCCGTTTGGGCACCGGCGGCCAGGGCTGCGTCGTTCAGTGGGCTACTGGTCCACTCGGGCGGGGTCGGGTCCAGCCGCTCGATGGTGTAGTGCGCCGCCGGTCGCAGCATGGGCAGGCGCAGAGGCGGTGTATTGCGGTGGGTGGTGGGCGCGGTGCGGTACACCAGCAGCAGCACTTCGCTGGCACCGGCGTCGCCATGGGCTTGCCAGACTACGCCGTCGCCCGCCTCGCCCAGCCACACCTGACCGGTGTGCAGGCGGTTGCGCAGCTGCTTGTACATGCCCACCCAGCGGCCCAGAGCCATGCGGTCTTCATCGCTCATGTGGCGCACGTCTGCTTCTATGCCCAGGTGCCCGCTCAACGCTACGCCGGCCCGAAAGTTCAGGCTTTGGCTGCGGCCGGTGGTGTGCGCAGGTGCGGGGCCGATGTGGGCGCCCAGAATCTCGGGCGGTAAAAACTGCAGCGCGCCGCGCTGGATGGCCACGCGCGAGAGTGCGTCGTTGCAGTCGCTGGTCCAGACACGATGGGTGTGGGCCAATACGCCCATGTCCAGCCGGGCACCGCCGGAGGCGCAGCTTTCAATCTCCACCTGCGGGTGGGCAGCGCGCACCCGGTCTACCAGCGCATACAGCGCGTGCACAAAGCCTCTGTACGCCGGGCGGCCCAGCGCGTCACCGGCGGTGGTGAGGTCGCGGTTCATGTCCCACTTGAGGTAGGCAATGGGCACGTTGCTCAGGAGTGTGTGCAGCTTGGCAAACAGGTAGTCGGCTACTTCCGGGCGGGCTACGTCCAGCACCAGTTGGTTGCGCATGGTGAGCAGGGGGCGGCCCTCCAGCTGCAACGCCCAGTTGGGGTGGGTGCGGAAGAGCTGGCTGTCGGGGTTGACCATCTCGGGCTCTACCCACAGGCCGAACTCCATGCCGAGTGCATTGACGTGGCGGGCTAGGGGGTGCAGGCCGTCGGGGTATTTGGCGGGGTCGGGCCACCAGTCGCCAAGCGCCGCGCGGTCGCTGTGGCGGCCCTGGAACCAGCCGTCGTCCAGCACAAAGCGCTCCACGCCTACGCTGGCGGCGGCTTCGGCCAGCGCCCGGATGTCGTCGGTGCGGTGGTCAAAGTACACCGCTTCCCAGGTGTTGAGGTGCACCGGGCGCGGGCGCATGCGGCCACCGGGCCAAGGCAGGCGGCTGCGCACCGTGGCGTGGAAGTTGGCGGCCAGGCCGTTCAGGCCCTGCACCGAGCAGCTGGCAAACAGGGTAGGCGTTTGCAGCGATTCACCGGTTTCCAGGCACACTTCGCCGGGGGCCAGCCACTCGCCCATTTGCCATTGGTATTGCCCGTCGTGCAGCCACTCGATGGCCTGGCGGTGGTTGCCCGACCAGGCCAAGTGGGCGCCATACACGGTGCCGGTGTGTTCGGTGCTGCCGGGCGTGGTGACTACCGCACCGGGAAAACTGTCGTGCGAGGTGCGGCCGCGCCGGTTTTCGCGCACCCAGGTGCTGCGCGAGAGGGCGTCCACCTGCAATTGAAATTCATTGGCCCATTGGCCGGTGTAGTGCCGCACCGCTTGGGCGTTGCCGGGCAGCGGCACGGTGCCTGCGGACAGCCACTGAACGTCCAGCGCATCGGGCCTGTCGTTCACCAGGGTGCTGCTCAAGTGCAGCACGTCGTGGGCGTCCAGCGCCATGTGCACAGTCAGTCGCAACTGCGCCACGCTATCCGTGAGGTGAATGGCAATGCGCTTGTCGGTGAGCAGCGTTTCCACCTCGCAGCGGGTGAACGCTTGTGCAAACTGCTGGCCGCTACGGTGGGCCAACAAGGCGCTTTGCATGTACCAGCCCACGCCGAAAGTGGGGGCCACGGTCAGCGGCTGGTCGAACTCCATGCTGCTGGGCGGGATGGCCCGACCGTCGCGCAGCGGGGCCAGGGGCACGCAGTGGTCCGGCAGGCGGGGCCCCCAGTATCGCCACAGCGGGGCTTCATGGTCGCGCACCTCCAGCACCACGCTGGTGTGGGTGCCGTGCAGTGTGACGAAGGTGGCAGAAGCCTCGCGGGGGTGGGTGCTCATGGCGGGAGTCTAGGCCGCGTAAATGCGTTGGCCGTCTTTGTGGAACAGCAGGGCTTTGCCCGCATCAAACCGGGCGTCCAGGGTTTGACCGGAGCGCAGGTTGCGACCGTCTTTGGTCTCTATGACCACCATCACATCGCCACTGGAGCGGGCGTACATAAAGGTCTCGCCACCCAGGTGCTCCAGCATGTCGATGGTGACCGGCAGTACCGCGTCACCGCCGTCCTGGAAGTGTTCAGGGCGCACACCCACCGACACCTCGGTACCCACGGCAGGCACCGGGCCGGCAAAAGGCAGATTCACCACGGTGTTGTGAAAGCCTTTGAGGGTGACTTCGCAGTGGTTGGTGCCATTGAAGCGGGGCTGGGCGGTTACGGTGCCCTCTAAGAAGTTCATGCGTGGCGAGCCGATGAAGCCGGCCACAAAGGTGTTGGCCGGGTTGTCGTATAGCTCCAGCGGTGCACCCACCTGCTCCACCACACCGGCGCGCAGCACCACGATTTTGTCGGCCAGGGTCATGGCCTCTACCTGGTCGTGCGTCACATAGATGATGGTGGTGCCCAGCTCGCGGTGCAGGCGCGCAATCTCGATGCGCATGTGCACGCGCAGCTCGGCGTCGAGGTTGGAGAGTGGCTCGTCAAACAAAAACACCTGCGGGTCGCGCACGATGGCACGGCCGATGGCGACGCGCTGGCGCTGCCCGCCCGACAGGGCCTTGGGCTTGCGGTCCATCAGCGGCTCCAGGCCCAGAATCTTGGCGGCAGCGTCGACCTTGCTCTTGACCACGTCTTTGGCCACACCGGCGTGCTTGAGGGCGAAGCCCATGTTTTCGCGCACGGTCATGTGGGGGTAGAGCGCGTAGCTCTGGAACACCATGGCAATGCCGCGCTTGGACGGGTCCACATGGTTCATGACCTGGTCGCCGATGCGCAGCTCGCCGCTGGTGATGTCTTCCAGGCCCGAGATGGCGCGCAACAGCGTGGACTTGCCGCAGCCCGAGGGGCCGACGAACACCACGAATTCGCCGTGTTTGATGTCGAGGTCCACGCCCCGGATGATGTCGATCTCGCCGAATGATTTGCGGACCTGGGTGAGTTTGACGTCTGCCATGTTCTATTCCTCGTCGACTCCGTAATTTACGCGGCTTGCAGCGTCACGCGCTGCTCGCCCATGCGGCGGGTGGATACGCTCAGGGTGATGTCGCCCACAGCGCCGGTAGTCTCCAGCCAGAAGCCGGTGGTGCCGCCCTTGAGCGTCAGCAGGTGCGGGCCCAGCAGCTTGGCAGCGCCTATCACCTCGACATGCACCACGTCGTCCATGAAGGGCAGCAGGCGGCCGGCTTGGTCCAGCGCGCGCACGATGACGCGGGTGGCGTCTTTCTCGTGGGCGTGCAATTGGGTGTCGTCCACCTGCACTTGCAGGGTGGTGGGCAGCGGGTTACCCGAGAGCTTGACGGTGGAAACCGCCTTGCCGTTGATATAGCCGGTGACGGTGGCGTCGCGCCACAGCATGCCCCAGGCGCCCAGGTCGTTCATGTTGACATGGCGGCTGTCAAAAATCACCGGCGCATGCGGCAGGTGCGGGTAGCGCTCGCGGTCAGGCTCGGCGCGCTTGGGCGCAAAGTCGCCCACTTGCAGTTCCACGTAGTCGCAGTTGGTGAGCACGATCAGGGGCAGCACTTCGCAGCGGTCTTTTTCGCCCCGCGCCCAGTAGGTCACGGGCTGTAGCACCACTTGCTCTGCCGGGCTGCATTGGCTGGTGTAGCCCCAGGCGGCGAACTTGGGCTCGCGGAAGATGTCCATCACACCGTGATGGCAGATGCGGTCGCCCGCACCGAAGTCTTTGTGCGTGTTGTAGTCAAACATGCACCAGCCGATGGCGCCGCTGATGACGGGGTTCTCGTAGGCCTTGTTCAGCACGTCCAGATGCCGGCTCACGTGCTCAGCCTGACGGTCTTCGGGGTCGATGCGCTTGGTCGGGTACATGTGGCCGTTGAACTCGGTCACCAGATACGGCACCTCGTGGTCCAAGCCCGTCACCTGGCGGGGCTGGCGCAGCGGTGTGGGGGCAATGCCCTTCATCCATTCCTCGGTAGCTACGTGGCAGAAGTCGTTCACGGTGTACACGTCTTCCAGCAGCTCGCTGTTTTCGATGTAACGCACGCCGCCGGTCTGGCGGGTGCTGTCCAGGCTGCGGGCCATGGCGTTGGTGCGGGTGTAGAAGTCGTGGTTGTCCTGCGACTCGTTGATGCGCACGCCCCAGATGATGATGGAGGGGTGGTTCCAGTCGCGCTCGACCATGCGGCGCACGTTCTCCACCGACTCGTCCTGCCAAGCTTGGCCGCCGATGTGCTGCCAGCCCGGAATCTCTTCAAACACCAGGAGGCCGATCTCGTCGCAACGGTCCAGAAAGTAGGTGGACTGCGGGTAGTGCGAGGTGCGCACCAGGTTGCACTTGAGCACGTCCTTCATCACGTCGGCGTCTTTGGCCTGCGCGCGCTGGCCCATGGCGTAGCCCACGTAGGGGAAGCTCTGGTGGCGATTCAGGCCCCGGATCTTGACGTGCTTGTCATTGAGGAAAAAGCCCTCGGTGGTGAAGCGCGCGGTGCGGAAGCCAAAGCGGGTGCTGTGCTGATCAGTGCCAGCGCTGGTGTTCAGCGTGACACGGGCCACATACAACACAGGGCTGTCCAGTTCCCATAGCGCGAGACCGGCCAGGCCTTCAAATGGGGCGCTGAATTCCGCGCCCGCCACGTCCACGGTTTGCTGGTGCAGCACAGCGCCATCCACAGTGCACAGCTCCACCAGTGCGGTGCCGGTGAAGGCCGCCTGTGTGGGGTTGGCCAGGAAGCCTTTGACGGTGACGCCCTTGGCGTCGCTCAGTTCGTTCGCAGTTTCGACCTTGAGGTTGGCAATCGACACCGCGTCGGTGATGTGCAGCCACACATCGCGGTAAATACCGGCGTAGGTCAGGTAATCGATTTGGCCGCCGAAGGGGGGAATTTCGGGGTTCTCGCTGCCATCCACCTTCACGGTAATCAGGTTTTCGCCTTCTTTCAGCAGACCAGTCAGGCGGGCGTTGAAGGGGGTGTAGCCGTCTTTGTGGGCCGCCACTTGCTGGCCGTTGACCCAGACCACGCTGTTGGCCATGGCACCGTCAAAGCGCAGGGTTACTTCGCGGCCTGCAAAGGCGGGCTGCCAGGCCAGGGTGTACTGGTAGGCAAATTCCTTCTGGAATGCGCGTTCGTCGAAGTAGGTCATGTCCAGGTCGACGGCGTTGTGCGGCAGGCGCACGGCTTCGCCGGCAGCGGCTCGGGTAACCAGATCAGACGAAAAAGAGGTGTGAAAGGTCCAGCCCGAGACGAGCTTGGTAACAGTACGCATGTGAAAACCTTATTTGACGGAGCCCAGCATTCCCTGTACGAACTGCCGTTGCATTGCGAAGAAGACGACCAGGGTGGGCAGGGTGGCCATCATGGCCGCCAGCATGATCACGCCGAAGTCTGGGAAGTAAGCCGAGCCCAGTGAGGACAACACCAGAGTGATGGTTTTGAGCTCAGGGGACTGCAGCACGATGAGGGGCCAGAGGAAGTTGTTCCACGCCGCCATGAAGACGATGATGAACGCCGCCGCATAGGTGGAACGCATTACCGGCACATACACAAACAAGAAGATTTGCCACTCTTTGAGACCGTCCAGACGCGCGGCTTCGCGAAGCTCGGGCGGGAAGGCTTTGGTGCTCTGGCGGAAGTAAAAGATGATGTACGCCGAGGCCAGTGCGGGCAAGATGACCGCGAGGTGGGTGTCCAGTAAATCGAACTGCGCCATCAAAATAAACAGCGGAATCATGAGCGCTGCAAAGGGCACCATCAGCGTGAGCAACAGGCCGTTGTACAGGCGCTCACGAGCCTTGGAGCTGAACACCTCAAAGCCGTAGCCCGCCATGGACGAGATCAGCAGCGTGAAGAAGCCGCCGATGATGGCGATCTTTCCGGAGTTCCAGAAGACCTGGGCCACATCGAAGGTTTTGTTGAGCTTTTCGAGGTTCTCCAGAAAAGCGGTACCAAAGGTGAATTTGCCCTTGGTAACGTCGACCGAGGCGTTGGTGGAGCTGATCACCATCCACGCAAACGGGAACAAGGAGACAAAGGCCATGACCCCCAGAAAGAGGTAGGCGCCGGCCATACGGAATTTTTCTGCCCAGTTGGTCATGTCAGTTGCGCTCCCGGGCGGCATAAAACTGGATGGCGGCCAGCGCGGCCACCAGCAGCACGATGACGTAAGACACCGTGGCGGCGTAGCCGAAGTTAGGCACAAACTTGAACGACAGGTTGTAGATGTACATGGACAGCGTGAGCGTGTTGTCAGAGAACACGGTGCCCACGGTGGTGATGTTCATGGGTTCATCAAACAACTGCAGCGTGCCGATGGTGGAGGTCACTGTGGTGAACAAAATCACCGGCTTGAGATTGGGAATGGTGATGGACACAAAGCGGCGGTAGGCCGAGATGCCATCAATGCGGGCGGCCTCGTAGATCGACTTGTCGATGTTTTGCATGGCCGCGAGATAGAAGATCATGTTGTAGCCGGTCCAGCGCCAAGTGATGGCGATGATGATGACCACCTTGGACCAGAACGGATCATTGAGCCAGGGAATAGGCTCAGCAATGAGGCCCAGCCACGCCAGCGCGTGGTTGACCAGGCCGTCATAGGAAAACATGCTCTTGAACACCACCGAGTACGCCACCAGCGAGGTCACACAGGGCAGGAATACGGCCGTGCGCAATAGCCCGCGAAAGCGCAGGTTGGGCATGTTGAGGCAGCTGGCCATGACCAGCGCCAGCAACAGCATGATGGGCACTTGAATCACCAAAAAGATGCTGGTGTTTTGCAGTGCCTTTAAAAACACAGGATCACCGGCAAGGCGCACGATGTTGCCCATGCCTACGAATTCGACCACCGTTCCCTGCCCGGCATGCAGGGACATCCACAGCGAGCGGACGATCGGGTAGGCCATAAAGACCCCGATCAACCCGAGTGCGATGGAAACAAATAGCCAACCGTTGACGTCGTAAAAACGCCGGTAGCTGGTCGTAGGCTTGGGCGCCATGGTGCTCCTTGGGTTCAGTGTTGCCGTGTCTTACTTGATTTGCGAGGCGAGCTGGTTGTGGATGTTTTCCAGCGCCTTCTCAACCGGCAGGCCTTGGGCCAGACCCGGCAGTTGGGCGGCTACCGCAGCGTCACCCTCGGCGGTGTAGATGCCGTAGTTCACGCTGGGCACCTTGCTCATCCAGTCGCTGTACTTTTGCCAGACCTTGTCGCCACCGAAGAAGGGGTCGGCTTCCGAGTAAGCCTTGCCATTGCGGGATGCCAACAAGGAGCCCACGGCGCCGCGGGACTGCAGGATGGTCTGGTAGAAGTCCACGTCTTTGGCGTAGATCTGGTTCAGGAAGTCGGCAGCGGCCGCTTTTTCTTTGCCAGCAGCCAGCACATACCAGCTGGAGCCGCCGAGGTTGGACGCATTGGTGGCGCCTTGCACATTCAGGCGCGGAGTAGCGGCCACAGCCCACTTGCCGGACTGGCTGGCTTCGGCTTTCACAGAGCCGGTGATCCACACGCCAGTGATCACCGATGCCACATCACCCTTGTTCAAGGCACCGACCCACTCGCCCCAGCCGGAGGTTGGCTTGTAGACGCCTGTCTTCATGAACTTGACCTGGGTTTCCAGGGCCGCCTTGAGTGCAGGGTTGTTCTTGATGTCGAGCTTGCCGTCTTTGTCAAAGTACCAGCGGCCTGCGGACTGCATCATGATGCGGATGCTGGCGATGTCTTGCGGGTCCATGGCGAACATCTTCTTGCCGGTTTTGGCTTCGACTTGCTTGCCGATTTCCAGGTAACGGTCCCAGGTGATGTTCTGCATGTCTTTGTCGCTGAAGCCGGCCTGCTTGATCAGGTCGCTGCGGTAGTACATGCCGGTGGTGCCGGTGTCAAAAGGCAGGCCGTAGACCTTGCCGCCCAAAGTCATCAGGTTTACCTTGTAGTTGGCGAACGCCTTGTGGTCTACCTTGCCGGACAGGGGCTCAAAGGCGCCGGGGAAAGAGCGCAGGTACTTGGGGGCGTTGTAGTCTTCTACCAGCACGATATCGGGCAGGTTTTTGGTCACGCCGGAGGCCAGGGTGGTTTGCAGCTTTTGCTCCACATCGGCTTTGGCCATGTCCACGATCTTGAAGGTCACGCCGGGGTTCTTGGCGGTGTAACGCTTGGCCGCCTCTTGCATGATGGCGATGTTGAAGTTCGGGTCCCATGCCCAGATGGTGACTTCGCCGGCATTGGCGGCGTGGCTGGCCATCAGGCCGGTGGTGCCCAGGGCCAGGCCCAGCATGGCGGCAGCGGTGCTGCGGATGGTGAAGCGTTTTGCGAAATTCATAGTCTGTCTTCCTGTTGATATGGGGTCAGGCGCGTAGTGCACAGGGTGCACCGTAGCACGCGTTTCTGTTGTCTTCAGAGTCCTGTGCCTGCCTCCCGGAGGGGGCGGAGCAGCTCTGCCTTTGTGAATGAAACCAGAGTGTGTGGCGTTGAATCCTTGTACCGGCTGGCGTCCTTTCCTAAATTTAAGCGGTTAAATTTCTGACTGAAACACATGCCGACATTCGATCCGCCCACGGTCTGGCAGGGCTTGCAGACCCGCCGGGGAGACATCCGTAAATATAAAATTTAAGCGGTTAAATTCGACAATTTTTGGAGTATACCTATGGGTATCCGTAAAAATACCGGCCCCTAGGGTAAGTCCTAGGGGTCAAAAAAAGTATCAATCGATGTCAATTCACACCATGTTGCAGCACCTATGGCTACTCTGAGCGAAGTGGCCCGCCTGGCAGGCGTCACCACTGCCACTGTGTCCAACGTGCTGCGCAACACGCAGAAGGTGAAGCCTGCCACGGTGCAAAAGGTACAGGAGGCGATTGCCGCGACCGGCTACCGCCCCAACCTCATGGCCCGAGCGTTGGCCGAAGGCAAGTCGTCCATGGTGGCGCTGGTGCTGCCCGACATCAACAACCCGTTCTACCCCGAGTTCGTGCGGGTAGCCGAGCGGGTGGCCCGGCACCGTAATTACTTTTTGATGGTGTGCAACACCGACGAGCGGCCCGACATCGGCCGTGCGTATCTGCACCAGATTGCAGGCACCCTGGCCGACGGCGTGCTGGTGCTGCACACCGGTATCAGCGCCGGTGATATCAATGAACTGAAAACCCGGCGCTCCCCCATCGTGCTGGCATCCGAAGAGCACGTAGACCTGGCCGACAAGATTCCCCATGTGGTGGTGAACTTTCACCGCGCGGGCCAGATCGCCGGCCAGCATCTGCTGGAATTGGGCCACACTCGCATTGGCGCGATTGTGGGTTGCGGACTGGAAGGCATGCAACTCGGGCGTCTGGAGGGCTTCAAAAGCGCACTCGCGGCAGCCGGCATCACGGTAGCCGAAGACATGGTGCGCAATGTGAGTGACACGGTAGCAGGCGGCCACGAAGCCACCGACTCGCTGCTGGAGCAGCACCCCGACATCACCGCCCTGTTTTGCACCAACGACCTGATGGCCTATGGCGCCAGCCAAGCGCTGGCTGACCGGGGGGTGCGCATTCCGCAAGACATTTCGCTGATCGGCATTACCGATATTCAGCTCGCCCGTGACATGCGCCCCGCGCTCACCACGGTGGCGCTAGGCATCGAGCAGGTGGCGACCATGTCGATTAACCTGTTGCTGGACTTGATTGAAAACCCGCAACACGAGCCGACCATCATGCACGTGCCCGACCCAGTGCTCGTGGCGCGCGCTTCGACCGGGCCGGTACGCAATATCGCCTAGGGACAGTGTGGCGGAGGTCTTGAAAGCAGCCATTTGCTATCAAAACAGAAGCTAATTACGCACATTCCATGGGGGATGCAGGCACTTTTTGCTTATAAATGCCGAGCTTGCGAATCAGGCGGTCGCTGCAGTGAATGCGATTTCCAGCAAGTAATCCGGGCTGGCCATTTCGGCGCTCACGCACACCCGGGCCGGTGCGCAGCCCTCCGGCAGCCATGCTTGCCAAGCGGCATTAAAGGCAGCGCGGTCAGCCATGTGCTTGAGGTAAATGGTGGCAAGCAGCAAGCGGCTTTTGTTACTGCCGGCCAGCGCCAGCGTGCGCTCGGCTTGTGTAAAGACAGCCTGCGACTGGCTGGTGATGTCGGTGCCGCTCTCAGGCACTTCTACAAAATATGCGGTGCCGTTGTGCACCACAGCGTCGGACCACTGGGCTGCGGGGTTGATGCGTTGGATCGGGGAGCTGTTCATGGTGTGTATCTGCGCTGGTGAAATTGAGTGCGGCCGATCCTACTGCACCCTACTTTTTGACAGAGGACTTGCGGGCCACCAGCTTGGTACTTTTTGCAGCTTTGGCTGGCTTGGCTGCTTTCGGCGCCTGCGGCAGCGTCAAGGTATCGAGCTGCAGCAGGGTGTCCAGGTGGCTCATGAAGTGGTGCAGGTAGGCCGGTGACAGGTCTTGCATCAGACCCAGGGTGCGCAGCACCAGCCGGTGCGAGTTGAGGGGGCCTGCATTAGCGGGGCCTTGGGTGAGTGCGTGTCCGACCTGGTCTTGCACTTTCATGCGGCCCCAGGCTAGCTTGAACTGCTGAACGCTCTTCATTTCCGGCACACCGTGTGGGGGTGGGGTGACCCCGCCAGACGGCGCATCCGCTTGCGGCTCACGAAGCTGCGTGGTGAGCGCTTTCAAGCTGTCCAGGCCCGCTCGCCTCAGGGGTGCGCGGCCAGGCGCGGCCGGGCTCGCTGGTCGGGCCGGGGCTAACGCGCAGCGGCGCTCAAAATCTGCCAGCGCGTTATTTAGGGCGGTACACAGGTAGTGTTGCACTGCGCCCGATTGCGTGGGCAGCCGTTGTGCCAGTGTCTCTAGGTAGCGAAAGCGCACCGGGTCGAGTGCCTGCCGGCCGGCAGAGCGCAACGCGTCCACGCTGGCCAGCAAATCAGCTGCTGGGGCTGCCGGAGCGGCAGCCTCATTCATGCGCAGGCGCTCCCTTGGGAACGGGCGCCATTTCGACCCGGCGGTTGAGCGCGCGGCCACTGTCGTTTTGGTTGGAGGCCACCGGCTGCTCAGCGCCGAAGGCGGCAGCAAACACGCGGGAGGCGGGCATGCCCTCTTCGATCAATGCGCGGGTCACAGTGAGAGAGCGTTGGGCCGAGAGTTCGAGGTTGTCCGCAAACCGCCGGTTGCTGCCGGAGACGGGCTGGTCGTCAGTAAAGCCGCTGACCATCAGCATTTCGTTGCGTTCACCCAAGTACACCTGCAGCGGTGGCACCAAGCTTTTGAGGAGCTGCCGCCCATCGGGGCGCAGCTGGTCGGAGCTGACGGCAAACAGCACACTGCCGCTGATGCCGATGCGGCCGTTATTGAGGGTGACTCGCCCCGATTGCAGCGGTATGGCCAATGCTTTTTCGAGGGCCATGCGGCGCTGCTCTTCTTGTTGGCGCTTTTTCACCTCGGCCTCGAGGTTGGCTACCAGGTCCATCTGCACTACCAGCACGCCCACTAGGATCAGCACAAACGCGCCGAGCAGCCCGGCCATCAGGTCGCCAAAGACGGCCCATACCGGTGCGGTCTCCAGTTCGCTTTCGTCGGCGATGTCGGTATCGCCGGTCATGCCTGGCCTTGGGCGGTGGTTGCGGGCTGGTTGCGCAGTTTGCGCAGGTCTTCGACCACGGATTTTTGCGCGCTCAGGCTCAGGTCAATGACCTCGCGGGCCTGGGTCACGTAGTAGGCCAGTTGCTCGTCGCTGCGCTCGACCGATTGGCTCACAGCGGCTTCAATGCCTTGCAGGCTGCGCACCAGGGCGTCGTTGCTGCCCACAAACAGCTCCACCGCATGTTGGAAGCTGCTACTCAGGCTGGTGAGCTCCACGGCGCTGCCTTGTACATGGGCGGCAAGTTGCTCGGCCTTGTCGCCTTGCAGCGCCAAGGTTTGTGCAAACTGCGCTTGCACTTGGGCCAATGTGCTGCCGGCGGTGGCGACCAGGGTGTCAATCGCGGCGCGCTGCCCTTGGGTGGTGGCTTCTGCAGATTGCAGCAGCCCGCTGAGTCGCTCCATGAGCTGATGGCGCTCTTGCAGGGTCTGGGTATCGCGCTCGTCGAGGCGCGTCATTTCAGTGCGCAAGCGGGTGGTGAGCTCACCGAGTCGGGCACTGGCGGCCTCGCCACGGGCGGCTTCTTCGGTGCGGAGTGCGGCCAATTCGGTCCGCCAGAGGGCGGCGAGCGCGTCCATGCGGCTTTGTTGCTGCGCGGCCCATGCGGCTTCGCTCTGGTGGTGGGCGTCGAACAGCGCTTCCGATCGGGCCAGCACCTGCGTAACCCCGCCCAAAGCGGCTGCCGCTTGCTCGGTGGTGCGGGTGGTAATGGTGGCAGCACTGGTCTCGAGTGCGGCGCACACGGCTTGTTGCTGGGCAAGGGCTTGAGCCCCGGCGTTTTGCCATTCGGTTTGAAGGGTTTGGGTGCTTTTGCCCAGCGCTTGCGCCCAGTCTGAGGTCAGGGCCTGTGTGCTTTCGCGGAAGCCGGCCAGCATGTCTTGCAACTGGGTGTGCAGGGTGTTGCTGGTGCGGTCGTGCTGGGCGCGGGACTCTGCGGCCAGCTGCTGCATGGCGGTTTCCACCACTGGCGCGATGGTTTCGCCGGCATGGCGGGCGGCTGCCAACATGCTGTCTTGCAGGGATTGGCCTACTGCCGTTGCCAGGGAGGTGTAGGCGCGGTGGACGTCTTCGTGGAAGGCGTGTTGGCGGCTTTCGAGTTGCGTGCTGAGCGTGTCGTGGCGCTGCTCCATCTGGGTCATCAGGCGTTGCAGTTGCTCGGCCACCGCGGGCAAGGCCTGTGACTGTTGCTGCAGGGCCAACAGACTGGCTTCACGCTGGTGCGCCAGCGAGAAAGGCCGCAACACGCCGGCAATGCGCTGGTCGAGCAAGCGGCCGGTGTGCAGGCGATCGCGCCGGCTGAGCGCCGACACCAGCCCGAGCATGGCCGAACTGGCCACACCGGCCACCGAGGTGCCGAAAGACAAGCCCAAGCCCTTGATCGGGGCCGCCAGCGCAGAGCGGATGGCTTGCAGGTCGGTAGAGCCTTCGAGCGCAAATACCGCGCCCTTGAAGGTCAGCACCATACCGAGAAAGGTGCCCAACATGCCGAGCATGACCAGCAGACCGACCAGATACGGCGTGAGTGCCGGACCGGGCAGCGCCACGCGCTCGCCCTCAACTCGCAGGCGCACGCTGTGCTGCAGTGGGGCTGGTACTTGTTCGAGCCACGGCGCCAGCGTGTCCAACGCGGGCGGAACATTCGAGAGTGCCGCATGCAGCCCCCGGGTGCCGGCGCGGTAGTGGTGGAGTTCGCGCAGGCCTGCTGCGTAAACGGCGGCGATCACCAAGGTCATGACCAGTGCCAATGGGCTGGTGCTCACAAAACCCGCAGCGATCCAGACCAGCGCCAGGGCACCGACGGCCGAGGCGGCAGGGATGAAAAACCGGTTCAAATCTTTGTTCATATCGTCTCAAGCACCAGTGCGCCAGGCCTCTACCAGGCCGGTGACCGGTTCCAATCTAAAGTGCAGTTCTGCCACGAGGGCAGCTTGAAAATCCTGCTCAAAATCAGCCATCGGCAGGCTCTCGTCCTGGCGGTAGCGGTGAAAGCGCCGCTCCAACAAGACCGCCAGGGTCGCGAGCAACGCCTGGGTGCGGGGCATGAGCATGGTCTCCAGCGTGGCATCGAGTTGTGCCAACTGACGCAGCCGGGGGCTGGTTTGTGACAGCACCTGCCGGCAGTGTTGGCGCAAAGGGTCGATGCGCAGCTCAAAGCGCCGCTGAATATCAAGGTAGCGTTGCCGGTAGCTGCCGTACTCCTCTTCTACCAGTGCCTCTGTCAAGGCTTGCGGCATCGGGACCGAGCGCAGGCTGGAGCGTTGCGGGGCGGGTATCAGGCGGACAAAGCGGGTCAGGTCGTCTTGCAGCTGTTGCAGCAGCTGGGTGATATCTACCGCCTGCTTCTTGCCGGCCTCTGGTGCGGCTACTCCCGCGTTGCGGATCTCGGGCAGTGCCGTACTGAGCGCGATCGCATCTAAGGGGCCCAGCCACGCGCTCCAGTGCTCTGCCCAGTCTTGCCGCGGGGCGCGGGTATCAACCGCGGCCCATGTTTCCAGCAGGCCGACGAGCCCCGAGGGGCTGGAACGGCCCTGCATCAAACGTCGATATTGCCTGCGCGCAGTGCGTTGGTTTCAATAAAGTCGCGGCGCGGCTCCACTTCGTCGCCCATCAGCATGGTGAACACGCGATCAGCTTCGATGGCGTCGTCGATCTGTACGCGCAGCAGGCGGCGTACGGTCGGGTCCATGGTGGTTTCCCACAACTGGGCCGGGTTCATTTCGCCCAGTCCTTTGTAGCGCTGGCGGCTGGTGGTGCGCTCGGCCTCGGTGATCAACCAGGCCATGGCTTCGCGGAAGTCAGAGACTTTTTCTTCCTTTTGCTTTTCGCCTTCGCCGCGCATGACGCGGGCACCTTCACTGAGCAGGTTGCGGAAGGTGTTAGCGGCTTCAGCCAGGGCGGCGTAGTCTGCACCGTGCACAAAGTCCTGGGTCAACACGCTGCTTTTCACGTTGCCATGGTGGCGGCGGCTGATGCGCAAGATGGGCTTGTCGGTGCGGGCATCGAACTCGCCGGCAACTTCGGCATCCGGCAACTTCGCTTGCAGGGCGGCGGCAGAGGCTTCTGCATCGGCCACGGTGTCGAGGTTGAGCACCACGCCATCGGCTACCGAGCGGAGGGCTTCGGCATCCATGAAGTTTTTCAGGCGGGCAATCACAGCCTGTGCCAGCTGGTGTTTGCGGGCCAGTTCGGCCAGTGTGTCGCCGTTCAGGGTGGTGCCGTTGGGGCCGCCGGTATAGACCGATGCATTCACCAAGGCGATGCGGAGCAAGTAGCCGTCCAGCTCGGCGGGGCCTTGCAAGTACAACTCTTCCTTGCCGGACTTCACTTTGTAAAGCGGGGGCTGGGCAATGTAGATATGGCCGCGCTCTACCAGCTCTGGCATCTGGCGGTAGAAGAAGGTCAGCAGTAGCGTGCGGATGTGCGCACCGTCGACGTCCGCGTCGGTCATGATAATGATGCGGTGGTAGCGCAGCTTGGCCACGTTGAAATCGTCGTTGCCGGTGGTGCCGCCGGCCTTGCCGATGCCGGTGCCCAGAGCGGTGATCAGCGTCAAAATTTCGTTGCTGGTCAGCAGCTTTTCGTAACGCGCTTTTTCTACGTTCAGAATCTTGCCGCGCAGGGGCAGGATGGCCTGGAATTTGCGGTCGCGGCCTTGTTTGGCAGAGCCGCCGGCGGAGTCACCCTCGACGATGTAGATTTCGCAGCCGGCGGGGTCTTTTTCCTGGCAGTCGGCCAGTTTGCCGGGCAGGCCCATGCCGTCGAGCACGCCCTTACGGCGGGTCATGTCGCGGGCTTTGCGGGCGGCTTCACGGGCGCGGGCGGCTTCGATGATCTTGCCGACAATGATCTTGGCATCGTTCGGGCGCTCTTCCAGGTAGTCGGCCAGTAGCTTGCCCACGATGTCCTCCACCGGGCCGCGCACTTCGCTGGAGACCAGCTTGTCTTTGGTCTGGCTGGAGAACTTGGGCTCTGGCACCTTGACCGACAGAACGCAGCACAGGCCTTCGCGCATGTCGTCACCGGTGACTTCGACCTTCGCCTTTTTGGCCATTTCGTTTTGTTCGATGTACTTGCTGATGACGCGGGTCATCGCGGCGCGCAGACCGGTCAAGTGGGTGCCACCGTCACGCTGCGGGATGTTGTTGGTGAAGCACAGCACTTGCTCGTTGAAGCCGCTGTTCCACTGCATGGCCACTTCGACACCGATGTTGGTGCCTTGGTCGCTTTGGCGGTCGCCCATGGCGTGGAAAACGTTGGGGTGCAGAACCGTCTTGCCCTTGTTCACGTAGTTCACAAAACCCTGCACGCCACCGGCGCCGGCAAAGTCATCTTCCTTGCCGCTGCGCTCGTCTTTGAGGCGGATGCGCACACCGTTGTTCAGGAAGCTGAGTTCGCGCAGACGTTTGGACAGGATTTCGTAGTGGAAATCGTTGTTTTCCTTGAAGATCTCGGTGTCAGGCAGGAAGTGCACCTCGGTGCCGCGCTTTTCGGTGTCGCCGATGATCTTCATGGGCGACACCTCGATGCCGTTCTGCGTTTCAATAATACGGTTCTGGACAAAACCCTTGCTGAATTCCAGCGTGTGGACTTTGCCGTCCCGTCGGATCGTCAGACGCAGCATTTTGGACAGCGCGTTGACACAGGACACACCCACGCCGTGCAGACCACCGGACACCTTGTAGCTGTTCTGGTTGAACTTGCCGCCGGCGTGCAGCTCGGTCAGCGCAATTTCCGCCGCCGAGCGCTTGGGTTCGTGCTTGTCATCGAGCTTGATGCCGGTGGGGATGCCACGGCCGTTGTCGACGACGCTGATGGAGTTGTCGGAGTGGATGGTGACCAGGATGTCGTCGCAATGGCCGGCCAACGATTCGTCGATGGAGTTGTCCACCACCTCGAACACCAAATGGTGCAGGCCGGTGCCATCCGACGTGTCACCGATGTACATGCCGGGGCGCTTGCGCACGGCCTCCAGGCCTTCAAGAATCTGGATCGAGCCTTCGCCATAGGCCTCAGTCGCACCGGCTTGGTTGGTGTCGATGGTGGGCTGGAAGTTGGAACTGTCGGCTCCGCCCTCGCCCGTGTGCACAGCGCCATCGGCGTTTTCAGGGGTGGAAACCGACTTGTTTTCTTCAGTCATGGCTAACTTCTCTTCGAAAAATCTCAAACTCTTGAATGACCAAACCCCCGGTAGGTGGGGGTTTGATTGCGCGGGTAGCTACTATTTTTATAGCGTCAGATTCTCATGGGCATCACGACATACTTGAAGGTCGTGTTGTCGGGGATGGTGATCAGGGCAGAACTGTTGCCGTCTGACAGCTCTACTTTCACCATGTCCTGGCTCATATTGCTCAGTGCATCAATCAGGTAGGTCACGTTGAAGCCGATTTCGATGCTGTCACCGCCGTAGTCGATGTCCAACTCGTCCACTGCTTCTTCCTGCTCGGCGTTGTTGGACGCTACGCGCAGGCTGCCGGGATCAATGTTCAGGCGCACGCCCTTGAACTTGTCGCTGGTCAGGATGGCGGTGCGTTGCAGCGTCTTGAGCAGCGCTTCGCGGCCCAGGGTGATGCTGTTCTTGTGGTTCTTGGGGATGACGCGGTTGTAGTCGGGGAATTTGCCTTCCACCAGCTTGGTCACGAATTCCATGCCGTCGAAAGTGAATTTGGCCTGGTTGTTGGCGAATTGCATCTCGATGGCGCCTTCGGCATCAGATAGCAAGCGCTGCAACTCGATCACTGTCTTGCGCGGCAGGATGACCTCTTGCTTGGGCACTTCCACATCAAGCGTCGCGGAGGCGAATGCCAGACGGTGACCGTCGGTGGCGACCAGGCTGAGCTGCTTGCCTTCGGCCACAAACAAAATGCCGTTGAGGTAGTAGCGGATGTCGTGGACCGCCATGGCGAAGGACACCTGGCTCAGCAGGTCCTTCAGGGTTTTTTGCGGCACGCTGAAGACAGGGCCGAAGCTGGCGCTTTCCTGAACTAGCGGAAAGTCTTCCGCCTGCATGGTCTGCAGCGTGAACTTGCTCTTGCCGCCCTTGAGGATGATTTTGCTTTGGCTGGATTCGAGGGACACGGTCTGGTCACCGGGCATGGTGCGCAGAATGTCGATCAGCTTGCGCGCACCGATGGTGGTGGTGAAGTTGCCGGTGTCGCCGCCCAGTTCTGCCGTGGTACGGATCTGGATTTCGAGGTCGCTGGTGGTGAGTTGCAGGGAGGTGCCGGTCTTGCGCAGCAGTACGTTGGCAAGAATGGGCAAGGTGTGGCGGCGCTCAACAATACCGGCCACCGATTGCAGAACCGATAAGACCTTGTCTTGCGTTGCCTTCAATACGATCATGTCAACCTCTTTGTGAATCTCTGCCAAACAAACAATCCCACCATTTTCCCTGTTTTTTCAGTGACTTACGGGGGCTTGCCTCTGTTTTTACCCTTAACCCTTGAGCGTTTGCTCCAGAACGTGTAGCTGCTGGTTCAGTTCGGTCAGTTGCTGGCGCTCGCCGCCGATTTTTCGTACGGCGTGCAAAACCGTCGTGTGATCGCGCCCACCGAATAGCTCGCCGATTTCCGGTAGGCTCTTTTGGGTCAGTTCTTTCGCCAGATACATCGCAATCTGGCGCGGCCGGGCAATGCTCGCCGGACGCTTCTTGGAATACATGTCCGCGACCTTGATCTTGTAGTAGTCGGCCACGGTTTTTTGGATGTTTTCCACCGAGATCTGCCGGTTCTGGATCGACAGCAAGTCACGCAGGGCTTCGCGGGCCAGTTGGATGGAGATTTCCTTCTGGTTAAAGCGCGAGTACGCCAGGATTTTGCGCAGCGCGCCTTCGAGCTCGCGGACGTTGGAGCGCACGTTTTTCGCCACGAAAAACGCGACTTCTTCAGGCATTTCAGAGCCCTCGGCATGCGCCTTGTTGATCAGAATTGCGACCCGCATTTCCAGTTCCGGTGGCTCGATGGCCACCGTCAGGCCGGAGTCAAAACGGGATACCAAACGCTCGTGAATGTCGGCCAGACCCTTGGGATAGGTATCGCTGGTCATCACGATGTGGGACTTCTTGGCCAGCAGCGCCTCAAAGGCATTGAAGAACTCTTCCTGGGTGCGATCTTTGTTGGCAAAAAACTGCACATCGTCGATCAATAGCAGGTCCAGGGAGTGGTATCGCTCTTTGAACTCGTCAAAAGTCTTGCGCTGATAGGCCTTGACGACATCTGACACAAATTGTTCTGCGTGGATGTAAAGCACCTTGGATCCGGGTTTATCCACAAGCAAGCGGTTACCTACGGCGTGCATCAAGTGGGTCTTGCCCAAGCCTACGCCACCATAGATGAACAGGGGGTTGTACAGGTGCCCGGGCATGGTGGCCACATGCATGGCGGCTGCACGCGCCATGCGGTTGGCGGTGCCTTCCACCAAGCTCTCGAAGGTGAGCATGCTGTTGAGGCGGCTTTTGGGAACGCCGGCGAAGCGGTCTTCGCCCACCTCGACTTCTTCGATGGCAGCAGGCACCTCCGCGGCACGGGGCGCTGCAGTCGGGCGCACCGGCGCTTCTCGCGGAGTGATCACTAACTCAACTGCTACGGCCTGCCCGTAAAGCTTTTCAAGCATGCCGGCAATGCGCTGGCTATATTGGGCGCGAACCCAGTCGAGTTTGAAGCGATTAGCGACAAACACGGTAATCTTGGACATGTCCTCATGAACGAGGGCGGTGAGTGGCTTGATCCAAGTGTTGAACTGTTGCTCGGGAAGCTCTTGGGCGAGCTGATCGACGCAACTCTGCCACAGGCTTTGCCCGAGTTCAAAATTGGAGCCGTCGTGGGAGGAAGGGAGGGAGCCCTGGGTCATTGTGCGGGTCAGCTTCTGTGGATAGTTGTTGTTTGCTGCGAAGCGCATTCTAATTTATCAATACTTTATCCACATTGTCGACCGGGATGGCCGCAGTTCGTGCAAAAGAATCTGATTGCCACCTAAGGTGTTGCCCTGCTTGGGAAAATTTGCGATAATCCGCGGTTCCCCTGATTGTGTTCGGGGCGATAAGACCGAAATCTGCGTTATCGAGTCCCTGGTGAGTAGCACTAGCGGGCCACGCAGATACCACTGAGCCTGTTAGGAAAATTTCATGAAACGCACATACCAACCTTCCAAAATCCGTCGCGCACGTACCCACGGTTTCCTGGTCCGCATGAAGACTCGCGGCGGCCGCGCTGTGATCAATGCACGCCGCGCCAAAGGCCGCAAGCGTCTGGCTGTCTAAGACGGCTTCGCAAACCAGAGCTTTTGGCTTTTGGTGATAGCGGAACCGCACATCGGCAGGCTGCCTGCCGTTAAGCGCCTTCAAACGCGCGCCCAGTTCCAAGCGGTTCTGGGTGGCTCTACGGTTTCAAAAACAGCGCACTTTGCTTTGCATTGCTGCGCTGTTGGTGTTTCTGGCGTAGATGCAAATCCTTCCGTTTTTCCGGAGCCAGGCTTCTGGTTGGGAGCGATGGCACCCAAGCGCTGGGCCAAACGGGCGGTGACCCGCAATACGATCAAGCGCCAGGTGTACAGCTTGGGGGCTGAGTTTGCTCCGTTGCTGAAAGAAAAAGCCCACTTGATCCGTTTGCGGCGCGACTTTGATCGCAAAGTCTTTGTGAGCGCTACGTCGGATGCCCTGAGAGCGGCGGTGCGCAGCGAACTGATGGATCTTTTCGGCCAAATTGTGGGCCCGTTGCCCGGTAAGGCGGGGCTCGACCCGTCACAGGTGATGCGATGATGAAGCGGATCCTGATGGGTTTGGTGCGTGGCTATCGCTTGATGCTGAGCCCCTGGCTAGGATCCGCTTGCCGCTTTAACCCCACATGTTCTGTGTATGCGCTCGAAGCCCTCGAACGGCACGGTGCGACAATAGGTAGCTATCTGATGGTCGCGCGTCTTGCGCGCTGTCACCCGTGGTGCGCGGGTGGGCACGATCCCGTGCCTGAAAATGCGCCGCGACTGTTCCGTCGCTTGATTCAATCCCCCTCTGAGAAGAAGTCTTCATGAACGATATTCGCCGCACCATTTTGTGGGTGATCTTTGGGTTCTCCATGGTCCTGTTGTGGGATCAATGGCAGATCCACAACGGAAAGCAAGCCACTTTCTTCCCTAATCCGGCACAAAAAGCAGCGTCGGCTCCCGCCCCTGCAGTGAGTGCATCAACGGGTGTGCCCGTTGCACCAGCGGTCGCAGGGCAAGCACCAGTGGCCGAGTCTGCGGTAGCCGTGGCGTCTGAGCGTTTTGAGGTCAGCACAGATGTGCTCAAAATGACGTTCGACACCCAAGGTGGCGCATTGGTGCGGACTGAGTTTTTGCAGTATCTGGACTCCAACGACAAGACACGCAATTTCGTCTTGTTGGACGACACCAAGGATCGTTATTACCAAGCCCAGACCGGGTTGATCGGCGGCGTGGCGCCGGACAGCTTCCCGACCCACAAGTCGGTGATGGCGGTGAGTGGTGACAAGGCACTCAAAGACGGACAAGACGAGCTCAAACTTGTTTTCACCTCGCAAGACACGGGCGGTATCAAGCTAGTAAAGACTTACACACTGCGTCGGGGTGCCTACGATGTTGCCGTTAAGCATGAGGTGATCAACACTGGCGCGACGGCCCTGAACCCCCAGTTGTACTTGCAGTTGGTGCGTGACGGCAACAAACCTGCCGGTGAGTCTTCTTTCTACTCCACTTTCACAGGCCCTGCGGTTTACACCGACCTCAAAAAGTACCAGAAGGTCGAGTTCAGTGACATCAAAAAAGGCAAAGCCGATTTTGAGAAGGAAAGCGCCAACGGCTATATCGCCATGGTGCAGCACTACTTCGCCAGCGCCTGGATTTTGCCTGCGGATGTGAAACGCACTTTCTCTTTGGATGCGCGAGATGTGGGGGCGACGGTTGCTGATTGTTGCTACCGAGCTACCATGATTACGCCGCTGGAAACAGTAGCACCCGGCCAAACCAAAGCAGTGGAAGCCAAACTGTTTGTGGGCCCCCAAGAGGAGAAAAAGCTTGAAGCTTTGGCGCCCGGCATGGAGCTGGTGAAAGACTATGGTTGGTTGACCATTCTGGCCAAGCCTTTGTACTGGTTGCTCGACAAGCTGCACAGCTTCATCCTGAACTGGGGATGGTCCATTGTGGCTTTGGTGCTGTTGCTGAAGATCGCGTTCTACTGGCTCAATGCCAAAGCGTATGCCAGCATGGCCAAGATGAAGGCGGTGAACCCACGCATCATGGAAATGCGCGAACGTCTCAAGGACAACCCGCAGCAGATGCAACAGGAGATGATGCGCATCTATCGTGAAGAGAAGGTGAACCCCATGGGTGGTTGCTTCCCGATCATGGTGCAGATCCCGGTCTTCATTGCGCTCTACTGGGTGTTGTTGTCCAGCGTAGAAATGCGCAACGCCCCGTGGATTCTGTGGATCCAGGATTTGTCCTCGCCTGATCCATTCTTCATCCTGCCTGTGGTCATGACCTTGACGACCTTGCTGCAAACTGCGCTGAATCCGGCACCTCCGGATCCTTTGCAAGCCAAGATGATGTGGTTCATGCCATTGGCGTTCAGCGTGATGTTCTTCTTCTTCCCGTCCGGCTTGGTGCTGTACTGGATCACTAACAACATTCTGTCGATTGCACAGCAGTGGATCATCAACACCCGCATGGGTGTGCCACCGCAGTTCAATCTGCCGAAGTTCAAGTAAGCGGGCCGGGACGAGGTGCTGTCACGGCATACGGACCCGATTGCCGCCATCGCTACGGCCTCTGGCCGTGGCGCCGTCGGCATCGTGAGGGTGAGCGGCAAATCGCTGCTTGCGTTCACCGAGGCGTTCTTCGGGCGCACACTGGTGCCGCGCGAAGCAACTTACCTCCCCTTCCCCGACGCGCAAGGCCAGCCCATTGACCATGGACTGGCTTTGTTTTTTCCGGGGCCCCGTTCATTCACCGGCGAAGATGTTCTCGAGCTGCAAGCGCATGGTGGACCGGTTGTTTTGCAGCTTCTGGTCGCCCGATGCCTCGAGATAGCTGCTCAGCCCGGGCACGGTGGTGAAGGCATGGTTTTGCCCGCCTTGCGCTTGGCGGATCCCGGTGAATTCACCCAACGTGCGTTTTTGAACAACAAGCTCGACCTCGCGCAAGCGGAAGCGATTGCGGACTTGATCGATGCAAGCACGGAGGCCGCTGCACGCAGTGCCAGCCAGTCTCTCTCGGGTGTTTTTTCAGCACAGGTCGCCTCCTTGCGCGATGCCTTGATTCACCTGCGCATGCTGGTAGAGGCCACGCTGGATTTCCCCGAAGAGGAAATTGATTTCCTTGAAAAAGCGGATGCTGTGGGCCAGTTGCAGCGCTTACAAACCGCGTTGCTCGCGGTGCAAGCCAAAGCCGCACAAGGCGCGCTGCTGCGTGAGGGCATGAAGGTGGTGATTGCCGGGCAGCCGAATGCCGGTAAATCGTCCTTGCTCAACGCGCTGGCGGGTGCCGAACTCGCCATCGTGACGCCGATCGCCGGGACCACCCGCGACAAAGTGCAGGAAACCATCCAGATCGAGGGCGTGCCACTGCACATCATCGACACGGCGGGTTTGCGCGCAAGCGAAGATGCCGTGGAGCAAATCGGCATTGCGCGTGCCTGGGAAGCTATTACTGCCGCAGATGCGGTCGTGTTTTTGCACGACTTAACCCGTTGCAGTGCTCCTGATTACATAGCAGCTGACGCAGATATAGCGGCCACGATAGCCCAAAAACTGCCTCAGAAGGTGCCGGTCATCCATGTCTGGAATAAAACCGATGCCCATCCACGGGCTTCTTCTGATGATGGGCTCGTACTTTCCGCGAAGACAGGGGCGGGCCTTGACACTCTGCGCTCACGCCTCCTGGAGGCGGCGGGTTGGCAGCCCGCCCAAGGGGGCACCTTTATCGCAAGGCAGCGCCATTTGCACGCTTTGAAGGAAGTGGCCGACCATTTGGCGCAGGCTTCTGATTTGCTGGCGAATGGTAGCAACGCCCTGGACCTGCTCGCCGAAGAGCTGCGTTTGGGTCAGAATGCGCTCAACCGAATCACTGGTGAATTCGGTGCCGATGACTTGCTGGGCGTCATTTTTTCGAAGTTTTGTATTGGCAAATAGTCGGATGCCGTGCTTTCAAGGGAAGGACTAGTTCTGATGTCTTTTTTCAAATGGTTTAGCCGTTCGGCAGACACCACACACCCTGTAACGCCTGGCGCCCCGTCGGGTCGGAGTGCCGGTACACGCTCCCGTGCGAAAAAAGCGCTTTCCGCGGACGCACAAGAGCCGCATGGCCGCAAGGCCGAACGTAATGAGCGTCGAGAGTCTTTGTATGCTGTTGTCCGTGAGTCGATGACAGGTGCAGGGCTACTCTCCGGCAGCTACAAGTTCAAAGTTTTGTCTCTGGACTCACGGGGACGCCAGTACTTGATCATGGTGGATTTGGCTGAGCACAATGTGCGCGATGCCAAGTTGCTGCTCGGTATCGAAAGCCATATCGGGAAAATTGCGAAGAATCGCCACGACTTGCTGGTGACTGCCATGTACTGGCGCATCAATGAACAACTGGGCATGAACGAACAGCCCCAGCCTGTTCACTCACAGGCAAATCCGAGCCAAGCGGAGCGATTTGAGCCGCTTCAACCTTCAGAGATTGAGGCCTTCAAGCGTGCACTTTCGTCGGTGCCCGCCGCGCCTGCCTTGTCTGCACCGGGAGAGATCATCAAGTCCGCCAAGCGGAACCCAGCCCCCGTTCGCTTCAGTGATGCAGAGTTGAACGAGCGCTTGTTTCCTTTGGGTACGACACAATACGGCGAACTGAACTGAACTGAACTGAACTGAACTGAGCCGGTTCGGTCCGCCGTTACCCGTGCTGCTTTCAGTGGCCGGAAAAGTCCACCAAGGTAAACAGCGGCAGGCCCGAATCACGCAGCTTCTGCGAGCCACCCAACTCCGGCAGGTCTACGATGGCAGCACCTTCCATCACATGGGCCCCTTGCCGCTCCAATAGTTTTCTCCCCGCCATCATGGTGCCCCCGGTCGCGATCAGATCGTCTATCAATAGCACCCGGTCGCCCGGCTTTACGGCATCGGTATGGAGTTCCACGGTTGCGCTGCCGTATTCCAGCTCGTAAGTCTCTTCGACGGTGGTGAAAGGCAGTTTGCCCTTTTTTCGGATCGGCACGAAACCGATGTTGAGCTCATAAGCCACGACGGCACCCAAAATAAAGCCGCGTGCATCCAGCCCCGCAACGACATCAGGCCGCATCGCGGGGTCCATATAACGGTGCACGAAGGCGTCGATCAAGACCCGAAATACCTTGGCATCTTGCAGCAAAGGGGTGATGTCACGGAACTGCACTCCCGGCGTCGGCCAATCAGGAACTGTCCGGATGTGGTCACGAAGATACTGATTAATGCTCAGATGTTGCATAGAAGACTCATGAAAAAAGCGCCAATGTGGCGCGGGAGCTATTGTGCGCCCAAGTCCGGCAGACCTTATAAGCCTTTCAGCAGTTTTTGTTCAGCGGTAGCCAATTCAACGGCTTTGCCACTAAGTACCAGTGTGTCCCCACCTTGGATACAGACTGACTCGTCCACTGCAATCTGTGCACCGCTAGCCCGCCGCAGGCTGACCAGACGAACTCCGAGGCGGTCAAGCTGGAAAGTCGCGACCGGTTGCCCACTGGACTTGAACGCTGCAGGAAGGCTGACCGTGGCAAGCCGCTCGTTCTGCAACTCATCGACGGAGTTATCGTCCGCTCCATGAAAGAAGCCTTTGAGCAGGTTGTAACGCGCATCGCGTTGTTCTTGCACGATGCGGATAACGCGTCGCATTGGCACCCCCACCAGCGCCAACGCGTGACTCGCCAACATCAGGGAGCCTTCGATGGCCTCGGGGACTACTTCAGTCGCGCCGGCTTCTTGGAGTTTTTCCAGATTTTGATCGTCCTGGGTGCGCACAATCACTGGCACCTGAGGCGCATGGGACCGGGTGTTGGCCAGAACCTTGAGCGCGCCGGGTACATCTAAATATGTAATAACCACAGCGCTTGCACGCGCAAGGCCAGCCGCCATCAGCGCCTGCAGGCGGGCCGCATCGCCGAAGACCACCGAGTCACCAGCTGCCGCCGCCTGCCGCACCCGATCGGGGTCCAGGTCAAGGGCCATGTAGGGAATCCCCTCCCGTTCCAACATGCGCGCCAAGTTCTGGCCACAACGCCCGTAGCCGCAAATGATCACGTGCCGGTTGGCGTTGATCGATTTGCGGGCAATTGAGGTCATTTGCAGCGATTGTTGCAACCACTCACTGCTCACCAGCTTCATCACAATCCGGTTGGTGTTCATCACAATAAAAGGCGTGATCAACATCGACAGCACCATAGCCGCCAATATCGGGTTCAGCAGCTCCGGGGGAACCAATGCGTTCTTTTGCGCCAAGGTCAGCAAGACAAAACCGAATTCGCCCGCCTGTGCAAGATAAAGTCCGGTACGGATGGAAACCCCTGCCGTTGAGCCTAGAACCCGGGCAATGGCGGCAACCAAGGCCGCTTTAAACACGGTGGGTACCACCACCAACAGCAACACCAGCGGCCATCGTTCCAAGACCAATCTCCAGTCCAGAAGCATTCCGATGCTGATGAAAAACAAGCCAAGCAGCACGTCGTGGAAGGGGCGTATATCGGTCTCCACCTGGTGCTTGTACTCGGTCTCGGAAATCAGCATACCGGCGATAAAAGCGCCTAGCGCCAAGCTCAGTCCGGCCATCTCGGTCAACCAGGCCAGTCCGAGCGTGATGAGCAACAAATTGAGCACAAATAGCTCGTCGCTTTTGCGCCGCACGACGATGGTGAGCCAACGCCGCATCAGATGCTGGCCACCCACCAGCAACACCGTCACCAGCACGGTGGCTTTTACGGCCGCCCACGCTAGTGCTTCAAACAAAGCCTCACCTGAAGCGCTGAGCGCGGGTATCAACACCAGCAGCGGCACTACCGCCAAGTCCTGAAACAGCAAAACGCCCATCACCCGTTTGCCGTGTTCAGACTCTAGCTCCAATCTCTCGATCATGAGCTTCACGACGATTGCCGTGCTGCTCATTGCGAGCGCACTTGAGAGGGCCAAAGCGGCTTGCCATCCCAGGCTCCATGCTCCGGACAGCCAGATGGATAGCCCCAGAGTTAAGCCTGTAGCCAGCAGAATGGTGAGCGTCACTTGCAAGAGCCCGAGGCCGAAAACATGCTGTCGCATCGCGCGCAGGCGCGGCAGGTTGAACTCCAGTCCGATCACGAACATCAAAAAAACGACGCCAAATTCCCCAAGGTGCCTTACCGCTTCCGAGTTCTGCGAAAGTGCAAGAGCATTTGGCCCAATCACCACGCCTACCGCCAGATATCCCAGCATGGGGGGGAGCTTCAGCGAGCGGCACACCACAACGCCGAGCACAGCGGCCAACAGGTAGAGCAGAGTAATTTCTAAACCGGACATGCACGGATACTAGCAAGAGACATGCGCTCTATAAAATGTCGGGATGACAGCATCTACTGCAGCGGCTCCCGCTTTCAATGCCCAGCGGGCTATTGACCTCGCCCGTGAAACATTTGATATCGAGGCTGCGGCTATACAGGGGCTGAAAGCCCGCGTAGGGCAGGGCTTTACCCGGGCAGTTGAAGCCATCTTGCAGATCCCGGGCCGGGTCGTCGTCATGGGCATGGGCAAAAGCGGGCATGTAGGCCGCAAGATAGCGGCAACCTTGGCTTCTACTGGTACCCCTGCGATGTTTGTGCATCCGGGTGAAGCCAGTCACGGCGATCTGGGCATGGTCACCACCTTCGATTTGGTGCTCATGATTTCCAACAGCGGTGAGTCACAAGAGGTAGCTGCGATTCTGCCGGTGCTCAAGCGCCTCGGTATCCCCTTGGTCGCCATGACTGGTAATGGTCAAAGCACGATGGCGCTACATGCCACTATTTGGATCGATACCGCGGTCAGCAAAGAAGCATGCCCGTTGAATTTGGCGCCCACCGCAAGCACCACGGCCCAGCTCGCGATGGGCGATGCATTGGCTGTGGCGCTGTTGGATGCACGAGGGTTCCGGGCGGAGGACTTTGCCCGTTCGCACCCGGGCGGGGCCTTGGGGCGCAAGTTGCTGACGCATGTGTCGGATGTCATGCGCATTGGAGATGCTGTGCCCCGAGTTTTGCCGGGTGCAAACTTCAGTGAGTTAATGCGCGAAATGAGCAGCAAAGGCTTGGGCGCTACGGCTATCGTGTCAGAGGCAGGTGATGTCTTGGGCATATTTACCGACGGTGATTTGCGTCGCTTGGTGGAGCAAGGCGCCGACTTGCGGGGCAAAACAGCAGCCGAAGTCATGCACGCGTCCCCATGCACTATCAGTGCGCACGCCTTGGCGGTTGATGCTGCGGATCTCATGGAGGCGCGACGCATTACCAGCGTCCTGGTGGTCGATGAAGCTGGCCGCTTGTGCGGCGCAGTCAACAGCAACGATTTGATGCGGGCCAAGGTCATTTGATGACACCTTTTCTCAACTTTCCCGCAGAGCTGCTTCTTAAAGCGCAAGGCATTCGCGTTCTGTTTCTTGACGTCGACGGCGTATTGACGGATGGTGGCCTGCATTTCACTGCGGAGGGCGAAACCAGCAAGCGCTTCAATACTTTAGATGGCCACGGACTGAAGCTACTGCAAAAAGCTGGCATCACACCTGCCGTGGTGACCGGGCGAGATTCCTCCGCGCTGCGGGTCCGTCTCCAGGCGCTGGGCGTGCACCATGCGCGTTTCGGAACGGAGGACAAACAACCGGCTGCCGAAGAAATTTTGACCGAATTGGGGCTGACTTGGGACCAGGCCGCAGCGATGGGCGATGACTGGCCGGATCTGCCCATGATGGAGCACGCTCGCTTTGCCTGTGCTCCGATAAATGCCCATACGGAGGTGAGTGGTCGTGCTCATTACGTGACACGTGCTGCCGGCGGTCATGGGGCCGTGCGCGAGGTGTGTGACGTCTTGTTGGTTGCCAGTGGTCGCTACGCGGGGCTCCTGAAGCCTTACTTGCGGTGAAAGGCATTTTGTACGCAGCGTGGGAGCGGCTCATGCTGTATCTCCCGGTGTTGGTGATGGGGGTGTTGGCTCTAGGTACCTATTGGTTGGTGCGTAGTACGCCTGTATCCGGGCCTCAAGTGCCGGAGCGGGTACGCGGGCACGAGCCCGACTACTTCATGCATGGTTTCAAGGTGAAAACCTTTGACGCAACAGGCCGCTTGCGATCCGAGGTGGCGGGCGATGTCGCCAAACACTACCCTGACACGAAGTGGATGGAAATTGATGCCATCCGCATCCGCTCTTTCGACGCCAGCGGTCGCTTGACGACGGCGACGGCCAACAAAGGCTTGGCCAACGAGGATGGCTCAGAGGTACAGCTAATGGGCAACGCGGTGGTCGTTCGAGAGGCGGCAACTGCAGTAGGCTCGGCGCCTGCACAGCCTCGCTCTGAATACCGCGGAGAGTTTTTGCATGCCTTTATGGACACTGAGCAAGTAAAGTCCCACAAGCCTGTGGAACTGCGTCGCGGCCAAGATGTTTTCACCGCAGATAGCCTGGACTTTGACAATGTGCAGCAAACCATGCTTCTGCAAGGTCGCGTGCGTGGCACGTTGATTCCGAGCAAGCGCTGACTCCAACAGCATTCAAAGAATGAACATATGCCTCCACTGATTTTCATCACAGGCGCCTCCAGCGGCATCGGCCAAGCGCTTGCCAAGCGGTTTTATGACGCGGGCTATTCGCTTGCACTAGCGGCTCGCCGTACGGCGGAGATTCACACATGGGCGCAAGCCGAGAATCTGGATCCCCAACGTTTCCGGGTTTACAGCGCCGATGTGTCTGATATCGAGAGCATCGTCGCAGCTGGGCAGCAATGTATTCAGGCGCAAGGTCTGCCGGATGTGGTGGTGGCCAATGCGGGCATTAGTATTGGAATGGATACCGGTGTGCGGACTGATCTGGACGTCATGCAGCGTACTTTCGCCACCAACAACCTCGGGTTGGCAGCTACTTTCCACCCTTTTGTGCAGGCGATGGAGCAGAGGGGGTCCGGTCGTCTGGTGGGGATTGGCAGTGTGGCCGGTATTCGTGGATTACCCGGGCACGGGGCCTACTGCGCAAGTAAAGCTGCAGTTATCGCCTATTGCGAATCATTGCGCGGGGAGCTGCGTGCAAGTGGAGTGCAGGTTGTGACGATTTGCCCCGGTTATATAGACACCCCCCTGACCCGACAGAACCGGTACTCCATGCCATTCTTGATGCGGCCGGAGGTTTTTGCAGATAGAGCCTTCGACGCGGTGCAACGCGGTGATCGCTACCGCGTGATTCCATGGCAGATGGGTTGGGTTGCAAAGATGCTGCGGGCCTTGCCTGATGCATGGTTTGACCGTGTTTTGGCGGGACGTCCGCGTAAACGTAGGGCAGACGAAGCCTGAAAGTAAAGGTCACCATGCAAAAAGGGACCCGAGGGTCCCTTTTTAGTTCTGCAGAAGCAGTTCCTGGCTTAGTAGCTGGAACGGCCACCGCCGTAGCCGCCGCCACCGGAACGGTCACCGCCGCCACCGTAGCCGCCGCCACCGGAACGGCCACCGCCGCCGTAGCCGCCGCCACCGGAACGGTCACCGCCGCCACCAAAGCCGCCGCCACCGGAACGGCCGCCACCACCGTAGCCGCCACCGCCGCCGCCGAAGCCGCCGGAACGTGGAGGACGTGGCTCCATCGGACGTGCTTCGTTCACCACGAGACCGCGGCCACCGAATTGCTGACCGTTCATTGCGTTGATAGCGGTTTGTGCTTCAGCATCGCTGCCCATTTCCACAAAGCCGAAACCCTTGGAGCGACCTGTGTCGCGTTCCATCATGACTTTGGCGCTGGAAACAGAACCGTGTGCTGCAAACGCTTGTTGCAGGTCTTCGTCACGGAAAGAATAAGGCAGGTTGCCCACGTAAAGTTTGTTGCCCATGGAGGGACTCCTCAAAATAACTCAAAACGCGATGGAGTCCTTAACCGCAATCAACAAACCATTGAAGACTTAAAGCAGACGCGAAACTGACACTTCACCGCAAACTTGCATACCGATATTTCGGCAATGCGAGACCATTATGCGTTACTTTGCTGCTGAAACCTAATTTTTCTTGTTTTTTCAGGCTAGCCGGCAGAATCGATATCGTTTTCGCGGTAGTGCCGCCACTCCCGCATGCTATGCCGCAAAGTGAGTAACTGTTTTTCAAAGCGCGGGCATGTCTTGCATGCCATCAAGTGGAAATAGAGTGCTACCTTGTCATCGAGTGACAGTATTCGGTCTTCGCGCGCCACCATCAGGGCGGCAGCTTCTTTGCAGGTGCGACGTAAGAAGGTCATGTAGCCCCTACTTTCTGGAACCAGTTCATTTCAAGACACTCGCGCAAGCGCAAACGGGCGCGGTGGAGTTGGACGTACAGGTTCGTCGGCGTCAGATTCAATTCCTTACAGATTTCATCGCTAGAAAGCTCAAGCCACTCCCGCATTAAAAACAACCGTCCTTGCGCCGGTGGGAGTCGATCCGCGCAGGCCTCTAAGACCTCGAAGAACTGGCGGCTTTGTGTCTGCTGTTCAGGATTGCCCCACTCAGCGGGCGCTTCAGTGAAGTGACCGTCTGTTCTAAAGTTCAACAACTCAAGGGGATCTGTGTCGTCATCTTCGCTGCTGCTTGCAGCCGTGATTTCGCGACTGTGGTGGCGCAGCGCATCAATGACCTTATGTTTCAGAATACCAACCAGCCATGTTTTGAGCTGGCTACGTTGCTCGAAGGCTTGAGGTTTGACCAACGCGGCCAGGAGAGTCTCGGAGACGGCGTCTTCTGCCCACGCATCGTTGCGCAGTTGCATGCGGGCGAATTTATAGAGATAGTCCCGGTGTCCGGCAACCTGTTGTTCAAAGCTGTGCATGGGAGTCCCAGTCGAGAGGCAAGCAGTGTACGGGGCTTGTTTGAGATTTTTTATGCAGTAGCGTAAGAAAAGTGCCTGCCGCAGTACTAACCATCAACCACAGCGCTGCGGCAAAGCGCAACAGATGCTGAATGGTTATTTGTCGGTAATTTCACCCTACCACTTGAAGGAGTTTTGACATGAACCAACGCGCTCTGCTCGCCGCTACTGCTGCCACTTTAATGACCATGGCTTTGGCCACTGCACCTGTGGCTGCACAGGAAAAAGAGAAGTGCTACGGCATCGCCAAAGCAGGTCAAAACGATTGTGCCAATGCCTCCGGTAGCCACTCCTGCGCAGGTCAAGCCAAGGTTGACATGGACAAAGGCGAATGGAAATACGTGGCCAAAGGTACTTGTGCCAGCATGAAGGGCAGCACCATGGCCCCGAAGATGTAATCGACTATCTCTACATTGAAAGTCCGCCCGCCTGTGTCTAGCCCTGCTGATACCTCTTTGCACGAAAGAGGCCAAGCACCAGTGGGCATTGGGTGGCGGCATCCCCATTACGCCGAGTTGCTTCAACGGCAGCCTGCCTTGGACTTCCTCGAAGTCCACTCAGAGAATTTCTTCGCCCCTGGCGGAGCTGCACTTGCGGTCTTAGAGCAAGGCCGGTCGCACTACCCGGTGAGTTTGCACGGTGTCGGTTTGTCGCTGGGCTCCGCAGCGGGTTTGGACCCGTGGCACCTTGACCGACTGGCATGGCTGGTCCAGCGCATAGACCCGGTGCGAGTAAGCGACCACGCATCTTTCGCGCGTGCACCTTACGGGGCTGCTTCACAGGTCAGTCAGGTGCACGCCTCTGACTTGCTACCTCTGCCTTTCACCGATGAAGCTTTGGCGGTACTCTGCACCCACGTGCAACAGGTGCAAGATCGTTTGCAACGGCGCTTCATGGTGGAGAACCTGTCGGCTTACCTCAGCTGGCGACTTCCGTCCGGGGAGAGGGAGTGGACCGAGCCAGATTTTTTGGTCGCGCTTGCTGAGCGCACTGGCTGCACTCTCTTGTTGGACATCAACAACATTTATGTGAACGCCTTGAACGCACAGATCCAGGGTTTGATTAAAGACCCCTTGGTCGCGTGCCGGGAGTGGTTGAGAGCCATCCCGCCGCAACACGTGGGAGAACTGCACCTTGCGGGCCATTGCGAGGTGCATGACGAGCACGGCCATATCGTTATCGATGACCATGGCAGTCGCGTATGCGAGGAGATCTGGACTTTGTATCGCGATGCGCTCCGGCGCTTTGGCGATGTGCCCACCCTGATTGAGTGGGATACCGATGTTCCCGAACTCGATGTGCTGTTGGGCGAGGTGGCCCGTGCCCGTGCGTTGGGCTGCGAGGTCCAGAACGCCCCAATCGCATCGCGCGAGGGTTTGCTATGAGCGGCTTGCTCGCACAGCAGCAAGCACTGGTGCGCGCGTTGTTTGACACCCCCGCACAAGATGCTATGAAAAACATAGCTAACTTGGCAATAGATACGGGGGCTAGAGGGCTAAAAGCCTATCAATCCAATGGCCATGCGCTGGCGCGCCGTACATTGTCAGCAGCTTACCCCGTTGTCACTCAGCTGTTGGGGCAGGACAGTATGGATGACCTCGCCCGCGCACTGTGGCACGCACAACCTCCCGTGCGCGGTGACCTTGCCCAATGGGGCGATGGACTGGGTGCATTTATGGCTGAAAGCCCGCAGCTGCGGGATACCCCTTATCTGCCCGATATCGCCCGCCTCGAATGGGCGCTGCACCAAGCGGCCGGCGCTGCGGACCAGCTTGTGGATGCAAGCAGCTTTTCGCTTCTGGCATCTCATGACCCGAATCAATTGACTTTGCAACTCGCTCCGGGTGCAGGCGTGGTGCCAAGTGCTTGGCCGGTCGTTGCTATTTGGGCGGCTCACCAGCCGGAATCGCCGGGTTTTGAAGAAGTACGTGCGCTGATGGACGATGGCATCGGCCAAACGGCGGTGTACTGGCGCCAAGGGTTCCGCCCGAAGGTGCGCTTGGCCATGCCTGGAGAGGCAGAGGCTTTATCCGTATTGTTGGCCCAAGGCGATCTTGGCGCGGCCTTAGATGCCGCGCCCGCCTTGGATGTAGCCGCCTGGTTGCCATTGGCGGTGCAGACGGGGCTGCTCCTCGCAGTTCATGTTCGGGCGGCCGACCCTGACCCGGCTGTTGGCGCGTAGGTTTAAATAGATGACAAGGCTTGATGTGAATACCTCTGCACCTGTGTATTTCCCCCGGACCCGCTCTGCGTGGACCTTTGCGGCACGCCGTCTGGTGAGAACCTGCCACGCTGTCTTGGACGCGCTTCAGGCGCCCGCGGCGCTGCTGGCGCGCCTGTATGTGGCGCAGGTTTTCTTCAGTGCCGGGTTGACCAAGCTGCGCGACTGGGACACGACAATGCTGCTCTTCTCCGAGGAATACCACGTGCCCTTCCTGTCGCCTCAGTTAGCCGCCTGGCTGGGAACCGGCGGAGAGCTCGTGTTGCCCGCGCTGTTGGTGTTGGGCTTGGGTGGTCGCCTTGCTGCACTGGGCCTGAGCGTGGTGAATCTGGTGGCCGTGCTGTCATTGAGTGACATCGCTCCCGCTGCTTTGCAGCTGCACGTCACTTGGGGGGTGTTGCTCATGGGTTTGGCGTTGTATGGGCCCGGCAGCTGGGCGCTCGATAAATTTCTACACAAGCGCTGGCTGACTACTGTTTAATTTGGCGTATGTCGCACCCTCCCCACACCATTTCTCCGCGGGGTTGGGCCAGGCTATTGCCTTGCAGTATTGCAGCCCGGCTGGCATGGGCATTGGGTGCTTTGGTGCTTTTGCTGCTACTGGCGCTAGCGCAGGGCGCGTGGCAGTTGCGACTGGTCACTAGCCTGACTCAGCAATTTGCCTATGGCGATATGCAGCGCCTGTTGCGGGTGCAAACGCTATCTCAACAGATCGAAGGTGCCGGTAGCGCTCTGGTCCGGCTGGTGCATGCCACCCGCGCCGAGCGGGTGCAGGAATATGCCGTAGTCGACGAACGCAACCGTACCCTCGATGGACTCATTCAAACGCTATCTCAAGACTTGATGGACGCGCACCAAGAGGCCACCTTGGGCCTTTTGGTGGAGCGCCGGCAGCGCTATGCCGACGCGTTTATCAATACCGTCGATCAAATTGAGGCCGAAGACCTGTCCGCCGCAGTGCGTATCTTGAATGCAGAGGTCAACCCTGCGCTGCGTGAGCTGCTGGAGTCGTCCAAAGCATTGCAGCAGCGCGAGCGGGAGCGCGCGGAGACCCGCTTGTCCGACGCGCTGGCTCTGCTGGAGCGTGTGATATCGGGCTTGGCCCTGGTGTCTGCGCTGGCCATGGGCCTGGCAGTGGTTGTTGCATGGCGTACAGCGCGGGGTATTGTTGTGCCCCTGCAGCAACTCGAGGCAGTGGCATTGACGATTGCCGATGGCGACTACACCCAGCGTGTGGTCCGCACCGGCACCCGTGAGGTGGACCGGGTGGGTCGCGCACTCAACACCATGGCAGAAGCGGTTTCGCAGCGGGAGCAAGAAATCGTGCGGCTCGCCTACCAAGACGGTTTGACCGGTTTGCCCAACCGCACAGCATTACTCTCCCCCTTGCAGCCAGCTACTACCCCCGCCAACACGGTGGTGTTGATGGATGTAGCACGCCTGAAAAGCGTCAATGAGACACTGGGGTACACCACGGGCGATTCATTGATCCGTGAGTTGGCGGTTCGCGCCTCGGAAGTTGCGGCGCAGGCTGTCGAGCTTGGGCTCATAGGGGCGTGTCCTACGCTCGCACGTCTCACAGGGGGCATGTTTGCACTGGCTGTCGTGGTGCCTGACCGCGAAGCTATCACTCGCCTGCACCAGCTGCTGGATGCTGCCATGGCACCCACCGTGGCGTGCAGTGGCCATTTGGTTGATTTGGCGGTCGCGTATGGCTGTGCCGATACGCCGGTAATTGCCGCACCACGGTCTACTCCCCACAGCCTGTCGACCTTGCTCCGCAATGCCGAGGTGGCATTGCACAGTGCCAAGCGCGCACCGGGCGGTTTTGCCTGGTACAGCGAGGCCCAAGAGGCGGCCCGCCTGGGGCATTTGAGTTTGGTGTCTGATTTGCGGGTTGCGGTGGCCCAATCGCAGTTGCAAATGTGGCTGCAGCCCAAGTTCAGCTTGCACGATGGCCGTCCCGTTGGTGCCGAGGCGCTGGTGCGCTGGGCTCACCCGGAGCGGGGCATGGTGTCGCCGGCCGAGTTTGTGCCGTTTGCCGAGCAGACCGGCCACATCACCATGGTGACTGATTGGATGCTGTCAGAGGCGCTGCGCACCCTGCAGCAGTGGCAGCACAGCCATCCGGACTTGACAATCGCCGTCAACCTCAGCACCCGTGATTTGCAGGACCCCGGCTTTGCGCAGCGCTTGGCGCAGCGGGTTGCCGCCAGTGGCGTTGCTCCCAAACGGCTGCGCTTGGAGATTACCGAGAGTGGCCTGATGGAGGACCCGGCCAAGAGCGTGGCCTTGTTGCACGCGCTGCGGGCCGAGGGAATGCCGCTGTCGATTGACGACTTTGGCACTGGGTACTCTTCCTTGGCGTATTTGCAAAAGCTGCCGGTGAGCGAGCTGAAAATTGACCGCAGCTTTGTGGACGGCATTGATGCGGCGCCCGCCACCCAACGCCTGGTCAAAGCCATGATCGAGATGGGTCATGGCCTCGGCCTGATGGTGACCGCCGAAGGGGTGGAAACCCCTGCAGAGCGCGATACGCTGCGCGACCTGGGTTGCGATGTCATGCAAGGCTATCTGGGGAGCCGCCCCCTGCACGGCGAGAAGCTTCAGGCATGGTTGCTATCTAATTCATAGCTACTTGCGCTTATATCTATTGGGCTGGAGTCAGATATCGCGCGCAAGTGCCAGCTATTTACCAGTTTGCTTCACGCTCGGGGCTGGCGCTGATTTTGTGGATGGAGAGGTCGGCGCCGTCGAATTCTTCTTCTTGGCTCATGCGCAGGCCCATGGTGGCTTTGAGTACGCCGTACACCACAAAGCCGGCGGCGGTCGCCCATGCCACCCCCATCGCGGTGCCAATAAGCTGAGCACCCAAGTTCACGCCGCCCAAACCGCCGAGTGCCTTGCTACCGAAAATGCCGGCCGCAATACCGCCCCAGGTGCCGCACAGCCCGTGCAAGGGCCAGACGCCCAGTACGTCGTCAATCTTCCATTTGTTTTGGGTCAAGGTGAACATCACCACAAATATGGCGCCAGCTACACTGCCCACGACCAGCGCGCCCAATGGGTGCATCAGGTCAGAGCCCGCGCACACGGCCACCAAGCCGGCGAGCGGGCCGTTGTGCACAAAGCCGGGGTCGTTTTTGCCCATGAGCAGGGCTACCAGCGTGCCACCCACCATGGCCATCAACGAGTTCACGGCTACCAGTCCCGACATTTTGTCGAGCATTTGTGCACTCATCACGTTAAAGCCGAACCAGCCCACGATCAGGATCCAGGCGCCCAGCGCGAGAAAGGGAATGCTGCTTGGCGGGTGGGCCGATATCGCACCGTCTTTGCGGTAGCGGTTGCTGCGGGCACCCAACAAGAGCACGGCGCCCAAAGCGATCCAGCCGCCCAAGGCATGCACCACTACGCTACCGGCAAAGTCGTGAAACTCGTCGCCGGTGAGTTCCTTGATCCAGGCCTGCACGCCGAAGTGCTGGTTCCAGGCAATGCCTTCAAAGAAGGGGTACACCACGCCCACGATGACGGCCGTGGCAATCAGCTGTGGCCAAAACTTGGCTCGCTCGGCAATGCCCCCAGAAATAATGGCGGGAATCGCGGCTGCAAAGGTCAGCAAGAAGAAAAACTTGACCAGCGCGTAGCCGTTTTGCGCGGCCAGCTGCTCGGCTCCGATAAAGAAATGGGTGCCATACGCTACACCGTAGCCCACCGCAAAATACACCACGGTGGACACCGAAAAGTCCACCAGAATTTTCACCAGCGCGTTCACTTGGTTTTTGCGGCGGACGGTGCCCAGCTCTAAAAAGGCAAAGCCGGCATGCATGGCCAGCACCATGATTGCGCCCAACAAAATGAACAAGGCATCCGCGCCCTGTTTTAGTGCTTCCATACGAGTCCTTTGGTCGTTAAATGCTTGTGCTTGGTGCAAAAACAGCTTGAAACTGCTTTGCGCACCAAAATTAAGCAAAAAACACGCCAACCAGTCCAAGCTGGTGCATTGCGCCCTTGATCGCAAAAATGCGTGCCGTTGATATACTCGCAACCCACAGCGCCAATTTGCTCCAGCTTGCGGGCGCTTAATAAATTCAGCTAAACACGGACCCGCCTTCAGGCATTGCAACCCGGCCCGCGTTTAGCGTTGCCGGGTTTTGTTTTTATGCTGATTGCCACACCCCAAACCATGCGCTTTGATGCTCCTTTGCAGTTGCAAAGCGGGGCGTCCATCCACGGCTACTCTTTGAGTTACGAGACCTACGGCACGCTCAATGCCGACAAGTCCAACGCGGTGCTGGTCTGCCACGCCCTGAACGCCTCGCACCATGTGGCCGGCGTGTACGAGGGCCAAGACAAGTCCGAGGGCTGGTGGGACAACATGATCGGCCCCGGCAAGTCGGTGGACACCAACAAGTTCTTTGTCATTGGCATCAACAACCTGGGCTCTTGTTTTGGCTCCACCGGCCCGATGCACAGCCACCCCGACACGGGCAAGGTCTATGGCGCGGACTTTCCAGTGGTTACCGTGGAAGACTGGGTGAATGCCCAAGCGCTGCTGCTCGATGCGCTGGGCATCCAGACATTGGCCGCTGTCTTGGGTGGCAGCTTGGGCGGCATGCAAGCCCTGAGCTGGACGCTGCAATACCCCGAGCGCATGCGCCATGCGGTGGTAGTGGCGAGCGCGCCCAACCTGAATGCGGAAAACATTGCGTTCAACGAAGTGGCACGCCGCGCTATCGTGACCGACCCCGACTTCCATGGCGGGCACTTTTACGAACACGGCGTAATCCCCAAACGTGGCTTGCGCATTGCCCGCATGATTGGCCACATCACCTACCTGAGCGACGATGTGATGAATGCCAAGTTCGGCCGCGAGCTCAAAGACAAAGTGCTGGCCAGCGCCAACGGCTACAAATACAGCACACAGGAGGTGGAGTTCCAGATCGAGAGCTACCTACGCTACCAGGGCGACAAGTTTGCCGAATATTTTGATGCCAACACCTACCTGCTGATCACCCGCGCGCTCGATTACTTTGACCCGGCCAAAGCCTATGGCGGCGACCTAAGCCAGGCCCTGGCCCGCACGCGCGCGAAGTTTTTGTTGGTGAGCTTCACGACCGATTGGCGCTTCAGCCCCCAACGCAGCCGCGAGGTGGTGAAGGCCCTCTTGGATAACAAGCGTGACGTGAGCTACGCCGAAATCGATGCGCCCCACGGCCATGATGCCTTTTTGCTCGATGACGCCCGTTACATGGGTGTGATGCGCTCTTATTTCGATAGCATTTCCACGGGTTTGGAGGTGGCGGCATGACCGACTTGAATACCTTGCATGCGATTGCCAGCTTGGTGCCTGAAGGCTCGCGCGTGCTGGACCTCGGTTGCGGCGACGGCGCCCTGCTGGACCACCTGCGGCGCGAGCGCGGCTGCAGCGGTTACGGCGTGGAGCTGGACGATGCCAATGTGCTGGCCTGCGTGAAGCGCGGCGTGAACGTGCTGCAGCTCAACCTTGACCAAGGCCTCACCGTGTTTGAAGACGCCAGCTTCGACGTGGTCTTGCAGATCGACACCCTGCAACACCTGCGCAATGCCGAGACCATGTTGCGTGAAACCGCGCGCGTGGGCAGGGTCGGTATCGTGGCTTTCCCCAACTTTGCCCATTGGCCTAACCGCCTGAGCATCTTGCAGGGGCGTATGCCGGTAACCAAGCGGCTGCCTTACCAGTGGTACGACACGCCCAACATCCGTGTGGGCACCCATGCGGATCTCGAGGTATTGGCAGCGCGCAATGGATTGCGCGTATTGGATAGTTTTGGCTTGCAGAACGGTCGTACGGTGCGTTGGTTGCCGAACTTGCGAGCTGGCACTTCGGTGTACAAATTGGCGCGCTAGAGCGACTTTTTGCGGGTAAGCCAGCGGCTGCAGGGGGCGGCGCGCATGGCATGATGGATGCTTGGCTTAATTTGCAGCAGGAGCTCCATGAACGCCCGCGTTCCTTCGTCCGTTTTCGATACCGCCCAAGCCCTTTGACCACGTCAGTGCGGCCTGGGATCAAGACATCGTTCACCGCCTGACCGATTACATCCGCATCCCGGCCAAGTCGCCGATGTTCGACCCCGACTGGGCTTCGTCTGGTTTGCTCGATACCGTGGTGCGCAACACCGCCCAGTGGATCGAAGCCCAGAAAGTACCCGGCCTGACGCTGGAAGTCATCCGCCTCGAGGGCCGCACGCCGGTCCTGTTTTTCGAAGTCGAGGCCAGTGGTGGCGAAGCCGGTGAGCAGCCGGCCTCCGGCCAGACGGTGCTGATGTATGGCCATTTGGACAAGCAGCCCGAGTTCTCCGGTTGGCGCAACGACCTCGGACCTTGGACCCCCAAATATGAGAATGGCAAGCTCTATGGCCGCGGTGGTGCAGACGATGGCTATGCCGCATATGCCGCCATTGCCGCCCTGCAAGCGCTCAAGGCCCAAAAACTGCGCCACCCGCGCATCGTGGGTTTAATTGAGACCTGCGAAGAAAGCGGTTCTTACGACCTGCTGCACTATGTGGACGCGCTCAAGCCCCGGCTGGGCGAGGTCGGGCTGGTGGTCTGCCTGGACTCTGGTGCCGGCAATTACGACCAGCTCTGGCTGACTAATAGCCTGCGCGGCATGGCCAGCGGAGTGCTGAAAGTGGAAATTTTGACCGAGGGCATTCACTCGGGGGATGCCAGTGGCTTGGTGCCGTCCAGCTTCCGCATTCTGCGTCAGGTGCTGGATCGCTTGGAAGACAGCAAGACCGGCCACCTACTACCCTCCAACTTCCATTGCGAGGTGCCTGTACAGCGCCTGCAGCAGGCCCAAGCAACGGCGGCCATCTTGGGTGACGAGCTTTTCAAACGTTTTCCGTGGGCCCACTACGATTGCGGCGGCGCGACCACGTTTGCGCTGCCCACGACCTCCGACCCTCTGGAAGCCCTGCTCAAGCGCACTTGGCAGCCGACTCTGAGCGTGACCGGCGCCGATGGATTTCCGGACATCCAAAACGCAGGGAATGTGCTGCGGCCCTACACCGCGTTCAAGCTAAGTCTGCGGCTGCCACCCTTGGTGGAGGCTTCTGCTGCGGTCCAAGAACTCAAGGCGCTCTTGGAAGACAACGCGCCCTACCAGGCCAAGGTGACTTTTGAAGGCCTGTCCAGCGCAACCGGCTGGAATGCGCCGGATACCGCCCCCTGGTTTGACGCCGCATTGAACGAGGCTTCGAGTGCGCATTTCGGTGAGCCATGCGGCCACATCGGTCAGGGCGGCACGATTCCATTGATGAACATGCTCTCCGAGGGCTTTCCCAAGGCTCAGATGATGGTCTGCGGCGTGCTCGGACCCAAGAGTAACGCCCATGGTCCCAATGAGTTTTTGCATGTACCCTACGCGAAAAAACTCACAGCAGCGGTAGCGCAAGTGATCTCCCGATTCCCTTGAACAGGCAGGAACGCATGGCCTCTGACTCGACCCTCAGCACCTTTACCGCTAACGACGGTGATAACCTGGCCGTGCAAGACTGGCCGCTCGAGCCCGAAATGCCCGTGCGCGGTGTGGTGCTCATCGTGCATGGACTGGGCGAACATGCGGGCCGCTATCAGCATGTCGCGGAACAACTGAATCAATGGGGCTTTGCAGTTCGCGGCTATGACCAATGCGGCCATGGTGAAAGCTCCGGCCTGCCCGGTAGTTTGCGGTCGGACACACGACTCCTGGATGACTTGGCCGATCTCGTGGACTCCACGCGGGCACGCTTCAAGCCCGGCACCCCTCTGATTGTGCTGGGGCATAGCATGGGCGGCTTGGTTGCAGGCCGGTTTGTGTCGTTAGGGCTGCGCAATATCGATGCCTTGGTGTTGTCTTCGCCGGCCTTGAACCCCGGCATGAACGCCTTCCAAAAATTTCTGCTCTCGGTGTTGCCCAAGATCGTGCCCAACCTGCGTGTGGGTAATGGCCTGAATGCGGCGCATATCTCGCACGACCCGGCAGTAGTCCGCGCGTACCTGGAAGACCGGCTGGTGCATGACCGTATCTCGGCGCGTTTGGCGCAATTCATTGCCACGCAAGGCGAGGCGACCTTGCAAGCAGCACCCTCATGGACCGTGCCCACGCTCTTGATGTATGCCGGAGATGATCGCCTCGTCAACCCCCAAGGCAGCCGCGACTTTGCCGCTGCAGCGCCTGCGTCTTTGGTGACGTCGGTCTGTTTTGACGGTTTTTTCCATGAAATTTTCAATGAGCCTGATGCCACGCCGGTTTTTAATACCTTGCGTGATTGGCTGGACAAGCGCTTTTAACGCGCAGGAACCGTGTTGATCGTGTGGCTTGTTAACCCCTCCGTCGGATGAACTTTCTTCTCACACGGTGGCGGCGTTTGCGTTTGCGCATGCGCAAAGGCATGCCTTTGCGCTACACCATGATGGTCGTGGTGGTGGTAGGTGTCTTGCTTCCTGCGCTCTTGCTCTTGGCGTTGGAGCAGCGGATTTCGGAAAAGTCCCAGCAGGCGCTTTTGACCCAGAGCGAAACAGCGCTGATGAAAATCGGCAGTGTGTCTATCGCGGAGCCTATGTGGGTCGTGGACCGTGTGGCGCTGGATGCTGCGGCCGTGCGCTTGCTGGAAAGCCCGCAGATCGTGGCGGTTCGCATTGAAGACGGTCTTGCCAATACCCCGGTTCTGGAGCGTGTGCGAGCCGACTTCGCCGGTGACCTGGATCGCGATACTGCCGGTGCCCGGCTAAGCCGTCGTGCGCAAGCAGTGATGCGCAACGGCGAGTCCCTGGGCACGCTGGTGCTGTGGTTTGACGCCGATTACGGGCGAGGCCTGTTGCAGGCGCGGCGCGACCAGATGTTGGTTTTGGTATTGCTCCAGACACTCGCAATTTTGGCGGTACTGATGCCAATTCTGGTCACCCGGGTGTTGCGGCCTATCGAGCGCTTGAAAGAGCATGCCAGTGCCTTACTGGACCACAACCTCGACGCTCCAGCTGGTCAACTTTTTGTCTGGCGCAGGCACGATGAGCTCGGCTTGCTGGGCCGGCATTTGGGTCGGGTGCAAGAGGAGTTGCGCGAGCTGTTCATGCAGTTGGGCAAGAAGAATGCGCAATTGCAGCAAATGGCGTTTTACGACCAGCTGACCGGTTTGCCCAACCGCTCGTTGTTTATCGACTTGGTGCAGCGCGAAATGTTGTCGGCAGAACGCAGCGGACAGCACTTCGGAATTCTCTTTATCGATTTGGATCGCTTCAAGGCGGTCAACGATTCCATGGGGCACGCAGCTGGGGATGTCTTGCTCATCGAGGTTGCGCGCAGGTTGCGCGAAGTGCTGCGGGAGATTGATGTAGTTTGCCGGCAAAGTGGCGACGAGTTTCTTGTTCTTGTGCGAGACATCGACCATTGGGAATCACTGGGAGAGCTTGCGCAGCGTATCTTGCGGGCTGTTGAAGCCCCGGTGGTACTGGCACAGGTACCGGTCAAGGTGTCGGCCAGTATGGGGATTGCACTGTTCCCCGAAGATGGCTGCGATTTCGAAACGCTGGTCAAAAATGCGGATATCGCGGTCTACCAAGCCAAGACACTGGGCCGGGCCCGCTACAGCTTTTATCACTCGGAGTTGAACTCGCGATTGCTCGCCAACCTAGAGCTCGAGCAAGAGCTTGCCTATGCGATCGACCATAACCAACTGGTGCTGCATTACCAGCCGCAAGTTGATGCGACCGGTGCCCAACTCGTGGCTGTGGAGGCCTTGGTCCGCTGGCAGCACCCTACCCGCGGACTTTTGTACCCGGCCCAGTTCATCGGCTTGGCCGAGGAGTCCGGACAAATCGCGGAAATGGGCGTTTGGACCTTGCACGAGGCCTGCCGCCAACTCGCAGACTGGACCGCGCGTGGAATCATGGTCGGCAACATGGCGGTGAACGTGTCGGCGCTGGAGTTCCGCGATCACCGCTTGTTAGACAGTTTGCAAGCCGCCTTGGAGGCTAGTGGCGTGCCGCCGCAGCGCCTGGAGATCGAGATCACCGAAAGTGTCTTGATGGCGGAGACGGAAACCAGCCAACGCATCATTGAGCGTTTGCGGCAGATCGGTGTGGGTATTGCTATTGATGACTTCGGAACGGGTTACTCCTCGTTGGCCTACCTCAAGCGCTTGCGCCCTCACCAACTTAAAATTGACCGTTCGTTCGTGAATGACACCGAAACCGACAGCGACTCACGTGCCATCGTCAAAGGTGTGATCGGACTTGCGAATGCGTTGGGGTTGAATGTGGTGGCCGAAGGGGTAGAGACTGCGGACCAGCAGCAGTTTTTGATCGAGGCGGGGTGTCACACTTTACAAGGGTATTTCATCGCCAAGCCGTTGACCGTAAACGCATTGGAAGGGTGGATTCGAGACCGCCAATAAATAAAATTTTCAGGGAGAAGCAGGATGAATCATTTATCAAAAACATCCGTTGATACATCGTTTGTGTTTACAGCATTGGTGCTAGCAGCATTGAGCGCCTCGCCGGCGGCGGTGCAGGCTGCAGGGGCTATCAACAGCACATTTGAATCCAGGCCGGTAGTGCAAGGGGTGCCCTTGCAGCTCAACGGTGCGGGTACTCGCTACCGTGCGATTTTCAAGGTCTATGACATGGCTTTGTACACCCCCGCCAAGGTGAACACGCCGGAGTCCTTGATCGCCATGCAGGGCCCTAAGCGCTTGAGTTTTGTGGCTTTGCGCGATTTGCCGGGAACGGATTTGGGTTTGGCCTTCATCAAAGGCTTGACCAACAATTCACCGGCAGAACTGGTTCAAAAACACACCGCTTCGAGCACCCGTTTGATCGAGATTTTCTCGGGCAAGGCAAAGCTGTCAGCGGGTGACACCTTTGCGATGGAGTTCGTACCGGGCAAGGGCACTACCTTCTTCATTCAAGGACAAGCGCAGGGTGCACCGATCGGCGATGCCGAGTTTTTCAGCATGGTGCTCAGAATCTGGATCGGCCCGGTGCCGGCAGACTTCAAACTCAAGGACGCCCTGCTCGGCCTTTGAGCTTTAGCCAGAGCAAGCCGGCTGCCGTGAGCAGCAGCGGGGGGATGGATCCGATGTTGAGCCAAGTCCAGCCCTGCGTGATCACCAGTGCGCCGGAAGTGAGCGAGCTCAGGGCCATGACTGCAAAGACGCAGAAGTTGATCGCGGCTTGGGCACGGTCTTTTTCTTCCGGCCGGTAGGCGCTGAGTGCCAAGGTGGTGCTGCCGGTGAACAGGAAGTTCCAACCCACACCCAGTAAAAACAGCGATACGACAAACTGCTGCAGCTCCAAGCCGCTCAGGGCAATTGCCACGCACAGCAGGTTCAGGGCCAGTCCGACGGCCATCACTGGCAACGTGCCAAAACGCTTGATCAGGTGGCCGGTGAAGAAGCCGGGCGCAAACATGCCGATCACGTGCCACTCCAGCACCAGCGCGGCATCGTCAAAGCTGAGGCCGCATTGCTGCATTGCCAGTGGGGTTGCCGCCATCAGCAGGTTCATCACGCCATAGCCCATGGATGCGCTCAGGCAGGCCACCAGAAATGCCGGTTGGCGTGCGATCTCTGCCAGGGTGCGACCGGTGTGCGACTGGCTCGCAGGCGGTTGGTGGGGCGGAAACTGCACCCACGCCATGAGCACCATTGCCAGTAATGCGACGCCAGCCAACACGATATAGGCCCCGGTGAATGGCACCTCCATCAAGGTGCGGGTTTGGGCGGCAAGGTTAGGTCCGGCAATGGCGCCCAGGAGACCGCCCGCCAGCACCAGCGAGACCGCTTTTTCACGAAAGGCCGGCAAGGCCAACTCGGCAGCTGCAAACCGGTACAACTGCCCGTTGGCGCTGTAATAGCCGGCCACCACTGTTGCCGAGACCAAGCCCCACAACTGGTGGTGTGCCACGCACCAGGCGCCCGCGAGCGCAGATACCACGGCGACTGCCAAGCCAATCTGAAACGAGGTTCGGCGCCCGAAGCGCGCCTGTGTAGCAGCCACCAGCGGGGTGGCCAGTGCGCCGCCCACGACGTAGCCCATAACGGGTAGCGTCGCCATCCAGCCATAGGGGGCCAAGCTCAAGCCCACGAGGCCGTTGATGGCAATGAAGGTGACGTTGTTGGTGAGAAACAGCCCCTGGCACAGAGCGAGCAGCCAAAGGCTACGGTTCATGCTTGGGTAAGCAAAGTAAGTGCCGCAAGCGCTGCGGTCTCGGCCCGCAGCACGCGCGGCCCCAGAGACGCGGGTGCAAAGCCGGCCACGATGGCTAACTCTTCTTCCGCGGGGCTCAGGCCGCCTTCGGGGCCTGAAAGAAACCAGGCAGGCCCGGGTTGCGTGGGCAAGCGCGCAACCGGTGTGCTGCCAGGGCGCAAGGACAGCAGTAAACGCTGGTGGTCGACTTGCCCCGCAGCCGGTGTTTTCAGCCACTGGGTCAGGCTTTGCATCGGGTGGATGACAGGGACCAGGTTGCCACCACATTGCTCGCACGCCGAGATGGCCACGCTTTGCCAATGGGCGATTTTTTTCTCAGCCCGCTCGCCGCTGAGTTTGAGCACACTACGCTGTGTCATCAGTGGCTGAATGCTGGTAACGCCGAGCTCGGTGGCCTTTTCAATCAGCCAGTCCATGCGGTCGTTGGCGGGCATGCCGACGGCGAGGTGGATCTGCCGTGCAGGTTCACGCGCCATGCTGCGGGCTGCGCCCACATGCACTTGGACATCGCTGCGGCCCATGCGGGTGACGGTGGCATCGTATTCGTCCTGGCTGCGCCCATCGAACAGGGTGATGGCATCCCCCGGTTGCAGCCGCAGCACCTGGACGTGCCGGGCGGCTCCCGCAGGCAAGTCGAGTTCCGTGTCGCTCACCAGAGGGGCAGCGCAGTAAAAGCGTGGCATATATTGCTATGAATTCAGGAGCGATGCGCGCAAGTAACTAGAGCGCTTGCGCTGTTTTTGGCTATGAACGGCCGAACGCGAAGACATTCGGCACTTCAATGCCATCCACCTTTTCCACCAAGCGCAACAAAGGCTTGAGCTGGATATAGCGGCTGCAGGTGCTGCGGATGTAGTCAATAAAGCGGGGCGTATCCGCAAGGTACTTGGGCTTGCCATCACGCAAGGTCAGGCGCGCGAAGATACCGGCGATTTTGAGATGGCGCTGCAGCCCCATCCATTCGACGCCACGGTAAAACTCGCCAAAATCATCCCCCACGGGCAGGCCCGCTTTGCGGGCTTTTTCCCAGTAGCGGATCGTCACGTCGAGGCAGAAGTCTTCCTCCCACGTCAAGAATGCGTCACGCATCAGGCTGGCAATGTCATAGGTGATGGGGCCGTACACCGCATCTTGAAAGTCGAGCACACCCAAGTACCGCGGATCGGTCTTGCCGGGCACTGCGAGGTCATCGGGCACCATCAGGTTGCGGGGCATGAAATCGCGGTGGACATAGACGCTGGGCCACGACAGGTTGTTTTGAATCAGCAGCGTGAAGGTGTCATCCAGCGTTTTGCGCATGGCCGGGTCGATGGTGACCTGGCGGTGTGCGCCGATGTACCACTCGGGGAACAATTCCAGCTCGCGGCGCAGCAGCGCCTCGTTGTAGGGCGGTAGCACTTGGGGGGCGGACGAGAGTTGCCACTGGACCAGGGTATCCACTGCATTCAGGTACAAATTCAAAGGGGGCTGCGCCGGGTCTATGGTTTGCATCATGGTCTGGGTGCCCAGGTCCGTCAGCAGCATGAAGCCATTGCCTTCGTCCCATGCCAGGATCTTCGGGGCGCGCAAGCCCGCATGGTTAAGCAAGGCGGCAATGTCCACAAAGGGCTTGCAGTTCTCTTTTTCCGGCGGTGCGTCCATGATCACCAGGCTTCCGCGGTTGCTTTGCACCCGGAAGTAACGGCGAAAACTGGCGTCGGCAGAGGCCAGCCCCAGGGTGTCGGGCACAAAGCCGAAACCCGCTTGTTGGCTATCAAACCAGGCTTGAAAACGCTGTTGTCGTTCCGTATCAGCCCATGGAATGGGTTGCAAGGGCGAGGTGGGGGGAGTGGAAGTGGCGGACGGCACAGGGTGAGAGCTTGGGGTCATGGATAATCCATTCTACAAAGCCATGCCGCCGCGCCCTGTGGGCAGTGTGCTGGTGCCTTTCTCCCATAACGTGGTTTCTGCCTTCCGCCCATGCGTTTTTCTATGTGCGCTCTGCCCGTCGGGGCGCCTGATTGCCGGCCGCCGTTGATCCGCCTTGTGGCCTTGGTGGCGTTGGCTTGTGTCCAGATGTCTGCACAAGCACAACAGGAAGCGGATCAAAGCCCGTTAAAGCTGAACACCACTCCCAGGTTGCAAGAGGGGCTTTCCGCGGCCCAGCTGGAGTCTGCGCCGACTTTCTTGTTGGGTGACACCCTGACCGGCCGCACCGATTTTGAAACCATCGTGCAAGGGAACGCTGAAATGCGTAAACCCGGCACAGTCATCAAAGCGGACCGTCTCGAGTACTACGCACCGGATGATTTGGCGCGTGCGACCGGCAATGTGCGGATCAACCGCAATGGCAATGTATTTGAAGGGCCTGCGCTCGAGCTGAAGGTCGAGGCCTTTGAAGGCACTTTTGAGTCGCCGCGCTACCAGTTTTTGCAAAACGGCGCCCACGGCGACGCGTCTAAAGCTGTGTTCCTCGATGAAAGCCGAACCACGGTATACGGAGCCACCTACACCACTTGTCGCCGCAAACCCGGGCCTGATTGGGCGCCGGACTGGGTGCTCCGCGCCGCAGATATTGAGTTTGACAGTGGCGAAGACGTTGGCATTGCGCATGGCGCGTATCTGCATTTCATGGATGTGCCCATCCTGCCGGTTCCGGCCATCAGCTTTCCGCTGAGTGATGCCCGCAAGTCCGGAGTCATGCCGCCCACCATCGGCTTGGGGGATGTGAACGGTACCGAAGTCAGTGTTCCCTACTACTGGAATATCGCGCCCAACCGGGATGCCACGGTCACCCCGACCGTGATGACCGCGCGTGGCGTGACCGTGGCGGGCGAGTTCCGCTACCTCGAGCCCACCTATTCCGGCGTCGTGCGGGGCAATTACATGCCCGCTGACAAACTGCGCAGCGCAGACCGCTGGGGCGCCACACTGAACCAAACGGGCACGCTCGGCGCGGACTTCGGGAATGCGGCGTACGCGCTCAATCTGAACCGGGTCAGCGATGACAACTACTGGAGCGATTTCGCCAGTATTGGTACCCTGACTTCGCGGACATTGGCCAACGATGCGGTGACGACCTGGTCCCGCTCCGGCTATATGGTGACGGGTCGGGCGTTGCGGTGGCAGACCTTGCAGTCTTCCACATCCGTGATCACTCCACCCTATGACCTGACCCAGCTCAATGTGCTGCGGAGCCAGCTCAATGATCGTGGCTTCGATTGGTCTGTGCAGGGCGACCTGTCGCAGTTTGAGTCGGATCGTGCGCTCACGCTGCAGCCGAATACCCAGCGGATGTACGGCTTGGCCCAGGTGAGTCGGCCTTTTATTGCGCCGGAGGGCTTTGTGACCCCCAAGCTCCAGTTGCACACATCGGTTTATCAGTTCGATTCGGCTATTTCTACCGGTAACCGGTCGGCTGACAGTACCGTGCCCACGTTCAGCCTTGATAGTGGCTTGGTGTTTGAGCGCGACACCGGGTGGAATGGGCGTGCTATGACCCAAACCTTGGAGCCGCGGCTGTTTTATGTCCGGACCCCTTACCGCAACCAGAGCTTCCTCCCTAACTACGATACTGCTGCCAGCGACTTCAACTTTGCCAGCATCTTTACCGAAAATGCCTACGTCGGGCACGACAAAATTTCTGACAACAATCTGGCCACTTTTGGGCTGACGACCCGCTTTTTGGATGCGCAAACCGGCGAGCAACTCGCGCGCTTCGGTGTGGCACAACGGTACCGCTTTGAAGACCAACGGGTGACTTTGAGCCCCGCTGCCGAACCTGCGTTGGCCGGTTGGAGCGACATTCTGCTCGGGGCCGGGGTCAATGTGTCGCGTCAATGGGGACTCGATTCGACGGTGCAATACAACCCTTTGACCTCGCAGTCGAGCCGTGCAACCGTCGGCGCCCGCTACACGCCTTCGCCCTATCGTGTGCTGAATGCCGCCTATCGGTTCCAGCGTCGTGTGAGCGAGCAAATCGACGTGAGTTGGCAGTGGCCCCTGAATGATCTCTGGGGCGATGCAGGCAGCGCAGCAGTTCCCGGCGGTGGCTTGGGTGAGGGCCGGTATTACGGAGTGGGGCGTTTGAACTACAGCTTGAATGAGAACCGTATGGTCGATACCCTGTTGGGTGTCGAGTACGATGCCGGCTGTTGGCTTGCCCGGGTCGTCATCGGGCGGGTGCAGACGAGCGCCAGTTCGTCGACCAGCAGCATCAAATTTGAACTGGAGTTTGTGGGATTTACCCGTCTCGGGGTAAGCCCCCTCCAGGCCTTGAAATCGAATATTTCGCGTTACCAGAACTTGCGGGAACCAGGCGGCTCCAATAACAGCCGCTTTAGTAACTACGAATGAAAACCATGAATTTATGTGTAAGGGCGTTGGCCCTGGCCTGCATGCTGACCGTGTCGGTACCTGCATCGATGGCACAGACCGGTCAAGCCGCAGACTACATCGTGGCGGTCGTGAACTCTGAGCCGATCACCTTTCAAGAGATGAACCTTGAAGTCCGTCGTGTCGGGCAGCAACTGGCGCAGCAGGGGCGTCCTGTGCCGGGTGCTGAAGACTTGCGTCGTTTGGTCTTAGATAGGCTGATTAATGACCGGGCTCAGCTGCAACTGGCGCGGGAGCAGGGTATCCGGATGGATGCGGTCGCCATAGACCGGGCCGAGCAAAACATCGCCAGCCAAAATGGGTTGGACGTGGAAGCGCTTCGCCAAAAGGCCGTCAATGACGGTTTTTCTGTCGCCAGCTTCCGTAACAATTTGCGGGATCAGCTGATTTTGAACCGGCTCCACGAACGCGAAGTGGAGTCGTCCATCCGAATTTCGGATGTGGATGTCGATCGGGCGATCCAAGAACAGCAGGCCACGAATTCGGACCCGTTTACGCAGGAAATCAACCTCGCCCAGATTTTGTTGGTGCTGCCCGAGAAGGCTAATGGCGAAGAAGCCGCGGCCTTGTTATTGAAAGCCCAAAAAGTGATGCAGCGTGCCCGCAATGGTGAGGACTTCAATGCACTGGTGCAGGAGTTTTCAGCGGCAGATCGCAAAAATGGTGGGCAAATCGGGCTGCGTCGCGGCGACCGCTTGCCCCCTGCTTTTGTGACCGCGACTCAGGGCTTGCAGCCGGGTCAGGTTTCTGACGTAGTGCGCACCGGCGCAGGCTTTCACATTTTGAAATTGATAGAGCGCAAAGCGCCGGAACGCTTGGTGGTGACGATGGTGCAGACCCGTGCACGGCATATTTTGCTGCGCACCAGCGCCCAGATGACGCAAACACAGGCGATCGCGAGATTGGCTGATGTGCGCAAACAGATTGTCAGTGGTCAAGCGGACTTCGCCAGCATGGCGCGCAAGATGTCGCAAGACACTTCTGCCGAGCAGGGTGGGGATTTGGGCTGGGCCTCTCCGGGGATGTTTGTTCCAGAGTTTGAGGAAGCCATGGGCCGCTTGCAAGAAGAAGGTGCGGTCAGTCCACCCGTGGTGTCGCGGTTTGGTGTGCACTTGATTCAACTAAATGATCGCCGCCGTGTGGAGTTGAGTCCGCAGCAAGTTCGCGAGTCGGTGCGCGCTCAATTGCGACAAAGCCGCTACGAAGAGGCTTACACCGCGTGGGCGCGTGATGTACGGGCTCGGGCTTTTGTCGAGCTGCGTGAGGCACCGCTATGAAACATTTGGCGCGTAAACGCTTTGGCCAGCATTTTTTGTCGGATGCCGGCATCATCGATGCCATAGTGCAAGCCATCAATCCCCAACCCGGTCAACCGGTTGTGGAAATCGGGCCAGGCCTTGCCGCTCTAACCCAGCCTCTGGTGGAGCGTTTGGGGCACTTGACAGTGATCGAACTGGACCGAGATCTCGCCAAGCGGCTGCGCAGTCACCCGCAACTCACCGTGATCGAGTCAGACGTCCTGAATGTAGATTTCAGCACCATTGAAATCGCCTCGGCGGCCCACGAGTCTGGTGCCAAAGCCGCATCTGGCAAGCTCCGTGTGGTGGGCAATTTGCCCTACAACATCTCGACCCCGATTCTTTTTCACCTGTTGGACCACGTAGCCCGCATCGAAGACCAGCACTTTATGCTGCAAAAAGAGGTGATCGACCGGATGGTGGCAGCACCCGATAGCCCCGATTTCAGTCGCTTGAGCGTGATGTTGCAGTGGCGCTACGCCATGGAAGATGTCTTGTTTGTTCCGCCCGAGTGTTTTGACCCGCCTCCACGCGTCAATAGCGCGGTCGTGCGGATGGTGCCCTTGGCGCAGCCGCCGGTGCTCGATATCTCGCTCTTTTCAGAAATGGTGCAGGTGGCCTTCAGCCAGCGCCGCAAACTGCTGCGCCACACCTTGGGTGCATGGTTGGAGCAAAAAGGCTTTACCGGGCAGTTTGATGTCCAGCGCCGCGCGCAAGAGGTGCCTGTGGAGGAATACGTCGCGTTGGTTCAGGCTATCAAAACCTGATCAGACTTTTGTCTGAAACCCCTGAACAGAAAACTCAGGGGCAAAAAAAGGCCTGTCATCGACAGGCCTTTTTTATCGCTCAATGCGTGGTCTTTAAGCTGCTGCCAGCCAATAACCGGCATTGAAAGGGCTGCTCATGCGCAGCGCCAAAGGTGATACGTCCAATAACTTGTCAGTGGGCATTTTTTCACCACTCTCGGTTACGGGCTCTGCGATGGCCAATTCGGCCACTGCATCGCTGCTTGCCTCGTTCGCCCGTTCTGCTTGGCTGGTTTGTGCAGAACGGGCTACAGAAAAGAATAGAAGCATCGGAATGGAATCTTCCGGTCCCCCCAGTAATCAGCGGTGTCGCGGAAGATGTCGAGCAGTTGCTCGCGCGCTTCCTTGTCGAATTTCACGTTAGCCGGAATGTGCTCCAGCACAGCCACAAAACCGGGCTGTGGGCCTGATTTGTGAACGGGATCCGTCAGGTTGTCGTACAGCGCGTCAAAGTTCTTGCTGACCGTAGTAGGCAGCATGAATTGCTGTCCAATCATGTCCAAGACATCTTGTTTGGTTTGCGCTTCCGCCAAATTGGCGTACAAAAAGTGGTGGCCCAGACCCTGAGCGGCTTCTTGCAAGTCCGACACGCGAAAAGCGCGAATCGACTGAACGATATTCGTTCTAACAGTTCGAAGTGGCATATCCATCCCCGATTCTCTTTCTCAAAGTACAAAATTCGATTCAGGGCACGATCTTGCGAAAGCTCGCATAGTGATCGGCCGTGTAGTAACAGGCTTGCGGCGCAGTGATCTGGCGCCCGCCGCACACAATTCTTCGTGCGCCGCGATTGGAGGCGCCAGGAGTCTTGACGGTGTATTCACGGTAGAAACCACGCGTTTGTAGCGGGAGCAATCGCTCCCGATTACCAAACACAGTTCCGTCTTTGTCGTAGGGAAAAGGGCCACCTTGCAGTACCAGTTGGTAGGTGGTGCGCGCTTGGGGCGGTAGGCTGTTAAGGGATACAACACTGTCTGTTGCGAAGCCCGGTATCTCTTTGGCAATTACATGCCCAGAGGTCAGCGCTGCCGATAAAAACAAGCCAGTGAGTACTAACTTGATGACTCCCTTGTGCACCCAGAATCCTTTGCGACTACTGCGGGTTAACCCGAAAAACTAAGGCACTAGTGTCGCGGAAACAGTACAAAAAAGCAAGGGCTTGCTCAATAAATAAGCAAGCCCTTACACAAGATTTACAGATTTTGAGGGGTGAGCCTCCTCCGTTTTCAGCGTGTGGCGTTGGCGTCAGCGACTGTCAATGCTGTCATATTCACAATGCGTCGGACCGTGGTGCTGGCAGTCAACACGTGCACCGGTTTGGCTGCGCCCAACAACACGGGCCCAATCGCAATGTTGCCGCCTGCCGCTGTTTTGAGCAGGTTGTAGGCAATATTGGCAGCGTCGATGTTGGGCAGAACCAAGAGGTTTGCATCGCCATGCAAGGTGCTGTTGGGCATCAGGGCTTTGCGGGCCGCGCTGTCCAGAGCGACATCGCCGTGCATCTCCCCGTCGACTTCCAACCACGGCGCCTGTTCGCGCAATAGCTCGAGGGTACGGCGCATCTTGATCGCACTAGGCTCGTTGCTGCTGCCGAAGTTAGAGTGGCTCAGCAACGCTGCCTTGGGCTTGAAACCAAAGCGCATCATTTCTTCGGCGGCCATGACCGTGATTTCGCACAGCTGCTCGGCGGTGGGGTCGTAGTTGACATGGGTGTCCACCAGAAAGACCTGTCGGTTGGGCAGCATCAGGCCGTTCATGCAGGCGTAAATCTGGACATCCTGGGGCGTGCTGGGGCTGCCGCCCTGACGTTTGCCGATCACTTGGTCGATGTACTGCAGGTGGGTCGCGGTGGTGCCCCATGTGCCGCAGATCAAGCCATCTACGTCGCCCTTGTGGAGCAGCATCGAGCCGATCAGGGTTAGGCGGCGGCGCATTTCGATCTTGGCCATCTGCACCGTTACGCCCTTACGTTCGGTCATCTGGTGGTAGGTCTGCCAAAAGTCGCGATAGCGGTGGTCTTGCTCGACGTTGACTACGTTGTAGTCAACGTTCTCTTTCAAGCGCAGCCCGAATTTTTCAATACGCTCAGCAATCACTGCAGGGCGACCAATCAAGGTCGGGAGCGCCAAACGCTCGTCCACCACAATTTGCGCAGCGCGCAGCACGCGCTCGTCTTCGCCTTCCGCGTAGGCCACCCGTTTCTTCAGTGCCTTTTTGGCGGCATTGAATATCGGCTTCATGGTGGTGCCGGAAGCGTAGACAAAGCTTTGCAACTTGTCTCGGTAGGCATCCATGTCTTGGATCGGGCGCAAGGCCACGCCGCTGTCCGCCGCTGCCTGAGCAACTGCAGGAGCAATTTTTATCATCAAGCGCGGGTCAAACGGCTTGGGAATCAAATACTCTGGTCCGAACGCCAGCTGTTCGCCCACATAGGCTGCAGCCACCACTTCGCTTTGCTCCGCTTGGGCAAGCTCTGCAATAGCATGTACCGCAGCGATTTCCATCTCCAGGGTGATCGTGGAAGCGCCTGCATCCAACGCGCCGCGGAAGATGTAAGGGAAGCACAGGACATTGTTGACCTGATTGGGGTAGTCGGTGCGTCCGGTGGCCATGATGGCGTCGTCACGTACCGCTTTGACTTCTTCAGGCAGGATTTCCGGGGTGGGGTTGGCCAGAGCGAAAATCAAAGGGCGCGCCGCCATCGATTTCACCATCTCTGGCTTCAACACGCCACCTGCGGACAGTCCCAAGAAAATATCGGCACCGACAATGACCTCGCGCAGGGTACGGGCGTCAGTTTTTTGAGCGAACTGGATCTTGTCTTCGTCCATCAACTCGGTGCGGCCCTCATAGACCACACCCGCCAAGTCAGTCACAAAGATGTTTTCGCGTGGAATGCCCAGTTTTACCAACAAGCCAAGGCAGGCCAACGCAGCGGCACCCGCGCCGGATGTCACCAGCTTGACCGATTTGGGGTCTTTACCTGCGACCTTCAGGCCGTTCAGAATGGCGGCGCCCACGCAAATGGCGGTGCCATGCTGGTCATCGTGGAACACCGGGATCTTCATGCGCTCGCGCAACTTGCGCTCTACATAGAAGCAATCAGGCGCTTTGATATCTTCCAGGTTGATGCCACCGAAGGTGGGCTCCAGCGAGGCGATGATGTCAACCAGCTTGTCGAGGTCGTTCTTTTCATCGATTTCGATGTCGAACACATCGATGCCGGCGAACTTCTTGAACAGGACGCCCTTGCCCTCCATAACCGGCTTGGAGGCCAGCGGACCGATGTCACCCAAGCCCAGAACTGCGGTTCCGTTGGTGATCACCGCAACCAGGTTACCCCGGCTGGTGTATTTGAACGCGTTGTTGGGGTCTTTGACGATTTCTTCGCAGGGAGCCGCCACGCCGGGCGAATACGCCAGCGCCAGATCGTGTTGATTGATCAGCTGTTTGGTCGCCGCAATCGCCACTTTGCCCGGGGTTGGGAACTCGTGGTATTCCAGCGCTGCTTGACGCAATTGGGCTTTTTTCTCAGCGGAATTTGAAACAGGGGGACGTGGCGTGAGCGGCTGGATCAGATCTGTCATTCGGCTTCCTCTGCGGCTGGGGCTCTAGCAAAGGCGCGTGACCCGCAGCACGTTAATGGGCTTTGCATTGTAGACCTCGCTCACTAAAGGCTTACTTGTAAGGAGGTAAACTTTATGCGAATGGGGTATGGGTTTATGTCCGCTTACTGTGTCGTGAGTTTGGACATTTCCATGCGGCGCGCGGTGCTCTTTCCGGCAAGCACGAAGCCGCGTTGCACGCCCGCTTTGTCTACAAATCGCCAAGCACCCTCACCACCCTCGGCCTCCCAGTCACCTGCTACCGCCGGATGCGCTGCGGCAATCACCAAGGGCAACGCAGGTGTTTTGACACTGACAGGCATGAGCGGGAATACCACCTCGGTGGGTGTACCCGCCAGCGTAGCCGCCAAGGCGCGTGCAGCCGTCATCAACGGCATTACGTAAGGCAGGGTGCGATGTCCTGCACTCTCGTACTGCGCACAATCCCCCAAGGCATACACGCCCGGTGCCGAAGTCTCCAGCATCGTGTTGACCACAACACCCCGTTCACACACCAAGCCCGCGGCACGGGCCAGTTCAGTATCCGCCCGGAGCCCGATGGCGCTCAGCACGATATCGGCGACGAGGCTGCGACCGTCTGACAGAGTGACAGACAAGCGCTTGTCTTCCCCGCGCACTACCGTGGCCACAGAGGTGCCAAAGTGCCACTCTATGCCCAGGCCTGCGAGGGCGGTTCCCAACTGCTGGCTGGCGGCTTCGGGCAGCATGGCTGCCAAAGGGCGCGGTGCCAGATCGCTCACATGGACATGCACACCCGCTTGGGCCAGGTCGTTGGCAAATTCGCAGCCGATCAAGCCGGCGCCCATGATCACCACGGTTTTGCCCTTGCCGCTGTCCGGAACGCTCGTATCCACTGCTAGCGCTTGGTGAAAAGCAGCGAAATCGTCCAAGGTATTGACGGATTGCACTGTCTCGGCCGCATCGCCAGCCAAGGGCACGCGAATCGGGTGAGCACCGGTGGCCAGAACCAGTTGACTGAAAGCCAAAGTCTGGACGCCTGATGAGTTGTGCAGAGTGACGGTGCGGGCCGCTGTGTCAAAGCTAAGCATCTGCGTGTGTGCCATCAATGTGATGGCGAGTGTCTCAACCATTTTTGCCGCTGGCGTGGTGACCAACTGGGCCGGCGTACGCTTCTGTGCATAGGCGTTGGAAAGCGTCGGCTTGGCATAGAAGTCGCCGCTGTCGGTCGTGATCAAGACGACAGGGGTGGCGGTATCCAGCTTGCGGAACTCACGCACCGTGGACCAACCGGCGACGCCAGTACCGACAACGATAAGGGGTGCTTGGCTCATGCGGGTGCTCCTTCTGCAGCGCGCATTGCCTTGCGCTGGTTGATGCGCTCCCAGCCTTTTTCATGGAAAAAGAAGGCAACGGCTTGCACGGTTGGCTCAAGCAAGCTGAGCGTCAAAGACATCAGTACGTCGCCAGTGACTGCGTAGGCGACCATGGCGGCTACGCTGATGTGCACCACGTAGTAACTGGCAGTCTTTTTCAGCGTGGATAAGTTTTGTCGGACAAAGCGGGTCATGCGAGTAGTTCCTTGAGGTACTTCACCGGGAGGGCTGTGGTTGATGGTGCCCATGCTCCGGCGACTGAAATGAATGGTATCGGAAGCGGATTCCTGTATCCAATCGATATTTACTAACTAATTCATAAAAACTATGATCGGGTAGACGCCGCCGTTATGCCGGTGGTGCGCCGGAAACGCAGCATTAGCGGGGAACCGTGATGCTGCTCAGCGCTTCGCGCAGGGTGTCCAGTTGAACTGGTTTACTCAAAAAGAAATCCATGCCCGCAGCACTGCAAGCGGCCCTGTCTTCCGCGTAGGCATTGGCAGTCATAGCGATGACAAAAGGTTGAATGTCCAGCGGCATAGTGCGCAACGCCCTTGTCGCGCTCAAGCCATCCAGCTCGGGCATTTGCATGTCCATCAACACCACATCGAAGGGTTGCTCGCTCAACTTTTGCAAAGCGACCAATCCGTTTTCTGCTTCCGCTACGGGTGGACAACCGAGCTGCCGCAATTGGCTACGCGCGAGAAGCCGGTTAATCGGTTGATCGTCCACCAACAAAATACGCAGGCCACTCAAGTCCGTAGTGGGCGCCTCAGGGATTGATACAGGTAGCGCGGGCGGTGTGATCCAGGTGTCGGAGGCTTCCAGTCCCAACGACGCTGCCGACAAAGTAAAGCTGAACTCCGAACCCTCGTCAGGACAGCTCTCTACCTTCAGATCAGCGCCCATCTGCGTGATGATGGCTTTGCAAATCACCAAGCCCAGGCCGGTTCCGCCGAATTTTCGGGCAATCGAACTGTCACCCTGCTTGAAGGGGGAGAACAGCTGTTGCATGACCTCTTCGGTCATGCCGATGCCCGTGTCTTTGACGGAGCAGTGCAGTCCCTCCGGCGTGCACCGCAGGCTGATGGTGATGCTTCCCTGGTGGGTGAACTTGAGTGCGTTGCCCACCAGATTCATCCACACCTGGCGCAAGCGGCTGGGGTGTCCCGTGGCGGCGTGGGGCACATGGCTATCGACCTGGAGTGACAGTACCACTTGCTTGGCGTTGGCTTGCGGGCGGAACATGTCCAAGGTCTCGGTGACCAAACTCCGGGGGTTGAACCTGATGCGCTCCAGCTCCATCTGATTGGCCTCAATCTTGGAAAAGTCCAAGATGTCGTTGATCAGGTTCAGTAGCGCATTACCTGCCAGCAAGATGTTGTCCACAAAGTGCGATTGCTCCGTGCTCAGTGGGGTGCCCTTGAGCAGTTCGGTCAGCCCCAGCGCCCCATTCAGCGGCGTGCGAATCTCGTGACTCATCATGGCCAGAAAGCGGCTCTTGGCAACATTGGCCGCTTCCGCCTGCGCCAAGGCGGCCTGTAGAGCGGCAGTCCGTTCGTTTACCCGTTGCTCCAAGGCCTGGTTGACCTCAAACAGCGCCATGCTTTTTTCTTCCAGCAGTTGCTCGGCTTGTTTGCGGGCCGATTTCTCGCGCTCCACCCGGTTGAGCAAACGGCGCAGCTTATCTGCGTGGGCGTCGGAGGCGGGTGGGTTCACCGGGTCAGACATGCGCTTAAGATTTTTGACGCAATTCAAACTGGATGGAGCCATCCGGCAAGTTCACCCTTGTCAGCCCCAAAGGGTCACCGAAATGCGCAATCGCGCCGCCGATAAGGCCCTCCGCCAAATCGCCGAAGTGGCGCGGAGATGCGTACACCATATCGAGCCCGTCGTCCCGGCGCACACAGTCAAAGCTGGGGAGCTGGGCATCAGGGTAGAGCTTGCGCACTTCGGTGTGGATGACGGATTCGATGCCAAACAGAAAATCCACTGCCGACGGAATGCCTTCGAAAAAGCGGGGGTACAGCGCATGAAACCGGCCAAACAGGTGGGTACCGAACCCATGGATCAGCGCTGGCACCGGCAAGCCCGAGCGGGCGGACAAAGCCGTCACCATGCCTACGAGTTCCTGGTGGTCATAGGTGCCCACCGAGGTGTAAGCCCCTCCACTGGGCGGTGCGCTGTCGCCAATGATGTCATCCACCATGTCCGCGGAAAAGGTGCTTTCCACCATTTCCAGAAATTCGGTAAAGACCATGCCTTTCATGCGCCATCTCCTTGAAGGTACTGGGGTTATACCTGAGCAGGGAACCGCTGTCTCGCCCATTTTGCCGACCGGGGCGAACGCCCGGTGCCATACGGAGGTGAGCGCGCGGGGGTATGCTCGCGCCCCTATGAAAACTTCCTTCTTCGGCACCGCCCTGGTGCTTGGCTTGCTGTCAGCCATCGGCCCTTTCGCCATCGACATGTACCTCCCCGCCCTCCCCTCTATCGGCCAAAGCCTCGGTGCCTCCATGGGAGCCGTGCAGGCTAGCTTGATGGCTTTCTTTATCTCGCTGGGTGTGGGGCAGATTATTTATGGCCCGGTCTCTGACATGCTGGGTCGCAAGAAGCCGCTGTACTTCGGCCTGGTGCTGTTTGCCTTGGGCAGCGTGGGCTGCGCACTGGCACCGGATATTGAAACCCTGGTGGTGTTGCGCTTTATCCAGGGGCTGGGCGCCTGCGCGGGTATGGTGATCCCGCGCGCCGTGGTGCGCGACCTGCACACAGGCCACGACGCCGCGCGGCTGATGTCGTTGTTGATGCTGGTGTTCAGCGTGTCCCCCATCCTGGCCCCTTTGGCTGGCAGTGTCTTGATAGAGGCATCCGGCTGGCGCGCGGTGTTCTGGGCGGTGACGGTGGCCGCTATCTTGGGCCTGGTGTTGTTGGCCACCAGCCTACCGGAAACCCGGCCCGCGAAAGACCGTGTCAATAGCAGCGTCGGCAGTGCTTTGGCGGCGTATGGTGTGTTGCTGCGCGACCGGCATTTTCTGGGGCTGGTGTTCATCGGTGCTTTTGGCATCTCCAGTTTTTTTGCCTACCTGGCGAATTCGTCCTTCGTGCTGATCGACCATTACGGTCTCACGCCCCGGCAGTACAGCATTGCGTTCGCGGCCAACGCGGCGTCCTTCATCGGCATTTCGCAGTTCACCGGCAAACTGAGCGCGCGCTTCGGGCTGGTCAAACTGGTGAAGTTCGCGGTGGTGGGCTACGCGCTCATGATGAGCCTGCTGCTGGCGGTGAACCTCAGCGGCATCGAGCGGCTCGATGTGATGCTAGGCATGCTGTTTGTGGGCTATGGCTTTTTGGGCCTCGTGGTGCCCACGACGGCCGTGTTGGCCTTGGATGAGCACGGCGAAATTGCCGGCACCGCTTCTGCCTTGATGGGCACCTTGCAGTTTGTGACCGGTGCCGTGGTCATGGGCATTACCGGCGCGCTCGCCGATGGCACCGCCCGGCCGATGGTGGCTGGCATTGCCGGATCCGGTATCGTGGCATTGTTGTTGACCCGTATAACGCTGGGCAAAACAGCCGCAGCGGCGGACTAAACCCTCCATCTTCAGATACACGTTTTCGCAGGAGTGACCCCATGACCGATATCGTTGTGCAACAGCCCGCGGGCGCAGCCAAACAGCTTTTCTTACTGCACCATGGCGTGGGTGCCACGCCCCAAGGTTTGTTGCCCTTGGGGCGGCGCTTGGCGGCCGAATCTCCGGAGGCTTTGGTCGTGAGCGTGCAGGGGCCAGAAGCCTCTGACTTGGATCAGGGCTACCAATGGTTTTCGGTCATTGGCATCACCGAAGAAACCCGCCCCGAGCGCGTGGCCGCCGCCATGCCCGCGTTTGTGAAAGTCGTGCAAGACTGGCAAGCCCGCGCTGGCGTCAGCCCTGAGGCCACGGCGCTGGTGGGTTTTTCGCAAGGCGCCATCATGTGCCTCGAGTCCACCCAGCACAACGACTTTTTGGCCGGCCGCGTGGTCGCCTTGTCAGGCCGCTTTGCCCAGCTGCCACTGGCGCCGCACGCCCACACCACCCTGCACATGGTGCACGGCAAGGTGGACACGGTGATTCACTATGGCTACACCGTGACGGCGGCGGAGCACTTGGTAAGCCTGGGAGCTGATGTGACGGCGGACGTCATTCCCTTCCTGGGCCACGAGGTGAACGATGCGGTGGTGGACACCGTGATCGAGCGCCTGTTGGGCCACCTGCCCAAGCGCCACTGGGCGGCCGCCCAGCAAGCCGCTGTCGAGGACGACGCGGCAGAAGACTGATCAGCCGCGCATCAAGGCTTCAATAGCATCAGCCTCCACCGGCACGCCGCGGCTGATGAGCTCGCAGCCGGTGTCGGTGACGATGGCGTCGTCTTCAATGCGGATGCCGATATTGTGGAACTGCTCCGGCACCCCTGGTGCCGGACGCACATAAATGCCGGGCTCGATGGTTAGCACCATGCCGCTGCGCAGAATGCGCGCGGGCCGGTTCACGATCTCATTGCCGGTGAGTGCGTCCTTGCGCACATGCTTGGTGCCCAGCTCAGACGGCTCGGTGTACGAGCCGCAGTCATGCACATCCATGCCCAGCCAGTGGCCGGTGCGGTGCATGTAGAACTGGAAGTAGGCGCGCTTCTCGATCACATCGTCCAGGCTACCCACGGTGTTTTTGTCCAAGAGCCCCAGGTCCAGCATGCCTTGCGCCAGTACGCGCACCGTGGCGTCATGCGGGTCGGTAAAGCGCGCGCCGGCCTTGGTAGCGTCCACCGCGGCCACTTGAGAGGCCAGCACCAGGTCATACAGCGCACGTTGCGGGCCGGTGAACTTGCCATTCGCCGGGAAGGTGCGGGTGATGTCGCTGGCGTAGCCGTCCAGCTCGCAACCCGCGTCAATCAGCACCAGCTCGCCGTTGCGCACCGGGGCCGCGTCAGCACGGTAATGCAGCACGCAGGCGTTGGCACCGGCCGCCACGATGGAGCTGTAAGCCGGGTACTGCGAGCCCTGCAGGCGGAACTCGTGCAGCAGTTCGGCGTCGAGGTGGTATTCACGCACGTCTTTGCCTTCGCGCAGCATGCGGGCAGACAGTTGCATGGCACGGATGTGGGCTTGCGCGCTGATCTGCGCGGCGCGGCGCATCACGTCCTGTTCATAGGCATCCTTGATCAGGCGCATTTCGTCCAGCGGGCCGCACAAGTCGCGCACCTGCTCGGGCACCAGGGTGCCAAAGCGCACGCGGGCGCGCAGGCTGCTGAGCCAGCCGTCGATGCGGGTCTCCAGGCCCTTGTGGGTGGCAAAGGGGTACCAGACGGCGTCGGCCCCGTCCAGCAAAGCGGGCAGGCGCTGGTCCAGCTCGTCTACCGAATAGGCGGCGTTCACGCCGAGGGCGCCCGGTGCGGCATCCGGCCCGAGGCGGAAGCCGTCCCAGATTTCGCGCTCTAGGTCTTTGGGTTGGCAAAACAGGGTGGTGGTGCCGTCACCCTGGATCACGAGCCATGCCCGCGGCTCGGCAAGGCCGCTCAGGTAGTGGAAATAGCTGTCGTGGCGGAACAGAAAGTCCGCATCCCGGTTGCGCTGCTGCTCCGGGGCCGTGGGTAGCACGGCCACGCCATGCGGGCCGATGTGGGCGGCCAGGCGCGCGCGGCGGCCGGCGTAGTCTGCGGTGAGTGCGGAGATCGCAATGGAAGAGGGCTGGGTCATGGTGTCTGTGCGTTGAGTTCTGCCAAGCGCTCGGGGGTGCCGACGTCGGTCCAGCGGCCAGTGTAAATCTCGGCGCTTACCCGTGCACCCTGCATGGCCCGGCGCAATAGCGGTGCCAGCGGTGCTTTGACGCCCTGCGGGTTACCCGCGGGAATGTCGCACCAGGGCTGGGCAAACAAGTCTCGATGGAAAAGCGCAAAGGTGCTGTAGGTGTAGCGCGGCGCAGTGCTGCTAGGTGCGGGGTCTATGCAGCGGCCAATGCCATCCGCGCCCACGGCTTCCAGCCCGAAGTCGCCTCGTGCGTTGTGCGCCGGGTTGGGCACCAGCCACAGGTGGGCCAGCATGCCGCTGCGCGCAAAGCGCTCAATGGCGCTACGGGTGAACACCATGTCAGGCGCAAACACGTCACCGGCCATGGACCAGAACACCGTGTCCAGCTGCGGCAGGGCACGGGCAATGCCGCCTGCCGTCTCCAGCGCGCCGCCGAAATCTCGGCCCTCGTGGGAGTAGTGCAGTCGGATACCGGTAGCAGATTGCTCTGAATTTGATAGCTGCTCGCGCACATCCAACGAGCGCTGGAGGGTTAAAACATCATGAAACGTGGTTTCGATCTGTTCGCCCAGCCAGGCCGTGTTCACCACCGCAGACGCAAAGCCCCCTGCGGCCAGCGCCTCCAGGTGGTACTGCATGAGCGGCTTGCCGTGCACTTGCAGCAGGGGCTTGGGGGTGGTGTCGGTCAAGGGCCGCATGCGCTCGCCGCGCCCCGCGGCCAGCACGATGGCGGGGCTGGTGGATGCGCTCGTGGCGCTGTCAGGAAAGGAGTCAGCAGGCGATAGGTCAGGCATGGTGCGGGAGCATAGCCCACGCATTGGCGCAATTTTTGCCTGCATGGCGTGTGCGCAGGTGTGTCCAGCGCCGTGTCATGCGGCCCCGCTAGACTGCCTGCACATCTCGTGGCCCGCTTTGAGCAAAGGAATTCGTCATGCAGCACGTTGTTTTCAACCAGAAAGGTGGCGTCGGCAAGTCCACCATCGCCTGCAATCTGGCGGCCATCAGCGCCTCGCAGGGACTGCGCACCCTGGTGATTGACTTGGACTCGCAGGGCAACTCCAGCCGCTATTTGCTAGGGGCCGATATGACGGACGAACTGCCGAATGTGGCCGAGTTTTTTGAGCAGAGCCTCAAGTTCACTGTGCGCGACAAGCCCGCCAGCGACTACATCAGCGAGACCCAATGGCCGAATCTGGACCTGCTGCCTTCGAGCCCGCTGCTCGATGAGCTGCACAGCAAGCTGGAGAGCCGCCACAAGATCTACAAGCTGCGTGACGCGCTGGAGCAGTTGGCCGCCGACTACGACCAGATTTACATCGACACTCCGCCGGCCCTGAACTTTTACACCCGTAGCGCGCTGATTGCCGCGCAGGGCTGCCTGATTCCGTTTGACTGCGACGACTTTTCCCGCCGCGCGCTCTACACCCTGCTGGATAACGTGCAAGAGATCAAGGCGGATCACAACAAGGCGCTGGAGGTGGAAGGTATTGTGGTCAACCAGTTCCAGCCGCGTGCCAACCTGCCGCAGCGCATGGTGCAGGAGCTGATTGACGAAGGCCTGCCGGTCTTGCAGCCCTACCTCGGTGCCTCGGTGAAGATCCGCGAGTCGCATGAGCAGTCCAAGCCCATGATCTATTTGGAACCCGGTCACAAGTTGACCCTGGAGTTTGTGGCCTTGCACGACGCCCTGTTACCCAAGAAAAAAACAGCAAAAAAGCCCGCTAGCCAGCGTAAATAGTTCCGGATTAGCTCCTTATTTCATAGCGTTTACAAAGACGGCCACCCACCGGCCCTCGGGCTGCCCATAATGCGCGGTCCAATTGTGAATTGCTATGCAAACTACCTCCCGGGGCTCCTGGCCCCTGCGCCTCTTGAAAATCAGTCTGGTATTGGCCGGCCTGGGCCTCGTCGCCCTGCTGGCGCTCACTGCGTATTTTTCCACCCAGCTGCCTGACACTTCGTCCCTCTCCAACTACCAGCCTAAGCAACCACTGCGTGTGCTGACGGCTGATGGCGTCGAAATTGCTGGGTTCGGCACCGAGCGCCGGGTCTACAAGCCGATTGACCAGATTCCTCAGTTGATGAAAGACAGTCTGCTGGCCGTGGAAGACGCGCGGTTTTATGAACACGGTGGGCTTGACCCGATTGGCGTGGCCCGGGCTATCGTGGCTAACCTTACCGGCGGGCGTACCCAAGGGGCATCCACCATCACGCAGCAGGTGGCGCGCACCTTCTTTTTGAGCCGCTCCCGCACCCTAGAGCGCAAGCTCAAAGAAGCACTGCTGGCGTTCAAAATCGAGTCCCAGCTCAGCAAAGACCAGATTCTGGAGCTCTACATGAACCAGATCTATCTGGGTCCGCGGGCTTATGGCTTTGAAGCGGCGGCTCAGGCCTATTTTGGGAAGCCACTCACAGCCCTGAGTGCCGCCGAGTCCGCGATGCTGGCCGGTTTACCCCAGAACCCCCACTTTGCCAACCCGATTCAAAACTTTGAGCGCGCTCGTGCCCGCCAGCTGTTGGTCCTGGGTCGCATGCGGGCGCAAGACGTAATCACCGACGCTCAGTTTCAGGCAGCCAAAGCAGAAAAGCTGGTAGTGCGCAAGCGCAACGAAGTCGATGTGCACGCCGAACACGTGGCCGAAATGGTGCGCCAGCAGGTGTATGCCCAGTTCGGCGAAATGAGCTACACCACTGGCCTGAATGTCACCACCACCCTGCGATCTGCCGAGCAGCAGGCTGCCCACAAGGCACTGCGTCGCACGCTGGTGGAGCACTCCTTGCGCCAGGTCTGGCGCGGCCCCGAAGGGCAGGAAACGCTTGCCGCCGACCTGAAAGACGACGACTCAGCGGTGGCCCAGGCACTTGCCGATTACGATGACGATGAAGACCTGCGTATTGCCATCGTGACCCGTGCCAGCGCTAAATCGGTGACCGTGGTTTTGGGTACTGGCGAGGTCGTGACCATAGAGGGCACTGGTTTGCGACCCGCCCAGTCAGGCCTGGCCGAATCTGCCGCCGCCAAGTTGCGGGTACGGCGCGGCGCGGTGGTGCGGGTGGTGCAGCAGGCCAAGGCCTGGAGCTTGGTGCAGTGGCCGGAGGCTGAAGGCGCACTGGTCGCCATGGACCCCCTGAATGGCGATATCCACGCCCTGGTGGGTGGGTTCGACTTTCACCGCAACCAGTTCAACCACGTCACTCAGGGCTGGCGCCAGCCGGGTTCGAGCTACAAGCCCTTCATTTACTCTGGCGCGATAGAGAGCGGCATGCAGCTTGAATCGCTCGTAAACGATGCACCCATGGAAAACGTAGGCGACTGGGCCCCCGAGAACGACGACGGCAGCACCGATGGTCCCATCACCCTGCGCCGCGCCTTGGCGCGCTCCAAAAACCTGGTGTCTATCCGCCTGATGCAGTTGCTCTCGCCGCAGGGCGCGCGGGAGTGGGTCAGCCGCTTTGGGTTTGACCCGGAACGCCAACCGGACAACCTCACCCAGGCCTTGGGCTCGGGCTCCACCAACCCCCTGCAAATGGCGGGTGCTTATTCGGTGTTGGCCAACGGTGGCTACCGCGTGAATCCGGTACTGATCCAGAAGATTGCCCGCGCCAGTGGCGAGGTGGTGTTCGAAGCCAAGCCCCGGGTGTTGGACGAGACGCTGCGCACCGTGCCGGCCCGGAATACCTTCATGGTGTCGAGTCTGTTGCAAGAGGTCACTCGCTCCGGCACCGCCGCCAAAGCACAGGCCACGCTCAAGCGCCCCGATCTGTACGGCAAAACCGGCACCACCAATGACGTGGTGGACGCCTGGTTTGCCGGTTACCAACCCGGTGTGGTGGCAGTGGTTTGGGTGGGCTACGACACGCCCCGCAGCTTGGGCAACCGGGCTTCCGGGTCCGCGCTAGCGTTACCTGTATGGATCGACTACATGGCCGTCGCGTTGAACGGCGTGCCGGTGCAAGAGGTGCAGCCCCCTGAGGGTGTAGTGCGCGCCGGCGACGATTGGCGCTATGCCGAATGGGCCGAAGGCGGTTTCATTGAGCGCCTCGGGGTAGACGGGCAAGCGATTTCGCCGTCATTGGCCGTAATGCCAGCGACACCGCCAGCGGAGTCGGATCCCCAATAACTGTGACTTTTTCCACAATTTCAGGGGCCGGTTAGTCCATATGGACTAGTCTCTGCGAAGGCCCGAATTTCTAAAATAGAGCTTGTTACTGATTCTTACGAATAGGGGATTTATGAAAAAATTTGCAATCGCTGCTGTCTTGGCGGCTGGCTCGTTTCTGTCTGCTCACGCTGCCTCGATTACCGGCTTGGTTAACACCGGTAGCTTTGCTAGTGGTCAGCAAGACACCAACTACTCGCTCAACAGCACCGGCTATGGTTTCGTGACCAGCAACGGATCTTTCCCTCTTGGCCCATGGATGGCCAACTCCACCACATCCAAGTGGATCACGCCTACTGCTGCTCAAGGTGCTACCTCGGCCGCGGGCACTTACACCTGGTCTTTGAACTTTGACCTGACCGGTTTTGATGCGGCTACCGCCAGCTTCGATGGCAAATTTGCGGCTGACAACTCCGCTGTGGTCAAGCTCAATGGCACGAAGATCGGTTATGCCGATGGCTTCAAAAGCTTCTACAACTTCGGCGCCGCCACTGGTTTCAACAGCGGTGTCAACACTCTGGACTTCGTGGTTACTAACTATGCCGGTTCGAGTGGCAATCCCACCGGTTTGCGCGTGGAGTTCACTGCATCCAATGTCACGCCCGTGCCAGAGCCAGAAACCTACGCCATGTTGTTGGCAGGTTTGGGCTTGATGGGTGTGATCAGCCGTCGGCGCGCGAAGCGCAACGCTGCTTAAGCATTGATTCGGTAACAACCAAAAAAGGGGAGCTTCGGCTCCCTTTTTTGCGTCAATCAGCGTGTGCCTACCGCCACTTTGCCAAAAACGCTTTGCGCTTCGCGTGGCAGGCAGCGCCAGTAGACCGGGTTGCCCTCTACCTGGCCGCCCAGCGCGGCCGCGGCATGCCAACCCCAACGCGGGTTGTATAAAAAGGCGCGCGCCAGGGCGATCAGGTCCGCATCGCCGGCTTGCAGAATATCTTCAGCTTGTTGCGGCTCAGTGATCAGTCCGACCGCGGTGGTGGCCATGCCGCTCGCAGCACGGATGTCACGCGCAAAAGGCACTTGGTAGTTGGCACCCAGCGCAATTTTTTGCTGGGGAGACACCCCGCCGCTGGAGACGTGGATGAAGTCGCAACCTAGTGCCTTGAGTTGCTGCGCGAAGACGGCACTTTGGGTGACATTCCACGCGCCCTCGACCCAATCGCTGGCGGAAATACGCACACCCAGCACGCCGTCGAATACCGCCCGCACGGCGGCGAACAGCTCCAGTGGAAAGCGCATGCGGTTTTCCAAGCTGCCGCCATAGGCATCGGTGCGCTGGTTCGCAATCGGCGACAAAAATTCATGCATCAGGTAGCCGTGGGCGGCATGCAGTTCGATAGCTTCCACACCCAGTCGCGCGCTACGAATGGCGGCTTGCACAAACGCAGCCTTGACGCGCTCCATGCCGTCTAAGGTCAGCTCGGCAGGTGGCGGCTCTTGGGGCAACTGCGGCAGGGCTGAGGGGCCCACAGGTTCCCATCCCCCGTCTTCGCGTGCCAGCAGTTGCCCGCCTTGCCAAGGCAACTTGCTCGACGCTTTGCGCCCCGCGTGTGCCAGCTGGATGCACACCGCCGTGTGCGGCGCGAGCTTTCGCGCGCGGTGCAGTTTGTCTGCCAAGGCCGCTTCGGTGCGGTCGTCCCACAGCCCGAGGCAAGCGGGCGTGATCCGACCCTCGGGCAACACACCGGTCGCTTCAATCGTGAATAGGCCCGCACCACTGTTGAGCAAATTGGCCTAGTGCATCAAATGCCAGTCCGTGGCTTCGCCTTCCACCGCCTGGTATTGGCACATCGGAGCGACGACGATGCGGTTCGGTAAAACAAGGCCGCCGCGGGGCGAAGGCAGGGTGTAAGGGCTGAAGAGTTGACTCATGCACAAAAGCATAGCCCATGGGTCAAATTCGGTGCGGTACTGCGCTGTAACGGCCCCAAAGCGCGCACCGGTAAAATCAGCGGAGTTTTGCCTTTCACCTGTTTCTCAACCTTACCCTTGGAGCTGCCCTCAATGGCCCCCACCCCCAACACCCAAGATATGGCAAATGCCATTCGCGCACTGTCCATGGACGCTGTGCAGCAAGCCAATTCCGGCCATCCCGGCGCCCCCATGGGCATGGCCGACATGGCAGTGGCATTGTGGGGTGAGCACCTCCGTCACAACCCCGCCAACCCGAACTGGGCGAACCGCGACCGCTTCATCCTGTCCAACGGCCACGGCTCCATGCTGATCTATGCGCTGCTGCACCTGACCGGCTACAAGCTGCCCATCAACGAACTCAAGAACTTCCGCCAACTGCACAGCAAGACTGCGGGCCACCCCGAGTTCGGCATCACCCCCGGTGTGGAAACCACCACCGGCCCCTTGGGTCAGGGCATCACCAACGCCGTGGGCTTTGCATTGGCAGAAAAGCTGCTGGCCAAAGAATTCAACCGCAAGGTCGTTGACGTGGACCACACCATCGTGGACCACCACACCTATGTGTTCATGGGCGACGGCTGCCTGATGGAAGGTATCAGCCACGAAGCCGCCGCACTGGCCGGCGCCTGGAAGTTGGGCAAGCTGATTGCGCTTTACGACGACAACGGCATCTCCATCGACGGCCAAGTGGCTCCTTGGTTCATCGACAACACCGCTCAGCGTTTTGTGGCCTACGGCTGGATCGTGATCGGCCCTGTAGATGGTCACGATGCTGTTGCTGTATCTGCTGCCATTGCACAAGCCAAGGCCGGCACCGACAACCGCCCCACCTTGATCATCAGCAAGACCCACATCGGCAAAGGCAGCCCCAACCGCGCCAATACCTCCAAGGCCCACGGCGAGCCTTTGGGCGCAGAAGAAATCAAGCTCACCCGTGAGTCCATCGGCTGGAGCCACGCACCCTTCGTGATCCCCAAAGAAGTCTATGCAGACTGGGACGCCAAGGAAAAAGGCAAGGCCGCAGAAGCTGCGTGGAACGACAAGTTCGCCGCCTACAAAGCAGCCTTCCCTGAGTTGGCCAAAGAGTTCGTGCGCCGCATGAAGGGCGAGCTGCCCAAGAAGTTTGTGCAGACCGCCGTGGACACCGTGATCGCCGCCCACCAAAAGGGCGAGACCGTGGCCAGCCGTAAGGCGAGCCAGCTGGCGCTGGAATCGTTCACCGCAGCCCTGCCCGAAATGCTGGGCGGCTCTGCCGACCTGACCGGCTCCAACCTGACCAACACCAAGAGCACACCCAACCTGCGCTTCGACGCATTGACCGGCGACGTGGTGACCAACGAAGCCGGCCAGGGCGGCCGCCACATCAACTACGGTGTGCGCGAATTCGGCATGGCCGCCATCATGAACGGTGTGGCCCTGCACGGTGGCTTCATCCCCTACGGCGGCACTTTCCTGACCTTCAGCGACTACAGCCGCAACGCCATCCGCATGGCTGCGCTGATGAAGCTGCGCGTGGTGCACGTGTTCACCCACGACTCTATCGGTCTGGGCGAAGACGGCCCCACCCACCAGTCCATCGAGCACGCGGCTTCCTTGCGTCTGATCCCCAACCTGGACGTCTGGCGCCCCGCAGACACGGCTGAAACTGCCGTGGCATGGACCGTGGCCCTGCAGAACAAGTCCAAGCCCACTGCGCTGCTCTTGAGCCGCCAGAACATCGCCTACATCGCCAAGTGCGATTCCGCAGTGGCGCCTGATGCCTCCGGCATCGACTCCATCAGCAAGGGCGCCTATGTGCTGTCTGAGCCAGCAGACGCTGGCATCAAGAAAAAGGCCCAAGCCGTGATCATCGCCACCGGTTCCGAAGTGCAGTTGGCGATTGCCGCGCAAAAGGTGCTGGCCGAGCGCAAGATCGCGGTGCGCGTGGTCTCCATGCCCTCCACCACCACCTTTGACCTGCAAAGCACCGAGTACAAGTCCAGCGTATTGCCGGCCGGCGTGCCCCGCATTGCGGTGGAAATGGGCTCCACCGGTGGCTGGTGGAAGTACGGCACAGCCGCTGTGGTTGGTCTGGACACCTACGGTGAATCCGCCCCCGCACCGGTGCTGTTCAAGCACTTTGGCTTTACGCCTGAGAACGTGGCGGACACCGTCGAAAAAGTGCTGCGCAAGTAAGTCACCCTAGTTTTTGAGTCCGACAATTTTTTAATTGAAGAGAGAAGCAAATGGCAATCAAAGTAGGTATCAATGGTTTCGGTCGCATCGGCCGTATGGTGTTCCGCGCAGCGGTGCAAAACTTCAACGACATCGAAATCGTCGGCATCAACGACTTGTTGGAGCCTGACTACCTGGCCTACATGCTGCAGTACGACAGCGTGCACGGCCGCTTCAAGGGCGAAGTGTCTGTCGACAACGGTGTGTTGATTGTCAATGGCAAGAAAATCCGCCTGACCCAGGAGCGCGACCCCGCGAACCTGAAGTGGTCTGACGTCGGTGCCGACATCGTGGTCGAGTCCACCGGCCTGTTCCTGACCAAGGAAACTGCCCAGAAGCACATCGATGCGGGCGCCAAGAAGGTCATTCTGTCTGCGCCTTCCAAAGACGACACCCCCATGTTCGTGTTTGGTGTGAACGACAAGACCTACGCCGGCCAAGCCATCATCTCCAACGCGTCCTGCACCACCAACTGCCTGGCTCCCCTGGCGAAGGTGATCAATGACAAGTTCGGCATCAAGCGCGGCCTGATGACCACCGTGCACGCTGCTACTGCGACCCAGAAGACCGTGGACGGCCCATCCAACAAAGACTGGCGCGGCGGCCGCGGCATTCTGGAAAACATCATTCCTTCCAGCACTGGCGCAGCCAAGGCCGTGGGTGTGGTGATTCCTGAGCTGAACAAGAAGCTGACCGGCATGGCGTTCCGCGTGCCCACCAGCGATGTGTCCGTGGTTGACCTGACTGTCGAGCTGAATACCTCTGCCACCATTGCCGAAATCAACGCTGAGTTGAAGGCCCAGTCCGAAGGCGCTTTGAAGGGCGTGTTGGGTTACACCGAAGACAAAGTGGTTGCCACCGATTTCCGTGGCGACAGCCGCACTTCCATCTACGACGCAGAAGCCTCCATCGCGTTGGACGGCACTTTCGTCAAGTTGGTGAGCTGGTACGACAACGAATGGGGTTACTCCAACAAGGTGTTGGAAATGGCTCGCGTTGTTTCGAAGTAAAACACGCCTCCTCAAGCAAGCAAAACGCGCCTTCGGGCGCGTTTTTTTATGGGCGGGTGGTCGGCCGCTCTACTCGCATTCCGCGCGCAGCGCCTGCAGGTCCAGCAGCTCAATAGAGCCGCGTTGCGCCTGCAGCACCCCACGGGCTTTGAAGTCACGCAGGATCTGGTTGGTGGTCTGGCGTGACACGCCGATCATCAAGGCCAGTTGTTCCTGGGTAACCGTCAGCACCCGCAAGGTGCGGTCGCGTTCGTTGGCTTGGCCATAGCTCAGGGCCATGGTCAGCAGGCGTCGCGCCAGGCGTTGGGGCGCAGGGAGCACGGTTTGTTCCTCCATGCTCACAAAGGCCAGGCGCAGCTTGTCGGCCATCAGCACGGCTAGGTCACGCCAATGCGCGGGATGCTGGGTGAGCCATGCGAGCAATTCGTCATGCGGAATATGCAGCAGGGTGCAGGCTTCGGCCGCATGGGCGTCGTGGGTGCGGGCGGATCCGTCAAACACCGAGATTTCGCCGAACCATTGTGGTGGCGACAGCAGTACCAGTACTGCTTCCCGGGCCGCATCGCCTTCGCCGCTGTGGCCGGAAATGCGGATGGTGCCGCGCACCACCGCATAGAGCCCGCAAGGCGCAGTCTCCCGCAAAAACAGCTTCTCGCCGGCTTGCAGGTAGCGTATCCGGGCCATAGCCAACAGGCCTTGGGCAAAGCCCGGTGGCAACTGGGCAAACCAGCGACCGCTACGCAGCATGGGTAGAAAACTCGAGATATCGGGCATGGCGTCGGCGCTAGGGCTTTCACTGGGTGGGTGGTTTTGTGTCGGGTACTTGACAGACGGCAAGCATACCTGCGCCCATGATCCCCCCACAGCCAAGGAGACCCCTATGAAAACCCTCACCGACCACCTGACCCAATACGCGGCCTATCACGAGAATGGCCGCAACATCGCCACCCACTTTGTGGGTATCCCGATGATTGTTCTGGCCGTCACGATTTTGTTATCCCGACCCCAGTGGTCTGCCGCCGGGCTGCACCTCAACCCTGCTGTGTTGGTGGCCTTGGGGTCCACCTGGTTTTACACCCGCCTCGATGCACGTTTTGGTGTCGTCATGGCGGTGCTGTTGGCTGCAGCGCTGGCGGCCAGCCAATGGTTTGCGGCGCAGAGCACCGGTGTCTGGTTGGGCTGGGGCATTGGCTTGTTTGTGGTGGGCTGGGCGTTCCAGTTTGTGGGCCATTACTACGAGGGCAAGAAACCGGCCTTTGTGGATGACCTGATCGGCTTGCTGGTGGGTCCGCTTTTCCTCGTGGCCGAGGTGGCGTTTCACTTGAACATGCGCACCGAGGTGCGCGATGAAATCCGTCGCCGCTTAGGCGCGACCCCCGCTGCTACCGGCCTGGCAGCATGAGTTTCACCGCTGCGCTGCCCACCTTGTTGCTACTGGCGCTCGCGTTGGTGATGTTCGGCTTAGGTTTGTCATTAACCGTTCGGGATTTTGCCCGCTTGCGTGAGCACCCGCGCGCCGTCTTGCTGGCCCTCGTATTGCAAATGGTGGCACTGCCGGCAGTGGCGGTCGCGCTGATCGTGCTGTTGGGCGTTCAGCCGATCTACGCGGTGGGTCTGATGTTGCTGGCGGCCTCTCCGGGCGGGGTGTCGGCGAATCTGTTCAGCCACCTGTTTGGCGGCAATGTGGCGATGAATATTTCGCTCACCGCCATCAACACGGTGCTCTCCATCGTCAGCCTTCCTCTCATTGCGAATTGGGCGATTGCTACGTATTTGCAAACCGGCCAAGTAGTCCCCTTGCAATTCGGCAAGGTGCTCGAGGTGGTGGGTGTAGTGATGGTGCCTGTGCTCATCGGCATGGTGGTGCGGCGCCGCCAGCCCGGCTTTAGCGAACGCATGGGGTCGCCCATGAAGGCCTTCAGCGCGGTGGTGCTGGCTGCGTTCTCGTGGATTGCCATCGTCAAAGAGTGGAGCGCACTCACCGCATCCATCAACAGCCTTGGCCCTGTGGTGTTGGCCTTCAACCTCGCCAGCTTGCTGGTCGGCTACTACCTGTCACGGGCAGCGGGGCTTGCCAAGCCGCTGGCCACGGCGGTGAGTTTTGAGATCGGTATCCACAACTCCACCTTGGCGATTTTTGTGGCGTTATCGGTCTTGGGCAATCTGCAACTGGGTCTGCCAGCTGCGATTTACTCGGTGAGCATGTACCTGACTGCAACGGCGTTCGGATTTTTGGTGCTGCGCCGGGGCGGGTAAGCTCGTCGGATGCAAATCGGCGTCCTGTATGCGGCCCTGGCCTATCTGGCTTGGGGCCTTTTCCCACTTTATTTCAAGCAACTCTCCGCCATCCCCGCCCTGGAGGTGGTGATGCACCGCACTGTCTGGTGCATGGTCCTGTTGCTGGCGGTGTTGGCCATGCGTCGCCAGTGGGCATGGTTGGGCGCGGTGTGGCGCACCCCTCAAGTGATGGGGGCGTTTGCCCTCTCGGCCGTGCTGCTGGGGGTGAACTGGCTGGTGTACGTGTGGGCGGTGCAAAACGGCCATGTGCTCGACGCCAGCTTGGGTTATTTCATTCTGCCGCTGGTCAACGTGGGGCTGGGCTTTGTGTTTTTGCACGAGCGCCCGCGCCCTGGTCAATGGATCGCGGTGGCTGTGGCGGCCGCCGGCGTGCTCTGGCTGGCACTGCTCTCGGGCCATGTGCCGTGGGTGGCGCTGGTGTTGGCGGTCACTTTCGGGTTCTATGGCTTGTTGCGCAAAGTGGGCGCTTTGGGCGCATTGGAAGGCCTCACGCTGGAGACGTTGGTGCTCGCACCGGTAGCGGGCGGCCTGCTGCTGTGGTGGGGCCTGCACGGCCAGGGCGCCTTGGTCCAGGGCAGTGCGTCGGATATCGGTTGGCTGCTGCTGGCCGGCCCGTTTACCGCGGTGCCCTTGCTCTTGTTTGCAGCCGGTGCGCGCCGGGTGTCCATGGCCACCATGGGCATCCTGCAATACATCTCCCCCAGCCTGCAACTGCTGATTGGTGTGTGGCTTTATGGCGAACCCTTCGAGGCGGCCCGGGCCATCGGCTTTTGCCTGATCTGGGCCGCCTTGGGGGTGTACAGCCTCGAGGGCTGGTGGTTCAGCCGCTGGGTCGCAACAGAGCGCAAGGCAGGCTAGCGCGACGGGTAGAGCACTTTGCCCCGCTCGCGGATGTGGGCGGTCAGCGGGCTCTCCAAGCCCAGCAGGGCCGCACTTTCCAGCAGCACCTCAATCACCCTCGGTTCGGGCGAGTAGTGCATGGTTTGCAGCGCAGCGGTGTACAGAGCGCGAGCTGTCTCAGGCGTTACCGGTGTGGTGGTTACATACGCAAACTGCACTGCGCTGCGAAACAGCACCGCGTCTTTGACTTTTTCGTAGGTGTTGTCTTTCAGCTCAGGGCTGCGCGCCTGGGGATGTATATAAAGCTGACTCACCCGCGAATACTCCCAGCCGGTGAAGGCCGTGATGGCAATCAATGCGCCCGCCAGACCACAGGCCACCAAACGAAGACCGTTTCGTTGCAGGCCGCTCCCTTGCTGGCGCTGCGGAGTGCACAACATGCCTATCGCCAACAGGACCGCAACCTGAAACGGCCCGTACCACAGGGGGTACTCCAGCAGGCTATGCAGCCCGATCACCAGCAGCACACCCCAGGCCAACTGGGTAGTAGGGTGCTGTGCGCGCCACGGCTTGGCGCGGGCCGGCAAAACCAGCGCGCCACCACACAGCAGGGTCGCAGCCGGCAGCCCCAGCTCCACCGCCAATTGCAAGGGCAGGTTGTGCGCGTTGTCCAGAATTTCACTGAACCGCGCACCGGTATAGGGGTGCATGAAATGGGCAAACTTCAGCTCTCCCCAGCCCCAGCCGGTCCATGGATGCACGCTGATCAGCTCAATCACATTCGCCCACAGAATCATGCGGCTTTGAGAGCCTGCGTCTTCTGAAAAACGCGCCAGGGCATTGGTAGGTACTTGCCCGGTCAGGGCTTGCAGTGCAAACGGCAGCGCTACGTTGGCCGCAAGGTAGGCCGCCAGCGCCCACAGGCCCAAGCGCCAAGCGGTGCCCTTGGCCGCGTTGGTGCTGCTGCGGCTCCAGAACCACGCCACCGCAGCGATCAATATCCACTGCAAGGCACCCGTGCGGGAGCTGCTGGCTGCGTTGCCCCCGGCCAGCAATAACACTGCAGCCCCCAGCGCTGCCGTGCGCAAGGCTGGCATGGCCAGTGGTGCCGCAACTGCCGGCCTGTGTGCCAACCACAGCAGGCTCAGCAAGCCGATGGAGGTGAGTGTGGCGAGCTGGTTGCGCTGGCGCAGGTTGGCGAATGCCGTGCCTTGGGTTGTCTGCATGATCCAGTCCGACCAGCTGGGGTCCACCGCCCCAAAGAATTGCAGCCAAGCCATGCCGGTGCTGAGCAGGGCAGCGAGCAGCCAGCCCCAGGCCACAGTGGCGACCAGCGCGTAGCGGGACATCCGGTACCCGCCTATCACCCATACCAGCAAAAACAACGCGCAGCAGCCCACCGTGCCCAAGCGCTGGAGCATGTCAGGGTTAGGTCCCCAGGACAGCGGGCTGACCCAGGGTAAGGCAATCGCCGCCAGCATCAAGCCGATGGTGAGCTGCACCTTCACGATGTGTGTGAGGTCGGGGGCAGCCGGTGACAGTGCGGGGTGTGGTGGCAGCGCCATGCCTCAGGCCTTGCTAAACAGGGGGTGCAGGGTGCTGTGCTTGCCGTCAAACACTTCGTGGCCTTCATCGATCTGCACCGTGATCCCTAAGGGTTTGCTGGCCAACACCGCCGCCAGATAGGTGCCAGCAGTGGCCTTGAGGGTCTCGCCCATTTGCTGGTGCACCACCGGGCTGCGGCCCTTGGCCATGCGCAGGTTCATGTACACAAAACCGTAGTCGCCCTTGCCGTCGGCCACAGCGCTGTGCGCAGCCGGGTAGGCCAGCACGCGGGTACCACCAGTGGGGAAGACTTGTTTGCCGCTCTCGTCGCGCTGGGCGAGCATGGTGTCGCACAAACTGCGACACAGGCCGGACATATCGGCCTCACGGTCGAGATTCGCGGTGTACAAAACAACCAAGTGCGGCATGGCGGGGCTCTCCGGGTTTTAGAGTCAAATCGGCCTCTAGCGCAGGTTTTAAGTGCGCGAGTAGCTATCAAAACAGGAGCGGATTATCCACCGGCCGGCACAGCTTCTTGCGCCAAGTGTTGTAACGCGAGGTGCGCCGGTGTGTCGAGGTGCGGGGGGAGCTGGTGCTTGGCCTGCAAATAGTGGTGGGTGTACACCTCTAGCCAAGCCTCCAGCGCCCGGGCGGCACGGGTCTCGCCGGCCAGTTCGAGGCACAAGGCCCCCACTTCACTGGTGCAAAAGTGGTCTTCTCTGCGGCTACGGCGCAACTGGTAGCGCGAGATCTGCTCGGGCTGCAAGCTGAGCACCGGGAACCGGTCGAGGTAAGGGCTCTTGCGGAACATCTTGCGCGCTTCCGGCCAGGTGGCGTCTAGCAAGATAAACAGGGGTCGCTTGGCAGACACGGCGTCTGCCCCCTCCGGCACCAATGCCGGCGGTGGCAAGGTGTTCATCACCCGCCCCGGCGTCACAAACTCGCCGGGGAATACCACCACCGGCAGCCACTGCGGGTCTGCCAGCAGGGCTAGTAAGGCGGGGTCGACCTCGGTGCGCGCCCAGCCGAAGGCATAAGTGTCAGCCACCACATCGGCAATCAGCCACCCCGTGTTGCTGGGTTTGAGGGGCTCAATGTCCGCCATGATCAGGCACACTCCAGCGCGCGCCTGCACTCGGGGCTGTAATGCGCAAATGCAGTGCGCCGGGTTGATGCGGCAGCCCGGGCAGCGCTCCCCCTTCATACCGCCGCGCGCCAGGAACGGCTTACTGCTGCGGGCCAGGCGTGCAGCGCGCAGGCGCGAGACCGCGTGGGGTTCTGCGGGAACCGGCTTATGCATGGGGTTCCCATCCGTCCATGCGAGCTTGCACCGTCTGCAAGACTGCAAACAAAGACGCGGCCTCCGCCTCGCCCAGCGCGCCAAACAGGTCTTCGGCCAGTGTGGCCTCCAGGGCCAGAAACCAGGCACTTTTCTGTTCCCCCTCGGGCGTCAGGCTCAGGCGCCACACCCGACGGTCCCGCTCATCGGGGGTGCGCACCAGCAGTTGCCGGTCTTCCAGCTCGCGGATCAGGCGGGCCATTTGGCCCTTGTCCCGCCCCATCGACTGCACCAGTTGTTGCTGGGTCGCCCCGGGACTACGCTGGCACAGGCACAGCGCGTGCAAGTGCAGCGGGCCTAGGCCCTGCTCAATGTCGGCAGCCAGCATGCGGGCCTTGAGGATTTGCTGCGCCTGGCCTGAGGCCGTCATAAACGCGACAAATGTGGCGACTGTCAGCCGGGTCTCGGCGGGGGTAGAGCGGGTCGGTGGGGAAGGCGGTGCGGTTGGCATGGCGCTACATGGTTGACTTTATCAACCAATATTTCTACAATGTTGATATTGTCAACTATTAACGCTTACATGCCTACTTCTGCCTTCCGCAAAATTCCACCGCCCGTTCTCATCCTGCCTGTGATCGCTTTGTTGCTCAGCGCCTTCATGACCTGGGCCAATGCCGCAGTTGGTGCCCCGTTTGCAGCGCTATGGGCGCGCAACTTCGCGACCTGCCTGGTGATGCTGCCACTGATTTTGCTGGGCATCGCACAACTAGAAAAGCTCGTAGCCCTGGTTGCGCCTGATCTCAGCCCGTTGTGGGGCAAAGTGGTGGTGTCGTTGCTCAGCTCATTGGCCATTGAAAGTCTGTTGGCGCTGGTCATCTCGCTAATCAACAGCCCTTGGGACGCCACTTTGCCGCTCTACTGGTGGAAGGCCTTCAGCCGCTCGCTGCCTATCGGGCTGCTGATCGGTTTTTTCATGGGTTTCTATATGAAACCCAAGCTCGACGCTATGCGCCGCGCACGCCAGAGTTAGCCAGTAAACGCACAAAGGCGACACACGCCTTTGGTGGCTGTTCCGCCATAATCAGACGCATGGTGAATCCACGAACCAGGCGTATTTCGAGCGGCTACTTGTTTTTGGTGGCGCTGCTTTTGTTGGCCTTGGTGCTGGGCTATCTGGTCGTTCGCAACACGGTGCAAAAAACCGTAGACCATCAGGCGCTCTCGATTGCACAGGTAGTCGCCAGCCAAGCCGCTTCCGCCCGCACGGTCTATTCCCGCGAGATTGCCGAAAAATTGCGCCGTGACGGCTCTGGCCCCAGTGAAAACTTTCTCACCATGCCCGGCCATGTGCCGATTCCAGCGCAGTTCTTGAAACAAATGGCGCAAGCCGCCAGCCAGAACACCGATAACCTGTTTGCCTACCGCCCCGTCAGCAAATGGAATCTGGACCCCGGCCAGGGCCTGAACGACGACTTTCTGCGCTGGGCCTGGCCACAGCTCGAAACCCAGGAAAAATCTGCCCCGCCAGACCTAGTGCAATGGCGTGTCATCAGCCGTATCGACGAGCAAGACGGTATCCGGGTGCTGCGCTACCTCAAGGCCGACCCCGCCTCCGACATGTCGTGCGTGGCATGCCACAACGCCTACGAAAAGCGCCCCGACATCCTGGCCCGCCGCACCGCAGAGGGCATCACCCCCGGCAAGCAATGGAAGCAAAACGAGCTCTTGGGCGCCCTCTACGTCACGGTGCCGCTGGACAAGGCCGAGCTGGTCGCCAAAAGCTACGTCACTGACGCCACCTTCTTTTTCGGCCTGATTCTGGTCGCCTCGGTGATCGCCATGATGGCCTATAAAACCCGCACCGAGCGGGAGCTGCGTCAAGCCAAGCGCGCCGCCGAGCAGGCCAACAATGCCAAAAGCGAGTTCCTGGCCAACATGAGCCACGAGATCCGCACCCCGATGATCGGGGTCATCGGCATGACCGAGCTCGCACTCGACACCGACCTCTCTCCTCAACAGCGCGACTACCTCAGCACGGTCAAAGGCTCGGCGCAGACCCTGATGGTCATCCTGAATGACCTGCTCGACTTCTCCAAGATCGAAGCCGGCAAACTGCATATTGAGCACATCGACTTCTCGGTGCTGGAAACCCTCAACGACATCTTGCGCCCCCTCATCGCTCGGGCAGAGGCCAAGAACATCGCACTCGAATACCTCTGGCCCACCAACGTGCCCACCGTGTTGCGTGGCGACCCTGGCCGCATCCGCCAAGTGCTAAGCAACCTGGTGGACAACGCGATCAAGTTCACCTCGGAGGGGCAGATCCGCGTCACGCTCCGTTCCACCCGTCTGCCCAGTGGCACGGTTGAGCTGCAGTTTGCGGTGAGCGATACCGGCATCGGCATGTCGGCAGATACTCAAAAACACATTTTTGAGTCCTTCAGCCAGGCCGATGCGTCTACCACCCGGGGCTTTGGCGGCACCGGGCTGGGCTTGAGCATCTGCAAAAACCTCGTCGAGCTCATGGGCGGTGGCATCTGGGTCGAGAGCGCGCCCTCCATGGGCAGCACCTTCTATTTCACGGTGCCGCTGCAGCCCGCCCAGCAGGGCCCGGCGGTGGTCTACACCCCCGAAGTGTCTGCGCCACCCGTGGCTAACCCGCCTGCAAATCCGCCGCTTACACCCCCATGGGGCCCCTGCCGTATCTTGCTGGTGGAAGACCACCCCATCAACCAGAAACTGGCCATCACTCTTTTGACCAAATGGCGCTACGAAGTGGTGCTCGCCGAAAATGGGCAAGAGGGCCTCGACCTGTTCAAGGGCAGTCACTGGGACTTGGTGCTGATGGATGTCCAAATGCCCGTCATGGGCGGCCTTGAGGCGACCCGCGCCATGCGCGCGTGGGAGCGCCAGGAACAGCGGCCCCGCACCCCCATCATCGCCATGACCGCCAACGCAATGGACCGCGACCGCGCCGACTGCCTCGAAGCCGGCATGGACGAGCACCTCGCCAAGCCCTACAAGGTCGAAATGCTGCGCATCCTGCTTGCGCGTTTCCTACTCTGGTCTGAATAACCTGCGCTGCGGCCAGGTGACGATGCCGCGGTAACAATGCGGCATCGTTTTTACACAGCAGGAGCAGCAATGGGAACCATGGTTGAATTCAAGCGCCCCGACGGCAAAGCCGTGCAAGGCTATCTGGCCGTACCGGCCCACGCAGCCAACGCCCCGGCCATCGTGGTCATCCAGGAGTGGTGGGGCCTGAACGACCAGATCCGTGGCGTGGCCGACCGGCTGGCCTTGGCCGGCTTTCAGGCATTGGTGCCAGACTTGTACCGGGGCAAATCCACTGTGGAGGCCGAAGAGGCCCACCACCTCATGACGGGTCTTGACTTTGGCGACGCTGCCAGCCAAGACATCACAGGTGCAGTGCAGTTTATGAAAACCCGCGCCCCCAAGGTCGGCCTCACCGGCTACTGCATGGGCGGCGCGCTCACACTTTTGGGCGTGACCCAATCGCCGGATATCGATGCGGCAGTCGTCTGGTACGGCTGCCCGCCGCTCGACTACATCGACGCCAGCAAAATCAAGGCGCCCTTGCAAGGCCACTGGGCTACCCAGGACGAGTTCTTCAAAATCGACACTGTAGATGCGCTAGAGGCCAAACTCACCAGCGCCGGTGTCGGCTTTGAGTTTCACCGCTATCTAGCCCACCACGCGTTTGCCAATGAGACGGCGGTCGGCTCCGGGCGTATCCCCGCCACTCAGTACGACCCGGTCTGGGCGCAGCAAGCGTGGGACCGTACCTTGCACTTCTTTGGCAAACACCTGGGCTAAGCCCGCAGCTGAAGCGCTGTGTGCCTCAAAGCCCCAGTTGGATAGCTTTTTCTTTGGCGTATCTGGCTGCTTGCGGGCTCACAGAGCCCAAGCACACATAAACCGCGAAGTCTGCACCTAGTGCTTCTTTCTGGGCTACCAAAGCTTCGAGCGGCTCCACCCCATGGGTGGCCGCTTTGTAGCGCTTGGCAGCGACCACGGTGACCTGTCCTGCCTTTTCCAAACGGAAGTCGGCCGCACTCCCCGAGGCGTTGGCCCCCAAACGCGTCACGCGGTATCCCTGGCGGACAAATTTAGTCTCTAACTCTGCCGAAAACTCCCGCCAAGACAAGCCAGCCAAGCGCGTTGTTTCGGCCTCGATGGCCGCTGCAGACGGCGTGTTCCATTGCCGTTTAAGAGCTATGGCCGCGATCACCAAGAACGGAAACGCCCCCATGACGCCAAAGACCACCAAGTCCTTTGGCATCAGTGCGGCGCACACGGCGCTGATGGCGCCTGCAATCAAAACGCTGTACCACCACGGGTTGCGCAACAAGATCGCAAACAGTGAGTTGGGGGCCATTTTGTATTTCATCGGCGCGTTCTTCGTGAGGGGTTTGTATTGTGGGGCGCCATGCGCCTGCCCGGAGCAAAGCGCTCAAGCCTGTCATAGCAACCCCAGATTAAACCGCACCGCACAAAGCCATCATGGGTGCTGCAGTCTCTGTGGACTCACAACACCAGCTGATTAGCCCTCGAAGCCGGAGATGAGAGCCAACATATTGGTCTTGCTGGACTTCTGTGCGGCGGTCATTTCGTTAACCACGTCCTGGCGGGACTTGGTCGACACGGGCTTGGCAAACGCCTTAGGGCTGGTCAACTCTGTGAACTCCACAGGAGCAGTGTCCACGTTCTTCACCAGCATCTCAGCGCGCACTTGAACGCGGGTCTTGTCGCTGGCAACACGTGCGAACGCTTGGGGGCTGATCAAGTCGCTGTAAGCGAAATTCTGCACGGACGAAGCGGTCGTGCTGGGAGCTGCCATAGCGGAGGAAGCAGCCAAAGCGCAAATAGCGATAGCGATAGAAGAAGTAAATGTTTTAGTCATGATGAAGTTCCTTTCCAAGTGATTGAATTGGCTGCGGCGGTCAAACACCGTCTGAACAGCATCGATGGGGCGTTTAGTGAAGTTGCGTCTCGTCGATGGGATGAATTGTGCAATTTCTATTTAGGAATAGAAACCGTCTAAATGGAAATGCATAGTTGCTGATTTCGCAACAAATGGCGCCAACTGACCCATCGCAATCGGTGCGCGCTAGGCCTGCGGGTGGGTTTTGCTAACCCCCGGCCATGCGCAGCCGGCGTGCGGCGTCTTCGGCGCGGGCGTCGTCGATCTCGCGCAGCACCGCCAGCATGTCCACATCGGCGTGTTGGCGCTCGTAGCGGCCTGTGAGCGGCGTGTCGTTGGCCAACATACCGGCCTGGTACATGCTCCAAATCTCGGGGCCGTATTCGGTGGCAAGCAGCTCGGGCGCAAACTGCCCGAAAAAATCCCGCAGGTTGCCCACATCGCGCATCAGCATGCGCTGGGCGTGGTTGTTACCCGCCGCATCCACCGCCTGTGGCAGGTCAATGATGACCGGCACATCCGCCCCGCCCGCTTCCACGCCGGTGTTCGCCAGCAAGATGTTGAACTCCGACAAATCCCCGTGCACCACCCCCGCGCACAACATGCGCACCACCTCGCCGATCAGCGTGGCGTGGTGGGTGAGGGCTTGTTCGGGCGTAAAGGCCACATCGTTCAGGCGTGGCGCGGCGTCGCCATGGGCGTCGGTGACCAGCTCCATGAGCAGCACGCCATCGTGAAAGTTATAGGGTTGCGGCACCCGCACACCCGCTGCAGCCAGGCGGTAGAGCGCGTCTACCTCGGCGCTTTGCCAAGCGGCTTCTTGCTCCTGGCGGCCAAACTTGCTGCCCTTGGCCATGGCCCGGGCGGAGCGTGAGTTTTTGACCCTGCGGTTCTCGGTGTAGTCCACCGCTTGGCGAAAGCTGCGGTGGGTGGCCTCTTTGTAAATTTTGGCGCACAAGGTGTGCTCACCGTTGCGCACCACAAACACCATGGCTTCCTTGCCGCTCATGAGCTGGCGCACCACAGTGTCGATGAGGCCTTCTTCCATCAGGGACTGGAGGCGGGGGGGAGCTTTCATCTACCGATTGTGACCGCCCCCGCCAAGCCCGTCTGAACCGTGCGGGCTGAAAGGCGCTTTAGCGCGAGGGCAGCGACCATCCGGCCTGCTGGTTATTCTTGTCGTTTTCGTAATCCCAGGTGCTGGCGCAGCGGTCGCAGCGCCAGCGGGTGATGGTCACCGGCTTGCCGCCGCGCTCTTCTTTCCAGTTTTGGGTTTGCACTAGTTCGGCGTGGCCGGGGGCACGGCGCCAGTTGCGTTGGATGCCGCGGCAGGGTTCGCAGAGTGCGGCTTCGCGGGCTTCGGCCGCGGCTTTGTATTTGTCAGTCATGCGCCCGATTGTCGCTGGCCTTGCGCCGGGTGCCAATGACAGCCACCTGCACTGCAGGATAAATCTATGCAGATAAACGCCTAAGCACCTGATTTAAATAGGTTTTATGGAGAATAAATCTATTCATATAATCATTCATGCCTGCCGCTAGCGACCTTTCTCACACCATCGTGCAAGCCTTGCGCCGCCAGGGCGGGGCGCTCAGCAGCGCCGAGCTGCAAGCGGTGTTGCAGGTGAGCCAGCCCACGGTGTCGCGCGCACTCGAGCCGCTCATTCAGTCGGGCGAGGTGCAAAAAGTGGGTGCCGCCCGCAAGCAACGCTACGTGCTGCCCCGCACCGTGCGCGATGTCGGTCGCAGTGTGCCGGTCATGCGCATCAACGCCCACGGCCAGCCCAGCCCCTTTGGCCGCATGGTGCCGCTCGCCAGTGGCGCCGTGTGGGTGGACGAGGAAGACGGCCTCAGTGCCCGCTTTGATGGCCTGCCCTGGTTTCTGGACGACATGCGCCCTCAAGGCTTCATGGGCCGCACCTTTGCCAGCACCCACCCCGAGCTCCAACTCGGCAACGACCCCCGCTTCTGGAGCGATGACGACGTCTTGCGCGCCCTCGCCCTGTGTGGCGACGACCTGCCCGGCAACCTGGTGGTAGGCGAAGCGGCGTTTGCCCGCTTCCACACCCTGCCGCAACGCGCCAGTCGTGTGGCATCGCCTGCGGACTACCCCGCCTTGGCCGAAGCCGCCATGCAAGGCAGCATCGGCGGCTCATCCGCCGGTGGTGAGCAGCCCAAGTTCTGCACTATCGTGCAAGGCGATGCAGCCGCGCCCGGCACCGCAGCGGGCGACGGTGCCCGCCATGTGCTGGTCAAGTTTTCACCGGCAGGTGATGCCCCCACCGACCAGCGCACCCGCGACCTGCTGGTGTGCGAGCACCTGGCTTTGCAAACCCTGGCCAGCGCAGGCATTGCTGCTGCGGCCAGCCGCATCAGCACTGCGGCGGGCCGGGTGTTTCTCGAGGTCGAGCGCTTTGACCGCACGCCCCTAGGCCCCGCCAATCCGCTGGGGCTGGGCCGCATCGGCATGGTGTCGCTGATGATGTACGACGCCGAATACGTTGGCGCCATGGACAACTGGGGCGCCACGGCCAACCGCATGCAAGAACGCCAGCTGCTGCGCCCCGCCGACGCGCGCACCCTGCGTCTGCTCGAGGCCTTTGGCGTTTTGATTGCCAACACCGACCGGCACTACGGAAACATCTCTTTGCTGCTTGAAGACGACGACTGGGTCTTGGCCCCCGCCTACGACATGCTCCCCATGCTCTATGCCCCTGTAGGCGGCGAAGTGGTGCCCCGCAGTCTTGCCGACCGCCCCTTGCAGCCCACCGCCGCCATCCTGGCGGAATGGCCGCAAGCCCTGGCATTGGCCCGCAGCTTTTGGAGTGCTGCCGCGCAAGACGCCCGCATCTCCGGCGGCTTCCGGGCGCTTTGCGCTGGCAATCTGGCGCACATCAGTACCCTGTGAGGCGGTTTTGATTTGCTCCGCGCGGAGCAATTTGCCTGTGCTATGCTCCGGCCCATGTTGTGCCCTTTTTGCTTGAACCCCCACCGCGCTTTGGCGCGTGCCCACACGGGCGAGGCAGCGGTACGCAGCATTACCACCATTACCACCACGGCCACCTGAGTCGTGCAGGTGGCCGTTCCGGCTGCCACCTGGTGTACCTCCCGCAGAGCGAACCGGCCCCGGCAGCCGGGCCCGCAACTGTTCCGGAAGACACCTTATGTACCAAGACCACTTCTCCCTCTCTGCCAGCAGCCCGGCCGGCAACGCGCCGCCTGTTGCGCCCGCCCCCTTGCGCATAGGCCTGCTTGGGCTGGGCACGGTGGGCGGCGGCACCTATGCGGTGCTCCAGCGCAATGCCGCCGTTATTGCCGCCCGCGCCGGCCGCCGGATCGAGGTGCGCATGGTGGCCGTGCGCAACCTGGCGCGTGCCCGCACCGTGCTGGGCGAGCAGCCGGGCACCCCGCTGCTGACCGACAACCCGCAGGCCCTGGTCTGCAGCCCCGAGGTCGATGTGGTGGTCGAGGTCATGGGCGGCACCGGGCTGGCCCGCAGCGTGGTACTGCAAGCGATTGCGCACGGCAAGCACATCGTCACCGCCAACAAGGCTTTGCTCGCCGAGCACGGCGCCGAAATCTTTGCCGCCGCCCAAGCCCGTGGCGTGGTGGTGGCCTACGAGGGTGCGGTGGCGGTCAGCATCCCGATCATCAAGGCGCTGCGCGAGGGCCTGACCGCCAACCGCATCGAGTGGGTGGCTGGCATCATCAACGGCACCAGCAACTTCATTTTGTCGGCCATGCGCGAGCGGGGGCTGGGCTTTGCCGCCGCGCTGGCCGAGGCCCAAGCCCTGGGCTACGCCGAGGCCGACCCCACCTTGGATGTGCAAGGCACCGATGCCGCGCACAAGCTCAGCCTGCTGGCGGCCAACGCCTTTGGCACGTTGCCGCAATACCCGCAAGTGCAGGTGCAAGGCATTTCCGGTCTGGACGCGGCCGACGTCACCTTTGCCGAGCAACTGGGCTACCGCCTCAAGCTGCTGGGCATTGCCAAGCGCCATGGCAGCGGGCTAGAGCTGCGGGTGCACCCCACCTTGCTGCCGGAGAGCCACTTGCTCGCACAGGTGCATGGCAGTATGAATGCGGTCATGGTCAAGAGCGATGCGGCGGGTATCACTTTGTATTACGGCGCCGGGGCTGGGGCCGAGCCAACCGGCTCGGCAGTCATTGCCGACCTGGTAGACCTGGCCCGCAGTGCCAGCCTGTCGCCTGCCCAGCGGGTGCCCGCACTCGGCTTTGCCAGCGGAGTGCAGCCTGGCCTGCAGGTGGTAGGCGCAGACGATGTGGAGAGCGCTTTTTATGTGCGCCTGGACCTGAGCCGCCCGGACGCTACCGTGCCCCGTGTGTTGCAGCAGCTGGCCGCTGACGGCGTGCAGGTGCAGCGCATGGCGCAGCACCCCCACCCCAGCGACCCCGAATTGCGCTGCCTGGTGCTGCTAACCGCCCCGCTGGCCTTGCGCACCTTGCGCCCCGCCTTGCAAGCGGTCGAGGCCTGGCCCACCGTGCTGGGCTACGCCAGCGTGCTGCGGGTAGAGAGCTTGGCTTGAAACCGTGTTTAAGAGCCAAAAAGCCCGCTAGCCCAATAATTCATTGCGCAAGCAGCTATAAAAAATGTAGCAATTACACCTTGGGCGGGCGAAACAGCGCGCAGATTTTGTTGCCGTCCGGGTCGCGCAGGTAGGCCAGATACAGCTGGCCCGAGGCGGCGGTGCGCCAGCCCGGTGGGTCTTCGCAAGTGGTGCCGCCGTTGGCTACACCGGCCGCGTGAAACGCATCGGCCTGCTCAGTGCTGCTCATGGCAAAACCGATGGTGCTGCCGTTACCGGCAGTGGCCGGCTCGCCATTGATGGGGGTGGTAATGCCAAACAGGCCCGTGGCCGTGCGGTAAAAGTAGCGCCCGGCCTCGCCGTTGTGGTTGTGCACACCGGGCTTAATGCCTAGGGCGCCCAAGAGCGCGTCATAAAACGTGCGCGAGGCTTCAAGATCGTTAACACCAAGGATGACGTGACTGAACATGGGGGCTCCTTTGTTGTGTGCCATGGCCGAGCTGAGTTCTACCAGAAAGCCTCGGAACCCAGCGCACCTGCGGGACTGCCCACCCCGGCACTGCCTTGGCGCGACTCGAACAAGCTCAGCCCATGGGGGTGCACAGCTCCACCAAAAAGCCGTTGATGTCGGCCACATAAGCGATCGTCTGGCCCCAAGGCATCACCTCCAGGGGGCGCATGGGTGTGGCGCCAGCAGCTATGGCGCGCTCCAGCGCGGCGGCCACATCGGGCGTGCACAGCGCAATCTCAAAGCAGGGCGCCGTGGGGCTGGCCGCTTGCGGGTTCTTGCCCAGCTGTTGCATCAGGCGGTGGGCTGAAAACGCCAGCGTGGTGCTGCCCGTCTCCAGCTCTCCGTAGTCGCCACCCTCGTGCAAAAAGCGGGTAGTGAGCCCAAAGGCCGCTTCGTAAAACTTGAGCGTGGCAGGCACGTCGGGGACGTAGAGGATGGTGTAGCCGAGCTGCATGGCAAGTCTCCCTAGGGTTTGTAATGGGCACACAATGAAGCACCGCCTCATTTTTACCAAGGGAGATTTTTATGAAAAAAACACTAGCCGCCTTGCTGCTCAGCAGCCTTGCGCTGGCTGCCAGCGCCGAAACCGTGGGCACTGTCAGCACTACTTTCAAACTGCTCAGCCCCAACGACAAAGTGGTGGTTGATGTGTTTGACGACCCAGTCGTCAACGGCGTGGCCTGCTACCTGTCGCACGCCAAAACCGGCGGCTACGCCGGTGCGCTGGGCTTGGCAGAAGACACGTCTGATGCCTCAGTCGCCTGCCGTCAGGTGGGCCCCATTAGCTTCAAAGAAAAGGTCGACAAGCAAGACGAAGTCTTCAAGGCCAGCGCCTCTTTCTTGTTCAAACACGTGCGCGTGGTGCGCATGGTGGACGCGAAGCGCAACACCCTCGTCTACCTGTCGTACTCCGACAAAATCATCGACGGCAGCCCCAAAAACAGCGTGACCGCGGTGCCAGTGCCGGCGGAGCTGCCTATTCCGGTGAAGTAACAAGCATCAACCTGCACCGCTGTGCAGGTCTTGCCACGCGGCAAGCTCCAAGGGTCTGATGCCGAAACGCACCGCATTCCCAGCGTGCAAGGCGGCGAACTCTTCTAAAACCAGTTGTGTGAAGTGGGCCTTGTCCGCTACAGCGACCGTGGCGGGCACTCTGGCATTCACAGCCGCAGCGGTGGCAGCCTCGTTGTTTTTGACGATGGCAGCTACTACCTCGCTCAAGATCTGGCGATAGCGCAGGCGAAATATGTCGGGCGGCACCAGGTTTTGCTTGACTGCCACATACTGCTGGCATGAACGCTCATAGGCCCACACAAACACGTCACGCAGCAGCTCAAAGCGGTTGAGCTCATACACACCGATCATGGCGTCCACATAGGCCGACTGCGGAACGTCTATGAACGACAAAGGGCACAGGTTATGGCGAATCAGCGGTATGTTGGCTGCCAATCTAGAGGTGCGTTTGTTCACATCCTCAAAGGGCTGCAGATAAGGCAAGTGCACCATCAGAAAAAACGCCTGCTCAAACGGGTCGTCAATCTGCGCCGCCATTTGCATCACGATGCCAAACAGCTCCTCCAGCCGCTGGGGTAGGGCGACCGGCAAATACACACTGCCACCAATCTCTACCGCCCGACGGCGCAAACGCCCTACCGCAGTGGCGTCCGCCATCAAGCCGTCGGACAAAAAGGCGTGCAAAGCAATGATGCAGTCGGGTGTTAGCTGGGCGTGGGCCGGGTCAAGCACTAAGTATTCAATGGCCTGCTTGTGGTTGAGGATCATCTGGGTTTCCAGCGCATCTTTACCCTCAGCGGCTTGGCCCAACTCGATAAGCCGTTCGGTGTCGAGCCTGCTGTAGGTGTTGCCTTCCAGTTGTGACGACGCCCACGACAAATCAATCAACAAGCGGTTGAGGATATCGCGCGCAAAGGTGCCAGCAGGGGTGTGCCCGTTGCTAGCGCTACCCATGGTGTGCAATTGATCTCGCAAACTTTGCGGTAAATAAGCCGTGTGATTGGGGTGGTACTGCTCCAGAAACGACAGCTGGTAGCCCACGGGCGGGCGCTTGGTGCGGGGCTGCCGCACGAACGCTTTGATTGCTTCACCCTCTGGTGAGGTTGGCACGTAGGGCCCCCCAGCTGCCTCCACCACTGCCATAGGCGCCTGTAAGGTTGCAACCGCCTGCACAACCCGCACATAGCGCACTGCCCGTGCCTCCCCTTGCATCAGAACCTGCCCCTGCGCCACCAACGTGGCCAGCCGGCGCTGCAAGGTACGCCGCTTCATGCTGTCGCCCAAGGCTTGGGTTATGGCCTCTATCCCCCAACCATCGGGCTGCGCAGCAATCAGGGCGAGCAGTTGATCCAGCTCGGCTTGGGGCGTCATACGTGGCATGTGTTCTGGCTCCTGGTGGAATTGCGCCAGTATCGCGCCACATGAAGTGGCGCGCAAGAAGTATTGCGCCACTTCATGTGGCGCATAACTGGCGCAAGGCAACTGACGTCACCCCGCAAATAGAAGCCAACTCGACAGCTAGCCCACATTAAATCGGCGCAAACCGCTATCAATACCGGAGCAAATTCCAAGGGCGTCGGTCTGGCAAGCAGGGCCCATGTCATCGGCCCCTCTCGAAATCCCAGCGTGCCCTACTCAGTTTCAGACGAGGTCATGAGGCCCCGGCAACTCCGCAAACTTCGCCGCCATCGTCGGGTTGCCGCGGGTGAGCTTTTTGATCGTCAGGTCGTCCGCCTTGTCGTTCGCCAGGCGCAGGTTGTTGGCGGACTTGTGCAGCGCTTCTTTGGTTTTCTCCAGGTCCTTGATGGCTTCGTCAATGCGCTTCACGGCTTCTTCAAAGCCCTCCGACGCCAAGCGCCAGTTGCGCCCGAACGCTGTCTTGAATTCGTCGAGCTGGGTTTCGAACTTGGTGATGTCCACATTCTGCGAGCGCACCAGCGCCAGCTCGGACTTGTATTTCAGCGCGTTCAACGCCGCATTGCGCAAGAGCGTGATCAGCGGCACAAAAAACTGCGGCCGCACCACATACATCTTGGGGTAGCGGTGCGACACATCCACGATGCCGCTGTTGTACAGCTCGCTCTCCGGCTCCAGCAGGGACACCAGCACCGCGTACTCGCACGCCTTCTCGGTGCGGTCCTTGTCCAGCTCTTTCAGAAAATCTTCGTTGCGCTTCTTGGTGGCCGTTTCGTCGCTCTCGTTCTTCATCTCAAACATGATGGAAACGATTTCGACTCCGGACTCGTCCATGTCGCGAAAAATGTAGTCGCCCTTGCTGCCGGTGCGGGCGTCGTTGTCTTTCTCAAAATGCGCGCGCTGAAACGCCGCCGCACGGATGCGGTTGAACTCAATCTCGCAGTGCTGCTCCAGCGTCTCGCCCACCATCTTGGTCGATAGCCGCGCCTTCATGTCGCGCAGGCGCTCAATCTCGCCCTCGCGGTCGCGCAGCTGCAAGGCGAATTGCTCTTTGATGGCTTTCTCTTCCAGCTGGTTTTTGACAGTGATGAGGTTCAGGTCATTCTTCAACGCATCGCGCTCGCGGGCGATCACGCCCACGGCCTCGTTCACCGCCAACTGGCGCGCCACATCGCTGGACTGCAGCTTGGCGTGCAGCGCCTGAATCTCGGCGTCCTTTTTGGCGGCTTCTGCCTGCAGCGCATGGGCCAGCTTGGCCTCGGCCAACTGGGCTGCGGCTTGTTGTGCGTTGCGGGCTTGGGCCAGCTCATTCTTCAGTTGGTTGGCCAGCGCATCGCGCTCCCGGCTCACCGTGCCCAAGGCCTCGGCCACCGCCAGCTTGCGCGCCACCTCGCCCGCGTCGAGCTGGGCCTTGAGCGCCTGAATCTCGGTGTCTTTGGCAGACGCAGTTCTTTGCAGCGTGTTGGTTACCTCGGCCTTGGCCAGGGCAATGGCGTCGCGCTTTTCCCGCTCGGCCAATTCGAGGCGCTCGTGCAACGCTTGCTCAAACGCGCCATCGCGCACCTGCTTGAGGATGTCGGCATACCCCGCTTCGTCGATTTTGAAGGCTTTGCTGCAGTGGGGGCAGATGATTTCATGCATGGGGGTTGAATATTTTTTAATCAAATAGGGCGGTAGACCTTGTGAGGTGAGGGTAAGCAGCTACTAAAAACGTAGTGGACACTGTGTTTCGGACTGGTCCCTCCGGGAGTATCTGAATTTCTGTGTGTGAGGCGGGGATACTCGCCCACGGTAATGGGCAAGCGAATTTCATCTTAATTGAACTGCTTGGTGAATCGGTCGTCGTAGAGAATCGCGAACTGATTCATAGCCTCCTTCCAATCTCTGCCCGCGCGGTCCCAGTCGGCCGTGATGTTGCGCAGAGCCAGCCAGATCAGTTTGGTGGCCGCATCGTCAGTTGGGAAGTGCCCGCGTGTCTTGATGATCTTGCGCAGCCTGGCGTTGACGCTCTCGATTGCGTTGGTGGTGTAGATCACCCGCCGGATGTGCGCGGGGAAGGCGAAGAACGGGATTACCTTGTCCCAGGCCCGCCGCCATGCAGCCACAACGGTCGGAAACTTCTTGCCCCACGGCCCCTCCTCAAACGCATCCAATTCGGCCAGGGCGCCTTCTGCACTAGGCGCTGTGTACACGGGCTTGATGGCCGCTGCCAGCGCCTTGCGGTCCTTCCATGACGCGTAGTCCAGGCTGTTGCGAATCAGGTGCACGATGCAGGTCTGCAGCGTGGTGGCCGGGAACACCGTGCCCAGCGCCTCGGCCATGCCCTTGAGGCCATCGGTGACCGCAATCAGGATGTCATTGGCGCCACGCGTCTTGAGGTCGTTGAACACCTTCATCCAGAACTTGGCGCCCTCAGTGTTCTCGATCCACAGGCCCAGGATGTCTCGTGTGCCGTCTGGGCGTATACCCAGCGCCAGATAGATGGCCTTGTTGCGCACCACTGCGTCCTCGCGAATCTTGACCCGCAGGGCATCGAAGAAGACCACCGGATACATCGGCTCCAGGGCGCGTGCCTGCCAGGCGGTGACCTCGCTCATCACCGCATCCGTGACCGAGCTGATCAGGTCCGGCGAGACCTCGGTGCCGTACTGCTCGGCCAGGAAGCCCTGGATCTCACGCACCGTCATGCCGCGTGCGTACATGGCCACGATCTTGTCGTCAAAGCCGGTGAAACGGCGCTCGTGCTTGGGGATCAGCAGGGGCTCGAAGCTGCCCGAGCGGTCACGTGGCACCTCGATGCGCACAGGGCCATCCTCGGTCAGGATAGTCTTGCCGGAGGCGCCGTTGCGATGGTTCTTGCCCTCGCTGGGCTTGTCCGTACCAGCGGCATAGCCCAGATGGTGGGTGAGCTCTGCGCCCAAGGCGCGCTCAATCAGCGCCTTCTTGAACGCCATGGAAGCGGCATTCACCGCCTCCGCGCTCATGGGGCCGTTAACAAACTGGTCAATGAGTTCTTTGGGGATGGTGGGCAGCACCTGTGCTGCTTTGGGCTTGCGTGTCTTGCTCGGCATTCATGTTCCTTAGTGACATGTTAGGCCTCACACACAAAATTCCTGACAGGCTCCAGCCAACAGCCGCTTGAGTTTTCCATTCTCCAGCTCCAGTTCCCGAAGCCGTTTGGCCTCGCTGGCGTCCATGCCTGCGTACTTGGATCGCCACTTGTAAAAGCTGGCGTCACTGAAGCCGTGTTTGCGGCCGATCTCCTTGATCGGCATGCCGGCCTCGGCTTGGCGCAGAAAGCCAATGATCTGTTCTTCGCTGAATTTGCTTGTTCTCATGTCCATCATTCTCCGGGTTGATGGACTCCTTGGAAAAATAACTGGTACGGTTTATGGGGAGCAGGTCACCATCCCTTACTAAACGCTTTGTTAATGCTTAATGTTCAAGTTGCGAGAGCGTAGTCAAGAGCAACTTTCTTATCGAATCGCGAGTTCTTGCTGAGCGTCCAATACTTTTGCCTAGGCACCAGCAAGCCGCGGCGCGGGTGCAGCACACAAAAGTCGGGGTGGGTGTTGCGCGGGCCCATAGGCACGTCGTACCAGAGCAGGTAGTCGTCATCGAGCTTTTGCTCCAGCCGCTCGGCCACTCGGCGCTCGCCACTGGTCATGCGCGAGACGCACGAACTTATTGCCGGAATCAATGTCGCCATGAACTACCTGCCACCCTGAATGCTTTTTTTTGGATGGCTGACATCATGCCCGCACAAAAGGGCAAATTCCAGTCGATGCGCTTGCGAATATCACTAATTTTTACGGGAATCCGTTGGTAACCTTGAGCCGTCTGATTCCGCTACTATCTTGGTAACCCCCTCAAACTTTGAGCCAAATATGCCTCTGGCGCTTATTTCCTCTGCACGGGTAGCTATTAAATTTATAGCTTGTTGCCTGATGCTGCTGCCGCTGTGGGCCGCAGCCGCCACCGTAGAGGTGCGTGTGCCGGGCTCCGGCAGTGTGGACCCTGCCCCAGCGGTGTTGTTGCTAGAGGACGAGTCGGGTGCGTTCACCTTGCCCGAGGTTTTGGCGGCAGACCGCGCGGGCGGGTTTGAGCGAGAGTCCGAGCTCACCGAGGGCCTGTCGATGGGCTACAGCCGCTCTGCGTTTTGGTTGCGTTTGGTGCTGCGCAACCCCGGGCCGCAGTCGGTGCAGCAGTTGCTGGAGGTAAGCAATGCGCGCATCTCTCACGTGTCGCTATACGCGCCTGATGCTGCGAGCAACTACAAGGCCTTGGTAACCGGCGCGAGTGCGCCGTTTACCAGCCGGCCGTATCCGCACCGCCATTTTGTGTTCCCCATTAGTGTCAGCCCGCAGTCCGAACAGGTGGTGTACTTGCGGGTGCAAAACAGCACCACTTTGCTGGTGCCTATGCTGCTGTGGGAGCCGCATGATTTTGAAATCGCCAGCCGCTCCGAGTACTTGGTGCAGGGGTGGTATTTCGGCATGGTCTGCGCCATGGTGCTGTTTAACCTGATGCTGTGGCTCGCTATTCGGGACCGCATCTACATCTACTACGTGGTGTTTGTGCTTGCTATGGGTGTGACGGTGGCCTCCAAAACCGGCTTGGGCGCCCAATATCTGGGTCCGTCGAGCTGGGTGTGGGGCAACTTTGCGTATTTCGTCACGATCTCGTGCACGCTGGCGGCGTTTTATCCGTTTATCCGCCGGATGCTCGACACGCCCCGCACCATGCCCCGGCTCGATGCCGCCATGCAGGCCACCACCGGGTTGCACTTGGCGGCGCCTGTAGCTTATTGGCTGGCTCTGCCAGCGGTGGCGCCTTATGCCACGGCGTTTTTTGGGTTGACCATTTTGTTTTACTGCGGCGTAGCGGTGTGGGGCACGCTGCAGCGGATGCGGGCGGCGTATTTTTTACTCGGTGCGTTTTGTATGTTGGTAGCAGGCACCTTGCTGGTGGTGTTGCGCGCCTATGGCCTGGCGCCGTCCAATGTGTTTACCGTAGATGGTTTGCAGCTGGGCTCGGTGTTCGAGATGCTGGTGCTGGCCTTGGCCCTTGCAGACCGCTTTAATGAAATGCGCCGCGAAAAAATGCGGGCCCAAAACCAGTTGGTCGTCATTCAAGACCAGTTGGTCGACACCCTGCAGGCCTCCGAAAAAGAGCTGGCAGACCGGGTCGAAAAGCGCACCCACGAGTTGCAAGCGGCCAATGCCCGCCTGGAGGCCCTGAGCACGGTGGACGGCCTGACCGGCATTGCCAACCGCCGCCACTTTGACCAAGTGCTGCACAAAGAGTGGACGCGGCTGGAGCGCACCGGCCAGCCCTTGGCGCTGGTGATGCTGGATGTGGACTGGTTCAAGCGCTACAACGACCACTTTGGCCACCAGGCGGGCGACGAGTGCCTGCGCGCAGTGGCGCAAGCCATTAGCAGCGTGAGCCGCGCGAGCGACTTGGTAGCCCGCTACGGTGGCGAGGAGTTTGTGGTCATCGCCCCCGGCAACGATGGCCCGCAAGCCGAGCAATTGGCGCAGCGCGCCTGCGATGCAGTGCGCGAGCTGGCCATGCCGCACCCGCTGGCCGACGCGGGGTTGATTACCCTGAGCTGCGGAGTGGCGTTCACGGTGCCCGGCCCCGACAGCAGCCCCGAAAACCTGTTGGGCAACGCCGATGCCGCCCTCTACGAGGCCAAGGCCCAGGGCCGCAACCGGGTGGTGCTGGCACAGCCTTTGGACTAGGGGCTATTTGCACCCTTACGAGGCGCACTGCAGGCTGATGGCCTGCAAAGACTCTCCGCTTTTGGCGTCGGTAACCACCACGTTAATTTGGCGCGGGTGTTCGGGCTTGGCCGCGATGGCGCCAATCTTTAAAACCTGGGCACCGTCGTAATGCCCCAACGTGACGTACTGCCGCACCACAAAGTCGTGCTTCAAAAACTCGCCGGCGTTTTCGCCCGCTTTGACGCGGGAGCTGTGGTTGTGCTCGGTCACCGTCCAATACGCCGTCCAGGGGCCGGTGCCACGCGCGGGGGTAACGCGTGCTTCAAACTGGTCGCTGCCTTCGGCTTTGCGCAGCGCAATGTGGGCCTTGGCAGGCGCTTTGCTGTCCAGCGTTTGCAATGGCAGGCGCCAGGTGCGCCAGTCTTGCCCGTTGCGCACGACTTGCGGGGTGTAAATGTTGCTCAGCCGGTTGGCCGCGGCGATGTCACGTTGCCGGGTGGTGAAGGCGGGGCTGGCGTAGACGTCTTTCCAGCCGATGTAGTCCCAATACGCCACATGAAATGCTTGCGCCACCACCGGTTTGCCCTTGAGGCCGGACAGCCATTGGTCCGCTGGCGGGCAGGAGCTGCAGCCCTCCGAGGTGTAAAGCTCAATCACTGGGGTGAGCTTGTCGCCGGTTTGTGCCTCGCATACGGCATTGGCGGCTTGGGCCAGCAGCGGCGTGAGAGCCAGGGCAACCGGAAGCAGGGCAGAGGTACGCAGCATGGTCGGGCCTTCCAGTGTGAAACGTGCTGTTTGGTCGGGTGCGAGCGGTCGTTCTTACGTGCGGATTGCCCTAATTCAAGAGTTTTATATGCATTTTTTTATTAAGAGCTTGACTATTATTTCAGTTTGAATATAATAAGCAGCAGGAATACGGTGCAACCCAACACACCCCGTTCCACGGAACCGCCAAGATATGTGTCTTGATGCCGGTTTCCGGCTTATTCGACACCTGTCGACCGAGTTGATCTGCAGAGCAGCAGCCAACCGAATTTCTTTTTGCTCAAGCCGGCCTGATAACGTGGCCCGCACCTCTCCCCTCAAATGAATCAGAATTTCGAATCCGCTATCCCGATGGGCAACTACATTGTTTCGCCCGCAACGCAAGAAATGAGCTCCGGTCTGTTCCGTGCCTCCATCGCTGTCCAGCGCAGCCAGAGCAAAGGCGCTCACTGCCGCATCTTTAACTTCACCAGCGAATTTGCGTCCCGCGAAGCCGCCCGTGTTTACGCCATTACCCAAGGTTGGTTAGAAACCAGCAGTGCCAGCCCGCAAACCTGCTAAAGCAGGCCGGACGCACGCTTCTAACCCCCATCACCCCATTCCCGCCGCCCGACAAGGCAGCAAAACCGCACATGACAGCACACTTGGTTTGCATGCGCATTCACTGAAAGGCTCACCATGAGCAGCAAAATTTATGTGGGCAACCTGCCCTACTCCGTCAACGACGACAGCCTGTTGAGCAACTTCTCCGAATTCGGCGATGTGACCTCTGCCAAAGTCATGATGGACCGCGACACCGGTCGCTCCAAGGGCTTTGCCTTTGTTAAAATGACCACCCCCGAATTCGCCCAAGCCGCCATCAATGGCCTGAACGGCCAATCCGTGGATGGCCGCTCCATCGTCGTTAACCTGGCCCGCCCACGTGAAGACCGTGGCAGCTCGGACGGTTACCGCGGCGGCCGTAGCAGCTATTAAGCGCTAACCGCCCACAAAAAAGCCGGCTCATGTAGCCGGCTTTTTTTTGGGTAAGCAGCCCATCGCCCTGTCACCCGCCACAGATAAACTTCCGCGATGACCTATGAAACTTTGACTCTAGACGGCGCCCCAGCCGTCCGGCTGCACGGCCCCGCAGGCGATTCGGTAACGGTGCTTTTGCGCGGTGGGCAGGTGGTGTCTTGGCGCGATGCGAGCGGCACCGAGCGCCTGTACTGCAGCCCGCTCTCGCCCCTGGCCGGCCCGCAGGCGGTGCGCGGCGGGGTGCCGGTGATTTTTCCGCAGTTCAATGAGCGCGGGCCGCTGATGCGGCATGGCTTTGCACGCACCCGCGTCTGGGCATTGGCCGAGTCCCCCGCCGAGGCCGCGCACCCGTGCGTGGTCTTGCAGCTGAGCCATGCCGCTGCTGAAACCGCTGGGTGGCCGCACGACAGTGTTTGCACACTCACGGTGCGCTTGTTGCCGCAGGGCCTGGAGATGGCCTTGCGTGTGGACAACACCGGCAGCAACACCCTGTCGTTTCAGGCGGCGTTGCACACCTATCTGGAGGTTGGCGATGTCACCTGCGCGGTGCTGACCGGGGTGCTGCCGCAGGCCGCGCCCCTGGCACTAGCGCAACCCATCGATACCGTGTTTGAAGCCGTGCCCGGCCCCTTGGCCTTGCGCAGTCCGGCGGGTGCTTTGGACTTGACCCACGAGGGCTTTGCCGATGTGGTGGTCTGGAACCCCGGGCCCGAAGCGGTGCTGGCCGATTTGCCCGCCGGGGGCTACGCCCGTTTTGTGTGTGTCGAGGCCGCCGCCATTGCCGTACCGGTGGTGCTGGCCCCCGGTGACCACTGGCAGGGCAGCCAGACCCTGCGAGCCTTGGCCTGATGGCCGTGCCGGCTTTTTTACAATCCCGCTGCGTCTCCTTTTTTTGCGAATCTTCTGTATGACTACACCCTCTACCCCTTCCAAGACGCCCTCGCTGCGCCCCTTGCCCCGTTTTATTTTTGCCAGCCGCTGGCTGCAGCTGCCGCTCTACATCGGGTTGATTGCCGCACAAGGCGTATACGTTTTCCATTTCTGGCTGGAGTTGGTGCACTTGCTGGAAGCTGCTTTCGGCAGCCAGACCGCGCTGCAAGCGCTGGTGACCAGCATCGGCTACAAGTCCGATGTGCCGGTACCCGCGCTGAACGAAACCATCATCATGCTGGTGGTGCTGGCGCTGATCGACGTGGTGATGATCTCCAACCTGCTGATCATGGTGATCGTGGGCGGCTACGAGACCTTTGTGAGCCGCATGGACCTGGACGGCCACCCCGACCAGCCCGAGTGGTTGAGCCATGTGAACGCTTCGGTGCTCAAGGTGAAGCTGGCGACGGCCATCATCGGTATCAGCTCTATCCACCTGCTCAAGACGTTTATCAACGCAGCCAATTACGACGAAAAGGTGCTGATCGCCCAGACGGTCATTCACATCACCTTTTTGTTGTCGGCGATTGCGATTGCCTACACCGACAAGCTGCTCAACAGCAGCCACCAAAACGCCGGACACTAAGCCGGAGAGTGGCAGCCCGCAGGTAGGGCCTGCTATGTGATGATTGCAGGGGGTTAGAGGCTAAATATGCCTCTAGCCCCCGTTTTGTATGCGCTGGCAGCTACTAAAATAATAGCAAATTGGGAGGGTTCTGATGATCCAAGTACGCGATGTGGTGTTTGACTACCTGGGCCACCGTGCCTTGCACGGGGTGTCGGTCGATATTCCCCGGGGCACGGTGACGGCCCTGGTGGGGTCCAACGGGGCCGGCAAATCGACCCTGATGCGCTGCATGGCGGGGCTGGATACGCCGCTCTCGGGCAGCATTACGGTGGGCGGGGTCGATGTGCAAGAGCACCCGCGCGAGGTGCACACCAAGCTGGGCTATCTGTCAGACTTTTTCGGGCTGTACCAAGAGCTCACGGTTCAGCAGTGCCTGAGCTACGCCGCGGCGGCCCAGGGCATTGCCGACAAGCACATTGCCAAGCGGGTGCAGGATGTCGCTCGCTTTTTGAACCTGACCGACAAGCTGCAGAGCCTGGCTAGCAACCTCTCGCGCGGCCAGCGCCAGCGCGTGGCGATCGGGCAGGCCATCGTGCACATGCCGCAGGTGCTGTTGCTCGACGAGCCTGCCAGTGGCCTCGACCCCGAAGCGCGGGCCGATTTGTCGGCGCTGTTCCGTACCCTGCAGGCCAAGGGCATGACGCTGGTGGTGTCGAGCCACATCTTGAGTGAGCTCGACGAGTACTGCACCCACATCCTCTCGATCCGCGATGGGCGGGTCAGCCGCTTCGCCAGCCTGGCTGCTACAGCCACTGGCGCCGAGGGAGCCATCAAGACGCTGATGCAAATTCAGCTCGCTGCACCTGCACCGCAATTAGCCGAGCTGTTGGGCGGCTACGAGGTAGCGCATCTGGACGCGCAAGGCCTGGCCCCGAGCACGGTGTATTTGCCTTCTGGCGACTTGGCCGCACGCGCTGCGCTGCTGGCGCGCCTGACGGCTGCCGGTGTGCCGGTGTGTGGTTTTCAGGAGGTGCGCACCACGCTGCAAGCCAGTTATGACCAGGCCGGCGCAAGCGGCCGCCCAGGAGAGTCCGCATGAACCCCGAATTCAAACGCAACCTGTGGTTGGAAATGTCGCCCACCCGTATGGCCATCATGCCGGGGGTATTGGCCTTGATTGGTCTATTGGTCTATGTGTTGAACCCGGACGATCCGCAGCGCAGCTTGTTTATAGCGTTCTCGGTGCTGTTTGTCGGCTTGACCGTGGGGTGGGGCAGCTTGCTGGTGGTATCGAGCATCAACAACGAGGTGAGCGAGCGCACCTGGGACCAGCAGCGCTTGAGTGCCCTGAGCCCGTGGGACATGGCCTGGGGCAAGCTGTTTGGCAGCGCTGCCTACGCTTGGTATGGCGGCTTGCTGTGTGCACTGGTTGCAGTGGTGGCTGCGCTTTCGGGGCCGGCGTTTTGGAGCCGCTGTGTCTGGTTGCTGGTGGGTGCCGTGGGCACGGTGGCGTTGCACGCGTGGTTGATGGCGAGTCGCCTGCACACCCTAGATATTCGCTCTGAAAAAGCCAGCGGCACGGCCGGGCGCCTGTTGGGGGTGTTTCTGGTGCTGCAAACCTTGCCGGTTATTTTTATGGTGTTGCGCGACCCGAGTTCGCCCGACCGCGAGGGCCTGGGCAGCTGGTGGGGCTGGGGGCTGCCCCTGTCCATTCAATCGCTGTTGGTGGCCTTGCTGCTGTTGGCGTTAGGTCTACTGGCGCTGTGGCGCAGCATGGGCAAGCAGCTGATGGTGCGCGGGGTGCCTTGGGCTTGGGCAGTGGGCGTGTTGGGTCTGGGCTGGGTGATTGCCGGCTTCATGCCGACTCCTGGCTGGGGCGCGCCGCTGTGGATGACGCTGGCGTGCACCGCGCTGGCATCGACCTACGGTGCGCTATTCACCGAGTCCAATAACCGGCTCGTCTGGCAAGCGGTGCTCTACCACCGCACACACAGCCCGGCACGCCGGGTCTGGCAGGCGCTGCCCTTGTGGCCGGTCAGTTGGGCGCTGGCTGCGGTGTGTTTGGTGGCCTATTCGCTCACCGGTGGTGCTGCCAGTGAGACTGCCCGCGATCTGCCGGCGCTCCAAAGCTTGATGTGGCTGGCCCTGCTGCACGCCCTGCGGGACTGCGGCATCTACCACTTCTTCGCCTTGCGCAATACCAGCCGCAAGCCCATCGCCATGACGCTACTCACGCTGTTTGTGCTGGGGGTGGTGGTGCCGGCCTTGGTGGCCAGCGCTGCGCCCGGCTTGGCGGTCTGGTTCGAGCCGTTCTTTGGTGTCAAGGCGCTGGTCAAGGGGGAGGAGTCGCTCGGGCTGAGCGCCTGGCTCGGTATGGCCTTGCATCTAATGGTGGTTGCCGCGCTGGTGGTCTGGCGCTGGTCGGCCGGGGCACCCGCTGCCCAGCGCAGCGCCCGGGCGGACTAAGGGCGAGCGTGGTCTGCGTCGGGCCGGTGGGCCGGGTCGACGTGGGTCATTAAATTCAAGACCCGGTGGCGCTGGAGCACCGCTTGGCGCGCAGCCACGGCGATGTTGTGACCTTCTTCCACGGTGAGCTGTGCGTCCACCTCGATGTGGGCATCCGCCACCACCATGTCGCCCATCTTGCGGGTGCGCACATCGTGCACGCCAGATACCCCGGGCGTGGCCAGCAGGGTGGCGCGAATGGCTTGGACTTCAGCTTCATCAAGGCCACGGTCCATCAGGTCGTGCAGCGCGTCCCACGCAAAACTCCAGCCCATTTTGCCAACCATGAAGCCCACAATTAGCGCCGCTATCGGGTCGAGCAAGGGGTAGCCGGCCATGCTGCCCAGAATGCCCAGGCTCACCACCAATGACGAGGCAGCATCCGACCGCGCATGCCAGGCGTTGGCCACCAGCAGGCTGGATTTGACGGCTTTGGCGACGCGCAGCATGTAGCGGAACAAGAGTTCTTTGGTGACGATGGCCCCTAGCGCCACCCACAAGGCGGTGGTGTGGGCCGGGGCAATGGTGTCGGGCGACTCCAGCTTGCCCAGGGCCGCCCAGACCATGCCGGCGCCCACCGATAGCAGGATCACACCCAGCACCAGCGAGGCCGCGGTTTCAAAGCGGTGGTGACCATAGGGGTGGTCTTCGTCGGCGTCTTTTTTGGCATGGTGGCCGGCGAACAGCACCACAAAGTCTGACACGAGGTCAGACAGCGAGTGGATGCCGTCGGCAATCAGTGCCTGGGATTTGGTGAGGGTGCCCACGATGATCTGGGCACTGGCCAGCACCACGTTCACCACCACGCTCACCCAGGTGCTACGGCTCGCAGCGGCCGCGCGCTCGGCGGCGCTGTGTGGCGCGTGTTCGTCATCTTGTTCGGTAAATTGCATGGTGTGCAGTGTGCCCGCCCCGGATGACGGCAGCCTTAACTCAGGTGTTTGCCTGCAATGCCGGCCAACTCAAACATGGTGACTTGCGGCTTGCCGAACACTGCGAGCAGCTTGGCATCGGCGTTGATGCTGCGCTTGTCTTTGGCGTCTTGCAGGCCGTTGGCCTTGATGTAGTCCCACAGCTTTTTCATGACCTGCGGGCGCGCGACCGGCTCGGCGCCGATCACCGCTGCCAACTCAGCGCTGGGCTGCTTGCCGCTGGCTGCAGTGGTTTTGCGCGGGGCTTTGGGCTTGGCATCCTTGATGGCGGCAGCCTTCTTTGCAGGGGCTTTTTTGGCTGCAGCGCCCGTGGTTGCTGCGCGGGCAGCTCCTGTTTTGGTAGCGGCGCTGGTTTTGGTGGCCGCCTTGAAGGCAGTCTTGCGCGGCGGGAACTTGCTGGGGGCGAACTCGAAGTTCACCTTGCCCTCTGCCGCGTCCCATGCCAGCATGGCCTTGAAGGCACGGCGGGTGCGCATGCTGACAAACTTGTCGAGCAGATCGGTCTTGCCGGTGGCCAGCAGCTTTTGCATCTGCTCACGCTCGATGGGTTGCTGCAGGATGATCTGGCCGCTCTTGAAGTCGCAGCTCGGGGTGGCTTGCGCATCAGTAGGCACCGACTTTTCGCACACGTAGTTTTTGCCGTGTTCAAACACGTTGCCACCGCACTTGGGGCAAGCGCCCAGCGCGGTTTGGTTTTGGAAGTCGATGATTTCGCCGTCTTCCTCGCCGGCTTTGTCGTCGCCGAAGTCGAACTCCAGTTTGTAGTTCTTGGCCTCTTCGTCAAACTTGATGACCATCTCTGCCACAAAGGGCCAGCCGGCCTTGGAGCGGAAACCGTCCAGCGGGCCGATGTGCTTGTCGCGCAAGAACTGCTCCACTTCTGCGGGCTCGAAGGTGCGCCCTGCAGGCGACTTGCCAAACGAAAAGCCGCAGCCTTCGCTGTGGCCATCTGCGCCGGTGCAGGTGTAACGGCGGTAGTTTTCTTTGACGATACCGCCGCAGTTGGGGCAACGTGCCTCTAGCGTGGCGTAGTCACCGGGGATGGTGTCGCGGTCGTATTCCTTGGCCTTTTTGACCATGTGCTCGGTCATGGCGGCGATCTCGGCCATGAACTTCTCGCGGCTGAGCTTGCCCTGCTCCATCTGGGCGAGCTTGTATTCCCACTCGCCGGTGAGCTCGGCCTTGGTCAGTTCCTGCACGTCCAAGCCGCGCAGCAGCGTCATGAGCTGGAAGGACTTGGCGGTGGGAATCAGCTCACGGCCTTCGCGCAGCATGTACTTCTCGGCAATCAGGCCTTCGATGATGCTGGAGCGGGTGGCTGGCGTTCCCAGGCCCTTCTCTTGCATGGCTTCGCGTAGCTCGTCGTCTTCCACGGTTTTGCCGGCACCTTCCATGGCGCCGAGCAGCGTGGCTTCGGAGTAGCGGGCGGGCGGCTTGGTCTTGAGGCCTTTGGGCTCAACAGGGTCGCCCTTGACCTTTTCGCCGGGTGCCACGGGCACCAAATTCTGGCCCTTGTCGCCTTCCTTGGCGTCTTCCACTTCCGCAGCGGCTTCTTTGCCGTAAATGGCCAGCCAGCCCGGCTTGACCAGCACCTTGCCCTCTGTCTTGAATGCGTGCTGGGCCGCGGTGGTGATGCGGGTGGTGACTTGGTATTCGGCGCTCGGGAAGAACACTGCCATGAAGCGGCGCACCACCAGGTCGTACACCTTTTGCTCGGCCTCGCTCAGGCCGCTGGGCGCTTGCAGGGTGGGGATGATGGCAAAGTGATCCGAGACCTTGGCGTTGTCGAACACGCGCTTGGTGGGGCGGATGTAGTTGTTGTTCAGGGCGACCAGTGCGTGCGGCGCCAGATGGCGCATGTCGCTGTCGGCCAGCATCTCGAAGGTCTTTTTGACGACCGGCACATAGTCTTCCGGCAGGTTGCGCGAATCGGTACGCGGGTAGGTCAGGGCCTTGTGACGCTCGTACAGGCTCTGGGCAATCTGCAAGGTGGTCTTGGCACTGAAGCCGAACTTGCCGTTGGCCTCGCGCTGCAGGCTGGTCAGATCAAACAGCAGGGGAGAGGCCTGGGTGGTGGGCTTGCTCTCTTCGGTCACTGTGGCGGGCTGGCCGCGCACCGCGTCTGCAATTGCCCTGGCCTCGGCCTGGGTCCAGACCCGGTCGGCCTTTTTTTCAGCGTCGTCGGCATCTTTTTTGTGGGCTGGGTTGAACCACTTGCCAGCGTACTCGCCCGCTTGGGCGGCGAAGGTGGCGTGGATCTCCCAATAATCGCGGCTGACAAACTTGCGGATCAGCTCTTCGCGCTCTACCACCACTGAGAGCGTGGGGGTCTGCACCCGGCCCACGGTGGTCAAGAAGAAACCGCCGTCGCGGCTGTTAAACGCGGTCATCGCACGGGTGCCGTTGATACCCACCAACCAGTCGGCTTCGGACCGGCAACGGGCGGCGTCGGCCAGGGGCTGCATCTGGGCGTTGGTGCGCAGGTTGTCAAAGCCATCGCGGATGGCCTGGGGCGTCATGGACTGCAGCCACAGGCGGCTGACCGGCTTGCCCAGCGGCTTGGCGCCACCGGCGTATTGCTCAATCAGGCGGAAGATCAGCTCTCCTTCGCGGCCCGCGTCACAGGCGTTCACGATCTTGTCTACATCTTTACGCTTGGCCAGCTTGACCACGGCGTTCAGGCGCGTCTTGGTTTTGTCGACGGGCTTGAGGTCAAAGTGGGGCGGGATGACGGGCAGCTGCGCAAAGCTCCATTTGCCGCGCTTGACGTCATATTGTTCGGGGGCTTGGATCTCGACCAAGTGACCTACGGCGCTCGAAACCACGTAGTTGTCGCTCTCGAAATATTCGTCGTGTTTTTCAAACTTGCCCGCCACCGGAGTGAGTGCACGCACGATGTCTTGTGCGACCGACGGCTTTTCAGCAATAACCAATGTTTTGTTCAAAACGGTGTTTTTCATCTGACTACAATCCAATTCTCGCGTGCGCGCAGGCACGCACACATGCGCGCCCATACGATTCACCATACCAAAATTTCCGGCCGTGGCAAAAACCCCAGTGAAATCCTCCACCAGTGTGCCCGCCTCGCCGGCACGGCGCATCCAGACACGGCGCTCCGGGGTACATGGCAAAGGGGTGTTCGCGCTGCAGGATATCGCCGAAGGCGAAACCATCATTGAGTATGTGGGTGAGGTCATTAGCTGGCAGGAAGCCCAGGACCGCCACCCCCACGACCCCAAAGACCCGAACCACACGTTTTACTTCTCGCTCGAAGATGGCAACGTGATCGACGCCTTGTTCGGCGGTAACTCCTCGCGCTGGATCAATCACTCCTGCGATGGCAACTGCATGGCTGACGAAGAAGAGGGTCGTGTATTCATCAAGGCGCTGCGCAACATCCGTGCAGGCGAAGAACTGAATTACGACTACGGACTGATTCTGGAAGAGCGCTACACCAAGAAGCTCAAGGCCGAATACCCCTGCTGGTGCGGTAGTGCCAACTGCCGTGGCACCTTGTTGGCCCCCAAGCGATGAACGTGACCCGCTGGCCTGCGGAAGCGATTTGGGAAGCGGTGTTTGCGGTCCTTCCCGGTTTCTCTGTTGAGGTGTTGCCGGAAATTGATTCCACCAACTCGGAACTGATGCGACGCGCACGCGCCGGCCAATGTGAGCCGGTGCTGCTGGTCGCAGAACGGCAGACCGCCGGTCGTGGCCGCCTGGGTCGCGACTGGCAAAGCGACACGCAGGGCGATGGGGGCACGTTGACCTTCTCGTTAGGCCTGCCTTTGCAGCCAGCGGATTGGTCGGGGCTGTCGCTGGCGGTGGGACTGTCCGTGGTGCAGAGCTTGCACCCGGAGTTGCAGCTGAAGTGGCCCAATGACGTCTGGTGGCAGGGCCGCAAGCTGGCCGGCATTCTGATTGAAACCGCCAGCGCTGGCACACAACGCTACGCCGTCATTGGTGTGGGGATCAACATCACGCCGCGCAAGGGGGATGGTTTGCGCACCCCGCCTGCAGCCTTGCAAGAATTGCTGCCGGAGGTGGATGCGCCTGAGGTCTTGCACCGGGTGATCGCGCCTTTGGTGCAAGCGGTGCTGACGTTTGCGACCGAGGGTTTTGCACCTCTGCGCAGTGCCTACCAAGCGCGTGATCTGTTGGCGGGTCAGGCGGTGGTCTGTACTGATGGCACACAAGGGACCGCAATGGGTGTGGATACCAGCGGCGTGCTGCTGGTCGACACCGGGGCGGGAACTGTCAGAATCAACAGCGCGGAAGTGAGCGTGCGTCCGGCACCTGCACCCCCCCTCAACCCCTCCTGACTTCTATGTTGCGACTGATTGTCCTGCTACTCCTTTTGGCAAACGGCTTGTACTTTGCGTGGAGTCACCGTTATCTGCAGATGTATGGCTTTGCCCCGCACACCAGCAGCGAGCCGCAACGGGTGCAGCAACAGATCAAGCCGGATGCGGTGCAGCTGTTGACTGCTGCAGAGCTGAAAAAGGTGGAAGCCCAGATGCTGGCCGATGCGGGCCCCAAGGAGTGTCTGCAAGCTGGTCCCTTTAGTGACGAGGAAGCCGCTGCTTTGCGCCGGGTGCTGAATGAAGCGCTACCCGCAGGCGGCTGGCAGGTGGACCCTGTCAAAGTGAGTGCGCGTTGGGTTGTTTACTTGGGCAAGTTGGCCAAAGGCGATACGCTGGCCAAAAAGACCGCCGATCTGGCGGCTTTGGGCGTCAAGGCGATACCGGTGGCGAACCCAGATCTACAACCCGGTTTGGTACTGGCGGGCTTTGAAACGGAGGCGGCCGCCAAGGCAGAGCTCGCCCGTTTGGCGCCCAAGGGCATCCGTGGCATCAAAGTGCTACAAGAGCGCCAGGCAGCTACTGTGCAGCAGTTGCGTGTGCCGGCAGCCACCGAGGCCATCAAACTCCGGCTTCAGGATGTGAAGGCCGCTTTGCAGGGGCACGGGCTCAAGAGCTGCAGTTAAGCGCCCTCTGAGGGGCGGCGGGCCGCAGCGGGCGAAAAGCGCAAGGTGAAGGTGGTGCCCGGCGGCGAGTAACCGGGCCTGCTGTCTTCTACCGCAATCTCTGCGTGGTGCTGGCGCGCAATTTCCTGAACGATTGGCAAACCCAAGCCGGAGCCATCGGCTTCATTGCCGAGTGCGCGGTAGAACGGTTGAAAAACGAGTTCCCGCTCGGCCAGGGGGATGCCGGGGCCGTTGTCTTCCACCTGCAGTACCAAGGCGCCGCTGAACGGATCCAGTAGGACCCGGGCTGTGATCACGCCTGCGCGGCTTGCTGTGGACGGCGTGTAGTTGATGGCGTTGTCGACCAGATTGCGCACCATTTCTTTGAGGAGGGTGACGTTGCCCGGAATCGCAACGCCCGGGGTGCCGGGCTCCACGCCCTCGTAGCCGAGGTCGATCGATTTTTCCAAGGCTTTGGGTACACAGTCGCGCACCACTTCCATGGTGAGTTTTGCCAGATCGCAGGGCAGGTGCGCGAGCACAGTGCCGCTGCTTTCAGCGCGCGCAAGGGCCAGCAGTTGGTTGACGGTGTGGGTCGCACGGATGCTGGAGCGCCCGATCTGGCGCAATGACTGTTTCAGGTCGTCTGCGCTCGCGCCTTGCCGCTGCGCAAGATCGGCCTGCATGCGCAGACCCGCCAACGGGGTTTTGAGCTGGTGCGCTGCGTCGGCGAGGAAGCGTTTCTGCGTCGAGATTGAGTCTTTGAGTCGCATCAGCAGGTCGTTGACCGAGGAGACGAGCGGCACGACCTCCAAGGGCACTGCCTCTACATCCAACGGGCTCAAATCGTCCGGACTACGGGCCCGGATGCGCTCTTCCAAGCGGTTCAGGGGTTTGATCGCCTGCACCAGCGCCAACCAGACCAGCAGCACCGCCAGAGGCAAGATGACGAATTGCGGCAGCATCACCCCTTTGACAATTTCGGTTGCCAGGACTGAACGTTTGTCCATGGTCTCGGCGACTTGCACCAGCGCCGGCCGGGCGCCTGGGATGTCGGTGCGCACCCACATGGAGGCGACCCGCAGGTCGACTCCTCTGTAATCCAGTTCCCGCATCCGGACTTCGCCGGTGGGTATCCGGTCGTCATCAGGAGGGAGTGGCAGGTCTTTCTCGCCGCTGAGGTACTCACCCTGGCTGCCGAGGACTTGGTAGTAGACGGTGTCCGCATCGTCTGCCCTGAGGAGCTCGCGGGCAGGCAGAGGGAGCACAAACTGCACACGATTTTTGTTCACCGTGATGAGTTGGGCCAGGGCTCCGGCGTTGTATTCGAGGGCGCGGTCAAACGGCTTGCCGGCAATGCCCTGCGCAACAAGCCACGTCAGTACCAGGCTCACCGGCCACAGCAGCAACAGCGGGGTCAGCATCCAGTCGAGGATTTCCCCGAACAGGCTGCGCTGTTCCCGCTGGAATATTTTCATCCCGGTATTTTTTCCAGGCAGTAGCCGAGCCCGCGGACGGTGGCGATGCGAATTGGGCCCTTTTCAATCTTTTTGCGCAGGCGGTGGATATAGACCTCGATGGCGTTGTTGCTCACCTCTTCGCCCCACTCGCAAAGGCGCTCCACCAGCTGGTCTTTGCTGACCAGGCGACCTGCACGCTGTAACAGAACCTCGAGTAGGCCAAGCTCACGGGCAGAGAGCTCGACCATCTTGCCGTCGATAGTGGCGACCCGGCCGGCCTGGTCGTAGGTGAGGGGGCCATGTTTGATGCTGCTGCTCGTCGCACCCATGCCGCGGCGGACCAAGGCGCGCACCCGGGCTTCCAGCTCTTGCAGGCTGAAGGGTTTGGCCATGTAGTCGTCGGCACCGTAATCCAGGCCTTTGACACGTTCGTCGACGCTGTCCGCAGCAGTGAGGATCAACACGGGCAATGAGGATCCCCTGCCCCGCAGTTTCTTGAGGACTTCCAGGCCGTGCATCTTTGGTAAGCCCAAATCCAGAATCAACAAGTCGAATTCGGTATTGGTCATGAGCGCGGCGTCGGCCTCGGTGCCGCTGGCCACATGGTCTACCGCTGCACCCGCGCCGCGCAGTGCGCGTAACAAGCCATCGGCCAGAACTTGATCGTCTTCAGCTATCAGTATGCGCATGCGTGTCTCCTGGCAGGGTGCGGCACTGTGTCCGCTTGACGCCATTCTAGGCGTGCAGCTGCTGTGCAAGGCGGCCACTGTCGGCGGGCTTAATGGCCGCAGTAGGCCTCCAGGCCCAGATGGATCACGGTGGCGACCTCGGGGCCGACTGCCTGTTGCAGCTCATCTTGGGCTTGGGCCACCGCATCTTGATACGCCTGCAGCCATGCCAGCCCGGTGGCGGTGAAGCGGATGTGCTTGGCACGGGCATCGTTTGTATCGCCGGTGCGCTCCACCATGCCCCACGCTTCGCATTGGTTGACCAGGGTGGTCATGGCCTGTTTGGTCATGCCGGCGCGATTGGCAAGCTCGGTAAGGCGGCTGCCCTGAATGTCGAGGTGTCGGGTGATGTGGATATGGGCTGCCCCGACCTGCCCGCGGGCAGCGAGGTTGGCCAAACCCAAGGGTGCTGCGGTGTGCCGAGCCATGAGCTCGAGGACTCTGGCATCAAAGCGCTCCAGCGCCAGCCGCAACCAATGACCGACGTGGTTGCTGCGCCAGGGTTCGATAGAGACGGGAATCGACATGGGGTAAATGGTAATGCAAACTGACTAAATATCGGCTTGTTTGAATTTAACAGGGCGCTTAGACTACTGTTCAAGCATCCAGCCTGTTGTTAATGACAGATGGATAGACAGTCACCCTACCCTTGATTTTTCAGGAGATTCCCATGGACGCAGTGAAGAACCCCGCCGCCAACGCAGAAAAGGCCAAGGCCCTGCAAGTAGCCCTGGCCCAGATCGAAAAGCAATTCGGCAAGGGCACCATCATGCGCTTGGGCGAGGGCGAGGTGATTGAAGACATTCAGGTGGTGTCCACCGGCTCTTTGGGGCTGGACATTGCCTTGGGCGTGGGCGGCCTGCCCCGCGGCCGTGTGGTGGAAATCTATGGCCCGGAGTCGTCCGGTAAAACCACCTTGACGCTGCAAGTCGTGGCCGAAATGCAAAAGCAAGGCGGCCAGTGCGCCTTTGTGGATGCCGAGCACGCGTTGGACATCCAGTACGCCCAGAAGCTGGGTGTGAACCTGCAAGACTTGCTGATCAGCCAGCCCGACACCGGTGAGCAGGCGCTTGAAATTGTGGACAGCTTGGTGCGCTCCGGCGCGGTGGACCTGATCATCGTGGACTCGGTGGCAGCCCTGACCCCCAAGGCTGAACTCGAAGGTGAAATGGGCGACAGCCTGCCCGGCCTGCAAGCCCGCCTGATGAGCCAAGCGCTGCGCAAGCTGACCGCCCACATCAAGAAGACCAATTGCATGGTCATCTTCATCAATCAGATCCGCATGAAGATTGGTGTGATGTTCGGCTCGCCCGAAACCACCACCGGCGGTAATGCGCTGAAGTTCTACGCCTCTGTGCGTCTGGACATTCGCCGCACTGGCACGATCAAGAAGGGTGAGGACGCGATTGGTAACGAGACCAAAGTCAAAGTGGTCAAGAACAAGGTCAGTCCCCCGTTCAAGACGGCGGAGTTCGACATCCTGTTCGGGGAAGGCATCAGCCGCCACGGTGAAATCATCGATATGGGCGTGACCGCCGGTATTCTGGAAAAGTCCGGTGCTTGGTACGCTTACCAAGGTGAAAAAATCGGCCAAGGCCGGGACAACGCCCGCGAGTTTTTGCGTGAGAACCCTGACTTGTCGGTGGAGATCGAAAACAAAGTGCGCTTGTCCTTGGGTATTCCCTTGCTGCCGGTCGCAGAGCCTGAGGCCAAGCCCAAAGGCAAAAAGGCAGACAAAGCGGACAAGCCGGAATAAGTGTCAAATCAACTGCTTGCGCTCATTAAATAAGCGCAAGCAGCTATTCATTTAGTAGCAAAACAAGAAGAAGTCAGGCTGTGGCAGTTCAAGCACTCTCACTCACCGGCAGGGCCTTGCGGCTGCTCAGTACCCGGGAGCACTCGCGCGCTGAACTGGAGCGCAAGCTCCAGCGCTACGAGGAGGAGCCCGGTGCCTTGGCCCGGGTCCTGGATGCACTCACCGCCAAAGACTTCATCAATGAAGATCGTGTGATCGGCTCGGTGGTCTACCGGCGAGCGGGCAAGATGGGGGCGTCCCGCATCAAGCAGGAGCTTCAATCGAAAGGGCTCGCGCCCGAGGCGGTGGCCGAGGCGGTGGCTGTCTTGCGCAGCACCGAGCTGGAGCGCGCCCGCGAGGTCTGGCGCAAGAAGTTTGGCACCCAGCCGCAAGATGCGGCTGAGCGGGCCAAGCAGATGCGCTTTTTGGCCAGCCGGGGCTTTGGCGGCGACACCATCCACCGTGTGGTGTCCGGTGGCGGGGACGACGAGGGGTTGTAAGCCCTACAAGCCCAGCATCAGCTGCAGGTTTTGCACCGCAGCGCCGCTGGCACCCTTGCCTAGGTTGTCCAACCGGGCTACCAGCACCGCATGGGCAAAGCCATCGGCCGTAGCGTCGTTGGCAAAAACCCGGAGTTCGAGCTTGTTGGTGTCTGCGAGGGCCACGGCATCCAATTTCAAATCCGAGGTGGCGGGCTCCACGCTCACCCATTGACTGCCGGCGTAATGGCTGGCTAATGCGTCGTGCAAGGCTTGTGCGCTCGGCTTGCCGGGCAATGCGTCGAGATGCAGTGGGAGCTGCACCAGCATGCCTTGAATGAAGTTCCCGACCGAGGGCACAAACAGGGGTCTGCGCGTCAGGCCGGTGTATTGCATGATTTCAGGAATGTGCTTGTGCTTGAGGCCCAGTGCGTAGAGCTCAAAAGGTGCTGCGCTGCCTTGTTCGTAAGCCTCGATCATCGCGCGACCACCGCCGGAATAGCCGCTGACCGAAGGCAGGCAAACCGGGTGGTCGGCCGGCAACAATCCGGCATCGATCAAGGGGCGCAGTAGTGCGATTGCACCGGTGGCGTAGCAGCCCGGATTGCTCACGCGGCGGGCCTGCATCACGGCATCGCGCTGGGTTGCGGCTAGCTCCGGAAAACCGTAGACCCAGGTCGGGTCGACCCGGTGAGCAGTAGAGGCATCAATGATGCGCGGGCCCGGCTGACCTGTCTCGCGTTCCATGGCGTCGATCATGGCAACCGTGTCTTTGGCGGCATCGTCGTGCAGGCACAAAATCACCAGATCTGCCTCGGCAATCAGTGCACGTTTGGCCAGCGGATCTTTGCGCAGCGCGGGGTCGATGCTGATCAGTGCGACCTGCGGCATGGTCTGCAAACGTTCGCGGATCTGGAGGCCGGTAGTGCCGGCTTCGCCGTCGATAAAGATTTTTTTCATGGTGTAAGCAAGAGGCAAATAATGGGCATCAAACTGCGCGCTGCATGGAGCATGACCGACCCGCAATGCCCCAGCTGTAAGCATCGCACCAGTATTGTGCGTCGCAGCATGATACATTCGCGGGTTGATGTGTCCAGTGCCGCGTGGTGATTACATCCTCGTTACCACACGGTGAACATAGTCCTGTCCCAAAGAGAGACGTCATGAAGATTCACGAGTACCAAGGCAAGGAAATCTTGCGTCAATTCGGTGTGCCCGTTCCCCGCGGCATTCCGGCTTTCACAGTGCAAGAAGCGGTGGAAGCCGCTCAAAAACTCGGCGGCCCAGTGTGGGTTGTCAAGGCACAAATCCATGCAGGTGGTCGCGGCAAGGGCGGCGGCGTGAAGGTTGCCAAGTCGATTGACGATGTCAAACGCCTCGCCACCGAAATCCTGGGCATGCAGCTCAAGACACACCAGACCGGCCCCGAAGGCCAAAAAGTCCGCCGCTTGTACATCGAAGACGGCGCTGACATCAAGAACGAACTCTATGTGTCGCTGGTCACCGACCGCGCTACACAGAAAATCGCCCTGATCGCATCCAGCGAAGGCGGCATGGACATCGAGGAAGTGGCCCACTCCACTCCTGAGAAAATCATCACTGAGATGATCGACCCCCTGACCGGCATTACCACTGAGCAGAGCAAGAAGGTGGCGGCAGCCATCGGCTTGACCGGTGCTTCCGTGGACCAGGCCGTGGACATTTTCGCCAAGCTCTACAAGTGCTACATGGACACCGATGCGTCCCTGGTGGAAATCAACCCCCTGAACTGCGACAGCAAGGGCAATGTAATGGCCCTGGATGCGAAGTTCAACTTCGATCCGAACGCCCTGTTCCGTCACCCTGAAATCGTGGCTTACCGCGATTTGGACGAAGAAGATGCGGCCGAAGTGGAAGCTTCCAAGTTCGATCTCGCCTACATCAGCCTGGATGGCAACATTGGCTGCCTGGTGAACGGCGCTGGTTTGGCCATGGCCACCATGGACACCATCAAGTTGTACGGCGCTGAGCCTGCCAACTTCTTGGACGTGGGCGGCGGTGCAACCCCCGAGAAGGTGACAGAAGCCTTCAAGATCATGTTGAAGAACCCCAAGGTCGAGGCCATCATGGTCAACATCTTCGGCGGCATCATGAAGTGCGACACCATTGCCACCGGCGTGATCACTGCTTGCAAGGCAGTGAACCTGTCTGTGCCTTTGGTGGTGCGTATGAAGGGTACCAACGAAGACCTCGGCAAGAAGATGTTGGCCGAGTCCGGTCTCCCCATCATCAGCGCCGACAGCATGGCCGAAGCGGCCGAAAAAGTTGTTGCAGCCGTCAAAGCCCGCTAAGGAATCACCATGTCGATTTTTATCAACAAAGACACCAAAGTCATTACCCAAGGCATTACCGGCAAGACCGGCCAGTTCCACACTGAGAAATGCCAAGAATACGCAAACGGCAAGAACTGCTTCGTAGCGGGTGTGAACCCCAAAAAGGCTGGCGAGTCGATTTTCAACATTCCAATCTACTCCTCCGTCAAGGAAGCTGCCGGTCAAACCGGTGCAACTGTGTCGGTGATCTACGTGCCACCAGCGGGCGCTGCTGCTGCGATCTGGGAAGCCGTAGAAGCCGACCTGGACCTCGCGATTTGCATTACTGAAGGCATTCCGGTCAAGGACATGTTGGAAGTGCGCAACCGCATGAAGGCCAAAGAAGCTGCCGGCGGCAAGAAGACACTGTTGCTCGGACCCAACTGCCCCGGTTTGATCACTCCCGATGAAATTAAGATCGGCATCATGCCCGGTCACATTCACCGCAAAGGCCGTATCGGCGTGGTGTCCCGCTCCGGTACATTGACTTACGAAGCAGTGGCTCAGCTGACCGAAATCGGTCTGGGTCAATCTTCTGCTGTCGGTATCGGTGGTGACCCGATCAACGGCTTGAAGCACATCGATGTGATGCAAGCTTTCAACGATGATCCTGATACTGATGCGGTCATCATGATCGGCGAAATCGGTGGGCCTGACGAAGCTGAAGCAGCCCGTTGGTGCAAGCTGAACATGAAGAAGCCGGTTGTTGGCTTTATTGCTGGTGTGACAGCGCCCCCCGGAAAGCGCATGGGCCACGCGGGTGCCCTGATCTCTGGTGGTGCAGATACTGCAGACGCGAAACTGGCGGTGATGGAAGAGTGCGGTTTCAAAGTGACCCGCAACCCTTCAGAGATGGCAAAACTGTTGAAGGCCTTGCTGTAACAAGCGCGCCAGACCTGCTGCTATCCAAGCGCAGGGAACAGACAGGAGCCCGGTCTCAGGACCGGGCTTTTTTACGTCTATCGGGTTGCGTGTGTTGCCGCGAGAAAGCGCCTCTGGTAAGGTGCGTCGAGCTGTCAGGTGAGTAAATGCGAAGCACACAAACAAGTATGCGCAAGGACAATCGGGGGAGTCAGGGAGGGTGGCTAGCGCACCCAAAAACAGAGCGTTCTGGCGAACTGATTGGTTTGTCGGATTGCTTGTTTCCGCAGTCGCGACCGTTGCATTGCTGACAACGGGCTTGGCGGCTTCTTTGGAGCGGCGTTTTTACGATGTTGCCAGTGCGTCCAACGGCCGCCTTCCCTCAGACCAAATTGCCATCATAGCGATTGACGATCTCAGTGTTTCGAAGCTGGGGCGGTGGCCTTGGCCGCGGAACTACCACGCTGAATTGATAGATCTACTGGCGCAGGCCAAGCCCGCGGCGATTGTTCAAACCATCTTCTTTTTTGAGCCGCAACGGGATGCCGGATCGGTGCATATCCAAAAGTTAAAAGCGCTGATGGCCGAAGCAGGGGAGATGCCCAATCAAGAGGCTATCGACAAAGCTTTTGCCGAGGCTGAGACTGCCCTCAACACTGACGCTGCGCTCGCGCAGAGCATTCGTGGTGCGGGAAATGTCTTGCTGCCTGTGGTCTTCAAGTGGGGTATGGGCCGATCTGCACCCGACACATCACTCCCCGATTTTTGGACGAAAGCAGGCGTTTCTGTAGCCGCCTCTGATTTTCTTCCTGCAGAACAGGGCCAGTTCCCGATGGAAGAATTGGCGCAAGCCTCGGCTGGTGGCGGACACCTGAACCAGATACTCGATCCTGATGGTGTGGTTCGCACCGAGCCACTCTGGATCAATGCGGGTGGGAAGGCGGTACCTTCACTCGCACTATCCGCTGTGGTCCAGGCCTTGGGCTTGTCTGCGACCGATGTTCGGTTTGTGCCTGGCAGCGGGATTCAGCTCGAAAACTTACACATACCAACGGACGAGCACGCCTTGATGCTTCCCCAGTTTTACGCGACGCGCAACGGCAAGCCTGCCTTCCCGGTAACGTCGTTTTATGACGTCCTGACCAAGAAAGTGCCCGCTGCCAAGTACCAAGGCAAGATTGTCATTATCGGAGCGACTGCGGCAGGTATTGGCGTTCAGTTTCCCGTTGCGGGGCAGATGGCCTTGTCCCCCGCAGAGACAACGGCGCATGTGATCTCCAGCCTTTTAGAGCAACACGCCAGTTCACAACCGGTGTGGGCCGATTGGGTTGGCATTATTGCCTTGCTGGTCGTTAGTGCTTATTTGATGGGAGTGCTGGGCACGCTCTCCGCGCCGGTCGCCGCAACGCTGACAACCATTGCTTTAATCGGCATGGTCGGAGGTGAATACTTGTTGCTGGTTAACTCTGCTGTTTGGATCAAGTTGCTGTTACCTGCGATGGTTTTAGCCATCGGCCACATCGGGTTGACGACCAAGCGCTTCTGGATCGTGGAGTTAGGGAAAACGCAGTCTGATGCAGAGTCCGCTGAGACCAACCGCATGATGGGCTTGGCTCTGCAGGGGCAAGGTCAGTTGGACATGGCTTTCGACCGCTTCCGACGGGTGCCTGCTAGTGATTCGGTTCGTGAGAATTTGTACCAACTGGCACTTGATTTTGAACGCAAGCGTCAGTTCAACAAGGCTCTTGCCGTCTATGAATACATTGCTGCACAAGACCCTGACTTCAAAGATGTGAAACAGAAGCGAGTGCAAGCGCAACGTCTGTCCACCTCCATCGTGATAGGGCGCGATGAGAAGTTGATTGCCGCAGCGGTTTTCGAAAATGAAACGATAGAAAAGCCCACACTTGGTCGGTACACCTTGGATGCCGAACTTGGCAAAGGTGCGATGGGAGTTGTTTACCGCGGCCTCGATCCGAAAATAGGTCGAGTGGTGGCGCTGAAAACGATGGCTCTCGCCGAGGAATTTTCTGGCGATGAGTTGGTGGATGCGCGTGCTCGCTTTTTCCGTGAGGCAGAAACCGCCGGGCGGTTGCAGCATCCCAACATCGTGACTATTTTCGACGCTGGTGAAGAGAGCGATTTGGCCTTCATTGCCATGGAGTTCGTCGGTGGAGCCGACCTTGTTAAGCACACCAAGCTCGAAAGTCTGCTCCCTGTTGACAATGTTTTGAGTATCGTAAGCCGTGTCTCTTTGGCTTTGGACTATGCCCACCGTCAGCAGGTAGTGCACCGCGATATAAAGCCGGCCAATATCATGTTCGAGCCCGATACCGATGCGGTGAAGGTGACAGACTTCGGTATTGCAAGAATCTCTGACAGCTATAAAACCAAAACGGGCCTAGTGCTGGGTACGCCCAGTTTCATGTCGCCCGAGCAATTGGCAGGGGCGTCTGCCGACGGGCGCTCTGACCTGTACTCTTTGGGTGTGACGCTGTACCAGTTGTTGACAGGAGTACTTCCATTTCGTGGGGACTCCATGGCGGAGTTGATGTACAAAATTACCAATGAAGAGGCTGTGGATGTGCGCCTGCATCGCCCGGATCTGTCGGAAGCGTTAGCGAGACTGGTGCAGCGTGCCGTGATGAAAGCTCCTGAGGCTCGCTTCCAAACCGGGGCTGAGTTTGCGCAGTGTCTTGAGAAGTACGTCACAAATCACGGCAACATATCGTCGAAAGGTGTTCAAGCTGTCACTGTAGACATTACGATGCAAAACACGATTCCACTGAAACGGCCAGCAAGGTCGGCGCCGGATATCGAAATCTAAATAACCATGATGTACCAATTCCACGCCAAAACGGATCCGGGTCGATGCCGCGAAAACAATGAAGACTCCGTGGCTTTTGATGATCAGGCCTTGGTTGCTGTCCTCGCAGATGGAATGGGCGGTTACAACGCAGGCGAAATTGCCAGTGGGATGGCCACTGCTTTTATTAAGGCGGAGCTGAGTCGTTGGCTGTCGGAGGCCGGTCCTAATGCACAAATCAGGGATATTCGCCGGGCTATGGAGATATGCGTGGACAACGCCAATATCGCCATTTACAACTCAGCCAACGCCAACCCTTCGTTTGCCGGGATGGGGACCACTTTGGTTCTCGGAGTGATTAAAGACGGAAGACTGTTGGTCGGGCATATCGGTGATTCCCGCTGCTATCGGCTCCGGCAGGGTCGTATGGAGCAGATCACCAAAGACCATTCCTTGTTGCAGGAGCAAATGGATGCAGGATTGATTACGCCAGAGCAAGCGGCCGGCTCCCCGATCAAGAATCTGGTCACAAGAGCGCTTGGTGTTGAGCAAGGGGTGATGTTGGAGGTCAACGAGTTCAACATCGAAGCTGGCGATGTGTATCTAATGTGCTCAGATGGGCTTTCAGATATGGTGTCTGATGAAGTAATCGTTAGAATTGCTTTCGAGGACCTGCGTCTGGAGCCCCTTGCAGAGCATCTAGTCTTGGCTGCCAATGAATGCGGTGGCCGTGACAATATTTCTGTTCTGTTGGTTGCCGCGGGGGAAGCAGTTGAAAAAAAAGGCTTTATTGCCAAGCTGCTCGGGAAATAAAGTCGAAACGCTTTCAAAAAGCAACTACAGGAAAAGGAGTCGATCATGCCGAAAATGATCGTATCGATCGATGAGGTCGTGATCAAAGAAGTTCAAATTACTAAAGATCGGACAACTTTGGGGCGCAGGCCTTACAACGACATCGTGATTGATAACCTGGCTGTAAGTGGCGAACATGCTGTTATTTTGATGGCGGGACAAGATATTTTCCTTGAAGACCTCAACAGCACAAATGGCACTTATGTGAATGGTAAAGCTGTTAAAAAGCAGCAACTCCGCCATGGCGACGGTATCGAAATCGGCAAATACAAGATCAAGTACATGGCTGACGGTATGGTCGATAGTTTTGACAAAACGATGGTGGTGCCTGCGCGTCCGTCTGCGATCACTACCCAACCTTTGAATTCAGGGTTTGCTACGGTCGCTGGGGATTCCCAAGGGCTGGGAGCGTTTCACGCTGCAATCAAAGTACTGTCTGGCGCCGCATCCGGGCGAGAAGTGCCGCTGACAAAAGTAGTGACCACCATTGGAAAGCCGGGGGTTGCGGTTGCCGCGATTACGCGCCGCCAACAGGGTTTCGTGGTGCACCATGTGGAAGGTGCGGGTAATCCAACCTTGAACGGTGCTCCTATCGGAGCTGCACCCCTTCCCCTGAAGAATGGGGATTTGGTGGAGTTGGCAGGAACCCAGATGCAGTTCATATTGCATTGAATAGCCTCGCACACAGAATCCCTTGCGCGCAATACCGCTTGAGAGGTGAATTCCATCTATCGGCATCGAGCCCGTATCGCGGTCACTCTGGTGCCGTTTATTTTTTCAGTGCTTCACCTTTTAGGGGTACTGGAACTCGGTGCACTTCACCGGTTAGATAACCTCATTTACGATGCGCGTCTTCGGTCCACGATGCCACGGACGATCGACGACCGTATCGTCATCGTCGATGTAGATGAAAAGAGCCTGGCTGAAATAGGACGCTGGCCATGGAGTCGTGATGTACTCGCCGACTTGGTCGATAAGCTATTTGACAAGCACGACATAGGCCTACTTGGAGTCGATATTGTTCTTGCAGAGCCAGACACTAGCTCAGGGCTTCAGCATCTGCGCTCGCTGGCTGCGAATGAGCTCAAAGACAATCCGACCTTTGCCGAGCAGGTAGATCGTCTCGCACCACGCCTTGATTTTGATGCCAGACTCGCAACCGCTTTAACGAACAGGCCAGTAGTTCTGGGCTACTTCTTCTCTGACGCGCCGGCGTTTCGCTCGGGAGGCGCGCTGCCTGCCGCGGTCTTTACAGGGGCGGACCTTGATGGTCATTCTGTGATGGCGCCTGTGTGGTCAGCGTTCGGGGCGAACCTTGGAGTTTTCTCAAGTGCGACCCCACTGGCGGGTCATACCAATTCTTTTACCGATGCGGATGGCGTTGTCAGGTCCTTGCCGCTCGTTGCACGCTATGGTGATGCGTTCTACGAGTCTCTCGCCTTGGCAATGTTTCGTGCGGTCACGGGGGCGCCACAGGTTAAACCTTCATTCTCCAAAGAAACTGTTTTGCCCAAGGCATATCGCGGCCTTGAAAGTCTGGAGCTGACTAGAGAGGGAAAGAGTCTTGTGCTACCCGTTGACAATCGTGGTGGAGCACTCATTTCTTTCCGTGGCTCCGGCGGGCCTGCTGGTGGGTCTTTTCGCTACGTGTCTGCGGTAGATGTACTGAACAACACGCTTCCCCCTGGAATGCTCCAAAACAAAATTGTGCTACTTGGTACAACTGCACTGGGTTTGTTTGATATGCGGGTGACGCCGGCCGGAGAAACCTACCCTGGGGTTGAAACACATGCGAGCGTTTTGTCCTCCATGCTGGATGGGCGCTTGAAAGTAAAGCCTGATTACGCGTTCGGGTACGAGTTCATCATGCTGTTGAGCGCCGGCTTAATGCTTGCTTTTTGTTTGCCTCTGCTTTCGGCGTTCAAAGCAGTACTGTTGAGTTTTGCAATGTTCGTTGCATTGATCGCCTCCAACTTCTGGCTCTACGACGAGTTTGGCTTGGCATTGCCGCTGGCGACCTCGCTGGTGATGACTGTGACTGCGTTTGCGCTGAACATGAGCTATGGATATTTTGTCGAGAGCCGTTCAAAGAGAGAGTTAGCAAATCTTTTTGGTACCTATGTGCCGCCAGAGTTGGTAGATGAAATGGTTCGAGATCCAGACAGTTACACCATGCAGGCCACCAGCCGTGAGTTGACGGTCATGTTTTGCGACATGCGTGGTTTCACACGGATGTCGGAGTCTATGGAGCCGATCCAGTTGCAGTCCATGTTGACTGACATATTCAGTCGTATTACTACTGTCATCCGGGCTAACAAAGGCACGATTGACAAGTACATGGGCGACTGCGTCATGGCCTTTTGGGGGGCACCGGTCGAGGCGGTGGATCACGCCGCCTTGGCAGTAAAGTGCGCCGTTGAAATTGAGCAGATGCTTCAAACACTAAACACGGAATACCGAGTGCGAGGCCTCCCTGAGATCGGGGTCGGGATCGGCATCAATACGGGGCTCATGTGTGTCGGTGATATGGGGTCCGACATGCGGCGCAGCTACACCGTGATTGGCGATGCAGTCAACCTTGGTTCCCGTTTGGAAGGGCTGACCAAGATTTACGGCGTTAGCATCATCGTGAATGAAACCACAAGAGCGCTCATTCCTGAGTTCTCCTGGCAAGAGCTAGACAAGGTGAGGGTAAAGGGCAAAGAACAGTCCGTGAGCATTTGGACTCCTCGGGCGTCCCGCGATGTGCCGGATGTGGCGGTTAGGGGAGAGTTGCTTTTGTGGAATGAATTTTTGGGGCACTACCGTCTGCAATCGTGGGCGGCCGCTGAAAGGGTGCTGTTGAACTTGTTGGAAGTTGCCGGTACCAAATCTCTGTATACCTATTACGCCGCCCGGATTGCAAGTTTGAAACTGTTACCGTTGGATCCGGAATGGGACGGAAGCACCCAGTTCGGGTCCACTTAGGGTGACGTCTGCTCCGGTTGCCGTTTAGCCGTCGTTGGCTGTTCATGCTATTTGACTGTCCGAAAAAGAAAGAAGTACTTCCATGAATCATTCGCAGCCGGGAGGGGGGAGCTCCTCGTTGAGTGAGCAGGCTTTTTACGACTCACAAAAGCAGCCCGTTAAAAAACGCGGAATGACGTTCGAGGCACTGTTCTATCGGCAATTACATCAAGTAACCGCGCGTATTCACGATACGGTGCAGCTCGAGCAAATCATGCTCGAAACCAGCCAAGAAATATGCAAACTGCTTAATGCGGATCGACTCACCTTGTACGCAGTAGCGGATGATGGTGTTTCTATCGTCTCAAAAATAAAGACCGGTCTCAATACAAGCAAGGAATTAAAGCTACCAATCTCGCCGCAAAGCCTTGCCGGCTACGCGGCTTATAGCAGGACGATCCTCAATCTGCCGGATGTGTATAACGAAGAGGCGCTGCGCAAGATCCATCCTTCCCTTAATTTCTTAAAAGAAGTGGACAAGCGCTCCGGCTATCGAACCAAGCAGATGATGGTTGCTCCCATTCTCGACGGTAACGTTTTGCATGGCGTTCTGCAGGTCATCAATAGTAAGAGCGACGAACCCTTCGGAGAGTTAGAACTTGATGGAGTGACGGAGCTCTGCAAAACCCTTGCCACCGCCATCCGACAAAGGGTGGCCACCCAAGAGAATCGACCAAGACGTGAGCGCACTCGCTATGACAGTCTGGTGAACGCCGGTTTGTTGTCAGATATCGATCTTCAACAACTCGCACAAGAAGCACGCGACGAAGGTGAACCGCTTGAGCAACTCATCATCAGCCGCACAGGTTTGCTGCCGAGTCAGGTTGGTGCCGGATTAGCGCAGTTTTTCGGAGTGGCCTATGAGCCGCGTAGCAGCGCTCGCATCCGCTCGGAAGCATTGCATGGGCCTCTGAAACGCGAGTTCCTAGAGGAGCAGGGTTGGGTTCCTCTGGAGGAGTCGCCGGAGGGGTTGGTCATCATGTGCCTAGATCCTGAGGCGGTAAAAGGCTCGAGAGTCGTGCCGCAAGTTTTTCCGAAGTTCAGTAAGTTTGCGTACCGGGTTACCACACAGCAAGAGTTCGCGGAGACGCTAGCCCAGCTGTTTGGAGCTGCCACAGACACCAGCACCATTGACCAACTGCTTGCCGATATGGATGGTGGCCCTATCGAAGATCTGGGCAACGACGAGTCTTTGGAGTCCGCTGCGGCCGACAACGAACTGGTGAAGTTCGTGAACAAGGTGATCATCGATGCTTATCACCAGAAAGTTTCAGACATCCATATCGAACCTATGCCCGGGAAATTCAAAACCGGCATTCGATTTCGTATTGACGGAAGTCTTGTTCCTTATGTCGAGGTCCCCGCCCATTTTCGGCAGGCCATGGTTACGCGTCTCAAAATCATGTGTGATCTCGATATTTCGGAACGCCGCAAGCCGCAAGATGGAAAAATAAAGTTCAAAAAATATGGTCCTTTAGATATTGAGTTGCGCGTGGCAACCATCCCGTCTGCGGGTGGAGTTGAAGATGTGGTGATGCGAATACTGGCTGCTGGTGAGCCGATCCCACTCGAGAAACTCGGTCTAACAGCCCATAACAAAAATCGACTGGAAGCTACGGTCAGTAAACCCTACGGGCTTTTCTATGTTTGCGGACCAACGGGTTCTGGAAAGACCACTACGCTGCACTCCATATTGAAGTTCTTGAATACACCCGATACCAAAATATGGACGGCAGAGGACCCAGTAGAAATCACCCAAAAAGGCTTGCGGCAAGTACAAATTAACAAAAAAGCCGGAATCGACTTTGCTTTGGTGATGCGGGCGTTTCTTCGTGCCGACCCAGACATCATCATGGTGGGCGAGTCACGTGACAAAGAAACAGTGTCCATGGGCGTAGAGGCCTCATTGACGGGTCACATGGTGTTCTCTACCCTTCATACCAACTCTGCGCCTGAATCGATCACCCGTCTTTTAGATATGGGCATGGATCCTTTTAATTTTGCTGATGCCTTGTTGGGCATCTTGGCTCAACGACTTGCCAAGAAACTGTGTGATTGCAAGGCAGAGTACGTGCCCACAGACGAAGAACTCCGCCTTTTCTGTAAAGAATATGCGGAAGAGTTGCGCAACACAGACGCTTGGAAGAGCGATTACGAATCAGAAACCCAAAAGCTGATCCGACAGTGGAGGGATGCATACTGCGAAGGCGGACCGATAAAGCTCTACAAGGCAGTAGGTTGCGACAAGTGCAATAAAACAGGGTACAAAGGACGGGTAGGCCTCCATGAGCTGATGGTGGCAGACGACCATCTCAAAAAGCTGATCCAAGAGCGCGCGCGAGTGGCTGAGCTATTTGCCAGTGCAGTTCAGGGTGGTATGCGCACCTTGAAGATGGACGGAATGGAAAAGATTTTGATGGGCCTTACGGACCTTAAGATGGTGAGGCAAGTGTGTATCAAGTGACAAACTTGTCACTCGCTGTAATTGACACCTTGAGGCGCTAGCAAAAATGTCAGGTGGACAGCTGGATTTGTGCACTAATTCACAGATTCAGGCCTCGGACAGCTTGGCATGGAAGCTGCTCATACCTCAGCCTCTTTTCTCAAACTGGAGTTTTTATGAAGCGTTCCATTCAAAAAGGTTTTACCTTGATCGAACTGATGATCGTTGTGGCGATTATTGGTATTTTGGCTGCAGTGGCTTTGCCTGCTTATCAAGACTACACTGTTCGCGCGAAGGTCACTGAAGGACTATCGTTGGCGGGTGCTGCTAAAGTTGCTGTCGCTGAAAATGCGGCTAATGGACAAGCATACGCCTCCGGATTTTCTGCGCCTGCAGCGACAGCTAGCGTCGCATCAGTTGGAATTGCTGACGGGACTGGAGTTATTACTATTACCTACTCTGGGGCAATCGACGGTGGTTCCAAAACAGTGACCTTGGTTCCTACGTCCGGTGGTACACCTTTTACCGGTGGTACAGCATCTGCTTCAACGGTGCCTAGTGGCGGTTCTGTCGAGTGGTCCTGCAAAGGCGGTACTTTGGCAGCCAAGTATCGCCCAGCGCAATGTCGTTAATGGGCGCGATATAAGTTTGTTTCCCACTGCTGGAATCAATTTCGAAAAGGGAGCTTTGCTCCCTTTTTTTATTATCAAAATAAATATCTAGAAACATATGGCTGGCACAGTTTTGAGTGACTTAAGGCTGGTATTAGTCGGTTCTCTATGGTCTTTCGCTTGGCTCTATCCGTTTGCTGATGGGCCAATCAGGGACTTGAAAAATTCTGCATTATTTTTGATTGCTACATACTCTGCGCTATTAATCGTCGGGTTGCGGCACTTGCCAAATCGGTACTGGATCCTTGCTGCATTTGCGCTCGTTGTTTGGATAAACAATTCTCCGAATCCCTATTTCGAGTTTAAGTTAATAGGGGTGTTGGGCATACTGGTGTTTTTGACGGCTATATCTTTTGGACTCGAACTACGTGAGAGCCCGAAGATGTTGCAGACATTTCTTATTGCTGTTTTGCTTGCTTCAGCGATTAACGCTATTCAAGGAATTCTTCAATGGTTAGGTCTTGCCGATGAGCTGTATAAATGGATGGTAGTGCCTGAACAACGAGGGACAGCGTTCGGTACGTTTCGCCAAAGAAATCTGTATGCTACTTTTATTTCGGTGGGCCTTATCGCTACATTTTGGCTTCATCATCTTAAGAAGTTAAGTACAGCAATGTCGTGGATGGTTGTATGTCTCTTCACTATGAGCATAGCAGCATCAAGTTCGCGCACTGGGTTGTTGCAAGTCATTGCAATATCTGTATTCGGTCTTATTTGGCGCTCTATGCGAAGTAAGCAATTGACATGCCTGATGATCGGGCAGTTCTTGGTTTTGATCATGTGGTATTGTTTTCTACCACTTGTCGCCGAGATGCATGGAGTCAATGCAGATTCTGGATTGTTGAGGGTGGCGCAGGCGACTGAAGATACCCGACTCCTTATCTGGGCGGATTCAATAAATCTAATTTCCCAGCGTCCTTGGCTTGGTTGGGGGTGGAAGGAACTTAACTATGCGTACTTTGTATCAAACTTCGATCCACGGTATCAAGGGTTAATTGATCATGCGCACAACTTGGCATTGCATCTGGCCGTTGAGTTCGGAGTGCTTGTGGCAGCTTTGCTAATTTCAATGTGTCTGTGGCTCCTCTTCACCTTCTATCGAAAAGTGGCTGATTTGAAACCACTTAACGAGAAGTTAACTCATGTTCAGGGCGAGCAATTTTCATTTGTTATCCTGATCCTGATCGTAGGAATACATAGCTTCTTGGAATTTCCTTTGTGGCACTACGGATTCTTATTTTTGACAGGTTCTTTTATTGGATTTTTATCTAAAACACCTAGTTTGAAGGCAATCGATTATCGGTTTTTAAGTATTGATCGCTTTATATCGGTAATAAGTGTATGTTCGATGATTGTCATTCCTATAGTCGCACTGTATCAGTATGAGCGCTTGAAGTTGGCCTATAGTGTTTCTTTCTTCGACGAAGTTGCTGTTCGTAATGCAAAGATAACTAGAGAAATTGAATACGCACAGGAGTCCTGGTTGTATCGGTCATATTGGGAATTTCTTCAACTAAGAAGTTTCGCTATAGACATTGTTAATGCTTCCGAAGTAAAGGTGTTAGCACAAAAGCAGCTGCATTTTTCTAGTGGTCCAGAGGTTGTAATTCCTCTTATGAGGAGTATGTGGTTGCTCAATGAAAGGAATGAGTTGATTCGCTATGCCGACAGATTTTGTCAAATAAATTCGTCTTATAAAGAAATTTGGTTTACATCAAATGCCGGTGATTCAATGGTAGAGTTTCTAAGGCGGCATGCAAAAAAATGCTCTCAAATCGGAAATGAGTAAATATTCTTATACTGATGCAACCAAGTCCCTCATTGAATAGGATTTGGCCCACCATGTGGGCGGTCCTTTATTCCCTGACATGGCTTTTGCCTGTAGGGTCTTCGCCGTGGGCAACATTTTTCTCGGATTTATTGGCCGGGTATCTTGTTCTGTGCGCCGGATTGTTTCTCTTTGTGCGATTCCATGAGTACGTAAACTGGAGCGGCATTGCTATTTCTTGCCTCTTGCTTGCCACGGTTCCACTAATTCAGTGGCGGTGCGGACTGCTACCATATTTCGGTCAAGCGTGGATATCGGCTCTTTACACTGCTGGCTTGGGTTTGTGTGTGCTTATTGGGGGAGCTTGGGAAAGGTGCAGCCCGGGTGTGTTGCTGACATCCTTATTTTCTGCAATTTTGATAGCTGCGATCGTTTCTGTCGGCCTTCAGCTTTATGTTTGGCTCGATATACCCCAAATCTCTTCGTTAGAGTCTTTTTTTATGCCGGCAAGAATTCCTCGAGTTGCTGGTGCTCTAGGCCAGCCTAACCAACTAGCTACTCTACTGTTGTGGGCGATGTTGTCTACTCTATATTTTCACATAAAAAAATATATTACTTCTGGAATTGCTGTCCTATTGTTAATATATTTATTAACCGGCTTGACTTTGACTCAGTCGCGGACGGCAGTCTTGAATGTACTATTGGTTTCCGCTTTAATGGGGGTGCGATGGACTGAATTTGGAAAGTTTGTTTCATTTAAGTCGATAATGGCAGTCCTTCTGTATACCCTTATTTGTCCGTTTCTGTTGGAGGGTTTGGCAAGCGTTTTGGCTATCAATCCAGAGATCATCATCGACAGGCTGGGAGAACCTAGAGAGATAAGAATTCAAGCATGGCTAATGTTTTTGGATTCTGCAATTTCTAAGTTTTGGTTTGGCTATGGTTGGTCTGACGTATCGGTTGCGCAAGTCATGAATGCTGATAGCCAAGTAGCATTTGGCGGTATTTTTAAGCAGTCGCATAATCTTTTTCTCGACCTCTTTATTTGGGTGGGACTTCCATTAGGTTTTCTGATTTCATCAATGATAATGTGGATCATTTATAGGCTATGGATGCAGTCGTCTGATGCAATCAGTATTATATTGTTTTTGATAATATTTGTTGCTGGAATTCATTCTATGTTAGAGTTTCCATTGCATTACGCATATTTTCTGGCGCCAGCTGGACTGGTGCTGGGCGTGGCCTTATCTAGACATCAAAAATTGGAATTTTTGGTGACGCGACGGTGGTGTGCATTGAGCGCTCTGCTCGCCTTTGGCCTTGCGATGTGGATAACCGCCTTTGACTATTTAAGAGTTGAAGAGGATTTTCAGTCTTTTCACTTGGAGCAGGCATTTCCCGGTGTCGGGAGCTTAAGTCAGGCGAAAATTTCTGATGTGATTGCTTTGGATCAATTGGAGGAGTTAAACGCGCTTTTGCGTATCGTTCCACAGGCAAATATGTCAGAAGATGAGTTGCAAAGACTTGAGTTGTTTGGTCGTTATTACCCGTCAAGTGTCATGGCACATAAACTGGTGCTCGCTTATCGAATAAATGGCTACCCTCATGAAGCCGAGCTTTGGTTGAAGAAGTTATGTGGTTTTTCGAAACATGATGCTTGTTTGTCTTTGAAGCGTTAGTGGCGAGACATTTCAATGAGTAACTAACTATTATTGGCTGAAGAATAGATGTAACTTCAACAGGCAGAAATTTCTTGATGAATGTCTTAAAGATTTTCCTTTTTTTTGGCGTTTTGGTTATCTGTGAATCCGGCGTTGCGGAGGTTCCCTATGCTCAAGAGCGTCGTTTAGGCGACCAAATCGCCCGTAGTCTATTCAGCGATCCAGATTATCTTGATGATTCAGTTATCGCCGATTACCTTCAATCTCTTTGGCGTCCTTTAATGTCCACTGCGCGAGAGCATGGTGATCTTTCTCCTGAGTTGGACGCCGCATTTGCTTGGCAGCTCCTTCAAGGGAGAGACCGGACCGTGAATGCGTTCGCTTTACCTGGAGGTTACTTTGGTATTCATCTGGGGCTTGTGGGTGTCGTTTCGTCGAAAGACGAGCTCGCATCGGTGTTGGCTCACGAGCTGAGCCATGTCACGCAGCGGCATATTGCACGTCTGATCGGGCGGCAAAGTGAGCAAACGCCTTTGCTGATAGGCGCGATGATCTTGGGAGCGCTGGCTGCGAGCACTAACCCAGCGGGTGCCAACGCGGTCATCGTGGGCGGCCAGGCTGTTGCGGCGCAATCGCAGTTGAACTTCTCGCGCGACATGGAGCGCGAGGCAGATCGCGCAGGGTTTGAGGTCGCCACCAAGGCGGGCTTTTCGCCTGGTGCTTTTGTCAGCATGTTTGAAAAGCTACAGCAGACCAATCGCAATAACGATGCTGGTAATTTCCCGTATCTGCGCAGCCATCCATTGACCACTGAGCGTATTGCCGACATGAAGTCGCGGATTTCCGATGGCGCTGATATGTCTCCTAGGGGCTCTTTTGAGCACAGTATGGTGTCTGCAAGGGCGCGGTTGCTGTCGAATGCAAATGTCGATGGACTCCGCAATTGGTCCGCTGAAGCGGAGTCTTCCGCGTTGTCGAAGCTCACGCCTCATCAACAGGCCGGCGTCTTGTATGGTGCCATGTTGGCAGCCGTGAAGTTGCGTGAGTTTGACCGCGCCGAAAATTACGGGGTCGCTCTCAAGAAGCTGATTGTTGACGACGTTGACGCCGCTCGGCAATGGCGCTACCTGAGCGCAGAGCTTGCGTTAGCTGCTGGTCGCCCGGCTGATGCCCTGTGGGCGCTGGACCAAGCCGCACCCCCTAAAACCCGGGCAGAGCTCTTGATGTGGGCCCAGATTCAAACGCAGCTAGGTCGGCCTGATGCTGCTGCCGATGCTGCACAACTGTGGGTATTGGATAACCCGGTTGACGCTGCCATGTGGCAAGCTCTTGCCGGGGCCCGCGCGGCACAGGGCCGCATCGTGGCCTCGGTGCGCGCGGAGGCCGAAGTGAATGCGGCGCAACTCGACTACCCCTCTGCAGTGGCTCGCCTGAAGGCGGCTCAAGCCTTGTCGAAATCGAATGCCCAGCCAGCGGATCTCATTGAGGCGTCGATCGTGGATGTGCGCTTGCGCCAGATCGAGCAGTTACTTCGGGAACAAGCGGTCGAGCGCTGAGTTAATCACCATGCCTGCCACGGTGTAGATCAATGATCCGAGCAGTGCTGCGCCGAAATCGCGTACGGCAAACCCGTCAAGCAGGCTTGCTGCCCACCAGAAGAGCGTGGCATTGATAACGAAGAGAAAAAGTCCCAAGGTGATCAACGTGACCGGCAAGGTCAGGACAACAAGGATGGGGCGAAGCAGCGCGTTGAACAAACCCACCACAAGTGCGGCTATCAGTGCCGAACCGAAGCTCTGCACCTGCACGCCAGAGTAAAAATGCGCCACCGCTAATAAGGCAGCGGCGCATAAGGCCCATTTCAAAATAAGTTTCATAGGGCTCAGGATAGCACCGAGCCCATCTTTCAGACCTTAAGCAGCGGTATCACCTGTTGAGCTGCGCTTTTGCGCCATCCAGCCTGCGCCCAACACGGCAACAATGGCCAGCACATAGACCGCCCAGCGGGTCATGCTTTGTGCACTTGTCAAGTCAGCATCTGTACCAAAGAAAGATACCAACCAAGGCTCATGCACGACCATTTTTGCTGCGGTAAACGCCAGCACAGCAGCGCCGATCATGATGATGGAAGGGAAGCGCTCCACCAACTTGAGAACCACGTTGCTACCGAAAACCACAATAGGCACGCTGATCAGCAGGCCGATGATTACCAAATCCATCGCGCCATGCGCAGCGCCTGCAACACCGAGCACGTTGTCGACGCCCATCAGTGCGTCGGCGACGATGATGGTTTTCATGGCACCCCAGAATGTGGTGGCTGATGCGCCCTCATGGTCGCCATCGCCTTGGTCGGCAAGCAATTGATAGGCGATCCACAAAAGGCCCAAGCCGCCCACCAACATGAGACCGGGGATCTTTAGTAGCCAAACGACACCCACAGTCATGACGGATCGGACGACGATCGCGCCCACGGTGCCCCAAATGATGGCCTTTTGCTTGAGTGCGGGGGGGAGGTTGCGTGCTGCTAACGCGATGACGATCGCGTTATCGCCCGCCAATACCAGATCAATCAAAACGATGGCCAAAAGGGCGGACCACCAGGGTGCTGACATGAATTCCATGAATTTTCCTAACAACGAGACAAATAATCGCTGGAGGCACAGGTGTCAAAACAGCTGGGGCAGCTGCACCAACGACTCTGCCTCCAAGGGGGCGCGAATCGAAGGTCTTGCTCAGGCTCCCGTGTGCGGGATCCCCGACAGACCGGAAGCAATCAGCTTCGTATTGACGATCTGGCGAAGCGGCTTGCGGCGCTTGGAGCTACTCCCCTTCGGAGCGAGTAGCAATATAACAATAAAACTTTTAGGTGTATAGGCTTCGGGGGCATTGCTGTTTTTCAAAATCACTGCGCGTCTCAAAAAAATGGGCAAATTTCTGCAGCAAGTCCCTCAATCCTGCGTGCTTGAAGCCGCGGGATATCATGCGCTCCCTCATAAGAACTTCAGGTAATCACCCACCGTGGCAGGTATACACATCACCGACATTGAGTCGGCCATCAATTTCTGGCGTGCACGCGAGCCTTCGCCTGATGGTGTGTCGCTCCCTGGGCCTACCCGAGCCTTGGCTGAGGTTTACGCCTTGCTTGTGTACTACCACGAGACAGAGGCGGACGAGTTCAGCATGCCCGCAAAGGCGCTTGCCGCATGGCAGGCTTGGTACGACACCACGCCCGATACACCTTGCATCGCGATTTGCTCGACGAGCCAAGGTGATGAGCTGTGCAAGGGCTGTGGTCGCACCTTTGAAGAAGTGCAACTTTGGCCGGAAATGGGAGCCGCCGAAAAGCGGGCCACCTGGCGTCGTATCACGCTTGACGCTACCTCTTGGCGCTTCAACCGCTACGCTGAGCGTGCCGCAGAATCACGCGCTAGAGCGAGTTCGCTATAAAAATAATAGCTACTCTCGCTCTGATGTCGAGGGCTAAAGGCCGTTTGGGCTTTAAACGGGTGCTACTTCCACCGGATCGGCTCAATATCGACTGTGCTACTGCCATCGCCAAGCATGAGCACACCTTCTTGAACCGTCGCTTGCAATTGCATGCTGCGGGCGGCGAGTTTTGCTAGCGCTTGTGAGGTTGCAGACGGGATTCGCCAAACCTGCAGCTTGTCCAAGCGACTCAATTTCGACTCTATGCCCTTCCACCAAATGTCCGCTGAGTGGGCAAACGGATACAACAACACCGCATCAGATTTATTGCACGCTTTGGAGATGGGTTTGTCCTCTGGCTGACCCACCTCTATCCACAGGCGTTTCTGACCAGTGAAATCAGTGAGCGAAACGTCCGGATCCTCAGGGTCGGACAAACCGGCGCCGAAGGCCAAAGTGCCATCGCCGTTGCACACACTTTGAAGTTTGTGGGCGTTATAAGCCATCGCCACCAAGCGGACCATCATCCGCTCGTCCGTCTCGCTCGGGTGCCGAGCCAAGGTCAGCGCATGGTCGGCGTAATAGCTGTTCTCAATATCTGCAATTTGCAGATTGGCTTTATAGATGGTGGATTTGAGTGCCATGGCTTGGGTGCGAGGGGGAGTGTTTTCAGGAATGCCGTGGGGCCGGCTTAGCCGGTCCACTGGCATTGCCCCCTGCAAGGGGGAAGCGGCACAAGCCGCACGGGGTGTTAAACGCGTCTCGCGAGTTCAGACGCCTTACCGGTATAGCTACCGGGGGTCATGGCCAGCAGGCGCTCTTTCTCAGCTTCTGGAATGTCCAAACCTGCAATAAAGCCTTGCATCAACTCACGGGTCATGGCTGCACCCCGGGTGAACTTCTTGAGTTGCTCGTAGGGCTGGGGCAATCCGAAGCGGCGCATCACGGTTTGGATGGGTTCGGCCAACACTTCCCACGATGAGTCCAAGTCTTCGGCGATGGCGGATTCGTTGATCTCGAGCTTGTTCAAGCCGGTCATCAGCGAGCTGTAGGCCAGCACGGCGTAGCCCAAGGCTACGCCCATGTTGCGCAGTACGGTGGAGTCAGTCAGGTCGCGCTGCCAGCGGGAAATCGGCAACTTTTCGCTCAGGTGGCGAAGCACTGCATTGGCCAAGCCCAGGTTGCCCTCGGCGTTTTCAAAGTCGATGGGGTTAACCTTGTGCGGCATAGTGGACGAACCCACTTCGCCGTCCTTGAGCTTTTGCTTGAAATAACCCAAGGACACATAGCCCCAAATGTCACGGCTCAAGTCAATCAAGATGGTGTTGGTGCGCGCTACGGCATCAAACAGCTCCGCCATGTAGTCATGGGGCTCGATCTGGATGCTGTAAGGCTGGAAAGTCAGGCCTAAGCCAAGTGGTTCGGGCGTTTCGACCACTTTTTTGCTGAAAGCTTCCCAGTCGAAGTCGGGCCAGGCGCTCAGGTGGGCGTTGTAATTGCCGACAGCGCCGTTCATCTTGGCGAGAATCTTCACGTTGGCAATGCGGTCGCAGGCTGCTTGCAGGCGGACGACCACGTTGGCCATTTCCTTGCCCACGGTGGTCGGGCTCGCTGTTTGGCCGTGAGTGCGGCTCAGCATGGGCACATCGGCGTAAGCGTGGGCCATGTCTCGCAGCTTGAGGACGATTTTGTCCAATGCTGGCAACACCACGACATCGCGTGAGGCGCGCAACTGCAACCCATGACTGGTGTTGTTGATGTCTTCGCTGGTGCAGGCAAAGTGCACGAACTCCCCGGCTTTTTCCAGTTCGGGCCGGGCTTCGAACTTGGATTTGATCCAGTATTCGACCGCTTTTACATCGTGATTGGTGGTCTTTTCAATAGCCTTAATGGCTTCGCCGTCGGCTTCCGAGAAGTTCTTCACCAAGCCCAGCAGGTAGGTGCGGGCGCCGGGGGTCAGGGGTTTGAACTCGTCAAAGCCAGCGTCGCTCAAGGCAATAAACCAGGCCACTTCTACCTGCACACGGCGGTGCATATAGCCCAGCTCACTGGTCAGCGGGCGCAAGGTGGCAAGTTTGGCGGCGTAGCGGCCGTCCAGCGGAGAGAGGGCGGAAATGGCGGAGAAGGTCATCTCCCGATTGTAGGTTGTGCGCCACTGCAATGACCGCAGGGTGTGGGGGCAGGCCCCGCTGGATAGAATCATGCGCTAGTTAACTGCAAAGCGCTCATGAAACTCATCGGATCCACCTCAAGCCCCTTCGTTCGCAAAGTCCGTGTTGTGATGGCCGAGAAGAAACTTGATTACGTCTTGATCCACGAAGACGTTTGGGCTGCTGACACACGCATTGCCGAATCCAATCCACTGGGCAAGGTCCCCTGTCTGATCATGGAGGGTGCAGAGGCGCTGTTTGATTCCCGGGTGATTGTGGAGTATCTGGATACCCTGTCCCCTGTTGGAAAATTGATTCCCACCGTGGGTCGCGAGCGCGCGGAGATCAAGACCTGGGAGGCCTTGGCTGATGGCCTGATGGAAGCCGCAGTCCTCGCCCGCTTGGAGGCTGCGTGGGCAGGTCGCGCGCCGGCCGAGCGCAGCCAAGCTTGGATTGACCGGCAGCTGCTCAAAATCCACGAGGCACTCAAAGCCATGGAACGTGGTCTGTCCGATAAGCCGTTCTGCGCTGGCATTCACCTTACGCTGGCGGATTTGGCGGTGGGTTGTGCACTTGGCTACCTTGATTTCCGTTTCCCCGACATCGCTTGGCGCAATGAACACGCCAGCCTGGCCAAATTGTTTGACAAGCTTTCGCAGCGGCCAAGCTTCGCTGATACCTTGCCTGCCTAAGCCCCGCGCGGCTTTCTGGGCGAAAACGGCCCGGAAGCCGCGTGTTTACAACGGATTACAACAATACACTCGCCAAAAAGCGCATGATTCTTTACAGTTGCGCACATCATGAAGACGTACAACACTGTCTATAGATGCCGCGAGTGTGGTGCCACAAGCTACCAGAGAGTGCTGGAGCGCTCAGCCAATGGTTCGCTGCAAGCCACCGGCGAATACAAGTGCACCGGTTGCCGCAATGTTTTTGCTTCGCTACGGGATTGGTGGCAGCCACGTCCCCCTATGGATTTTCAGAGCAGCAAGATTTCGGCGCTTGAAGCGGGGATGCGCTAACTACGCTCAGCTGTTGGCTCTTTTTTTGAGCCAACGCATCAGGCTTCCTACGAGCGGGAGCTTCTCGTACAGCTCTTCAGCCGCGTCCCAGTAGTCGCGGTGCAGGCAGACAAGGCCTGTGTCATCAAACACCAGGTGGCTGGCGCCGAGAATGACCTGTTCGGAGTCTGTGTCAAACCGTCGGAATTTGAATCGGAATTCCCAAGTCAAGAAGCATTGGCTCCCTTGCAGGACACGCTCGGTGACGACGAACCGGGGCCTTTCCAGTGCTACAAACATGTGCTGAAAGATGCGCTCAATCGAACCCAAGCCGGTGACGTCGTTAAACGGATCTTTGAAGCGGGCATCGCTCGAATAGATGGTCCGCAAGTCCACAACCGTTTCGGGCGTCAGCCCTTCAAAGAAATCCACCACGCGCACAACGGCAGCTGAGTTGTCTGCTGCGGGCTTTTGAGCCGTATTCATACGGTAATCCGTCGCACTAGGGCAAAAAACGCACGGTCCGGCAGTAGCCGCAAGAGCTGCATCCAGAGCGTGAATCGCTTCGGAAAGTGAATGTCAAACTGGCCGCGTGCCCAACCTCGCAACATGGCCTGGGCTGCTTCTGCCGGCGTAATGAGGGCCGGCATGGAGAACTGGTTGTTGGCTGTCAGTGGCGTTTGCACAAAGCCCGGACTGATAAGTGACACCCCCACCCCCCGATTACGCAAATCAAGGTACAGCGTTTCGGCCAAGTTGATCATTGCAGCTTTGGTGGGGCCATAGGCAAGGCTGTTGGGCAAGCCACGGTAGCCGGCTACGCTGCCGACCAGGCTGATGTGGCCATGGCCTTGGGCCAGGAGGGCTGGAATCACGGCGTGTAACAACTGCAGCGCGCCGATGTAGTTCACTTGCAGGTGTCGCTCCATATCAACAACGTCCATGGCAAAAGCGCGCATGGCGTTGTAGTGACCTGCGCAATAGACCACGCAGTCCAAAGGGCCCATCGCCAGCACATCGCGTGCGGCGGCCTCCACCCCTGCTGCATCCGACACATCAAGGGGGAGTGCGTGGCTGCCCGGGTGACTATCTACAAAGGCTTGTAGCGCATCCCGCTTACGAGCGGATACGGTCACGATCGCGCCTTGTGCATGCAGAGCCGAGGCAGTGGCCTCACCTATTCCTGTCGAGGCACCCACCAGCCACACCCGTTTACCGGCCCAGTCGGTAATGCGGGGGTTGAGCGATTCCCATAACGAGGGCCAGGCTGTAGTGGCTGCTTGCGGGGGGGCTTTATTGCCGTTCCCGGCGCTTGCAAAGTGATTTTTGGACATAGTTCAGCGCCGCGTGAATGAGAGAGTGACCTCTCCCAACTTCACACCAAATTTGCTCATGGTGGCTTTGTTGAGCATGACTTTGTCCGTCATCAGGTACATCCAGTCATCAAATCGCACTTCGTAGACGCTTCCGTCCACTGGCAAACTCAGCGTGTAGGCCCAGTAAAACGCGTTGCCGCGTGCTTGGCCTTGTGCCGTGCCGATCACATCGTCGGCAGTACCGGTGTAGCGCCCATCGGCCAGCCGTGTGAGGCGCCAGATCCGTTTCTGCTTGGTGCCGTCCGAGTAAGTGAAGTCCTCGTCGAGCACTCCTTGATCCCCTTGCCAGCTGCAGTTCATGACGACAGTGAAGCGCTTGACGACGCTGCCCGAGCGGTCTGTGAAGACGCCGTAGGCATCCAAAGTACCGTTGAAATACTCTTTGAGATCGAGCACCGGTTTGTCGTTGCGGTATTGGTCGATAGATTGCGAGGCACAACCTCCGAGTGCGAGGGCACTGCCGGTGGCGGCAGCAAGAAGTAAACGTCGTTTCATGGAGACCTCCGCAAAATCAGGGTGTAGAGCAGGCCGGCCGCGAGCGCTTTGAGGCCGCAGGGCAAAAGGCAATAGGCCACGGTGAGTGCATTCAGCGCGACCGGATCGCGGGCGCCGGGCGCGTAGCCCCACCACGCCAATGCGGGTAGCGCCACTCCAGCTGCCAAAGCCAAATTGAGTTTGGTGACAAAGTTCCACCAGCCGAAGTAAGCGCCCTCGGCTTGGCCTTGATCGCCTTGGCGGGCGATCAGCCCTGCCAGCAATGCGCCGGGTATGGTGAGGTCGGTGCCCAGCGCTACGCCGGACAAAGCACACACCAGCACAAACTGCACGGTGTCGCCTGCCCCCAGTTGCGAGGCAAAAATGAACACAGCGATCGACAGCAACATGCCGCACAACCAAGTTTTGGCAAGGCCGATCCGGCCCACAACTTTGAGCCACAAGGGGATGGCCAATGCGCCGCACAGGAAGTAGCTGCCTAAAAATAGCGGCTCCATAGCTGGGGGGGCTTGCAGCCGGTCTTGCACAAAAAACAAAATCAAAGTGGCCGGAATGGCGCTGGCAATGCCGTTTACGACAAACACAGCAAGTAATGCCCTGAAATCAGGTCGTCCCAACGGACGCCACACCGAGTGCGGGCTGGTGCGGCCGTCTGCGTGGTCTGCCTCTGATGGCGCGGCGGGAGTAGGTGCTTGTGTCCATAACCACAAGCCCACACTAATTGCTATGAAAAATATAGCGGTAGTCGCAGGTAAACCAAGGGCTACGGGTGTAATGGCGGCTGTAATTACACCTGCAAGACCGAGGCCTTCGCGCCAAGCGACGACCTTGCTGCGGTAACTTTCGTCGCCACCCAGCATGGCGCCCCAGCTTTGGTGGCTGATACTCAAAAAACTGTAGGCAAGATACGTCACCAGTAGCGTGCCAGCGGCCCAATACAACAAGGCTTGCGGGTCAGAGACCCACGGAAAGAAAAGTGCGTAAAACCCTGTGCCAAGCAATACACAGGCCGCAGCCGCGCGCTGCAAGAGTGCTCGTGTGCCGCGTTGGTAGAGTGCATCGCTCCACCGTCCCAGCAGCGGATCAAAAAACGCATCCAGCAACCGGGCGAAAAGCAGTACGCCTCCCAGTGCAGCCATGGAGACGCCGAATGTCTTGGCGTAGTGGTTCGGCAAGACCACATACAAGGGCAGAGCGACAAAGGCCAAAGGCAGGCCCATCATGCCGTAGCGCAGGCCTTGGCGGGTGGTCAGCGTGGTGCTCATGGCTGGAGGCCGGAGAGCAGTTCGGCGCGCAAGCGGGGCTCGCTGGTGCGATCAGACAGCCAGATACCAAAAAACAAACGGCTGAACTCCGGGTCCGGCACGGTGGAGCGCAATTGCCCGTTGAACCAAAACCGCGCACCGGTACCGACCATGTGGACACCTGCAATGCGGTCGCCCAAGCCCACGTTCGGGAATATGCTGTTCATGGTCGAGAGCCACAGGGAAGCTGTCTCTGGCGCGATAGGACCGTTACGTCGCATTTCGTCCAGCGAGCGTTGGGCAATGGCAGAGCCTTTGAGGTCGCGCTGGTAGGTCAGCTCGAGGGCCAGTGGATGTTGCCAATAGGTGGCAAGCTGAAAGCGTGGGTGCACCCAAAGGCGCGCATCGCAGACGGAAAAGCCGAAATAGCGCATTCGGGCACTGCCCGCGAGCACACCATCCGGCATTTCGCGGGCTATTTCAGCCGGTACTGCTACGCTGTTCGCGGAAGCGGGAGGCAGCAATCCGCTGCATCCGGTGGCAGCTCCCGCTGCAAGAATGAGACGGCGTTGCATGGCGGCGGCCGGTGTCTTATGCGGGCTTGCGCAGGGTGTACTGCACGACGTCGATGTTGTCTTCCAGGAAGGCGGCCTCGCAGTAGCAGAGGTAGAACTCCCAGATGCGCATAAAGCGCTCGTCGAAGCCTTTGGAAAGGACCTCGGTACGCTTTTCAAGGAATGCGTCTCGCCAGCGCTTGAGGGTTTCCGCATAGTCGTGCCCAAATGACAGTTCGTTCACCACTTCCAATCCGGCAGCACGGGCTTGTGCGTGGAACTCGCGAGGGCAGGGTAGGCAGCCGCCGGGGAAAATGTACTGTTGGATGAAGTCTGTGGAGCCAATGTAGCGTTCAAACAGGGCGTCTTCGATCACGATGCTTTGGATGCAGGCGTGCCCACCGGGTTTCAGTTTGTTGGACACCGTGCTGAAATACGTCGGCCAGAACTCGCGTCCAACGGCTTCGATCATTTCAATGGAGCACACAGCGTCAAATGCTGGGTCAGGAATGTCTCGATAGTCTTGCAGGCGCAGGTCTGCGCGCTCACTCATTCCCAAGCGACGCATGCGCTCTTGGGCGAATGCGAGTTGCTCGGTGCTCAGCGTGACGCCGGTGATGTGGGCGTTGAACTCGGTGGTGCTCATTTCTGCCAGCGCACCCCAGCCGCAGCCAATTTCCAGCACCCGGTCGCCGGGCTTCAGGTGTACCTCTTGCAATGCACGGCGGACTTTGGCCTTCTGGGCGCCGGCCATCGGCTGCTTGAGGTCAGAGTTGAACAGCGCCGACGAGTAGTTCATGGTGTCATCCAGCCAAAGGCTGTAGAACGCGTTCCCTAAGTCGTAATGGGCGTGGATATTTTTCTGACTATTGGCTTTGGTGTTGCGGTTGAGCAAGTGTTTGATCCGGTAGACCAGACGACCCACCCAGCTACCGTAAATCACGGTTTCCACTTCGGCGCGGTTTTTAACCAGAACGCGGAGTAGCGCGGTCAGGTCCGGTGTGGTCCAGTCACCCGCAATAAAGCTCTCGGCGAATCCGATATCTCCAGACTTGAGTGCCGCCGCAAAAGGTTTCCAGTTGTGCAAAACCAGGCTGGCGTGCGCGGAACTGTCGCTGCCGAAGCGATGAACGCTGCCATCCGGCAGTTGGACGCTAAGGCTGCCGTGCGTGAGTCGTTGCAACAACTTGAACACGGTGCGTGTAGCGGCAGGAGTGCCTGCTGGAAGTGCTGCCGCGCCAGATGCCTGGCCCGCGATCGGTGAGGGTTTCAGGGTGTTGGTGTTCATGACGGTGTCTCCGGGCTGGTTCATGACAAGGTTGGTTTTCTACCGGCTGACTAAGGTATCAGGCGGGACGGGTTTGTGGAAGAGAGGCACTTTCTTGAGCCAGAGCTTCAATGCCTGCCAATGGATCTTGACGACAACGCCCCACGTCATCATGGGGTAATGCCATAGCGCGCGGCGAATACTTGCTGGGCTTAGTGCCTCAAGTTGGCCACTCACGCTGGTATCGATCAGTGCACCATTGCCGTCGTGATAGTCGATGCGTGCGACGGTGCGGCGCATATCGGGGGTCACCATAAAACGGAAGCGGTATCCGCCCTCTACCGGGCAAAAAGGAGAGACATGGAACACCTTCGCTGCTTGTAGTTCGCGGCCGAATTGCGGGGCGTCCAGCAAGTAGCAATGCCGCTCTCCGAAGGTGTTGTTCACTTCCACCACGATCGCCCGCAGGCTACCGTCTGTGCGGTGGCAGTACCAGAAGCTCACAGGTTTGAAGGTAAAACCCCATACCCGCGGGTAGCAGTGGAGCCAGACTTCTCCAGTGGCATCTGCAATACCTTCCTTTGCCAGCAGCGCGTCGAGCCAACCCAGGGCACCACCGGCGTTCATGCTCCGGCCGTCCCCGTGGTCAGTATCGTAAAAGCTGATGGGAGCGAAGCGGTTCCGTGCGAGTGCACCGTCTCCTTGGGCCTGCAAGCTGCGCATGGGCAACATCAAAAAATAGGTGCCATAGGAAAACACGTTGCGTACAGGGCGATGACGTGCATGTCGGACTTCACCAAATCCGATCAGCGCGGAGTGTGCTGGCACGATGCGTGGAACGGTGGACGGATGCATAGTGACTTAAGCGGCAAGGCCTGCGTGCTGCTTGAGCAGTCGGGCTGCTTCCAAGCCGGATTTCAAGCCATCTTCGTGGAAACCATAGCCTGTCCAGGCGCCACTGAAATAGGTATGTTGCTGCCCCTGCAGCGCGGGAAGCGCAGCTTGCGCCTGAATGGCGCCAAGATCGAACACGGGGTGGGCGTAGTCACAGGTTCCATGAATGTGTTCGGCTTTGATTTCCGACACAGGATTCAACGACACCACTACGCTTTGTTCGAAGGGCAGGGGCTGCAGCATATTCAGTAAGTAGTGCAAGCAGACACGCGCGTTGTTTTGCCCTGCGTCTTGGCTGCGCTCGTAGTTCCATGAAGCCCATGCTTTGCGGCGCTGTGGCAGGACGGAAGTGTCGGTGTGTAGCACCGCGGTATTCGCTTGGTATCGGACAGCGCCCAAGGTCGCTTGTTCCGCGGGGCTGGGGTCTGCCAGCATTGCCAAGCTCTGGTCCGAATGACAGGCCAGTACGACCTTGTCAAATCGCTCGGTGTTGCCTTCGGTGGTCACCAGCACTCCGTGTTCATCCCGGGTGATGCGGTGGACCGGCGTGTTGAGGCGCTTGTCGGGGATTTTTGCAACGATTTTCTCCACATAGTGGCGAGCTCCGCCAGTCACCGTCCACCACTGCGGACGGTTGCTGACTTGGATCAAGCCGTGGTTATGGCAGAAACGGATCATGGTCGCCACAGGGAACTGCAGCATCTGGTCCGTCGGACAGCTCCAGATGCAACCAAGCATGGGTAAGAAGTACCAGTCCCGAAATTCTGAAGACAGCCGGTGCTGGTCCAAGAAGGCCGACAGTGGTTGCATGAGCTCAGTTTCAGCGTTTCGGGTGGCAATGTCTGTCGCGAGCTGATTGAACCTCAATACGTCTCGCAGCATACGCAAGAACCTTGGGTTGACTAAATTGCTCCGCTGGGCGAACACCGTGTCCAGAGAGGATCCACTCCATTCCAGCGGCTTGCCGCCCTTGGCGTGGGGAACCTGCACCGAGAACGACATATCCGACTTTGAAGTCGCTACATCCAACTCGGCCAGCAGGGCAATCAAGTGAGGGTACGTGCGCTCGTTAAATACCAAAAAACCTGTGTCCACCCCATGGGTCATGGGGCCGCCTCGGCTTGGCAAGGTAATGTCTACGGTGTTGGTGTGCCCCCCAAAGTAGCCACCAGCTTCAAACAAAGTGATGTCTGCTTGGCAATGCAGACGGTGAGCCGCAGCAAGGCCGGAGATGCCGGAGCCGATGATCGCGAGTCTCATAGGTGTAATTTTTATGAACGTGTTGGTAATTTTGTGACTGATTGGTAATATATCGCAAGAGAAGTTGTGTGTGTCTGTTTTTTTTATGCGGTTTTTGCGGCGCAGGTCCAAGGGACTCCCGCTGAACCTGTCAAGCTACCGACACAGCTTCCGTCTAGAATTTGTTCAGTTTTGAAAGGTCGTCATGCTGTACCCCGAACTCTTTAAGCAACTCGAATCCGTGCGCTGGGATATGGAAAAAGATATCCCATGGGCGAGCTTTGATCCCGCTCAGCTGTCGGATGAGCAGGCTGCGACGATCAAAATGAATGCGATTACCGAGTGGGCTGCATTGCCTGCCACGGAAATGTTCTTGCGCGATAACCGCGGTGACAGCGACTTTTCAGCGTTCATGTCCATTTGGTTTTTTGAAGAGCAAAAGCACTCACTGGTGTTGATGGAATACCTCCGCCGATTCCGTCCTGATCTTGTGCCCACCGAAGAAGAGCTGCATGCCGTGCGCTTCGAATTCGATCCGGCACCGGCATTGGAAACGTTGATGCTGCATTTCTGCGGTGAGATCCGACTCAACCACTGGTACCGCCGCGCGAGCGATTGGCACACAGAGCCGGTAATCAAGGCGATTTACACCAAACTCAGCCAGGACGAGGCCCGCCACGGCGGTGCCTACCTCAAGTACATGAAACGCGCTATCGGCAAGTTCGGGATCGAGGCAAAGTCTGCATTTGCCAAGGTGGGCGTGCTCATGGCAAGTGCGCGCCGCACAGCGCAGGCGCTCCACCCCACGAATTTGCATGTGAACAAAGCGTTGTTTCCACGCGATACGATTCAGAGCCGTCTGCCAAACCCGGAGTGGTTGGAGCACTGGCTGGACCGTCAGATCAATTTTGATGCGGTCTGGGAGACCAAAGTGGTCGAACGCATTCTTCACAACCTGAGTTTGCTGATGGAGCGCAGCTTCACTACTGTCCAAGAGCTCAACAAATACCGCAAGGAGCTCTCCAAAGACTTGGCTGCGGCTCCGGAAGCTTCACCAGGGGCGGTCTGATTTTGGAAGGGCGGTGAGCGGAAGCAGCCGCTCCAAATTCAGCTGAACCTTGACCTCTTTGTGTGCCACGCTGGCCACGATACGGTGGTCGCGCACGGTGGTGTCGCGAATGGTGGGCTCGATAGTGGGTACGCCGCTGCGGTTCACTAACACCGCTACTTTGGGCGTTGTGGTGTTCAACCCACGCTGGATCACGACGGCAACCTCGTTGGTAGCCAAGCGCACGAAGGAGCCGGGCTGATAAATGCCCACCGCTTTGATAATCGCCGCACCGGTTTCATCGATCGCCTGGTTTTCGTCAAAGTAGCAAGCCTGCATCGCGGCGGCTGGAGAAATCGGCATGCGCGAGGCTCTGGGGGCCAAGCGGGCGGCGAACATATCAGCGCGCCGAATCAGGCGGGCGAGGCGCTCACCCCGATTGCGCGGCGCCAAAGGGCCCGGCGGAGCGGTGTGATGCCACTGTATGGCTTCGAGCCAATCGGGGTCAGTGATCCCCATACGGCCAAGCAGCTCCACGGTGCGCTCCGCGTGTTGGTCTATTTCTGTCCGCTGCGCTAATGAGGGCGGCTCGACTTGCGTTGTCAGCCTGTCTTGCAGTTCTGTCATGCTGACATTCATCGTGAGCGCTGCGACTCCTACTAGTCGCTGATCCTCAACCGACCAGTTCAGCACCTCTTTGGCTGCCATCATGCACATGACGCTCACGAGCATGGCATGGGTCGCGCTGTACATGCGGAGTTCGGCAGCAGACAGATAAATCAGGGCGAACAGAGTCCCATCGGGGTTGCGCTGGCTGTGGCGTTGCAGTTGGCGCATTAAGCGATCCAGGCGGCTGCGAAAGCTCGCTGGTTGTGTGTCGCGCAAAAGGGCGTTGGAGATGGCTTGAAGATCCAGCCAGTCCATGCGGTCGTCTTGCGCAGCTTGACGTTCTATCAGTGCATCGCCCGACAGCTTGGTATCTGCGATTTCTCCGAGTGACCTGTCGTCGCGCACTAGTTCGTACAGGTGCTCGACATAAGCGCGGTGCAGGGCTTCCGAGTCCGCCACATTGATAAACAAGCCACCGCCTCGCTGGGAAAACTCTTCCAAATCCCGGCGCGAGGAAATCACATACGATTTGCGGGCCAGCAGTACCCCGTCCTTGTCCATCAATGGAAAAGGAAGCGGCGATCCGATGCGGATGGTTTCTATATTGATGGGGACAAGGTGCATAGGGCCGGGTGATTATGCAGTTTCCATCGGCTGCAACGGACCGTACTTAAGCCACGGCCTCCCGGCAAATGGGGCTGCTAGGATGCTGCCCATGACTTCATCTGCTCCATTACCTGCTTTCCTCGACAAAATCCAGCCTGCTGAAAGCTTGTCCGATGCGTTGGCAGTGCTGCCTCGCCCTTGGGTGTTCACCAATGGCGTTTTCGATGTCTTGCACCGCGGGCATGTGCTGTACCTCGCACAGGCTCGTGCTTTGGGCGGTAGCTTGATTGTGGCGCTCAACACGGACGCATCGGTGCGCAGGTTGGGCAAGGGAGATGACCGCCCCCTCAACGCGGAGGCGGATCGCGCGGTCGTGATGGCGAGTCAAGGCGCTGTGGACTTGGTCACTTGGTTTGCCGAGGACACGCCAGAGGCCTTGATCGCCCGCATCCGCCCGGATATCCTGGTGAAGGGCGGCGACTACGACATGTCGGTTCTGCCCGAAACCCGCTTGGTGGAGTCGTGGGGCGGGCGGGCACAGGCTCTGCCGTTTGTGAGTGGTTATTCCACTACTGGTTTGGTAAAAAAGATACGGGCAAGCGCCTCGTAAGACGCTGGTGCCAACGCGCATCAAGTTCCGAACACGTGTGCCCACAGAGCAAGGCCCGCAGCCTGTTCGGCCGGTAGCGCTGTGCTCACGATCGTGGTCGGGCTTTCGTTGAGTCGGGCCGTGTGCTGGATGTGCCGCAGCTCCCGGTAGCTTTGCGCCGCATCGGAGCCCATCGAGCCGGGCAGTAGCCCCGCGGCTTGCGCGCGCTGCAACAGCGCAATGTTTCCGACGTTATCCAACAACGAGGCATGAATGCGCCCATAGCTAAGCACCAAAAACTGGACCGCGAATTCGATATCCACCATGCCGCCGGGGCTATGTTTGACGTCGAAAAAGTCAGGCTGCACTGTGTGCGCTTGTCGCACACGGTCTCGCATGTGGTGTATCTCAGCCCGCAGCGAGGGCACATCCCGTGGGCTGCAGATCACGGCATGGCGCACGGATTCAAAACGCTGTGCCAAAGCGGCGCTGCCAAATACGCAGCGGGCCCGGGTAATGGCCTGGTGCTCCCACGTCCACGCGGTATTGCTACCGCGTTGTTGTTGGTAATTGGAGTAAGCATCGAAACTGGTGACCAGAAGGCCGGAGTTGCCATTCGGTCGCAGGGCCGTGTCGATTTCATACAAGTCGCCCTCACCGGTTTTGACGGTCAACCAGTTGATGAGCTTGCGCACCAGTGCGGAGTACACCTCGGCGGCCCGGTCATCGGTATCGTCGTAGACGAACACGATATCGAGGTCACTGCCGTAGCCAAGCTCTTTCCCTCCCAACTTGCCATACGCGATGATGCCGAAATTCGGCGTTTCGACATGCCGGTTTTTCAGCCGCATCCAGCACCAGCGTGTCGTCACGCTGAGAACAGATTGCGCTAGAGCGCTCAAGTCATCCGCAACTTGTTCAACGGTCAAGCGCCCTTCAATATCGCGTGTCAGCGTTCGGAAAATCTCGGCATGGTGAGCCCGGCGCAAGAGGTTGAGCAGGCTTTCGTCATCATCCTCTCCGCTGATTTGGAGTGCTGATCTTCGCCGCTCCAAGTCCGCTTCGAATAGCAAGGCATCAAACCGATCATCCAAGGTCCGGCTGTCCGCCAGCTCATCAATGACTCCAGGATGCTTGAGCAAGTAGCGCGCTGGCCAGCGGGCCGCGCCCAACATGCGAAGCAGGCGTTCGTGCACCTGCGGGCGTTCCAGCAGCATAGCCAGATAGCTCTCTCTGCGCAGCAGGGGCTCCATCCAGTCCGCGAGCCGGACAGCTGCGTCCTCGGTGGTGCGGCCTTCGGCGATCCACTGTCCGGTGCGCACAATCAGTCTCAGCAGGCGGTATCGCGATTCATCTTTCAGTGCCAGAACCCTGGGGTGGCTCTGCCAGTCTTTGATCCTTGACTGGAAGCCGCCTGCCAGACTGGGAAGCACGGACTCCAAGTCCATGGCGTTGGGGCTATGCTTGCCGGTACAGCCCTTGCAGGCAGGCTCACTGCCACCGAGCAAAGAATCGAACTCTTGCGCCACGACCTCGCGGTGCCGGTCGAGTTCCCGCAGTAGCTCACTGCTGTCGCGCAGGCCCAGCGTCAACGCGATCCAGCACAAATCCTCTTCGTTGGTGGGCAAAACATGGGTTTGTTGGTCATCGAGGTACTGGATACGGTGTTCCACCTTGCGCAAGAAAACATAGGCCTCAGCCAACGCAGTGGCACTTGTTGGGGGCATCAAGCCCGCACGCACCAAACGGCCTAGCGCACTGGTTGTCGGTCGGGTGCGCAGGTCTGGAAATTGCCCGCCGCGCACCACTTGCAGCAATTGAACGGTGAACTCAATTTCCCGGATTCCGCCGCGCGATAGTTTGACATCGTTACTGCGCTCGGGCCGCCCGGCGCTGCGCTTAGCGGCATGGTCCCGGATTTGCCGGTGTAGCACCCGGAGGGAATCAAATACGTTGTAGTCCAGATAGCGCCGGAAAACAAATGGCACTACGACAGCGCGAAGTTGCAATGCAAAGGCACTCCCCACTGCCGCAGCAGGTGCCACTACGCGACTTTTGAGCCACGCAAATCGCTCCCATTCACGCCCCTGCACATGTAAATACTCTTCAAGGGCGCTTAGCGACACCGCTGCAGGTCCGGAGTTTCCGTTGGGCCGGAGCGCCAAGTCCACCCGGAACACAAAGCCGTAGTCTGTGCTGTCTCCGATGAGTGCGTAGATACCGCGCACCATCTTGGCAAAAAACTCCTGGTTAGAGATCCGGCCGCGTCCCACACTGTCGCCGGTGGTCTCGCCATCCTGGTCATAGACATAAATCAGGTCAATATCGCTTGAGACATTGAGTTCGCGGGCGCCCAATTTGCCCATACCCACTACCAATAACTGCGCAGGGGTGCCGGAGGGGGATAGGGGGGTGCCGTACTGGGCGCTCAAAGCCGCGTAACTGAGTGCAAAGGCGCGATCCAGCGAACACTCCGCCAGGGCAGTCATCGACGCGGTAACGTCTTCTACTGTTGACCCTTCTTCGCAGTCCAAAGTAGCCAACCTCTCCAGTATCAGCTGCCGCGTGATCCGCAGCACATGGCCCGGTTCATGGCCTTCAGTTTCTAGGGATGACGCTAGTGAGGCGATAGCTGCTTTACCCGGAAGGCCGGGGGGCAACAGAGCGGATTCTGTGGCGTACCGGCGTCTGACACGTTGAACAAAACGAGCGTGTGCCGCCGAAGCCTGATTCTCAAGGCGGGTCATAATTCTTGAATAGTCCCCATCGCACAATGACCGAACTTATCTCCGCTCCCTCACTCCGCATTCGGGTGTTCGCAAGCCTTGCAAAGTGGGCGTTGCGACTGCTGGCAGTGGGCTGGCTGGCCGTGGGATTGCTGTGGGGCGGATTGCATTTTCTCATTGTGCCGCGAATCGCAGAACTTCGCCCATGGGTCGAAACGCAGGCCACGCAAGCCCTAGGGTTGCCCGTCCGGATAGGGGATATGCAGGCCCGCTCTAACGGCGTGATCCCGTCTATTGAGTTGCTGCGGGTCAGTGTGTTGGATCAAGAGGGGCGTGAGGCTCTCGTGCTGCCCAGTGTGCTGGCCGCGCTGTCGCCCCGCTCACTACTGGTCGGTGGGTTGGAGCAGTTGCACATTGACAGCCCCTCGTTAGACATCCGGCGCTCCGCCGACGGAAGCTGGTGGATTGCCGGGCTGCCGGTCAGTGGCTCGAACAACACAGACGGTCGCGTGGCTGACTGGTTGTTCTCGCAGCCTGAAATTGCCTTGCTTCGCGGCCGTGTCACTTGGACGGACGAGACCCGCCCGGTGGAGTCTGTGGTGTTTGACGATGTTGATTTGGTGATTCGCAATAGCTTGCGTGGCCATGCATTGCGCCTTGACGCGACGCCACCCGCATCTTGGGGGCAACGCCTGAGTGCGCGTGGCATATTCAAGCAACCCTTGCTGTCTCGCCACGAGGGCCAATGGCAGGACTGGGACGGCGAGGCATTCGTCGACTTCCCCCAAGTGCATTTGGCAGAGTTGGGTCGCTATGTGGATTTGGGGGTGGCACTGACACGCGGAGAGGGCGCGATGCGGGCGTGGGTTGATGTCGTGGCCGGGGCGCCTACAGGTGCCGTGGCCGACGTCAGCTTGCAGCAAGTGCAAGTGACCACGCGCCAAGGTTTGGAGCCGCTCGAACTGAGCGCGGTGTCGGGCCGGTTAGGCGCAAAGACGCTGACCGGCGGCTATCAGTTCAGCACAGAGGCGCTTCAGTTTGTTACCCAGGACGGCTTGCATTGGCCCGGAGGCAATGTGCAACTGCAGCTGTTTGCGCAAACCCCTAGTCAAAAAGAGCGGGGTGCTTTGAGTGCAGATCGCCTCGATCTCGCCGCGTTGACTCAAATCGCTGCGCGCTTGCCGCTTGATGCGAGTGTTCACGACAGCTTGCTCCGCTTGAGTCCCAAAGGCGTGGTGGAGACTCTCAACGCCAGCTGGAGTGGCCCGACCACCAGCCCGACTGAATACGCTGTCAAAGGGCGGGTCAGCCAGCTGGGTGTGCCTGCATGCCTTTGCGGCGCTGAGAGTCGCCCCGGTTTTGACGGGCTGGATGCCACCTTTGAGTTAGACCAGTCCGGCGGCAAGACGACCTTGGCGATGCAGCGCGGCACTGCAGATATGGTGGACTTGCTGGCAGAGCCGCTCATAACGTTTGACCAACTCGCAGGTGACCTGCAGTGGAAGCTCAACGGCAAGAGATTGCAGCTGAGCGGCAGCGGCGTGCGCTTTTCCAATGCGGATGCCGCAGGCGAGTTGAAGTTCACTTGGAGCAGCCCGGAGACGGGGGCTGTGACTGCGCTGAACCCGGGCGTTCTGGATTTGCAGGGCAGCGTGAGCCGGGCTGACGCAGCCCGCTTGCCCCGCTACTTGCCCTTGGCGATGGAGCGTGATGGGCGCGACTATTTGCAAGCTGCCTTACTGGGTGGTGCACTGACTAGCGGAACCTTTAAGGTAAAAGGGGATTTGGCCCGTTTCCCGTTTCGCACCGCCAGCCAGGGTGAGTTCAAAATTGCGGCGGCTTTTCAGAATGGCAGCTTTGCGTTCGCGCCGGCGGCGCTCATGCCCAAAGACAGTTTGCCCTGGCCTGCCTTGAACCAGCTGCAGGGCGACATGGTGTTGGACAAAGATCAGCTCCAAGTCAGACTCACCCGCGGCACTCTGGGGGGCGGGGGCGTGCAGTTTTCAAAGGCGGATGTTCAGGTCAGCCGCTTGTTTGATGCATCTACCGTCGCAGTGACAGCCGATGCCAAAGGGCCGGTCATGGATGTAGTGAGTGTGGTGAATAGCTCCCCGCTGACCGAAGCCTTGGACAAAGCACTGGCGCAGACCTCTGCCACGGGAGTGGCGGATTACAAATTCAAACTGGGCTTTCCCCTGGCGGACACCAACAAATTGGCGGTGCAAGGTACCGTGGTGTTGCCCGGCAACGACCTGCAGATTCGCCCCGATACCCCCAAACTCTCACGTCTCCGGGGCACTATCAACTTCAACCAATCCGGCTTCAGTTTGAGCGGTGCGCAAGCCCGCGCTCTGGGAGGGGATGTGCGCATTGAGGGGGGCTTGTCGGTGGCGCCGGTGTCCAATATTGCGAGCGGCGCCAAGCCTGCGGCGTCGCAGCTGCGCTTTGCCGGTATCGCCACATCAGAAGGCTTGCGTCAAGCCAAGGAACTCGGCCCCGCCGCGCGCGCAGCCCAGTTCGCCATTGGCAGCGCCAGTTACACCGCGACCCTGGGTTTTCGCTCGGGAGTGCCGGAACTACAAATCAACTCTAATCTGGTGGGCATGGCATTGAACTTGCCCGCACCCTTGACCAAAACCGCCGAGGCAGCGCTTCCGGTGCGGTTCGAATCGGCGGTGCTGCGCCCTGCAGCGCCCGCGGTGGCCACACGCCTGAAAGACCGTTTGCAACTGGATGTCGGCCGGCTGGCATCGGTCATTTTTGTGCGCGATATCTCGGGCCCCGAGCCCCATGTGCAAAGCGGTGCGATTGCCGTCGGGCTGGGCCCCGATGAGGCGGCTCCACTACCCGATGCCGGTGTCGTCGCCAACCTCAACATTCCAAGATTGGATCTGGAGGCGTGGACGGCGGTTGCGGACAAGCTTGGGAGCGATGGAGCCGTTGACTCGGCAAAAAGCCCCTCGCCGGGTGCGATGTCCGCCTCCGAGTACCTGCCCAATGTGCTGGTGCTCCGCTCCAAGGAGCTGTTGGCTTCCGGACGCCAACTCAACAACGTTGTAGTGGGGGGCGGGCGCGAAGGCCCTTTGTGGCGCGCTAACGTGGACGCGACAGAGCTGTCCGGCTATGTCGAATACCGCCAGCCCTCGGGTAGCAATGCCGGGCGCTTTTACGCGCGCTTGGCCCGGCTCTCTATTGCCCAGAGTGGTGCGCAAGATGTGGAGTCGCTCTTGGACGAGCAGCCTGCCGCGATTCCTGCGTTGGATATCGAGGTTGATGACTTTGTGCTGCGGGGTAAAAAATTGGGCCGGATCGATGTCGAGGCGGTGGACCTGGGGAGTGCAGGTGCCCGCGAATGGCGCCTCAACCGTTTCAATATCCGCACCCCGGAAGCCGAGCTGACCGCCAGTGGCAACTGGGCAGCTATCAATGCGTCTGCCACATCACCGGGGAGCACTGTGCGGGATCGCCGCCGCACGGTTTTGAACTTCAAGCTCGACATTCGCGATTCGGGCGAACTGCTCAGCCGCTTGGGCATGCCCGGAGTGGTGCGCAAGGGCGAAGGCAAAGTGGAGGGCCAGGTTGCGTGGGCCGGCTCGCCGATCACGGTGGACTACCCCAGTATGAGCGGCAAATTCAATCTGAACGTGGAGACGGGCCAGTTTCTCAAAGCCGAGCCCGGCATTGCCAAGCTTTTGGGCGTGTTGAGCTTGCAAAGCCTGCCGCGCCGGCTGATGCTAGATTTCCGCGATGTGTTCAGCGAAGGCTTTGCTTTTGACTATTTCCGGGGTGACATTGCGATTGAGCAGGGCGTCGCCAAAACCAATAATTTGCAGATGAAAGGCGTCAATGCCGCGGTGCTGATGGACGGCCAAGCCGATATTGCCAAAGAAACGCAGAACCTGCGGGTGGTGGCGGTGCCAGAAATCAATGCGGGCAGCGCCTCCCTGATCGCGTCGGCTATTAACCCGGTGGTTGGCTTGAGTACCTTTCTGGCCCAGCTGCTGTTGCGCGGACCATTGGTAAACGCGGCTACCCAGGAGTTTGTGGTGGACGGCACTTGGCTGGACCCTAAAGTAACCCAGGTGCCGCGTAAGCCCTGATGCACTGATGCGTTTGAATTACGGAGTTGATCTATGAAAGTCGCAGCCATCCAGATGGTGTCTACCGGCCATGTGCAGGACAACTTGCAGATCGCCCAAGCCTTGCTGACAGAGGCCGTAGGCCAAGGGGCCGAGCTCGCTGTGTTGCCCGAGTATTTTTGTTTGATTGGGCTGCGCGATTCCGACAAGCTGGCGATTCAAGAGCCCTTCGGGCGCGGCCCCATCCAGGACTTTGTGGCCGGGGTAGCGCGCTCGCTGGGGATCTGGATCGTGGGCGGTACCTTGCCCTTGACGGCCAGTCAACCCGACCATGTGTTCAACAGTTCGCTGGCCTTCAATCCGCAGGGGGAGTGCGTGGCCCGATACGACAAGATCCACCTGTTTCGCTTCAACAACGGTGCCGAGAGTTACGACGAGTCCCGGGTGCTGGAGCGGGGCAGCACGCCCACCGTCTTCAGCCTGCCGTCTCGGGATGGGCACACCTGGTCTGTGGGCATGAGCGTGTGCTACGACATGCGCTTTGCCGAGCTTTACCGGGAATACGCTGCACGCGGTGTCGATTTGCTGTTGGCCCCGAGTGCCTTTACCCACACCACGGGGGAGGCCCATTGGGAGGTGCTGTTGCGTGCCCGGGCGATTGAAAATTTGTCGTTCGTGGCTGCGGCTGCGCAAGGGGGCGTGCACCCAAGCGGGCGGCGCACTTGGGGGCAAAGTCTGCTGATCGACCCCTGGGGCAAAGTGCTCGCAGAGCAAGCCGAGGGCCCGGGCGTTGTGCTGGCGGAACTGGACTATCGTCAGCTCCAGCATTGCCGCGCCCAGTTGCCGGCGCTCCAGCACCGGATTTTGGGATGATTGCTATTAAATTAGTAGCAAGCTGCGCAATCAATATATGGGCTAGTCCTCTTTTTTGTCATTATTCTCTTCGGGCGGCAGTTCACCGTTCTTGCGCCCGTGAAACATGGTCCACCAGATGATGCCTATGAATATCAGGCCAGCGCCTAGCGCTTCGAGGAGTAGCAAAGTCATGCGTCGTTGTTTGAGGTGGACTGTATCGGTCTTGATTGTAGGAATTCTGGCCGCGTGCGGTAGCGCGCCACCGGTGGTGCGCGCACCGGTCGAGCCTGTGCGCACCGCGGTACCCGCAGCGCCCGGGCCCGCGCCTGCGGTCGGCCCGGTGGTCACTCAGTCGCGCAGCCGTTGGGTGCCGGTTCCGTGGGACAGCCTTCCCGGCTGGGGTGCTGACAACCTGTTCGAGGCGTGGAATGCGTGGCTGAAAAGCTGCGAGAGGCCTCAGCCACCCATGGCGGCTTTGTGCGCAGAAGTGCGCCGCTTGAGCATCGGCAGCCCGCAAGAGCAAATGGAGTGGATGCAAACCCGCCTTCAGCCGCACCGGGTGGAGACATTGCAAGGGGAGGCTACGGGTTTGTTGACCGGCTATTACGAGCCGATACTGGAGGCCAGCCGTAAGCCAGCAGCAGGCTTTTCAGTGCCGCTGTACCAGCTGCCCACTGGAATGACGCCCCGCAAACCATGGTTCACCCGCCAGGAAATGGAGACCCTGCCGGAAGCGCAGGCAGCCCTGCGTGGCAAGGCGATCGCCTACCTAGCGGATCCGGTGGATGCTTTGGTGCTGCAAATTCAGGGTTCCGGGCGGGTACGGATTACCCAGCCTGACGGCAGCGTGCGTTGGGTGCGCTTGGCTTATGCGGGTACCAACGAGCAGCCCTACCGCAGCGTGGGCCGTTGGCTCTTGGATCAAGGCTTGATCAAAGACGCCTCATGGCCCGGTATCAAAGCCTGGCTTGCGCAAAACCCGCAGCGCCAGCAGGAGCTCTTATGGTCGAACCCGCGGGTGGTTTTTTTCAAGGAGGAGCTACTCGGTGAGTTGGATGCAGCCTTCGGGCCCAAAGGCGCCCAAGGCGTTGCCTTGACCCCCGGTCGCTCGATCGCTGTGGACCCCGGCAGCATCCCGTATGGCGCGCCAGTCTGGTTGACTTCAACGGGAAATCAAACAAATTTGCAAAAATTGGTACTTGCGCAGGATACCGGGAGCGCGATTATCGGTGCGGTGCGTGCCGACTACTTTGCCGGCTGGGGGCCGGAGGCCGCAGAGCTAGCCGGCCGCATGCGGCAACCATTGCAAATGTGGATTTTGTGGCCCAAATAGCGCAGAAACCGTTAGTATGGATACATTCAATCTGTGAGATTCGGAAATTAAGGACGGACTTATGAGCAAAGAGATGCGCGACATTGATGAGCGGACCAATCTGGCCGCCAACAGCATGTTCGAACTGCTGCTGTTCCGCTTGGGCGAAGCCCCCGGCACCCAGCGCCGGGAGTTGTTCGGCATCAACGTGTTCAAGGTCCGGGAAATCCTGGTGATGCCCGAAATCACCGCTATGGTGAATTCACCGCCCGCCGTGATGGGCGTCGCCAACATCCGTGGGCAAATGATCACCGTGATCAACTTGCCGCAGGTGGTGGGCTGTACGCCGACCAAGGGGCTGGGCATTCTGCTGGTGACCGAGTTCGCCCGCACGACACAGGCCTTTGCGGTTGAAGAGGTCAACGAAATCGTGCGCTTGGAATGGAAGCAAGTCCTGTCTGCCGAAAACACCGGCGGTGGCTTGGTGACCAGTATTGCGCGTCTGGATGGCAATGCCGAAAACACCCGCCTGGCCCAAGTGCTGGATGTGGAGCAGATCCTCCGTGATGTGATGCCCCAAGAGGTCAAGGAAGAGGTGCCAAGCACCGCGCCCAAGCTTCGTTTGGAGCCGGGCCAGATCATTCTGGCGGCTGACGATTCTGCCGTGGCACGCATGATGATCGAGAAGGGCCTCAAAGGCATGGATGTGCCTTACATCATGACCAAAACCGGCAAAGAGGCGTGGGAAAAACTGCAGTCACTCAACGCCCAAGCCACGGATGAAGGCAAGTCCATCAAAGACAAAGTGGCCTTGGTGTTGACCGATCTCGAAATGCCCGAAATGGATGGTTTCACTTTGACCCGCAACATCAAGCAAGATGGCCGGTTCAGCAGCCTTCCGGTGATCATTCACTCTTCGCTAACCGGTGCCACCAACGAGAGCCACGTCAAGAGCGTGGGGGCAGATGCCTACATCGCCAAGTTCGTGGAAGAAGAGTTGGCCGCTACCATCCGCGAAGTGCTGCACCGCTGAGGGCAGCGCCACCCGGCGACCGGAGGTGGCCGCCGCGGGCTATCAGCGCAAGCTCACCTTGAGTTGAACCTCCGTTCGAGTCACGCCACTCTCCATCTGCGTGCCGCCCAGGCTCTGCTGGTTGTTCTGCAGGTTTTGCTCGGTCTCTGCCACCGTCATCCACTCGCCCAAGGGGAGCAACAGGCTGCTGCCGGTGCTGAACTGTGCAGGTGGCGCATTCACTGCCCCTGCTTGGGGAAACAGGGGCCGCATCGCTTGCTGGGTATTGAGTTCTACCTCGACCACATCGCCACCCTCCCAGCGCGGCAGCGCGCTAAAGCCCGTGCCAGCTTCGATCAGCACGGTCCCTTGGTGACGATGCGCCCGTTGCGCACAAAGCTTTGCAGCAGGCGCAGTGGCGTTTGCGTTTGCACTGCGATGCGTGCTGGCCGGCCATTCAGAATGAGGATTTGTTGCACCGCCGTGCCGCTGCTCCGGCCTTGCGCCAAGCCGCCTGTGACCCTGCCGCCTTGCAGGTCTACGCCCGCCTGCTGGCCATCTTCGGATTGCACCTGTCGCACTTCGATCAGCAGATTACGCAGAGGCAAGAGAGTTGAATTTGCTCCTGAATTGATAGCTGCTTGCGCATATACCGCGGGCGCTAGGTGCCAAAACAATGCTAAAGCGAGCCAATGTCTGCTTTTCATGAGCGTCCTTTCATGGTGGCGCCTGTGGGTGGCGCTTGCAGTTGGCTCAAGGGCAAGGCACTGCTGGCCTTGACCTCACCAAGCGAAAAGCTGGTGTGCAGGTCTTTGACGTTGGGCAGGTTGATCAGCACTTCGCGTGCGAACTGGCTGAAACTGTTCAGGTCGCGGCTGACCACTTGCAGCTCAAACGTGCCAGTGCCACTGATGTAGTGGCAGCTAATGACCTCTGGAATTTGCCGTATCGCCTCTTCGAGTTCTTGAAGCACATCGCCGCTGTTGCGGTTGGCGTCCAGGCGCACAAAGGCCAATACTCCCAATCCTATTCTCTGGCGGTTGATTTCCGCGCGGTAACCGGTGATGAAGCCGCTGTCCTCCAGCGCCTTCACTCGCCGCCAACAGGGCGCCGCACTCAGGCCCACGCGGGTGGCGAGTTCAGCGTTGCTTAGGCGTCCATCGTTTTGCAGCTCGCTCAGAATAGCCAGGTCATAGCGGTCAAGTGTTTCCATAAAACGCATTATGGAGAAAGAATCGTTCTTTGGGAGGTGGTTTCCAGGCAAAGAACGCAAACACCTATCTGAGATGCGGGCATACACTTTGCCGAACAAAAACACGGAGACAAGCACCATGAATGCACCCCTCAACCGGGATCTGCCCGCGCACATCCGCACGGCGCTAGAGACCGTCACCCCTGATGACAAATACGCCCTTGACCGCGGAAGCGCTTTCATGAGCGGTGTGCAGGCGCTGGTCAAGCTGCCCATGCTGCAGCGCGTGCGCGACCAGCGAGCGGGCAAGAACACGGCCGGCTTTATCAGCGGCTACCGCGGCTCGCCCCTGGGCACCTATGACCAGTCGCTGGTCAAGGCAGAAAAATACTTGGAGGCCCACCACATCAAGTTCCAGCCGGGGGTGAATGAGGAGCTGGCTGCCACTGCCTTGTGGGGCACCCAGCAACTGGGCTTTGCACCGCCCGGCACGAACAAATACGACGGCGTGTTCGGCATCTGGTATGGCAAGGGCCCTGGTGTGGACCGCTGTTCTGACGTGTTCAAGCACGCCAACATGGCCGGCACTACGCCGTGGGGCGGTGTGATCGCCGTGGCGGGGGATGACCACATTTCCAAAAGCTCTACCGCCGCCCACCAAAGTGACCACATTTTCAAGGCCTGCGGGTTCCCGGTGTTCTTCCCGGCGAATGTGCAGGAGATTCTGGATCTGGGTCTGCACGCCTTTGCCATGAGCCGTTTTTCCGGCGTGTGGGCGGGCATGAAGACGATTCAGGAAATTGTGGAGTCCAGCGCGACCGTCACCATCGACCCAGAGCGTGTCATCACCCGCATGCCGGCTGACTTTGAGCTGCCGCCCGGTGGCCTGCACATCCGCTGGCCCGACCATGCGCTAGACCAGGAAGCCCGCCTGTTTGATTACAAGTGGTACGCCGCGCTGGCCTACATCCGCGCCAACCGCCTGAACCACAACGTGATTGAGGGGCATCACGGCGGCAAGGGGGATCGCTTCGGCATCATTTCCAGTGGCAAAGCCTACAACGACACCCGCCAGGCGTTGCTGGACCTGGGGTTGGATGACGACACCTGCCGCCGCATCGGCATCCGCCTGCACAAAGTGGGTGTGGTGTGGCCGCTGGAGGCTCAGCTGACCCGCGAATTCGCCACCGGCTTGCAAGAAATTCTGGTGGTGGAAGAAAAGCGCCAGGTCATCGAATATCAGCTCAAGGAAGAGCTCTACAACTGGCGCGCGGACGTGCGCCCCACGGTGTTGGGCAAGTTCAACGAGGTGGAAACGCCAGATCACTATGGCGCCGGCGGCGAGTGGTCCATGCCCAACCCGAGCGCCAACACCTTGTTGCGTGCGAATGCGGATTTGTCGCCAGCGATCATCGCCCGCGCGATTGCCCAGCGCATCAAGAAGCTGGGGCTGGATGCGGATACGTGTGCCCGCATCGACGCCCAGATGGCGATTCTGGAAGCCAAAGAGCGAGCCATGCACGTCATTGACTTGGGTAACTCCGGTGCAGCGGCTGCGGTTCGCCAGCCCTGGTTCTGCTCAGGCTGCCCGCACAACACCAGCACACGGGTGCCGGAGGGCTCGCGTGCGATGGCTGGCATCGGCTGCCATTTCATGACCATCTGGATGGACCGCAGCACTGACGGCTTTACCCAGATGGGCGGCGAAGGTGTGCCATGGGTCGGGCAGCAGCCGTTCACCAACGACAAACACATCTTCGCCAACCTGGGCGATGGCACCTACTTCCACAGCGGCTTGCTGGCGATTCGCCAGAGCATTGCGGCCGGTGTCAACATCACCTACAAAATCCTCTACAACGATGCGGTCGCCATGACCGGTGGCCAGCAAGTGGGTGAGCGGCCGGAAGGGCACTCTGTGGTGCAGATAGCGCAGAGCATGCGTGCGGAAGGTGCTATCAAAATCATAGTGGTGACAGACGAGCCTGAAAAATACGATGCAGTCGAGGGGCTGCCCGAGGGTATTGCCATCAAGCACCGCGATGGGCTGGATCGCATCCAGCGTGAGTTCCGCGACATCAAAGGGACCACCGTCATCATTTATGACCAGACTTGCGCCACCGAAAAGCGCCGCCGCCGCAAGCGCGGCACCATGGAGGACCCCGCCAAGCGCGTAGTCATCAATGAGCTGGTGTGTGAGGGCTGTGGCGATTGTGGTGTGCAAAGCAACTGCATGAGCGTGGAGCCGCTGGAGACCCCCTTCGGGCGCAAGCGCCAGATCAACCAGAGCACCTGCAACAAAGACATCTCCTGCGTCAAAGGCTTTTGCCCCAGCTTTGTGACGGTAGAAGGCGGCAGCCTGAAGAAACCGGTGAAGCTGCAAACCGATGCCAGTGGTTGGCCGGCGCTGCCGGACCCGCAGCTTCCAAACCTTGCCACGGTGCAGGGCGGTGTGTGGGGCACCATCGTGGCTGGCGTGGGCGGCACGGGCGTGATCACCATCGGACAACTGCTCGGCGTGGCGGCCCACCTTGAGGGCAAAGGCATCGTCACCCAGGACGCCGGTGGGTTGGCGCAGAAGGGCGGAGCGACCTGGAGCCATGTGCTGATCGGCGCGTCGCAAGATGCGATCCGCACCACCCGTGTGGGCACCGCGTCTGCAGATTTGGTGCTGGGCTGTGATCCGGTCGTGGTGGCCGGTAAAGAAACGCTCATTCGCATGCGGCCCGGCCGCACCCATGTGGCGCTCAACGCCAACACGGTGCCGACCGCCGGCTTTGTGCGCAACGCCGACTGGTCCAACCCCGGAGATCAGTGTGTCGCCGACATCACTCGCTCAGTGGGTGAGTCGCATGTGGGCTTGTTCGATGCGGATGCCGCTTCTACTAAATTGTTGGGAGACAGCATTTACACCAACCCCATGATGCTGGGCTACGCGTGGCAAAAGGGCTGGATCCCCTTGGGTCTGACATCGCTGATGCGCGCCATCGAGCTCAATGCAGTGGCGGTGGGCAACAACAAGGCGGCATTTGAATGGGGACGCCGCGCCGCAGTGGATTGGCCGGCGGTTCAATGTGCCATCAACCCCGGGCAAGTGATTGCTTTCGCGCCGCGCAGCAAAGAAACGCTGGATGAACTTATCCAGCGGCGCAGCGAGTTTTTAAAGGCTTACCAAAATGCAGCGTATGCGGGTCGCTATGTCGACTTTGTGACCCGGGTGCGCGCAGCAGAGTCCGGCATCGAGGGGGGCAAGCTGGCGCTCACGGAAGCGGTTGCCCGCTATTTGTTCAAGCTGATGGCCTACAAAGACGAGTACGAGGTAGCCCGGTTGCACACCGATAGTGCGTTTCACCGCAAGATCAGCGGGATGTTTGAGGGAGATTTCAAGCTCGCCTACCACTTGGCACCCCCGATCTGGTCGCGTAAAAACGAGCAGGGCGAGGCCTTGAAGTCCCGGTTTAGTGCCTGGATGGGCTGGGGCTTCCGTCTCCTGGCACCCATGAAAGTGCTCCGGGGTACCGCACTGGATGTCTTTGGGTATACCGAGGAACGCCGTGAGGAGCGGGCGCTGATTGGCGAATACCGCTCTGCCATCGAAGGAATGTTGCCTGTCTTGAGTGCATCCAACCGGGATGCCGCGCTGGCGTTCGCCCGTGTGCCCGAGCACATCCGTGGCTATGGCCATGTCAAGGCCCGTCACTTGAAGGCTGCCAGGACCCAGTGGGTCGATTTGTTGTCCCGCTACCACGCAGGCACCGCGACCCAACGGGCCCGGGCCGCCTAGGGCCTTGCCCGCCCATCATGGGCGGGCCTTTTCCCCCGCTTACAATGACCGGTTGACTGGTTCTCAGCCAGTCGGTTCGCGCGCGGCTGTGCCGCGGGTGGAAAACTATTTGTTCTGATCCCTTTTGTGGAGTTTGCCTGTGTTCATTTCTTCTGCTTTTGCCCAAACTGCTCCTGCTGCCGCTGGCGGTGACATGCAATCCTCATTGATGAGCATGTTGCCTTTGGTGCTGATGTTTGTGGTGCTGTATTTCGTGATGATCCGCCCCCAAATGAAGAAGCAGAAAGAGCACCGCGCCATGATCGACGCCTTGGCCAAGGGTGATGAAGTGGTCACTGCTGGTGGCGTATTGGGCAAGGTCAGCAAGATGGGCGACAGCTATGTCGCCCTGGAAGTAGCCAGCGGCGTGGAAATCCAAGTGCAGCGCAGTGCGGTAGTGCAAGTGTTGCCCAAAGGCTCCATCAAGTAAGCGGCTGTTTTTAACTGTTAGCGAAGCGCGATCATGAACCGTTATCCGGTGTGGAAGTACGCGATCATTCTGGTCGCGCTAGTGGTCAGTGGCTTGTATGCCCTGCCCAATCTGTTTGGCGAAGCACCGGCAGTGCAAGTTTCAACGGCCAAGTCGTCGGTGAAGGTCGATGCCGCCACACTGGCCAAGGTCGAGCAGGCGCTGAAAAGCGCCGGCTTGACGCCCGATGCGGTGGCCTTGGATGGTGCGTCCATTAAGGCGCGCTTTGCTGACGCCGATACGCAGCTCAAGGCCAAGGATGCGGTTCAAAAAGCGATCAACCCTGACAGTGCGGACCCCTCCTACATTGTTGCGCTCAATTTGCTGTCTCGTTCGCCGGCTTGGCTGACGTCTCTGCGCGCATCGCCGATGTACTTGGGATTGGATTTGCGCGGTGGTGTGCACTTCATGTTGCAGGTCGACATGCAGGCAGCGCTCACCAAACGGGCAGAGTCGCTTGCCGGCGACATTCGCACCATCTTGCGTGAAAAGAACGTGCGCCACAGCGGTATTGCCCGCAACGGCCAAGCCATCGAGATCCGGTTCCGGGACGCGGCTACCGCTCAGGCGGCACAGCGCATCATTCAAGACCAGTTCACCGACCTTGATGCGGTGTCTGCCCCTGAAGGGCAAGACGTCAAACTGGTCGCCACGATCAAACAGGTTTCCGGAAAAACCATCCAAGACCAAGCGCTTAAGCAAAACATCACTACCTTGCACAACCGGATCAATGAGCTGGGTGTTGCAGAGCCGGTGATTCAGCAGCAAGGCCTAGACCGCATCGTGGTGCAGTTGCCCGGTGTGCAAGACACAGCCAAGGCCAAAGATATCCTCGGACGTACCGCAACTCTGGAGGTGCGCCTCGTCGATGAGGGCACTGAAGCCCGTGCGGCAGAGACCGGAACCGCTCCTGTTCCCTTTGGCTCTGAACGTTACCTGGATCGCGAAGGCATCCCGGTCATCGTGAAGAAGCAAGTGATTCTGACGGGAGAAAACCTGACGGACGCGCAGCCCGGATTTGATGGCCAGACCCAAGAGCCCACCGTGAATTTGTCACTGGACGCCAAGGGCGCCCGCATCTTCCGTGATGTGACCCGCGAGAACATCAACAAGCGCATGGCGATTTTGTTGTTCGAAAAAGGCAAGGGCGAAGTGGTGACTGCGCCCGTGATCCGTTCCGAAATCAGCGGCGGCCGTGTTCAGATTTCCGGCCGGATGACCACCGTCGAGGCGGCAGACACTGCGCTGCTGTTGCGTGCCGGATCTTTGGCGGCTCCGATGGAGATCATCGAGGAGCGCACGATCGGGCCGAGCTTGGGTGCCGAGAATATTGCCAAGGGTTTCCTGAGCGTCACTTGGGGCTTTGTGGCGGTTGCCATTTTCATGTGCGCTTATTACATGCTGTTCGGCGTGATTTCCAGCCTGGCGCTGGCCTTCAACCTGCTGTTGTTGGTAGCGGTGCTGTCTATGTTGCAAGCGACTTTGACATTGCCGGGCATGGCAGCCATGGCCCTTGTTTTGGGCATGGCAATTGATGCCAACGTGTTGATCAATGAACGCGTTCGCGAGGAGTTGCGCAATGGCGCATCGCCACAGGCGGCTATCCACGCAGGTTATGACCGTGCGTGGGCGACCATCATTGACTCCAATGTCACCACCTTGATCGCTGGGTTGGCGCTCTTGGCCTTCGGCTCGGGCCCGGTACGGGGCTTCGCTGTGGTGCACTGTTTGGGTATTGTGACCAGCATGTTCTCGGGTGTGTTCTTCTCTCGGGGATTGGTCAATCTTTGGTATGGTCGTCAGAAGAAGCTGAAAACGGTCTCTATTGGTACCGTGTGGCGTCCGGACAGCGGCACCGTAGTCACTACCCCTTAAGGAAAAGTCATGGAATTTTTTAAAATCCGCCGTGACATTCCGTTCATGCGGAATGCCCTGATCTTTAATTTGATCTCGTTCGTTACCTTCCTGGCAGCAGTGTTTTTCTTGTTCTCGCGTGGCCTTCACTTGTCGGTGGAGTTCACGGGCGGTACCTTGATGGAAGTGAGCTACTCGCAACCTGCGGATCTCAGCAAGATTCGCAGCACGGTAGACCGACTGGGTATCAGCGATGTTCAAGTGCAAAATTTTGGAACCGCGCAAGATGTCCTGATCCGCATGCCGGTACAAAAGGGGTCTACCTCCGGCCAGCAAAGCGAAAAGGTGCTTGCTGCGCTCAAAGAGGCGGATCCAAGTGCCACTATGCGCCGTACTGAATTTGTAGGCCCTCAGGTGGGTGACGAGTTGGCTGCTGACGGACTGAAAGCACTCGCGTTTGTGGTCATTGGAATCATGATTTACTTGGCCATCCGCTTTGAATGGAAGTTTGCGGTGGCTGCCATCATTGCCAACCTGCACGATGTGATCATCATTCTCGGTTTCTTTGCATTCTTTCAGTGGGAGTTCTCTTTGCCGGTGCTGGCGGCTGTGCTCGCCGTGTTGGGGTATTCGGTAAATGAGTCGGTTGTGATTTTTGACCGGATTCGCGAGAATTTCCGCCGCTACCGCAAGATGAACACGGAGCAGATCATTGACAATGCCATTACGTCCACCATCAGCCGGACCATCATCACCCACGGGTCTACCCAATTGATGGTGCTATCGATGTTGATTTTTGGTGGTGCTACTCTGCATTACTTTGCCCTAGCGCTGACGATTGGTATTCTGTTCGGTATCTACTCCTCTGTATTCGTGGCTGCGGCGATTGCGATGTGGCTTGGAATCCAGCGTGAGGATTTGGTAAAAAGCGGGCCCAAAAAGGACGTTGATCCCAATGATCCGAATGCGGGAGCGACCGTTTAAGTAAAGGATTTTTTTCACATGGCTACAGGCCAAGCGCTTTCACCTCGATTGCAACTCGCTCGCGTACTGCGGGAGCGATTTTTCGCGGAATCTTGTAAAGCGCTATCGGAAATTGCCGCAGCGGTTCAGGACCGGCTGACGGAGCTTGTCGATGAGCCGACGAATGCCCGTGATTCACAAACCCGTCGTGACAACTGGATGGCCTACAAACAGAGCCGTCCGTTGTGGGTCGAGGGCACACAGAAGTCTTGGCGAGAATGCCTGTCTCCTGCTGAAGTAAAGAAGACTGCAGAAGTCCGTTCCCTCAATCTAGAACTCGTGGGCACCGAGGTCGTCGAAAACAAAATCCTCGCGTCCCGGATGGTGTTGTCTGTGAACGAGAAGGTCTTGCCGCAGCTTGAAGACTTGCGCGTGCGGATCAAATACCTTGAAGGCCTGGAAGATCTGGACGGAAAAGACCTTTTTCGCCCGGAGGTACTGGTCCTCTTGCTGGTGGAACAGTGGTCTGTTTCAGGAATGCCAGGAGACTCTTGGCCGATGGTGACAGAAGTTGTCCAGCGCTTGTTGATTGAGCGACTGATTACCGCCTACAAAAATGCGAATGATGTCCTGATCAGCAAGGGTGTATTGCCTACGATCGAGTTAAAAGACCGCGTCAAGTCGCCTGCCAAAGCTCCCAACCAACGCTCGCCAAATTCAGGCGCACCTGTATCCGGTGGTGCTGAGTTAAGCGGAGCAGGGTATGAAAATGGTGACTCCTACGAAGCTGGCAATAGTGGTCCGCGCGGCCCACAAGGCACGGGTGCCCCCTCATGGTCTGGAGATAGAGCCTCTTATGCCGGAGGGTATGCCGGTGGAGCTGCTGCCTCGGCGGGCTCTGAGGCTCGGGATGCCCGCCTTTTCAGTGGCCGTTTGGGATGGGGCGGGGCTGCAGCCGATTCAGCAAGCGCAGGTGCAACGTTAGCTTCCGGTGCGCAAGGCGCAGGCACTTCTACGCCTACGCCGTTCTGGCGACAGTCCACCACCTTCAGTGCAGCGGGCAACGCATATGGCGCGACGGACGAGACGCGTATGCTGACTGCAACCACGCCGCTCGCGCGGGCGCGGAGTCGTGCACAAGGGGTCATCGGCCAAATTCGCAGACTGTTTGTGAGCCATGCGGGCGGCGACTTTGGTGGCGCTGAGCACCAGCCGCCATCACCCGCCTTGGCTGCTGCCATGGCCTATCGACCTGGCGTAGCCGGAGACTATGCGCCTGGCGGCACGCAATTTGAAGACTACAGCCCTGCAGGGGTTGCCCGTGTCGCGGGAGATTTGCGCCAGAAAACCCAGGAGCTCAAAAAGAAAGCGGAAACCAAGGGGGAAAAAGCCACGATTGAAATCGTAGCCCTCATGTTTCAGGCGATTCTGGCCGAAGATCGCATCCCTTCGGGCATACGCGTTTGGTTTGCCCGTCTGCAAATGCCTGTATTGCGGGTTGCTTTGGAAGATGCGGATTTTTTTGGTACCGCTACGCATCCCGCCCGGATGTTGATAGACCGGATGGGCTCCTGTGTCATGGGTTTTGACGCTGTGGGCGTACATGGCAGCGCGATGGAAGCAGAGATCAAGCGGATCGTGCAAGTCATTGAGCAGTATCCCGAAACAGGCAAGAAGGTCTATCAGATCGTTTTTGACGAGTTTCAAAAATTTCTTGCCAAGTTTTTGACTGAGAAGGGCCCCGCCCAAAAGGTGGTGGGAGTCGCACAGCAGGTCGAGCAAAAAGAGACGCTCGCGATTCAATACACCATTGAAATGCGCAACATGTTGAAAGACATGCCTGTGCGGGACGAGATCCGTGAGTTTTTGTTCAAAGTCTGGTCAGAGGTGTTGGCCGTCGCGGCTGTCCGAAAGGGCCCACAGCATGCAGACACGCTGATTTTGAAAAAAACTGCGACGGATTTGGTGTGGGCGGCGAGTGCCAAGCCGGATCGCGACGACAGGGCTCGTGTCATCCAAGATTTGCCGAATCTTTTGTTGCGCTTGCGCTCCGGCATGACTTTGCTGGCCATGGCTCCGTCTGAGCAAGAGGCGAATGTCAAGCGGATCAGCGATACCCTCGCCGACGCGTTCATGTCGAAAACCCAAGCCATACCGCAGGCACAAATTGATGCGATGGCGCAGCGCCTCGGCCATCTTGAGGATTTTGTCTCCGAAGATGGCATGGGCGATTTGCCGCTGGATGCCGAAAGCATCGAGATGATGCTTGGCATCGATGCCTCAGCGATTGAGGTGGTGGTGAATGGTGGCTCCAAACCCACCGCTGCCATGCTGGCTTGGGCACATGAGCTGCAGATCGGTAGCTGGTACACCCTGGACCACAACCATCAGATCATCCAAGTCCAATTCGCTTGGCGTAGCGACAAGAAGCACCTTAATTTGTTTGCTTCCACCGCCGGAAAGAGTTTCTTGATCCAAGGCGGACGATTGGCTGCATATTTGCAGGCGGGTCTTTTGTTGCCTCAGGAAGAGGAGGCGCTGACGGTCCGGGCCACCCGTGATGCGTTAGCGAAATTGGAAGCAAATCCGGAGCGATTGCTCGCCTGATTTTTCAGCAGGCTGCTCAGTGAATCGTGCGTGTCTCGTGCGTTTCGCACAGCTCATCGAGTGCGAGGGCGTCCGGCTCCTGGCCGAAGCTCCAAAACACCATCAGGATGATGATTTTCAGTTCATCCAGTGATACGGGGCCATCTTGCACTGCCATTGCGCGCTCTAACACCACTTCGCGGATATGGGCGGGAGTGATGCCCGCATGATCCAGAAAATGAAGATAGCCAATGCATTCGGGCTTCAAACGGTTCTGCTCCCGTGGCGAGTAGATCCGCATGCTGTCGGTCGTCGGTAAATGAAAGCCTGCGGCAGGCAAGACGGTGGGAGTTGAAGCTATCGCCGGTTTGGCAAACCGGGCAGCATTGCCAAGGCCGGTCAGCCAATCCAGTGCGTCAGCGATTTCTTCGGGGTCGAACCCTACACCGCTGAGTTTGCGTTGCAGATGCGCCGGCTCCGGGCAGCTGTCTTCCGCGTAAAAGTTTTCGTACACAAAGGCGAGGACTTCAAACATGGAAGGCAATATATCGCACAAAAAACTGACTTCTCAAGGCGGCCAGAACTGCCCCCTATTTCCTCGGATTGAACCGTTAGAAGTGTTTTTCAGGCCCGTCCGAGCTGCTGGAACTTGCCACCCGGCAATCGGGCAACCCAGCCGGCGAGCTCGAGACCCATCAGCAAAGCCTGCAAAGTGGGGGTGTCCATCCCGCTGCGTTGCTGCAGGCTATCGAGCGTCATCGGATCAAAGCCCAAGGCATTGAGCAAACCCGCCTCCAGCGAGGAAAGTCCATCCGAAGCAGTGTCGCTTTGTTCGCTGCTGGAATTCTGGGCAGATGCGGAGAAATCGCGGCTGCCGGAGGCGGTGGGGAGTTCATCCAGAATGTCTTGCGCAGACTCGACCAATTTGGCGCCTTGTTTGATCAGCGCATGGCAGCCGCGTGCTTGCGTGGAATGGATAGAACCGGGAATCGCAAAGACGTCCTTGCCTTGCTCCACGGCTAGGCGGGCCGTGATCAGGGAGCCGGACTTCAAGGCCGCCTCTACAACCAGTGTCGCCTTGCACAAGCCCGAGATAATGCGGTTCCGCTTGGGAAAGTTTGCTGAGAGCGGTGCGGATCCCAGGGGATACTCGCTGAGGAGAATCCCGTGTTCTGCAATACGGTGGGCAAGCTCAAAATGCGCTCTGGGGTAGACACGGTCTAACCCAGTTCCTACAACGGCCACGGTACCCCAGGCTGGACCCACATAGCCTGCAAGCGCGCCTTCGTGGGCAGCGCCATCAATCCCCAACGCAAGTCCGGAAACGACGGTGATGCCCGATTGCCCCAGTGACTCCGAAAATTGCCGCGCATTCTGTACGCCCTGGGGCGTTGGGTTCCGGCTACCCACCACGGCCACGCCAGTCCGGGCACATTCCTGAAAGCCTTCTCGGAGCTTGTCGACACGCCCAAGCGCATAGAGCATGAGCGGAGGATCCTCGGTGTCCAACAAGGCCTGCGGGTAGGCGCTATCGCCCAGTGTGATGATGCTCCGTTGGTTGGGCGCTTGGTTCAGCCACTCTTCCGTGCGCAAGACAAGGGCTTCCAAGCCTTCCGGCGCCAAGCAGAGCGAAGCCGCTTGACGAGCCGTGACACATGCGCGCAGCTCTGACTCGGTGGCCTCAAAGATGGCTTGTGGCAGGCCGAAGTGCTTCAGGAGACTCCGCGCAGTGACATCGCCTACGCCATCCGTAAGCCCCAAGCGCAGCCATGCGCGCAGTTCGATCGACTCCACAGAACCTGCCTTGCCGCGGATCAGCGGGGGTTGATCAGGCGGTCGCCGATCCGAACGGAGTCACTAATCTCCAGAATCAGCGCATACGACACCCGTTCGTAGGAACTGAACACCATCAAGATGCCATTGCGCTCATCGGGCAACTTCATCAGCGGACGGGACGGGTCGGACCGGTCCACCACCCGCGCTCCATCCTTTTGGATGGCCAATACATGGCCGGACTCAATGCCATCACGTTTGCCCAAGCTGATCGCCACCACTTGATTCTGGGAGGCATTCACAATCGACGTGCTGCCGTAGACCGACACAATGCGGCCATTAACGCGCGCTTCCGGGGCCCGCGGCGTGTAGCTGGTGAATTGCTTGGGTGGTTCGGGAATCAGCCGATCACCCACCCGCATCTCTTCCTTGGCGGACACAATATCGATGGTGGCGGGAACCACCACGCTCTGCACCTTTCCATCAGAGCCGTTGACCTCGGACGTGCTTTCACTCCGTGCGAGGACCGCCTTGCCGACGTACTGCGCCTCATACGCCAGCACCTCGCCAGTGCCGGGATCTTTGAGAGGCTTGGCATTGCGGAACACGCGGAACAGCTGTTCCTTGTTTTGGTTGTCCAGCAGGGGCGTTTCGGTGCCGCGGGCGTAGGCCCGGTCGCCACGTCCCAGCAGTACCCGCTCTTCTTGCGTCGCCACAATACGGGCTGCGCCCTCCAGACCTGCTTCATCAACGATCATTGGCTCTGCCAAAAACGCCTCAATCACACTGGTGCGAAGTGTGGGGAGCGCAAAGTCAGGCAAATTCTCAGAGCGGGTACGCGGGCTGAGCCGCACGGTGTCCGGTGCACTGTTCGCTGTGCCGACGGCATTGGCGAGCCTCAAGGTGGCAACGCCGTTATTCCGCTCCAGCAGCAAAATCTGGCCCGGGAAGATGCGATGAGGGTTCTTGATGTCCTCAAGGTTCATGCCCCAAAGCTCCGGCCAGCGCCAAGGGCTCTTCAAAAAGAGGGTCGAGATGCCCCATAGCGTGTCACCGCTCTTGATGGTGTAACGATCGGGCGCGTTGGCGGCCAATTCGCTCAAGGGCACACCCTTTTGCGCCACTGCAGCGGCGGTCTGGCGCTGTTCGCTGGTAATCGGGAAACTTTGCGCCCCTACGCTTGCGCTTGTCAGCGCCCCAGCCAGAGCAGCTACAGCGGCCAAGGCCAAGCGGGATTTCGCCATCAGGTGTGTCGTCATAGGGTGCAAATCAGGGTCTAAACTTGATAATTTACGCGCGATTTTGCGCTCAAGCCCTTGATTCAGCAACGATTTTGGGCTGCCCGTAATGCAAGCAAGCGTAAAAGTGGCGAAAATACCCACATCTCCAAGGCAGCATTCATGGCTCTACTTCCCATCCTTTGTTTTCCCGATCCCCGTTTGCACACGGTGGCCCAACCCGTAAGCGCCGTCGATGACCGTATCCGAGCACTGACCTGGGACATGCTCGAAACCATGTACGACGCCAGTGGCATCGGCCTGGCTGCCAGCCAGATCGATGTCCATGAACGTGTCATCGTGATTGATGTATCGGAAGACCGAGACCAACCCATGGTGTTGATCAACCCCGAATTGATCTGGACCAGTCCGGAAACGCACCTGAATGAAGAGGGCTGCCTCTCCGTGCCGGGTATTTACGATGGCGTGACGCGGTTTAACGCGGTCCACTGCAAGGCCTTAGACGCGGACGGCAAAAGCCGGGTGATCGAAGCAGACGGTTTGCTGGCGGTTTGCATCCAGCACGAAATGGACCATTTGATGGGAAAAGTGTTCGTCGAGTACCTGTCGCCGCTGAAGCGCAACCGGATCAAAACCAAGATGCTCAAGGCCAAGCGCGAGGAAGCGCGCTAAGTGCCGGCAGCGTTCACGCCGCTTCGGGTCATATTTGCAGGCACCCCTGAATTCGCCCGGCTCGCTTTGGCAGAGCTCCATGCCGCCGGCCACACCATCGCGCTGGTGTTGAGCCAGCCTGACCGGCCTGCGGGCCGGGGCATGAAGTTACAGGCCTCGGCGGTCAAGCAATATGCGGTGGAACACCAAATCCCTGTCGCCCAACCACGCAGCTTGCGCTTGGACGGCAAATATCCGGATGATGCCGCTTTGGCCCGCGCAGCGATTGCCGACGCTCCAGCGGACGTCATGGTGGTGGCTGCCTATGGGCTGATATTGCCCCAGTGGGTGCTTGACGACATGGCCGCCCCTCATGCCGACGGACGGCCCCGCTATGGCTGCCTGAATATCCACGGCTCCTTGCTCCCGCGTTGGCGGGGGGCAGCGCCTATCCACCGGGCGATCGAGTCCGGCGATACCCACACCGGCGTCACCATCATGCAAATGGATGTGGGCCTGGATACCGGTGATATGTTGCTCAAAGAGGCGCTCCCGATTGCCGATAGCGACACCACCTCGACCTTGCACGACAAGGTGGCTGCGCTAGGCGCGCGCATGGTGGTACAAGCCTTGGCCGATGCTGCGCATGGTGCTTTGCAGCCGGTAGTGCAGCCGGCTGAGGGTGTGACCTACGCCCACAAGATCGATAAAGACGAGGCACCTATCCGTTGGGCGGATGACGCGCACGCCATCGTGCGGCGCGTCCGGGCCTTTAACCCTTTTCCCGGGGCCAGCACGGTGTTGGACGGCGAGGTGATCAAAGTATGGGCTGCGCAAGCCCAAGCGACGGAAACAGTAGCTCCTTTGGGGCAAATTGTGGCGGTCGCCCCCGAAGGGGTTGCGGTAGCTGCTGTGAATTCTGTAGTGCTGTTGACGGAGTTGCAGCGCCCCGGGGGCAAGCGCCTACCGGTGGCTGACTTTTTGCGCGGCATGCCCTTGCAGGTCGGCCAGCGCTTCGATGTGCCGCCGCTGTAAAGGCCGGCTTATCCATGTTTTTTTTGCGGGAAAACTACCGCCACCCTGAGTTTCGCAAAGGCTTTCGCGACATGGCCGGCGTGGCTCCCGGCATTGCCGCGTGGGGCCTGATGACGGGCGTTGCCATGGTGAAGTCCGGATTGAGCGTTAGCGAGGCCTTGCTGATGGCGCTCACCGTGTTTGCCGGCAGCTCGCAACTCGCAGCCATGCCGCTCATTCAAGCCGGTGCGCCGGTCTGGGTGATTTTGGCGACCGGTTTCTGTGTGAATTTGCGTTTTATGGTGTTCAGTGCGCATTTGCGGCCGTATCTGATGCACTTGCCGCGTTGGCAGCGACTGGTCACCGGTTATTTGTCCGCCGATTTGACCTATGTGCTGTTTACCCAGCGCTACCCGCAGCCGGGTGAAGGCGAAGCGGCCCGGCGCGCTCAAATGGCGTATCTCGCGGGTAACGGCGGTATCAACTGGGCCAGCTGGGTGAGCAGCAGTGTGGTCGGGGTGGTGCTGGCCAATTTTGTTCCCACGGCGTGGGGCTTGGGGTTTGCGGGCATCTTGGCGCTGGTCGGTATGTTGGCATCATTAGCCAGTAGCCGCATGCGTTGGGTGTCGGCCGGCGTTGCCGGTTCTGCGGCGGTGGCGGCTTTCGCTTTGCCCCTCAAACTTAATATTCTGGTGGCGATTGCCGCTGCGGTGGCGGTTTGCCTGTTGCTGGAGTCACGGCTCGCACCCCTTAAGCCGGAGGAGGCTGCGGGATGAGTATCTTTGAAAACACCGATCTCTGGACCCTGCTGACGATCATGGGGCTGGCCTGCGTAACCGTGGTTGCGCGGTCTTTCTTTTTCATCTTCGATAGGCACTGGGAGATGCCGGCATGGGCGCAGCGCGGCTTGCAATATGCGCCCATCGCCGCTTTGGCAGCGGTGATCGTGCCGGAGATCGTGATGGTTCAGGGCCAGATGATCCACACGCTCAAAGACGCGCGCCTGTATGCGGTTGCTGCAGGTTTGGCGTATTTTTTCTGGCGGCGTGGTCAGGGGCAGGCCGTGCTGGGCACCATCATGTCCGGCATGGCGGTGTATCTGCCGCTGCATATCGGCTGGGGCTGGTAAGCGCTGCACCGTACCCGGTAGGGAACCCGCACACCGGTAGTGCGCTTCTACAATGCGCGCAGTGACAGCGCTGCGCTGCTGCCGAACCGGTTTCTCAATTAACTATCCCGAGGTTTTTTCATGCAAGTGATCCGCTTTTCTGATCTGGTCGCCCAAGGCCAGGTGGCCGGCAAACGTGTATTCATCCGTGCCGATTTGAATGTGCCGCAAGACGATGCCGGTCATATCACCGAAGACACCCGGATCCGCGCCAGCATTCCCTGCATCGAGATGGCGCTGAATGCCGGAGCTGCCGTGATGGTGACTAGCCACTTGGGGCGCCCTACTGAGGGCGAATTCAAGCCCGAAGACTCTTTGGCGCCTGTGGCCAAGCGCATGGGCGAGCTGATGGGCCGCGAGATTGCAGTGCTGGCCAATTGGACCGACGGCGTAACGGTTGCCCCCGGTCAGCTGGTGATGCTGGAAAACTGCCGCGTCAACAAGGGCGAGAAAAAGAACAACGAAGAACTCGCCAAGAAAATGGCCGCGCTGTGTGACATCTTTGTGCACGACGCGTTTGGTACCGCCCACCGCGCAGAGGCCTCCACGTATGGCATCGCCCAGTTTGCGCCGGTGGCGTGTGCAGGCCCCTTGCTCGCTGCGGAAATGGATGCGATCAGCAAGGCCCTGCTGGCGCCCAAGCGCCCGTTGGTGGCTATTGTGGCCGGCTCTAAAGTGTCGACCAAGCTCACCATTTTGAAGAGCCTGGCTGACAACGTGGACCAACTGATTGTCGGTGGCGGTATTGCTAACACCTTCATGTTGGCCGCCGGCCTGAAGATCGGCAAGAGCCTGGCGGAGCCGGATTTACTGGCAGCGGCAACTGCAGTGATCGAGGCCATGAAAGCGCGCGGTGCCGCAGTGCCTATCCCTACCGACGTGGTCACTGCCAAAACTTTTGCCGCAGATGCGCCAGCCACCATCAAGGCGGCCACTGACGTGGCGGATGACGATTTGATTCTGGATATTGGCCCCCAGACTGCCCAGGCGTTGGCAGAGCAACTCAAGAAGGCCGGCACCATTGTGTGGAACGGCCCGGTAGGCGTGTTTGAATTCCCGGCTTTCGAGAACGGCACCAAGGTGATTGCCCACGCCATCGCGGAGAGCAGCGCCTTCAGCATTGCCGGCGGTGGCGACACGCTGGCTGCGATTGCCAAGTACGGCATCGAAAAGCAGGTGGGTTACATCTCTACCGGTGGTGGTGCGTTCCTCGAGGTGCTGGAAGGCAAAACCCTGCCGGCTTTCGAGATTTTGGGTAAGCGCGCAGCGGGTTGATTTGCTATCATTTTAATAGCTAGGGGCGCACGTTCTATGTGCGCTAAGGGCACTTCCGGCATTCAGCTGGCAGTGCCTTTTTTTATGGGCGTGTTCGCGCTCAGGTTGCCGGCTGGGTGGCGCGGTCGAGTTGCAGGGCACGGATCTGCCCGGTCCCCGCTTTTTTGGCGTGTTGGAGTTGCTCGTTGGCGGCCTGCAAAAACGCTTCCCAAGTCACAGGGGCGGCCTGCAAGCGGGTCACCAGTCCCAAGCTGATCGTGACCTGTCGCCCTGCAGCCTGATCTGCCTTAAGGCCGGTCAGTTCGCGTACACGTTGCTCCATGCTGTTTGCAAGCTTGCGCGCGTGTGCGGGCGAGGTGTCTGGCAACAGGCAGGCGAATTCTTCTCCCGCAAACCGGGCCACTACGTCGGCCGGGCGGCGCAATACCTCTTTGAGCGCTAACGCAATTGTGCGCAAACAGTCATCGCCGGCTTGATGGCCGTAACGGGTGTTGTAGGCCTCGAAGTGGTCCACATCCACCAGAATCAAGGAGAGTGATTGGCCGCTGCGGGTCGAGCGCGCCCATTCCGAGGCGAGCTGTTGATCAAAATAGCGGCGATTGAACACCCCTGACAAGCCGTCGAGCAGTACCAGTTTCTTCAGCATGTCTGCCTGGAACTTGAGGGTGAGCTGGGTGTGCACCCGTGCCTTGACTACCGCTGGGTTGATCGGCTTGGCAATAAAGTCCACCGCGCCCAAACTCAGGCCGTGGGTTTCCTGGCCGGGGTCTGAGCGGGCGGTCACAAAAATGATCGGGAGCGCAGCCGTCTGCGGGTCGGCTTTTAGGGCTTTGCACACGGTGAAGCCATCCATGCCCGGCATCAACACATCCAGCAGCACCAGGTCGGGCGGGTCGCTGCGGCACAGGGCCAAGGCCTGCTCACCGCTGGTCGCCATGTAGACCTGGTAATCCGCAGAGAGCGTGTGCATCAGCAACTGCAGATGCACGGGCTGGTCATCGACCACCAGAAGCTTGGGTTTGCCGTGGGTGCTGTCCAGCAAGGCGGCAGTGTGTGAGGCAGCGGCATTCATGGTGCGGGCGATGAACTAATGAGCGGCAAAGCTGGTGATTCCACCATGACCCGTAACTCGCCGGCCCCCGTAGATACCCGCCACTGTGCGATCTTGTCCCTTGCATGTAACCAAGGTACATACAAGCGTGTAAAAATAGGTAACTACCTCTAGGAGACAGACATATGCCGCGCCGCGCCACCAAAATTGTTGCCACCCTCGGACCCGCCTCCAGCGATGCCGCCATTCTGGAGCAAATGATCCGGGCCGGTGTGAACGTAGTCCGGCTGAATTTCAGCCACGGCAAGGCGCAAGACCATATCGATCGTGCCCGTCTGGTGCGCGAAGCGGCGCAGCGCGCAGGGCGTGAAGTGGCCATCATGGCCGACCTGCAAGGCCCCAAAATCCGCGTCGGCAAATTTGCCGAAGGCAAGGTGTTTCTGGAGCAGGGTCAGAAGTTTGTCTTAGATGCAGGCCGCACCGAATTGGGCGATATCGACGCCGTGGGCCTCGATTACAAATCACTGCCCAGCGAAGTAAAAGCTGGCGACGTGCTCTTGCTCAATGACGGTTTGATCGTGATCGTGGTGGATGCTGTGGTCGGCGACAAGGTGCACACCACCGTCAAGCTGGGCGGCGAGCTGTCCAACAACAAGGGCATCAACAAACAAGGCGGCGGCTTGACTGCGCCTGCCCTGACCGGCAAAGACATGGAAGACATCCGCACTGCGATGAGCTTCCAAGCGGACTACGTGGCCGTGAGTTTCCCCAAAAACGCCACCGACATGGAAATGGCACGCCAGCTCTGCAACGTGGCCGCCGCCGAGTACAACCACAAGCCTGGTTTGATCGCCAAGATCGAGCGCGCTGAAGCCATCCCCAAGCTCGAAGAAATTTTGCTGGCATCGGACGGCATCATGGTGGCCCGTGGTGACCTAGCCGTGGAGGTGGGTAACGCTGCAGTCCCCGCACTACAAAAGCGCATGATCAAGATGGCCCGCGAGCACGACAAAGTGGTGATCACTGCGACGCAGATGATGGAATCCATGATCACCAACCCCGTGCCTACCCGCGCGGAAGTGAGCGACGTGGCCAACGCCGTGCTGGACGGCACCGACGCCGTGATGCTGTCTGCTGAAACCGCAGCCGGCAAATACCCGCTGGAAACCGTGATCGAAATGGCCAAAATTTGCTTGGCCGCCGAGAGCAGCGAAATGGTCAAGCTGGATGCAGACTTCACCGGCAAAACCTTTACCCGTATCGACCAGTCCATCGCCATGGGCGCGCTGTTCACTGCCCACCATCTGGGTGCCAAAGCCATCGTGGCCATGACCGACAGTGGCAGTACCGCTCTGTGGATGAGCCGCCACCTGATCCATGTGCCGATTTACGCTTTGACCCCCAAGGTCAGCACCCAGCGCAAGATGACGCTGTACCGCAACGTGCGCCCTTTACTGATGGGTACCAGCGCGGACCGCGATACCGCGTTGATGGATGCTGAAAAGCACCTCAAGACCCGCGGTATTGTGCAAAAGGGCGACATCTACGCCATCACTTGTGGCGAGCCGATGGGTGCCCCGGGTGGCACCAATATGCTGAAGATTTGCGCGGTCAGCTAAGCGGCAACTGCAGTCAAAAAAGGGAGCTGAGGCTCCCTTTTTTTATGCCGCCAAGTCGAAGTGGCGGGGGTTAACCCTTGGCGAGTAAAATCCGGCAACGGTAAAAGTTACCAAGCGGTTACCAAGTCGGGCCGTTGACGGATTTTTAACTTCCTGGGGATAGAAAAATGGCACTCGTTTCGATGCGCGAGCTTCTGGACCACGCGGCAACGCATAACTATGCGATTCCAGCGTTTAACGTCAACAATCTGGAGCAAGTCCAGGCCATCATGGAGGCCGCCAAGGAAACCGGTGCCCCCGTGATCATGCAGGCCAGCGCCGGCGCCCGCAAATATGCCGGCGAACACTTTCTCAAGCACCTGATCCAGGCGGCTGTTGAGAGCTACCCCAGCATTCCGGTGGTGATGCACCAAGACCACGGCCAAAGCCCCGCGGTATGCCAGGGCGCGATCGACCTGGGCTTCAGCTCGGTGATGATGGACGGCTCTTTGGAAGCCGACGGCAAAACCATCGCCAGCTTTGAATACAACGTCGAAGTCACCCGCAAGGTGGTGGACATGGCCCACAAGTTGGGTGTGACCGTGGAAGGCGAGTTGGGCTGCCTCGGCTCCCTGGAGACCATGAAGGGCGACAAGGAAGACGGCCACGGCACGGACGCTGTCATGACCCGTGAGCAGCTGCTCACTGACCCTGAAGAAGCCGCTGAATTTGTCAAGCTGACCCAGCTGGATGCCCTAGCGATTGCCATCGGTACCAGCCACGGCGCATACAAGTTCACCCGCCAGCCCACAGGCGATATCTTGGCGATTGAGCGCATCAAGGAAATTCACGCCCGCATCCCCAACACCCATTTGGTGATGCATGGCTCCAGCGCAGTGCCTCAAGAGTTGCTGGCGGCCATTAACCAATACGGCGGCAAGATGGCCCAGACGTGGGGTGTACCGGTCGAAGAGGTGCAGCGCGCCATCCCCTTTGGCGTGCGCAAGGTCAATATCGACACCGATATCCGCATGGCCATGACAGCTGCTGTGCGCAAGTTCATGTTTGAGAACCCTGAAAAGTTCGATGCCCGCGAGTGGCTCAAGCCCGCGCGTGAGGCCGCCAAGCAACTGTGCAAGCAACGTTACATCGAGTTCGGTTGCGAAGGCCGTGCGGCCAGTATCAAGGGCCACAGTCTGCAAGTGGTGGCTGCTCAGTACGCGCGCGGCGAGTTGTCTCAAGTGGTGCAGGACATGGCACCCGCTTGAGTGGGGTTTTCAAGCTAGTTGAATGGCCGCTGATGCGGCCATTTTTTATGGGGTCGCAGGGTTAGACTTGACGCTCTTTTCAAGAACGCAGGGAAGCATGATGCAGCGCAGATTCCTAGGAATATGGTTTTTTTCATTTCTGCTTTTGGCAGGGTGTGAAACGACCCAGCCTCGCCAGTTTGCGCCGCCGGCTGACTACGTACCGCTTGAAGGGCTGCGCATAGAAAGTCGCTTGTCGGTAGTGGAAGTTACGTCGAGTAACCTTGCCGAAGAGGCGCTCAAATGCGTCCCCACTCTTCACACCACAAGCAAGAGTATTCAGCAGTTAGCCGGCAAGTTGCCCCTAGCAGCCGGGAACACAACGGTGCTCGGGCATGCGAGTTCTGCCCACCAGTTTATGGTCCGCGGCACTTTGTCTGCATGTTTACGCCGCAGCGAAGCGCGGCATGTGATTCTTGCTGCCGATGCGTTGTTGGATACGGTGAATCCAGTCGGTGTGTCCCCTGATGTGCAGGACGATTGGTACAAACAGATCGCCCTCAAATTGGCCCAATCCGGGACTGTGAAGGTCGCCTATGCTTACTCATCCGGAGCTGCGAGCGCAGCCACTTACTGGTTAGGTATGGGGCAGCACGATGGAAGCACGCTGTTCTACACCTACGAATTCAAGAAAGCCGGGGCGTGGGAGCCCAGTACTTATGGTTTGGTTTTCCGGGATCGCAATCTGGCATCTATCTCGGAGACAAAGCGTGGTGGCGTTGGGCGGAAAAGTGACTTCTTTCCCTTTCGGCGATGAGTCCCGCGCTATCCAAGATTTGAACTTGCGATAATCCAAGGCTTCGCCCTCCATTCCGGGGCGAAGCCTTTTTACTTTTGTGGACGCCATGACTTCAGCTTTGCACACCTCCGCCCTGTCCCTTCCATTGCTTGCCCGCGGCAAGGTGCGCGACAACTACGCGGTGGGCGACGACCGTATCCTCATGGTGGCCAGCGACCGTTTAAGCGCGTTTGACGTGATCATGGGTGAGCCGATTCCGGGCAAAGGCGCGCTGCTGACGCAGATGGCCCTGTTCTGGTTCGAGAAGCTGGGTAAAAACGGCGCCGATGTGTGCCCCAACCATTTGACGGGTGACGCCCCCGAGAGCGTAGTGACTGCCGCCGAGGTGGCCCAAGTGACCGGGCGCTCGATGTTGGTCAAGCGCCTCAAGCCTCTGCCTGTTGAAGCCGTAGTGAGGGGTTACCTGGCAGGCAGCGGTTGGAAGGAGTACCAAGAGAACAGCGCAGTCTGCGGCGTGCCTTTGCCGGCTGGTTTGCAAAATGCCAGCAAGCTGCCTGAGCCCATTTACACCCCGGCCGCCAAGGCAGCAGTTGGTGACCATGATGAAAACATCACGTTCGAGAAAACTGTGGAGATGATCGGCTTGGACCTCGCCACCCGCATCCGCGACATCAGTATCCAGATTTACAAAGTAGCGGCTGAGTTTGCTCTCACCAAGGGCATCATCATTGCAGACACCAAGTTTGAATTCGGCCTGGACAAAGACGGTACCTTGACCTTGATGGACGAGGTACTGACGCCGGACTCCAGCCGTTACTGGCCGGTGGAAAGTTACCAGGTAGGTACCAACCCGCCCAGCTACGACAAACAGTTCGTGCGCGACTGGCTTGAACAGGCGCTGGTCGATGGCAAGCCTTGGGACAAAACGCCTCCCGCACCGCGCGTGCCCCGCGAGGTGATCGAGAAGACGGCCGACAAATACCGCGAGGCTTTGCAGCGCTTGACTGCTTGACCGCTTGATGGGCTGCGGCAAGTGCGCAGTCGCATTGCCTGTGTCTCCAGCCGCCACGCGTGAAATAAAAAAGGCCCCTCGGGGCCTTTTTTATTGGGCGGCAGGTGGCAGGCCTTAGTTCAGCGCCATGCTGAGCTTGCGGCGGTAGCTGGCCACCAACTGCGCCTGTGGGTCTTGCTCAGTGACCACTTTGCCCAGCACCTCGATGCCGCCTGTGGCTTTGCCGGCAGCTGCAGGGTCAACTTTGGGCTTGGGTGGGGTCAGCAATTCGAGGATGGCCACAAAGGTCTTGCGCGGTACCTCGTTGTTCCAGGCCTTGTCGCGCATGATGATTTCCAGCAGCTCGTCCATGGAGCCGGTCCAGTCACCACCCACCATCAGCACACGGGCTTTGGCCAATCGGGTGTCGAAGTCGCGCTTGTTGGTGGCAATGACTTCGTCAAACTGAGCGGGGGTCCACAGGCCCTTGTCGTCGGTCAGGACGAACTTGATGGCATCCAGAAACTGCGCCAGTGCCTCAAAGCGCTGCTGCTTGGGGATGTAGGCCAAGGTCGGGGCCAGGGCGGCCTCGGCGTCTTCGATCATGTCGTTTTCGATGAGCAGCTTGACATAGTCATAGCGGGCGTCATCGTTGCCGGGGTTCAGGGTCAGGGCTTCGTGCAGCTTTTGCAAAGCGGCACGCGGGTCACCCGCTTCTGCCAGAGACTGGGCATCTTCCACATCGGCTGCGGCTTCCAGCACGTCTTCTGTGGGCACGTGCTTGTCCAGAAACTCCTTGAGCTTGCTCTCGGGCACTGCACCCATGAAGCCATCGGCGGGCTTGCCATTGATCATCAGCACACAGGTGGGAATGCTGCGGATGCCGAAGGCTTGCGCAAGTTGCTGCTCCTGGTCAGAGTCGATTTTCACCAGCTTGAAGCGGCCGCCGTAGTCGGCTTCAACCTTCTCCAGCAGCGGTCCCAGCGTCTTGCAAGGGCCGCACCAAGGTGCCCAAAAATCGACCAGAACGGGCACCTGGTGGGAGGCGGCGATGACTTCGGTTTCGAAGTTTTCTAGGGTGACGTCGATCATGGGAAGTAGCTCGGGGTGAAAAAGTAAAATTCAACGATGAAAACAATTCAAATCGGCGTCGTCATGGGTTCCAACTCGGATTGGGACACCATGCAACACGCAGTCCAGATTCTCCAACAGTTTGGTATCGGCTTTGAGGCGCGCGTCATTTCAGCCCATCGCATGCCCGACGACATGTTCCGCTACGCCGAGGCCGCTGCGGGCCGTGGCCTCAAGGCCATCATCGCCGGTGCCGGTGGTGCGGCCCACCTGCCGGGCATGCTGGCGGCCAAAACCACGGTGCCGGTGCTGGGTGTGCCGGTGCAGAGCAAAGCGCTCTCCGGGGTCGACTCCTTGCACAGCATTGTGCAAATGCCCAAGGGCATTCCGGTGGCGACCTTCGCTATCGGCAGTGCCGGTGCCGCCAACGCGGCCCTGTTTGCAGTAGCCCTGCTGGCCAACGAAAACCCCGATTTGCGCATGGAGCTGGATGCGTTCCGTATCGACCAGACCCAGATCGCACGCAACATGACCCTGCCGGTGACCGGTAGCGCTGCGTAATGGCGGCCGCAGACACAGCGCCTGTCGGCGCAGCACTGGGCGGCGCAGAAGAAATCACCTTGGGTGTGATGGGCGGTGGACAGTTGGGCCGCATGTTTGCGCATGCTGCGCAGCAAATGGGCTTTTTCACCGCGGTGCTGGACCCGGATGCCACCAGCCCGGCCGGCCGCATCAGCCACCACCATGTGCAAACGGCCTATACCGATGCCGAGGGGCTCGCCCGCTTGGCCGCCGTGTCTGTTGCAATTACGACTGAGTTTGAGAATGTGCCGGCCGAGGCGCTGAACCAACTGGCGCAAAGCCGCCCGGTGGCGCCCAGCGGCGCTGCGGTGGCGATTGCCCAAGACCGCGCGGCAGAGAAGGCGCACTTCGTGCAATGTGGTGTGCCCTGCGCGCCCTACGCGGTCATCGAGACTGCCGAGCAATTGGCGGCCATTGACGCCAACTTGCTCCCCGGCATTCTCAAGACTGCCCGCATGGGCTACGACGGCAAGGGCCAGGTGCGCGTGAAGACGCCCGCTGAGTTGGCTGCCGCGTGGGCGGACCTGAAGGGCGTGCCCTGTGTGCTGGAAAAGATGCTGCCCCTGCAGTGGGAGTGCAGCGTCATCGTGGCGCGCGGTGCCGATGGCACTTGCGTGAACCTGCCGGTGCAGCGCAATCTGCACCGCGACGGCATTCTGGCGGTTACCGAGGTTTATGAAGGAAATGTGCCTCCAGCCCTCGCAGAACGTGCGGTGGCTGCTGCGAAATCGATAGCGCGGGGTGTCGGCTACGTCGGTGTGCTGTGCGTGGAGCTCTTTGTGCTCGATGAGTCAAACCCTGCCGCTGCAGGCTTGGGTGGCTTGGTGGTCAATGAGATGGCGCCGCGCCCCCACAACAGCGGCCACTACAGCATGGACGCTTGCGATGTCTCCCAGTTCCACCTGCAGGTGCGCACTTTGGCGGGCTTGCCGCTGGTACAGCCGCGCCAGCACAGTCCGTCCATCATGCTGAATTTGTTGGGTGATATCTGGCCCCAAGATGGTCGCAACGGCGGTGAGCCCGACTGGGCCGCCGTGCTGGCGTTGCCCGGCACCCACCTGCACCTGTACGGCAAGCTGGACGCCAAAAAAGGCCGCAAGATGGGCCACCTCAACGTCTCGGGCGCCACGATCGAGCAAGTGCGGGCCACCGCTCTGGAAGCGGCGCGCATCCTCGGCATTGCCGCGTTCTGAATGGCTGCTTTGCAGTCTCGCCGTCCATGATCGTTTCCGCCTACCAATTCGCTGACGGGGTGGAGCTTGCTCCTGATTTCGTAGCTGCTGCCGCAGGTGCAGTGAGGGCTGGAAGCCTGATCGGCTTGCCTACCGAGACGGTGTACGGACTGGGGGCCGATGCGTCGGACCCGGTGGCCGTAGGCCAAATTTTCAGTGCGAAGGGCCGCCCGTCAGACCATCCCTTGATCGTTCACGTCGCGGCCTTTGACGGCGGCATGGGCGGCGTGGCGCATTACTGCGCCCGCGTGCCGGCGTTTGCCCAGCAGCTCATGTCGGCCTTCTGGCCCGGTCCGCTCACCCTGATATTGCCGCGCAAAGAAGGCGTGGGCGAGGCCGCTGCCGGTGGCCAGAACAGCATCGGCCTGCGCTGCCCGGCGCACCCGGTGGCCCAAGCCGTGTTGGCGAGCTTGCGCAAGCCATCTGACGGGGGGCGGGAGGTCTGGGGCATTGCCGCGCCCAGCGCCAACAAGTTTGGCCGGGTGAGCCCCACCACGGCGGCCCATGTGCACAGTGAATTCGGGGACGACTTGCTGATCCTCGATGGCGGCCCTTGCGAGGTGGGCATTGAGTCCACCATCATCGACTGCACCCGCGGTGCGCCGGTGCTCTTGCGCCCGGGCTCCATCACCGCCCAGCAGGTGGAAGATGCGTGCGGGCGCAAATTGCTATCAAAAGAAGAGCTGGATGCGCAGACGCAGCAAGCGCCGCGGGCCTCCGGGACCCTGGAGTCTCACTATGCGCCCAGCGCCACCGTGCGCCTGATGGACGCCAAAGCCTTGCAAGCCGCCCTGGACTTGCTCAGCGGCACCACCCCGCCCGACAGGCGCCCCACGATTGCGCTGTACCACCGCAGCGCGCTGCAAGTGCGTTCGCCCTTGGTATCCCCCCACCGCATGCCTTCCCATGCGCAGCCGGCTGCGCACGAGCTGTTCTCCAAGCTGCGGGAGATGGATGCGCTCGGCGTGAAGCTGATCTGGGTTGAAACACCGCCCGACACCCCCGAGTGGGATGGCGTGCGCGACCGCCTGACCCGCGCAGCCGCTTGAAGCGGCGCTGCCGGCCTCTGGCAGGGTGCCTGCTCGCTTTTACTGATCCCGTCCGGCCCAGTCCACCAATGCGTCCAGCGCAGGGCGGGCCTCATTGGCGTTGGGGTGGTTGATAAAGGCAACCAGCACATAGCGCTTGCCGCTTACCGCATGCACATAGCCCGCCAAGGTAACCACGCCGTTGAGGGTGCCGGTTTTCAGGTGAGCGGTGCCGCTGGTGCGGGTTTTGATGCGCTTGAGCGTGCCATCGACCCCCGTGATCGGTAGGGATGACATCAACTCCGGCATAAAGGGGGCGGTGAACGTGGCTTGCAACAGCCGACCCATCGCTTGCGCGCTGATGCGCTCCTGGCGGGAGAGGCCGGAGCCGTTGTCCAGCACCGGGGCGTCGTCGGTGCCGATCCGGTCTTTCCACCAGCGCTGCACCAGTGTGCGGCTGGCGGCAAAGCTGCCGGGCGGCAAATTCACGTCCGCCACTGTGTCAACCGGCAGCCCCTGCGTGGTGCCTGCCACGCGGCCCAGCGTCAAAAATACTTGCTGGGCCATCACGTTGTTGCTGTATTTGTTGATATCGCGAATCACCTCGGCCAGCGACGCGGACTGGGTCACCAGCGCCGGTTTGCCGGCCAATAAGGCGGCCGGCACGCTGCCAGTGCGCACGCTGCCCAGCACCCGGCCTCCCATGTTCTCCCACAGGCCTTGCACCGTGCGTGCGGCATAGGCTTTGGGGTCGGCGTAGGCGACCGGCCAGATTTTTTCACCACACGCCGCGGGGTAGTTGCCGCCAAAGCGGATGCGCAAGGGGTCTGAAAAATCTGCCTTGAGGGCGCCGCGGTAGTCCCCGCACTCGGGGGCGGTGGTGTTGAGGGCTACGGTGGAAGGCAGGCTCACTCCGGCCAGGGGCGGGTCGTACTGCACATAGGCGAGGTTGGCGCTGCGGTCCGGGGTGAAGGTCATCACCACCGACTTGAAGTTAAGCAGCATCGCATCGGGGGCCACGTTGTAGGGGCGCAGGGGCTCGCCATCGAACTTGGCCGGGTTGGGCTCGGGCACTTCGAGTGCGCTGCGGTCGAGCACGATGTCGCCGGCAATGGTCTTGATGCCCATGCCCTGCACCCGGCGCATCAGCAGCCACAGTCGCTCCATCACCAGCTTGGGGTCGCCCTGGCCTTTGATAAAGAGGCTGCCATTGAGCACGCCGTTTTGCACCGTGCCATCCAGGTACACCGGGGTGGTCCAGGTGTAGGCGGGCCCCAGTAGGTCGAGGGCAGCAATGGTGGTCACCAACTTCATGGTGGACGCCGGGTTCATGGGGCTGGTGCTGCGGTGGGCAAGGCGTGGTGCTGCGCCGCCTTGGGCATCGGTCACGAGGAACGACACCGCGTCGCGCGGCACTTTGGCGCGGGCCAGGGCAGCATCGACTTCGGGGGGCAGGGCTTGGGCCGAGACGGCGGCATGCAGGGCCCACACGGCGAGGGCGGCACAGGGGATGCGGGAAAGTGAGCGGGGGAACAACATGGGGGCATTATCTGGCCCGCCCCAGCAGGGATAATCGAACCATGAACCTGTTGGCCCTGGATACCGGAACCGAATTTCTCTCGATCGCCCTGCGCACCGACGAGCCCCACGGCTCGCGCGTCGTGGAGCATCAGAGCGCCGGGGGAGCCAAGGCCTCGACGGATTTGATTGCGGCGGTGTTGCAGATGCTGGCCGATGCCGGGGTGCGCTTGGCAGATCTGGACGCCATTTGCTTTGGCAGCGGCCCGGGCTCGTTCACCGGTCTGCGCACCGCTTGCTCGGTGGTGCAGGGCTTGGCCTTTGGCGCAGACGTGCCGGTATTGCCGGTGGATTCTCTGTTGGCGGTGGCAGAAGATGCGCGGTTTCGTGCGCAGCCGGACGCGCCGATGCTGCAAGTCACCGCCCTGTTGGATGCCCGCATGGACGAGATGTATGCCGCTCGCTACCGTTTTGAAAGCGGCCATTGGCAGACCTTGAGCGCCAGAGCCCTGCTGCGGCCCGAGGACTGGACTGCAACCCCCGCGGACGACGCGCCCCATGTGGTAGCGGGCAATGTTTTTGCGGTGTATGCCGATCGCCTGTCGCCTGCATCACTGCAGGCTGCGCAGGTCGTGCCGGCCTTGCCTATGGCGGCCGCCATGCTGCGACTGGCACCGGCCTTGCTCACGCAGGGTCTGGCCGTGGACGCCGCTTTGGCCATGCCCAGTTACATCCGCGACAAAGTGGCCAAAACCACTGCCGAGCGGGAGGCCGAGAAAGCGGCTGTCTTTGCTGCCACTGCTCCATGAGCCCGTATCGCGCCGTACCAGCCGCCGACGTGGTCCACGAGGCCGTGTTCGAGCCGATGCTCGCGGAATCGCTCGACCGGGTTCTCCCGGTGGAGCAGCGCACCTACTCCCACCCGTGGAGCCGGGCCAACTTTATCGACGCCCTGCATAGTGGCTACCAGGCCCAAATGATCAAGGGCCATGGCGAGTTGCTGGGTTACTTTGTGGCCATGAAAGGGGTGGATGAAGTGCACCTGCTCAACATCACGGTCGCCCCCGAATACCAAGGCCAGGGCTGGGCCCGAGTCATGCTCGATGCGTTGGGTGTGTGGGCTCGCGGACAAGGCGCGCAGTGGCTCTGGCTGGAGGTGCGGGTGCACAACGCGCGTGCTATCAAGGTCTACGAGGCGCATGGTTTTCGCCGCGTGGGCATGCGCAAGGCCTATTACCCGGCAGACCGCGGGCAACGCGAAGACGCCATCGTCATGAGCCTGGCACTGGAGCACTGAACACCATGGCATTGCAACTCGACGAGCGCCAACGCGCCATGCTGCTGGAGATGGGCGTTCGCGTCTGGTTGCCAGGTACCGCTTTTGCGGTGTTGGCAGAGAACGACCCGGCACCCGCTGTGCCTACGCGCCCAGCGGCGGCTCCGGTAGAGGCCCGTGCGCCGCTGCCCGCGCCGGTGGCGCCCAAGGTGCCTAACGTGCCGGTCGTTGCGCCGGAAGTCATGGTCGCAGCATCAGACTTGGCGGCGCTGGATTGGAATGGTTTGGCCGATACGGCGGCGGCCTGCACCGCCTGCGGCGTGTGCGCGGGCCGTAAATTCGGCACCCTGCAACCAGCTGCCCAAGCCCAGGCCGATTGGATGGTGGTGGGCGATCCGCCGGAAGAGGAGGAAGACGCCGCCGCCCAAGCTTTCACCGGTGCACCCGGGCAACTGCTCGACAACATGCTGCAAGCCGTAGGGGCCAGTCGCACTGGCAGCGGGCCGCAAGGGGCGTACGCCACCAATGTAGTGAAGTGCCGCCCGCCGCACGGTCGCAACCCCACGCCGGCTGACTTGGCGGAGTGCGCGCGGTTCCTGCAGCGCGAGGTGGAGCTGGTCCGGCCGAAAGTGATTTTTGCGGTGGGCCGCTTCGCCATCCAGACGCTGCTGTCCGAGCATGGCGCGCTGGCTACCCAACCTTTGGGCAAGCTGCGCGGCATGGTGTACCGCTACCGCGGCATCCCGGTGGTGGTGAGTTACCACCCCAAGCTGCTGCTGCGCAACAGCGCAGACAAGGCCAAAGCCTGGGCCGATTTGTGCCTGGCTATGGACAGCATGTCCCCTTCTTAAAATAGGTTCCCATGACATTCATTGAACAATTGCTCACAGCCGAGCGCGAAAACGGCTCGTTGTTGTGCGTCGGTCTGGACCCGGAGCCGGCCAAGTTTCCGAACCATTGGCGCGGCGACGCTGGCAAGATTTATGACTTTTGCGCGGCTATCGTTGACGCAACGGCGGACCTGGTGAACTCGTTCAAACCGCAGATTGCCTATTTTGCAGCCCATGGCGCCGAGGCCCAACTCGAAAAGCTGATGGAGCACATGCGCCGCACCGCGCCGAACGTGCCTGTCATCCTCGATGCCAAGCGCGGTGATATCGGGAGCACCGCGGAGCAATACGCCAAAGAGGCGTTTGAGCGCTACGGTGCCGATGCAGTCACCCTTTCGCCCTTCATGGGTTTTGACTCGGTTGCTCCGTATTTGAAGTACCACGGCAAAGGCGCGTTCCTGTTGTGCCGTACCTCCAACCCCGGTGGCGACGACTTTCAGCCGCAGCGCTTGCTGGATGTGCCCGGGCAGCCACGGCTGTATGAGCACATTGCAGCCCTGGCTCAGGGCCCTTGGAACCTTAACGGTCAGCTGGGGCTGGTAGTCGGCGCGACTTATCCGGTGGAGATTGAGCGGGTGCGGGCTTTGGCGCCCACGGTGCCCCTGCTGATTCCCGGGGTAGGCGCGCAAGGCGGTGATGCGGTCGCCACTGTCAAAGCCGGCTGGAAGTCGGTAAACGGCGAGACGACCGCGCCCATCGCAGTGAACTCTTCCCGTGCGATTCTGTATGCGTCTGCGGGCATGGACTTTGCTGCAGCAGCCAGGGCTGAGGTGATTCGCACCCGGGCCACCTTGCAGCAGGCGGCTGTTGCGTAAGCATCTTCGTAAGTGTTTGTAACCCCACTGATGAACTAAGGGCGCCGCACCGTAATTCGGATTGAAGGGCTTGTTAGCATCGGTGCGCAAGTCAGTCCGCCAATGAAAGACGGTATGGAAACAGATACATCCCCTATTACGCAGCAACCGCGCGCCAGCACACCCCAGCGGAGTGCCGGCATGTCGATGGCGGGACTCTCAGCAGTTGCGCTGGCTGCTTGTGGCGGCGGTGAGGGGGGTAGCAGCACTGCTGCTACGACGACCTCTTACACCCCGGTTGACGCCGGCAGGAGCGTGGCCTTGGCCAACACGGCTGCCCCTGTGAATGATGCGCAGGCCGCGCGGTTTTTGTTGCAGGCCGGTTTATCCGCGAGTACCGCCGAGATTGCCTCGGTGCGCAGCTTGGGCTACGCCGGTTGGATGAAGGCTGAGATCGCTAAACCGTCAGGCATCAGTGGATGGGACTGGCTCGACTCGCAGGGTTACGGCAATGTCCTGAATCCCGGCAATTTTTACGACTCGGAGTCTCCTGGCGATCACATGATCTGGAGCCAGCTGGCGACCGCCACCGATCCGATGCGCAAGCGCGCAGCTTTGGCGCTCTCTGAGGTAATGGTCGTGTCCCTTAGCGCACTGGACTTCAGCTGGCGCAGCCATGCGATCGCACGGTATTGGGACATTTTGGTGCAGCACGCGTTCGGCAACTTCAGGGACTTGCTGGAGGCCATTACCCTGAATACTGCGATGGGGTACTACCTCAACACCAAAGGGAACCTGAAGGAAAACGTCAGCACCGGGCGCCTGCCCGATGAGAACTACGCCCGCGAGGTGATGCAGCTTTTCACCATCGGGCTCTACAAGCTGAATCCTGACGGTACTCAGCAGCTGGACGGTAATGGCAAGCCCCAGGAAACCTACACCCCCAGCGATGTTGCGAACCTGGCGCGCGTGTTCACCGGCTACGACGTGGACCGCAGCCAGAATGTGGACACCGTGATCCCCCAAACCGGCGGCGGCACCCGTAACGTTCCAAACACCAGCTACGTCCGCTTGCCGATGAAGCTCACGGCGTCCAACCACTCCACATTGGCCGCCACATTCCTGAATGTGACGATTCAGGCCAATACACCGGGCGCCCAGGCCTTGAAGATCGCGCTGGACACCTTGTTCAACCACCAGAACACGGCGCCCTTCATTTGCAAACAGTTGATTCAACGTTTGGTGACCAGCAACCCCACTCCAGCCTATGTGGCCCGTGTAGCAGCTTTTTTTGCCAATAACGGAGCCGGTGTGCGCGGCGACATGGCCTATGTGTTTGCCGCCATTTTGAATGACGACGAGGCGCGCAACGCCACTGGGCTGACTGCCCCTGAGTTTGGCAAGCTGCGTGAACCCATGTTGCGCTTGGTGCAATGGTTACGCACCTTCAATGTCACTTCTACCGCAGGCACCTGGAAAATCTGGAACACGAGTAACGCGGCTGACTCTTTGGGCCAAAGCCCCTTGCGGGCGCCGTCGGTGTTCAACTTCTTTCGGCCCGGCTATGTGCCGCCGTCTACCGTGGCGCCACCGGCGACTGGCTTGAGTGCTGGGAAAGTGGCCCCCGAATTCCAGATCGTGAACGAGAGCAGCGTCGGAGGCTACCTGAACCTCATGATGAATGTGATCGACACGGGTTTTAACTCCGGCGACATCAAGGCCGCGTACACCACTGAGCTAACGCTGGTGCTCGACCCGACAGCGTTGGTGCAGCGCCTGAACCTTCTGATGGCTGCAGGGCAGTTGTCCGCTGGCACGGTGAGTACCATCGTTACCGCTCTGTCTGGTGTGAACGTGACCGCAAGCAGCAGTGCCGCGATCAAGCGCAACCGGGTGTGCGCGGCGGTTCTCATGGTGATGGCGAGTGTGGAATATCTGGTTCAAAAATAAGGCGCAAACCGATGACAAGCTCCAATCTTCCTGATCTGCAGCGCCGCGCATTTTTGCGTCGTTCCGGCCAACTGGCTTTGACCGGTACCGCACTGCCATTTGCCATGAATCTGGCTGCACTGGGCGAAGCCGCTGCCTTCAACGCACCCGCCGGGGACTACAAGGCACTGGTCTGCGTGTTTTTGTATGGTGGCAACGACTATGCCAACACCCTGATCCCTTACGACGATGCCAACTACAACCTCTACAGCACCATTCGCGGGGGCGGGAGCGGCCAAACAGCGGGTGGCATCGCGCTTGCCAAATCGGGCTTGGCAGCTACGGTCTTGAACCCGCTTGCGGCACCTTTAGACAGCCAAGGCCAAGCAGGGCGGCAGTTTGCCCTGAATCCGGCCATGACAGGGCTTGCCGGCCTGTTCAATAGCGGCAAGATGGCCGTGCAGCTTAATGTGGGGCCCCTGGTGAAGCCGTTGACGCGCGAGCAATACAACAGCAGTGACCGGGTCAGTTTTCCTCGCCCGCCGCAGCTGTTTTCGCACAACGACCAGCAGAGCATCTGGCAATCATCTTCCCCCGAGGGCAGCACAGTCGGCTGGGGCGGCAACCTGGGCGATCTGACGCTTGAGAACAGCTTGAACAGCAAATCAGTGTTCACCGGGATTTCGGTCTCGGGGAATGCGGTGTTTTTGTCCGGCGATACAGCGCTGCAGTACCAGGTCAGCACCAGCGGAGCGATCAAGATTAGGCCAGCGACGAATACTTGGGTTTATGGAAACCCGTCCGTCGCAGCAGCGATAACCAGTTTGCTTCGGGAAAACCGGGTGCACAAACTGGAGAACGAATACAACGCCGTCACCAAGCGCGCGTTAGATGCCGAGGCTTCAGTCTCCACCGCTTTGGCCGAGACCGTGCCCAGCACCGTGTTCCCTACGGATTCGCTGGGCAACCAGCTCAAAATGGTGGCGCGCTTGATCAAAGGGCGGGCCGCCTTGGGCGTGCGTCGGCAGGTGTTTTTTGTGTCGATCGGCGGATTTGATTTGCACGACAACCTGATCCGGGACCATGGCACTTTGCTAGGCCGGGTCAGTGCCGCCATGACCGCGTTTTACAACGCGACGGTGGAAATGGGCGTGGAGAACCAGGTCACCTCGTTCACCGCGTCTGACTTTGGCCGCACCTTGTCGTCTAACGGTGATGGCTCTGATCACGGGTGGGGTAGCCACCACTTTGTCGTGGGCGGTGCTGTGGATGGCCAGCGCTATTTCGGTGAAGCTCCGCCCATCAATGTGACCGATGGCACTGGCTGGCCCCGCGTCTACACCGCGGCGGAGCAATGGCATGTCGGGCAGGGCCGCTTGTTGCCCCGCACTTCCGTCGACCAGTACGCCGCTACGCTGGCGAAATGGTTCGGTGTGACTACCACCGAAATGCCCCAGGTGCTGGGCAATATCAATAACTTCGGCACGCCGGCTGGCCGGACCGACTACCCCTGGGACATGGGTTTTATGAAGTGATGCTATGAAATCAGGAGCTGTAGGCGCTTGTTTTTAGCTCGCAATAGCCTGATTTCATGCGTTTTTATCGTTGGGGTTTCTCAATGCCCAGCTCGGCCAGCTCCGCATCCGTGAACACCCGGGAACGCGTGTGAAACGCTTTCCCCTCTGGCCCTTCGAGTGAGAAGGTGCCGCCGTGGCCTTCGATAACGTCGATGATGAGCTGGGTGTGTTTCCAGTACTCGTATTGCCCGATGCCGATGTAGAAAGGGCTGCCGCCGATGTCGCCCAGGTACACGTCACCGGCGCCCATGGTGATTTCGCCGGGCAGGTAGCAGTTGGCCGCGCTGTTGTCGCAGCAGCCTCCGCTTTGGTGGAACATCAATTCCGGGCCGTGTTTGGTTTTCAGGAACGCCACCAGCTCCAGGGCAGCGGGGGTTGCTACTACTTTGTCGACCATAGTTGTGTCTCCTTGTGGTCTGTGTTGGTGCTCGCAGCGCAGCGGCTTGGTTGGCGTTCGCAGCTTCGTGGACTGTGTGGGCGGCCACCTCATACTGGAGTACCAGAAATCGGCGTCCGCCCACACAGTCCACGAAGCCGGGTGCTTGGCGCGCCGCCGTCGCATCGCACTGCAAAAGAGCCACGTGGATTCCCAAGGGGTGACCGCCGATTTCTGGTACCCCAGTATGAGGTGGTCGCCCCTTGGGGAGCCGCGTGGCGGTCCCTCCGGCGAGAAGGGACTCAACGGCGCGTCAGAAGAAGCCCAGCTTGTTCTCGCTGTAGCTCACCAGCAGGTTTTTGGTCTGCTGGTAGTGGTCCAGCATCATCTTGTGGGTTTCACGGCCGATGCCGGATTCCTTGTAGCCACCGAAGGCCGCGTGTGCGGGGTAGGCGTGGTAGCAGTTGGTCCACACGCGGCCCGCTTTGATCGCGCGGCCCATGCGGTAGGCCACGTTGCCGTTACGGCTCCACACGCCGGCGCCCAAACCGTAGAGGGTGTCGTTGGCAATCGCCAGGGCTTCAGCTTCATCCTTGAAGGTGGTCACGGCCAGCACGGGGCCGAAGATTTCTTCCTGGAAGATGCGCATCTTGTTGTGGCCCTTGAACAGGGTAGGCTGCACGTAATAGCCGCCTTCCAAGTCGCCACCGAGATGGGCTTGGCCGCCGCCGATGAGCACTTCCGCGCCCTCTTGTTTGCCCAAGTCCAGGTAGCTCAGGATCTTGGTCAGCTGCTCTTTGGAGGCTTGTGCGCCCATCATGCTGTCGGTATCCAACGGGTTGGCGTGCTTGATGGCAGCTACGCGCTTGAGCACACGTTCCATGAACTTGTCGTAAATACTCTCCTGGATCAGCGCGCGGCTTGGGCAGGTGCAGACCTCGCCTTGGTTGAAGGCAAACAGCACCAAGCCTTCGATCGCCTTGTCGAGGAAGGCGTCGTCCTTGTCCATGATGTCCGCAAAGAACACATTGGGGCTCTTGCCGCCGAGTTCCAGCGTCGCGGGGATCAGGTTGTTGGCAGCGGCTTGCGCAATCACGCGGCCGGTGGTGGTGGAGCCGGTGAAGGCGATCTTGGCGATGCGCTTGCTCGTGGCCAGCGGCATGCCAGCTTCACGGCCATAGCCGTTCACGATGTTGAGCACGCCGGGTGGCAGCAGATCGGCAATCAGCTCGGCCATGATCAGGATGGAGATGGGCGTGCTTTCGGCGGGCTTGAGCACCACGCAGTTGCCGGCGCCCAAGGCAGGCGCCAGCTTCCAGGCGGCCATCAAGATAGGGAAGTTCCACGGAATGATCTGACCCACCACGCCCAAGGGCTCTTGGATGTGATACGCCACGGTGTTCTCGTCGATATTGGACAAAGCACCTTCTTGGGCACGCACGCAGCCCGCAAAGTAGCGGAAATGGTCTACGGTCAGGGGAATGTCGGCATTGAGCGTTTCGCGGATGGCTTTGCCGTTGTCTACCGTTTCCGCATAAGCCAGCAACTCCAGGTTTTGCTCGATGCGGTCAGCAATCTTGAGCAAGATGTTGCTGCGGGTGGCTGCATCGGTTTTGCCCCAGGCATCGCTAGCGGCGTGCGCAGCGTCGAGTGCCAGTTCAATGTCTTCTGCGGTCGAGCGCGCCGCCTGGGTGTAGACCTTGCCGGTGACCGGCGTGATGACGTCAAAGTACTGGCCCTTGACCGGTGGCACGAACTTGCCGCCGATGAAGTTGTTGTACTGGGATTTGTAAGCGATCTTGGCGCCTGCTGCGCCGGGTGCTGCGTAAATTGCCATGGTTGTCGTCCTCTTGTGCTTGGTTTGAGTTCCTGCCGAGTGGCCTCTGGCAGGTGCTCTTCTGACTCAAGAGGCGTGCCACCTGCAGGTGCGCATGACCAGCGTTGATTTCATTGGGTTTTTTCTGTCTACAGGTTCGTCTGCCAGTGTCCGCTCGCGTGTGCTGTCACGCTTTGCCACAGTGACAGGTGTCACAAAATGGAACACTCGGACAGTTTTGAGGGTCTGCGCCATTGCTCCCTGCGCACACAACCCCCATACTAAAACGCAGAGCGGGGCGACATGACTCCGCGCAGGAGACAACGTGCGATCACCTTCCCCTTTGCTGGCCTTACGTCAGGCCCGACAGCAGCTTTTGGAAACTGGGCAGTGCCCGGCCGGTATCGTGGATGAGCGGCTGGCGCGCTCGTGGCACCGCAGCATGGGGGCTGGGTTGGCGCCTACGGCCAGAGTGTCGCCCGAGCACGCCAGTTCCCACCATTTACGCCATGTGCTGGCCAGCAATCACGCACTGCTGGCCCACTCGCGCCCGGTCATGGAATATGTGTTCGACCAGGTGCGCCAAAGCCAGAGCGTAGTGGTGCTGGCCGATTCGGCCGGCATGTTGATGCACACCTTGGGCGACCCGCATTTTGTAGACAAGGCCGAACGGGTGGCACTGACCAGCGGCGCGTCATGGAACGAAAGCCACCGGGGCACCAACGCCATCGGTACCGCGCTGGCAGAGCGCAGCGCAGTCGAAGTCCATGGCTCAGAGCACTTTTTGGAGCGCAATGGGTTCTTGACCTGCGCGGCCTCGCCGATCTTGTCGGCTACGGGCGAGTTGAGCGGCATTCTGGATATTTCAGGCGACCATCGCAACGGCCACGCCCACACCTTGGGGCTGGTCAGCACCGCCGCCCGCATGATTGAAAACCGTCTCATGGTCGCGACCTGTAAGCGCAATATCCGGCTGCATTTGCACGCGCACCCGGAAGGCATCGGCAGTGTGGCTGAAGGCATCATTGCGCTCTCAGACGACGGCTGGATTGTGGGCGCCAACCGCGTGGGCCTGGCGCTGCTGCGGCTCAACACCGGCGACATCGGTGCTACCTTGCTGGAGCGGGTGCTGGATGTGCGGCTGGACGATCTGCTCTCCCGTCACAAGCGCCGGCCACTGCAAGCCCAGCAACTGCGACTGCACAACGGCGCCATTGTGTTCGCGCAGATTCAGGTAGATCCTGCGGTGCTGCCCGCCATCAGCCACGCCGCACTGTCACCTACAGCCACGCCTGCTGCCACTGATGCAGCCAAGTCCGGGGTCGACGCGCTGAGCGCACTGGATACGGGGGATGCCCGCTGGCGCAGTGCCGCCGACAAGGCGCGCCGCATCGTGACCAAGCCAATTCCGCTGCTGGTGCAGGGTGAATCCGGCGTGGGCAAAGAGATGTTCGCCCGCGCTTTGCATGCGAGCGGCCCGCGCCGCGACGGCCCTTTTGTGGCCATCAACTGCGGGGCGATTCCCGAGAGCCTGATCGAGTCCGAGCTGTTTGGCTATGTGGCGGGCGCGTTCACCGGTGCGCGCAAAGAGGGCAGCCCCGGCCGCTTGCGCGAGGCCCACGGCGGCACCTTGTTTCTGGACGAAATCGGTGACATGCCCCTAGCCATGCAAACCCGCTTGCTGCGCGTGCTGCAAGAGCGCACCGTCACGCCGGTGGGCGCCGGTAAAGCGGTAGCGGTGGATTTTGCGCTGGTGTGCGCCACTCACTGCAAGCTAGCGGATGCGGCGGCTAACGGCAAATTCCGCCACGACCTGTACTACCGCATCAACGGCTTGACGGTTACATTGCCTGCCTTGCGCGATCGCAGTGACTTCGCAGCGCTCACTGAGCGTCTATTGAGTGACCTGAGCCCCGCTCTAGCAGTGCAGGTCGCCCCGGAGCTGCTCAGCCGTCTGGCGGCCTACCCGTGGCCCGGCAACCTGCGGCAATATGCCAGCGTACTGCGCACCGCCTGCGCGATGTTGCAAGACAGCGAAGACACCCTGGACTGGGCGCACATGCCTGACGACCTGTTGGACGCGCTACAAGCCGTAGCGCCCGTGGCGGCGGCGAGCTCCCCGGGCCCGGCAGTGGCTGCAGGGGCTGCACCGCTAGAGCCGCTGCCCGCGGCAGTGCAGGTGCCCCAGAGCTTACAAGCACTCTCGCAAATGGCCATTCAGCAGACCTTGGAGGCCACACGCGGTAATGTGTCGCTGGCCGCCCGGCAGCTGGGCATCAGCCGGCAGACGCTGTACCGCAAGCTGGCCGCTGCCAGCGTTTGATTTGCCATCCAACTTTGCTACTGAATTTGTAGCTGCTTGCGCATGTTTTATGAGGGCTAGGGCCTTGTTTTGTTAAAAAATGCGCCTGCATTCTCTTTCAGAGCAGCGTCTTCAAATAGCGCCCCGTGTGGCTAGCCGGGTTGGCGGCAATGTCTTCCGGCGTGCCCACGCCGACCACGGTGCCACCACCGGCACCACCCTCGGGGCCAATGTCGATCAGCCAGTCCGCGGTTTTGATCACATCGAGGTTGTGTTCAATGATGACGATGGTGTTACCCGCATCGCGCAGCTGGTGCAGCACTTTGAGCAGCAGCGCAATGTCGGCAAAGTGCAGGCCGGTGGTGGGTTCGTCCAGGATATAGAGTGTGCGGCCGGTGTCTTTTTTGGACAGCTCAAGCGCCAGCTTTACCCGCTGGGCCTCACCGCCGGATAGCGTGGTGGCGGCTTGGCCTAAGCGGATGTAGGACAGGCCCACATCCAGCAGCGTTTGCAGTTTGCGGGCGATGGTGGGCACCGCGTGCAAAAACTCGTAGGCGGCCTCCACCGTCATGTCCAGAATCTGGGCGATGTTCTTGCCTTTGTAGAGCACTTCCAGCGTTTCGCGGTTGTAGCGCTGGCCGGCGCACACGTCGCAGGGCACATAGACATCGGGCAAAAAGTGCATCTCGACTTTCACCATGCCGTCGCCCTGGCAAGCCTCGCAGCGGCCACCGGCCACGTTGAAGCTGAAGCGGCCCGGGCCATAGCCCCGTTCGCGCGCGGTGGGCACCTCCGCCATCAGCTCGCGAATGGGTGTGAACAGACCGGTGTAGGTGGCCGGGTTGGAGCGTGGCGTGCGGCCAATGGGCGACTGGTCGACGTTGATGACTTTGTCGAAGTACTGGATGCCGTCGATGCTCTCGTGGGTGGCGGGTTCGTCGTGCGCCCGGTAAAGCTGGCGCGCCACCGCCGCGTACAAGGTGTCGTTCACCAGCGTGGATTTGCCCGAGCCGGACACGCCAGTCACGCAGGTCAACAAGCCCACCGGGAAGTCAACGCTCACGTGTTTGAGGTTGTGCCCTGTGGCGCCAGTGATGCGGATGGCTTGCAGTTCTCCTTGGGTGGCAATGTGTTGAGCTTGCCGCTCGGCCCAAGCCAGCGCAGCCTTGCTGGGGGCGCTTTTGCCGGCACCTTTGGCAACTGGCTTGGCTTCTTCCACCACGGGCAGCCAAGGCGTACGGCGCTTGGGAACTTCGATCTGCAGGGTTTTGGCCAGATACTGGCCGGTCAGCGAAGCCGGGGTGGCTTTGACCTCGTCAAACGTGCCCTGGGCAATGACCCGCCCGCCGTGCACGCCCGCGCCCAGGCCCATGTCGATCACATGGTCGGCGGCGCGCATCATGTCCTCGTCGTGCTCGACCACCAGCACGCTGTTGCCAATGTCGCGCAGGTGTTGCAGGGTGCCGATCAGGCGGTCGTTGTCACGTTGGTGGAGGCCGATGCTGGGTTCGTCCAGCACATACATCACGCCCGTCAGGCCGGAGCCGATCTGGCTGGCCAAGCGAATGCGCTGGCTCTCCCCGCCAGAGAGGGTTTCGGCACTGCGGTCCAGGCTCAGGTAGTTCAGGCCCACGTCGTTCAAAAACTTCAGGCGCAGGCCGATTTCGCGGATCACCTTGGCCGCAATTTCGCCGCGCGCACCCGGCATCTGCAGGCGGTTGAAGTACTCAAAGCTTTCGCGCAGCGTGACGTGGCTGATCTCGTAGATCGCGCGCGCCTGGGCGCCTTCGCCGATCTTCACATGGCGGGCCTCTTTGCGCAGGCGGGAGCCGCCGCAGTCCGGGCAGGGCTGGGTGCTGCGCAAGCGGCCCAGGTCTTCCCGGACGACAGCAGAGTCGGTCTCCCGGTAGCGGCGCTGCATGTTGGGGATGATGCCTTCGAAGGGGTGCTTCTTGGTGACCTTCTTGCCCTGCGAGGCGCCTGAGTCCATGATGTAGCTGAACTTGATTTCATCCGCGCCAGAGCCCTGCAGGATGGCGTGCTGCACCGTCGGTGGGAGGCTCTCAAACGAGGCGTCAATGTCGAACCCGTAGTGCTTGGCCAGGCTCTCCAGCATGCTGAAATAGTAGCCGTTGCGCCGGTCCCAGCCTTTGATGGCACCGCTGGCCAAGCTTAGAGTTGGGAAGGCCACCACGCGGGCCGGATCGAAAAACTCATGCTGGCCCAAACCGTCACAGGTCGTGCAGGCGCCGACCGGTGAGTTGAACGAAAACAGCCGCGGCTCCAGCTCCGCGATCGAATAGTTGCACACCGGGCACGCGAACTTGGCATTGAACAGGTGTTCCACGCCCGTGTCCATTTCGAGCGCTATGGCGCGGCCACTGGCTATGCGCAAGGCGGCCTCAAAGCTCTCGGCCAGCCGTTGTTTGAGGTCTTGCCGCACCTTGATGCGGTCGACGACTACGTCAATGTCGTGCTTCTCCGTCTTTTTGAGTTCAGGCAGGTCTTCCGCTTCATAAGGCTTGCCATTGAGCCGGAATCGCACGTAGCCCTGCGCCTGCATCTGGGCAAACAGGTCCTGGAATTCTCCTTTTTTCTCCCGCGCGACGGGCGCCAGAATCATGAGCTTAGTGTCTTCGGGCAGCGCCAATACGGCGTCCACCATCTGGCTGACGGTTTGACTTTGCAGGGGCAGGTCGTGGTCAGGGCAGTAAGGCGTGCCGGCGCGGGCGAACAGCAGGCGCAGGTAGTCGTGAATTTCGGTGACGGTACCGACGGTGGAGCGCGGGTTGTGGCTGGTGGCTTTTTGCTCGATGCTGATGGCGGGCGAGAGCCCTTCGATCATGTCGACATCGGGCTTGTCCATGAGTTGCAGGAACTGGCGTGCGTAGGTCGAGAGGCTCTCCACATAGCGGCGCTGGCCCTCGGCATAGAGGGTGTCAAACGCCAGACTGGACTTGCCCGAGCCCGACAGGCCGGTGATGACCACTAGCTGGTTTCGCGGAATATCGATGTCGATATTTTTCAGGTTGTGGGTGCGCGCACCCCGCACACTGATGTTTTGCTGCTGCAAAGCGCGGGCGAGATATTTACCGTCGTCAGAAGAGGAGTTCAAGAGAGTGGCCGCCGGAAGAGTAACCCGCCATGATAGACAATGTCGGGCTGTGGCGTCACCCTCCGGTTTCTGCCACCCTTTAACGCTTGAGAGTGACCGATTTGTCCGTCCCCACTGATCCCGATACCACCATGACCCCGCTGGAGCGGCGCTCCAGTGCATCGCTGGCACTGATTTTTGCGTTGCGGATGCTGGGGCTTTTTCTGGTGCTTCCGGTATTCGCGTTGGAAACCCGCAAATACCCCGGTGGGGACGATGCGGCGCTGGTGGGGATTGCAATGGGCGTGTATGGCTTGACGCAGGGCTTGTTGCAGATTCCCTTCGGTATTGCTTCTGACCGGTTCGGGCGCAAACCGGTGATGGTCGTTGGATTGCTGGTGTTTGCGCTGGGGAGTGCTGTGGCCGCGTGGGCGCCCACTCTTGAGTGGCTGGTAGCCGGCCGGGCGGTTCAAGGCGCAGGGGCTATATCCGCAGCGGTGACTGCCTTGTTGGCAGACCAGACCCGGGACATCGTGCGCACCAAAGCCATGGCTTTGGTGGGGGCGAGTATCGGGCTGATGTTTGCTTTGTCACTGGTGCTGTCGCCCTTGCTCGCAGCTCACATCGGCTTGCACGGCTTGTTTGCCCTGACCTCCGCGTTAGCGCTGGGCGGGGTCGCAGTAGTGATCTGGTGGGTACCGCCGGCGCCGCTGCAGCAGGTCGACCAAGCCAGAAGCGGCGTGCTTGCAGTGCTGCGCCACCCGGCTTTGCTGCGATTGGATTTCGGTGTTTTTGTACTCCACGCAGTGCAATTGGCCATGTGGGTGGCGCTGCCTGCCATGTTGGTGCAAGCGGGATTGGCGCGCGATCAACATTGGCAGGTGTACCTGCCGGCGGTGTTGGCCTCGTTCTTCGTTATGGGGGCCACCCTCTTTCCGCTTGAGAAAAAAGGTTACCTGCGCGCGGTGTTTTTGTCCGCTATCGGGCTGATTGCGGTGGTGCAAGTGGCGTTGTGGCTGCTCACCCAGGCTGGGCCCAGTGTCTGGGCCATGGGTCTGGTGTTGTTTGTGTTTTTTTGCGGCTTCAATGTGCTGGAGGCCAGTCAGCCCAGCTTGGCCTCGAAGGCGGCGCCAGCGTCGGCCCGTGGTGCGGCACTGGGGGTTTACAACACCTTGCAGTCCCTGGGTTTCTTTGCTGGGGGCGCTTTGGGCGGCTGGTTGGTCAAGTCCGCCGGGGCTCAGGCCCTGTTTGTGGCCAGTGGTGGCGCCATGGTGGCATGGCTGCTCGTCGCCTGGCGAATGGAGGCGCCTGCTGCTAAACCTGTGGCAAAGGCGGGATAATCAGCGACTAATCTGGAGAAAACCATGGCATCCGTCAATAAAGTCATTCTGGTCGGCAATTGCGGCCGCGATCCTGAAATCCGCTACTTGCCCTCCGGTCAGGCGGTGGCGAACGTCAGTGTGGCCACCAGTAGCCGTCGCAAAGACCGCAATACGGGCGAAACCGTAGAAGATACCCAATGGCACCGTGTGACTTTTTACGACCGCTTGGCAGAGATCGCCGGTGAGTACGTTAAAAAAGGCCGCCCTATCTACGTCGAAGGGCGTTTGAAATACGGCAAATACACCGATCAGTCCGGTATCGAAAAGAATACGGTCGATATCGTGGCGACCGAGCTGCAATTGTTGGGCGGTCGTGAAGGCATGGGCGGCCCTTCGGATGCGGGCGATGAGGGTGGTGCGCCACCACCCCGCCGCATGGCACCGCCCCCGCGCGCTGCTGCGCCGGCCCCTGCGCCTCGCCAGGCTCCTGCACCGCGCCAGGCCAGCGGCTTTGACGACATGGACGACGACATTCCGTTCTAAGGCCTGCTCACCGGAGTTTGAGCAGCAACAGCGGCTCTGCCGCTTGGTGAAGCTCATAAAAAAAGCGACCCTCGGGTCGCTTTTTTTGTGAAGGCCTGCAGCTTAGAAGGTGCGACCTTTGGTGACGGTTTCTTTCAGGATTTTCCAGGCGCCGTTGGCATATTCCATCGAGAGTGTTTTCTCAACGGTGTCGCGGTAGTCTTCAGAACCGTATTCTTGGGTGAAAGAGACTTCCGTTGTATTGCCATCGCAGCGCGCGGGGGTGATGTTTTTCAGCACGGTAGAGATTCCACCTTGCTTGCCCACCCGCTTTTTACGCAAGTTTTCCCACTGGGAGCGGCTAAGGCCTTGTGCAGGTACAAAGCTGTCGGAGTAGGCGCTGAAATAGCCGTTGATGTCTTTGCCGTTCCAGGCTGCAATCCACTTTTCCACAGAGGGTGCGACAGCATCACACAAAGCTTTGGCGGGTGCAGTTGGGGCCACCGGTGCCTGCAAAGGTGCCGGTGCCGGAGCCGCCGCGATGGGGGTTGCCAAAGTGGGTTGGGGCAAGGTGCTCTTGTCGAGAACTATATCGGGGCCCAGGTCACTGGCGCAAAGCATCGCGTCGTCGTTGGCGTCCGTGCCACCACTTTCCTGAGGGACAGCTACTTCCAAAGGGCGAAGCTTGAGCGCGCTCAATAGGGTTCCGTTGGCACCTAAAACCCGTGCTTTGGCCAGCGACAAGTCGTATTCGGCATTGACCAGCGCACGACGTGCTTGGAAATATTCGTTTTCGGTGTCCAGCAAATCTAGCAATGAGCGTTGGCCGATATCAAATTGCTGGCGGTAGGCTTCACGCGCCTTGGACGTGGAGAGCTCATGCTGGCTCAAAAAGCCGATTTGGGACTCGAGCTTTGCCACATCATTCAGCGCGATTCGGGCAGTTTGGCGCACGTCCCGGCAGACTTTGTCACGGAGATCGTAAGTGGCGTTGAGCTTGTCTACGTATTGGCGGATGCGAGCTTGGTCAGAGCCGCCGCGGTACAAGTTGTAGTTCAGAACCAGCTGGACCGCAGAGTCGCGGTAGTCGCCGGTCACTGCGGAGCGGTTTGTCTCAAAACTCTGCGACGCGCGGAACTCCAAGGTCGGGTAGTTTGCGGCCTTGCGCAATTCAGCATCTGCACGGAATGCGCGAATGTTGGACACCGCACCCAGAAACTCAGGGTTACCGCGCACAGCGTTACCCACATAGTTCTCGCGCGCTGGAAGCGATGGTGTCAAGTTAGGGATGGGGCTGAGGTCAGCGGCGGGCTGTTCACCAACCAAGCGCTGATAACGTGAGGAGACATCATGCAAGTTAGATGCTTCAGTCAGCCAATTGGATTCGGCGAGTGCCAAGCGGCCGGACGCTTGCTCCAGATCAACCCGACGGCCCACTCCTGCTTTGACCCGTGATTCCAAGCGGTTGAACACGTCTAAGTGATTGGCATAGTTCTCTTTGGCGAGTTCGACCAGCTCGCGGAACCGCTGAACATCCAAATACGCGCGTGCAGCTTCCAGTCCAATGTTGTCGCTGCTGGCTAGGAGATCGTAATAGGCTGCCATACGGCTGTAGCCCAAGCGCCGCACATCGCTTGCGGTGGCAAAGCCGTCAAACAGTGTTTGTCGCAACTGCAAGCTAGCGGTCGAGTTGGAGTACGCGCGATCTCCAGACAATCCGGGGGAGAACGTGGACTTCTCACCCACTGAGGCCTCCAAGTCAATCCGCGGTTTGAATCCTCCTTCAGCAACGGCGCGCTCGTTGGAGCTTGCCATCAGATTCTTGTGTTTGAGTTTGACCTCTGGGTTTTCCAAAATCGCTTTTTCAACAGCGCTAGACAGCTGGGTCGCAAGCTGAGCATTCGAAAAACCGGTAAGGAAAAGACTGGTAATTGCAAGAGCTAATGGAGTGCGATAGGTCATTTTTCAGCTGTACCCGCTTTTCCAGCAGGTGACTAGAGGAGTCGAAATCAAAAACAAGTCGTTACAAAAAGGCTCGACTTGATTGGGCCCAACTTGCAATTTTAACCCTTTAGGTCAAAATGAGAATAGCCATTTTGTGACAAACGCCCGTTATTTCTATTTTTTGCGTAATGCGCATCGTCTTTAACAAATTAATGGTTTCTGTTGCGAGCGCTTTATTGCGTATGCAGATGCCATTAGTTTTAGCGCTTTTGGGCGGGGTGATGCTGAGCGTTCACGTGGGGGCTGGTATTGATGCGGTTCAGGCGTCTTTCGCACAGCGTTGGGGCGCAACGTCTCAGTCTCGGTTCGATGCATGGCGCAAACTTCTCCCCTCCTTATCGGAGTTGGGAGATGCAGACCGCCTCAAGCGCGTCAACAGCTTCGTAAATCAACAGGTGCAGTTTGGTGAAGACACTTCCGTTTGGGGGCAGACAGACTATTGGGCGACGCCGGTCGAGACACTGGGGCGCGGTGCTGGAGATTGTGAAGACTTTGCAATTGCCAAGTACTTCACGCTGCTTCAGGTCGGGATGGCGCCGGATAAGCTGCGATTTATTTATGTGCGTGCAAAAACGGGCACTTCTGATGCGACTCAAGCGCATATGGTGCTGGCCTTTTATGCCACGCCGGATGCCGAGCCTTTGGTGATGGACAACTTGGTCGGCGAGATCAAGCTGGCTTCGCGTCGACCGGACTTGGTTCCGGTATTTAGTTTTAACAGTACGGGCGTTTTCACTGGGGCTGCGGGCGCGAGCCCTGCGGCCGGTGGAACCGGGCGTTTGTCGCGCTGGGAAGATTTATTGCGCCGGGCTAAGGCCGAAGGCTTTGAGTAATTCAGTAGGAAGAGGAAATACCCATGTCTATGTACCGACAACTTTGGCTGGCGATCATTGCCAGCATGTTGCTGGCCCTTGGTGGGGGCTTGTTGGCATCACTGCTCTCGGCACGGGGCTATCTGGAGTCGCAGTTGGCGATCAAGAATACAGACAATGCCTCTGCGCTGGCGCTTGCTTTGAGCCAGAGTGATCCGGATCCGGTGAGTGTGGATTTGGTGTCTGCGTCTTTATTTGATAGCGGTCACTACCAACTTGTGCGTGTGCTGGATCCGACGGGTAATGTAATTTCGGAGCGGATTGCGCCACAGGGAGAGTTCGATGCACCCGCATGGTTTGCGGCATTGCTTCCGATTCAATCGGCTCCGGGGCAGGCGCAGATATCCAATGGCTGGAAGCAGTTCGGCACGGTTACGCTGATCAGCCATAGCCGTTTTGCATATGGCGCTTTATGGAAAAGTGCGTGTGACATGACACTGGCACTCGCTTTGGCTGGCTTGGTGGGCGGCTGGCTGGGGAGCTCGGTATTGGGGCGCTTGCGGCGACCTTTAGACACGGTGATCGAACAAGCGACGGCTATTACGCAGCGACGCTTCGTTACGGTAGAGGAGCCCAAGGTACCAGAGCTGAAGCAGCTCGCCAGCGCGATGAATGCAACGGTCGGGCGCCTGAAGTCAATGTTTGACGATGAAGCCCTTCGCCTTGAGCAAGTCAGGCAGGAGGCTAATTTTGACAACTTGACTGGATTGGCTAATCGCGCTTACTTCATGGCGCGATTGCGTCAAAGCATGGACGCGGAAGACTCTTCAGGTGGTTTGCTGTTGATGGTTCGTTTGGCGGATCTGGCGGGTATCAACCGGCGTCTGGGGCGTGCAGCGACGGACGACTTCTTGAAGTTGACCGGACATGTCCTCAAGCGGGTAGCCGAAGCCTACTCAGAGAGCGTGCCTGCCCGACTGAACGGTGCTGATTTTGCGCTTTTAGTGCCAGCCAACGTGGAGGGGCAAGAGCTCGCAAGCCGACTCATCCAAGTACTGATTAAAGAGGCTGCGCCTTTTGTGGAGGGCGGTAACACAGCAGCAGTGGGCTATGGACGTTTCAGCCAAGGCGAAAACATCGGTGAGCTTCTGGCTCGGATCGACAGTGCGCTGGCGACTGCAGAGGCCTCCCAGGCAAACAGTGTTCAAGAGGCTCGCGTATCAACAGATGATGATTTGCCACGTACTGCAGACCAGTGGGCCATCATGATCCGACGTGCTTTGGAGCATGGCTGGGTGCGCCTCATTTCTTTCCCCGTAATGACCATGTCTGGCGGCCTATCGCACCGCGAGTGCCCTTTGCGCTTGATGTTTGACGAGCGCGGAGAGTGGTTGCCGGCCGGGCGTTTTTTACCGATTGCAGAGCGACTGAAGTTGACGGCTGATTTGGACCTCAAGGCCGTGGAGCTTGGGTTGCAAGATTTAACGAGGTCGCCTGCGCTTCCGGGATTGGCTATCAACCTCTCCGCGAGCTCATTGGCGGACCGTTCCTTTATTCCGAAGCTGATTGCTTTGGTTCGCCAGAGTGCGGGGGCCGCTGATCGGCTTTGGCTTGAGGTCGCAGAGGAAGGTGCTTTCAAGCATTTGGATGCATTCCGGGCGCTATGTCCGCAGCTAAAGCTGCACGGTTGTCACGTAGGTTTGGAGCACTTTGGTCATCGCTTCAGTCAAATCGGGCAGTTGCATGACTTGGGACTCGACTATTTGAAAGTTGACTCTAGTTTCGTCCGGGGTGTTGATGCCAATGCGGGTAACGCGGCCTTCTTAAAAGGTCTTTGCGGGATTGCTCACAATATTGGACTTTTGGTCTTGGCTGAGGGAGTTTCGACTGATGCTGAGATCGACGCGTTGAAGGCCTTGGGCTTTGATGGCGCAACTGGGCCTGCAGTGAAGGACGTCCCTGCTGCTTGACTGCGATCCGCAGTGGTGCCAATCTCTTTGGGTTGCGGCCCTCCTCTTGGTTGAGTAAAGCTTTTCGCTAGAAAAGGCGATACCTACGAGAAAGCTTGCCCTTTATGCGGCCACTGCGATCTCACTTCTGTCCAGATAAAGCTCAATCGTAAAAGGCTTGGCCTCCATTTCTGGAGGGTATGTGTCAAGAAAAATGACCAAATCCGTCCGAACGGAGAGTTGGCTGGCTTTCGGCTCATTAAGTTGCTTTACAGACGGTCTGTCCGTAATTGTTAACGGCGAATGACTTTCGCCACTACCGAATGAGTAGTGCGGTCTGGGAAAGCCGAAGAGTCTTGGAGGTCCTCTCTTCGGCTTTCTTGTGCAGACCCTATTAGTCAGTAATCAACTTTCCTTTTGAAATTAAGTCATTGATTAGTTGCTGGTCAGTGGTAAATCCGGACGTGAGGTTTACACCGGAGAACACGATTCGCTGGACTGTATTGTTCGTCACATCCGCAAATGTGCCTCCAATTGAATGCCCCGCAGTGAATGCGCCTGTCGTACTGATTTGAAGCACAGTTTCAGTACCGTTTGTACTGAAATGCAAGTACTTATCCAAAGTCGCGCTGTTTTCGCCTGATAACAAATCACGCAAGTCGATACGATCGCCCCCGGAAGCAAAGGTAGCAGCACTGAAGTCAGTAACTGTGTCCACAGCTTGGGCAGCGTTGGTCCCTTGGTCGTTGAGCGACCACCTAAACGTATCTGACCCTGTTCCACCGGTGAGCGAGTCATTCCCAGCTCCGCCAATGAGGACATCATTACCGGCTCGGCCGTTAATGGTGTCATTGCCTGCATAGCCATAAATAATATCGCTCACGGAATCGCTGCCGGTCAAAGTATTCGCGGCGGCAGTCCCTTCTAAGTTTTGATGGCCGCTCAGATTCAATGTCAAAACATTAGTGGATGTATCTCCATCTTTATCTGTAATCGTGTAGTTGTAGGTGGCGGTTAATTGATCACCCGTCCTGATGGCACCACGTGTCGCTTCATTCATTGTGAAGGTGTAAGTCCCGTCACTATTGCCAACGAATGAACCTAAGCTGCTTGTCCCGCTCCATACAACACCGGAGTTCGCCAACCCGTCTGCCCCACCTTGAGCAAAGACGTTTCCGGTTGCGGTGGGCAATGGTTCAACGGTAGTGATCGAAGCGAAGATTCCAAAGCTCGACGCCTGTTGTTCCTGTGTAAAGATTTGCGTGACCAAATTGCCATTCGCATCTCTGAATCCATTGAAATTGACAACGTAATTCTGTCCTGCAATATTAATTGTGGAGCTAGAGGTAGGCAGGGTGATGATGTCACGGGAAGCATCATCCGTTGGAGTACTGGTGTTTGGAGTTTCCGTATGGTCTAGGCGAATGGTGAAAGGCACATTCGTGGTAACTCCGTTGATCACTACATTGAATGCCAATGTCAGGTCAGTGTAGTTCAGCGGATTTCCAGTCACTGGGAAGTTGTTATGGGTAAACGTGCCGACTTGGAATAACTGATTCAACGCAACAGCATTACCTGCCGCTGAAGTGAAAGAGGTGTTATCCACCAACGTGTAGCCCGATTGCGTGCTGCCCGTACCCCACCGCAGCACCTCGCGCTGGGCATCCGTATCCCCTCCCTCTGTCGCCGCAAGCGCATTGCCGTCATCCAGGACAGCGTTGATAAAGCCGGCTTGTAATGTGTTTACGCTGAGGGCGTCTACGCCGACATAGATATTGTGGCTAACCGCTCTTGTGGATGGTGAGTCGTCTTCAACGTTGATAGTCAGCGTACCGCTGCCACTCAATGCCCCATCATTTGCGCTGACGACGAAATTGAGTGCCCTTACATCCTCACCGGCACCTGCGTGATCAATCGGCGCTAATAAATCAAAGGTGTAGTTGCCACCGCTTGTTAGGCTAATGGTTGCTACATCGACCGAGCCGGCCCGCCCCGTATAGGTTTGCCCGCTTAATGTCCAGACCACCGCAATGCCGTTTGAAGTGATGCCTGAGGGCGCGGATGTGAAAGACCAAGTCGCGCTAGGGCTATCAACATCGGTCGAAACCAGTGTGCCGCTAACAGTCTTCAAGTTTGTGGTGTCCGGTGATCCGGTGGTATCCGCCAAGCCTACTGCCAAGCCTTCTTCGGAGACGCTTGCAGATTGGTTAATCACTATTGGTGCGTCGTTTACGCTGACCACATTGATTGTTGTAATTGCGGTGTTTGACGCGTTCGCCCCGTCATTCACCACTACTTCTATAGTGCGAGCAATGTTGCTGGGGTTTTCGCTTGTGCTGGCAAAGGTGATGGCGCGGATGGCATCTTGGTAATTCGCCAAGTTAGCATTCCCCGTCAGGGTAATGACATTGCCCGTGATTGATGCTGCAATGCCCGAAGGCAAGCTTCCTACAGCCAATACATCGCCCGTTTGTCCGTTTGTCAGCGTAATGGTGGCACTAGCGAGGTTGGTGCCATTTGCATCCGTGATAGTGATGTCTGAGTCAGAAATCGATATAGGAGCACCATTCTCGGTGTAGCTCGTAATGAAGTTCGCTCCTGTGGCGGTACTGGAGTTGTTGATGTCCAGATCCAATACAGGTGCGAAATCATCGTTGGTGATAGTGCCGGTGGCCGCAGCGGTCGTGGCCGTCAGAGCCACCGCGTTGCTGGTGGCGCTGGTGATGGTGGCGATAACCGTTTCATTGCCCTCGAACGTGGTGTCCGTTGTGGGGTCAATAGTGATGGTGGCCGTGGTCGAGCCTGCCGGAATGGTCACAGTCCCTGTGAGGGCCGAGCCGGTGTAGTCGGCGCCGTTAGTGGCCGAGCCGCTGAGGGTGTAGTTCACCGTGGTGGCAAACGCAGACGGATTGCTCAGGGTGAAGGTGTACACCAGGTTGGTGGCGCCATCTTCTGCCACGCTGGCAGGAGAGACCGAGACAGCAACCGTAGGCTGGTCGTTGTCGGTGATAGTGCCGGTGGCGACATTATTGGTCGCACTGACAGTGGCCCCGCCGGTGGCGGTAGTCACAGTGGCGATCACAGACTCATTGGATTCAAAGACGGTATCGCTGGTCGGATCGACCGTGAAAGTCGCAGAGGTCTGACCGGCCAGGATAGTGACGGTACGGGTCGCCGCGGTGACGTAGTCGGTACCCTCGGTGGCAGAGCCAGTGAGGGTGTAAGTGACCACCGTATCGACGGAGCTGGGGTTGCTCAGGGAGACGGTGTAGGTCATCACGTTACCGGCAGCCGCGTCTTCAGCGATGGTGCTTGGAGTCACGGCGATGGAGACCACAGGAGCGGTGTCATCGTTGGTGATAGTGCCGGTGGCCGCAGCGGTCGTAGCCGTAAGAGCCACTGCGTTGCTGGTGGCGCTGTTGATGGTGGCGATGACCGTTTCATTGCCCTCGAACGTGGTGTCCGTTGTGGGGTCAATGGTGATAGTGGCCGTGGTCGAACCTGCCGGAATGGTCACAGTCCCTGTGAGGGCCGAGCCGGTGTAGTCGGTGCCGTTAGTGGCCGAGCCGCTGAGGGTGTAGTTCACCGTGGTGGCAAACGCAGACGGATTGCTCAGGGTGAAGGTGTACACCAGGTTGGTGGCGCCATCTTCTGCCACGCTGGCAGGAGATACCGAGACAGCAACCGTAGGCGCATCGTTATCGGTGGGGCCGCCCGGAGGCGAGCCGGTGCCGTCGTCACGGATGGTGCCCGAGCCGGAGTTATCGGCAATGGCAGAGCCGGCAGAGGCGTTGGAGAGATTGACGGTAAAGGCCTCGCTGACCTCGTAGACGGCGTCATTGGTGACGTTGAGGGTCACGGTCTGGGTGAGCACGCCGGGGGCGAAGGTCAAGGTGCCAGCCAAAGCGCTGGAGCCTGCGGTGACGTCGCTACCGGCGGCGCCCACGGAGGCGGTGCCGCTGGCGGCGGCGTAGTCCACAGTCAAAGCGCTGGAGCCTGGGTTGGACAGGGTGACGGTGAAGGTGATGGTGCCTGCGCCCTCATTGACGGTGACGTCATTGATGGAGAACTGGGGCGTACCGTCGTTATCGGTGATGGTGGCGGTGCCGGAGGCAGGCGTGGTGGTGGCGCCGGAGACCGGAGTGGCGGTGAGGGTGAAGGACTCGGGCCCTTCGGAGATCACATCATCGGTGGTGGCCAGGCGCAGCTGCACGGAGGTGGCCCCTGCGGGGATGGTCACATTGCCGGTCACAGGAGTCCACACGGGAGCGGCGTCGGTGCCGCTGTTGAACTCCAGGTTGCTTGCGGCGGCGGTATCGGTGCCCAGGGTGGCAGAGCCACTGGCCAGGGTTGGTGTGAAAACCACCGGGCTGGTGCTGGGGTTGGAGATGCTCACGGTGAAGACGGCGCTGGCGCCTTCTGCGACGGAGATGTTGGCCACGGACAAGACGGGGGTGTCGTTGTCGGAGCCGGGAGGGCCGCCGGTGCCATCGTCATTGATGGTGGTGGTCACGGAGCCGGTGGCAATGGTGGCGCCGCCGGTGGGGGCCGACAGATTGACGGAGAAGTTCTCGGCACCTTCAAACGTGGTGTCGTTGGAAATATCTACGGTAAACGTCTGGCTGGTCACGCCCGGGGCAAACGTCAGGATGCCGGTGGTGGCGGCGAAGTCGGAGCCGGAAGTGGCGGTGCCACTGGTGGCGTTGTAGGCCACGGTGATGGGGCCGCTGGCGGCATTGGACAGGGTGACGGTGTAGGTCAGGGTGCCTGCGGCTTCGTTGACGGTGGCCGGGCCGGCGATGACCAGGCTAGGCGCATCGTTATCGGTGGGGCCGCCCGGAGGCGAGCCGGTGCCGTCGTCACGGATGGTGCCCGAGCCGGAGTTATCGGCAATGGCAGAGCCGGCAGAGGCGTTGGAGAGATTGACGGTAAAGGCCTCGCTGACCTCGTAGACGGCGTCATTGGTGACGTTGAGGGTCACGGTCTGGGTGAGCACGCCGGGGGCGAAGGTCAAGGTGCCAGCCAAAGCGCTGGAGCCTGCGGTGACGTCGCTACCGGCGGCGCCCACGGAGGCGGTGCCGCTGGCGGCGGCGTAGTCCACAGTCAAAGCGCTGGAGCCTGGGTTGGACAGGGTGACGGTGAAGGTGATGGTGCCTGCGCCCTCATTGACGGTGACGTCATTGATGGAGAACTGGGGCGTACCGTCGTTATCGGTGATGGTGGCGGTGCCGGAGGCAGGCGTGGTGGTGGCGCCGGAGACCGGAGTGGCGGTGAGGGTGAAGGACTCGGGCCCTTCGGAGATCACATCATCGGTGGTGGCCAGGCGCAGCTGCACGGAGGTGGCCCCTGCGGGGATGGTCACATTGCCGGTCACAGGAGTCCACACGGGAGCGGCGTCGGTGCCGCTGTTGAACTCCAGGTTGCTTGCGGCGGCGGTATCGGTGCCCAGGGTGGCAGAGCCACTGGCCAGGGTTGGTGTGAAAACCACCGGGCTGGTGCTGGGGTTGGAGATGCTCACGGTGAAGACGGCGCTGGCGCCTTCTGCGACGGAGATGTTGGCCACGGACAAGACGGGGGTGTCGTTGTCGGAGCCGGGAGGGCCGCCGGTGCCATCGTCATTGATGGTGGTGGTCACGGAGCCGGTGGCAATGGTGGCGCCGCCGGTGGGGGCCGACAGATTGACGGAGAAGTTCTCGGCACCTTCAAACGTGGTGTCGTTGGAAATATCTACGGTAAACGTCTGGCTGGTCACGCCCGGGGCAAACGTCAGGATGCCGGTGGTGGCGGCGAAGTCGGAGCCGGAAGTGGCGGTGCCACTGGTGGCGTTGTAGGCCACGGTGATGGGGCCGCTGGCGGCATTGGACAGGGTGACGGTGTAGGTCAGGGTGCCTGCGGCTTCGTTGACGGTGGCCGGGCCGGCGATGACCAGGCTAGGCGCATCGTTATCGGTGGGGCCGCCCGGAGGCGAGCCGGTGCCGTCGTCACGGATGGTGCCCGAGCCGGAGTTATCGGCAATGGCAGAGCCGGCAGAGGCGTTGGAGAGATTGACGGTAAAGGCCTCGCTGACCTCGTAGACGGCGTCATTGGTGACGTTGAGGGTCACGGTCTGGGTGAGCACGCCGGGGGCGAAGGTCAAGGTGCCAGCCAAAGCGCTGGAGCCTGCGGTGACGTCGCTACCGGCGGCGCCCACGGAGGCGGTGCCGCTGGCGGCGGCGTAGTCCACAGTCAAAGCGCTGGAGCCTGGGTTGGACAGGGTGACGGTGAAGGTGATGGTGCCTGCGCCCTCATTGACGGTGACGTCATTGATGGAGAACTGGGGCGTACCGTCGTTATCGGTGATGGTGGCGGTGCCGGAGGCAGGCGTGGTGGTGGCGCCGGAGACCGGAGTGGCGGTGAGGGTGAAGGACTCGGGCCCTTCGGAGATCACATCATCGGTGGTGGCCAGGCGCAGCTGCACGGAGGTGGCCCCTGCGGGGATGGTCACATTGCCGGTCACAGGAGTCCACACGGGAGCGGCGTCGGTGCCGCTGTTGAACTCCAGGTTGCTTGCGGCGGCGGTATCGGTGCCCAGGGTGGCAGAGCCACTGGCCAGGGTTGGTGTGAAAACCACCGGGCTGGTGCTGGGGTTGGAGATGCTCACGGTGAAGACGGCGCTGGCGCCTTCTGCGACGGAGATGTTGGCCACGGACAAGACGGGGGTGTCGTTGTCGGAGCCGGGAGGGCCGCCGGTGCCATCGTCATTGATGGTGGTGGTCACGGAGCCGGTGGCAATGGTGGCGCCGCCGGTGGGGGCCGACAGATTGACGGAGAAGTTCTCGGCACCTTCAAACGTGGTGTCGTTGGAAATATCTACGGTAAACGTCTGGCTGGTCACGCCCGGGGCAAACGTCAGGATGCCGGTGGTGGCGGCGAAGTCGGAGCCGGAAGTGGCGGTGCCACTGGTGGCGTTGTAGGCCACGGTGATGGGGCCGCTGGCGGCATTGGACAGGGTGACGGTGTAGGTCAGGGTGCCTGCGGCTTCGTTGACGGTGGCCGGGCCGGCGATGACCAGGCTAGGCGCATCGTTATCGGTGGGGCCGCCCGGAGGCGAGCCGGTGCCGTCGTCACGGATGGTGCCCGAGCCGGAGTTATCGGCAATGGCAGAGCCGGCAGAGGCGTTGGAGAGATTGACGGTAAAGGCCTCGCTGACCTCGTAGACGGCGTCATTGGTGACGTTGAGGGTCACGGTCTGGGTGAGCACGCCGGGGGCGAAGGTCAAGGTGCCAGCCAAAGCGCTGGAGCCTGCGGTGACGTCGCTACCGGCGGCGCCCACGGAGGCGGTGCCGCTGGCGGCGGCGTAGTCCACAGTCAAAGCGCTGGAGCCTGGGTTGGACAGGGTGACGGTGAAGGTGATGGTGCCTGCGCCCTCATTGACGGTGACGTCATTGATGGAGAACTGGGGCGTACCGTCGTTATCGGTGATGGTGGCGGTGCCGGAGGCAGGCGTGGTGGTGGCGCCGGAGACCGGAGTGGCGGTGAGGGTGAAGGACTCGGGCCCTTCGGAGATCACATCATCGGTGGTGGCCAGGCGCAGCTGCACGGAGGTGGCCCCTGCGGGGATGGTCACATTGCCGGTCACAGGAGTCCACACGGGAGCGGCGTCGGTGCCGCTGTTGAACTCCAGGTTGCTTGCGGCGGCGGTATCGGTGCCCAGGGTGGCAGAGCCACTGGCCAGGGTTGGTGTGAAAACCACCGGGCTGGTGCTGGGGTTGGAGATGCTCACGGTGAAGACGGCGCTGGCGCCTTCTGCGACGGAGATGTTGGCCACGGACAAGACGGGGGTGTCGTTGTCGGAGCCGGGAGGGCCGCCGGTGCCATCGTCATTGATGGTGGTGGTCACGGAGCCGGTGGCAATGGTGGCGCCGCCGGTGGGGGCCGACAGATTGACGGAGAAGTTCTCGGCACCTTCAAACGTGGTGTCGTTGGAAATATCTACGGTAAACGTCTGGCTGGTCACGCCCGGGGCAAACGTCAGGATGCCGGTGGTGGCGGCGAAGTCGGAGCCGGAAGTGGCGGTGCCACTGGTGGCGTTGTAGGCCACGGTGATGGGGCCGCTGGCGGCATTGGACAGGGTGACGGTGTAGGTCAGGGTGCCTGCGGCTTCGTTGACGGTGGCCGGGCCGGCGATGACCAGGCTAGGCGCATCGTTATCGGTGGGGCCGCCCGGAGGCGAGCCGGTGCCGTCGTCACGGATGGTGCCCGAGCCGGAGTTATCGGCAATGGCAGAGCCGGCAGAGGCGTTGGAGAGATTGACGGTAAAGGCCTCGCTGACCTCGTAGACGGCGTCATTGGTGACGTTGAGGGTCACGGTCTGGGTGAGCACGCCGGGGGCGAAGGTCAAGGTGCCAGCCAAAGCGCTGGAGCCTGCGGTGACGTCGCTACCGGCGGCGCCCACGGAGGCGGTGCCGCTGGCGGCGGCGTAGTCCACAGTCAAAGCGCTGGAGCCTGGGTTGGACAGGGTGACGGTGAAGGTGATGGTGCCTGCGCCCTCATTGACGGTGACGTCATTGATGGAGAACTGGGGCGTACCGTCGTTATCGGTGATGGTGGCGGTGCCGGAGGCAGGCGTGGTGGTGGCGCCGGAGACCGGAGTGGCGGTGAGGGTGAAGGACTCGGGCCCTTCGGAGATCACATCATCGGTGGTGGCCAGGCGCAGCTGCACGGAGGTGGCCCCTGCGGGGATGGTCACATTGCCGGTCACAGGAGTCCACACGGGAGCGGCGTCGGTGCCGCTGTTGAACTCCAGGTTGCTTGCGGCGGCGGTATCGGTGCCCAGGGTGGCAGAGCCACTGGCCAGGGTTGGTGTGAAAACCACCGGGCTGGTGCTGGGGTTGGAGATGCTCACGGTGAAGACGGCGCTGGCGCCTTCTGCGACGGAGATGTTGGCCACGGACAAGACGGGGGTGTCGTTGTCGGAGCCGGGAGGGCCGCCGGTGCCATCGTCATTGATGGTGGTGGTCACGGAGCCGGTGGCAATGGTGGCGCCGCCGGTGGGGGCCGACAGATTGACGGAGAAGTTCTCGGCACCTTCAAACGTGGTGTCGTTGGAAATATCTACGGTAAACGTCTGGCTGGTCACGCCCGGGGCAAACGTCAGGATGCCGGTGGTGGCGGCGAAGTCGGAGCCGGAAGTGGCGGTGCCACTGGTGGCGTTGTAGGCCACGGTGATGGGGCCGCTGGCGGCATTGGACAGGGTGACGGTGTAGGTCAGGGTGCCTGCGGCTTCGTTGACGGTGGCCGGGCCGGCGATGACCAGGCTAGGCGCATCGTTATCGGTGGGGCCGCCCGGAGGCGAGCCGGTGCCGTCGTCACGGATGGTGCCCGAGCCGGAGTTATCGGCAATGGCAGAGCCGGCAGAGGCGTTGGAGAGATTGACGGTAAAGGCCTCGCTGACCTCGTAGACGGCGTCATTGGTGACGTTGAGGGTCACGGTCTGGGTGAGCACGCCGGGGGCGAAGGTCAAGGTGCCAGCCAAAGCGCTGGAGCCTGCGGTGACGTCGCTACCGGCGGCGCCCACGGAGGCGGTGCCGCTGGCGGCGGCGTAGTCCACAGTCAAAGCGCTGGAGCCTGGGTTGGACAGGGTGACGGTGAAGGTGATGGTGCCTGCGCCCTCATTGACGGTGACGTCATTGATGGAGAACTGGGGCGTACCGTCGTTATCGGTGATGGTGGCGGTGCCGGAGGCAGGCGTGGTGGTGGCGCCGGAGACCGGAGTGGCGGTGAGGGTGAAGGACTCGGGCCCTTCGGAGATCACATCATCGGTGGTGGCCAGGCGCAGCTGCACGGAGGTGGCCCCTGCGGGGATGGTCACATTGCCGGTCACAGGAGTCCACACGGGAGCGGCGTCGGTGCCGCTGTTGAACTCCAGGTTGCTTGCGGCGGCGGTATCGGTGCCCAGGGTGGCAGAGCCACTGGCCAGGGTTGGTGTGAAAACCACCGGGCTGGTGCTGGGGTTGGAGATGCTCACGGTGAAGACGGCGCTGGCGCCTTCTGCGACGGAGATGTTGGCCACGGACAAGACGGGGGTGTCGTTGTCGGAGCCGGGAGGGCCGCCGGTGCCATCGTCATTGATGGTGGTGGTCACGGAGCCGGTGGCAATGGTGGCGCCGCCGGTGGGGGCCGACAGATTGACGGAGAAGTTCTCGGCACCTTCAAACGTGGTGTCGTTGGAAATATCTACGGTAAACGTCTGGCTGGTCACGCCCGGGGCAAACGTCAGGATGCCGGTGGTGGCGGCGAAGTCGGAGCCGGAAGTGGCGGTGCCACTGGTGGCGTTGTAGGCCACGGTGATGGGGCCGCTGGCGGCATTGGACAGGGTGACGGTGTAGGTCAGGGTGCCTGCGGCTTCGTTGACGGTGGCCGGGCCGGCGATGACCAGGCTAGGCGCATCGTTATCGGTGGGGCCGCCCGGAGGCGAGCCGGTGCCGTCGTCACGGATGGTGCCCGAGCCGGAGTTATCGGCAATGGCAGAGCCGGCAGAGGCGTTGGAGAGATTGACGGTAAAGGCCTCGCTGACCTCGTAGACGGCGTCATTGGTGACGTTGAGGGTCACGGTCTGGGTGAGCACGCCGGGGGCGAAGGTCAAGGTGCCAGCCAAAGCGCTGGAGCCTGCGGTGACGTCGCTACCGGCGGCGCCCACGGAGGCGGTGCCGCTGGCGGCGGCGTAGTCCACAGTCAAAGCGCTGGAGCCTGGGTTGGACAGGGTGACGGTGAAGGTGATGGTGCCTGCGCCCTCATTGACGGTGACGTCATTGATGGAGAACTGGGGCGTACCGTCGTTATCGGTGATGGTGGCGGTGCCGGAGGCAGGCGTGGTGGTGGCGCCGGAGACCGGAGTGGCGGTGAGGGTGAAGGACTCGGGCCCTTCGGAGATCACATCATCGGTGGTGGCCAGGCGCAGCTGCACGGAGGTGGCCCCTGCGGGGATGGTCACATTGCCGGTCACAGGAGTCCACACGGGAGCGGCGTCGGTGCCGCTGTTGAACTCCAGGTTGCTTGCGGCGGCGGTATCGGTGCCCAGGGTGGCAGAGCCACTGGCCAGGGTTGGTGTGAAAACCACCGGGCTGGTGCTGGGGTTGGAGATGCTCACGGTGAAGACGGCGCTGGCGCCTTCTGCGACGGAGATGTTGGCCACGGACAAGACGGGGGTGTCGTTGTCGGAGCCGGGAGGGCCGCCGGTGCCATCGTCATTGATGGTGGTGGTCACGGAGCCGGTGGCAATGGTGGCGCCGCCGGTGGGGGCCGACAGATTGACGGAGAAGTTCTCGGCACCTTCAAACGTGGTGTCGTTGGAAATATCTACGGTAAACGTCTGGCTGGTCACGCCCGGGGCAAACGTCAGGATGCCGGTGGTGGCGGCGAAGTCGGAGCCGGAAGTGGCGGTGCCACTGGTGGCGTTGTAGGCCACGGTGATGGGGCCGCTGGCGGCATTGGACAGGGTGACGGTGTAGGTCAGGGTGCCTGCGGCTTCGTTGACGGTGGCCGGGCCGGCGATGACCAGGCTAGGCGCATCGTTATCGGTGGGGCCGCCCGGAGGCGAGCCGGTGCCGTCGTCACGGATGGTGCCCGAGCCGGAGTTATCGGCAATGGCAGAGCCGGCAGAGGCGTTGGAGAGATTGACGGTAAAGGCCTCGCTGACCTCGTAGACGGCGTCATTGGTGACGTTGAGGGTCACGGTCTGGGTGAGCACGCCGGGGGCGAAGGTCAAGGTGCCAGCCAAAGCGCTGGAGCCTGCGGTGACGTCGCTACCGGCGGCGCCCACGGAGGCGGTGCCGCTGGCGGCGGCGTAGTCCACAGTCAAAGCGCTGGAGCCTGGGTTGGACAGGGTGACGGTGAAGGTGATGGTGCCTGCGCCCTCATTGACGGTGACGTCATTGATGGAGAACTGGGGCGTACCGTCGTTATCGGTGATGGTGGCGGTGCCGGAGGCAGGCGTGGTGGTGGCGCCGGAGACCGGAGTGGCGGTGAGGGTGAAGGACTCGGGCCCTTCGGAGATCACATCATCGGTGGTGGCCAGGCGCAGCTGCACGGAGGTGGCCCCTGCGGGGATGGTCACATTGCCGGTCACAGGAGTCCACACGGGAGCGGCGTCGGTGCCGCTGTTGAACTCCAGGTTGCTTGCGGCGGCGGTATCGGTGCCCAGGGTGGCAGAGCCACTGGCCAGGGTTGGTGTGAAAACCACCGGGCTGGTGCTGGGGTTGGAGATGCTCACGGTGAAGACGGCGCTGGCGCCTTCTGCGACGGAGATGTTGGCCACGGACAAGACGGGGGTGTCGTTGTCGGAGCCGGGAGGGCCGCCGGTGCCATCGTCATTGATGGTGGTGGTCACGGAGCCGGTGGCAATGGTGGCGCCGCCGGTGGGGGCCGACAGATTGACGGAGAAGTTCTCGGCACCTTCAAACGTGGTGTCGTTGGAAATATCTACGGTAAACGTCTGGCTGGTCACGCCCGGGGCAAACGTCAGGATGCCGGTGGTGGCGGCGAAGTCGGAGCCGGAAGTGGCGGTGCCACTGGTGGCGTTGTAGGCCACGGTGATGGGGCCGCTGGCGGCATTGGACAGGGTGACGGTGTAGGTCAGGGTGCCTGCGGCTTCGTTGACGGTGGCCGGGCCGGCGATGACCAGAGAAGGGGTGTCGTTATCCAATATGGTTCCGGTCCCGGTGACGCCGCCGATATCGATAGGAACGCTTTCATTACCCTCGAAGACCGCATCATTCGTAGTCGGCACAGAAACGGTAAAACCAATCACGCCTGGCGGGACAGAAATCGTTTTTCCAATGGGATCGAACGTGACCCCATTGCTGAATGTGGGACTTCCGTAATCCGAGTTGATCGCCGAGCCACCTCCTAAATTGAATGAAAAGGTCGAAATCACCGATGAACTTGCATTGAGCGCGACACTGAAAACCAAGACGTTGCCTTCAGTCTGTACAGGGTTGCTAATGCCGGCAATGCTTGGTGCCGCAGGCGTAGCGGCGTTTTCTTGTACAAAGACTGTTTCTTGGGTGTCAGCGCCGCGATCAATGGAGGCTGTACTGAGGGACTCATTGATTCGCATGACGCGAACGAAGCTATGAGAGTCACTGGCATCACCGCCGGAGAGGCCGGCCGCGGTCGCTTCGAGCTGTGTGCTCAGGTCTCCGCCTGACGCAATGATTTGTTCAATGGCTGCTGAACCGCTATTCAGGTCCCGTAAGGCGGCTTCAGTGGCATCGGTAGGGCTCAATCCCAGCAGATTGGCGTCGATCAACAGCTCTCTGCCAGCTTCCAAGCTGATGGCTTGCCCATTGGGTAAAGCCAACTCTAAGCGAGTCCCGTTCTCGGTGATGACGACTTGACCCTCTTGGATTTCGTCGCCGACCTTGATGGCACGCTTAGTTCCGTCCGGAGATACGACCCATGCGTTGCCCTGCAAAATTACGACGACGCCACGGGCTTGGGCGGAAACTTGGGATGTAGCCATGTCAAAAACTCCAGAATCAGCATTGAATACTGACCAATGTAGAGCCTTTGAACTGTCTTAGCTATTGTCCCGGAGTACAGGTTTTCGAAAATTATTGGATCCCGTGAACTTTTAACGCAAGTTGCAGGCGGTCCGTAACGCCCAGTTTTTCAAAAACAGCGCTCAAATGCGCTTTGACCGTTCTTTCGGTGATGTCGCATTGGGCTGCAATCACCGCGTTGGCCGCGCCATGTGCTGCGAGTGATGCGATTTCCCGCTCCCGTGAGGTCAGTTGTTCGGCCCAAAGGGTCGGGACCGGTTTGTTCATCGGCATTGCGCTATTGGCCCGTTGGATCAATTGCTGCATCAGTTGTTGCCCGATCCACACATGGTCGGCCGAAGTCACCTGGTGGACCTGAAGAAGCGTTTCCGGGTCTGCGAACGCATGGCAGTAGCCCGCACACCCTCTATCCAGCGCGATCATGGCCTCTTCGTCCTTGGGGTAAGAGCTGGCGGCCAGAATCCGCAGCTTTTTGTGTTGCAGCAGCTCGTTCCAAACAGGGTCAGACCACGGGGGAATATCGGCCACTGCCAAATCCAGCCAGACGATGTCACCAGTTCGGCGCACCAGACCTTTCAAGGCAGCGAAACTGCCGAGCTCAATCGGCGACTCGATGCCCAGCGCACTCCGCCAGTGCCTCAGTAAGCCGGGATCGCTGCTGACGAGCAGGGGCGCGGAGTTTTGTCTCATCGTTCAGTCATTGCGTTGGATTTGGCTCGCAGGATAGGCTTCATCAAGTAAGCTAGTACTGACTTCTTTCCAGTAAGTATGTCGACCTCCGCCACCATCCCAGGAATGATGGGCAGGTTTTTTTGCCCGATGGTGGTGGCAAGCGTGCGAACTTTAACCACAAAAAAGGCATTCCCTTTTTCGTCGATGACGCTATCCGCGCTGATCTGTTCGAGGGTTGCTTCCAGTCCGCCGTAAACGGCAAAGTCATAAGCGGTGAACTTGACCAATGCCTTTTGCCCGGGGCGCAAGAATGCAATATCTCTGGGCAACACGCGCGCCTCAAGCAGCAGTGCGTCGTCAGAGGGAACCAGTTCAATCAAGTCTTTGCCCGGTTGCACCACCCCACCCACGGTATTGACGCGCAATTGTTTGACTGTGCCGTTTACCGGCGATCGAATCTCGGTTTGTTTGACCCGGTCTTCAAGTGCAGTGCTGCCCTCAGACAACGCACTCAGTTTTGCACTGGTTTCACTCAGTTCAGAGCGCGCAATGTTACGGAAGGTCAATTCCACTTCCTGAATTTTTCGGTTGGACTCGGCAACAGCGGATTCCAGCCGTGGAATGTCCGCGTTCGCACTGTCTCTTTCACCCCGGTACCGGGCGACATCCCGTTCCAAACGCAGAAGCTCCACGTCAGAAACAGCGCCGGACTTGACCAGCGGACGTGTGAGCTCTAACTCACGGGCGGTAAGGGTAAAGCTCTGGGCTGCTTGCTCCCGCCTTGCGCGCACAGAGATCAACTCCTGCGATCGTTGGGACGATTGTTGACGCGCTACCCCGACTGTCGCATCCAATTCGGCACGGCGGGATTCATACAGGGCCCTCTCTTGCTCGACCAGCAGCGGCGCCTCTTTAAGCACTTCTTCTGGGGGCACAAACCGCGAGCCTTCCGCCAGAGCCTTCAGGCGGGCGGCCTTAGCCAAGAGTGACAAGTATTGCGACTGGTTTTCACGCAGGGACGACACCATCCGTGTCGGGTCCACCTTCAGCAAAAGGTCGCCGGTTTTTACCACTTGACCTTCTCTGGCCAATATCTCGGAGACGATGCCGCCATCCAGGCTTTGCAAAATCTGAATTTGTCGTGAAGGAATGACTTTCCCTTCACCTCGGGTAACTTCATCGAGCTCGGCCAATGCCGCCCAGACTATCAAAACTGCAACGGTCAGCGCACTGAGCCACACGATGATTCTTGCCCCATGGGGCGTCTGCTCTGCGATAGCCCAGTCAGCGCTGGCATCAAAATCACTGTCGAGACTGGCCTTTTTAGACGCCGTGAGGTCCAACGCCCGGTCTAGTGCAGGGGAGCAGAAGCCATAGATGCGCTCCCACAATCGAATCCACCAAGCTTTTTCTTTGGGTGGGGTATCCATCAAGAGGCCCTCCCAATACGGCCGCTTTGCAGTGCTTCCACCACCTGTGCCTTGGGGCCATCTGCGACGATCTTGCCGCTATCGATCACGATCAGCCGGTCCACCAATTCAAGCAGCGAGGTCCTGTGTGTGACCAGCACCATGGTTTTGCCGGAACAGAACCGCTTCAGGCGACTCTTCAAGGCGTCTTCGCTCTGGTGGTCCATCGCACTGCTGGGCTCGTCGAAAAGCAGCATCGGACTGTCATTAAGAACGGCGCGTGCGATGCCGACTGCTTGCCGCTGCCCGCCTGAGAGGGACTCACCCCGCTCGCCGATGGTCATGTCAAAGCCTTTGGGGTGCTTGTTGGCAAACTCGGTGACTCCTGCCACTTCAGCTGCAGCCAGAATGTCTTGGTCGTCTGCGAAAGGCGCGCCCAGCGCAATGTTTTCTTTCAAAGTGCCGTAAAAGAGACTCACGTCTTGCGACACGAAGCCTGCGGCCCGGCGCAACTCGGCAGGATCAATCTGCCGCGCGTCGATGCCATCGATCAGGATTGCCCCCTCTGTCGGTTGCTGCAGACCCAAAATCAGTCTTTGGATCGTGGATTTGCCCGACCCAATACGCCCAATGAAGGCCACCTTCTCGCCAGCCTGGATTTTGAATGTGACGTTGCTCAATACCGATTGCTCCTGCCCCGGGTAAGTAAAGCTCACATTTTTGAACTCGATGGTGCCTTGAAAGCTGCCCCGGTGAAGGTACGCGGTGTCTTCACTTCTTTCGGGTTGCTGTTGCATATGCATGTCTACCGACGCCAAGCCGCTTTTTGCGCTGTGGTACTGCAACAAAAGGCCTGCGACCTGACCAAATGGCGCCATCGCGCGACCCGCCAACATAGACGCAGCAATGATGGCGCCCATGCTGACTTGGTTAGCAATCAGCAAATACACCCCCGCGATGATGCTGGTGACAGACACCAATTGCTGCATGGCCTGTGCAAAGTTCATGGTTCCGTTAGACAGCAGTTTCAGCTTTGTGCTGGTTTGCGCCAAGAACACGGTGCTCTGCTCCCACTGTCGCTGAAAGCTGCTTTCCGCCACCATGAATTTGATGGTTTCAATACCCACAAGGCTCTCTACCAAGGTCGCGTTTCGCTGGGATGTGGCCCGTTGGGAGGTTTCGACCAGCTCTTGCATCTTGCGCTGGGTTATCAGGGATACGATCAATAACAGCACGATGCAGACAAGCGGGGGTATTGCCAGCCAGGGCGAGATCCAGATCAGCGCCAGGAAGAACACCAGCACAAAGGGCAGGTCGACAATCGTCGTGATCGTGGCCGACGCCACAAAGTCGCGAACAGACTCAAACGCCCGGAGGTTGGCGGCAAAAGACCCGACCGACGCTGGCCGGTCAGACATCTTTAAGCCAAGCACCCGCTCCATGATGCGCGCAGACAGTGTCACGTCAATCCGCTTGCCGGCCGTGTCCAATATATATGCGCGCATCGTCCGCAGCACCGTATCAAACAGCATCATGAGAATGACACCTACCGTGAGCACCCACAGCGTTTCTTCCGCACGGTTGGGGACTACGCGGTCATACACCGTCATCGAAAACATCGGCATGGCCAGCGCAAACAGGTTGATCAGCAGCGCTGCAATCAAGCTGTCACGGTACAGGCGCCAATTCTGGAACACCACGCTCCAGAACCAATGCTTGGATTTGAGCTCACCGGTGGCCGGGGTTCGTGGATCAAATTTGAACACCGGGCGGACAAAAAACACCACTCCCGAAAACAAAGCCTCCAAATCCTTGCGACTGATCACGTCACCAGACTCGCCGCTCTCCGGAAAACGCACGCGCGCTTGATCGGTTTCCACCCATTCCAGAAACACGCAGGCTTGTTTGTTTTGCAAAAGCAAAATGACCGGCAAGAGTCCGGGGCGCAGATCGTCTAGTTTACGTCGCGCCAAGCGGGCAGTCAGCCCTGCCCGGGCCGCAGCGCGGGGAAACAGCGCCGGGGTGATCAGGTTGTTTTCCAGGGGGAGACCCGCTGACACAGCGGCTTGCGTAGTCGTGATCCCGTAGATCCGCGCCAGCGAAACCAAACTATCCAGCAAAGGATCGACGTGTGTGCTGTGCTCACTGATGCGCCAGCCACTGTTGGGGGGCGGCGTGATTACGGCGGAGGTGGGCAATTGCACAGTCATTCAAATAATACGCTGGTCATCGCCTAATAGATTCAAAGCGCCTTGCATTCGATTGCGCAGGCCCTTGCGACGGGTGATTTTCTGTTGTGCGGCGACGGGGAGATCGGTGTGCCGGATGATGTTTTTCACAATCAGAGTGTCTATCAGGTCTTCCAGAACCCGCACAAACTCTGCGTCCGCCTCGCTGAAGCTGGATACGTTCCCGCTGCTACCTTTCAGGAACGCCTGAATCGCCGGGTGGTCATCCGGAAGCAGTTCGCCGCCGGGTCTTTCCGTACGAGCGAGCGAGGCAATCGAGCCATCTTCATTTCTCAGCACGTGAAACATAACAGGCACATCCTCAAGGTAACGGGTGGGCTGGAGCGTGCGCCCAAGCGCATTCATACTAGCACTGCAACTTCAAATTCCGAAGGCAAAAAAGCCCTGGTTTTTACGAATATTTGCTGAGGCGATGGCAGTGCGGCGGGCTTTCACCTAGCAAGTGCAGAGGCCTGCTCAATCACGCCCCCACCCAAACAAACCTCGCCTTGGTACAGCACGGCGGATTGGCCCGGCGTCACGGCCCACTGCGCCTGCGGAAACTGCAATGCGAACGTGGCCACCCCATCGGCTTGGAAGGTGCAGGGTGCATCGGCTTGGCGGTAGCGTGTTTTTGCCCCTGCAGTTTGCGGGGCCGGCGGAGTGCCTGCAACCCAGCTTGCGTTCAGCGCCGACAAGCTGTCTGACAGCAACCAAGGGTGGTCATGGCCCTGAACGACCCACAAGGTGTTGTTGTCCAAATCCTTGCGCGCTACAAACCAGGGATTGTGGTCGCCGCTGCCGCGCTGCGCGCCTTTGGCCTTGATGCCACCTATGCCCAAGCCCTGGCGCTGGCCCAGGGTGTAGAACGACAGGCCGACATGCTCCCCGATGGTGTGGCCTTTGGGGTTTTTGATCGGCCCGGGCTCTTTGGAGATGTAGCGATTCAAGAAGTCGCGGAAAGGGCGCTCCCCGATAAAGCAAATGCCCGTAGAGTCTTTCTTCTTGGCATTGGGCAGCCCGATGTCGTCTGCGATCCGGCGCACTTCGGTTTTATGAAGCTCACCCACTGGAAACAGCGTTTTGGACAATTGCGCCTGATTCAGCCGATGCAAAAAGTAGCTCTGGTCCTTGGCGGGATCCAAGCCTTTGAGCAGCTCATGTTGGCCATTGGCCTCATTGAAGCGCACTCGGGCGTAGTGCCCGGTGGCAATTTTTTCGGCGCCTAAGCGCATGGCGTGGTCTAAGAATGCCTTGAACTTAATTTCTGCGTTGCAGAGAATGTCGGGGTTGGGCGTGCGCCCGGCCTGGTACTCCTGCAAGAACTCCGCAAACACCCGGTCACGGTATTCGGCTGCAAAGTTGACGTGTTCGATTTCAATGCCCAACACATCGGCCACGGCTGCGGCATCCACGAAGTCGATGTTGGAGGAGCAGTATTCACTGTCGTCGTCATCCTCCCAGTTTTTCATGAAAATGCCGACGACCTCATGGCCTTGCTGCTTTAGCAGGTGGGCCGTGACCGCAGAGTCGACACCGCCGCTCAATCCAACCACAATTCTTTGCTTGCTCATGCCGGCATTTTAGTCGGCGCGATGGCTGGCTGGATTTTATGTAAAAAAGACCTCTGGTCCACGCGGAATATGCGCATGCAGCTATTATTTTTATAGCAATTCTGTGGCGCTCAGCAGGCTGGGGTCGGTGTGTACCAATGACAAGGGGAAGCGCTGGCCGCGCAGGTAGTCCTCCATGCACTGCAAAACCAAGGGACTGCGGTGCCGCTCGTGGCTGGCGCGAACCTCTTCGGGCGTGAGCCACAAGGTTCTTACGATGCCGGCATCCAAACTGCGCCCTTGCAGCTCAGGGCCGACGGTGCCGCAGAAGGCAAACCGCACGTAGGTGATGTCTTCGGTACCGCTTGCAGTGCGCCTTACAAACCGCGAGAGGTACACGCCCACCAAGGCGGTGGGCTCCATGAGGTGGGCGGTTTCTTCCAGTGTCTCCCGCACGCAGCCTTGGGCGGGCGATTCCCCCGGGTCCAGATGGCCTGCCGGATTGTTGAGCCGCAGTCCCTCCGGGGTGTGCTCCTCGACCAACAAGAAGCGCCCGTCGCGTTCAATTACCGCGGCCACCGTCACACTGGGTTTCCATCGTTCAATCATGTTCGATTATGTGCATTGAGCGCAAAAGTCTTTGGCGAAACTCGCAGCTTTAGCCCTATGGCATGCAGGGAAACTCATGTAAGCTTGCTGACAGCTTGAATCCAACCTTTATAGGAGAGCCGCATGCAGATAGGCGTACCCGCTGAAACATTAGCGGGCGAGACCCGAGTTGCCGTGACCCCGGAAACAGTCAAAAAGCTGAAGTCTCAAGGGCATACGGTTCGTATCCAAAGCGGCGCTGGGGTGGCAGCCAGTGTGACGGACGAGGCCTATGTGGCTGCGGGCGCGGACATCACCGATGCGGCGGGTGCGCTCAGCTGCGACTTGGTCCTCAAGGTTCGTACCCCTACGGAGGCAGAAGCCGCGTTGATGACGGCTGGTGCCACCTTGGTGGGCATGCTCAACCCGTTTGATGCAGAAGGCCTGCAGCGCTTGGCAGCCGCCAAGCTCAATGCCTATGCCCTCGAGGCGGCACCCCGCACCACACGCGCACAAAGCATGGATGTGCTTTCCAGCCAGGCCAATATTGCCGGCTACAAAGCCGTGATGATGGCGGCCGACAAATATCAGCGCTTCTTCCCGATGCTCATGACAGCTGCCGGTACGGTCAAAGCCGCCCGCGTGGTGATTTTGGGGGTCGGCGTGGCCGGTTTGCAGGCAATTGCCACCGCCAAGCGCCTAGGCGCTGTCATTGAAGCCTCCGACGTGCGCCCCAGCGTCAAAGAGCAAGTGGAGTCCCTGGGGGGCAAGTTCATCGACGTTCCTTACGAGACGGATGAAGAAAAAGAAGCCGCTGTAGGCGTGGGCGGTTACGCCAAACCCATGCCCCAGAGCTGGCTGGACCGCCAGAAAGCTGAAGTTGCCAAGCGCGTGGCGCAGGCCGATGTGGTGATCAGCACCGCGCTGATTCCCGGTCGCGCAGCCCCCACCCTGATCACCGAGGACATGGTCAAGTCCATGAAACCCGGTTCTGTGATTGTGGACATCGCCGCGGGTAAGGGGCCGAATGGTGGAGGCAATTGCCCGCTGTCCGAGGCTGACAAAACCGTCGTCAAACATGGCGTCACCCTGATCGGCGAAACCAACCTGCCTGCACTGGTGGCGGCCGACGCGTCTTCCCTCTATGCGCGCAACGTGTTGGATTTCTTGAAGTTGATCCTCAACAAAGAAGGCGCTTTGCATATCGATCTCGAAGACGACATCGTGGCAGCCTGCCTGGTGACCCACGGCGGTGAAGTGCGCCGCAAGTAAGCGCCACTCCACAGGCCTGTGTTGACGCATATCTCCGTATCCACCCTTACTTAAGGAGCGACACCATGGAAATGGTTTCCCCCACTATCCTGAACCTGATCATCTTTGTGCTAGCCATTTACGTGGGTTACCACGTGGTCTGGACCGTGACGCCCGCACTCCACACGCCGTTGATGGCCGTGACCAATGCCATTTCGGCCATCGTTATTGTGGGGGCCATGCTGGCCGCTGCACTGACAGAAACCGGCCTGGGCAAGACCATGGGTGTTCTCGCCGTTGCACTCGCTGCCGTGAACGTCTTTGGCGGCTTCATGGTGACCCGCCGCATGTTGGAGATGTTCAAAAAGAAAGAGAAGAAAGCCCCCACCGCAGGAGTTAAAGAATGAGCCTGAACCTCGTCACTCTGTTGTATCTCTTCGCCAGCGTCTGTTTTATTCAAGCGCTCAAGGGGCTCTCGCATCCCACGACGTCTATTCGCGGCAATGTATTTGGCATGGTGGGCATGGGCGTGGCCGTCTTCACGACCGGCGCCTTGATCTTCAAACTCGCAGGGCAACTTGGCCAGGACGGTATGGCCGGCATGGTGTGGGTGCTGGGTGCCTTGTTGGTGGGGGGCACGGCTGGCACGCTGATGGCCAAGCGCGTGGAGATGACCAAGATGCCCGAGCTGGTGGCCTTCATGCACAGCATGATCGGGTTGGCGGCGGTGTTCATTGCCGTGGCTGCGGTGGCTGAGCCTTGGGCCTTCAGCATTGCCGCCAAGGGCGAGGCCATCCCCACCGGCAACCGCTTCGAGTTGTTCTTGGGTGCGGCCATTGGCGCCATCACCTTCAGCGGCTCGGTCATCGCATTCGGCAAGCTCAGTGGCAAATACAAGTTCCGCTTGTTCCAGGGCGCACCGGTGCAGTTCGCCGGTCAGCACAAGCTCAATCTGGTGTTGGGTCTTGCCACTCTGGGCTTGGGTTTGATGTTTGCCTTCACCGAAAACTGGACTGCGTTCTTTGTGATGCTGGCGCTCAGTTTCGTGATGGGCGTTCTCATCATCATCCCCATCGGCGGTGCCGACATGCCGGTGGTGGTGTCTATGCTCAACAGCTACTCCGGCTGGGCGGCAGCCGGTATCGGCTTCAGCTTGAACAACAGCATGCTTATCATTGCTGGATCTCTGGTCGGCTCCAGCGGCGCCATCCTGAGTTACATCATGTGCAAGGCGATGAACCGCTCGTTCTTCAACGTGATTCTGGGCGGCTTCGGCGGCGAAGCGTCCTCTGGCCCGGCGGGTGCCGCGGTACAGCGCTCCGTCAAAAGCGGCAGCGCAGACGACGCCGCCTTTGTGTTGGGCAATGCTGAAACCGTGGTGATCGTGCCCGGCTACGGCTTGGCTGTAGCCCGCGCTCAGCACGCCGTCAAAGAACTGGCTGCCAAGCTCACTGAGAAGGGCATCACCGTCAAATACGCCATCCACCCGGTAGCGGGCCGTATGCCCGGTCACATGAACGTGCTGCTGGCGGAAGCTGAAGTGCCCTACGACCAGGTGTTTGAGATGGAGGACATCAACGGCGAATTCGGCCAAGCGGATGTGGCCATCATCCTAGGCGCCAACGACGTGGTGAACCCCGCCGCTCACACCAAGGGCAGCGCCATCTACGGCATGCCAATTCTCGAGGCCTACAAGGCCAAGACCATCATCGTGAACAAGCGCTCCATGGCGGCGGGTTATGCCGGCTTGGACAACGAGTTGTTCTATATGGACAAGACCCTGATGGTGTTCGGTGACGCCAAAAAAGTCGTCGAGGACATGGGTAAAGCCATCGAATAGAGGCGCACGCCTAAGTACAGCCCGCCTAAGGTAAACACCGTGGGCGGGCTTGTTCGTCTGCATCAAAATAGCAGGCTGCATAAAAATTGACCGGAGACACAAGACATGACTGAACGCGTTTGGCTCGGCAGCTACCCACAAGGTGTGCCTGCTGACATCGACCCTGCCAAATACTCCTCCTTGGTGGCGTTGCTGGAAGAAAGCTTTCACAAATACGAAAGCCGCGTGGCCTACAACTTCATGGGCAAAGATGTCACTTTCGGTCAGACCGACAGTTTGAGCTTGGCGTTTGCCGCTTACCTGCAAGGCCTGGGCCTGAGCAAGGGCGACCGGGTCGCCATCATGATGCCCAATGTGCCGCAGTACCCGATTGCGGTGGCCGCCATTTTGCGGGCCGGTTTTGTGGTGGTGAATGTGAACCCGCTTTACACCGCCCGTGAGTTGGAGCACCAACTCAAGGACTCCGGCTCCAAGGCCATCGTCATCATTGAGAACTTTGCTCACACGCTGGAGAAGTGCATCGCCGCTACGCCGGTCAAGCACGTGGTCTTGTGCGCCATGGGCGACCGCTTGGGCCTGCTCAAGGGCACCATGGTGAACTACGTGGTCCGCAACGTCAAAAAGATGGTGCCGTCTTTCAGCCTGCCGGATGCAGTGCGTTTCAACGAGGCCATTGCCCGTGGCACCAAAGCGCCCTTCAAAAAACCCGAAATCAAGGCCGACGATGTGGCGGTCCTGCAGTACACCGGCGGCACAACCGGAGTGTCCAAAGGTGCGGTGCTCTTGCACCGCAACGTCATCGCCAATGCATTGCAGTCAGAGGCCTGGTATGCACCGGCCATGGCCAAGGTGCCTGCTGATCAGCAGCCCACCACGGTGTGTGCCTTGCCGCTCTACCATGTGTTCGCCTTTACGGTGGGCATGATGCTGTCGGTCCGAACCGGTGGCAAGCTCATTTTGATTCCGAACCCGCGTGACATTCCGGGGGTACTGAAAGAGCTATCCAAGCACACTATCCACAGTCTGCCTGCGGTGAACACCCTGTTCAATGGCTTGGCCAATCACCCCGACTTCAACAAGGTGGACTGGAGCCATTTGAAAGTTGCAGTGGGCGGTGGCACCGCCGTTCAGAGCGGTGTGGCCAAGTTGTGGTTTGACAAGACCGGCTGCCCGATTTGCGAAGGGTACGGCCTGAGCGAGACCTCGCCCACCGTGAGTTGCAACCCGATTACCTCCACGGAATTCACCGGCACGATCGGTGTGCCTTTGCCCAGCACCTACATGAAGCTCTTGGATGATGAGGGCATAGAGGTCGCGCAAGGGCAGAGTGGAGAGATTGCCATCAAAGGCCCGCAAGTGATGGCGGGTTATTGGCAGCGGCCGGACGAGACGGCCAAGGTCATGACGCCCGATGGCTACTTTAAAACCGGTGACATCGGGGTGGTCGACGCCCGCGGCTTCTTCAAAATCGTGGACCGCAAAAAAGACATGATCCTTGTGAGCGGGTTTAACGTGTTCCCCACGGAGCTTGAAGATGTGGTCACCCAGATCCCCGGTGTGTTGGAGTGCGCCTGTGTCGGGGTGGCAGACGCCAAAACCGGCGAAGCCGTAAAGTTGGTGATCGTCAAAAAAGACCCCAACCTGAGCGAAGAAGACGTGCGCGCTTTCTGCAAAGAGAACCTCACCGGCTACAAACAGCCTAAAGTGGTGGAGTTCCGGACAGATCTCCCCAAAACGCCGGTCGGCAAAATTTTGCGCCGCGAGCTGCGGGATAAGTAAGCCCCTTGATCGCTATCCTGAGTGCCTTGGCCGAGGAGCAGGCCGGCTTGGTGGAGTGCATGACCCGGGTGGAGTGCGTGGAGCACGCCGGGCGCACTTTCTGGTTGGGGCATCTGGACGGGCAGGGGGTAGTGCTCACGCTGTCCCGCATCGGCAAAGTGGCGGCGGCCCTGACCGCTACCGCATTGATTGCCAGGTGGGGCGTCCAGCGGATGGTGTTTACCGGGGTTGCCGGCGGCACTGGGCCCGGGGTGGCGGTGGGTGATGTGGTGGTCGGCAGCCACTATTTGCAGCACGATATGGACGCCTCCCCGTTGTTCCCCCGTTACGAGATTCCATTGACGGGCCAATCCTTGTTTCCGGCGAATCCCTTGTTGCTGGAGGCCGCGTGTGCGGCGGTTCGCGAGGTTCAATCGGATCTGCGCGGCGGGCGCTACCGCGCAGACCTGCACTGTGGACTGATCGCTAGCGGCGACCGTTTCGTGAGTGCCAGTAGTGAAGTGCATGCGCTGCTGGCAGCCGCTGCCGCGTCAGGCTTCCATCCCTTGGCGGTGGAAATGGAAGGCGCTGCGGTAGCCCAAGTCTGTTCAGACTATCAGGTGCCTTTCGTGGCGATTCGCACTATTTCGGACTGTGCGGATGACGCTGCCCACACCGATTTCCCGCAGTTCGTGCGGGAGACTGCCAGTGTCTATGCGTTGGCTATAGTGCGCAAAATGCTGCGATTGCTATAAAAATAATAGCTGATTGCACACTATTTCCGGGCGCTAAAGGCGGAAATGGTTCTTATCTCAGCCAACCGCGTCGGTGGAAATACCACATCGGCACCACGGCGCTGGCAATCATCAGCCCGAGTGCATAGGGGTAGCCCCAGGTTTGCCTGAGCTCAGGCATGAACTCGAAATTCATGCCGTAAACGCTGGCGATCAGGGTCGGCGGCAATAAGGCCACGCTGGCGACCGAAAAGATCTTGATAGTTTTGTTTTGGTTGATGTTGATGAAGCCGACGGTCGCATCCATCAAAAAGTTGATCTTGTCGAACAAGAACGCGGTGTGCGAGTCCAGCGAGTCAATATCTCGCAGAATCTGCCGCGCTTGATCAAACTGCTCAGCGTTGAGCATCTTGCTGCGCATCATGAAGCTCACCGCGCGCCGAGTGTCCATCACGTTGCGGCGAATCCGGCCGCTCAAATCTTCGTGCCGGGCAATTGCGCCGAGTGCCTCGCCGGCAATCGCATCCGTCACGTTGCCGGACAGCACCTTTTTGCTGACTTTCTCCAGCTCGTCGTAAATGCCTTCGAGCGTGTCCGCTGAATATTCCGCGTCCGCGTCAAACAGCTTGAGCAGGACTTCTTTGGCGTCTTCGATCAAGCCCGGGGCGCGTCGTGCACGCATGCGCAGCAGCCGGAAGACCGGGACGTCTTCATCGTGGATGGAGAAAAGCACTCCTTTGCTTTTGAGGTCGTCGTTGACCAAATTCAAGATAAAGGCGGCGCGGACGGTGCGGGGCTCGTCGTCATCGGCAATCAAAAAGTCACTGCGGATATGCAGGTCACCGTTGTCTTCCGCATAAAAGCGGGCGGACTCTTCGATGTCCTCGTCCATCGCGTCGTCCGGGATCGACAGGCCGTAGTACTGTTTGACCCAGCGCTTTTCTTCGAGCGTGGGGGATTCCAAATCCACCCAGATGGGTTGGAATTTGGACAGCTCTTCCAGGGACTCGATTTCTTCTTGAAAGAGTCGCCCGTTGGCGAGCGTAAAGATGTTGAGCATGGCTCACTCCCAGGTGATGTTGGCTGCAATCGGGTGTTGGGTGCTTTCAACCCCGATGCAGTGGTGGGAGTTGAAAGCTACCGACTAGGGTAGGTTTCCAAGGAGTGCTCTCCGGTAATTCAGAAGCAGAAATTATCGCACCGCACAGACTGCTAGAGTCAACGCCCGCCCTGATCAACCGAGACTCTTTTCACCATGCCCTCTTCTCTGACTCCCCGGCGTGAACGCTGGCTGCTAATCACGCTCGCGGGCATCCAGTTCACCAACATCCTCGATTTCATGATCATGATGCCTCTCGGGCCGGCATTGACCAGCCTGTTCCGCATCAGTGACGCCCAGTTCGGCCTGTTGGTCTCGACCTACACGCTGGCGGGAGGTGCATCCGGCCTGCTGGCCTCGACCTATATTGACAAGTTTGATCGTAAGCGCTTGCTGTTGGTGTTGTACAGCTTGTTTGCGCTCTCCACCTTGGCTTGCGGCATTGCGCCCAGTTACGAGGCCCTGATGGTCGCGAGGGTGTTTGCCGGTCTTTTTGGCGGGGTGTTGTCCGCCTTGAGTCAAACCATCGTGGGTGATGTCATTCCTTTTGAGCGCCGTGGTCGTGCCATGGGTGTTGTGATGACATCCTTCTCGGTGTCCACGGTGGCCGGTGTTCCTCTGGGTTTGTTTCTGGCGGCACAGTTTGGTTGGCATATGCCGTTTCTTTTGATCGCCGCCATCTGCGTTCTGTTTGCGGTGTTTGCTTTCTTGACCCTGCCTGCATTGAATAGCCACCTTCAGGGCCAAGCTGATGGATCTGCCTGGGGCCGGATATCGGAGGTTCTGCATGATCGAAACCACCTCAAGGCCTTCAGCTTTTCAGCCTTGCTGATGTTCTCAGGATTCACTGTCATCCCGTACATCACGATCTTCATGCAAACCAATGTGGGTTTGCGGGCGGATCAGGTGCCTTATGTGTACCTGTGCGGTGGCGTTGCGACCTTGGTTACCGCGCGCTGGTTCGGTGGCTTGGCGGATAGTTGGGGCAAGTTCAATACCTTTCGCGCGATTGCCTTGGCATTCGTGTTGCCCCTAGTGGGCTTGACGCTTTTGGGTCGTGTGGGAATGGCCGGCGCTTTGCTGGTGTCCACCTTATTTTTTGTGTGTGGCAGCGGTCGCATGATTCCCGGCATGGCCATGGTGACTTCCGCTGCCAACCCGGCTTTACGGGGCACCTTCATGACGCTGAACGCATCGGTGCAATCCGCTGCCATGGGCTTGGCTGCGTTGGTGGGGGGGCACATCATCAGCCGGGATGCTGCCGGCCTGGTGCAGAACTATTGGCTTTCCGCCTTGATCGGTGCGGTAGCCAGCGTTTTAGCGGTGTTTGTTGCAGGAAGACTGAACCTTCATCAGGGTCTGGCCAAGCCGTCTTGAACAAGTCCATTTTTGTTGCGGTGCATTACAAAAAGTTTTTGCATTTGGGCCGAAACGGGCGCATAGTGAGTTCAACGAGACCGCAATTTGGTGAACAAGTTTGAGTGCTGAATGCCTGAGTGGCATGAAGCTTTTTCAACCCTGAGAGCAACTGGAGGTTATTTATGAATTTGACGATCAGCGGTCACCATCTTGAAGTTACCCCGGCCCTGCGTAGTTATGTCACGACCAAGCTCGATCGCATCATGCGCCACTTCGATCAAGTGGTAGATGTCAAGGTTCTGCTCACCGTTGAAAAGCAAAAGGAAAAGGAACGACGGCAACGTGCCGAATGCAACATCCACGTCAAAGGCAGCGACATGTTTGCCGAGAGCGCGCACTCAGACCTGTATGCGGCGGTGGATGATCTGGTCGACAAGCTGGACCGCCAAGTGGTTCGGCACAAAGACCGTTTGCAAAATCACCATCACGAGGCACCTAAACGCCTGATGTAGTGTTGCAATTGGGTCCACGACACTAAAACCGCCCTAGTACGGGCGGTTTTTTTATGTGCATAATCCGCTCCTTACCATGAACCGCCTCGCGTCCATCCTCCCTCCTTCGCAAGTACTTGCGCAAGTCGATGTCACCAGCAAAAAACGCGCATTTGAAGAGGCGGGTTTGCTGTTTGAAAACCTGCACGGCCTCAGCCGGGCATTGGTAACGGACAGCTTGTTTTCTCGTGAACGCTTGGGCTCTACCGGCTTGGGGCATGGTGTCGCCATTCCGCATGGCCGCATCAAAGGGCTCAAGTCACCGATGGCGGCTGTGTTCCAGCTGGCTCACCCGATCGGGTTTGATTCGCCCGATGATGTGCCCGTCAGCTTGTTGATTTTTTTGTTGGTTCCCGAAGCGGCTACACAAAAGCACTTGGAGATCCTCTCCGAAATTGCAGAGCTGCTCAGTGATTCCGTGCTTCGCGAGCAAATCACCAGCTGCGCAGACGCGACCCAGTTGCACGGCTTGATTGCCGGCTGGCAATCGGCGAGAGCTGCATAACTATCCGCTGTCGAGCCTGGTACTGCCGTGAAACCTACCGCCGTTAGCGCTGACGCCCTTTTCGAAGAATTCCGGGGGCATTTGCGGTGGGAGTGGGTTGCAGGCTTGGGGGCTTCAGAGCGCCGCTTTGACGAGGTGGCGATCAAAGCTGCCAGGTCCGGTGCCGACTTGGTGGGTTACCTCAACTACATCCACCCTTATCGCGTGCAGATCCTGGGCGAACGTGAGATCACCTACATCACCAATGCTACCCCCGAGGACTGCGCCCGCCGCATCTCACGCATTGTGACCTTGGAGCCGCCCGTATTGGTGCTAGCCGACGGGCAAGTGGCTCCGCAAGCGCTGCTGGCCATGTGTGAGCGCGCGCAGATTCCCATGTTTGCGACCAAAGAGTCGTCTGCGTTTGTGATCGACGTGCTGCGGGCGTATTTGTCCAAGCACTTTGCAGATCGCATGTCCATGCACGGTGTGTTTATGGACATTCTGGGCTTGGGAGTGTTGATTACCGGCGAATCGGGTTTAGGCAAAAGCGAGCTGGGTCTGGAGCTGATCTCGCGCGGCAATGGTTTGGTGGCCGACGATGCAGTGGACCTTTTTCGCATCAACCAGACCACGATTGAAGGTCGCTGCCCGGAGCTTTTGCAGAATCTATTGGAAGTCCGTGGGATCGGTTTGCTCGATATTCGCGGAATATTCGGCGAGACTGCGGTTCGCCGGAAGATGCGACTCAAGCTGATCGTGCATCTGGTTCGCCGTGAAACTCTGGAGCGCGATTACGAGCGCATTCCCTACGAGCCACTCACCCAAGACGTGCTCGGGATTCCGGTTCGTAAAGTGGTGATTCAGGTGGTTGCCGGCCGCAACATTGCCGTGCTGGTAGAGGCTGCGGTGCGCAATACTATTTTGCAGTTGCGCGGTATCGATACCTACCAGGAATTTGTGGAGCGCCATCGCAAAGCCATGGCGCAGGGCTACTAGTTCGTAGCGTTCCGGTGCGGGCAGTCGCCCTTGGTGCAGTGGGCGTAAAGGCTCAGTGCATGGTCTGCAATCGCAAAGCCTTTGGATTTGGCGACTGATTGCTGGCGCTTTTCAATCTCGGCATCGTAAAACTCTTCCACGCGTCCGCAGTCCAGGCACACCAAATGGTCGTGGTGCTGCCCTTCGTTGAGTTCGTAGACCGCTTTGCCGCTTTCAAAGTGGCTACGGCTGAGAATGCTGGCCTGTTCGAACTGTGTCAACACACGGTACACGGTAGCCAGACCGACATCGGAGCGCTCTTGCAGCAAGACCCGGAACACATCTTCAGCGGTCATGTGGCGTTGGGTGCCGCGCTGGAAGACTTCCAAAATTTTCAGGCGCGGGACAGTGGCTTTGAGTCCGGTGTTTTTCAGTTCATCAATGTTGTTCATCAGCACATTCCTGGCGTGGTCATCGGACAGGCCAATTGGGGCCAACCGCTACAATGCCGCGATCATATCGTTCTTACATTTTCATGCCCCTTATATCCATCCGTAGTCTCCGGACTACCGCCGTTGTCTTGTCTTTGGCAACGCTGGGCGCATGCGGATCGGTCCGCTCTTCCAGCGACAAAGCGCTCGGTGTGTTGACGCCCTACAAGATAGATATCGTCCAGGGCAATGTGGTGACCCGCGAGCAGTTGGCCGTATTGCGTGTGGGCATGCCGCGCGCGATCGCACAAGACGTGCTGGGCACCCCATTGTTGACCAGCGTGTTTCATGCAGATCGTTGGGACTATGTGTTCACATTGAAGCGCCAAGGCAGTGAGCCGCAGTCCCGCAAGGTCACCTTGTTTTTCGCCAACGATGCGATCAGCCGTATCGAAGCAGATGAGCTACCCAGCGAAACGGAGTTTGTGTCTACCCTGCGCTCGAAGGTGGTCGCGGGTCCGGTGCCATCCTTGACTGCCTCTGAAGAAGCCCTGAAGAAATTCCCCGCACCCAGGCGGGATGAAGGTGCTGCCACCTCTGCTCCGCCTTCCGCCAACCCCAGCACTGCCTATCCTCCGTTGGAGCCCGGTGGACTTTGATCTCATTTTGAACTGTTAGACCATGACCCATACCATTGCCATTGCGGGTGCCTCCGGCCGCATGGGACAAATTTTGATCGAAGCCGTGCGCGCGGCAGACGACTGCACACTCGCGGGCGCATTGGATATCGCAGGCAGCGCCGCATTGGGCTTGGATGCAGGCGCTTTCTCGGGGAAGGCCGCAGGCGTGTTAATCACATCCGACCTGCGCGAGGGCCTCAAACATAGCAAGGCGCTGATTGATTTCACCCGGCCGGAAGGCACTCTGGCGCATTTGCAGGTCTGCCGCGAGTTGGGGGTGGCCGCAGTGATCGGCACCACCGGCTTCACGGACAGCGAGAAGGCAGAAATCGCGGAGATCGCCAAGTCCATCCCCATCATGATGGCTCCGAACATGAGCGTCGGTGTAAATGTGACCTTGAAGTTGTTGGAGATGGCGGCCAAGGCACTGTCCACTGGCTATGACATTGAAATCGTAGAAGCCCACCATCGTCACAAGGTGGATGCTCCCTCCGGCACCGCGCTCAAGATGGGCGAAGTCATCGCCGACGCCCTCGGTCGTGACTTGAAGGAATGCGCTGTGTACGAGCGCTATGGCGTAACCGGTGAGCGCGATCCCTCCAGCATCGGCTTCGCTACCATTCGGGGCGGCGATATCGTGGGGGACCACACCGTGCTATTCGCTGGTACCGGCGAGCGGATTGAGATTACCCACAAGTCCTCCAGCCGAGCCACCTACGCGCAGGGTAGTTTGCGTGCGGTGCGCTTCTTGGCTGGCCGCGCGCCCGGGTTGTATGACATGTTCGATGTACTCAATTTGAAATGAGTGTGTTGCAAATCATCTTCCAAGGGGATGCGATCCACACCAGTGTTGCGCTGGTTTTGCTCAGCATGTCGGTGGTCGCATGGTTTGTGATTTTCTGGAAGGGCTGGCTTTTGCAGCGGGCCTTGCGCGACGTGTCCCGCAGTACAGCCGCCTTTTGGCAGTCACTGGATGTGCAGGGCGCTTTGCTTGCCCTACCGGCTTTTGACCGCGAGCGCTTGGTGCTTCCCTTGGTGCAGGCGTCTCAAATTCAACAGCCGGGTACCCTGGCGAGTGCCGGTGATCGCGGGCAGCAACTCACCCGGGTGCTGCGCGATGCATTGCATGGTGTGCTGCAGCGTCTCCAGGCTGGGCAGGTGCTGTTGGCCACGGTGGGCTCCACCGCCCCCTTCGTTGGGCTACTGGGCACGGTGTGGGGTATCTATCACGCGCTGGTCGGTATCACGGGCGGTGGCCAGGTCAGTATCGATAAAATCGCAGGGCCCGTCGGCGAAGCGCTGATCATGACGGCCGCAGGCTTGGCAGTGGCGATTCCTGCCGTGTTGGCTTACAACATTTTTGGTCGGCTGATCGGGCGCATCGAGGCCGATCTGGAAGGCTTTGCGCTGGATCTGCGTGAGTTGCTGCTCACGCGCGGCAACGGGGCCTGACCATGGCTTTTGGCCGCCTGGAGCGCTCCAATACTCCCCAGCCGATCAGCGACATCAATATGACGCCGCTGATCGACGTGATGCTGGTGCTGCTGGTGATTTTTATCATCACCGCACCTTTGATGGTGAGCGCTGTCAAGGTAAATCTCCCGCAAGCCCAAGGAGGACAAGCGCTCAATGCTCCTCAATTTATAGCGGTTTCCGTGGATCCTGCAGGGCAGGTGTATGTGAACGAGCAGCCGCTCGACCAGACTGCTGTCGGCAAAGCATTTGAAGAGGCCGCCAAACGCAACCCCCAAACAGAAGTCCAGTTGCGCGCCGACTCCACCGTACCCTATGGGCGGGTGGTGGAGTTGATGGGGCTGGCCCAAAAAGCGGGTCTGAGCAAGATCGGATTCGTGGCCGAACCGCGGGCTACAGCAGCTCCCTGAACCAGGGCGCAGTGCAGCGCCTAAAATCGTACCAAGCCTCTCTATTCGGCAGCGCCATTGCTGCTCACTCCCCATGCAAGACAAGTACCAGCACCTCGACGTAGAACAAGCCGCGCAAGCCCATTGGGCACAGCCTTTGTGGAATGGCGATACCGCCTACCGTGTGACCGAAAACGCCGTGGGCGTGGACGGCAAGCCCAAGAAGAAGTTCTACGCCTGCTCCATGCTGCCTTACCCCAGCGGCAAGCTACACATGGGCCATGTACGCAACTACACCATCAACGACATGCTGGCCCGCTACCTGCGCATGAACGGCCACAACGTGCTCATGCCCATGGGCTGGGATGCCTTTGGTCTGCCCGCCGAAAACGCGGCGCTCAAGAACAAAGTGCCCCCTGCTAAATGGACTTTTGAGAACATCGCTTACATGAAGGGCCAGATGCAGGCCATGGGCCTGGCCATCGACTGGAGCCGTGAGGTCGCCACCTGCGATCCCGATTACTACCAATGGAACCAGTGGTTGTTCTTGAAGATGCTGGAAAAAGGCATCGCCTACCGCAAGACCCAGGTCGTGAACTGGGACCCGGTGGACCAGACCGTGTTGGCCAATGAGCAGGTGATTGACGGCAAGGGCTGGCGCACCGGTGCAGTGGTCGAAAAGCGCGAGATTCCTGGCTACTACCTCAAGATCACCGATTACGCGCAAGAGCTGCTGGACCATGTGCAGATGGGCAACGACAAGGCCACGCTCACCGGCTGGCCCGACCGTGTGCGCCTGATGCAGGAAAACTGGATCGGCAAGTCCGAGGGTGTGCGCTTTGCGTTCACCCACGACATCAAAGATTCGACTGGGGTATTGATCGGCGACGGCCGCATGTACGTGTTCACCACCCGTGCGGATACCGTGATGGGTGTGACCTTCTGCGCTGTGGCGCCCGAGCACCCGCTGGCGGCGCACGCAGCTGCTAACAATCCCGCGCTGGCGGCCTTCATTGAAGAATGCAAGACCGGTGGCACCACCGAAGCCGAACTGGCCACGCAAGAGAAGAAGGGCCTGTACACCGGCTTGTTTGTGACCCACCCGCTGACCGGCGCGCAAGTGCCGGTGTGGGTCGGCAACTATGTGCTCATGGGCCATGGCGATGGTGCTGTGATGGGTGTGCCTGCGCACGACGAGCGCGACTTTGCGTTTGCCAAGAAATACGGCATTGAAATAAAGTCTGTTTATCAACTGCATGGCCCGATCTCGGATGCGCCTCGGGGAGTAAACGCAGAGCCCGGAGCAAACATTGTGCGCGTGGAGCCGGCGGGTGAATGGATGGAGTGGTACGGTCTCAAACCAGATGATCGGCGGGAATCGTGCGAACGGGAGCTAATTAATTCGGGCGAACTGAATGGGCTTTCGTTCAATGAAGCGGTCGACAGAGTTGCATCACTGCTTGCTGCCAAAGGCCTGGGCGAGAAGAAAACCACTTGGCGCCTGCGCGACTGGGGTGTGAGCCGCCAGCGTTACTGGGGCACGCCGATCCCCATCATCCATTGCGATGAACACGGCGCCGTGCCGGTGCCAGAGAAAGACCTGCCCGTGGTGCTGCCGCAAGACTGCGTGCCCGATGGCTCTGGCAATCCGCTGCACAAGCACGAAGGCTTCCACGCCGGTGTGACTTGCCCCGTGTGCGGCAAGCCCGCCCGCCGCGAGACCGACACCATGGACACCTTTGTGGACTCGTCCTGGTATTTCATGCGTTACTGCGACCCCAAGAACGCCGACGCCATGGTGGCCGGCGGCACCGATTACTGGATGCGCGACCAAGCCCTGGCCACGGGCGGCAGCGGCATGGACCAGTATATCGGCGGTATCGAACACGCCATCCTGCACTTGCTGTACGCCCGCTTCTGGACCAAGGTCATGCGCGATCTGGGCTTGGTGAAGGTGGACGAACCGTTCACCAAGTTGCTGACCCAGGGCATGGTGCTCAATCACATTTACTCCCGCAAAACAGCCAAGGGCGGCAAGGAGTATTTCTGGCCGCATGACGTGGAACATGTGCAGGACGCCGCCGGCAAGGTGGTGGGCGCCAAGCTCATCAACCCGGTGGACAGCGCCGATGGCCTGCTGCCAGTGGGCACCGCGATTGACTACGAGGGCGTGGGCACCATGTCCAAGTCCAAAAACAACGGTGTGGACCCGCAAGAGCTGATCGCCAAGTACGGCGCAGACACCGCCCGCATCTACACCATGTTCACCTCGCCCCCAGAGGCCACGCTGGAGTGGAACGACTCGGCGGTGGAAGGTAGCTACCGCTTCCTGCGCCGTGTCTGGAACTTCGGCTACAAACTGTCTGCTATGGATTCTGTAGCTGCTCGCGCAAGCGTAGCGGGCGCCAAGAGCCTGAATGACGTGGAATTCGGCAAAGAGGCCAAAGCCCTCCGACTGGAAATGCACACCGTGCTCAAGCAGGTGGACTTCGATTACCAGCGCATGCAATACAACACGGTGGTGTCGGGTGCGATGAAAATGATCAACGCGCTAGAAGGCTTCAAGGCTATGGACAGCGCCGGTGCACAAGTGGCCTTGATCGAAGGCTTCGGCATTCTGCTGCGTTGCCTGTACCCGGCAACGCCCCACCTCTCCCACGCCTTGTGGTCGGAGTTGGGCTATGCCTCCGCGCTGGGTGACCTGCTGGATGCGGCTTGGCCCCAAGTGGATGCAGTGGCTCTGGTGCAAGACGAGATCGAGCTGGTCCTGCAAATCAACGGCAAGTTGCGCGGCGCGGTGCGTGTACCGGCAGGCGCTCACAAGGGCGCCATCGAAGCCGCTGCGCTGGCCAGTGACGTGTTTGTAAGCCATGCCGCTGGCGCTCCTGCCAAGAAGGTCATCGTGGTGCCCGGTCGCCTGGTCAACATCGTCGTCTGATCACGATGCTGCAACGCCGATCGCTTTTTGCGCTGCCTGTGGCTGCCCTGCTGGGAGGCTGCGGCTTCAAGCTGCGCGGCAAACAAAACTACGCTTTTGAGACGATTGCGGTCACGCCCGAAAAGGGCGCGGCGGTGGCCTCGGAGCTCAGCCGCTACCTGGGCGACATGGTGCGGCCGGTGGCGCCGCCTGCGGGCGGAGTGGCCCCTGAGGTGATCGTCGATATTTTGGGTGAAACACGCGAAAAGGTGATCGTGGCCCTCAACGCCTCCGGCCAGGTGCGCGAATACCAATTGCGGATCAAGGTGCTTTTTCGGATGCGCACCTCGCAAGGCCGTGACCTGATCGAGCCTACCGACATCTTGCAGGAGCGGGACATTAGCTTTAACGAGTCCGCCGTGCTGGCCAAAGAGGCGGAAGAGGTGCTGCTCTACCGTGATATGCAGTCCGATATCGTGCAGCAGTTGCTGCGCCGTATTGCGGCTGTGAAAAATCTGAATCCCTAGGGCGGCCATGGACCGGGTCGATCACACCCTGCTGGAGTTGCTGCAGCGCGACGGGCGCATGAGTGCGCAAGCCCTGTCAGAGGTGGTCAACCTGTCGGCCCGAGCAACTTTGAACCGGATTCACAAGCTAGAGGACGAAGGGCACATCGAGGGTTACCGCGCCTTGCTGGCACGCCAGTCCATCGGTGAGCATGTGTCGGTGTTTGCCGAAATCGCGCTCAAGGACCAGCGCCAGGCCACCGTGCAGCGCTTCGAGCAGGCCATGGTGGCCTGTCCGGAAGTCATTGCTTGCTACCTGGTGAGTGGCCGCTACGACTATCTGGTCCGCCTGGCTTGCCGCGACCTGAACCACTACCGTGAGCTCACCAATACCTGGATTGACGATGTCGGTCTGGGTGTCGACAAGGTGGTGACCAGCACAGAGCTGCAAACCGTGAAAGAGTTTGCCGGCTTCCCTCTGATGGTCCGCACCACCCGCTGATAGCGGGCAATTCCGTTTCGGAAGTGGCATTCGAGGTCGACAGCGGTTTGCGCGCTTTGCCAGCCCGACTTCGTCGCTTAACTCCCTGTTGGCAGGCCTAGACTAGGTGTAGCTGCCGGCGTTGCGGTAGATGCGGAATCCGCATCCCCTCGCGGCACTTTGCCCTGAGGAGAAGCCCATGACCCGCTATATCGACGTCCATGACATGCAAGCCTTGGTGCGCCAGCACGGTCTGGCTCCCATGATGTCCGAGATGGCCCAGACCATCCGTGAAGACTTTTTGCGTTGGGAGGACTTCGACAAATCCCCCCGCACCGCCAACCACAGCACCAACGGTGTGATCGAGCTGATGCCGGTGTCCGACAGTGCGTTGTACGCGTTCAAGTATGTGAACGGCCACCCCAAGAATCCGCTGCAAGGCCTGTCCACCGTGATGGCCTTTGGCGTGCTGGCCGATGTGGCCACCGGTTACCCCGAGTTGCTCAGCGAGCTCACCATTACCACCGCCTTGCGGACGGCTGCGACCTCGGCCATGGCGGCCAAAGTGCTGGCCCGCCGGAATAGCAAAACCATGGCGCTGATCGGCAATGGCTCGCAAAGCGAATTCCAGGCAATTGCGTTTATGACGCAGCTCGGCATCACCACGCTGCGCGTGTTTGATGTAGACGCTCGCGCTACCGACAAGCTGGTGGTGAATTTGCGTCCTTACACCGAGTCCGGCGCGCTGACCATCGTGCGCTGTGCCTCCACCCGTGAAGCGGTGCGCGGCGCCGACATTGTGACTACGGTCACCGCCGACAAAACCAATGCCACCATCCTGACGGCGGACATGATCGAGCCGGGCATGCACCTCAATGCCGTGGGTGGCGACTGCCCGGGCAAGACCGAGCTGGCGGCCGCCATTCTGAATCAGGCCAAAGTTTTCGTGGAGTTTGAACCCCAGACGCGCATCGAGGGCGAGCTGCAGCAGATGCCTGCCGACTTTGTGACCCACCCACTCTGGCAGGTACTGGCTGGCCACTCTGCGGGCCGGGACCACGCCGAACAAGTGACCTTGTTTGACTCGGTGGGTTTTGCCTTGGAGGATTTGTCGGCCCTGCGCTATGTCCATGCACTCTCGCAGAAGCTGGGCGTAGGCAGCACCGTGCAACTGGTGCCCGACCTGGCAGATCCCAAAGACTTGTTCGCCTGTGCCACCGCCGTTCCTGCGCCATTGCGCAAAGCCGCATGAGCCAGCCGGTGTTACACATCGTCGGCGCAGCGGTCGGCGAGGGCGCCAGTGATGGCGGATGCAAATGGGGCTCCAACGCCCTGAATGAGCATGGTCTGCAACGCGCTTTGGCAGCGACCGGACGTACCGTCACCTGGGGCGAGACGGTGAGTGCCCAGCCTATGCTGGCGAGCAGCCGCTTGGGTGCGATTGAAGGCTTCTCGGAGCACCTAGCCCACACGGTTGCACAGGTGCTGCGCCACGGGCAGCAACCCCTGGTGGTGGGCGGTGACCATTCGTGTGCAGTAGGCACCTGGAGTGCCGTAGCAGAACATCTGCGCCCCCAAGGCAGAGTGGGGCTGGTCTGGATCGACGCGCACCTCGATGCCCACACCCCCGATACCTCCGATACCCAAGCCCCCCACGGCATGCCCTTGGCAGCGCTGTTGGGTCACGGTTCGGTGGGGATGACGGATGTATTTGGCTGGCGCGGCAAGTTGTTGCCTTCGCAGGTCGCCATCATCGGTGCCCGCAGTTACGAGCCGGCTGAGCAGGCCTTGCTCAGTCAATTGGGCGTGCGCGTGATGTACATGCCTGAGGTCTTGGAGCGCGGGTTTGCCGCCTGCTTTGCCGAGGCCCGGGCTATTGCGTCTACGGGCACTGCGGGATGGGGCATCAGCTTCGATCTCGATGGGCTTAACCCGCGCGATGCGCCCGGCACCGGCACGCCAGTGGAGCAGGGCATTCGCCTAGCGGATGCGCTTCTGGCCCTCGACAGCTGCAGCCACGATCCGCAGTTTGTGGCCATGGAGCTCACCGAGTACAACCCCCTGCGCGACTTTGGGGGGCAGACCGCCCGCGCGGCGACCGCGCTGCTGTGTACCGTACTGGCGCCATCGGCTGCGACGCTGGGGCTGGCCGCCTAGGCCCTGCACCGCGGCTGTGCAAGGGCCGGTGTGCCAAGTAAACTCACCACCCTATGCAAGTCGCGGCCCACCAACTTCAGAACCATTTGCAACGCGGGCTCAAGAGCCTATACACCTTGCACGGTGATGAGCCGCTGCTGCAGCAAGAGGCGCTGGATGCAATCCGCGCCGTGGCCCGTACCCAAGGCTACACCGAGCGAACCTCGCACACCGTAGCCGGTGCCCACTTCGATTGGAGCGAGGTGCTCGCCGCAGGCGGTTCGCTCAGCTTGTTTGCAGACAAGCAAATTGTGGAAATCCGCATCCCTAGCGGCAAGCCCGGCAAAGACGGCAGCGTTGCGCTGCAGCAGTTGGCCGAAGCCGCGCAAGGCAACGACTCCACCCTCACCATCGTCTTGCTGCCGCGCTTGGACAAGATGACCAAGTCCGGCGCTTGGTTCTCCGCGCTGGAGAGTTATGGCATTTCGCTCCAGGTCGATCCGATTGAGCGCAACGCCTTGCCGCAGTGGATTGCCCAGCGCCTGGGCGCCCAGGGGCAGCGGGTGGCCGCAGGTGAAGAAGGGCAGCGCACCCTGCAGTTTTTTGCCGACCGTGTGGAGGGCAACCTGCTGGCTGCGCACCAGGAAATCCAAAAACTCGGCCTGCTGTATCCGGCCGATGCCGGTGACAGCGTGTTGACGCTTGCCCAGGTCGAAAGCGCCGTGCTGAATGTGGCGCGCTACGACGTGTTCAAGCTCTCCGAAGCGGTGCTCGCCGGCCAGGCAGCCCGGGTGCAGCGCATGCTCGATGGTCTGCAGGCCGAAGGCGAGGCCGAAGTGCTGGTGCACTACACCCTGGCCGAAGATATCCGCTCCCTGAAACGGGTCAAAGACGCCATGGGCCAGGGGCGACCCTTGCCGATGGCCCTGCGCGAAAACCGCATCTGGGGCGCCAAAGAACGCCTGTTCGAGCGGGTGCTGCCCAAACTGTCTGAGCGCACCTTGGCAGAACTCTTGCAGTCCGCCCATGTGGTGGACGGCATTGTCAAAGGCCTGAAGCAGCCCGCCTGGCCAGCCAGTGGCTGGCAAGCCCTGCACCGGCTGGCCCTGCAGGTGTGCGCTTTATGCGGCGGCCAAGCCCATCCTGCATCAGCCGGCGGCTTGCGTCGCTAGGGCACCGGCAGGAGATATCTGTGACCGATGCCAACCCCGCCCAGCGGCATGTGCAGCGCCACAACCAGATCTCCATACGACTGCACTACCGGCGTGAGGCCGATTGGCACCGCTTGGAGGCCCAGCAGTGGAATGAGCGTGGGTTCTGCTTTTTCCACACCCATGCGCTGAACGCCAATTCAGTCGCTTTCAAACGCAGTTTGCAGCACTTCGAGGGTGAGATTGTCTGGACACGCGCTTGCCAGGACGAGGCACTGGTGACTGAGATGTTGCTTAATGAAGCGATACACCGACAGGCCGACCGTTTGTCTGCCCAAGCTGAGATGCAGCAGCGCCTGCTGCGGCTGATGCGTGTGCAAGGCATGGTGGAGGCCAAGCAGCGGGTGCTCGCCTCTTTGGGCGGAATTCCCGATGCTGCCCAATGGCAGCACCAGATCCAGCAGCGCATGCAAGAAGCACTGTTCCAGTCCGGCGTGCGTGTGGCCTCACCGGTGTGGTCTGCGGTGGTGGTGGATGCGCTGGCTTTGGGCGGTGTGGTGCAGGATCTGGAGCGCTGGTCGGGCAGTCTGGGCAAGGGGTAGGCGGGGCTGGATCGGGTCTTTCTGTGTTCTGCGAAAATCAGACCATGAACGCCACCAACACCACCGAATACACCCTGGCCCTTGGTTCACAAGCAAAAGTGGCATCCGCCCTCATGGCGCGTGCGCCGTCCGCTATGAAAAACGTAGCGCTGCGAGCTTTGGCCCGTCTGCTCCGCGAGAACACTGCGGCACTGCAGGTGGACAACGCCAAGGATATTGAGCGGGTCGTGGCCAACGGCCTGTCTGCGCCGATGGTGGATCGCCTCAAGCTCACGCCCAAAGTGCTAGAGACCTGTGCTGAAGGCTGCGAGCAGCTGGCTGCCATGGCCGATGTGATCGGCGAAATCATTGGCATGAAGCAGCAGCCCAGCGGCATCCGCGTGGGTCAGATGCGGGTGCCCATCGGCGTGTTCGGCATGATTTTCGAGAGCCGGCCGAACGTGACCATCGAGGCCGCGAGCCTCTCCATCAAGAGCGGCAACGCCTGCATTTTGCGCGGGGGCTCGGAGGCGATTGACTCCAACAAAGCCTTGGCCAAGCTGGTGCAGCAGGCCCTGACCGAAGCCGGCTTGCCTGCGGATGCGGTGCAACTAGTGCAAACCACCGATCGTGAGGCGGTGGGCCAGTTGATCGCGATGCCGCAGTTTGTGGACGTGATCATCCCCCGCGGTGGCAAGGGGCTGATTGAGCGCATCAGCCGCGATGCCAAGGTGCCAGTCATCAAGCACCTCGACGGCAATTGCCACACCTATGTGGACGACCCTTGCGACATTGCCATGGCGGTTAAGGTTGCCGACAACGCTAAAACCAATAAATACAGCCCCTGCAACGCGACCGAAGGTCTGCTGGTGGCGCGCGGTGTAGCCGCTCAGTTTCTGCCGCTGATCGGCAAAATCTATGCGGACAAGGGCGTCGAGATGCGATGCGACGCCGAAGGGCGGGCCATTCTTGAGGGCATAGCCGGTGCCAAAGTCACAGATGCCACCGAGCAAGACTGGTATGAGGAGTACCTGGCTCCCATCGTCAGCGTGAAGGTGGTAGATGGCGTGGACGAAGCGATTGCCCATATCAACCGGTACAGCAGCCACCACACCGACGCCATACTCACCACCAACCACGTGCACGCCCAGCGGTTCTTGCGCGAAGTGGACTCTGCCAGTGTGATGGTGAACGCCAGCACCCGGTTTGCCGATGGCTTTGAGTACGGCTTGGGTGCAGAGATTGGCATCAGTACCGACAAATTCCACGCTCGGGGTCCGGTGGGTATCGAGGGCCTGACCTCGCTGAAATATGTGGTGTTGGGCGAGGGTGAAGTCCGAACCTGAGCCCCGATGCATGTCCGCGCAGGTTGTGCAGATTGTGCAAATAATGACCGGAATGGAACTTGCTGCACTTGTCGGTCGTGTTGTAAACTGCGTAGTAACATTCAAATAAAGAAAGCCACTCCATGGTTCCCCATCTCATTACAGCGCTGACCGGTCCCATCAATGAACTCGAGCAACGGATCCTGGATTCCATGCCCGCGATCGAGCGTTGGTTCCGCTTGGAGTGGATGGAGCACACGCCGCCGTTTTATACCGCCGTTGATGTGCGCAACGCGGGCTTCAAGCTCGCGCCGGTCGATACCGATTTTTTCCCCGGTGGCTGGAACAACCTGACCCCCGCCATGTTGCCTTTGGCGGTGCAGGCGGCCCAGGCAGCAATTGAAAAGATTTGCCCCGAGGCCCGCAACCTGTTGATCATTCCTGACAACAATTTGCGCAGCACCTATTACCTGATGAATCTGGCGCAGCTGGGCCGCATCTTCAATATGGCGGGTTTGAATGTGCGGATCGGTTCGATCAGCGCTGATATCAAGAAGAGCACCAAAATTGATTTGCCGGATGGCGATTCGATCACTTTGGACCCGGTGGTGCGGACCAAGGGCCGTTTGGGGGTGAAAGACTTTGACCCTTGCACCATCCTGCTGAACAACGATCTGCGGGCCGGTGTACCCGGAATTTTGGAAGATCTGCACGAGCAGTACCTGTTGCCACCCCTTCACGCCAGCTGGTCAACCCGCCGCAAGAGCACCCATTTCCGCTGCTACGAAGAGGTCGCCAAGCGCTTTGGCAAATTGATCGGCGTAGACCACTGGCTGATGACGCCCATGTTTGAACCCTACGGTGTGGTGGACTTGCAGAGCCCTGAAGGGATTGCGGCGTTAGTTTCGCGCGTTGATGGAATGCTGGCCAAAGTCAAAAAGAAGTACAAGGAATACGGCATCAAGGAAAAGCCGTTCCTAGTCATCAAAGCCGATAACCGAACCAGTGGCAACACCATTCTTTCGGTGCGTGACACCAGAGATTTAGAGGCCAAACTCCGCAAAATGGGAGCGGAGCTGGAAGCCGGGCCGGAGCCGCTGGAGCTGATTTTGCAAGAAGGCGTGCTCACTAATGAGCGCGTCAACGATGCGGTAGCCGAGCCCGTGGTGTACCTGATGGACCGCTATGTGGTGGGTGGTTTTTACCGGATGCACGCGGAGCGCGGGGTTGACGAAAACCTTAGCGCCCCTGGCTCCAGCTACGTACCATTGGCTTTCGCGGAGAGTACGCACTTACCTCAGCCGGGTGTTCGCCCCGGCGGTAGCGCGCCAAATCGCTTTTACATGTACGGTGTGATCGGCCGTCTTGCGATGCTGGCAGCCAGCTACGAATTGGAAGCCACGGACCCCGACGCAGAACGCTACGACTGACCCTCGTCAAGTCCTGCCGGGCTTCTGAGGTCTCCAGTTGCTGCACTGCAACACGGAGCGAAAAAGCCCGCGAAACGCGTGTTTAGTACTTGCCCACTCGTTTACAAAGCGCAAAATAGTGGTCCCTCAAGGAACGGAACCCGGCGCTTCATGCAGGCTGGGGGTTTTTGTGTCAGCATCCAAATCGTCTCTCGCGGCACTCACGCTTGGTGCCATCGGCGTTGTATATGGCGACATCGGTACCAGTGTGCTGTACGCGCTCAAAGAAGTTTTTGGCTCCGGCCATGTCCCCTTCACGGAAGAGAATATCTACGGAATTCTCTCCATCTTCTTCTGGACCCTGACGGTCATCGTTTCGCTCAAATACGTGGTGCTAGTCCTGCGGGCCGACAACCATGGCGAAGGCGGGCTGGTGGCCATGTTGGCCTTGGCGTCTCAATCGGTCAAAGACAAACCTCAACTGCGCCGCGTATTGTTGCTGTTGGGCATTTTTGGCACTTGCTTGTTCTACGGCGACGGGGTGATCACTCCGGCCATTTCAGTGCTGTCGGCGGTGGAGGGGCTGGAGGTGATATCTCCGGGTTTTAAGCGCTTTGTGATTCCGCTCACGCTGGTGATTTTGTTTTGCCTGTTTGCAGTGCAAAAGCGTGGCACAGCTGGCATTGGCAAGTTCTTCGGCCCGATCACGGTGGTCTGGTTCGTCACCATCGCTGTACTGGGCGTGAGCCACATCATTGACCAGCCGCGGATTTTGTGGGCGATCAGCCCGCATTACGCCCTGGGCTTTATGTGGAACAACCCCGGCACCACCTTCATCATTCTGGGGGCGGTGGTCTTGTGCGTGACCGGCGGAGAGGCCCTGTATGCCGATATGGGCCATTTCGGAAAAAAACCGATCCGCCTCGCCTGGTTTTCTATCGTGATGCCGGCACTCACCCTGAATTACTTCGGTCAAGGCGCGTTGTTGCTGGACTACCCGGATGCTGTCAAAAACCCGTTTTATTTGATGGCGCCTGATTGGGCCTTGCTGCCCCTGGTCGGCCTTGCCACCATGGCCACCGTGATTGCATCGCAGGCCTTGATTTCGGGCGCGTTCTCGGTGACCAAGCAGGTGATCCAACTGGGCTATCTACCCCGTTTGCGCATCGACCACACCAGCGTCAAAGACACCGGCCAAATTTACATGCCATTTGTAAATTGGGGCTTGTTTGTGGCGATTGTGCTGGCGGTGGTGATGTTCAAGTCGTCCAGCAATCTGGCAGCTGCCTACGGCATTGCGGTGTGTACCGACATGCTGATCACCACCATCCTCACTTTTTACGTGATCCGCTACAACTGGAAGTACCCGCTGTGGCTGTGCATTGGTGCGACCGGGTTTTTCTTTGTGGTGGACTTCGCCTTCTGGACGTCCAACCTGCTCAAGTTCTTTGAAGGTGGCTGGTTCCCACTGGCAATCGGCGGCGCGATCTTCACGCTGATGGTGACCTGGAAAGATGGCCGCCGACTGCTCAATGAAAAACTGCGTGCTGATTCACTGGACCTCTCGAGTTTTCTGGAGGCTGTCTTTGTCAGTCCACCAGCGCGGGTCGAGGGTACAGCCGTGTTTCTGACGGCAGATAAAGGCAGCGTGCCGAATGCGTTGTTGCACAACCTCAAGCACAACAAAGTCTTGCACGCCAACAACTTGTTTGTGACGGTCAAGAGCCATGAGGTGCCTTGGATTGGTCTGGACAAGCGCTTGCAGATCGAGTCGCTCGGGCACGATTGCTGGCAAGTCATCATCAATTACGGCTTCAAGAACGACCCGGATGTGCCCAAGGCGCTGGAGCAAATGCGGGGTCGCGGTTGTACTTTAGATGCCATGACCACCAGCTACTTCCTGTCGCGCGATACGGTAGTGCCCACCCTCGGGCAGGGCATGGCGCCGTGGCGCGAAAAGCTGTTTGCACAAATGCACCACAACGCGAGTGGCGCTGCCGACTTCTTGAATTTGCCCAACAACTCGGTCGTAGAGCTGGGTTCCAAAATCGAAATCTGAGCGGCGTAGCACTGCCGCTCCGCAGCTCCTCAGGTCGTTGACAATCTGCCTATGCATTTTTTCAAAGACTTGAGTCTCTCGGCCTTCACGGCCGGTTTTGTGGCGGTATTGGTGGGCTTTACCAGTTCGGTGGCGATCGTGTTCCAGGCAGCGCTGGCGCTGGGAGCCACGCCGGAGATGGTGGCCTCGTGGATGTGGGCCTTGGGCATCGGCATGGGGCTCTGCACCTTGGTCCCCTCCCTCTGGCTTAAGAAGCCGGTGATGGTGGCGTGGAGTACACCGGGCGCCGCGGTGCTTGCGACGGCTGCAACTGCAGGCGGATTCACCATGGCGGACGGCGTAGGCGCTTTCATTCTGTGTGCCGTCTTGATCACAGTGGCAGGGGCGACTGGCTGGTTTGAGCGGGTGATGAACAAGATCCCCTTGTCGTTGGCCTCTGCCTTGCTGGCCGGTGTCTTGGCACGTTTCGGTTTACAAGGCTTCGCGGCGGCCCAGACCGCTTTGCCCTTGGTGGGTTTGATGTTGGTGACCTACCTCGCGGGCAAGCGTTGGGCGCCCCGTTATGCGGTGCCTCTTACGCTGTTGATTGCTATTATTTTTGTAGCTGCTCGCGCTGAATTCATCAGCGCGGACATTCATTTTGGCTTCACAATGCCCTTGTTGCTCCAGCTTTTTCGCTCGCGGCCTTTGTCAGCATGTCGCTGCCGCTTTTTGTGGTGACCATGGCTTCGCAGAATTTGCCGGGTGTTGCAGCCATTCAGGCCGCCGGCTTTGCAGACCGCCGAGCGCAAGGGGGCGATGCCGGTATCCCCGTCTCCAAAGTCATCACCCTCACGGGGCTGATGACGCTGGTGCTGGCCCCTTTCGGTGCCTTCGCGCTCAATCTCAGCGCGATTACCGCCGCCATTTGTATGGGGCCGGAGGCCCATGCCCGGCCGGAGCGGCGCTACACGGCGGCGGCGTCTTGCGGCGCCATTTATCTGGTGATCGGCCTCTTCGGTGCTGCCATCACCGGGGTGCTCACGGCTTTTCCTAAAGAGCTGGTGGCGGCGATTGCCGGGTTGGCGTTGTTGGGCACGATTGGTGGCGCCTTGCACACCGCGGTGCAAGACGAGCGTAACCGCGAGGCGGCCCTGATTACTTTTCTGGTCACGCTGAGCGGGGTAGTAATAGCCGGTGTGGGCTCGGCCTTTTGGGGTGTGGTGGCCGGCGTGTTGGCGCTTTTGGTGCAACATACAGGCCGTGTGCCCCCGAGCAAGGCTTGACGGGGCTCTGGGGCTGCCCTTTGGCGGGCCTCCAACTTTTTGCAAAGAGAGAGCATGCACATTCTTTTCGTGGCAGATCCGCTGGAATCCTTCAAGATCTACAAAGACACCACCTTCTCCATGATGCGCGAGGCCCAAAAGCGCGGTCACCGCATCAGCGCTTGTGAGCCCAAAGACATCATGTGGCAGCGCGGCGGTGTGGTCACCGCCTATGTGCGCGACATCACGCTGACGGGTGAGCCCGATGTTTGGTTCACCGCAGCCCAAAGCAAGCCGGACGAACGCCCACAGGCCATCAAAGATTTCGACTGTGTGGTGATGCGCAAGGACCCGCCGTTTGATAGCGAGTTTTTTTACGCCACCCATTTGCTCGAGCAAGCCGAGCGCGAGGGCGCCAAGGTGTTCAACAAGCCGCGCGCCTTGCGGGATCATCCCGAAAAGCTGGCGATTCTGGAGTTTCCCCAGTTCATCGGCCCGACGCTGGTGACACGGGATGCTGAGGACGTGCGCCGCTTCCATGCCGAGCATCGCGACATCATTTTGAAACCGCTCGACGGCATGGGCGGCATGGGCATCTTCCGGGTCAAAGACGATGGCCTGAACTTGGGCGGCATCATCGAGACACTCAATAAAGACGGCGCTCAGACCCTGATGGTGCAAAAATTCTTGCCCGCCATCAGCGAGGGAGACAAGCGGGTGCTGGTCATCGGCGGCAAGCCGGTGCCGTTTTGCCTTGCCCGCATTCCCCAGGGGGGTGAGGTGCGTGGCAATCTGGCTGCCGGAGGCAAAGGAGTGGCCCAGCCGCTCTCCGACAGCGACCGTGCGGTGGCAGAAGCCTTGGGCCCGATTCTGGCTGCGCGTGGTTTGCTCTTGGTGGGGTTGGACATCATCGGTGACAGCCTGACGGAGATCAATGTGACCAGCCCGACTTGCTTCCAGGAGATCACCGACCAGACAGGCTTCAATGTGCCGGTCATGTTTATCGACGCACTGGAAGCGGCGGTGGCAGCACACCCCGGCGGTTGAGCCTGTTCTTTTTTTTGAAGGGTCTGTATGTCTGAATCTACTGCTGTCGTGATGCCGGTGCCCGCGACTAACCCAGCGCCTTTGTCGCCTTTTCATCTGGCCTTCCCGGTGCACGATCTGGCAGCTGCACGCCGGTTTTATGGCGAAACGCTGGGCTGCCCCGAGGGCCGCAGCTCACCGGAGTGGATCGACTTCAATTTTTATGGGCACCAGATCGTGGCCCACCTCGCGCCCGGGGAGTGCGGTAGCGCGGCCCGTAGCGCGGTCGATGGCCATGGCGTGCCGGTACGCCACTTCGGCATCGTGTTGCCCATGGCGGATTGGGAGGCCATGGCATCACGCCTGCAAGCGCAAGGCATTGAGTTCGTGATTGAGCCTTACATCCGGTTCAAAGGCGAGCCGGGTGAACAGGCGACGATGTTTTTCCTGGACCCCTCGGGCAATGCGATCGAGGTGAAAGCGTTTTCTGACATCGGCCGTTTGTTTGCCAAATAAGTCCGCATCAGGGGCTGACATAGTTCACAGATAGCCGGTTTCGCTGCAAAAGCGGCCAATCAGCCCCTAGCGGCAAGCGCGAGCAAGTCACACAATGACGGTTGTAGCGCGCTGGCCAGCCGGGTGCAGCGGCTCGCAATCCTTTGGAGACCGCCCTATGACATCACGTACCCTCGCTTCCATTCTGGCCGCCGCAAGCCTCTTGCTCGCAGGCGCAGCCCATGCCCAGTTGCTGGGCGCCATCACGGCTTCGTCCACCAACGTCAAAGTGGGCGAGCCCGTGACCATCACGGCTAACATTGATGTGATCAACGCCAATTACTGCGGATTCGTGGTGGGCTTTGGGGATGGCACTTTCAAAGACGCCGTTAGCAACGTCAACACGCCGGTTCCTTTGGTGATCACCCGCACCTTTGACAAGCCGGGCTCCTACCATGTCACACTGGGCGGTAAAAACGTTCAGAACCACCCTAATTGTGGCGGCCAAGAGAGGGCTGTCGACATCACGGTGACTGGTACTGCCGTTGCCGCGGCGCCTGTCGCTTCTGCTACGTTGACGGCTGCATCGGTGTGTGAGAAACCGTGGAAGCTGTCCGGCAAACTCAACGCCAAAACCGGCACCTTCACCTGTGCTGCCAAGGCCGGGACCGCATTCCCCGCCGTGAAGCCGGTGTGCAAAGGCGATTTGAGCTATTTCGAGAACAGCAAAAAAGGGCAGTACGGCTGCAAGCCTTAAGTGCGACGCGGGTGCGGCCATGAGGCCGTTTACCCGTAGCAGGTCGTGCGATCGTTAATTCGCAGCAGGGGCTGCCAGGGCTGCGGCTTTGGCAGCCTCTTCTGCTTCTCGCTGGGCCGCTGCCGCTGCAGCAGCTGCCGTCAGAGTGGTTTTGCACACAGCGCGCGCAATCGGCCGGCCTTCGACAAAGGCCTGCAGCTCACCTGACTCCATCGCCACCCAAGCCTCATTGGTCGTCAAGGGCTCGGTCACGACGATCACCTGGCGGTCTTCGGGGCCGTTCAGGTCAGACAAATCGACCGTCACATCCTCATCCTTGAGCTGTACTTCGGGGAACGGGTGTTGTCGCGATACGTAACATAGCTTGGTGCTGGCATGGGCCCACAGCGCTTGGCCGTTGCTGAGCAAAAAGTTGAATGTTCCGTGGCGTGCAATTTGGGGCACCAACTCCGACAAGGTGTTGGTCAACTCCTCGACCGAGGGCACCGTGACATGCGATTTGTTGAGCTCTTGCAGAAGCCAGCAGAACGCTAGTTCGCTGTCGGTGCTGCCAACCGGCTTGAAGCTGCCGTGCAAGGGCGGTTGGAACTCTTTCAGATCCCCGTTGTGGGCGAAGACCCAGTACCGCCCCCAGAGTTCCCGCGTGAAGGGGTGGCAGTTCTCGAGGGTCACTGCACCGACGGTGGCTTTGCGTACATGCGCCACCACGTTGTGGCTTTTGATCGGGTAGGACTTGAGCATCTTCGCAATCGGCGAGGTTGCTGCACTTTCCTTGTCCACAAAGTGCCGGGCTGCTTTGCCGGGCAGGTTGCCTTCGCTTTCAAAGAAAGCGATACCCCAGCCATCGAAATGGTGGTCTGTGCAGCCGCCCCGTTGCGAAAACCCGGTGAAGCTCAGGGTCAGGCTGGCCGGCAAGCGGCTGTTCATACCTAGCAATTGACACATAGAAGCAGTTTACCCCGCAGGACGAGGTTCACGTGCGTGGTTCCGACCACAGTTTGCCGCCAGTGGACCAATTTTCGCGCTTCACCTCGGTGATGATGATGTCTACCGCCTCCGGCGAGCAACCCAGCGTTTCCGCGGTGACCCGGGTCACTTCTTCCACCAGCTTTTTCTTCTGCTCGGGGGAGCGGCCTTCAAACATTTCAACGTGGTAGGTGGGCATGGTGTTCTTTCAAAGGGGATAAGGCGCGCAGATTAGACTGCGGACTTCTTATTTTCCTCTGACTTGTCCTTTGCAATTTTTGTTACCTACCTCGAGGCATTGGATCGCCCATCGGGTCTTGTGGCTGGTCTTTGTGCTGCACGCCGTGTGGGGCGCGGTGCTGGGCCTGTCGGTCGATGAGGCGCATTACCTCTTGTATGCCGCCCATCCGGCGCTCAGTTACTTTGACCATCCGCCCCTGGTGGGCTGGGTGCAAATGCCCCTGGTCGCGTTGGATGTGCCGGTGGCGGTATTGCGCCTGGTGCCTGGCCTCTGCTGGCTGCTCACCGTCTGGGGTGTACACCGGCTCACCTTGCGGATGTGGGCGGGGCATGCCAAGGCGGACCAAGCGGCCTTGGCCGCAGTTGCAGCCTTGGCGTTAGCGCCCTTGTTGCATGTGCTGGGTATTGGCTTGCTGCCCGACACCCTGCTGATGCTGCTCACCGTCGCCCTGATGTACCAGACCTGGACCCTCATGCAGCCCGGTGCCGTGCACCGCAGCGCAGCGTGGTGGGCGATGGGTGGTTTGCTGGGGCTGGCGGGCTTGGCCAAATACACCGCAGTGTTCACTGCGCTGGCAATTGCGCTGTGCCTGGTGCAAGCCCACGGCTGGCGGATGTTTCGGTTACCCGCCTTATGGGGCGGCATGGCCCTCGCCGCCTTGTTGATCAGCCCTGTCTTGGTGTGGAATGCCCAGAACGGCTGGATATCGTTTGCCTACCAGCTAGCCCATGGAAAAGGCAGCGTGTGGCAGACGGTGCATGTGCTGCGCTTTTTGCTCACCCAACTGGTGGTGTTTGGGCCTTTGTGGTGGTGGGCTGCGGTGGGTTGGCGCAGCGCGCCTGCGGCCATGCGGAGCCTGGTAGGCCTGTTCGCTGTTCCCTTTGTGATCTTTGCCTACATGGCTGGTGGTGGCACTGCGCTACCGCATTGGACAGCGCCCGCCTGGGTCGCGCTGGCCCCGTTCGCAGGTATGGGGCTGGCACTGGCTTGGCAAGGGCGTGTGCGCGTGGTGCTGAAAGGTCTGGGCGTGCTGCAGGCGGTGGTGTGCCTGGCCTTGCTGGGCCTGATGGGCAGTGCCGGGTGGCCGCTGGTGCCCCGGAGTGACGCCGCGGTGGCGTCCCAACCCAATCCTTTTGCAGACCTGCATGGCTGGGACGCGGCCGGCGCTCGCGCCAGCGCATTAGCGACCCAACACGGGCTCTCGCAGGTGGCGGTGCAAAACTGGACATTGGCGAGCCGCCTGGGTTGGTACGCGCGGCCACTGCCGGTGTTTGTGTTGGAGGAGGGCGATTCGCAATTCCAGCTGTGGTCCGGCTCGCTGCCCGCAGGCGAAGGTGCGTTGCTGGTGGACTGGTCGCATATGGCCTACGACCCGCCGGTGGGAGCGCATGGATTTGCCACTTGTCAATTGCTAGAAAGCCTGCCGGTGCAGCACATCGGCATGCCATTGGCCCGCTTCCGTTTTTACGATTGCCGCGGCTGGGCAGGCGCCACACCGCAGCCGCGCCTTACACTCGCGCCCATTTCCCAGAACTGAACGCCATGTTGTCCACCCCCACAAGCCCTCACGCTCTGGCCAGCCCGGTTGCCCACCGCAGTTGGTGGTGGCCTTTGGTCATTTTTGTGCTCGGCACGCCACTGTGGCTGCAGACCTGGGAGCCAGCCCTGTTTGTGGCGATCAACCAGTGGTGTGCTCCTGTGGCGGCAGAGTTCTGGACTGGACTCTCTTTATTGGGCAATGGCTGGGGTTTGCTGGCTGTTACGGCGCCCCTGCTCGTACTCGCCCCCCGGCTGATGCTGGCCTGGCTATGCGCTGCGCCCTTTGCTGTCTTTTTTGCCCGCACCGGCAAGTTTTTGATTGAGAGCCCGCGCCCGGCAGCCGTCGTCGATAACGCGCAAATGCGGGTGGTGGGCGAGTTGCTGCACAACGTGTCTATGCCCTCCGGGCACACTCTCACTGCGTTTGCGGTGGCCTCCGGCATTTACTACGCGCTCACCCCGGCGCAGCGCCGCAAGTTCGGCTGGGTGCTGATGGTGTTGGCAGTCGGCTCAGGTGTGTCGCGCATTGCGGTGGGTGCCCATTGGCCCGGCGATGTGGTGGTCGGCGCGAGCCTGGGCCTGTTGTCCGGTTTGTTGGGCCATCAAGTGTGGATGCGCCTGTCTGAGCGGCAGTTCGCGCTCCAAGCCAAAGGCCTGCAATTGGCCGCCGTCTTGGTGGCGCTGTCGGTGTACCACCTGCTGACGGAGGAGCTGGATTTCGCTGAAAACCACGTGCACCAAAAGGTGCTGGCGGTGGTGGCGGTGCTCAGCTTGTTCGCCTATGTCTGGCGGCTCTTGCGCGAGTTATTCAGAGGAAAATAGGCCTGTAGCCCAGATGATATCTGCGCAAGCAGCTATTAAATAGATAGCATTTAAGACTTGCTGTCGTGAACGACAGCACGTGTCGTGCGCTGCCGAAGGTGCAGCAGACTTTTGCGTTCCAAGTCCGACACTACTGGTTTGCACCATCCATAATGGTTGCGTCAAATATCCTGCGCAACACGTTCACATGCCTAGCAAACCAGACAACCTGGAAACTCTGCAAATAAGTCTGGAATTGCTAAAACGCATTCCCCGTCAACGCAAAATTTCTGCACCTGAACTACATGCGCAACTGCTGGCAGCGGGCTTTGTTCGCGACTTGCGGTCTGTTCAACGCCAGTTGGAGTCCTTGTGCAGGCATTTTGATATCGAACGTGACGAAAGCTCGCGGCCCTATGGCTATCGCTGGAAAGAATCGGCCGCAGGCTTATCGCTGCCGGGTCTGACAGAGCAAGAGTCACTATTGCTGTGTTTGGCCGAACAACAGTTGCGTCACCAGCTACCTGCTACGTTGATGAAGTCGCTGCAAAGCTTTTTTGACCAAGCGCGGCGCAACCTCTCGCCGGCACAAGCCGAGGTATCTGCAGTACGGGCCCGCGAGTGGCTGAGCAAGGTGCGGGTGGTGAGCTCCACCTTGCCCATGCTGCCGCCCCACATTGCGCCTGGCGTGTTTGAGCAGGTGAGCCAAGCGCTGTACAACAACTGCTGGCTGGAAGTTGGGTATCGCAACGTAGATGGCAAACGCACCGATGCCAAAGTGATGCCCTTGGGGCTGGCACAGCAAGGCGTTCGTTTGTTTATGGCTTGCCGTTTCGACGGCTATACCGACACCCGCAACCTGGCCCTGCACCGCATCCAAGAAGCCCGTTGCACCAACCTGCGCTTTACCCGTCCTGCGGACTTCGATCTCAAAACCTATGACGACAACGGACGCTTCTCTTTCGGGCAAGGAACGCGCTCGCAAATTCATTTGTGGATAGACGCAAGCCTGGCGGTTTTGTTGGCCGAGTCGCCGTTGTCGCCGGACCAGCGCATCGCGCCTTCCAAGCACCCGCAGGGTGGGCATGAGTTGTTGGCCACCTTGGCCGATTCCAGTCTGCTGGTCTGGTGGGTGCGTAGCCAGGGCGATGCCGTCAAAGTACTCGCCCCCGAAGAGTTAGCCAGCAAAATTTAAGGAGCCACGCACTTTGCAAACGCCCAATCCGCGCTACCTCACCAAGTCCCGTTTCAAATTGGCGGTGGACTGCCCCAGCAAGCTTTTCTACACCGGCAAACAGGAATATGCCAACGCCAACGATGGCAACGAGCTTCTGGCAATGTTGGCCGATGGAGGCTTTCAAGTAGGTGAGCTTGCCAAACAGATGTACCCCGAAGGGGTAGAAATTCTTGCCAAAGTGCCCGCGCAAGCCATCGCCGAAACTGCGCCGTACCTGGGCCAAGAAAACTTCACCTTGTTCGAGCCTGCCATCGTGGTGGGGAGCTATTTGGTGCGGGTGGACGTGCTTGTCAAACGGGGCACTAGCCTGCAGGTAATCGAAGTCAAAGCCAAGTCTTACAGCGGCGACCCAGCCAGCCTGAGCGGCAAGCGCAAACCCATTGCGAATGACTTCTTGCCCTATGTGCAAGACGTGGCTTTTCAGAAGTGGGTGGTGCAACAGGCTTTTCCGCATTGCAGCGTAAGTGCTTCTTTGCTGATGCCGGACAAAAGCAAGACCACCACAGTGAGTGGCTTGAACCAATGGTTCAAGGTGCAGCGTAAGGGTCGCAGCACCGAAGTGCTGGTGGACCCACGCGCCCACACGCCGGGCTTGGCCGAGAGCGTGCTTACTTGCATCAGCGTGGACCACCTGGCCAACGAGGTCATCAACAACCCTATCGACATACCCGGTGGCCAAGGCACCATGGCCGAACTGGCCAAACTGTGGGCACACAGCTACCAAGCAGACACCCGCATTGCCCCGGTCGTTGGGGCGCATTGCCGAAGCTGCGAATTCAAAGGCGAGCTGGGTGCCGACAAGCGCAGCGGCTTTCATGAATGCTGGAAGTGGGCCCACAACTGGACGGATGCCGACTTTGCCAATGGCACGGTGCTGGACATCTGGAATTTCAGGGGCAAGGACAAACTCATCCAGCAAGGCGTGCTCAAGCTCAAGCAGGTGACCGACGCTGACCTGGGCGTCACCGACTTTGACCTTGCCACCCTGAGCAACAACCAACGCCAGTGGTTGCAGGTGCGAGGCATGCCGCCCGAGCACCAGGCGCAGGGCTATTACCTGGACCGCGAAGGCCTGGCTGCGGAGATGCGCAACTGGGTGTACCCCTTGCACCTAATCGACTTTGAAACCGCCGCCGTGGCGCTGCCCTTTCATGCGGGGCGCAGGCCGTATGAGCAGGTGGCTTTTCAGTTTTCGCACCACACCCTGCAAAAAGACGGCAGCCTTGCGCATGCGAGCGAATTTTTGTGTGCGGAGCCCGGTGCGTTTCCTAACTATGCGTTTGTGCGGGCGCTTTACGAAAGCCTGCGCCACGACCAGGGCACCGTGTTCCGCTGGAGCCACCATGAAAACTCCATCCTCGCCGCCATCAAACACCAATTGGAGCAGGATGCCGTGCCGCCGGCCGACAAGAATGAGTTGATTGCCTTTATCAACAGCATCACCAAAGGCGGCGAGCGCGCCATGGTGGACTTGGCCGATGTAGCCCGCAAACACTACTTTCACCCTGCCACCAAGGGCAGTTGCTCCATCAAGCGGGTATTGCCCGCCGTGTTGGCGGGGGCACCGGGGTTGCAAGCCCTGTACTTGCATCCGGTGTATGGCGCTGAAGGGGCCATCCCCAGCAAAAACTTCAAAAACATGGCTTGGGTGCAATACGACCCAACCGGGCAAATCATCGACCCCTACAAACTGCTCAAAGGCGAGCTGGAAGGTGTGGACGAAGATGAGGAAAACCCCGGCATTAACCAAGGCGGTGCTGCCAGTTATGCCTATTTACGGATGCAGTTTGAAAATATGGACCCGGACGAGCGCAAGGCTTTAAAGAATGGGTTGCTGCGGTATTGCGAGTTGGACACGCTGGCTATGGCGCTTGTAGTGCAGGCCTGGAGTATTGATTTGATCTCTGCGTCGCGGTAATAGATGGTAGGCTGGGTGATATGGAGACATACACGATATTTTTGCGAGATACAACGAAGTTGATATCTCTTGCTCAAAGAATGAAAAATAAGGGGTAATTCAAATGTCAGGTATTGAAAATGAAATTGCGTTAAATACAAATTTTGTGAAGCTTGATCAAGCACTTAAGAGATTCAACATTTTTGATGCACTGGGCGTTCGAAATCACGAGATTCGCCATTCCAATTTTTTGGGATATTTGCTTGATCCTAATCAGTCTCATGATCTAGGTGCGGAGTTTTTGATTGAGTTTTTACGAAATGTTTCTCGCGAGTCGGCAGAAGTTATTCCCCTGCTAGACCTCAATTTGCCACTAGCGCAAGTGGAGCGTGAGAAAAAGTTTCAAAATGCCACCGACTCTTCATTGGATTTATTTGTTGACATTCCGTTGATGAGCGGAGGTGGAAAGTTTGTGCTTGCAATTGAAAACAAGTTAAATTCAACGCAAGCTAATGGACAGCTTTCAAGATATTCCGAGCATCTTCATCGAGAAGTTATTGGCACAGCCGGCAAGCTCCTAAAGGTGTTTTTAACTCTAAATGGAGAGGATGCAAATTCGGACGGGTGGCGTTCATTGTCATATTTTCAAGTTGTCACACCAACTATTGAAGCCCTAATCGACAGTAGGTCGGATACGTCTGGAGATTATTTCATTCAGATACTTAAAGACTACTTGGCTGCAATCACGCGTGACGCGGATTCAAGTGATTTGGATGATGTGGTTGTCGATTTTGTCAAAAATAAACCTCAACTTGTTCAGTCCATCAAGGAGGACAAGAGTGCAAATAGTCTTCCAAGAGTTCGCGTTCTCTTCCCTCGGGCCTATTCTTATGTAAGAGGCTTCGATAACGACCCTCGTGTCAAAGTTTTGACTGCATTTAAAGCTACGAAGTTTGAGTTAGGTAGCAATTTAAAGATTGAAACCTCCAGTCGCAGCTATTTGCGGTTGTCATTTCTTACTGAGGAAAATGGCAAAAAGCTCGCTACTGCCTGTGCTCATCCAACTCGACCTTGGCTTGAAAGTAAAAGACACTTGGCTTTGGAGCTAAGGCTGGATAAAAGTCTTAAAGACGACGTAGCTACAGGAGTTAATGGTAAGGTTTGGTTAATGTTGGGGCCTACCGATGAAAACTATCCATACAGAAAAGAACTGGTTAAATTTTTGAATGGTTGGGAAGAGATTAAAGATGTTTCACCCCGATACACAAAAATTCTGCTGGATGCCCAGCATGAAAAATCATTTAGAAACTTGAATCCCGAAGGTGTTAATGCTTGGATTCAAAGCAAATTTTTTAAGATTGCACAAGATATTCAAAAAGATATAAATAAAAAATTGGAAATTTTCTTTAAAGATTATTGTTTTTGAATTGAGCGCATTTGAAGGTGGTTGCAGTCCATGCCGTTATCGTTGTAATGGGGTTCTCTTCCTCTAAGATTTCGGCAGTGCTTGCACTCGCGGGAGGCTTTACATATCGAAGCACTCGGAGTCAAAGTCGGCGATAAAGCTCAGTGAGTCTTGGCGGGGTTACCGCATTCTGAGTTTGAGTGTGTCAAGCAGGGTCGGATCATCACGGCGTGGTCCATCCAAAACCATTGCTCCACTCGGTATAAGTGACTCTGCAAGCTCGTGAAACTGCAGCCTCGGATTCAGCCGCCAATAACTGGCGATGTGGCTGAGCAGTGTGTCGATTTCCTGTTGCCTGCCCGCCTGCAGGTCTGCCAAGCGGGTAATGGTGTGAATACCCGCCAGCATTTTTTCACGGGCAGACGCGTTGGCGGAATGAACGTGCAGGCGCGGCGGCTTCAAGCCATGCAGGGCCACTGCTTCTTCAATCCACAAAATGACGTCGTATCCGGTGCCGCGCTTGTCATCGCCCAAGTCGTGGTCCAAGCTGATTTCAGTGACTTGGTCTGTCTGGAGCAGCGCTATCACTTCGTCCGGCCAATAGCAACGTGTCCACCCCTCCGGGGTGGCGCGTTCGTCATCTAAATAGATTCTCATGCGCGACTCAAGCGGGCTCGTGGCTCACCAAACCGGCCGCCATCTGCGCTATCTGCGCTCCCAAGTGAACCCGGTCTTTCCACGTTTGCGGGATACCGTTTGCACCATAAAACGCACCGGCAATCTGTCCTGCCACGGCTGCGGTGGTGTCCGCGTCGTCCCCCAGATTGGTAGCAGCCAATACGCAGCTTCGGTAGTCGATGGTGGTGGCAAAGCTCCACAGGGCGGCTTCCAGGCTTTGCACCACATAGCCTGTGCCCCGGATTGCTTCTACCGTTTTGTGAAGGTAGGCGCCCGTGGCTATGGCTTGCAGGCCAGGTGTGCACGCCAAGTTCAGCTTGGAGGGCGCCAAAACTGCGTCTTTACTTTCACCTTGTAAGGCGCGCAACATCGTCTCTGCCATGAGCTGGCAGGCCACCAAGCACTCCGGGGCGCGATGCGTGGTTTTGGATTGCTCTACCGCATAGCGGATAGCGTCAGCCGGGGTGTCTTGAAAAAACAAAACTACCGGAGCCAGCCGCATGATGCTGCCGTTGCCTGCGTCATTCGGGTCCGTGGAGCCGGCGCGCGCGGTGCCGCTTCGTCGATAGCGCTCCAGCGCGTCGGATGTAGTGCCGCCTATGTCAAAGCCATGCTCCAGCAGGCTGGCTGCCAGGCACAGCGCCATGCTGGTGTCATCCGTCCATTGGCCGGGCTGCAAGCCAAACACCCCGCCGCCCACCATGTCGGAAACGGGTGTAAATGAACCCCGTGGCGAGAACTCCACGGAGGTGCCTATGGCGTCTCCGATGGCGAGGCCGAGCATGGCACCCTGGGCTTTAAGGATGCGGTCATTCATGTTCATGGGGCTTTCATGTTTGGGCGGGGGGCTGGTCAGCATACTCCGGCAACCTTGTGCGTTGGGTGGAGTCACCAGCGTGCCCTCCAGGGCGCGCATGAGTGCAGAGGCTGTTGCATATTCCAGCTTGAGCATGCGTTGCAAGAAGGCGACGGATGCGTTGTGATGCTGGGCTACCAAGGTTTGGGCTTGGTCAAGTAGTGTGAGGTTGACGACGGGTTTCTTCAACGTGACCTCCTGCCGCAGGCGAGAACAAGCAGCATCACGGTCGCTATAAAAAGCAGCGGATGTGGGCGAGTGAGCCAAGCCGGTGTGCTTGTGGGGAGTAGATGGGGTGCCCACCGGCACCACAGTCGCCAGAGCAGGTAGTAAACCGCAACCAACAGGGCGATTTGAACGACTGAAAGCAGCATGGCGTTCAGGATGGGTCGTCTATCTCACCTTCCGGGTCCGACTGGCCTGGAGGAAGCGCGATATCGTTATCGGGATCTAACTCTGCCATTGCACGGTTGATGTTGTCGCTAAAAATCCGGCAAGAGCGGATAAACGTTTCCCGTGTCATGCCATCGCAGAACAAAAGCGTGTAATCCAGACGCAGCTTTTTCTCGTCAGTACTTGCAGTAAGTAGTATGAATTTGCGGTTGATTTCATTGCAAAACTCTAGGCGCTGCGTCACGCTTGTGGCGCGGCAAAATTCGGTGTGCGTCGTGAAAATGAGAATTCCTGTGGCTTTGCGGATGCGAATCCAGAATGGAAACCAAGCGCCTTCGTGAACGTAAATTTCTCCGTCTTTGTCGAGCCGGTGTTGGATTACAGCGCGCTCCAGTTCCAGAGAAAGGTTGACGGTTGAAACATCGCTTTCTTCAATCACAGTACACATGTTTTCTCCTGAGGCATGCAAGGGAACTCCGATCTATTCGAGTGGCACCAGTGTCAACGCCAACCATGCGTTTTGTTGATTTCTCCGTTATCAAAGCGACACCAAACGTCGTGTTCAGTGTGGCGTCTGTGTTGAGGGCATCGCATTAAAGTCCAGAATTTTTGCAGGGGTATCCACCAGTCTGCGATCATCCCTACACCTATAGGGGAGTAGCTTTCCCGGCACGCAGGTGTCGGGGTTGCATGTTTCGTCAGTACGTCGCGGGTGAATCGCCATCCCGGCCGGAGCATGCAGAGGCGCCAATAGTGCGCTCTCCCGCAAGACCTACAGGGAATGTTCCATTCATTTTGAGGTCTTGCTTATGCAAACAATTGCTCCCCTGTGGCTATGGGCCACGTTCGTCGGCATCGTTCTGGTGTCGCTTTTTGTTGATTTCGTTGTTCTCAAAAAGCAGGGCGCGCACGACATCGGTGTCAAAGAGGCGCTCAACTGGTCGCTCGTCTGGATTGCCTTGAGCTTTCTGTTCAATGGTTTGTTCTGGTGGGCAGTCAAAGACACCACAGGCTCGGTGGAGCTCGCTAACACCAAATCGCTTGAGTTTCTGACCGGCTATCTCATTGAGAAGTCGCTGGCGGTGGATAACATCTTTGTGTTCCTGCTGATCTTCACCTACTTCGCGGTGCCTTCGCACTACCAGAAGCGGGTGCTGATGATCGGCATCATCGGTGCCATTGTGTTGCGCTCCATTATGATTCTGGTGGGCGGCTGGTTGCTCGCTGAGTTCCACTGGATCTTGTATGGGTTCGGCGCGTTCCTGATCCTTACCGGTGTGAAGATGTGGTGGGCGGCTGGCCAAGAGCCGAGCCTGGATGACAACCCTGCCTTGAAGTTGTTGCGTAAAGTGTTGCCTGTGAGCAAGAACTTTGATGGCGAAAAATTCTGGACCGTGGAAAACGGCAAGAAGATCGCGACACCCCTGTTCATGGTGATCTGCTTGGTGGCCCTGACCGACGTGATCTTTGCAGTGGACTCGATTCCCGCGATCTTCGCGATCACCAGCGACCCCTTCATTGTCTTGACCAGCAACGTGTTTGCGATTCTGGGTCTGCGTGCCATGTACTTCTTGCTGGCAGCGGTTGCTAACAAGTTCCACTTGTTGAACTACGGCTTGGCCGTGATCCTGGTGTTCATTGGTACCAAGATGTGCTTGATCGATATCTACAAGATTCCGGTGGGCGTGTCCTTGGGCGTGGTGATCGGTATCCTGGCTGCCACCATGTGGTTAAGCGTTCGCACCAGTAAGAACGAAAACCACGCATGAGCGTCCATCACACGCAGGCCGAGCGTCTGCGGGCTGCGGCCACCGCGCTCCAAGACGAGCCGCTGAGCTTGCAGCAACTGTTCCGCCTGCACGGGCGGGCGGGGCCGGGGGCTTTGCTGGTGGTGCTCGCCGTTCCCTGCCTCTTGCCTGTGCCCGGCGCGGGCATGCTGCTCTCGATGGGGATGTTGATGGTGGCTTGGATGATCTGGCGCTACTACCCGCGCCTCGTCATGCCGCGCAAAGTGGGGCGCTTTCAGTTGTCGCCGTCCATGGCGCGCCGTGCACTCAATACCCTGGCGTGGCTGTATGAAAAGGCTGCCCGGGTCATGCGGACGCGGCAGCGCTGGTGGATGCAGCCGGGCCATCGTGTCTGGCTTGCTCCGTTTGTGGCTGCCATGGCGATGGTCATCTTTTTGCCTATTCCTTTTGGCAACGTCGTGCCGGCAGCGGCCCTGCTGCTGATTGGTTTAGGGCTGGTGTTTGAAGACGGGTTGGCTATGCTCTCAGGTGTCGTACTGGGTGTGGCTTTGTTGGCAGTCCTGGCCGCTCTGGCCGGCGGCGCTGCCCACTGGGCGCCCGAACTCTGGGCCGCCTGGTTCGCACGATTGCCGTGAGTCAGTGCCCGCCTAGCCGCAGCGCCAACGCGCTGAGGGCTTGGTAGGCCTCGCCACTGGGCGCATCCCATGCTTTCACCACCGCGGTCTGGCGCTCAATGGCGGCCACATCGCCCCGCGCAGCAGGGCCTGTGAGCGCACCTGCCGGCCCAAGCCGTGTAATGTTGGCTACCGCATTGCGTAACAAGGTCGCACGCAGGTGCGGTAGCAAGTGGGCGGGTACACCGCTGCGGGTCCAGGCCGCTTCAGCGACCGATTGGATCACCGGCAGAAAGTTGGTCGCGAACACCGCAGCAGCGTGGTAAAGCACCTTGTCCTCGCTGGCCACACCAAACGTCTGCGCGCCAATCGCATCGAATGCCACGCGCAAAGTTTCGCAAGCTGAGGCGTCGCCTTCCAGGGCACAGGCGGTACCTGCAAACTGCTGTACCGCGGCATCGACATCTGCAAAGCTCAAGATGCAATGCGCACTGGCCGTGCGCCATCCGAGCTCGGCCAGGGGCTGCAAGCTGTTGGCGTTTTGGGCGCCGCTGCAATGAAAGACGGTAGGGCGGGCGGCCCCAGTATGTTTCGCGGCGGCGAGCGCACGGGCGGCTTCGGCGATCCGTGCGTCTTGCACCGCCACCATCCACACATCGGCGGGGCGCATGGCCTCCAGGGTGGCGGTTGCATTGCCTGCGCCTATCGCAGCGCAGGCCTCTTGGGCGCTCGCCGCGCTGCTGGTCAACACATCTTGAATCTCGAACACGCCATACCGTGCCCACAAAGTGGCCAATGTGCGGCCCACACGGCCAGCGCCAATCAGATTCAAAGTTGTCACGCGCGCTTCACTCCGGGAACGGTGGGCGCCGGTACCATGGCGCCATGAAAAAAATTCTGGTTACAGGCGGCACTGGTGCCGTCGGCAAATACATTGTGGACGATCTGGTGCAGCACGGGTACACCGTAGGGGTGCTCGATGTGGCAGCCCCGGCCCGCAGCGACGTGGCGCACCATGCCGTAGACGTGTTACAGCTCGATGCGGTGCTGCAGGCGATGGCCGGGTATGACGCGGTGGTGCACGTGGCGGGCATTCCGCACCCGCTCAACGACCCGGCCAAACGGGTGTTTGATGTGAACGTGAATGGCACCTTCAACGTGTTGGAAGCCGCAGCCCAGCATGGCATTGCCAAAGTGGTGTTCACCTCCAGCGAATCGACCATGGGTTTTGCCTTCGCCGCGCACCGGCTGGCGCCCCTGTATATCCCTGTGGACGAAGCGCACCCGGTCCGCCCGCAAGACCCCTATGGCCTGAGTAAGGTCGTGAGCGAACAAATCTGTAAAACCTATTCCGACCGCTATGGCATGCGCACGGTGTGCCTGCGCATGCCGTGGGTCTGGCTGCCGGACGATGCACAGCGCCCCTTCTACCGTTCGCTGGTGGCGGAGTACCCGAACTGGTACAAAAACATCTGGACCTTCGTGGATGCCCGTGATGTCGCAACTGCGCACCGTCTGGCATTGGAGGTAGAGCTGGACACCCCGCATGAAGCCTTTTTCATTACCGGTCCGCACAACTGGACGGGCCGCGATGGCCGTGCGCTGATGGCTGAGTTCTGGCCGGAAGTGAGCCGATTTGCCCCCGACTTCAGCGGCACCCAGCCCTTGATATCGCATGCCAAAGCAGCCCGTTTGCTGGGGTATGCACCCCGTTATGGCGTGGCAGAGGTGCTCGCTTAGGCCGGGCCGGCCTGTCCATGGGGCGTCACGCTGACCGGCCCCGTGGGGGCTTGGTGCAGCTGGTGCCGCCGAAACGGTTGAACTTTGCCCGAGAGCCAGAGGGCTATCCGAACTTCCAAGGCATGGGTCGGCAGGTAGGTCGCGGTGCTGGTATTCAAGGCCAGTACCAGCAGGCAGGGCGCCCACCGTGAAGCCGGGTGCCGCAAGGGCACCTGCCCCAAACGTCGCACCACCGGCACACTGACTGCAAGCCCAAGCAGCCATGCGGCTACGACCTCACTCACGCTGTGCGCTCCTACGACGACCCGTGACACGCCCACCAGCAAGGCCAGCGCGGCACCCAGCGGAGCGCCGAGATCGCGCCCCCACCGGCTGGGCAAACCCCGTAGCAACAAGGGCAATATGGCCGCGGCCAGCAGGCCATGGCCGCTCACGCCGGTGAAGTCGATCGCGGCAATCCCGATGCCCCAGCCATAAAACAGGCATTTGCTGGTCACGGTGAGTGCCACCGCAGTCGCCATCGCCACGACATAGTGGCGGGCAGCGGCCTGTGCGCCACTGCGCCGTAGCCCGAATGCCACCAACACAAACGCCGGCAACAGCAGGCTGGACGAGCCGAAATGGGTTACTGTCCACCAGACCGGGGCAATGGGGGTGTTGCTCAAGGCCTCGTTCATACGATCAGGGGACTCTCGCTCATGGCCTCGATCTGGTCCTCCAGCATTTGGATCTGGCCTTTCCAGTAGTCGCTGCTGCCAAACCACGGGAAGTTCACCGGAAAAATCGGGTCGCTCCAGCGCCGGGCCAGCCAGGCGCTGTAGTGAATCAGGCGCAGCGTGCGCAGGGGCTCGATCAGGGCTAGCTCCATAGGATCGAACTCGCGGAATTGCTCGTAGCCATCGACCAGCATGCCGAGCTGCCGGGTTTGCTGCTGCCGGTCGCCGCTGAGCAGCATCCAGAGGTCTTGCACTGCCGGGCCGGTGCGCGCGTCATCTAAGTCCACAAAATGCGGGCCGGGACCGGCGCTGGCCGCGGCATCGGTCGGCGTCCATAGAATGTTGCCAGGGTGACAGTCGCCATGCAGTCTCAGCTGGCGTATACCGCTGGAATTGGTCTTGTTTTTGCCTGTAGCGCCCGCCATATCTGCGCGAGCAGCTATCAAATCAATAGCTTCCTGGCAGCGCTTGCTCCAGAGGGTTTGTACATCCAGTGGCACGCAGTCGTGCGCGAGCAGCCACTGCATCGGCTCCACCGCAAAGGTTTGCACATCCAGTGCAGGGCGTTGCACAAACGGGCGGCGCGCGCCCACGGTATGGATACGCGCCAGAAAGCGGCCTATCCATTCCAGCACTTCACCATCGTCGAGTTCAGGCGGGCGGCCACCGCGGCGCGGGCTCACGCTGAAGCTGAAATTCTGAAACCGGTGCAGGGTCTGGCCGTTCAGTACCAAAGGGCCGACGGCCGGAATTTCGGCCGCCATCAGCTCGGCGGCAAAGTCGTGCTCTTCTTGAATTTGCGCGTCGCTCCAACGATCGGGGCGGTAGAACTTGGCCACCACCGGCGCGCCGTCTTCGAGCTGGACCTGGTAGACCCGGTTTTCGTATGACGAGAGGGCGGTGAGCCGCCCGTCGCCGCGCAAGCCCACGCTCTCCAGCGCGTCGAGCACCACGTCCGGGGTCAGGGTTTCAAAAGGATGGGCGGCGTCGGGCGCGGTGGGGGAGTTCATGCGGGCATTGTCCCCCGCTTTATGACTCGTGCGGCCTAGCGCTGTGATGTCCGCAACCAGATGAATGAGCGCGCCGACACCGATTGATGCAAGTCAATGTGTGTTGCTTGGGGCGGCCCTACAGTTACTGGATGCGCAAAGTCAAACTGCACAAGCTCGTGATAGGTCGCCGGGGGCTGGCGTATTCGCTGGGGCTGTGCATGTTGATTCTGGGCATCGGGGGGCTGGGCTTTTGGGTGCTGGAGCCGCGCGCAGAAACCTTTAGCGACGGCTTGTGGCTGGCCTTCACGACGGCGGCGACCGTGGGGTATGGGGATATTGTGCCCAGCACACACGTTTCACGCTTTTTCGCGGTGCTGGTGGTGCTCATGGGGTTGGCCGTGCTGTCGCTAGTGACCGCGTCGGTGGCCGCCATGCTGGTGGAGGTGGAAGAACGCGCGATAGATAGTGAGTTGCTGCGCGAAATTCACGCCCTGCGCTTGGAAGTGCGGCACTTGCGCGATGAAGTGCAGGCTCATCATCCTGCGCGTGACAAAGAAAAAGCCGACCCACCCGAAGGTGTGTCGGCTTCGTGAGCCTGCAGCGCTGCAGCAGCGCCGGAGCACTCGCGATTAGACGACGGTGATGGTCACTTCGATGTTGCCGCGTGTCGCGTTGGAGTACGGGCACACTTCGTGAGCCTTGGCAACCAGGGCTTCTGCTGCGGCTTTGTCCATGCCAGGAATGCTGACTTCCAGGGCGACCTCGATGCCGAAGCCTTGCGGGATCTGGCCGATGCCTACTGCAGCCTTGATGCTGGTATCTGCAGGCAGCGCGATCTTCTGGGTACCCGCCACGAATTTCATGGCGCCGATAAAGCAAGCGCTATAGCCGGAGGCAAACAGTTGCTCAGGGTTCACGCCGGCGCCAGGACCACCCATTTCTTTGGGTACCGCCAGCTTCAGGTCCAACAGGCCGTCGGAAGTGCGTGTGGTGCCATCACGGCCGCCGGTGGAGGTGGCGTGGGCGGTGTAAATCACTTTTTCGATTTTGTTGACCATGGTGCTTCTTTCATAAAAGCTGCGTCAGCAGCGGTTGGGGGTAATCGTGAAGGGGTTTAACCGTGTGAGCCGGTCAGCCGGTCACGCAGGGTTTGAACTTGTCCGGTCAGAGCCATGAGCTCCGGCACGGGGCAGCCGCTGGCGGCAACAACGCAGGCCGGGATACTGATGGCCTTGGCTTTCAGGGCGCGACCTTGGGGGCTTACAAACACTTCCACACGGCGCTCGTCCTGGGCACTGCGCTGACGGCGCAACAAGCCGCTGGCCTCCATGCGCTTGAGCAAGGGCGTGAGCGTTCCGGAGTCGAGGAACAGGCGCTCGCCCAAGGCGGAGACGCTCAAGCCGTCTGTTTCCCACAGTACCAACAGGACCAGGTATTGCGGATAGGTGAGTTGCAGGGTGTCCAGCAGTGGTTTGTACAGCTTGGTCATGGCCAACGATGCGGAGTACAGCGCAAAGCACAGCTGGTTGTCCAGCCGCAGGGCAGCGTCGTTGGCAGGAAGTGGATGGGCGCTGTCTGACATGGGTTGAAGTGTATTTCACAATTAAATTGTGTGCAATTTGATTGCGAAATGCCTTTTGCAGTGTGAGGGCGTTCAGAGATCTGCTGCCCGTATCCGGCGAAAGTCTGTTAACGGCTCGCGGGGCGCAGATAGGTTTGTGCAATCGTCTCAACGTTGACCTGCTTGAGTCCTTCGTTCAAGACCAGTCGCATCGCCTCGGCAGAGGGGGTGCGGTTAAAGCAGACGTAAAGAGGCAATCGCCCGGTGACCGGCCGAGCCGCCAGTTCGAGCGATGTCAGTGAATGCACTTTCTGGAGATGCTCAAATACCCGAGCATCTGTCACGGCGTAGTCCACCCGTTTGGCCGCCAGTTTTTGGAGGCTGGACAAATCATTGGGCGCAGCATCCAGCACTATCAGCGATTGCGATCCCAGGCGCGCAATATCGGGGCCGTTGTCGTAGCCCTCGATCACACCGATACGCTTGCCATGCAAGTCGCTCCACTGGCGCCAAGTCGACTGACCACCCTTGCGTTGTGCCAAATAAAACTGGTAGTAGCCAATGGGGTCGGATGTCCGGCCATTGGCATCGGTGCATTCTTGTTGCGACGCGGAGTAAAAACCCAAGGGACTGTTGCGAGCACCGCTCATGGTGACTTTGATGGCCCGGAGCCAGGGAAGCACCTTGACGGAGACGCTATGCCCCTGAGTGGCGTAGGCCTCCCGTAACACTACGGACAGGAAGCCTTGATTGGGTACGGCGCCGGAGTACGGCGGCCAATCAAGCGTCACCAGATTCACCTCATTGGCAGCTGCCGGGCGAAACGCCAGCACGAAGAGGCTGGCAAGGGCGACGCGGAGAAGTGGGCGCATGGCGGTTTTACTTGGAAAAGCGCTTTCGAGTGAAAGCAAGCGCCACCCAAAATGCACCCGTCGCATAAGCTACGAGAACCAAGCCATGGCGCAAGGCATCCGTCGGCCATTGATCCATGAACAACGGTCGCACCAACGCGACCGCATTGGACAACGGCAACCAGTCCGCAACGACCCGCACAGCCGATGGCAGTTGATCCAGAGGAAAAAACACGCCACTCAAAAACATCATCGGTGTGAGAAAGAGCGTGAAGTAGTAGGTAAAGAAGTCGTAGCCCTTGGCCAGCGCATTGAAGATCAGTGCAATGCAACTGAAAGTAATGCCTACCCCCAGCAAAATGGGCCAGGCCACCAGCAGCTTGGGGCTGTGGCTGATACCAAGCACCAACATCACGCCAAGAATGGCGGTGACCGTGAACAAAGACTTGAAGGCTGCCCACAACATCTCGGCCAGCACCACGTTGTCCAAGCTGACTGGGGCGTTCATGATGCCGTCCCACGTCTTTTGCACATGCATACGGCTAAAGGCGGAATACAAGGCCTCAAATGACGCGGACTGCATGGCGCTCATGCAAATCGAGCCACTGGCCAAAAACAGGATGTAGGGTACCTGCTGCCCATTCACCGTGATCTGCCCCACCAGTGCGCCCATGCCGTAGCCGAATGCGACCAGCCACATCAAGGGCTCGGCAATATTGCCCACCAGGCTGGGGATGGCCAGCTTGCGCCAGACGAGCAGGTTGCGCAAAAACACCGGCCAAAAGCGCATGGACAGCTCGGGCGCGCGCCAGATGCTCTGGGGTTTGAGAAGGCGGGCAGTTGTGGGGGTGCTCATATCAGGCGTCCTCCCGGATCTGGCGTCCGGTCAATTTCAAAAACAGGTCTTCCAGGTTGGCCGGGCGGTGCAGGGTGCGCAACTGCGGATAAGCGACCAACGCATGCAGCAACTGGGCGGAATCCTGGGTGTAAAAGAAGACGGTCTCGCCGCTCACTTCCACCCGCGCGGCCAAACTACGCAAAGGGCTATCTAGCAGCGCGTGGGCGCCGACGCCGAACACCTCGACCACATCGGGCTCCAGGTGGGCGGCAATCAGGTCGCGTGGCGTGCCTTCGGCAATCTTCTTGCCATGGTCCAGCACCAGCAGGCGGTTGCACAGGCGCTCGGCCTCGTCCATGAAGTGGGTGGTGAGCAGTATCGACTTGCCTTGCTGCAGCAGCACCTGCAAGCGCTCCCACATCAGGTGGCGGGCTTGGGGGTCCAAGCCGGTCGTAGGCTCGTCGAGCAGAAGCAGCTTGGGGTCATTCACCAGAGCACGGGCGAGGCTGAGGCGTCGCCGCATGCCGCCCGAGAGTTCGCCGGGCTTGGCGTTGGCCTTGTGGGTGAGGGCCGCGAACTCCAACAGCTGCGGGATCCGTGCCTTGATGGCGGCGTCTTTCATGCCGAAGTAACGGCCATAGACCAGCAGATTCTCCGCGCAGGTGAAGTCCGGGTCCAGGGTATCGAACTGGGTCACAACGCCCAGTTGCGCCTTGATGGCCATGGCCTCATGCGGCATCTGCAGGTCCATCGCAGTGATGGTGCCGCCATCCGGCAGGGTGTGGCCCAGGCACATGCGGATGGTGGTGGTTTTGCCAGCGCCGTTGGGCCCGATCACACCCAGGCACTCGCCCGGTGCGATGTGGAAGCTCAGGTCTTTTACGACTTCGGCATCGCCGTAGCGTTTGTGCAGGTGATCGACCTGAAAGAAGGTGGTGTTGGAGCTGCTCATTACTGAAATGCCACTTCCGCAAAACTGCGCAGCTTGCGGCTGTGCAACTGGTCTATGCCCTGCGAGCGCAGCAGTTCCAGGGCGCGGATGCCGATGCGCAAGTGCTGATCCACCCGCTCGCGGTAAAAGTGGTTGGCCATGCCGGGCAGTTTGATTTCGCCGTGCAGCGGTTTGTCGCTCACACACAGCAAGGTGCCGTAGGGCACCCGGAACCGAAAGCCGTTGGCAGCTATGGTGGCGCTTTCCATGTCCAGTGCTACGGCGCGGCTCTGGCTGAAGCGGCGTTGGGGCTGGTTGTCGGGCAGCAGTTCCCAGTTGCGGTTGTCGGTGCTGGCCACGGTGCCGGTGCGCATGATGCTCTTGAGAGCTGCGCCGCTCACCTGCGTCACATCCGCCACGGCTTGCTCCAAAGCGACCTGAATTTCTGCAAGCGCCGGAATCGGCACCCACAGCGGAAGCTCTTCGTCCAGCACATGGTCTTCGCGCACATAGCCGTGGGCCAGCACATAGTCGCCCAGCTGCTGGCTGTTGCGCAGGCCCGCGCAGTGGCCCAGCATGATCCAGGCATGCGGGCGCAGCACGGCAATGTGGTCGGTGATGTTTTTGGCGTTGGCCGGGCCGACCCCGATGTTCACCATGGTGATGCCGGCGTTATCCGCCCGCACCAGGTGGTAGCCGGGCATCTGGGGCAGGCGGGGTGGCTCTTTGCCTAGGGCATCTGCCGCCTCAGCAGGCAGGCCGACCCGCCGGGTGACCATATTGCCGGGCTCTATAAAGGCGATGTATTCACTCTCCGGGTCTTGCATCGCTTTGCGGCCCAGCGCGATGAACTCATCAATATAGAACTGGTAGTTGGTAAACAGCACAAAGTTCTGGAAATGCTCCGGCCCCGTGCCGGTGTAGTGGCGCAGGCGGTGCAGCGAATAGTCCATGCGCGGCGCAGTAAACAGTGACAGCGGCATGGGCTCGCCGGGGCGGGGTTGGTAGGTGCCGTTGGCAATGCCGTCGTCCATGGCGGCCAGGTCGGGCAGGTCGAACACATCGCGCATCAGGGTGCGGCGCTCGGCGCTCATCTGGCCTTCCACATGGTCGTGCTCGGCGAACGAAAAGTGCACCGGAATCGGCTGGTTGCTGGTGGCCACCTCAATCTCGCCGCCGTGGTTTTGCAGCAGCAAGCGGAATTGCTCCAAGTAATAGCGGTGGTACAGATCAGGCCGGGTGAGCGTGGTCTCGAACCGGCCGGGGCCGGCGACAAAGCCGTAGCTCAGGCAGGCAATGTCTGCCGCCGCCTTGCGGGACACGGTATCGGTGTGGATGCGCACCAGTGGATAGCAGGCGCGAACGTGGCCACCCAGCGCTTCACCGGCCACAAAGCGCTGCATGGCCTGGCGCAGGTAAGCGATGCTTTGGTCGTAGATGGCGTGAACCTGCGCCAGCGCAGCGGCGGCGTCGGTGAATCGGGCGGGTGCGATGAAAGAGGGATGGCTGGTCATGCGCCCATTGTGCCGTTGTATTTTCGCGCTGCGAAGACAAGGGGCATGGAGTAAAGTGCAGCCAGTACCACCCAATTGACCTCTGGTGACTGACCCCAAAGACTCCCGCTATACCGAAACCGGTTTCCCCTCGCTGCAGTGGGAAGACGATGACTTGGACACGCGCCCCCTGCCTTTGAACGAGAGGCCCTTGCAGGCCCGTATTGACCACGAGATGGCCATCATCGCGGAGCACCACATCCGCATCGCCCTGGCGATCGAGCGGTTCTGGGGGCACCGGGATTGCGTGGAGTACATCAGGACCCTGATTTTGAATGGCGGCTATTCGGACGGCGCGACCAAGCGGGTCGGCTTCAAGGCAGAGGTGGTGTCTGCCCTGATCAATCTGATTGCCCTACATCAACTTGAGTAGCGCAGTGTGCGCAGACGCAGGCCAAGCCCTTGGCTTGCTCAGGGATTCGGCCGAGTAGCGCTGCGCTGAAACTCACCTGTGTGCACCAGCACGGGCCCTGCGCCTGGCCGGTAGCTTTCGCAAGCTCCATGGCGCACTGGTTCGCCTTGCCGCATACAGGGCACACTTGGGGGTTGATGGCTGGCGGAGTGGTCATGGTGTTGGCAGTGTAGCCATCCGCTGCCCGCAGCTCACACACGGAGTGCTTCATGGGGATTGAGATCGAACGCAAGTTTTTGGTGAGCGGGGACGCTTGGCGCAACGACAGTGGCGTGCTGTACCGGCAGGGTTATCTGAACCGTGACAAAGCACGCACCGTGCGCATCCGTATTGCGGGTGGGGTGGCCTTTCTCACCATCAAAGGCAAAAGCACTGGCGCGACCCGTGCTGAGTTTGAATACCCGGTGCCCTTGGAAGATGCGCAGGCACTGCTAGCCCTGTGTGATGGTCCGCTGATTGAGAAGACCCGCTATGTCGTCTTGTATGCCGGTCACCGCTGGGAAGTGGATGAGTTTGCCAGCGATAACGCTGGATTGGTAGTGGCAGAGCTGGAGCTGTCGGCAGAAGACGAAGCTTTCGAGCATCCCGCTTGGCTGGGGGCAGAGGTCACCCACGACGCTCGCTATTTCAACTCCAACTTGGCTGCACACCCGTTCAGCGCTTGGTGAGTCGGGGGCATGACGGACGCTGATGGGCAGTCTTATTCGTCCACCGGCACGTACAGGTCTGACTTCATCGCATCAATCACCACATTGGTGGTCATGCGGATCACCTGGGGCACCTCGGCCATGAGTCGGGCGGAGAGGGCGTCGTATTCCTTCACGCTTTTGCTCAGGATGACCATCACCAGATCAACGGCACCGGTTACGTAAAAAAGCTGCTGCACTTCAGGCTCTTTTTGCACCCATACGCGGATGCGGGGCAGGGCTTCGTAGTTATCCTTGAGCTCAATGCCAGCGATGAACTGCATGCGTTGGCCCACCACCTGCGGGTCCACGATGGCCACCTCGGCCGTGATGACCTTTTCTGCCCGCAACCGGCGCAGGCGCCGCTGCACCGCGGACGCAGACAGGCCCACGGCCTCGGCAATCACTTCTGCATTGACCTGGCAATCGCGTTGCACGAATTCCAGAATTTTCCGGTCAAAAGGGTCCAGAGACGTTTCCATCCAGAGATTGTAGGGAAATGCCTGCAATTGGCATGGCCGGCATTTGGGTGGTGCGGCGTGCCGCTTGGCCGCGCCAAAGCTGGGAATTGCGCCGCTCGGCGTTATTTCTTTGGGCGAAACTTCAGGTTCCTTTGCGTCTTGAAAACGCAGTGTTGCTTGAACTAAGCGGCGTCCTCCGGTGGGCGCCCGGATGGAGATACAAAGAATGAAGCGTCAGTTTGTGAAAGCGTTGTTGGGCGGCCTGTTCTTGGTTGCTGGCGTTGCCTATGCCCAGGATGTGGTGCGTATCGGCACTCTGTCCGACTACCCTCCGTTTGAGTACAAGGATGCCTCCGGCCAGCTCAAGGGTATGGAAATTGAGTTGGGCAACGCGATGTGCAAGCACATGCAAGCCAAGTGCGAATACGTCACCATGGACTTTGATGCGCTGATCCCTGCGCTCAAGGCTAAGAAGATCGACGCGGTGCTTGCCCAGATGTCTATCACCGCCGAGCGCCAAAAAGTGGTGGACTTCACTGATCTGTTCACCCTGGCACCCGTGCAATACGTGGCCAAAGTGGGCTCCGGAATCAGCGAAGACCCTGCCACCCTGCGCGGCAAGACGGTGGGCGTGTACAGCGGCTCCAACAGCGAGACTTACTTCAAGAAACGCCTGCCCAAGGGCAAGTCCGGCATCGCCACCAAGTCTTACCCCAATCAGGACGCGATCTGGCTGGACCTGGAAGCCGGCCGCCTGACCACCACCCTGACCGACACCACCGTGGCCTACGAGTGGCTGCAAAAAACCGGCAAAGCCAAGGGCTTCGACTTCGCCGGCAAGCCGGTGAACGACGTGGAAATCTTCGGCGAGGGCACTGGCATTGCGGTGCGCAAGGGCGACGCCCTGAAGGCCCGCTTCAACGCCGCCATTAAAAAGGTGCTGACCGATGGCACTTTTGCTGCCGAGAATAAAAAGGTGTTCCCGTTTAGCATTGCGCCTGCCAGCAAGTAATTGACAGGCCGCCTTCCGCCCCGTGCGGGCGGTGGCCGCGCTTTTCCGGAGTCGAGATGGATGTTTTGCAGGCCTACACGGGCCAGCTGCTGCAAGGTGCGCTGATGACCGTGCAACTGGCCTGCGCCGCCTTGGTGTGCGGGCTGGCGTTGGGCTTGCTGCTGGCGGCTTGCCAGCTCAGCCGCCACGCCTTGCTGCGCCGTCCGGTTGCAGTGATCACCGGCGTGCTGCGCGGAGTGCCCGAGTTTCTGGTGGTGCTGGTGTGCTACTTCGGGCTGTCCAACCTCATCAACAACCACTTTGATGGCGCGTTCGACATCAGCCCCTTTTTTGCGGGCGTAGTGTCTCTGGCGCTGGTGCTGGGGGCCTATTCCTCTGAAGTGTTTCGCGGCAGCTTTGTGGCGCTGGAGCGCGGGCAGCTGGAAGCGGCGCGCTCGCTGGGCCTGGGCCCAACGCAGACCTTCTTTATGGTGCGTTTGCCACAGGCGTGGCGCATCGCGATTCCCAGTCTGGGCAACCTTTGGCAATCGCTGCTCAAAGACACTTCGCTGGTGTCTGTGGTCGGCTTGGAAGACTTGCTCAAAAAGTCCAACATGGCGGCGCAGGCATCCCGCGAGCCGTTTATGTTTTTGATGGTGGCAGCTGTCATGTATTTTTGTTTGCTGGCCCTGTCTGACCCGCTGATTACTGCGCTGGAGCGGCGGGCTCAGCGCCCTTACCGGCCCTCTCGCAGCTAGCCATGGACGCATGGTTCACTGACACCCTCGTCCTGCTGCAGGACAACCGCGCCGAATTGTGGGAAGGCCTAGTCGTTACCTTGCAGCTGTGGGCGGCCGCTGGCGCCGCCGGTTTGGTACTCGCGCTTGGCTTGGCGCTGGGTGCCACGCATGGCGGGGCGCTGGTGCGGCGACTGGTGCGCATCTACGGTGCGGCTCTGCGGGGCACACCGCTGTTGGTGCAGATGTTTCTGCTGTACTACGGACTCAGCCAGTTTGAGTGGGTGCGAGCCTCCGTTGCATGGGTCGTACTGGAAGATGCGTTTTACTGCGGGCTCATCGCCTTGACGCTCAATATTGCCGCCTACATGGCCGAGGACATCCGCGCTGGCATTCTGGCCATTCCCGCTGGCCAAACCGAGGCGGCCCGAGCCTTTGGAATGCCGGGCGGCACTTTGCTGTGCCGTATCGTGCTGCCGCAGGCTTTGCGCATTGCGACTCCCGCTTTGGGTAACGAAGTGGTGTCCTTGCTCAAAGCCACGGCGCTGGTGAGCACCATCACGGTGTTTGATCTGACCGGCGTTGCACGCCGCCTGTCTAATGAGTCGTACACCACGGACGCGCTGGTGCTGGCTGGCGTGGTCTATGGCGTGCTGACCCTGCTGATTTCAGCAGGTGTGCATTTTCTGGAGCGACGCCGCAAAAGCCACGTGGCCTGAGCTGCTTGTCTGCACAGAGGCTAGGCAAATTGCCGCCGCCGCGCGGGCGCTTTGTCTATGCTCATCCTCGAATTTTTGAATGGCCCCCATGATGCTGAACCCCTTGGATAGTTTTCTCGCCCACGACCGCCTGATGGTGCTGGATGGCGCTCTGGCCACCGAGTTGGAGCGCCGTGGCGCCAACTTGAACGACGCACTGTGGTCTGCCAAGTTGTTGATCGAGCAGCCCGAGCTCATTCGCGCGGTGCATGCGGACTACTTTGAGGCTGGTGCCGATGTGGCCACGACCGCCAGCTATCAGGCCACCTTTGAAGCCTTTACCCGCCGTGGCATGAGCCGGGCGGAGGCTGCTGATTTGATGCGCCTCTCCGTCACCCTGGCTATTGAGGCGCGTGACGCCTTCTGGGCGGAGCCTGCCAACCGTGTGGGCCGCCTGCGTCCGCTGGTGGCAGCGTCGGTAGGCCCGTATGGCGCCATGCTGGCTGATGGCTCGGAGTACCGCGGCAACTACGGCCTCGGCCGTGCCGCGCTGGCTGACTTCCACCGCGAGCGCATGCAAGTGCTGGCGACTTCGGGCGCTGACCTGCTGGCCTGCGAGACCATTCCTTGCTTGGACGAAGCCTTGGCGATTGCCGATGTACTGGCCGAGCAAAACACCATCAGCGCGTGGATCAGCTTCTCCTGCAAGGATGGCGAGCGCAACGTGCAGGGCGAGCGCTTGGCGGATTGCGTGGCTGCACTAGAGGCTTATCCGCACATCGTGGCAATCGGCGTGAACTGCACTGCGCCTGAGTATGTGGCCAGCTTGGTGGAGCAGGCTAAAACCCGCACCACCAAGCCGGTGCTGGTCTATCCGAACTCGGGTGAACATTACGACGCCGAAGGCAAGGTCTGGTCCGGCGCCTGCAACCCAGCGGATGCTTACGCAGAGATGGCCGCGCGTTGGCAAGCTAAAGGGGCCCGCATGATTGGCGGCTGCTGCCGCACGGGCCCGGACGATATCCGCGCGGTACGCCACATGGCTGCAGCTTGATGTGTTGAGGTATGAAATGGGCCTCTAGCGCCCATGGAATATGCGCAGATAGCTACTAAAAACGTAGCAGTTTTGGTTTTTGCTGCAGTTCACTGCGCTGCCGGTGGCAGCGACATCACCCACTGCGCCATCTGCCGCGCTTGCGCTTCGCTGAGCTGCGGGTGCCGAGGCATCAGGGCCCGGCCCCATTCTCCGGAACCGCCGTTGCGTATCTTGCCAACCAGGTAATCCACTGCATCCGCACGGCCTTGGTAGCGGGCAGCCACTTGATTGAAGGCGGGGCCGACATAGCGCCGGTCTACCCCGTGGCAGCGCATACAGTTGGACGCGTTGACAGCAGCTTGGCCCAGCGCCAGTGAAGCAGCGGGGGTAGCCGGTGATGTTGGCGACTCCACACCGCTGGCGCTTTTTGCAGGTACAGCGGCACTTTGTATCGTTCCGCCTTCGCTGTTGTCGGCCTGCAGCGTGCGCCAGCCCACTGTCAGCATGCCCGCGACGACTAAGAGCACCGCTACGATAAGTGCCGCCGCAAGCCAACGTGGCCGCTGAGGTGGGGTGTCGTCTTCCGGGTGCATGTTCTGGGTCTCTGTTAGTGAGGACCCCGAGTGTCGCGCGAAAGCCATCGCATTGTTGGGAGCAGGCTTTTGGGGACCCGGTTCCGCAATCTTGAGTAGTTCGCCTCTAGCGGGGATTCAAATCCGAGAAGTTACTTAGGGAATTCTTCATGGTGTCGATCCAGTCCGGTTGTGGCTTGGGTGTATCGCGAGAGGCAAATTTAAGTACGGCATTGACAACCAGAAAGGCCAAAGTCCAAATCATCGCAGCCACGCCAAGCACGAATTCGAACGAAACAGTGTGGTTCCATATTCGGGCAATACCCAAGAAAGAGCAAAAGAGCCAGATGCTATTGGATAGGGAAACACATGCGGCCACAGTGAGTCACTCTTGACGGCTCCATTGAGAAACAGGGCGTGCGCGACCAAGTATTGGGAACACCGTTTTGTGTAATGCCACTGCGTTAAGTGTGAGCAAAGCAACCAGCAAAAGTTTTGCCAATAGCTTTTCATTGTTCAAATAGTGAGGGCTGGCCTGAGTGCCGATGTAAACGATCAAGCCGCCCGTGAGGTAAAGCAGCACAAGTGCCAAGGAGATGATCGTGGTTTCAAGCCGTTCAGGCTTGGGTATGACTACCCGGTAGCCGATAACCTTGGCAATCAGACGTAAGTCTGTCAGCACTATCGTGCCAATCGCTGCGCAGGTAGCAATGAGATGGAGAAAAATCAACAGAGTTTTAAACATGGTGTGACAGCATCAAGTGAAAACGGTGTGATCCGAAGGCCTTCATTGCTATAGCAGTGCATGCCTTGGGTCATTTTTTTGGACGGAATATATCTGAATCAAGCGACGATTTTCACCAGCGCCGCCAACCAATGCGTTCTCGCAACCGAACCGACGGCATCGTGTTCAGTGCTGTAGAAAATATTTCATCCGATGTATTTGGGGCTGCAAGTTCAATGCCAGAACCTCGGAGCGAGGTACTGTGCCCGAGCTATGTGGAGGGTACTTGACTACGTTTGTACTAAAAGTTCGTAGGTGCTACCCGGCGAATATTTCTGATCCGCAAATGACGCGAGTCGATATCTTGCTTTATGCCGGCTGAGTGTCTCGGCCATGATTGAGTGATGGCGAGTAGCTATTGAATATGTAGTAACTTTCGCAGTTTCTCGGGCCGCAGCTTGCGCAGTCGCCTTCAGCTTCAAGCGCCATTCATACAACGGCGCAGTGCTATGCCAACTAAGCTGCACCGGGCCGTTGAGCACCAACTTAGTCTTTGCCCGGTACGCCGCACCTTTGAAGTTCCCCACCATGGGGGTGCAGTGCCCGTCGCCGACGTTTTGCTTCTCCACCTTGGCGACCATGCGCTATGTGGTTTCGTTAACTTGGGTTTTTGTTCTGTTTGGGGTAGTCGTCACCGGGATCTGCAGCAGGTTGTCGAAGACGCCTTGATTTGTGGGCCGCAGACTTTTTGGCATCGAGTCCGTGAATCAAATGGTGATGCAAAGTCAGCGAAAAACCATCCACAACCCGCAGACCGCTTCGATACTTATCACCCCGATGGTGAGCGCCATACCCAAGCTGCGGCTCCAGGCCGCATGATTCGTCAGCAAACTCGCTGCATGGATGACTCGGCCCACCAGCAAGGCGACCCCGAAAACCATCACCCACACGCGATCCAGACCACTGAATTCCAGCAGCGCCATCAGCAGCAAAGCCATCGGCGCTGTTTCGGCAAAGTTGCCGTGCGCACGGATGCGGCGCAGCAGAGGGTCGTCACCTCCGTCCAAGAAGTAAACGCCCGCGTTCAGCCGGCGGCGGATCACCAATACAGTCAGCAGACACTGCATTAATGCGCAGCACGCTGCAAAAAACAAGGTCACGGCAACGGAATTCATGGGCGCCTTGTTTTTAAGCTGCCTCTGCCGTGCGTTTAAGGCCAGCGAGCGCAGCAGGCAGGGTCTTCTTCATGCCTGAGCCGATCAAGCGACTCCAAAGAGGTGCAAGAAAGCCTGAAAACGTGGTGCGATGCGTTGCGACGGTGCTGGCGCCTTGCGCCTGCAACTCATAGTCGAATTGCATCATCCCCAAGGGCAATTTGCATTCCATGCGTACGCTTTTGCCCTGAACCACCTCGATAAACCGCAGTGCAGACTTGGGCCCACTGTGGGGCGATACCTCGCCCACCGCACCCGAAACTAAGGGGCCACCCAAGCTAGCCGCTTTTAAATCAGGGTCCCAAACGGGCCAGCCCGCGACATTGGCATAAAGGGCGAACACAGTGGTTGCCGGGGCATTGATGGTGATGCTTGCTTCGAATTGCATGGCTCTGGCGCTTTCTTTGTTGAGGGAGGAGGGTTGGGGCAGTGGGTTGTTCATCGTATCTGGCGTTGATGAAATGCTCGAATTCACACGGGTGAGTACGCCACTTGGCGTACTTCCAGCGCGCCAAACTGGGCGGCTGGGCATTTGGCCGCCCAGCCTGTGGCCTCTGGTTCGCCGGGAACGTCGATCAGGTAGTAGCCGCCGATTTGTGTGTCGCCTTTCAGAGCGAAGCCCTCTTCTGTTTTGATCCGGCCTTTTTCTGCAAACACCCGCTGGGCGGATTCTGGTGGAGCAAGCTGGCCAGCGGCGATCAGCACGCCAGCTTGGATCAGTTGCTGGTTGTAAGCCATCATGGCTTGCATCATTTGTTGCATGGCCGAATCTGGTACGTCGGTCAGGGCGGCGGGATGCATTTGGCACAAAAGGAGGTATTTCATGGTCAGTTTCTTTCAAAAATCAGCCCGAAATTGGGCATGGGTGAACTCTAAAAGTCGCCAAAGTGTTGTGCAACTGACCTAATGCTTCATAAATACCAAACTAAAACTTTGCAATATGCACTTGGTGGCTGAGAATTCCGGGCATGCAAAGTCTTCGAGGCATTCTTAACTTCACCCGCACCGCCGAGCTCGGCAGCTTTGCCAAAGCGGCGAAGGATCTCGGTATTTCCGCAGTAGCCGTCAGCCAAAACATCAGCCGCTTGGAAGCTGCCCTGGGGGTGCGCCTGCTCGCGCGGAGCACCCGTGCCTTGCAGCTCACACCGGAAGGCCAAGCTTTTCTGGAGCAGTGCCGCCTTCCACTCGCGCAGCTCGATGCGGCCTGTAAAGAAGTCGCCAGCGATGCGCGCAGTGCCAGCGGTAAGTTGCGAGCCACCGTGATTTCGCCGGTCGCTTATCTGTACCTGATCCCGCTCTTGCCCAAGTTTCTGCAGCGCTATCCCGGCATCACGCTGGAGCTGGAGTTGAGCGAAGACAGCAGCCCTTTGATAAATAAGCGTTTTGATGTCGGCATTCGGGTGGGCGCCCTGAACGATGCAGCATTTGTGGCGCGGCCGCTTGGGCCGCTGCGGTTGCTTTTGTGCGCATCGCCTGCGTATTTGGCGCAAGCGGGTCTACCGCAGAGCTTGGAGGATTTGGAAAAGCACCAAACGCTGCTGATGCAGATCACCGGGCGGGAGCAGACCACGCCCTTTATCGTTCAAACCCGTGGCGGCGACGCCGGTGCAGGAGCACGCAGCATGCGGTTTCTACAGTTGCCAGGGCACTTCATTTGCAATGATTTTCGAAGTCTGGCGCAGGCTTGTAGCGGTGGCTTGGGAATTGCCCAACTGCCCCAGCCACTGGCGCTACCCATGCTGCGCAACGGACAGCTCAAAGTGCTTTTGCCCGATAGCGTGGCTGAGAACATTCAACTCTTCATTCACTACCCCACTCGCAAACAATTGCCCGCGCGGGTGCGTGCTTTTGTCGACTTTGTGATTGAGCATTTCGCTGGACATCCGGATTTGACGGCGGATATCTCCGCATTTGTTGCCTAGCTCCGTCGTGCCGATGGTGCATAAAAGCAGGCAATTGCCCCAGTACATAGTGCGCGAGCAGCTCCTAAATTGATAGTGAGCTGCCCGCCTTGACTGCTTACGCGGCCGCCTTCACCGTCAAGCACCAAGCATGCAGCAGTGGCTCGGTGTGGCCGCTAGGCCGTGTGCAGGAAGGTTCCTGCCGTTTGGGGCCGCGTGACTACACCGTGGTGGGTAGTCCATACGGGCCATTGATATGTAAACAAGAGTAAGTAAAGTGCGCCAGTCGGTATGTGGAGTTCACCTTGTCCTGTGTTGCTTCGTCTTACCCACTCGAAACTGTCTACCCAGGAGAAATTATGAACACACTCAAGTCCAGCCTTTGCGCGCTGTCCCTCGTCGCCCTGTCTGCTGCCGCCGGCGCGACGACTTTTGAAGTCAAAGCTTTGGAAAACAGCACTAGCGGTGGCGTCGGTGTTGCTACGCTGGCGTTAACAGCTGGTCAGCAATTCTCGGTGTCGGTCGCAGCAGAGGACCTTTGGAACGCTGGTTCGCTGCCCCGCTGGTCCAACGCCAATGGTCTCACCACTGGTGTTTTTTATACACCTGGTACCGACTCCCAAGTCCCGGTTTACGCCACCGGTACACAAATCGGAAACAATTTCGGAGCCTATAGCCAAAACGGCCTGACCGCTGCCTACGGTACCTTGGTTGGTCAATTCGGTGCTGGCTCTTTCTTCGCCATTGGTACGTCCTACACCGGAGTAGCTACCAGCACTAACACCCTCAAGCTGTTCTACTTCGACTCCAACAACGGCGACAACTCAGGCAGCGTGATGGCTAACGTCACCGCAGTACCCGAGCCCGAGACTTACGCCCTTTTGTTGGCTGGTCTGGGTGTCATCGGAGCCGTGGCGCGGCGTCGCAAATCTGCGTGAGCTTGAGCCGCGTTTCTTAAAAAGTGAACTTGGGAGCTTCGGCTCCCATTTTTTTGTCCATACGGCGGACAAATCGGACAAGTCGTTTACTTTCTACAACTTAGGCTCGGGATTCTTGATCTAAATAGGGATGACAAACCCATGATCATCACCGCGGCATAGGCCATCAAAAGCAAGCGGCACCCAAAGGTGCCGCTTGCTTTTTTGATGCCAAATGGGCATCTGGCGCTCATAGAATCTGCGCGAGCAGCTCCTAAATTGATAGTGAGCTGCCCGCCTTGGGCGGTTTAAGCAGCCGCCTTCACCTTCAAGCGCCAAGCATGCAGCAGTGGCTCGGTGTAGCCGCTGGGCTGCTCTTTGCCTTTGAAGACGAGATCGCAAGCTGCCTTGTAGGCCGCGCCCGTGAAGTTCCCCACCATGGGGGTGTACAGCTTGTCCCCCGCGTTCTGCTTGTCCACCTTGGCGGCCATGCGCTGGAAGGTTTCTTCCACCTGTGCCTTGGTCACCACGCCGTGGTGCAACCAGTTGGCCATGTGCTGGCTGCTGATGCGCAGGGTGGCGCGGTCTTCCATGAGGCCGATGTCGTTGATGTCGGGCACCTTGGAGCAGCCCACGCCTTGGTCCACCCAGCGCACCACGTAGCCCAGGATGCCCTGGGCGTTGTTATCCAGCTCGGCTTGCTTCTCGGCGTCTGTCCAGTTGGGCGTGGACGTCACGGGGATCTGCAACAGGTTATCCAGAATGCCGTCACGGGCTTTCTCGTAGTTGGTCTTTTCCAGTTCCTTTTGCACGTCGCTGACCAGCAACTGGTGGTAGTGCAGGGCATGCAGGGTGGCGCCAGTGGGGCTGGGTACCCAGGCGGTGTTGGCACCGGCCTTGGGGTGAGCAATCTTTTGCTCCATCATCGCCTTCATCAGGTCGGGCATGGCCCACATGCCCTTGCCGATTTGCGCCTTGCCGCGCAAGCCGCTGGACAGGCCCACCAACACGTTGTTTTTCTCGTACGCGGCAATCCATGCGCTGCTCTTCATGTCCGCCTTGCGGATCATGGGGCCGGCCTGCATGGCGGTGTGCATCTCGTCGCCGGTGCGGTCCAGGAAGCCGGTGTTGATGAACGCCACGCGGCTCTGCGCCGCAGCAATGCAAGCCTTCAGGTTCACGCTGGTGCGGCGCTCTTCGTCCATGATGCCCAGCTTCACGGTGCTGTCTGGTAGGCCCAGCATCTGTTCCACGCGGGTGAACAGCTCGGCGGCAAATGCCACTTCGGCAGGGCCGTGCATCTTGGGTTTGACGATGTAGACCGAACCTTTGCGCGAGTTGCGGATAGCGTCTTTCTTGGTCTTCTTGAGGTCATGCAGGGCGATGGTGGTGGTGACCACCGCGTCCATGATGCCTTCGGGGATTTCTTTTGTCGTGCCGTCGGCTGCGGTGTAGGTGATGGCCGGGTTGGTCATCAGGTGGCCCACATTGCGCACAAACATCAGGCTGCGGCCATGCAGCTTGACTTCCTTCTTGCCGTCGGGCGCGGTGTACACGCGGTCGCCGTTGAGGTCACGGGTCAGCGTCTTGCCACCCTTCTCAAAGCTCTCGACCAAAGTACCTTGCAGGATGCCCAGCCAGTTGCCATAGGCCAGCACTTTGTCTTCGGCGTCCACCACGGCCACGGAGTCTTCCAGGTCCAAGATGGTGGAGAGGGCGGCTTCCAGCACCAGGTCACTCACGCCAGCGGCGTCTGATTTGCCGATGGGCGTGGCGCGGTTGATGATGATGTCTAGGTGCAAGCCGTTGTGCTGCAGCAGCACGGATGCAGGATCTTTGGCAGTGCCTTGGAAGCCGATGAACTGGGCCTTGTCGGCTAGCTTGCTTGTCGTGCCGTCTTTGAGGGTGACGACCAGGTCACCGCCCTTGATGGCGTAGCCGGTGGAGCCCACGTGCGAGCCTTTCTTGAGCGGTGCGCAGCGGTCCAGCACGTGGCGCGCGTACTCAATGACCTTTTTGCCACGCTTGGGGTTATAACCCTTGGGGCCGACCTTCTCGCAACCTTTGTCTTCGCTGATGACGTCGGTGCCATACAGCGCGTCGTACAAGGAACCCCAGCGAGCATTAGCGGCGTTCAGCGCGTAGCGGGCGTTGAGCACGGGCACCACCAACTGCGGGCCGGCTTGCGTGGCCAGCTCGGCGTCCACGTTTTTGGTGGTGATCTTTACCTTCTTGGGGCTCTCGACCAGGTAGCCGATCTTTTCCAGAAATGCCTTGTAATTCGTCATATCCGAAGGTTTCGAAGGATCACCTGCGGTGATGGGGCCGGGGTTGGCCTTGTGCCAGGTGTCCAGCTCGCTTTGCAGGCGGTCGCGCTCTGCCAGCAGCGCGATGTTCTTGGGGGCCAAGTCGGCCACGATGGCGTCAAACCCTTTCCAGAAAGCCTCGGGCGCAATGCCGGTGCCTGGCAGCACTTTGTCCTGAATGAACTGGTGCAGGCTAGTCGCGATTTGTAGGCGGTGCTCAGCAGTGCGAGGGGTAGTGGAAGTCATGGTGGGCCTTTCAGAAGAAGGGGCGTTCAACAAGGTGAAAACGGATCGCGTGAAGGGCAATGCCCTCAGGCTATGGAGGTACTGTATTCCATACTTTGCAAATCACTATATGGAAGAACATCAATCGATTTGTGACTTTTAGGTGCGCAATGAGCCCCGGTGGGCCTCGTGCACCCCTGCGCCACCGAGCGGCTGCTACCCGTCAGTCGAAGGCCTCAGCCTTGGCTGCCCGGCAACTAGTGCTTGTCGCGGGTCATGCGTTCGGCAAACGAAATCCCCATCGCGGAGAGCACGAAAGTGAAATGGATGACCGCCACCATGGTCACGACTTTGATGCTCTCGAGGCTCAAGTCACTGCTCAAATACGTCTTGAGTGCATGCACCCCCGAAATGGAGATGATGGCGAACGCCAGCTTGAGTTTGAGGTTGTAGGTGTTGACATGGTCGAGCCAGTCCGGCTTTTTGATGTCCACTTTGTCGAAGTGCCCCGTCGTCACAAACAAAGACACACCCGCCAGTGCAACCACCCACACTAGCTGGGCCACCATCGTCATGTCAACGAGCTCCAGCACCTTAATGATGAGATCGATTTTTGCGAGCTCGCCAAAAAGCAGGGTCTGCATAAGCTTGTAGCTTTCCAGCAGAAACTTGCCCAATATGCCGATGATGATGAACACCAGCCCGACATAAAAGAACAACATGCTGAATCGCATGCCGTAGAGCAGGGTGCCTACTTTAGAGAGCGCTTTTTCCATCGTCCAATAGCTTTCGCAATGCGGTTGTCAACAACAAAGGCCATAGCCCTCAGTGTTGGTTTTTGCCGTAGGTCTCGTATTCGGGCTCAGCCCCAATAAAGGGTCGAGTCTGGTCGTCCATCGTTGAGTTGGTGACGGTGCCTGCTTGAGGCAGTGCACGCGACAGAATCAACAGCCCCGCCACCGCTGAGAAGATGGACCCGACATACACACCCAAGCGCACCGGTGTGGCCAAGGCAGGGTCTGTGAAAGCCAGTGCGCCTACAAACAAACTCATGGTGAAGCCCACACCTGCAATACATCCAACGCCTGCGAGTTGTAGCCAGGTGCCGGGCTTGTTGGCTTTCAAGAGCAGGGCACCGATGAAGGTCATCAGTACGATGCCGATAGGCTTACCCAGCGCCAAGCCCAGCGCGGACCCCAGCGTGATGGGGTGCAGCAGGTAGTCCCCTGCGCCGTCCAGGCTGATGCCAGCATTGGCAAAAGCGAACACGGGCATCACGCCAAACAAAATCCATGGTCTGAAGTTGTGTTCAGCCTCATGCAAGGGGCTGTGCCCATCGCTGGCTTTAAGTGGCACGCACGCTGCCACGATGACGCCGCCAATCGTCGGGCTGATGCCCGAGCGGTACATCACAACCCACAAGGCGATCCCGACCAGGATGTAGAGGCTGACAGATGCCACTTTGAGCCGGTTCATCACCACCAAAAGCGCACTCACGCCGGCTGCCATGAGCAGGTAGTCGGTCAACACCTGTTCGGTGTAGAAAAACGCCACGATCAGGATGGCACCAAGGTCGTCCACCACCGCAACCGCCAGCAAAAAAGCTTTGAGTGCAACCGGCACACGGTTGCCCAACAGCGACAACACCCCCAGTGCGAACGCAATATCCGTGGCAGCCGGAATGGCCCAGCCTTTGCCAAAGCCTGCACTACCTGCCAAGGCTACAAACAACAGGGCTGGTATTGCCATGCCGCCAGCGGCTGCCAACACGGGCAGTAGTGCTGCCTTAGGGTTGGAGAGTTGGCCCTCCAGCATTTCGCGCTTGAGCTCCAGCCCTACAAAGAAAAAGAACAACGCCATCAGTGCGTTTTTGATCCAGTAGGCCACCTTCATCTCGATACCGCCCCCGGTAGGGCCGATGCTGAACGAAGTGGCTAAAACTGATTGGTACGCCGGGCCCCAAGGGGAGTTGACCACCACCATGGCCAAGGCCGCGACAAAAACCAGCAGGGCGCCGGGTACCGCTTCTTGGGGCAAAAAACCTAAAACTTTGGGCGAAGGGGTCGTAGCAGACATCGGTAAGCGTGCTCTCAGGCAATAGAAATCAGATAGCCGGTGTAAGCGCAATACGACGCGAGAAGCACGCCGCCTTCCCAGCGCTGCAGCGTTGCACCAGAGCGGGCAAAGAAGACCAGCAGACCCGTCGCAACCAACATGACCCAAATGTCAAAGTGAGCAATTTGAGCAGGCATGTCGATCGGCTGAATGATCGAGGTGCTTCCCAAGATAAACAGTACGTTGAAGATGTTGGACCCGACGATGTTGCCGTAGGCCACATCCGCATGCTTGCGCAAAGCCGCCATCACCGAGGTCACCAATTCCGGCATGGAGGTGCCCACCGCCACAATGGTCAGCCCGATGATGGTGTCTGACACGCCCAGCGTTTTGGCAAGCGAGATAGAGCCATCCACCAGAAAACGGGCACCAAAAATCGTGATAGCAATGCCGCCCACCGCCATGGCGAGCGATAGCGTGAGCTGTCGAGGTCCCTTGGGGGCGTCTTCGGCGCGGTGCTCTGCAACCGTGGCGGCTTCATCTGGTGCCCGTTTTTCCTGCACGTACACAAACACCACGTAGGACACCAAGCTCACAAGAAAGCCAATGCCGAGCAGCATGCTCATGCGCCCGTACAACACAACGCCCATACATGCCAAAGCGGCAGCCGACAGCATGATGGCGTCGCGTCTGAAGCCTCTGGGGTTCACCGCCATCGGGTAGATGATGGCGGACACCCCCAGAATGAACAGGATGTTGGCGATGTTCGAACCCACCACATTGCCTACGGCAATGCCCGCTGAGCCATTGAGTGCGGCCGTCACACTGGTGACCAGCTCAGGGGTGGAGGTGCCAAACCCCACCAGGGTCAGCCCGATCAGCAACGGCGATACGCCCAGTGCGGTGGCAGACGCCACAGCGCCGCGCACTAGCAACTCTCCGCCCACCACCAGCAAAACCAAACCGATGCCTATTGATATCCAGATGTCCATGCGATAGCGCTCCCGTTGATAGGCAAATTCATTGTTTGTTGATCGCAGAGTATGCCGCCGAACTGCGAAAACACCTCGGTGAAATGTATCTTCTCCACTCTTTTTGGATTGTCTTTGGGCGCACTTGGATAGCCCGTGCGGGCAGCGGGTGTCTCGCATACACACGGCTGTCACATAGCCCTTCTATTCTGAGCGGGATCTCCGTAGACAAGGGTTCTACCGCGCTGGCGGTACCCCATATTCCTTGAAAGGTACTTCCGCATGTATGTAAAAACCGCCATCTCCGCCTTGGTTTTGACGTTGGCATCGTTGTCCGCGCAGGCTCAGGCATTCAGCCTCAATCACTACACGGTGCAAAACACCTACGGGCTGGATCTGAGTGTGGGCCCTGTTTCAGGCTTGGAAGGGTCCGCCATCACATACGCGCAAGACCGCGGTAGCCTGTTTTACATCGGCGACGAAGGCCAAGGGGTGATCGAAATTTCACGCACCGGCGCGGCACTGGGCGCTATGGCTTTTACCGGTTGGGGGGCTTACAGCACGGGCGTGAATGGCCGCAATCCCGGCAACGACTCGGAAGGCTTGACCTACTTGGGCGGAGGCGTGCTGGCAGTCGCCGAGGAGCGCCTGCAGAACATCTACAAATTCAGCTACACCGCTGGTGGCTCTGTGAATTTGGGCGCGATGCCTTTTGCGTCCGTAGGCCCCACGATAGGGAATGTGGGTATCGAGGGTTTGAGCTATGACGCCCGCAACGGAAATTTCATTACTGCCAAACAAGACAACCCTGCCACGCTGAGCATTTTCAACAGTTTGCCTTTCTCAACTGCAGCGGGCCCCGATGCGGTCGCGACAGCCACATTCAGTGGTACCAACAGCTTGTTTGGACTGACCCAGTTGTCTGACGTGCAGGCGCTGTCCATTCTGGGTAGCGACAATTTGTTGGTGCTGAGCACAGGTACCGGAAATGGAGACTCCCGTGAGCTTATCGAGATCACCCGCAGCGGGACCGTGGTCAGTCGCTTAGATCTTAGCCATATCGCACCGCGCAACGCCATCGAAGGTGTGACGATTGATGAGCGCGGCACCATTTACTTATTGGCTGAGCAAGACCAACTCAGTGGCGCAGCGGCTGGCGCCAAATCGCAGCTGATTGTGTTGGCGGCCCCGGTGCCGGAGCCGGAAACTTATGCCCTGCTTTTGGCCGGCTTAGGTCTCATGGGGACGGTTGCTCGCCGTAAACGGGCAGCGTAAGCCCGCAGCGCTGGATAGTCGGCCTGCAGTGGGCCGGCGCTGCTGTTGATAATTGACGTAAAGTTTATGGCCTGTTCGGTTCCGTTGAGGGACCGCGCAGGCCTGCTTGTTGGTGCTCTCTCCAGACAAGTGCTATCGACCGTATTCCATGACCCAAGCCACTCCCACCACATCTTCTTTGCCGCTCGCAGGCATCCGCGTCGTTGAATTCACCCACATGGTCATGGGGCCCACTTGCGGCATGACGCTGGGCGATCTGGGTGCAGATGTCATCAAGGTCGAGCCACTGGCGGGCGACAGCACCCGCAAATTGCTGGGCAGTGGCGCCGGCTTTTACCCGCTGTTCAACCGCAACAAGAAGAGCATTGCGGTGGACCTCAAAAGTCCGCAGGGCCGCGAGATCGTGCTCAAGCTGATCGCCACGGCCGACATCGTCAGCGAGAACTTCAAAACCGAGACCATGCAGAAGCTCGGCTTGGACTACGCGTCTTTGAGCAAGCTGGACCCGCGCCTGATCTACGTGAGCCACAAAGGCTTTCTCCCCGGCCCCTACGACCATCGCACCGCGCTGGACGAGGTGGTGCAAATGATGGGCGGCCTGGCCTACATGACCGGCCGCCCGGGCGACCCGCTGCGCGCAGGCTCCAGTGTGAACGACATCATGGGCGGCATCTTCGGTGCCGTGGGCGCCATGGCGGCACTCATGCAACGCCAGCAAACCGGCAAGGGCCAAGAGGTGCAAAGCGCGCTGTTTGAGAACAACATCTTCTTGGTGGCCCAGCACATGATGCAGTTCGCCGTGACCGGCAAGGCCGCAGCTCCCATGCCCGAGCGCATCTCGCCATGGGGCATTTACGACGTGTTCAGCGTCAAGAACAACGAGCAGATTTTTTTGGCCGTGGTGGGCGATGGGCAGTGGAAAACCTTTTGCGAAGCCTTTGGCTACGCCGACCTGTTTGCTGACCCGCGTGTTGCCACCAACAACGACCGCGTACTGGCCCGCGGCTGGCTCATCCCTGAGTTGCGCACCCGTTTGGCGCAGTTCAGCCGGGCTGAACTCTCGCAGCGTTTTGAGCAGGTGGGCCTGCCCTTTGCACCCATCACCGACCCGCAGCATTTGTTTGACGACCCGCACTTGCAAGCCACGGGCGGGCTGGCCCCCATGGAGCTGCCCGACGGCCGTCAGACGAAAGTGCCTTTGTTGCCCTTAACGCTAGGTGGTGAGCGCCTGGGCTTGCGCCTGGACCCGCCCAAGCTAGGCGAGCACACCGACGCGCTGCTGCAAAGTCTGGGCTACACCGCAGACGATGTGGCTGCACTGCATACGCAAGGCGTGGTGCTATGAAAAATATAGCTGCTTGCGCATATCTGACGTGCGCTGGAGGCCTAAACGGCAGTGCGGTCTGCTCCGTGTCCCCCGCCCGCTTCGCGGGCTCCTCCTTGACCCACGCAGACCGCACTGCCGTTCAGACCTCCCGGGGTTAGCCATGGACAAACTCAAGCAACTCGAATCCTTCGTCTCCGTCGCCACCCGCGGCAGCTTGACTGCCGCTGCTAATGCCGAGGGCGTGGCTCCTGCCATCATGGGTCGTCGACTTGATGCGCTGGAAGAGCGCCTGGGCGTGAAGCTGCTGATCCGTACCACCCGTCGTATCACTTTCACGCACGAGGGCAGTGCGTTTTTGGAAGACTGCCAGCGCATCATTGCCGACGTGACCAATGCCGAGGCCAGCGTGAGCGCCGGGGGCGTCAAGGCAGCGGGCCATTTGCGCATTACGGCGCCGGCGGGCTTTGGCCGACGCCATGTGGCGCCGCTGGTGCCCAAGTTCCGTGAGCTGCACCCCGACGTGACGATATCGCTCAACCTCAGCGACCGCGTGGTGGACATTGCGGGCGAGGGCTTTGACTGTGCGGTGCGTGTGGGCGACATGCCTGATTCGTCCCTGGTGAGCGTGCGCATGGCTGACAACCGGCGCCTGTGCGTGGCCACGCCGGCCTACCTCAAGCGCTACGGCACGCCCAAAACACCCGCCGACTTGAGCCGCTTTCATTGCCTCACGTTGTCCAGCGACGCATCCCAAACCCGGGGCTGGGCGTTCAAGCTGCCCGGGGCCAAAGGTGAGCGCTCAGACGCGGGCGAGGTGATCTACCTCAAACCCGCCGGCCCGCTGGACTGCAGCGACGGGCAGGTGCTGCACGACTGGTGCCTGGGTGGCTACGGCATCGCATGGCGCAGCACCTGGGAGGTGGAGAACGAAATCGCCGCAGGTCGATTGGTCGCAGTGCTGGAAGACTATGCCGCTCCGCCCAACGGCATTTACGCCGTCTTCCCCCAGCGCAAACACATGCCCCTGCGGGTGCGCTTGTGGGTCGACTTCATCAAGGAGAGCTACAGCGCGCTAGGGTATTGGAACAAGGCTTAAAAGAGATTGATTTGCTACTGAATTAATAGCTGCTTGCGCATATTTCAAAAGCGCTAGAGGCCTAAATGAGCAAAAGCCGGTCTACCTGAGTAGAGCCGGCTTTTTCATGGACGAGACGGGCGGATTACTGGGCGTCGTCTTCCGAAGGCACGTCAAACGGATCGTCCAGGCTGTCGCTTTCCATCATGGCGATCTCGGCGCACTGCACGCCATTGAGCTGGTGGCGGTAAGCCAGAAAAGCGTGGCGGGCGTTGGCTTCGTCGTCGCCTTCGTCATCGGCTGCAGCGGCGGCCAAGTGGTGTTTGGCGGCGGCCTGGAAGTGGTGGGCAGCCATGCGGTGGTAGTCGCCGATGGTCTCAAAGTCTTCGTCCACCAGATCGTCTGCCAAGGTGTCGGCCACGGGGGAAGTGTCTTGGGTCATTCAGGGCTCGCTTATTCATGAAACACGGCAACATGCCGCCTGCACAGATTGCGCCCTCACCGTGAACCCTGTGTGACAGGCGCGTGAGTCTTTTGCGACGAGCTGCCTTTTAGATCAGACCCCAGTCGCGCGCGCCCTTGAACCCGGGGAACACTGTTTTCAGCTGGCTGTCGCTCAGGCCCCACTGGCGTTTAAATATGCCGCCCAATACGCTGCGGTACTCGTTCAGCACCGGGTAGTCGCGGTTCTGGAACAGGGTGGCCGCCGTCATCTGCACCTGCTCGCCCACTACCTGCTTACCACGCACCGCGCCACCCAGCACCCACATCACGCTGCCGTGGCCGTGATCGGTGCCGCGGTTGCCGTTCTGGCGGAAGGTGCGGCCGAACTCGCTCATGACCACCACCACGGTGTTACGCCATGCGCTGCCCATCTCCTGTGAAAAAGCGGCCAAGCCCTGGCCCAGCTCGTCCAAGCGGCTGGCCAGATAGCCGGTGGCGCCGCCTTGGGCGACGTGGGTGTCCCAGCCACCTACATCCACAAAGCCCAGCGCGTATTGCTCGCGCATCAGGCGGGCGATGCGGCGGGCGTCCAGCTCAAAGCCTTTGGCAGTGATGGCGCCGCGGCTGGCGGCATCCATCTCGGCCGACATTTCGCGCATCACTTGGTCGCGCACCGCAAAGCCGCTTTGCACCGTGCCCTCCAGGGCAGTGCCTTGATACATGGCGGCAATGATGCGGCTCTGGCGCGTGTCCACCGACGGTTTGGTCAGGTTGCGTAAGCTGGTGTTGGGAACACGCAGCTCGCCTTGCAGTGCAATTGGCAGTTGGTCGGTAAACGCCATGGGGGCGGCGCTGGTGGCAGGGGCGCGCCCTTGGAGCTGGGTGGCCAGCCGGTTCAGAAAGCCCGAGCCATAGGCGGTGCTGCTATGGTTTTGCTGGCCTAGCTCGATGCTGTCTTGCGTTTCGAAGTGGCTGCGCGACAGGTTGTCGGTGCCGCTGTAAGGCACAAAGGCGAGTTCACCTTGTTGGTAGAGCGGGTAGAGGGTGTCCCGCAGGGCGGGGTGTAGCCCCCAGTCGGCGGTGAGGGGCAGGGCGCTGGTCAAGTCGGCGTCGGGTTTGGCAATGGCGATGTCCGGTCGTGCCTCGTAATAGAAGCTGCTGCTCACTGGGGGAAGCAAGCTGGCGGCATCCATGCCGCCGCGCAAAAACACCATCAAAAACCGGGGTGCCCCCGTGGCCGGACCTGTGGCCGCGTGGAGTTGTACGCCGGGTAGGCCCAGGGCCGCTGCCGCACCAGTGTGCAGTGCGGTGTGCAGAAAGTGACGTCGTTGCATGGTGTGGATTCCTGTGGCTGTAGCCTTATCGGCGCATGGATTCCGGGGCCGCTAGTAAGAAGGTATTCCACTCTTGCGGCGAGTTGGCCTGGTCGAGTGCTGCGCGGGTGGCGTTGCTCAGGCCGCTTTGGATGGCCTGGTAATACAGTGCGTTGGCCAGCTGGGGGAATGCGGCTCTTTCGGTCGCTTGCGGGCCGTCGGTTTTAAAGAGGCCCGCGCTACCGGAGCCAATCGCCTTGGCAATTTCAAACCGGGTGGTGAGCTGGCCGGCGCTGTCCCACGCGCTGGCGACCAGGGGGTAGCCGTCAGGCGTTTGGCGGCCGTAGAGCGGTTGCCCCATGCGGTTGATCCAGTTGAGTACCGGGCCAACGTTGAGCACCGCTTTGTCGTCATACGCCAGCCGTACCGAGGACAGCACATAGCGCATCGGATCCTTGAATTTAGCGGGGCGGGCGTTGGTAAATTCCGGTGCGGTGAACAGCGTTTCCAGTACGCGGGCTATCTGGCCATCGGTCGCTCTCCAAGTGGCTGCCATGCTGTCCACAAGCGCTTGGGGCGGCGTGTCAGACAGCCAGAAGGTTGCCAGTTTGCGGCTCACAAACCGGGCCGTCGCCGGGTGGCGTGCCAGCAGGTCCAGCGCCTGCTCTATTTCGGCCAGACCCTCGCCGGTGATGGCTTGGCCCAGCAGGGCCTTGGGCCCTGTGTCGTGTCGTTAGGGATTGAATTCAAAAATACCCTTGCGCACATACAAGCGGTTTAACTCTTTGCGCAGGTTGGGGTTGCCGCTGTTCATGTTGACGCCCAGCCCGGTGAGCACGCGGGCCAGTTCTTGCACGTCTTTCTGGGTGTAGCCGCCATCCACCCCCAGGGTGTGCAGCTCCATCAGCTCGCGGGCAAAGTTTTCGTTGATGCGGCCAGCGGCATTCTGGTCGTTGTCCAGATACCGCAGCATCGCCGGGTGGTAGCTCACTGTGCCGAGCAGATCGCGGAATCGCCCAAGGGCGTGCGGCCGCAGGGCACTGTCTTCATAGTCGCCCAGCATCGCCCGCAGGTTGTGCTTGCTGAGGTGCACATTGAAGTGGTTCAGCCAGAACCATGTCATTTGCTCTTGTACCTGCGCCGGGCTGTAGAGCGCCCGCAGCACATGGCGAGTAGCGGCTTCGCGGGCGAGGCGGTTGAGCTCTTGCTGGTAGGCCTGCTGGGCAGTTTTTTTGGCTACGTCGTCCCGCAGTGCATCGGCGTCTTTGCGCTGCTTCTCCATGGTGTGCACCAGATCGGTCAAGCCGGTCTGGCTGATGGTCATGGCGCTGACAGTAGCCTGTGCGCTCTGGGGCAGGCTGGCGCCTTGTGGTTGGAGTTGCTGCTGCAGCCAGCGCGCGCTGCCCTGTTGTTCCACCACCCGGGCGGTGGAGGTGTTGGCCCCCCAAGTGATGCGGTTCAGCCATTCATAACGGGCCTGCGCCGTGGGGGACGGCCCGTCGGCCACCCCACCCGATGGCAGGGGTGCGCAGCCGCTCAGAGAGAGCAGGGCAACACACAAGCCCCACAGGGGCACGAAGCGATGGAGTTGGGTGTCAGAGGGCATGCGCCACATCGTAGCGGCGTGGCCCCCGCTTCACCAACTGTTACATCGACAGGCGGCCCTCAGGCCTTGCCGAACTCCGCACCGAGTTCGCCGGCACGGTGGTGCGCGGCAAACAGGGCCTTGGCAAACAGGTCTTTCATGCCGCTTTCATCCATGCTGGTGATGGCCGCATAGGTGGTGCCGCCTTTGGAGGTCACTTTTGCGCGCAGGCTCTCGGGTGCTTCAGAGGAGGCGCGTGCCAGTTCGCCCGCGCCGATAAAGGTAGCCACGGCCAGTTGGTACGCCTGGTCGCGGTCGAGCCCCATGCGCACGCCCGCATCGGTCATGGCTTCCATGAAATAAAACATATAGGCCGGCCCGGAGCCGCTGAGGGCAGTGACTGCATCGAGCTGCGTTTCTGCCGTGAGCCAGACCGTGGCGCCGGTGGTGGCGATCACCTCGTTGGCCCAGTCTTTGTCTGCCTGGGTGACACCCGGGCGGCCAAAGAGAGCCGTGATCCCCTTGCCGATCAATGCCGGTGTATTGGGCATGGTGCGGATGATGCGCTCGCTACCCAGCCAAGCGGCAATGCTGTCTGTGGTGATGCCTGCGGCCACACTCAAATGGAGGGCTGTGCGGTTGTGGTTACTCACCGCCGCGGCGGCCTCTTTGAAGGTCTGGGGTTTGACCGCCCAGACGATCAGGTCTGCGCTGGCCAAAAATGCGCCGGCTTCGGGCTGCGGCTGCAGGCCGAAGTCGGTCTCGAGACGTGTGCGAGCTTCTGCCCAGGGTTCGACCACATCGATGTCTGCGGCCGAAAACCCTTGGCGGAGCAGCCCGCCGATGATGGCGCTGGCCATATTGCCGCCGCCGATGAATGCAATGCGCTTGCCCATGCTGAGTCCTGTGCGTTGAAAAGTCAGAGCGCCCGAGTTTAGAGGGTGGTCTGGCGCACTGCGTGCTCCCAGCGCTCCATCAGCTCCTTGGCGCGTGCGGGTGGCAGGGTGGGGAGGAAGCGGCGCTCGGCCTTCCACAGCTCGGTCAGCTCGTCCGTATTGCTGTACACGCCTGTAGTCAGGCCGGCCAGGTAGGCGGCCCCCAGGGCGGTGGTTTCGGTCACCGCCGGGCGCACGACCGGAATGCCCAAAAGGTCTGCCTGGAATTGCATCAGCAAGTCATTGACACACGCGCCCCCGTCCACCCGCAGCTCTGACACGGCAGCAGCGCCCGCACTGACGGCATCTCGACTCATGGCCTGCAAGAGTGCCGCGCTTTGGAATGCTATGCTTTCGAGAGCAGCTCGCGCAATGTGGGCGAGGGTGGAGCCCCTGGTAAGGCCTGTAATCGAGCCCCGTGCATCAGGCTTCCAGTAGGGTGCTCCCAGCCCGGTAAAGGCGGGCACCACGATCACGCCGCCTGAATCGGGCACGCTTTGCGCCAGGCTTTGCACTTCGCCGCTGCCCTGAATGGCGTGGAGCCCGTCGCGCAGCCACTGCACTACGGCACCTCCCACGAACACGCTGCCCTCTAACGCGTATTGGGGCTGGGTGTTGGCTTGGGCTGCGCTGGTGGTAATGAGTCCATTGCGCGAGGTCTGGAAGGTGCTGCCGGTGTGCATGAGCATGAAGCAGCCGGTGCCGTACGTGTTCTTGACCATGCCCGCTTTGAAGCAGGCTTGGCCGAACAGAGCGCTTTGCTGGTCACCCGCCACGCCACCGATCGGAATCGCATGGCCGAAGAGGCAGGGCACGACCTCGCCAAACAGGGAGGCCGAGGGTTGCACCGCGGGCATCAAGCTGGCCGGAATGTCGAGCGCTGCCAGCAAGTCGTCGTCCCACAGATTGGTGTGCACATTGAAGAGCATGGTGCGGGAGGCATTGCTCACGTCCGTCACGTGTACACGGCCCTCGGTCAGCTGCCAGATCAGCCAGCTGTCGATGGTGCCGAAGGCGAGCTCTCCGTGGGCAGCTTGGGCGCGTGCGCCGGGCACGTTGTCCAGAATCCACTTGAGCTTGGTGCCTGAAAAATACGCATCCACCAGGAGGCCGGTTTTGGTTTGGATGGTGTCGGCCAGCCCGCGCTCGCGCAAGTCGGCACAGGTGGGTTCTGCTCGCCGGTCCTGCCAGACGATGGCATGGTGGATGGGGACACCTTTTTTGCGATTCCACACCACCGTCGTCTCGCGCTGGTTGGTAATACCGATGGCCTTGACCTGCGCGGCGGTGATGCCGGCTTTGGCCAGTGCTTCACGTGCGGTGGCGAGCTGGATGCGCCAAATCTCTTGGGCATCGTGTTCGACCCAGCCGGGCTGGGGGTAGATTTGTTGCAGCTCCAACTGGGCCATGGCCACGGTTTGGCCCGCCTCGTCAAAGACGATGCTGCGGGAGCTAGAGGTGCCTTGGTCAAGCGCGAGGATGTAGGTCATAGGCGTAGGGTCAGAAAAGGTGGGGGTGCGGCAAAGCGCGTCGCTGTGGCGGTGGGCTCAGGCCTGAGCCACGTCGAGTCGTACTTGTGCTTCTTCGAGTAACGCAGGAAACGGCGCCGGTGGCTGTGCGTCGGTGAATAGTCGGTCAATTTGCGACAGCGTGGCGACTTCGACCATGGCGGGGCGGTTGAATTTGCTGATGTCGGCAGCAAGCCAGACCTCGCGGGCGTGGGAGATGATGGTTTGCGCCACCTTGACCTCGCGGTAGTCGTAGTCCCGCAGGGTGCCGTCAGACTCAATACCGGAAATGCCAATCAGCGCCAAATCCACCTTGAATTGGCGGATGAAATCCACCGCGGCCTCGCCCACGATGCCCTGGTCCCGGCCGCGCACCACGCCACCGACCACGATGACTTCGCAGCGCGGATTGGTGCTCAGGATGCTGGCCACATTCAGGTTGTTGGTGATGACCCGTAAGCCGGTGTGGTGCAGCAGGGCGCGGGCTACCGCCTCGGTGGTGGTGCCGATGTTCAGGATCAAGGAGCAGTCGTTGGGTACGGCTTGCGCCACTTGGCGGGCAATGCGCTGCTTGCCATCGGCGTTGAGGCTTTCGCGCTGTTGGTGGGCCAGGTTTTCTGTGGTGGAGCTCGGCACCCGGACGCCGCCATGAAAGCGGGCCAGCAAGCCCTCGTCTGCCAGGCGCTGTACGTCGCGGCGCACAGTTTGCAGCGTGACGCCCAGCGTGTCTGCCAATTCATCGACCGTCACCGTGCCTTTGGCCTGGACGACGGAGAGCAGTGTGAGTTGTCGGGGATTTGGATTCATGCGTATTTGTACCCCCAAAGCTTGTAGGCGCCCAGACTATAAAACGAATCAAAAGGAATTATTTCAGGGTAATCACCAAGAAAAAACGAATCAAAACGAACAATAATTTGCAAATTCGAAAATCTACGGATTCGCAATGCAACAAAAAAAGGTGGCGTGATGCAATTGAATCTCGAAAGCATCAGCAAGAAAGTCGGTCCGCAAACCTGGCTGTATGACATGACGCTCGCTCCACGCAGTGGTGCGGTGACGGTTCTGTTGGGCGCTACGCAAGCGGGCAAAACCAGCTTGATGCGCATCATGGCCGGCTTGGATGTGCCCACAGCCGGTGCCGTGCGTGTCGACGGTGTGGATGTCACCGGCATGCCTGTGCGGGAGCGCAACGTGGCCATGGTCTACCAGCAATTCATCAACTACCCCTCGCTCAAGGTGCGCGGCGAGAAAAACAAGGATCAGCGCGTCCGCGAGTTGGCGGAGGGCTTGGACCTCTGGATGCCACTGGACCACCAAGCATCGCAAATGAGACAGGTGGCGTGATGCATCGTCGGGAGCGCTCCGGTATGGCCTTGTGCCCACCCAAGTTGAACGCCAAGAGCAGCCCCGACAAGTGGCTGAGCGATAAGGGCGCCCCTTGGAAGAAGTTGGCAAACGAAAAGCAGAAGGGTGAAACCATCGCTTACGACACGCTGCTGAACGCCTGGAAAAATGGAAAAGTGCGTTAAGTCTTCATGAAGAAAAGGGCGGCAGGAGCGCAGGCCTTGCGACTTCAGTCGCCCTTTGCCCGTAGGCATGGGCGCAACAGAAATGCCTGAGAATCTGGATATTGAGTAAACCTTATGAGCGCCACCCCTTCAAGCAATACGACGACTCGAGCAGACTTGCTGAACCGTCTCGCAGAGCCTCACTCGTACGACATCGCCGTAGTTGGCGGGGGCGCAACCGGGCTCGGTGTTGCCTTGGATGCAGCAGCCAGGGGTTTTCGTGTGGTGCTGATCGAATCGCACGACTTTGCAAAAGGGACCTCTTCACGAGCGACCAAGCTTTTGCATGGCGGGGTGCGCTATTTGGCGCAGGGGAATATATCGCTGGTGCGCGAAGCGTTGCACGAGCGTACGACGCTATTGCGGAACGCGCCGCACCTTGCGCAGCCTTTGGCTTTTGTGATGCCCTCTTACAAGTGGTGGGAAACCCCCTTTTACGGAGCGGGGCTTACTGCCTACGATTTCCTCGCAGGCAAGGCGGGTTTGGGTAAAACGGAGTTTTTAAGCGCGGCGGAGACTCAGCGCCTGGTACCCCGGGTAGCGCCTGCCGGCCTCAAAGGAGGCGTGAAGTATTGGGATGGCCAGTTTGATGACGCCCGTCTCGCACTGTCAATTGCGCGGACTGCAGCGTCAAAGGGGGCGCTTTTGATTAATTATTGCGCTGCCAAGTCTTTGACTTATGTGGACGGAAAGATCGCCGGCCTCGAATGTGAAGACACCTTGAGTGGTCGGCAGTTCTCTATCTCTGCCAGATGTGTGGTGAACGCTACCGGCGTTTGGGTCGATGGCCTCCGGGAAAAAGATGGCGCTGCGAATCCCAACGATGGCCGGAGCCCTACCAAACCTTTAGTCGCACCAAGTCAAGGCGTGCATATCGTTGTGGATCGCGAGTTTTTGGGGGGTGACACTGCTCTGATGGTGCCGAAGACACAAGACGGCCGGGTACTGTTCGCTGTGCCGTGGCTTGGGAAGGTGATTCTTGGCACCACGGATACGCCGCGAGCAGACCTCGATCGAGAGCCAAAGCCCTTCAAAGAGGAATTGGACTTCATATTAAGAGAGTCGGCACGGTATTTGACCAAAGCACCTGCCCACTCGGATATCCGGAGCATCTGGGTTGGGCTTCGTCCATTGGTGAAATCGCAAGCCGATGATGGTGAGAACACCAAGACGATCAGTCGTGAGCATACGGTCCTGGTGAGTCGCAGTGGCTTGGTAACGGTCACGGGCGGTAAATGGACGACGTACCGCGCCATGGCCGAGGACGTCTTGGCAAAATGTGCAGACCACCACCTGATTGACTCGCGCCCCGCGGGGGTGACCGAAAACCTGCGTTTGCAGGGGGCGCAGGGAGGCGAGGTCGCCCAAAGCGCTATGGCGGAACCGCAAGGCGCCCACTCTTATGGATGGGACTACGCAGCAGTACTGGCGCTTGAGGGTGCGCACAAGGAAATAGCACCAGGATTGACAGAGGCCATGGTGCGATACGCGGCCCGCTACGAATACGCAATTAAGGTGGAAGACGTACTGGCGCGCCGTTGCCGCATGTTGTTTTTGGATGCCCGATTGGCGGCATCGGTTGCATTGAGGGTTGCTGAAATCCTCGAGGGGGAGACCGGAATCTCGTCGGAGTGCCAAGAATTTGTAGCCTTGGCACTCCAATACATTGAAATTCCGGTTTAAAAGTAGTTGACGGCCGGCTTTAGGGCTGGCACAATAGTGGGCTTCGCTTGAAAAAGCTGAAGGTTCTGCCCAAATAGAAATCGTGCAAGTGGTTTGTGCGACGGATAGCGGGCCCAAGACTGACTTGGTTTTGTAGTTGCCAGTGTGGCAAAGCAGCTCCAGGTGCAAGTTGGGAATAATGAAATGATCCAAACTGAATCTCGACTGGAAGTTGCCGACAACACCGGCGCGAAATCCGTTCTCTGCATCAAGGTGCTGGGCGGGTCGAAGCGTCGCTATGCAAGCGTCGGCGACATCATCAAAGTTTCCATCAAAGAAGCTGCTCCACGTGGACGCGTCAAAAAAGGCGAAGTCTATAGTGCTGTAGTGGTTCGTACTGCCAAGGGCATCCGCCGTGGCGACGGTTCTTTGGTGAAATTCGACGGCAACGCAGCTGTGTTGCTCAACGCCAAGTTGGAGCCTATCGGCACCCGCATCTTCGGACCAGTGACCCGCGAACTGCGCACTGAAAAGTTCATGAAGATCGTGTCCTTGGCTCCTGAAGTTTTGTAAGGACGCGCCATGAACAAGATTCGCAAAGGCGACGAAGTCATCGTTATCGCAGGTCGCGATAAGGGTAAGCGCGGAGTGATCTCCTTGCGCGCTGACGACTCTCACGTAGTCGTTGAGGGCATCAACTTGGTGAAAAAGCACACCAAGCCAAACCCCATGAAGGGCACAACCGGCGGCATCGTTGAAAAAACAATGCCTATTCACCAGTCCAACGTTGCCATCTTCAATGCGGCAACCGGTAAGGCTGACCGTGTTGGTATCAAGGTGCTGGCTGACGGCAAACGCGTTCGCGTTTACAAGTCCAGCGGCGAAGAAATCAAGGTGGCATAAACATGGCACGTCTACAACAACACTACCGCGAAAAAGTGGCGCCTGAGTTGACAGCCAAGTTTGGCTACACCTCGCCTATGCAAGTGCCACGTTTGACTAAAATCACCCTGAACATGGGTGTGAGCGAAGCCGTTGCCGACAAGAAGGTCATGGATCACGCTGTGTCCGACCTGACCAAGATCGCAGGCCAGAAGCCCGTGGTGACCAAGTCCAAGAAAGCTATCGCTGGTTTCAAGATCCGCGAAGGCCAAGCGATTGGTTGCATGGTGACTCTGCGTGGCGTTCAGATGTACGAATTCCTGGATCGTTTCGTGACCGTGGCGCTGCCCCGAGTTCGTGACTTCCGTGGTATTTCTGGTCGTGCTTTCGATGGCCGTGGTAACTACAACATCGGCGTCAAAGAGCAGATCATTTTCCCTGAGATTGAATATGACAAGGTTGATGCCTTGCGCGGCCTCAATATCAGCATCACCACGACGGCTAAGACAGACGAAGAGTGCAAGGCACTGCTCGCTGGCTTCCGCTTCCCGTTCAAGAACTGAGGTGACCTGTGGCTAAAATGGCTTTAATCGAGCGCGAGCTCAAGCGCGACAAGTTGGCTGCTAAGTACGCTAAGAAACATGCGGAACTGAAGGCTATCGCTGGTGACGCAAAACGTTCTGACGAAGAGCGTGCTGCAGCCCGTCTGGGTCTGCAAAAGTTGCCCCGTAATGCAAACCCCACTCGCCAGCGCAACCGCTGCTCCATCACGGGTCGTCCCCGTGGGACGTTCCAGCACTTCGGTCTGGCTCGCGCGAAGATCCGTGAAATGGCATTTGCTGGCGAGATCCCCGGCATTGTCAAGGCCAGCTGGTAAGCGATAGGAGAACTGAACATGAGTATGAGTGATCCAATCGCCGACCTGTTGACACGCATTCGCAATGCACAAATGGTTGCGAAGACAACGGTGTCCGTGCCTTCTTCCAAAGTGAAGATCGCAATTGCACAAGTGTTGAAAGAAGAAGGCTACATTGATGGCTTCAAGGTTTCCACCGAAGGTGGCAAAGCCGAGTTGCAAATCGCCTTGAAATATTACGCCGGTCGCCCTGTGATCGAACGTATTGAGCGTGTGAGCCGTCCTGGCCTGCGCGTTTACCGCGGCAGCGAAGCAATTCCTCAAGTCCAAAATGGCTTGGGTGTTGCTATCGTGACTACACCCAAGGGTGTTATGACAGATCGCAAAGCGCGCGCTTCCGGTGTCGGTGGCGAAGTGCTGTGCTACGTCGCTTAACGCTACAGGAGTAATAAACAATGTCCCGCGTAGGCAAACTCCCCGTCACCGTTCCTGCAGGTGTTGAAGTGTCCATTCAAGCTGGTCAAATCAGCGTGAAAGGTACTGGCGGCACCCTGCAATTGGCTCAAAACAGCCTGGTGAATATCCAAAATGAAGCTGGCAAGCTCAGCTTTAAACCCGCAAGCGACTCTCGTGAAGCTGACGCAATGACTGGCACCTTCCGCCAGTTGGTCAACAACATGGTCGTTGGCGTTACCAAAGGCTTCGAGCGTAAGCTGAGCCTGATTGGTGTGGGTTACAAGGCGCAAGCAACAGGCACCAAGTTGAACTTGGCTGTCGGTTACTCGCACCCGGTAAATCTTGAAATGCCTTCCGGCATTTCTGTTGCCACACCGACACCTACTGAAATCTTGATCAAAGGTGCTGACCGCCAACGTGTGGGTCAGATCGCCGCTGAGATCCGTGCTATTCGCCCACCTGAGCCCTACAAGGGCAAGGGTATCCGTTACGCGGATGAGAAGATCACGATCAAAGAAACGAAGAAGAAATAAGGAGCTGCATCATGTTGACCAAAAAAGAGCAGCGTCTTCGTCGGGCACGTCAGACCCGCATCCGTATTGCAACGCAAGGCGTAGCACGTTTGACCGTGACACGTACAAACCTGCACATCTATGCCAGCGTTATCTCCGGCGACGGCGGCAAAGTGATTGCCTGCGCATCAACTGCTGAAGCAGAAGTTCGCAAGTCCCTCGGTGCAACTGGCAAAGGCGGAAACGTCGCAGCAGCACAAATCATCGGTAAGCGCGTCGCTGAAAAAGCGAAGGCAGCTGGCGTTGAAAAGGTGGCGTTTGACCGTTCCGGTTTCGCCTACCACGGTCGCGTCAAGGCGTTGGCTGATGCCGCGCGTGAAGCTGGCTTGCAGTTCTAAGCAGATCGGAAATTAAGATGGCTAAAGTTCAAGCAAAAATGCAAGGTAAGGCCGAGGGTCCTGAGGACGGTCTGCGCGAAAAGATGATCGCGATCAACCGCGTGACCAAAGTCGTGAAAGGCGGCCGTATTCTCGGTTTCGCTGCTCTGACTGTGGTCGGTGATGGTGATGGTCGTATTGGTATGGGTAAGGGCAAGTCCAAGGAAGTGCCTGCAGCAGTGCAGAAAGCCATGGAAGAAGCTCGCCGTAACATGATCAAGGTAACGTTGAAGAATGGCTCTATCCATCACAAAGTGATGGGTCACCATGGCGCAGCAAGCGTGATGATGGCTCCAGCACCAAAGGGTACGGGCATCATCGCCGGCGGTCCAATGCGTGCCGTTTTCGAAGTCGTGGGCATCACTGACATCGTAGCCAAGAGCCACGGCTCTTCCAACCCTTACAACATGGTTCGTGCAACCTTGGATGCTTTGTCTGTGTCGACGACACCAGCTGAAGTAGCAGCCAAGCGCGGCAAGACGGTTGAAGAGATCTTCGCTTAATCGAGGACTTCAAATGACTACACAACAAACTGTGAAGATCCAATTGGTGCGTAGCCCAATTGGTACCAAAGAGTCCCATCGCGCCACTGTGCGCGGACTGGGTCTGCGCAAGCTCAACAGTGTTAGCGAGTTGCAAGACACGCCAGCAGTGCGCGGAATGATTAACAAGATCAGCTACCTGGTCAAGGTGCTTTAAGAGGTTGATGATGGAACTGAATAACATCAAGCCCGCTGAAGGTGCCAAGCACGCTAAGCGTCGCGTCGGTCGCGGCATCGGTTCTGGTCTTGGTAAGACTGCTGGTCGCGGTCACAAAGGTCAGAAGTCACGTTCCGGCGGATACCACAAAGTCGGTTTCGAAGGCGGTCAGATGCCTATGCATCGCCGTTTGCCCAAGCGTGGCTTCAAGTCTCATCTCTTGAAGTTCAATGCAGAGATCACTTTGACCGCTTTGGAAGCCCTTGGCTTGGAAGAAGTCAACTTGGTGGCTCTAAAGCAAGCTGGCGCTGTTGGTGAATTGGCCAAGGTGGTGAAAGTCATCAATACCGGTGCAATTACTAAAGCCGTTAAGCTAAGCGGAATCGGTGCTACAGCTGCAGCCAAGGCTGCAATTGAAGCTGCCGGCGGCGCAGTCGCTTAATTAGCACGCGAAAGTAACTAGTGGCTACAAACGCAGCACAAACAGCCAAGGCAGGCAAGTTCGGTGACCTCCGTCGCCGGCTTGTTTTCTTGTTGTTGGCGCTCGTGGTCTACCGCTTGGGGGCACACATTCCTGTCCCCGGTATTGATCCGGCCCAATTGCAGCAGTTATTCAAGGGTCAGCAAGGCGGCATATTGAGTCTATTCAATATGTTTTCCGGCGGAGCTTTGTCGCGCTTCACAATTTTCGCTCTGGGCATCATGCCCTACATCTCTGCTTCGATCATCATGCAGTTGCTCACTTACGTGTTGCCTGCGTTTGAGCAGTTGAAGAAAGAGGGCGAAGGTGGTCGTCGTAAGATTACCCAGTACACCCGCTACGGCACTTTAGGGTTGGCGTTATTCCAGTCCTTGGGCATTGCGGTGGCGTTGGAAGCGTCTGCAGGATTGGTCATTTCGCCTGGCTTTGGCTTTCGCATGACTACGGTAGTGACCTTAACAGCAGGAACCATGTTCTTGATGTGGTTGGGTGAGCAAATCACTGAGCGTGGGCTGGGGAACGGAATTTCGATTCTGATCTTCGGTGGGATCGCTGCAGGTTTGCCAAGCGCCGTGGGTGGTCTTCTTGAGCTTGTCCGCACAGGCTCCATGGGCCCGATCGTTGCAATGCTTATCGTTGTGGTTGTTGCGTTAGTTACCTACTTTGTGGTGTTCGTAGAGCGTGGGCAACGGAAGATTCTTGTGAACTATGCTCGCCGCCAAGTCGGCAACAAGGTTTACGGTGGTCAGTCGTCCCATTTGCCTTTGAAGCTGAATATGGCGGGCGTTATTCCTCCGATTTTTGCTTCTTCGATCATTTTGCTGCCCGCCACGATTGCAAACTGGTTTAGCTCTGGTGAATCAATGCGGTGGCTCAAAGATATCGCGGCGACATTGAGCCCTGGTCAGCCTGTCTATGTAATGTTGTATGCGGCTGCCATCGTATTCTTCTGCTTCTTCTACACAGCGCTTGTTTTTAACAGCCGTGAGACAGCAGATAACTTGAAGAAGAGCGGAGCGTTTATCCCCGGGATCCGTCCTGGTGATCAGACTGCAAAGTACATCGACAAGATTTTGGTACGGTTGACGCTGGCTGGTGCGATCTACATTACCTTTGTGTGTTTGTTGCCGGAGTTCTTGATCCTGAAGTACAACGTCCCGTTTTATTTCGGTGGAACCTCGTTAATGATTATTGTTGTGGTCACTATGGATTTCATGGCTCAAGTTCAGAACTACATGATGTCCCAGCAATACGAGTCACTGCTGAAAAAGGCGAACTTCAAGGCGTCTTGAGTCAGGTAGTTCATAGTTGAAATGAAGCCTGACCAGCCTGGCTGGAACGGTAGATGTTTTAGTATCAAGTTATAGCGCTTGTTCCGCGCGATTCAAAGTCGGAACTTGGCGAAGAGTTTTAGGAGAAGAAAATGAAAGTTTCGGCTTCGGTCAAGAAAATTTGCCGCAACTGCAAAATCATCCGACGCAAAGGCGTTGTGCGTGTGATCTGTACAGATCCACGTCACAAGCAGCGTCAGGGTTAATTGCAAGAGTTTTAGAGGACGAAAATGGCACGTATTGCTGGCATCAACATTCCGCCGCACCAACATTCTGAAATTGGCTTGACTGCCATCTTTGGTATTGGACGCACCCGCGCACGCAAGATCTGCGAAGCTTGTGGCATCGCTTATTCGAAGAAGGTCAAAGATTTGACTGACTCCGATCTTGAGAAGATCCGCGACCAAATCGCTCAGTTTACAATCGAGGGGGATCTGCGCCGCGAAACAACGATGAACATCAAGCGTTTGATGGACATCGGTTGCTATCGTGGATTCCGTCACCGCCGCGGTTTGCCGATGCGCGGTCAGCGCACACGTACCAACGCACGTACACGCAAAGGCCCACGTAAGGCTGCTGCGTCTTTGAAGAAATAATAGGGATTGAGAGACCACTATGGCAAAGGCTCCCGCTAATAACGCAGCACAACGTGTTCGCAAAAAGGTTCGCAAGAACGTTGCTGACGGCATTGCACACGTGCACGCTTCGTTCAACAACACCATCATCACCATTACGGACCGTCAAGGCAACGCTTTGTCCTGGGCCTCGTCCGGTGGTCAGGGTTTCAAGGGTTCGCGTAAATCCACTCCGTTCGCTGCTCAAGTAGCGTCAGAAGTGGCTGGTCGTGCAGCTCTGGAACAAGGCATTAAGAACCTCGACGTCGAGATCAAGGGCCCAGGCCCAGGTCGTGAGTCTTCGGTTCGTGCCTTGGCAGCATTGGGTATCCGCATCAATATGATTGCAGACGTTACCCCTGTGCCGCACAACGGTTGCCGCCCTCAAAAGCGCCGCCGTATCTAATCTCAACCAAGCCCACCGCCACCAACTTTTGTTGGTGGCTTGCGTGTTTCTACGCGTCAGATGACATAAAAGGAAGTTCAAGTGGCACGTTACCTCGGCCCCAAGGCCAAACTATCTCGCCGTGAAGGCACGGACTTGTTTCTGAAGAGCGCTCGTCGCTCTATCGCAGACAAGGCTAAATTCGACTCCAAACCAGGTCAGCACGGCCGCACTTCTGGTGCACGTACCTCTGATTACGGTTTGCAATTGCGCGAAAAGCAAAAAGTCAAACGTATGTACGGTGTTTTGGAGCGTCAGTTCCGCCGTTATTTTGCTGAAGCCGACCGTCGTCGCGGAAACACAGGCGCGAACCTGATGGTTTTGCTGGAGTCCCGTTTGGATAACGTGGTTTACCGTATGGGCTTCGGTTCTACACGTGCAGAAGCGCGTCAGCTGGTGTCTCACAAAGCGATGACCGTGAACGGCGCGCCTGTGAATATTCCTTCTTACATGGTAAAGGCTGGTGACGTTATCGCTGTTCGCGATAAGTCCAAAAAGCAAAACCGTATCGTTGAAGCTCTCCAGTTGGCCCAGCAAGTTGGCTTGCCAGCATGGGTGGAAGTGAACGTTGAGAAGACTGAAGGCACATTTAAAACTGTTCCTGACCGTGACCAGTTCGGGGCTGACATCAACGAATCGCTGATCGTTGAATTGTATTCCCGCTAATATTTTCGGGTTTTTGTAATCGTTCCTTTGCTACGGGGCACCGTGGCAAAGGTACTTCACCAGCCTTACCGATGTAACGAGTCGGGGGTATTGAGAGGAAGTTTGCATGCAAAACAATTTGTTGAAGCCAAAGTCGATCAGCGTTGAACAGCTTGGATTGAATCGCGCGAAGGTGGCCTTGGAGCCTTTCGAGCGCGGTTACGGACACACACTCGGAAATGCGCTGCGTCGTGTTCTGTTGTCGTCTATGCCAGGCTTTGCTGCGACAGAGGTGACAATCGCAGGCGTGTTGCATGAGTACTCTTCGATTGATGGTGTTCAAGAAGATGTTGTTAACATTTTGTTGAACCTCAAAGGCGTTGTCTTTAAGTTGCACAACCGCGAAGAAGTCACATTGAGTTTGCGTAAGGACAGCGAAGGTGTAGTCACTGCCGCTGACATCCAGACTCCACATGATGTAGAAATTATCAACCCTGAACACGTCATTGCGAACCTGTCACATGGTGGCAAGCTCGACATGCAGATCAAGGTTGAAAAAGGCCGCGGATACGTTCCGGGAAGCATGCGTCGCTATGCTGACGAGCCAAGCAAGTCCATTGGCCGTATTGTGTTGGATGCGTCTTTTTCTCCGGTTCGTCGCGTAAGCTACACAGTCGAGAGCGCTCGCGTAGAGCAACGCACTGACTTGGACAAACTCGTGGTCGAGATTGAGACCAACGGCGCAGTGACCGCTGAAGACGCCGTTCGCGCTTCCGCTAAAATCTTGGTCGAGCAATTGGCAGTGTTTGCCCAGCTCGAAGGCAGCGAATTGGATGCGTTTACTGCTCCAGTTCCTCGCGGCAACACGCAGTTCGATCCAATCTTGTTGCGCCCAGTGGATGAATTGGAACTCACTGTCCGCTCTGCGAACTGCTTGAAGGCCGAGAACATTTACTACATCGGGGACCTGATTCAGCGAACCGAAAACGAGTTGCTCAAAACGCCAAACTTGGGTCGTAAGTCCCTGAATGAGATCAAGGAAGTTTTGGCTTCCCGTGGTTTGACTCTGGGAATGAAGTTGGAAAGCTGGCCTCCAGCATCCCTCGAGAAGCGTTAATAAATTGAACCCTGCGAAGGGTTCCGTGCATCGGACAGTACCTGATACGGCTGTCTGTTAAATAACTGAAGGAAATTAAAATGCGTCACGGACACGGTTTACGTAAATTGAATCGCACTAGCTCACATCGTTTGGCGATGTTGCGCAACATGATGAACTCGCTTATTCAGCACGAGGCCATCAAAACTACAGTGCCTAAGGCCAAAGAGCTACGCCGCGTGGTGGAGCCTATGATCACTTTGGCTAAAGAAGCAACCGTTGCAAATCGCCGTTTGGCATTTGACCGTTTGCGCGACCGCGATAGCGTGACCAAGCTGTTTGACGTGCTTGGCCCCCGTTTCAAGGCTCGTCCTGGTGGTTACACGCGCATCTTGAAGATGGGTTTCCGCGTGGGTGACAACGCGCCTATGGCTTTGGTCGAATTAGTTGAACGTTCCGAAGAAGTTTCTGCAACTTCTGAAGAAACCAAGGTTTAATGAGTTATAATTAAAGCCTCGACGCGGAGTGGAGCAGCCTGGTAGCTCGTTGGGCTCATAACCCAAAGGTCGTTAGTTCAAATCTAGCCTCCGCAACCAATAGACACGTGGTGCACCACGGCAACAAAGGCTCACTTCGGTGGGCCTTTTTTGTTTATGGCACAATTTTGGGCCGTTTGAGGGGTTAGGGCTTCTGCTTTCCTCTCGACCAGTACTGCGTTCGCTTTCGCGGTATCCCGACCACAAGCTTGAATAGCTTGATTTTGAGAAGATAGATGGCCAAATCACCGACCAAAGACACCATCGTGAATGATGGTCTGAATTACAAGTCCAAAGCAGGAGGCTCACCGTTCCTTGAGTCCTCTTATCTCGGGGCCGCGACTATGTCTTGTTTTCTGTGTGGAAAGCATCGTTCACGTCAGTTCCTTAAAACACGTAAGTTGATCGGGAAGTCACACACCGTTTGTGCACCTTCCTGTAAGGAGCTGGCTGAGCAAGAAGCTAAGCAATAACATGCGTAAGCGCAAGCTTGTCCTTGGGCAAGGCTTCTGATGGTTTCCACTGGGCTCCAAGTGGTTCAAGACCGGCTTTCTGGTGAGCTTGAGCGCCTCTATGGCTTGCAGGCCTGTTCGGAGCCAAAGGAAGTCAGTCAAGGTGATTCCAGAGTTCTTTTTCTGCAACTGAGTAAGCCGAGCGAATGGTCATCTCTGGCGGTCTTATGGCACGCCTTCGTCAGTGAATGGGGCATGCCGGCCCCCGCTATCGCCGTTAATGGCCGCGATGGCATTCAGATTTGGTTTTCGTTATCCCAACCTGCTTCAAGTAGTACGTGCGAACGCTTTCTGATGGCGTTGCGTGAACGATTTCTGGACGAACTGCCCCAAGACCGGGTCGCTTGGTATCCGAGTTCTAAGCCTCTGAGCGAGCATGGTAATAGACTGTTTACCGCAGTGCCTGCCTGCATGTCGGGAACAGACCATTGGTCCGCCTTTGTTACGCGGGATTTAGCTGCAGTTTTCGGCGATGAGCCCTGGGTCGATGTTCCCCCGGTGCGCGACCAACAAGCCGAAATTCTTTCCCGGCTGTCGCCCATGACTCGGGCGCAGATGGACTTTGTGCTTGAGCAGCTGGACGCTACGAACTCTTTGGACCGAAGAGATCCGGCGACCTTTATAGTAGAACGCTCTGATGGGACAGACCGCCGAAACGGAGTGGACCCCCCGTCAGAATGGCGAGGACCTGCCGAATTCCTGTGGGCCGCCATGAACAACACGTCGCTCCCTATGGGCGAACGCATTGGAGCTGCAAAAGCGCTGCTGCCTTATTCTGAGAGCTATTGGAAACGGGGCTAGGTTCACGCGCCAGCGACTCGGAATGCAACGTACACGTATAGAGGGATTCCGATCACCAGATTGAGTGGAAGCGTAATACCCAATGACATGCCGAGGTACAAGGCTGAATTCGCCTCTGGCATGGAGTGTTTAAGCACCGCGGGCACGGCAATATAAGACGCACTCGCCGCGAGCACCATCAAAAGGGCCAAATCTCCGGCCTTGATTCCCAAGCCAAACCCCAGCAATAGCGCCAACGCGGCATGGACCAGCGGTGCGCTCAGGGCGTATACGTAGATCCACGGCGTCTGCCCCCTCAACTTGGGCAAGTTCCTGGCCGCGCTAACGCCCATGTCTAGCAAGAAAAACGCGAGCATTCCCTTGAACAGATTTCCGGTGAAGGGTTCCATGGCCAGCTTGCCTTCTTGACCCGTCAACAATCCAATTGCGATTGAGCCCAGGAGCAGAAATTGAGCGCCGTCCGTTAACGACTCATGGAGCACCCCTTTGAAGCCCATAGGTGCGACTGCCTGAGGCCCGGGATGGACGGCAAGCTTGCTCCGCATCTTGCTTGCCAGTGCAATCGCAAAAATGATCGCAGGGGACTCCATCAGCGCCATCGCGGCAGCCATGTGGCCACCAAAGGTAAGGTTGCGACCCTCCAGATACTGGATCGCGGTGATGAAGGTCACCGCACTGACGGAGCCGTAGGTGGCGGCTACGGCAGCCGCATCAAACGGCGCTATGAGCCTACGCATGAGCAAGAAGCTCAGTGCCGGAATGATCATCGCCAAGAGCAGGGCCAACCCCAGCGCCAACCCCACCTCGCTGCCAAAACCCGACTGAGAAAGTGCAAACCCCCCCTTCAAGCCGAGTGCCATCAGCAAATAGAGCGCAAGGAAGCGGGACACTTGGGGAGGAATCTCAAGGTTCGACTTCAGAAATCCAGCCGTCAAACCTAGCAAAAAAAACAAAATGGCCGGATCGAGTAAAGCTTGCATTGCACACCTACAGAAAGAGTCCTGCGATGGTACGAACAAGCATGCATAAGGCAAAATCAAAAATAATCGATTTGAACATAGACTAAAAACTATGAACATCACATTTCGCCAACTCAAGACCTTTCTGGCCCTGGCCGAGCATTGCAGCATCACCGAAGCCGCGCGGGCTATGCATGTCACCCAACCCACTGTTTCCATGCAACTCAAAGAGATGGCGGAGATTGTGGGTTTGCCACTCTATGAAGTCACGGGCAAAAAGCTGCAGCTCACCGACGCTGGCCGTGAACTCGAAAACACGGCCAAGAACCTTCTGGACGAGTGGGATCGCTTCAAACAAGCCATCGCTGCCCAGAAAGGTCTCACGGCAGGTCGATTACGCCTCTCCGTAGTCAGCACTGCCAAGTATTTCACGCCACGCTTGTTAGGCGATTTCTGCCGTATGCACCCTGATGTGGAGATCTCGCTCGAGGTACTCAACCGCGATGGCGTGGTGCAGCGCTTGCGCGACAACGTGGACGACCTCTACATCATGTCCAAACCCCCGGTTGATATTGACGCGGCAATCCACGCCTTTCTGCCCAACCCCTTGGTGCTCATAGCGCCCGTAGGTCATGCCTTGGCAGGACGACCGCATGTCATGTTGGCAGACCTCCACGCAGAGCGTTTTGTTTTGCGGGAAAAAGGCTCAGGAACCCGGCTCACCACCGACGCTCACTTTGCGAAGCACCACTTTGTGCCACGCTTGCGTCTTGAAATGGGCAGTAACGAGGCGCTCAAGCAGGCCGTTGCAGGCGGGCTAGGCTTATCAGTCGTGTCACAGCACGCGCTGGGCCCTGACCTTGCCGGTCAAGGCCTCACCGTGCTTGGCGTGGAAGGGTTCCCTGTGGAGTCCAACTGGTACACCGTGCACCTCCGGGGAAAGCGGCTCTCCCCGTTGGCTGCGGCATTCATGCAATACCTCGACCACTTCGCAGCCAAGGCCTGAGGCGCCGCAGCACCTACAATCCAGCCCTTTTGCGTAGGCACACCCGGTATGGACATCATCGTCAACGAAGAACTCAAAGCCTATATTGACCCTCTTACCCCCGAGGAGCACGCCGCGTTAGAGCGCAGTATTCTGTCTGAGGGGTGTCGTGATGCCCTCGTCCTGTGGGGCGACGTGTTGGTTGACGGGCACAACCGCTACGGAATTTGCCAAAAGCACGGCTTGCCTTATCAAACAGTGCAGAGCAGTCTGTTCAAGTCCATAGACGATGTGCACCTGTGGATGATTGATCAGCACCTCGGACGCCGCAGTGTCTCTGACTTTCAGCGCGGTGTCTTGGCATTGCGTAAGCGGGAAATCCTTACCGCACGCCGCCAAGCAGCGCTCGCTGAAAACACCGCCACAGGCACTGAGGATGTGGCAACCCGCCCCGATGAAACTGCGCTCAGCACCGGATCTGGGGGAGCTGGCGACGAGGGCGCCTTCAAGAGCCGAGAGGATCTCGCCAAAGCAGCGCGCCTCAGCAGCAGCCAAGTGGTGATGATCGAAAAAATTCAAAAGCAAGCGGCTCCTGAGTTGGTTGCGGCGGTGAAATCCGGTGTGATCTCGATCAATGCAGCGGCAGCGGTTGCTAGCTTGCCTGAGCAAGAGCAAGTCGCAGCTGCCAGTGCGGGCAAAGATGAACTTAAGCAAGCAGCCAAGCGGGTGCGCGATGCCAAGCGGACCGCTCGCGAAGCGATGGCCGCCAATCAGCCGCCGGTCGCTGCCGCTGAAAGCGACCCGTCCGGGTCTGCGGTTGAATGGACTTTAGAGACGTTGAAAGCCCGCGTGGCACAGCTCGAAGCTGAAAACGCCTACCTTCGTCAGCAACTGGCGGAAGTCAAACCCTTCTAGAGCCACTGCACAGCAAGTGCAGAGAGCGTGAATGGGAAGGGCGGATATTGCAAAACGGCATAACTAAGAGTGCATATCCGCAGTTGCACTAGCGTGAGCAAAGGGCGATAGTCGCACACAGTGTGATTCTAAAAACCGTTCAGGAGACAACACGTGAACAAACGCCACTTCCTACGTGCAACCGCATTGGCCTCGTTGGCAATTGCCGGTTCCACAGTCTGTGCACAAGACAATGTTTTCAAAATCGGCTTGATCTTGCCCATGACCGGGCAGCAGGCAACGACCGGGCGCCAGATCGAAGCAGCCGCCAAGTTGTACATGGCCCAAAACGGTGACACCGTTGCAGGCAAAAAGATCCAGCTCATCATTAAGGACGACACCAGTATTCCTGATGTGACCAAGCGCATGGCGCAAGAACTCATCGTCAATGACAAGGTGAATGTCTTGGCAGGGTTCGGTATCACTCCATCCGCCTTCGCAACGGCACCATTGGCTACCCAGTCCAAAACGCCCATGGTAGTGATGGCTGCTGCTACTTCATCCATTACAGAATCGTCGCCCTACATCGTGCGCACCAGCTTCACACTGCCGCAGGCATCAGTCTCAATGGCAGACTGGGCGCCTAAAAACGGTATCAAAAAGGTAGTGACCCTGGTGTCTGATTACGGTCCGGGCCTCGACGCGGAGAAATTCTTTAAAGAGCGCCTGGTCTTCAATGGTGGCACTATCGTGGACTCCTTGCGCGTGCCGATGCGCAACCCTGACTTTGCCCCGTTTTTGCAAAAAGTACGTGATCTGAAGCCTGATGCCCTGTTTGTGTTTGTCCCTTCCGGGGCTGGTGCAGCAGTCATGAAGCAGTTTCTCGAGCGCGGCATGGACAAAGCCGGCATCAAGCTCATCGGCACCGGCGATATTACCGATGACGATCAGTTGAACGACATGGGCGACGGCGCTCTGGGCGTTGTAACTTCACACCATTACTCTGCCGCGCACCCGTCTGCCCTCAACAAGAAGTTTGTTGACGCTTTCCAAAAGGGTAACAAAAATCTGCGTCCCAACTTTATGGCTGTAGGTGGCTATGACGGCATGCGCGTGATTTATGAGGCGCTTAAGGCCACCAAAGGTCAGGGCGGTGGCGATGCCTTGCTGGCCGCCATGAAGGGCCAGATCTTTGAGAGCCCGCGGGGCCCGGTCTTCATCGACGCCCAGACCCGCGATATCGTGCAGAACATTTATTTGCGCAAAGTGGAGCGGAAAGACGGCCAGCTCTATAACGTGGAATTTGATGTGATCAAAGACGTCAAAGACCCGGGTAAAGCCCGCTAACCGACTCCCCTGATCGCTGACCACGCGATAAGCAGTGGGCGGCAGTCTGCAGGCACAAAAAGCGATGGCAACGCCCTCGCTTTTTTGTTGCCCGAACCCGGCTGCTCACCAGCAAGATTGACCCGGAAACTACCTTTATGTTGACCATACTTTTCGACGGCATCGCCTACGGCATGTTGTTGTTCATCCTCGCGGTCGGCCTCGCCGTCACTATGGGGTTAATGAACTTCGTGAACCTCGCACACGGCGCCTTTGCCATGGTGGGCGGGTACGTCACCGTGCTGCTGATGCAGCGCCTTGATGTGCCATTTCTGGTGTGCCTACCCATTGCGTTTGTCACTTCGGCTTTGCTGGGTGCCGTCCTGGAGCGAACGCTGTACCGCCCGCTGTACAAACGGCCGCACTTGGACCAAGTGATGTTCTCCATCGGCCTGACCTTCATGGCGGTGGCCGCGGTGGACTACTTTGTGGGCTCCACCCAGCAGATCATGCAGTTGCCGGAATGGCTCAAAGGCCGCACTGAAATCGGTGAGGGGGCCTGGATGCTGGGCATGGGCCACTACCGCTTGTTCATCATCGCGGTGTGTGCAGCGCTGACCATTGCTTTGCAGCACATCCTGACCAAAACCCGTTTCGGCAGCCGCCTGCGCGCCTCGGTCGATGACCAGCGGGTGGCTGCCGGTTTGGGCATCAATGTGAACGTGGTGTTTCTGGCTACCTTTGCAGTGGGCTCCGGCCTTGCCGGTCTGGGCGGTGCGCTGGGGGCGGATGTGCTGGGTATGGACCCCACCTTCCCGCTCAAGTTCATGATCTACTTCTTGATCGTGGTCGCCGTGGGCGGTACCTCGAGCATTACCGGTCCGCTCTTGGCAGCGTTGCTCTTGGGCATTGCGGACGTCGCAGGCAAGTACTACATCCCCAAACTCGGCGCCTTCATTGTGTACAGCCTGATGATCATCATTCTGGTCTGGCGCCCGCAAGGCCTCTTTGTGCGCAAAGGCGGCAAGGCATGAACACCCCGGACTCTTTCTCCATGAATAACACCAATATCCTGATGCGTGCCGGCCGCTGGCGCTGGTGGGAGCTGCTGCTCTGGGCGGTGGCCCTGTCACTGCCCTGGGTCATGAACACCCACGCGCTCATCATCAACGAAATTGCCATCGTCGCGCTGTTCGCGCTGTCGCTGGACATCATCCTCGGGTACACCGGCATCGTGTCGCTGGGCCATGCGGCCTTCTTTGGCATGGGCGCGTATACCGCAGCCTTGTTCTCGAAGCACATCAACCCCGACCCCTTGTTCGGTTTGGCAGTCGCCATGGCCGTGTCCACGGTGTTGGGTGCCCTTTGCAGTGTGACGGTGCAGCGGGGTACCGACCTCACCCGCCTCATGGTGACCATGGGCGTCGGCCTCATCCTGATGGAACTGGCCAACAAGCTCGACTGGCTCACCGGTGGTGCCGATGGCCTGCAAGGCGTGATGATGGGTCCCTTGCTCGGCCGCTATGAGTTCGACCTTTACGGCAGCACGGCCGCCACCTATTCCATCGTGGTCCTGTTCATCATGTTTGTGTTGGCGCGCCGCTTTGTGAACTCGCCGTTCGGCAGCACGCTCAAAGCCATTCACGACAACCGCTTGCGTGCCATGGCCATTGGCATTCCGGTGGCCAGCCGTATCGCAGTGGCGTACACCGTGGCCGCAGGTGCTGCGGGCATGGCCGGAGCACTGCTGGCGCAGACCACCGGCTTTGCCTCGCTCGACGTGTTTGAGTTCCACCGCTCGGCAGATTTGGTGTTGCTGCTGGTGATCGGCGGGGTGGGTTGGTTGTATGGTGGCGTGATCGGTGCCATCGTGTTCAAGGTGTTGCAAGACGCCATATCGAGCATCACTCCCCAGTACTGGACCTTCTGGATCGGCCTCTTCCTCGTGGTGCTGATGCTGGTGGGCCGCGAGCGTGTGGTGCGCCCCTGGACCTGGTTCGGCACTTCGTCCTCCAAGAAGAAGGAAGGTGCCGCATGAGCGCCACCTCTAGCCCCATGAATTCCAACACCGTACTCAGCGCGCAAGGGCTGGTGATGAAGTTCGGCGGCATCACCGCCACCAACAACGTCACGCTCAACCTGCAAAAAGGCGCACGCCATGCGCTCATCGGCCCCAACGGCGCGGGCAAAACCACGCTCATCAACCTGTTGACCGGCGTGCTCCAACCCACCGAAGGCCGCATCGTGCTCGAGGGGGAAGACATCACGCATTTGGCACCGCACCAGCGTGTGCGCCGTGGCATGGTGCGTACCTTCCAGATCAACCAGCTGTTTGACAGCATGAGCCCGATGCAAACCCTGGCCATGGTGGTCAGCCAGCACCAGGGGCTGGGTGGCAAGTGGTGGCAAGCCTTGGGCGCAGACCGCAGCGTGGTGGAGCGGTGCGAGCAGTTGCTCGAGCAGTTCCACCTCAGCAGCGTCATGCACCAGGAAACCCGGGTGCTGGCCTACGGCAAGCGCCGCTTGCTGGAGATTGCGATTGCGCTGGCCTGCGAGCCCCGCGTACTCCTGCTCGACGAACCGGTGGCCGGTGTGCCTGCCGGCGAGCGCGAAGAGCTGCTGCAAACCGTGGCAGCCCTGCCGGCGGATGTGTCCATCCTTTTGATTGAACATGACATGGATCTGGTCTTCAGCTTTGCAAACCGCATGACGGTGCTGGTCAATGGCACCATGCTCACCGAGGGCAACCCCGAAGAAATTGCCAATGACCCGCAGGTCAAGGCGGTGTACCTCGGCCACGCCGAAGGCGAAGGAGCCCACGCATGACCGAGCTGCTCAAAGTAGAAAACCTGTCCGCTGGCTACGGCGAGGCGGTGGTGTTGCACGGCGTGTCTGTGTCCATCTTTGAGGGTGAAACGCTGGCGCTGCTGGGTCGCAATGGCACCGGCAAAACCACGTTCATGAACACCCTGGCCGGCGCTACGCGGCAGCACGGCGGCACCATGCGCTTAGGGGGCGCCGACTTGCACAAAATGCCCCAACACGAGCGGGCAGCAGCCGGTATCGGTTGGGTGCCCCAAGAGCGCAACATCTTCAAGTCGCTTACGGTGGATGAAAACCTCACCGCGGTGGCACGCCCGGCCCGCGCCGGCCGCAAGGCCGCCATGTGGACGCCCGAGCGCGTGTACGAGCTCTTTCCCCGTCTGGCAGAGCGCAAGACTAACCTGGGCACCCAACTCTCAGGGGGCGAGCAGCAAATGCTGGCAGTAGGCCGCGCGCTGGTGCTCAACCCCACGCTGCTGCTGCTGGATGAGCCGTGCGAAGGCCTGGCGCCCATCATCGTGCAAGAGTTGTTGCGTGCCATCCGCCGCATCACCCGCGAAGAGGGCTTGAGCGCCATCATCGTGGAGCAACACCCGCAAGCCATTCTGGCCATCAGCGACACCGCTGCGGCGTTGGACCGTGGCACCGTGGTGCACAGCGGCACCGCCCAGAGTTTGCGGGAGCAACCCGAGCTGTTAGATAAGTTGTTGGGTGTCGCCCGCTAAGGGTTGATTTGCTATCAAAAATAGAGCTACTCGCGCAGGTCTCATAAGCGCCAGTGGCTCTTTTTTACTTCAAAGGAGACAAGAATGAACCATTTCACACGCCGCAGCGCACTGGCTGCAATCGCCACCTCTGCCTTGGCCGCAGCAGTGCCCGCTATGGCAGACACCTTCCCCAGCAAACCGATCCGCATCGTGGTGCCCTTTGGTGCCGGCGGTGTGGCTGATCTGACAGCCCGCACCGTGGCGCAAAAGCTCGCCGAGTCGTTAGGGCAGCCGGTCATCATCGACAACAAGCCGGGCGTCGGTGGTGTCGGTGCGGGCGAGGCGGTGGCCAAGGCGGAGCCCGATGGCCACACGCTGCTGCTCATGTCCAACGGCACGGCAGTGAGCGCTGGCTTGTTCAAAACTTTGCCATTCGATGCCCAGCGCGACTTTGCGCCCGTGTCCACTTTGGGTTTCTTCGACCTCGCGGTGCTGGGCTCGGCCAACGCGCCCTATAAGAACCTGGGCGAGCTCATGGCCTTTGCCAAGGCCAACCCTGGCAAGCTCAATGTGGGCACCATCAACATCGGCAGTACCCAGCACCTCGCGGCCGAGTTGTTCAAGTCCCGCACCGGGCTGGACTTTTTGATCGTGCCCTTCAACGGCACTCCCGCACTGACTACCGCGTTGCGCGGTGGGCAGGTGGATGTAGCCATCGAAATCCTCGGGCCCATGATGGGGCAGGTCAGCTCCAAGGCGGTGCGCCCGCTGGCCATTCTGGGGGACGAGCGCGCAGCGCAGGTGCCGGACGTGCCCACCGTCATGCAAAGCGGCGTGGCCAACTTCGATGTGTCGTCCTGGAACGCGCTGGCGGCGCCTGCCAAAACGCCCAAAGACGTAATCGCCCGCCTCAACAAAGAGGTGCAAGCCGCCTTGGCTAACCCCGATGTGAAGAAAAAGCTGTTTGAGCTCAATGTGTCTGCGCGTGGCTCTACCCCCGAAAAGTTGGGCGAGTTGCTGGGTAGCGAGATCAAGCGTTGGGGCGAAGTGATCATCAAGTCGGGGGTGCCGCGCCTGTAAGTTTTGCTATTATTTCAGGAGCTGCTGGCGCTTTCTCGGTGAGCGTCAAAAGCCTTTTTGATACTGAATGTAAGGGGTGACAATGCAGGTCTGCGTGCCGTTTTGGGTGGGGGGTATGCAGAAGACGGTCGCATTGGCGCTCCTTACACAGCCATTCCCTCTCTGACAGCTTCTGATGCTTGATATTTTGGCCATCACCGGTCCCATTTACCTGTGCATTGCCATGGGTTACCTCTGCACCCGCATGGGGGTGTTCAGCAAACCTGATTTGCGGGTACTGGGTAAGTTCGTGCTCAACCTGGCCTTGCCTGCGCTCTTGTTCAATGCCATTGCCCAGCGCCCGCTGGCCGACGTGATGCACCTGGACTACCTGCTCGCCTATGGCCTGGGCTCTGCGGTCATGATGCTGGCGGGTTACCTCTGGGCCCGTTATGTGAACCACAGCACCGGCAGCTACCGCGCCTTCTTCGCCATGGGCACCTCCTGCTCCAACAGTGGCTACATGGGTTACCCGGTGGCGCAGTTGGTGTTGGGCAGCATTGCCCCGGTGGCGCTGGCGCTCAATATGGTGTTTGAAAACCTCATCAAGCTGCCTGTGCTTCTCACGCTGGCAGACAACGCCGATGCCGGTGGCCACCGCCCGTGGCGCACCGTGTTACTGGATATTGCGCGTGGCTGGGTGCGCACCCCCATGCTGGTGGTGATTCCACTGGCGCTGCTGGTGTCGGTGATGGGCTGGGTGCTGCCCGGCCCGGTGGCACGCACCATTACTTTGTTCTCGCAAGTGACGACCGGCCTTGCGTTGTTCATCATTGGCGGAGCGCTGGTGGGGCTGCAACTCAAGGGCAAGCGCCGGCTGGTGGGGCAGATCACCATCGGCAAGCTGGTGTTGCACCCGCTGTGCGTGTTTCTCGTGTTCACCTTCGTGGTACCGATTGCCGATCCGCAACTGCGAACCGCCGCCTTGCTTTACTCCGCCATGCCTATGCTGGGCATTTATCCCATCCTCGCGCTGAAGTATGGTCACGAGGAGGTGAGCGCCGCCACCTTGCTGGCTGCCACGGTGGGTTCTTTTTTTACGTTAAACGTGCTGCTGTGGGTGTTGAAGCTGCATCCGCTTTAGGGATGCGTGCATCTGTCACAAAGCAGCAGACCTAGCCCCTCAATCCGCCTTGACCCGCCCACCGCTGATCACTGGTTTCCAGCGGGCAATTTCCGAGGCGATCAGCTTGCCAAAGTTGGCTGGTGTGTCTGGGGTCGCGATAGCGCCCTCGGCATTCAACCGGCCTTTGAGTTCGGGCGAGTTCAGCACTTGGTTGATCTGGGTGTTGAGCTTGGCCACCACATCGGCCGGAGTGCCGGCTGGTGCCACTACGCCGTACCACTGGTCGGCCTCAAAACCTTGGTAGCCGCTCTCGGCCACGGTGGGCAGGTCGGGCAAGGCGGCCATGCGCTTCGGGCTGGATACCGCCAAGGCCCGGAGTTGTCCGTTTTTGATCTGGGTAATGACTGCCGGTGCGCCGGTAAACAGCACCTGAATCTGGCCGCCCACTAGGTCGGTCACAGCGGGGGCGGTCCCGCGGTAGGGGATGTGCAGTAATGAGCTGCCGGTTTGCAGCTTGAAGTACTCGCTGGCTAGGTTGGCCGCACTACCGTTGCCACCGGAGCCGTAGTTCAGTTGGCCGGGTTTGGCTTTGGCCAGTGCCACCAGCTCTTTCACGTTTTTGGCCGGCACGCTGGGGTGCACCACCAAGATGTTGGGCACGCGCGCCACCCACGCTACCGGCGCGAAGCTCTTGATGGGGTCGTAAGGCAGGTTGGGGTAGAGCGAAGGGTTGACGGCCAGTGTGCCGATGTGGCCCATGAGCAGGGTGTAGCCGTCGGCCGGGGCCTTGGCCACTTTGTCGGCGCCGATCGACCCGCCTGCGCCGGGCACGTTTTCGATGACCACTGGTTGGCCCCAGGCTTCGTTGAGCTTCTGGCCAATGGCGCGGGCCAAGATGTCGGTGGACCCGCCGGGTGTGAAGGGCACCACCAGTCGGATGGGTTTGGCGGGGTAGGTTGCGGCTGTCTGTGCCACCGCAGTTTGTGAAATAAAAAGGCCGCTGGCGCCCGCAAATACAGCGCAGACTGCTATGAATTTAGTAGTGTTTTGGGTCATTGTCTCTTCTCGTGAATTGTTGTCGAGACAGTGTGCGGGCAGCATCGTACGCAAAGCAAGCCGCGCACGGCATAGCAGCTATGCAAAAAGCGGTGCTGCGGTCAACGGTGAATGGCCTCCAGCACCACTTTGCTGACCACATCCATGGCCTTACGCTGTGTCTGGGTGGTGGGGCGGCGGGCTGACCACACCAGCATGAGCTGGCTCATGATGCGCGGGCTGTGGATGGACTGCACGGTGAAAGTCTCGGGGTTGTCGAAGTTGCTCAGCGTGTAGCCCGGCAGCACCGCGTGGCCCATGCCTTCTTTCACCAGGTTCAGGATCGCGTTGAGCCCGTCCACTTCCAACAGCACTTCAGGCCGGCGCCCCAGCGCCATCATTTCGCCCTCCAGCAGGATGCGGAAGGCATTGGGCCGGCTGGGCAGGATCAGCGGCAGCTCTGCCACGTCTCTGAGGCTGATGGCGGGTGCCGCTTTGCTTTTGCCGTTTTTGCCGCCGCTGGGGTTGTGCGAGATGAGCGAGAGCTCGTCTTCATCCAGCGTACTCATTTCCAAATCGGCGCTCTGGCCGGGGTTGTAGAGAACCGCCATGTCGAGGTTGCCCAGGCGCAGGCCTTCGTGCATCTGCACCGAGAAACCTTCGGTGAGCGTCAGGTGGGCGTGGGGCAGGGCCTCGCGAAAGGCCTTTACCAGCGGCACTGTGATCAGCTTGGAGAGGCTGGGGGGCAGGCCTATGGACACCCTTCCGGCCAGCGCACCGCGGGCGGCGCCCATCTCTTCGCGGGTGAGTTGCACCTGGTGCAAGATGCCGCGGCCGTGCTCCAGCAGCAGTTTGCCGGCTTCGGTGGGCACGGCGCCACGGCCGTTGCGGGTGAGCAGGTTCTGGCGCAGCTCCACCTCCAGCAGGCGGATCTGCCGGCTCAGCGCAGGCTGGGCCACGTCCAGCGAGATGGAGGCGCGGGTAAAACTGCCCATTTCGGCCACGCGCACAAAGTATTCCAACTGTTTCAAATCCATAGCAAGCTGTCCATAGCGGGATTCCGGGATGAGTGAGTTTCTTCTGAGAATAGCTGCGCGTCAATTATGCCGATATGTGATAGCTGCTAGTCGCCCCCTCGGCTTATCAAAGCCCGCCTGCCCGACCAGAATACCCAGCATGCAAAGCCCTGCCTCCCACTCCCACGCCCCTGCTGGATTGACCCTGAAAGCCATCTCGTCAATGGCCACGCGCCAGGTGTTGACCGAGCTGGCCGCGGCCTATGAATCCGCCACGGGCGTGCACCTCGCGCTGGAGTCTGTGGGCGGAGTGGACGCGGCCAAGCGGGTGCAAGCGGGTGAGGTGTTCGACATCGTGTTTCTCGCGTCCGACGCTATTGACAAGCTGTTGGCGGCGGGCCATCTGGCTGCCGGCAGCCGTGTGGACTTGATGCATTCCGGCGTGGCCGTCGCGGTGAAAGAGGGCGCTGCGGCACCCGACATCAGCTCGGAAGCCGCCGTGCGTGCAGCCGTGTTGGCCGCACCCACCCTGAGTTACTCCACCGGCCCGAGCGGTGTCGCACTGGCCAAGCTGTTTGAGCGATGGGGCATTGCGAGCGAGATACAAAGCCGCATCGTGCAAGCACCCCCTGGCGTGCCGGTAGGCACGCTGGTGGCACAGGGTGAGGTGGCGTTGGGCTTTCAGCAGCTCAGCGAATTGATCCACGTAAAAGGCATTCGCATCGTGGGCCCGCTGCCCGCAGAGATACAGATCACCACCACCTTTTCTGCCGGGCTCGGGGCGCACAGCAGCCGAGCCGACGCCGTGCGCGCGCTGCTGGACTACATGGGATCGCCCCAGGCCCATGCCGCCAAGCTGCGCCAGGGCATGGAACCCGCATAAGCACACATACCGACAACATCACCGGAGACTTCCATGATCATTGATTGCCACGGCCACTACACCACGGCCCCCAAGGCGCTGGAAAACTGGCGCAACGCCCAGATCGCCAACCTGTCCACGCCCGAACTGGGCCCCAAGGTGGCTGACCTGAAGATCAGCGATGACGAGCTGATCGAGACCATCGAGACAAACCAGTTGCGCCTGATGAAAGAGCGGGGCTCCGACCTCACCATCTTCAGCCCGCGCGCCAGCTTCATGGCCCACCACATCGGCGACTTCAACACCAGCGCGACCTGGGCGGCCATCTGCAACGAGCTGTGCTTCCGCGTGAGCCAGCTGTTTCCGGACCACTTCATTCCCGCAGCAATGCTGCCCCAGAGCCCAGGTGTGGACCCCGCTACCTGCATTCCCGAGCTGGTGAAGTGCGTGGAGCAATACGGCAACGTGGGCATCAACCTGAACCCCGACCCCAGCGGCGGCCACTGGACGTCGCCCCCCCTGAGCGACAAGCACTGGTTCCCCATCTACGAGAAGATGGTGGAGTACGACATCCCCGCGATGATCCACGTGAGCACCAGCTGCAACGCCTGCTTCCACACCACCGGCGCCCATTACCTCAACGCGGACACCACCGCCTTCATGCAGTGCCTGACGAGTGATTTGTTCAAGCAGTTCCCCACGCTCAAGTTCCTGATTCCGCATGGCGGCGGCGCCGTGCCTTACCACTGGGGCCGCTTCCGCGGCTTGGCGCAAGAACTCAAGAAGCCACTGTTGGAAGAGCATTTGCTCAATAACATTTACTTCGACACCTGCGTGTACCACCAGCCCGGCATCGACCTGCTTAACACCGTGATCCCGGTGAAGAACGTGTTGTTTGCGTCCGAGATGATTGGTGCTGTGCGGGGCATTGACCCGCAAACCGGCCACTACTACGACGATACCAAGCGTTACATCGAAGCCTCCAAGATCCTGAGCGCGGACGACCGCCATCAGATTTACGAAGGCAATGCGCGGCGCGTCTTCCCGCGGCTGGATGCGGTTTTGAAGGCCAAGGGGCGGTAACTTGGTTTCGTGCTGCGATTGGAGGGCTCGGGATGGCTATGCGTTTTGCTACGTGTCCCCCGCCCGCTTTGCGAGCTCCTCCTTGACCTCCGCAAAACGCATAGCCACTCCAAGCCTTGCCCGCGTGTTTGGATAGGCGGCTGAATGAAGTCAATTTCGTTCGCAGCGGCAGAGTAGGGGTGAGTGCCGCAGCGAAGTTAAGGAGGAGCCCGCTGGAGCGGGCGGGGGACATGAGCGGAGGTACTCACCCCTGCTCTGCTGCGGGTCCAGCGAAAAGCAGGTCCAGTGAGAAATGCAGCCAGAAATATTGAGGAGTCTTAAATATGTATGAACTAGGCGTTTGCTACAATAACATCACCCGCGCAGACCGCGCAGCCGCAGACGGCTTGGCCGCCTTGGGCTCTGCCACCGTGCACGAAGCCATGGGTCGCGTGGGCCTGCTCAAGCCCTACATGCGCCCCATCCAAAGTGGCGTGCAGGTGTCCGGCACCGCAGTGACCGTGCTGCTGCAACCCGGCGACAACTGGATGATGCATGTGGCCGCAGAGCAAATCCAGCCCGGCGACATCGTGGTGGCAACCGTGACCGCGGAGTGCACGGATGGTTTCTTCGGCGACTTGCTGGCCACCAGCTTCCAAGCCCGCGGCGCCCGCGCGTTGATCATCGACGGCGGTGTGCGCGACGTGAAAGAACTGCAGCGCATGGGCTTCCCGGTGTGGAGCAAGGCCATCAGCAGTAAGGGCACCATCAAGGCGACCTTGGGCTCGGTCAACATTCCTATCGTCTGCGCCGGCATGCTGGTGACGCCCGGTGATGTGATCGTGGCGGACGACGACGGCGTGGTGTGCGTGCCCGCAGCCAAAGCGGTTGCCACGCTGGCTGCTGCCCAGAAGCGCGAAAGCTTCGAGGGCGAAAAGCGCGAGAAGCTGGCCGCCGGCGTGCTGGGGCTGGACATGTACAAGATGCGCGAGCCTTTGGCGGCGCTGGGTTTGAAGTACATCGACTGAGAGCCCGCCATGAGCAAACCTACTTCGGGTGACTTCACCAAAACTGCTGGCTGGCTGGACTGGTACACAGGACCATCTAGGCCTACCTTCCAACTGCCCGCTAGCGCTGTCGATGCGCACTGCCACGTGTTCGGCCCGGGTGGCGAATTTCCTTATGCGCCTGAGCGCAAGTACACACCGTGCGACGCCTCCAAGCACCAGCTGTTCTCCCTGCGCAACCACCTGGGCTTTGAGAAAAACGTCATCGTGCAAGCCACTTGCCACGGTGCTGACAACCGCGCCATGGTGGATGCGCTGCTGGCCAGCAACGGCAAGGCACGCGGAGTGGCCACGGTCAAACGCAGCGTCACTGATGACGAGTTGCAGGCCATGCACGATGCCGGCGTGCGCGGTGTGCGCTTTAACTTCGTCAAGCGCCTGGTGGACTTCACGCCCAAGGACGAGCTGATGGAAATTGCCGGCCGCATCGCCAAGTGGGGCTGGCATGTGGTGATCTATTTTGAGGCGGTGGACCTGCCTGAGCTGTGGGACTTCTTCACCGCGCTGCCCACCACCGTGGTGGTGGACCACATGGGCCGCCCGGATGTATCACTGCCCGTGGACGGTCCGCAGTTCGCGCTCTTTGAGAAATTCATGCGTGAGCACAGCAATGTGTGGAGCAAGGTAAGCTGCCCCGAACGCTTGAGCGTCAGTGGCCCCAAGGCGCTGAACGGTGAGCAGCATGCCTACCGCGACGTGATTCCGTTTGCCAGGCGCATCGTCGAGCAGTTCCCGGATCGTGTGCTGTGGGGCACCGACTGGCCGCACCCCAACCTGAAGGATCACATGCCCGATGACGGCCTGCTGGTGGACTTCATCCCCCATATCGCCACCACTCCAGAGCTGCAGCGCAAGCTGCTGGTGGAGAACCCCAACCGCCTCTATTGGAAGGATTGATGGCCCCCACGCTCTGCCGCTGCGCGGATCGCTGCCCCCCAGAGGGGGCGCAAATCGCCTTGGGGCGGCCCTACGGCGATTTCTATTGTTTTGAGAAAGTACTGAATGGCACTCGATAAACCCTACCAGGACATTCCTGGAACCATCATTTTTGATGCCGAGCAAAGCCGCAAAGGCTATTGGCTCAACCAGTTCTGCATGAGCCTCATGAAGGCCGACAACCGCGCGCGCTTTAAGGCCGACCAGCGCGCCTACTTGAACGAATGGCCCATGAGCGAGGACCAGCGCCAGGCGGTGATCGATATGGACCTGAACCGCGCTATGCAGCTCGGCGGCAATATCTACTTCCTGGCCAAGATCGGCGCCACCCATGGCCGCAGCTTTCAGCAGATGGCCGGAAGCATGACCGGCATGACCGAAGAAGAGTACCGCGCCATGATGTTGGCCGGTGGCCGTTCGGCCGAAGGCAACCGCTATATCGGTGAGAACGGCGACGCCCAGGCCCACCGTCAACCCCAAGGCCAACAATCCACCGTTGGTGGCAAGAAAGACTGAACCCCATGGCCAAAATTACCGCCTCTGTATTCACCTCGCACGTGCCGGCCATTGGCGCGGCTATGGACCTCGGCAAGACCCAGGAAGACTACTGGAAGCCGCTGTTCGCGGGTTATGACTTCTCCAAGCAATGGATGAAGGACAACAAGCCGGACGTGATCTTCTTGGTCTTCAATGACCACGCGACAGCCTTCAGCCTGGACATGATTCCCGCTTTCGCCATCGGTACCGCTGCGGAGTACACACCGGCCGACGAAGGCTTCGGCCCCCGCCCGGTGCCCAAGGTGCAAGGCCACCCTGACCTGGCCTCGCACATTGCGCACTCGGTGATCCAGCAGGACTTTGACCTCACCATCGTCAACAAAATGGATGTGGACCACGGCTTGACCGTGCCCTTGTCCTTGATGTGTGGCGAGAAGGACCCGGTCAAGGATGCCTGGCCCTGCCAAGTGATTCCGTTTGCGGTCAACGTGGTGCAGTACCCCGTGCCCAGCGGCCAGCGCTGCTTCAACTTGGGCAAGGCCATCCGCAAGGCGGTGGAGAGCTACGACGAAGACCTGAATGTGCACATCTGGGGCACCGGTGGCATGAGCCACCAGCTGCAGGGCGCGCGTGCCGGCCTGATCAACCGCGAGTGGGACAACGCCTGGCTGGACCAGATGATTGCCGATCCGGCCGCCTGTGCCGCGACTCCGCACATCGACTACGTGCGCGAAGCCGGCAGCGAAGGCATTGAGCTGGTGATGTGGCTGATCGCCCGCGGCGCCATGTCTGACGTACCCTACGATGCTACAGATTTGGAAGCAGCTCGCGCACACTCCGTGAGCGTTAAGCACCGTTTTTATCATGTGCCTGCCAGCAATACGGCAGTAGGACACCTCATTCTGGAAAACAACTGATATGAGTAAAACTATCAAAGTCGCCCTCGCGGGCGCTGGCGCTTTCGGCGTCAAACACCTGGACGGCATCAAGAACATCGAGGGTGTGGAAGTCATTTCCCTCATCGGTCGTGAGCTCGACAAGACCCAAGAAGTGGCCGCCAAGTACGGCGTGGGCCATGTGACGACCGAGCTGTCTGAAAGCTTGGCTTTGCCTGAGCTGGACGCAGTGATTTTGTGCACTCCGACCCAGATGCATGCCGAGCAAACACTGGCTTGTTTGAAAGCCGGCAAGCATGTGCAGGTCGAAATTCCTCTGGCCGACAGCTGGGCCGGTGCCGATGCCGTGGTGGCGGAGCAGAAGAAGACCGGCCTGGTCGCCATGTGCGGTCACACCCGCCGCTTCAACCCCAGCCACCAGTACGTCAACGAGCAGATCACAGCCGGCAAGTTCAACATCCAGCAAATGGATGTGCAGACCTACTTCTTCCGCCGCACCAACACCAACGCGCTGGGCCAAGCCCGCAGCTGGACCGATCACCTGCTGTGGCACCACGCCGCCCACACCGTGGACTTGTTTGCCTACCAGGCCAATAGCCCCATCGTGCAGGCCAATGCCATCCAGGGCCCGATCCACCCAGTGCTGGGTATTGCTATGGACATGAGTATTCAGTTGCGTGCAGCCAATGGTGCCATCTGCACGCTGTCCTTGAGCTTCAACAACGACGGCCCCTTGGGCACTTACTTCCGCTACATCGGCGATACGGCCACCTATCTGGCCCGTTACGATGATTTGTACACCGGTAGGGAAGAAAAGATCGACGTGAGCAACGTCGCCGTCAGCATGAACGGCATTGAACTGCAAGACCGCGAATTCTTTGCTGCCATCAAAGAGGGCCGCGAGCCCAACGCGAGCGTGGGCCGCGTGTTGGACTGCTATCGCGTGTTGCACCAGCTGGAGCTGCAACTGGCGCAACAGAAATAGAGCGCCGACCTACAATGGAACGCTATGCCTGCACGAGCCGGCATAGCGTTTTTTATTGAGGTGTATGCAATGCCCTTTCCCCTTGAGCCGGATGCGGTCTCCCACGGAATCCAGCTGGCGGTTGCGCCCGTCTTTCTTTTGACAGCAGTGTCCGGCATGATTGCGGCGGTGGCCGGGCGACTGGCGCGCATCATCGACCGGGCGCGCAATGTGGAAACGCGCATCAAGCAGGGCGCCCACCCTGCGGAGGACGCAGATGGCTATACCGAACTCGCGGAGCTGCGGACGCGCGGTTTGCTGGCGAATTCGAGCATTGCGTTGTTAACGGCCTGTGCGTTCCTGATCGGCCTCACCATCGTGGTGTTGTTCCTTGGCGAAACGATTGACTTCCCCGGCTTGCGTATCTCCATCTTTACGTTTGTCGGGGGTGTCGTGTGCTTTTTGAGCGCCTTGATCTGCTTCATGGTGGAGACTTTCATCGCCACCCGTCTGCTCAATTTCGGGCGAAAAAAGCGCTAGCTTTTCTTCACCTCCACCGCGCAGTCGTAAAACGTAGGCGCCCGGCCCATGTCGGTCAGGCGCTGGCTGGTCAGCTCATTCACATTGGTGCCGTCGCGCCCCAGCTTGCGCCACCAGATGCCCAAGCCATTCACGACCCCAGGGCGTGCGCGGGCGGACACTCGGGCCTTGCAGCGGTGGCTGCCGCGGGCGTTGAACACTGTGACCTCATCTCCGTCTGCGATACCGCGAGGGATGGCATCGGCCGCATGCAACTCTACCAAGGGCTCGCCTTCAATATCGCGCAGGCTCTTCACATTCACGAACGTAGAGTTGAGGAAGTTGCGCGCCGGAGGCGAGATCATGGCCAACGGGTACGCCGGGTCTGCTCCGGCGGGTTCGTAGTTAGGTAGGTGGTCGGGCAGTCCGTCGTCCCCGCGCGCAGCCAAGCGCGCGCTGAAAAACTCGCACTTGCCACTGGGAGTCGGAAAACCGCCATCAGCAAACGGTGCATCCGGCACCGGTAGGGGCGCGTACCCTTGGCTGAGCAGCAAGCCAAAGTCCACTTTGTCCCCAAAGGCCGTGCGGCACAGGCTTTCATCAGACTCGGAAAATACGTCTTCGGTATAGCCCATGCGCTGCGCCAGATCGCGAAAGAACTGGGTGTTGGTGCGCGCCTCACCCAGCGGGGCAATAGACGGCCGGTTCAGAAGGATGTCGGTGTGGCCGTAACTGCTGTGCACGTCCCAGTGTTCGAGCTGGGTGGTGGCGGGCAACAGGTAGTCGGCGTAGTCGGCGGTGTCGGTCTGAAAGTGCTCCAGCACCACGGTAAACAGGTCTTCGCGCGCAAAGCCTTGCACCACTTTGGCGGATTCCGGGGCCACCGCTACAGGGTTGCTGTTGTAGACGATGAGGGCTTCAATCGCCGGACCGAACTCGGCGCTGGCCGGGCGCAGCAGGTCATCGCCAATAGTGCTCATGTTGATGGTGCGGGGCGTGCGGCCGGCTAGCAGCTCTGGCCGCTCCAGTGCCATGGTCTGGGTGGGTACATAGCCCGAACTGGACAGCAGCACGCCGCCGGCGCGGTGCCGCCAGGCGCCCACCAACGCGGGCAGGCAGGCAATCGCCCGCACCGCGTTGCCGCCGCCCCGCACCCGCTGCAAGCCGTAGTTCATGCGAATGGCCACCGGCTCGCCTGCACGTGCCATTTCGCCGTATTCGCGGGCCAGCGCGCGCACTTCGTCGGCGGTGATGCCACAGACCTCTGCGGTGCGCTCAGGCGTCCATTGCAAAGCCCGCTCGCGCAGTCCTTCCCACCCCAGGGTGTGGCGTGCAATGTAGTCGTGGTCCAGCCAGTCGTGGGTGATCAGCTCATGCATCAGGCCCAGCGCGAGGGCGGCATCGGTGCCGGGCAGCAGGGCAATGTGCTGGTGACATTTCTCGGCCGTCTCGGAGCGGCGCGGGTCGATGCAGATGATGCGCGCGCCATTGCGCTTGGCGGTTTGCACATGGCGCCAGAAGTGCACATTGCTGGCAATCGAGTTGCTGCCCCAAATCAGGATCAACTTCGCCTCTGCAAAGAACTCCACCTTGGTGCCGACTTTGTTGCCTAGAGTGAAGGTCAGTGCCTCCGCGCCGGCTGAGGCGCAGATGGTGCGGTCCAGCCGGGCCGCACCCAGCTTATTGAAAAAGCGGGCAGCCATGCCTTCGCCCTGCACACGCCCCATGGTGCCGGCGTAGCTGTAGGGCTGAATAGCCTGTGGGTCGCGAGCGGCAATGGTCTGGAGCTTGTTCGCAATGTCGCTCAGCGCCTGGTCCCAGCCTACCCGCTCAAACTGGCCGGACCCTTTGGGCCCTACGCGTTTGAGCGGGTGCAGCAGCCGTTCGGGGTGGTAGGTGCGCTCGGTATAGCGCGATACCTTGGTGCACAGCGCGCCATTGGTGGCAGGGTGGTCCGGGTTGCCCTGTACTTTGATCGCGATGCCGTCTTGCACCGTGACCAGCATCGAGCAGGTGTCCGGGCAGTCGTGGGGGCAGGCGCCCAGAATCTGGGTGGGTGCGGTGGTTGGGGGGTGAGAGGTCGCGGGAGTGTCTGAGTGCATGGTGCGGACTTTACCGAATTGCGTATGCTCTTGCGATGACACAAACGGGACATTTCAGTCCCCGCGTAGGACACTTGCCATGAAATTGATCGAACCCATTGTTGCCAACACCCCCGAAATTGCGGCCCTGCGCAAAGACATCCATGCCCACCCGGAGCTGTGTTTTCAGGAGGTGCGCACAGCCGATGTGGTGGCTGCCAAGCTGGCCGAGTGGGGCATCCCCATCCACCGCGGCATGGGCACCACCGGGGTGGTGGGCATTGTGAAGGCCGGTACCTCCAGCCGCGCATTGGCTTTGCGCGCCGACATGGACGCCCTGCCCATGCAAGAGTTCAACACCTTTGCCCACGCCAGCCAACATGCCGGCAAGATGCACGCCTGCGGGCACGACGGCCACACCGCCATGCTGCTGGCAGCGGCGCAGCACTTTGCCAAGCACCGCAATTTTGACGGCACGGTGTACCTCGTGTTCCAGCCCGCAGAAGAGGGTGGCGGTGGCGCCCGCGAGATGATCAAGGACGGCTTGTTTGAGCAGTTTCCGGTGGAGGCGGTATTCGGCATGCACAACTGGCCGGGCATGGCAGCTGGCACCTTCGCGTCTAGCGCGGGCCCGGTGATGGCGTCCAGCAACGAATTCAAAATCACCATCCGGGGGAAGGGCGGCCACGCGGCCATCCCCCACAACGCCATTGACCCGGTGGTGGTGGCTTGCCAGTTGGTGCAGGGCTTTCAGACCATCATCAGCCGCAATGTGAAGCCGATTGAGGCGGGCGTGATCTCGGTCACCATGATCAACGCCGGGGAAGCCACCAACGTGATCCCCGATTGCTGCGAACTGCAAGGCACGGTACGCACTTTCTCGATCGAGGTCTTGGACCTGATTGAACGCCGCATGCGCGAGATGAGCGAGAGCCTGTGTGCCGCATTCAACACCCGGGTGGAGTTTGCCTTTGTGCGCAACTACCCGCCCACGGTCAATGCGCCCAAAGAGGCCGCGTTTGCCCGCAAAGTCATGGAGAGCATTGTGGGCGCTGACAAGGTCTACACCCAGGAGCCCACCATGGGCGCCGAAGACTTTTCGTTCATGCTGCAGGCCAGACCCGGCTGCTACGCCTTTATTGGTAACGGGGACGGCGACCACCGCACCATGGGCCACGGCGCCGGACCTTGCACCTTGCACAACCCGAGCTACGACTTCAATGACGAGTTGCTTCCCTTGGGCGCTACCTTCTGGGTGCGGCTGGCTGAAGAGTGGTTAGCGACGGACGTCTGACATCAAGGCGTCAGTTCAAGGGCGTAGCGGTCTTTTGCCATTTGCAGCAGGCCGTCAAAAATCAGGTTGTCCACCAGTTCAAACGGGCGGGTCATGCTGGGAGCCATCTTCCAGCCCGCACCGCCCGTCATGATGCGAGCCGGGTCTGCACCGCAATGGGCTTTGACGTGTTGCACCATCCGCTCCACCGCCCCCGCAATCGCAAAAGTCCCGCCGCTCGTGAGCGCGTCGCTGGTGTTGGTCGGGAAGTCACGCACCTCGCCTGTTGGCACATGCAGGCCGGCGGTGCCGGACTCTAGTGCTCTGAGCATGATGCCGTGGCCGGGCAAAATCAGCCCGCCCAAGAATTTGCCCTGTGCATCGATGGCCTCCACCGTCACCGCTGTGCCCACCATGACCAGCACCATGGGGCGCGCAGGGCCTTGGCTCAGCATGTGGTGATAGGCCCCGATCATCGCGACCCAGCGGTCCGCCCCGAGGCGGGTGGGGTGGTCGTAGCCATTGCGTAAGCCGGCTTCGGCTTCGCTGGAGACCACCCATTGCGGCACCACATCCCACAGGTCCATCTGCTCTCGCACCCGGCGTTTGACCGCATCTCCAGCCACCACGCACCCTAATACATGGCGTGGTGAGGGCAGTGCGCTCCAGGCGCCATCTGCGAGCTTGTCGATGTTCTCCAGAAACTCGGCACCTTGTGCCAACAAGGCTGCACCGGGGCGGGGGGATGCGTAATGTGCCCATTTGAGGCGTGTGTTGCCGATGTCCAGCGCGAGAAATGTCATGGTGCCGCAAGCAGTGTCTTGATAAGTCGCACTCTACCGGATTCAGCACCGCAGACGAGAGCCAATGGCGCTCAGTGCTAAGTACTTACCCTAGGGTAGGCCGTAAGCCACCGTGAGGGTGATTGGTTTACAGTTGACGTTTACGTAAACGTCAATCACGCCGCTGCACGCGGCAACCCTTTGTGAATAAACTATGACCGATCTGTCTGCTGACTACAAAGCCCTGGCCAATTACCGCCCGACCCACAAAGTGCGGTTTGTCACCGCGGCCAGCCTGTTTGACGGGCACGACGCAGCCATCAACATCATGCGGCGCATCCTGCAAAGCATGGGTGCAGAGGTGATTCACCTGGGCCACAACCGCAGTGTCGATGAGGTGGTGACAGCAGCCCTGCAGGAAGATGTGCAAGGCATTGCCATCAGCTCCTACCAAGGCGGGCATGTCGAGTACTTCAAGTACATGGTCGACTTGCTGCGTGAGCGCGGCGGCTCGCACATTCAGGTGTTTGGCGGCGGTGGCGGAGTGATCGTGCCGGCCGAAATCCGGGAGCTGCATGCGTATGGCGTGGCCCGGATTTACAGCCCGGAAGACGGTCAACGCATGGGGCTGGCCGGCATGATCGGCGAAATGGTGATGCGCTGTGACAAAGACATCACCGCCCTAGCACCCAAGGATTTTTCGGCGATTAAAGGTCACACAGAGGCTAGCTGGCGCGCCCTGTCTCAGCTACTGACGGCAGCAGAGGCTTCTAAGCTCAATCCGGCCTTGGCGCAGGAGATGCGTGCGCAAGCAGCTACCAAAAAGATAGCGGTTGTGGGTATCACCGGCACCGGCGGTGCCGGCAAGTCTAGTCTGACCGATGAGCTGATCCGTCGCCTGCGGCTGGACCAGAACGACGCTTTGCGCGTTGCGGTGATCTCTATCGACCCGAGCCGCCGCAAGAGCGGGGGCGCACTCCTGGGTGATCGCATCCGCATGAACGCTATTTCGCCTTGGCAGCAGGGAAGCCGAGTGTTTATGCGCTCGCTAGCGACCCGGGATTTCGGCTCCGAGATCAGCGCGGCGCTGCCGGATGTGATTGCGGCCTGCAAAGTGGCAGGCTTCGATGTGATCGTGGTCGAAACCTCCGGCATCGGCCAGGGCGATGCGGCCATCGTGCCGCATGTGGATGTACCGCTGTACGTCATGACGCCCGAGTTCGGTGCGGCCAGCCAGCTCGAAAAGATCGACATGCTGGACTTTGCCGAGTTCGTGGCGATCAACAAGTTTGACCGCAAGGGCGCCAGCGATGCACTGCGCGACGTGGCCAAACAGGTGCAGCGCAACAAGGAAGCCTGGAACACCCCCACCGAGCAGATGCCGGTGTTTGGCACCATGGCGGCACGCTTCAATGACGACGGCGTGACCGCCCTCTATCAAGCGGTGTTGCCGCGCCTTCAAGCCTTGGGCGTGCCACTCCAAGGCGGCTGCCTGCCCCGGGTGAGCGTGCGTCACAGCTCCAACCAGACGCCGGTGGTGCCGGCAGCGCGCACCCGGTATCTGGCCGAGATCAGCGACACGGTGCGTGGCTACAAGAAACGCGCCAAAGAACAAGCCCGGCTGGCCCGCGAGATCCAGCAACTGCGCGAAAGCGGCCGCATGCTGCGCGAATCGGACCCCGAAAAAGCCGGCGCGGTGCAAGCCGTGGCGGATCTGGCGGAGCAACGCGTGGAGCGCATGGGCGCCGCTGAGCGCAAGCTGCTGGCCCAGTGGCCCGAGATGCAAAAGGCCTATGCGGGTGACGAGTACGTGGTGAAGATCCGCGACAAGGAAATCCGCACCGCGCTCACCACTAAGAGCTTGAGTGGCACCACCATCCGCAAAGTGGCCTTGCCGCAGTACGAGGACCATGGCGAAATCTTGAAGTGGCTGATGCTGGACAACGTGCCCGGCAGCTACCCCTACACCGCAGGCACCTTTGCCTTCAAGCGCGAGGGCGAGGACCCGACCCGCATGTTCGCGGGCGAGGGCGATGCCTTCCGGACCAACACCCGCTTCAAGCTGCTGTCCAGCGGCATGGCGGCCAAGCGCCTCTCTACCGCTTTCGACTCGGTCACGCTCTACGGCAACGACCCCGACCCGCGCCCGGACATCTACGGCAAGGTGGGCAACAGCGGCGTGAGCATTGCCACGTTGGATGACATGAAAGTGCTGTATGGCGGGTTTGACTTGTGTAGCCCGAGCACCAGTGTGTCCATGACTATCAATGGCCCCGCACCTTCGATCCTAGCCATGTTCATGAATACCGCCATCGACCAGAACATCGACAAGTTCAAGGCCGATAACGGCCGCGAGCCTACCGACACCGAGGTCGCCAAGATCAAGGAATGGGTGCTGGCCAATGTGCGCGGCACGGTGCAGGCCGACATCCTGAAAGAAGACCAGGGCCAGAACACCTGCATCTTTAGCACCGAGTTCTCCCTGAAGGTGATGGGCGACATTGCCAGCTATTTTGTGCACCACAACGTGCGCAACTTCTACAGTGTGTCCATCAGCGGGTACCACATTGCCGAAGCCGGGGCCAACCCCATCAGCCAATTGGCGTTTACGCTATCCAACGGCTTCACCTTTGTGGAGGCGTATCTGGCGCGCGGCATGCACATTGACGACTTTGCGCCTAACCTGAGCTTCTTCTTCAGCAACGGCATGGACCCGGAGTACACCGTGATGGGCCGCGTGGCGCGCCGCATCTGGGCCGTGGCCATGAAGGAGAAATATGGCGCGAGCGAACGCAGCCAGAAACTCAAGTACCACATTCAGACCAGCGGCCGCAGCCTGCACGCGCAGGAAATCCAGTTCAACGACATCCGCACCACGCTGCAGGCGCTGATTGCGATTTACGACAACTGCAACAGCCTGCACACCAACGCGTTTGACGAAGCCATCACCACGCCCACTGAAGACTCGGTGCGCCGCGCTATGGCCATCCAACTCATCATCAACCGCGAGTGGGGGCTGGCCAAAAACGAAAACCCGAGCCAGGGCGCTTTCATCATCGAAGAGTTGACCGAGCTGGTGGAAGAGGCGGTGCTCAAGGAGTTTGAGGCTATTGCCGACCGTGGCGGCGTGTTGGGCGCGATGGAAACCGGATACCAGCGCGGCAAGATCCAGGACGAATCGATGCACTACGAAATGCTCAAGCACACCGGCGAGCTGCCCATCATCGGCGTGAACACCTTCCGCAATCCGCATGGTGACCAGGTGATGGAAAAGCTCGAGCTCGCCCGTAGCACCGACGAAGAAAAGCAAAGCCAACTGCAGCGCTTGGCAGATTTCCACGCCCTGCACGCCGTCGAGGCGCCCGCCATGCTCAAGAAGCTGCAACATGCGGTAATCGACAACGTCAACGTGTTTGAGGTGCTAATGGATGCGGTGCGCGTGTGTTCGCTGGGACAAATCACCAGCACCTTGTTCGAGGTGGGCGGGCAGTACCGTCGCAATATGTAAACTTCTGGTGCGCTTATTGCTTGCAAGGCCCTGAGCCGTTGGAGCCCGCGTGGCGGGTGGCTCTGAGGATCGGGCCTTGCATATGCTGTCAAAAATTTCGCACTGGTTGGGGCGTTTGAGTGTCGGGCGCAAGCTCACACTCATTTATTTGCTGGATCTGACGGCGGTCATCTATGTCTCCGGCATCCTGATCCACGAAAAGTACCTCGCCATCGACTTTGCCCGCAAAGAAATTGTGGGCGCCAATTACACCGAGGTGGTGCGGCACAACGTGATGGACACCATCCTCGCCGCTCCGGGTAACGCCCCGGCCGCCCGGGCGCATGCCCTCCAAGCCATGGCGCAGGCGCAGGCAGACTACGACAGCCAGCTCAACACTGGCGGCCCCTCGGCCCGCCTGCACGCCATGCTCGCCGCCACCCCATCGGCGCCCGAGCACGGTCTTCTGGTGGCCCAAGCGCGGGACCTGCTCACGGTCGTGGGTAACCAATCCAACCTGATTCTGGACCCGGACCTCGACAGCTACTACGTGATGTCGCTGACCCTGTTGCGCCTGCCGGAGTTGCTGCAAGTCATGTTGGACACCCACAACCTGATGCGCCATTGGGATACACGTGTTCCCGGTTTCAGCCCCAACGCCCAGTTACTCACAGTGTTGGGCCGGCTGGATGCGGTGCAGCAAGGCCTGGAGTCGGACTACGAGCAAGCCTGGTTGGCCGGTACGCCCGAGTTGCAAGCGGCACTCAAGCCGGGGCGCGACGCGCTGCAACAGTCGCTGGCCGAGTTCACCCGGGCTGTGCGGGACATCAATACCGCCAACATCACGCCCGAGCAGATAAACCGCCTCGATGCAAGCTCCCAGCAGGCATTGCAAGACCTGTCGGTGAGCTGGCAGACCGGTATTGCACAGTTAGAACTCTTGCTGACCCAGCGGGTAGACACCTTGTTTCAGCGCATGTGGATCCACTTGGGCACGGCCCTGCTGCTGTTGGGCTGCATTTTGAGCTTGGTGTATCTGGTGGCCAGCCAGATCGCCAAGCCCTTGCAGGGCCTGGCCCGTGTCGCCCACGATGTGCGGCGCAACGCGGACTACACCTTGCGAGCCGAGTGGCACAGCCGTGATGAGATCGGCCAACTCTTTTCCGCGTTCAACGGCATGCTGGCGCAACTGGACCGCGATCGCCTGGTGCAACAAGAGTTGGCCGCCAGCGCCCGCGTGGCAGAGGCCCAGCGCGAGCTAGTGGAGGCCTTTCCCATCCCCATTGTGGTGACCTCGGTGCCGGACCACGAGGTGCTGCACGTCAACACCCCGGCCCGGCCCTGGTTGGGCGGCCGCACCGATGACCCGTGGCGCCATGGCCTGGAGCCAGGGGTGCGCGGGCGCTTTTTCCAGCGCCTGGCTGACTTTGATGCAGTGGACGAGTTCGAGGTGCGCTGGCACGGCGGCGCCACCCCGTCGTGGGCGGTGCTGTCCGCGAGGCGCTTGAACTACCAAGGGCGCGACGCCGTGCTCACCGCCTTCACCCCGATCAACAAACTCAAGGTGATGGAGCAGCGGCTGGAACTGTGGGCCAAGGTGTTTGAAGCCTCCAGCGAGGGCATCATCATGGATGAGAGTCGCAAGATCATCAGCGTGAACCACGCCTTCTGCCGCAGCACCGGGCACGACATTTACGAGGCGCTGGGCCGCGACCTGAGCTTTGTCATGCAGACTCCGCAAGACGCGGTCTGGTCCGAGCTGGAGAGTCACAACGACTGGCAAGGCGAGGTGCGCTTCTGCAAACAAAATGGCGATACCTATCCCGCCTGGCTGATGGTGTCCTCGGTGCACAAGAGTGCCACCAGTGGCGAGGTGGTGAACTACATCGGCATCTCCATCGACATCACCGACCGTAAAGCCAAAGAGGAGCGCATCCGCTTCCTGGCCCAGCATGATGTGCTGACCGAGCTGCCCAACCGCGCTCTGTGCCAGCAGCGGCTTGGGGAGGCGATTGAAAGTGCGCGCAGCAGCGGCGAGAAAGTGGCCGTGCTGTTTATCGACCTTGATCGCTTCAAAGCCATCAATGACACCCTGGGCCACCACATTGGCGACGGGCTGCTGCGCACGGTGGCGCGTCGCCTGTCGGCCGCAGTGCGCACCGATGACACCGTGAGCCGCTTGGGCGGCGACGAGTTTGTCATCGTGTTGCGTCATGTGGGTGAACTGGATGAGCTGCACGCCTTGGTCAATGACCGTCTGATTCCGTCCATCCGCCAGACTGCAACGGTCGATGGCCATGTGCTATCGGTGTCGTGCAGTGTGGGTGTTGCGCTCTATCCTGATGACGCGTTAGACCAAGATGAGCTGATGCGCCGTGCCGACGCGGCCATGTACGAGGCCAAATCAGCCGGCCGCGACATGGCGCGCTTCTTTTCCCCCGAAACCGACCAGCGGGTGTTGGCGCGGCAAACCATGGAGACCCAGCTGCGCCAAGCGCTGGCCAATGACGAGTTCAGCCTCCACTACCAGCCGCGGCTGAACGCCCGCACCCGCAAGGTGCAGGGCGCCGAGGCCCTGCTGCGCTGGAAAAACCCCCTGCTGGGCCAAGTGCCGCCAGGCGAGTTCATCCATGTGGCCGAAGAAAGTGGCTTGATCAAACCCATAGGCGCCTGGGTGCTGCGCGAGGCCTGCCGCGACTGGATGGCCTTGGAAGCGCAAGGCATTTGCAAGGGGCTGGAGCTGTCGGTCAACCTGTCGGTCGCCCAGCTGGCCGACCCGGAGCTGGTGGACCAGCTCATTGCGGTGTTGCGCGATACCCGCATGCCCCCGGCCCAACTGGAGCTGGAACTCACCGAGTCGCACCTGATGGACAACCCCGTCGCCGCCCAACAAAAAGTGGCAGCCCTCAAGGCGCTGGGCGTAAAGGTGGCGATTGACGACTTCGGCACCGGCTACTCCAGCCTGGCCTACCTCAAGCGCTTCGACATCGACAAGCTCAAGGTGGACCAGTCCTTCGTGCTGGGCATGCTGGAAGACAGTGCCGATGCCGCCATCGTGCATGCAGTGATTGCGCTGGGCCACACGCTGGGCCTGAAGGTAGTGGCGGAAGGCGTGGAGAACCTGCCCACCGCCCAGACCCTGACTGCGCTGGGCTGTGACGAGCTGCAGGGCTACTGTTTCAGCCGACCGATTCCCTTGGTCGAGTGGGTGAGCTACCTGCGCAGCCACGCCTTGCGCGAGGACCGTCGCCGACCGCCGCTTGCAGGCTGATTTGCTATTATTTTGATAGCTGCTAGCGCATGTTCTATGAGGGCTAGCGGCACATTTGGATTGAATCTTGCGGATCAGGCAGTCAGCTTCTGCTGCAGCCAGCGGCACGCCGGGCTGTTGGCGTCTTCCAGCCCGTGGATCACGGTGAAGTGATCGGCGCTTTCGATGGCGCTCAGTTCCACCGGGTTACCCAAGGCCACTGCGGCATCGCGGTAGCCGGTGGACTGGCGGGCGAATTCGCCGGACTCGGCACCACCCCAAATGACCCAGGTAGGCGTAGGGCAGGCGCGCAGGTTGGGCGTGGGGGAGCAGCGGCGGATGATGCGCTCGTCCAACTGGATCATGGGTTGCAGGTAGCTGTAGCGCAGCGGCTCCAACTCATAGAGGCCGCTGAACAGCAAGCCGGCCTTGAGCGGGTCGCGCGGCAGGCCGTAGTCGGTGTCCCAGGCGGTTTGCAGGCACATGGCCCCAAGGTGGCCGCCGGCGGAATGGCCGCCCACGCCCACGCGGGTCGGGTCACCACCGTAGTTTTGGATATTGCGCAGCGTCCAGGCAACGGCAGCGCGGCACTGGCGGGTGATTTCTTCAATCGTCACAAACGGCGCCAGCGCGTAGTTCACCACCACGGTGGTGATGCCACTGGCGTGCAGGCCCAAGGCCACGTTGTGAAAGTCTTTGCTCTGGAAGGCGCGCCAGTAGCCGCCGTGGATAAATACGAAGACCGGGGCGTTCGGCACGTCCGCCGGAAAGATGTCCAGCGTTTCGTGCACCGTGGGGCCGAAGGGGATGCCCACATGGTGCTGGAGGGTGCTGCGGGCTTTTTCGGCTTGCGCAGCAAAGTGCTTGCCGGGCGCGGCCGGGTCAGGCAGCGCGATGGAAGGGTTGTACTGCGCGTCGATCTGCGCCTGGGTGTCAAAGTCGCGGTAGAGCTTGGGCATGGTGGTAGTCCTTGATGGTTCAGATGCCGACGTAGCGGTGCCAGAGTTCGGGTTGTGCGGCCAGTGTGGTTGAGTCACCACTCCATACTGCGCGGCCGCGCTCCATGATGGTGTGGTGGCTGGCCAGCGCGATCAGGCGCTGCACATATTTGTCGATGACCAACACGCTCTGGCCTTGGGCGCGCAGGGTGTTCAGGCATCGCCAGATGTCTTCACGGATGAGTGGCGCCAGGCCTTCGGTGGCCTCGTCCAAGATCAGCAGGTGCGGGTTGGTCATCAGCGCGCGGCCAATGGCCAGCATCTGCTGTTCGCCCCCGGAGAGCTGGTTGCCCATGTTGCGCGCGCGGTGCTCCAGCACCGGGAACAGGTGGTAAATCCGCTCCAGCGTCCAGGGCTCGGCACTGGCATTGCGCCGCGCGGCAAAGGCAATCAGGTTCTCTTGCACCGTGAGGTTGGGGAAAATCTGCCGCCCCTCGGGCACCAGCGCCACGCCCATGCGGGCAATGCGGTCGGGGCTCAAGCCCTCAATGCGCTCGCCCCTGAAGCGGATGCTGCCGCTGCGTGCGGGTGTCAGCCCCAGGATGCTGCGCACCGTGGTTGTTTTGCCCATGCCGTTACGGCCCAGCAGGGTAGAGGTGGTGCCGGCCTGGAGCTGCATGTCCAGCCCGAACAGCACCTGGCTGTTGCCGTAAGCCGTCTCCAGGCCCTGAATGTCGAGCAGGGTCTCGGTGCTCATGGGCGGGCCTCCGGCAAAACTTCGTCGCCAAGGTAGGCGCGTTTTACGTCGTCGCTCTGACGGATGGCATCCGGCTGGCCACTGGCAATCACGCGGCCGGCCACCAGTACCGAAATGGTATCGGCGAGTTGGAACACGGCGTCCATGTCGTGCTCCACCAGCAACAGGGTGGTCTCGGCGCGCAGCGATTGCAGCAGTGCCACCATGCGCTGGGACTCGTCCGGCCCCATGCCGGCCAGGGGTTCGTCCAGCACCAGCAGCTGCGGGCGGCTGGCGAGCGCCAAGCCCACCTCTAACTGCCGTTGCTCGGCGTGCGACAAGGCGCCTGCCGTGCGTTGCAGTTGGGCCTGTAAGCCTACGCGCGCAGCCACATCTGCCGCCGCCTGCATACGCTGGGTCTCGGTGTGCACCGGGCGCCAGAAGCGCATGCTGCTGCCCGCCACTGCCTGTAGGGCAAGGGCCAGGTTGTCCTGCACGCTCAGGCGCAAAAACACGTTGGTGATCTGGTACGAGCGGGCCAAACCTCGCTTCACCCGGGCGTGCATGGGCAGGCGGGTGATGTCTGCCCCGTTGAGTAATAAGCGCCCGGCATCCGGCCGTAGCGCGCCCGAAATCTGGTGGATGAGCGTGGTCTTGCCTGCGCCATTGGGGCCAATCAGGGCATGGACCTCGCCCTTGTGTACCTGCAGGCTGGCGTGGTCGGTGGCGGTGAGTGCGCCGAAGCGCTTGACCAGCGTATCGATCTGCAGCAATGGGGGTGCGCCGGTGTTCATGCCTGACTCCGCGTCCACACGCTGCGCAAGCTGGCCAAGCCATGCGGTGCCAGCAATACGACGGCCAGCAACATGGCACCCAGGCCCAGCTGCCAGTGTTCGGTGGTGTGGCCTAGCACTTCTTCAAGCAGCAGGAAAGCTGCGGCACCGAGCACGCCGCCATACAGGTGGCCCACGCCACCCAGAATCACCATCACCATCAGCATGCCGCTCTGGCTCCACTGCATCATGGACGGGCTGACAAAACCTCCTTGGTTGGCCAGCAAGGTGCCGGCCAGTCCTGCCATCGCACCCGCCAGAGTAAAGGCGGTGAGCTGCGTGCGCAGCACCGGAAAACCCAGTGCCTGCATGCGCACCGGGTTCTCGCGCAGGCCTTGCAGCACCTGGCCGAAGCGCGCGTTGAGCAGGCGTTGGGTCAGGAGAAGGCACAGGGTGAGCGCACCGAGAGCGAGGTAGTACAGCGCCGTGTCGTCAGGGGCCATGCCGGCCCAGGTGTTGCGCCCCGCTAGCTGGAGGCCGTCGTCCCCGCCATAAGTTTTGAGGGAGACAGCCAGGTAGTACAGCATTTGCGCAAAGGCCAGCGTGATCATGATGAAGTACACGCCCTGGGTACGCAGGCTGATAAATCCGATCAGGCAGGCTAGGCCCGCGCTCACCAGCATGGCAGCGGGCCAGGCGATGGCAGCAGGCACAGTGCCATGCTGCATCAGGATGCCCACGGTGTAGGCGCCCGCGCCCACAAAGGCCGCATGCCCGAAGCTCACTAGGCCGCCGAAGCCCAGAATCAGGTTCAGGCTGCTGGCCGCCAAGGCAAAAATCGCGATGCGGGTGGCTAGCGTGACGTAGAACTCTGCGTGCAAAGCCGCCGTGATCTGCGGCAAGGCCAGCAGCACCAAAAATATAGGGAGTGCAGCCCGCAGGTGCAGTGTGTGGTGCAGCGAGGTGCGGGCGTTGTTGGAATCAACCATGGGCAGGGAACAGACCGCGCGGCTTGAAGAACAGTACCGCAGCCATCAACACATAAATCAGTATAGAGGCCACCGCCGGCGCCGCATCGGCTGCCAGCGCTGCGCCGAACAGCGACTCGAACACCATGGGCAGCAGAGTGCGACCGCCGGAGTCCACCATGCCCACCAGTAGCGCGCCCACCAGTGCACCGCGGATGGAGCCGATGCCGCCGATCACGATGACCACAAAGGCCAGAATCAGAATGCTCTCGCCCATGCCCACCTGCACCGCCAGTAGCGGCCCGAGCATGCCGCCGGCCAGCGCGCACAGCGCAGCGCCCAGGCCGAACACCGCGGTGAACAGGCGCTGCACATTGGTGCCCATGGCCAAGGCCATGTCGCGGTTGGAAGCGCCGGCACGCACTTGCATGCCCAGCCGGGTGCGGGTCACCAGCAGGTAGAGCAGCAGCGCCGTGGCCAAGCCGACCACGATGATGAGCAAGCGGAACGTGGGGTAGAAAAAGCCGGGCAACAACTCCACCGGGCCCGAGAGTGCCGCCGGCGGGTTCAGCGACAGGGGTTGTGAGCCCCAGATCATGCGCACCGCCTCGTTGCACATCAGTAGGATGGCAAAGGTGCCCAGCACTTGGGTGACATGGTCGCGCCGGTACAGCCGGCGCAGCACCGATACCTCCAGCAGCACCCCGAAAAGGGCGGTACCCGCCACACCTGCAGACAAGCCCCACCAGTAGGAGCCACTGGCCTGGGTGGCTGTGGCGATCAGGTAGGCACCCACCATGTACAACGAACCATGGGCCAGGTTCACCATGTCCATGATGCCGAACACTAGCGTCAGCCCGGCGGCCAACAAAAACAGCATCAGGCCAAGCTGCAGGCCGTTCAGGGCCTGCTCCAGCAGCAGAATTCCGCTCATGCGCGTGCGTCAGGCCTTAGAGGCCAGGCATCTTGCAGTTGGTGGCGTAGGCGTCGGCGTGGTTTTTGAACACGGTGCCCAGGGTACGGTTGGTGACGCGGCCTTTGGCATCACGGGTGATGACGCGCAGGTAGTAGTCCTGGATGGGGAAGTGGTTGCTGTTGAACTTGAAGGCGCCACGTACCGAGTCGAACTTGGCGGCCTCCAAGGCCTTCTTGACGGCGGCCTTGTCGTCCAGCTTGCCCTTGCTGTCGCGCACGCCGGCATCCATCAGGCGGGCAGCGTCATAGCCCTGGGCCGCGTACAGGGTGGGCAGGCGGCCGTATTCTTTTTCAAACTCCGCCACAAACTTCTTGTTGGCTGCGTTGTCCATGTCGTGGCCCCACTGGGAGGTGTTGAACATGCCCAGCATGGGCTCGCCCACCGCCTTGATCACGTCCTCATCGCCCGAGAAGCCGGGGCCGAACAGCGTGATGTCCTTGGAGAGGCCGGCGCCCACAAACTGTTTGATGAAGTTTATGCCCAGGCCGCCGGGCAGGAAGATGTACACCGCGTCCGGCTTGGTGGCACGCAGCTTGGAGAGCTCGGCGCCGTAGTCCAGCTGGTTGAGGGCTGTGTAGGTTTCAGAGGCGATCTCGCCTTTGTAGAAACGCTTGAAGCCGGTGAGGGCGTCTTTACCAGCGGGGTAATTGGGGGCAATCAGCGCCACGCGCTTGAAGCCTTTGTCGGTGACCGTCTTACCCACGGCTTCGTGCATGTTGTCGTTCTGGTACGAGGCACTGAAGAAGTAGGGGTTGCACTGTTCGCCCGCGTACTGCGAGGGGCCAGCGTTGGCGCTGATGTAGAAGGTCTTGGATTGGAAGGTGGGGGGGCCCACGGCCAACATGACGTTGGAGAACACAATGCCGGTCATGAAGTCGACCTTGTCGCGTTTGATCAGCCGGTCTGCGGTTTGGCGCCCGACTTCGGGGTTGGCTTGGTCGTCTGCCACGATGACTTCGGCAGGGCGGCCGCCGAGTTTGCCGCCGTTTAGTTTCATGGCGAGTTGGAAGCCGTCACGGATATCCACACCCAAACCAGCACCGGGGCCGGACAAGGTGCTGAGCAAACCGACGCGCACGGGGGCGGTCGATTGGGCCCAGGCACCTGCTGCTGCGGCAGCCAGAGCGGCGGTCAAAACCAGGCGGGACGGGGCAAAACGGGGTAGGTGCATTGCAAACTTTCCTTGTGGAGGGTTGGACCGTTTCATTATCGGCCCAACACCCCCGGCAAATCTCTGCACCGGTGCAGAAAGCGCAAGCCCCGCAAAGTGAGGTTTAGTTCAGCAGGAAGCTGTCCGCGTGGGCTTCGAAGTCCTCCGCGTCGATGGCGGCATCAAAGGCGGCGCGGGCGGCCAGGGCTTCTTTGGTGTAAGGAATCAGGGGCTTGTCCAGGGGGCGCAGCTTGTGGCGGCGCAGGCCGCGCAGTTGTTGAGAGCGCTCCATGGTTTGCAACACCAGTTCGGGCTCCATCATCAGGCTGAAGGGGTTGAGGTCGGTGGCAGTGTTTTTCATGACAGTTCTCCGTCTATGGATTGCGCCGTAGAAAGGTTTGGCGCTTGGGAGAACTGTAGTCACCTGTCCCAAAAAATGGAGTCAGGCGTGCGCTGTAAAGCGTGTAGGAATTTCCCTTACAACAAACGTGCACGCACGCTTTTACCCTTGACGCGCCCGGCATTGAGCTTGTTGCAAGCCTGCTGGGCAACCTCGCGGGCGACTGCCACGAAGGTGCAGTATTCGGTGACCTGGATCTTGCCGATCTGCTCGCGGGTGAAGGCGGGACCGCCCTCGTCGTTGGTCAGCGCGCCCAGCACATCACCGGCCCGGATTTTTTCTTTGCGGCCACCGGCGATCTGCACCGTGATCATGGGGGGCAACAGCCGGCCTGTGCCCGCCGGGGTGAGCTCATCGAGCTTATGCCACACGGAGGGCGCGTTCTGGTACTGCTCGATCTTGCCGACCGAGCCCATCTCGCGCATGCTCGCCAAGCTCAAGGCCAAGCCTTTTTCGCCCGCACGGCCTGTGCGACCGATGCGGTGCACATGCACTTCCGGGTCGGGCGTGATGTCCACGTTGATCACAATGTCCAGCTCTTTCACATCCAGCCCGCGGGACGCCACATCGGTGGCGACCAGTACCGAGCAGCTGCGGTTGGCAAACTGGGCCAGCACTTGGTCGCGCTCGCGCTGGTCGAGGTCGCCATGGAGAGCCTGCGCTAAAAAGCCGTCTTCGACCAGCTTGTCCACCAGCTCGTTGCATTGCTGCTTGGTGTTGCAAAACGCTATGGTGCTGACCGGGCGGAAGTGATTGAGGATGCTGCTGACTGCGGTGAAGCGGGACTCGCGGTCCACCTCAAAAAAGCGCTGCTCGATGGTGTTGTCGGCCTTGGCAGCTTCCACCTTGATTTGCTGCGGGTCTTGCATGAATTGCTTGGCCAGCTTTTCAATGCCTTCGGGGTAGGTGGCTGAGAACAGCAAGGTCTGGCGATTGGGCGGGCACTGGCGCACCACGGTGGTGATGTCGTCTAAAAAGCCCATGTCGAGCATGCGATCCGCTTCGTCCAGCACCAGGGTGTTCAGGCCCTCTAGGGTCAGGTACTCGCGTTCCAGCAGGTCCATGATGCGGCCGGGCGTGCCCACCACGATGTGTGCGCCATTTTCAAGGCTGGCGCGTTGTCCACGGGTAGCAACGCCACCGAACAAGGTGACAACCTTGACGTTGTCTTGTGCGCGGGCGAGGCGGCGGATTTCCACCGTCACCTGATCTGCCAGCTCCCGGGTGGGGCAGAGCACCATGGCCTGCACCGCAAACCATCGCGGGTTGAGCTTGGCCAGCAGCGGCAAAGCAAACGCAGCAGTTTTACCGCTACCTGTCTGGGCTTGGGCAATCAGGTCTTTGCCGGCCAGCGCCACGGGCAGGCTGGCAGCCTGTATGGGCGTCATGGCATCAAAGCCCAGCTGTTGCAAATTGGCCAGCGTGGCAGGTGCGAGGGGGAGAGTAGAGAAAGCAGTCATCTGCCGATTATCGGGGGTACCCCCTGGCAGCCCTACTACAGGGGCAGAGCTTCGGGCTGAATGCCCTTGAATCTTCAACAATATTCCCGCACAGCTTGGACAATGTTTTAGACTCTCCTCACAATTTCTAGGCGTAGCGCGAGGCGAGAGAATATGGACATACTCAAGCGGAACAACGTCAAAGTAAAAGGCGAAGGTAACAAAGTGCTGCTCTTCGCCCATGGTTTCGGGTGCAATCAGAATATGTGGTCTCAGGTTGCGCCGGCCTTTCTCGAGGGTTACCGGGTTGTGCTGTTTGACTATGTGGGCAGTGGCGCGTCCTCTGCAATCGACTTCGACCACCGCCGCTACAGCACGCTCAATGGCTATGCCCGTGACGTTCTTGATGTCTGTGAAGCGCTGGATTTGACCAGTGACGTTACCTTTGTGGGCCACTCGGTGAGTTGCTCGATTGGCATGTTGGCGTCAATTGCAAGTCCCGGTTTGTTTGAGCGGCTGATCATGGTGGGGCCTTCCCCGTGTTTTGTGAACCATCTGCCTGACTACGTGGGCGGGTTTGAGCGCACCGACCTAGACGGTCTGCTGGCTTTGATGGATCAAAACTACATCGGATGGGCAAACTACCTGACGCCCGTAATATCCGGCGAGAGCAATGGAGGCCCTGTTGCCAGTGAGTTGGCAGAGAGTTTCTGTTCCACGGACCCGATCATGGCCCGCATTTTTGCGGAGGCCACCTTTTATGCCGACAACCGCGCGGACCTGCAATACGTGGATTGCCCCAGCCTGATCCTGCAGCACCGGCACGACGCGCTCGCACCTGTTGAGGTGGGCGAGTATTTGCACAGCCATTTGCGCAGCAGCACCTTGCAGGTGCTCGATGTGGTGGGGCATTGCAGCCATATGTCGCACCCGCAACTGGTGATAGATGCGATGCGCAACTATTTGCCGGCCTGACATTCACCCACCTTGGCGACTCTTTGAAACCTTACCTAGACCTGCTGCCCAGCCCTGTGCTGGTGACGGATGCGTTGGGCCACATCAGAGAGGCGAATCTTGATTTGCTTGCGCTTGTCGGCGGAGAGACCGAGAGCTGGCAGGGGCGCTATATCGATGCCTTGATGCCTGCCTCTAGCCGCATTTTTCTGCAAACCCATGTGTGGCCCATGGTGCTGCGCCATCGCATGGTCCAAGAGATGTATCTGCACTTGAATACCCACACCCAGGAGCAAGTGCCGGTCATGGTGAATGCGCGCCATGGCCTGTGGAACGAGCGGGAGTGTATTTTTTGGGTGTTTTATGTAGCCCATGAGCGCAGCCGCTTTGAGGCTGAGTTGCTCGAAGCACGCGGCCGTGCGCAACGCCTGGCCACCGAGTTGTCGGTGGCGAACTCGGAGTTGCGGACCTTACACGCGGAATTGGCACAACGCGCGGAGTTCGTCGAGTCGCAAAATCGTGAGCTATCGACCCTCAGTGAAACAGATCCCTTAACCGGGCTTGGAAACCGCAGGGCCTTGGAGCGCGCGGTGGCGCATTGGCAGAGCCAAGCGTCGATCGGGACGCCTGCGGCTCTGATGATGGTGGATGTAGACCACTTCAAGCGTGTGAACGACAGCTACGGTCACGATGAAGGTGATCGGGTGTTGCAGCAACTGGCCCAGCAACTGCAGGCCAGCCGCCGGGGCAGCGACCTGGTGGTGCGCTACGGCGGTGAAGAGTTCGCCATCTGGTTGCCAGGGGGCACGCCCGATGGTGCGCGCTCTGTCGTAAGCCTCGCACACGCGATGGTGAAACAGGTGCGGGTGGGTAACAAACCAATTTCGGTCAGCATTGGTGTGGTGTGCGCCCAGCACACCCTACACAAAGAGCGGGATATGGTGTTTTTGAGCCGCTTGCTGCATCAAGCGGATTTAGCGCTCTACCGCGCCAAAGCCGCTGGCCGCGACCGCACCGAGTGGCATACCAGCACCGTAGGACTCTCCTAAAATTGACGGACAGCGCGTAAGCGTATTCAAACGAGGTGGTGCATGCGTTCTTGGATGGTTACAGCGCTGGTCAGCAGCGCATTGCTGGTGGCCTGCGGCACCAATGTCGTCAATCCGGTGACGGGGCAAACAGAGCGCTCAGCCATGAGCGAAGAAGCCGAAGTCGCCGAGGGCGCCAAAGGCCACCAAGAGGTGTTGCAGGAATATGGCGTGGTGAACAACCCCGCGCTGCAGTCGTATGTCAATGCTCTGGGGCAGCGCCTCGCGGGGCAAAGTCATCGCAGCCAGTTGCAGTGGCGTTTTACGGTGCTGGACAGCCCGGAGATCAACGCCTTTGCGCTGCCCGGTGGCTATGTGTATGTCACCCGCGGCATCATGGCGTATATGGACAGCGAGGCCGACCTGGCCGGTGTGATCGGCCATGAAATCGGCCATGTGACCGCGCGTCACGGCGCTCAGCGTGCCACCAGTCAGCAAAACGCCGGGCTCGGTGTGTTTGCCGCCAGCGTGCTGGGTGCGGTGGCAGAGGCTTACGGCGTTGCCGGTGCCGGGCAACTGGCGGGCCAAGTGTCGCAAAACGTGGCAGCTGGCTACATCGCTTCGTACGGCCGTGAGCAAGAGTTGCAAGCAGATGGCTTGGGCGCGGAGTACCTGTTTCGCACCCGCTACGACCCGCGCAACATGATTGACGTGATCAAGGTCCTGAAAAACCAGGAGCTGTTTGCTGCAGACCAGGCCAAGGCGGAGGGGCGCCCTGTACCCGCCAAGGGCGATTGGTTGTCCTCCCACCCCAGCAACGACCAACGCCTGGAAACGATCAGCCGCCTGGCCGCGCAGTACCAGTCGCGTGAGCGTTATGACGATGATGGCCGCAACCGCTATCTGCAGGCCATCCAAAGCATGAGCTTTGGTGACAGCCCTGACCAGGGGCTGGTGCGGGGCCAGAACTTTTACCATGAGCCTCTGGGTTTGGCTCTTACCGCACCGGCGGGCTGGTATGTGCAAAACGAGCCTGAGCAACTTGCCTTTATCAACACGGCCCGCGATGCGGCGCTGCTGGTACGTGTAGTGCCCGCAGCGGCGGGCGAGGCGCCGCCTGATGTGGTTCGCAACCTGCTCAAGCCTACACAGGGCCGCTTGGAGCCCACCACCATCAACGGGCTGCAAGCCTCCCGTTTCACCGGTGCGCGGTCTGGTGCCAACGGTAGCAGCGTGCCACTGGAGGCCACAGTGATCACCGGCCCCGGCGACCGGGTGTATCTGCTGCAATCCACCGCCAAAGATGCCAATGCCTTGACCCGTGCGCGCGCAGGTTTGCGCGAGGCCGAGGGCAGCTTTCGCGCCCTGACCGCCCAAGACCGCGCTGCGGCCCGGCCATGGGTCATCAAGACGGCGCCGTACCCCAAGGGCGGGTTCGCCGAGTTGGCCAAAAACTCGCCAATTGCGCGCCCCGAGCAACAGTTGCGCCTGATCAACGGCTACTACGGCGGCGGTGAGCCTGCGGTGGGTCAGCTGGTCAAGGTTGTGGCTCTCAAGTAGTTTGCTATATTTTTAAGAGCGTATCGCGCATATTCTGCGAGCGCTAACGCCCATTTTGACCATGCCCCAACTCTCTATTTCCTCGCAGTTCGATGCCGGTGCCATTGAGGTGGTGCGTGCGGAGGTAGCGCACGACATCCAACTGCGTATCCGCCCGGATACGGCTGCCGAGTTCGCCCAGTGGTTTTACTTTTGTCTGCAGGGAGCTGCGGGTCAGGCGGCGACTTTGCGGTTCATGAATGCCTCCGAATCCGCCTACCCCAGAGGCTGGGAGGGATACCAGGTGCTGGCTAGCGAAGACCGTCAGCACTGGCGGCGCATAGACACCCACTACGACGGCACCGTGATGACGGCCCGCGTCACACCGCAGGGCAATGCCATTTACTTCGCGTATTTCGAGCCGTACTCTTACGAGCAACATCTCGACTTGCTGGCTGCGGCGACCGCTTCTCCGTTGGTCACCTTGCAGCGATTGGGCACCACCGTGCAGGGGCGCGATATGAGCCTGCTGTGCATTGCAGACCCTCATACCCAACTTCTGGAGGTCGATAAAAAGAATGTGTGGCTCATTGCCCGCCAGCACCCCGGCGAGACGATGGCGGAGTGGTTCATTGAGGGTTTTTTGGAGCGCCTGCTGGATGCGGATGACTCGGTGAGCCGCACGTTGTTGCAGCGCTGCAACTTCTATGTGGTGCCCCACATGAATCCGGATGGCGCGGTGCTGGGCAACCTGCGCACCAATGCCGCCGGCGCCAACCTGAACCGCGAATGGGGGGCCCCCAGCATGGAGCGTTCACCCGAAGTCGCGCTGGTGCGCCAAGCCATGGAGACCACCGGCGTGGACCTGTGCCTGGACGTGCACGGTGACGAAGCTCTGCCATGCAACTTTGTGGTCGGCTCAGAGGGCACGCCGGGTTACACCCCGCGTATTGCCGAGTTGGAAGACGACTTCAAAACTTCCTGGATGCGCACCTGCCCCGACTTCCAGGACACCCTCAACTACGGCCGCGTGCCGGCCGGTCAGGCCAACTTATCCTTGGCCACCAACTGGATAGCCCAGCGATTCGGTTGCATGGCCCTGACCATCGAGATGCCCTTCAAAGACAACGTCAACCTGCCCGACCCCGCCACCGGTTGGAGCGGCCAGCGCTCCAAAAAGCTGGGGGCGAGTGTGCTGCAGCCGCTGCTGCAGTGGTCAGTCTAGAGCCTGGATGGCTGGCGGCTTACTTGCCGTTCACGCCCAGCAACTCCACCTCAAACACCAGCGTTGCGTTCGGGGGAATCACGCCACCGGCACCGCGCGCACCGTAGGCAATTTCCGATGGGCAAGTCAGCTTGGCTTTGCCGCCGGTTTTCATGCGCTGTACACCCTCGGTCCAGCATGCAATTACTCCATTGAGCGGGAAGTCAATCGGCTGGCCGCGCTTGTACGAGCTGTCGAATTCCCGGCCGTCCGGAAAAGTGCCTTTGTAGTGCACGGTTACCTTGTCAGTGGCTTTGGGGCTGGCACCGCTGCCTTCTTTGAGGCTGCGGTACACCAACCCGCTGGCGGTGACCACGGCGCCATCTTCTTTCGCAGCGGCTGCCGTGACGGCGTTTTGGGCAAATGCGCCCTGGGCCTACAAGGCCAGAGCAACACAGGAAATACGGAGGCTGGTTTTCATAGTGGGTCGTAGAGTGAGGTTGAAAAAAAATATGAGTATCCGGCTAGGGCTACCTGGCTTTAACCAAGGGGCCCCTGTCGCGCTACAGGAGCGGCCACGAAGTTGTACCCCATTTTGTCTGAGCATTGCGAATGCGCTGACTGCCGATGCCCTCACTTGGAGGGGTTTTTGCAGGCAGGTAGGCTTTCGGCGAGCGGCTCTGAAAAAATAGCTCTATGAAAATTCGTCAGTCGTTGTTTCGTGGCCTTTTCCTGGTGTCGCTCGGGTGGTCCGCGGCATTTGCTGCGGCTGCCGTGAATGCCAGCGGTGCCGAAGCAGAGCTGAAGCCCGGCAGCGTGGTGCTGATCCGTCATGCTTTGGCCCCCGGTGGGGGCGACCCCGCGCAATTCGTGTTGAATGACTGCAGCACCCAGCGCAATCTCAATGATGAGGGGCGGGCTCAGGCGAGACGGATCGGCAAGTTTTTCCGTCAGCTGCCGGTGCCTGTTGAGGCGGTCTGGTCATCGCAATGGTGCCGGACCCGGGAAACCGCGAATCTGGCGTTTCCGGGTAAGCGGGTGGACCAAGCGGCATTTAATTCATTTTTTGGTGAGCCGGATGCTGCCCCAGCCCAAACGCAGGCAGCAGCAGCCTTGCTCAACGCATGGAACGGCAAGGGCCTCTTGGTGGTGGTGACCCACCAAGTCAATATCACCGCCATTACCGGCGTGGTATCTTCATCCGGCGAGGCGGTGGTGCTCGGGCGGCGCAACGGTGCTTGGGCAGTAACCGGGCGACTCACCCTCTGACTAGATACGCCGCGCTAGCCATACGCCGACGACCGAGCCGGCCCCTATGGCTTTGCACCACACGCGCACAAACCAGCCCGGCGGAGTGACCAGCCGGTTGCTGGCCTCCTCGAGGTGCTCGCGCTCATCATTGCGGCAATCGCTTAAGAGCCGCAGCAGCGTGGCGGCTTCGGGTCGGCCGGCAATCCGGTCCAGTTGGTCTTGGTAGTGCTTGTCGACAAAGGTTTCAATTGCCGCCACAGTGGCATACGTCGCAGGGGGGCTTACAAGCGCTGGCACGGCGCCTGCAACAAACCCCGCAGCCCGCCACAGAGGCAAGAGCCAGCTGCGTCGCAGGGGCGGCAACAGGGCGTTCATGACTTCGAGGTGCTCTTGTTCTGTTTGCAGGTGCCGCTGTGCGAACTCTCGGATGTCGGTGTGACGAGTGGCCCACAACATGCCGCGGTATACCGCGACCGCGCCGGTCTCGCCCGCGTGGTCCGAGCGGAGGTCGCCCACCATATCAGCGGGTAGATGCGCCAGTTCGGCGGCACGCATCCATTCTTGCAACCGAGGCCTGAAACGCAAAAAGTGGACATAAGACCATTCGAGCACCGGTGTTACCCCAGGCAGTTGTCCGAACCGCCCCAGCCAACGCCAGCCCGGCATGGCTAACCACAACGAAACAAATGCAGCGGCCCCGCTGAGCATGCGCCCGTCTGCTTGCCGCACATGAAATCGAGCCAGCAATCGCGCCTGCTCTGCAGGCTCTAAGCCGCTGTGCACCTCGCTCACATCCAGCCACTGCACCGGCTGCAAAGAGTCCAACGATTGGTAGAGCCCAATCTCACGGCGACATAAAGGGCAGGAGCCATCAAACATGACGGTGAGTCCGGCGCATGAGCGTTCAGCGGGCTGCGCGGCCGGCTGCTCAAGAGTCGGTGGTGAGGTTGGAGAAGAGGGGCGGGTCGCTGCGGACATGGGGTGCTCGAGAGCGCCAGAACATGCTGGCCACCCCAGTTTTAGCGCAATCCTGCAGGCCTTGTTTGTGACGCGGGTTTACGGAACCCGCCAAGTCCAACCGGTCTGGGTCAGGCTCGCGCGGCGGTGGCCGCTTCTTGCGAGCTCGAGCCAGTCGATTTCAAGCACCTGCAGCTTGATAAGTGCGAGGTGGTGGGGCCCGCTGACGCCCTTGGAGTGTCCTTCGGCTGCTGTATCCAGCACTGCGCCGGGTGCCTGAGCCGACAGGTAGTCTCCCGCGGCTGCGGAGGTGCTGATGCGTGCCCACACCGCATCCACCTCCGGGCCGCTACGCTGCACGGTGGCTTGCGCCCGCATGCGGAGCTGCCAGCTCAGCCGCTTGCTCCAGAACACTAGGCTCACCTGGGGGGCAGCCTCCAGCTCGGCGACTTTGGGGCTGCGACTGTCGGTGTAGATGTGCAACACGGCCCGCCCCGAATCGGCGTGACGCAACACGACTGTGCGTGCTTGCGGCGCACCATCCACCCCCAGGGTGGCTAGCACGGGCGTGCGCCATTCGTGGTGCCGGTCCACAACTGCACGCTGCAACTCCTGCCATATGCGGTGGCGGATATCCGATTTGCTCAAAAGATGTGTGTCCACAGAGTGGGGCTGCCAATGGCAGTGCTGGAAATGAGGGGCCGATGATAGCGCCGGCCTGTCAGCGTGCTGAGCTGTTCAATTGGCTGGCCAGCCGTTGCCGGTAGGGCTTGACCAGATAGGCCGGCAACCATCGCTCATAGGAGGCAGTCAGTGCGGGGTTGTTGCGATATGAGCTTGCCAGTCGGTTGAGCTCGGCAAATGTCTGGTCGGTTTGCGGGCTCTTGGTGCAGCTAAAGCGACCGGCTAGCAAGTCGCTGTTTTCTGCAATCGGATAGAAATGCAGTTTGGAGGATGCGCTGTCGTAGTAAGCAACCTCGCTGTGGTATGCGATCGTGTAATCAAACCGGTGCTTTTGCAGCATGGTGATCAACGATTTGGTCGAATTGTCCTGACTCACCTGAATGATCGGGCGTGCGTTGGATTGCACCAAGGGCCTGAGCATGTCATCCAGCTTGGTGCCGTAGGTCCTGCTACCCGCGACCCCCGCACTCAGGTCGTTTTGCTCCAAGAGGTCTCGCAAGCGGACTTCGCCCTCTTTGTTCAGAAAGCGCTTGAACTGGTCCTGGTCTTTGGCCCTGATGACCAACCCGACCGGGTACACAAAGCCATAAGGTGCGGTAAAACGCAAATAGGACTCGCGCTCCGGCGTCTGAGCTGCCATGGCCGAGCAGTAGGCGCCGCCGTTTTTGGCAACAAACAGGACCCGTGGCCAAGGCAGTACTTCTTCTTGGATGCGATGCTGCGGCAGTGCTTGTTGCACCTGCTTCAGCAGCAGGTTCATGTAGCCGATGTGCTTGGCGTCTTTGTCGAACGTTGCCAAAGGCGGGAAGTCGGCACTCAGCTAGGTAATGTCTTCGGCGCAAGCCGATGCCCATGGCATCAACGCACTGATGCAGCACGCGAGGGCTGCAGATGTCTTGTTCATAGATGCGCAATATTTTAGAGGGCAACAACGAGCATCAGCATAGCTCCAAGTGATTCCCGCCGCGGCTAGGGTCATCACTGAGCGTGGACCGGCTTGCAACACCCCTTTAAGCAAAAAGCCCTGCCAGTCTTTCGACGGCAAGGCTTTTATTGGTGCAATTTGCTATAAAAATAATAGCTTTATGCGCATATTTTATGAGGGCTAGAGGCTCATTTTGCCTCTAATTGCCCTTATGGTTACACCAGCAGCGCATTCACCCGCTTGACGTACTCGGCAGGGTCGGCTGGTAGGCCACCTTCGGCCAGCAAGGCCTGATCGAACAAGATGTGGGCCAGGTCATGGAAATGCACCGAGCCGTCCAGCTTCTTCACGAGCGGGTGATCGGCGTTTACTTCCAACACCGGTTTCACTTCGGGCGCGCTCTGGCCGGCTTGCTTGAGCATGCGTGCCAACTGGGTGCTCATGCCGTGGTCTTGCACCACCAAGCAGGCGGGGCTGTCGACCAGGCGGCTGGTCACACGCACGTCGTCGGCTTTGTCTTTGAGTGCTTCTTTCAGCTTGGCGAGCACCGGTTTGAAGGCTTCAGCAGCCTCTTCAGCGGCTTTCTTTTCAGACTCGTCTTGCAGCTTGCCGAGGTCCACCGCGCCCTTGGCCACGCTTTGCATGGGCGTGCCGTCAAAGTCGTGCAGGTAGTTCAGGGCCCACTCGTCCACACGGTCGGTCATCAAGAGTACTTCGATGCCCTTTTTCTTGAACACTTCGAGCTGCGGGCTGTTCTTGGCGGCGGCCAAGGTGTCGGCGGTGATGTAGTAGATGGCCTCTTGGCCTTCTTTCATGCGCGCCTTGTAGTCCGCCAGGCTTACGCTGGCGGTGTCGCTGGTAGTGGATGCAAAGCGCAGCAGCTTGGCCAGACGGTCTTTGTTGCCGAAGTCTTCGCCCAGACCTTCTTTGAGCACCGCGCCGAACTCGGCATAGAACTTGGTGTACTTGCCCAGGTTGGCTTCTTGCTCGGCCTTTTCTTCAGCGCTAAGGACGTCAGTCACGCCATCAGCGGTTTCAGGCAGCTTGTCGTTCTTAGCCAGGGTTTCCAGCATGGAGAGCACACGCTTGGTGTTGCCATCGCGGATGGCTTTCACGTCGCGGCTCTCTTGCAGCAGCTCACGGCTCACGTTCAAGGGTAGGTCGGCGGAATCCACCACGCCTTTCACAAAACGCAGGTAGCTGGGCAACAGGGCTTCTGCGTCGTCCATGATGAACACGCGCTTCACATACAGCTTCAAACCGGCCTTGTGGTCGCGGTTGTACAGGTCCATGGGCGCTTTGCCGGGGATGTACAGCAGCTGGGTGTATTCGGTGCTGCCTTCCACCCGGTTGTGGGTGTGGGCCAGGGGGGCTTCAAAGTCGTGGCTGATCTGTTTGTAGAAGTCGTCGTATTGCTCTTGGGTGACGTCCTTCTTGGCGCGGCTCCAGATGGCGTTGGCCTTGTTGACGGTTTCCCACTCGCCGGTCTTGACCATGCCACCGGGCTGGCGGCCATCGTTTTCGTCCGAAGGGTTGATTAGCTCGCCGTCTTTCCACTCTTCCTTTTCCATCAAGATGGGCAGGCTGATGTGGTCGGAGTACTTGTTGATGATGCCCTTGACCTTCCAAGCCTGGGCGTAGTCCATCGCGTCTTTACGCAGGTGCAGGATGACGCTGGTACCGCGGGCTTCCCGGGTGATGGCTTCCACCTCAAACGCACCGCCACCGCTGGCGCCGCCGTCGTTAACACTCGCGCTTGTCCAGCGCACCGCCTCATCGGCCTTCAGGCCTGCGCGGCGGGATTCCACGGTGATTTTGTCGGCCACGATAAAGCCGGAGTAAAAGCCCACGCCGAACTGGCCGATCAGGTTGCTGTCGGCCTTTTGGTCGCCGCTGAGCTTGCTCACAAAGTCTTTGGTGCCGCTCTTGGCAATCGTGCCTAGGTTGTCGATAGCTTCTTGCATCGACAAGCCAATGCCGTTGTCGTTGATGGTGAGCGTCTTGGCGTCCTTGTCAAAGGTGACCTTGACCTTCAGCTCGGAGTCGTTTTCGTACAGGCCGCTGTTGTTGATCGCTTCAAAGCGCAGCTTGTCGCAGGCGTCAGAGGCGTTGGAGATCAACTCGCGCAGGAAAATCTCTTTGTTGGAGTACAGGGAGTGCGTCACCAGGTGCAGCAGCTGGGCTACTTCGGCCTGGAAATTCATGGTTTGCTTGGTCATAGTTCAGTCTCTGAGTCTCAAAAAAGCGATGTGCGCCGCTAGACATTTCGCTCTCGGCACGGGCAACCTTCAATTATGGGCGAGGGCGCCGCTTTCAAGAGGGGGCCAGCCACTCCACCAACAGTTCGCGCACTACAGGGCTGCTGAGCAATTCCATGTGGTTGAGGCGGTACACCACGGCTTGGCGGTTTTTGGGGAAGTGCAGTGTGCGGGCGGCATCGTCGTGCCGGCCCAGGGCGCTGTGCAAGGGCACCAAACCGTCGCCCACCAGGCGCTCGGCCAGCAGGCTGCGCGGTTTGGCTACGGTGGCGGCCACGGTGTAGCAGGTCACGCCCTCTGGCAGGGGTATGTGCGAGCGGCGGTCGGGCTGGCTGCGGAAGCGGTCGTGGCCCAGCCAGTCCGACTCGAGGACCAAACCGTAGCGCAGGTCGGTAATGCCGGCACTGCGCAGCTGGCCCAGCTTGGCCAAAGGGCGCGAATACGGTGTGCTGCCCAGGACCACATCGACCCAGTTGCCCGCCCGCTCCAGCGGCGCGCCGTGGTGGGGGGTGCCGAGAAACACCATGGATTTGAGCAAGCCTCGCCACGGAGCTAAGGTTGCTTCGGCAGTGGCGCAGGCACTGCGTGCGACCAGCCCGCCCATGCTGTGCACCAGCACGGTGATGCTTTCTACCGCCACAGGCCAGTAGGCCACCAGCTCGCCGAGCTTTTCTGACAACCCTGCGCCATTCACCGAGGTGTGCAGGCCGGTGTTGTAGCGCACAAAAACAGGGGTGTAGCCATGGGCGGCAGCCAGTGCGGCGGCGTGGCTGGTGGGGGTGCCGTCTGCTCCCGCATGTTCCCACTGCAGGTCGTTCATGCACAGGCCGTGCAGCACGATAAGCAGCTTGCCGTTGACGGCTGTCGGGGCCGGCATCTGGCCGTGCTCCAGCACAGCGCCGTTGAAACGCACGCTCATTGGAATGGCCAGCGGGTTGCCGGTGGCGGCCAAGTGGTCGCCCAGCACGCCATTGAGCGCAGCCACGACGGCGGCACGTTGGGGGGATTCAGGGGGCTGCGCTCCAGCGGTTTCCAGCCAAGGGGTGAGGGCGCGCAAGGCGGTGTCGGCCGATTTGCCCACCAGGGTGGTGATGCTTCGTACTGCGCTGTACACCCATCCGGTCAGGCCGGTGGCTTGCGGGTGGCTGCCTGTTTGGGTACTGCTGGTGTCGCCCCGTGCGCCCAAGGTCCCAAGCACCGACTGGTGCACACCCTCGGCCATGCGCGTGACGCCCAAAGTGGCCTGGGTGGCCAGCTGGGCTGCACCCCGCAGGTCTTTAGCGATGGCTTTGGCAGAGACCTTGGTGCGGGGCGGTGTGGGCATAGGCGCCTTGTGTTTAAAACTTTTCGTGCGGCTGCAGGTAGCGCCACTGGCCTACCGGCAGATTGCCCAGCATGACCTTGCCGACGCGCACCCGTTTCAGGCCCACCACCTTCAGGCCGACCAGCTCGCACATGCGGCGGATTTGGCGCTTCTTGCCTTCGGTCAGCACAAAGCGCAACTGCTCGGGGTTTTGCCATTCCACCTTGGCGGGCTTCAGGCGCTGGTCGTCCAGGCTCAGGCCGTGCCGCAGCAGTTGCAGCTTCTCGGGCGGGAACACGCTTTGCACATCGCTGGTGACCGGGTCGTCATCGTCCAATCGGATCAGCTGCTGGGGTTGACCTCGGCCGGGCAAGCCGGGGTAGGTGGCAGCCGGCGAATTTGCGGCACTGGGGTTGGCCACCCCTGTGTAGGCCACGCGTACCAGATATTCCTTCTCCATCACCGAGTCTTCGCCGATCAGCTGGCGGGCTACGCGGCCGTCTTGGGTCAGCACCAACAGGCCGGTGGAGTCAATGTCCAGCCGGCCGGCGGGCACCAGGCTCTTGAGTTGGCTGCCGTGGAAAAAGAAGCGTGCGTTGTCATCACGCCAGCGGTTCTGGGGCTGGATGAGCTTGATGGCGGGCTCGTGCCCGTCTTCGGCCTGCCCGCTGACGATGCCCAGCGGCTTGTTGAGCAGGATGGTGACTTGGTTGGCCTGCTGGCCTTGGGCCTGTTTGTCGATCTCGATGCGCACATCGGGCAGCACCTGCATACCCATCTCGGCCACCTTGCCGTTGACCTTGACCCAGCCTTTACCGATCCACTCGTCCGCTTCGCGGCGGGACGCCATGCCGAGGTCGGCCATGCGCTTGTTCAGCCGCACGGTGCCGCCGGCGCCATGGGCGGCGGTGTTGCTCTGGCCCTGGGGAATGGCGCGGTTGCCTGAAGGGCGATTGGCCGCGGGAGGCGGGGCACGTCGTGCGCCCGTGGTGGGGGCGGCTTCATGGGCGGCCGGTGGAGGTGCGCGGCGCAAAACAGGGCGGGGCGAAGTGGGTTCGGTCATGGTGCGGATGCTATGTTTTTAGGAGCTGCTTGCGCACATTCCATGAGCGCTAGAGGCAGATTTTGCTACTAATCGGCAGTGGGTGCCAGTGTTAGCGGGGTTTCAAGACCATCTGGTCTTTGCCAAGGATGACGTCAAACTTGGATAAAAAGGATTGGCCGAGCAGGGCTTGATTGTCGTCGCCCACCGACAGGCCTATGCCGATCCTGACCCGGTTGACCTCTACCGGGCCGATTTGAACGGGGATTCCCTCCACAATGCGCCCGGGCCGGTCGCCATTGGCGGTGCGGAAAACAGTGGAAGTGCCGCCTGTGAGTTGGGCTTGGCGCGCAAAGGTTTCGCTCACCGTCACCAGCGATGCCCCGGTATCCACCAGAAACATCACCTCCCGGCCCTGGATGCGGCCCGGCGCATAAAAATGCCCGTCCAGCGCACGCTGGATGACCAGATCGCCGTTGGCCTGTATCCGGACCTGCTGGGGGCGCAGGTAGTAGGTCATGCCGGCGTACAGCAAACCCATGACCGCGCACCAAAACAGAATGAGCGGAATCAGGCCGGTCTGGCGCGGTGCGGAGGGTGGGGATGCGCTCAAATGGTTGCGACTGAAGGCAGAAAACCGGGCCCGGGTGGCCTCCAGCTGGCGCTCTTTGTCTGTCTCGCGCTGGTGGCTGGGATCCCCGTCCCGGTCTTCATGGGCCATAGTGGCTGGCTGCGGGCTTAGTTGTAAAAGGCCTCGACCTTGCCCTTAAGCTTGATCAGCAGGGGTTTGCCCTTGCGGTCTACAGTTTTGCCGGCGGGCACTTTGATCCAGCCTTCGCTGACACAGTATTCCTCGACGTCGTTGCGCTCTTTGTCGTTAAAGCGAATGCCGATGTCGTGCTCAAACACGGCAGCCACATGGTGCGGGCTGCGCGGGTCGGCAGAGAGGTGATCGGGCAGGGCGGGGCGTTCGGTAGTGTTTGTCATGGCTCGCATTTTCTCATTCCCGGGCGCTGTTCCACGATGCTGACCGCGCTCGCGCCACAAAAGCGTCGGCAGGCAGGGGTTTGGCAAACAGGTAGCCCTGGTATTGCTCGATGCCCTGGGCCCGCACCCACGCCAACTGGGCCGGAGTCTCTACCCCTTCGGCCACGATATGGAGCTGCATCAAGCGGCACATGGACACGATGAGCTCGGCCACCGGGCGATTGGCCTCGATGTCTTGCACAAAGGTTTTGTCCACCTTCAGCACCTGGATCGGAAAACGGTTCAGATAGGCCAAGTTCGAGTAGCCGGTGCCGAAGTCGTCCACGCTGATCGAGAAGCCCATGCGTCGCAAATCGTCCAGCGTTTCATGGGTGTGGGGCGCGACGCCCAGCAACATCGATTCAGTGAGCTCCAGTTCCAAGCGCGCGGGCTGTGCAGCCGCGGCGGTGACGATGCGGGCGAATCGGTTCAGTAGATCCGGGTCTCGAAACTGGCGGGGTGACAGGTTGATCGAGATTTCCAGATCCAGCCCCTCGTGGGCCCACTGCACTTGCTGCCGCGCAGCCTGCTCAAACACCCAGTCGCCCAGGGCATTGATCATGCCGGTGCTCTCGCAGGTGGGAATGAAGGCGTCCGGCCCCACGACGCCGCGCAGCGGGTGGTTCCAGCGGATTAGCGCTTCGGCGCCACGCACCAGGCCGGTCGCAACATCCACGCGGGGCTGGTAGTACAGCTCAAACTCTTCGCGGGTCAGGGCGTGGCGCAGCTCGGTCTCGAGCTCCAGCCGCTGCTGCACCCGCTGCGCCATGGGTAACTCGAAGATGTTGAGCGCGTTGCGGCCGCTCTCTTTGGCGCTGTACATGGCGAGGTCGGCATTGCGCAGCAGGGTGTCCAGCTCTTGGCCGTGTTCGGGGTAAAAGCTCACGCCCACACTGGGGGTGACGATGACTTCGGTGCCATGCAGTTGAATGGGCTGTGCCACGGTGCTGCTCAGGCGCTGACGCACGCGCTCCACCTCGTCGCGGATGTTGTGCGCCACCATCAGGATGAGGAACTCATCCCCGCCCAGCCGGGCCACCATGTCGCTGCTGCGGATAATCGTGCGCAGCCGTTCGGCCACTTGTACCAGCAGGGCGTCGCCCGCAGCATGGCCCAGGGTGTCGTTGATGTCTTTGAAGTGGTCCAGGTCGATGTAGATCAGCGCTGCCTCGGCGGCCCCTTCTCCCATGTCGCGCAAGGTGTCGGCAAAGCGCTGCATCACATGGCTGCGGTTGGGCAGGCCGGTCAGGGGGTCGTGCCGCGCCAGGTACTGCGAGTGGTCTTGCGCGTGCTTGATGGCGGTCACATCCACTTCGCTCATCAGCACCGCATCGCGCCCGGTGACCGCATCACGGCACAGGCGCACCGACACCTCGTGCCAGCGCAGGTTGCGGGTGGTGAGCGTGGGCAGGGTCAGCGTGGCTTCACCGTTCAGCTCGAGCATGGCCAGCATGCGCTCCAGCGCTTCCATGTCCCGAAACCGCTCGGCCATGCGCATGTTGAGGTTGGGCACCGATTCGCGGGCAGCCGGGTTGCGATACAGGACCCCGCCTTCCCGGTCATAGAGGGTGATCATCACATCGGTGTGCAGCAGTGCTTCTACCGAGCGCAGCGCCTCGGGGCGGTCGGGTTCAACGATGCGGCTTTCGCAGAGCATGGCCATGCGCCCGTCCGTCATGTGGATGCCGCTGAGCTGCATATTCATGGAGATGGGCACGCCAGCGGGGTAAATGGTCCACTGCTCGCTGAAGCTGGCGCCGTGCTGCACAAAGTCGCTCTGGTATTGCTTGAGCCGCTTGGCCACTGAGGCCGACATGTCCGCCCCCATGTCGCGGCTGCACAGTTCAGACTGACTTTGCGCGCGCCACAGGGTGAGCGCGGCATCGTTGGCCCAGTGGACTTGGCTCTTGTCGATATCGAACACCCAGATCGGCAGACTGATGCGTTCCAGCAGGCGAAAGTGCTGCCTGCGTGCGTCCAGCTCTTCGCTTGTCAGCATGGTGACTCCCTGTGGTGGTGGCGTATCTTAGAGGGAGCGCGCTAATTCGAAGGCCGGGTGAATACTTTGGAGCGTAGGGCCTGTAAATCCAGCACACGCAAGCCACCGTATTCGACTTTGATAACGGCCTGAGCTTCGAGGGCGTTGAGTGCTTCATTCACCCGCTGGCGCGAGAGGCCTGCCAAGTACGCCAGTTCTTGCTGGGTGATGCGCAGCACCTCACCGACGCCGGGGTAGAGCACCGGGTTGAACAGCGAGGCCAGACTGCGGGCGACCCGGATGTCGGAGTTGGTCATGCGGTCGATTTCGCGGGCGGCAATGAACTGGCCCAAGCGCTCGTTGAGCTGGTTCATCACAAAGCGGTTGAAGGCAATCGAGTGGTCCAACAGCCAATGAAAAGTGTCTACATGCAGCCCCGCCACCAGACTCTTGCGCAGGGCCTGTATGTTGTAGCGGTAGGTCTCGCGCTTGAGGGCCGTGCCCTCACCGAACCACCCGCCGGGTGGTACGCCGGTGAATGTCATGGTCTGGCCTTCGGCGTTGTCGCTGCTCATCTTCAGCAGACCGTCGATCACGCCAAACCAGTAGGTCACCGGCCGCCCCATCCGGCACATGTATTCACCGGGCTCGGCCTCGGCAATACGCAGGTCATCCACAGCACGCTCCCGGTCGGCAGGCGCCAGCAAATTCAGCCATGGAATTGCGTCCAGCTCTGCGGGTGTGAGAGGGCGTCGGCGCTGGTGCAGCGTGGCGTCAGTAGTGGAAGCGGCGCGTGAGGTAGACATCGTGAAAGCTTCAAGTAAACGGTGTGTAAGTTGCCATTCAGCGAAGGGAAAACACCTACCGAGAATTGCTCAAATTGTCGTCCAAACGACAACTTGGCGTCAAATGCAGTCCTACCATTCGGGTCATATCAAAGTCCGCATCGAGCACACCGCGGGCCATAACGAGGTGACACGCAATGGGTACGCACACGACATTTCCGCAGCTGTTGCTGCAACACGCCAGTCAGCGCCCGCAGGCCGCTGCCATGCGCGAAAAGGAATACGGCATCTGGCAATCTCTGAGCTGGGGTGACCTGGCCGTGATGGTGGAGCAGCTCGCTGCCGGACTGCACCAAGCCGGTTTGCAGCGTGGTGACCACATGGTGGTGGTGGGTGCCAACCGCCCCCGCTTGTACGCCACCATGCTGGCCGTGCAGAGCCTTGGCGCTGTGCCTATTCCGCTCTACCAAGATGCTGCCGCACCGGAGTGCGTGTTCCCGATCAATAACGCCGAAGTGCGCTTTGCATTTGCGGAAGACCAGGAGCAGGTCGACAAACTGCTGGAGGTGCGCGAGCAGTGCCCGCAGCTTGCGCACATTTACTTTGACGACCCGCGCGGCTTGCGCAATTACGACCAGCCTGGGCTGGCCGGCATGGATGAGTTGCAAGCCGCCGGCAAAGCATTCGCGGCGATTCACCCCGCGTTCTTCCGCGAAGAAGTGGTCAAGATCATGCACACCGATGTGGCGGCCATGTTCTTCACCTCAGGCACCACCGGCAACCCCAAGGGCGTGGTGCATACGCACGACTCCTTGCTCAACCGGGCACGCGCAGGCGCGGAGTTTGACAAGCTCACCAGTGCTGAAGAAGTGCTGGCCTATATGCCACCCGCCTGGATCGGCCAGAACATCTTCAGCTACGCGCAGTGGTTGTCTTGCGGCTATGTTGTGAATTGCCCGGAAAGCAGCGCGACTGCCACCATCGACCTGAAGGAAATCGGGCCGACTTACTATTTCGCGCCACCCCGGGTTTTTGAGGGCATGCTCACCAGCGTGATGATCCGCATGGAAGACGCTGGCAGCATCAAGCGCAACATGTTCCATTACTTCATGGATGTGGCCAAGCGCGTGGGGCCGGCCCTGATGGATGGGCTGGAGGCGTCGGGTGTTGACCGCGCTTTGTATGCCTTGGGCAATGTGTTTGTTTACGGCCCTTTGCGCAATACGTTGGGCCTCAGCCGCGTGCGGGTGGCCTACACCGCTGGTGAGGCGATCGGCCCCGACCTGTTTACCTTTTACCGCTCGATTGGTATCAACCTGAAGCAGCTGTACGGCTCGACCGAGACAGCGGTGTTTGTGTGCTTGCAGCCCGACAACCAGGCCCGTGCAGACACCGTGGGTGTGCCTTGCGCGGGGGTGGAAATCAAGGTGGCTGATAACGGAGAAATACTGGTCAAGTCGCCAGGACTGCTCAAGGAGTACTACAAAAACCCGGCCGCTACTGCCGAGGTGTTAACGGCCGACGGCTGGTACCACACCAGCGATGCGGGCTTTATTGATGCGCAGGGGCACCTGAAGATCATCGACCGCGTGAAAGACGTGGGGCGCATCAAGGGCGGTGCATTTGACGGCGCCATGTTTGCGCCCAAATACGTGGAGAACAAACTCAAGTTCTTCCAGCACATCAAGGAAGTGGTGGCCTACGGCGATGGCCGCGACCGGGTGTGTGTGTTGATCAACATCGACTTTGACGCTGTGGGCAACTGGGCCGAGCGCCGCAACTTGCCCTATGCGGGCTATACCGATCTGGCGCAAAAGTCCCAGGTGTATGGCTTGATCAAGGAGTGCGTGGAAAAGGTCAATGCCGACCTGAGTGCGGATGCGCTGCTCGCAGGCAGCCAGATCAGCCGCTTCCTGGTGCTGCACAAAGAGCTGGATGCCGACGATGGTGAACTGACCCGTACCAACAAAGTCCGTCGTGGCTTCATTGCTGATAAGTACCAAGTGTTGGTCGATGCGCTCTACGAGGGCAAGACCAGCCAGTTCATCGAGACCGTGGTGAAGTTTGAAGACGGCCGCACCGGCAGCGTCAGCGCCACGCTGCGCATCGAAGACACCCAAACGTTTGCCCCTGTGAAGGCTGCAGCATGAGCGAAAAAAAGATAGGTGACGTCATCCTTGACGTCAAAAACATCTCCCTGCGATTCGGGGGCGTGAAGGCGCTGACCGACATCAGCTTTGATGTGCGCGAACACGAAATCCGCGCCATCATCGGCCCCAACGGCGCGGGCAAAAGCTCCATGTTGAATTGCATCAATGGTGTGTACGCCCCCCAGGAAGGCGCCATCACCTTCCGTGGCCAGCAGTTCAAACACATGGACAGCCACCAAGTGGCGACCATGGGCATTGGCCGCACCTTCCAGAACTTGGCCTTGTTCAAGGGAATGAGCGTGCTGGACAACATCATGTCCGGTCGCAACCTCAAGATCAAAAGCAACATCCTGATGCAGGCCTTGCGCATCGGCCCCGCAGAGCGCGAGGAAATCCAACACCGCGAGGCGGTGGAGCGCATCATCGATTTCCTGGAGATCCAGGCCTATCGTAAAACTCCGGTGGGCCAACTGCCCTACGGCCTGCAAAAGCGGGTGGACTTAGGCCGCGCGTTGGCGATGGAGCCGCAGGTGCTGTTACTCGACGAGCCCATGGCCGGCATGAACGTGGAAGAGAAACAGGACATGTGCCGCTTCGTGCTGGATGTGAACGATGAGTTCGGTACGACGGTGGTGTTGATTGAACACGACATGGGCGTGGTGATGGACATCAGCGACCGTGTGGTGGTGCTCGACTACGGCAAAAAAATCGGCGATGGCACCCCCGACGAAGTGCGCAACAACGCCGATGTGATCAGTGCCTACCTCGGCACCAGCCACTGAAGGGAATGTGAATCATGGGTTTTTTTCTTGAAACACTGTTTGGCGGCCTCATGGCCGGCATGTTGTATGCCCTGGTGGCGCTGGGCTTTGTGCTGATTTTTAAAGCTTCCGGTGTCTTTAACTTTGCGCAAGGCGCCATGGTGTTGTTCGCAGCACTGGCCATGGCGCGTTTCTCCGTGTGGATACCGCAGTGGCTGGGGCTGGAGAGCAAGTTCTTGGGCAATTTGCTGGCCTTCTTTGTGTCGGCGATTTTGATGTTCGTCTTGGCGTGGCTTATCGAGCGCTTGGTCTTGCGCCACCTGGTGAACCAGGAAGGGGTGACCTTGCTGATGGCGACGTTAGGTATTACCTACTTCATCGACGGAGCAGGGCAGACCATCTTCGGCAGCGATATTTACAAGATCGATGTGGGTATGCCCAAAGACCCGATCTTCCTGTTCGAGTCGGTATTCGAGGGTGGCGTGCTGGTCAATCAGGAGGACGTGATTGCCGCTGTAGTGGCCGCTGTGCTCGTTGCGGCACTGTCGCTCTTCTTCCAGAAAACCAGCACCGGTCGTGCGCTGCGCGCTGTGGCAGATGACCATCAGGCGGCACAGAGTATCGGCATACCGTTGAATCGCATCTGGGTGATTGTGTGGTGCGTCGCAGGCATTACCGCCTTGGTGGCAGGGATCATCTGGGGTTCCAAGCTCGGTGTTCAGTTTTCGCTGACGACTGTCGCTTTGCGTGCCCTGCCGGTGATTATTCTGGGTGGGCTCACTTCAGTGCCCGGCGCGATTATTGGCGGATTGATCATCGGCGTCGGAGAGAAGTTATCGGAGGTGTACCTCGGCCCGATGGTGGGCGGTGGCATCGAAATCTGGTTCGCCTATGTGCTGGCGCTGGTATTCCTGCTGTTCCGGCCACAAGGCTTGTTCGGCGAAAAAATCATTGACCGCGTCTAAGGAGCGACTTCATGTTTTACAGAGAGAACGGTCAGTTCAAAACCAGCTACCGCGCTGACCAGCAGATTTTTCCCATCGTGCAAGACCGTTGGGGCCTCTTGGTGCTGTTGGCTGTCGCTGTGTTTGTGGTTCCGATGCTGGTCGACGAGTACATGTTTCGTGCGATCTTGATTCCCTTCTTGATCCTGTCCCTGGCCGCTTTGGGTGTGAATGTGCTGGTGGGGTATTGCGGGCAGATCTCCCTGGGCTCCGGCGCATTCATGGCGGTGGGCGCCTACATGGCCTACAACACCTATGTCCGGATCGAAGGCGTTCCCTTGATCGTGGCCCTGCTTAGCGGCGGCTTTTTTGCAACTTTGGTCGGTATGTTTTTCGGGATCCCGAGCTTGCGGGTCAAAGGCTTGTATTTGGCGGTGGCGACTTTGGCGGCGCAGTTTTTCTGTGATTGGGCTTTCCTGCGGATCAGCTGGTTTACCAACAACAACGCTTCGGGCTCGGTGTCGGTATCCAACCTCTCTGTTCTGGGTTGGACGATTGACTCTCCGGTGGACAAATACTTGCTGTGTTTGGCGTTTGTGGTGGTGTTCGCCCTCATGACCAAAAACTTGGTGCGTTCGGCCATCGGGCGGGAGTGGATGGCCATTCGCGACATGGATGTGGCCGCTGCGGTGATCGGTATTCGCCCGGTGTACGCCAAGCTCAGTGCATTTGCCGTGAGTTCATTCATCATTGGAGTGGCGGGGGGACTTTGGGGCTTTGTGCACTTGGGTTCGTGGGAGCCTGCAGCCTTCTCGATTGATCGCTCTTTTCAGCTGTTGTTCATGGTGATCATCGGCGGCATGGGGTCCATCATGGGGAGCTTCTTCGGGGCCGCATTCATTGTGATCTTGCCTATCTTTTTGAACCAGTTCCTGCCAGCGGTGGGCGACCTGTTCGGCGTCAGCATTTCGACCGCGCTGGTCTCGCACACCGAGTACATGGTGTTCGGTGCCTTGATCGTCTGGTTCTTGATTGTTGAGCCGCACGGGCTGGCCAAACTCTGGTCCATCGGAAAACAAAAAATGCGTCTTTGGCCTTTCCCGCATTGAGGTGCTCAGGCATCTTCGCTTCTTGAAAGTCCGGCTTTCCTCTCTCGCTTCAACCAACTTAGGAGACACAACATGAAGCTTCGTCAACTCGCAATCGCCGCCAGTGTGGCTGCCGCCGGGCTGTCCGCTCTGGTGGGTACCTCGTCAGCTTTCGCCCAGGCCAAGGAACAATTTTTTCCTGTGCTGGTGTATCGCACGGGTGCCTATGCGCCGAATGGCGTTCCCTTTGCCAATGGTTATGTGGATTACCTCAAGCTGGTCAACGCCCGCGGCGGCCTCAATGGGGTGAAGGTGTCGTTTGAAGAGTGTGAGACTGGCTATGCCACCGACCGGGGTGTCGAGTGCTACGAACGTTTGAAAGGCAAGGGCGCCACGGTGTTCCAGCCACTGTCGACCGGAATCACTTTTGCGCTGACCGAGAAGGCTCCCGCAGACAAGATTCCATTGATTACGGCTGGCTACGGTCGCAGTGAATCGGCTGATGGTGGCGTGTTCAAGTGGAACTTTCCTTTGGCCGGTACCTACTGGGTGGCTGCTGACGTGTTGATTCAGCACATTGCCAAAAAAGAAGGAGGCTACGACAAGCTCAAAGGCAAGAAGATTGCTTTGGTCTACCACGACAGCCCATTCGGCAAAGAGCCGATCCCCTTGCTACAAGAGCGCGCAGCGGCACACGGCTTTACGCTGAGCTTGTTGCCAGTGACTCATCCCGGTGTCGAGCAAAAGGCGACCTGGTTGCAAATCCGTCAAAACCGTCCTGATTACGTGCTGAACTGGGGCTGGGGCGTCATGAACTCCACCGCTCTCAAGGAAGCACAGGCTACAGGTTACCCGCGCGACAAGATGTATGGCGTCTGGTGGGCCGGCGCAGAGCCTGACGTGAAAGACGTCGGTGAAGGTGCCAAGGGCTACAACGCAGTGATGATGCAGCACGGTGCCGAAACCGGCGCGCCTGTCATCAAAGAGGTCTTGGACAAGCTCCATGGCAAGGGCCAGGGTACCGGACCGAAAGAAGAGGTCGGCCAAGTGCTCTACATGCGCGGAATGATGAGCGCCATGCTGGCTGTGGAGGGCGTGCGCGCAGCCCAGGACCGTTTCGGCAAGGGCAAGGTCATGACCGGAGAGCAAGCACGCTGGGGTTATGAGAACTTGAACCTGACGCAACCCAAGTTGGATGCTTTGGGCTTCAAGGGCGTGATGCGCCCGATTTCTACCAGCTGCCAAGACCACATGGGCGCGGCGTGGGCGCGTGTGCACACCTGGAACGGCAAGTCGTTCGACTGGACCTCCGATTGGATGCAAGCCGACGACCAGATCATCAAGCCGATGGTGAAGGCCGCAGCGGACAAGTACGCCGCTGAGAAAAAGCTCACACGCCGCGCGGGTAGCGACTGCCAGTCTTGAAAGCAACCTCGTTGACCGCTCACTGCGTGTAGCGGTCCTCCCCTCCAAGGGGTAACACCAGCGGCCCGGCGTAGCCGGTTCCGCGGTGTTTCTGGAAGGGTGGCTTGCTCCGCATGCCACTCTCCAGATGAAAGCGCCGTGCATCGGGGCTTTCATCTGGTCAAAAAGGCTGAGTTATGGAACCGAAAAACATCGTTCTCAACGTGAATGGCATTGAGGTCATTTACAACCACGTCATTCTGGTGCTCAAGGGGGTTTCCCTTCAGGTGCCCGAAGGCGGCATTGTGGCCATCCTCGGGGGAAATGGGGCGGGCAAAACCACGACGCTGCGGGCCGTCTCCAACCTGCTGGCCGGAGAGCGGGGCGCGGTGACCAAGGGCAGTATTGAGCTGCGCGGCGAGCGCATCGAAAACCTGAGCCCTGCCGACCTGGTGCAGCGCGGTGTGGTGCAGGTCATGGAAGGGCGGCACTGTTTTGCCCACCTGACGATCGAGGAAAACCTTCTCACCGGCGGTTACACCCGCAAGAGCAAGGCTGAGGTGGCGGCGAACCTCGAGAAGGTTTACAACTATTTCCCCCGCCTCAAGACCCGCCGCACCAGCCAGGCGGCCTTTACCTCGGGCGGTGAGCAGCAGATGTGCGCCATTGGCCGCGCGCTGATGGCCAACCCTAGCATGGTGTTGCTCGATGAGCCTTCGATGGGCCTGGCGCCACAGATCGTGGAAGAGGTGTTTGAGATCGTGAAAGACCTCAACGCCAAAGAGAAGGTCACATTTCTGCTGGCCGAGCAAAACACCAATATGGCCCTGAAGTACGCCGATTACGGCTACATCATGGAAAGCGGCCGTGTGGTGATGGACGGCGCGGCCGCTGATTTGCGCAGCAACGAAGACGTCAAAGAGTTCTACCTAGGGGTGGGCGGCGGCGAGCGCAAGAGCTTCAAAGACGTCAAGAGCTACAAACGTCGCAAGCGTTGGCTGGCCTGAAATTTATAAGAAATATGGTGCTAGCGCTCATGAAATAAGCGCAAGCAGCTACTGATTTAATAGCAAAAATGCCGACGGAGTGCTTATGACCCCTGCCTACGACGCCCTGGAAACCCGTTCGCAGGCCGAGCGCCATGCGGCCCACATGGCAGCCCTGCCCCGGCAAGTAGCCCATGCACAACAGCACAGCCCGGCATTTGCGGCGCTGCTACAAGGGGTGGATGCCGGCACCATCGTGAGCCGTGAGGCGCTGGTGCGCTTGCCCGTCACCCGCAAGTCAGAGTTGCAAGCGCTGCAGCAATCGGCGCGTGCGCAAGCGGGCAATGTGTTCGGCGGCTTCAGCACCATTGGGTTTGGTGCCGCCATGCGCCGGGTATTTGCAAGCCCGGGTCCGATTTATGAGCCCGAAGGCACCGCGCCTGACTACTGGCGCATGGCGCGCGCTATTTATGCAGCGGGCTTTCGCCCCGGTGAGTTGATCCACAACAGTTTCAGTTACCACTTTGTGCCTGCCGGCTCCATGATGGAAACCGGCGCCCATTCACTAGGGTGCACCGTGTTTCCCGGGGGCACCGGCCAGACCGAGCAGCAGGTGCAGGCGATGGCCGAGCTGCAGCCCGCCGGCTATATCGGTACTCCCAGCTTTTTGAAAATCATTCTGGAAAAGGCCTTGGAGATGGGTGTCGCACTCCCCAGCGTGACCAAAGCCATGTTTGGTGGCGAGGCCTATCCGCCGTCGTTGCGCGACTGGTTCACGGCCCATGGCGTCGATGGTTATCAGTGCTACGCCACTGCGGACCTTGGGCTGATTGCTTATGAGACCCGTGCCCGCGAAGGCTTGGTGCTGGATGAGCAGGTGATTGTCGAGATCGTCCGGCCCGGCACCGGTGACCCAGTGCCTGAGGGCGAAGTGGGTGAGTTGGTGGTGACCAGCTTGAACCCGGACTACCCCCTGATACGGTTTGGCACCGGCGATTTGTCAGCCGTGCTGAGTGGCCCATGCCCGACGGGGCGCACCAACACCCGAATCAAGGGCTGGATGGGGCGCGCGGACCAAACGACCAAAGTGCGCGGCATGTTCGTGCACCCCAAACAGATCGACGAAGTGGTCAAGCGTTTCCCGGAGGTTGGCAAGGCGCGCCTAGTGGTCAGCGGTGAAATGGCCAATGACCGGATGACCTTGATTCTTGAAGTCGACGGCTCCCACGAGGGCTTGGCCCAGCGCGTGGCAGACGCGGTACGGGATGTCACCAAGCTGCGGGGCGACGTCAGCCTCGTGAGCCCGGGAAGCCTCGCCAACGATGGCAAAGTGATCGAAGACGCCCGCACGTATCAGTAACGGTTGTGGCCGCGTTGCCTGTACCGAGGGTTTTCCCGAGCTGTTGAACACCACAGTTACAAGGTTTTTCAAGTCCCGCTAAATTGGAGCCGGCAAATCTAGGGGCCTTAGAAAGACCCCGTGACTTGAGTGCTTCCCGCATGACAGAGCGCAACAGTGCGCGATAAACTGAGATTCCACAACTGGAGACAAACCGATGAAAAAATTACTCGTTGCAACCGCAGCCATGCTGACCGTATCTGCCTTCGCGCAGGCTTACCCCGCCAAGCCCATCACCATCGTGGTGCCGTTTGCTGCAGGTGGTCCTACCGATCGCGTGGCACGTGACCTGAGCGAATCGCTGCGCAAGCAGCTGGGTGACGTCAGCATCATCATCGACAACTCCGCAGGCGCTGGAAGCTCCATCGGCACCAGCAAAGTGGCCAAGGCGGCACCGGACGGCTACACCTTGTTGTTGAATCACATCGCGATGGGCACTATGCCCGGTTTGCTGCGCAATATGCCCTTCAAGGTCGAGTCTGACTTTGAGTACCTCGGCATGGTCAATGATGTGCCCATGACCTTGATCGGCAAGCCCGACCTGCCAGCCAAGTCCTACAAAGAGTTGACCACCTGGATCGGCCAGAACGTCGGCAAAATCAACCTGGGTAACGCCGGTGTCGGCTCCGCCTCGCACCTGTGCGGCTTGCTGTTCCAGAACGCCGTCAAAGTGGACATGACCACTGTGCCTTACAAAGGTACTGCCCCGGCCATGACCGACTTGATCGGTGGCCAGATCGACTTGATGTGCGATCAATCGACCAACACCACTGCGCAAATTGAAGGCAAAAAAGTGACTGCTTATGCAGTGACTACAGCCAAGCCCCTGACCACAGCGGCCCTCAAAGCATTGCCCACCTTGCAAAGCCAAGGCTTGAGCAACTTTGAAGTGACGATCTGGCACGGCCTGTATGCTCCCAAAGGCACACCGGCTGATATTCAGACCAAGCTGAACTCTGCACTGAAGGCCGCGTTGAAAGACCCTGAGTTCATCAAAAAGCAAGAAGCGCTGGGCGCAGTGGTAGTGACTGACAAGCGTGTCGAACCCGCTGAGCACAAAAAGTTTGTGGCGGCTGAAATCGCCAAGTGGACCCCGATCATCAAGGCCGCAGGCGTCTACGCCGACTAAGCGGCTCGCACTGGCGCGTTTGACTCAGTCGCAGGGTCAAACGCCCCAAGTAATGTCTTTGCCTGCTGTCAGGCAGCGGCGAGCCATATCCAGCAAGGGTGTGGCTCGCTGACGCAAACTCACCCCTTCTGGGGTTGCAGCTTCTTCCCCTCTTTCTTGCGCTTCGAGCGCCGCCTGAATGCGGTGTGCCTCTTCTTTGGCAATCGCCTCCTCGACGGCGCTGATGGCCGCAGGCATGTCTGCGGCGAGCAGTATTCCTTTGCGTAGGCTCTCTTCGTCCGTGCGACCCCAGATGGTTAGAAGCTGCCGGCCATTGGGCTCCAGCATGATGACGTCGCTGGTTACTTTAGATTTGAATTTGTAGAGCATGGCAGGGTCCGCAGTGGTTCTATGATGTGGTCGACTGCGATTGCAGCAACTACAGCATACTGACAAGAGGAGCATTCGTGGCAGACATACACATACAGCGCGAACATAGCCTGGGCTTTGAGGCTGCCCGCAAGATTGCCTTTGAGTGGGCGGAACAGGCCGAACAGGAGTTCGATATGGAGTGCACCTATGTCGAGGGCGATGGTTTGGATGAAGTGATCTTCAAGCGCTCAGGCGTGAGCGGCATGCTGCAGGTGAGCGAAGCCAAGTTTGAACTCAGCGCCAAACTGGGCTTTCTGCTGGGGGCTTTTAAAGACAAGATCGAAGGCGAGATTGTCAAAAACCTCGATCAACTGCTCAAGCCCAAAGCTGCTACGAAAGCAGCGACCAAGGCAGCCACCAAAGCGGTGGCGAAAAAAAGTAGCGCGAGCGCTACTTTTTGAATAGCAGAGCCCGCATATTCTGCGGGCGCTACTGGCTGAATTAGCTCAAAGATTCGATCAAGTCGACGTACTGTTGCATTGCGTCATCGTTGCTGATGCCCTTGAATCCATTCCAGGCCTCCCACTTGGCGCGGCCCACCATGTCGGCGAAACCGGGTTTCTTCTCGGTGTTGTCACCGGCAGTTGCTTGCTTGTAAAGCGCGTAGATTTTCAAGAGCGTGCCGTTGTCAGGGCGCTCGCTCAAGTTTTTGGAATTGGCAACAGCGGCTTCAAAAGCGGCTTTCAAATCGGCCATGGTTTTCTCCGTTCGGTGAGATGCAAGAAACTAGGGGAACACCCGATGCATGCAGGTGGCTGACCCGTATCTTAAGCGGCGTTTTACCCCCAGAATAGGCAGCTTCCCCCACACGTGTTCTGTTCGGAGAAACCATGGTCACCCGAGTTATTGCCAAGAAGGTTGCAAGCAAGGCCCGCAGCACGATCGCTGAAAAGGTAGCGCCGGTCGCTCCAGTGGCCAAAAGTGTGACGCACCGTGCCCGCAAAGCCGCCGGCACCGTGCAGAAAAGTGTGGCGGATGCCGTCGCAGGCACTTTGGGCTTGCAGGGTGAACGCATGTCCAAGGTCGATACCGCTTGGCTGCGCATGGACTCCAGTGCCAACTTAATGATGATTGTGGGCGTGTGGGTGACCAAGCCGGGCCTGCCTTTGGCGGACCTGAAGTTGCGCGTCGAAGAGCGCTTGCTCAAGTACCCTCGATTCAAGCAGCGGGTGGTGGAAGACGCGGCCGGGGCGACGTGGGTCGAGGACGCCGATTTTCAGCTCGATCGCCATGTGGTCACCGAAACCTTGGCGAAGAAACCCCACGGACGTGAGCAGGAGGCTTTGCAAGAGCGCCTTGCCGCCTTGACGATGGAGCCTTTGGATCGAGATCGCCCCTTGTGGCAATTTCATTTGGTCGAGAACTACAAGGGCGGCTCTGCCCTGATGGTGCGGATCCACCACTGCATTGCAGATGGCATTGCCCTGATCTCGGTGACCCAGTCTCTGGTGGATGGCGGTAGCCCACCGCCCCAGCGCCGCAGCAAGGCGGCACGTGCCCTAGGGATGGATGGCGCAGAAGAATGGCTGAGCGATGCGCTGCTCAAGCCCCTTACCCATTTGGCGGTGAAAGCACTGGGTGCTGCCGGGGATGGCGCGGTGAAGTCCATGTCTTTGCTGATGGAGCCGCAAAAGGGCATGGAGTCGGGCATGCACAGTTCGGTCGACATGGCGAAGATGGCCTACCAGGTCGTGAGCGACTTGGCGGCATTGGCCCTGATGCCGGATGATTCGCCCACGCGCCTCAAGGGGCACCCCGGCAATGCCAAGCGGGTAGCGTGGTGTGCGCCACTTCCACTGGAAGAGGTGAAAGCCGTGGGCAAGGCCTTAAATTGCTCCATCAATGATGTGTTGCTGAGCTGCGTGGCAGGCGCCATAGGTGCCTATTTGCGTGAGCAGGGCGATGCCGTGAGCGGCAAGGAAATCCGGGTGATGGTGCCGGTGAATTTGCGACCGCTTGAGCATGCTTATAAGCTGGGCAACCAGTTCGGGCTTGCGCCTTTGGTGCTGCCCATCGGCCTCGATAACCCGGTAGAGCGGGTGTACGAAGTGCGTGCCCGTATGCGCGGCCTCAAAGGCAGCATGCAGCCGCTGTTGGCCTTCGGTTTGTTAGCAGTGGCGGGTTTGCTGATCAAGCCGGCGCAGGATGCCTTGCTGAGCTTGTTCTCCAAAAAGACCACGGCCGTGATGACCAATGTGCCCGGACCTCGGGAGAAGCTCAAGATCTGCGGATCAACGATCGAGGAAAACCTGTTTTGGGTGCCCCAGAGCGGGTCCGTCGGCTTGGGCGTTTCTATTTTGAGTTACGGGGGCGGTGTGCAGTTCGGCGTCGTGACGGATGCCACGCTGTGCCCGGATCCCCAAAAAATCATTGACCAGTTCGAGCCCGAGTTTGCCAAGCTGTCGGTATTGACCTTGATGCTGCCCTGGGGCGAGTGATCAGTCTGCGAGTTCCGCCTGCACCTGCAGCACGCCCAAGTGCTCCATGGCGTCTTTGGGGTTGACTGCTGCGGCGCGGGCATAAAGTTCCATCGCTTCGGTCTCGTGGGCCTCTGAATCGAGCATCAGCAAGCCGCGCGCGTATTCGGACAGCGCCAAGGGCGCGTGGGGTATCAGGGCCATGCCTGCGCGAAAGTGCCGAATCGCAACGTCCGGGTGGGCGCCGTAGGTGATGTTGCCGATCATCGCGCCGACCTTGTCAATCACCTCCGCATGAAAAGTGCCCAGCGCGAGGTGGGCATCTGCATGCAGGGCTTGCAATGTAATCGCCGTTTCAAACGCTTTTTTTATCTTTTCACCATGCCCTTGCGCAAGGGCTTGGGCCACGCTGGTCCCTTGGCTGTAGCGGCCCAGTGCATAACCATAAAAGTAATGCGCGTTCGGGTTGTACGGATCATGGTTGATCTGCCGGAGTGCCCGTTCCGCCGTGTCGCAATACAGCTTGAGCCGGGTGGTTTCACTGGGTTCCAGAAAGTCCGCATGGATCAGGCAAGCCTTATTGACCACTGTGACACCGGCCTGACCCAGCAAGCGACCTGCATGAAATGCTGCCTCAAACTCCCCGCGGTGGAACAGCGCCCATGCAGACAATAGGTCAGGGTCGGAAGGCAGGGGCTCTGCGTCCCCGGCGTGCAGTGCGGCCCAGTGCGCCGGTAAATTGACGGCATCCAGCGCACGCAGGTGCACGTACGGGTAAGGTTGCCAGTCGAGCGCCCCCAGCATCAAGGCGCCTGGTAAGCACCGCTGAGTTGCAGCAAGTGGTTGCGTTGTTGAACTTGCAGGTACGGTACCAGGAGGTTGAGCACATGTTGGCCACCACGCAATAGCGCTGCTTGGGCACTGGCGGGCTCCAAGGCGTTGCGCGGGTCACGCACATACTCAAAACTCAGCCAATAGGTCAGCACCACCACCATGCTGGTGGCGGTGGGCTCCATCTCGCGGATGTCCATTTGCAGGGATCCTGTGCGCGCCATGCACTCCAGCATCGCGCGGATGGAGCGGGTCTTGTTCTTCAAAACGCTTTGAAAATGGGTTTCCAGGCGGCGATTTTTGCTGAGCAAGTCATTCAAATCGCGGTACAGGAAACGGTATTGCCAAATCAGCTCGAACAGCGTGTGCATGAAGAACCAGGCATCTTCCACGTCGCGGACATTGTCACTGGCGTTCAGCAGTTCGTTCAGCGCACGCTCGTACCGGTCAAACAGCGAGTTAATCAGCTCGTCTTTGGCTGGATAGTGGTAATACAGGTTGCCAGGGCTGATGCCCAGCTCGGCAGAAATCAGGGTGGTCGAGACGTTGGGCTCACCAAAGCGGTTGAACAGCTCCAGGGTGGTTTCCAGAATCCGCTCAGCGGTGCGTCGGGGCGCTTTTTTAACCATGGGTCAGTGCCTCAACATAGTTTTGTGGTGAACCACTTGCGATAGATCTTCCATAACGCCCTCCAATGTACCCAAAGCTTGGCCCCAGCTTGACGCTGGTGGGCTCGGTGCGATGAGTTGGCGTGTGTTGTCGTTGAGTATCGGTAATTTCAACGTGATGCCGTGACGGTGCAGTAGTTCCGACAGGCGAGTGTGTTGGGCGCGTAGCAGGGCGCGGGTTTGTTGATACGCGTGCTCGGCCAGCTGCCTGCGTTGCGCGTAGCTGAAGGTGTTGGCGAGGTACAGCTCCGGGTCGCGGTGGTCCGGCTCCAGCAGGACGATATCGGTGTGCGGGTAGGCGTGGGCATAGTGCTTCATGCCCAACTCCATGCGGGAGTGGATCATCGAGCGAAATGTCTGACTCATCACGGAGGGCAGGCCCCCGTCCACCATGCGGGGAATGGGGCGGCTTCCCCTGGAGGCGCCTGCCGCGTCTGGCCCATGGGCTTGTGGCGAACTCGCATCGAAAGGCACTAAAGGGTTGAGACACAAGAGCAAGTCAGCACCCTGCTCCAAGGCCACTGAGGCGTGCATGGTCTTCTTCATCGCGCCGTCGACGTAGTACTGATCGTCAATGACGACGGGCGGAAACAAGCCGGGCAGCGCCGAGCTGGCCTGAACTGCTTTGGAGATTGGTACATGGTCCCAGCCACTGCTGCCGAACGCAACGGCCTGTGCACTGTCGAGTTTGGTAGCTACCAGGGTAAGTTTGCAGGCGAGTCGACGGAAGTCATTCGTCCTTCCCGGTTTGCTGAACAAGCGCGCCAGTTGTGTATCAATCTGCCGATTAGAGAAAACACCGGTCGGCAGCGCGGGCGCCATGCGCTCAAGCGCTTGCACTAAAGAGGCGCGACCGCGGAGCATGTCCCAGCCGACGGCACCCATCAATCCCGGTACCAAGAGGCCGCGGCGTAAAAACTCGCCGTAGGCGGGTTCCATCAGCCACGAGGGATCGAAGTAATCACCCGAGCGCGGATCGTTTTCAATAAATGAGGCACAAAGCTGCCGCGGAGTCATTCCGTTGGCCAGCGCCGCAGCAATAAATCCCCCTGCAGATACCCCGACGTAGTGATCCAGTTGGTTGAGGTCGATGCCCCCCAGGCCCTCTTCCAAGGCGCACAGCGCACCTATTTCATAGATGGCGCCTAGCGGACCGCCGCCGGCCAAGGCCATGGCGATTTTGGGTCGGGTGCGTTGTGGTGCCTTCATGCGGTGCAGTGTAGTGTTTGGAAAGGGGATTTAATGCTGCGCTGCAACAGGTGGCCGGACGTGAAAGAGGGCGCTTGCGCGCCCTCTTTCTTTCAACCGTGTGGCCGAGTTATGTCTATTCGCTGGCCTTGGCAGCGGCCGGAGTGGCGGACGCTTTTTTGGCAGCTGCGCGTGGAGCGCGTGCTTTCTTGGCGGTAGCCGGCTTGCTGGCTGCAGCGGGAGTCGTCACTTTTTTGGCAGCCGCCTTTTTCTTCAGTGGTGTTACCGGTGAGCTGCTTGCAGCTTTGCTTGTGGACGACTTGGATTGCGCGGACAGCTGTTGCACGGCATGGTTGAGTGCATCAATACGCTCGATAAGCGATGTCACTTCTTTGGCAGTTGGGACGCCGAGTTTGTGGAGCGCTTTGGCCACGCGCTCTTCAAAAATGTTTTCCAGTTTGTCCCACTGTCCGGTTGCCTTGCTGCTGATATCGGTGGCCATGGTGGACATTTTTGCAGTGGCTTCGTTGATTTTGTCTTCTGCCGCAGCTTGGGTTTTGCGCTGGATACTGACGCCTTCTTTCACCAGGGCTTCGAATGCTTTGCTTCCCTCAGCTTGGGCGCGGGTGAATGCCCCGAGGCCGGCTTGCCAGATCTGTTGTGCAGAGTCCTTGACGGATGCCGACAAGGGGCTGCCGGCGGCAGGGGCGGGTTTGTTTTTCTGAATTTTCTTGACCATTAGAGCTCCTCTTTTGAGTGTGACGTGCAGCAAGGGTGGGTGTCTCCACTTGCGTGGGAATGACTCTAAGCGCTGAACCCGCGGGTGTGTAGATGGCTTCCACTAAGAAGCACGGTCGTTCGCAACCGTATTGCCTGCAGTATTGGAGCCGGCGGGTTAGTCGGGTTAACGATGAAATCCGCGAGCCCAAAGTCCGTCAGAATAAATTCATTAACAGGAGCATGTATGCGGTATTTCGTCACGGGAGCTACAGGATTCATTGGTAAACGTCTGGTCAAGAAGTTATTGCAGCGCAAAGGCGCTACGGTGCATTTCCTGATCCGGCAAGAAAGTGAAGAAAAGGTAGCGGGGTTGCGGGAGTATTGGGGGCTGACGGACACCAAGTCTCAAGGGCGGGCCGTTCCTGTTTTTGGCGATCTCAAAGGGAAAAAACTCGGAGTGTCTGCAGAGACCGTCAAAACCCTGAAAGGGCAGGTGGATCACTTCTACCATTTGGCCGCGGTGTATGACTTGGAGGCTGATGAGGAGTCTCAGATCGCGGTGAATGTAGACGGCACGCGAAACACGGTGGAGTTCGCCAAAGCCATTGATGCGGGCCATTTCCACCACGTGTCTTCGATTGCTGCCGCGGGTCTGTATGAAGGCGTATTCCGCGAGGATATGTTTGAAGAAGCTGAGAATTACGACCATGCTTACTTCATGACCAAGCACGAGAGTGAAAAAATCGTGCGCAAAGAATGCAAGGTGCCGTGGTCGGTGTACCGCCCCGCCATGGTGGTCGGCGACAGCACCACCGGCGAGATGGACAAGATCGATGGTCCGTATTACTTCTTCAAGCTGATTCAGCGCATGCGCCAGTTGCTCCCGCCATGGATGCCATCTATCGGCCTAGAAGGGGGGCGGGTCAACATTGTTCCTGTTGACTTTGTGGTCGATGCGCTGAACGCGATCAGCCACAAGCAAGGGATCGCCAAGCAGTGTTACCACTTGGTAGACCCCGTGGGCTACCGGGTGGATGATGTCCTGGATATTTTCAGCAAGGTTGCACATGCGCCGAAGATGAACATATTCGTGAACGCTGCCTTGCTGGGGTTTATTCCCCGTAGCGTGACCAAAAGCCTGATGGCGCTGGCACCGGTGCGGCGGGTGCGCAGTGCCATCATGAAGGACCTGAGCCTGCCCGAAGACATGATGACCTTCATCAACTACCCGACCCGCTTTGATTGCCGGGGGACGTTGGCAATGCTCAAGGGCACAGGCGTCGAGTGCCCGAATCTTAAGGACTATGCATGGAAGCTGTGGGACTACTGGGAGCGTCACCTCGATCCCGATTTGCACATTGACCGCACCTTGCGAGGCACTGTGGGGGGCAAAGTGGTGTTGATCACCGGAGGTTCATCTGGAATCGGACTGGCTGCCGCCCACAAGTTTGCGGAGGCCGGTGCCACCACCATCATCTGCGGGCGTGACGTAGATAAATTAGAAGAGGCTTGCAAGGATGCCAAGGCGAAGGGCTATAGCTTTGTGGCTTATCCCGCTGATATTGCCGATATGGCCGATTGCGACCGGTTTGTAGCTTTGTTGATTGAAAACCATGGAGGCGTGGACTTTTTGATCAATAACGCGGGTCGCTCCATCCGCCGCGCCATCGAGTCGAGTTATGACCGTTTCCACGACTACGAGCGCACCATGCAGTTGAATTATTTTGGTTGCCTGCGGGTCACTATGGGGTTATTGCCGGGTATGGTGGCCAAGAGAAAAGGGCATGTGGTCAATATCAGCTCCATTGGCTTGCTGACCAATGCCCCGCGATTCAGCGCCTATGTGGCCTCCAAGGCCGCGCTGGATGCCTGGACACGTTGCGCATCCAGCGAGTTTGCGGATCAAGGTATCAGTTTCACCACCATTAATATGCCTTTGGTGCGCACCCCGATGATTGCCCCCACCGGTATCTACAACAATGTACCCACCCTTTCGCCCGAGCAAGCGGCCGATATGGTGGCTGACGCTTGCATCAGCAAACCGGTGCGGATTGCCACTAGGCTTGGTATTACGGGGCAGGTGATGCATGCGTTGGTGCCTCGTATTGCCCAGATTGCCATGAATACCAGTTTCAGAATGTTCCCGGACTCTTCTGCAGCAAAAGGGGCCAAACCCGGGGAGAAATCGAAGCTATCTCCCGAAGCCATTGCCATGCAGCAAATGATGCGGGGTATTCATTTCTAAGCGTGGATAATCTTTGTCTCGAACGGTAAGGGGCCTGAATGTTTGTTAGTGAGAAGATTTACGTTGCCGGCCATCGCGGGATGGTCGGCAGTGCCATAGTGCGGACCCTTCTGGGGCAGGGCGTGCGGCAGCAAGACATCATCACCCGCACCCATGCTGAGCTAGACCTGTGCAACCAAGCCGCAGTGCGAGCCTTCTTTGCCCAAGAGCGCCCCAGTCAGGTCTATCTGGCAGCCGCCAAAGTAGGTGGCATTCACGCCAACAACACCTACCCGGCAGACTTCATCTACGACAACTTGATGATGCAGGCCAATGTCATCCACGCCGCGCACACCTATGGCGTGCAAAAACTGCTGTTCCTAGGCAGCAGCTGCATCTACCCCCGCCTGGCCTCCCAGCCTATGTCGGAGAGCGCCTTGCTCACCGGCACCCTGGAGCCCACCAACGAACCCTACGCCATCGCCAAGATTGCCGGCATCAAGCTCTGTGAGAGCTATAGCCGACAACACGGACGCGACTACCGTAGCGTCATGCCCACCAACCTCTACGGCCCGGGCGACAACTACCACCCCGAAAATAGCCACGTCATCCCCGCACTCATCCGCCGCTTCCACGAAGCCAAACTCAGCGGTGCGCCGGAAGTCGCCATCTGGGGCACTGGCACGCCCAAACGCGAATTTTTGTATGTGGACGACATGGCTGCTGCCAGTGTGTTCGTCATGAACTTGAATGAGGCCATCTACCAAGCCAACACCGCCCCCATGTGCAGCCACATCAACGTGGGTTTCGGTAGCGACGTCACGATCGCCGAGCTAGCCCATGCGGTTGGGACAGCCGTTGGCTACCAAGGTCGCATTACCTTTGATGCAACCAAACCCGACGGTGCCCCCCGCAAATGGATGGACAGCAGTCGCCTCAATGCTCTGGGCTGGCAAGCCACGGTCGGTCTGCAGCAAGGCCTGACACTTGCTTATCAAGAATTCTGTGGTGAATAAGCCCCTAGCCCCCGTAATTATTGGGTAAGCAGCTCATAAATTTATAGCGAAATCGATCATGACTATTCCTAGCGGCACTCCATCTGCCACCAATACAGCCCCCAAAGTCGCCCTCATCACCGGCGTGACCGGTCAAGACGGCTCCTACCTTGCAGAGCTCTTGCTGGAAAAAGGCTACGAAGTGCACGGCGTCAAGCGCCGCGCAAGTTCCTTCAACACCAGCCGGGTAGACCACATCTACCAAGACCCCCACATCGACAACGCTCGCTTCAAACTGCACTACGGCGACCTAACCGACACCAGCAACCTCACGCGGCTGATCCAGCAAGTGCAGCCGGACGAAATCTATAACTTGGGCGCCCAAAGCCACGTGGCCGTTAGCTTTGAGAGCCCCGAATACACTGCCGACGTAGACGCCATAGGCACCCTCCGCATCCTAGAAGCCATCCGCATCCTTGGCCTAGAGAAGAAAACCCGCTTCTACCAAGCCAGTACCAGCGAGCTCTACGGCCTAGTGCAAGAAATCCCGCAAAAGGAAACCACCCCTTTTTACCCCCGCAGCCCCTATGCAGTGGCCAAGATGTATGCCTACTGGATAACGGTCAACTACCGCGAGGCCTACGGCATTTACGCATGCAACGGCATCTTGTTTAACCACGAAAGCCCCCGCCGCGGCGAAACCTTCGTTACCCGCAAAATTACCCGTGGCCTGGCCAATATCGCCCAAGGCTTGGAGCAATGCCTCTACATGGGCAACATGGACGCCCTGCGCGACTGGGGCCACGCCAAGGACTACGTGCGCATGCAATGGATGATGCTGCAACAAGACACGCCCGAAGACTTTGTTATTGCCACCGGCGTGCAATACAGCGTGCGCCAGTTTATTGAATGGACCGCCGCAGAGCTAGGCATGCCACTGCGCTGGCAAGGCCATGGCGTGGAAGAAGTCGGTTACTGGAACGATAAAGCCATCGTCAAGATTGACCCCCGCTATTTCCGCCCGGCGGAGGTGGAAACCCTGCTGGGGGACCCGACCAAAGCCAAACAGAAACTGGGGTGGGTGCCGGAGATTACGGCGCAGGAGATGTGCAAAGAGATGGTCGCCCATGACCTAGCGCAGGCCAAGCAGCATGCGCTGCTCAAGGCCAATGGCTACAACGTCAACGTGAGCGTGGAATAGAGAATCATGGGCCAAGGCGCAAGCACAAGCAGCCATGACGTGCGCTGGAGGCGGCGTTTCGATAACTCTCAACGCGCCATGCACCAGCTTACCCTCGCCATCGAGCGCAAAGCACAAAGACCCCTGTCAGATCTTGAGCAGCAGGGCTTGCTTCAAGGCTTCGAGTTCACGCATGAGCTTGCGTGGAACGTACTCAAAGACTACCTTGAAATGGAGGGTATTCAAGGGCTTGTGGGTTCCAGAAGCACAGTGCACGAAGCCTTCGACAGGGGTCTAGTGGCCGATGGCGAGCCTTGGATGGATATGATCGAAAAACGCAACCTCTCCAGCCACATTTACAACCCAGCTGTGGCCAACACACTATCTGAAGCCATTGTTGGCCGTTACTACCCTGCACTCATGGCGCTGCAGCAACGCTTTGCCTCCAGCCTTTGACTATGCTCGAATTCGGTTTGCCTCGCGCCACCTGCAGCATCATTCGGCGCATCTTGGCTGTCGTGCCCGAGGTAGATAAAGCAGTCGTCTATGGTTCAAGGGCCAAAGGTAGCCAAAGCCTAGGCTCCGACATCGACCTTACTCTATTTGGCCAAGACTTAACCCTCACAACACTGAGGCACATAGCTGCCCAGCTCGATGAGTCGACCATACCCTACCCAGTTAACCTCTCGGTGTTTGACCGCATTGTGCACCCTGTGCTGCGCGAGCACATCGAGCGGGTGGTGCAGGTGTTTTACTTCGTTGTCAGGCGGTAGCCATGCAACAACTAAAAATCGCCATAGCCGGCACCGGCTACGTAGACTTAGCCAACGGCGTGTTGCTTTCCCAGTACCACGAAGTAGTGGCGCTAGACATGTTGCCCGCCAAGGTGGACATGCTTAACCGCAACCAATCCCCCATTGAAGACGCCGAGCGGCAAGATTTTTTAACTAACAAACCGCTCAACTTTCGTGCCACGCTAGACAAGCAAGACGCCTACACCGGCGCCCACTTTGTCATCAGCGCCACCCCTATCGACTACGACCCCACTGCCAAAGATGCGCGTTCAGTAACGATGAAAAGCTTTGTCGGTTCCGTTTGTGGTGGTAACCATAGTGCTAGGTGCCCAGGTTGAAAGTGCTCAACGTTATCCGTTATGTTCGATTGAGACCCTTTGATCAACAAACTGAGCAAGGTCGAGCTGCTGAGCGGTACCGATTGGCAGCAGTATCAATAATCGCCAATGTGCTAAGTAGAGTTTTTGGCATTGCACTAACGCTGCTCAGTGTGGGCCTAACCCTGCCCTATCTTGGTGCCGAGCGCTTTGGCATCTGGATGACTGTGGCGAGTTTTGCAGCTATTTTGACCTTTCTTGATTTAGGTGTCGGTAATGCGCTAACCAACCACGTCGCCCAGCGAGCGGCATTGTCCGACAGACCACTGTTGCGCAGTACGATCAGCGGTGGCTTGGGATTTTTAGCCATTATTGGTGTCTGTATCGGTGCATTGTTATGTCTCCTCGCTGTGTCTCTACCTTGGGAAAAGATCATCAAAGTCACAGACCAAGCGCTCCTGCCTGAAGTGCGGATCGCAGCCATTGGTTTTGCGTTACTTTTTGGGGCAAATATTTTTTCATCTGGGGTCGCCAGAGTTTATGTGGGCATGCAGCAAGGTTTTATAGTGCATCTTGTAACCGCGTTCACCACAGTCTTTGCATGCGTTGCCATGTGGTATGCGGCCGAAACTAAACAAGGCATACTAGTATTGCTTTGTATTGTGATGGGTGCACAAATAATTAACGGCCTTGTTTTGCTTGTAAAGCTGGCAAAGGACGGGCTATTTTCAATTCGTTGTTCTGTATTCGGAGTTGTTGCTGAATCCAAATTCTTAATTAAGGCAGGCGGATTGTTCTTTCTGCTGCAAATTGGCATGATGGTCGGCTGGGGGGCAGACAGCCTGATTATCGCCAATGCATTAGGGGCGGCGCAGGTAGCGGTTTTTAGTGTGGTGCAACGACTTTTCCAGTTCGCAACACAGCCCTTAAATATTATTAACGCACCTCTATGGCCGGCATACGCTGATGCAGATGCAAGGGGCGACGGAGATTTTATAAGGAAGACGCTTCGTAAAAGCATGCTGCTGACGTTTAGTCTGGCGACGTTGTCTGCAATCGTACTGCTGTTTATTTACCCTTGGCTAGTTAAATATTGGACGCAGAGTGCAATCACTGCTGGTTTTGGTTTTGTGGCACTGTATGCGGTATGGTCGGTGTTGGATGCTTGTGGTAATGCATTTGCTATGTTTTTGAATGGCTCTGGAGTTATTGGCTTGCAAGTCCGTGTAACAACTTTATTTGTCTTGATTGCTTTGCCCTTGAAGATGCTTTTAGTGCATGATTTCGGTATTTCGGGTTTGATTGGGGCAACAGTTTTTTCATACATAATATGCGTTGCAGCCGTCTACGGTTATATGTACAGAAGATTTCTATTTAAATTTTGAGAAGAACAATGAGTACGTATTCAGGAGATATGGGCTTTGGTTCTTGCCGTCTGTGCGGTAATGCAAGCATAAATTCGATATTTGGCGCTAGTATTTTTGATGTAAATATTAATTATTTCGATTGCGCTGTTTGCAGCTATGTTCAAACCGAACAGCCACACTGGCTAGATAGAGCTTACGAATCAGCTATCAATAATTGCGATACCGGCATTATGGCTCGCAATCTGTCGAATATTGGGTTGGTCTTGGCTACATTGTCCGTACTAAATAGGGCAAGCGGTACAGTGGTTGATTGCGCTGGTGGCTACGGCATCCTTGTGAGGCTGCTGCGCGACCGCGGGGTAGAGGCCCTTTGGTCGGACCCCTATTGCGAAAACTTGCTTGCAGTAGGCTTTGAACACACAACAGAAAAAGCCGAGCTGGTCACTGCTTTTGAAGCATTCGAGCATTTTGTTGATCCGTTGCTTGAAGTTGAAAAACTATTTGCAGTTGCCCCCAATTTACTCATCTCTACCAGTTTGATTGCCACACCTGCGCCGCTGCCAGATAAGTGGTGGTACTACGGCCTTGACCATGGGCAACACATTGGATTTTTTAGGTTGCAAACCTTACAGTTCATTGCTGAGAAATTTAATAAGCATATGGTGACCGATGGAGTCGGGTATCACCTATTTACTGATAAGCCAATTAGTGCAACGGAATGGAATTTGAAAGCACGTGTAGCGCGACGTATGCCATCGTTGTTTAGCCGCAAGCTTCGATCAAAAATTTGGTCGGACTTTGAAAAAATGAGTGCAAAGTCGTGAAAATCGTTTACGACCATCAAATCTTCACACAGCAATCCTATGGCGGTATCTCTCGCTATTTTGTTCGCTTGGCCCAAGGTTTACTGGCGCTGGGGGATCAAATTGATGTGGTTGCGCCCATTCACCTCAATTGCTATCTGCGAGACGTGCCCAACTCGATGGTGCACGGGTTTCGGCTGAAGCGATTCCCGCCAAAAACGGGCCGTTTGGTGATGCTGGCGAATCACTATCTAAGTAACATTAAATTGCATAGTTTGCCTGCCGACATACTGCATGAAACTTATTACAATGCCAAGCCGGTGTGTGCCGGTACCAAGGGCCGTGTAATAACCGTCTACGATATGATCCACGAAAAATATGCAGCCAATTTCTCCGCTAAAGACCCAGCTGTTGGAAACAAAAAAATAGCCGTTTCCCGCGCTGATCACGTTATATGCATATCGCACAGTACTAAAAACGACTTGTGCTCCATGTTTGGGATGCCGGATCACAAGGTTTCTGTGGTGCACCTTGGGTTTGAGAAGTTTGATGCACTGCCAAGGGCCATCGAGCCACAAGCTAGCCTAACAAGCCCTTTTTTGCTTTACGTTGGCTCGCGTGGTGGTTACAAAAACTTTGAGCGGATGCTCCGGGCCGTTGCTCTAAACCCTGCGTTAAAAAAATCCATTGACGTGGTGGCGTTTGGTGGCGGGCCATTTAACAGTGTTGAGCACGCGCTGATTGCCACGCTTGGGTTTGGCCCCAATGCAGTGCGGCAGGTTGGTGGGGGCGACGCGGTGCTAGGTGGGCTGTATGCCCGTGCCCGTGCCTTTGTGTATCCGTCGGTTTACGAAGGTTTTGGCCTGCCGCCGCTTGAGGCCATGGCGCACGATTGCCCGGTGGTATCCAGCAACAGCAGTTCAATGCCCGAAGTGGTCGGCGATGCGGGGGCCTATTTCGACCCGTTGGATGTGCAGGCGCAGTCCGAGGCAATTGCCAGTGTGGTTTTTGATGAAACGCGCCGCAACGCTCTAGTTGCCGCAGGGCGGCAGCGCCTGCAATTGTTCTCATGGGAGCGCTGCGCCCGTGAAACGCATGCGGTTTATCAAAAAGTACTTATAGCCAAGGATGCCCATTGAAAACTGCTTTGATATGTGGCGTGGGCGGGCAAGACGGTGCCTATTTGTCGCGCCTGTTACTTGGTAAGGGCTACCGCGTCTTCGGCACTTCTAGGGATGCGCAGGGTGGTAGCTTTGCAAACCTTCAGCGATTGGGGGTTCATAGCCGGGTTAACCTCTTATCAATGGCACCGGAAGACTTTAGAAGCGTCTTGATGGCCATGAAGGCAGCCCAGCCCGACGAGGTTTATTTTTTAGCGGGCCAGTCGTCTGTGGGTTTGTCATTTGAGCAGCCCGCCGAGACAATTCAGAGCTTCATGCTGGGCACGCTTAACGTGCTGGAGGCCTGCCGCATGATGGATAAACCCGCTAGGCAGTATCACGCCGGGTCTAGCGAGTGTTTCGGCGACACGGGCGGCGCGCCCGCCACCGAGACAACGCCCTTTAGCCCCCGCAGCCCTTACGCCGTGGCCAAAGCGTCGGCCTATTGGCTGGTGAACAATTATCGCGAGGCCTATGGTTTGTATGCCTGCACCGGCATTTTGTTTAACCACGAATCGCCATTGCGGCCAAGCCGCTTCGTTACCCAAAAAATTGTGCAAGCCGCTAAACGCATTGCGGTTGGCTCCACAGAAAAGCTAATCCTTGGCCGCATGGATATTTCACGTGATTGGGGCTGGGCGCCGGACTATGTAGAGGCGATGTGGTTGATGCTGCAGCAGGACAGCCCAGACGACTACGTGATAGCCACCGGCCATACCTTTTCATTGCAAGAGTTTGTGGCAACCGCTTTTGAGTTGCACCAGCTAGATTGGCGCGACCATGTGCTTCAAGACCCCAAACTGTTCAGGCCGTCGGATATTTTGATTAACTGTGCTGATCCTGGCAAAGCCCAGAAGCAACTTAAGTGGGTTGCTAGTTTGCAGGGCGGGGCAGTGGTACAAGAGATGATGAAGCCTGCTGGTGCTGGAAACGTCTGTGGTTAGGTCATGATTAGGCACTTTGCAAACCTGTTTTTAAGCGTGCTACCGCCATCACGTCTTTTCTATTTTCGTCGTCTGCTTCTTCTTTGGTCTGGGTTGGAGCTTGAAATCGGCGTCAAGTTTTGCGGAAGGGGTTGGGTGTACGGTCGAGGTCGTGTGCGTATAGCGGCTGATACGTGGCTAAGTCCGGGCGTAATTTTTCACTCGCATCTAGATGCTCCAATTTATATTGGTAGCCGTGTTGATGTTGGGCCGGGTGTGGAGTTCATAACCGGCAGTCATGTAATGGGTACAAGTGAACGACGTGCGGGTAATGGCACAGCAAAGTCCATAACTATCGGTAACGGTTGTTGGATCGGTGCTAAAAGTATTATTCTTGGCGGTGTTTCTGTTGGCCCCGGCAGTGTGGTAGCCGCCGGCAGCATCGTTACGCGTGACGTACCAGCCAACGTACTCGTAGCTGGCGTACCCGCGAAAATTAAGAAAAGCTTGTCGTGATGGCTCTGGGACTGCCTAAGAATAACCAGCCGCTGGTTCTCGTGATGTGCAACGCGCTAGACGACGCTACGCGGCTACAAAGACAAATTACGACCGATAGCCCGGCCGCGTCACGAAAAGTATTCAATATGTGTTTAGCGCTTAAGCTGGCCGGTGTGCGCGCATATGTGCTGAGTTTAGGCCGTGGCAGAGCAAGCGGGTCAGGTGACTGCTACCGCGTAAAGGTGTGCCGCGTAGACCGGGTTCTTACTGTTTATGCGCCCTTCTCGCATTTGCGGGTTTGGTCTGAGCTGTTGTCGCTGTTCGGGCATTTGAAAGCTGTTTATCGCTTCGCCTCGCGACCTAACAAGGTGATTGTTTTTTATAATAGGCAGTTAGCTTACTTGCCGTCTTTGTACCTTGCCAGTTTTCTTGGCTATAAATGTTTTCTCGATCTAGAGGATGGCGAAGTAGAGTCCGGGAAATCGCTTGGTGTGTTGTCGAGGTTTCTTGTCACGCAGTTTGAAAAGCATTGCCGGTCTGGTGCCTTGCTGGCGTGCAGCGCACTTGAGCCAATGACATCTATCCGACCGACGCTTGCCTATTACGGCACTGCTGAAAGTAACTGCTACGAACTGCGGCTTCAGTCCACAGCAGTTACTTGCTTAATGCCAGGCACGCTCACACCCTCAACTGGAGCGGACACTTTGGCCGAGGCGATTCGGCGGTTGCGAGATCGTCAGCCCGCATGGTGTGATCTACTGACTTTTGAAATAACAGGTAAGGGTGCAAGTTTGCCTTTGTTTCAACAATTAGCCGCTACCTCGGGTGTGCCCAGGGTCCATGTACACGGCCGCACGACCGACAATCGTTACCGCGAGATACTAAACATCTGCGACGTGGGCCTAGCTCTAAAGCCGGTGGGGGGGCATTTGGCGGATACAACTTTCCCCTCAAAAGTAATCGAATTTGCTGGGGCGGGCTTATTGGTGCTTTCCAGCGATATCAGCGATGTACGTGCTGTATTCGGTGATGGTGCGCGGTATTTGGACCGGAATGACCCAGAATCATTGATAGTCAGCTTGGCTGGCATCGTGCGCGACCGTATCGCTGCTCAAAATACGGCAAAAAATGGCAGGCAAACCGTGGTGAATAGGTTCGCACCGTTTCAAATGGGCAAACAGTTACGCGCGTTCTTTTTTGAATCAAACGGATGAAAAAGTCATTTTCAAAAATCTTTACTTGGCAACCGGTCTTAACAGACCATCAGGCCTTTACGCACCATGAGCTTGCCCTGCAGAGCGACGCATCAATGCTCGCTTATGTTTCGCGTTTTGAGGATTCGACTAGACAAGCTCAGGGTTGGGTAGACACAAGCGTAATGAGTGTTCCACGTGCATTAATACCCGCGGCTAGCTTTCTTCGAAGCAGCTTAAGAGTATTGTGGAAAAACCGAGAACATGTGCACTTTTTTGGCAGTGTATTTGAAGACCCGCGTTTGTATTTTTTAATGTGGACGGCAACGCTTATGGGTATCACTTGTTACCTCATATCAGAGCCTTACTCACCGGTTGCTTTAGGTTACTTTGGTGATCGCAGTATAGTTCGTGAGCGTGTTAAAGCAAAACTTCGGCCATTTTTGTATCGAGTCTACGTTTTGACGCTTCGTAAACGCATCTGCGGTGTTTTTGCTATGTCGCAACTTGCTGTGCAACAGTATGCGGAAGCCGGTATGCCGAGAGAAAAAATTTTTCCTTTTGGTTATTTTGTTCCTGCGCTTGTACCAAGCACAGAAGCGGCACAGTCAGTTCGCAGGTCAGCCCAACTTCGCTTGGTATTCGTTGGGAGTTTAATTAGTAGAAAGGGGTTGGATACGTTAATCGAAGCGGTATACATGGGTGTTGCTCGTGGTGCAGACATACAGCTGGACATATTTGGCCCCGGTGATCCGCGCCTATTCGACATTGACGAAAAAAACGTCTGCTACAGGGGTCTGATCCCTTTTGGCCAGACCCAGCAATATTTGCCGGGGTACGACTTTTTGGTGCTGCCCAGCCAGTACGACGGTTGGGGTGTGGTAGTAAATGAGGCTCTGTGCGCGGGCGTCCCAGCAATTTGCAGCGACCAGGTGGGTGCCCGCGTGTTGGTTGAAACTTTTGGTGCCGGTAAATTGTTCGCACGCGGTGATGCCACCGCTCTGTCTGCACTGTTTGTGTTGCTTGCTCAGAACTCGGACATGCAACAAGCATGTAAAGCTGCGTGCCCGGCGGCGGCGGAGGCTATTCAGCCGTCCCGTGCTGCTGCGTACATGTTGAAAGTCATGCTGGCCAATATTGACGAGCGGTCGCATATTAAATCTCCTTGGTACGGAGGAATGAATGACCAGAGAACCTAACAAACCCATGGTTCGTCTGCACCTCACTAACGTAGCAGGTGCCGGTGCCACCCAGTTGCTTCTGTCTTTGTTGCCCGCGCTTGAACGCGATTCAGGTGTCGTCATCAGCCGGATAGAGTTACCAGATAGAGGTTTGCTTTCTACTTACCGCAGCGAACATGTGAATACAGTCATAGCCGTTTATCGGCGTAGGGTTAGCAATGCATTGTCGCGTGTGCTGGAATGCGTTTTGCTGTCTGGTAAGTTCGACGGCGTGACACCGCTTCTTGTTCTCGGTGATTTACCTTTGAGATGTAAATGCCCTCAAATAGTTTTTGTGCAAACGCCTAATTTAATTGTTCCAAAGGGCGGGAAACTTCGTCTGAGTAGTTTTCGATATTTGGTGGCTCGCGCGATTTTTCGATTTAACTTGAAAAGAGTTCAAGCCTTTATTGTTCAAACCAATGTCATGAAAGCCGAGTTGGAGCGCAGTTACCCCTTCGTGGTGGGGCGAGTGCACGTTATTGCGCAACCAGTGCCGGATTGGTTGCTTAAGAGCGGTCTCAGGCGTGTAGGTCGTATCGTTGATAAGTCTGTTGATGCATTGCACCTAATTTATCCTGCAGCTGGGTATCCGCATAAAAATCATGCGCTTTTATCGAGTATTGATCGGCAGCAAGTTTGGCCAGTGAAGAGTCTTGACCTAACCCTCGACCTTGCAGCACATCCGGCTAGTTATTTAGATTGGGTGCGGTGCAAAGGCTTTTTGTCTGCGGCTCAAATGATTGAATCCTATGCATCTGTTGATGCAGTTTTATTCCTGTCGAAGGAAGAAAGTTATGGATTTCCGCTCATTGAGGCGATGTTTGTGGGCTTGCCCATCGTTTGCCCAGACCTGCCCTATGCGCGTATTCTATGCGGTGATCAGGCAATTTACTTTGACCCGGATTCGGCTGAGTCCTTGCGCGCGGCGCTACTTGAGCTCATGCACCGAATTACTCAGGGCTGGTGGCCAAATTGGCATGCGCAGTTAATGATAATCCCAAAAGATTGGGAAACAGTGGCTAGACAAATGTTGAGCGTGACGGTTCACGACGCGACATTTGCTGTTTCGGTTAATAAATGAAAATATCCATCGTCACCGTCGCCTACAACAGCGCCGCCACTATTGCCGATACGCTGCGTACAGTGGCGATGCAGACGCATCAGAATTTTGAGCATTTGGTCATTGACGGCAAATCGAAGGACTCAACCCTTGCAGTGGTCGCAGCGCACCGCTACCCCGGTTTAACTTTGGTATCCGAGCCAGACAGCGGCATTTACGACGCTATGAACAAAGGGCTGCGGCTTGCCACCGGCGAGGTTATTGGTTTCCTAAATTCTGATGATTTTTATGCTGATGCTGCTGTGCTTGAAAAGGTGGCTGCGGCTTTTCAAGATGCGTCGGTAGAGGCGTGTTTTGCTGACTTGGTGTACGTTACTCCTGATAACAGTCGCGTTGCTCGCTTTTGGAAATCAAAGCCTTTTACCAAAGGCGACTTTTCCAAGGGCTGGTGCCCGGCGCACCCCACTTTTTACATACGTAAATCTGCCTTGCGGCGTCTGGGTGGTTTTGATGAGTCTTTTAAGTTGGCGGCAGATGTGGAATTCATGATGCGCTACCTTGAACGTGGCGCTGTGCAGTCCGTCTACATTCCTCATGTACTAGTGCGTATGCGCTTGGGCGGCACATCCAATCAAAGCTGGGGTAATGTGTGGCAGCAAAACAAAGCAATTTTTGAGGCACTTCGTAAAAACAAGGTGCCTTTTAATGTTTTTAGCTTTTGGGCGAACAAGTTGGTAAGCCGGGCCTGGCAGGTCGTGGCGGCTAGGTTGGTAAAACCAGGGCCATTAGCATGAGTGTGCTGGTCACCGGTGCCAACGGCTTTGTAGGGCGTGCGATTTGCATGCGTGCCGCAGCCACCGGGCTTGCGGTGCAGGCTGCTACGCGCGCTGCGGCTGATCTGCCCAGCGTGGGGCCCAGTGTGGCAGTTGGCGCGGTGGATGAGTCCACCTGTTGGCAAGCTGCGTTGGCGGGCTGCAGCGCTGTGGTGCACCTGGCTGCCCGCGCGCACATCATGCGTGACGTTGCGGCTGACCCATTGCTTGAGTTTCGCCACGTCAACGTGGATGGCACCCTGAACCTGGCTCGCCAAGCTGCCGCAGCGCGTGTGCGGCGTTTCGTGTTTATTAGCTCGGTCAAGGTCAACGGAGAGGCCACGCAACCAGGCCAGCCCTTTGGGGCTGACGACGCGCCCGCGCCGCAGGATGCGTACGGGGTGTCCAAGATGGAAGCTGAGCAGGGCTTGCGCGAATTGGCCGCCCGGACCGGTATGGAGGTGGTAATTATTCGCCCGCCCTTGGTGTATGGGCCCGGCGTTAAGGCCAACTTTGCCACCATGGTGCGTTGGTTGCAACGCGGAGTGCCGCTGCCCTTGGGCGCTGTAAACAACCAGCGCAGCTTGGTGTCGCTAGATAACCTTGTCGACCTTATCATCACCTGCCTCACCCACCCGGCGGCAGCCAACCAGACCTTCATGGTGTCAGACGGGCAAGACGTGTCCACCACTGAGTTGCTGCGCTCCATGGGCCAAGCCCTGGCCGCCAACAATCAAGGCCACCCCGCACGCCTGCTGCCTGTGCCGGCAGCCCTGCTCAAAGCCGTTGCTGCTCTGCTGGGCAAGGGCGATGTAGTGCAGCGGCTATGTGGGTCTTTGCAGGTGGATATTGTTAAAACGCGCGAGTTGTTGGGCTGGGCGCCGTTGGTGACGTTGGATGAAGGCTTGAGGCGAGTACTTTTAGAAACATATGATGAAACGTCTTTTTGATCTGCTAATAGTCTTTCTCGCAGCGGTGTTTTTGCTGGTGCCTATTGTGTTTGTGGCGCTATTGGTCCGCATTACCTCGGTAGGGCCTGCGCTATATTGGTCAAAGCGCGTGGGGCGAGGAAACCGGATATTCACAATGCCAAAATTTCGCAGTATGCGAGTTGGCACCCCCGCTGTAGCAACCCATCTATTGGATAACCCTGAGGAATACCTGACGCAGATCGGAAGTTTTTTACGCAAAAGTAGTCTGGATGAGTTGCCGCAACTCTGGAGCATCCTTAAGGGTGACATGAGTTTTGTGGGCCCGAGGCCGGCGCTATTCAACCAACAAGACTTGATTGATTTGCGCACAGAGGCGGGCGTGCATGTATTGCTTCCAGGCTTAACTGGCTGGGCGCAGATTAACGGGCGGGACGAACTGCCTATTGGCCAAAAAGTAGCGTTCGATGTCGAATATTTGAATCGCCGCTCGCTAACATTTGATATCTACATCATATACACAACGGCTGCTAGGGTAATTCGGCGTAGTGGTGTTGCGCACTGATGTAGTATCCACTTTGTTTTTAATTTCGGAGTTGAACATGTCCAATCTAATTGATATCCAAAGCCAAATCGATAAGCTGCAAAAGCAAGCTAACGAAATCAGGTCTAAAGAATTCGGCGGTACGGTTCAGGAGATTTTGGCCAAAATGCAAGCTTTCGGTATTACCGTCAAAGACTTGCAAACTGCCAAACCTGCGAAGGCAGGTAAAGGCGGACGCAAAGCCAAAGTTGGTACTGAAAAGACGGTAAAAGCGCCCAAGAGGGTTGCGGTTGCCGTGCCCCCAAAATACCGTGGCCCCAATGGAGAGACTTGGTCCGGCCGTGGTTTAACGCCCAAGTGGTTGTCGGCCTTGATCGCACAAGGTCAGTCCAAGGAATCTTTCGCCATCAATGCACAGTAAGGTGCTCGCTTGGCCGCGATGGGCTAAGCGATTGATCGTGATCGCACTGGATGTGCTGCTCGCGATTTTTTCCACATGGATCGCATATTCGTTGCGACTAGATGGATTGCACAGGCCCGCGGAAGCACAGTGGTGGGTTTATGGCATTGCTCCTGTGTTGGTAATCCCGATATTTATCCGCTTCGGGCTTTATCGTGCAATCTTCCGGTACACCGGTCAAGCGGCATTGATTGCGACGGGGAAAGCAGTCGCTCTCTATGCGCTTGCGTTGTCCTCCCTGCTGATGTGGCATCAATGGCCAATGGTTCCGCGCAGTTTGGGGTTACTCCAGCCATTGGTATTTCTGGTCTTGGTCGGCGCCAGTCGTGCGTTTGCCCGATTCTGGCTGGCCGGAGTGGATGCGACTTCTCGTGGCTCTGAAGGGCGCCTATTAATTTATGGGGCCGGCAACGAGGGGGCCCAGACGGCCGCTGCTTTGGGGGTGGCGCGGCAGTATGAGTTGGTCGGCTTTGTAGATGATGATGAGACTATGGCGGGGCGAAGTTTGAACGACCTTCCTGTCTACTCTTCAAACGCATTGTCACGGCTGGTCTCGAATGAGGCGATTACAGATATCTTGCTCGCCATGCCTAATGCGCCACGTGAGCGGCGAAACCAAATTATCGCGAAGCTGGACGGATTGCCGGTTCACGTGCGGACGCTACCCAGCATCTCGGACCTAGCCAGCGGTAAAGTGACGATTCAGGATATCCGGGAACTTGATATCGAAGATTTGCTTGGCAGGGATCCGGTGCCTCCGTCCGAAGAATTATTGAACCGCGAGTTGACTGGCAAAGTTGTATTGGTAAGTGGTGCGGGTGGCAGCATCGGCTCTGAACTAGCTCGCCAAATTTGTTTGCAAGCGCCCACTAAATTGTTCTTGCTGGATCACAATGAATTCGGCTTGTATTCAATCCATCAAGAGCTTTTGGCGATTGGCTTAAAGAGTGGAACCCCCGTCGAGTTGGTTCCTCTTTTGGGTAGTGTTGCTAACGTTGAGCGCCTGCGCGAAATTCTGGCGGCCTATAAGCCATCAGTCGTGTACCACGCTGCCGCCTATAAACATGTGCCCATGGTGGAAGAAAATCCTGGCGAAGGCGTGCGCAACAACATCTTTGGTACCGTAAACCTCGCGCGGGCTGCGGCTGATGCGGGCGTGGCGCGCTTTGTTCTTATCAGCACCGATAAGGCCGTACGCCCCACCAATGTGATGGGAGCTACCAAGCGAGTGGCAGAGTTGGTGCTGCAAGCTTTGGCTGCGGAAAACACGCGCACTCGCTTTTCTATGGTTCGTTTCGGCAATGTGCTGGGCTCCAGCGGAAGCGTGGTACCTCTTTTTCGTAAGCAGCTGGCTGAAGGCGGCCCGCTCACTGTGACCCATGTAGAGGTAACCCGCTACTTCATGACGATTCCGGAGGCTGCACAGTTGGTGTTGCAAGCCGGTGCCATGGGGCAGGGTGGTGATGTCTTCGTGTTAGACATGGGGGGGCCGGTGAAAATCATGGACCTCGCTCGCCGAATGGTGCAGCTATCCGGGCTCTCTATTCGCGACGCCGAACATCCCGATGGAGATATAGAAATCGCTCTAACAGGTTTGCGTACCGGTGAAAAGCTTTACGAAGAGCTGCTGATTGGCGACAACCCGCAGGCGACAGAGCACCCTCGAATCATGAAGGCGCATGAACCCTATGTGCCGTGGGACCAGCTGAAGCCCGAGCTGGATAACTTGTACCTCGCGGCCGAACGTAATGATGCCAACGCCATCAAAGCGTTCATGCTGAAGCACGTACAGGGTTATCAGTCCGCTTGAAGCACAACCTGTAGAGTGCCGGACACATGCGGCACAATTTAGCCTTGGACATTCTCATTCGGTATCGCTTTCAACTTGGTGCTTTTCATGACCGACGTTACATCCGCCACAGCCATTGCCCCCTTCGATCAAGCCCAGATTCTGGCGCGGGCCTTGCCGTATATCCGCAAGTTCCATGGCAAGACCATGGTCATCAAATATGGTGGCAACGCCATGACCGATCCAGCGCTGCAAAAAGCCTTTGCGGAAGACGTGGTGTTACTCAAACTGGTGGGTATCAATCCGGTTGTAGTGCATGGAGGCGGCCCTCAAATTGAAGGGTTGCTCAAGCGCCTCGGCAAGAAAGGTGAGTTCATCCAAGGGATGCGGGTCACAGATCCCGAAACCATGGAAGTGGTCGAGTGGGTGCTCGGCGGAGAGGTCCAGCAAGATATCGTCGGTTTGATCAACCAGGCGGGTGGCAAGGCAGTCGGATTGACCGGGCGCGATGGCGCCATGATCCGCGCCCAGAAGCTCAAGATGCTTGACAACGCAGACCCGAGCAAAGAGCACGATGTGGGTCAGGTTGGGGATATTGTCAGTGTCGACCCCAGTGTGGTGAAAGCCTTGCAGGACGATGCGTTCATCCCGGTGGTGAGCCCCATTGGTTTTGGTGAGAACAACGAGAGCTACAACATCAACGCCGATGTGGTGGCTGCCAAGTTGGCCACGGTGCTCCAAGCCGAAAAGCTGATGATGTTGACCAACATCAGCGGCGTGTTGAACAAGCAGGGCGCCTTGATGACGGACCTGACCGCCCAGCGTATTGATGAGTTGTTCGCCGATGGCACCATCAGTGGCGGTATGTTGCCCAAAATCGCCGGTGCGCTGGATGCGGCCAAAAGCGGTGTCAATTCGGTCCACATCATCGATGGACGGGTGCCCCATGTGCTGCTGCTCGAAATCCTGACGGATCAAGCCTTCGGCACCATGATCCGCTCCCATTGAGTCAAGCTGCTATTGTTTTTGTAGCTGCTTGCGCAGATATCACATGGGCTTAAAAGGCATTTGATGCGTCTGTTACTCGTAGAAGATGACGTGATGGTTGCCAGCGGCATCAAACTCGGTCTGTCTGACGCCGGCTATGCCGTCGATTGGGTGGGCAGTGCCGAGCGCGCTCTGGAGGTCACCAGAACTGAGTCGTTTGATGTGGCGGTCGTGGACATCGGCTTGCCGAACATGGATGGCCTCTCACTCACCCAAGCGATGCGCAAGGCAGGGCAGACCATGCCGGTATTGATCCTCACCGCGCGTGATGCGCTGCAGGATCGGGTCCAGGGGCTAGACATGGGGGCGGATGACTACATGGTCAAGCCTTTTGAGCTGCCTGAGTTGTTGGCACGCTTGCGGGCTTTGCTACGGCGGTCGCAGGCGGCTACTTCCTCGGTGCTGAGCTTCGGTCCGCTGGAGCTGGATACCGCGCAGCGTGTCGCTTGCATCCGGGTAGACGGTGCGGCCGCTACTGCACTTGAGCTCGGCCCTCGCGAGTGGACCGTCATGGAGTACTTGCTGTTGCAGGCCCCCAAGCCCGCGAACAAAGACAAGCTGCTGCAGGCGCTGACAGGCTGGGACAAAGAAATCACCCCCAACGCGGTAGAGGTATACATTTCCCGGCTCAGGGGGAAGTTAGAGCCGCATGGCGTCGCGTTGCGCTCTATTCGCGGTTTCGGATACCGGCTAGAGCTGGCCGCAGCCTGAGTGGTCCCCTCTGGCATGTCCAAGGGTTTGCAGCGGCGTTTGCTGCTGTTGCTGCTGCTTCCCTTGTTTTTGTTGGCCATGCTGAACGCGTGGTTCGACTACCGCTCTGCCGACAGTGCCGCCTTGCAGCAAGACCGGCAATTGGTCCGCATGGTCCCTTTGCTGGCGGATTCGGTGGTTGCCAAAGGCGATCCATCGTCGCCGGCCTTGGTGCTGCTCACCGCTCCGCCGGTTGACGAGTTCCTGAACAGCCGCCCGGGCATGTCGGCCATGGCCGTTGTTGGCATGGATGGCGTCGTGCGGGCTGGGGCCGACTGGCTCTACGGTATGCCGCCGAGCACCAAAGAGCCTGCTTTTTCGAGCCAGGAGTTTGAGGGCGTCACCTATCGCATCGTCAGCCAAAGGGTGCAAACCGTGGCTGGTGAGCTTGTGGTGCGGCTTGCTGACGGTTCCGACCCCCGCCAGCAATGGCTTCGTTTACTGGCCTTGAAGGTGTTGTTGCCGAATCTGATTTTGGCTTTCGCTGGGTTTTTTGCGGTGCGCTGGGCGGTGGGTACCGCTTTGCGCCCCTTGCTGACCCTTCGCGAGGCCTTGGAGCGTCGCTCCCCGAGGGATTTGTCCGCCCTGGACCCCGATGCGTCGCCAGACGAGGTGAGGCCCTTGGTGGAGTCGCTGAATCGGTTATTCGGCCTGGTAAATGCGCAGGCAGAAAGCCAGGCCCGGTTTGTTGCGGATGCTGCGCACCAACTGCGCACCCCGCTTGCCGGCCTCCAGGCACAGGTGGAAGCATGGGCGCAGGTGGTAGATCCGCATGGAAGCAAAGGAAAAGCGGCACTAGCCTCCGAAAGAGCTGCGCCTGGCGCTATCACTTTAGGAGCGGATCAGGTCTTGCGGCTTCGCCATGCGGCGCGGCGCACTTCGCAGCTTGCCAATCAATTGCTGGCCTTGTCGCGGGCGGATTCGCGCAGCGCCAACATTCAGCCACTGCAACGCGTCGACCTCTTGCAGCTGTGTGAAACGCTGCTGGAATCCCAGCTGGATGCGGCCATGGCCAAGCAAATAGACCTCGGGCTGGACGTGACTCCGGTTCACGTAAGTGGCCAGGAGTGGTTGCTGCGCGAGCTGATGACCAATTTGGTGGACAACGCGATCAAATACACCCAAGAGGGCGGCCGGGTCACGATCCGGTGCGGGCAACAAGGCCAGGCATTTCTGGAGGTCGAAGACGATGGCCCCGGCGTGCCCTCCGGTGAGCGCTACCGGGTGCTGGAGCGCTTCTACCGGGTAGCGGGTACCGCCGTCGAGGGCAATGGCTTGGGCCTGGCCATTGCCAGCGAAATTGCCCATGTCCATCGCAGCCAGCTGGAGTTGCAGGCAGGTGCTGGAGGCAAGGGGCTGCGGGTGACACTCCGCTTTCCCCTCGCTTGAAAAGCCTAGCGCGTTGCGCGTGCGAGAATTTAAGTGAACACTAACTAGCCCTTGAGACCAGACGTGCCATGACCGATACCTCTGCTGAGACTTCATCTGACGACGCGCCAACGCGCAAGCGGCCCAAACCCGGGGAGCGCCGGGTTCAGATTCTCCAAATGTTGGCCAGCATGCTGGAGCAACCCGGTGGCGAACGCATTACGACCGCAGCATTGGCCGCGCGGCTGGAGGTCAGCGAGGCCGCGCTGTACCGGCATTTCGCCAGCAAAGCGCAAATGTTTGAGGGCTTGATTGACTTCATCGAGCAAACGATTTTTTCGCTGATCAACCAGATCATCGAAAAAGAAGCCGCCGACCCCGCCCCCGATGTCGGCGTGCGGCAGTCGCATCGCATTCTCAGCATGCTGGTGCAGTTTGTCGAAAAGAACCCCGGAATGGCCCGTGTGATGGTGGGTGATGCACTGGTGCTGGAGCACGAGCGCTTGCAGCAGCGCATGAACGCGCTGTTTGACAAAGTGGAAACCACGGTCAAGCAATGTCTTCGGGATGGCCGCTTGGCGGCACCGACGCAGGTGGGTGCGGTTGATGCGCAAATTCAAGCTTCTACTGCAGTGGCTTTTGTGGCGGGCCGCTTGCAGCGGTTTGCCCGATCCGGGTTCAAGCGCTTGCCGTCGGAGCACCTCGACAGCGCATTGAGTTTGATGCTGGGGTAAACCCTAGTTTGCCTTAGAAGTGACCCTCTAGAGGGGGTGGGTACTTCACAGTGTCGAGTGAAATGCTGCAAAATAGCACGATCGTTCTATTTTGATTGTCACTCGTCTATGTCGCTTGCCGCTGAAATCGCTATCGAGCACTCCGCTACCGAGCCCGCTACCAAGCGCGCGCCCGCTCGACGTGCGATGCAGAAAGGCCAGCAAACCAAGGCCGCTATCGTCGAGGCCGCGTTGGGCCTCGCCACGCAGATTGGCCTCGAAGGCTTGAGCATCGGGGTGCTTGCAGAAGTCACCCAAATGAGCAAATCCGGTGTGTTTGCGCACTTTGGCTCCCGCGAAGAGATGCAAATCTCGGTGGTTCGTGAATACTTCAGTCGCTTCGAGCAAGAAGTGTTTTACCCGGCGCTCCATGCGGATCGTGGGCTGCCTCGCGTTCAAGCGCTGTTCGGTAATTGGATGAAGCGCGTCGCGGTAGAAATCCAATCTGGCTGCATCTTTATCAGCGGTGCCGTCGAATTCGATGACCGTCCAGGCCCCGTGCGTGATGCCCTGGCCTTCTCGGTCCAAACCTGGCTCAGCGCGTTGTACCGCGCCGTCGTCTTGGCCAAGCAATGTGGTCACCTGCGCTCGGATGCCGACGAGCAGCAAATGGCATTTGAGATCCACGGCTTGATCCTCGCCTTGCACTACGAGGCCCGTTTTCTCAAAAATCCCGGTTCCATCGAGCGCGCGAACCAAGGCTTTTCCAACATCCTTGCGCGATATGCCGTGACCCCGGTCACCCTTAATTAAACCCACCCATACCCAACCAGTTCATCAGGAGAAAGCAACATGCCTACTTACACCCCCCCCCTGCGCGACATGCAATTTGTGATGCACGAAGTGCTGAATGTGGCGCAAGACCTGCAGCAAATCCCCAAACACGCTGAGATGGATGTGGAAACCATCAACGCCGTGTTGGAAGAGGGCGGCAAGTTCGCTGCCGAAGTGGCCTTCCCCCTGAACATCAGCGGCGACACGGAAGGCTGCACGATCGACCAGACCACCCACGCGGTCACCACCCCCAAGGGCTTCAAGGAAGCCTACCGCCAGTACATCGACGGCGGCTGGGCTGCACTGGCTTGCGACCCTGAGTACGGCGGCCAAGGCTTGCCCTACGTAGTGAACAGCATGTTCTACGAAATGCTCAACAGCGCCAACCAAGCGTGGACTATGTACCCCGGTCTGACCCACGGCGCCTACGCAGCGCTGGAAACCCACGGCACCCCTGAGCAAAAAGCCACCTACCTGCCCAAGATGACCAGCGGCGAGTGGACCGGCACCATGTGTCTGACCGAACCACACTGCGGTACCGACCTGGGCCTGATGCGCACCAAGGCCGAGCCACAGGCCGACGGCACCTACAAGATCACCGGCAACAAGATCTTCATCAGCGCCGGCGAACACGACATGACCGACAACATCATTCACTTGGTGTTGGCCCGCTTGCCCGATGCGCCTCCCGGCATCAAAGGCATCAGCCTGTTTATCGTCCCAAAGTTCCATGTGAATGCGGACGGCTCCTTGGGTGAGCGCAACGGCATCTACTGTGGCGGCCTCGAGCACAAAATGGGCATTCACGGCAACGCCACTTGCCAAATGGTGCTGGAAGACGCCGTGGGCACTATGGTGGGCCAAGCCAACAAGGGCATGCAAGGCATGTTCGTGATGATGAATGCCGCGCGTCTCGGCGTGGGTAACCAATCCCTGGGCCTCACCGAAGTCGCATTCCAGAACGCATTGGCCTACGCCAAAGACCGTATCCAGATGCGCAGCCTGTCCGGCACCAAGGCCAAAGACAAGCCTGCTGACCCCATCATCGTGCACCCCGATGTACGCAAGATGCTGATGACCGCCCGTGCCTACGCAGACGGCGGCCGTGCGCTGCAGGTCTACTGCTCGATGTTGCTGGAAAAAGAGCACAACCACCCCGATGAAAAGGTGCGCAAAGACGCAGGCGAAATGCTCGCTTTGCTGACCCCGATTGCCAAAGCCTTCCTGACCGACAACGGCCACATTGCCACCAACGCTTGCATGCAGGTCTTCGGCGGCCACGGCTTCATCAAGGAATGGGGCATGGAGCAGTTTGTGCGCGACAACCGCATCAACATGATCTATGAAGGCACCAACACCATCCAGTCTCTGGATTTGTTGGGTCGCAAGGTCTTGGGCAACAACGGCGCCACGCTGAAGAAGTTCGGCAAGCTGGTCGGCGCGTTGGTGGCTGAAGAAGGCGTGAACGAAAAGATGGCTGAATTCATCACTCCGATCGCCATCCTGGGCGAGCAGATGACCAAGTTCACCACCGAAGTCGGCTTCAAGGGTTTCCAGAATCCTGACGAAGTAGGCGCTGCCGCCGTGGACTATCTGCGTGTGGCAGGCCACCTGGTGTTCGGCTACTTCTTCGCCCGTATGGCCCAAGTGGCGCTGCGTGAAATTGCGGCCGGTAGCACCGACCCGTTCTACACCGCCAAGCTGCAGACCGCACGCTTCTACTTCGCCAAGCTGTTCCCCGAAACCGCGACCCTGATGCGCACTGCCCGCACTGGCTCCAAAGTTTTGATGGACACCAACGCCGCGCTGGCTTAAAAAATCACTGCGTTTGCCTCACCCACTTTTTAAACGACAGGAGACATTCATGATTCGCACATCGCTCGTAATTGCTCTCGGCCTGACTGCCACTGCCGCTATGGCCCAAATGAGCCCCGTGGGCTTGTGGCGCCAAGTGGACGATAAGACCGGCCAGGCCAAGTCGGAAATCCGCATCGTCGAGGAAGGTGGTGTCGTCACCGCCCGCATCGAGAAGCGGCTCGACCCTGCGGCAAAGCCCGAAGACAAGTGCGACGAGTGCAAAGATGACCGTAAAGGCAAGCCCATCGTCGGGCTTGAGATCATCCGTGGCGTGAAAAAGGTGGAAGGCAAAGAGGTCTGGGACGGCGGCAAGATTCTTGACCCTGCAGAGGGCAAGGAATACAACGCCCGCCTAACCCCCATCGAAGGTGGCAAGAAGTTGGAGATGCGCGGTTCTATCGCCTTCTTTGGCCGCACGCAGACCTGGACCCGCATCCAGTAAACCAATTCAGGAAAACTTATGTCCCGTTTCCAAGTCCGTAAAGTCGCCGTGCTCGGCGCAGGCGTGATGGGCGCGCAAATCGCAGCCCACCTCGTCAACGTCAAAGTACCCGTCGTACTGTTTGATCTGCCCGCCAAAGAAGGCCCCAAGAATGGCATCGTCACACGTGCCATTGAGAACCTCAAGAAGCTCAAGCCCGCACCGCTGGGTGTGGTGGATGACGCTGCTTTGATTGGCCAAGCCAACTACGAAGAGCACCTCGAACAGCTGCGCGACTGCGACCTCATCATTGAGGCGATTGCCGAGCGCATGGACTGGAAGCTGGACCTCTACACAAAAATCGCGCCCTTCATCGGCCCCAACACGATTGTTGCGTCCAACACCTCCGGCCTGTCGATCACCAAGCTGTCGGAAGCGCTGCCGGAAGAAATCATGCCCCGCTTCTGCGGTATTCACTTCTTCAACCCACCCCGCTATATGGCGCTGGTGGAGTTGATCAACACCCCCACCACCGAAGCCCACTACCTCGATGCGCTCGAAGGCTTTGTGACCAGCACCCTGGGCAAGGGTGTGGTGCGTGCCAAAGATTCCCCGAACTTCATCGCCAATCGCGTCGGTATCGCCGGCATGTTGGCCACCATGAAGGAAGTGGAAAACTTCGGCCTCACCTACGACGTGGTCGATGACCTGACCGGCAAAAAGCTGGGTCGTGCATCCTCCGGCACGTTCCGCACTGCAGACGTGGTCGGCCTGGACACCATGGCCCACGTGATCAAGACGCTGCAGGACACGCTCAGCATCGAGACCGACCCCTTCTACGAGACCTTTGCCACTCCCGCCGTGCTCAAGACGCTGCTGGAAATGGGTAACCTGGGCCAGAAGTCCAAAGCCGGTTTCTTCAAGAAGGTCGGGCGCGATGTGCTGCGTTTCGACGGCGAAAGCCAAGAGTACGTGCCCGGTGGTGAAAAGGCCGACGAGGTCTACGCCCGCATGCTCAAGAAGCCAGCTGCCGAGCGCCTGAAGCTCTTGCGCAATGCCGAAGGCAAGCAGGGCCAGTTCCTGTGGGCCATCCTGCGCAACAGCTTCCACTACGCTGCCATCCATTTGGCGTCGATCGCCGACAATGCCCGCGACGTAGACTTCTGCATGCGCTGGGGCTTCGGCATGAAGCAAGGCCCGTTCGAGCTCTGGCAAGAAGCCGGTTGGCTCGAAGTGGCCAAGATGGTCCAGGAAGACATCGACGCGGGCAAAGCCCTGTGCAAAGCGCCGCTGCCCGAGTGGGTGTTCAAAGGCCCGGTGGCGGACGCCGGTGGTGTGCACACCGCTGCAGGCTCCTGGAACCCCACCACAGGCACCTTTGTACCGGTGCGCAAGCTGCCCGTGTACGAGCGCCAGCACTTCCCCGAGAACGTGCTGGGTTCCAACGCGCCCAAGGCCGAGACTGCCGGCAAGACCGTGTTTGAAGACGAATCCATCCGCCTGTGGACGCTGGACGAGCAAGTGCTGATTGCCAGCATCAAGACCAAGATGCACGCCATCGGTGGCGGTGTGATCGAAGGCCTGCTGCAAGCGCAGGAGTTAGCGGAGAAGGAATACCAGGGCTTGGTCATCTGGTCGCCGGACGACATGTTCTCTGCCGGTGCCGACCTGCAAGGCATGATGCCCGCCTTCATGATCGGCGGTGCCAAAGCCATCGAAGGCGCAGAAGCCGAGCTGCAAAACGCCATGCTCAAACTGCGCTACTCCAACGTGCCTGTCATTTCCGCCATTCGCGGTTTGGCGCTGGGCGGTGGTTGCGAGCTGGCGGTTTACTCCAGCAAACGTGTGGCGGCTATGGAAAGCTACATCGGTCTGGTGGAAGTCGGCGTGGGACTGGTGCCCGGTGCCGGCGGCTTGACCTACATCGCACGCCGTGCGGCTGAGAACATGGCCATGTCCACCTCCAAGGACGTGCTGCCTTTCCTGACCGAAGGCTTTACCGCTGCGGCCATGGCCAAGGTGGGCACCAGCGCGCTGGAAAGCCGCAAGCTGGGCTATCTGCTGGACAGCGACATCGTCGTGCCGCACAAGGATGAGCTGCTGTTTGTCGCAATCAACGAAGCCAAGGCCTTGTTTAACGGTGGCTACCGCGCACCGCATAAGCGCAGCTTCCCGGTTGCCGGACGCAGTGGCATTGCCACCATCCGTGCCCAGCTGGTCAACATGCGCGACGGCGGCTTTATCAGCGCGCACGATTTCCATATCGGCCTGCTGATTGCCGAAGTGGTGTGCGGCGGCCAAGTCGATGCCGGCACTTTGGTGACCGAGGAATACCTCATGGCCATGGAACGCAAGGCCTTCTGCAGCCTGTTGACCCACCCCAAGACGCAAGAACGCATCATGGGCATGATGTCCACCGGCAAGCCGGTGCGCAACTGATAGGCACCATGACTGCATTCGCTGCCCACGCATCGGCCGCCAGGCCCAACCGGCTGGCGCGTTCGGTCGCCAAGCTGGACCGTGTGCCCGCGGCCCTGCGCCCTTGGCTGCGCAACAAGGTTATGGGCCGTGCAGTGCCGTTTACCGGCACTGCGGGTCTGAACTTTGCGCACATGGCACCTGAGCGTGTGGAAATTGCCGTGGTCAATGTGCGCCGCGTGCAAAACCACATTCAGGGTGTGCATGCCGCTGCCATGGCGCTGTTGGCCGAAACGGCCACCGGCATGGTGGTGGGCATGAATGTGCGGGACGACTGCCTGCCCCTGGCCAAGACCATGCGCATCGACTTCAAACGACGTGCCCAGGGCGCCATGCGCGCAGTGGCCACCTTGTCGGATGCGCAGCGCCAGCTCATGCAGCAAAGCGACAAGGGCGAGGTCAGTGTGCCGGTGCTGGTCAGCGACGAATCGGGCGAGCAGCCCATTCAATGTGAATTCATCTGGGCGTGGATACCCACCCCGAAAAAATAAAGGAGTTTCCTCATGAAACAAGTCCAAGACGCTTACATCGTTGCCGCCACGCGCACGCCTATCGGGCGTTCCGGCCGCGGCTTTTTCCGTAATACACGACCCGACGAACTCCTGGTGTCTGCCCTGCGCAGCGCCATGTTGCAAGTCCCCACCCTAGACCCCAAGGCGATTGAAGACGCCATCATCGGCTGCTCCTTCCCCGAAGGCGAGCAGGGCATGAACATGGCCCGTGTGGCCGTGGGCCTGGCTTTTGACCACCCCGTGGGCGGCATCACCGTCAACCGTTTCTGCGCATCCGGCATTTCCGCCATCCAGATGGCGGCAGACCGCATCCGTGTGGGCGAGGCGGATGTGCTGATCGCCGGTGGCGCCGAGTCCATGAGCATGGTGCCCATGGGTGGCGGCAAGCCTTCGTTCAACCCCGAAGTGTTTGCCCGCGACGAAAACGTCGGCATCGCCTACGGCATGGGCCTGACTGCGGAGAAGGTGGCCCAGCAGTGGAAGGTGACCCGTGAAATGCAAGACGCTTTCGCCCTTGAATCCCACCTGCGTGCCATCAAGGCGCAGCAAGCTGTCGAGTTCACCGACGAGATCACGCCCATCGATGTGATCGAGCGCACCCCCAACCTGGCCATTGGTGAAGTGTCCACCCGCACCCGCACCGTCAGCTTGGATGAAGGCCCACGCCCTGACACCTCCATCGAAGGCCTGGCCAAGCTCAAGCCCGTGTTCGCTGCTCGCGGCAGCGTGACCGCCGGTAACAGCTCCCAGACCAGCGATGGCGCAGGCGCTTTGATTCTGGCCAGCGAAAAAGCGGTCAAGCAGTTCGGCCTGACCCCTCTGGCCCGTTTTGTGAGCTTTGCAGCCCGCGGCGTGCCACCCGAAATCATGGGTATCGGCCCTATCGAAGCCATCCCTGCCGCCTTGCGTTACGCCGGTTTGCAGCACTCTGACATCGACTGGTTTGAGTTGAACGAAGCCTTTGCCGCCCAGTCGCTGGCCGTGATCAACACCCTGGGTCTGGACCCGTCCAAGGTCAATCCCATGGGCGGCGCGATTGCGCTGGGTCACCCGCTAGGTGCTACCGGTGCTATCCGCGCCGCCACCGTGGTGCACGCGCTGCGTCGCCACAACCTGAAGTACGGCATGGTCACCATGTGCGTAGGAACCGGGCAGGGCGCTGCCGGCATTTTTGAACGCGTGTAAAGCGCGCTACACCAAGGCCACCTCTGGGTGGCCTTTTGCATGGGAAGGGTTGGTTCGCAGCCATCTGGAGATCGCTTGAATGAGTACCCACGTTTTTGATGAAGCCATTGCGCTGCAGGCGCAGCCGGATGGCAGCTGGACAGGCCACACCCACCCGGCCTACGCCAATATGGTGGGGCCCTTTGGGGGCATCACGGCGGCACAAGCCCTGAACGGGGTGCTGCGGCACCCGGAGCGATTAGGCGACCCGGTGTCACTGACGGTAAATTTTTGCGCAGCGCTGGCCGACGGTCCCTTCACCGTCTTTGCGCGTGCCGCGCGCACCAACCGGTCGACCCAGCACTGGACCATCGAGATCCAGCAGGGGGATGCGATTGTCATGACCGGCACGGCGGTGACCGCCGTGCGCCGCGAAACCTGGGGTGTGGACGAAGAACCCATGCCCCTGTGCCCGCCACCTTCCGAAGTGCCGCCGCCGCAAGTCATGGCGCCCATGGAGTTTGTGAAGCGCTATGAGCAGCTTCCGGTGACCGGCCAGTTGCCCGCCGTGTGGGATGGCAGCGGTCACAGCAGCTTGTCGCAGATGTGGGTGCGCGACAACCCGCCGCGCTCGCTGGACTTTGCGTCGCTGGCCTGCATCTCCGATGTTTTCTTTCCCCGGGTGTTCATCCGCAGGGCCACCCACGTGCCCGTGGGCACGGTGTCAATGACGGTGTACTTTCATGCCAGCTCGGAGCAACTGGCGCAGACCGGCACTGGCTACCTGCTAGGGCAAGCTCAGGCGCAGGCCTTCCGCAACGGCTTTTTTGATCAGAGCAGCCAGCTCTGGAACGAGGCCGGTGTGCTGCTGGCGACCACGCACCAGATCGTCTATTACAAACAGTGATCCAATTACGCATCCATTTTTGAGCGAGCAACCATGCAAGACATCTTGATCCACACCGACGCCGGCATCACCACCATCACCCTGAACCGGGTCGAAAAAAAGAACTCCTTCACCCAGGCCATGTACGCCGCCTGCGCTGATGCGCTCGACGCAGCGCGTGACGACGCTGCCGTGCGGGTGGTGGTGTTCCAGGGTGACGCCACCGTGTTCAGCGCCGGCAACGACATTGGTGATTTCTTGGGCGCGCCGCCCAAGGCACAAGACGCGCCGGTGTTCCGTTTCCTGCGTGCACTGGCGGCCTTCCCCAAGCCCATCATTGCGGCCGTGTGTGGCCCGGCCGTGGGCATCGGCACCACCATGCTGTTCCATTGCGACCTGGTCTACGCCGGTGACAACGCAGCGTTCTCCATGCCCTTCGTGAACCTGGGCCTGTGCCCCGAGGCGGCTTCCAGCCTGCTGGTGCCCCAGATGATGGGTTACCACCGCGCCGCCGAGGCCTTGCTCATGGGCGAACCCTTCATGGCCGAAGCCGCCCTCGAAGTCGGTCTGGCTAACCGCGTGGTACCACCCACTGAAGCCAATGCCGTAGCCCAGGCGCAGGCCCGCAAGCTGGCGGCCAAGCCCATCGCCTCGCTGATCGAAACCAAGCGCCTGCTCAAGAAAGGGCAGATGGAGCAAGTGCTGGCCCGCATCGACGAAGAAGCCGTCAGCTTCGGTCGCATGCTGGGTGAGCCTTCCGCCAAGGAGGCGTTCACCGCGTTTATGGAAAAACGCAAGCCAGACTTCAGCAAAGTGTGAAGGCTGTAACCAAAGGATGCGCACGAAGTGCGGGCTTGCGTTTTCGCTAAAGGCGCAAGCCCGACTTCAACAAGGTCTTACTTTTAAGTGTTTTAGGCTGCTAGCGCTCGTTCTGTATGCGCAGGCAGCTCCTAAAATAATAGCAATTTGAGGGTGTGGCGTTGCCTTTGCACCTCAGCTATAAAGCGCCGAGACACTCGCGTTTTCCCTGAATATTTTTGCCAAGCAAGCGCTTGCTGAAAATAGGTGGGGCTGGTATGGTTAACACATGACCCCAACCGAGACCCTGCCCGACGCGCCTGCTGAAGATGCCGCGCCACCCGAGGCCAAACGCCCGCGTGGCCGTCCCCGCAAAACCGAAGACGAGCGCGATGACGGCAACCGCCGCCACGAGCTGCTCAAGGCCGCTGCGCAACTTTTCCGCCGCCAGGGCTTTGCGGCCACCACCACCCGCGACATTGCCAACGCAGCCGGCATGCAAAGCGGCTCGCCGTTCTACCACTTCAAAAGCAAAGACGCGCTCTTGTTCGCCGTCATGGAGGCGGGCATGCATTCTGCGCTCGCCAACCAGCAGCGTGTGCTGGGCGATGCCGCCTATGCCGCACTGAGCCCGGCCGACAAACTACGCCGCCTCGTCCATGCGCACTTTGAGGTGCTGCTCGGGCCCGGCAACGACTTTGTGCCGGTCATGCTGTATGAGTGGCGCTCTTTGCAGCGCCCGCAGCGCAAGGTGCTACACACACTGATTGCCGACTACGAGGCCCTGTGGATGCCTGTGCTGCAAGCCCTGCAGAGCAGCGGCCAGCTCAAGGCACCAGTGGGTGTTGCGCGCCTGCTGATTCTGGGCGCGCTCAACTGGTCGGTGCAATGGTTCGACCCCGCCAAAGGGGCCACGGTAGAAGCGCTCGGCGAACACGCCATTGCCATGTTCATTCAGGAGGTGTGATGCATTACGGTTCTGTCTTCGCGCCCGGCTTGTTCGCCGGCAAAGTGGTGGTGATTACCGGGGGCGGCTCCGGCATTGGCCGCTGCACAGCCCATGAGCTGGCAGCCTTGGGCGCCACCGTGGCGCTCATAGGCCGCAAGCCTGAAAAACTGGAGAAAGCGGCCACTGAGATCACCAAGGACGGCGGCAACGTCAGCCAGCATGTGTGCGACATCCGCAATGAAGACGCCGTGAAGGCCTGTGTGGCTGCCATCGTGGCCCAATACGGACGCATTGACGGCCTGGTGAACAACGCCGGCGGCCAGTACATGACGCCGCTGGAGGCTATCAGCGCCAAAGGTTGGGAGGCGGTGATCAACACTAACCTGACCGGCGGCTTTTTGATGGCGCGCGAGTGCTTCAGCCAAAGCATGAGCAAGCATGGCGGCGCCATCGTCAATATTGTGGCCGACATGTGGGGCTCCATGCCCGGCATGGGGCACAGTGGCGCTGCGCGCGCCGGCATGGTGAGCTTTACCGAGACTGCAGCCACCGAGTGGGCAGGCCGTGGGGTGCGGGTGAACGCCGTTGCGCCGGGCTACATCGCCTCCAGCGGCATGGACCACTATCCGTCTGAGATGGGCCCTATGTTGCGCGAAATGGCCAAGACCGTACCCTTGGGCCGCTTCGGCACCGAGGCCGAAACCTCCGCCGGCATTGTGTTTTTGCTAAGCCCCGCAGCGGCCTTCATCAGCGGCACCACCTTGCGCATCGACGGCGCGCGGCCCCAGGTGCGCATGGGCTGGCCCATGCGCGTGGCGGACGAAAAGGCGCAAGCCCGCGATGCCATCAAGCCTTTCAACGGCTTTCACCGCGCCAGCACGCCCAAGGTGTTTTAGTCATGAGCGCGCTGCCTGATTTGGCGCAAGAGTTCGGCCCGGAAGACGTGGCTGCCGTGGAAGACGCCGCTCGCCGCTTCATCCAGACCGAAGTAGCCCCGCATCTGGCGAACTGGGAAGAGGCGGGCGAGTTCCCCCGCAGCCTCTACCAGCGCGCTGCCGATCTGGGGTGGCTGGGGCTGGGTTATCCAGAGCGCTTTGGCGGCACACCGGCACCTTGGGCACTGCGCAACGCGCTTACGATTGCGCTCGCCCGCAGCGGGGGCAGTGGCGGCCTCATGGCCAGCCTGTTCAGCCTCAACATCGGTTTGCCGCCGGTGCTGCGTCATGGCTCGGAGGCTCTGCAACAGCAGGTGGTGCCCGATGTGCTGGCCGGGCGCAAGATTGCCGCACTGGCGATTACCGAGCCCGGTGGTGGCACCGATGTATCTGCACTCAAAACAACCGCTCGCTTGGAGGGCAACGAGTACGTGGTGGATGGTGAAAAAACTTTCATCACCTCCGGCATGCGCGCCGACTGGATCACGGTGGCGGTGCGGACCGACCTCAAAAATAAGGGGCCTATGGGCATCTCCATGCTCATGGTGCCCGGCGATGCACCTGGTCTCTCGCGCAGCCCTCTCCAGAAGATGGGCTGGCATTGCTCGGACACCGCGCAACTGCGCTTTGATGGCGTGCGGGTGCCGGCCTCTAACCTCGTGGGCGAGGAAGGTGCGGGTTTCAAGATTATTTTGACCAACTTCAATGGCGAGCGACTGTCCATGGCGGCCATGGCGTTGGGTTTTGCAGAGTGCTGCTACGACGAAGCCCTGAGCTGGGCCCAGCAGCGCAAAACCTTCGGGACCGCGCTGATCGACCACCAGGTGATACGCCACAAGTTCATGGACATGAAGATGCGCATCGAGTCCACACGCGCTTGGCTGCATGCTGTGGCCGCGCGGGCGGACACCGGTGACCGTGGCGACAAAAGTGCCAAGGGTGCTGAGTGGGTAGCGCAGGTGTGCCTGCTCAAGAACCACGCGACGCAGACCATGCAGTTCTGCGCCGACCAAGGCGTGCAGATTCTGGGTGGCATGGGCTACATGCGGGGCACGGCGTGTGAGCGCATCTATCGCGAAGTGAAGGTGATGATGATCGGCGGTGGTGCTGAAGAAATCATGAAAGAGTTGGCAAGCCGTCAGCTCGGCCTGTGAGAATGCAGCATGCCTAAAACCCCCCATGCCGAGCCAGCGGCAGCGCCCATCGTTTTTGAGCCGGAGTTCATCGAGGGGCTGACCCGCATCTTTGAAGTGAGCATCGTTTTTAACCAGATGCTGGGCTTGAAGATCACCTCCATCACCCCCAACAAAGTGAAAGCCCGCATTGCCATGCGCCCGGAACTCGTGGGCCATGCGGCTTACAACCGCATTCACGGCGGCGTGATCAGCGCGGGGCTGGATGCCATGGGAGGCCTGGCGGTGATGGCGGCCATTGGCGCCCGCCACATGGACGAAGCACCTGCGCAGCGCCTGCACCGCTTTGCCAAACTAGGCACCATCGATTTGCGAATTGACTATCTGCGCCCCGGCATCGGCGAGCAGTTCGAGCTGCACGCCGAGTTGATGCGCCTGGGCTCACGCGTGGCATCTACCCGCATGGAGTTTTTGGGTGCGGATGGCAAGCTGCTGTCCACCGGGTCTGCGGCTTACATCGTCTCCTGACTGGCTGCTCAGGCGTTGTTGGCGTATTGCGCCACAATTTTGGCTGCCTGCCCACTCCGGGTGATTTTGCCGGCTGCTTCGGCTAGACGTGTGCGGTCTGCTTGCGCAAATCTGGCGGTGGCCCATAGGTTGAGGTCCAGCCGCCCTAATACAAACGCCGCTCCCAAGTCGGCCGAACGCATGCCTTCCTCGAGGAGCCCCTGTCGTAAGGAGTGACGCACACTTGCAACCCCATCCACCCGACCGCTGCGAAGCAACTGCAACATGGACGACAGCGAGTTGGTGCGTTGATGCAAGACGCCTTCCAAATCGGCAATCATTCCGTAGTCTGCGCCACCGCTCAAGCTGGCAATGCGCAAGCCCCGCAGCGAAGCCCTGCTGTCCAGGACCAGACCTTTGCGCGGGAGCACTTCGACTTCCAATTGGGTCAATCGTGCAATCGATTGGACCTCGGAATCAAAACCTGGGACCGGTAGCAAGATGGTGAGGTCAGATGACCCGCGATTGATGTTTTGCAACGCACGGGCAATCGGCACCAAGCGCGTTTCAATGGGGTGACCGCAGGCTTTTGAGAGCGCCTGCGCAAAGTCAGCCATGACACCGGTGATAGATCCATTGGGCTGAACGAAGCCGTAAGGAATCACATCAATCACGTCAAGTAGCCAAGGAGGCGCTGCCACGGAGGCCGAAGCTATCCCGAGGGGCAGGGTGGTTAAGGTGGACAGTAGGTGTCGTCGATCCATGGTGGAAGCACTCAAACCTTGCCCGAAGGCGTTATGGACTCCATAAGAAATACCGCCTTACCATATTAACCCTCCACCAAGGGTTTCGGATAGGGTGCGACCCGTGAGTGGCCCCATAAAAAAAGGCCACCCGTGGGTGGCCTTTGTGTCGTTCGCGGCAGCTTACTTTTTGGCTGGTGCGTCGCTCACATATTCAGACACGACTTTCCATTTGCCATCCGTGATCTGGGAGAGACGCGAAGCGTTGCTGCCCAAGCGCTTGGTGGCCGTGAAGGTTTGTACCGGGGCTCCGAACATGTCGGGCTGAATGGTCAAGGTGTCCATGACCTTGCTGAAGCTCTCGGTGCTCAAGTTTTTGCCAGCCTTGTTCGCGACGGAAGCGAAGGTGTCAATAATGAAATAGCCATACACCGAAAACACGGTGGGATCTTCATTGAACTTAGTCTTGTACTTGTTCGCCCAGAACCGGATACCGGGAGATTGCTCGTCGGTGTAAGGGTTTTGTACCGTCATGGTGGCGTAGAAACCATCCATCGCTTTTCCGCCCAACTTGTGAATCAAGTCGGTGTAGGCGCCGGAAGAGCCCAGGAATGTCGGGTTGTAACCCAGCTTGCGAGCGGTACCAATGCCGCCAATCGTCTCGCGGATCAGGGTACCCATCACTACAAAGTCGCAGCCACCCGCTTGCATCTTGGAGACTTGGGAAGAGAAGTCGGTAGCACCCCGTTTGTAGGAAGTTTTTTCCGCGAATTCCATGCCGATAGTTTTCAGGCCATCCTCGCCGCCTTTGAGGACTTCCAGACCGAAATCATCGTCCTGGTACATGGCGCATACTTTTTTGGCGCCTTTTTCTTTCACCAGCTTAGGTACTGCCAGACGCATTTGGTCGTAGTAGGAGGCGGCGTAGGAATACTTCAGCTTATGGAAGGGCTCATACATCTCGCGGGCGGCCGTGATCGGGAAGAAGTTGATCACGTTCTTCTCAAATTGCACCGGCATGGCCGCCATGTTGTGGGCAGTTCCGATATGACCCATCATCATGAAAATCTTGTCCTGGTTGACCAGCTTTTGGGCTGCCAATACCGCCTTCTTGGGGTCGTATGCGTGGTCTTCCACAATCAACTTGATCTTGCGACCGTTGATCCCGCCCTGTTCGTTGATTTCATCCACCGCTAACTGCATGCCGTTACGGGCCTGCTTGCCAAAGCCAGCAATTGGGCCTGACAGATCTTGGATCGAGCCTAGCAAGATCTCGTCTTTGGTGACGCCTTGCTGGGCCTGGGCGAGGGATGCGCACAGGGCCAGTGTGCCGAGTGCGAGTGTGGTGCGCAGTGTCATGGTCTTGTCTCCTGGTTGTTTCTCTGGGGTCTACGTTGCTGTCATTGCGGCTCAGCGATACATGGCCTCGATGCGGGCCTCGTATTTCTTTTCCACCAGCTTGCGTTTGAGCTTCATGGTGGGGGTGAGTTCCTCATCTTCCGCTGTGAGTTGGTTCTCCAGCAAGAAAAACTTCTTGATCTGTTCGACGCGGGCGAACTTTTTGTTGACGCGGTCCAGCTCTGCCTGGATCAAGGCCAACACCTCGGGCGCGCGGGTCAACGATGCATAGTTACTGAAAGGAATATCAGCGTCCTGCGCAAATTTCTCCACGTTTTCCTGGTCGATCATAATGATGACCGTCAGAAACGGTCGTTTATCGCCGATCACCACTGCATCGGTGATGTAAGGCGAGAATTTCAGATCGTTTTCCAGCTCGCTCGGGGTGATGTTCTTTCCACCGGCGGTGATGATGATGTCTTTCATCCGGTCGGTGATCCGGAAGTAGCCATCGCTATCGACTACGCCCACATCTCCGGTGTGCAACCAGCCATCGGCGGTGATGGTTTCTGTCGTTTTCTCAGGCAGATTGAGATAGCCAGCAAACACGTTCTTACCACGTACCAGGATTTCGCTGGTCGCCGGGTCGAGCTTGACCTCGTTAAAGGGCGCTGCCGGGCCGATCGAGCCGGGTTTGATTTTGCCGGCAGGCACACCTGTAGAGGCGCCGCAGGTTTCGGTCATTCCCCAGACTTCCAGCATCGGAACACCCAGTGCCAAGTACCAGCGAACCAGGTCAGGTGAAATTGGAGCCGCGCCGGTGATCAGGAAGCGCGAGCGGTGGATACCGATGAGTTTGCGCACATTGTTCAGGGCCAGCACTTGGGCCAGTTTGAACTGCAGCTTGAGGCCAGCGCCCACGGGTTGTCCCGCGAGCACTAAATCGGCAATACGTCCACCCACGCCGATACCCCAGCCATAGACCATTTGCTGAATCTTGCCGGACTCTTTGAGCGCGATCATGACGCTCGAGTAGAACTTCTCCCACACCCGTGGCACTGCAGTGAACACCGTGGGGGCGATCTCACGCACGTTTTCGGGGATGGTCTCCGGGTTCTCTACAAAGTTAAGTTTGGCGCCGGTGTAGAGTGAGAAATACTCACCGCCCAAGCGCTCTGCAATGTGGCACAGGGGCAAAAAACACATGCGCTCATCGCGCGCGTCTTGGGCGATGAGGGTGTTGTAGCCCCTGATGGCATAGACCAGGCCTTCGTGCAAATGCATGGCTCCTTTGGGCTTGCCCGTGGTCCCTGAGGTGTAGACCAGAATGGCCAAGTCTTCGGGTTTGCAGTTGGCGCTGCGCTGGGCCACCGCATTCGGGTGGGCTGCGTTATGAGTGCGGCCCAGTGCGCGCAGGGCGTCAAGGCTGATAACGTTCGGATCGTCAAGGCCACGCAGGCCCTCCATGTCCATCACCACAATTTTGCGCAGGGTGCTGCACTGCGCGCGCACCTCGAGTGCTTTGTCGAGTTGTTCGTCGTCTTCGACGAACAAGATGCTTGTGGTGGAGTCTTCACACAGGTAGTGCACCTGGCTTGGCGCATCGGTGGGGTAGATCCCGTTTGACACGCCACCCGCCGACAGCACAGCCAGATCCGCCCACACCCATTCGACGACGGTGTTGGCCAATATGGATGCGGTGTGGCCTTGTTCGAAGCCCAGGCTGATCAATCCGCCTGCAATTTCGCGTACGGCCTCGGCGGTCTGGTTCCATGTCCAGCTACGCCAGAGCCCCAGGTGCTTCTGGCGTAGCCAGATGTCGGGGCCGCGTGCGGCCACCGCGTTCCAGAACATGGCCGGTATCGTGTCACCGGTCATGGCAATACCACTTTGTGGCTGGATGTTGCTGGTGTCCCAGAGTCCGTTCATGCTGCTATCTCCAGGTTTTCTTCTTTTTCCAACGACGTTCCCCGCGCACACCGTCCTCCTTCATGCCAAGGTAAAACTCTTTGATGTCATCTTTTTCGCGCAGGTTGGCGCAGGTGTCTTCCATGACGATGCGGCCGTTTTCCAGCACATAGCCGTAGTCTGAGGCGTTGAGCGCCATATTGGCGTTCTGCTCGACTAGCAGGATGGTGGTGCCACGCTCGCGGTTGATACGCACCACAATTTCGAAAATCTCTTTGGTGAGTTTCGGGCTCAGACCCAGGCTGGGCTCGTCCAGGAGAATGAGGTCGGGGTCGGCCATGAGCGCACGGCTGATCGCCAGCATCTGCTGCTGTCCGCCTGAGAGCAAGCCCGCATCCTGGGTAGCGCGCTCTTTCAAAATTGGGAAATAGCCATACACCGTGGCAATGTCTTTGGCAACGCCGTCGCGGTCAGAGCGGGTAAAGGCCCCCATGAGCAGGTTGTCATGCACGCTGAGCAGCGGGAAAACCTCACGCCCTTCAGGCACGTGGCTCAAGCCCTCTTGCACGATGTGCGCTGGATCGCGCGCCGTGATGTCTTGGCCCTTGAATTCGACTGACCCCTTGCGCGGATCAATGATCCCGGAGATGGTTTTCAGGATGGTGGTTTTGCCGGCACCGTTCGAGCCGAGCACGGTGGCTATCTCGCCACGGCGCACCTGCAGGCTCACGCCGCGAATGGCTTTGATCGGTCCGTAAGCACTCTCGACGTTCGAAAGCTTGAGCACCGGTTGGTCGCTGATGGGCGGCGGTAGGGTGCTCATGCAGCCTCCCGCGCGGGTTGGCGGCGCAACGACGACACATCGTCGATCGAGCCCAAATAGGCTTCCACGACCGCAGGGTCCGTTTGCACTTCGCGGGGGCTGCCCATGGCCAGTACTTCGCCCTGGTTCATGGCCAGAACCCGGTCCGACACTTTAGAGACCAGGCTCATATCGTGTTCCACCATGAGTACTGTGATGCCCAACTCGTTTTTTATATCTTGGATCCAGAAGGCCATGTCGTCGGTTTCTTCTACATTCAAGCCGCTGGATGGCTCATCGAGCAGCAGCAATTTGGGTTCGGTGCACAGTGCGCGCGCCATCTCCACCACTTTACGCACGCCGTAGGGCAGACCCGCGACCATGGAGTCTCGGTAGTGCTGGAGATCGAGGAATTCGATGACTTCTTCCGCCTTCTCCCGCGCTTTGAGTTCAGCCTCGCGCACGGCGGGAGTGAACAGCAAGTCTTGCCAGAGGCTGGTTTTGCGGTGGGTATGGCGGCCGATCAGCAAGTTGTGCAGTACGCTGGCGTGCTCAAAAAGCTCGATGTTCTGAAAAGTCCGGGCAATGCCCAGCGAGGCCACATCCTGGGGCGCCTGATCGGTCAGTTGCAGCATGCCCTGCGACCCCCGGTAGGCAATGCTGCCGGTCGTGGGGGTGTAAATGCGGCTGATCAGGTTGAACACCGTCGTTTTGCCAGCCCCATTAGGGCCGATCAGGGTGAAAACCTCACCCTGCTTGACATCGAAGCTGACTTTGTTGACCGCCAGCACGCCGCCGAAGCGCACGCTCAGGTCTTGGGCGGAGAGTAATGTGTCGGTGCTCATTTGAGGCGATCAGACTTTTGGAAGGATTTCTGCCGCTTGAACATGCCCTTGCGGTAGAACGGGAACATTTGCAAATAGGTGCGCACCTTGAGCCATCGGCCATACAAGCCCATGGGCTCAAAAAGCACAAACGCAATCAGGACACTGCCGTAAATCACGCTTTTCAGACCGGGAGCCTGGCCGATGATTTCCGGCAAGAACTCTTTGCTCAGCGAAATACCCTGCGGCAGGATGATGAGGAAAATAGCCCCCAGAAACACCCCATGCACCGAGCCCAAGCCGCCAATCACAATCATCAACAACAAGTCAATAGATTGCAGCAAGTTGAATTGGTCGGGCGAAATGAAGCGCAGGTTGTGCGCATACAAAGCCCCCGCCATGCCTGCCAAGGCCGCTGAAATCGAGAACGACAGCGTCTTGTAATACGCCAGATGGATGCCCATGCTCTGGGCTGAAATCTCAGAGTCGCGAATCGCCACAAACGCCCGGCCGGTAGGCGAGCGCAGCAGGTTCAAAATGCCCAAAGTGCACAGCACCGTGAGCACCAGGCAGACAAAGTAGAAGCCGGTGCCACTGCTTAGGTCATAGCCGAACATCCGGATCGCAGCAACCGACTTGCCGGCGTTGCCCCCTGTGACAGATTCCCAACGCGCAAACACCTCTTCGATGATGAAGCCGAACGACAAGGTCGCCATACCCAGGTAAATGCCTTTGAGCCGCAACGCAGGGATACCCACCACCATACCGATTGCCGCAGACAGCGTGCCAGACAAGGCAAGGGCCACCACAAAAGGCACGCCCATTTGCACCAAATAGGCCTGTGTGTAGGCCCCCACGCCAAGGAAGGCGGCATGGCCCAGAGAAAATTGGCCGGTAAAGCCCGCCAGCAGCATCAGGCCGAGCCCTGCAATCGCATAGATCAGCACCAGGTTCAGCTGTGCCAAGCTGTATTCGCTCAGCAGCCAAGGCGCTACCAGTAGCAGGGCGATGAGCGCGCTGTACCAAAAAACGTGGCCGCCGTGTTTGGCAAGCTTGATGTCTTGCGCATAGTCGGTTTTGAAAATGAAGCGCATCAGACTTTCTTCCGCAATTTTTCGCCGAACAGGCCATTGGGCTTGACCATCAGCATGACCAACACCACGACGTAGGGTGCGGTATCCTTGAATCCATCAGGCAGGTAGAAGCCGGCAAAGGACTCCACCAGCCCGATCACCAGCCCGCCCACGATGGCGCCAGGCAAACTACCAAAGCCACCCACCACGGCTGCAGGGAACGCCTTCAGGCCGATAAAGCCCATGTTGGCGTGCACAAAGGTGATGGGAGCCAGAAGGACGCCTGCGATGGCGGCGACCGCCGCGGCGAGACCCCAAGCCAAGCCGTTCAGGCGTTGCACCGGGATTCCCATGTAATAAGCGGCCAGCTGGTTCTGGGAAGCGGCTTGCATGGCAATGCCGAGTTTGGTGTAGCGGAAGAGTGCGAACAAAAGTGCGCATAACACCCCGGTCGCACCGATGATGGCAAGGTGCTCCACATTCAGCACCAGGGCGCCGATGCCCATTTCATTGCCGCCGAACTTCAGGATCTCGTCTTTGTAGGGCACCGCCAAGGCGTTGGTGTCGGTGCCAATCCCGGGGATCATGGTGATCAGCCCGCGTGCTACATAGCCGATGCCGATAGTGAGCATCACAATAGAGAACGCAGGTTGCCCCAGGATCGGTCGGATGACCAGGCGCTCCAGGAAGATGCCAAACACCGCCATGCCCAAGATCGCGCTGGGTACAGCGATCCAGTAAGGCATGCCCAGCATGGTCATGCCTACTAGTCCGCCGAAGGCGCCCAACATCATGAGCTCGCCCTGGGCAAAGCTTACGGTTTCGGTGGCCTTGTAGATCAATACAAAGCCGAGTGCAATCAGGCCGTAGATGCACCCTTGTGCTACGCCGCTGATCAGCAATTGAAGGAACTGCACGTTGTCTCCTCTGGAAGTGCAATTCGTTTATAGCGGGGCGCGCTTCAATCGCCGATAGGGTTCCCACTGATCTCGTTGTCCCCTAGAAAGCCCTTTCTGGCGCCGGGGCTTCCTACTGCAGGCTATCTGCTAATTGTGCCTGTGGCGCCCGATTTATATGCGTGTATAGCTATCAAAAACGTAGCGTTATTCGCCGGTTTTATTGATGGGGCGCGGGCGTCCCTGGTCGTCTATGGCGACATAGGTGAGTGACGCCTCGGTGACTTTGGTGTAGTTTCCTTGCGACCGATAGCGCTCCGCATAGACCTCGACCTTGACCGTGATCGAGGTGCGCCCGACCCGGCTCACTTTGCTGAAAAAGCTGAGGATGTCACCCACACGCACGGGCTGCTTAAAGATGAATTCATTGACAGCAACCGTAGCCATGCGGCCTTGTGTGTAACGTGCCGGCAGCACCGAGCCTGCGAGGTCTACCTGGGCCATGACCCAGCCGCCGAAGATGTCGCCATTGGCGTTGCAGTCCCCCGGCATGGGGATGACTTTGAGCACCAACTCCTGGTCGACGGGCAATTGAACATTGGCGGGGCTTGGAACAGTAGACATGGGCACAATCCTGACTTGGAACTTCTCTGAATTGTCCTCCATGCGACCCTCTAGTCTTCCCGCAGCCGCGCCTGCCGCTCCCCCGTCAGAGCCCGGCATGCCACCTTCCTCGGATTGGAAGACGCTGCAACGCTTGTTCCCGTACCTTTGGACCTACAAATGGCGGGTCATCGCAGCTCTCGGTTTCATGGTGGCGGCAAAGCTGGCCAACGTCAGCGTGCCCCTGCTGCTCAAACAGTTGGTGGACGCCATGACCCTGAAGCCTGGGGATGCCACGGCGGTGCTGGTGGTGCCAGTGGCGCTACTCGTGGGGTATGGCGCATTACGGCTGTGCACCTCCCTCTTCAGCGAGTTGCGCGAGCTGGTGTTTGCCAAGGCGACTGAGGGTGCTGCGCGGTCTATCAGCCTGCAAGTGTTCCGCCATCTGCATGCGATGAGCCTGCGCTTTCATTTGGAGCGCCAAACCGGCGGCATGACGCGCGATATCGAGCGGGGTACTCGCGGTGTGCATTCGCTGATCAACTATTCGCTCTACAGCATCGTGCCCACCCTGATCGAGGTGACGCTGGTGCTCACGCTGCTGGCCGTCAAGTTTGATGTGTGGTTTGCCTGGATCACCGGCATTGCGCTGGTGGTGTATATCGGCTTTACCGTCACGGTGACCGAGTGGCGCACCCAGTTCCGCAAAAAGATGAATGAAATGGACAGCACGGCGCACAGCCGGGCCATTGATTCACTGCTGAACTACGAGACGGTGAAGTACTTCAACAATGAAGACTTCGAGGCCCGGCGCTACGACGAAAACCTAGAGCGCTACCGCCGTGCCGCCGTCAAAAGCCAGCGCACCCTGAGCCTGCTCAATAGTGGACAGCAGCTCATCATTGCCAGCGCGCTGGTCATCATGTTGTGGCGTGCCACGCAAGGCGTGGTGGACGGGCGGATGACCTTGGGGGATCTGGTCATGGTCAATGCCTTCATGATCCAGCTCTACATTCCCCTGAACTTTTTGGGCGTGATTTACCGCGAGATCAAACAGAGCCTGACCGACCTGGAAAAGATGTTCAGCCTGATGGAGCGTGAGCGCGAGATTGCCGATTCGCCGGATGCGCGCCCCCTGCAACTGGCGCCCGGCGGAACCGATGCCAGCGTGCGGTTCGAAGAGGTGACCTTCAGCTATGACCCGACAGGTAGCCAAGCCGCTCTTGGCACCGAGGCGCGGACCATCCTGCACCACATCAGTTTTGAGATACCGGCTGGTAAAACCGTCGCGGTCGTCGGGCCTAGTGGCTCGGGCAAATCGACACTGGCGCGGCTGCTGTTCCGGTTTTATGACGTGCAACAGGGGCGTATCACCATTGCCGGGCAAGACATCCGCAAGGTGACCCAAGGCAGTGTGCGCCAGGCGATCGGGATCGTGCCGCAGGACACGGTGCTGCTCAACGATACGGTGGAATACAACATCGCCTATGGCCGCCCCGGTGCCAGCCGTGCCGAGGTGGAATCAGCCGCCAAGGCCGCTCACATTCACGGCTTTATTGCGGCAGCCCCTCGCGGTTACGACACCATGGTGGGCGAGCGGGGCTTGAAGCTCAGTGGGGGAGAAAAGCAGCGTGTGGCGATTGCCCGGACCCTGCTCAAGAACCCGCCTGTGATGATCTTTGACGAAGCCACCAGCGCGCTGGACAGCGCCAACGAGCGCGCGATCCAGGCGGAATTACAAGGCGTTTCTCGCAACAAAACGACCTTGGTGATTGCGCACCGTTTGTCGACGGTGGTGGATGCGCACGAGATATTGGTGATGGATGCCGGTCGCATCATCGAGCGCGGTAATCATGCCGAGCTGCTGTTGGCCAATGGACGTTACGCGTCCATGTGGGCTTTGCAACAAAGCGGGGAGTAATTCATGGATGTTCTGTTGTTGGTGGTAGCGGCACTCGCTTTCGCGTGGGCCAAAAAGAAAGACCAGAGCGAGCGAATTGCCCTGCTGGGTTCGACGCTGTCGCGCTTTGATATCGAAAAGCTGATGGAAATCCTGACCGACGGGTATCTGCGGGCCTTGGGCGAAGAAGATGCCGAGCGCCAGGCACAGGTCTGGAGCTACCTCGAGGTGCAAGAGCAAACCCTGAGCGAGCAATTCGCGGCGTTTGCGGCCGAGTTCGCCACGCTGGATGCGTCCGCGACACGCGTGAGCCGTTTACCTATCGCCATTCTCTATGCGGCCCGCTGGTGGCCGGCGGCGGGGTTTGACGCGCGGGAAGCGTTTGCAGTGCACGCGCGTGGCATTGCTGCCGTGGTCGAAAACCGGGCGGGTTTGGCGCCCAAGCGCCGTGCGTTCACCCTGTCGGCAGAACTCTTCTTGATGCAGCACACCTGCCATTGGTATTGCCGCTCCAAGACGGTGGCCTCCGCCAGATTACTGGCCCGGCACAAGACGGCCTATCAGCAGGTGCTGCAATCGGTGAGCGTTGGCACCCGCGATGCCTACCTCGCACTGACCGGGCAGACCGTGCCGGGCTGATCGCCAGGCGCAAAACCACTCGCATGGGTATTGGCAGCGTTCGGTCAACCTTTAATGCTGGCAAGTTGTAGGGCTGGTTTGCCGAGCCAATGGCCAATCCATGCGTTTCACGCATAATCCGCGCCCATGGAAACCAAATGGCTCGAAGACTTCGTGTCTCTGGCTGAAACCCGGAGTTTCAGCCGCTCTGCGCAACTGCGCCACGTCACCCAACCCGCGTTCTCTCGTCGCATTCAGTCGCTAGAGGCTTGGGCGGGCACTGACCTAGTGGACCGCAGCAGCTACCCGACCCGGCTGACACCGGCGGGTGAAACGCTCTACGATCAGTCTCTGGAGGTGCTGCAGGCCCTGCAAAGCACCCGCGCCATGCTGCGCGGGCATACGACTGCCGCCCAAGACGTTGTGGAATTTGCGGTGCCGCACACGCTGGCGTTTACGTTTTTTCCGGCGTGGGTGTCTGAGTTGCGCGAGAAGTTCGGCCCCATGAAGAGCCGGCTGATTGCACTGAATGTGCACGACGCGGTGATGCGCCTGGTGGAGGGCAGCTGCGACTTGCTGATCGCCTATCACCACCCCTCCCAGCCTTACCAGTTGGATGCGGACCGCTATGAGATGGTCAGCCTGGGCGAAGAGATCGTGGCCCCGTACTCCAAGCCGGATGCCGATGGCAACCCCCTGTTCTGCTTGCCGGGCAAACTGGGCCAGCCTTTGCCCTATCTGGGCTATGCACCCGGCGCCTATCTGGGCCAGATGGTGGAACTCATCTTGAAGCAGGCAGACGCTCCGATCCACTTCAACCGTGTGTATGAGACCGATATGGCTGAAGGCCTCAAGGCCATGGCGCTGGAGGGGCATGGCGTCGCCTTTTTGCCGCACAGTGCGGTTAAGAAAGACCTGCGTGCCAAAAAGCTGGTCAGTGCCTTGCCGGCGCACATGAAAAGTCTGCAAATCACCATGGAGGTGCGCGCCTACCGCGAGCGTTTGGCCTTGCGGGAGACCGGCCGTGGGCTAAGCGCCGCCCAGCGCGCCCACACGCGAGCGCCCAAAGGCTCTGCGCAAGCCCTGTGGGACTACCTGCACGCCCAAGGCAGCATGCCGGCCTGATAGTTGCTTGCCCCCGTAGTGCCGCTTATCGCTGCCACAAGCTGAAAGCGGCACCTCGGGGTAAGGTGCAAGTCCTGCCCTCATTCTTTATGTCGTTGGAGTTGACATGATCTTTCGTCCTGTGCGGGATGCCGCAAAAGCCATTTGTCTATTAGCTTGCCTGGGCGCCACTTTTTGGGGTGGCGGGGCGAACGCCGCAGGCGTGCTCGACCGGGTGGGGGCCGGTGGCAAGCTGGTGATTGGCCACCGCGAATCCTCTATCCCGTTTTCGTATGTCGATGCCGACAAAAAGCCGGTCGGCTACGCCGTCGATTTATGCCTCAAGCTGGCCGACGCGGTACGCAAGAAGACCGGTGCCAAGAGCATGCAGGTCGACATGGTGCCGGTCACCTCTGCCAACCGCATCGCCATGGTGGCTGAGGGCAAGGTAGATCTTGAGTGCGGCTCCACTACCAACAATGCGGAGAGGCGTGAGAAGGTGTCCTTCACAGTGCCGCACTTCATCACCGGCGCCCGTTTGCTGGTGCGCTCGAATGCCCGGGTCGACCGGATTGAAGATTTAGAGGGGAAGAAACTGGTCTCCACCAAAGGAACGACGCCGCTCAAAGCCGCGGAACAAGCCAACCGTGAGCGACTCCTGGGGATCACGATTCTGGAGGCACCTGACCATGCCAAGGCGGTCGAGATGGTTGAAAAAGGCGATGCTCATGCGTTCGTCATGGATGACGTATTGCTCTACGGCCTGGCCGCCAATCGCCCCAAGCCCGATGCCCTGAAGGTGGTGGGCAAGTTTTTGACGACTGAGCCCTTGGCCATCATGATGTCCAAGAATGATCCGGAGTTCAAAAAGCTGGTCGACGAAGAAATGCGCAGGCTGATCGTCAGCAAAGAGATACAGCCGGTCTACGACAAATGGTTTTTGAAGCCGATTCCGCCCAACGACAAGGCCCTGAATCTGCCGGTGAGCTATTTGCTGCGCGATTTCTGGAAGTACCCCAGCGACTTTGTGCCGTTCTGAGCGGTAGTGCGGCCTCTGAAACAGGCCGGCGGGTTTTGGGACAATAGCGGACATGACCTCCACCGCCACTCCCCAATCCCTCACCATTACCCGCCCTGACGATTGGCACTTGCATGTGCGCGACGGTGCCGCCCTGAGCACCGTGGTGCCGCACACGGCTGCACAGTTCGGCCGCGCGATCATCATGCCCAACCTCAAGCCGCCGGTGACCACTGCCGAGCAGGCGTTGGCTTACAAGTCGCGTATCCAGGCTGCGGTGGCCGCTGGTGTGCAGTTCGAGCCCTTGATGACGCTCTACCTCACCGATAACCTGCCCGCCGACGAAATCGCCCGCGCGAAAGACGCCGGTGTCGTGGCTGCCAAGCTTTACCCCGCAGGCGCCACCACTAACAGCGACGCCGGTGTGACCGATTTGCGCAAAACTTACAAGACGCTGGAGGCCATGCAAAAGGCCGGTCTGTTGCTCTTGGTGCACGGCGAAGTGACCAGCAGCGACATTGACCTGTTCGACCGTGAAGCGGTGTTCATCGACACTCAGCTGATCCCGCTGCGCCGCGATTTTCCGGAGCTGAAAATTGTGTTCGAGCACATCACCACCCTCGAGGCCGCGCAATACGTGCAGGCGGCAGATCGCTTCACGGCGGCCACCATCACCGCCCACCACCTGCTCTACAACCGCAATGCCATCTTTACCGGAGGTATCCGTCCGCACTACTACTGCCTGCCGGTTTTGAAGCGTGAGACCCACCGCCAGGCGCTGGTCAAGGCGGCGACCAGCGGCTCCCCCAAGTTCTTCTTGGGCACAGACAGCGCCCCCCACCCGGCACACCTCAAGGAGCACGCCAGTGGCTGCGCCGGCTGCTACACCGCACATGCCGCCATGGAGCTATACGCGCAGGCATTTGATGCCGCGGGCGCGCTCGACCAGCTCGAAGGGTTTGCCAGCTTCCATGGCGCAGACTTTTACAGCCTGCCCCGCAACAAAGGCAGCATCACGCTGCACCGCGAAACCTGGACGCCGCCCGAGAGCTTTGCTTTCGGCGAAACCACCCTCAAGCCGCTGGCCGCAGGCGAAGCATTGCAGTGGCGTTTGGTCTAGAAGCCATTGACTGGGCTGCGCCGTGGCTTTCGCCCTGGCGCGGCGTGGGCGAGCGCGTTGCGCAAAGCGTGGACGCCGGACAAACCGTCGCCCAGGCCCTGAACGCCCAAGGTATTGCCCCGGTGCGCTTTATTCCGCAAAATGAGCTGCCATCGGGCACTGCCTATGAGCAGCATATTTTTGATACCGGTGGCGTGCCCACGCGGGATGGCCTGCACGACTTCTTCAATGGGTTGTGCTGGATGCACTTCCCGCTCGCCAAACAAAAACTCAACCGTCTTCAGGCCGAGCAGATCGCCCAGACCGGCATCCAGCCGGTGCGCGGCCCGGCGCGGGACGCACTCACGGTGTTTGATGAAAACGCGGCACTGCTGATTGCGCCCGATGCCCTGTGGGATGCGCTCGCCGCCAAAGATTGGGCGCGCCTGTTTGGCCCTTTGCGCCCCCTGTGGGCCGAGGCGACCCTGATCCTCTTTGGTCATGCCTTGCTCGAAAAACTGGTTTGCCCACGAAAACCGATCACAGCCCACGTATTCCGTGCGCAGTTAGCTACTAATTCGATAGCGGATTTGGATGCATGGTTGGCCGGCGCTTTGAGTGCCCCCATGCTGGCCGCCAAGCCCTTTGCCCACTTGCCGGTGCTGGGCGTGCCGGGCTGGTGGCCGGGCAACACACTGCCCGGTTTCTACGAAGACACCAGTGTCTTCCGGCCGCTCAGGCCTTCAGCTTGAGCAGGTGCACCATCACCCGTGCGGTGGTCTGGTCAAAGTCAATTTGCGAGTGGAAGTCTTTGCCGGCGAGCCAGGAGGCGTCCCAGCGGTTTTGCTTGAGCGTGGTTTTCCACTCTTCGTGCTGGGTCGCCAGGCGGATCGCCTCCACCATCGCGCGCTGCCGTGCGACCGGCACTGCTTGGCCGGTGAATACGCCTCGCCAGTTGGCCATATCGAGTTGCAGGCCTTGATCGCGCATAGACGGAATGCCGAACGAGGATTTGCGTGATGACACGCCGATCGCCCGCAACTGGCCGCTGGCAATCTGTGCGCTGAACTCGCTGAAGCCGGAGACGCCAATGGTCGCCTTGCCCGACAGCACAGCGGCCGCCACCTCGGTGCCGCCCGCAAACGGCAGGTAGACCAAATCCTCAGGGTTGGCGCCGGTGGCACGGGCGAAAACGCCAGCAAAAATGTGGTCAACCCCACCAGCCGAGCCGCCCGCCACGGGCACTGCTTTCAGTGACGCTTTCATGGCGGCCGAGAGGTCGGTCGCGGTTTTAATCGGCGAGTTGGCAGCCACCACCATAACCAGGTAGTCGCTGGTGAGCCGGGCCAACGGAGCCAGCACGCCCATGTCAACGGCCGGCTTTTGCAGCGCCATGGCACCCACCATGACGGTGCCGCCCATGATCAGGGTATAGGGGTCTGCCGCGTACTTCTCCGCGTAGTAGGCCAGGCCGAGCGTGCCACCCTTGCCGCCTTTGTTTTCGTATTCAATGCTGTCGACGCTGCCTGTTGTGAGCAGGGCGCTGCCTAAGGCTCGCCCCGTCTGGTCCCAGCCACCACCTGCATTGGCTGGAATCACAATCCGCAGCTTCTGTGACAGCTTGCTTGCGGGCGTGGTCTTGGCGCTCGCGGCTTTGGCCGTCTGTGCAAAGCTTGTCGTGGTGGCCAAGAGGGTGGCACTTGCAGCGAGGAGGGTGCGACGGTTGATCGAGTGCATAGAGGGGCGTGTGGGGGTGGAGCCCGCTATTCTCACCGCTTCAAGTGGGTTGGGGATCTCATTACTTTGTAAAAAAGTTGCAGTTCAGAATGCCCATAAACTTCATGGGTTCAAGCTGCGGGGTGCTTGAATTCACGCCTCGCGCCCCTACTATCTGCATCAACGGCCCGTCATGGGCGCTTTTCCGAGAGAAACCATGAAACGCATTTTTCTGTTTATTTTGACCAACGTGCTAGTGGTCGCTGTGCTCGGCGTTGTCGCCAGTTTGTTGGGCGTGAACAGGTTTTTGACCTCCAATGGCCTGAACCTCGGCGCCCTGCTGGGTTTCGCCCTGATCATGGGCTTTGGTGGCGCCATCATCTCTTTGCTGATCAGTAAGCCCATGGCCAAGTGGACTTCGGGTGTGCAAATCATCGAGCAGCCCCGCAATGCCGACGAGGCGTGGATTGTGGACACCGTGCGCAAGTTTGCTGACAAGGCCGGCATCGGCATGCCCGAAGTTGGCATTTTCGAAGGCGAACCCAACGCGTTCGCCACAGGCGCGTTCAAAAACAGCGCACTCGTCGCTGTATCGACGGGTTTGCTGCGTGGCATGACCCGCGACGAAATTGAAGCCGTGATCGGCCACGAAGTGGCGCACATCGCCAATGGCGACATGGTCACCATGACCCTGATTCAGGGCGTGATGAATACGTTTGTGGTGTTTATCAGCCGCATCGTCGGATACGCGGTGGACAGCTTCTTGCGCAAGAACGACGAGCAGAGTAGCGGCCCGGGCATCGGCTACTACGTCACGACCATCGTGATGGACATCGTGCTCGGCTTTGCAGCCGCCATGGTGGTGGCTTGGTTCAGTCGTCAGCGCGAGTTCCGTGCCGATGCGGGTGCCGCCCAGTTGATGGGCCGCAAGCAGCCCATGATGAACGCCCTGGCCCGCCTGGGTGGTATGACTCCCGGCGAGCTGCCCAAGAGCGTTGCTGCTATGGGCATTGCGGGCGGCATCGGTCAATTGTTCTCCACCCACCCGCCCATTGAGCAGCGCATTGCGGCTCTGCAAGCTAATAACGGGCAGTAACCCCGACAGCGTTCGGCGCTGTATCTCTTGAACCAACCCCTTGCCGCTATGTGCGCCAAGGGGTTTTGTTCGTCTTGCGTGCTACAAATGCGTATTGCATTTCACCGATCCGCACTATGGAACTCGCTACCTGGCTCGCTTTCTTTGCCGCTTCTTGGGCTATCAGCATCTCGCCGGGGGCAGGTGCGGTGGCTGCCATGAGTGCCGGGCTGAACCATGGGTTCCGGCGCGGCTACATCACCACTCTGGGGCTGGTGCTGGGCATCTGGACGCAGATTGTGGTGGTGGGAGTCGGGTTGGGAGCGGTGGTTGCCGCCAGCAGCACGGCGTTTCTGCTCATCAAATGGGCCGGGGTGGCGTATCTGGTGTAGCTGGGTATCCAGCAGTGGCGAGCGCCCGCGGTGCCGTTGGCTACTCAGGCTGAAGAGGCACCGATGGTCGCCGCGCGCACCATGATCTTTCGGGCGTGGGTTATCAACGCGCTGAACCCGAAGGGCACAGTTTTTCTGCTGGCCGTGATGCCGCAGTTTTTGAATCTTGCAGAGCCGCTACTGCCGCAATACCTCGTCATCGCAGCCACACTGGCCTTTACCGATCTGGTCGTGATGGCCGGCTATACCGCGCTGGCCGCCCGGGTGCTGCGCGCACTCAAGTCCGAGTCGCACCTCAAGGTCATGAACCGGGTGTTCGGCGGTCTGTTTGTGGCCGCAGGCACCCTGCTAGCGTTGTTCAAACGAACCGCTTAAGCCGTGTCAGGCTGCGAGTTGCAATAACCCTGCGTTGTCTGGCAAGCGGTTCTGCTCAATCCGGAACATGCTCACCACCTCCTTCAGTCGGGCCGCTTGGTGCCGCAGGCTGTCGGCAGCGGCCGCGCTTTCCTCTACCAGCGCGGAGTTCTGCTGTGTTACCTGATCGAGCTGCATGATGGCCTCGCTGATTTGAGTGAAGCCTGCGTTTTCCTCAGCAGTAGCGGCAGAGACTTGGTTCATCAGTTCATTGACCCGTTGCACGCGCCCCACGATGCCTTGCACCGATTCGCCCGCCAATTGGGCCTGCTGCTCTCCATTGCTCACGCGGCTGATGCTGTCACCGATCAGGGTTTTGATTTCTTTAGCCGCCTCGGCGCTGCGCTGTGCCAGGCTGCGAACCTCCGAAGCCACCACGGCGAACCCGCGGCCTTGTTCACCAGCCCGGGCTGCCTCCACCGCTGCATTCAATGCAAGGATGTTGGTTTGGAAGGCAATGCCATCAATCACCCCGATGATCTCGCTGATCTTGCGCGAGGACTGGGCAATAGATTGCATGGTGTGCACCATCGCGTCCACATGGTGACCGCTTTGCAGGGCGGCGTTCGAGGTCTCATTGGCCATGGCACTGGCCTCACGGGTGTGCTCTGCATTCAGTTTGACTGCGCTGGCGATTTCCTCGGTGGAGGCCGCGGTCTCTTTCAGATTACTGGCTTGCTGCTCCGTGCGTGCACTCAACTCCGCTGTGCCGGAGGCAATCTGTTCTGAGGCAGAGGCCACATGTTCGCTGCACGCGTGCACCATACCCGCCATCTGTGTCAGGTTGGACTTCATGCGCAGCATGGCAGAAACCACGCTGTCTTGTGGCAACGTTTTAGTGCCGATCGCAACCGTCAGGTCCCCTTGTGCGATAGCGTTGGCGACGCGCACAACCTCAGAGGGCTCGCCGCCGAGTTGGCGTGTCAGGCTGCGGGTGATGACGGTAGCGACCCCTACTGCCGCAAGTAAAGCAAGGACGGAGAGTACTAAGTTCGTCTGAACGGCCGCTACGCCTTCCGCTTTGGCGAGTTGCCCATCAAGCGCAATCATTTTTGACTGACTCGCCAGCAGGGCATCGGAGGCGGCGGTCAGCTTGCTGAGCGGGCCCTGCACACTCTTGACCAGGTACTCACCTGCCTCTTGTGTATTGCCTGTTTGGATGCGCTTGACGGCTTCGTCTCTGACAGCATTGAAAGCAATCAACGCCTCTTCAACGGTTTTTAAAAGTTCCAGCTCTTTAGGGTTGACGATGGTTTTCTTTAACTTTCCAAACGCATCGTCCGCAGCCTTTTGGCCTTGGGCGACCCGACTCAGGGTGTAACTCGCTTCTTCCGCATTGCCTATGGCCAACCCGACCACAGCAGCCCGCATAGTGCGAACCTGCACATTGATGCCCAGTTGCAGCTCGGCGGCAAGGATCACCTTGACCACGCTTTCATCACACGATGTGATTGACGTTGTCGTTGATGTTGCCTATCCGGTAAATGGCAGTGCCACCAATGACCAGAAGCAATGCGATCAGCAGACCGAAGCCTGCGGCCAGCTTGGTGCTGACTTTCCACGAACCAAATGTTGGCATGGCGCCCTCCCTGTTTTTGTAAGCACATGCTAGGCCTTGTGCTGCCAAAGTGGGAAGTCCCTAAACCTTAAAAGGTCTGATTCGTGTGCGCTTGCGGTTGCAGCCGCCAGCGGGGCGCGGCCAGGCCGGTCGGATTTAACGCAACATATCCAAGGCCAGTGCCTCCGCCACTTTGATGCCATCTACGCCAGCCGACAGAATGCCGCCGGCATAGGAGGCGCCTTCGCCTGCGGGGTAGAGGCCGCGCACATTGGTGCACTGCAGGTCCTCGCCGCGCGGAATCTTGATGGGGCTGGAGGTGCGGGTTTCCACACCCGTCAGCACCGCATCGGCCATGTCAAAGCCTTTGATCTTGCGGCCGAATACCGGTAATGCCTCGCGCATGGCTTCAATGGCGTAGGCAGGTAGGGCGGGGGCCAAGTCGCCCAGTTTGACGCCCGGTTTGTACGACGGCGTGACGCTACCGAATTCGGTGGAGGGCTTGGCCGCAATAAAGTCGCCCACCAGTTGGCCGGGCGCCTCGTAGGTGCTGCCGCCCAAGGTGTAGGCGCCGCTTTCAAGCTGGCGTTGCAAAGCGATGCCCGACATCGGGTGAGCGGCCTTCGGGTCTTTGGCCTTCAGGGCTAGGGCTTCTTCTGCATAGCGCTTGCCGCGCTCGGGGCCGAATGCGTGCACAAAAGCGGCCTCGCTGTCCGGGTAGTCGGGCGGGTCGATGCCCACCACCATGCCGGCGTTGGCATTGCGTTCGGCGCGTGAGTATTGGCTCATGCCATTGGTGACCACGCGCTCCGGCTCGCTGGTGGCGGCAACCACCGTGCCGCCCGGGCACATGCAAAAGCTGTATACCGCTCGCCCGTTGGCGGCGTGGTGCACCAGTTTGTAGTCGGCAGCACCCAGCAGCGGATGGCCTGCGTGGCGGCCCCAGCGGGCGCGGTCGATCACGCTTTGCGGGTGCTCGATGCGAAAGCCCACAGAAAACGGCTTGGACTGCATGGCGACTCCGCGCTCGTACAGCATGGCAAAAGTGTCGCGCGCACTGTGGCCCAAGGCCATGACCACATGGCTTGTGGGCAACTCATGCACACTGCCATCTTGAAGGTTTTCGACCTCTAGCCCCCAAACTGATTGCGCAGAGTGCTCCTTATTTAGTAGCAAATTGTTGACGCGCTGCTCAAAACGGATTTCGCCGCCCAGGGCAATGATTTGCTCGCGGATACCCTCCACCACCTTCACCAACTTGAAGGTGCCGATGTGCGGGTGCGCCTCATAAAGGATTTCGGAGGGGGCACCGTGCTGCACAAATTCGTGCATCACCTTGCGGCCCAGAAAACGGGGGTCTTTGATCTGGCTGTAAAGCTTGCCATCAGAAAAGGTGCCAGCGCCGCCTTCTCCGAACTGCACATTGCTCTCGGGTTTGAGTGTTTTTTTGCGCCATAGGCCCCAGGTGTCTTTGGTGCGCTGGCGCACGGTAGTGCCGCGCTCCAACACGATAGGTTTGAAACCCATTTGGGCCAGCACCAGCGCGGCGAACATGCCGCAAGGCCCGAAGCCCACCACGACCGGTCGCAGGGGCATGCCTGCGGGAGCCTGGGCCACCATGTGGTAGGCCATGTCGGGCGTGGCACTGATGTGCGGATGGTTGGCGTGCCGGATCAGCAAGGCGGCTTCCTGCGCCGTGTCTGCCAGTGTCAGGTCTACGATGTAGACCGCCAGCAGGTCGACCTTGCGAGCGTCAAAGCTTCGCTTGAAGATACGCAGGTCGGCGATGTCGGTGTTTGCAATGCCCAGCGCCTCGGCGGCCAACGTGTGCAGTGCCTCCACCGGGTGGGCCACGGGGGCGCGGTCGGCCTCGTTTTCTGCGGGTGCATCCGCCGCGCGGCGTGCCTCCACGGGCAGGGCGGAAAGGGGGAGTTTGAGTTCGGTAATTCGGATCATGGCACGGGCTCGTGGTTATCAAGCAAGGCCATGATTTTACGCGGGTCGGGTCAATGCAGTCCGGTGCGTTGGGTGGCGGAGGGGCTGTAGCCGAAGAGTTTGCGATAGTCGCTCGCAAACTGGCTGAAGTGCCAGAAGTTCCAGTCAGCAGCCACGTCGCGCACCGTCGCGCTTGGGTTGCTGCGCAAGTCGCGTCGCGCGCCATTGAGGCGCAAGATGCGCAGCGTTTGCACCGGCGTCATGCCCAGCACATCTTCAAAACAATACTGCAGGGTGCGTCGGCTCACATGCAGTTGCTCACACAAGTCGGGCACGGTCACGCTTTGGTCGTGATGGGCCAGCAGATAGTCCCGCGCTGCAGCCACGATGCGCTGGCGGCGGCTAAAGCTGTCGCGCACCCCGGTATCCACCACGCTGGTATCTAGCAAGGGCAGCAAGGCTTCAAGGGCATGGGTTTACGCGTGCTCCGGATCGGCTGGTACCCCGTGATCGGGTTGCAGCAGTGCACTCAAGGTGTGCAGGCACTGCTTCAGTGCAGCCGCCGAGGGGTGCAGTATTTCGGCGGCCTGTAGCCGGCTCCAGTCCACATCAAAGCCCAGTGCTTGGGCGGCGCTGTGCAGGGTGTCTTGTCGCACCACCAGGCCGAAGATGGTGTAGTCGGCGGGCGTCACCAGCTCAAACTCTTGGTGACCTGGGCGCACCAGCACACTGTGGGGGGCCACCGTGCGCCCGTTGATACGGGTGATGTCCGCCGAGAACGGAAGCCCAAACCACATGGCATCAGGCCACACGCAGCAGGACTGCCGCATGCCCTGGCTGGTGCTCTCGCGAAACACCTGCATCTCGGGGAGCTGGATTTCCTCCAGGAGCCCGTGGAAGGTGCCGCAGGTGGTCTGGTCGTAGCACTGCTCCCAGTTGGTGAGGTTGGCGGCGTGCTCGTCCGCATCGCGGGCCTCGACGACGCGCAGACCGGCTGCAGTGTGGGGTATGGGGTTCATGAAGCTTTTCTCCCGTGATGCAGTCCGGGTTCGCACCGTCCAGGTGCGCGCCGCAAGTCTGCCGATTTTTGATACCAGCTTATGGCGGGACTGCCTACATTCACACCAAGCAAACCCTATGCCGAGCCGCATCGGACCTTGACTCAACCTTGTTGGAGAACCCACATGTCATCTGCACATTCCACGGGCGTGCATACGCTCAAACCGGTGCTCAGCACCCTGCAACTCTGGGGCATCGCCGTGGGGCTGGTGATCTCCGGTGAATATTTCGGCTGGAGTTTTGGCTGGGCGTCCGCCGGTACCTTGGGCTTCACGGTCACCGCGCTCTTCATCGCGGCGATGTACACCACGTTCATCTTCAGCTTCACCGAGCTGACCACAGCCATCCCCCATGCTGGCGGCCCCTTTGCCTACAGCAAGCGGGCTTTCGGCCCCACCGGTGGCTATCTGGCCGGTGCGGCTACCTTGGTGGAGTTCGTGTTCGCTCCGCCTGCCATTGCGCTCGCGATTGGTGCCTACCTGAATGTGCAGTTCCCATCGCTGGACCCCAAGCTGGCAGCGCTGGGTGCCTACCTGGTATTCATGACGCTCAACATCGTGGGGGTGCAGATTGCTGCCACCTTTGAGTTGGTGATCACTGTCATCGCCATCTTTGAATTGCTGGTGTTCATGGGTGTGGTGTCCCCGGGCTTCTCCATGGCCAACTTCACCAAAGGCGGCTGGGCGGGTAGCGATGATTTCAGCTGGGCTGCGATTCCCGGCATGTTTGCCGCCATCCCGTTTGCGATCTGGTTCTTTTTGGCGATTGAAGGCGTAGCTATGGCCGCTGAAGAAGCCAAAGACCCCAAGCGCTCGATTCCGATTGCCTACATCACCGGCATTCTGACGCTGGTGTTCCTGGCCGTGGGCGTGATGGTGTTTGCCGGTGGTGCCGGCGACTGGACCAAGCTGGCCAACATCAATGACCCGCTGCCCCAAGCGATGAAACTCATCGTCGGCGAAAACAGCGGCTGGTTGCACATGCTGGTGTGGCTGGGCCTGTTCGGTCTGGTGGCGTCGTTCCACGGCATCATCTTGGGTTACTCGCGCCAGATCTTTGCGCTTGCCCGTGAGGCTTATCTGCCTGCTTACTTTGCCAAGGTGCATCCGCGCTTCAAGACCCCGCACCGCGCCATCCTGGCCGGTGGTGTGGTCGGTATTGCGGCCATCTACAGCGACTCTTTCATCACGATCGGCGGCCAGTCTCTGACGGCGAATATCGTCACCATGTCGGTGTTCGGCGCCATCCTGATGTACATCCTGAGCATGCTCAGTGTGTTCAAGCTGCGCCGGTCCGAGCCTGCCATGGTGCGCCCTTTCCGTGCGCCGTTGTACCCCTTGTTTCCGGCGTTTGCCTTGTTCGGCGCGCTGGTGTGCATTGCCACCATGATCTATTACAACCCGCTCATCTTCGGCTTGTTTGTGGGCTTCTTGGTGTTGGGCTATGTCTACTTTAAGATGACTGGACAACAGCGCGCCGACGCCACGTTGGCAGGCATGAGCGCACCGGTTGCCAAGTAACCTGTCCTGTGCGATTCCAGTTTTTTGCGGATTCACTGACGTGCCAAGCCATCCTTATCAGCACACCGTTGCAAGCCATGTCTATGGCTTTCGGGACCTCAAAGACCTGATGGCCAAAGCCACGCCTTTGCGCTCGGGCGACTTGCTAGCCGGGGTGGCTGCACACACCGCGCAAGAGAGGGCGGCGGCGCAGATGGCATTGGCAGAGCTACCCTTGCGCACCTTCTTGACTGAAGCCTTGGTGCCCTACGAGTCGGACGAAGTCACCCGGTTGATTCTGGATACCCATAGTGCGCAAGCGTTTGCGCCAGTGAGCCATCTCACAGTGGGGGATTTCCGCAACTGGCTGCTTAGTGACGCGGCAAATACGGACGCCCTCACGGCACTGGCACCCGGCATCACACCTGAAATGGCGGCTGCGGTGAGCAAGCTCATGCGCAACCAGGACCTGATTCTGATAGCCAAGAAGTGCAGCGTGGTTACTGAATTTCGTAACACCATCGGCCTGCCTGGTCGCATGGCGACGCGGCTGCAGCCTAACCACCCCACCGATGACGCTACCGGCATCGCCGCCAGCCTGCTGGATGGCCTGCTCTACGGCAGCGGAGACGCGGTGATTGGCATCAACCCCGCCACCGACAACGTAGCGCAGGTGATGAAGCTGGTGCACATGATGGGCGACGTGATTGCGCGTTACGACATCCCGACCCAGAGTTGTGTGCTCACCCATGTGACCAACACCATCCAAGCCATTGAGCGCGGGGCACCGGTAGATCTGGTGTTCCAGTCCATAGGCGGTACCGAGGCGACCAACAGCAGCTTTGGTCTGAATCTCGCGTTGCTGGCCGAGGCACGCAGTGCGGCCCTCTCGCTGAACCGGGGCACGGTGGGCGACAACGTGATGTATTTTGAAACCGGGCAGGGCAGTGCCTTGTCGGCCAATGCGCACCACGGCATGGACCAGCAAACCTGCGAAGCGCGGGCCTATGCGGTGGCGCGTGCTTTCAAGCCCTTGTTAGTCAACACCATAGTGGGCTTCATTGGCCCGGAGTATTTGTTTGATGGCAAGCAGATCATCCGCGCCGGTCTGGAAGACCACTTCTGCGCCAAGCTGCTGGGTCTGCCCATGGGCTGCGATGTCTGCTACACCAACCACGCCGAGGCGGACCAGAACGACATGGACGTGCTGCTGACCCTGCTGGGGGCGGCAGGCTGCAACTTCGTGATGGGCATTCCGGGCTCGGACGACATCATGCTGAACTACCAGACCACCTCGTTCCACGACGCCTTGTATGCCCGCAAGGTGCTGGGCTTGCGGCCTGCGCCTGAATTCGAGGCCTGGTTGCAGCGTATGAATATTTTTCAGGGCCAGGGGGCCGACTTGGTGTTGCCGCCCGGACTACCTGCCGCGTTCGAGCAAGCCTTGTTGCCCTTGGCCTGAGGTGGGGCATGTCTGAAAAACAATCGCCGGTCACCGCCAACCCATGGGCGGCATTGCGCCAATTCACTGATGCCCGCATTGCATTGGGCCGCTCCGGTGTGAGCTTGCCCACGAGCGCACACCTTGCGTTCCAACTCGCCCACGCCCAGGCACGCGACGCCGTGCATCGCAGCTTGGATGGTTCGGCCTTGTCAGAGCAGCTGAGCGCTGCCTGGCCGGGTCTGTCGGGCTCTGTGCTCCAACTGCAGAGTGCGGCCACCGACCGCAACCTCTACCTGCAACGCCCCGACCTGGGGCGCAGGTTGGACATCGCTTCGCGCGACTTGTTGGCCCCTTCGGACAGCGATCTGGAGGAACGGCAGTTCGACGTAGCATTTGTGATCGCAGACGGCCTGTCGGCTTTGGCTATCGAGCAAAACGCGGCACCGTTCTTGGCGGCTTTGCACCATCGCATGACGGGCGAAGATTGGAAAGTCGCGCCCCTGAGTGTGGTGCGCCAAGCCCGTGTCGCCATCGGCGATGAAATCGGGCAGGCATTGGGTGCGAAGGCGGTGGTGGTACTGGTCGGGGAGCGCCCTGGCTTGAGCTCACCCGATAGCATGGGCCTGTACCTGACCTGGATGCCCCGCGTTGGGCTGACCGACGCGAGCCGCAACTGCATTTCCAATGTGCGGCCCGCTGGACTGGGCTATGACGAGGCAGCCCTGAAGCTGCACTACTTGCTCACCGAGTCCCGTCGCCGTCAGCTCTCCGGAGTGGAGCTGAAGGACGAAACCGCCACTACGGCGGCCACCGCCCTGAACTCGGGTCACGGCAACTTCCTGCTGAAGTAAGCCGCGGCCTTGTGTATGAGATCAGACGGGCAAGTAGCCTTCGACCGACAAGTAACGCTCGCCGGTATCGTAGTTAAAGCCCAGCACGGTGCTGCCTTCGGGGATCTCGGGCAGCTTCTGAGCAATGGCAGCTAAGGTTGCGCCGCTGGAAATGCCGACCAGCAAACCTTCTTCACGTGCGCTGCGGCGGCCGTATTCACGGGCTACTTCGGCTTCGACCTGGATCACACCATCCAGCAACTCGGTTTTCAAGTTCTTGGGGATAAAGCCAGCACCGATGCCCTGAATAGGGTGGGGCGCGGGCGCGCCACCGCTGATCACGGGCGATGCCGATGGCTCAACGGCAAACACCTTGAGCTGCGGCCACTTGGCTTTGAGCACTTGCGCCACACCACTCAGGTGACCGCCGGTGCCCACGCCGGTGATGATGTAGTCCACGCCATTGGGAAAGTCGTTGGCGATTTCCAGAGCCGTGGTGCGCACGTGCACATCGATATTGGCGGGATTTTCAAATTGTTGGGGAATCCAGGCGCCGGGGGTCTGGGCCTTGAGTTCTTCGGCGCGGGCGATGGCGCCTTTCATACCTTTCTCGCGCGGGGTCAGGTCGAAGCTGGCGCCGTAGGCCAGCATCAGGCGGCGGCGCTCGATGGACATGCTGTCGGGCATGACCAGGATCAGTTTGTAGCCTTTAACGGCCGCGACCAAGGCCAGGCCCACGCCGGTGTTGCCGGAGGTGGGCTCAATGATGGTGGCGCCGGGTTGCAGCGCGCCGCTGCGTTCTGCGTCTTCGATCATGGCCAAGGCGATGCGGTCCTTGATGGAGCCGCCCGGGTTGGTGCGCTCACTCTTTACATACACCTTGTGGCTGTTGCCGAACAGTTTGTTGATGCGGATGTGGGGCGTGTTGCCGATGGTTTGCAGGACGTTGTCGAATGCCATGGGGTGTCTCCGTGATGGGGTGTGCAGGTGATTATTTTGTGGCAAAGCCGTGAATTGCTAGCGACAGTTTGCACATATCGATATTCCGGCGCCGGCAGGCCCGATAATCGGAGGGTGAAGCCCGCCAGACCACCGCTGGTGCAATTTGGGAAACCAAGCACTGGAGGAACGTCCGGACTGCATAGGGCAGCGTAGCAGTTAACGACTGTCCACTGACAAGCCGGCCACGCAAGTGGCAGGCCCTAAGGTGAGGATTAGAGCAACAGAGACGAGCCGATTTAGTTCGGGTGAAACGGGCAATCTCTACGCGCAGCAATACCAAGTAGGCCAACGTTGACGGGGCCCCCGGAGTTGGCGGGTAGGTAGCATCGAGCCGTTTGGGTGACCAGCGGCCCAGAGTAATGGTGGTCACGTGGGGGAAACCCCATGCACAGAATCCGGCTTATCGGTGGGCTTCACACTTTATTTGTTGTATGGTCGAGTCTTCACAGTGTTTTTGGCGGAGGCTCTATGCGACCGATTCTGGAACTGTTGGAGAAACACGGGGGCTCTGTCTGGAGTCTGAACCCGGAAGACAGCGTCTACCAGGCGCTTGAAATGCTGGCGGACTGCAACGTCGGCGCGCTCATGGTGATGGACGGCGACAAGCTGGTTGGCATCTTCTCGGAGCGGGACTACACCCGCAAAATCGCGCTGGCAGGCCGATCCTCCAAAGACACCCAAGTGAAAGACATCATGACCTCGCAGGTCATGGTGGTCGGCCCCAAGACGCGCACCCAAGAGTGTATGGCCTTGATGAGCCAGAAAAAAATCCGCCACTTGCCGGTGGTCGACGGCACCAAGGTGCTGGGCATGATCTCTATCCGGGACTTGATGGACGACATCATCAAAGACCACGAACAGACGATCAGCCAACTGCAGAGCTACATCGCGAGTTGATCCGCTCCTAAAACTTTTCCCAGCCCGCCAGATATCGCCACTGTCCGACCGGCAGATCGGCCAGAGTGACGCGGCCCAAGCGGATGCGCTTCATGGCCAAAATCTGCAGGCCGGCTTTTTCGCACAGGAATGCAATCAACCCGGGGTGTGAGCCCTTGATTGCAAAGCGCAGGCGGCTGGATTCGGGCGTGGTGCTGTTCACACTCACCTTCACTTGCGGCAAATCCAAGCGCTCGTCTTTGAGCGCATAGCCGATCGGCTTGAGTGCATCCGGCTCGATTTCGCCTTGTACCTCCACCAGAAACTCGTGTTCCATGGTGGACATGTCTTCGGTGAGTTTGCGGGTGGTACGCCAGTCCTGGGTGAACACCACCAAGCCGGTTGCGCCGTTTTCGAGCTCGACATCCGCTTCTAGGTGGTTGAAGTGGCGTTTGATGACCCGGGTCTCGCTGGCATCGCCCTCCCAATGCTGGGCGGGGGTGAGTAGCAGGCGGGCATTGGGCGGTGGTGCTTTTGTGCCGCGGGCGGGCGGGCGCATGGGGGCGCCCGCGCGGGTCGTGGGCAGTTCTTCTAGACCGTCGGTATGCCCGGCAGGCTTGTTGAGCAGGATCGTCACCGGAGTGAGTTCCATCAAGCTGGCGTTGGGGTCCAGGGTGATGGTCTCGTGGTCTACCCGGTGTTGGGGCTCTTCAATCACCTTGCCATTCACTTGTACCCAGCCACCTTCAATGTACTGCTCTGCCTCTTTGCGGGAGCAGTCTTTGAGTTGCATGACCTTTTTGGACAGGCGTTCACCGGTGTCCGGCAGTGGCGCAGGTGCAGGCCGCTGCCGTGGAGTGGCGCCACTGGCAGGGCGCGCCGCACTGCGGGGTTTTGCGGACTCTGCCCGAGGAGGACGCGGAGTGCCTGCATGCTCAGGTGGGCGTGGATGGCCGTCCGCAGGTCGGCTGCGCAGCGGGCGAGGGAGGGCACCATCGCGCGGTGCGTTGCCGGTCGGGCGCGGGTGTGCCGGGCCATCATGGCTGCGAGGTGGGCGGTTGCCCGTCGGGCGTGCGCCGGCCGGCCGCGCCGCGCTAGCGCGGGGCGCCGAGGAGGGCGCGGAAGCAGGGCGTGGAGCCGGTGTTGCTTGTCGTGCGGGAGTTTGACCGGCAGGCAAGCGCTTGGGCTGGGCGACAGGGTTGAGCTTGAGGGTGTTGCGGGTCATGGCCGGCCTTTTTCGTTATCCAGTGCGTAAATGCGTTCGACGTGGGCCAGCAATGAGCGCTTGGCGACCGGCCAGATGCGCGGATCCACGTCGTCATAGGCCAGGGGCAGCCAATCGTCCATGCTGCCATGGGGGTGCGCTTGCATGACGGCGGCAATTTTTGCCTCGCGCTTGAGCCGGTGGGCTTTGAGGTGGGCAATCGCATCGAGTGCCGCCTCCATCACATGGCCATGGGCTGGCAGGATGAATTGCACCTGGTGTGCCTCGCAGGCGGCGCTCAAGGCGTCCAGCGATTGCAGGTAGTCGTGCATATTGCCGTCTGGCGGGTCAATCACGGTGGTGCTGCCGTTAAGGATGTGGTCGCCGCTGAAAAGTAGGCCGTCCTCTTCGAGCAGGACGCAGACATGGTTGGCCGCGTGGCCGGGGGTGTAGATCACTCGCAGGGTATGCACCGGTTTGAGTGCACTTTCTACATCTAGCCCAGGCAGCATATGCGCGATCAGCTCCTGATTTAATAGCGGACGATCGGGGGTGAATGCGCTGGCTGTGCGCGCAGTCGGCGCAGAGGGCAGACCCAGAATTGGCGGGCCGCCCTGGCACAGTGCCTGCAGTGGGGCGGCGCCGGGCGAGTGATCCGGGTGGGAGTGGGTGCAAACAATCCGCAAGATGTTGCCGCCTGCGCCGTCTTCAAACGCGGCCGCTTGCCACAAGCGCTGCAGGTGGTCGGGGTCGGCGGGGCCCGGGTCAATCACCGTAAAGCCGGTGGCGGGTTCTCCGACGAGGTAGCTGTTGGTGCCCGGGCCTGTCATCACCCCGGGGTTGGGCGCGGTCAGGCGCAAGACATTGCGCAGCAATGGTGTGGGGCGGTCGGTTTGCCAGGCGTCAACGAGCGAGGCAGATGCCGGCGACAGTGCGCCGGGCAAGAGAGAGGTGGGTCGGGCCATGCGGCGGATTGTGACGCCAAACGGGGATAATGAAACGATGCGAATCCAGTTCACCAAAATGCAGGGCGCGGGCAACGACTTCGTGGTGCTCGACGAAACCCGCGGCCGCCTCGGCCTGACCCCTGCGCATTACCGCTATCTGGGCGACCGCCACTTTGGCGTCGGGGCCGATCAGATATTGACGGTACGTCCTTCTCCGGGAGACGGCATCGATTTCGAATACGTGATCCACAACGCGGACGGCAACGAGGTCGAGCAGTGTGGAAACGGCTCCCGATGCTTTGCCCGTTTTGTGCGCGACCAAGGGTTGACGACCAAAGACCGCATCCGCGTCAAGACCATGAAGGGGGTGATCGAGCCGCTGCTCACCCCTGATGGCCGTGTCACGGTCGATATGGGCCCCCCGGTGTTTGAGCCGGCCGAGATTCCTTTTGACGCCTCTGGCTTGAGCCTTGTGCCGATGGGTTCATGGGGTTATTGGCCTCTGGCCGGCGCTGATTCTGCACAAGGCGCTCCTCTTTTGATAGCTGCGGTCTCGATGGGCAACCCCCACGCGGTCACCCTGGTGGCTGATGTGGATGCGGCACCGGTCGGCGTGTGGGGCCCGCACGTACAGGCCGATGCCCGTTTCCCGCAAGGCGTGAACGTAGGCTTTTTGCAGGTGGTGAGCCGCAGCGAGGTGCGCTTGCGTGTGTACGAGCGCGGCGTGGGCGAGACCCTGGCTTGTGGCACCGGCGCCTGTGCTGCCGTCGTGGCGGGTATCCGTCTGGGGCTGCTGGACGCCCGGGCGGATGTGCATACCCGGGGCGGTGTGCTCACCATCGCGTGGGCGGGCCTTGGGCAATCGGTGTTCATGACCGGCCCGGCCACGACTGTTTTCCGCGGCGAAATTGATTTACCCGAATAACCTGACTTAGCTCACGATGACTACACCCACCCACCAAGCCTTGGCGAACCCGATCACTGAAGACGATATCGCCAACTTTCTTGCCAACAACCCCGATTTCTTCCAGCGCCACGCGGAGCTGTTAGCCACGGTGCAGTTCACCAGCCCGCATAGCCACCGAGCGGTCAGTTTGCAAGAGCGCCAAGCCGAAATGCTGCGCGAAAAAATCAAAATGCTGGAGCAGCGCATCATGGAAATGATCCGCCACGGCAATGAGAACGTGCTCCTGTCCGACAAAATTTTGCGCTGGGCGCGCTCGCTGTTCCTCACCATCAACCCGGCAGAACTGCCCACTGAGATCGTGCGGGAGATTCAAGACCAATTTACGGTGCCCCAAGTGGGCTTGCGCTTGTGGGGCTTGGCGGAGAGTTTTGCCGGTATCCCTGCCGCGCAAGCGGTGAGCGAAGAAGCCAAGGTATTTGCCACCTCTTTGAATGAGCCCTTTTGCGGGCTCAATACCGGCTTCGAGGCCGTGAGCTGGCTGGACCAGCCGACCGGCATGAGCTCTCTGGCCTTGATCCCGCTGCGCAGCGGCGTGGCAGGTAGTTCTGCCCCCGCTTTTGGCATGTTGGTGCTGGCGTCCAGCGACTCCCAGCGCTTCAACAGCAGCATGGGAACCGAGTTTTTGGCCCGCATCGGCGAGATCGCCAGCGCCGCCCTGTCGCGCTTGCGCTGAGTTAGTTATTACCGCCATGCCTGCGGACGATCGTGCCCTGATCGACAAGTATCTGGAGTTTGTACGAGTTGAAAAGCGCTTGGCGGCGCGCACCGTCGAGCTCTACGCTCTAGACCTCGCCCGCCTGCACGAGCAGGCAGAGCGTGCCGATGTCGGGCTGCGCGAGGTACAAAACCATCACATCCGCCGCTGGGTCGCGCAAATGCATGGCGCGGGCCGCAGCGGCCGCGGCATTGCGTTGATCTTGTCGGGGTGGCGAGGGTTTTTCGCCTGGTTGGGGCGGGATGGGCTGGTGCCCAGCAACCCGGTGCAAGACGTGCGCTCGCCCAAAGCCCCTAAGCCACTGCCCAAAGCGCTAGCGGTCGACGATGCAGTGCAATTCGCAGACTTTCAAAGTGATGACGATGCCTGGTTCGAGGCCCGTGATGCCGCCATGGTGGAGTTGCTCTACGGCAGCGGCCTGCGGGTCGGCGAGTTGGTGGGCTTGGATGTGATGGCGGGCAAAGCCGCCAAAGGCTGGGTCGATCTGCAGGCGGCAGAAGCCCATGTGCTGGGCAAAGGCGCCAAGCGCCGCAGTGTGCCGGTCGGCGCCACCGCCTTGAAGGCCTTGCAACGGTGGCTAGACTTGCGCGGCCCATCAGGCACCCGGGGCGCAGCACCAGTGTCCGCGTCTGGTGCAGATGCCGCGTCTGCCCTGTTCACCGGCCGCAATGGCACCCGGCTCACCGCGCAGAGCGTCTGGCAGCGTTTAAAGCGCCGCAGCCAGCTGGCCGGCCTGAATGTGCCGGTGCACCCTCATATGTTGCGCCACTCGTTCGCTAGCCATGTGCTGCAAAGCAGTGGTGACCTGCGCGGCGTGCAAGAGCTGCTGGGCCATGCCAATATCACCACCACACAGGTGTACACCAGGCTGGATTTCCAGCACTTGGCCAAGGCATACGATGCCGCGCACCCTCGTGCCAAGCTCAAGCGCTGATCGCCCAATAGGACTTTTTTGAAAAAAGTTGATGACTTTCTCGCGAAGCCGAAAAATGCGGCATATAATCGTGGTCTTGCAACGCGGGAATAGCTCAGTTGGTAGAGCGATACCTTGCCAAGGTATAGGTCGAGAGTTCGAACCTCTTTTCCCGCTCCAATTCACCCTTTAGGGTTCAAAAAAGGTCAGCTTCTGCTGGCCTTTTTTGTTTTCTGCGCTTGCTTTCTTCCTGCGGGTTGCGATGCGTCCCAAGCGACAATACCTTCCATGAAAATCATTCGACTGCGCGCCGGTAAAGAGCGCTCCTTGTTGCGTCGTCATCCTTGGATCTTCGAGTCCGCCATTGCCAAAGGGGGCGGTGACAGCGGCGAAACCGTGCGGGTCGAGTCGGCGGAAGGGGTGTTTTTAGGTTGGGCAGCTTTCAGCCCGCAATCCAAAATCCGTGCACGTGTCTGGAGCTTTGACGAGAAGCAGCGGATTGATGCTAGCTTTTTCATAGCTGCTTGCGCAAGCGCTATAAGCGCTAGAGCCCGATTTGATATCAAAAGCGATGGCGTTCGGCTTATCCACGGCGAGTCCGACGGCTTGCCAGGCCTGATTGTTGACCGTTATGGCGACACACTGGTTGCGCAGTTCACCTCAGCGGGTGTTGAGAAATGGAAGTCCGCCATTGCCGATGCGCTGCTCTCCGCCACGGGCTTGACCAAGCTGTACGAGCGGTCGGATGCCAGTAGCCGTGCGCTTGAAGGCTTGCCTGAGGCTACCGGTTGGTTGCGCGGTGAAGGGCCTACTGATCTGGTTTTGCAGGAGCACGATTGGGCGTTGGCGCTCAGTATTTCCGAGGGCCATAAAACCGGCTTCTACCTGGACCAGCGCGACAGCCGCCACCGGTTTGCAGAGGCGACCCGCCGCTTGGGTTTCCAGCGGGTGCTCAATTGCTACTGCTATACCGGCGGCTTTACCGTGGCTGCGTTGTCCGGCGGAGCGGGGCATGTGACATCGATTGACTCCAGTGGCCCTGCCATTGAAAAAGCGCGTGCCAATGTGGCGCTCAACGGTTTCGATGCCAGTCGCACGACCTTCATGGATGCCGATGTCAACGCCAGCCTGCGTGCCTTCGCGGCGGAAGGGCGCACGTTTGATTCCATCATTTTGGATCCGCCGAAGTTTGCACCCACAGTGGCCCACGCCGAGCGCGCGGCCCGTGCTTATAAAGACATCAATCGACTGGCGTTCAAGTTGTTGGAGCCGGGTGGCGTGCTGTTTACCTACAGCTGCTCAGGCGGTATCAGTACGGACCTCTTCCACAAAATCATTGCCGGAGCTGGCTCGGATGCGGGCGTCGACGGATTTATTACCGACCGCATGGGCGGTGCACCGGATCACCCGATGACGATTGCTTTCCCGGAAGGGGAGTACCTCAAAGGCCTGGTGGTGATGCGCCGCTGACCCCACCGGCCCTCGTGCCCTTGAATTGCTGACTACACTCCCCAGTTGCTTTGTTCGCACTGCACCATTTTTTGGAATTTGAACCATGAGCTTGATCCCCGCCACTATCCTGACCGGTTTCTTAGGTTCCGGCAAAACGACCTTGCTCAAGCGCGTGCTGGCTGAGGCCCACGGCCAAAAGATTGCCGTGATCGAAAATGAGTTCGGCGAAGAGAATATCGACAGCGATATTCTGGTCAGCGAAACCAATGAGCAGATCATCCAGATGAGTAACGGCTGCGTTTGCTGCACCATTCGCGAAGACCTGCGCACTACCTTGAAAGACTTGGCAGAAAAGAAGCGCAAGGGTGAGCTGGACTTTGAGCGCGTGGTGATCGAGACCACCGGCGTCGCCGACCCCGGCCCCGTGGCACAGACCTTTTTTATGGACGATGAGATCGCCGAGACCTACTTGTTGGACTCAATTTTGACCCTGGTCGATGCCAAGCACGCGGTTCAGCAGCTCAATGATCGCCAGGAGGCACGGCGCCAAATCGGCTTTGCCGACCAGATCTTTATCAGCAAGTCGGATTTGGTGTCCAAAGATGAGCTGGACGCCTTGATGCACCGCATCAAGCACATGAACCCGCGCGCGCCGCAAAAAGCGGTGCATTTCGGCGAAGTGTCCATCCAGGAAGTGTTTGATCTGCGCGGCTTCAACTTGAACGCCAAGCTCGATATTGATCCGGACTTCCTCAAGGACGACGACCACCACCACGACCATGCCCATGGAGAGCATTGCGACCACCCGTCGCACGCCCATGACCATGCGACCCACGGTCACCATCACCATCACGAAGATGATGTAAAAAGTTTTGTGTTCAAGTCAGATCGTCCGTTCGATCCTGCCAAGCTCGAAGATTTCTTGGGTGCCATCGTCAATATCTATGGTCCGCGCATGCTTCGCTACAAAGGCGTGTTGAATATGAAGGGCACTGACCGCAAGGTGATCTTCCAAGGTGTGCACCAGCTCATGGGCAGTGATTTGGGCCCTGCGTGGGGTGAGGCTGAGGTGCGCACCAGCAAGATGGTGTTCATTGGTATTGATCTGCCCAAGGACATCTTCTTGCAAGGCATGGAGCAGTCTTTGGTTTAAAGGTATCGAGGGGAGTTGCGTACGGCTGCTGTCACGGCCGTCGCTGCTTCTGAATATTTGGATGGAACGAGGGCAGGGGGTGCTATGTTTGTCTCGCTTTTGCAACTTATGGGTTTTCCTTCAGGTAAGCCTGTACACTCGCGCGCCGAAGAAGCCCGCTCCGAGAGGCCTCGAAAAGCCTCCAGAGTGGCTGCAGCCACCAGCGACGATGTGCAGGCCGAACCTGCCAGGAGACAAGAAGTGAACGCGAAGTCCGGGAAAGATAGCAAGGCCAAAGAAGCCCCTGCCAAAGTCAAGCCAGCTGCCGTAAAGGTCGCTGCAAAATCCGCTGCCAAGCCAACTGCGAAAGTCGTTGCCAAAGCACCTGTCGCTACACCACCGAGCAGCAAAGCCGCTGTCAAAACCACGGTTCCTGCCCCTGTGAAAACAACTACCAAGACTGCTGACAAAGCGCCGGTGAAATCCGCAGCCAAAACAGCTGCTGCAACGCCAGCAAAAACCAAGCCTGCCGCCGAAAAAGCGGTTGTTAAACCGGTGGCCGTTGCCGCGCCGGTGGTTGCTCCGGCTCCCGCAGTACCTGCCAAAGCAGGTCGCCCGTCCTCGCGACTGGCCCAGCTCACGGTGCCCTCTATGGCGCAGTCAGTCGCCTCAACGGCTGCCAAAGCCAGTTATAACCAGTCCATGTCTTCCCCTGTTATTGCTCCCGTAATTCCTGCTATCGTGAAAAAAGACGCGAAACTTGCCAATAATTGGAAAAACAAAACGGTGACCGAAATGACGGATGCTGAACTGTTGGCGATGCCCGACTCCGAATACATGAACGAGATGCAGCTCGCATACTTTCGCTTAAAGCTCACCGAGCTTAAGCGTGGAATTCTGGCGAGCGCCGGAGAGACTACCGAGCATTTGCGTGAAGACACCTCGGTGGTGCCCGATCCGGCGGATCGCGCAACCATCGAAGAAGAGCACGCTCTGGAGCTGCGCACCCGCGACCGCGAACGCAAGCTGCTGAAAAAGATTGAGCAGTCCATCGGACGTATCGATTCCGGCGACTATGGCTATTGCGATGAAACCGGTGAACCTATCGGTGTCGGTCGTTTGCTGGCCCGCCCGACGGCTACGCTCTCTTTGGAAGCGCAGCAACGCCGCGAGCTGAAGCAGAAAATGTTCGGGGATTAATTTCCCTCTAACGCAGGCTACTTACCGCTCACATGGCAACCAAAGACGAACGTCCCGGCCTACTTTCCAAAGTGGCGATGTTTGTCCGCAATCCGACCAAAGACTGGTCGGATATCTCTCGCACCGAAACAGAGCCTGATAGTGCTTACGATAAGCAGGCTCTCAAGGCCATGATTGAGCGCAAGCGACAAAATGACTTTGTCCGCAAGCGCGAATTCGACCAGCTCCGCAAACTGCGCAACAGAGACCCCTCCGCGGTAGCCAATCTTGCGCGTCCCTCGTTTTTCCAGAGCAGTATTCCCACCGACCCCGACGGTCGTGCGGTGACCCTCAAGAAAATCGACGAAATCGAAGCGCAGATGTCCCGGCAGTGGTGGAAAGGCAAGCAAGACGCGGCAGCCGCTGCAAATGCAGGGAGTGAACAGCGCCCGTCGGCAGTTGCACCTGGGAGTGACACACAGCCATCCTTGGCGCCGAGTGGCGCCTCCGCCGGCACCCGGTATGGGGGGGGCGCCGCTGCATCCACATTGCCCATCATGCGCGGAGTACCGGATCAGCCGGTGGCTGGCGCACCGCAAACGGAATATGCGGCGACCCAAATGGGGCAGCCGACTGAGCCAATGTTTGCAGCGCCGGAGTCAAAAGCACTTGGGAGCAAGCCTGCATTTTCCCGAGCCACAGAGTCCTCTGATCTGTCGTTCACGACCTCTAAGCTGCTGGCTTTAGAAGTCTCTGATGCTGCCGCTGATCCTGAACTGGAGGAAGCCGCCATTCGTTTTGCCAATGGCGACGATCACGGGGCGGAAAGTAGCCTGATCAGCGCGCTGCGACGCGGTGTAGCGGATGCTTCGACGGCGTTTAACTGGGCCGCTGCCCTGATGGACTTCTATCGAGCCACTCAAAATCGTGAGCGTTTTGACTGGGCCATCGTGGAGTTTGCGCACTTATGGGACGAACGGGTGCCTCGTTGGGATGTCGTTCAGCTCAACACGGCGTTCGGCGCGGAAACGACATTGGCGGCGCCCTTTGTGCCAGAGCCAGTGGCTGGAGAGTACGCTGAAGCGGGTCCGATGTGGTCCTGCCCCCAGCTTTTGGACGTTCCAGGGATGGAGGCTTTGCGCCTGGTACTGTCGACTCAGCCGATGCCATGGACTTTGGACTGGACTGCTCTTGAGCGTATCGATGCTCCTGCGATGCCTTTGCTTTCTGGCTTGTTTGCCAGTTTGTGCGACGAGCCGGTCTCGTTGCGGTTCGGCGGTGCATCGCAGTTGTTGGCGGCGCTGCAACTCTTGACACCCTCTGCTAATCGTAGCGTTGATTCTGCGTGGTGGATTGTTCGTTTAAATGTCCTCCGAGCTTTGCAGCGTCTTGACGACTTTGAGCTGGTGGCGCTGGACTATTGCATCACCTATGAGGTTTCGCCCCCTGCATGGGCCCCGGCGCGCTGTGACTATTCAGCCGTTCACTTTCGCTCCACTGATGCAGCTTCCGCCGATTTTGTCTCTACTGCGCCGATGGGCGTGGGTTCAGTCACCCTGACCAGCCAAGAGCTGCGCGGGGTCGTGGCCGGAGATACAACGGCGCTATTGGCGGGGCTGGACAGTGCGCGCGACCAGTCCAACAACATTGTGATTTCTTGTCGATTCTTGGTTCGAGTCGACTTCTCTGCGGCAGGGACGATCTTGAACTGGGTCGTTTCGCGTCAGGCAGAGGGCTGTATGGTGCAGTTTCAAGATGTGCATCGTTTGGTTGCCGCATTTTTCAATGTGATTGGCATCAGCGAACACGCACGGGTTGTGCCCCGCGATTTGTAGGCGGGGCTTTGTGCGGAGATAGCATGTCTCCGCTTGTATTCGCTAGCTTCACCCTTATCTCCCCCCTTATGGAACAATTTCACGGAACGACCATCATCAGTGTGCGGCGCAAGACAGCTGCGGGTGTGCAGGTCGCGATCGGCGGTGACGGACAAGTCACTTTGGGCAATATCGTGGTGAAGGGCACTGCCCGGAAAGTACGTAAGCTCTATCACGGCAAAGTACTGGCCGGCTTTGCAGGTGCTACGGCGGATGCCTTCACCTTGTTCGAGCGTTTTGAAGCCAAGCTCGAAAAGCACCAAGGTCATTTGGTGCGGGCGTCGATTGAGTTGACCAAGGACTGGCGCACCGATCGCGTCTTGCGCAAGCTGGAGGCGATGTTGGCGGTGGCGGACAAAGACGCTTCGTTGATCATTACAGGAAACGGTGATGTGCTTGAGCCCGAAAACGGGATCGTCACCATTGGCTCCGGTGGTGCGTATGCCCAAGCCGCTGCGGTGGCCTTGCTCAATCACTCTGATTTGCCGGCTGCGGATATTGTGAAGCGCTCACTCGAAATTGCAGGTGAGCTGTGCATTTACACCAATATGCATCACACCATCGAAACCCTGTAACTCCTGTTTTCCGAAGTTTTTTATGCAGACGCTCACACCCCGCGGCATTGTTGCCGAGTTAGATAAACACATTGTTGGCCAAGCGCAGGCCAAACGTGCGGTTGCGATCGCATTGCGCAATCGCTGGCGCCGGCAGATGGTCGAGGGCGATTTGCGTCATGAAATTACGCCCAAGAATATTCTGATGATCGGCCCTACCGGCGTCGGCAAAACAGAGATTGCGCGACGCCTTGCAAAGCTGGCTGATGCGCCATTCATCAAGGCCGAGGCGACCAAGTTCACCGAGGTTGGGTATGTGGGCAAAGATGTGGATGCCATCATTCGCGACCTGGCAGAAATTGCCGTAAAGCAGGTCCGGGAGCAAGAGAAGCGCAGGGTTGCCCGCCGGGCTGAAGACGCTGCCGAAGAGCGAATTTTGGATATCTTGGTGCCACCTCCGCGGTTTGACGCCAGTGCCACGCCGTCGGCCGATATCCCTGAAAGCTCTACGCGTCAGGCTTTTCGCAAGAAGCTACGCGAGGGGCAGCTCGATGATCGTGAGATTGAGTTAGACCTCGCCATGCAGGCGCCGAGCTTGGAGGTCATGGGGCCCGCGGGCATGGAGGAGATGACCGAGCAGCTTCGCGGGCTCTTTGGTCAAATGGGCCAAGGCAAGAAGCAAACCCGCAAATTGCGGATTGCAGAGGCTGCCAAACTACTGGTCGAGGAAGAGGCTGCCAAGCTGGTCAACGAAGAGCACATCAAAACCCAGGCGATCCAAACCCTGGAGCAAAACGGCATTGTGTTTATTGATGAAATTGACAAGGTCACCTCCCGTGGCGAGGGCAATGGAGGTGAGGTTTCCAGGCAAGGTGTTCAGCGTGACCTGTTGCCTTTGGTCGAAGGAACCACAGTCACCACCAAGTACGGTATGGTGAAAACGGACCACATTCTGTTTGTCGCATCGGGCGCCTTCCATTTGAGCAAGCCGAGTGATTTGATTCCTGAATTGCAGGGGCGCTTTCCGATCCGCGTGGAGTTGCAGTCTTTGTCGGTCCAGGATTTCGAAGCGATATTGACGCAAACCCACGCATCGTTGATCAAGCAATACCAAGCGTTGCTTGCAACCGAAGCTGTGACTTTGGAGTTCACGCCCGACGGCATCACCCGTCTTGCGCAGATTGCCTTTGATGTGAATGAGCGAACTGAAAATATCGGAGCCCGTCGTTTGGCCACGGTGATGGAGCGTTTGCTCGATGATGTAAGTTTCGATGCGGGAGACCTGGGTGGTCAAACCATACAGATCGATGGCCGCTACGTGGATGAGCGTCTCGGGGCGCTAAGCCAGGACGAAGACTTGTCACGATTTATTCTGTGATGTGTGAAAAAGCGGATAAACGGTATTCCCTTCAAGCATCACTTTCAGAGCATCTGCTAAGTGCTTAATTTAGAACGGTTTTTAAGGTGTTGCCGCCTTTAAAAACGCTTCTAAGTCCTTGATTTCATTGGAAAAAATTCGCGCGAGGCATCTTGCGGTTAGGCCGTTTGCTGATACAGTGCAAAAAAGTGCAATTTAGTGGTGAAAAGTGCCATGAAATTGCTGTTTGAGTGCTGTCGCAGTACAAAGGTGGTTTTACGTGTTCCAAGGGGCTTCGTCTCTCAGTCTTGATGCCAAAGGTCGCCTGTCGGTGCCGACACGGCATCGTGACGTCTTGAGTGCGACGGCTGCCGGACTACTCACGATCACCAAGCACCCCCACGGCTGCCTGATGGTTTTCCCGCGTCCGGAATGGGAAAAGTTCAGGGAGCGTATTGCTGCGTTGCCGATGTCTGCGCAGTGGTGGAAACGGATTTTTTTGGGCAATGCCATGGATGTCGAGATGGATGGCACCGGCCGCGTGTTGATCTCGCCAGAACTCCGGGAGTCTGCAGGTATTGCCAAAGACACCATGCTGCTTGGCATGGGGAATCATTTTGAGTTGTGGGACAAAGCAACCTACGACGAACAAGAGGCCAAAGCGATGCAGGGCGAGATGCCCGACGTCTTCAAGGACTTTTCTTTTTAAGGCCTGACGGTGGAAGCTCCCCGGATCCATACCACCGTGTTGTTGAACGAAGCGGTTGATGCCTTGTTCAGTGACGGCGGCACTCCATTTGCCTCAGCGGCCCAGGCTACTTATGTCGACGCTACGTTCGGCCGTGGTGGCCACTCCCGGCTTATTTTGTCGCGCCTCGACGCCGTTGGACGCTTGATTGCATTCGATCGCGACCCGGAGGCTGTGGCGCAAGCAGCCCTGATCGGCGATGCCCGCTTCTCTATCCGTCACGAAGGATTTTCCAATCTTGGAGTTCTGGCCGGCGGCAGTGTGGGCGGAATTCTGATGGATCTGGGGGTCAGTTCCCCACAGATTGACAGCCCGGAGCGGGGCTTCAGCTTCCGCTTCGAAGGTCCTTTGGATATGCGCATGGACACTACGCGCGGAGAAAGTGTTGCCCAGTGGCTGGAGACAGCCGAGATCAATCAAATCACGGAGGTGATACGTGAATACGGTGAAGAACGGTTTGCTGGGGCAATTGCAAAGGCGATTGTTGCTCGCCGACAGGAACGGGGGGCAATTTCAACCACCTCCGAGCTGGCCCAACTCGTGGCTGACACGGTCAAAACCCGCGAGCCGGGCCAGAACCCTGCAACGCGCACATTTCAGGCTTTTCGGATTTTCATCAACGCCGAGCTTGAGGAGTTGCAACAAGCGTTAGAGGCCAGTCTCGAGGTGCTGGAGCCCGGAGGGCGGTTGGCGGTGATCAGCTTTCATTCGCTCGAAGACCGGATCGTGAAGCAATTTATTGCCAAACACTCGAAAGATGAATACGACCGGCGTGCCCCTTTTGCCGCACCCAAGGTCATGAAACTCAAGGCGCTTGGACGAATCAAGCCGTCAGCTGAGGAGGTCGCTGCAAATCCTCGCTCCCGCAGCGCCATTCTGCGCGTTGCGCAGAGGATGCCGGCATGATCCGAATCAATCTTGTCCTGTTGTTGGCGGTCGTGATCAGTGCCCTGTACCTGGTCGGAGTGCAATACGAGTCTCGCCGCCTGTTCGCCGAGTTAGACAAGGCGCGCGCGGACTCTCGCCGCCTGGAGACAGAGTTCGGACGCTTGCAAGTGGCCAAGCGTGAGCAGGCCACTTCTGCCCGTGTGCAGCAGCTCGCACGCGACAAACTCCAGATGCGCCAGGTGACACCTGCCATCACCAGCTATGTGACCTACAACGCACCGGCGTCCAAAGCCGCTCCCGAAGCCTCTGTGCCGACGAAAGGTGCCGAGTGACACGCCGGGGCATCCAGTACACCTCCAGTCCTTTGCTGGCCAGCCGCACTCCTGTCTGGCGCAGCAAGTTTGTCGTGGGTGCCATTGCGCTGGGTTTTACCGGGCTGGTGGCCCGCGCGGCTTACATCCAGGTCTATGCCAATGACTTCTTTATCAAGCAAGGCGAAGTGCGCTTTGCCCGGACGATCGACCTGCCCGCAGATCGCGGCCGCATCCTAGACCGCAACGGATTGATCCTGGGGTCCAGCGTACCTGCGCCCAGTATTTGGGCTATTCCTGAGGATGTCGATCTCGAAAAAGGCCAGCTCTCGCAGCTGGCCAAGTTGTTGGATATGCCCGTGGCGGAGCTATCCAAAAAGCTGGCTGACGAGGACAAAACGTTTGTCTGGATCAAGCGGCAGGTCGATGCGGACATCGCCAAAAAAATAGCCGAGCTCAACATCAAGGGTATCTACCAGCGCAAAGAGTACAAGCGTCAGTACCCGGAAGGTGAGGCTGCGGCCCACATCGTGGGCTTTACGAACGTGGAAGACAACGGCCAAGAGGGCGTTGAGCTGATGTTCAACAAAGAGCTGCTCGGTCGTGCCGGTATGCGTCATGTGATCAAGGACCGATTGGGCCGGGCGGTTGAGAATGTGGGCGAGGTGGTGCCGCCGGTGCCCGGGCGCGACTTGCAGCTCAGCATCGACAGCAAGGTACAGTTTTTTGCCTACCAGAAGCTGCGGGATGCAGTGACCACTCACAAAGCCAAAGCCGGCAGCGTGGTGGTGTTGGACGCTGTCACCGGCGAGGTGCTGGCCTTGGCCAACTACCCCAGCTACACGCCCGACAAGCGCAAGAACCTCACCGGTGAACAACTGCGCAACCGTGCTCTGACCGACACCTTTGAGCCCGGTTCGGTCATGAAGCCGTTCACGGTGGGCTTGGCGCTCGAAACCGGTCGTGTGAAGCCGACCACGATGATCGACACGGCACCCGGCACCATCACGATCACGGGCGCGACGATCCGCGACTCTCATCCTCACGGGATGTTGACGGTAGAGCAAGTTCTGCAAGTCTCCAGCAACGTGGGAACGACCAAGCTGGCCATGCAAATGCCTGCGAGCGAAATGTGGCAAACCTTTTCGCAAGCCGGTTTTGGCCAAAAGCCCCAAGTCGAGTTTCCGGGCGTTGTGTCCGGTCGCTTGCGCCCTTACAAATCGTGGCGCCCCATCGAGCAAGCCACCGTCTCGTACGGCTATGGCATGTCTGCGTCCCTGTTTCAAATGGTGCGCTCTTACACCGTCTTCTCGCACGGCGGGCAAATCATCCCCGCCACTTTGCTGAAAACCACTACGCCTGCAGTCGGCGTACAGGTGTTTTCCGAGCAAACAGCCGCCCGGGTTCGGCACATGTTGAAGATGGCCGCCGGTCCCGGCGGGACTGCCCCCAAAGCCCAGACGATCGGCTATTCGGTGGGGGGCAAATCCGGTACGGCGTACAAGCAGATCGGCAAGGGCTATGGCTCTGACGGCAACCGCAAATATAGAAGCTGGTTCGTGGGCATGGCCCCGATTGAAGAGCCACGGATCATTGTCGGCGTGATGCTTGATGAACCAAGTAACGGCAAGTACTACGGCGGTGAAGTGGCTGCTCCGGTGTTCAGTGAAACAGTGCAGCAAACGCTGCGCATGATGGGTGTGCAGCCCGATATTGCCGTGCAGCCGCATATTCAGGCTTCGGCGGTTGAGGAGAGCTTCTGATGACGGCTTTCACCCATCCCGCCGCCGTGGTTGCTTGGTTGCGCGCACGTGGCGTGCAAGGGCTGACGACTGACAACCGCACCCTCAACGCTACAGATGCCTTCATTGCCTGGCCCGGCGTGGCGACTGATCCTCGCCGCTTCGTGTCAGCGGCGCTTAAGCAGGGCGCATTGGCCTGCGTGGTCGACCAAGACGGGGCCGATGCTTTTGGTTTTGATGCTGAAAAAGTAGCGCCATACGCCAACCTGAAGGCCGACTCCGGCCTGATCGCCGCCGAGTTCTATGGTGCGCCATCCCGCGAGCTGGCGCTGTTAGCGGTGACGGGTACCAATGGTAAAACCAGCACGGCTTGGTGGCTTGCGCAAGCATTAGGTCAAGTCGAGGGCGCACATGCCAAGGCCTGCGGTGTGATTGGCACCTTAGGAGTTGGCCGCCCGCCCTCGCTGACGGCGACCGGTTTCACCACGCCGGATCCAGTGCTGTTGCAAAAGACACTGCGCAGCTTTGTGGATCAAGGGCTTACGGCCTCTGCAATCGAGGCCTCGTCCATCGGCATTGAAGAAATGCGGATGACAGGCACCGTGATTCATACCGCCATCTTCACCAACTTCACCCAAGACCACTTGGACTACCACGGCAGCATGGCCGCCTACTGGGCAGCAAAGCGTTCGCTGTTTGCTTGGGAGGGCTTGCGGGCCGCGGTAATTAATGTGGATGACGACAAGGGCCTAGAGCTGGCCGCTGAGCTGGCGAGCTCCGGCTTGGATTTGTGGACCGTCGGCGTGAACCGGCCAGCTCGATTGCAGGCGCGTTATGTGTCCCATACCGCTAAAGGCCTCGCGTTCGATGTGGTGGAAGGCGCGCAAATCATTCGTATGCAGTCGCACGTCATCGGCAGCTACAACGTTTCCAACTTGCTGGGCGTGCTGGCTACTTTGCGTGCGCAGGGTATTGCATTGGCGGAGGCGGTAGCAGCGTGCTCCACTTTGCTGCCTGTTCCGGGGCGCATGGAGTGCGTGGGGGGTGATGCTGCGCCATTGGTGGCCGTGGACTACGCCCACACCCCGGACGCTCTGGACCAGGCGCTGCGCGCCTTGCAGCCTGTGGCGCGCAGCCGCGGCGGGCGCTTGTGGTGCGTGTTTGGCTGCGGCGGGGACCGCGATGCCACCAAGCGCCCCTTGATGGGCGCAGTGGCCGCTGCGCAGTCGGACCGCGTCGTGGTGACGAGCGACAACCCCCGCAGCGAAAGGCCTGAGTCCATCGTAGCGCAAATTCTTTTGGGCATGGTGGAGTGCCCGCACGTGGACGTGCAAGTGGACCGCGGCGCAGCCATCGCCCAAGTGATTGCCCAGGCGGCAGCACAAGATGTGGTCTTGCTCGCCGGCAAAGGCCACGAAGAGACCCAAGAAGTGGCCGGCACCAAGACGCCTTTTTCTGACATGGCGTATGCCAAAGCGGCGCTGTCACAGCGGCAGCCCACCCCTGGAGTTGTTGCATGAGCCTGTTCATGACGGTGGCGGATGCCGCGCGCCTATTGCCCGGTGCCCGCTTGGTAGGCGACAGCACAGTGGGTATTGCCCGGGTCCATACCGATACCCGCACCATTGAGCCGGGCGATCTGTTCGTCGCGCTCAAGGGCGAGCGTTTTGACGCTAACGCCATGTTGCACGAAGCGCAGACCAAAGGCGCTGCCGCCGTGTTGTGCCATGCCGGCTTGCTTGCGTTGGCCTACCCCGTAGGGCTTCCGCGACTCGAAGTGTCTGACACCAAGCAGGCATTGGGCGCACTCGCTGCTGCATGGCGCGCGCAGTTTCAGATTCCCCTGATCGCAGTCACCGGCAGTAACGGGAAAACCACTGTGACCCAGATGGTCGCGAGCATCTTGCATGCCTATGCGCCGGACGGCGCCGCATTGGCCACGGTGGGCAATTTCAATAATGACATCGGAGTCCCTCTGACCCTGATGCGCTTGCGCGCCACCCACCGCATTGCCGTGGTCGAGTTGGGCATGAACCATCCCGGTGAAATTGCAGGGCTTGCAGCAATGGCTTGCCCAACGGTGGCGCTGGTCAACAACGCGCAGCGGGAGCACCTGGAGTTCATGCACACCATCGAAGCCGTTGCGCGCGAGAACGGCAGTGTGCTGTCCGCCTTGCCGGCCGACGGCGTTGCCGTGTTTCCTGCAGATGACGAATTTGCTCCCCTGTGGCGTGGGCTGGCCGCAGGCCGCTCCGTTACCGATTTTTCCGCCGCGTCCACCGGCGCGGAGGTGATGCTGCAACATGCCAGCTGGCAACACGGTGCATGGCAAGTACAGGCCTTGAGTCCGCAGGGAGCGCTGCAGTTCCGCTTGGCGATAGCCGGTCGTCATAACGTAAAGAACTCGCTGGCTGCCGCAGCCTGTGCGTTGTCCGCAGGCGTGCCGGTCGCGTCGGTTCAACAAGGCTTGGAGGCCTTCTTGCCGGTCAAGGGTCGCTGCCGCGCACTGCAGGTCCGGCATGGTGCCAGCGATTTCACCTTGGTAGACGACACCTACAACGCCAACCCCGATTCCATGCGGGCCGCCATTGATGTGCTGGCCGATTTGCCCGGTCCCCGTTTGCTGGTGATCGGCGATATGGGCGAGGTCGGTGAACAAGGCCCGGCTTTTCATGCCGAGGCAGGCCGCTACGCGCGGGCTGCAGGCATAGAGCATGTACTGGCTTTGGGCGAGGCCAGTGCCTTTGCGGTGCAAGAGCTGCCCTCGGCGCGCCATTTCGCGACGGTGGAAGGATTACTCCAAGCCGCGCACGCATTGGCGCCGGGCGTGGCCAGCGTATTGGTTAAAGGCTCGCGCTTTATGCGCATGGAGCGTGTGGTGGAGGCTTTGTCGGCCCCATCTGCGCCGGAGGTGGTATCCGATGCCGCTTGATTTGTTTGGAGAATTTACATGTTGCTGAGCCTGGCCCAATGGCTGCAAGGTTTGTCCCCGGAGCTCGGGTTCTTCCGGGTGTTTCAGTACCTGACGTTCCGGGCCGTCATGGCTGCGCTCACCGCATTGCTCATCGGCCTGGTGGCCGGGCCTGTGGTGATCCGCCGTTTGCGCGCTCTGAAAATCGGCCAGCCAATTCGTGGCTATGGAATGGAAACCCACCTCGCCAAAAGCGGAACGCCCACCATGGGCGGGGTGTTGATCTTGCTATGCATCGCGATTGCGACCTTGCTGTGGGCGGATCTCTCCAACCGTTTTGTGTGGATTGTGCTGGTCGTGGCGCTGGGTTTTGGTGCGATTGGCTGGGTCGATGACTGGCGCAAAGTGGTGCACAAAGATCCGGAAGGCATGCATTCCCGGGAAAAGTACTTCTGGCAGAGCCTGATCGGCTTGTTGGCCGCGCTCTACCTGGTCTTCAGCATCTCTGAAAGCTCTAACCTCCGGGTCTTGGAGCTGTTTTTCAATTGGGTGGCTTCGGGCTTCGACGTCAACCTTCCGCCCAAAGCGGGCTTGTTTTTGCCCTTCTTCAAGGAGGTGAGCTACCCCTTGGGCGTGCTCGGCTTTGTGGTCATGACCTACCTGGTCATCGTCGGCTCCAGCAATGCGGTCAACCTGACGGATGGCCTCGACGGACTGGCCATCATGCCTGTGGTCATGGTGGGTTCGGCTTTGGGAGTCTTCGCCTATGTGACCGGGAGCTCGGTGTTTTCCAAGTACCTGCTTTTCCCGTACATCCCCGGTTCGGGTGAGCTTTTGATCTTCTGCTCGGCATTGGCAGGTGCCGGGTTGGCGTTTTTGTGGTTCAACACCCACCCCGCGCAAGTCTTCATGGGCGATGTCGGAGCGCTGGCCCTGGGCGGTGCCTTGGGCACGATTGCTGTGATTGTTCGCCAGGAAATTGTGCTGGCCATCATGGGCGGCATCTTTGTGGCTGAAGCAGTGTCAGTGATGCTGCAAGTCACCTACTTCAAATACACCAAGCGCCGTTTCGGCGAGGGCCGCCGCCTGCTCAAGATGGCGCCGCTCCACCACCACTTTGAAAAGTCCGGCTGGAAAGAGACCCAGGTCGTGGTCCGCTTCTGGATCATCACCATGTTGCTTTGCCTGGTCGGCCTCTCCACCCTGAAACTGCGATGAACACCCCCGAGCAGCCACATCCCGCAGACAGCCCCGTCACGCCGGTCGACACGACAGGCGGGCTCGCGCACGACCCTGCCCTGAGCGCTGCGACCGTGGATTTGCCGGCTGACGAACCGCTGGCAGACGCAATGACGCCCGCCGATGTGCCTGTAGTTTCAGCGCCAGCTCCGGCTCCCATCGCTTTGCCCGTGACACTGACTGCTGCCAAAGATGCCGCCGAGTTTGTGGCCCGCATTTTTGCGGATACCCAGGCGGACAGCGCCGACGCCAAAGAGTCTGAGGTCGCAGCACTTGCTTCCGAGGCGGTTGCGCAAGAGACGGTGTCCACCGATGCGCCCGCTGAGCCCATGGTGTTTGCACCCCTCGCGGGCCAGCAAGTGCTGATCCTTGGTTTGGGCGCTTCTGGTCTTGCAATGGCGCGCTGGTGTGTGCGCGCTGGCGCGACCAGCGTGACAGTGGCCGACACCCGTGACACTCCGCCTCAACTGGCGGTGTTGCAACACGAACTGCCTCAGGTCCGCTTTGTTGCGGGTCCTTTTGATGCCAGCCTGGTCGAAGGACAAGGCTTGCAGGCGGTATACCGCTCGCCGGGTCTGAGTCCAGCAGACATTGCTCCTGTTTTAGGAGCTGCTTGCGCAAGCTCTATCTGGGTTGGCGGCGAGTTAAGCCTGTATTCGCAGGGGCTGGATACCTTGCGGGTCCAGCGCGCTTACGCCCCCGCTGTTCTGGCGATCACCGGCACCAATGGCAAAACGACGGTCACCTCACTGACCGGTCAACTGATCGCCCATGCGGGCAAAACGGTGGCGGTTGCCGGCAACATTGGCCCGACCTTGTTGGACACCTTGACCCAGCACCTCGTGGCGGACACGCTGCCCGAAGTTTGGGTGCTGGAACTCTCCAGCTTCCAGTTGGATGCCGCAGGCAGTTTCGAGCCGACCGCCGCGGTTGTGCTCAACATCAGCCAGGATCACCTCGACTGGCACGGCAGCATGCAAGCCTATGCCGGTGCCAAGGCCCGTATCTTTGGCCAGCACGGCATGCTGGTGCTGAACCGCGAAGACGCGGTCGTCATGGCCATGCGACCTGAGCCGGTGCGGGTACGCCTGCAGCGGCCGCAAGAGCGGGCGTACATCACCTTCGGCACCACCATGCCGCAACGCCCCGGCGACTTCGGCATCGAGGAAGTAAACGGCATGGTCTGGCTGGTGCGCGCCCTCGAGGCCGACGAGACCCGCAAACGCCGCAAGGATGAAGAGCAAGAGATCCATATCCAACGCATGATGCCAGCGGACGCCTTGCGCATCCGCGGCCGCCACAACGCGAGCAATGCGCTGGCCGCTTTGGCTTTGTGCGCTTCCGCCGGCTGCTCATTGGCAGCGGTGCTGTACGGCCTGCGGGAGTACCGTGGTGAGCCGCACCGTGTCGAGCCGATTGGCGTGCTCAACGACGTGGAGTTCTTTGACGACAGCAAAGGCACGAATGTAGGCGCGACTGTGGCTGCCTTGCAAGGGCTGGGCGCGGACCGCCGGATCGTCGTGATCCTCGGGGGCGATGGCAAGGGGCAGGACTTTGCCCCGCTCGCAGGTCCGGTCGAACGCTATGCACGCGCGGCGGTGCTGATCGGGCGAGATGCCCCTCTGATCCGTGCCGCCCTCGAGCACACCGGTGTGCCGGTGTTGGATGCGGAGTCCATGGCCGCTGCCGTCACACTGGCCAATGCCAAGGCCCATGCAGGCGATGCGGTGCTGATGTCGCCCGCCTGCGCGAGTTTCGATATGTTCAAGAACTATGAGCACCGTGCCCAGGTGTTTTGCGAGGCCGTGAAGGAACTGGCCTTGGCCAATGGCACTGAATTGGAGCAGCTCCTATGAAGCTGATGCCCCGCGCGCTGGCTGGCTGGTTTGCACCCAAGGAGGCCGAGGCCACCGGTGCACTGCCAGTGCGCTTGGGCGGGCGTGGGTCTTTCTCTGCCAGTACCACGCCAGCGCAAGTCAAGGGCTTTGACCAACCCTTGGTCTGGGTCACGGTGGCGCTGCTGCTGTGGGGCTTGGTGATGGTGTATTCCGCATCCATCGCTATGCCGGACAACCCCAAATTCACCTTCTACAGCCATACCCACTTTGCAGTGCGCCACGCCATGTCGCTGATGGTGGCCTTCGTCGCAGCGCTAATTGCTTTTCAGATCCCGCTGCAGACGTGGGAGCGCCTGGCCCCGTGGTTGTTTGTGGTGTCGTTGATTTTGCTGATTCTGGTGCTCGGTGTGGGCCGTGGCGTGAATGGCGCCAAGCGATGGATCTCGCTGGGCGTCATGAATTTTCAGCCCTCCGAGCTTGCCAAATTCGCGGTGCTTTTGTACGCGTCGGACTACATGGTCCGCAAAATGGAAGTCAAAGAGCATTTCTTCCGCGCGGTTGCACCGATGGCGGTGGCGGTAGCGGTGATCGGCCTGCTACTCTTGGCCGAGCCTGACATGGGTGCCTTCATGGTGATTGCCGTGATTGCGATGGGCATTTTGTTCCTGGGCGGCGTCAATGCCCGCATGTTCTTTCTGATTGCTGCGGTGATGGTGCTGTTGTTTGCACTCATGATCGCCACTTCCGAGTGGCGGCGCGAACGCATTTTTGCGTACCTCGACCCGTGGAACGAAAAGCATGCCTTGGGCAAGGGCTATCAGCTCTCGCACTCCTTGATCGCGATCGGTCGGGGTGAGATTTTTGGTGTCGGCTTGGGCGGCAGTGTGGAAAAGCTGCACTGGCTGCCAGAGGCCCACACCGACTTTTTGTTGGCGGTAATCGGGGAAGAGTTTGGTCTGGTCGGCGTGGTCCTGGTGATTGGCCTGTTCTTGTGGCTGACTCGCCGCATCATGCACATCGGCCGACAGGCGATTGCCTTGGACCGCGTGTTCTCGGGGCTGGTGGCCCAAGGCGTGGGCGTGTGGATGGGCTTTCAGGCTTTCATCAACATGGGGGTGAACCTGGGTGCCTTGCCCACCAAGGGTCTGACCCTGCCGCTGCTGAGTTACGGCGGCTCTGCGATTCTGATCAATCTCGTGGCCATTGCGGTGGTTCTGAGGGTGGACTACGAGAACCGCCAGTTGATGCATGGGGGGCGGGTATGAAGCAGAAAGTCGCTCTCATCATGGCTGGCGGTACAGGCGGCCACATATTCCCGGGCTTGGCGGTGGCGCAGGCGCTGATCGACAAAGGGTGGCGTGTCCACTGGCTCGGAGCCCCCGGCAGCATGGAAAGCCGTATCGTGCCCAGCCGCGGCATTCCACTGGAGTTGGTGAACTTCGGCGGTGTACGTGGCAAGGGCTTGAAGACCCTGGCTTTTTTGCCATTCAAACTGTTGCGCGCTTTCTGGGAAAGCCTGCAAGTGGTGCGGCGCGTGCGCCCTGATGTGGTGGTGGGCCTCGGCGGCTACATCACCTTCCCGGGCGGCATGATGGGCGTGCTGTGTGGCAAGCCTTTGGTATTGCACGAGCAGAACTCGGTGGCCGGCTTGGCAAACAAGGTGCTCGCCGGTGTGGCGGATCGGGTGTTTTCAGCGTTCCCGGGCGTGATGCCCAAGGCCGAGTGGATCGGCAACCCCTTGCGTGCCGAGTTCTTGAATCTGCCCACTCCTGAGCAGCGCTTTGCCGGCCGCTGTGGCCCCCTCAAGGTGCTGGTGGTGGGTGGCAGTTTGGGCGCTCGTGCCCTCAACACGGTGGTGCCGCAAGCACTTGCCCTGATTCCTGAGGGGCAGCGCCCCATCGTGACCCATCAGGCGGGCGAGAAACAAATTGACGAACTGCGCGCCAACTACGCCGCCGCAGGGGTGCAAGCCCTTTTGACTCCGTTTATCGACAACACCGCCTTGGCATTTGCCGATGCGGACCTGGTGATCTGCCGCGCTGGAGCCAGCACCGTGACCGAATTGGCCGCCGTGGGTGCGCCAGCGGCTTTCGTGCCTTTCCCGTCCGCGGTGGACGATCACCAGACGTTCAACGCCCGATTCCTGGTCGAGCAAGGGGGCGGCTGGCTGATGCCGCAAGCCACGCTGACGCCCGAATCCTTGGCAGCAATGCTACAAAAAACAGAGCGACCTGCGCTGATGCAGCAGGCGCTGGGAGCTAAAAAGATGCAAAAACTACATGCCACCGATGCGGTGGTCGCCGCCTGCGAGGAGCTGGCTACATGAAACACGCTGTCAAGCACATTCACTTTGTGGGTATTGGTGGTTCCGGCATGTCCGGCATTGCTGAAGTGCTCAGCAATCTCGGCTACGAAATTTCGGGCTCCGACCTCGCCGACAACGCTACTACCCGTCGCTTGGCCGCACTGGGTATCAAGACCTATGTGGGCCATGCGGCCGGTCACGTGAGTGGTGCCGATGCCGTGGTCACCTCCACGGCGGTGCAGTCCGACAACCCCGAAGTCATCCGCGCCCGCGAAATGAAAATCCCCATCGTGCCCCGCGCGCTGATGCTGGCCGAGCTCATGCGCCTGAAGCAAGGCATTGCGATTGCCGGTACCCACGGCAAAACCACCACCACCAGCCTGGTGGCCAGCGTGTTGGCGGAAGCGGGCTTGGACCCAACCTTTGTGATCGGCGGCCGCCTGAACAGCGCCGGCGCCAATGCGCGCTTGGGCAGTGGTGACCACATCGTGGTCGAGGCCGATGAATCGGACGCGTCTTTCTTGAACCTGCTGCCCGTGATGGCGGTGGTGACTAACATCGACGCCGACCACATGGAGACCTATGGGCACGACTTCGGCAAGCTCAAGAAAGCGTTTGTCGACTTCCTGCATCGCATGCCTTTTTATGGCACTGCCATTCTCTGCACCGACGACGCTGCGGTGCGCGACATCTGCGAGCAGGTGACCTGTCCGATCACCAGCTACGGCTTCAACGAAGACGCTGAAGTCCGCGCCGTGAATGTGCGCGCCATGAGCGGCCAGATGCACTTCACCGTGCAACGCCGCAACGGTGTGGTGCTGCCCGACATGGAAGTGGTGTTGAACCTGCCCGGTCTGCACAACGTGCTCAACGCCCTGTCGGCGATTGCAGTGGCAGTGGAGCTGAACATTCCGGATGCAGCCGTCATCAAGGCGCTGGCCGAGTTCAAGGGCGTGGGCCGCCGCTTCCAGCGCTATGGCGACCTCGCTCTGCCCGCCAAAGAGGGCGAATCCGGTGGAGTCGTCACGGTGATTGACGACTACGGCCATCACCCCGTCGAAATGGCGGCCACCCTGGCTGCTGCGCGGGGGGCATTCCCCGGTCGTCGTCTGGTGTTGGCTTTCCAGCCGCACCGTTACACCCGCACGCGGGATTGCTTTGAAGACTTTGTGAAGGTCATTGGTGCCGGTGCCGATGCGGTGCTGCTGGCTGAGGTGTATGCCGCCGGTGAGGCGCCGATTGTGGCCGCTGATGGCCGCTCTCTAGCCCGCGCGCTGCGGGTGGGCGGCAAGGTGGAGCCTCTGTTTGTGGACGACATCGCCGCCATGCCGCAGGCCGCCATCGACAACGCACGCGACGGCGATGTGTTGATCTGCATGGGTGCCGGCTCTATTGGAGCCGTACCCGGAAAAATTGTTGATTTGCTACAAAATAAGGAGCTGCTCGCGCAGCAGGGACGAGCGCTATGAGCCAAAATAATCTAAATCTCGGCAAGGTGGCCGTGCTGATGGGCGGCGCCTCGGCGGAGCGCGAGGTGTCGCTGATGTCGGGCACCGGCGTGCTCAAGGCGCTGCGTTCGCAAGGCGTGGACGCCCACGCCTTCGACCCCTCAGAACGAGCGCTGGATGAACTCAAGCGCGAGGGTTTTGATCGCTGCTTTATCGCGCTGCACGGCCGCTTCGGTGAAGACGGCACGGTACAAGGCGCACTCGAATTGCTGGGCATCCCCTACACCGGTTCCGGCGTGATGGCCTCCAGCATCTCCATGGACAAGGTCATGACCAAGCGCATCTGGCGCTTTGAAGGCTTGTCGACACCCGCATGGCAACAGGTCAAGAGCGCCGCTGAAACCCACGCTGCGTTTGCAGCGCTCGGTGCGCCCATGATCGTCAAGCCCGCACGCGAGGGCTCGTCCATCGGTTTCACCAAGGTGATGACAGCCGACCAGTGCGATGCTGCTTACGCGCTGGCTTCCCAGCACGACAGCCATGTGCTGTGTGAGCAGTTCGTTGCCGGCGACGAAGTCACCTGCCCGATCTGGGGCCCGACTTCCGGGCCTGAAGCGCTGCCTGTTATTCGCATCGTCGCGCCTGAGGGCAACTACGATTACCAGAACAAGTATTTCACTGACACCACCCAATACCTGGTCCCCGCTGGCTTGCCTGCTGGCGAAGAGGAAGCCATCCAGGCGCTGGTGTGCAAGGCCTACCAGGTGCTGGGTTGCCGCGGCTGGGCCCGGGCAGATGTGATGATTGACGCCAAGACCCGCGCGCCTTACCTGCTGGAGATCAACACCTCGCCGGGCATGACTGGTCACTCGTTGGTGCCCATGTCTGCCCGAGCCGCAGGCATCAGCTACGAAGACTTGTGTGTGCGCCTGCTGCAAAGCACCGCCACCGACGGGAAGGCCGACGCGTGAGTTCTGCTGCCGACACACCGCTGGACGTCAAGCTAATGAACGGGACCGCTGCGCTCCTGTTCGTGGGCTTTGTGGTCCTTGCGGTCGTTGCCGGTGGCAAATGGTTAGGTCGGTTGCAGGTGTTTGCCATTCAGGGCATCACCGTGGCGGGGGATATGAGTCACAACAGCCCTCTAACGCTGCGCGCCAATGTAGCGCCCGGCTTGAGTGGAACCTTTTTCTCGGTAGATCTGGCCCGTGTGCGTGCTGCCTTCGAGGCGGTGCCATGGGTACGGCATGCGGTCGTGCGGCGCGAGTTTCCGAACCGTTTGCGGGTTGAATTGCAAGAGCATGTCGCCGTTGCCTACTGGGGCGATGGGCCTGAACTCCGCTTGCTCAATAGCTTTGGCGAAGTTTTTGAGGCCAACGTAGGTGAGGTTGAGCAAGAAGAGCTGCCCCAGTTGAGCGGCCCCGATGGCGAAAGCGACGAGGTATTGCAGATGTACCGCACGCTCGCGCCTTACTTTGCAGGTATGGAACTGCAGGTCGAGCAACTCGCGCTGTCTAACCGCGGTAGTTGGCAGGTACGGCTGGACGGCGGCGCCGTGATTGAACTCGGCCGCGGTGGGCCGGAGGTCGTGGCGGAGCGACTCCAACAATTTTTGAAAACGTTGACGCAAGTGACTTCACTCTACGGGCGCGGCCCCGGATCGCTGGAGTCTGCAGACCTGCGTCACGTCAACGGATATGCCGTCAAGTTACGTGGCGTCACCACGCTGGCAGCGGCTGATAGCGGCAAGAAATAGCGCAAACGGAGCAGGGCAACACAATGGCAAAAGAATACAAAGATCTCGTCGTCGGCCTCGACATCGGCACGGCCAAAGTCATGGCGGTGGTGGCCGAGGTCATGCCTGGAGGTGAGCTCAAACTCGCCGGTTTCGGTGTGGCACCTACCAATGGACTCAAGCGCGGTGTGGTGGTCAATATCGATGCGACGGTGGCCAGCATTCAGCAGGCGCTCAAAGAAGCCGAGCTGATGGCCGACTGCAAGATTACCCGTGTGTACACCGGCATCACCGGCAGCCATATCCGTGGCATCAACAGCAGCGGCATGGTGGCGGTGAAAGACCGCGAAGTCACCCAGGCCGACGTGGCCCGTGTGGTCGAAACCGCCAAGGCCATCAATATCTCGACCGACCAGCGCTTGCTGCTGGTGGAGCCGCAAGAGTTCATCATCGATGGCCAGGATGTGCGTGAGCCCATCGGCATGAGCGGCATCCGCTTGGAGGCCAAAGTGCACATCGTGACCGGTGCGCAGAGCGCGGCAGAAAACATCATCAAGTGCGTGCGCCGTTGTGGCCTGGAAGTAGAGCAGCTGATGCTGAACCCGCTGGCCAGCAGCCTGTCGGTGCTCACCGAAGACGAGCGCGAACTCGGCGTGGCGCTGGTGGACATTGGCGCCGGTACCACCGATGTCGCCATCTTCACCAACGGCGCTATCCGCCACACGGCCGTCATCCCGATTGCTGGTGACCTGATCACCAGCGACATCGCCATGGCCCTGCGCACGCCCACCAAAGATGCGGAAGACATCAAGGTTGAGTCGGGCCACGCCAAGCAGTTGTTGGTGGATCCTGAAACCCAGGTTGAGGTGCCGGGTCTGGGCGATCGCGGCCCCCGCATGCTGAGCCGTCAGGCACTGGCGGGCGTGATCGAGCCTCGGGTCGAGGAAATTTTTACCCTGGTAAATCAGGTGATGCGCGAGTCCGGCTATGAAGAGGTGCTCTCCAGTGGCATCGTGCTCACCGGCGGCAGTTGCATCATGCCGGGCATGGTAGAGCTGGGTGAAGACATCTTCCTCAAGCCGGTGCGCAGAGGCATCCCCAAATACAACAGTGCCTTGGCCGACATGGTGGCGCAGCCCCGTGCGGCCACGGTGATGGGCCTGCTCGAAGAGGCCCGCATTGCCCGCTTGCGTGGTTACAAGGTCGCCCAGAAATCCGGCACGATGAAATCAGCCTTCAGTTCTGTGAAGGACTGGTTTGTGGGGAACTTTTAACCATGTCTACACCGCTCACCAACGTGTTCGTGGTTCACCTATTTCCCCGCCATTGCTGGGGACTGGTTCGTGTGCTGGTCCATCGAGGGCAGGACCCGCCTTCGTAAAGCGCCACCGTGTTTGCACTCAGTCGTTGGAAAAAAAATCGTCGAAAAATATTGAATCCCAGGAGATGACAAATATGAAAGCCCAAATCAAGGCCGAAATTCGCGATGCAAATATGGCTTATTTGAATATGGCCCAGAGTTTTATCCAGAAGGACCTCCAGTCCGCTGTGAAAATACTGGGTATGTCGCAAGACGCTGCAGAAATTATCAAAACGTTGTCAGAAAGTCAGAAAACCAGCATTGCCGATAGCGACATTTTGTTGTGCCGCTTCGGTGTCAGCGATGACGTGGTGTGGACGCTCCTCACCAGCCATCCCGCTCCCAAGCCGGAGGCCGAGCATGCCAAGCGCTTGCTCGCCGACATCTTGTTGGCAGGCCGTTTGGTCGTCCCTGCTTGAGTTCTGCCTGACAACCGGTTTCAACCCATTCAATATTGCAATTCAAGGAGTAACAACATGAGCATCGAAATGATCGAAGAAGAAGCTTTTAACCAAGGTACACAAATCAAAGTCATTGGCGTAGGCGGCGGCGGTGGTAATGCGGTGGAGCACATGATCTCGACATCGGTGGGGGGCGTGGAATTCATTTGCGCCAATACCGATGCTCAGGCGCTGAGCCGCAGTTCGGCCCACAAGACCATCCAGCTCGGCGGTACTGGCTTGGGTGCCGGAAGCAAGCCTGACAAAGGCCGCGAAGCGGCTGAGCAGGCAGAGGCCGACATCCGCCAAGCCATCGAAGGCGCGCACATGTTGTTCATCACCGCCGGCATGGGCGGAGGCACCGGTACCGGCGCTGCACCCGTGATTGCCAAGGTCGCCAAAGAAATGGGCATTCTGACCGTGGGTGTGGTCACCAAGCCTTTCGATTTCGAAGGCGGCCGCCGCATGAGCAATGCCGACACCGGCTTGGCCGAGCTTGAAGCCAATGTGGACTCCCTGATCGTGGTGCTCAACGAGAAGTTGCTTGAAGTACTCGATGAAGATGTGTCACAGGACGAAGCCTTTGCACACGCCAACGACGTCCTGAAGAACGCGGTTGGCGGTATCGCGGAGATCATCAATGTGAAGGGCGAGATCAACGCCGACTTCGAAGACGTGCGCACCGTGATGGGCGAGCCCGGCAAAGCCATGATGGGAACGGCCACTGCCAGCGGTCCCGATCGCGCCCGGATTGCCGCAGAACAAGCCGTGGCCTGCCCGCTCCTGGAAGGTGTTGACCTGTCGGGCGCCAAGGGCGTGCTTGTGCTGATTTCCGCCTGCAAGGGTTCTTTGAAGCTCAAAGAATCCAAGATGGCGATGGAAACTATCCGCGCTTGCGCTTCCGCCGATGCCCACGTGATCTACGGCACCGCCAACGACGAAAAACTGGGCGATGAAATCCGCGTGACTGTGATCGCCACAGGCTTGAGCCGTCAAGGCGCGCGCCGCACCGCCCCTCCGCTGCAAGTGCTGCGCACCGGTACCGATAACGTGCCTTTCCATTTGCCCACGCTGAACACAGTGGCAAGCACAGGAAGCGCAAGCCCCGCAATGGGCAGCGTGGGATCGTCGGTGAGCCAGCCTGACTACGGCAGCATGTCCACACCCAGCGTGTGGCGTACAAACCGCACCCAGGCAGCGGCCAAGGTTGACGCACTGTCGAGCGGCGGCATGGACGACTACGAAATCCCCGCATTCCTGCGTAAGCAGGCGGACTAGCCTTTTACCTACCCCCCGGCTTGCGCACTGCGTGTGGCCGCTTTCCCCCTTGCAGGGGGCAACACCAGTGGTCCGGCTGAGCCGGATCCACCGTGTTTCAGGGCAAAGGCATCCGCTCCGGAGGCGTATTACGCTACTTTTACAATAGATCTGTGCTGAAACAACGAACTCTCAAATCCCTGACCCGCGCCGTTGGCGTGGGCCTGCATAGCGGCCAGCGTGTCGAGATCACGTTGCGCCCGGCGGCGCCGGATACAGGGATCGTGTTCCGGCGGGTCGACTTGGCCAATGCTCCGGACATCGTGGTGTCGGCCGAGTCGGTGACAGACACCCGCTTGGCCTCCACGTTGTCCTGCGGAAATGCCAAGGTCCACACCGTGGAACACTTGATGTCCGCTTGCGCCGGTTTGGGCGTGGACAACTTGTTTGTGGACATCACGGCCGAAGAGGTGCCGATTCTGGATGGTTCCGCCGCCTCGTTCGTGTTTCTGTTGCAAAGCGCAGGCATTGAGTTGCAAAACGCGCCGCGTCGATTTATCCGCCTGATCAAGCCGGTGGAAGTGCGGGAAGGCGAAGGCGCCAACGAAAAGTGGGCCCGTCTCGACCCGTACCACGGCTACAAACTCAGCTTCGAGATTGATTTCAACCATCCTGCGGTGGACTCCACCGGTCAAAAAGTCGAATTCGATCTGAGTACCGGCAGCTATTCCCGCGACATTGCGCGTGCCCGTACTTTCGGTTTCACCAAAGACGTCGAGATGATGCGTGCCAATGGCTTGGCCTTGGGTGGGGGGCTGGACAACGCCATCGTGATGGATGACTACAAGGTCCTGAATGCCGATGGCTTGCGCTATGACGACGAGTTCGTGAAGCACAAGATTCTGGATGCCATCGGCGACTTGTATATCGTCGGTAAACCTCTGTTGGCCGCCTACAGTGCCCGCCGGTCAGGTCACGCCATGAACAACAAACTGTTGCGAGAGCTTCAAGCCCATCCCGAGGCTTGGGAAGTGGTGACCTTTGAAGACGTCAAGCAGGCACCACAGGGCTTTGCCCAGCCAGTTCGGGCCTGGTAACGGCCGCTTATCCAGCGGGTGCTTGTCATGGTGCTGCCGCTGTTGATAATGGAACGGTCTGCGATGTGCAGACGGTACCGTAAGGCTCACCTTCCATGAACTCCATTTCCTCGATTGCTCTTTCCGGAATGAACGCGGCGCAAACCCGCCTGGGAGCCAGCGCCAACAACGTGGCCAATCTGGCGACTGAAGGGTACAAGCGCCAGGACACGGTGCAAACCGCCCAAGCGGGAGGCGGGGTCAGCACATCGGTGCGCGAATCCTCGCAGGTGGGGACTGCTTTGGAGCAGGACGTGGTGAGCCAGTTGCAGGCGAAAAACAGCTTCATCGCCAATTTGTCGGTTTTCAAAACCGCCGACAAAATGGCCGGCGCCTTGTTAGACACCCGGGCTTGAGCGGGCTCAGATCTTGATTCAGGATTGGGTGTAACGACGCACCAAGGCGTCCACCCGACCTTGGCGCTTCAATTTGTCGATGGCAGCCTGCAAACGGCCCACGACTTCGGGATTCGATTTGAGATTGAACGCGTAGAAATACGCTCCTTCGTCTGCAAGCTTGCTGTGCTTAATCACTGTGCTTGCGTCGAGGCTGCTGCTGCGCAGTGCCCAAGCCATCGCGACCTCGGTATCCACCATAGCATCGACCACGCCAGACAACAGCAGCCGCAAGATGCTGGCGTTGGAGCTGTCTTCGACCATCGAGGTCGGCACAACCCCGGCGTTTAGCAGGTCCTGGTAAGCCGCCTCACCTCGCACAACCCCGAAGCGCAGTTTGTTGAACTCTCGTGTGCCGGCTGCATCTGCAGGATGGGGTCGAGCAAACACCCAGGTGCTGCGCGACTGAATTGGCCCCACCCACAAGAAGTGGTCTTCGCGCTCGGGCTTGCGGGCGGTGGTGAACAGCACCGTATCCGGTGTATTGCGGACAATTTTGTAGCCCCGCGCCCACGGCACCATTTCCACTCGGCAGTTCAAGCGCGCGTCTTTGCAAGCCTCCCGCAGCAAGTCGGTGGCGATGCCTTTGACATCCCGGCCGTCTTGAAAGTTATAGGGTGCCCACTCTTCGGTATATGCGGTGAGTGTTTGCGCTCGGGGCATCGCTGCCGCACACAAAGCCAAAAGGATTCCAACGTAAATTTTGATGGCCTGCATGTCAAAACCGCATTCATTGGCTACGTCCGTCACGATAGCGGATTTTCCCGTTACCGCCCACGCCATTGCTCCCGGCGAGCATGGCCATGGACTTGCCAGCATGGGCATGGGTGATCGCGAGGCCCAAGGCGTCGGCCGCATCGGGGCCGGGCAAGCCGGGCAGGCGCAGCAGGCGCTTCACCATCTCTTGCACTTGGTCTTTGTGAGCGCGGCCATGGCCTGCTACTGCCTGTTTCATTTGAAGCGCGGTGTACTCCGCCACCGGCAGGTTGGCGCACACCAGTGCTGTGACCAGCGCTCCGCGGGCCTGACCCAGTAGCAGGGTGGACTGCGGGTTCACGTTCACAAACACAATTTCTACCGAGGCGCAGGTGGGCTGATAGCGCGCTACGACCTCTCCAATCCCGTCGAACAAGACCTTGAGCCGCGCCGGCAGGGCCCGGGTGTCAAGGTGCTCGGTGCGGATCGTGCCACTGGCCACATAGCGCACATCCGCGCCCACGACATCTACCAAGCCGAAGCCGGTAGTACGCAAGCCGGGGTCAATGCCAAGAATTCGCATGCTATAAATTTAGGAGCTGCTTGCGCAATATCTACGGGAGCTACAGGTCAAAATACCACCGAGCAGAGTGAAAAAACACCGGGGCCGCAAAGCACAGGGCGTCCACCCGGTCCAGCAAGCCGCCGGCACCGGTGACTGCGCGCATATTGCCCCCCCAGCTCGGGATGCCCCGGTCGCGCTTGAGCGCTTTCATGACAAAGTGGCCCATCGTGCCTGCAACGCAGGCGATAAAAGAAAACGCAAACGCGGTACCCGGCACCCAGGGGGTGATACCGGCGAGCAAGGCGCCGAACAGGCTGGCCGAAAACACGCCGATCCACCAGCTCGGCCAATTGAAGCTCATGCTGATGGCAGGGGCTGCCGGTGGCAGTTTGAGCTTGCGGGACACTAGGTGCTGCACCGCCATGCAGAACTGCACTACCAGCACCAGGAAGAACACCATGAACGCGTTCCGGTGGTCGTAGCCCGGAAACTTCAGCATCAAGAGCGCGGGTACGTGGCTCATGCCGTAGATGCACACCATGATGCCCCACTGCAGCTTCGCATTGCGCTCCAAAAAGCGCTGCGGGTCATTCGCCAGCGCGCTCGCTACCGGCAAGGCCAAGAACACATACACCGGGATGAACACCGCAAACATGTCGAAGTGCTCGGTGGCGACCAGCCAGTACTGCAAGGGCAGCACCACGAAAAATGCCAGCACTAGGCTGCGGTGGTCGCCCAGCCGGGTGGGCGACAGGGTCATGAATTCACGCAGCGCAAAAAATGACAGGCCGCCGAACAAGCTCAGGGCGACCAAGGGGCCGCTCAACCACCCCACCCAAAACACAAACACCATCAGCCAACTGGTGCGGATGATGCCGTCCAAGTTCTTCAGCTCTGCGCGCTTGCGGTCGCCGGTTTCATCGTCGCCGTGCTCCCGCAAAGACATGAGAAACGCCACAATGCTGGAGAGCAGCAAGAGGCCAAACACGATGATGAACAGCACACCCACTTGTTGGGTCGGGCCTAGATCTTTCAGGTAGTGGTACATCGGATTGCCTTACACGTCCCGCAGGGCCACGACCGCATTGCGCGCTCGGTCGAGGAACGTCCGGCGCTCCTCGCCCTCAGCCACTTGCATGGGGGCGCCGAAGGTCACAGAACACAGCACCGGGACGGGCACCACTTCGCCCTTGGGGAGTACGTGCTGGACATTGTTGATCCAAGCGGGCACCAGCACCACGTTGGGAAAGCGGGTGGCCAGGTTGTAGAGGCCGGCCTTGAAAGCCTGTGGCTCACCGGTGTGTCCGCGTGTGCCTTCGGGAAACAGAATGATCGAGTCCCCGTTGGCCAGCGCTTCGATCAGCGGTTCCAGCGGATCTTCTTCGGAAGTGCGGTCACGCGAGACGTAGATTACATGGAACACCTCTGTCGTGAGCCATTGTTTGAAGGGAGACTTAGTCCAATAGTCTTTGGCGGCAATGGCGCGGGTGATGTGGCGCAGCTCCTTGGGCAAGGCTGCCCAGATCATCACCAGATCGGCGTGGCTCTGGTGGTTGGCAAAGTAGATCCGCTGTTCTGCTTTGGGCGGGCAGCCGTGCCAGCGCGCTTGCGCACCGGTGAGAAAGCGGATCAGGCCCAACAGAAAGTAACTCATCAACTTGGCAAGCATGGCGGGGATGATACAGAGCGGATGTGTCTGCTCTGGGGCTTTGTGTCGCTCTAGCGGCGCCAGCCTTTTTATGGGCGCTGGAAGCGGTGTCCGGGGTGCTCTGCACCGTTCGTGTCCCCCGCCCGCTGTGCGGGCTCCTCCTTGACCTCACTATGCAGAACACCCCGACCACCGCTTCCAGTGGTGCTGTTACGCGAAGTCAAAAATGCGGGAAAGCAGCTTATTCCAGCAGTGAAGCAGGCGTGAGTCCCAAAGCGAGGTCAAGGAGGAGGCCGAAGGCCGGGGGACACGAGCGGCGGGACTCATGCCTGCTCCGCTGCAGGCAACAGCCAAAGCAGCCCGAAGCCAAAATGAACTCAGGGCAGCTGCGCGTCCGCCATCCGCGCCACGATGGTGCCAGCGCGGCTGTTCAGGTAGCCCGAGTTAGGCGTTTTCTCAAAAAACTTGGGCCGCGGCAACATCACGGCCAAACGGGCCGCCTCGTAGGCGCTGAGCTTGCTGGCGGGTTTGCGGAAATAGTGTTGAGCCGCGGCCTCCGCGCCGAACACACCTTCGCCCCATTCCACGCTATTGAGGTAAATCTCCAGAATGCGTTGCTTGCTCAGCAACTGCTCCAGCAGCAAGGTCAGCACAAACTCTTGGCCCTTGCGCAGCAAGGTGCGCTCGCCCGACAAAAACAGGTTCTTGGCCAATTGCTGCGTAATGGTGGAGCCGCCCACGATCTTCGGGGGCTTGGTGCTGGCCTTGCCTTGGCTGAGGCGCTGCTCGGCGCGCTGCTCTGCTTTGGCGTTTTTGGCCCATGTCTTCTCCAGGGCTTCCCAGTCCACCCCGTCGTGTTGGCGGAAGCTATCGTCTTCCGAGGCAATCACGGCGCGTTTCAGGTTGTCTGAAATCCGCTCGTAAGGCACCCACTCCTGGCGCCAGCGGAAGATGTCGCGCTCCCGGGCGACTCGCCATGCCTCGGAGCGTTCAAAGGCGGTGGACTGCGGGTCGACTACCGCCATGGCAGCAATCCGGCCCACAAAATACAGCTGCAGCGAGACAAACGCTACGCCACACAGCAGCACCCAACGCAACAGCGATCTCATCGGGCCGTGGAAGACGAGACCTTGGCTTCCAATGTCTCGTCACGGGTGAACTTGAAGCGGGACACCACCAGAATCTGGTCTGCCTGGCGCCGCATGGCGGCATTGAAGTTGCCGAATGGGCCTGCCGAGCGGGCAATCGCTTGGGCGCGCTTGTCGAGCACCGGGTTGCCCGAGCTCTGCACCACCTCCGCGTCGATGACCCGGCCATCAAAGTTGATGGTGACGATCATGGTCAGCTCGCCATACAGCTTCTTGCCGCCGCTTTGGGGGAAGTTGTCGGTGCCTTTTTCCTCGATACGCTGGCGCAGCTGGTCGTAATAGACCGCATACACCTCTTCACGCACAGAGGGGCTCACATAGCGCTTTTTCGGGCGCGCGTTCTCCATGTTGATGCGCCGCTCGATTTCGGCCAGCAACTTCATCAGCTGCCGGCGCTTTTCCTCGCGCTCGGCCCGGTCTGACTTGTCTGCCAGTTTATTGGGGTCGGGCGGGGGTAGGGCGGCCAGTTGGCTCTTGACTTGCGCGAGCAACAGGTTTTGCTGCTCCTGCAGGCTTTGCAGTTTGCGTGCGCTCTCTTCTTCGAGGGTGTCGCCGATGTCGGTAAACGCCGAGGGCGGCAAGGGGCTGGTGGCCCGGCCTTTTTCCACATCGCCGCCACCGGCCAAATTGGTTTGGGCAATCGCCTGGGCCTTCTCCGGTTTTTCTTTGCTCTTGGCGTTCACCAGAATGACTTCCAGTGGCTGGTCCTCGAACACCCGGTTAAAGGCCTCAGGGTCGACAAAACGCACGGTCAACAGCGCCGCGTGTACCGCGATGGATACACCCAGAGCCCATTGGAGCGTGGTCAGTTTGGGGAGCGTCACGGGGTGGGATTATCACCGCCGGCATCCGGCGCTTCGTTCACGTCCACTGCAATCGCGATCGGGCCTGCCACATCGTCTTCGCTGTCGTCCTCGTCTTCGGTGGCCTCTGTCTCGACTGGTGCGTCCAGGCGTTCCAGCACCGTGCCATGTACATCCAGGGTGATGAGGTCCATCTCCCCCAGCTTGACGCGCACCTTGGCGTGGCGGGGCAGGCCTTGGGCACCCAGGACCGGAAGCACCAGCGGAATGTCGTCGGCGCGCACCATGCCGTCTTTGAACAGGCTGGCGGTGAGCTCGGTGATGCCGTGCTGCTGGGCGTAACGCATGGTCCAGAAGCGCTCCATGGCGCCCTGGTAACCGTTGTAAGCGCTGTAAGCCGCGTCAAACGAGGAGATGATGGCGAACAGCTCCGCATCCTTGGGCTTGAAGGGCGCGACGAGCGCCGCCGTCTTGCCGTGGCGGGCACAGGCAATGATCTGCCACTGGTTCACCAGGTCGGTGTAGCGGCGCAGCGGCGAGGTCGCCCACGAATACGCTTTGACGCCGATACCCGCATGCGGCAGGGCCTTGGTACCCATGCGCACTTTGACGCCGGGCGCCAGCGATGCCTGGCTGCGGTAGATGCCGGGCACACCCATCTCTGCGAGCCAGCTGCCCCAGGTGCTGTTGGCCAGAATCATGGCCTCGGCCACGATCAGGTCCAGCGGGGCACCGCGCTGGCGGATGCTGATGAGCACTGTCTCGTCGCCCTGAGGCTCCGCGCCGTCGTTGCCTTGCAGGCGGAAGTTGTAGTCCGGGCGGTTGAAGGTCTCGGGCTTGCCGCGCACGATCTCGCGCTTGGCCTTCAGATCGCGGGCTAGTCGGTGCAAAAATGATAGCTGCTCGCGCAGACCTGCTGCGGGCTGGGTGTCATTTTCATGGTTAAACGAGGCATCAGTTAGCCACTGCTCGGTGACCACGCTGTCGAGCTGGTCGTGGCGCAGGTTGTGGGCAATCGGCACCCGCTCTAGCTTGGTCTCGCTGCTCTGGATTTCCAGCGTCTCTTCATTGACGGTGACATAGAGCGAAACGGACGGGCAATCGCGCCCCTCCATCAGCGTGTAGGTCTGCACCACCTCGTCGGGCAGCATCGTGACCTTGTGGCCGGGCATGTACACCGTGGACAGGCGGGCGCGGCCCAGCACGTCCACCGGGCTGCCGGGCTGCACGGCCAGGCCGGGCGCGGCGATGTGGATACCCACCGTCACGGTGCCTGACCCTAGGCCCTGCACGCTCAGGGCGTCGTCGATTTCGGTGGTTTGCGAATCGTCAATCGAAAAGGCCTGCACCGCCGCCACCGGCAACTCGTCTGCAATGGCCGGTGCGGCAATCGCGGGAAAGCCGGTGCCCTTGGGAAAGTTCTCCAGCAAAAAACGCTTCCAGTGGAACAGGTAGGGCGAGGCAATCGCACCGGCCTTTTGCAGCAGCTCCAGCGGCGCAATATGGGTGGCGCGGCTGGCCTCGACCACGGCTTTGTACTCGGGGGCGTTTTTGTCCGGCTTGAACAGGATTTTGTACAGCTGGTCCTTGATAGCCTGCGGGCAGGTGCCATCCGCCAGCTCTTGAGCCCACTGATTGATCTGCTCGGCAATCAGGCGCTTTTTCTCAATGGCGGCCAACGCCTGCGCAATGATGTCGGCGGGCGCCTTCTTGAAGCGGCCCTTGCCGGCGCGGCGGAAATAGTGCGGCGTGTCAAACAACTTGAACAGCATGCCGGCTTGCTCGGCCTGGCTGGCCTGCGCCGAGAAATAGTCTTTGGCGAGATCGGCAAAGCCGAACTCTTCGTCGGGGGCAAATTCGTAGGCCATGTCCAGCTCAATGCCTGCGGCCTGCGCCTGGGCTGCGGCTACAAAATCAGCAGGGGCGGGCTTTTCGAACTTGATCAGCACGTGGGCCGACTTGACCTTGACGCGCTTGCCGGAATCCAACTCCACCTGTGCAGAGGCTTCTGCCTCGGACAGGACGCGACCGGCCATGAACTTTCCGGCTTCTTCAAACAGTACAAACATAGGGGGTGGATTGTCCCCGCAAAACGGGTCGTCCCGAACCCGCCGGTTCAGGCCTCTGGAACCGAAGGGTTTTAGGCACTAGTGCCGGTGTCGCCCATCAGGCCCATGAAGGCGGCCAAGTCAGGCAAAAAGGCCTCGAAACCCGTGAGCGCATGGTCGCCCCCTTCCAGCAAGGTGAGCCGGGTGTAGGCGTAGCGGGCGTGCATTTCGCGCCAATCGAGCACCTCGTCGCCCTTGGCCAGGATGGTGCGGTAGCGCGCGGGGTGTTGCAAGGCGCCCACCTCCAGGCTGCGCAGTTCATCTACGTACTCGGGCAAAAAGTAGAAACTTTCCTCGGGCGCGTGCCATTGGCGGTTTTCGCCGATGTACTTGCCCAGATCGCGCGCCGGATCGACCGCGGGGTTGATCAGCAAGGCGAGGCAGCCCGTCGCTTCGGCGATGTGGGTCGCGTAAAAGCCGCCGAGCGACGAGCCCACTACCGCCATGTGCGCTGTGGGCCAGTCGGCTATGCCCCGCATCATCAGGGCCATGGCAGCGCGAGGGGAGGGCGGCAGTTGGGGGCACCACCACTGAACTTGCGGAAAGTGGCTGCCCGTATAAGCCGCCATGGCTTGCGCCTTGTGAGAATGCGGGGAAGAGCGAAAACCGTGAAGGTAAAGCAAGTGGGTGATGGCCATGTCAGGATGGTAATCGGCGGTGGCTTGGGGATAATCCATGGCTATGTCGTACCAATTCGGAAAAGTCTCCCTGCGTCAGCGCATTGCACCCTGGTTTTCGGGGTTTGACGGGCCCTTGGCCTTTGCGGTGTTCATGCTGGCGTGCGCCGGCTTGCTCATCATGTATTCATCGGGTTTCGACCACGGCACCCGGTTTGAGGACCATGGCCGCAACATGCTGATTGCGGCCACCATCATGTTTGTGGTGGCCCAAGTCCCCCCGCAGCGTTTGATGCTGGTGGCCGTGCCGCTCTACACCGTGGGGGTGGCGCTATTGATCGCGGTGGCGATTTTCGGTATCACTAAGAAAGGGGCCAAGCGCTGGGTCAATATTGGGGTGGTGATCCAACCCAGTGAGATCATGAAGATCGCCATGCCGCTGATGCTGGCTTGGTGGTTCCAGAAGCGCGAGGGGCAGTTGCGCCCCCTCGACTTCGTGGTGGCCGGTGGTTTACTGGCCGTCCCGGTCGGCTTGATCATGAAGCAACCCGATCTCGGCACCTCGCTATTGGTCATGGCCGCCGGTTTGGCCGTGATTTTTTTCGCGGGGATGAGTTGGAAACTGGTGATTCCGCCTGTCGTAGTCGCGGTGGTCGGCATTGTGTTGCTGGTCGCGTTTGAGCCGCAGCTCTGTGCGGAAGGTGTGCGCTGGTCGGTACTGCACGACTACCAGCAGCAGCGAATTTGTACCCTGCTGGATCCGACCAAAGACCCGTTGGGTAAAGGTTTTCACATCATCCAAGGAATGATTGCGATTGGTTCCGGTGGCATTACCGGCATGGGCTTCATGCAGGGGACCCAAACGCACCTCGAGTTCATTCCTGAGCGCACCACTGATTTTATTTTTGCAGCCTACTCTGAGGAGTTCGGGTTGATCGGCAATGTGTTTTTGCTCTGTGCATTTGTCTTCTTGATCCTGCGCGGACTGGCAATTGCGCTGGAGGCGCCGACGCTTTTCTCCCGCCTCTTGGCCGGCGCTGCCACGATGATCTTTTTTACCTACGCCTTTGTGAACATGGGCATGGTCAGCGGTATCTTGCCGGTGGTGGGGGTGCCCTTGCCGTTTATCAGCTACGGCGGGACTGCTATGGTGACCCTGGGGCTGGCGCTTGGCATTTTGATGTCGATTGCCAACTCCAAACGCCTGGTGCAAAGCTAAGGTGGCAGGGTTCGCTGTCACGCTAATCGGGGTGGGCAACATGGGCGGCGCCATGGCGCAGCGCCTGGCCCAGCCGGGGTGGGCCCCAGCCATCCATGATCTGGATCGGGGCAAAGTAGAGGCTTTGTTGCCTTTTGGTGCTCTAGCGCCCGAAGATATTGCGCACAATGCTTCTAAAAGCATAGCAACTATTCTGTGTGTGGTCGATGCGGCCCAAGTCCGTGATGTGCTTTTTGGCACCGGGGGATTGGCCCGGCACCTGCCCGCAGGCCATGTGGTCATGCTGTGCCCGACCATTGCCCCGCACGATGTGGAGTCGATTGCCACGCAGCTACTCGCTCAAGGGGTCTGGACCCTGGATGCCCCCATGTCCGGCGGCCCCGCGCGTGCGCTGGACGGCAGCATGAGCTTTATGGTGGCTGGGCCTGGTGCCGCGCGGTCGATATGTCGCCCTTTGCTGGAAGCCTTGTCTAGCAAGGTGTTTGATATCAGCGATCGGCCCGGCGACGGCGCACGCACCAAGCTGGTCAATAACCTGCTGGCGGGTATCAATTTGGTGGGAGCCGCAGAGGCGATGGCGCTGGCCGACCGCTTGGGGCTGGATGCCAGCCGCACGCTGGACGTAATTGCCCAGAGCAGTGGCCAGAGCTGGATCGGGTCTGACCGTATGCGCCGTGCCGTGGCCGGAGATTTCGCGCCACGCGCTCACATGACCTTGCTGGCCAAAGACACCCGTTTGGCTCTGGATGCGGCACAGGCTGCCGGTTTTGCCGGGCCCTTGGGTGAAGCGGTCAGCACGGTGTTCGCACAGGCGGTGCGGGCTGGCCTGGCCGGAATGGACGACGCGGCATTGCTGGAATTTTTGAAGCGCTGAGCAGCCATACCCCTGTGGCAGGCCCCGACTCTGGCGACACAGCCACTGCGCCGGCCGTGCAGAGGCCTAAAATGGCCGCATGATCTCCCGCGAACCCACCATCGAACGCTTGGCCACGGCCAAATCCCTGTTGCTGACGCCCTTCGGGCTGGATGAGAGCCATCTCACCCGCGCGCTGAACGAAATCAAGGCGCACCAGGTGGACGAGGCGGACCTGTACTTCCAATACACCCGCTCTGAGGGCTGGAGCCTCGAAGAAGGCATCGTCAAAACCGGTTCCTTCAGCATCGACCAAGGCGTGGGCGTTCGCGCGGTGAGCGGCGAGAAAACTGCCTTCGCGTATTCCGACGACATTTCTGAAGCTTCGCTGCTGGATGCAGCTCGCACCGTGCGCACCATTTCGGCTGCAGCCCAGAACAAACGTGCGAAGACTGCTACCCAAAAGATAGCGGGTGGCCGCAAGCTCTACGCCGGGCTGGATCCGATTGCCACGCTGGACAGCACCGCCAAGGTGGAGTTGCTAGGCAAGGTGGAGAAACTGGCGCGCGCCAAAGACCCGCGCATCATTCAGGTGATGGCCGGCTTGGCCGCCGAATACGACGTGGTGATGGTCGCCCGTGCTGACGGTACGCTGGCCGCCGACGTGCGTCCGCTGGTGCGCCTGAGCGTGACCGTGATTGCCGAGCAAAAAGGCCGCCGCGAGGTAGGCTCCAGCGGCGGCGGTGGCCGCTTCGGGCTGGCGTACTTCACCGATGCGCAAATTGAGGACTACGTGGACCAAGCGGTGCACGCCGCGCTGACCAACCTGGATGCCCGCCCAGCGCCTGCCGGTGAGATGACCGTGGTGCTGGGCGCCGGTTGGCCCGGCATCCTGTTGCACGAAGCTATCGGCCACGGGCTAGAAGGCGACTTCAACCGCAAGGGCAGCAGCGCCTTCAGTGGTCGCATCGGCCAGCGCGTGGCGGCAAAGGGCGTGACCGTGCTGGACGACGGCACCATTGCCGACCGCCGTGGCTCGCTCAACGTGGATGACGAAGGCAACCCCAGCCAGCGCAACGTGTTGATTGAAGACGGCATCTTGAAGGGCTATATCCAGGACAGCATGAACGCACGCCTGATGGGCGTAAAGCCCACCGGCAACGGCCGCCGCGAGAGCTACGCCCACCTGCCCATGCCTCGCATGACCAACACCTACATGCTGGGTGGCGACAAGGCGCCGGAAGAAATCATCGCCAGCATCAAGAAAGGCCTATATGCCCCCAACTTCGGTGGCGGCCAGGTCGACATCACCAGCGGCAAATTTGTGTTCTCTGCCAGCGAAGCTTATTGGGTGGAAAACGGCAAGATCCAATACCCCGTCAAGGGCGCGACGCTGGTGGGTAGCGGCCCCGAGTGCCTGAAGCGCGTCTCCATGATCGGTAACGACATGAAGCTGGACCCTGGTGTAGGCACCTGCGGCAAAGAGGGCCAAAGCGTGCCGGTGGGTGTGGGCCAGCCCACGCTGCGCATCGACGGTTTGACCGTAGGTGGAACTGCCTAACCAGTGGCGTAAGCCGCTGTCAGAAACCTGTGCTACATTGAGCTTTATGCATTTCGCACGTTTCTTTTTTAGCTACTTTTGGTTCTCACGCGCATCCGGCGGTCGAGAGATCTGAACGTACCCAAAAGAAACGTCCTGAATCTTCCCAAAAACCGCCGGCACCCCCGGCGGTTTTTTTATGCCTTTTTCAACCTGTTCTATTTGTAACTTGGACTCTGGAGACCTGACATGAACGCTAAAGCCTCTGCAACCGGTGAGTGGTACGGACAAGCCCAGCCCGCCGACCGCACCAGTAAAACCGACGACGAACGCATCAAGGACATCACCGTGTTGCCCCCTCCAGAGCACCTCATCCGCTTTTTCCCGATTCGCGGCAGCGCGACCGAAACCCTGATTTCGGACACCCGTGCCACGATCCAGAACATCATGGCCGGCAAAGATGACCGTCTGCTGGTCATCATTGGCCCCTGCTCCATCCACGACCCCGCCGCAGCGCTGGACTACGCCCGTCGCCTGAAAGTGGAGCGCGAGAAGTACAAAGACACGCTGGAAATCGTGATGCGCGTCTACTTCGAGAAGCCCCGCACCACCGTGGGCTGGAAGGGCCTGATCAACGACCCCTACCTCGACGAGAGCTACCGCATCGACGAAGGCCTGCGCATCGCGCGCCAGCTGCTGATCGAGATCAACCGCTTGGGCATGCCCGCGGGCAGCGAGTTCCTGGACGTGATTTCGCCCCAGTACCTCGGTGACTTGATCTCCTGGGGCGCCATTGGCGCACGCACGACCGAAAGCCAAGTGCACCGCGAGTTGGCCTCCGGCATCTCGGCGCCCATCGGCTTCAAGAACGGCACCGATGGCAACATCAAGATCGCGACTGACGCTATTCAAGCTGCCGCGGGTGGCCACCACTTCTTGTCGGTGCACAAAAACGGCCAGGTCGCGATTGTGCAAACCAACGGCAACCCGGACTGCCACGTGATTCTGCGCGGCGGCAAGGCGCCCAACTACGACGCAGCCAACGTGGCCGCGGCTTGTGCGGACCTTGCCAAGGCCAAGCTGCCTCAGACCCTGATGGTGGACTGCAGCCACGCCAACAGCAGCAAGCAGCACGAGAAGCAGCTCGATGTGGCCAAAGACATTGCCGGTCAGATCAGTGGTGGCTCGCGCAGCGTGTTCGGCGTGATGGTGGAAAGCCACCTGAACGCCGGCGCCCAGAAGTTCACCCCCGGCAAGGACGATGCAACTGCCTTGGAATACGGCAAGAGCATTACCGATGCCTGCCTGGGCTGGGACGATTCGGTGGAGTCGCTGGAAGTGCTGTCTGCCGCCGTCAAGGCACGTCGCGCAGCCTGATGGCGCCATAAAAAGCCGGAGTGAATGCTCCGGCTTGCACAATCAAGCGGGCTTCATCGCACGATGGGCCCGCTTTCTTTTTGTGCCTTACTGCAGCGGAGCAGGAGCCCGCAGGGACTCCATCACGGCGTCCGGCGTGCCACCCGCAGCCAAATGGGTTTTGTACCAGACGCTCAGGATCGTGCTGATCACCGGGCCGGGGTTCTCGCGCACTTTGGCCACATTCCATTGGTTGAGTTGGCAGATGCGCTCGATGAGGTCCATGTCCATATCAATCGCTTCAGTGTCGCAACGGCGCAGTTTCAGGTCGGTGAATTGGGCGCCTTCCGGGAGGCGAAGTTGAAAGTTCGGATCGGTTTGCATGGGGTTTAGGGTCAAATATGGCGCTAGCGCTCGCAGATATTGCGCGAGTAGCTATGAAGTTTGTAGCAAGTTGGCAAGTTTGGCGTGGATGCCGCCGAAGCCGCCGTTGCTCATGCACAGCACGTGATCGCCCGGCTGCAGGGCGGCGGCCACTTGGGCGAGCACAGCGTCAATGGTGTCTCCCACTTGCGCCCGCGCGCCCACGGGGGCCAGTGCTTCGGCTGCGTCCCAGCCCAAACCGCCGCTGTGGCAGAAGGCGAGGTCGGCTTCTTCCAAGCTCCAGGGGAGCTGGCTTTTCATGGCGCCTAGTTTCATGGTGTTGGAGCGGGGCTCGAACACGGCCAGAATGCGCCCCTTGCCGACCTGGCGGCGCAGGCCGTTGACCGTGGTGCGGATGGCGGTGGGGTGGTGCGCAAAGTCATCGTAAATGGTGACGGGTGCGCTGCCGGGCTGGCCTGCCAACGGAGCGGTGGCACGCACTTCCATGCGGCGCTTAACGTTCACGAATTGGCCTAGGGCTTCGGCGGCGACGGCAGGAGGCACGCCCACATGGTCGGCGGCGGCGATGGCGGCCAGCGCATTGAGCTGGTTGTGCACGCCGCCCAAGGCCCACTGCACCCGGGCTACCTCGTGGCCGTGGTGGTGAACCGCAAAGTCGTGGGGCTCGCCAACGGCAGAGAAGTCGTTCACGGCGGCGCCAAAGCTGCGTTGTTCGCTCCAGCAGCCTTGGTGCAGTACGCGGGTGAGGCTGTCTTCCAGCCCGTTGACGACCACGCGCCCGGTACCGGGCACGGTGCGCACCAGGTGGTGGAACTGCCGTTCGATAGCGGCGAGGTCGTCAAAGATGTCGGCGTGGTCGAATTCCAGGTTGTTCAGGATGGCGGTGCGCGGGCGGTAGTGCACGAACTTGCTGCGCTTGTCGAAGAAGGCGGTGTCGTATTCGTCGGCCTCGATCACGAAGAGTTTCTCTCTGGATGCGGGGTGTGGGGCCGTCTGCGCCCCCTCCTTCGTGCCCCCCGCCCGCTTTGCGGGCTCCTCCTTGACCTGCGCAGTGGGCACAGACGGCCCTCCACCCAGTCTTGCCGATACTCCGAAATTCAACGGGACGCCGCCCACAAGGAATCCGGGTTGCAGTCCGGCGTACTCCAGCACCCAGGCCAACATGCTGGTGGTGGTGGTTTTGCCATGGGTGCCGGCTACTGCCAGCACGTGCCGGCCTTGGAGCACGTGTTCCGCCAGCCACTGCGGGCCGCTGGTGTAGGGGGCGCCTGCATCCAGAATGGCCTCCATGAGCGGGAATTTAGGCGTGCCATCGGCGAGCCGGGTGCGGCTGACGACGTTGCCGATCACGAACATGTCAGGCTGCAATGCCATTTGCTCAGCGCCGAAACCCTCGATCAGTTCGATGCCCAGAGCCCGGAGCTGGTCGCTCATCGGGGGGTAAACGCCGGCATCGCAGCCGGTCACTTTGTGGCCGGCTTCACGCGCCAGCGCGGCCAGGCCACCCATGAAGGTGCCGCAAATGCCCAAGATATGAATATGCATGACCCGTATTCTACGGGGCGGTCCCCGACTCTTGACTCAGCATGATTTATGCATCTGGCGCCCGTGGAGTGTGCGCAGGTAGCTATCAAATACGTAGCAAATAGGCGCTTGGCAGGGCTTTCATCGGGCAGGCACAATCAGGCCATGGATGATTTAAAAGAAGAAATCGCGGCGACCGCTGCGCGTTTGGTAGTGGAAGAGGGGCTGGAATACGGTCCGGCCAAGCGCCGCGCGGTCAAACAAATGGGGGTTCCGCCCCGGTCCAGCTTGCCCGACAACGATCAAGTAGAGGCCGCGGTCGAGGAGTACATCTCCATCTTCTGTGCGGATACCCAGCCCAAGGAGTTGCGCGCTCTGCGCCAACTGGCGGTGCAGTGGATGGAGCGGCTGGAGTCGTTTCGGCCTCACCTTGGTGGCGCAGTGTGGCGTGGCACTGCCACGCGCAACAGTGATATTTATCTGCAGTTGTTTTGTGATGATCCCAAATCGGCGGAGATCATGTTGATTGACAAGGGTGTGCGCTTTGAGGTGCGTTCGGTGCCGGGGTTGCAAGGGGAGATGGTCGATGCCCTGAGCATCCATGCCATGTGCCTGCCCTTGGGCGAGCACGTGGGGGTGCATCTCTTGGTCAATGATCTGGATGATGTGCGCGGTGCACTTCAGCCGGATGGCCGTGGTCGTGCCCGCCGTGGCAATATGGCGGCAGTTCAGCGCTTGTTGGAGTCGGATGATGCAAATTCCTGAAAAATCGGACGCGGTAGCGCTTTCGGCCCGGCGCCGGAGGGTTTTGTGGGGCGCAGTCGCCGGAGTGGCGGCTGTGGCAGGAGCTGGTTTGTCGTGGCGCCAACAAGCAGCGTCGTCCGTGATGGAGCCGGTGCCCGGTTTTTGGGCGCAGCAATGGCAGACGCCCCAAGACACGAGCCTGGCGATGCAGCAGTTTCAAGGGCGCCCCGTGTTGATCAATTTCTGGGCGACCTGGTGCCCTCCATGTGTGGATGAGCTGCCTTTGTTGGACCGTTTCCATACCGAACAAGGCCCCAAAGGCGTGCAGGTTTTGGGGTTGGCGATTGACCGCAAAGAGGCGGTGGTGCCGTTTTTGCAGCGGGTTCCACTCCAGTTTCCCGTGGCATTGGCGGGCTTGTCAGGGACGGAACTCGGCCGCGCGCTGGGTAATGTGACCGGGGGGCTGCCGTTCTCTGTGTTGGTGGCCTCGGATGGCGCGGTTGCGCAGCGCAAGATGGGTCGAGTCCACGCGGAAGACTTGGTCGCTTGGGCTGCGGTAAAATAGAGTCTCTTACCTAGTGTTTCCGACCCGGAAGCACTGTCTCAAGCCCTTTCGGGGCGATTTTATTTAGACATTTTTCCAGTCTTTTCCCTTGATTTGGGTGGAGATATGGTTTTTTGGCGGTGTTTTGCTGTAAATTCGCCGTTTTACAAATGTCGGTTGTTGGAGATTCCATGGATTTACGCAAACTCAAAACCTTGATCGATCTGGTGTCTGATTCGAATGTGTCGGAGCTGGAAATTACCGAGGCCGAAGGCAAGGTCCGTATCGTCAAGGGTGGTGGTGCTGTGGTTCAGGGCTACGCGCCCACACCTGTGTATGCAGCGCCAGTGGCTGCTGCGGCTCCTGCCGGCGCACCTGCTGCAGCGCCAGTGGCTGCCGAACCGGTAGCGGATGCCGGTCATACCGTGAAGTCGCCGATGGTGGGTACTTTCTACCGTTCGTCCGCTCCGGGTGCCAAGCCATTCGTCGAAGTGGGTGATTCGATCAAGGTCGGCGAGACCATCTGCATCATCGAAGCGATGAAGATCCTCAATGAAATCGAGGCAGACAAGTCCGGTACCGTGACCAAGATCTTGAGCGACAACGGCCAGGCAGTGGAATACGGCCAGCCCTTGTTCATCATCGAATAAAACGCAGCACCCATGTTCAAGAAAATTCTGGTCGCCAACCGGGGCGAGATTGCGCTGCGTATCCAGCGCGCCTGCCGCGAGTTGGGTATCAAGGCCGTCATGGTCTATTCCGAGGCGGACCGCGAAGCCAAGTATGTCAAGCTTGCTGAAGAAGCGGTTTGCATCGGGCCGGCCCCCTCGGGCCTGAGCTACCTCAATATGCCGGCCATCATTTCGGCGGCTGAGGTGACAGATGCGGAAGCGATCCACCCCGGCTATGGTTTTCTGAGTGAAAACGCAGACTTTGCCGAGCGTGTCGAGAAGAGCGGCTTCCAATTCATCGGGCCTACTCCTGAATCCATTCGCATCATGGGCGACAAGGTGTCTGCCAAGCAAGCCATGATCCGGGCGGGCGTGCCCTGCGTTCCCGGCTCTGAGGGCGAGTTGCCGGATGATCCTGTCGCCATGAAGCGGATCGCCAAGTCCGTGGGCTACCCGGTCATCATCAAAGCGGCTGGTGGCGGAGGCGGACGCGGTATGCGCGTGGTCCACACGGAAGCCGCGTTGGTCAATGCGGTTGCCATGACCAAGGCGGAGGCGGGAGCTGCGTTCAACAACCCGGCGGTGTACATGGAGAAGTTTCTCCAGAACCCTCGGCACATTGAAATCCAAATCCTCGCGGACAAGCACAAGAACGCGGTGTATCTCGGCGAGCGCGATTGCTCGATGCAGCGCCGTCACCAGAAAGTGTTGGAAGAGTCCCCTGCGCCGGGCATCAACCGCAAGCTGATTGAACGCATCGGGGAACGTTGCGTTAATGCCTGCAAGAAGATCGGCTATCGCGGAGCGGGAACCTTTGAATTCCTCTACGAAGACGGCGAGTTCTACTTTATTGAAATGAACACCCGTGTTCAGGTGGAGCATCCGGTCACCGAAATGGTGACGGGTATCGATATCGTGAAGACGCAGATCATGGTCGCTGCCGGCGAGAAGTTGCCATTTACCCAGCGCCAGATTGAGGTGCGTGGCCACGCCATTGAGTGCCGCGTGAATGCGGAGGATCCTTACAAGTTCACGCCGTCTCCAGGACGTGTCACCATGTGGCACGCACCGGGCGGCCCGGGTGTGCGTGTGGACTCGCATGTGTACACCAACTACTTTGTGCCTCCGAACTACGACTCGATGGTTGGCAAGATCATTGTGCACGGCGACACTCGCGAGCAGGCGATGGCCCGCATGCGTACCGCGCTGGCGGAGACGGTCGTGGAAGGAATCAATACCAACATTCCTTTGCATCGTGAGTTGATGGTGGATGCCAAGTTCATGGACGGTGGAACCAATATCCACTACCTAGAGCACTGGCTGGAACAACACAAGCGATAAGGCGTTGCATGTTTGAATTGCGTTTAATGTGTCCCGAAGACCGGGTCGAAAACCTGAGTGATGCGCTGGACGCATTGGACGCCTTGAGCGTCAGTGTCGAAGACGCTGATGCCCAGACGGATGCCGAACAGGCATTGTTTGGTGAGCCCGGTATGCCTCCGCCGAAAGACGGATGGCAGAGCTCACGGGTGATTGCCTTGTTTGCAGAGCGCACGCAAGCCGATGAGGCTTGTGCGCTGTTGCAGGCCCAGGATTTCTTTGAAGGTTGCCAGGTTCTGGGGATCGATGCCTTGGAAGACCAGGATTGGGTGCGCTTGACCCAGTCGCAGTTTGCGCCGGTGGAGATTACCCCCGAGTTCTGGATCGTTCCCACATGGCACGAGCCTCCCGCGCAGGCGAGAGAGGTCATTCGCTTGGACCCCGGACTGGCTTTTGGTACGGGCACGCATCCGACGACGCGCATGTGCTTGCGCTGGATCGCAGGCCACGGCGCTGCGGGCCGGGTGCTGGATTACGGGTGTGGCTCCGGCATTCTTGCGATTGGAGCAGCGAAACTCGGTGCGACGGAAGTTATCGCGGTCGACATTGATCAGGCTGCGGTCGAATCGACGGTACTGAATGCGCAAGCTAACCAGGTGGAGCTGTCTGCCGGTTTGCCCGAAGCCGCTCAGGGAGAGTTCGATGTGGTGTTGGCCAATATATTGGCGACCCCATTAAAAGTGCTCGCGCCCTTGTTGCGTGCGCATGTCAAGGCGGGCGGGCACCTCGTGCTGGCCGGAATACTGGAGCGCCAAGCGGACGAGCTGAAAGCGGCCTATGCGCCTTATTGCACCCTTTCAGTGGCAGACACCGAAGACGGGTGGATCTTGATGACAGCTGCCGTTTAACTGCGGTGTTTGCGACCACTACAATGTGACGCAATGAGTCTGATTACCCAGTGCCCGGCATGCTCCACGATGTTCAAAGTCGTGCCGGACCAGTTGCGTATTTCAGATGGCTGGGTGCGGTGCGGGCAATGTGATGAGGTATTTGATGCCAATGCCCACTTGCACACCGCCGCAGACGCACAACCGGCTCCAGAGCCTGAGCCCCGTGAAGCTGCTGCACCTACCAGTCCCGATCCGGACTGGGCTGCATCTTTGAGATTCGAGTCTGACGATGCTGCGCCACCCGAAAAGGTAGCTGTTGAGCCGCTGGACGCAGAGACTCCGCCTCCTGAACCGTGGTCTTCGGCCCCCGCACAACTGGTTGATCATGATCCTGCGCTGGATGATTTCCTTGCCCAGAGCCCTGGCGCTCTCGCCGGTGGGGCAGAGCCGGATACGCCACCTCTAGAGTCTTATAACAAGAGCGATCTAGACGCCCTTGGTTCGCCCGCGCCCCGCTATACGCAAGCAACTCCGTCTCCAGCAACTGGCGAGCCAAAGCTTTCATTTATGCCCAAGGGCGATGGGCTGGTGTTTTGGGACCGGACCTTGGTCAAGTCGGGTCTTGCCGGGATTGCTGGCTTACTGGTGCTAGCCCTGGGGTTGCAATACGCGTATGTAGAGCGGGACCGTATTGCCGCCTATCAGCCTGAGGCCGTTCCCGCGCTGGAGGTACTGTGTGAGTGGGCCGGCTGCCAGCTCGCTCCCTTGCAGTCGATTGAAGCGGTCGTGATCGACAGTTCTTCGTTTACCAAACTCCGTTCGGACGTATACCGTTTGAATGTGGCCATCAAGAATACCGGTTCGGTACCAGTGTTGCCTCCCTCATTGGAGCTCACGCTCACCGACATGCAAGACCAAAGCATGATTCGCAAGGTGTTGGCGCCACGAGATATCGGCTGGATGGCGTCCACATTGGAGCCCGGCGCCGAGTTCACGGCGTCATTGCCGCTTGCTGTGAAAGCAGCTTCGCCTACAGAACGGGTTTCTGGATACCGTTTGCTGGCTTTTTACCCTTAACAGGCGAGTCGCAACGAAAAAAAGCCCGGACCGTTAAGGTTCCGGGCTTTTTTGTAAGTGCAGGCTATTAAGGCTTGCTGGAAGTGGGAAACGGCCACGCAGCTTGAGGGTTCAGTGTGGTTTGCGCTGCCGGAGCGGCTGCCTTGGCAGCCTTTTTTGCAGGGGCTGCAGGCTTTTTGGCAGGAGCGGCCTTCTTGGCTACCACGGCTTTTTTCGCGGGAGCTGCTGCTTTTTTGGCAGGAGCGGCCTTCTTGGCTACCACGGCTTTTTTCGCGGGAGCTGTTGCTTTTTTGGCAGGAGCGGCCTTCTTGGCTACCACGGCTTTTTTCGCGGGAGCTGCTGCTTTTTTGGCAGGAGCGGCCTTCTTGGCTACTACGGCTTTTTTCGCGGGAGCTGTTGCTTTTTTGGCAGGAGCGGCCTTTTTGGCTACTACGGCTTTTTTCGCGGGAGCTGCTGCTTTTTTAGCAGGAGCGGCCTTTTTGGCTACTACAGCTTTTTTCGCGGGAGCTGCTGCTTTTTTAGCAGGAGCGGCCTTCTTGGCCACTACGGCTTTTTTCGCAGGAGCTGCTGCTTTTTTAGCGGGAGCGGCTGCCTTCTTCACTGGGGTTGCTTTTTTCGCTGGAGCGGCTTTTTTTGCCGCTGGTTTTTTTGCAGTTGCCATCATGATCTCCTTGTTCAAGGTGCAAAGAGCACTTCCTGCTACGTATTTGGCAGAAAGCGATTCATGCCACTGGACGCAGTTCCAGTGGCATGAACTTGGTGACGCCAACCCTTCGTTGTGATCACGCGATCAATGAGGGGCGGCGAAAACTTTAACGGCATAGCGAGCAAGTTAATCCCAGGACAGCGCGCCGCCGGACTGGTACTCGATAACACGCGTTTCAAAAAAGTTACGTTCTTTCTTGAGGTCAATCATTTCGCTCATCCATGGGAACGGATTTTCTTCGTTCGGGAACAAGGCCTCGAGACCGATCTGTGTCGCACGGCGATTGGCGATATACCGCAGATAGCCCTTGAACATCGAGGCGTTCATGCCCAGCACGCCACGGGGCATGGTGTCTTCGGCGTAGCGATATTCCAGCTCAACCGCTTTTTCAAACAGTGTTTTGATCTCTGCCTTGAATTCTGGTGTCCACAAGTGCGGGTTTTCGAGCTTGAGCTGGTTGATCAAGTCAATGCCGAAGTTGCAGTGCATGGACTCGTCCCGGAGGATGTACTGGTACTGCTCTGCTGCACCCGTCATTTTGTTCTGGCGGCCGAGCGCCAGAATCTGGGTAAAGCCCACGTAGAAGAACAAGCCTTCCATTAAGCAAGCGAACACGATCAGCGACTTCAACAACGTTTGATCGGTGGCGGGCGTGCCGGTATGGAAGTTGGGATCCATGATCGCTTCGATGAAGGGGATCAGGAACTCATCTTTGTCGCGAATCGACTGGACTTCGTTATACGCATTGAAAATCTCGCTCTCGTCCAGGCCGAGAGATTCCACGATGTACTGGTATGCGTGCGTATGGATAGCTTCTTCAAACGCCTGGCGCAACAAAAACTGACGGCACTCCGGTGCAGTGATGTGGCGGTAGGTGCCCAACACAATGTTGTTGGCGGCCAATGAGTCAGCCGTCACAAAGAAGCCGAGGTTGCGCTTCACGATGCGGCGTTCATCTTCTGTCAGGCCATTCGGGTCTTTCCACAGCGCGATGTCTCGCGTCATGTTGACCTCTTGTGGCATCCAGTGATTGGCACAAGTGGCGAGGTATTTTTCCCAAGCCCACTTGTACTTGAATGGCACTAATTGGTTAACGTCGGTCTGTCCGTTGATGATGCGCTTGTCTGATGCATTGACGCGCTTGCCACTGGCGCTGGCCTTGGCCACTTGCACTGCTTGGGACATGGTGGCGCTGTACACCGAAGTGCCTGTCGCAGACGACACCGACGCCTGCGCGCCCTGACTGTTTTCAGACGGATTGCGCGCGTAATTCGACGGCGATGCGGGCTTGACTTCTTCGTCCCAGGACAACATAGTTTTTTCCAATCTTTGGATTATGTGAGTAGTGAATTGAATTGAAAAGCGTTCATTCAATTCACTGAAAATTTGTGTTGCTCATGAGCATCGCAAGTGGCCTCGCGATGCTCATGAAATTATTGGCAGGACTCGCAGGTCGGGTCGTCCACGCCACAGAATTTGATGTCCGTGGCAGCACTGCTCGAAAGCTGCATCTGCTCTTGCGCAGCCGCCGCGGCAGCTTCAAGTGCGCTCGACATCTTGGGCGTGCCCTGGCCCTCATTGCCGGAGGAGACGGCGTTCAGACGACCCGCGCTCACCGTGGATTTCTCCACGTGCGTAGCAGACATGGTGCGGAGGTAGTAAGTAGTCTTGAGACCACGCAACCAAGCCAGCTTGTAGGTCTCATCCAGCTTCTTGCCGGAGGCGCCCGCCATGTAAATGTTCAGCGACTGTGCCTGGTCGATCCACTTCTGGCGACGTGCGGCAGCTTCCACCAGCCAGCGTGTTTCCACTTCAAATGCGGTGGCGTAAAGCTGCTTGATTTCTTGTGGCACGCGGTCGATCGGATGGAGGGATCCGTCAAAGTGCTTGAGGTCCATCACCATGACGTCGTCCCACAGGCCCAGTTGCTTCAAGTCGCGTACCAGGTAGCTGTTGATGACCGTGAACTCACCGGACAGGTTGGACTTGACGGACAGGTTGCCGAAGCATGGCTCGATGGACGCATCTACACCAATGATGTTGGAAATCGTCGCTGTAGGAGCAATCGCCACGCAGTTGGAGTTGCGCATGCCGTCTGCTGCAATCTTGTTGCGCAGAGCATCCCAATCCAGCGTAGATGAGCGATCTACCTCTACGTAGCCGCCGCGTGCGGAGGCCAGCATGTCGATGGTGTCCAGTGGCAGGATGCCCTTGTCCCACAGGCTGCCCTTGAAGCTGTGGTACTTGCCGCGTTCACGTGCCAAGTCTGTCGATGCCCAGTAGGCGTAGTAGCTGATCGCTTCCATGGACTTGTCGGCAAATTCAACGGCAGCGTCGCTGGCGTAGGGAATGCGCAATTCGTAGAGGCTGTCCTGGAACGCCATCAGGCCCAGGCCGACGGGGCGGTGACGCATGTTGGAGTCACGTGCCTTTTTCACGGCGTAGTAGTTGATGTCGATCACGTTGTCCAGCATGCGCATGGCGGTCGAAATCGTGCGCTTGAGCTTGTCGTGGTCGAGGGCGCCATCTTTCAAGTGCTGCAGCAAGTTCACAGAACCCAAGTTGCAGACGGCGGTTTCGGTGTCGGAGGTGTTCAGTGTGATTTCTGTACACAGGTTCGACGAATGCACCACACCTGCGTGTTGCTGGGGCGAGCGGACGTTACAAGCATCTTTGAACGTGATCCAAGGATGGCCGGTTTCAAACAGCATGGTCAGCATCTTGCGCCAGAGGTCGCTGGCCTGTAGGGTGCGTGATGGCTTGATTTCGCCACGAGCAGCCTTTTCTTCGTAAGCCACGTAGGCCTTCTCGAAGTCAGCGCCGAACAGATCGTGCAAGTCGGGCACGGTAGATGGAGAGAACAGTGTCCATGTGCCTTTTTCCATGACCCGGCGCATGAACAAGTCAGGAATCCAGTTCGCGGTGTTCATGTCGTGGGTACGGCGGCGGTCATCGCCGGTGTTTTTGCGCAGCTCCAGGAACTCCTCGATGTCCAAGTGCCATGTTTCCAGGTAGGTGCAAACTGCTCCTTTGCGCTTGCCGCCCTGGTTCACCGCCACAGCCGTGTCGTTGACCACTTTCAGGAACGGGACCACGCCCTGTGATTCGCCGTTGGTTCCCTTGATGTGGGAGCCCAGAGCGCGCACGCGGGTCCAGTCGTTGCCCAAACCGCCGGCGAACTTCGACAACAGCGCGTTTTCTTTGATGGATTCGTAGATGCCGTCCAGATCGTCTGGCACGGTGGTCAAGTAGCAGCTCGACAATTGCGAACGCAAGGTGCCGCTATTGAACAGGGTAGGCGTGCTCGACATGAAGTCGAAGCTGGAGAGCACTTCATAGAACTCAATGGCACGTGCTTCACGGTCAATTTCATTCAGCGATAGGCCCATGGCGACGCGCATGAAAAATGCCTGTGGCAGTTCGATGCGGGTCTTGCCTTCATGCAGAAAGTAGCGGTCGTACAGGGTTTGCAGACCTAGGTAGTCAAATTGCAGGTCTCGGCTGGCCTTGAGGGCTTGACCCAGGCGCTTCAAGTCGAATTGCTGCAGTTTTTCGTCCAACAGTTCGGCTTCCACGCCGCGCTTGATGAAGCCGGGGAAGTAATCTGCATAGGCTTCTTGCATGTCGGCTTGCGCCACATCACGACCCAGCACTTCGCGGGAAATGGTGTGGAACAGTAAACGTGCAGTGGCGTAGGTGTAGTCGGGGTCTTTTTCGATCAGGGTCCGCGCAGCCAGGATGGCTGCCTTGTACACCTCGTCCAAGGGGACGCCGTCATACAGGTTGCGCATGGTTTCTGCCAGGATGGGGGCGGCCTTGACGTCGGCACCCAAACCGCTGCACGCTGTCTCGATGCGGGATTGCAGTTGGGCCAAGTCCAGCGGTACGCGCTGGCCATTGTCGATAACGTGGATCACCGGAGCGGCAGGAGCCTCGGTAGCGACTTGCTTGGCGCGCTCTTGGGTGCGGCGCTCGCGGTACAGCACATACGCACGGGCGATTTCATGGTGACCACCGCGCATCAGGCCCAGCTCTACTTGATCCTGCACGTCCTCAATATGGAATGTGCCGCCGCCCGGACGGGAACGCACCAGCGCGCGAATCACTTGCTGCGTCAGGCCATCGACCGTCTCGCGCACACTGGCGGATGCTGCGCCTTGGGTGCCGTGCACCGCAAGAAACGCTTTCATCATGGCAACCGCAATCTTGTTCGGCTCAAATGGCACCACTGCACCGTTGCGGCGGATGATCTGGTAGTGCGAATAAGCTTGCTTCGCCGGTGTTTCGTGGCCGGGAACGGGGGACAGCAGCGGGGCGGGTGCCGTGGGTACGGCCGTGGAAATAGATTGCATAGTTTCCTCGTCTAAATCGGGTGTATTTTTGTGTGATCTGTGTGCCGCGTGGCTTGCTGCGACTAAGGGGCTTTGCACCCGCGCATCAACCAAGGCACACTATATCTGGGGTCTGGGGTGCTTGCAACCCACTACCGGTAGTGTATCTGCTCAGCACCCTTGTGTTTTGATCAGGGCCTTTGCCCCTCGCATTCCACTTGCCGGAAAGGGTGCGTCAAAGCCTTGATTGGCGTAAATTTTTCAAGCCGAATGAGGTTTTATGCGGCTTGCAGCAGCATTTTGCGTGGAATGGCACGATTGATGCGGGTGTCGTGCTTTCAGGGGCGTCTGATGGACCCCCAAAATATTTTCAGAAGCTTGGCGATTTGTTCAGGACTTGTGGCTTTCTTGCCATGGCGCGGGTAACTCCCAGTCCGAAATTGCGGCCCAGCGCTTCAGTCGGTCCCACTCGAATCCGGGACCCGGGTCGGTCTTCCTGCCGGGCGCAATATGCTCATGGCCCGCGACGTACCGGATTTCATAGTTCTGCGCGATTGCCGCACACAAGCGCTCCAAGCTCTCGTATTGATGGGCGGTAAACAAGTCGTTGTCCATGCCCTCCAACTCAATGCCAATCGAGTGGTCGTTGCAATTGGGCTTTCCGCGATAGGTGGATGCACCCGCGTGCCATGCACGTGCATCGCAACTGACAAACTGACACACAGTGCCCGTGCGCCTCACAAAGAAATGGCTGGAGACTTCCATCCCCCTGATCGTTTGGTAATACGAGTGCGCGTCCCAGTTCAGGGTGTTGGTGAATAGTTGGCGCACACCGTCGCCTCCATATTCGCCGGGGGGCAGCGAGATAGAGTGCAGTACTACCAAGTCGGTGTCTGCATCTGCAGGCCGTGGGCCGAAATTGGGCGAGGTTTCGTGGAGCGCTTCGCTCCACCAGCCTTCCGACCAGCTGCCGGTCGCACCTCGGGGGGGGTTATTCCGATTTTCCATCGTCATGTTCGGGCACATCGATGGACAAGCGCTCCATCCGGTAACGGATTTGCCGCAGACTGATGCCCAAGCGCTGGGCTGCAGCGGTGCGGTTGAAACGGGTCTCACGCAAGACATGGATCAGGATTTCACGCTCCTGAGCGTCCAAATGGCTTTGCAAATCGGCGGGAATGCTGAAAGAACCGGGCTCAGACGCCGGTGCCACGGGGGCGGGTAGATCTGTCTCGCCCAAACCGGCGGGCTCGGATTCGTGGCCATGGGTGTCGAGTTCCAAAACATCGCCTTCAGACAACGCCAACGCGCGATGCAGCAGGTTTTCCAACTCCCTGACGTTGCCCGGGAGCGGCAGCGCTTTCAGTTGCGCCAGCAGGCTTGCTGATAGTGAGGGAGCTGGCACACCCGTCTCTTCACAAATTCTGGCGACCAGTGCCCGGCAGAGGGCCTCCAAGTCGTCTCTCCGTTCCCGCAGCGGTGGCAGCTGGAGGTCTATCACATTCAAGCGGTAATACAGGTCTTGGCGGAAGTGCTGTGCGGCAACCTCCGCCACCAGATCTTTGTGGGTGGCGCTGACCAGGCGGACATCCACACTTTCCTCCTGGTTGCTGCCGAGAGGGCGGATTTTTCGCTCTTGAATCGCCCGCAGCAGCTTGGCTTGCATCGCCAGAGGTAAGTCGCCGATTTCATCCAAAAACAAGGTGCCGCCGTGGGCCGCCTGGAAAAACCCTGGCCTGTCTTGTGTCGCGCCGGTATAGGCACCCTTGCGGGCGCCGAAAAACTCTGCTTCCAGCAAAGACTCCGGAATGGCACTGCAATTGACCGCCACCCATGGCCCGGAAGCCCGGTGACTGTTGGCATGCAGGGCTCGCGCAGCCAGCTCTTTGCCGGTGCCCGACTCGCCCCGGATCAGCACCGGCGCCATGCTGCGCGCCACCTTGGCGATGCGCTCCTTCAGGGCCACCATGGCCTGTGACCGGCCCACCAGTTGCTCCAGCGCTTTGGCGCCTTCAGTGCCACTGTCGGCAGGGCCCTTAACAGATCGCTCGGTGATCGGGGCAGCGCCAGTGCTGGCGCCACCCAAGGCAGCCATCACCGCGCTGCGGAACTGCTTCAAGTCCACAGGCTTGGTCAGGTAATCAAATGCGCCAGCCTTTAGCGACTCGACCGCATTCTCGGCCGAGCCATACGCCGTAATCACAATGCAGCGCTCTTTTCCTATGTGTTCGCGCAGAGCGTGCAGGATGTCGATACCCATGCCGTCGGGCAGGCGCATGTCGGTGATCACCAAGTCATATTTGTGAGCAGCTACTGCATCCAGGGCCTCGTGTACCGAGGCAGCGGTGTCCACCTGATGGCCTTCGCGCAGCAGCGTGAGCTCATACAAGGTCCGCAGGTCCGGCTCATCATCGACCACCAGGATACGGGCGTTGTTCAGTACAGGGATGCTTGCCATAGAGAGTTGCCGTCGGTGTCCTGGGTCATGGGGCCCTTAATAAGGCTCAGTGTCAGCGTGAAGTCATTGCCTTCGTGGAGTTGCCCGCTCCGGATGCGGGCGCTGCGTTGGTACCGCAGGGTGGCGCCGTGGCGTTCGCAGAGTTCGCGTGAAATGTACAGCCCTAAGCCGCTGGAGCGGCTCTCGGACGAGAAAAACGGCTCAAACAAATGCCGCTCCACCGTTTGGTCCATACGGGCTCCGTCGCTCCACACCGAGACGCAAGCCGCAGTGTCGGTGTAGGTCACTGTGATTTGCACGGCTTCCAGCTGTTTGCTCGCGTAGCGCAGCGCGTTGTCGAGCAGATTAATCAGAACTTGGCGCAGGTGCTCCGGGTCAAAGCGCACTGCGTGTGGACGGGGGTCAATGTCGATACCTATCAGCCCGCCGATGCTCTTGTGTTGTGCCCAGTCTTGCGCCATCCGATGAACCGTCTCGCTCAAGCCATACAAGGCGTCGTGTTCACCTGCAGATGTGGTGCGGGCACGGGCCACATTCAAAATGTCGTCCACAATTTTGCCCAGCCGCTTGGCATTCTGGCTCACCATGGTGGTCAGGCGCAGCTGCCTAGGATCCTGCAGCTCTTCAGACAACAGCGCATTCGCTTGTGCAATCGCGGCCAAGGGGTTACGTATTTCGTGGGCCACGGCGGTCGACATGCGCCCCATACTGGCCATCTTTTCGGTGCGGATGCGGGCCTCTGCATGGCGCTGGTCCTGCAAAAACAGCACACACAGACTGTCTGCGCCGATACCTTGGGGTGCAGCAAGCCGGGTCCGGGCCAGTACCTTGAGCGCACTGCCGTGGTCGTGCACGAGTTCTACCTCGGCTTCCTGGCTTTGGCCACTCCCAAGGCACAGCCGCGTGAGTAGCAGTAGCGGGCGCCATGCCGGGTCTGCCTTTAGGTCAAAGAGTGCGGAGCGCAGCCGGTCTTCGTCGCCCAGCAGGGTACGAGCCGCCGGGTTCGCGGCCCGGACGATCCCGCGCTGATCCACAATGACTACCCCCTCGGGCATTGCCTCAATGACCAACTCGTTCACCTCCCGTTGGATGGAGGCCGCCAATTGGTTTTGCCGGGCTCTGCGTCCCTCGTTGGCCAAGCGGGTAGCCAGTTGGTTGGCTAAAAAGGCCACCGCAAAGTAGCCAATGCCGCTGAGCCCCGCCTGGGCAAACGCAGCCGGGTTGTCGATGTCGTTGACCAGCTGTGTCCAGCTGGCGCCGCCCAATAGCAGCATGGTCACGCCAGCCGCAGTTCCCAGTGCCAGCCGCAGCGAGCCCAGCACCGAGGCCAGCAACACCGGCAAGGCGAACAGGGGTGTGTAGTTCAGGTTGTTGCCGTTGAGCCACTGCAGCGCTGAAAAAACCAGAACATCAATTCCGATCAGAACGCCCCAGGTCTTGCTAAACGCACCGCCCAAAGGCCGAGGTTTCAACAGCAAGCGCGCTCCCAGCGTCGTCACAAAATAGCCGGCAGTGATGGCAAGTAGGGTCTTGCTGTGTGTGGTGCTGGTGACAAACAACGTGGTTTGCAGGCCCACCAAAGCGGCTCCCAGCACCCAGCGCGCGGTCATAAAGGCCTGCCATAGGCGCTTGAAGTCACTGGTGTCCGGCGTTTGCTCTGGGGGCGCCTCCAGCGATGACGCGCCAAACCATGAGTTTTCGCCCGGGTCGTTCGTCATCCGTTTTCTGCCAAGCGCAGGTGTTCCGCGCTGCAATAGGCGCCATGCTGGCCTTGCACCAATTCGCTATCGGGAACATGGAGCTTGCAATAGGCGCAAGCACTCATGGCGACGCTGCCTGCCTTGGGCGGTGCCTCTGGCGGCGGTGCAGTGGGCGGGAGCTTGGCTTTGTGGCTACGCCAGTACCAGATCACCCCGAGGATGACTAGCAGTATCACCAGGTTCTTCATGCCGACCGGCCTAACAAGACTTCGAGCACAAACCGGGATCCCACATACCCCAGCAACAACAGCACACTGCCGGTGTAGAGCACCGCTACGGCGCGTTTGCCCCGCCAGCCGAAGCGTGCGCGGCCCAGCAACAAAACGGCAAACGTGATCCACGACAGTACCGAGAACACCGTTTTGTGATCCCAGTGCCAAGCGTGGCCTTTGCCATAGACCACATCGCCAAACAGATAGCCCATGCCCAGTGTGGCAGTCAGTAGTACGAACCCGGCCGCGACAAACCGGTAAGTCAGGCGCTCCAGGGTCAACAGGGGTAAGCCACTGTGCGGGTCTGCGGCTTGGCGGATGCGTGACTCTGCGCGACTCATCAACCAAGCGTGCACCACGGCAGTACCAAACAGCCCGTAGCTGGCTACGCCAAAGGCCAGGTGCGTCGGCAACCAAATGGTGGCCGTGCTGGGCAAGGGGGCGCCCGGAAAAATGCACGCCAACAGCACCGCCGCTGCACCCACGGCAGACAGAGCCCACCGGGTTTGGAGTTGCGGGTAAATTTGGCTTTCAATCGCGTACACCGCAGCGACGACCCACGCCGTCATGGAGAGTGCGGTGGCAAAACCAAAGTAGGTGGGCGGCAAAAGCAGGCCCCATGCGAGTGCCGCCCCGTGCAGAAACCAGGCCCACGCCACCCAGGCACGGGCCGCGTTGGAGCTCAGGTGCGCGGCCCTGAGTGCCGGCCATGCATAAGAACAGGCCGCCAAAACCGACAAGGCTAAGCTGGTAGGGGACGCACTGGCTAAAATCATGTGCACAGTTTAGCGTTTTGCTCCCTGCCGGCACTGTCCGGCTCACACCGCAGGTTGCGCCTGCCGGAATACTTCAATATGGCCTCCGCTCTTACCGACAAACTTTCCCGCCTCGTTAAAGACCTGCGAGGCCAGGGGCGTATCACCGAGTCCAACGTCACCGACATGCTGCGCGAAGTGCGCATGGCGCTCTTAGAGGCCGACGTCGCCCTGCCGGTGGTGCGCGACTTCATTGCCCGGGTGAAAGAAAAAGCACTGGGCCAAGAGGTGCTGGGTTCCTTGCAGCCCGGCCAAGTGCTGGTGAGTATCGTCAACCGCGAACTCTCCGCCACCATGGGCGAAGGCGTAAGCGACATCAACCTCGCTGCCCAGCCGCCCGCGGTGATCTTGATGGCCGGTTTGCAAGGTGCCGGTAAAACCACCACGACCGCCAAGCTCGCCAAGCACCTGATCGAAAAACGCAAGAAAAAGGTGCTAACAGTCTCTGGCGACGTGTACCGCCCCGCGGCGATTGAGCAGCTCAAGACGGTGACGGCGCAGGCTGGCGCGGAGTGGTTCCCCTCCACGCCGGACCAGAACCCGGTCGACATCGGCCGCGCCGCGTTGGACTACGCCAAAAAACACTTCTTCGATGTGCTACTGGTTGATACCGCAGGCCGCTTGGCGATTGACGAAGCTTTGATGCTGGAAATCAAAAACCTGCATGCAGCACTCAACCCCGTTGAAACCCTGTTCGTCGTGGACGCCATGCAAGGTCAGGATGCGGTCAACACCGCCAAGGCCTTTAAGGAAGCGCTGCCGCTGACCGGCATCATCCTCACGAAAACCGATGGTGACTCGCGTGGCGGTGCTGCTCTGTCTGTGCGCCAGATTACCGGTGCACCCATCAAGTTTGCCGGCACCAGCGAAAAGCTCGATGGTCTAGAGGTGTTCGACGCCGAGCGCCACGCTGGCCGCATTCTGGGCATGGGCGACATCGTGGCGCTGGTGGAGCAGGTTACCGCGGGTGTGGACATCGAAGCGGCCAAGAAGCTGGCGGACAAGGTCAAGAGTGGTGCCGGTTTCGACCTGAACGACTTTTTGGCCCAGATCCAGCAAATGAAGCAAATGGGCGGCCTTTCCAGCCTGATGGATAAGCTGCCTGCCGCCATGGCCGCCAAGGCCGGCCAGGTGGATATGGACAAGGCCGAGAAAGACATCAAGCGCAAGGAAGGCATCATCCACAGCATGACGCCCCTGGAGCGCCGCAAGCCCGAGCTCATTAAGGCCACGCGCAAGCGCCGCATTGCCGCCGGTGCGGGTGTGCACGTGCAGGAGGTCAACCGCATGCTCAAGGAATTTGAGCAGATGCAGGAGATGATGAAAAAGATGAAGGGCGGCGGCATGATGAAGATGATGAAGCGGCTCGGGGGCATGAAAGGCATGCCCAAGATGCCCTTCTGATGGCCGAACACGCGCCGCAACAAGTCTTGAGAGGCATCGGCCTGGCTATCTTGGCCATGGCCTGCTTTGCCACCTTGGATACCACCACCAAATGGGTGTCGCTGAGTGCCCCGCTGATGGTGGCCATGTTTTTCCGCTATGCGTTTCAGGCCCTCGCCACCACGGCGATTGAGCTGCCCCGGCAGGGGCGCGCCTTGCTGCAAACTGAGCATTTGGGCTTGCACATCGCGCGTGGCGGTTTGTTGCTGGCGACCAGCATTTTTGCGTTTCTGAGCCTCAAGCACATGCCGGTGGGCGAGTTCACCGCCATCGTGCTGCTGACCCCGCTCATCGTGACGCTGCTGGCAGCGCGCATGTTGCACGAAAAAGTGTCGCACCTGCGTTTGGTGCTCGTTGCCGGCGGATTTGCCGGCACCTTGGCCATCGTGCGGCCCAAAGGAGCCGACTTCAATTGGGCGCTGCTGTTTCCAGTGTGCGTGGTGCTGGCCAATGCAGGCTTTCAGCTGCTGACCAGCCGCATGGCCCGCACCGAAGACCCGATGACCATGCAGTTTTACACGGGCTGGACGGGCGCCCTTGTGGCGGCACTGGCCTTGCCGTTTGCCTGGGAGCCCATCGCGTCGCATGCCGTGTGGGGCGGCCTGTTGTTAATGGGCTTTCTGGGGAGCTTGGGCCACTTCATCTTCATTCAGGCTTTCAGGCGAGCGCCTGCTGCGGTGCTCATGCCGTATATGTATGCCCAGATTGCCTTTGCCATGCTGGGCGGCTGGCTGATCTTTTCGCACGTACCCGACGCCTGGACCATCGCCGGCATGGCCTTGATTGCGGTGTGCGGTGCCGCGGGTGCGTGGCTCACGGCGCATGAGAGCCGGGCATCAGCAGAGGCGCCGGAGCACTGAGTCTCTAGTGGTTTACGGCGAAATTAGCCTATGCGCCCGATGTTATTGCGCGAGCAGCTATTGATTTGATAGCGGTTGAATTTGGGTGATGTGGGCGACAGAGAGGGGGCGGACTCCCCGCTCTGCGAGAGAGATGGTTGGTGCGCTGCGTTGAATCGTATAACGTTGGGGGCGGAAATGTGGCGATTGCTGTCATTCATCAGCATGGTCAAATTTAGCGACGTGTCTTTTAATTGTGTAAGCTTTGTGGTGAACATCCCAAAATGCCTGAAAAAAGTCGATTGCCAATCTTTGTGTTTTGGCTTCTGCTCATATCCGCTGGGCTTAGTTCGTTCTTGGCGCTCATACCAGCAACTGCGATTCCACATAATCAGGCGATCACCCAGAAAAAGTTTGATTGCGAGTTCGTTTCTTTTCAGCGCGACGAGTTCGGCAAAAAGGGTTTTCATTGCCTAGATAAAGACTCCCTGAAAAGCGCACTTATGTTTTCATCTGGCGTGGGAGTCGCCACACTTTTAGCCTTGGCGTGCATCGTTTTTGGCTCAAAACTGGGGATGTTATGGCGACACGACCGCGGCACTTATTTTGTCCTTGTGGGGATTTGGGCTTGGTTTACAGCTTTGTACATAGCGTCAATCCGGTTGTCGCACTTTGCATTTGGCAGGGTGAGCATAGATTATTTTTGGGTAACGCTTGTTTGGATTGCCATAGTCGTTGTACTGCCGCTTATGGCATGGCTGGAATCCAGATCCTATGAAAGATGATCATCTTTGTGCATACAGGTAAGCCAAAGTCCATATCCTGCATGTCAATTCGATGTGATTGAATGAATATCCACTTGTCGCATCCAGTGATCGGCTTTACGCTTGCAGCCTGATTCTTGAGGTCAGGTTTTCTGCGCGGATTCAACCTGTCGGCGCAACACACTAAAATCCGCCCTGCTCGCCGCCACCCACCCGCAGGCGAGCAAACATTCTTAAGCCAAATCACCCGCTAGCGCATATAGAACATGCGCGAGCAGCTCCTAAATAAATAGCGAGTTACAACATCCGCCCGGTCTTCACAAACCGGTCATGCCACGACAGCGCCTCGCTCAGGATGTGCGGGGTGTGGCGGCCGGGGGCTGTCTGCAGGGAACGGTCGAAGTAGTCGCGCAGGGCGGGGCGGAAGTCGGGGTGGGCGCAATGCTCGATGACGAGTTGTGCGCGCTGGGTGGGTGACTTGCCGCGCAGGTCGGCCAGGCCCTGCTCGGTGACGATGATTTCCACGTCGTGCTCGGTGTGGTCGGTGTGCGAGACCATGGGCACGATGCAGGAGATGGCGCCGTCTTTGGCGGTGGACGGCGTCATAAAAAAGGACAGGTAGGCATTGCGCGCAAAGTCGCCCGAGCCGCCAATGCCGTTCATGATGCTGCTGCCCATGATGTGGGTGGAGTTCACGTTGCCGTAGATGTCCGCCTCGATCATCGCGTTCATGGCAATCAGGCCCAGGCGGCGGATCACCTCGGGGTGGTTGCTCATTTCCTGCGGGCGCAGCACGATGCGTTTGCGGTAGAAATCGATGTTGGCGTTGAATTCTTCCAGCGCGGCGGGGCTGAAGGATAGTGCGGTGGCCGAGGCCATGGTCAGCTTGCCGGACTTGATCATCTCCAGCATGCCGTCTTGCAGTACTTCGGTGTAAGCGGTGAGTCCGTCAAACGGGCCATGGTTCAGCCCCATAAGCACCGCATTGGCTATATTGCCCACCCCACTTTGCAGCGGCAGCAGGTTGGCGGGCAAGCGGCCGGCGGAGACCTCTTGTTGCAAAAATTTAATGATGTGCCCGGCAATCCGTTCCGAGGTTTCATCCGGCGCTGCGAAGGGCGAGTTGCGGTCGTGCTCGCTCGTCTCTACCACCGCAATCACCTTGGCTGGGTCGCAGTGCAGGTAGCAGTCGCCAATGCGGTCGCCAGGCGCCACCAACGGTATCGGCTGGCGGTGCGGTGGAATGCGAGTGCCGTAGTAAATGTCATGCATGCCCTCTAGCCCGGCGTGCTGATGGCTGTTGACCTCCAAAATGATGTGGTCTGCCAGATCCAGCCAGGTCTTGTTGTTGCCCACTGAGGACGATGGAATCAGCCGCCCATCGGGCAGGATGCCCGCCACTTCCACCACCGCCACCTTGAGCGGCCCCAGAAAGCCAAACCACGCTAGTTGCGCCACATGCGAGAGGTGGATGTCGGTGTACTGCATCTGCCCCGCGTTGATTTGCTTGCGCACGATGGGGTCTGACTGGTAGGGCAGGCGCATGGAGATGCCGTGGGCTTTGGCCAATGCGCCATCTAGTTCGGGCGCGGTGGAGGCACCGGTCCACAGGCCGATCTGAAACTCTTCGCCCGCTGCATGCAGTTGCTCTATGCGTTTGGCTAGCGCCTGCGGCACCGCCTTGGCGTGGCCCGAGCCGGTAAAGCCGCTCATGCCCACATTGGCTCCGGCGGGGATGAGTGCGGCAGCCGCCTCGGCAGACATGATCTTGGCTTGAAAGGCGGGGTGTTGGATGCGATGGGCAGATGGCATGTCAAAAAACTCCGGGAAACTGGGGGCGGCGGGCGCTAGGCGCTCCGCATGCCCGCCATCTTACGATCGACTTACGGGTTTACCCTTGGTGTTTTCTTGGCTTGGGGCAAGCCACAAGCAAAAAGGGCTCCCACAAGAGCCCTCGGTACAAGGTGCTAAATGGTCAGGCTGCGTGTTCCACCGTCAGCACTTCACCGCGCAATGTGTAGCTGCGGGTTTCGGTGATCGTCACATCCACCAGCTGCCCGACCAAGCGAGGGTTACCGGCAAAGTTGACGACGCGGTTGCACTCGGTGCGGCCCATCAGTTCGCCGTTGTCGCGCTTGCTGCTGCCTTCCACCAGAATGCGTTGTACCGTGCCCAGGCGCTGGTTGCTGATGGTGGCAATGTTGGCGTTGATAGCGGCTTGCAGCTCTTGCAAGCGGGCCAGCTTTACTTCGTGCGGGGTGTCGTCGTGCAGGTTGGCCGCCGGCGTGCCGGGGCGGGGACTGAAGATGAAGCTGAAAGAGTTGTCAAAGCCCACGTCGTGGATCAGCTTCATCATCTTGGCGTGGTCTTCGTCCGTCTCACCAGGAAAGCCGACAATAAAGTCAGAGCTAATGCTCATGTCGGGCCGGATGGCGCGCAGCTTGCGGATTGTGCTCTTGTATTCCATGGCGGTGTAGCCGCGCTTCATGGCCATCAAAATCTTGTCGCTGCCGTGTTGCACCGGCAGGTGCAGGTGGCTCACCAGTTTGGGCAGCTTCTCGTAGGCCGCAATCAGGCTGGGCGTGAACTCATTGGGGTGGCTGGTGGTGTAGCGGATGCGCTCAATGCCCGGAATGTCGCTCACGTATTCCAGCAGGGTGGCAAAGTCGGCCATTTCGCCCGAGTCGCCCATGGCGTTGCGCCAGGCGTTCACGTTCTGGCCGAGCAGGTTCACCTCTTTCACGCCCTGGTCGGCGAGGCCGGCAATCTCCACCAGCACATCTTCAAACGGGCGGTTGATTTCGGTGCCGCGGGTGTAGGGCACCACGCAGTAGCTGCAGTACTTGTTGCAGCCTTCCATGATGCTCACAAAGGCGCTGGCGCCGTCTACCTTGGCCGGGGGGAGGTGGTCAAACTTCTCAATCTCGGGGAAGCTGATGTCGACTTGCGGCTTGTCCAGCGCCTTGCGGGCGTTGAGCAGCTCGGGCAAGCGGTGCAGGGTTTGCGGGCCGAACACCACGTCCACATAAGGTGCCCGCTTGATGATCTCGGCGCCTTCCTGGCTGGCCACGCAGCCACCCACGCCAATCTGCACGCCCTTGGCCTTGAGGTGCTTGATGCGGCCCAGGTCGCTGAACACTTTTTCCTGCGCTTTCTCGCGCACTGAGCAGGTGTTGAACAAAATCAGGTCAGCCTGCTCCACATCATCAGTGGGCTCGTAGCCTTGGGCGGCGCCGAGCACGTCAGCCATCTTGTCCGAGTCGTACTCGTTCATCTGGCAGCCGAAGGTTTTGATAAAGACTTTTTTGGACATGACGTATCCCGTGAAAATGCTATGAATAAAGGAGCGGCTGGCGCAGGTGGCGAGAGCGCTACCAGCCGAAAATGCGAATGAACCGCTTAGGCGGCTTAGCGGGAGTACGACGGCTTGGTGGGGTACATCGCGACTTCAATCTCGTTCAATACCCATACGTCGTGCAGCATGGATTGGCTGTCCAAGACGGCCATCACCTGCAGGGTCTGTCCGACGGCGCTGGCAGACATCAGCAGCATGCCGTTGGCTCCGCGGATACGGGCGCCGGGGGAGAGGCGTGCCACCACGTTGTTGAACAACACTTCAGGTGGTTGCACTACTTGCAGGGTTCCACGCACGGCGGTGGAGGGGAAGGTCCGCACCGTCACGTAGTTGCCGTTGCTGTCCGTAACGACCTGTGTGGTGGGGTTGGTCTGCGCCATGCCCCCGAAGGGCAAGGCGACCAACAAAGAGATAGCGCCGATGGCGCGAAGGCAGCGATTCATGGTGTGTATCCAGAGGCTGTGAATGAACGAAAGGCCCGATTTTACCGGGCCCGTCGTTCAGCGGGGCTTTTGCAGGCGCTGCAGCATCAGTTCTTGCGCGATCCGCATGCGCTCCACGGCAGCGGACAGGTTCTTGAACTCCAGCACCTTGATGCTGGCTACCGGCTTGGTGGACTCGCCGCGGCTCAGGGCGTCGACCAGGGTCGTCAGGTTGCGAATGGGCTCGGTCACACTCTTGGGCAGGCTGATCAACAAGTACACACCAATGCCGATGCCAATCAATACGCTTGCCATGACACCGTAGATCATTTTGTTGAAGCCTTGGTTGGTCACCGTGGTCAGGGCCAGCGTGGCTTCACTCTTCTGGGCAAAGGTGGTGGCCACGCCTTTGATCAGGTCGGCAGAAAAACGGTCTTTGCCGGCCTTGATCAGGTCATTGGCTTCATCGGGCAGCAGCATGCGCGTACCTTCCAAAACAGGCGTTGTGTCTTTGGTCTTGGTACCTTTGGTGCTGGCGGCTTGCTCTTCGGCAGCCTGGGCTGTGGCCGCTTCTTCCTGCATCTTGTTGGCGCGGGCGTTCACTTCCGCAAACACCTTGGTCATTTCTGCTGCATAAAACTCACTTGCTGCAGTCCACTGGCCCACACGACTCAAGTCATCAGCGCTCAAGGCGCTGCTGCCGTTGGCGCGCATGCGACCGAGCAGCGCGGTGATCTTCTCCATCGTGCCGGTCCATTCCTTTTGGTACTGGGTGCGCTTCTCGGGGTTGTTCACATAGATGAAGTACTCTTTTTCGTACCGGCGAATCTGCTGCGCCATGGTCGACAAATCGGCCAAGTCCACCTGGGCTACGGTGTTCTTGCGCGCCACCTCCACCACTTCGCGCTCGGTATAGCGGCCCATGGTCAGCACGCCGACGGCTTGCAGGATAAAAAATACGATGATGGCAATCAGCCCCACTGTGAGGTTGCGGTTGATGGATGTGGTTTTTTTCATGGCTTACTTTTGAAGAGGGGTGATGGGGGCTGGGGCTGTGCACCGCTCCAGAATGGTCTGGCGGATACGTTCATTGGGCAGTCCTGCAGGCAACTGCTGGCTGAGGTTGATCAGGAACGAGCGGAGGTGGGCTTCGTGGTTGGCTTGCGGCAAGGCGTGGCTGGAAGCGGTGGCATCCATGGCGTCTTCGACCACAAACCGGGCTGCCACGCCGAGATACTCGACAAGGACTTGGGTGGCGGTTTGAGCCACATGTTCTGGATTCCACACCTGAGGTTCTGCTTTCTTGAAAGTTCAGCCATGCTTGGCTGGCGACGCCGGTGGCATCGTTTTCAAGAATCCTAGGTGTCGGGCAGGGCTTAGCCTGGGGGTGCGAGGCGAGCGCCCATGAAAAAACCCGCAACGTGTGAACAATTGCGGGTTTCTTGGTTTGGTGGTCGTAGGTGGACTTGAACCACCGACATCAGCATTATGAATGCTGCGCTCTAACCAACTGAGCTATACGACCGAGATCGGCATTATATGCCAGATTTATTGGTGTGTAAAGTTCGCGGCGCGTTTGTTCACAAAAGCGTCCATGCCTTCCTTTTGATCGGCGGTCGCAAACAGGGCGTGGAACATGCGGCGCTCGAAGGCAATGCCATCTGCCAAGGTGCCTTCAAAGGCGCGGTTGACCGATTCTTTGGCTGCCATGGTCGCCACCTGGGAGAACGCGCAGATTTGCAAAGCGGCGCCCAAAGCTTCTTCTTGCAACTTATCGAGCGGAACCACGCGGCTCACCAAGCCGGCACGCTCGGCCTCGGTGGCATCCATCATGCGGCCGGTCAGGGCCAGGTCCATGGCCTTGGATTTGCCCACTGCACGGGGCAGACGCTGGGTGCCACCCGCGCCGGGGATGATGCCCAGCTTGATCTCGGGTTGGCCGAACTTGGCGTTGTCAGCGGCGATGATGAAGTCACACATCATGGCCAGCTCGCAACCGCCACCCAGCGCAAAGCCACTCACGGCGGCGATAACCGGTTTGCGGATCGTGCGGATAGTTTCCCAATTGCGGGTGATGAAGTCGCCTTTGTAGGCATCCGCAAAGCTGAACTTGGCCATGGCCGTGATATCGGCGCCGGCCGCAAATGCTTTTTCACTACCGGTGATCACCACGCAGCCGATAGTGGGGTCGGCGTCAAACCCCTTGAGGGCTGCGCCCAGCTCGTCCATCAACTGGTCGTTGAGGGCGTTGAGCTGCTTGGGGCGGTTCAGGGTGATGATGGCAACCTTGTCGTCTTCCACGCGGGTGGTGATGCATTCGTAGCTCATTCAGTGGTCTCCTGTTGTGTGTCGAAATGAGGGGGGCTGGGCGCACTATAGCCAAGCGAATTTGCACCGTGCTGACGCGAGCTGCGGTTTACACGCCGTCCAGCCAGTGGTTGGCGGCTGCCGCATCGCGCACCGACAGGCGCACCGCCTGGGTGGGGGCCGGCAGGGTAAGGGTCAGCTGCATCAGGCGCTTGTCGCGCGAAACCAATGCCGTCACTTTCTTGGCCTTGCCGGCATAGAGCATCAGGTCATCCAAGGCCTGCATGCGCCAGGGCATGCCCTCGGTTTGGACTGCCAGCCACTCGTCGCCCGCAGCAAAGCCGGCTTTTTCGGCGGCTCCTCCCCGCAGCACCTGCTGGATGAACAGCCCGCCGCTTTCTTTGACCCGCAGCCCGAGTTGCTGGGCGGCCTGGTCGGGCTCGCGGTTGACTTGCACACCGTGTTGCTCCAGCAGTTCGTGCACAGGCAGCTCGTTGGTGCTGTGTACCCAGCGCGCCAAGTCTTTGGCGAACGAGCGGCCGCCGAGCTCTTGCAACACGGCCAGCAGGTCCGCCTCGGTCATGGGGCCGCCGGCACAGCGTGTCCACAGGCCGCGCATCACGGCATCGAGGTGGGTTTTGCCTTCGGCGCGCAGGGTCAGGTCGAGGCACAGGCCCACCAGTGAACCCTTGGTGTAGTAGCTCACGGTGGCGTTGGCGGTGTTTTCGTCTTGGCGGTAGTACTTCACCCACGCGTCAAAACTGCTTTGCGCCACGCTTTGCACCAGCCGCCCCGGGGTTTGCTGGACCTGATTGATGGTCTTGCTCAAGAGCTTTAGGTAGGTGGCGTTGTCGATGCGTTTGGCACGGCGCAGCAGCAAGTCGTCGTAGTAGCTGGTGAAGCCTTCGAAGAACCATAGCAGCTCGGTGTAGTTCTCTGCGCGATAGTCGTAAGTGGCCAGCTCTGCGGGGCGCAGGCGCTTGACGTTCCAGGTGTGAAAGTACTCGTGGCTGATCAGCCCCAGCAGCGTGGTGTAGCCCTCGGGCTGCTTGTGGGTGGTGGGGGCCAGCGTAGTGCGGGGCAGGCGCGGCAAGTCTTTGCGGTTGCAAATCAGGGCGGTGGAGTTTTTGTGCTCCAGCCCGCCATAGCCATCGTGCACCGCGGCCAGCATGAAGACATAGTTTGTGAATGGAATCGGGCTTTGGCCCCCGTCTTTATTGCGGGAGCTGCTATCTTTTTGATACTGCTCAAAGTCGCTGCCGTGCCAGAAGCGCATTTCCGCTTCGCAAATGGCGCGGGTGTCGGCCAGTAGCAACTCGCCGTCAAAGCTGGGCGGTGCGCCGGCCACCACAAAGCGGTGGGGAATGCCGAACACCTCAAAACTACCGCTCCAGAACGGCCCCATTTCCACCGGGCAGTCGACCAGGGTGTCGTAGTCGGGGGCGCGGTACAGGCCAAAGCCCGCCTTGTCGACGGCAACTGCCGGCAGTCCGGTGGCCAGCTGCCAGCCCGTGGTGCCGGCAACCGGCGCGATGTCCAGGGTGTGGGCCTCTGCTGCTGCTTCGGGCACCTGCAGGCACAGGCTGGTGCCGTTGAAGAAGCCGCGCTGCGCATCCAGCCAAGCGGTGCGCACCGACGCGTCAAAGGCATACACCTCGTAACTCACTTCCAAAGGCAGGCCGGCGCGGCAACTGACTTGCCAGGTGGCTTTGTCCAGCTGCGTCACCGGGACGCGTTTGCCGCCTTGCCGGCACTCCAGCTGCTGCAGGTGTTTGGCGAATTCGCGTAGCAGGTAGCTACCCGGAATCCAGGCCGGCAGGCGCAGGGTCTGGGTGCTAGCCGGCGAGGCCACGGTCATGTGCACCGTGAACAGGTGGCTGTGCACATCGGGCACTTCGATCCGGTAGTGCACCGCGGATGCGGGTGCAGCAGTTGTGAGGGATTTGGACGACTTGGACGAAGTTTTCATGCCTAAACACCGGTTGGCGCCCGCCATGCTTGCGCGAGCAGCTATGAATTCAGGAGCAATTTGTGGAGACCGGCGACCCGCGCCGGGCGCTTGTGAGGGAGGCAGTGGCCTTAGCTTTTTGCGTCTTTCAGGTATTTTTCGATTTGCTGGGCGTCAATCGCGCCGGGTACGCGGTTGCCGTCTTCAAACAGCAGGGTGGGCGTGCCCTGAATGCGGTAGGTCTTGCCGAACTCCACATTGCGGGCGAGCGGCGATGTATCGCACATCGCTGCTGCGGCCGGTGCGGGCTGGTCGCGCAGCATCCAGTCTTGCCAGGCCGCCACCTTGTCTCTGCTGCACCAGATCGCCTTGGATTTTTCTGTCGAGTCCGGCCCGAGGATGGGGTAGAGGAACATGTAGATCGTCACGTTGTCGATCTTTTGCAGATCGCGCTCAAAGCGCTTGCAGTAGCCGCAGTTCGGGTCCTCAAAGACGGCCAGCTTGCGCGAGCCGTTGCCCCGCAAGATGGTGAAAGCGTCTTTGAGGGGCAGGCTGCTGAACTTGATGGCAGTGAGCTTGTTGATCCGCTCCTCGGTCAAGTTGCGCAGTCCTTTGGTCTCGTACAGGTTGCCCTGAATCAGGTAGTTGCCCTTGGCATCGGTGTAATAGATCTCGACGCCATTGGCCCGGACCTCATACAAGCCGGGGATGCCGGCCGGGCGCACTTCGTCGATGGACTTCAGCTGGGGCACCCGTTTCGTGATGGCCTCGCGGATGGCGGCCTCCTGGGCAAAAGTGCCCGTAGCAAAGGCGGCGAGCGCCAGGCCCACGGTGGCAAACAAACGGGGGAAGTGCATAAACAAGAGTTCCGGAAAGTGTGAAAAGACGGAGCGAGCCTGAGCGCTCACAGGCCCATGGCCTGCCGGGCGACCCAGTGTTTGAGCGGGGCGCAACTGTCAAAGCCGCGCATGCCCCAGCTGCGGGCGTTTTCCGCCCAAGCGTGGGGGTGGGCAAACAGCTGTTGCAAGGAGTTGCCACTGCCACCCACCACGGCGAAGGCGGCCTTGCGGGCCCGCTCGTAGCGGCGCAGCAAGCGCATATCGTCGACAGGGCGCCAGTAGCCACGGGTATCGAGCACCTGTACCAGTTCGGCCACATCACCCAAGCCCAGGTTCAAGCCTTGGCCCGCCAGCGGGTGCACGTTGTGGGCCGCGTCACCCGCTAATACCCAGGCACGCCGATGGCCGTCCAGGGTGGTGGTGCCGGTCCAGCGGGTGGCGACGGCATGCTGCAAGGCCCAGCTCGCGCGGGGGCTAGCCAGACGCAGGGTACCCACCGCCATGCGGGTGGCCGTTTGCAGGGCGTTGGTGAATTCGAGGTCGGTGTGTTGCATCAGGGCTTGTGCGCGCTCTGGGGACACTGACCACACAAGGGCATGAAAGTTCCCCTCCGGCCCTTGCATCGGCAACAGTGCGGTCACTTCGCCTTCGCTGAACCACTGCCGGGCGGTTTGCTGGTGAGGCAGCGCGCTTTCTACTCTGGCAGCTACTGCGGTCTGGGCATAGCGATGTGCCTCGAACTCCACACCGAGCTCATCGCGAGTGGTGCTGGCGCGCCCTTCACACACGACGGTCAGGGTCGCGGGTTGCGGTGTATCGACTACGGAAATGAGGGGTTGAAACTGCACGGCTTGGGCGAGCTGTTGCTCGAGCACGGGCACGTCCACAATCCAGTTCAGGGCATCTACACCTTGCGGGGCTGCATCAAAATTTACTTGGGCGTCCGCGTCGGCCACGACCGCCATGTGCAGCACCGGTGTGGCATGGGCGTCAGCTGGCCAGCAACGGATGGCTTCGAGCAGTTGGCGCGAGCGCGCGTTCAGGGCGTATGCCCGCACATCCGGGCTAGAGTGGGGGCTGCTGGTCGTCTCGACCAGCGCCACTTTCAGGCGTTTGGCCGCCAAGTGCAGCGCCAGGGTGCGCCCCACGATGCCAGCGCCACGGATACAAATGTCATAGGTTTGGGCCATTGGGTCATTGTAGGAGGGCTGTGCACAATGCTGGCTCTATGCACCAGGAAACCCCCATGACCCCACACTTTGAAGCCGATATGCACGGACACATTGCCGCGCTGATGATTTACCCGGTGAAATCGCTCGCCGGTATCGCGGTGGAGCATGCGCGCCTGCTGGACACCGGGCTGGAGTGGGACCGGCACTGGATGGTGGTGGATGCAGAAGGGCTTTTTGTGAGCCAGCGCGAATATCCCCGCATGGCGTTGGTGCAGCCGCGCCTGCTGGCACAGGCACTGGAGTTGCAGTGCGCCGGCCTGAGCCCGCTGCAGTTGGCGCTCGACGCGCAGGGGCCGCAAACCCGGGTCCAAGTCTGGGATGACACCGTGGATGCCCTCGATATGGGGGATGCTGCTGCTTTGTGGTTGCAATAAGCGCTAGGTTGCGAAGGAGTCCGCCTTGTGCGCTTTGCGCCCGAGGGGCGGCGGGCGTGCAGCCTTCGCTGGACCGGCGGTGCGCAGGGGCACACCCAATTTGCCGACGGATACCCGGTGCTGGTCACAACCGACGCGTCCATGGCACCGCTCAACAGCCGGTTGGCGGCTGCGGGTTTGCCGCCTGCCGAAATGCGCCGTTTCCGGCCCAATGTGGTGTTGGGAGGCATGGAGGCACATGATGAAGACCACATGGCAGTTCTGCAGGTCACGACTGAGGAGGGCAGTGCTACCCCCGCGCAACTCGCCTTGGTGAAGCCGTGCGCCCGCTGCCCGATACCCAATATTGACCCCGACACGGCTGAGAGCCACCCCGGCGCGGGGGATGCCCTTCAAAGCTACCGCCGGGACGCCCGCTTGAATGGCGCGATCACCTTCGGAATGAATGCGATCGTGCAGGCCGGTGCAGGTCAGGTCCTGCGGGTGGGGCAGGTGGTGGCTGCGTCGTACCAATTTGATGGCGCTGCTGCGCCGTAAGTCACGCCGGCCATGGTGAGCGCTCGACCAGCGATCAGCTCGACAGCGAAGAGTGCAAGCTGGCTAATTGAGTGGGTACAGGCTCAAGAAAGCGGATCGGCCGGCGGGTTCGCGGTGAGATGCCGGCCAGCACGCCCGCCAACTCGTTGAGGGCTTGTGCAGGTTCGACCGGGTTTTCGTGCAGCAGTACGCACGCGGCTTGGAACTGCAGCGTGACCTCGGTGGGCATGCCTTGCAAGGGAATCAGCCCCGAGGCCACCAGTTTGACCAACCGCTCGGTGAGCGCCTGCCGCGAACCGACACCCTCCAGCAGTAGGGCGAACCGCGCGCTGCCCACCCGTGCCGCCGGGTCCACATCCCGTAGCACGCGGTGTAATTTAATCACTGCGCGCAAGAGGCATTGTTCTGCGGCCGGGTCGCCCATGCTGTGGCGGATGTGGTCGAGGTTCGCGATATTGACCAGAACCAACGCCAAGGGTTCACGGTGGGTGATGGCACGTTGGTAGGCGTCGGCTACATGGGTTTGAAAGACCTCTGCGGTGAGAAGGCCGGTCAAGGCATCCTGCGTCGGGAGTTGCTCTGCGCGGGCGACGATTTCTTTGCGGTCGTGGGTGGCACGCCCCAGTGCATAGACCAGGGCGGGCACGGACGCTGCCACGATAAATGTGAGCAAGTAGCGCAGCGGCCAGAATGCAGGGAGGTTGCCCCCAGCCTCCAGGGTCGTCCAGATCACGAGACCTAATTTAGGGCTGTAGGTCCACATCAGCCAAGCCCCCAGGGGCGAGCCCGCCCGCCAATTTACGGCGGTGGCCAGCAGGCAGCAAGCGGTGCCCAGCAAAATCACGATGCCAGAGACCGTGTCCGCCATCGCACGGTCCAGTAGCAGGTAGCTGGTGACAGAGGCCAATGCGCTGAACCCCAGCACCCCCAAGAGCTGGTCAAGCCGGGGGTGGTGGGTAGAGAGCGCGTACAGGTGCCGTACGCACAACAAAGTGACACCGATGGCCAGTGACGGCAACACACTGCTTGCGTAGTCCGCCCACACCGGATCGGGCCAGAGCAGCGCATTGAGTATTCCGTTGAACTGCGCCAGCGTGAGGGCGACCATTGCGCTGTAGAGGGCCGCGCCCAAATCTGACATGTGGCGGAACTCGGCATAGCGCATCAAGGAGACGACCGTCGGGGTCAGGATCAGGCCGAACATGACCCCCAGTCCTATCCCCTCCGCCATACGCTGGCCTTCGCGCAGGTTAGCGGGTGCCATGCGCAAGGGGACGGCGAGCGGCTTGAAGTTGCGCACTTGTAGCAGTACCTCAACCGGCTTGCCGGGTGGCAAATACAGCTCAAACTCAGGATACAGGCCGCGCACGTTCCAGTGGCGCTGGGCGTGCTTGTCGCCTGCTGTTTGGGGGTACCAAGCGCCGTCTTGCCGCTCAAAAAGCACTACGTGGTCGAGGTAGGGCTGAGGAATGTTCAGCGTCCACCGGCCGGTGCTTCCGGTCGCCCGAACCAGCGTTAGCTTGATCCAAAGCGTGTTGTTGGCGTTGAGGGGCGCCGCGTGCCCCATGTGGGTGGCTTCAAACGGCGCGGCCCAGGCTTGGGCCGCTGTTGCGTTGCGGCCCGGTTCCAGCCACTGCATGGAGCTGTCTTGGAGGGGCTGCGGCTCGCTGTTGTCTGTCAATAAAAGCGGACTGGCAGCGCGGGCTTCGGCGACAAATCCATGCGCCCAACCCGCTCCCGCCCAAAGTGCCAGCGCCACCAACAGGCGCAGGAACAGGTATGGCATACACTTGTCACCCAGTTTTTAGAGGTTTTTTATGAGTTTGAAGTGTGGCATTGTAGGCCTGCCCAACGTGGGCAAAAGTACCCTTTTTAACGCGCTGACCAAGGCGGGCATTGCTGCAGAAAACTACCCGTTTTGCACGATTGAGCCCAACGTAGGCGTGGTCGAGGTGCCTGATCCGCGTCTGCAGCAGCTCGCTGACATCATCACCCCCGAGCGCATTGTTCCGGCCATCGTGGAGTTTGTGGATATTGCGGGTCTGGTGGCGGGCGCCAGCACCGGCGAGGGCTTGGGCAACAAGTTTTTGGCACACATCCGCGAAACAGACGCCACCATCAACGTGGTGCGCTGCTTTGAAGACGATAACGTGATCCACGTTGCCGGCAAGGTGGACCCGATTGCCGATATCGAAGTCATTCAGACCGAGTTGTGCCTTGCTGATTTGGGCGCGGTGGAAAAAGCCTTGCACCGTGTGACAAAGCTGGCGCGCTCGGGCGACAAGGAGTCCATCAAGCTGGTGGCGATTCTGGAGAAGTGCCAAGCTGCGCTGAACGAAGCCAAGCCGGTGCGCACCCTGGACTTCAGCAAAGAAGAGTTGCCTTTGCTCAAGCAGTTTTTCCTGATCACGGCCAAGCCCGCGATGTTCGTGGCCAACGTGTCGGAAGATGGTTTTGAAAACAATCCTCTGCTCGACCGCTTGACCGCCTTTGCGACCGCCCAAGGCGCGCCTGTGGTGGCCATTTGCGCCAAGATGGAAGCTGAGCTCTCAGAGATGGACGATGCGGACCGGCTGGAGTTCTTGCAGGAACTCGGCCAAACCGAACCCGGTTTAAACCGCCTGATTCGCTCTGCCTACAGCCTGTTGGGCTTGCAAACCTACTTCACCGCTGGGGTGAAAGAGGTGCGCGCCTGGACCATCCATGTGGGCGACACCGGCCCCCAGGCGGCTGGCGTGATCCACACGGATTTCGAAAAAGGTTACATCCGCGCCCAGACTATTGCCTTTGATGACTTCATCAGCCACAAGGGTGAGCAGGGCGCCAAAGACGCGGGCAAGATGCGCGCTGAAGGCAAGGAATACGTGGTCAAAGATGGCGACGTGATGAACTTCCTGTTCAGTTCTTGATGGCACGTGCTGCGGCGGCAGCGTGACGCTGTCTTTTGATTGGTTGGCCCTGGGCGCTGCGGCTTGCTGGGCGGTGACCGGGCTGATTTCAGCCCCCCAAGCGCGCCATCTCGGCGCGTTTGCATTTACCCGTTGGCGTATGGGGCTGGTGTTTGTGATGCTGGCGCCCGTGGTCCTGCTGAATGGGGCTTGGCACAGCATCCATGCCGAGCAAGCTTGGGTCTTGATTCTTAGTGGATTGATCGGCATCTTCATCGGCGACACCGCTCTGTTTGCCTCCATGAACCGGCTAGGCCCACGCCGTACCGGGGTGCTGTTTGCCACGCACGCCTTGTTTAGTGCACTGCTAGGGTTTGTGGTGCTGGGTGAGCGCATGGGTCCTCAGGCCATGATGGGCGGAGGCTTGGTGGTGGGCGGCGTCATGTTGGCGATTGCCTTGGGTAGCCGCAAAGATGAGTCGCACGCTTTGGAGCAGCTTCGCGGGCATATTCCATCAGGGATCGCGCTGGGCCTGTTGGCCGCCTTGTGCCAGGCCACCGGCTCATTGATTGCCAAGCCTGTGATGGCCTCGGGCGTGGACCCTGTCGCAGCCACGGTGCTGCGGGTGGGGGCAACTTGTGCCGCTCACTTGGTGCTTCTGTGGGCGGGTGCTTCGGTGGCTCGTACCCAAAACCCCTTGTCTTTAGCCGTATTGGGTAAAGTCGGTTTGAGCGGCATGATCGGTATGGGCTTGGGGATGAGCCTCATCCTGCTGGCGCTGCAGCGTGGCAATGTCGGCATGGTGGGCATCTTGTCATCGGTGTCGCCGGTGTTGGTATTGCCCTTGTTATGGTGGCACCTGGGCCGCTCGCCCGCGCAGGGCGCTTGGTGGGGCGCCGGTCTCACCGTGCTGGGCACGGTGTTGGTGTTGGTCCGTTAAATGGGGCCGTTAATGAGGGGATGCCCGTGACTTCTGTGAATCACACGTTTGCTGACATCGAGCAGCTGGCCACCTTTGATGCGGTGATCGACGCGCGTTCGCCCGGCGAATACGCGTTAGACCATATTCCCGGCGCCATCAACTGCCCGGTGCTGAATGACGAAGAGCGTATCCGCGTCGGCACCATGTACAAGCAGGTCTCGCCGTTCGAGGCGCGCAAGGTCGGGGCCGTCTTGGTCGCGCGCAATGTGGCAACGCATGTCGACAGCTTGTTTGCCGCGCACCCCAAGTCGTGGCGGCCGCTGGTGTATTGCTGGCGCGGTGGTCAGCGCAGCGGCTCGTTCACCCATATCCTGAACGAGGTGGGTTGGACCGCGCGGCGCTTGTCAGGGGGCTACAAGTCCTGGCGCCACCATGTGCTTGAAGAGTTGGTGCGTCTGCCCGCGCAATTCCGCTTTCAGGTGCTGGCCGGCCCGACAGGCTCGGGCAAGACCAAGGTACTCGAAGCCTTGCAGGCGCAGGGTCATCAGGTGCTGAACCTGGAGGCGCTGGCGGCTCACAAGGGCTCGGTACTGGGTGGCTTGCCAGATCAGGCCCAGCCTTCCCAGAAAATGTTCGAGACGCAGATACTCCATACCCTCTCAAGCTTTGACCCTGGCCGCCCGGTGTATGTCGAGGCGGAAAGCAAGCGCATCGGTTTACTGCGTTTGCCGGATTCGATTTACCAAGGCATCCAGCAAGGCCAGTGGTGGGGGCTGGATGTGCCGGTGGGCCTCAGGGTGCAATTTTTGTTGCAGGACTATGCCTACTTTCTGCACAGTGACACGCTTCTGGAGCAGCTGGACCGTTTGGTCCCGACCTGTGGCAGAGCCCAAGTGGACCAGTGGAAAGAGTGGGTGGCGGCGTCGCGTTATGCAGAGCTGGTGGAGGACCTACTGGTCAAGCACTACGACCGGTACTACGACCGCTCCATGCGCCAGCTCCAATCCGGGGAGGCGCGGGACTTTCTCTTGAGTACCGATGATGTCTCTGACACCGGCTTCATCGACCTTGCCAGCCGCTTGGCACTGCGCGCGCAACTCACCACAGGCGCACCAGCCCGCTAAGCGCTGCCGTCATGGTGATATAGCGTAGGCACTTGCCGATCGCCATGTAAATCACGCACGGCCAAAACGGAAGGCGCAGCCAGCCGGCGACTCCACACAAAGGATCGCCGACGACCGGTAGCCACGACAGCAAACAGGCCTTGGGCCCCAGGCGTGTGAGCCAGGCCAGCGCCCGCACATGACTTGCGGATCGGCCATACCGGTTTGCAAGATGGCAGGCCGCGTGGCCCATCCACCAGGTGATGGCTCCACCTAGGGTGTTGCCGGCAGTCGCCACCGCGATGACCCGCCAGAACCAATCCGGCTGCAATTGCACCAGCCCGAAGACAACCGGCTCTGACCCCATCGGCAACAAGGTGGCAGACATCAGCGAGACCGCAAACACCGTGCTCAGCCCGAACTCAGGGAGCGAAAGCCATTGCAACAAAGAGTGAAACCAAGCATCCATAGCGGCCCAGTATAGGGATCAGAGGGCGGCAGCCAGTGAGGTGCCTGCGCATTTCAATTGCTGAAATTTTGAGCAGTTAGAATGCAGGCCGGGCCCGCTGAAATGCGGGCCTTCACGCTTTCTAACGCCTCCAGCTTTCCTCATACCCATGCAAATCGGCCCATTCGCTTTGGCGAATCACCTCTTTGTTGCCCCCATGGCGGGGGTGACGGACCGGCCCTTCCGCCAACTTTGCAAAAAGCTCGGCGCAGGGTATGCGGTGAGCGAAATGGTGACCTCCCGCAAGGACTTGTGGAAGAGCCTCAAGACCTCGCGCCGGGCCAACCACGATGGGGAACCCGGCCCGATTGCCGTGCAAATTGCCGGTACCGATGCGCAAATGATGGCGGAAGCCGCGGTCTACAACATCGACCGTGGCGCCCAGATCATCGATATCAACATGGGTTGCCCCGCCAAAAAGGTGTGTAACAAGTGGGCCGGCTCTGCCCTGATGCAGGATGAGCAGCTCGCCATCGAGATCGTAGAGGCTGTGGTCAACGCCTGCGCCCCCCGCAATGTGCCCGTGACCCTGAAAATGCGCACCGGTTGGTGCCAAGCAGAGAGGAACGCGGTGGTGCTGGCCCGTGCCGCCGAGGCCGTGGGTGTGCAAATGGTGACGGTGCACGGCCGCACCCGAGAGCAGGGCTACCAAGGAGCTGCCGAGTACGACACCATTGCAGCCGTCAAGGCCGCTTTACGCATCCCGGTGGTGGCCAATGGCGACATCACCACCCCTGAGAAGGCGCGTGAGGTGCTAGCCGCGACCGGTGCAGACGCCATCATGATCGGCCGTGCCGCTCAGGGGTACCCGTGGATATTCAGGGAAGTGGCGCACTTTCTGGCCACTGGCACACACCTTGCACCGCCGCTGGTGAGCGAGGTGAAAAAGCTGTTGGTCGAGCACCTCTACGACCATTACAGCCTGTATGACGAATTTATCGGTGTGCGCTCGGCGCGCAAGCACATCGGCTGGTATTTGCAGGATTTACCCGGTGGTGAGGATTTCCGCCAGGGCATGAATCTACTGGAAGACAGCGCCTCCCAGGTGGCGGCGGTCCAAGGGTATTTGGACACGTTGAACGCAAAAATGGATCGCATCCCTGCACGGGGATCCGCGAACGGTCAGGCAAAGGGACATGACATGACGGAATTGGCAGTATGAGCGGCACGAATTTGGATGATTGCGTGCGCGCGAGCCTGGAGCTTTACTTTGCAGACCTCGACGGCACAGAGCCCGCCGGCATGTATGACATGTTGGTGCGCGCGGTAGAAAAGCCGTTGCTGGAGGTGGTGATGGCACAGGCGGACCACAACCAATCCAAAGCAGCGCAATGGCTGGGCCTGAATCGCAATACCCTGCGCAAAAAATTGGTCGAGCACAAGCTGCTCGCGTAAGCCCCCCACCGGCATCCGCCTTGGTGCGGTTGCCCGGTGAAACGTTTTCTGGTTTCACTTTACTCCCGCACTATGAACGCACAAAAAACCGCACTGCTGTCCGTCTCTGACAAGACCGGCATCGTTGAACTCGCCCAAGCGCTGCACGCCCAAGGCGTCAAGCTTTTGTCCACTGGCGGTACCGCCAAGCTACTGGCCGACAAAGGTTTGCCGGTGACCGAAGTGGCCGAGATGACCGGCTTCCCCGAGATGCTGGACGGCCGTGTGAAGACCTTGCACCCCCGCGTGCACGGTGGCTTGCTGGCGCGCCGCGACTTCCCCACCCACATGGCGGCACTGGCCGAGCACAACATCAACACCATCGACTTTCTGGTGGTGAACCTGTACCCGTTTGAAGCCACCGTGGCCAAGGCTGGTTGCACGCTGGAAGACGCGATCGAGAACATCGACATTGGCGGCCCCGCCATGGTGCGCAGCGCTGCCAAAAACTGGAAAGACGTGGCGGTGCTGACCGACGCGGCTCAGTACGACACGGTGATCGCTGAACTGAAAGCCAAGGGCGTAGTTAGCGACAAGACCAAGCTCGGCCTGTCCATCGCTGCGTTCAACCGCATCAGCCAGTACGACGGTGCTATCAGCGACTACTTGTCGGCCATCCAGATTGGCGACGAAGTGCCCGCAGGCGACAAAGCCCCGGTGCTGGACCTGTTCCCCGGCCAGAGCAACGGCCGCTTCATCAAGGTGCAAGACCTGCGCTACGGTGAAAACAGCCACCAGCAAGCTGCGCTGTACCGTGATTTGATGCCTGCCCCTGGCTCGCTGGTGACTGCCAAGCAGCTGCAGGGCAAAGAGCTCAGCTACAACAACATCGCCGACGCGGACGCCGCGTGGGAGTGTGTGAAGAGCTTTGACACGCCGGCCTGCGTGATCGTCAAGCATGCCAACCCCTGTGGCGTGGCTGTCGGCGCGAATGCCTTGGAGGCCTACAGCAAGGCCTTCCAGACCGACCCCACCAGCGCATTCGGCGGCATCATTGCCCTGAACACCGAGCTGGACGAAGCCGGTGCGCAACAAATCTCCAAGCAATTTGTGGAAGTGTTGATGGCGCCTAGCTTCACACCCGCAGCGCTGGAAGTCTTCAAGAGCAAAGTCAATGTGCGGATTCTGCAAATCGACCTGCCCAAGGGTGGCACTACGCCATGGGACCAGGGCCGCAACCTGATGGACATGAAACGTATCGGCTCCGGCATCCTGCTGCAAACGGCCGACAACCATGAGCTGGCTCTGAGCGACTTGAAGGTCGTAACGACTAAGCAACCTACGGCTGAAGAGCTCAACGACTTGTTATTCGCCTGGAAAGTGGCTAAGTACGTCAAGTCCAACGCCATCGTCTTCTGCAAAGGCGGCATGACCATGGGTGTGGGCGCAGGCCAGATGAGCCGCTTGGACTCTGCCCGCATTGCCTCCATCAAAGCCGGCCACGCCAACCTGTCATTGGCAGGCACCGTGGTGGCGAGCGATGCTTTCTTTCCCTTCCGCGATGGCTTGGATGTGGTGGTGGACCATGGCGCGACTTGCGTCATTCAGCCTGGTGGCTCCATGCGCGACCAGGAAGTGATTGACGCTGCTAACGAGCGCGGCGTGTCTATGGTGTTCAGTGGCGTGCGCCACTTCCGCCACTGATCGGCCTGCCATGAACGCTTTGCGATTCGTCACTCTCGTTGGTGCCCTTGTGTTGGGCGTCTCCAGCAGTTGGGCCCAAGGGGCGAACAAGCCGATCCGCCTCGTGGTTCCTTATGCCGCAGGCGGTCCGCTGGACATTACCGCCCGAGTGCTGGCCGAGCGGGTCAAAGACAGCCTCGGCACAGTGGTGGTGGAAAACCGCCCCGGCGCCGGCGGCAACATCGGTGCGGATGTGGTGGCCAAAGCTGCGCCTGACGGTTACACCATCGGCATCGCGGCCACAGCTACGCACGCGGTGAACCCGTGGCTGTTTGCCAAGATGCCCTACAACGCAGCGACGGACTTTGCCGGCATCACGCAGATGGTGCGTGTGCCCAACGTGCTGGTGATGAATGCCGAGGTGGCGCAGCGCCTGCGCATCGGGACCCTGGCGGACCTGATTGCTTACGCTAAGGCCAACCCTGCCAAGCTCAACTACGGCAGCGGCGGCAACGGCAGTGCCGGACACTTGGCGGGGGAGATGTTCAAGAAAGAAGCCGGAATTTTCGCGCTGCATATTCCTTACAACGGCGGAAACCCTGCGCAACTGGCATTGCTCAGCGCGCAGGTGGATTTCAATCTGGACAACCTGGCCACGGCAGCGCCCAATATCCGCTCGGGCAAGCTCAAGGCCTTGGCGGTCACTTCCCTCAGCCGCAGCGCAGCCCTGCCGGAGGTGCCGGCCATGTCTGAAACGCTCAAGGGTTTTGCGATTGACACATGGTGGGGGCTGGTCGCTCCGGCAGGTACGCCCAAGGAGCGGATCGCGCAGCTCCACCAGGCCTTTACCGCGGCCCTGCAAGCGCCTGAGACCAAGACCCGCTTTAACACTTTGTTCGCCGAACCCGCACCTTCCACTCCCGCTGCCTTTGATGCGTGGATGCAGGCAGAGCGACGCAAGTATGAAAAAGTGGTGAAAGACACGGGCGCCCGCGTGGATTGAAGGGCACTGCATCAATTCAAAAGCCGCTCTTGAGCGGCTTTTTTTATGCCTATTTGATATGTAGCCCACGCGAAATAGGCGTAGCCAGCTATTATTTTGATAGCAATTCAAGATATAAACGGGGCCTGCACCAGGTCTTGCGCTGCTGTTGATCCGGGCTGGTGGGGATTGCGCGAAAATGAGCGCCATGCAAAACCACATCACCTCCAGCCTGCAAGAGGCGCATACCGCTTTGACCAATCTGCTGGCCAACCCGGCCGCATTGGCGACCATCGAGCAGGCCGCGCAACTACTGATCTCCATTTTTGAGAATCACGGTCGGGTTTACTCCTGTGGCAACGGTGGCTCCATGTGTGATGCCATGCACTTTGCGGAAGAGCTGACAGGCCGTTACCGTAAAGACCGCAAAGCCTTGGGTGCCACCGCCATCAGTGATGCCGGCCACCTGACCTGCGTGGGCAACGACCACGGCTATGAGCAAGTGTTCGCCCGCTATGTCGAAGGCCACGGCCGCCCCGGCGATTGCCTGGTGGCGCTCAGTACCAGCGGCACCAGCAAGAATGTGATCAAGGCCGCCGAGGCGGCCAAGGCATTGGGCATGAAGGTCATCATCCTCAGCGGCAAACGCAGCGACAAGCTGGAGCCTCTGAGCGATGTGTACATTTGCACCCCCGGTGGCATGTATGCAGACCGGGTGCAGGAGCTGCACATCAAGGTGCTGCACATCCTGATTGAGCTGATCGAGCGTCACTTCTTTCCTGAGAACTACGTCGGCGAGTGAGTGCGTAGTCCACGGCACCATAAAACAAGGGCTGGAAGCCAAATCGGCTTCCAGCCCTTGTTTTGTTTGCGCGAGTAGCTTCTATTTTGATAGCAATTTGAACACGTCACCCGCCGCGGCGACCGTCTCTGCAATGTCGGCATCGGTATGTGCTGCGCTCATGAAGCCAGCCTCATAAAGCGCCGGGGCGATGTAAACACCGCGGTCTAGCAGGCCGTGGAACAAGGTGTTGAAACGCGCGTTGTCGGTGGTCATGACTTTGGCGTAGTTTTGCGGTAGTTCTTTGAAGAAGAAAAAGCCGAACATGCCGCCCTCAGAGTCGCCGCAGAAGTCGATTCCCGCTTTGTCGGCTTCTGCTTGCAGCCCGCTGATCAGGGCCCGTGTTTTGCGGCCCAGGTCTTCGTAGAAGCCGGGTTTGCTGATTTCTGCCAGCGTCGCCAAGCCGCAAGCGGTGGCCACCGGGTTGCCGGACAAGGTGCCGGCTTGATACACCGGGCCCAAGGGGGCCAGCTGCTCCATGACCGCGCGCTTGCCGCCAAAGGCTGCCAAGGGCATCCCACCGCCGATGACCTTACCCATGACGGTCATGTCAGGCTCAAAGCCGGGGATGCTGCGGGCATAGACCTGCTGGGCGCTGCCGGGTGCGACGCGAAAACCCGTCATCACTTCGTCAAATACAAACAAGGCGCCGTATTCCGTGCACAGCTCGCTGCAGCGTTTGATGAAGGGCACGCTGGCGCGCACGAAGTTCATATTGCCGGCAATCGGCTCGATCATCACGCACGCCAGCTCTTTGCCGTGCAGGGCAAAAGCTTCTTCCAATTGCTGGATGTTGTTGTACTCCAGCACCAAGGTGTGTTGCACCACTTCAGGGGGCACACCTGCGCTGGTGGGGTTGCCGAAGGTGGCCAAGCCGGAGCCGGCTTTGACCAGCAGTGCGTCGGCATGGCCGTGATAGCAGCCTTCAAACTTCAAGATCTTGCTACGGCCTGTAGCGCCGCGGGCCAGGCGGATGGCACTCATGCCGGCCTCGGTGCCGCTGCTGACCAGGCGCACCATGTCCATGCTGGGCACCAGTGCGAGGATGGCTTCGGCCAGTTCGACTTCGCGCTCAGTCGGGGCGCCAAATGAGAAGCCGTCGAGTGCTGCTTTTTGCACCGCCTCCAGTACCGCAGGGTGGCCGTGGCCTAGGATCATCGGGCCCCAGGAGCCGATGTAGTCGATATAGCGCTTGCCGTCGGCATCCCAAAAGTAGGCGCCTTGCGCACGCTGCACGAAGCGCGGCGTGCCGCCCACGGCCTTGAATGCACGCACAGGCGAGTTCACGCCACCGGGAATCACGCGCTTGGCGCGCTCAAAGAGTTCTAAATTACGATCTGTCACAAAATTTCTGCCAGTTAGTGTCGGGTGGAGTTGGGAGGGACTTCGAAGTCGGCTTCGAGGGCGCTGATGGTGCTTTCGTCGTCGTCATCGGATTCCGGCTGTGCCCAGAAAAGCCGGTCTGGAATCACGTGCCCCATGCCGGGGCGGAACCCGTTTTCCAGACATCTGTCCAGGTAACTCAGGGCTTCGGTCACGGCTTCGTTCAGTTCCGTGCCGCTGGCAATCAATGCGGCCAATGCCGCGGAGAGGGTATCGCCTGCCCCCGTGAAGATGGCTTCAAAGCGCTCGAATTTTTCACTGCACAACACCGAGGTTGGCGAAGCCAACACGTTATCAATGAACTGGTCCGGCAGCGGGATGCCGGTGACCAGGGTGTAGGGCACGCCAAAGGCATTGGCTGCTTTGGCGATATCACGGGCCGAGGGGCTCTTGTCGGCGCTCCAGTCCGGTAGCAGCCAGCGCGAGAGCGTGCTGTGGTTTCCTACCAACAGAGTGGTCTGTGGCAAAAGTAACTCTGTGCAAGCGTCTTGATACAAATCGATCTTGTCCTCCTCCCACCAGGAGAGGTCGGGCATGTAGGCAACGAGCGGGATATCGGCATAGTCAGAGGCCAGTTCTGCAATGGCGGAAAGGTTCTCTGGAGTACCTACAAAACCCACCTTGAAGACCTGTGCGGGGACGTCTTCCAGAATGATGCGGGCTTGCTCAGTGACCGCCTCGTCATCAAAGGGGAAATGGTCCACGATCTCTGTGGTGTCGCGGGCATAGGCACCGGTGACTACTGGCAGGGCATGGGCGCCTACGGACGCGATCGCAGTGAGGTCCGCAGAGGTGCCGGCGCTACCGCTCGGGTCGTTGGCGTTAAATGCCATGACGCAAGCCGAAGGGCCGTCATCGTCCATGGTTTCGTCAAGTTCGGGGGGGAGGGATGCCGACATCTAGAGGCCTCTATTAGGGTAAGTCATCGTGCAGAATGGCGTTCTTTAGATGGGCGGTCGTCTTTTTCACAAAACCTGCTCTATACAATCGTTGGATTCTATTTGAAGGCTCAATAAGCTGTGACTGATACCAAAACTTGGATGTGCTTGATTTGCGGTTGGATTTACGACGAAACCGCCGGAGCGCCTGACCATGGCATCGCACCCGGTACTTTGTGGGCGGATGTTCCGATGAACTGGACTTGCCCCGAATGTGGTGCTCGTAAAGAAGATTTTGAAATGGTGCAGATCTGACACCCGTTGCGGGTGTGAAATTTGCTTGTACTGACGTATCTCGCCAACGCGGGGAGTATCCCCCTTAACGTATGACCATTCCCACCTTCAAAGTGCTCGTGATAGACGACAGCAACACGATAAGACGTAGCGCGGAAATCTTTCTCAAGCAGGGTGGGCACGATGTCTTGTTGGCAGAGGACGGTTTCGATGCGCTCGCCAAGGTAAATGATTACCAGCCGCACATCATCTTCTGTGACATTCTCATGCCACGGTTGGACGGCTATCAGACTTGCGCCATCATCAAGCGCAACGCCAAATTCTCTAGTGTGCCGGTGGTCATGTTGTCCTCCAAGGACGGAGTCTTCGACAAAGCTCGGGGTCGCATGGTCGGCGCGCAAGACTACCTCACCAAACCTTTTACCAAAGACCAATTGCTGAAAGCGGTTCAGCAATTTGGAGCTGCCATGCAAGGAGCGAATTGATGCCTATCCAAAAAGTACTGATCGTTGACGATTCCAAAACAGAGTTGCTGTTTTTGACTGAAATTTTGCAGAAGAACGGATTCAGCGTCCGTTCGGCAGAGAACGCTGACGAGGCGTTCAAGCGTCTTACAGAAGACCGCCCGCACTTGATCCTGATGGATGTGGTGATGCCCGGGCAAAACGGCTTCCAGCTGACGCGCGCCATCAACCGCACGCCTGAATACGCGGACATCCCGATCATCATGTGTACCAGCAAGAGCCTGGAGACCGACCGTGTCTGGGGCATGCGCCAGGGCGCCAAAGACTACATCACCAAGCCGGTCGATGCATCTGAGTTGCTAGCCAAAATCAAGGCACTGGGCTAACGCCGACTTGATATGGCCAACAGAGACGCACTCCGAGAATTACAAGCCCGGCTCGCGAGCCGTTTGCAAGCTGCGAAGACCGAAGGTATGTCGGTGGCGTGGTTGGCTGTTCAGGCCGGCGCCCGGAAGTATCTGTTTCCATTGGGGCAGTCTGGCGAAATTGTTCCTGTGTCCCATCTGCAAGCGGTCCCCTACTCGGTGGACTGGTTCTTGGGTGTCATGAATATCCGGGGTGGTCTTTTTGGAGTCGTCGATCTTGCGGCGTATTTGGCGCAAGACGGAGTGGGTTCCAGGCAGGTAGTTGCCGGGGAGCCCAGTGTGGTGACGCTCAATGCAGCATTGGATGTGAATTGCGCGTTACAGGTGGATGTTTTGTCCGGCCTGCGCGGCGCTGATGCGTTCACCCAGTCACATGGTCCGGCAGAAGGCTCTCCGCCTTACCTGGGGAATGTGTTCATCGATAGCGCGGGTGAGTCTTGGCAAGAAATCAACTTGCGCGTTCTCTCTCAGTCTCCGCAGTTTTTAAGCATCACCGCTTAGTTCACCTGTAAGGTCTCAACATGTCTGTCGTCGATCAATTGAAGAATTTGTTTTCTAAGAAGCAGCTTGACTCTGAGCTGGACTCGCGTTTGAGTTTGGCGATGCCCGATGTGACTATCGTCAATACAGACAATGAGATGCAGCCCGAGTCGCGGAACGCGCCTTTGCAGGGTGCAGCAGCGGCAGCAGTTGAAGAGGCGGCGCCGACAGAGGGTGACTTGATCACCATTCCGGTGCTCGGGCGCAAGACGGTGGTGGAGCACCAGCGGACGTTGTTCGTTCTGTTGGGGGGCGCGTTGATTGTGTTGGCCGGCGTTACTTTTTATGCGCTGAATCAATCGGACCGTGTCGCTCAGCAGCTGGGTGCGACGGGTCAATCGCTGATGCAGTCACAACGCTTGGCGAAGTCAGTGTCCCAGGCGGTGGTGGGTAGTGCCCAGGCCTTCCCTGACGTGTCGGACAGTGCCAGTATTCTGTCGAAATCGGTTCGGGGTCTCCAGGCGGGTGACGACGAGATGCGCATTAACCCTCTGAGCGAAGACTACGCGCCGGAGCTCGGCAAGGTTCTCCCCCTCGTAGAGCGCGCTGACAAAAACGCCAAGGCTGTGATCGCGCAACAAAAAATGCTGACCCAGATCGGGTCCGCGCTCCGCTTGATTAACCGTCAGTCCTCTGACTTGCTGGAAGTTGCGGAAACCGTTTCCTCTTTGAAGCTGCAACAGAATGCGCCTGCCGCTGAAATTTCTGCGGTCGGTCAGTTAGTGATGCTGACGCAGCGGATTGGCAAGTCCTCCAACGAGTTCCTGACCGCCGAGGGTGTGAGCCCTGAAGCTGTGTTCTTGTTGGGTAAGGACTTGAACACGTTCAAGGAAATTTCTGAAGCACTGCTGTCAGGGAGCACCGAGCTCCGACTCACCGCCACAAAAGATGAAGCTACCCGCGAGCAACTCGAAGCACTGATCAAGATGTACGAAGAGACCCGGGTTCAAGCGGGCGCGATCTTGGGCAACTTGCAGGGCTTGGTGTCTGCGCGTGAAGCGCAAGGCGCGATCATTGCGGATAGCGAGCCCTTGCGCCGCAACCTGGAAGACTTGCAAGCCAAGTTGTCCGGTCAAGCGGGTATCGGTGGCGCCTCTTTGGCATTGCTAATCTTGGCGGCGCTGTTCGCTTTGGTGTGTGCGGGTGGACTGTCTAATGTGCAGCTGCAAGACAGCCGCAAGCGTCAAGTGGTGGCCGAAGACCAGCGTTTGGAAGCGGAGCGGCAAGAGCAGGAAGCCAAGCGCGTGAACGACGCCAACCAGGCTGCGATTCTGCGTTTGATGAACGAACTCCAAACGGTTGCGGAAGGTGATTTGACCCAAGAAGCGACCGTGACCGAAGACATTACCGGCGCTATTGCTGACTCGGTGAACTACACGGTGGAAGAACTGCGCTCGCTGGTGTCGAACGTACAAAACACGGCGGCCCGGGTGGCGCAGACGACCGCAGATGTGGATGCAACCTCGACCGAGCTGCTTGCAGCATCCAACGAGCAACTCCACGAAATTCGAGAAACCGGCAAGTCGGTTCTTGATATGGCGGGCCGTATTAACGAAGTGTCTGCACAAGCCCAAGAGTCTGCGACGGTAGCCCGTCAATCCTTGCAAGCGGCGGAGTCCGGTTTGCAGGCGGTGCAAAATGCGATCGGCGGTATGAACTCCATCCGTGATCAGATTCAGGAAACCTCCAAGCGGATCAAGCGACTGGGTGAATCCTCTCAGGAGATTGGTGAAATTACAGAGCTGATTTCTGACATTACTGAGCAGACCAACGTCTTGGCTCTGAACGCCGCCATTCAGGCCGCATCGGCTGGTGAGGCTGGTCGCGGATTCTCTGTGGTGGCGGAAGAAGTGCAGCGTCTGGCTGAACGCTCCGCCGATGCGACGCGCCAGATTGCGGCGCTGGTGAAGGCCATTCAGACGGATACGCAGGATGCCATCGGCGCGATGGAGCGCTCCACGCAGGGTGTGGTGGAAGGGGCCAAGCTTTCCGATAACGCCGGTACCGCGCTGACTGAAATTGATCGGGTGTCCCGCCAAGTGGCCGACCTGATTGAGCAGATCTCGAACGCTGCTTCCCGCGAAGCGGGTTTGGCGAACGTGGTGGCTGACAACATCCAGCACATTTTTGCGGTGACCGAGCAGACGGGTGAAGGTACCCGCGCGACTGCTAATCAAGTGCGTGAACTCTCCCGTATGGCCGAGGAACTCCGTCAATCGGTGTCCCGGTTCAAGATTTCCTGATCGCGTGCCCACGTGACCTCCCGCCCCGTGATTTCCAGGAGTGCCTGAACCCATGTCGTCCAACCTTCTTGATTCCGGAGATAACGAACTCGCTATCGGTGACTTGGGGCCGTTGGCTTGGGTGCTCGAAGAGCTGCGCAAGTCCCTAGACGGAGCCACCAAGGCGATGCGTCGTTTTGTCCGCGATGCTGAAATGGCCCGCGGAGCGGATTTGACGGAGTTGGATGCCAGCCACCTGCGCATAGCGCGCCAGCAGCTGCATCAAGCAGTGGGTGCTTTGGAAATGGTGGGGCTAGAGGCGCCCGCTAAGTTTGTGCGAGCCATGGAAACACTGGCTCAAAAGTTCGTGCAGAGGCCCGAGCAGTGCAGCGATGACGCGGCGAACGCCATGGAGCGCGCCAGCTTCGCCCTGACGGAATACCTGGATGGTGTTATCAAGGGCAAGTCTGCTTCCTCGGTGGCGTTGTTCCCGCAGTACAAAGTTCTGCTCGAGATGGCGGGCGCGGAACGGATTCACCCTGCGGATTTGTGGCCACCGGCGTGGCAGTGGATCCCGGTGCAGGTGCCCGAAGGTGTGGAGCCGCACACTGCTGGCCCGCAGGTCCGCCGGGAGATGGATCATGCAGTGTTGCGACTCGTCAAATACGGCGAGAAGGATGCCGCACTTCGCTTGTTGCAAGTCAGTCTGGGCTTGGCTGCCGCAGCGCAGTCTATGGAAGAGCGCACCTTTTGGATGGTCTGCGGCGCCTACTTTGAGGGTGTGTCGCAAGACCTGTTTGATAGCGACATCTACACCAAGCGCGCTGCATCGCGCATCCTGCAGCAATATGTGGCGCTGACAAAGGGTCAAACTGCAGTGTCTGAGCGACTTGCCCAAGACATTGTGTTTTTCTGCTCCCGGGCGATACCTGCAGACCCCACTGTGGCACCTGTGTTGACGGCAGTCCGCACCGCTTACGGCTTGACCCGCAACAAGCAAGTGGACTATGTCAGTGAGCAGTTCGGTCGCTTTGACCCTGCGATGCTGGTTCTCGCGCGCAAGCGTATCGCAGCAGCTGCCGAGACATGGTCGGCCTTGGCAGGCGGAGATGTCAATCGCCTCAAAGCAGCAGCTGAACAGTTTGCTGCGGTGTCGGAGGCCGTGACCAAATTGCATCCTGAGAGTGGTGAGTTGGCTCGCGGCTTGTCGCAGGTGATCGAGGCAACTGCCCGCTCTGGCGTGGCGCCTACACCGGCAGTGGCGATGGAAGTTGCCACTTCGATTCTTTACCTCGAGGCGGCTTACGAGGACCTCGACCCCACAGACAACCAGTTGGCTGAGCGGAGTGCCCGGTTGGCGCAGCGTCTCCAGCATGTGACAGACGGCGAAGAGCCGGAGCCGCTGGAAACGTGGATGGAAGAACTGTACCGCCGCGTGAGTGATCGCCAAACCATGGGCAGTGTGGTGGATGAGCTCCGCACGACCCTGGGAGATATTGAAAAGTCGCTGGATCAATTCTTTCGAGACCCGCGCGACAAAAGCCCCCTTCGCAGCGTGCCCGGGCAGTTTGCCCAAATGCGCGGCGTGTTCTCAGTGCTGGGGTTGGATCAGCCCTCGCTCGCCGCTTTGCGGATGCGTACGACGGTGGAACAGCTCCTGGTCGATGAGGTCGACGCCTCTACCGCGCCCACAGGCGTGTTCGAAAAGCTCGGTAACAGCTTGGGTGTGTTGGGCTTCTTAATCGACATGTTGAGCTTTCAGCGCTCGCTGGCAAAGACCCTTTTCGTTTATGACGAGAGCCTTGGCGAGTTCAAGCCCGTGATGGGCCGCGAGCGTATGGTGGTTCCAGAAATGCAGGTCGTGCAGGACGACGTCCAAGACGATCTGGCCAGCTTGGCGGCGGTTGCAGCGGCTGCCCCAATTCCAGCCAGCGCGCCTGCCCATCCCGCCGCCGCGGACTTGGACGATGACGATGCGGCAGAGCTCCAGGACATCTTCCTCGAAGAAGCCCGTGACGTTATTGAGCGCGGACGTGAGGCGCTTGCCGCATTGCGTCTGGACTCTACCAATCTTGCAGACCAAACCACTTTGCGCAGAGCTTTCCACACGCTCAAGGGCAGTTCCCGGATGGTCGGTTTGGATGACTTCGGTGAGGCGTCTTGGGCGTTTGAGCAGCTCCTCAATACATCGTTGGCCGAACAGCGGCCTGCGAGCAACGCGCTGATGGATGTCGCAGACCAGGCCATCGCTGGTCTGGCTCGCTGGGTCACCGATATTGCTCAGGGGCAAGCATCGGGCTGGAGTTCTGTGCCTTTCCGGGCCACCGCTGATGCATTGCGATTGCATGGCCAAAGCGTGGCACTGGATATTCCGTCAGAACTTCCCGCCGCGGTAATTTCCTCGGATGAGGCCCTAATCGAGCCAGAGGCTTCGCTTGCACAAGACGCTCCGTCAATCGAGCAACCTGCAGAAGAAGCTCCGGAGCTGGAGTTGCCTGACCTCGAAGAGATTCAGGTCGATTTTGCAGCCACCGAAATGGGGTCTGTCGTTTTGGATGACCTGCCTTCTCCGCCGCCGCTCGAAGAGGCCAAGCCAGATTTCGTGGCAACACAGATTTTCGACTTCGACGCGACAAGTCTGGATACGGCCGAGCCCACTGCGCAGTCGTTGGACTCCGTGGAAAGCGTCGAGCTCTCAGACGTCGACTTGGGTGACTTCGACTTTTCTGATTTCGATGCGCCTTCACAAACGATCCATGCGCCTCTGGAAACCCGCTTGCTCGATATCGGCGAGCTGGAGAGCAGTGAAGCTCCGGTAGCAGATGCTCTGGACGAGCCGGAAGAGCTTGTGGCAGAGGAATTCAATAGCGAAGAGCTCGTTGAAGAGCAACCCCAGCCAACCACCACAGGGCTGGTGTTGCAATTCCCTGAACGTGTTTCTGCAGATCCCGATGAAGGCATGAAGGTCATCGGCCCGCTGCGCATGAGTATCCCGCTCTACAACGTCTACCTGAACGAGGCCGACGAATGGTCGCGCAGGCTGCAAACAGAGCTGGGTGAGTGGGCCATAGAGCTTCAAGAGCCAGTGTCCGATACCGTCATTTCTTTGGCCCATTCTTTGCTGGGCAGTTCCGCGACGGTGGGCTTTACTGCGCTTTCAGAAACCGCCAAAGCCTTAGAGCAAGCCCTGCAGCATGTTCAGTTGCATCGGCAAGTGCAGGTAGACCATGCAGATGTGTTTTGCGACGCCGCGGAAGACATTCGCCGCTTGCTGCACCAGTTTGCCGCAGGTTTTGTGAAAGAGGCGGATTCACGCATTTTGCAAGCTTTGCAAGACATCACCGAAACGGAATTCCCGGCACCGGTGATGGAGTCCGGGGATATCTTGCAAGAGCCGGACGAGGAGTCGGACTTCAACATCCTTGAATCGGTTGCGCCCGTGGTTTCCGAGCCAGTGCCACTCGCCGAGCCCGAAGCCTCCGCGGATGTGTCTTTGCCGACTGAAATACCAGCCTCCGAGGCGGTGAATGCGCCTACGCCTTTGCCAGAAGCTGCTCCTCTCATCGTGTTGGATGGGGATGATGAAGAATGGGTCGCGCAAGACAGCCTCGATGTGGACTTGCTGCCCATCTTTGAAGAAGAGGCTAATGATTTGATGCCTCAATTGGGTGCTGCGCTGCGCCAATGGGTGTCTCATCCCGATGAGATGGCCGCCCGGCAAGAAGTGATGCGTTTGCTCCACACACTCAAAGGCAGTGCGCGCCTTGCGGGTGCCATGCGCTTGGGTGAAATGGGGCACCGGATGGAGTCCTCCATCGAGACCTTGGGCGCCGAAGGTTTGCAATCACTGCAGCTCGAACCCCTACTCACTCGCTTTGATGCGATGCAGGCGGTGTTTGTGGGCTTGGGTAAAGCGCTCCGGGACGCGGAACAAGAAGCGGCTGTGCCGGCCCCCCCAGTGCCCACGCCAGCAACCGAAGCAACGGCTCCTGAGTCTGGTGCAGCGGCACGCATGCCCAAGCTGTTGCCCGCAGTGGCCGCCACGGCGCCCCAGCCACGCGCGCAAGGTAACCAATCGGTGCGTGTGCGTGCGCAGCTGTTGGATCGACTCGTTAACCAAGCGGGCGAGGTCATGATTGCGCGTTCGCGGGTGGATGAGCGTATCGGTCAGATCCGCATGTCGCTGGGCGAGCTTTCGGGCAACCTGGATCGCTTGCGGCAGCAACTGCGCGATGTTGAATTGCAAGCCGAGTCACAAATGCAGTCTCGACTGGCGCAGACCAAAGACTCGCAACAGGCCTTCGACCCGCTGGAGTTTGACCGGTTCACACGCGTGCAAGAGCTGACCCGCATGATGGCCGAGTCGGTGAACGACGTGGCGACTGTGCAGCGCAATTTGCTCCGCTCGGTGGAAGGCGCCGAGGACGACTTGATCGCACAAGGCCGCCAAGCCCGCGAACTGCAAAAAGACTTGCTCCGCACCCGGATGGTGGAGTTCGACAGCGTGTCAGACCGCCTCTATGGCGTGGTCCGCCAAGCGGCGAAAGATGTCGGAAAGCAAGTCAAGCTGGACATCATCGGGGACGCGATTGAAGTGGACCGCGGTGTATTAGATCGTATGGCTCCCGCCTTTGAGCACTTGTTGCGTAACGCGGTGGCACACGGTGTCGAGATGCCTGCAGTGCGAGTGGCCGCTGGTAAGCCGGCGGCAGGCGCGATTCAGGTCCAGGTCTTGCAAGAAAGCAATGACATCACGGTGACCTTCAGTGACGACGGTGCCGGGCTGGATCTGGCGCGTATCCGCAGCAAGGCAGAGGCTAAGCAGCTGATTGCGTCGGGCGCCGCGATGAGCGACGCTGATGCGGCGAATTTAATATTTATGCCGGGCTTTTCTACGGCGGATGAAGTCACCGAGCTCTCCGGGCGCGGTGTCGGCATGGATGTGGTGCGCGCAGAGGTGCATGCGCTCGGTGGGCGCATTGAGACCCAAAGCCAAGCAAATGCCGGGACCTCATTCAAGTTGGTGTTGCCACTCACCACTGCGGTGACCCAGGTGGTGATTTTGCGGATGGGGGATTTCTCCATTGGCGTTCCGGCCAACATCATGGAAACCGTGTTGCGAGTGCCGAGCGGTCAGCTCAAAGACGCATATGCCGCGCAGAGTTTTTCATTCGGCGAAGAGCCCTTACCCTTCTTTTGGGGCGGTGCATTGTTGCAAGTGTCCGCACAAAGTGAAGAAATGGCGGGCAAAACTCTGCCGGTAGCCATCTTCCGCAGTGCGGGCCAGCGGCTGGCGGTTCACGTCGACGAAGTTCTGGGCAACCGCGAAGTGGTGGTGAAGAACCTCGGCCCACAATTGGCCCGCTTGCCCGGCTTGACAGGTATGTCTGTGCTGGCTTCGGGTGCTGTGGTGTTGATCTACAACCCGGTCGCGTTGGCATCGGTGTACGGCGATCAAGCCCGCGCCTTGGTGACGCAGCGTCAGGATCTCAGTGCACAAGGCACAGACCTAGCCGAGGCGCAGCAGCCCGCCACCGTGGTTGCGGCTACCCAGCTGCCCCTGGTGCTGGTGGTCGATGATTCGATCACGGTGCGCCGCGTGACCCAGCGTTTGCTCAAGCGCGAAGGTTACCGTGTGGCGTTGGCGAATGACGGCTTGCAGGCCTTGGAGCGATTGCAGGAAGAAGTGCCTGCGGTGGTCTTGTCTGACATTGAAATGCCGCGTATGGACGGGTTCGACTTGGCCCGCAACATCCGTGCGGATGCCAAGTTGCGAAGCCTGCCTATCATCATGATCACGTCGCGTATTGCTGAAAAACACCGCGAGCACGCCCGCGAGCTCGGCGTAGACCACTATCTCGGCAAGCCCTACTCAGAAGATGAGCTGCTGGGCTTGGTGCGAGCTTATTGCTCGGTCGCGGTGCCCGCCTGATCCCCTGACTTCTTGAGAAAGCCATAGCGCGCCAAGGTGCGCTCCCTGGCTTGCGCATGGTCCACGATGGGCGCGGGGTAGTTCGTGCCTAATTCCACACCGGCAGCGAGCAGCTCCATCGGCTTGGCGGCCCAAGGTGCGTGGATCGCTTTGTCTGACAGGCCTGCCAGTTGGGGGATATAGCGCCGGATGAACTTGCCCTGCGCATCAAAGCGCTCACTTTGGGTGACGGGATTAAAAATCCGGAAGTAAGGTTGCGCATCGCAACCACTCGAGGCGACCCACTGCCATCCACCGTTGTTAGCAGACAAGTCAAAGTCATTGAGATGGGTCGCGAAGTAGCGTTCGCCCCAGCGCCAATCCAGCCCCAAGTGTTTCACCAAAAAGCTTCCAGCCACCATCCGCAAGCGGTTGTGCATATAGCCGGTCTGGTTGAGCTGGGCCATGGCGGCATCAACGATCGGGTAGCCGGTGCGGCCTTCGCACCATGCTGCATACAAGGCCTCAGCGTGCTCGCCGCTCTCCCACTGAATGTGGTCGTATTCCGGTTTGAATGCGTGTCGGGCCACACGCGGAAAGTTCGCCAGAATTTGAAAATAAAAATCGCGCCACGCCAGCTCCGCAAGCCAAACAGATGCCCCTTGGCTGCCTGCGCGCACCCGCTCCAAGGCCAGGTTAACCAAGTGCCGGATGGACACGGTGCCAAAGCGCAAATGCACGCCCAGGTAGCTCGGGCCCTTCAGGCTAGGGTAGTCACGGGCCTCGCCATAGCGATCCATGCGGACCACAAAATCGTTCAGGAGTGCTTGACCGGCTGACTCGCCGCCGTGCATTCCGAGTGTCTGCAGATTGGTCTCCTCAAAACCCAGAGAAGTAAGGGCGGGAACGGCGCTAGGCAATTCATCAGGCACCGGGGCCAAAACTGTCGCTATGTTTTCGGGGAGCTGATGTTGGGCTACGGTACTCGCCCCGATACGGGCCAGCCACGCGCGGTGATAAGGCGTGAACACGCCGTAGGGCTTGCCCATCTGCGTCAAAACTTCGCGCTCTTCAAAAATCACCTGGTCTTTGAGCAGCTTGAGCTGACGGCCGTCACGCAACAGTTGTTGTTGCACGGCGGTGTCGCGCTCGAGCGCCGCTGGCTCGTAGTCCCTGGCTGCGAACACGGCTTGCACACCCAAGCGCGCTGCCAACGCGGGAATCGCATCCACCGAGTCCGCATGGAGGACGATCAGTCCCCCACGGTCGGATGCCATCTCTTGAAGCCGGGTGTGCAGTTCAGAAACCGCGCCATGGATGAATTCCACACGCCGGTCCTGCCGGGGCAGGTGTTTCAGGATCGCCTTGTCGAAAACAAAAACGCAATACACCGCCTCACAGGATGCGGCAGCGATGGCCAAGGCCGCGTTGTCTTGGGTGCGTAAATCGCGGCGGAACCAAACCAGCCCTTTGGAGAATTCAGATTGCATGTCAGCCGTTAAAATCAGGGAATGTCCGGCGATTCTGCACCTTTCAATCTCACCCATCATTTCCTGATCGCAATGCCCGGGCTGGACGATGAGATGTTCGCCAAAAGCGTGGTCTTTTTGTGCGAGCACTCAGAGCGCGGCGCCTTGGGCCTCATCATCAATAAGCCCGCAGACATGCCCTTGACGGCATTGTTTGACAAGATCGATCTGACCTTGCAGCGGGCAGACCTGCTCGAGAAGCCGGTTTTTCAAGGTGGTCCCGTACAAACCGAGCGTGGCTTTGTGTTGCACGAACCCGTGATCACAGGGAATTCCGAGGCCGCCGAGACTCTCTATGCCTCCACAATGACCATACCCGGCGGGTTGGAGATGACCACCTCCCGCGATGTGCTCGAAGCGCTGTCGATGGGCTCTGGCCCCAAACGTGTGCTGGTCACATTGGGCTATGCGGCTTGGGGCAAAGGGCAGTTGGAATCCGAGTTGGGCGAAAACAGCTGGCTCACGACGCCCGCAGATCACGCCATCATTTTTGACACGCCAGTAGACCAGCGTTACGAGCGGGCGCTGGGCTTACTCGGTCTGCAGTCGTGGATGATTTCTCAGCAAGTGGGGCACGCATGAGCGAGGTCGCAGTGCCTGTCCCCGCGGCATTCACGACCTTTATTGCTTTTGATTTCGGCTTGAAACGTACCGGCGTAGCAGTGGGTAACCGGCTTATGCGTACAGCCCAACCGCAGGGCTCGATCCATGCCGAAGGCAATGCCCGTTTCGATGGCGTAGCCGCCAAGCTTAAAGAGTGGCAGCCCGACGCCATCGTGATCGGCGTGCCCTACCACCCCGATGGCGCGCCACACGAAAACACCGCTCGCGCCAAAAAATTCGGCCGGCAGTTGCAGGGTCGGTTCGGGCTGCAAGTGTTTGAGGTGGATGAGCGCTACAGCACCACCGAGGCGATTGCCAGCGGCGCCAAAGACGCCGATGCCATGTCCGCCTGCATTATTTTGGAACAATTTTTGAGGAACCTCCCGTGATTACATTGACGAACGCCGCCGGGCCGTCCCAAGGCGAGAGCGCCCCCTCGGGGGGCAGCGAAGTACGCGTTGCGACGAGCGTGGGGGCCTTGTTGCTAGATGCAGAGGCGCTGTACCGCGAACTGCTGCGCGGCGTACAGCAGTTGTGCAATGCAGATACCCGCTTGGTGGGTATCACCTCGGGCGGAGCCTGGCTCGCCGAGCGCCTGCAGGCGGACCTGAAGCTCGCGGGCAAGCACGGAACAATTTCGTCCGCCATGCACCGAGACGACTTCGCGAAACGCGGGCTGTCCTCCAGCGGCCAGACCCAGTTGCCCTTTGATGTGAATGGCGCCCACATTCTGGTGCTGGACGATGTGCTCTACACCGGCCGCACCATCCGTGCGGTGATCAACGAGCTGTTTGACTACGGCCGCCCTGCGCAAGTGCGTTTGGCGGTGCTGGTGGACCGCGGCGGGCGCCAGTTGCCCATCCAGGCCGAATTCGCGGCAGCGCGGGTCAGCCTGGCAGCCCACCAGTCTTTGGCGCTGGCCCGCAGCGCTGAGGGTGTGTTTTCTTTTGATGTGCAGGAGGTCTGAGCATGTTGTACAAGCGCAATCCGCAACTCAACAAACACGGCGAGCTGATCCACCTGCTGTCCACTGAAGGCCTGCCCAAAGGCATCTTGACCCACATTCTGGACACCGCCACCAACTTCGTGTCGCTCAACGACCGCGAAGTCAAAAAAGTGCCCCTGCTGCGCGGAAAAAGTGTCTTCAACCTGTTTTTTGAGAACAGCACCCGCACCCGCACCACCTTCGAGATTGCGGCCACCCGCCTGAGTGCGGACGTCATCAACCTCGACATAGCGCGCTCCAGTGCCTCCAAGGGCGAGTCGCTGCTGGACACTATTGCCAACCTGAGCGCGATGGCCGCCGACATGTTCGTCGTGCGCCACAGCGAGTCCGGCGCGCCTTATCTGATCGCCCAGCATGTGGCGCCCCATGTACATGTGATCAACGCCGGTGATGGCCGCCATGGCCACCCCACCCAAGGGCTGCTGGATATGTTCACCATCCGGCACTACAAAAAAGACTTTTCCAACCTCACCGTCGCCATCGTGGGGGACGTGCTGCATTCCCGCGTTGCTCGCTCTGACATCCATGCACTGACGACACTCGGCTGTGCGGAGGTGCGCGTGGTGGGGCCCAAAACGCTGGTGCCCTCTGACATGGCGCAGATGGGCGTGCGGGTGTGCCACACGCTGGAAGAGGGCATCAAAGACTGCGACGTCATCATCATGTTGCGCCTGCAAAACGAGCGCATGAGTGGCGCATTGCTGCCTTCCATGCATGAGTACTTCAAAAGCTTTGGCCTCACGCCTGAAAAGCTGCAACTCGCCAAGTCCGACGCCATCGTCATGCACCCCGGCCCCATCAACCGCGGGGTGGAAATTGACTCGGCGGTGGTAGACGGTGCTCAAGCCGTGATCCTGCCGCAGGTGACCTTCGGCATCGCCGTGCGCATGGCGGTGATGAGCATCGTCGCGGGCAACGAGGCCTGAGGCCCAGATTCAAGGACTGAAGCAATGCAAATTCTGATTCAAGGCGGCCGCGTTATCGACCCCGCCAGCGGCACCGACACCGTGGCCGATGTGGCCATTTCCAGCGGTCGCATTCTGGCCATTGGCACTGCGCCCGCCGGCTTTGCCCCGCAAACCACCATCAAAGCCCAAGGCTGCATCGTCGCCCCGGGCCTGGTCGATTTGTCCGTGCGCTTGCGCGAGCCCGGCCACGAGCATGAAGGCATGCTGGCCAGCGAAATGGCCGCTGCGGTGGCTGGCGGCGTCACCAGCGTGGTCTGCCCCCCCGATACCGAGCCGGTGCTGGATGAAGCAGGCTTGGTCGAAATGCTGCGCTACCGCGCTGAGCGCTTGCACCAGGCGCGCGTGTTCCCGCTGGGCGCGCTCACCCGCAACCTGCAGGGCGAGGTGCTGACCGAAATGCTGCAGCTCACCCAAGCCGGCTGCGTGGCCTTTAGCCAGGCCGAAGTGCCCTTGCTCAATACCCAAGTCACCCAGCGCGCTTTGCAGTACGCCAGCACCTTCGGCTACACCGTGTGGCTGCGCCCGCAAGAGGCCTACCTCGGTAAGGGCGTGGCCGCCAGCGGCCCCTTGGCCACGCGCATGGGCCTCTCCGGCGTGCCGGTAGCCGCTGAAACCATCGCCCTGCACACCATCTTTGAGCTGGTGCGCGCAACAAAGGCTCGCGTTCACCTGTGCCGCATCAGCAGCGCCGCCGGTGTGGAGTTGGTGCGCCAGGCCAAGGCCGAAGGCCTGCCGGTAACCTGTGATGTGAGCATCAACTCCCTGCACCTGACCGATGTGGACATTGGCTACTTCGACAGCCGCATGCGCCTGAACCCGCCCTTGCGCCAGCAGCGCGATCGCGATGCTCTGCGTGCCGGCCTGGCCGATGGCACTATTGATGCGCTGGTCTCGGACCACAACCCTGTTAGCGCCGACGAAAAAACACTGCCATTTGCTGAAGCCGAACCCGGCGCCACCGGCCTGGAGCTGCTGCTGAGCCTGGCCCTCAAGTGGGCGCAAGAGAGCGGCTTGGGCGTCGCCGATGCAGTGGCCACCGTCACCAGCCGTTCAGCTCAGGTACTTGGCGGCGCATTGGGCACCTTTGCCGCCAGCGCAGGCCGACTCACAGCAGGCGGTGCGGCCGACATCTGCGTGTTTGACCCCGCCGCCCATTGGGTGGTGGAGCCATCCGCGCTGGCCAGCCAAGGGCAGCACACTCCCTTCGGCGGCTACGAACTGCCCGGCCGCGTGAAAGCCACGCTGGTCGGTGGCCGCGTAGCCTACACCGCGGCTTAAACGGCGCGACAGGTTCCATCCCATGCGCCAACTCAAAGCCCTGTGGCGCATTGCCCGCGTTTTATCGCACGTGCTGGCGGGTGCCTGGCGCATTCGCATGGTGTTCCCCCGGCTAACACAGCCGGAGCGTGATGCAGAAGTTCAGGCCTGGGCCCTCGCCATGCTTGCGCGACTAGCTATCAAATTGGTAGTAAATGGCACGCCGCCCGCAAGTGGTCCGGTGCTGCTGGCCGCCAACCATATCTCCTGGTTGGACATCGTGGTCATCCATGCGGCGCGGCATTGCCGCTTTATCTCCAAGGCCGATATTCAGCATTGGCCTGTGGTGGGCACGCTGGCCACCGGCGCCGGCACGCTGTACATCGAGCGCGAATCCCGTCGCGACGCCATGCGGGTGGTTCACCACATGGCCGAGCGCTTGAGCTTGGGCGAAGTGCTGGCCGTGTTCCCCGAGGGCACCACGGGCGACGGCACGGGTGTGCTGCCCTTTCATGCCAATTTGTTGCAAGCAGCCATCTCCGCAGGTGCGCCCATTCAGCCAGTGGCGCTCCAGTTCCTCGACGCAGAAGGACAACAGAGCTTTGCACCATGCTACGTTGGCGACGATACCTTGCTGAGCTCCTTGTGGCGCACCCTGTGCAGCGACGGCATTCAAGTCGTGGTGAGCTTTGGAGCCTTACAAACCGCAAACGGACGCGACCGCAGGGCTTTAGCAGAGGCGGCGCGGGAAGACATCATCGCATTGCGCCAGCGCTGAATTGCTATTGTTTTAATAGCTAATGCGGAATGATGGACAAGCGCTAATGCCAGATTGGACATAAAAACAAACACCTTCTTATGGCAAGGCGAACGCAGCTTTTAGTTTCACAGCCGTTGCCATAAGCGGGTTTTTCTTCAGTCAGCAGTTTGCAGGCAGCTGAACGCTGCGCACGTTCGGCCGCGCATCAAGTTGGCAATACCTTGAGCAAAGTCACAGAAGGGCTTTCAGAGTGGCGACCCTCGCATCAGAATCAAAGCAGATTCGAGCACAATAAAACATGCGGCACTGCAGGTGGCGGCGCGTTTGCCGAGATGGCCAGGGTGGTTTAGGCGCCGCATGGATTTTTTCAGGAGTGTTCCTATGAGTCAGTTAACTATTTTCATGCGCCAGTGGTGCTTCGCCGCATGCGTTGGAATTGCTTGTATTGGCGCTGCGCATGCACAGGGCGTGACGGACTCCACCATTGTGTTGGGGCAGAACCTAAGTCTTCAGAGCGGGAGTAACGGGTATGGCGTTGCTGCTGCCGCAGGAATGAAGCTGTATTTTGACCAAGTTAATGCGGCTGGTGGAGTGCATGGCCGCAAGATCGTGAGCCGCATCTTTGATGACGATAGCAAGGCCGAAAAGGCAGAGGCCAATGCCCGTCAGCTCGTTGCAGATAGTGTTTTTATTTTGTTTGGTTCTATCGATGGTGGGCCGTCTGCAGCTGTGATGAAAGCTGCCAATGAGCTGAAAGTGCCATTTTTTGGTCCCTTGGCTGGCGCGCCGAACTTGCGCAGCCCCCATCAGCCGCTGGTGTTTCCTGTGCGCGCTGAGCATAAAGACGAGTTCGAGGCCCTAATGACGTGGGGCAAAAACACGGGTTTAAAGACAGTAGGTTTTCTGCGCGCGGATACGCCGGTCGGGCAACTGCATTTGGGGAACGTACAGCGCATTGCAAAAGAGCTGGGGCTGCAGTTTGTGCAAGACATCCCCTTCAGTGGGGACGAGAGTGATGCGCAAATTGCTGGATGGATCAAAAGCATTGGAGTCAACAAACCGGACATGGTTCTGAATCACGGATCGGCTACGCTATACACAAAGCTGGTGGCGGGTGCTAAGGCAGCGGGGCTGAAAACTACCTTTATGGCCGTGAACTCCGGGTCGTCGCAAATTGCAAAAGCCTTAGGGCCGTTGGCTAATGGCATGGTCTTTGCCCAGGTGGTTCCCCGCCCCACGGCCCGCAAGTTTGCCATTACTCGCGAATACCAAGATGCTGCGCGTAAGGCCGACTCCAAAGCGGAATTCAGCTACGGTGGGCTAGAGGGGTACATGACTGCAAAAGCATTTGCGATGACCCTGCAGGCCAATGGGCGCGATCTGACACGTGCACGCTGGTTGCAGACCATGTCCAATTCGCGCTTCGATCTGGGGGGAGTGGTCATTCAATATCGACAAGGCAATCACGAGGGAGCCCGCTTCGTAGACTTGTCCATGGTGGACCGTGAAGGCCGTTTCTTGCAATAAACCACTATGGCTCGGCGCGCGGGTTGAGGGCCAGTGTGCATATGGTGCCCCCGACAGGAATCGAACCTGTATCTGTCCCTTAGGAGGGGACCGTTCTGTCCATTGAACTACGGAGACTCCGGGTCGCATTGTATCGGCCCGCGAGGCTGCATCCTGCGCAGCGGAGCCGCACCTATTTGGTCAGGTGCCGCATGGCCTCTTCCAGGCCCTTGAGGGTGAGCGGGTACATTTTGTTTTGCACGATTTGCTGGATGACGCTGATGCTTTGCCGGTACTGCCAGACGCCCTGAGGCTCTGGGTTAATCCACGCGAATTTGGGAAAAGCATTCATGAGCCGTTGCAGCCATTCAGCGCCGGGCTCTTCATTGTTGTATTCCACACTGCCGCCGGGTTGCAAAATCTCATACGGGCTCATGGTGGCATCGCCCACAAAGATCAGCTTGTAGTCCTTGTTGTACTTGCGGATGATGTCCCAGGTGTCAAACTTCTCAGCAAACCGGCGGCGGTTGTTCTTCCACATGAAGTCATAGACGCAGTTGTGGAAGTAATAAAACTCAAGGTGTTTGAACTCGGTTTTAGTGGCACTAAATAGTTCCTCTACCCGTTGGATGTGGTCGTCCATTGATCCGCCAACATCCATTAATAGGAGTACCTTGACGTTGTTGTGGCGCTCCGGGCGCATCTTGATGTCCAGAAAGCCGGCATTCGCTGCAGTCTTGCTGATGGTCTCGTCCAGATCCAGTTCGTCCTCATGGCCTTCGCGCGCGAACTTGCGCAGGCGGCGCAGCGCCACTTTGATGTTGCGGGTGCCGAGTTCCTGGGTGTCGTCGTAGTCTTTGTAGGCTCGCTGGTCCCACACCTTCACGGCGCTGCGGTTGCGGCTCTTGTCTTGCCCGATGCGGATGCCCTGTGGGTTCTGCCCGTAAGCGCCAAAGGGCGAAGTGCCGCCTGTGCCAATCCATTTGCTGCCGCCCTCATGGCGTTCTTTTTGTTCTTCGAGGCGCTTCTTGAGCGTCTCCATCAGCTCGTTCCAGCCCATGGCCTGCAGCTTGGCTTGTTCCTCGGGCGTCAAAAACTTCTCTAAGTTTTTGCGCAGCCACTCGGCCGGAATGTCTTTGGTGAAGTCGCTGACGTGCTCGATGCCCTTGAAGTAAGCGCCGAAAGCCCGGTCGAACTTGTCGTAGTGCTTCTCGTCCTTGACTAGCGTGGTGCGGGCCAGAAAGTAGAAGTCGTCAATGCTGTAGCCGCTGGCCTCGCCTTCACCATCCACCTGCTGAGTGTTGGGCCCGACCACTCCTTTTTGCAGCGCTTCTAGCAGGGTCAGGTATTCCTTGACCGAGACGGGTAGCTTGGCGGAGCGCAGGGTGTAGAAGAAGTCCAGAAGCATGGGGGTGCCCTCAGGTGCGCGGTTTGTCCAGCAGGTACAAGAGTTGTGCCTTCACTTCCGGCCACTCACCACTGCGCAGGCTGTACATCACGGTGTCGCGGATGGTTCCGTCGCGGCGCAGGGCGTGGCCGCGGATCACGCCGTCTTTTTTGGCACCCAAGCGCTCGATGGCGGCTTGGGATGCGAAGTTGAAGTTGTCGGTGCGCCAGCCCACCACGTGGCAGCCCAGCGTCTCGAACGCGTGTGTCAAAAGCAGCAGCTTGGCGGTGGTGTTGACGTGGCTGCGCTGGCTGCTTTTGGCGTACCAAGTCCAGCCGATTTCGACGCGCTTCACAGCCGGCACGATGTCGTGGTAGCTGCTGCAGCCCAGCACCTTGCCGGTGGCCGTTTCGGTGACGGCGAAGGCAAAGCGGTTGCCGGCCTCGCGCATGGCCAGCGCGTCTTCAATGTATTTGCGGGTGTTCTCCGGCTCGGGAACTGAGGTCACGCGGATAGTCCAGAGCTCACCGTCAGCTGCCGCAGCGCGCAAACCGTCTTCGTGCTCCAAAGCCAGGGGCAGGAGTGTGACCCCGCGGGCGCTCAGGGTGACGGGTTCGACGAATGCCATGGGCTTAGTCTGCCTTGTTCTGGTTGTGCTTGCGCCAGCGGCGCGCAGCCTGTTGGTCTGACCACGAGCCTGGCAGTACATCTCTCGAAAAACCTACAGCGCCGGCTAGACCTTCAATCAACGAATTGTTTTTCATCGGGTATGGCTCAGCGGTTGTGGCGTTGCATGAACATCAGCTTTTCAAACAGCGTGACGTCTTGTTCGTTTTTCAGCAGTGCACCCACCAACGGGGGCATAGCCATTTTGTCGTCCTTGCTTTGCAGGGCTTCGGCCGGAATGTCTTCGGCCAGCAGCAGCTTGAGCCAATCCAGCAGTTCGCTGGTGGAGGGCTTTTTCTTGAGGCCCGGTAGGTTGCGCACCTCGAAGAAGGTTTTCATGGCGGCGCTGACCAGCTCTTTTTTCAGGCCGGGGAAGTGCACATCCACAATGCTCTGCATGGTGGCCGCGTCCGGGAACTTGATGTAGTGAAAGAAGCAGCGGCGCAAAAAGGCGTCGGGCAGTTCTTTTTCGTTGTTGGAGGTGATGAACACGAGCGGCCGGTGCTTGGCCTTGATCAGTTGGCGGGTCTCGTAGCAGTAAAACTCCATGCGGTCGATCTCGCGCAACAGGTCGTTGGGGAATTCGATGTCGGCCTTGTCGATTTCGTCAATCAGCAGCGCCACGGGCTGGTCGGCAGTGAAGGCTTGCCACAGCACCCCCTTGATGATGTAGTTGTTGATGTCTTTGACGCGTTCACCGCCATCCACATCGGAGAGCTGCGAGTCGCGCAGGCGGCTCACGGCGTCGTATTCATACAGGCCCTGCTGGGCCTTGGTGGTGGACTTGATGTGCCACTGCAGCAAGGGCATGCCCAAGGCCTCAGACACCTCTTCGGCCAGCATGGTTTTGCCGGTGCCGGGCTCGCCCTTGGCGAGCAACGGGCGCTGCAGGGTGATGGCGGCATTAACCGACAGCATCAGGTCTTGGGTGGCAACGTAGTTAGAGGTACCGGTGAATTTCATAGCAAAAGCGTCTGTGTTGCTGCTTGATAGCGATCAAACATAGGGGTTCTACGGAGGGCCTTCTCGATATAATGGTTTCACAAAACCACCACGTCATCACTCTGTGATTGTCATCGCAAAATGAACAAACTTCTCTTGTCGCTGTCCGCCGCGCTTGTCGCTTCTGTGACCGTTTTCGCTGCTCATGCTGAGGGTGTGCAGGGCGACGTGAAGGCGGGAGCCAAAAAGAACGCCATGTGTATTGGCTGTCATGGCATCGTGGGTTACCAGTCCAGCTTCCCCGAAATCCACAAGGTTCCGAAGATTTCCGGGCAAACCGGCCAGTATATTGCGGCCTCGTTGAATGCCTACAAGAAGGGCGAGCGCAAGCACCCCTCCATGAAGGGTATCTCTGCCTCCTTGACCGACCAAGACATTGCGGACTTGGCGGCTTATTACGAAGCCAGTGGCGTGGTGGCCGGTGCCCCAGCATTGGGCAAAGCGCCGGCAGCCTCTGAAAAGGTCAACGCACTGTTGACCAAAGGCAACTGCGCCTCCTGCCACGGTGAGTCTTTGAGCAAGCCTATCGACCCGACTTACCCCAAAATTGCCGGCCAGCACAGCGACTACCTGTTTGTTGCGCTGAAGGCTTACAAAGTCGAGGGCAACGCCAATATCGGTCGTGGCAACGCCATCATGGGTGGTATTGCCAAGCAGTTCAGCAATGCTGAACTCAAAGAGCTGGCGAATTACGTGGGTTCATTGCCCTCCGATTTGCAAGTGGTGCCGCAAAACCGATTCAAGTAATCGCCACTGTCTCCCACAACAAAAAGCCGCTGTTTCAGCGGCTTTTTGTTTGGGCGTGCGCCTTAAACCCGTGCCGGGTGGATCGGGATGACTGGCTTGTCTTGCCCGCCCGAGACGTAGTAGCTGGGGCATTGGTATCGGGCGATGTCATGGCCGTGGAGCGGAAACGAACCGCAGTTGGACCAACGGCGCAGTGGGGAGTGATAGATACCGCACTGGAATTTTTCTGCGCCTGCAGGCTCCAGAAACATGCATTGGTGGTTCATGCAGCAGTTGCCGCACTGCACGCATTCGCCTTCAATGTGCTCGGGCACTTGTTTCACCTGGCCAGCCACGTCCCGGAAGTAATGCAGTGCAGGGCCCTGCCGCAGCGCCTGAATATGGGTCAGCGTTTTGCGCATCGTGGTCCGGTAGCGGAGCAGGTATCGCCGCCGCCAAAACACCAGGCTGGCCACGGCCGGAGCCACCGGAACGCTGAGATACGCGCAGCCAATCAACGCATGGGTAGCCCAGTGGGCAAGTCGGTGTCGCAAGACGTGCTCCGGTAGCAAGTTTTGCAGCATGCTAGGGACGGATTGCGGCAAATCCATGACACGGCCGCGTCACGAGGGCGTGTCACGCAGGCTTCATAACCCGCGGGCAGCATGCGCAGCTTTACTCTCCGCAACGCCATGCCGAACTCCAGCCGCCCCATGCCCCGCGCGTTCTATTCGTTGTTGGGTGTTCAATTTCTGTCCACGCTTGCGGACAACGCGTTCTTGATTGTGGCGATCGCCCGGGTGATGGAGTTGGCAGAGGCGGATTGGCGGATACCAATGCTCAAAATCGGGTTCACCGTGTTTTATGTGGTGTTGGCACCGTTTGTGGGGCCTGCGTCAGATGCATTCCGCAAAGGGCGGGTGATGGTGTTGTCCAACGCATTCAAGGTCATCGCCATGTTGCTATTGCTGCAGGGGGCGGATCCTCTGCTGGCCATTGCAGTGGCGGGCTGGGGCGCAGCCCTCTATGCGCCTGCGAAATACGGGCTGATGACGGAGTTGCTGCCGCCCGCAGCACTGGTGCGGGCGAATGGTTTTTTTGAAGGGGCCACGGTGTGTGCCGTGATCTTGGGCACGGTTCTGGGAGGGCTCTTAATTAGCCCTCTATTGCTAGCCTGGCAGCCCGCTGAGGGCAGTGCTTATGCGGGTGGCATGGGGGTCTTGCTGCTATTGAACAGCATTGCCATGGTGGTGTGCCTGTGGATCCCTGATAGTGGTGCCTGCTACGACGCCCATTCGATGCACCCGCGTACGTTGGTGCTGCGGTTCTGGCGTGAAAACCTGGTGCTCTGGCGAGACAAGGTCGGGGGCATGTCCATGGCGGTGACCACCTTGTTGTGGGGCGTCGGCGCGACGCTTCAACTCGTGGTGTTGCGTTGGGCGCACGAGGCGTTTGGCCTGCCGTTGGATCAAGCGGCCTACCTGCAGGGGGTCACTGCGCTGGGTGTCGTGGCCGGCGCCATGGCTGCGAGCCGATTTGTGGTGCTGGAGCGGGCTGTCCATCTATTGCCGCTGGGGCTGTTGCTGGGTGTCGTGATACCGATGATGTTGTGGGTGCAGTCGATATATGCCGCCGCGGTGCTGATGGTCGTGGTGGGCGCCATGGCGGGGTTTTTTGTGGTCCCCATGAATGCGCTGTTGCAGCATCGAGGCTACACCTTGCTCACAGCGGGGCGCTCGATTGCAGTGCAGGGTTTTAATGAAAACGCAGGCATGTTGGCCATGCTGGTGGTCTACGCCGGTGTTACTGCGTTCAACCTGCCTTTGCACACCTTGATATGGGGCTTTGGCGTCATGGTGGTTGTGGGGATGGCGCTGGTGTGTGTGCTCTACCGCGGGCAATGGTGGCCGCTGCGGGTGGCGTGAGCGACGCCAAACTGTCAAAAAACCATCATCAAGCTGTTATGTGCGCTGCCTAGTCTCGGGTGTGTGAAAACCTCCGACGACCTCCTCATCGAGTCCTTCGCTCCGCAGCTTTCCAGTTTGCGGATTGCCGTCGTGACTGAAACCTTCCCCCCGGAAGTCAATGGCGTGGCCATGACGCTGGGGTGGCTTGTCAACGGCATGCTGCAAAAGGGCTACTCGGTGCAGGTGGTGCGACCGCGCCAGCCGCGCGAGCAGGCGGGTGTGCAGCATGAGGGCTTGGACGAAGTGCTCTCCAAAGGTGTGCCCTTGCCCGCTTATGGTGAGCTGCGCTTCGGCATGCCATCGAAGAACCGCCTGATCAAGCTGTGGGGTGAGCGCAGGCCCGATATCGTGCACGTGGTCACCGAAGGGCCGCTAGGCTGGTCTGCGGTGGCGGCAGCTCGCAAGTTGCAGCTGCCCATCACCAGCTCGTTCCACACCAATTTTCAGAGCTATTCGCAGCACTACGGCATTGGTCTCTTAAAGACGCCGATCGAGTCTTACCTGCGCAAACTGCACAACCGCACCCAAGCCACCATGGTGCCGACCCGCAGCCTGGTGCAGGACCTGACCGCACGCGGCTACGAGAATGTGACCCTGCTGTCGCGTGGCGTGGCACTGGAGCAATTTGGTCCGCAACACCGCTCGGATGCGCTGCGCCGCCAATGGGGTGTGCAGGGCGATGAGCCCGTCATCTTGCTGGTCGGGCGCTTGGCGAAAGAGAAAAACGTAGGCTTGGTGGTGGCTGCGTTCCGCGCCATCAAAGTCCGCGTGCCGGATGTGAAACTGGTGTTTGTGGGCGATGGCCCTTTGCGCAAGGCGCTGACCGAAGCCTGCCCCGAAGCCCACTTTGCCGGTGTGCAAAAGGGCGGCGACCTCGCGGCGCACTACGCCTCGGCCGACCTGTTTTTGTTCCCCAGCATGACCGAGACCTATGGCAACGTGGTGCCCGAAGCATTGGCCAGCGGGCTGGCGGTGGTGTCATACGACTGTGCCGCGGCGCTGGAATTGATTGAAAGCGGTGACAACGGGGTGCTGGTGCCTACAGGCGACGATGTGTCCTTTGTCAATGCCGCAGTGCAATTGGCGGTGGACCCTGAGCGCCTTGCACGCTTCCGCGCGGCGGCTGCCAAGGCGGTGGCCGACCGCAGCTGGGATGCGGTGGCCGACACGTTTTTGCACACCTTGCGCTCGGTGCTGGAGCGCCATGGACGGCCGTTTGCTTCCGTCCCCGCGAGCAGGGCGAACGCCTCAGGATTGCCAGCGAAGGAGCGGCTGGCCCATTCGCACGCGCGCCCCTTGCTCTAGGCCTGCGTCGAGCACAAAGCCTTTGGGCGCCAGCACGATCACGGTGGAGCCATGCTGAAACCAGCCCATTTCCTGCCCGCGCTCAAAACTTGCGTCACAGGCGATCTTTTTGGGGCCGGTGTACTTCAGGTGAAACAACACATCCAGAAAGTGCAGCCGGATGCTGGCTACCAACACCGCAGCCACCGGAACCAACGCCACCCGTTGTCCATTCAGCGGGCCCGGGCCGTTAAGCCGGGTTCCGATGAAGGCGCGCTCGTTTTTGCAGAACAGTTTTTCCACCCGCTTGAGGGCAATCGGGTTCACGTTCCAGGTGTCGCCCGAGAAGTAGCGCACTTCGTCCACGGTGCAGTGGTGGGGCGCGTGGAAGCGGTGGTACATGCTGGATGTCAGTCGCAAGGTCACAAAGCTGCCGTCGCGCCATTCGCTGACGTCTGCGTCCGGGCCCAGCAGGTCTTCTAGGGTGTATGGAAAGCCCTTGGCCTGAAACACACGGGTGCCTTCGATGGGGCCGCTCGCGCCCACGATGGCATCGACCGGGCTGGTCATCGCGTCAAGGTCTTGCGCCACCGGGCGTGCGCCGTCTTTGAGTTCGCGGGTGAAGCAGTCATGCATGCTGGAAAAGCGCTGCTTTTTGGCTTCGCGCAAGTCCAGGTCACTGAAGAACTTCCAGATACCGATCGAGGCATCCCGCACCAGCGGCTGCTCGATTTTGCTGAACCACCCCAGAAAGCGGGTGAGCGCCTGGCGCGGAATGCGGTTGGTCAGCAGGAAGTTCAGGTCTTCCTGGCTGAGGATTTTTTGAATCTGTGCACGTAGTTGCATGGTGATTGTTGATAGTGAAGTTGGATTGAAAGGTGAATGTCGTGAATGAATCTCTAGAACTCCAAACCCTGCTGCTGGCCGGCGTGGGCACGGCGGCGGCCATAGCGGCTTTGCGCAAACTGAAGGCACGTGCCGAGCTGTCCTTTGCCAAGCATCGCTCGCTGGCAGGCCATCCGCGCAATGCGCGCCTGCTGGCTTCTTTGCTGCCTAACTACAGCTACGACGAGCACCAGGTTTTCGCCGTGGACGGTGCGCCAGTCGATGTGGTGGCACGCCGCAAGGCAGCATTTGCCGCACTGGTACAAGGTATTGCGCAGCGTTACCCCAAGACCCTGGAGGCGGGTGCTTCGGTGATCGATGGCTTGTCGGACATGCAGTTCGTCAGTGCCTACCGCGTGCCCTACCAGTTCAAGTCCATGGTCAAGCAAGGCTTGAAGATCGGCTCGTTTTTGCAGTCGTCTTCCGGCGTGACCGTGACCGACTTGGACGGCAACGTGTTCATCGACCTGACTGGCTCCTATGGCGTGAACCTGATGGGCAATGACTTTTACAAAGAGTGCATTGACGAAGGTGCAGCCATCGCGCGCGACCTGGGTCCGGTGCTGGGCGCATACCACCCGGTCATGGTGGACAACGTGCAGCGCCTGCGCAAAGCCTCGGGCATGGACGAGATGTCTTTCCACATGTCCGGCACCGAGGCAGTGATGCAAGCCGTGCGCCTGGCCCGCTACCACACCGGCCGCAAGAAGCTGGTGCGGTTTTGCGGCTCTTACCATGGCTGGTGGGGAGATGTACAACCTGGTATCGGCAACCCGATGACGGCCAAAGACACCTTCACCTTGTCTGAAATGGGCGAGGGCACTCTGCGCGTGCTGCGCAAGCGCCGTGACATTGCCTGCATCTTGATCAACCCCTTGCAGGCCCTGCACCCCAACATGCCTGCGCCCAGCGACGGATCCTTGCTGGACGGTTCGCGCAAAGCCGGGTTCGACAAAGCGGCTTACACCGCATGGCTGCAAACCCTGCGCACGATTTGCGATGAACGCGGCATTGCGCTGATTTTTGACGAGGTGTTTGTCGGCTTCCGCCTCGCACCCGGTGGCGCACAGGAATACTTCGGCGTGCGTGCCGATATGGTGACGTACGGCAAAACACTGGGCGGCGGGCTGCCCATCGGCGTGCTGTGCGGCAAGCGCGAATGGATGCGCCGCTTCCGCGATGAAGCACCGGCTGATATCTGCTTTGCCCGCGGCACTTTCAATTCGCACCCCTATGTCATGGGCGCCATGAATGCCTTTATGCGCAGGCTCGAAACACCCGAGGTACAAGCGCTGTACACCGATCTGGATGGTGTCTGGAACCGCCGCGCATCGCAGCTCAACCATGCCATGGGGGTGGCGGGTCTGCCGGTACGCGTGGCCAACCTGTCGACCATCTGGACCGTGACCTACACGCAGCCCGGTTGCTACCACTGGTTGTTTCAGCACTATTTGCGTTTGCAAGGGCTGGCCTTGAGCTGGGTGGGAACCGGTCGCATGATTTTCAGCTTGAACTTCAGCGATACGGACTTTGAGGAGGTAACCCGACGGTTTGTGGCGGCGGGTCAGGCGATGCAGCAGGACGGTTGGTGGTGGACCGATGGCGCCCAGACGCACAAGGTCATCAAGCGCCGCATCCTGCGGGAGATGCTGGCCGCCAAGTTCTGAGCCGCAGGGGGCCGGAACCTGGCGACGGGTTCCGGTCAGGTGGGGGCGTGGTCCATATTGCCGCGGGGTTCGATGAGTTCGCCGCGCATCAGGGCCAGAGGTGCTTTGTAGTAAAGCTTGATGTCGTGGAAGGGGTCGGTGATGATTTTGGTCATCCACACCAGACCGGACATCACGTCCTTGATGAAGAAGAGGTGCACGGTCCGGAAAATCAGGCCACCGACGCCCACTGCCAGCCAAAGTTCGCCGGTGTGGCGGGCAAATGCTTCAAAGCCGTTGGTGGCTTCGTAGTAACCGAACAGGGTCGGGTCTATCCAGAGCATCACCGGAGCTGCGGCCCAGACGGCCATGAGCACTACTTTGCGCTGCAGGTTGTAGCCGACTTTGATCTCTTCCTTGTATTCGTGGGTGGCCTTGTTGACCTCGTCATAGCCCCGCGGTTCAAAGAAAAAGTGGCCGGATTGTCGGGCCGTCATCGAAATGAGCCAGGCGACCAAAGCCGCTAAGGCGGGGTCTTTGAACAGCAGCGCATAGGCCACCACAAAGCTGATGGCGCTGACCAGGTGCAAAGACTGGTTGATGCGACTGTGGTGGTAATAGCGGTGGTCATCCCAGCGCTGGATTTTGAGTTGCTTAAGAAATTCCTGCATGGACAGAGTCTCCTGAAAACAGAAGATTCATGCTATCGCCGCATGATGGCAGCGGCGTGACAAGGTCCGTGACAGTTGCGTGAAAGCGCAGGCTCAGTCTTTGGTGGCGTGGCGCTGCACGCAGGCGATGTACGCATTGCCGTCGGGTGGCCGGCCGGCCCGCTGGCTTTCCCACAGCATGGTGCCCAGGCACTCCATGGTTTCGTGGTGGGCCTGGTGCAATGAGTTCCGCTTGTGGGTCAGCAGCTCCACCGCCTGCCGTATGCCCCGCGGCTGGTCGATGCTGCACTGTTCGCTAATCGACAAGTGCATGCTCAGGTGCAGGAAGGGGTTGGTGCGACCTTCGGTTGCCTCGTACATCGTTGTCAAGGCCCTGTCCACATCCGCAAAATCCGCCTGGTATTCAGGATGCTCGTCCATCCATTGTGACGCTATGATTTCTATAGCTTCAAGCGATTGCCCTGCCTTGGCTTTGGCGTAAGTGGAGCAAAAAAATCGACGTACGTCTTCTTGGGATGGATTGAACATGGGCTCAAGGTTAGCACGGTGAGAATTAGTCCACCCACCGGGTGGTGTCCCGCTTTTCCTGGTCTGCCCGCTCTTGGGTCATTTGCTCTTCGAGCTGCTGGCGGCCTTGTTTGATGGTGGCAATCAGCTTGCTGCGGTCTTTGAAGTGCGGGCGCATTTTTTCAAACAAGGCAAGGTTGTGGTGCCGAAAGCGCATGGCGGTCTGGCGTGCCACATGGGCGGGCTGGCCGAGCAACTGCAACACGCTGCGGGCGCTGCTCAGGCTGGATTCAAACAGTTCCCGCTCTACCAAGGTGACACCACGCTCGCGCAGCTGGTTCCAGTGGGTGACGTCCCGGGCGCGGGCCACGATGGGCAGGGTGGGAAAGTGCTCACGCGCCAGATCCACAATAGCCAAGGACTGCTCGACATCATCCACGGCGACTACCAGTACACGCGCAGTCCCGGCACCCGCAGTGCGGAGCAGGTCAAGGCGGGTGGCATCGCCAAAGAACACGCGGTAGCCGAAGCTGCGGGCGGCTTCCACCATCTCGGCATCATGGTCCAGCACGGTGGCTGGAATACCCTCCGCCAACATCACCCGGCCGACGATCTGACCATAGCGGCCGAAGCCGGCAAGGATGACGGGCGCCTCTTGCTGCTCTGCGATTTCCTCTAACGTTGTGGCGTCCGACCTCGCAAAACGCGGCAGCAACAGGCGGTCCACCGCCACCAGTACCAAGGGGCTTAGCAACATCGAGACTGCGACCGCGCCGATCAGCAGGGAAGCAGTCTCCGCTGGGAACACACGGGCTCCGGCGGCGGCCTGAAACACGACAAATGCGAATTCGCCCCCTTGGGCCAGCAGCAGGGTGAACACCGGGCGTTCGGCCAAGGGGAGTTGGATGTGGCTTGCCAGGGTGTAAATCACGACACCCTTCACCGCCAGAAAGCCGAGTACCACGAGTGCCATTGCCCCCGGTGATTCGCGCAGCACGCCAAAGTCAATGCTCATGCCCACCGCAATAAAAAACAGCCCGAGCAGCAGGCCTTTGAAAGGCTCTAAGTCGGTCTCCAGCTCGCGCCGGTACTCGCTGTCGGCCAGCAGCACGCCCGCCAGAAAGGCGCCCAAAGCCATGCTCAAGCCAACCAACAGCATCAAGGCGGAAATGCCGACCACCAGCAGCAAAGCGGCTGCGGTGAATATCTCTGGTGTGTTGGAGCGAGCAATCCAGCGAAACACGGGGCGCAACAACAAGCGCCCACCCAAGATGAAGCTGGCGATAACCGCTATTATTTTGATAGCTGCTTGCGCATATTCTACGGGGGCTAGATCGCTGTTTTGCCCTGAAGCAGCGCCGAGCAAAGGCAGTGGCGCCAAGATCGGGATGGCTGCCACATCCTGAAACAACAATATGGAGAACGCCGCCTGGCCGCTAGGGGTGGGGAGCAGGTTGCGTTCCTCCATCACCTGCAGGGCGATGGCAGTGCTCGACAGTGCCAAGCCGAGCGCGCCCACCAGACTCAAGCGCCAGCTCACACCACACGCCATGGCCACGAGCATCAAAAGTGTGGCGCATCCCAGTACTTGCATGGCGCCCCAGCCGAAGATGGATCGGCGCAGGCTCCAAAGCCGGCGCGGCTCCAGCTCCAAGCCCACCAAAAACAGCATCAGTACCACACCGAACTCGGCAAAGTGAAGAATGTCTTCCACGTTAGTGACCAGCCCTGCGCCCCAGGGGCCGATGGCGATACCAGCGGCCAGGTAGCCGATGATGGCGCCCAGTCCCAGGGCCTTGGAGATCGGCACCGCAATGACTGCAGCGCTCAGGTAAATCAGGCTGTTGAGCAGCCAGGCGGGTGCATGCTCCATCTCAGTGCTCCCCTGCAGGGCGGTCCTGCTCCGGCACTTCGCAGGCAACACAGTCCGCCAGGTCGTCTAGCTCCGGCCAGTGTGGGTAGGTCTGCAGTCGTTCACGGAAAGTGCTCACGTGCTCGGCTACCAACGCTGCAGGCGCGCTATGCGCACCGTGCAACACCATGGGCGGGAGAAAGCGCATGCCGCACAGCGCCGCGGTCTGCTCGTAGGGTGGCAAAAATGCGTCAAAAAAGTAGCGGTTGTAGCCCTGCAGGTGGTAGGGCGATTCAGCCCCGCCTGTGCTGGCTACCAGCCAAAGGTCTTTGCCTTTGAGGGCGCTGGCACCCCGGCCGTAGGCCCAGCCATAGCTCAGCACTTCGTCGACCCAGAGCTTGAGCAGTGCAGGCATGGAGTACCACTGGATCGGGTGCATGAGCACGACCAGTTGTGCCGCTTCAAGCTTGGCTTGCTCGGCCTGTACCTCGATCGCGTAATCGGGATAGGTTTCATACAGGTCGCATACGCTTACGCCTGCTGTGGTGGTTGCGGTGGTGTGCAGCTGGCGATTGGCCCGCGAGTCGCGCCAGTTCGGGTGAGCCGAGATCACATAAATAGAGGAAGGTTGGTTTTCATTGACCATGCCGATAACATAGCGCAGTTATTTGCAGGAGACTTTGTTTATGCCCGTGGTTGTTGTTGCGAACCCCAAAGGCGGGGTGGGGAAGTCCACGCTGTCCACCCAAATTGCCGGGTATTTCGCGTCCCAAGGGCATGCCGTCATGCTGGGGGACGCCGATCGTCAGCAATCCTCACAGCTCTGGTTGAGTTTGCGCCCCGCCGCCGCCAAGCCGATTGCCGGCTGGACCCTCAGCGACGAAGGCGTCGCCAAGCCGCCCAAAGGCACCAGCCACGTAGTGCTGGATACCCCCGCCGGATTACATGGCAAGCGCTTGAAGGAAATTTTGAAGATCGCGACCCATGTGGTCGTGCCCTTGCAGCCCAGTATTTTTGACATATTTGCGACCAAGCCTTTCTTGGATGAGCTGGCTGCCAGCTCGCGTGCCGACAAATTCAAAGTGGGCATTGTCGGGATGCGGGTCGACGAGCGCACACTGGCTGCCGAGCAGCTCCAGAACTTTGTCACCGGCTTGGGCTTGCCGGTGCTCGGCTCTGTGCGCGATACCCAAAACTACATCCAGACTACCGCGCGAGGGCTCACCATATTCGACGTGGCGCCCGGCAAGGTCGAGCGCGATTTGCAGCAGTGGCAACCGATTTGCGACTGGTTGAGCACCTAAATTACTGTCACCCCGGCTACAAGCACTTGGGTTCGCGCTCACTAACGTTTGCGCATGAAAACCTTCAACACCCTAGCGGAGTTGTCCGCCCAAGTCGGTACCACGGTCGCGGTCAGCGAGTGGCTTACTGTTAGCCAGTCTCAGATTGATTTGTTCGCCCAGGCGACGGGAGACCATCAGTGGATCCATGTGGACCCGGTGCGCGCAGCCCAAGGGCCTTTTGGCACCCCGATTGCGCATGGCTTTTTGACCTTGTCTTTGATTCCCCGTTTTATGGAGGCCAGCTTGGCGGTGACCGAGGCCCGCATGGGAGTTAATTACGGGCTCAACAAGGTCCGCTTTGTGTCACCGGTGCCGGTGAACAGCCGGCTGCGTGCCCACCTGAAGCTGCTGTCAGCCGAGCCGATTGATAACGGGGGTGTCCAGCAAAGCTGGGAGGTGACGATCGAGCGCGAAGGGGCTGCCAAGCCTGCTTGTGTGGCAGAGGCCTTGGTCCGCCAGTACCCTTAAACCACCCGATAGGGGGCACCTTCTGGCGTCAGCCGCCGAAACCGTTTTGGCGCCAGGCCTCGAATACGGTGACCGCCACCGCGTTGGACAGGTTGAGGCTGCGTTGGTCCGGCCGCATGGGCAAGCGCAAACTGCGCTCGGGGCTGAACGAAGTCCGCACAAAGTCAGAAATTCCCTTGGTTTCTGAGCCGAAGACCAGCCAATCCCCCGCTTGAAATGCAACCTCAAAGGGGCTGCGTGTCCCCCGGGTGGTGAGGGTAAAGAGGCGCTCAGGATCGGGTTTCTCGTCATCCAGAAACTGCTGCCAGCTGGCGTGCCGCTTGAGTTGAGCGTACTCGTGGTAGTCCAAGCCCGCGCGACGCATGTGCTTGTCATCCATCGAAAAGCCTAATGGCTCCACCAAGTGCAATTGGCAGCCGGTGTTGGCCGCCAGCCGGATCACGTTGCCAGTGTTGGGCGGAATTTCTGGTTCAACTAAAACAATATGAAACATGCCCCGATTGTCTACGCTCCGGCATCCCCCCGGGCTGTGCGCGCAAACACCAGTGCGGTAATGTGCCGTGCGCCGGCGCGCTGCAAGACAACGCTTGCAGCGGCCATGGTGGCACCACTGGTCATGACGTCGTCCACCAAAATGATGTTTTCATCCTGCAAGCGCGCGCCGCTGTGCGGCTCCATCGCAAAAGCGTGTTGCAGGTTGTGTTGCCGCCCTTCGCGTGACAGTCCACTTTGCGGCGGGGTGTGAAAAAGGCGTAAGAGCCAGTCTTCTTGCACTTTGGCAGGGCTCAGGTGGCGGGCTAATAGTGCGGATTGGTTAAAACCCCGCTCCAGTAAACGTTCCCGGGCCAATGGCATCGGGATCACCCAATCAGCCGCTTCCAATGCGGGTTCTACCCATGGCGCGCTGCGCATGATGGTCGCGAAGTGGCTCCCCCAAGCCGGGTTGCCTTGGAACTTGAAGTCCGCAATCAGCCGGTCCCACGGGTAGCCATAGTCCACGGCCGCAAGCGCTGCACTCCATACGGGCGGTGTGTCAGTGCAGGCTCTACAGTGATGCAAGGTGGTAGGGATGGCGAGCGCACATACCGCGCAGCGGTGTACTGGCTGGGCAAATGCGTGCACACAGTCTTCGCACACCGGGTGCGAGGGCCAAGCTCTGCAAACCCGGCATACGCTGGGTACTTGGCGGCTTAACCCTTGGAGTAAGGCGCTGAACATGGGGCCAATATACTCGCGCTCCAACGCTTTTCCTGGCCATGACTGATCACAAGCCCCCTACCATAGACCCGGTTGCCGCAGCCCGTTGGGCCCATGCGCCGGTGGTGTCCGCCCCTTGGCTGCATGAGGAGGTCGCCCGTCGCATGGAAGACCGGTTGCAGTGGATCGTGCAAAAGCCAGTAACGTGGTTGGATTGGGAGCCCTCGCGGGGTGGCTATGAAGGACATTTGCTGGTGCAAAAGCGCTATCCCAAAGCGCAAAGTTACGTGTGCGAAAGCACCGCTGCCAGACAACTGCATTCGCGGAAGATATTGACGCCCGCGTGGTGGAGTCCCGGGCGGTGGACGGGCGCCACGCCCCGGTTTGAAAGAGCGGCGGATCCGGTGCAAATGTTGTGGGCCAATATGGCGCTGCACATGGCCGCGGACCCACAGGCTTTAATACGGGATTGGCACACCCACTTGGCTGTCGATGGGTTTGTGATGTTTTCTTGCTTTGGCCCCGATACTTTGCGTGAGTTGCGTCGTGTTTTTGACGTCGCGGGCTGGCCGCAGCCGCATCACCAGTTCACTGATATGCACGACTGGGGTGACATGCTGGTACATGCTGGCTTTGCGGAGCCTGTGATGGACATGGAGCGCATTACCCTGAGTTACTCTTCGGCGGAGCGTCTGTTGGAAGAGTTGCGTGGTTTGGGGCGCAACTTGCACACGAACCGCTTTGCCGGCACCAGAACCAAAGGGTGGCGCAAAGATTTGTTGGAGCGGCTCACCCGCGAGCTAGGCGCAAAAGATGGTCGCTTGACGATCACTTTTGAAGTGGTTTACGGGCATGCCTTCAAGCCTAAGCTTCGTTTGAAGGTCGCACCAGAGACGCGTGTTTCCTTGGGTGACATGCGCGCCGCCCTGAAAAACTAGGCAAAACCCCTACGGATTCCCCTTTGCGTGGCGCCTGGCTGACGCCTGTCAAGTTCGTTACTGTCATACAATGTTAGCAACGAGGTGATGGCATATTCCCCCTCCAGTTTGGACTGAGTTTTTATCGACGCAGTTCATTTCGGGTGACACGCATGACGAATCCGGGTTTTCGCTTTGCGACAGTAGAAGGGCAACAGGTCCACTGGCTTCTCCGGCGGAATTGTTCCGTAACGCCCCTGCAGTTGGTGTGGACTTATGTGGCGCTATGCGTAATTTCCATGGGAATCGGGCTTTTCTTCTGGTTCCAGGGTGCAACGTTGGTGATTCCATTCGCCTCCTTGGAGTTGATTGCCGTCGGGCTGGCCTTTTACGTGTACGCAAGGCATTCGACCGACGGAGAGCACATTGCATTGCTGGACAACCGGCTCGTTGTTGAGCTGGAGTGTGGCGGTAAGCTGGAAAAAGCAGAGTTTCAAAGAGGCTGGGTAAGAGTTGAGCCGCGCGCAAGTGATACTTCGCTGATTGAGTTGTCAGAGCGCGGGCGAACCATTCAGGTCGGGCGGTACATCCGCCCTGAGTTGCGACCGCAACTGGCTAGAGAGATTCGTTCGGCTTTGCGTGCTGCCTGAGGGCGGGCGTGAATCCGGTGCGGTGAATTATTTTGGGGCATCTAAAAGTGAACGAGATGAAGAACACAACGAACAAACTGGCTTCAATGCTGTGGACCGCCGGTGCTTTTGCCAGTACATCCCTCTTGACGCAAGCACATGCTGTGAATGATTTGCCAGGCGGCCCAGCTGTGAATCAGCTGAATCTCGCACCCGCAGTCACCAAAATTGCCCAAGAGCAGCAATGGCTTCACTGGTTTATGCTGATCGTGTGTTCCGTGATCTTCGTGGCGGTTTTTGCCGTCATGTTCTATTCCATCTGGAAGCACCGCAAATCGGTAGGCCATAAGCCCGCTACCTTCCATGAGTCGGTCACAGTTGAAATCATCTGGACGATCGTTCCCTTCGTCATTGTGATTTTGATGGCGCTACCTGCTACCAAAGTGGTGGTCGCGATGAAGGACACCACCAATGCTGACTTGACGATCAAGGCGACAGGCATGCAGTGGAAATGGGGCTATGACTACATCAAGGGCGAGGGCGAGGGTATCGGCTTCGTATCCACCTTGGACAGCGATCAGCGCGCATTGTCAGACGCTGGTGGCCCCAAGAAAGGCGAGTCCATCGACAACTATTTGTTGAAGGTGGACAACCCGTTGGTGGTGCCTGTCGACAAGAAGGTCCGCATCATCACAACAGCCAATGACGTGATCCACGCCTTCATGGTCCCTGCATTCGGTATCAAGCAAGACGCGATCCCCGGGTTTGTGCGTGACACTTGGTTCCGTGCTGAGAAAACCGGCGACTTTTATGGTCAGTGTGCTGAGCTGTGCGGAAAAGAGCACGCCTACATGCCCATCCATGTAAAGGTGCTCTCTGCAGAAAATTACTCCGCTTGGGTGGCCGGCGAGAAGAAAAAGCTTGCTGCCAAAGCAGACGATCCAGCGAAAGTTTGGGCCTTGGACGACATCTCCAAACGCGGTGAAAAGGTGTATGCCCAGAACTGTGCAGCCTGCCACCAAGCTAATGGCAAAGGCGCTGGCCCCATCAAGGCTCTGGACGGCGCTGCCGTAGTGCTTGATGCTGACAAGAGCAAGCAAATCGCTATTTTGTTGAATGGTCAAAACAACGGCTCAATGCCAGCATGGAAAACATTGAGCGACACAGACATCGCTGCTGTGATCACTTACACGAAGAATAACTGGTCCAACAAAACCGGTCAGGTTGTGCAGCCCGCCGAAGTGCTGGCTTTGCGCAAATAAAGGCTTCAGGCAGAACGTAGAAATTTGAGAAGGACCTCACCATGAGCGCCGTACTAGACCACCACGATCACGCCCACGACGATCACCACCATGCCCCTACGGGTTGGCAGCGTTGGGTGTTTGCGACTAACCACAAAGACATCGGTACTTTGTACCTATTGTTCAGCTTTACGATGTTGATCATCGGCGGCGTGCTGGCTTTGTTGATTCGCGCTGAGTTGTTTCAACCCGGCTTACAACTGGTCAATCCTGAGTTGTTCAACTCGTTGACAACGATGCACGGCTTGATCATGGTGTTCGGCGCCATCATGCCGGGCTTTGTGGGTTTCGCGAACTGGATGATTCCGTTGCAAATCGGTGCATCTGATATGGCCTTTGCCCGCATGAACAACTTCAGCTTCTGGCTGATGATTCCTGCCGCGCTGATGTTGGTGTCTTCGTTTTTCATGCCTGGTGGCGCACCTGCTGCTGGCTGGACTCTGTACGCGCCTTTGACCCTGCAAATGGGGCCTTCGATGGATGCCGGTATTTTTGCAATGCACATCCTTGGCGCTTCGTCCATCATGGGTTCGATCAACATCATCGTCACCATCTTGAACATGCGCGCTCCCGGCATGACCCTGATGAAGATGCCAATGTTCTGCTGGACATGGTTGATCACTGCCTACCTGCTGATTGCAGTGATGCCGGTGCTGGCGGGCGCCATCACCATGACATTGACAGACCGTCATTTTGGTACCAGCTTCTTCAACCCCGCTGGTGGTGGTGACCCAGTGATGTACCAGCACATTTTCTGGTTCTTCGGTCACCCTGAGGTCTACATCATGATCTTGCCGGCCTTCGGTATCGTGAGTCAGATCGTTCCCGCTTTTGCCCGCAAGAAGCTGTTTGGTTACGCCTCCATGGTGTACGCCACTTCTTCCATTGCAATCTTGTCGTTCATCGTGTGGGCTCACCACATGTTCACAACCGGCATGCCAGTTACGGGTCAGCTGTTCTTCATGTATGCGACCATGTTGATTGCTGTCCCAACAGCTGTGAAGATCTTCAACTGGATAGCCACCATGTGGCAGGGCTCGATGACTTTCGAAATCCCCATGTTGTTTGCAGTGGGCTTCATTTTTGTGTTCACCATGGGCGGTTTCACCGGTCTGATTTTGGCCATGGCGCCCATCGACATCCAACTGCAAGACACTTACTACGTGGTGGCTCACTTCCACTATGTGTTGGTGGCGGGTTCTTTGTATGCGATGTTTGCCGGCTTCTATTACTGGGCACCTAAGTGGACCGGTGTGATGATCCCTGAGTGGAAAGGTCGTTTGCACTTCTGGTGGTCGCTGATCGCGTTTAACGTGACTTTCTTCCCAATGCACTTCTTGGGTCTGGCAGGTATGCCACGTCGCTACGCGGACTACCCGATGCAGTTCGCTGACTTCAACATGATTGCGTCCATTGGTTCCTTTGCCTTCGGTTTGGCGCAGGTGTATTTCTTCTTTGGTGTGGTCTTGCCTGCCATGTTGGGCAAAGGCGAAAAAGCGCCTCAGAAACCTTGGGAAGCGGCTGAAGGTTTGGAATGGGAAGTGCCTTCCCCTGCTCCATTCCACACTTTTGAAAATCCACCCAAGTTGGACGCTACTGCGACCAAGGTGATCGGCTAATGTCTGAGCCTACCAATCAGAAGAAGGCGAACGCACGATTGGGGCTGATTCTGGCCTCCGTGGCCGCAGTCTTCTTTCTCGGGTTCATGGTCAAAATGATTTTGTTGGGGAAGTAGCATGGCCAATGTCCGCGCAAACCGGAAAATGATGGGCAAGTTGGCGGTGATTACTGTCAGCATGTTCGCTTTTGGTTATGCGTTGGTGCCTTTGTATCAAGCTATTTGTGAGATGACCGGGATCAATATCTTGGCTCTCGGCGAACAAGTGATCATGGGCAAAAAGGCCCCACCAGCGAATTCGCAGGTGGATACCTCCAGGAGCATCACCGTCGAGTTCGACGCCAACTCCCGGGGGCCGTGGGAGTTTCGCCCGGCTCAGCGCTCCATGGTCGTTCACCCCGGCGAAATGAGCACGGTGGTATACGAGTTCCAGAACGTGCAAAACCGCCGGATGTCAGCCCAAGCTATCCCCAGCTACGCACCGATGCAAGCCTCTGCGCACTTCAACAAGCTCGAGTGCTTCTGCTTCAGTCAGTACACCCTGGAGCCAGGTGAGAAGAAGTCGTGGCCGGTGGTATTCGTCATTGATCCCAAACTGTCGAAAGACGTGACGACCATCACTTTGTCGTATACCTTTTTCGAAGTTGGTGGAAAGACGCCTCCGGCACCCGTGGCTGTGGTGAAGCCCTCGCTTGATGAGTCTGCAGGTTCTTGATGCCTCAGGAAGCCACATCAGGGAAGGTGTCTTTTCTGACCAGTGTGAAGCTGGTGGCTTGGTCTTTTTTGGGGATTCGCAGTAACAAAGGTTACCGCGAGGATCTGTCCAAGGTGAACCCATTGCATGTGGTGCTCGTGGGTTTGATGGCTGCCGTGCTTCTTGTGGTGGGGCTGATCAGCCTAGCGAAGTGGGTGGTAAGCACTTAAGCGTGCGTCAACTCAGTGTAAAGATTCGGATTTGAGAAGAAATGGAGAAGAAATGAGCTCAGCGACACACGGCACAACGCCTTATTACTTTGTGCCCGGCCCCTCGCGCCACCCTGTGATGGCGTCGGCGGGTTTGTTCTTCGTGATTCTCGGCGCAGGTCAGTGGATCAACGGTTCTGCTTGGGGTAAATACTCCTTGATGCTGGGTATGGTCTGGTGGCTGTTCGTTTTGTACCAATGGTTCCGCGACGCCGTCATGGAGAGCGAAGGCGGCCAATACGGCCGGAAAATCGATATCTCTTACCGCTGGAGCATGAGCTGGTTCATTTTTTCCGAAGTCATGTTCTTCGGCGCCTTCTTCACGGCGCTCTGGTGGGCACGTTCACATTCGGTGCCTGCGCTCGGTAGCTTGGAAAATTCCTTGCTCTGGCCCGATTTCAAGGCTGTTTGGCCCAGTGTCGCTGCCGGCATGACCGCTTCCCCCGGCGGCATCGTCGAGCCCTTTACCACCATGGGCCCTTTCTGGCTGCCCACGATCAACACGGCACTGTTGTTGACATCGGGCGTCACTTTGACGATCGCGCACCACGCTTTGATTGACGGCAATCGTTCAAAGACGATCACCTTTATGTGGGCGACTGTCTTGCTGGGTGTGACCTTCTTGTTCGTTCAAGGCTACGAGTACTACCACGCGTACACCGCGTACAACTTGAAGCTGAACTCTGGGGTATTCGGCTCTACGTTCTACATGCTGACCGGTTTCCACGGTTTTCACGTACTCGTGGGCATGTTGATGTTGCTGTTCATTACCTTGCGTCTGCAAAAGGGCCACTTCACCCCTGAGCGCCACTTCGGCTTTGAAGGCGCAGCTTGGTACTGGCACTTTGTGGACGTGGTCTGGTTGGGACTTTACGTGCTGGTTTATTGGTTCTGATAGTGCACACCGTCAAAAAAGGCACCCTCGGGTGCCTTTTTTGTTTCAGTCACAATCAGCGGCCTTCAGGAATACCTGTCGGGTGGATATAGCCCAGCTTCCAGGCCACCAAAATACAAAGAAATAAGAATACGGATACACCGACACGCAAGCCCAAGGCGCGGGCCATGTTTTTCGATTTTGCGTGCTGGGAATTTCCGCCACGCAACATGAAATAGAGGGCAGCCCCTAGGCTACCCAGAATTGCAACAAAGGCTAAAATTGCGAGATAGGTCATGAAAGGCATTATTACGTGAATAGGAATATGCGCTGGTGGACGATGGCAATAGCCGCTTTTCTGTCTGCAGCGCTGACACTATCGCTTGGCTTTTGGCAGTTGCGTCGTGCGGCCGAGAAGCAGGATTTTGTCCGTGCAATGCAAGTCGCCCAAAACGCGAAGCCTCTTGCTGGTGACGATTGGATCCAGGGCGAGGACCCCTCGTCGGTATTGCATCGACCGGTTCAGCTACGCGGGCAATGGATCGCTGACCGCACCGTCTTTTTGGATAACCGGCAGATGAATGCTAAGGTCGGATTTTATGTTCTTACGCCTTTGCGTATCCAGAACACCGACACTGTGGTTATGGTCCAGCGTGGCTGGGCCCCTCGCAATTTTGTGGATCGCAGCCAACTCCCGGTGGTCGAGTCGCCTGTGGGGTCGGTGGATGTCACCGGTCGAATTGCCTTGCCACCATCCAAGCTTTATGAGATGGGAGGCCCAAGCCTTGGGGCGATACGGCAAAATCTGGAACTATCGCAATTTCGCCTGGAGACCGGGCTCGCACTTGCGACCCATGTGACGGTAGTTCAAACCGGACCCGCCTCTGAGGGGCTCTTGCGGGATTGGCCAGCCGTTAACGCCGGAGTCGAAAAACACCATGGTTATGCAGCGCAGTGGTTCGCACTCACCGCGCTGATTGTCGGACTGTTTGCCTGGTTTCAATTGCGACGACGCCCTTCACTACCCAAGGATACTGATTTCCATGTCTAGCCCGCCGATTTCTGATGACCGCCCGCTGGGACTGACCGTTCACTCCTTGCCAGAGCCTTCTGGCGAGCTCCAGACCCGTGCAGTCAATACACGCGCCGGTCGTTGGCGCATGTTGGCTGTCATGTTGGTATGTGCTGCGCCAGTGATTGCATCGTATTTCACCTACTACGTCATCCGGCCCGAAGGGCGTCGCAATTTCGGCGAGTTGATTCAACCGCAGCGACCTTTGCCGGCTGTTGCTGCTGCTAACCTGCAGGGTGCTCCGGTGCAACTTCCGGCGCTCAAGGGGCAGTGGCTCTTTGTGAGTGTCGCCAGTGGTGCGTGTGATTCCGCATGCCAACAGCATCTTTACCTCCAACGCCAACTGCGCGAGGGTCTGGGGAAAGAGAAAGACCGACTCGATTGGGTCTGGCTAGTGAAGGATGAGGTGCCGGTGTCTGCCGAACTGCAGCCTGCACTGAAAGACGCCACTGTACTTCGGGTGCCCGGGGAGGCATTGGCCCAGTGGCTGCAGGCAGAGCAGGGCCGCCAGCTGGAAGATCATTTGTATCTGGTAGATCCTCTAGGTAACTGGATGATGCGTTTCCCTGCTGGGTTGAATGCGGAGACCGCCCTGAAGGTCAAACGTGATTTAGACCGATTGATGCGCGCCGCCCAGTTCTGGGATCGTGCCGGGCGCGAATAGGTACCACCATGGAAACAAGCTTGTACGACTTGAGCCCGCTCTTGCGGGTACTGGTGATTGGCGCCTTGATTGCCAGCGTGCCCGCACTCTGGGTCTATCTGCGCCACCGGGGCGGCACCGGCCCGAGCCGCTACCAAGCGTTGGTAGCGGTGACCCTGTTTCTTACCTTCGACCTGGTGCTCTTTGGCGCATTTACGCGGCTGACGGACAGCGGACTCGGTTGCCCTGACTGGCCCGGTTGCTATGGCAATGCCAGCCCCTTGGGCGCCAAACATGACATCGCCATGGCGCAGTCCCTCTTGCCAGAGGGCCCTGTGACCCACGGAAAAGCCTGGATCGAAATGGTCCACCGCTACATGGCAACTGGCGTGGGCGCATTGATCACGCTGATGACTGTCTGGGCTTGGCGGAGCTATAAGCGTTCGCCGTCGACCTCCGTGAACCCATGGTGGCCGACAGTTACGCTGGTGTGGGTCTGTGTGCAGGGCGCTTTTGGAGCCTTGACAGTCACCATGAAGCTTTTTCCTGCGATTGTCAGTTTGCACTTGCTGGGGGGTTACACCTTGCTGGCACTGCTCGTGGCGCAAGTGGCCATGGGGCAACCCCAGAGTGTGCTGTCCTCCCGTAGCAGGGGGTTGCCGCGTTCTTATGTGATCTGGACCGTCGCGGGCCTTGCACTTTTGGTGGTGCAGGCAGCATCGGGTGCATGGGTCAGCACTAACTACGCGGTTTTGGCCTGTACCGAATTCCCGGGGTGCCAAGGCACCATGTGGCCGCCTATGGACTGGGGTGCCGCCCTAGAGTTTTGGCGCCCCTTGGGGCTGACCGCCGCTGGGGAGTCGCTAAGCTTTCAGGCGCTTACCGCCATCCACATGGGGCACCGCATGATGGCGATGCTCACCTTTGCCTTGTTGGGGGCCTTGGCTTGGTATTGGTACCGGCAGCCGGTGCTGAAGCGGCCAGCGCTTTGGTTGTGCGCCTTGTTGCTGCTGCAACTAGCCACTGGCTTGAGCAACGTGGTACTCGGCTGGCCCTTGCTGGCCGCCGTCATGCACACAGGCGGCGCAGGCGCGCTGGTCATGGTCTTAGTGTGGGCGTGGGTCCGGAGCCGCAATGCGGATGCCGCCGGCTGATAGAACAAAAACCAGAGAATCCGAATGACTGTTGATATGGCCGCCCCCAAGCCCTCTGTGCTGGCGCAATTCCACGCCCTGACGAAGCCCCGTGTGATTCAGCTGATTGTTTTTTGTGCGCTCATCGGCATGGTGTTGGCTGTGCCGGGGGTGCCGACGGCAGAGCAAGTACTCCATGCCGCTGTGGCTTGCTTTGGCATTTACCTCGTCGCCGGCGCTGCGGCGGCGTTCAATTGCATCGTGGAAAAAGGCATTGACGCCAAAATGAAGCGCACTGCGTGGCGTCCTACTGCGAGAGGCGAATTGAGTGACACCCAGACGCTGATCTTCTCAGCCATGTTGTGTGCAGCCGGCTCTGCCATCTTGTACCTCTGGGTCAACCCGCTCACCATGTGGCTCACCTTCGCTACCTTTGTCGGCTACGCGGTGATCTACACCGTGATCCTCAAGCCCTTGACTCCTCAGAACATCGTGATCGGCGGCGCATCGGGCGCCATGCCGCCCGTGTTGGGCTGGTCGGCCATGACCGGGGACGTCGGCCCTGAAGCCCTGATCCTGTTTTTGATCATCTTCTTGTGGACACCTCCGCACTTCTGGGCCTTGGCCTTGTACCGGGTCGAGGACTACCGCAAGTCGGGGCTGCCGATGTTGCCCGTCACCCATGGCAGCGAATTCACCCGCCTGCAAATCCTGCTCTACACCTTCATGCTGCTGGCTGCGTGCTTGTTGCCCTTTGTGTATGGCATGAGCAGCTGGTTGTATCTGGTGGTAGCGGTGGGCCTGAGTCTGGGTTTTTGCTGGTACGCGGTGCGGCTGCTGCGCAATTACTCGGATGATCTAGCGCGTGCCACCTTTCGCTTTTCGCTCATTCACTTGAGTGTGTTGTTTGCGGCCTTGCTGCTGGATAATTACTTACTATGAAAAAACGTTCTGCTATTCGTTTGATAGCTACCGGCGCCCTATTTTCGGGCGTTGCTGGCTTGTTGAGTGCTTGCTCTGAGTCCAAGCCCCAGTTTTCGTCGGTGGATGTGACTGGGGTGACCTACGCCAAAGACTTTGAACTCACCGACCACAACGGTCAGGTGCGCCGCCTCGGAGACTTCAAAGGCAAGATCGTGGTGATGTTTTTTGGCTTCACCCAGTGCCCTGACGTGTGCCCCACCTCCATGACCGAGTTGGCCGAAGTCAAAAAAGCGCTGGGTGTCGATGGGGACAAGTTGCAAGGCCTATTCGTCACCGTGGACCCGGCGCGCGATACGCCCGAGGTGCTCAAGGGCTATATGGAGAACTTTGACTCCACCTTCCTCGCGCTCTACACCACACCCGACAAGCTGGCTACTTTGGCGAAAGATTTCAAGGTGTACTACAAGCGTGTCGATGGCCAGACCCCGACCAGCTACACCATGGACCACTCTGCCGGTAGCTACATCTATGACACCAAAGGCAACCTCCGCTTGTTTACCCGCTATGGCAGCGGGGCGAAGGTGCTTGCAGCCGATATTCAGCAGCTACTGAAGTCCTAAGCTGCTGCTAAAGCTGAGCGCCACGCCACCCGCGGTGTGAGCGCTCCGGCGGGCGGTGGCCGCCGATTAATCGGTCTTGATGCTCTGCTGAGTGATGATGCCGCCCAGCAGGGCGGTATCCGCTCTGACCCGGTTGGCTAGTCCTTCGGCCGAGGTGCCCTGCACCGTCCAACCCTGCTGGAACATTTTTTGGCGCATTTCCGGGCTGCGGGCAATCTCACTGAACAAGCTAGACAAACGCGCTACCACCGGTTTGGGCATGCTGTTGGGCGCGGCCACTGCGTTCCAGATCTCTAGGTTCAGGTCTTTCACCCCGGCTTCTGACAAGCTGGGAATCTCCGGAGCCAAAGCACTGCGCACACTGGCGGTAATACCGATGGCTTTGAGCTTGCCGGCTTTGATTTGCGCCGATGCCAGGGCCGGCGGTAACAGGCTCAGCTGCAAATCACCCGCAATCATGGCGGTGGCGACTTGCGGGTAACCAGCGTAGGGCACGTGCAGGGGCGCAATACGGGCCTTGGCTTTGAGCAGTTCCATGCCGATATGGCCCACCGTGCCAACGCCCGGTGTGCCGTAGTTCCACTTGTCGCCGGAGGCGCGCGCTGCGGCCAGAAACTCAGTGGCATTGTTGCCCGGAGCACCAGCAGGCGCTGTGAGCACCAGCGGCGACACGCCCAGCAGGCTCACTGGCGTCAGGTCTTTGAGCGGGTCGTAGTTCAGTTTGGGGTTAAGCAACTTGGCAATCGTCATGTTGCCGTTGATCATTAGCCCGATGGTGTGGTCATCCGTGGCTTTGGCGACCGCGTCGGCGGCGATGTTGCCTGCAGCACCCACCTTGTTTTCCACAATCACCGGCTGCCCCAAGGCTTTGGACAGGGGTTCGGCAAACGCCCGCGCCGTCAGGTCTGGCGATGACCCACCCGGGAAACCGACGATGATGCGGACCGGCTTGGTCGGCCACGATGCAGTTTGGGTGTTGTTTTGGGCGTAGGCGCCCGTAGATAGTGCGCAGGCAGCTATGGAAAGCATAGCAACTGCAGCGGTGCGGCGTGTAGGTGTCATAACTCTGTGTCCAAGAAAAAGCCCCTGCAGGCGGGGCCGGCAGGGGCATTGTGCGTGAAGTTGCGCGGTCTGTGCCGCTGCAGTTTCAAGCGTAGGCGGCGAGTGCCATTTTCATCTTTTTCATGGCGGCTACTTCGATCTGGCGAATGCGCTCAGCGCTCACCCCGTACTCGGCGGCCAGGTCGTGCAGCGTCATGCCGCCGGAGTTGTCGTCGTTCACCTTGAGCCAGCGCTCTTCCACGATGCGGCGGCTGCGGTCGTCCAAGCTGTTCAGCGCAGTGGCGATGCCATCCGTGGCCAACACGTCGCGTTGGCGGGCCTCGATCATGGCGACCGGCTCGTGGTTGGTGTCTGTCAGATAGGTGATAGGGCCGAAGGCATCTTCACCATCATCCGAAGGGCTGGGGTCCAGCAGCACGTCGCCACCGGCCAGGCGTGCTTCCATCTCCAGCACCTCTTCGGGTTTCACGTTCAGTTCCCGCGCCATGGTGCGCACTTGGTCGGGGTTCAGGGTGTCGCGATGGGTGTCGAGGTCGGCAGCGGCGTCTTCGCCCTTGAAGCGTTGCTTCATGGAGCGCAGGTTGAAAAACAGTTTGCGCTGCGCCTTGGTGGTGGCTACCTTCACCATGCGCCAGTTTTTCAGGATGTATTCGTGGATTTCGGCCTTGATCCAGTGCAGCGCGTAGCTCACCAGGCGCACACCCTGTTCGGGGTCGAAGCGTTTGACCGCTTTCATGAGGCCCACATTGCCTTCTTGGATCAGGTCGCCGTGGGGCAGACCATAGCCCAGATACTGGCGAGCCACAGACACGACGAGGCGCAAGTGAGAGAGCACTAACTTACCGGCAGCCTCAAGGTCGTTATCGTTCTTGAACTTGCGGGCGTATTCCTGCTCTTCTTCCAGCGTGAGCATAGGCAAGCGGTTAGCGGCGGAAATATAGGCGTCCAAGTTCCCCAGCGGCGGCACCAATGACCACGGGTTGGCCGTGGCCAGGGCGGTGCGGGGGGCTGCGATCAATGCGGACATAAGGAACTCCTTCTCTTCAGGTTTTTATATTAGCACTCGTTGGGGGTGAGTGCTAATAGAGAAGTTCAATCCATCAACACAAGTAGGGATACGGACGTCAAAAAGGGCCCGAAGGCCCTTTTCGCAGAAGGTGCAGGGCAGGCGTTAGGCCCAGCGCACTTTGTCCTTGCCGGAATACCAGTTGGAGAGCTGTGGCTCGACCGCGGACTCGATGCGGGCGCGCTTGATTTTCATGGTGGGCGTCAGCATACCGTTCTCGATCGACCACGGCTCCGGTGCTACCACCAGCATCTGCAGCTTCTCGTAGTCCGGCAGTTCTGCGTTGACGCTGTCGAGCAGTTGCTCGAGTTCGGCATGGACAGCGGCTTTGAACGCGGGGTCTGCCTTTACCTGGGGGCGCACGGTTTCCGCCAGCACTACGATGGCATAGGCCGATGGCTGGCCGACGCCGGACACCATGCTGGTCTCGATGCGGGGGCAGGCGTTCAGGCGGTTTTCAATCGGCGCAGGCGCCACATATTTGCCCTTGGAGGTTTTGAAGAGTTCTTTCACCCGACCGGTGAGCTTGAGCAGGCCGTCAGCGCGGCGCTCCCCCTTGTCGCCGGTGCGGAAGAAGCCGTCCTCGGTAAACACCTCAGCATCCAGATCAGGGCGCTTGTAATAGCCCACAAACTGGCCCGGGGACTTGATCAGCACTTCGCCTTCCTCGCTGATGCGCACCTCTACGCCCTTGAGCGGTACACCCACGCAACCGGGGGCATTGATCTTGTCGGTGGAGTTGTGCGAATACGCAAAGTCCTCCGTCATGGCATAACCCTCGATCAGGTTCAGGCCCAAGCGGCGGTACCAGGCAATCAGCTCGGCCGGAATGGGCGCCGAGCCGCTGCCCGCCAGCAACGCGTGGTCCAGGCCCAAGCCCTTGAGCACCTTGCGGCCCACGATCTTGCCCAGAATCGGAATGCTCAGCAGCCGGTCCAGCTTTTTGGGCGGCATCTTGGCGAAGACACCTTGTTGGAACTTCAGCCAGAGGCGGGGTACTGAGATGAAGGTCACGGGCTTGGCGCGGTTCAAGTCCTGAATGAAGGTGTCCAGCGACTCGGCAAAAAACAGCTGGGTGTTGCCGTTCACCAGCGTGGCCGACTCGACCCACGCCCGCTCAAACACGTGCGCCAGTGGCAGGTAGGACAGCATGCGGTTGCGGGTATTGGCGCCAATCCGGTTCTGAGTGTCTTGATTGATGCCCTCAGCCGCGGCGGTGATGCGCTCAAAGCTGTGCATCACGCCCTTGGGCTGTCCGGTAGAGCCGGAGGTGTACATCAGGATGGCGATGTCCTTGCCGCCACGGGCCGGCTGGCCGGTCAGGGGTTTGGTGCGGCCGGTGATGGCATCCCACGCCTCGTAGCTGTTCTTTGGGGCCAGCGGGAAGGCAATGATCGGCATGCCAGCAGGAATGCCGGGCTGCTGCTGGTCAAAGGTGTCGAGCTTGCCAACAAACAGCAGGCTGGCCTCGCTGTGCTCCAGCACATAGCGCACGGTGTCTGCGGTCTCGGTCGGGAAAATAGCCACCGTCGTGCAACCGGCCATCCAGATGGCGAGCTCCGCCATGATGAAGTGGGCACAGTTCTTGGACAGGATGGCGACGCGCGCACCGGGCTCCAGGTTCTGCGCCTTCAGGTGCGCGGCCATGCGGCGCGCCTGGTCGAGGGTTTGTTTCCAGGTGTAGTCCACCACCTGCCCGCCACCGACTGGCTGGGTCATGAAAATCTGATCGGCGTGTGTGGTTTCGTGGCTGTAAACGTAGTCCAGCATGAGTTTGGCTTGGGCCATTTTTGTCTCCTTGTTATGGTTTGTTCGCATCATTGTCTGGTCTTTTGAGTGCAAAAGAGCGCTTTATGTGACCAAGCCCCCTTGGAATAGAGGGGGGCTACTATTTGTGGGTCTTTTTGATCGAACAGATACTGGCGTTTTTTGTCCTTTGCTTGTCGCGTAATGTGCTTTCGCGCACATGCAACGGCGGCTAGCATTGAATCACCGTTTAACCAAAGGTGTCCTTCCATGTCCTCCGTATCTACCCTGAAGCCTGCACTCATCTGCGTTGGGGCGCAGCATTTTTTCGTCCAAATGCCCTTTCCATTCAAGGGCATTCTGGGCTTTTGTTGGGCTGTCATCTGTCGTATCCATCGTCGCCCCTGAGATCGAATCCCGCCATGCTCCAACTCCGCCCCAACTGCGAATGCTGCAACACCGATTTGCCGCCCGCCGCCCTGAATGCCCGCATCTGCTCGTTTGAATGCACGTTTTGTGCGGACTGCGCAGACACCAAGCTGCATGGCATCTGCCCCAATTGCGGGGGCGAGTTGGTGCGCCGCCCGGTTCGCCCTGCCGCCAAGTTGGCCAACAACCCGCCGTCCACCGAGCGGGTCTTCAAACCGCAGGGGTGCGCGCCCCAAGCGCACCCGGCGGCACCTGTATGAGCGCGGCCATGCCCATGCGCCCCAAAGACTTGGGGCTGGCGCTGCTGGTTATTCTGGTGTGGGGGGTGAACTTTGCGGTCATCAAGGTGGGGGTGGTGGGGGTGCTGCCCTTGTTGCTGGGGGCTTTGCGCTTTGCGCTGGCGGCGTTCCCGGCGCTGCTGTTCTTGAAGCCGCCCAAGGTACCCCTGCGCTGGTACCTGGCCTATGGCCTGACCATTTCGGTGGGGCAGTTTGCCTTTCTGTTCACCGCGATTCACGTGGGCATGCCATCGGGCTTGGCGTCGCTGGTGCTGCAGTCGCAATCGTTTTTCACGCTGTTGCTAGCGGCGTGGTGGCTCAAAGAGCGTTGGCAGGCCAACCAGATGGCCGGGCTGTTGCTGGCCGCCTGCGGCTTGGTGTTGATAGGTAGCGCCGCTGGGCCGGCAGGCGCTGGCGTGTCTATGCCCTTGCTGGGTTTTTTGCTCACGGTGGCAGCAGCGGTCATGTGGGCCTGCGGCAATATCGTGACCCGCACCGTCAGCCGCTACGGCCCCATGAACCAGTTGGCCTTTGTGGTGTGGGCGAGCCTGGTGCCGCCGCTGCCGTTTCTGGCGCTGTCGCTGGTGATGGAAGGGCCCGACGCGATCGCCACGGCCTTGCAGAATATCGGCTGGAGCACCTTCGCGGCCATCGCCTATTTGGCCTGGGCTGCCACTTTGCTGGGTTATGGTTTGTGGACGCATCTCATGTCCCGCTATGCCACCAACCGGGTGGCACCCTTTACCTTGCTGGTGCCCGTGGTTGGCTTGACTACGGGTTGGGTGGTATTCGGCGAGGCCCTGCGGCCGGTGCACTTTGCCGGTGGTGCGCTGTTGATGGCGGGGCTGCTGCTCAATGTGTTCGGCGCGCCGCTCTTGGCGCCGTGGGTGGCGCGTTGGCAGCGCGGCCGTGCTGAGTGATGCGCACACCATGACGGCTGTCACACCGCTTCATATTTACCTGGTGCTCACGCCCAATGTGCTGATGCTGGACTACGCCGGTCCGGCCGAGGCGCTGCGCATGGCGCGTGACATGGGCGCACCGATTGCGCTGCACGCGTGCGGTCCGCAGGGCGATATTCCTACGTCCCTGAACACCGGCCTGACCGGCCTGGAGGCACTGCCTAGCGCTTTGCCCGAGCGCAGCCTGGTGCTGGTGGTGGGCAATAGCAACGAGGCGGTGGACTACGCCACCGACGCCGCACGCGCCGTGGTGCACTGGCTGCAGGCTTTGCCACCGGGCACCCGCTTGGCCAGCATTTGCTCCGGGGCCTTGTTGCTGGCGCAGGCCGGCTGCCTGGACGGCCGGCACTGCACCACCCACCACACCCTGATTGCCGACTTGCAGGCCCTGGCCCCGCGCGCGCAGGTGGTGTCAGACCGCATCTTTGTGGACGACGGCGAGGTGCTTACCAGTGCGGGCATTACCACCGGCATAGACCTCGCGCTGTACTTGATCGAGCTGGAGGCGGGGGCTGAACTGGCCGCCCGCGTGGCCCGCCGTTTGGTGATGTACCAGCGCCGCGGCACCCACGACCCGCAGGTCTCGCCCTGGCTGGCGCACCGCAACCACATGCACCCCGCAGTCCACCGCGCCCAAGACGCGGTGGCCCGCGAGCCGCAGCGCGATTGGACTCTGGCTGACCTAGCGGATGTGGCTTGCGTGAGCCCGCGCCATTTGACCCGCTTGTTTGCGCAGCACGCCGGCATCAGCGTGGTGGTGTACCAGCAGCAGTTGCGTATTGCCCGCGCCAAACAGCTGCTGGCCCAGCATGGTTGGCCGGTCGAGCGGGTGGCCGAGGCATGTGGCTTTGCCTCCGCGCGTGACTTGCGCCGGGTGTGGCGGAAATATGAGTCCGGCACACCGGTAAACGCGCGCGCCGTGGGCGCGTGACTATGGACGCTCAACGTAGAGATTGCGCTCGATGATCTTTTGTATTTCGCCGCGCGCATACCCTTGGCGGATGACTTCGTTAAACCCCCTCAGCCATTCGCCCATCTGCATGGTTTTGGGGAAGGCCAGGTAGTTCGGGTCTTTGCGCAGCGGCACCGGCAGCACGACAAAGTTCTTCCACTGGCTTTTGGGTACTTTGTGGAGGCGCAGAGTTTCTTGAAACCCGGCCTTGCCCACATTGAAGAGTGCGCAGTCAATCCGCCCGGCGGCGAGTTTGCTCAGGCGGTCGCGCGCGCCGCTGTCCCCCTCGATCGAGAACACGCCGTCTTGGTGCGCGCGGTCAAAGGCACTGCCAAAACTGGCGCCCCGCACCGTGCCCAGGGTTTTGCCCTGCAGGTCGCTCAGGCTCTGGTAGTTGAACTCTTGGCCCTTGCGCACCACGATCACGACCTCGTCGTAAAACAGGGGCTCGGAGTAATCAAACACCTCGTCGCGCCGCCATGTCCAGGAAATGCCCAGCAAACCGCCCTGGCCTGATGCCGACGCCATGTAAGCCCGGGCCCACGGGTACAAACTCAGCTCAAAGCGGTGCTGCGGCATCTGCTTGTCCGCGTAGTTCAAGATGTCAATCAACACGCCGCGCTGCTCACCCTCGTGCACAAACATCTTGGGGGGCGAGCCATCGCCACTGAGGACCGGAATCACCGGCGCTGTCGCATAGGCACTGCCGGCCAGGCTGAGCGCCAGCATGCAAAGCCTCACCATGAATACGAAACTGCGAGTGAACCAGCGTTTCAAAGTAATCCTTTTTTGCGATTTTGTCTAGTTGGTGCACCCATGTTCGGCCGCAAGTATGCAGGTTTTTGAAAACGGTTTCCTCGGCGTGGCGTTGCCTCGTGTTTCAATAGCGAGCTATACCTGTTTGCTGCATCTCATGACCCCCGAAGCCCAAAAACTCTGGCGCGCCCCGCAATGGGCGTTCTCCATCCTGCTCGCCTTGCTGGGCATGTTGGGGCCGTTTTCCATTGACACCTATCTGCCTGCGTTTGCCGGCATCAGCCAGTCGCTGGGCGCCACGCCGGTGCAGATGCAGCAAACGCTGTCGGCTTACCTGTTCGGGTTTGCTTTTATGGCGCTGTTTCATGGCTCCATTTCCGACAGCTTCGGCCGGCGCCCGGTGGTGCTGTGGGGGCTAGCGGCGTTCACTGTGGCCTCGGTCGGGTGTGCGCTGTCGCAGACTATCGGCCAGCTCATCTTCTTCCGGGCCATGCAGGGTTTGTGCACCGGCGCGGGCATTGTGATTTCACGCGCGGTCATTCGTGATGTGTACCCGCCGTCACAAGCGCAAAAGGTGATGAGCCAGGTCACCATTTTCTTCGGGGTGGCGCCTGCGATCGCACCCATGGTGGGGGGCTGGCTGCTGATTCACGCCAGCTGGCACGGCATCTTCTGGTTCCTGGCCGCAGTCGGCGTGGCGCTGTGGACGTCCAACTACTTTCCTGTTGCCCGAGACCTTGCCACCGGCACAGCGCCAGCACTTTCATGTCAAAAACCTGTTGGCGGGGTATTGGAAGCTGGGCTCCGACCCGCGCTTCTTGTTGCTGGCGCTGGCCAGCGGCATTCCATTCAACGGCATGTTTTTGTATGTGCTGAGTGCGCCGGTGTTTTTGGGTGAACACTTGGAGCTGCAACCGCAGCAGTTTTTCTGGTTTTTTGTACTCACCATCAGCGGCATCATGGGCGGTGCCTGGTTCAGTGGTCGTGCTGCAGGCAAGATCAGTCCGAAGCGCCAGATTCGTAACGGCTTTCTCATCATGCTCACCATTGGGGTGATCAACCTTGTCGCCAACCTGCTGTTCAAGGCACATGTGAGCTGGGCGCTGTTCCCCATCGCCATTTTTGCTTTCGGCTGGGCACTCATGGTGCCGGTGGTGACCTTGCTGGTGCTGGACTTGCACCCGGACCGCCGGGGCATGGCGTCTAGCCTGCAGATGTTTGTGGGCTCTACGGCCAACGGCATCGTGGCCGGGGTGGTGTCTCCGCTGGTGATGCATTCCACCATCGGCTTGGCCACAGCCTCGGTGCTGATGATGTGTGTGGGCCTGTGCTCCTGGGTGTTCATTCGCAGCCGCTGGCCAGAAATCGGACGGCGCGTGGAGGAGTTGTGATGCGAGCGCTGTGTGCTTTGCTGTTTGCCAGCGCAGTGCTGGTGTTGGCGGGCTGTTCGAGTGCGCCTACGACCCCTTCATCGCCCGCTGCAGTACCCTCGCCGGCTGCCCGCTTGACGCTGGATCAGGCCAACGACGTCACCGTCATGGCCATTGGCTTGGTGGGCACGCCCTATCGCTACGGCGGCAACACACCCGCTAGCGGGTTTGATTGCAGCGGCCTGATTAGCTACGTGTACCAACAGCGCGCCGGTGTCGTAGCGCCGCGCACCACCGGTGGCCTGATCGATTGGGGCACCAGCATCCCCGCGCCCAGCTTGCGCACGGGCGACCTGGTGGTATTCGCCCAAAATGGCCGCGCCAACCATGCGGGCATCTACGTGGGCGAAGGCCGCTTTGTGCATGCGCCGTCTACCGGAGGCACCGTACGGCTGGATCGCTTGAATTCGTCGTACTGGTCCAAACAGCAGGTGAGTTACCGGCGGCCTTGAGGGGCGGCGTTGCGCCGGTTGGGCGCTATGGTGAAGTCACTGCCCGCGCCAGATTCGCTCGCGCACGGGCCTCCAGAGCGGCGTGGAAATAGTCAGTGCCGTAGATGCGTGAGCGTTTTGCGAAGGACAGCAACACCTCTTTGCGCTTGGTGCGGAACAGGTCCTCGGGTACGAAGGCATATTCCTTGCGGATTTGCCGCTCGTATTGCGCAAAGCGCTGCGCGTCGGCGCCCAGGATGGAGAGGTCAATGTCTACCAGCAACTGCGCATCGCCCGCGGCGGGCACGCTGGTGTGGCGGGTAGCCATCACTAATTCGTAGACGCGCTCTGCCACCTCGGCCTGCACACCGGCGGTGGTAAGCGCTTGCCGGGCCCAGTCCGCGCTTTGGGCCTCGTTGTCGTGGCGCTGCACGTCATACACCGCGTCGTGAAACCAGAGTGCCAGCGCCACCTCGGCAGGCCGCTGCGCTAGATGCCGCACGACTTCAAACCCGTGCAGGCACTCGGCCAGATGCTGGGTGCTGTGGTAGTGCCGGTGCGGCTCGGCGTAGGCCGCCAGCAGTGCGTCGCACAGCGCGACTCCGTCAGTGTGTGCGCCTGCTTCCTGCCAGGCGGATGCAAACAGGGGTTTCAAGGCGGTCCAAGACGGTGCGGTGTTCATGGCGAGCACTCTAGCAAAACCGGCCACCTCGCCAGCGCCCGCCAGGCCTGCAAACCCTGTTCTTGATTTTGATAGCAAGGGGCTTTTCCATATACTGTTTAAAAATACAGTAATTTATTGAAGCCCCTGCCATGACTAGCGCTGCGCGCCATTCCCATCTTGCTGACACTGCCTCAGCCACCGGTGTGCCGGATCCGCAGGACATCCACGCCGGTGTCTGGCACGCGCACACCTTGGCCACGCCCACAGAGGCGGTGCAGGCCACGGGCGATGCACTACTGGACGCGCATTTGCCCGGCGGCGGTTGGCCGGTGGGTGCCTTGGTGGAGCTGTTGCAGCCTGCTGGTGCGCACAGCGAATGGCGTCTGCTGCTGCCTGCGCTGGCAGCCTGCGGGCGCGGCCCGGTGGTGCTGGTGGGGCCGCCCCAGCTGCCGTTTGCACCGGCGCTCTCCCGCTTGGGCTTGCGCTCGGGGCGGCTGCTGTCGGTGCTGGCATCTGCTAAGGCCGGGGAGGGCGCGCGCGCCAAAGATGAAGCCGCCGGCCGTCTCTGGGCCACCGAGCAGGTGCTACGCTGCGCCGAGGTGGATGCTGTGCTGGCTTGGCTGCCGCAGGCCCGGGGCGATCAGCTCCGTCGCCTGCACTTGGCTGCGGCCGAGCACCACAAGCTGCTGTTTGTGATGCGGCCAGACCGGGCGCGCAGTGACGCATCCCCCGCCCTTCTGCGCCTCTTGGTGCAGCCGATGGCTCGCGCCCGGCAAGCGCTGCACGGGCGGTGGCTCGACGGGCTGGAGGTCGACATCCTCAAGCGGCGCGGCCCGCCTTTGGCCGAGCCCTTGCACTTGCAGGCCCGTAGCCAGCAATTGGGCTTGCTGTTGGCCGCCAGCCGTGCTTTGACACGGGGCATGGAGCAAGAGCGCGCTTCAGCGTGGGGCATGCTGTCTGCCACGCCGCTAGATGCACACGCCATGCGCGCCGCTTTTCAGCAGCAGGCCTTGGGCGGCACGGAGAGCCAAGCACTGCCGTGGCCGCCCCTGCCGCCCGCGCAGGGCGAGCTGGCCGTTGCTGCGCACGGTGCGGCCGATGCGGTTGGGTATGCGGATGTGGAGGCTGGCCATGCACTGGATCGCGCTGCGGCCGTCGCCTGATGCAGCGGCCGCCCCGACCGAGCCTGCGCTGGTGGATGCGTCCACCGCGCTGGCATGGTGGGCGCTGCGCTTCACGCCGCTGGTGGCTCGCGTGGGCGATGTACTGGTGCTGGAGGTGTCGGCCAGCGAGCGTCTGTTTGGCGGGCGCACAGCGTTGCTTCGGCAGCTTTTAGAGCCAAATAAGCCTGTAGCCCTCGCAGAATATGCGCAAGGCGCTACTTCTTTGATAGCGCTTGCCGCGCTGCAGGTGCACGCCTGTCGGGTGGGGCAGGCCGCGCCGGTGCGTGCGGTGCTGCCCGATGCCCTGCCGGTGCACACCTTGGCGGCGGCCCACGTGCACTTGCCCACGCTGGCCCGCTTGGGCGTGCGCACCTGGGGCCAGCTGCGGGCCCTGCCGCGCGGGGGCGTGGTGCGGCGCTTTGGTGCCGAGGTGGTGGACGCGTTGGACCGCGCCTATGGCCAGCGCCCCGAGGTCTACCCCTGGCTTGCGCTGCCCGATGTATTTGATGCCCCGCTGGAGCTGGCGGCGAGCGTGGATTCGGCGCCCGCCTTGCTGTTCGGCGCGCGCCGCCTGCTGGCGCAGCTGCTGGTGTGGCTGCGCGCCCGCCAGGCCGGGGTGCTGGCGCTGGAGCTGCTGTGGGAGCTGGATGCGCGCCGCGCCAACACCCGCCATGTGGACGCCCACCACCACGGCGGCCAGCAAGGTCGCTTGGAGCTGCGCACTGCCGAGGCCACGCAAGACATCACCCACCTACAGCGCATTCTGGGTGAGCAGCTGGCTCGCGTGACGTTGCCCGCGCCGGTGCTGTACCTGCGCCTGCGCAGCCTGCAGACCCAGCCGCTGGGCGGCGAGAGCCACAGCCTGCTGCCCGAAGACGTGCGCAAGGGCGACAGCCTGCACCAGACCCTGGAGCGCTTAGCTGCCCGGTTGGGTCCGCACAGCGTGCAGTGCGCCATCCCGCAGGCCGACCACCGGCCCGAATGCATGCAGCGCTGGCAGCCGTGGCGGGCAGATACGGCGCGCAAAGAAAACCAATCTGCTATGAAATCAGGAGCTGCTCGCGCAAATTCCACGAGCGCTAGAGGCCAAAAAGGCTCTGAATCTGAGACTGCAGTGCTGCCCGCGGCCGACCTGTACCCCACTTGGCTGCTGCCGGTGCCGCAGCGTTTGGTGGTGTGCCACACGCCGCAGCACAGCGTTCCCTACTACCACGGCGAACTCACGCTGCTCGCCGGCCCGCAACGTCTGGAGACCGGCTGGTTGGAGGGCGAGCCCGCCTTGCGCGACTACTTTATTGCCCGCAGCCCGCAGGCGGGGCTGGTGTGGGTGTACCGCGAGCGGCTGGCCGCGTGCACTCCGCGGCAGCCTCCGGGCCTGCAGACCCGGACGCATTGGCGTGGTTTCTGCACGGGCTGTTTGCCTGAAGGCGAAGCAAAACGGTGGCCCCTTACACTGGCACGCCTTTCGCTATCCACAAGCCATGAACCTACCCACCCACCAACTCTCCATGACCGTGCTCATGTCACCCGACATGGCCAACTTTTCCGGCAACGTGCACGGCGGCGCCATCCTCAAGCTGCTCGACCAGGTGGCCTATGCCTGTGCCAGCCGCTATGCCTCGCGCTATGTGGTGACGCTGAGTGTGGACCGGGTGCTATTTCTGCAGGCTATCCATGTGGGGGAGCTGGTGACCTTTTTAGCCAGCGTGAACTACACCGGCAAGTCGTCCATGGAAGTGGGTATCAAGGTGATTGCCGAGAACATCCGCACCCAGGAGGTGCGCCACGTGAACAGCTGCTTTTTCACTATGGTGGCGGTGGATGACGACCGCAAGGTGGCGCCCGTGCCTCCCCTGCAACCCCAAACCCCTGACGAATTGCGCCGTTTTGCCGAAGCCCAGATGCGCAAAACCCTGCGCCAGGAGCTGGAGGCCAAGTTCCATGGCATCAAACACCCCAAGGTAACCGACGCAGTCTGACGCCGAAGACCGCCCCTCAGGTGCCCGGCAGGCGCAGGGGCTGGTCCTCGAACTCAGTGTTCAGCACCACCGTGCTGGTGGTGCGCGCCACGCCGGGGATAGCTTTGATCTGTAGTAACACCGCCTCCAGGTCGCGCGCATGCGGGGTACGCACCTTGGCCAGCAGGTCGTATTCACCGGCCACGCTGTGCAGCTCTTGCACCGAGGGCAGCTCGCGCAGGCGGGGCGCAATGTCGCGGCAGTGGGCGCCACCGTCGTTGCGAATGGCCACAAACGCAGTGAAGTTCAGCCCCACGGTGTGCGGGTCCACGCTGATCGAGAAGCGGCGAATGATCCCGCGCTCCAGCATTTTCTTGACCCGCTCATGCACCGCCGCGGTAGACAAGCCCACATTCGCACCCACCTCGGCGTAAGAACGTCGGCCGTCTTCACCTAATGCCGTAAGAATTTTGGCATCGATGGTGTCTGTCTGAATATTTGCTTGCATTGGGCGTGTTTTTCGGTAATATCACGCCCTGCGGCGCTAGGTGCCGTAAATTTTACGGACTATCCATGAATTCGGCACTAAATTTTCAGCAAGGCTGGCGCATCTCTCCGTTCTGGCGGCTCATGGTGGCGTTGTGGTTGGTGTACATCGTTTGGGGCACCACCTACTTTGCCATTGGGGTAGCGGTGCAGAGCTTTCTCCCGCTGTGGATGAATGCCACCCGCTTCACCCTGGCTGGCGCCATCATGCTCGCCTGGGCCCTGTGGCGCGGCGAAAAGCTGCCCAGCTGGCGCCAGTGGCGCAATGCCGCGCTGGTGGGCGGGCTGATGGTGTTTGTGTCCATGAACCTGGTAGTGTTTGCGCAAAAGCAGGGCATCGGATCCGGGCTCATGGCCACCGTCATCACCACCATGCCCATGTGGCTCGCGCTATGGACACGCCTGGGCGGCGAGCGTGTGCCCACTACCAGCTGGGTAGGCTTGGTGCTGGGTGTGGCGGGGGCTTTGTTGCTGGCGATGGAGGGCGACTTTTCTGCCAGCTGGCTGGGTGCATTGGCCGCTTTTGGCGCGCCCTTGTGCTGGAGTATTGGCTCTTACGCATCCCGCAAGCTGGACTTGCCCGGCCCCGCCATGGCTTCGGCCACCGAGTGGCTGGCCGGCGGGTTGATGGGCGTGGTGGCCGCGTCGGTCATCGAGCCACAAGGCTCGCTAGGCAACGTAACCCACGAAGCCTGGCTGGCCTGGTGGTACCTATTGGTGTTCGGCACGCTCATCGCGCTCAACGCCTACCTCTGGCTGCTGCAAAACACCACCGCGGCGGTGGCGGGCAGCTACTCGTTTGTGAATCCCGCCGTAGCCTTGGTGGTGGGGGTGATGATTGGCAAGGAAGTGCTCACCGGCTGGGTGTTTTTGGCCCTGCCGCTGATTGCCGGTGCGCTGGCCATGATCATGTACGGCCCGGCGATTTGGGGCTGGGTGCAGCGCCTGCGCAATCGCAACGGCGCGGCGGCCTGATCCGCACCCATCACTAGGCCTGGCGGCGTTACACCGAAGTCAGCCCACCATCCACTGTGTGGGCCAAGCCGGTCACAAAGCCGGACGCCTCCGAGCTGAGCCACAACACGGCGGCGGCCACTTCATCAGGCTCGCCGATACGGCCGATCGGGTGAGCGCCTGCCACGGTAGTGGCTACCTTGGGGTCGGCTTGCACGGCGCGCTCCAACATCTCGGTGCGGATCACACCGGGGCACACCGCGTTTACGCGAATGCCTTTGCGCCCGTATTCCACGGCGGCTGATTTGGTGAGGCCAATCACCGCGTGTTTGCTCGCGCTGTAGGCTGACATTTTGGGCGCACCCACCAGCCCGGCTACCGACGCGGTGTTCACAATGGCGCCGCCACCTTGGGTGAGCATTTGCGCGATTTGGTACTTCATGCACAGCCACACGCCTTTGACGTTCACGCCCATGATGCGGTCAAAGGTGGCCTCTTCGCAGTCCGCTAGGCGCATGTGTTCTTCTTCAATGCCGGCGTTGTTGAACGCGCAGTCCAGCCGCCCAAAGTGCGCCACCACCTGCGCCACCATGGCTTGTACCTGCGCGGCCTGCATCACGTCCGCCGCAATGAACAGCGCCTCGGCCCCCAGCGCTTTGACTTGGGCGGTGGTTTTTTCACCCGCGGCCACGTCGCGGTCGGTCACCGCGACCTTGGCACCCGCCCGCGCAAACGCCAGCGCACTGGCCCGCCCGATGCCACCACCACCGCCGGTGACCAAAACCACTTTGTTGTCGAATCGAATCTGCATGGTGCGCCTCTTGCTGTAAAAAAAGCATCTTAGGCCGCGCACTGACGCTGCACCGCTGCCGGCGTAACCCGCGCGACAGGCGCAGAGGCACCTGCCGGTGCCGGATACTCGGGGCACGTTATTTACCGGAGTTCTTGCCGTGCAAATTCAGTCTCACGAAGTCGACCTTTCCACCCCCACCGGCGTGATGCGCTGCTATGTGTACCGCCCCAAAGAGGCGGAGGGCGTAGCGCCCAAGCAGTACGCCGCCATCATTCTGTATTCCGAGATTTTTCAGCAGACCGGTCCCATTCGTCGCAGCGCGCAAATCATGGCGGGGCACGGCTTTGTGGTGGTAGTGCCCGAGGTGTTTCATGAGCTCAACCCCATCGGTACCGTGCTGGGTTATGACGACGCCGGGCGCGACAAGGGCAATGCCGACAAAGTGGCCAAAACGCTGGAGGCGCACGACAGCGATGCGCAAGTCATCATCAATCATCTGCGCACCCTGCCTCACTGCTCGGGCCGCGTAGGCGCCATGGGCTTTTGCTTAGGGGGCGGGCTGGCCTACCGCGCGGCCATGAACCCGGCCATCAGCGCTACGTCGTGCTTTTACGCCACCGACATCCATTCCGGCATGGTGCCATCCAAGGCCGGCAACGACAGCCTGACCCGTACGCCCGACATCAAAGGTGAGCTGCAAATGGTCTGGGGCAAGCAAGACCCCCACATCCCGCCCGAAGGCCGGGCGCTGGTCTACAGCACCCTGGTGAAAGCCGGTGTGAACTTCACCTGGCACGAGTTCAACGGCGTGCACGCCTTCATGCGCGACGAAGGTGAGCGCTACGACGCGGAGCTGCAACTGCTGGGCTACCAGATGGCGATTGGGATGTTTCGGCGGGTGCTGAACTGAGCGTGCCTTTGCGCAAGGCGCTGGGCGTATGGCCGAACCAGCGCTTGACGGTGCGACTGAAGTTGGAGGTGTCGGTGTAGCCCAAGCGGCCGGCAATGTCTTCTACGCTGTCGCTGGTGTGTTGCAAGAGCCAGAGTGTGCGGCTTTGTTGGTGCGCGTCCAGCAGTTGCTGGAACGAGGTGCCCTCCAGGGCCAGGCGCCGCATCAGGGTGCGCTCGGACACTTCGCATTGGGCCGCAATATCCGGCAGGCGGGGGTAGCTGCCCTCCGGAGTGTGGCCCAGCAAGCTGGCTACGCGCTGCGCCATGCTGCTTTGCACCAGCTCAGCCAAGCGGCATCGCATTCATGGCAGGCGGCGGCGTGCGCACGTGCGTCCGCGCCCAGCAAGGGCAGTCGCAAGGCGGCGGCCGGCACATGCAAAGCCAGTGTGGGCTGCCCGAATTGCAAGGGCAGGGCGCGCTCGTAGTGCGCCACCCATGCAGGGCGGAGCAGAGGCACATCCAGTCGCAGGCCTGCAGGCAGAGAGCCCACTGCGGCATGCAGCACCCGCACCAGGGCCGCGGCCATGGTGTCGAGCACAAAGCTGCGCGCACTGCCCCAGTCCAGCCGGTCAATCACTTGCAGGGTGCCGCCTTCGGGGCGCATCTGGAAGGACCAGCTGAAACTGTCTTCCCGCACCGGGCCATAGCGCCCCAACACCATCAGGCAATGTTGCAGGTCCGGTGCTGTGACGGCGGCATAGCCCAGCGGGCCGTGGGCTGACACCGGCGCCTGATCGCCCAGCTCCAAGCCCAGCCAAGGTTTGCCGGTGGCCTGCATGGCGGCTTGCACCAGCCGGATCACCGTGTCGCGCGGCAAGCGCTGTTCGGTGGTGAGCAGCTGGTTCCAGTTGAGTGCAGCGGCGGCGAGCACGCGGTCGCTGTCCACCGCGGCTTGCTGGAGCAGCATGCGCAGCAGGCGCGCGTAAATCGGGTGTACCAAGGCCTCGGCTCCGGCCGCGGGGCGGGCCTGCGGGGCCGGGTGTTTTCCCTTGGTGGCGGGCAAATGGGGCATGTTTGGCAGTTTAAGACGACCTTTTGGCGGCGCTATCGGTGGTAACCCATGCTTGGCGCTTTGACACTGCGGCCATGACTACTGCCAAGCTCCACATCCCCCCGTCATCCCCCGAACCCGTGCAGCCTTATGAAGACCGCAAGCGGTTTGCCTGGGTGTTGTCGTTGTTGGTGCCCTTGTCGATCGCGACCGGCCCTTTGCTGTGGTTCTGGTACCCGCACACGCTGATGCTGTGGCTGCCGGTGTTCTTTGTGTATGGCGTGGCACCCGCACTCGATTGGATGCTGGGCACCGACACCAGCAACCCGCCCGAATCGGCAGTGCCCGGGCTGGAAGCTGACCCTTACTACCGCCGCGTGACCTTTGCGCTGGTGCCTTTGCTGTGGGCGGCGTTTATCGGTGCGGCCTGGTTCAGCCAGGTGGCCGGCATTACCTGGGTGGGGCTGTTGGGGCTCATCATTTCCACTGGTGGTGTGGGCGGCTTCTGTATCAATCTGGGCCATGAGATCGGCCACAAGCGCGCGCCGCTGGAGCGCTGGCTAGCCAAACTGATTTTGGCGCCCACGTTTTACGGCCACTTCACCATCGAGCACAACCGCGGCCACCACCGCGATGTGGCCACCCCACAAGACCCGGCCTCTTCGCGCATGGGCGAATCGATCTGGCGTTTTGTGTGGCGCGAAATGCCCGGTGCCTGGCGCCGCGCATGGGCACTGGAGCGCGAACGCACCCGCTTGGACGGACAGGCCTTCTGGTCATGGCACAACGAGATATTGCAACCAGCAGCCATTACCGTCGCACTGTGGGCGGCGCTTTGTGTGTGGCTGGGGCCGCAGGTGCTGGGCTTTTTGGTGCTGGCGTCGCTGTGGTCGAACTTTCAGCTCACATCGGCCAACTACATCGAGCACTACGGCCTGCTTCGCCAGCAGGATGCTAACGGCCGGTTTGAAACCTGCAAGCCGCAGCATTCTTGGAACAGCAACCACGTGTTCTCCAACTGGGCGACCTTCCACTTGCAGCGCCACTCGGACCACCACGCCCACCCACTGCGGCGTTACCAGTCGCTGCGGCACTTCGACGAAGCACCGCAGCTGCCCAGTGGCTACTTCGGCATGTTCCCCATCGCCTATGTGCCGCCTTTGTGGTTTGCGGTGATGGACAAGCGCCTGCTTGCGGCCGTGGGCCATGACCCGGCGCGCATCAACTTTGCACCGGGGCAGCGGGAACGGTTGATGGCCAAATACGGTTTGGTGGAACGGTAAGCGGTTCCCTAGCCACGGGGCAGAAACGGCAAGACCTTGCGTTCAAGCAATTGCACCAATGTCGGGTCCATGAACTTGTAGTTGTCGGGAATGCCGAGGCAGATCACTCGCTTTCCCTCTAGGTGGGGTTTGAACTCTGCCGAGAGCTTGGCTTTGTGGCTGCGCTCCATGACAAAAATAAGTTCAGCCCAATCGACCAACTCAGAAGTCAGCGGGTTTTCAGCCCCACGATTCAAGCCTGCTGATGTGCATTCGATGCCTGGATGTTCGGAAAAAACCTGCTCCGCAGTAGGACTGCGCCAACGGTTCATGCTGCAGATGAAGAGGACTTTTTGCAAATGAGTACTAAAAGCAAGTTCAGGGCTTATGTGCAACCTCATCGCGATGCCTTTCGCCCCCAGCAGTTTGCGGCCGCATAAGGCGGAAAACTGCCCGTGTCAACTTGAAAGAAAAAAGGGTCGAAACGCACCAGAAAATGATCGCAATCCAGTAATAAACCGGTAATTCGGTACGAGATACAAATGAGTTTGACTTTGATAAGGCAGGAACGTGCCCGGTCCAAAGTCCCACACAAACTGCCACAGTGAAAGCCATTGCCAAGAGCGAACTAAAGATGAGCAAAATGGTAATTCCATACCAGTCGGAGGCGCAACTTGGTCTACGTTTAAATTTGACTAAAAACTGGAGGACTGAAGTTGCTCCTCTGAGTAGTGCCCAGACACCATAGAGCCACGTTACGAGAGCAGCAATTGATCCCACTCCGACAACAAGCTGTGAAGGGTGGGCGTGAATAGCAGTGATATTGGTACTAAGTAGTACTCCAATAAAAAGAGAGACGCTTCCGCGCACTAGACGCTATTGGTTTTTTTTGCGCTCTTCCCAAGGGTCAAGGAAACGGGGTGAAGCGTTAGCCCACTTGTAGCGATAGAAGCCCCAACCAATGGCAAGGGCGACCGCAAATGCGAAGAAGATCAGGCCTTTGTTCAATGCAAGGCCTCACTCATTGAATATCGCGCAATCATGCCAAGTGTCTCGGGTTCAATGGAATAAGTTAAACATTTCCAAGGATTAGGTTAAGGCTCGTGCTTGAGATGTCTTTCCCAGTTTCACCCCACCCAGTTCTCCAACCTGAGCCCCTGCACCCGCTCAAACTCCCCGAGGTTGTTGGTCACCAGCGTGCAATCGTCCGCGAGCGCGTGGCAAGCAATCCACAGGTCGTTGGCACCTATGGGGGTGCCTGCGGCGCGTAGTTGGGTGAACTGCGTGGCGTAGTGTTCGCACAAGCTGGCGCTGGTGCCGTAGCGCACGGGGATGGAGCGAGTGAGGTCCGTCAGTCGTTTGAGCACTTCGGGTTTGCGGGTGCTTCGTTCTGCGCCCTTGAGCAGTTCCGCATAGGTCACAAAGGACATGCACAGCGCATCAGTGGGGTCGAGTGCGTTGATGCGCTCTGCGATCGCGGGAGGCTTGTTCTTGATCAGGTAGATCAGGATGTTGGTGTCCAGCATGTACCTCACAGCGGCTCCCGGTCTTGCAGCGGCAGTGGGGCTTCTTGGTTGGCCACTAGAAGGTCGGCAAAGTCGTCGTCAAACGCCTCCAGCGCTTGCAGGAAGGTCGCGCCCCGGTCTGCCGGAATCGGGTGCAGCACCAAGTCGCCATCGGTGTTGCGGTAAATCTCGACCCGGCTGGTGTCCAGCCGGAACTCTTGCGGAATGCGCACGGCTTGGCTGTTGCCGTTCATGAAGACGCGGCTGATGGCAGTGGTCATGGGAGTCTCCTTGTACACACGGTGTTGTGTGTATTCTAGATTTTCAAGTGTGTTTTGCATAGCAGGCGCCTCGCTAGTAAACTGTATTTTTATACAGTTTAAATGCAATCCCCCAAGCCCATCAAGCCCCAGCAGTCGGTAGCCACCGCGCCACCGGCCTACGCCGAGCTGCATTGCCTCTCCAACTTCAGCTTCCAGCGCGGTGCCTCGCAGCTGGAAGAGCTGGTGGAGCGGGCGCACCGGCTCGGCTATGCGGCGCTGGCCATTACCGACGAGTGTTCGGTGGCCGGGGTGGTGCGCGCGCATGGCGAGGCGCAGCGCCTGGGGCTGCAGCTATTGCCGGGGGCGGAGTTTGCGGTGCCTTACCCGGCAGCGCAGGGTGGGCAGGCGGCGGGGGGCAGCTTCACCGTGGTGGTGTTGCCGCACAACCTGCAGGGCTGGGGCAACCTGTGTGAGTTCATCACCCGCGCGCGCATGGCGGCGCCCAAGGGCGACTACCGGGTGGCCTGGTTGGGGCAGCCGGACGCCTCTGCCTGGCACACGCTGCGGCATTGCGAGGTGCTGCTGCACCTGCCACTTGCTATAAAAACAGAAGCTGCTTGCTCAATAGCTACGAGGGCTAGAGGGCTATTAGGTATGAATTGCTGGCTTGCGGTGTCCGCGGGGCTGGGCGGCATGCAGGCGCTGGAGCGGGCGCACTGGCAGCAGATTACGGCGGTGAGCGGGCTGGCGCCGGTGGCCACCGGGCAGGTGCGCATGCACACCCGCTCGCGCAAGCCGCTGCACGATGTGCTGACCGCCGTGCGCTGCGGCCTGCCGGTGGCGCAGTGCGGCTTCGCGCTGCAGGCCAATGCCGAGCACCACCTGCGCAGCCGCGCCCGGCTGGCTGCCCTGTTCACGACCGATGAGCTGACCCACACGCTGGTGGTGGCGGGGCGCTGCAGCTTTTCGCTGGATGCGCTGCGCTACCAGTACCCCATGGAGGCCGTGCTGCCCGGCCACACCCCGGCGCAGACGCTGCGCCAGTACACCGAAAAGGGGGCTTTGGAGCGCTACCCGGCAGGTATGCCATCCAACGTGCGCACTCAGGTGGAGCATGAGCTGGCCCTCATCACCGAGCTGAAGTACGAGATGTATTTCCTCACCGTGCACGACCTGGTGCGCTTTGCGCGGGGGCGCGGCATCTTGTGCCAAGGGCGGGGCTCGGCAGCGAACTCGGCGGTGTGCTACTGCTTGGGCGTGACCGAGGTGGATCCCAGCCGCATGAACGTGCTGTTTGAGCGCTTCATCAGCCGCGAGCGCGACGAGCCGCCCGATATCGACGTGGACTTTGAGCATCAGCGGCGCGAAGAGGTTATTCAGTACATCTACGCCAAATACGGCCGCGAGCGCGCCGCCATTACCGGCGTGGTGGCCAGTTACCGCCCGCGCAGTGCCTTGCGCGATGTGGGCCGGGCGCTGGAAATTCCCGAGGTGCTGATTACCGCCATGGCCAAGGAACACCCGGGCATGTACAGCCGCACGGTGCTGGCGGAGCGGCTGCAGTCTGCTATCGAAAAAGTAGCTTCTCGCGCATATTCCACGAGCGCTAGAGGTGGTTTTGATGCCAAATTGCAGGCGGATGGTGCGGCCGGACAGAGCCAGGGCGGCAGGGCGCACAGCGTAGGTCAAGGAGGAGCCCGCAACGCGGGCGGGGGACACGGAGCTGTGCGCCCTGCCGCTCTGGCTCCTAAAGGTAGCGTTGCCGAACACGGCAATGACTTGGCCGCAGGTTCACCACCATCGTCTACTTGCGACAAGTTGGTGGACGGCTCACCAATGCCGCCCTTGCGCCGCCTGCAACTCTGGCTGGACCTGTCCACGCAGTTGCAAGGCTTCCCCCGCCACCTGAGCCAGCACGTAGGTGGCTTTGTGCTCACCCAAGGCCCGCTCACAAGGCTGGTGCCGGTGGAAAACGCCTCTATGCCCGACCGCTCGGTCATCCAGTGGGACAAGGACGACCTAGACGCCGTGGGCCTCTTGAAGGTGGATGTACTGGCACTGGGCATGCTCAGCGCCATACGCCGCTGCCTCAACCTCATCGGTCAGTGGCGCGGCGCGCCTATGCGGCTGCAAGATGTGCCTGCCGAAGACCCTGCCACCTACGCCATGATCTGCCAAGCCGACACGGTGGGCGTGTTTCAGATCGAGAGTCGGGCACAGATGAGCATGCTGCCGCGCTTGAAGCCGCAGTGTTTTTACGACCTGGTGGTCGAGGTCGCCATCGTGCGGCCGGGGCCGATTCAGGGCGGCATGGTGCACCCTTACCTCAAGGCGCGGGCCAACCCGCAGGCGGTGGTGTACGAGTCTCCTGCCCTGAAGGAGGCTTTGAAGCGCACCTTAGGCGTGCCGATTTTTCAGGAACAGGTGATGCAGATCGCCATGGCGGCAGCCAACTTCAGTGCGGGGGAGGCGGACCAGTTGCGCCGCTCCATGGCCGCCTGGAAGCGCAAAGGCGGCGTGGGCAAGTTTTACGAACGGCTGGTGGGCGGCATGCTGGCCAACGGCTACACCCAGGAGTTTGCCGACACGCTGTTCAAGCAGATCGAGGGCTTTGGCGAATACGGCTTTCCCGAAAGCCACGCCGCCAGCTTTGCGCTGCTGGTTTACGTGAGCTGCTGGCTCAAGCGGCATGAGCCGGCCTGCTTTCTGGCGGCCATGCTCAACAGCCAGCCGCTGGGCTTTTACGGCCCGGCGCAACTGGTGCAAGACGCACAGCGCCACGGTGTGGAGGTGCGCGCGGTCGATGTGCAGCACAGCGCTTGGGACTGCACTCTGGAGCCACCGCACGCACCACACCCTGCAGACCGCCATCCCAACCCGTACGGATGGGTGATGCAAACCCAACCTGCCATCCGGCTGGGCTTGCGCATGGTGAGCGGCTTGCAGCAGGCGGTGGCCGAGCGCATCTGCGTCGAGCGCAAAAACGGGCTGTTCACCAGCACCCAAGATTTGGCCCTGCGCTGCGCGCTTGATGCAGGCGACCTCAAAGCCTTGGCCAGCGCCGATGCCCTCATCAGCCTCAGCGGTCACCGCCGCCAGCAGGTGTGGGATGCGTCGGCCCTGCGCCCCGCGCTCGCACTGCTGCAAGGCGTGCCGATTGAGGAAGAGGTGTTGGAGCTGCCGCCGGCCGAGGAGGGCGAGGAAGTGACCTTTGACTACGCCGCTACCGGCCTCACTTTGCGCTCCCACCCCCTGCTGCTATTGCGCGAGCAGCTATCAAAACAGAAGCTACTCACTGCTGCTCAGATGCGCGATTACCCCAGCGGCCGCCTGGTGCGCGCCTGCGGCATCGTCACCGCCCGCCAGCAACCCGGCACCGCCAAAGGCGTAGTGTTTGTCACGCTGGAGGACGAAACCGGCAGTGTGAATGTGATCGTCTGGAAGGCCGTGAAAGAGCAGTTTCGCGACGTGGTGTACCAAGCGCGGCTCATGGCGGTCTACGGCGTGTGGCAGCGCGACGAGGCCACTGGCGGACAGGTCCGCCACGTCATTGCCAAGCGGGTGGTCGACATGACGCACCTGCTGGGCGAGCTGGCGACGACCAGCCGGGACTTTCATTAGCAAATTTGATCTAGCGCAATGTGCCACAAGCTACAGGGCCACTGGTGTACGAAAGGCGCTGAAGTCGATAGCCTCAGGTTTTTGTACACCTTGAAAGGCGGCTGAAATGAAGATTCTCCTGGCGATTGACGGAAGTGCTTACAGCAAGAAAATGTTGGCGTATCTGGTGAATCACGACACCTTGTTCACCCCGTCCAATGAGTACACCGCGCTTACCGTGCCGGTTGCGGTACCTCCCAGAGCGCGGGCTGCGGTGGGCAAGGCCATCGTCGAAAAATACTATGCCGACGAGGCTGAGAAAGTTATTGCCCCGATCGACAAGTTCTTGCAGCGCCACAACATCAGCGCCAAGAGTATGTGGAGGGCAGGCTCGCCGGGCGAGGTGATTTCCAAGATCGCCACCGAGGGCAAATATGACCTCGTCATCATGGGGTCGCACGGCAATGGCGCCGTTGCCAGTTTGGTCATGGGCTCCGTCGCGACCCAGGTGCTGGCGCATTGCAAAGTGCCGGTGCTGTTGGTGCGCTGATGCCTTCGAGTGGAAGCCGAATCCGGGGCTGAATCCAAAAGCCACCGGCGTGCGTATCCGGTGGATGAACCACCGGATTAGCCTCTTCTTTGCATTTCTGACCACCCTGGCGAACCCCGCCGCCTTGGCTGCAGGCTTTTCGCCTGTGGATGTGTTGAATTTTTTAACCCCCTCACGCACCCACACCTTGCACGAGGGGGTGACCTACGGCCCATTGCACCGCCAGCGACTGGATGTGTATGTGCCACGCGCTGCACAACCGCCCAAGGGCTGGCCGGTGGTGGTGTTCTATTACGGTGGCTCATGGAACCGCGGCGAGCGGGCGCAGTACCGGTTTGTGGGCGAAGCGCTGGCATCGCGCGGAATACTGGCCCTCGTAGCCGACTACCGGCTGTATCCCGAGGTGCGCTATCCCGATTTCTTAAAAGACAGCGCGGCCGCCTTGTCGTATGGGCTGGACCATGCCGCCGACTGGGGCGGCAACCCTGACAAGGTGTATGTGATGGGGCACAGCGCGGGCGCCTACAACGCCGCGATGATGGCGCTCGACCCCCGTTGGCTAGCTGCCCACGGGCGCTCACCCCAGCAACTGGCGGGCTGGGTAGGCTTGGCAGGCCCCTATGACTTTTTGCCCCTGACCAATGTGGATGCCATGCCAGTGTTTCACCACCCGCATTACCCCGCTCACTCGCAGCCACTCGACCATGTGCAGCCCGGCGCGCCCCGCGCTTTGCTACTGGCGGCCTTGGAGGACGACTTGGTCAATCCTCAGCGTAATACCGCAGGTCTGGCGGAGCGGCTGAACGCAGCGCAGGTTCCGGTGCTCGTGAAAATGCACACCCGGGTGAACCACATCACGCTGGTGGCGGCTTTGTCACTGCCGTTGCGGTGGATGGCGCCGGTGCTTAACGATGTGGTGCAGTTCATCCAAGCGCCAGGCCGCCCTTAGAACTTACGACGGTAGCCAAAGCTTAAAAAGTCCTCGCCGTTGGCCCCGTAATTGTTCAGCAGGTCATAAATTGCACAGCGGTGGTGCAAGCGCACAAAAAACTCATGCGCGGTTGCTTTGGGGCTGGAGAAGGCCGCCTCTACAAACAAGTAGTTCAGGGTGCGGCTGCCGCGCCCGTCCGGCCCTGTCTCCATGGGGCCGACCCGGCTGGTGTACGACACGCCCAGGGGTGCTAGTCGAATGTCGGTGCGCAAAACATCCCGCCAAGGAAAGCCACTCCAGCGCAAAGTGGGCGCGAAGGCAACTTCCGTCAGGTTGGCCAAGCCGCTTTGCTGGCCCGCCATGGCGTCCAACTCAATGGCGATGGGCCACTCGCTGTGCCGCCAGATGGTCTTACTGCCAGTAACTGCGAGCATGTAGTGCTCGGCGTAATTTGCGCGGCCTGCCAGAGCGCCTGCCGGCTCCGCGTCGTGGTACTTGCCCACATAGGTACCGATACTCCAGTCGAACTCGTCAGCGCTTGCGGGTCCCACTGCCGCTAAGCCGGCAGCCAGGACCCAACCCAGCCAAGCGGTGGCGCGTGTGGCCCGTGTGATGGTGGGTAGGTGTGAGTGAAATATCAGATGCGGGCGTGGCATGGCTTGGGTCGTTGCAATAGTGAGCGCCGATGGTAGCCATAGCCCTTGAGTCGTCGCAAGCCCGCAAGAAAACCCCCGCTATCGCTATGTTTTCGGGAAGAGTCGGCGCGAGCATCAGCCGAGGGCGCTGTCTGGGCAATGCCGCACAGGCCAGCGTATGCCGGCCTGCGGGAGAGATGCGCAAAGGGAGCCTAGCTCCCTTCGGGAGAAGCGCTTAAGCTTTGTTTTTCTTACGACGCGCTGCTGCGCCCAACAAACCGAGTCCAGCCAACAGCATGGCGTAGGTTTCCGGTTCTGGTACGGCTGGGATCACAGGTGCTCCACCCACGCCGGAGAATCCGAAAATGTAGGTAGCCGGGGTTCCTGTGGTTTGACCGCCCAAACCTGATTGACCCAAGGAAAACACCTCTGCACCCACGGTGCCCAGAGCGCTCAAGGCGGACGCTTCTGACGCAGTTGCACCGTAAAAAATGTTGAAGGTCTTCGACTCTCCGGCTGCCAACGAGCCAAATCCGAAAGTAAAAAATGCGCCGTGGTCATTGGGGCCAGAATCTACAAAACTGACGTTGCTCGTGCCGGAAACTCTATCGCTCGGATTGATCAATGGGTTGGGTGTGCCAAAACCGTTGTCGTTGGAAAAGAGCAGGTTGCTCGACGTGCCACGGTTGATGGTCACATACTCGCTGAAAGTGGTCGGGGGAATATCCCAATCCATCGAGCGCGAGTAGCGAACGTCCGACACCGCGGATACACCAGTGTTGGTGAGTGTGACGGTATTTTTGAACAAACCGGCGCTGGCAGAAGGCGCATAGGCTTGAGTCACGCTCAGGCTCGACCCCACAAGCACTGATGACACCGCAGTTGAGGCGGTAGATGCGAAACTCAACGCGCTTACATTGACGTTGCCGCCGTTAGCATTGCCGGAGTATCCGAAGACGGAGCCGTAAGAAGCGCCCCAACCTTCGCACAGGCAACCCGGAATGATGGCGTCGCCTACGCCGGCAAACGAAATGCCGACTCCGTTGCCTCCTAGGGCTCCCAAGCGCTGCACTCCAATGCTGACGTCACCGAATGTTATTGTGGCGTTGGCAGAGGCTTGCTGTGCGAACGACATGAGCGCCATGCCGGCGACAAGTGCGGATTTTTTGAAACTGACCATAAAACTCCCCTTGGTTGAAATGAAAGCGCTACCTCTAGATAGCCCGAACATGCTAGGTCTCTCCGGTTTGGCGTGCACTAGTCTTTTCAGACTAAAAGCGCCGTTACAAGCCCTTGATAACGGGCTTCGCGATGGCGTTTCGTGTAACTTTTTGTAACGTGATCGGCCCTGTTGGCTCCAAGGGTGTTCTTTGCGACAGAAACGCTTCTATTGCGGGATGAGTCTTTTTTGCCCTTAAATCGACCAATTGACGGTGTAGGATGAAGTGCCGATTTAGCCTATGCCAGAGGCCCATTGATGACTGAAACTACACACTTGGAAGCCAAAGTACTGTTGCTAGAGCACGATGCCCAGCAGTGCAAGTTGCTCTCTGATTTCTGCGATTCTGTAGGCTTGCTCCCTTTGCTGCGCACCTCCCATGACGCCTTGGACTGCCTCGAACAAAACAAAGACTTGGCTGGTGTTCTGCTGGCAGAGGACTTGCCCTGTGGTACCCATGATGCGCTGCATCTTGCCGAGTCGATCCACCGCTTGCGCCCCGAGCTCCCTATTTTTTTACGCAGGACTACCACCGGCGACTTGAACGCGCTGTACCGGGAGTTCATCCGGTACCCCTGGGCTACGGGGGAGATCGAGCAATTGCGCCTTGGCGTCGAGCGCTCCATCTTCAGCCTGCGCTATCCCACGGCGCTGGTGGAGGGGATTGTGGATCTGACCTTGTCTTCCATGCGGTCCATGTTTCCTAACGCGACGGTGACGGCCGAGCCCCCGTATGTGGTGCACGACCGCATCATCCATGGCGAGGTCTCGACCATCATCCCGCTGGAGAGTTCATGGTGCCGCGGTTACATGATGCTGCAAACCGAAGAGAGCGCCCTGCGGCAGGGCATGCTCAAAGGCTTCAGTTATGACGGCGTGGGCGGTGAGCTCAACTTCCGGGACCTCAACAACATGTTGGGCGAGACCACCAACCTGATCTGGGGGGCGTTTAAGAACCGCTACATTGCGCCCATCAGTGTTTCGACCCAGTTGGCCCAAGTGCCGATCGTGATCAATCACGCCCACAAATACATCTCTTTCGGCTCACCCGATCCTCAGCTCTGTGTGCGTTACTCGCTCTGCGAGAGCACCCGCCGGGGCGGTCAGCCACTGGTGATCGTGCAGCGGTTTATATTCAACCTCCATTGGTCACCGGAGCAGTTTGCGGAATACGCGGCCTCCAATTCGAGTGAAGCGGGTGAACTAGATTTGTTTTAAACGGCGCAACGCGCTACTGGCAGTGCGGATAGGAAGTAGGCAGAGATGGCGAATGTTTTGGTAGTGGACGACTCCAGCACGATGCGGGAGATCGTCTCCAGCTACTTACAGCAACACGGGTTCGAGGTCACACTGGCCACTGACGGACGCGATGGGCTCTTACAGCTAGAGGCAGATCCCGATATCAAGTTGGTCATCAGCGATGTGAATATGCCCAATATGGACGGGCTGGCTATGGCTGAAAAAATCCGCACGGAGCAAGGCAACAAGTCGGTGCACATCATCATGCTGACCACGGAAGACAATGCCCCGATGCGCCAGCGCGGCCGCGCCATTGGCGTGACCGGCTGGATCGTCAAGCCCTTCCGCGGCGACGCGGTGCTCGGGCCATTCAAGAAGTTTTGCGGGTTGGTATAAGCCTGCTTCAGGCTGCTACCAGCTTTTGATAGCGCCGGTAGGTAAACCAGACCGCGGCACACAAGGCTATGGTGGCTGGGAATGTCCACCATGCGCCGTTGAGCGCCTCAAGCATCAAGAAGCGGATTTGGTGCCCACCATCAGTGAACGAAGTAATTTGGCCTAGGCCCGTGGAATCAAAAGATGGTGTGCCTTTGGCCAGCTCTGTGTAGAGCGGCGCCATCTTGGATGAAATCAGCAAAAAGCTCACCACAACCGGGATGCCTGCCAATACGGCGCGAATCACATTGCCCCTGAACACCAGCACGGACATAGACATTACCGAGATGAGGTTGGACAGGTCTCCTAGCGGCAGCACCTGATTGCCCGGTAACACCAGGGCAATCACGATCGCCAATGCCATGAGTAGCAGCCCGGTGATAACGACTGATTTGTGGTGCATGAGAAACCCCGTATCCATGGCCACGACAAGCTGGCCACGCGATGGAAAACGCTCCTCCACCTGCTCCCGTAGCGCGGTCGTGATCGGAATCATGGCCTCACCAATTAGCCCTGCGCTTTTGGGCAATATGAACATCACAGCAGCAATGTGCACTGCCAGTTCCAGGGTGTTTTTCACGTCGTAGCCAGCGGCTAGTGCCAATGCAAGCCCCATCAGTAGCCCGATCATCATCGGCTCACCCGCAAACGCAAGGAAAACACTACCCTGCCCGTCTCGGGCAGCCTCGTGTTCTTTCTGCGGGTTGTAAGTCCAGCGCTTGAGCCCGGGCACCTTATTCATCACGGCATCTGCACAAGCAAAATAGGGCAGCAAGCCATTCACCGAAACGGGCGACACCGCAATACCTTTCAGCCCGGTTTCACGCTCAACCTCAGGGGCGTTCCATTCGGTCATTTTGAAGCAGTACACCGCAAGCACCAGCGTTGCTCCAAGCCCTACCCACCACTGATTGCTCACGGTCATAGCCAAGGCGCCCATCAGTGCAAAGTGCCAGTAATTCCAGATGTCGATGTAGATCGCACGTGTCCAGCCCAAGCCCAGCATGGCGATATTGAGCGCCAGCACGACGGGGATAGAAATAGCCGCCAATGGAGACGCCCATGTGATCGCCGCTAAAGGTAACCAGCCTACGTCCAGCACTTGAAAGTCAAGCCCGCGCGCTTGGGACAGTTGTTGTACCGCAGGGCTGATGTTGGCCACAAAAAAGTTAAAGGCGATAAACACTCCCGCAAAACCCGCGGCGAGGGTGATGGTACTGAGAATCGCCTGCCGTGCAGGTACTCGCGCTACAAGCGCAATGACCAGCATCAGGATGGGCAACATCACATACGCTTTGAAGGTGAAAAACGTAGCAATTGAGGTCTGCAGGGTAGTCATGTCGATAAGCGTAAACGCTAAAACATCTCTTTGTGCGATGGGCGAACAAAATTCTCAACCGCTGCAGTGAGGAAACGCCAGCTCAGTGTGTCAGCGGGCTAGACTCCCACCACGTCTCTCGTTTCGTTCCATGTCCCGCACCACCCCCGCCCACACCGCCTACGACTGGCGCACCATCACCGCCCTCAACACCGTCTCTACCCTGGCCCAGATCGGGCAGTTCGGCATCATCTTTGTCATGGTGCCGGTGTGGCTGGCGCTTCAAGGCCTGAGCGCCGTGCAGCTGGGTTTTTTTGCGGCTTCGTTGTGGATGGGGCAAATGCCAGGCCTCGGGTTGGCGCCTTGGCTGTGCCGCCATTGGGGTGCTCGCACCGTAGTGGTGGTCGGGCTGGGCGGTTCGGTGGTGGCGCTGCTGGGTATTGCATGGGTGCCGATAGCGTCATTGCCTTGGTATGCGTACTTGGCTTGCGGCCTGCTGGCCGGTTTGGGCATGGGCCTGCGCTGGGTCGGGCTGGAGCCTTGGCTCTACAACATTGCCCCCGCCCATGCGCGCGGGCGCTTGGTAGGTTTTCATGAAACGCTGATTGCCGCTGCCCCTGTGGTCGCCCCGGCCATTGCTGCCTGGGTGGGTGTGCAGGGCCACACTATCTTGTGGGTGGGGGTGGGCTTTACCGTGTCGGCGCTGGTGCCGCTGGCATTTGCCCGCACCCCGCCGGTGGAAGCGGCGCACCACGTCAACAGCTGGCCCCAGTCCGCCCGCGCGGCGTGGCCGCACCGCATCTTCAAGCAAGGGCTGCTGATTGCGCTGTGCGGCGGAATGCTGGAGTCCGCGCTCGCAGGTTTGTTTGCCGTGTTCGCGGGTGACCGCGGGTTTGAGGCTGACGGCATCGCCCATTTGCTTACTGCTTTTGGCTTGGGCGGCTTGCTGCTGCAATACCCCGTGGGCTGGATGGCCGACCACTGGGGCCTGCGTGCCGCTGGCGCATCGGCTGCACTGGGCACCGCCATGGCTGCGGCATTGCTGGCGTGCATGCCCGGCGTACCGGTGGCGTTTGCCACCCTGTTTGTGCTGGGCGGGTTGATCACCGCCTTCCTCACCCTGGCGCTCATTGCCGCCACCAAGACCCCCACGCCCGACATGGCCTGGAACGTCAGCAGCCTTTCCATGGCCTATTCCCTCAGCGCTGTCGTCGGCCCGGTGGTAGCTGGCGGCGCCATGACCGGGACCAGCAGCGTGGCGCTGATGTGGTTTGTGGCGGCAGTCGGTGTAGTGATGGTGGGGTTGCTATTGAAAAGATAGCTGGTCGCGCATATTCGATGGGCGCTGGAGTCGGATTTGATGATATTTTTTCGACCCTAAGCGGTCCTCCGCTCGGTTACCAATGAGGCGGGCTTGTCGAGGCCACCTATGCCGCGATGAGCGTCGTCCGAGTTTCGGCCGGGGGCGACTGCCCCATTTAAGATGTGCCAATGCCCGCCATCGTGAACCCCGCAAAAAATCGCCAGTTTGCAGACTATTGCTGCGATCTGCTCTCCACGCAAGGGCGTTGCGTAGCCAAGCGGATGTTCGGCGGTTGGGGCATATCGGTTGAGGGGCTTACTTTCGCCATCATTGCTGACCTTGGCGGCGGCGACAAACTATGGCTCAAGGCGGATGAGTTCTGTCGTAGCCGCTTTGAAGCGGCTGGGTGTGAGCGGTTTATGTATGTGGGAAAGTCCAAAACGGCTTCGATGGGCTACTACACCGCGCCTGATGAGGCGATGGACTCTCAAGATGCCATGCTCCCGTGGGCGCGCCTGTCGCTGGAATGCGCGATCCGCGCGAATGCGGCCAAGGCAACCGTCAAACGTGCAGGGGTAAAAAAACGCGCTGAAAGAGCAGACCAGAAGTCTCGATGAGACTAGCCATGCTCAGCCCATTGGGCGTGGGCTTGCTTGCGGGTTAATAGGCCCGCAGCACATCAAACTGTTGTCGGATTGAAGCGACCTGTACCCACAACTCATCACCCTCACATTTACCCAGCATCGCCCGTCCTAAAGGGGCTTGCCTGCTGATGACTTGGATGCCGCTGTCCAATTTCATGCTGCCACCATCCGGACCGAGAAAAAGCAGTTGCTCCTTGTCGTCTGCATCGACCAAGCAGACCAGCGCACCGAGCTGTATGCCTGTGCTGGCGTCGTAGGGGCGCGGGCGGAATTGGCGCCAACTAGCCATCACTTGGCGTATGCCTTCGGCACGCCGAGCCTGGCCTGTGGCCAGGTAGGCGGCTTCGAGACCCAGTGTGTCGTATTTGTTTTCGGCAATGTTTTCTTCGTGCGTCGCCGTTTCATGGGCCGCGCGCACGGCTTGTTCGGCTTGCAGCAGGTCTTCGGCAAGCCGCTCAAGCACCTGTTGTTGCAGCAAAAATTTATCCATGATCAAAGCTAGGCAAATCGAGAAGCGGGGGAAATGAGTGAACTATGGAGTGCTTTACCACCCCGTTGAGGCTGATGTTGGCTCCGCGCTAATTTCAGCTTGCCGGCTGTGTTTCCCGGGGCGCAACAAGTGGGCGGAATTGTCTTCCAGAAGGCAGTCACTGGCCAATTTCCTCAACCGGCCTCACCGAGTCCTCAATCCATCGCGAAGTCGATCACTTATGAAGGCCCGGTAGGACTTCACCTGCAGGGCCTCCCGCACGCATGTTTTCCCCGTCCCGTCTATGGGTTTGCTCTCGTACACTACCCCTCCATCACCCCTGCGAGCGCCTCTGCTGAGGCTGGCGCCCGCCAGGAATACGACCGAACCCTGCTTCAGCCGTGCCACACATCACCTTTTTTCCGTCTCTGTTGTTGGGCTCCTTCATGCTTGCCGCCACTACGGCACCGCGGGCTCAGCAAACCCCCAATGCGGGTACCCAGCTGCAGCAAATTCCTGCATCGCCCAGTTTGCCCACCCAGCAGCCGGATTGGGGCGCTGATGCAAAACAGGCGCAGCCCTCGGTAGAGCCCAATGGGCCCAAGGTACGGGTCGACGCGCTCACATGGGCCGGCAATCAGACGTTCACCACGCAGGAGCTGACCCAGGCCAGTGGCTTCACTGCAGGGCGCTACTACACGCTCAGCGAATTGCGTCAGATGGCGGCTAAGGTCAGCAGCTACTACCGCGAGCGGGGCTATTTTCTTGCGCAGGCCTTGGTGCCCGCCCAAGAGATCACCAACGGCGTGGTGCAGCTGCAGGTGCTAGAGGGGCGCCTGGGGCAAGTCGAGTTAAGCAATGCCTCCAGCGTGTCGGATCGCACCGCGTCCCGCCTGCTGGCCGGCTTGCAGGATGCGAGCCCGGTGACACAGGCAAACCTAGAGCGTCGGATTTTGCTGCTCAGCGATTTGCCGGGTGTGCTGGCGCGCTCAACCTTGCGCCCAGGTGCGACGCCCGGCACTGCTGATGTGGTGGTGCAACTTGCCACGGGCCCTAAGGTGGGCGGTAGTCTGGAGTTGGACAACCAAGGCAACCATTACACGGGCACCTACAGGGTTGGGGCCAGCCTGTATGTCAACGAACCCATGGGGTGGGGCGATATGGCATCGGCCCGGCTGCTGACCTCGGGCGAGGGGCTGTCTTATGGCCGTGTGGCTTACCAATCACTGGTGGGGCCTTTCACCTTGGGAGTGGCTACCAGCAGCCTTTATTACCAGCTGGGCGGTGCGTTTGCCCGTTTGGAGTCCAGCGGGACAGCAAACACCGGTTCAGCTTTTGCGAGCTACCCCTTGCTGCGCTCACGCCAGCAAAACCTGAGCGTTCAATGGTCGCTGGACCACAAGGATTTCAACGACCGCACGGGTGCGGGTTCGCCCAGCCAGGCGTCCAAAACGACCCAGATTCACACCCTGGGATTGAAAGGCAACCACCAGGACGCTATGGGCCAGCGTGCATTGCAATACAACGCAGCGTGGGCCATGGGGAATGTTTCTCTGCAGGACGCCACCACCCGCAACAACGACGCCATCACCTCGCAAAGCAACGGCGCCTTTGAAAAACTGGTGTACGGAGTGAGCTGGCAACAAGAGCTCGCTCAAAAGCGCAGCCTGTACCTCAGTCTGAATGGGCAATCGGCCTCCAAGAATTTAGACGCCTCTGAGAAATTCAGCTTGGGTGGCACGGGCGGCGTTCGCGCGTATCCGGCGGGTGAAGCGAGCGGGGATGAGGGCTTTGTCCTGACCATGGAGGGAAGAGTCCCATGGCCGGCTTTGTCGCAGTACCTTGCCGGATCGGCCCAGGCCGTCGCTTTTATCGATACGGGTACCGTGACCGCCAACAAGTCCCCCTGGGACTCTGGCGCCAGCACAAAACGTAGAACTTTGAGCGGCGCAGGCTTTGGTCTGAACTTTACGAGCCCCAACCAATGGATGGCCACTGCCTATTGCGCCGTGAAAGTAGGAGACGAAGTGGCTACCTCTGCACCCGATGCCACTTGGAGAGTCTGGCTCCAGGCGGCCAAGTTTTTCTGACCGTCGCGCCGCATCATGTCTCGTCTCACCACTTCGATATTCAAACGCCGCGTCATCGTCATGGCCGTGCTCGCAAGCCTGGGTTCTGCAGCCTTCGCTTTGCCGGTGGATGGGGTCGTCACCAACGGAGCTGCGGCCATCACCAGCGGTGGCACTGGCGTATTGGTGGTGAACCAAACCAGCAATGCTGCCACCATCAATTGGCAAAGCTTCAGCATCGGGGCCAGCGAAACGGTGCGGTTTGTGCAGCCCAGCAGCAACTCGGTAGCCCTGAACCGGGTGCTGGGCTCAGACCCTTCGCAGATTCTGGGCAAGCTGTCTGCCAATGGGCAGGTCTTTTTGGTCAACCCGAACGGCATCTTGTTCGGGCAAGGGGCTTCGGTCAACGTGGGCGGCTTGGTTGCTTCGACGCTGGACATGGCCGACTCGGATTTCCTCGCGGGCCGCTACAGCTTGCAGGGCAGCGCGTCCTCCAGTATCCGTAACTTGGGTGCCATCCACGCCCGAGAGGGCGGCTACGTGGCCCTGGTGGGCCAGACGGTAGAAAACGAGGGCAACATCTCCGCCCCCAAGGGCAGCGTCGCGCTGGTTGCTGGTAGTGCTGTTACTTTGGACTTTGCCGGTGATGGCCTGCTAAAGGTGGCGGTGAGCGAGTCTGCGCTGAACGCGCTGGTGCGCAACGGTGGCGTCGTGCAGGCCGATGGTGGCGCGGTCTGGATGTCCGCATCGGCGCGGGATGCATTGCTGTCCACGGTCATTGACAACACCGGCATCGTGCAGGCCCATACGGTGGGCAACCGCAATGGGCGTATCTACCTGGACGGCGGGGAGTCTGGCGTGGTCAGCGTGGGCGGCACCTTGCAGGCCGCTGGAACGGCAGCGGGCACCACAGGCGGCAGCATCACGGTGAGTGGCGACAAGGTGGCCGTCAATGACGGGGCACTGCTGGATGCCACGGGCCATGCCGGCGGTGGGACTATTGCCGTGGGTGGCGGTTGGCAAGGCAAGGACCCCGATATCCGCCAAGCCAGCGCTGTCTACATTGCGCGGGGTGCCACGCTGGATGCGTCCGCCACGAGCACGGGTGATGGCGGGACAATTGTGGCGTGGTCGGATGTTTTCAAGCCAGGGGGCAGTACCCGTGTGTACGGAACACTGCGCGCCCGGGGTGGCGCCTTGTCAGGCAACGGGGGGCGCATTGAGACGTCCGGGCATTGGCTTGACGTGCAAGGCATGCGCCTGGATGCGGCCGCGCCGAACGGAAACGGAGGGACATGGTTGCTCGACCCGGAAGACCTGACCATTGGTGCCCTCCCTACCGATGCCATGTTCATCCCGCCTGGTCCCTTTGCAATTTTTGCTTCCGGCCCGGGGACTCCTAACGTACTCAACACCGACATCGAAACCCAACTGAATCTGGGCGTCAGTGTAGTGCTGCAAACCGCGCCCACCGGGACCGGCGCCGGCAACATCACAGTCAATGCCAATGTCGCCAAGACCGGTGGTGGCGATGCTGCGCTCACGCTCCAGGCCATTGGCGGTATTGCGTTGGCAAACGGGGTGAGCATCAGTTCCAGCTCTGGCGCATTGGATGTCAATCTTTTGGCTGGCGGGGGCATCAGCCTGGGCGCCGGTAGCAGCATTTCCAGCAACGGTGGCGCCATCGTTTTGGCGGGGGCCAGCCTTTCCAACAATGCAGGCGCAGGAGTCTTTAACACCGCCGGTGGCCGGTGGCTGGTCTACACCAACAGCCCGCTGAACGACTCCGTGGGCGGCCTCAATAGTGGCAATGTCGCGATCTACGGCCAAGACCCCGGCAGCCTGCCACCGCCATCGGTCGTGCCAGGCAATAGGTTTATCTACGCCTCCGCGAACCCCACTACTGCCGTGAACCAAACACTGGCTGCCATGCAATCAGGTCTTGTGGCTCCGCCCCCCACGACCGGTATCACAGCTGCGCCGCCGCTGCTGTTGGCTTTCGATCCACCGGACTGGCTTTTCAGATCTGTCGAAGAAGGGGGCTTGGCGATATTGCAGACCAGCAGTACCGGCTCGCCTGTACTCACGATGGGGGGCGCTCCGGCTACCGTGGCCGCAGCCGGTGCTACGGGGGGTAATGTGGCGCCCGGGCCTGTGGCAGGCGGCGCAACAGCGCCCACCAGCCGTCTGCGCAGCAGCGGCTTCTCGGGTGGCGCAAGGCCCGTTACCGCGTCACCCCCGGCAGTCGCCCCCCGGCCGTCACTAGAGGCGTTTTTGAAGGGCGCTGCACAGTCTCTCCAAGTGGGTGCCAGCAGCAGTGGTGCGGTCTTGTTGGCCACTCTCAGCGGCCTCGGAAAGCCTCTGGTCATGACGGTGGCGGTTGCGCCTGGCGAAGGCTTTCGGGTCAACCTGCCACGGCAATTTCTGCAAACATTGCAGTCCAACGGAGGCACGACCACCCTTCAGGCCCGAGTGGGCGGTGGCCCGCTCCCCGCATGGCTCCGCCTTGACCGTGCCACGGCCAGTTTGAGTGCCAGTGCTGTACCTGCCAATAGCTTGCCACTGACGGTGCGTCTTGTGAGCCCGAATGGCAAATTCGCGGACGTGGTCTTCCAATGAGCGCCCCGATGTTTATGAAACGTTCGCTTGCTTTGGTGATGGGCCTGTGTTTGGCAGGCGTTGCGTTGGCCCAAGCGCAGCCCCCCGGTGCAGTCTGGGGCTATAAGGTCAAGCCGGGTGACCGGCTGGTGGATATTGCCAAGACCTATCAAAAAAAGCCGGATGAGTGGAAGCAATTGCAGCTGCGCAACGGCGTTACCGAGCCGAAGCTGCTGACGCCGGGCAAGCAACTCAACATTCCCGTTGGCGAGCTGAAACAAGGCAACCCGGTGGCAGAGGCGGTGTTGGTGCATGGGGGTGTCCAGCGCCTGGACAAGTCTGGGCAGCCCATAGGCAAGCTGTCGTCTGGCGACATTCTCAAAATGGGGGACCGCCTGCAAACAAGCGCCCGCAGCACCCTGACGATTCGCTTCGCCGACGACTCCCGCATGCTGGTGACTGAAAAAAGCACCATCGATCTGACCAGCCTCGTCAATTACGGTAAGACCGGCATGGCGGATACCAAGGTGCAAGTGCTGGAGGGCGGCACCGACTCCCAGGTGACTCCGCAAAGGGGGCCGGCCGCGCGCTATGAAATCGGCACGCCTGCTATCAACCTAGCGGTGCGTGGCACCGGCTTCCGCATCCAAGTGGATAGCCGCAGCGGCGAGACACGTACGGAGGTGGACGAGGGCTTGATCGCCGGAACCGCGAAGGGGCAGCAGGCCCTGATCGGCCGAGGGTTTGGACTGATTGCCGAACCCGGCAAGCCACTGGGCACACCCCAAGCCTTGTTGCCTGCGCCGCAGCTGGAGGCGCGGGACGAGGTCATTGGCAAACTGCCGATCCAGTTTGCTTGGCAATCGCTGGCGGGGGCGCAGCAATACCGCCTGCAATTGCTCGCGCAAGTGCAGGGTGCAGAGGCCATCATTGAAGATGCGCTGTTGCAAACCACCCGTGTGCAATGGGATGACCTGCCCGATGGCGACTATGTACTTCGCATCCGGGGTGTGCACGCGTCCGGGCTGGAGGGGTTGAATGCCGTCAAGGCCTTCGCGCTTCGCACCAAGCCCGAGCCTCCCAAGCTCACCTTCCCGGGCGACGGTCAACGCAGCACGGGTTCTAAAATTTCCTTCCGCTGGGACGCGGCTACTGAGGCCCACAGCTACCGGTTCCAGGCCGCTGAAGACGAACGTTTTGCGCAGGTGGTGGCCCTAGTCCCGAACATAGCGGGTGATGTGGGCGCCGTGCTGCTTGCGCTGCCACCAGGGTCCTATTTCTGGCGTGTTGCGAGTGTGACCCGCGCTGGTGTCATCGGGCCCTACAGCGATGCGTTCCGCCTCGAGCTGCAAGGCGGAGTTCCGTAAGGCTGAGGCCATGCGCAAGCTGCTGACCCACTCACTGCGTTTGTTACTCCCGTTGGGAGTGCTCTGCGCTTTGCTGATCGTGCAGTTCGAGGATCCGCTGTTTCGCATGCGCATTCGCGATCTGGCGTTTGATCAGCTGCAAAAGCTGCATCCGGCCCCGTATGTGGATGACATTCCGGTGCGTGTGGTCGCCATTGACGACCCCAGCTTAGCGGCGGTTGGCCAGTGGCCTTGGCCACGCACCGTCATGGCACAAGTCGTGGACCAGTTGACCGCATGGGGCGCCCGGGTGGTGGTGATGGACCTTATTCTGGCCGAGCCGGACCGTACCTCCCCTGAGCAAGTCAGACAGTTCTGGCCCGACAACGCTGCGCTGGATGCGATGTTGGCCAAGTTCCCATCGCACGACCAGATCCTGGCGGAGAGCATGGCTCGCAGCCGTGTGGTCACGGGTGTGCTTGCGCACAATCAAAGTGCATCAGGCCCACTGCCGGAGCGCCCGGCCCGGTTTGTCAGCCAAGGTGGGGATGCCCGCGATTGGCTCAAGGACTGGGCGGGTGGCACAGGTTTTCTGCCTCCGCTGTCGGCCAATGCTGCCGGGGCAGGTGTGGTAACGGTCGTTCCGGACTACGACGGGATATTGCGCTCAGTGCCACTGGTTCACCTTTTGGGCGGACGCGTGTACCCCAGCCTTGCACTTGATGCGTTGCGGGTTTACATGGGCGAAGAGGCGCTGTCTCTGCAGGTCAGGCCCGCCACCGAGGCAGGCTGGTTGCGCGACGCGGGTATTTCCGGTGTGGGCTTGGGGAGCACGGCGTTTCTGCCCACCGCGCCAGATAGCCGGGTTTGGCTCCATGCGCGCCCGCAAAACACCGAGCGCTACGTATCCGCCATCGACGTGCTGACGGGGCAGGTCGATCCCCAACGTATCAAGGGGCGTATCGTCCTCATCGGCGCTACGTCGGCGGGGCTGGGTGACATGGTGCGCACGCCTTTGGGCGAAGCGGTGCCGGGGCTGGAGGGCCATTTGCAGCTCATGGAGCAGTTGCTGACCGGTGAATACCTGCTACGCCCCTCCTGGGAGAACGCATTGGTTACCGCCGTGTGGGGTTTGTCGGGTTTGCTGTTGGCTGTGATGCTCGGCCGACTTCGGCCAGTGTGGGCGGTGGCTTTCTTGGGGGCGGGAACTACGGGGTTACTGTTGCTGTCGGTCTATCTTTTCCGGTCGCAGCAATTGCTGTTTGACCCCCTGTTTCCCTGCGTGGGCTTGCTGGCCATCTTTTTGTCACTCGCAGTGCCCCGCTATCTGCTCACTGAGCACGAGCAGCGTTGGATCAAAAACGCGTTCTCCCGTTATGTGTCGCCCAACCGTGTCAAATACTTGCAAGAGCACCCTGAGACCTTAGCCTTGGGGGGCGAGTACCGCGAATGCTCTTTCGTTATGACCGATCTTGCGGGTTTCACTGCGATGATGGAAAAATACGAACCGTCCCTGTTGTCGGCACTGCTCAATGAATACCTGGATGGCATGATCGCGATTGCTTTCTCCCACGAAGGCACTTTGGACCGCATTGTGGGTGACGCCGTGGCGGTCATGTTTTCGGCGCCGGTCGCCCAGCCCGACCATGCCGCAAGAGCCCTGGCATGCGCCTTAGCGATGGACCAGTTTGCTCACCATTTCAGCACTCAGCAACAGGCCCGCGGCATACCGTTCGGTAAAACCCGTATCGGGGTGAACACCGGTGATGTGCTGGTCGGTAACTTTGGCGGGCAAGTCATGCTGGACTACCGGGCGCTGGGTGATGCCATCAACACCGCCGCGCGGCTCGAAACGCTAAACAACCACCTGGGCACCCGGATCGCGGTGAGCGCATCGACCGCTGAACAGTGCCCACACTTTCGGGGGCGTCCCGCCGGGAGCTGGGTGCTCAAAGGCAAACACATTTCCACCCCCGTATTCGAACCCCTGACCCCAGAAGAGATCGGTAGCGATCGGATCACAGCGTACCTTGCCGCCTATCAGCTGATGGACGCCTTTGCGCCGGGCGCTTTGGCAGCCTTTCAGGCGCTGTATGAGCGCTATCCGGACGACGCCCTGGTGGGCTACCATCTGCGGAGATTGCAGGCGGGTGAAAACGGTAGCCTGATAGTGATGGAACGCAAGTAGCTAAATTTTTGTGGAAAAAATACGATCATGAACGCCGAACTCATCGATTTGTTGGAGCTGGTGGCCAAGCACCACGAAGTAGCCACCATGGCGACCAAGGCCATGCCCCTTATGGTCGAGTACCTTGGCGCGGACAACGGCTCACTCTTGCTCCTGTCACAAGAGCGTGTGGTGCACAAAGTGCTCGCCACCAAAGAAACCTTTACGCAGGTCTCCGACCACAAGGTCCGCACCGTCATCGCCGAAGGGCTTGCCGGCTGGGCTCTGCAGCACCGTCAGGGCGGGCTCGCATCCAACACCAGCCTGGACGCTCGCTGGACCTCTATGGGGGATGCCTCCATCGGATCCGCGCTGGTGGTGCCTCTGTTGAGCCGCAATGCGGTGATCGGTTTGCTGTCTTTCCACCATGCAAAGCCAGGCTTTTTGCGCGAGCGGCACCTTGCACGTGCTGCCGAGCTGGCGCAGCTGATCGCGCCCATGTTTGACGTCGCGCTCACGGCAGAGGCCTCGTTGGAGACCCTGTCCCACATTTGCCGATCTGCCAGCCAGCCCTCTGTTTTGTTGGATTGGCATGGCAACGTCCGTGTGGTGAATCTGGCGATGAAGACGCTTGATATTGTCTGGAGCCCGGGTCAATTTTCCCAGAGCCTGCTGCAACGCGAACTGGGGGTGGATACCGTCGTGCAATGTGACTGGGAGGGCTTGCGAGCCCTCAAGACACTGCCGTTTGAGGCTCAGTCATTCCCGTTCTCTGGCGTCGGCGTGTGGATTCAATTGTCCAGCCGTTAATTGCAAACAGAGCCCAATTCCCCCTCACTCGACGTTCACCCATGAACCCTAGCGCTGCGCCCTCAATCACCCCATCGACCCGGTCGATCACTGAAGTCCCTGAGTTCGCTGCCAAAGCGGCGGAGTTGTTGCGCAAAACGCGCCCTAACTTTCCACTCACGATGCAGGATGCCACTTGCATCGTCTCGCTCATGCGTTTGGTGAAATTCCCGGCTGGCACAACTTTGTTTACTGCGGGAGATGTCAGCAACTCTGGCTATATGTTGCTGTTGCTCGAGGGAGATGTCACGGTGGATACCGGTGGTGTCGGCGGTACTACTAAAGTGGACATCGCGGCCATCGGCCCGGGGGAGCTGATCGGCGAACTCGCCCTGATCGATGGAGCGCCACGCTCTGCGACCTGCACGGCCATTTCCCCAGTTATTGCTGCCGGGCTCTCGTCGGGCGGGTTGAATCGTTTGATTGAACAGTTTCCCCAAGTCGCCAACAAGTTGGTGATCTACATCGCCCAGAGCGCCGCCGAGCGGCTGCGTTCGCTCAGCGAGCAGCTGCAAATGTATGACCAGGTCATCGAAAACATGCGGCAAGAAAATGAAAAGCTTCGGCTTGCCGCGAAGCGCTAAGAGCCCCGTCAGCCGGCATAAAGCACCAAAGCAGTCATCAGCAAACCCATCGCTGCAATCCAAGATCCCAGTACCCGTTTTGCAATCGGCAGCACTGGCGCAAGTTTTTGCACACCCGCAAGGTCTTGGTATGCAATCAATAAGCCAAACAAAACGGAGATTTCTGCCAAGAAAACACCCGCTATGGTGAGCGATGAGGGTGCATCGACATCTGCCGCCAGCCCGCCTGCCAAGCCTGCAAATGTTGCGACTAAGAAATACTGGCCCGAAGACAGCCGCCACGCACCCACGCCAACCAAGCCTAATATCGCAACGATCGCTGGGGCAGTGCAGGCCGGCAGGTAACTCGATATCAGAAATGCCGATGCTGCAGTCACTGCTGCGCAAAGGGACAGAGCAAGAATAAAACGCTCATGCGCCCCTGTCAGCACGGTGCAGGCGCCCACCACCGCGGCGAGAGACAAGGGCGTTGCCAACACATGCAGTGCTCCATCCCACACCGCTCTCATGCCCACAAGACCGCTGTGCGCCCACACAGGCGAGCAGAAAAGCAGGCAAAGAGCTAGCGTCGAATAACGTTTCAACAACTTAGGCGACACCTGGCATTCCCACGAATATCCAGATGCCAAGGGCCGCGATGAGCGCACCGCTTGCCCGCAGGCCTTGCTCACCTTTGGGAAGTCGCTTCAGCGTGCCAATGGCGACGCCCATAAGGTGTAGCGCGCCCGTGCAAAGGACGAACCCGGCCACGTAGGCTGACGGTGAGGTGGCTTCCGGAAGTTCAGCACCATGGGCATAGCCATGAAAAACACCGAACACAGCCACAATCACGAGCGCAATAGGAACTGGTGCGCGCCATGCCGCTGCGATGGCAAGTCCAAGAACCACCACCGAGGCAGCAATCCCAGATTCGATAAATGGCAAAGGCACTCCCGCAATTCCCAGAATGCCTCCCACAACCATCAGCATCGGAAAAGCGACTGGTAAAGCCCAAACCAAAGGTTTTCCGAGTGTGGCGCCCCAAATGCCGACTGCAACCATGGCGAGCAAGTGGTCGAACCCCGTGATGGGATGAAGAACGCCAGCCAGGAACCCATTGGCTGCCCCTTCGCCAGTGTGTGCATAGGCGCTCGCAGCAATCCACCCCAGTATGAAGACGGAGATGCGCTTCAGCGAAGTGTTGGTCGCAGTGGTTGCCGTAAATTGAAAGCGTTTACTGTTCATGGGAATTCCCTTGTTGGCGTTGATAAGACATGAGCCAAGGCATGGTACTCAAATTTGTATGAGCAGGCGCTAAAACTTCGATACCGTCGTCTCTACAGGAAGTGCGAAGTGCACGGCCTAGCTTGGTGTCGGCTCGCTTCATCAAGTCGGCCCATGGCGAGCGCGAAAAATTGACACACGCGTCGGGCCTCTGCTTAAATCTCCCGACGTGTTCGTACGGCAAATTTATCCGAAAGAGCTTATGAAATCATTGGCAGTTATGGGTCGGGGTATTGCGCAGAGTGCGTGTTTTCTCTGGATGGGCCTATCACCTTCAGTACAGGCGCATGAGTTTTGGTTTGTGCCCGTGCGCTCTCCACAACCAGTCGGTGAGTCGGTGCCTTTGAGGCTGGAGGTGGGTGAGCAGTTTGAAGGAGAACCAGCAGGCCTATCGATATCTAAATCGGCTCGAATGCTGCATTTCACAGCCGCTACCCAAACAGACTTGAAACCCTTTTTGTCTCCGGGTGGGCCTGAGGAGGAGGTGTTGTTTAGCCTCGATAAGCGTGGCACCCACCTGATCGCCTACGACACTGAACCGCTCAAGGTTACGCTGAGCGCGGACACCTTCCATGCTTACTTGCGTGAAGAAGGATTGGATTTTGTGAAGGTACAGCGAGAGAAAAACGGCACTGATGCGCTACCCGGGCGAGAGCGTTATTTTCGCAACGTAAAAACGCTGATCCTCGCAGGTGCGCCGGATAGCAAAGACCGTACTTTCGCTATCAACACAGGTCAGCGTTTGGAGCTTGTACCGTCTAGAAACCCATTAACCATGCGTCCCGGCGATGCGCTGGAGCTCAGCGTTACTTTTGATAGGCGGCCACTCGCCGGTGCCTTGGTGAAGGCCTGGCATAAACAAAACGGGCAGTTGTTGATCATCAGAACTCAAACGTCTGACCTTGGTCGGGTCAAGGTTCAGTTGCCGTACCCGGGAGGGTGGATGTTTAGCGTGGTCCACATGATTCCGTCCAACGACTCTGCCGACATAGATTGGGAAAGCTATTGGGGAAACCTGAGTTTTTATCTCTCCGGACGCGCGCTGTCCTCCAACGCTCGGAAATAGCGCGATCGATCTTGATGTGCCAGCCCAGCAATATCTTTTCCTACAACCTGCGCATTTGTCCTCAAACAGGGAATCGATAAAGTTGACAAACAAAAAGGCCCCGCAGGCATTTACCTGCGGGGCCTTTGGCTTTCCGCTTGTCTGCGGCGTAACTCAGATGTAGCTGTTCAGCAGATTCTCAATCCGCTCTTGGCGGCCGGAGACGGGCTGCACGTCCATGTTCTGGTCCAGCACACGTTGGGCCACAGCGTCCAGGCCGAGCTTGCCGGTCAGCACGTCCTGGCCGAAGCTGCCTTTCCAGCCGGCGTAGCGGTCTTCGGTCACCTGGGCGAATTTGCCGTCGTTGATCATCTTTTCGGCGATCAGCAGGGCGCGGGCGGATACGTCCATGCCGCCAATGTGGCCGTGGAAGATGTCTTCGGGGTCAATGCTCTGGCGGCGCACTTTGGCGTCAAAGTTCAGGCCGCCGGTGGTGAAGCCGCCGCCCTTCAGGATCAGGTACATCGCCAGTGCGGTTTCGGGAATGTTGTTGGGGAACTGGTCGGTGTCCCAGCCGCACTGCATGTCGCCGCGGTTCATGTCGATGGAGCCGAAGATGCCCAGGTCAATGGCCGTGGCAATTTCATGCTCGAAGCTGTGGCCCGACAGGGTGGCGTGGTTGGCTTCGATGTTGACTTTGATTTCTTTCTCCAGACCGTAGCGGCACAGGAAGCCGTACACGGTGGCGGTGTCAAAGTCGTACTGGTGCTTGGAGGGTTCGCGGGGCTTGGGTTCGAGCAGAATGGTGCCCTTGAAGCCGATCTTGTGTTTGTACTCCACCACCATGTTCAGGAAGCGGCCCATCTGGTCCAGCTCGTGGCCCATGCGGGTGTTGAGCAGGGTCTCGTAGCCTTCGCGGCCGCCCCACAGCACGTAGTTTTCGCCGCCCAGTTTTAGGGTGGCGTCCATGGCTTCTTTCACCTGCAGGGCGCCCATGGCGAAGACTTCGGGGTTCGGGTTGGTGGCAGCGCCCGACATGAAACGGCGGTGGCTAAACAGATTGGCCGTGCCCCACAGCAGCTTCATGCCGGTGGCTTGCTGCTTGGCGCCCAGGATGTCCACCATCTCGCGCAGGTTGTTCACGCTCTCACGCGGGGTGGCGCCTTCGGGGGCTACATCACGGTCGTGGAAGCAGTAATAGGGCGCGCCTAGCTTGGCAAAAAACTCAAACGCCACTTCGGCTTTGGCTTTGGCGGCGGCCATGGGGTCGGTCATGGCGTGCCAGGGGCGCTGGAAGGTGTCGCCCCCGAACGGGTCCAGCCCGTTCCAGCAGAAGGTGTGCCAGTAGCAGCTGGCAAAGCGCAGGTGGTCTTCCATGCGCTTGCCCAAGACCATGCGGTCTTTGTCGTACCACTTGAAGGCCAGCGGGTTGTTGGATTGCGCGCCTTCATAGGCAATGGGCGCCGCGACGGTAGAGAAGTAGTTACTCATGGTGGTCTCCTGGGTGGTTTAGTTGTGTGGTCGAATTAAATAGGCGGCCCAACACGTGGTTAGGCGCTGGTTTTTAGGTGTTGCGGTACAGGCTGCGGAAGGTCGCGTAGCGCTCCAGCAGCAGGGGTTGATCGGCGGGGTCGGGGTGGTAGGTGGCGTCTACCTCGGGGGTCAGGCACACCGCCGCCATGTCGGCACCGGTAGCCAGCCAGCCCAGGCGCGCTGCGCCCAGCGCGCCGCCCACTGCCGAGCTGCCGTGGGTAACGACTTCCACATCCAGCGCGGTGGCCAGTTGCTGTGCCCAGAAGGTGCTGCGCGCACCGCCGCCCACGAGCGAGAGGCGTTGCACGCTGCTGCCTGCGGCGTTGAGGGCGGCCAGGCCGTCTTTCAGGCCGAAGGTCACGCCTTCAATGACGGCGTAGCCCAGGCGATCGGCGTCGGTGTCAAAGCTCAGGCTATGAAAGCTGCCGCGCACGTTAGCGTCGTTATGCGGTGTTCGCTCGCCGCCCAAGTAGGGCAAAAACAGGGGGGACGCGGCGCGCTGTGCCGCGCTTAGGGCGCCGGCTTTTTCGGCCACCACACCCGCGTTGGGCGCGCCTAGCAGGTCGGTCACCCACTGCAGGCTGCTGGCGGCAGAGAGCATTACGCTCATTTGGTGCCAGCGGCCGGGCACGGCGTGGCAAAACGCATGCGTGGCGCTGGCGGCGTTGGGCTGGTAGCTGGGTGTCACCACAAACAACACGCCGCTGGTGCCCAGCGACAAAAAGCCTTGGCCGCTGTCTACCGCGCCCATGCCGACGGCGCTGGCGGCGTTGTCGCCCGCGCCACCGGCTACCACGATGCCGGCTGTCAGGCCCAGCGCACCGGCCACATCGGCCTTCAGTGTGCCACTGGGGGCACTGCCCTCCACTAAACGGGGCATGTGGCTGCGGTTCAGGCCGGTCAGCGCCAACAACGCGTCCGACCAGTCGCGCTGCTGCACGTCCAGCCACAGGGTGCCACTGGCGTCAGACATGTCGCAAGCGTATTCGCCAGTCAGCATTAGGCGCACATAGTCCTTGGGCAGCAGCACTTTGGCCACTTGCGCAAAGACGGCGGGCTCGTGCTTGGCCACCCAGCGCAGCTTGGGTGCAGTGAAGCCGGGCATGGCTAGGCTGCCCGCTAGGTCGGTGAGGCCGGGTAACTCGGCCATCATCTCGGTGCATTCGAGGGCGCAGCGGGTGTCGTTCCACAAAATGGCAGGGCGCAGCACTCGGTCTTGCGCGTCCAGCAGCACCGCGCCATGCATCTGGCCCGATAGCCCGATCGCGCGTGCCGCGGCATATTCAGTGGGGTGGGCAGCTTGCAGTTTCAGCAAAGCGCTTTGGGTGGCCGCCCACCAGTCAGCAGGAGATTGCTCGCTGTGGCCGGGGTGCGGACGTTGCACTGTGAGGGTGGTGCCGGCCGAACCGATGATGCGGTGGTTGTCCGAGAGCAGAAGTGCTTTGACTTCCGAAGTGCCGATATCAATACCTAAAAACATAGTTAAACCGTAGTACTCGCTGTCATGGAAAGAGTTTCATCCGGTGCCTCAAGCACCGGGATAGGGGATGCGGGCAGGCGGGTGTGCATGGGGCGCAGTTCATGGTGCAGCACCAATGCGGCTGCGCCAACGGCAGAGGCCAGCAGCCCATAGCGAGCCGGGCGCACTTGCGGGGGCGCCATGCCGGCGGCGTCTGCATAGGCTTGCAAGGTGGTTTGTGCCACCTTGACGATGCCGGGGTAGGTGTCGCACGACGGGCCGCCCACCACCAGGGTGCTAGGGTTGAAGGTGGTCCACAGGTTCTGCAGTACCACGCCCAGGTATCGACCGCCCTGCGCGGGGTCCGGCAGCTTGGCCAAGGTGCGCGCGCCAAAAAAGGTTTCTGCGCAGCCTCTGCGGCCACACGAGCACAGTGGCCCATCAATCTGCAAAGTGCTGTGGCCGATTTCACCGGCCATGCCTTGTTTGCCGGTAAAGAGGCGGTCATTGATCACAATACCCGCACCCACGCCGGCGCCGCAGGTCACAAAAATTAAGGAGTCGTGGGCGTCACCATCTGCAAATTCGTATTCACTGAGTGCCGCAGTGTCGGCCTCGTTTTGCACATGCACCGGCACTTCAGGCACTCTGGCTTGGGCGAGGGCTTGCGTGATCGTGGGTAAAAAATTTACATTGCGCCACCCCAGATTCGGGGCAAAGCGCAGCATGCCGGTCGCCTCGTCGAATGCACCGGGCAAGCCCACGCCCACGCCAGTGAGGGCAATGCCGCGTTGTTGGAGTTGGCCGTAGGTGCGCGCGACCAGTCGGGCCGCCTGACGGCATAAGTCTTCCGGTCTTGTGCCCATCAGCGCCTCTTCGGCGGCGCATAACACCTGCCCGGTGAGCGAGACTCCCACCACTCGCAGGGCTTCGACTGCGACCTCTACGCCAATCAGTCCACGCGCGCTGCCATCGATATGCAGCGGCGTAGAAGGACGGCCGAGGCCTTGGGCCGCAGTGATGTCGGTCTCGGTGACCCAGCCTTCGTCAATCAGTTCGCGTACCAAAAGGCTCACGGTCGATTTAGTGAGCCCACTGCCGGTGGCCAGCTGGGCTCTGGAGTAGCCCGGCTGCGCGCGCAACAACCGCAGCAGCACGCTACGGTTGATGCGCTTAACTAGCTGTTGATCGCCGGTGGTTTTCATGATGTCGCGGGTGAATGGCACAGGCCTACAGGGTGTGGGTCTGTGCTTTTCCTTCAGGTTGTTTGCCAGCGATGATCATGCCAAGAACTTCGTCCTCCGCCACGTCTGCGGTGCGATAAGTACCTACTAATTTACCGTTTTTCATGACCGAGAGGCGGTCGCTGAGGCCGAACACGTCGGGCATGTCGTGGGTGATCAAGAAAATGCCCACCCCTTCCGCCTTTAACTGGCGCACAAGGTTGCCCACCATAGCCGTCTCCTCGGGCCCAAGGGCCGCGGTGGGCTCGTCCATGATGAGGATCTTGGCGTTGAAGTAAATGGCCCGCGAAATCGCCACCACCTGCCGCTGTCCGCCCGAGAGGCGGCGCACTGGCGTGCGCACGTTTTTGAAGTTTTTGTTGAGTCGGTGAAACACCTTGCGGGCGTCTGCATCCATGCGGTGGTCGTCCAGGGTGTTCCAGCGGGTCAGTAGCTCACGTCCCAAAAACAGGTTGGCGACCGCGTCCAGGTTGTCGGCCAGGGCCAGCGTCTGGTAAATGGACTCGATGCCGCAGTGCTGGGCGTCCACCGGGGTACGGATGTTGGCCTTGTCGCCATTGATAAGCACTTCGCCGCTGTCAATCGGGTAGGCACCGGCCAGCATTTTCATGAGGGTGGATTTGCCTGCGCCGTTGTGGCCCAAGAGGGCCACCACTTCGCCGGGGTAGAGGTTGATGCTCACATCCTCGACCGCATGCACGCCACCAAAGGCTTTACGGATGTTGCGCATGGCAACGAGGGGAGTGCGTGGCTCGCTCATACGGTGTCTCCTGTCATGCGGCGATAAATCACATCAAACACCACCGCAGCAATCAGCACCTGCCCGATGATCACGTAGCGCACTCCGATGGAGACATCCAGCAGCAACATGCCGCTGTCAATGCTTTGCATGATGAGTGCGCCCAGTACCGAGCCCACGATAGACCCACTGCCACCTGCAAGTGCGGTGCCGCCAATCACGGCAGCGGCAATCACATACAGCTCCATGCTGGTGCCCAGCGAGTTGGTGCCGGCATTCAGCCGGGCAATCGACACCATGGCTGCAATCGTGATGAGTACACCCATCAGTGCGAACAGCATCAGGGTGACTTTACGCACTGGTATACCCACAAGTGCCGCGGCTTCGGGGTTGCCGCCCATGGCGAACACATAGCGGCCGAAGCGGGTGCGGTGCACGATGAATGAAAGCACCAGCGCCACGCTGGCCCAGATCAACACCGGAATCGGCACACCCTGGGGCGCGTCTTTGCTAGGGATCTGGTAGCGGTTCATGGCGGCCACAAAGCCCACCACGAGGATGACCGGCACCAGCACCATGAGTGCGTCCAGCCACAAGGGATTGTTAGGTACTTCGTAAGAAGCCTTGGCGCGGCGCTTGGCCCACATTTGCAGCACCAGGGCCAGGACAATGGCTCCAGCCAGTGCCCAGCTGGCGCTCACACCGATAGCGCCATCAAAGCCACCGCCCAGGCGTTGAAAAAACAAGTCGTTGACCGGCTGGGTTTTGCCATCGGCCACTAAAAAAGCTGCGCCACGAAACGACATCAAACCGCCCAGCGTGACCACAAACGAGGGCACACCCAGCTTGGCTGTCAGGGCGCCTTGGTACAGCGACACGGCAATCGCGACCGCCAGCCCAGCTAGCGAGGCCGGCATCCAGTGCCAGCCGCCGGTGTACATCAGGGTAGCAATGAGCACGCCTACAAAGCCCGTGACCGAGCCTACTGACAAGTCAATATGGCGTGCCACGATGACGAGCACCACCACGGTGGCAACTACACCTACCACCGCAGTTTGCTGGGCAATGTTGTAAAGATTCTCGGGGGACATAAATAGCCCGCCGGACATGATGTTGAACACGATGGCGATCACAGCCAGCACCATGCCCATCATCACCAAGCGCCAATCAATGGCAGCCTGTTTCAGGGAGTTCAAAACGGGATTCACATGCGTTCTCCGCAAGACATAAAAAAACCGCAGGGCGCGCCCCGTCGTAGGGGGCTGCCGCTCTGCGGCTCGGAGGCTGCTTCTTACTTACAAGCTGCAGGAGCTTTGGCCATATCGACGCCCTTGCACAGGTCTTCTTTCTTGATCCAGCCGGCCTTGACCACGAGGTCCAGGTTCTTGGCGGTCACTGGCACAGGCTTCAAGAACTGGGCTTGCAGTGCTACTTTCTTCTCGCCACCGCTCCAGGTCTGGGCTGCTGCGACTTTTTTCCCTTTGGCCAACACCACTGCTGCCGCGGCTGCGTCGCGGCCTAAGTCACGTGCGTCTTTCCACACCGACACGGTTTGGCTGCCCAGAGCCACGCGGTTCAGCGCTGCATGGTCGCCATCCTGGCCGGAAACGGGAATGCCTTTGATGCCCTTGGCCGTCAGGGCCGCCACCACACCACCAGCGGTGCCGTCGTTGGAGGCGACCACGGCGTCAATCTTGCCGCCGGTCTTGGTGATGATTTGCTCCATATTCTTCTGAGCAACTTCGGGCTTCCAGCCGTCGGTGTATTCCTCGCCCACGATCTTGATGTCGCCCTTCTTCACCGCAGCATCAATGATCTCTTGCTGGCCACCGCGCAGGAAGTTGGCGTTCGGGTCGGTAGGCGAGCCCTTGATCATCACGTAGTTGCCCTTGGGCTTGGCTTCCAAAATGGCGCGGGCTTGCATGCGACCCACTTCCACGTTGTCGAAGGTGATGTAGAACACGCCGGGCGCCTCAATCAGGCGGTCATAGGCCACCACGGGGATTTTTTGTTGGGCCGCTTTGTTGATAGCGGGCAGGATGGCGTCTTTGTCCATCGCCAGAATGATCAGGGCCTTGGCGCCCTTGGCAATCAGGCTGTCGATGTCGGCCAATTGCTTCTCGGGGGAGCCGCCAGCGTCTGCGCTGATGTAGCTGGCACCGTCTTTGGTGAGCTGGGCTTTGATGGCCGCCTCATCAGTCTTCCAACGCTCTTCCTGAAAGTTGGACCAGCTTACGCCCACCACCTGGGCAAAAGCACCCGCAGCACCCAGGCTCAGGGCAAGTGCGGTCAGTGTTGTCTTCAATTTCATGGTTGTCTCCAGTGATTGGTCTGTCCCAGACCTATGGTTTTGGAAGGACTCTGCCGAGTCATCGCACCGATATAAATGCGAAACCGGCATTTAGTAAGAGCGACAAACTAATTGTTTGAGACTTCGTTCTTTGCGCGAATAGGGATAAACCCGACATAGTTTATCGATCGAACTTAATAAGATGCGCTCGACTATTCATACTTCATAAAGGTTTGCGGCGTGCGACTTTCCCTCTCGTTTATGCCCGGCTCTAGCCTGGTGCTGGCGCTCTTGTGCGGCGCGGCCGCTTGGGCTCAGGTGCCTGTACCCGGCCCGCTGCTATCCACGCCCCGCTTTCAGGAAGAGACCGACACCGCCGGCCTGCAAAGCCGCTTTGAAGGCGAGGGCGAATACATGGTGGGTGGCGGTGTGGCCACCTTTGATTGCGATGGCGATGGTCTGCCCGAGGTGTATGTGACCGCCGGGGTCAACAAAGCCAAGTTCTATCGCAACCGCAGCGCACGTGGCGGCGCACTCAAGCTGCTAGAAGAACGCTCGGGCCTGGAGCTGACCAATGCCGTAGGCGCCTACCCCCTCGATGTGGATGGCGATGGCCAGACTGATCTGGTGGTGTTGCGCGTGGGGGAGGTGCAGGTCTACAAAGGGCTGGGCCAGTGCAAGTTTGAGCGCGCCAACGAGGCCTGGAACATTCGCACCGGCAACGGCTGGCACACCGCGTTCAGCGCCACATGGGAAGCAGGGCAAAGCTGGCCCACACTGGCATTCGGCACGTACACCGACCGCAGCAAACTCGACTTTCCATGGGGTAGTTGCACACCGGGCCTATTGCTGCGCCCCCGCGAGGGAGGTGGTTACAGTCCGCCGCAGCCACTGCACCCGGGGCATTGCGCCCTGTCGATGTTGTTCTCGGACTGGAACCGCTCAGGCACCGCCGCGCTGCGGGTGAGCAACGACCGCGAGTATTACAAAGGTGGGGAGGAGCAGCTGTGGCAACTGCCGCCGGGCCAGGCGCCTGCGCTGTACACCGCAGCCCAGGGTTGGAGGCCGCTGCAGATCTGGGGCATGGGCATTGCCAGCCACGACCTGACAGGCGACGGCTACCCTGAGGTGTTTTTGACCAGCATGTCCGATAACAAGTTGCAAACCCTGGAGGCCGGCGCGCAGCAGCCCCGCTACACCGACATCGCTTACAAGCGCGGCGTCACTGCCCACCGCCCCTATGTGGGCGGCGATGTGCACCCCAGCACTGCGTGGCACGCCCAGTTTGCCGACCTGAACAACGATGGTTTGGTCGACTTGTTCATCGCCAAAGGCAATGTCTCCACCATGCCCGACTTCGCCACCCTAGACCCCAACAACCTGCTGTTGCAAAAGGCCGATGGCAACTTTACTGAGGTCGGCAGCCAGGCGGGGCTGGCCAGCTTTAAGCGAGGTCGTGGCGGTATGGTGGTGGACTTGAATGGCGATGGTTTGCTCGATGTATTGGTGGTCAACCGCTGGGACAAGGCGCAGGTATGGCGTCAGTTGCCTGCTGCCACAGCAGGTAGCCCTGTTTCTACGGGGCACTGGCTGCAACTGCGCCTGAGCCAGGCCGCAGGCAACCGCGACGCCGTGGGCGCTTGGGTCGAGCTGCGTTGGGGCGAGGGCGATGCGGCCCGCGTGATCCGGCAAGAGTTAACGGTGGGTGGCGGCCATGCCAGCGGCCACCTCGGGTGGATGCATTTTGGTGTGGATGATGCCACCCGCGTGCAGGTCCGTGTGCAGTGGCCGCACGGCGCTTGGAGTGAGTGGGCCAGTGCTGATGCCGATGCCTTTTATCAATACAGCGAGGCGGGCTTACGCCCCGTGAAACAGCCATGAAAACCCTTTGGATTCGTTGGGTGAGTGCCCTTTGCATAGCGTGGGGCGCAGCACTGTTGGCGGCGCAAGGGCTCGCACCTGCACCGGTGCAGCAGCCAGCCGCGAGCTACAGCGCACAAGTGGCTACCGAATGGTTCAGCCTTGCCTTGCAGTTGACGCAGCAGACCCCAGGTTTCAGCCCGCCAGTGGCGTCGAGGGCTTTGGCCTATTTGGGCCTCACCCTTTACGAGTCGGTGGTGCCTGGCATGCCGCAGCACCGCAGCCTAGCGGGGCAGCTCAACGAGCTGCAATCACTGCCATGGGCCCAGCCGGATGAGGTCTTGCACTGGCCCACTGTGGCTAACGCGGCGCTGGCCACCATGACGCGCATGATGTTCCCTAACGCGAATGCTGAAAACAAAGCCCGTATCGACCTGCTGGAGCGCAGCCTGCCGCTCAAGCTGGCGCGGGACTTTGACCCGTCCCGTGTGACCCCCGAGATCACCAACCGCTCGGAGACTTTCGGCAAGCTCATGGCCATGGCGATCATGACCTGGGCGCGCACCGATGGCGGACACGAGGCCTGGGGCCCCTTGCGCCGCCATCAGCTCAACTATGTGCCGCCCAGCGGCGAAGGCACCTGGAGTGCCACACCCCCCGCATTTGCGCCGCCCCTGTTGCCGCGGTGGGGCGATGTGCGGCCGTTTGCACTGCCCAGCGCCAGCATCTGCCCGGCGCCGGCGATTCCGGCCTACTCCGAGGTGCCAGGCTCTGCGTTTTACAAGGAGGCGGAAGAGGTTTACCGCATCAGCAACCAGGCCACCCAGGCGCAGCGCCAGGTGGCCCTGTACTGGGCGGACGACCCGCTCAAAACCCCGACCCCCGCAGGCCACTGGGCCTTCATTGCGGGCGACCTGCTGCAGCAGCGCCAAGGCAACCTGGCACTTGCCGCGCAGACTTATGTGCAGCTCAACCTTGCGATGGCAGATGCCTTCATTGCAGGGTGGAAAACCAAATACACTGTGAACCTGCTGCGGCCGGTGACCTATGTGCAGCTGGTGCTGGACAGTAACTGGGTGCCCAGCTTGATGCACACGCCGCCGTTTCCCGAATACCCGTCGGGCCACTCGGTGCAATCCAGCGCGGCAGCGGCGGTGCTGGACAAGGTGTTTGGCGCAGGCCAGCCCTTCACCGACAACACCCACAACGACAGGGGCTGGGGCCCGCGCACCTTCGCCAACTTTCAGGCGGCTGCCAACGAGGCGGCACTGTCCCGCCTGTATGCGGGTATCCATTTCCGAAGCGGCATCGAAGGTGGCAAAGTGCAGGGCCGCTGCGTGGCGCAGCAGGTGCTTGCGCTGAGGCTGCTGCGGTAGCGCTTACGCCTCGCCTAAGCCTCGCCAACGCCAATCGGCGCGGGCGCTCGCATTACGATGCGGGTGAACAGCCGGTCGTACACCGGGTCGCGCCGGCCCTTGGTGGCCAGCGGGTCGCGGTTGGCCTCGAAGGCTGCGTCCAGCTCGGCCCAGTCCTGGTCGGAGAGGGCGGTCTGGGCCACTGGCAGGATGGCGGTTTCTTCCAGCTGCATGTGGGCCAGGTAAGACTGCACATAGCGGCGCACTGCGGTGTCAAAGGCGGCGCGCCGGCTCTCGCCAATCAGCTCCCAGCCCAAGAGCAGGTGCTGCAGGTCGCGCACCGCCGTTTCGCTGTGGGCGTGGTCGGCCTCGAGTTGGATGATGGCGTCCATCACCTGCGGTGCGACCCTTGCCACCCGCGGGAACAGCAGGTTGGACTCCTTGGGGTGGTGCAGTTTTTCAGGGAACTCATCGATATAGAAGAGCATGGCGCGCACGACATCAAAAAACGACTCGGCCTCGTCGCCGGGGCCACGGTCCAGCATCATGGTGAGTGATTGCAGCATGGCCTTGAGCGCGGCATGCTCGTCCCTGATGATTTGCAGGCTGCTTTGTTTCACGGGTGTCTCCTCGGGTCTTTTGCCAGAGCTTCCCTCGTCAGCGCGCCAGAGGGGTTGATGCAAGTCAACAGAGGCGGCCATGGCTGCCGTGAATCGCTTGCTTGGGTACCATCAAGGGGCACGCTACTCCACGAATTCTTGTCATGACTCTACGCGCTCTTGTTTCTTCCCCTTGGTTTCGCCGGTTGGCGTGGGGGCTCGGTGCTTTGCTGGCCCTGTGGGCGCTGGCCTGGGCAGCGGTTCCGGCACTGGCCAAAAGCCAGGCCCAAAGCCGCTTGGGCGAGCTGCTGGGCCGGCAAGTCACGGTCGGAAGCATCGTGTTTTCGCCCTGGTCGTTAGAGCTCACGGTGCGCGATCTTGCGGTGGCCACCGCAGACGGCAAGGGCGTGCAGTTTTCGTTGGACCGGGTGTATGTGGATGCAGAGGCGCAGTCCCTGTTCCGGCTGGCGCCGGTGATTGACGCAGTCACGGTAGACGCGCCCAAAGTGCAGCTCACCCATTTGGGCGACGGCCGTTACGACATTGACGACATCCTCGAGCGCCTGAACAAGCCCGACGATACCCCCGCCGGCCCCACCCCCCAATTTGCGGTTTACAACCTCACCCTGAACCAGGGCAGTGTGGATTACGCCGACCGTGCCCGTGGCGCAGAGCGCCTGCATACCCTGCGGGACTTGCAGATCAGCCTGCCGTTTTTGAGCAGCTTCGACTCCAAGCGCGATGTGCTGGTCGCGCCCCGCCTCGCCTTTGTGCTCAATGGCAGCCGTTTCGACACCCAGGCTGAAGGCACGCCCTTTGCCCAAAGCCGCAAGGGCGACGCCGCACTCACCGTCCGCCAGCTGGACCTGGCACCTTATTTGCCCTACCTGCCCGCCAACTTGCCTGTCAAACCCCAGAGCGCAGTGGTGGATGCCGACATCCAACTGGGCTTTGTGCAGAGCCCGCAAACGGCGGTGACCTTGTCGGGCACGGTCACCGTGAGCCGCTTGGCGGTGCAAGACACCAAGGGCAAACCCCTCTTTTCTGCCGACAGCTTGCAGGTGGGGTTGGCTGATGTGCGCCCGCTGGAGCGCAGCGTGAAGCTCTCGGGCATCACCCTCAACGCGCCGGTGCTGAATCTGGTGCGCGCGGCCGATGGCAGCTTGAACCTGCTGCCACCCGGGCCCGCCAAATCAAGCGCTCCTAAAAAGATAGCTGCTCGCGCAGACTCCGCGAGCGCTAGTGCCCCAAAAGATGCTGAAACACCAGCGCCTACCCCCTGGGCACTCCAGCTCGATACGCTGACTCTGAAGGATGCATCGGTGGACTGGACCGACCAGGTCACTGCCCCTACCACCCGCTTGGGGTTGCGGGATTTCCAGGCCACGGTCTCCAAGCTCCAGTGGCCCATGAAAGAAGCCGCTACCCTGGACTTGAAGGCCCGCTTGCAAAGCCTGGCCGCGGGCACCAAGGCACCTGCGGCTCAACTCAGCCTGCAAGGCGAGGGCACGTTCGGTGCGGGCAAGGCCGAGGCCAGCGTGTCGGACTTCGGGCTGGGGCTGGTGTCGGGTTATGTGTCGCCGTATTTGGTGCCAAGCTTGCGCGGGCAGGCGGATACCCGGCTGAACCTTGCTTGGAACGGCGAGCGCCAGACTGCGGTTGTGCAAAAGTTGGCTCTGCGCGATGTAGCGCTGGTCGGCGACAAGCCGGCTGCGGAACCCCGCGTGAATGGCAACAACAACGGCCCCAGCTCAGGCGACATGCCGCAGTTCAAGCTGTTGGAGCTGAGCGATGTGCGGGTGGACACCCAATCCCGCAGCGCGACGGTGGGCAAGGTACTGTTGCAAAAGCCCAGCACCGGCGTGCGCCGCGACGCCGAAGGCCGCTGGATGTTTGAAAGCTGGCTCAAACCCAACGAGACTGCAGACACCAAAGCCGTGGTGGCCAAGTCGCCGGCCCCATGGAAATTGAGCTTGGGCGAACTCAAGCTCGAAGAAGGCCACGTGGTGTTCTCGGACCGCCTGCCCGCGCGCCCGGTGCGCCTGGAGCTCAGTGGCTTGCAAGTGCAAGCTAAAAACATCCAGCCCGACGGCAAAAAGCCCATGCCGCTGCAAGTGGCCGCCAAGCTCAAATCCGGCCAGGCCGATGCAGGCAGCCTGCGTTACACCGGTAATGTGATGTGGGACCCGGTGGTCGCCCAAGGCGAGGTGGACATTGCCGACCTGCCGGCCCATGCGCTGCTTGGCTATGCCGGCCTCGGCCTGAACCTGGATGTGCTGCGCGCCGACACCAGCTTCAAGGGACAGGTGCGGTTTGCTGCGCTCGCCAACGGACCGCAGGTGAGCGTGAAAGGCGATGCCGCGTTGGAGGACTTCAGGGCCAACACGACCGGCAAAGGCGCAGAGAGCCTGGGCGAAGAGCTACTGAGTTGGAAAGCACTGAACGTGCCCGGCATCGACTTCCAAATGGCCCCCGGCACTGCCACCCAGGTGCAAGTGCGGGAGGCTGCCTTGTCTGACTTTTATGCCCGCCTGATCGTGAATCCGCAAGGCCGTTTGAACCTGCAAGACCTGGGGCAGAGCGCACCGCCTGCGGCGCCGGCCAGTGCCGCAGCACCTGCAGCAGAGGCGTCTGCCACCCGCACTGCATCTGCGAGCCCGGCCGCCATCATCCAGATGGGGCCCATCAGCATGGTCAATGGTCGGGTGCTGTTCACCGACCGCTTCATTCAACCCAACTACACCGCCAACCTCACCGACCTGACCGGCAAGCTCAGCCGCTTTTCCAACCAGCCCACCGGTGGCGTGGTGCAATTGGCCGACCTCGAGCTGCGGGGCCGCGCAGAGGGCACAGCCTCTCTGGAAATTTTGGGCAAGCTCAACCCGCTGGCACAGCCACTGGCGTTGGATGTGAAAGGTCTGGTGCGCGACCTCGAGCTCTCGCCTCTGTCGCCCTACGCGGTCAAATACGCCGGCTACGGCATCGAGCGCGGCAAGCTGAGTGTGGACGTGCACTACATCGTGCAGCCCGATGGGCAACTCACGGCTGCCAACAAGCTGGTGCTCAACCAGCTGTCTTTCGGCGACAAGGTGGACGGTGCACCCACCAGCCTGCCGGTCAAACTGGCAGTGGCGCTGCTGGCCGACCGCAATGGCGTGATCAACCTCGACCTGCCGATCAGCGGCTCGCTCAACGACCCGCAGTTCCGGGTTGGGCCTGTGATTTGGCAGGTCATCACCAACCTGGTGACCAAAGCCATTACTGCGCCTTTCAGCTTGCTGGCTAATGCCTTTGGGGGCAGTGGTGGCGCAGAGCTCAGTAGCGTGGTGTTTGCCCCGGGGAGCCCAGGCCTGAGCGATTCGGCCCGTGCTGGCTTGGATAAGGTGGCGCAGGCCCTGCAAGACCGGCCCGCCCTCAAGCTCACCGTCGTCGGGTCCGCTAACTTGGAAGCCGAGCGCGATGCGGCCAAGCGTGAAAAGCTCAGGGCGTTGCTGCTGGCCGAAAAGCGCCGCACCACCAGTGCGCAGGGCAAAGATGCCGCTACGGTCACCAGCTACAGCACTGAAGAAATGCCGGTGCTGCTGCGCGCGGTGTACCGCCGCTCTGACATCAGCAAACCCCGCAATCTGGTGGGCCTGACCAAAGACATCGCAGTGGCCGACATGGAGTCTCTGTTGCTGGCCAACCTGAGCGCCAATGAAGACGACATCCGCAACCTCGCATTGCAGCGCGCAGTGGTGGTGAAAGAGTACCTGGCGGGCAAAAATCTGGCCGCCGAGCGCCTGTTTTTGGGCGCAGTGAAAACCGGTGGCACCGCGGCTGACGCCAAGCCGCAAGCCGAGTTGGAAATCGGGGGCTAAGCCGCCCGCATGAAAAAAGCCCCGGCAGCCGAAACTGCCGGGGCTTTTCTACGAGTGCCTGTGAAGGGCTTACTTGGGCATGATCACGGAATCGATCACGTGGATCACGCCGTTGTCGGCCACGATGTCGGTTTTGATCACGTTGGCGGCATCTACCTTCACACCACCCATGGTGCTGACGGTCATGTCGCTGCCTTGCACGGTCTTGACCTTGCCGGCTTTCACATCTGCAGCCATCACTTTGCCGGGGACCACGTGGTAGGTCAGCACGGCGGTGAGCTTGGCTTTGTCTTTGAGCAGGGCTTCCAGGTCAGCCTTGGGGACCTTGGCGAATGCTTCGTCAGTCGGTGCGAAAACGGTGAACGGGCCCTTGCCTTTGAGTGTGTCCACAAGGCCGGCAGCGCCGAGCGCGGTAGCCAGGGTCTTGAAATTGCCCGCGCCGACGGCGGTGTCCACGATGTCTTTGGCTTGTGCAGAAACGGCGACACTCAGTGCCAGGACAGAAGCAATTAACAGTTTTTTCATCGGAATCTCCAAAGGGTTGAATTCGGTAGGTCACACCGGAAAATACCGGCGCAAACGAAATGTATCCGAATTGGTAACCCTTTGGGTTTTGCGGTAATTAAATGAACTAATCGGTAACTTTTTTGATTCCGTTGGTTTTTCAATCGACCGTGACCGGCCGCGCCTTTCAGGTCAGCCGCGTCTAGCGCTCTTCGAGCTTGCCGTCCGCGTGCTCGGCGAAGCGGCCTTTGTCGCGCGGGTGCACGGGGTCATTGGCGCTCCAGGGCCAGCCGCCGAATTCGGTACGACGGTAGTCGGCGAAGGCCTGGTGGATTTCAGCCTGGGTGTTCATCACAAACGGACCGTATTGGGCCACGGGCTCACCGATGGGGCGGGCTTGCAGCACCAACAGCTCACTCTCGGCATCGCCATTCACCAAGGTGCAGTCGTGGTCAGCTTGTACCACCACCACCGACTTCACCGGCACGTTTTCGCTTGCTACTTGCAAGGCACCCCCTTTGAAGAAATACAGCACCCGCCGGGTGTCCGCGCTCTCGGCAGCTGGCAGCGTCCACTGCGCGCCGGGACTGAGTTGGATGGTGTAAATGCCGAGGTCGCTGCCTGGCTCGCTGGCCCATGAGTCCGGGGGCGGTGGCAAGCCCTGTTTGTCACCCAGCTTGCCGGCAATACAAACGACTTCTGTTGTTTTGCCTTGCGCGTCGGTGGCGGTGATGCGGGGAATGTCTTCGTGCCAGAACATGGTGAAGTGCGGCTCGGCCATTTTGTTTTTGGCCGGCAGGTTCACCCAGATCTGGAACAGCTCGGTGGGGTTTGGCCCGTCGGTGTGCAGCAGTGGAAACATCTCGCAGTGCACGATGCCTTTGCCGGCGGTAAGCCACTGCACATCACCCCCGCCGAAGCGGGCAGTGGCGCCCAGTGAGTCGGAGTGATCGATCCGGCCGTTGCGCACGATGGTGACGGTCTCAAACCCCCGGTGCGGATGCGAGGGAAAGCCCGGCACGGTATCGCCGTGGTACATGCTCCAGCCGTCTTTTCCGGCAAAGTCCTGGCCGATGTTGCGGCCGGCCAGCAGGGCCGGGTCCGGCGCCATCTGCGCGTTGCCCGCGGGGTAGGCGTCGTTGTGGTGCACACAAAACAAAAACGGGTCCACGGTTTGCCAGGGGAAACCGAGGGGGGCAATGGAGAGCAGTGTTTTCATGGGCCCCATTGTCTTAGCTGTTTCAAGGCCTTGCTGGCGGCCACTAAGATCGCCCCATGTTGTTTTCTTCGTTATGGTCCCGGTGGGCGCTTGTGCTCATGGGCGCTGCCGCAGTGCTGGCGCTGGATGATGTCGCCCGCCCGGCAGGGCCGCAGCCCGCCCAAGCCGTGGTGCCCGCAGTTTCGGTGCAGGGCAAGCCGGTGCTGGCCGCCAGCCTCCAGCGGGTTGCCATGGGCGACGTTCCCATGCCGCCCGGTACCGCAGCCGCCCATGCGAGCAGCTTGTTGCCGATGCCGGCCAGCAGCCCTGCGGCATTGAGTTTGTTTTGGTTCTCGGGCGAGCGCGAAAGCGGCCCGCTGGTGCAAATTGCGGCCACCCAATGGGACCGGGCGTCTGGCCGTTGGTTGGAGCCGCGCTTTGTAGTGAACCGCCACACCATGGGTGATCTGCTGGGCCACGGCATCCGCCGCTTGGGCAATCCGGTGGCGTGGGCCGATGCGAATGGCCGCATCCATTTGTTTGTGGTGGCGACCGGTTGGGGGGGCTGGGCGGCCAGCCGGGTGCTGCACTTGCGGCAGAGCGGCGCCTCTACCGCCTTGCAGGATTTGGCGTTTGAACCGGTGCGGGTGCTGCCCTTGTCGTGGCTGTGGAACACCAGTTTTCTGGTGCGCAACGCGGTAGTGCCGTTGCAGGATGGTGGCACCGTGCTGCCGGTGCATTTTGAGTTGGGTTTGAAGTACCCCGCCGCGGTGCGCCTTGACGAAACCGGTGAGTTTGCGGGCTTAGTTCGCATGTCGCGTTTGGCCTACAAGCTGCAACCCAGTGTGGTGGTGCGCAGCCCCACCGATTGGGTCGCCCTGATGCGCGATGAACGGCACAACGGCAAGATCACTGCGGTGCGCACGACCGATGGCGGTGCCCACTGGCAAGATCTGCCCGACTTGCCACTGGGCAACCCGGATTCTGCGGTGGCCACCTTCGGTTTCGGGCCAGACCAGATGCTGATGGCCCACAACCCAACGCCTGAAGGCCGGACCCGCCTCGACTTGAGCCGCAGCCGGGACGGGCTGGAGTGGACCTTGCAGCAAACCCTGCGCACCGGGGGCGGCGATGCCGAGTTTTCTTACCCCGCGATGGCTTGGGCGGACGATGCGCTGTGGTTGGCCTACACGGTAGACCGGGCCACCTTGTCCTGGCAGCGCTTTACCCCCGGAGGTGCACCATGAGTGCGCCCGCTTTGCCCGCCTTGGCGGTGATGCAGTGCTGGCTGCATATCGGCTGGGCCTTGGTGCTGGCTGGTGGCGCTGCGGGTTTGTTGGCCCGCCTGCCGGTGCCCCGGTGGGTTCGCTTGAGCGTGCCTGCGGCATTGGGTTTGTGGGCCTCGTGGCCCGGCGAGCTGTCGGCCGCCTATGGGCTGGGGCTGGCGTTTCAGGCCCCTAGTGGCGTGCTGGCTTTGCTGAGCGCGTGGTGGGGTTGGACCTCACTGCGCAAGGTGCCGCCAGCAGGTGTTACTGCCCATGGCGCACGCGCTTTCCGTGGGGAAACCGCGCTGATGCTGGCCGGCATTGTGGGGGGCTGGGTCTTGTTGCTGGATACGTTTGCGCAGCTACCTTGGTCGGTGTATCCGCTGGGGTTCGGGCCGGCGGCACTGGCGGTGGTGCTGGCCATGGCTTTGGCCCCCTTGTTGCAAGCGGGTGCGATGCGCCGCGGTACTGCTTGGGTGGTTCCGGCAGCGCTGCTGTTGTTTGCGGTGTTTCGCCTCCCTAGCGGCAATCTGTGGGACGCGGTACTCGACCCCTGGCTCTGGCTTGTTTTGCACATCGTGGCATTGCGTGGGTGGGTGCGCCGCAAGGGCGCGTAAGACCTTAGGAATATAAGGGTTAACCCTACTGTTGAACGCCACAGTAGGCGTTGCGGGGTGTGCGCCGTATCGTTGCGCCCTTTCGTAAATCATGGCGCGCACCGCGTGCCCATTGATTTGCGCTTTGCTTTTTTACGCACATTCCACACTCCACCATGTCTTTATCCACCGGGCGTACTCCGCTCTACAAGTCTCTTTACGTCCAGGTTTTAGCCGCCGTGATCTTCGGGGTGTTGCTCGGGCATTTCTTCCCGCAAACCGGCGCAGAGATGAAGCCCTTGGGCGACGCGTTCATTAAGTTGATCAAGATGATCATCGCCCCGATCATTTTCTGTACCGTGGTGGTCGGCATTGCTGGCATGGAGGACATGAAAAAGGTCGGCAAGACCGGCGGTTTGGCACTGCTGTACTTTGAGATCGTGTCCACACTGGCCTTGGTCATCGGTTTGGTGGTGGTGAACTTGTTGCAGCCGGGTGCCGGCATGCATGTGGACGCTGCTGCCTTGGACACCAAGAGCATTGCGGCCTACACAGCGCCCGGCAAGATGCAGGGCACGGTTGACTTTCTGCTCAATGTGATCCCCAGCTCGGTGATTGATGCATTCGCCAAGGGCGAGATCCTGCAGGTGTTGTTGTTCTCGGTGTTGTTCGGCTTTGCGCTGCACAAGTTCGGCGGACGCGGCACCATGGTGTTTGACATGATCGAAAAGACATCGCATGTGCTGTTCGACATCGTGGGCATCATCATGAAGGTCGCTCCCATCGGCGCATTCGGCGCGATGGCCTTCACCATCGGCAAATACGGTGTGGATTCGCTGTTCTCGCTGGGCAAGCTGATGGGCGCGTTTTACGTGACTTGCTTGATTTTTGTGTTCGGTGTGCTGGGCTTGATCAGCCGATTGCATGGCTTCAGTGTCGTGAAGTTTGTGCGCTACATCAAAGAAGAGTTGCTGATCGTGTTGGGCACTTCGTCCTCGGAGTCGGTGCTGCCCCGCATGATGGAAAAGCTGGAGAACCTCGGCGCCCGCAAGTCGGTGGTTGGCTTGGTTATTCCCACCGGCTACTCGTTCAATCTGGACGGCACGTCGATCTACCTGACCATGGCGGCCGTGTTTATCGCTCAGGCGACCGACACCCCCATGGACCTGACTCAGCAGCTCACTTTGCTGGCAGTGTTGTTGCTCACTTCCAAGGGTGCCGCTGGTATCACCGGTAGCGGCTTCATCGTCTTGGCGGCCACCTTGTCCGCTGTGGGCCATGTGCCGGTAGCCGGCTTGGCGCTGATTCTGGGCATTGACCGCTTCATGTCGGAAGCCCGTGCCCTGACCAATCTGGTGGGCAATGGTGTGGCGACTCTGGTGGTGGCCAAGTGGACCGGTGACCTGGACATGCAGCGCCTGACCGAAGGCCTGAACAACCCCACGACCATCGAAGCCCAAGAGCCTGAAGTGCTGTTGGACCAGCAAGTGGCCACCATGGCGGTGACGGCTGACGCGCGCTAAGAGCTGCGCTGCACCACAAAAGAGGGCCTACGGGCCCTTTTGTCTTGGGACTGCGTCGCGTGGCGATGCCAAGGTAGGCGTTGCTGAGGGTGACACCGTCTGCCCTCCTATACTGGTCGAATGAACGAGTTAGTACATTCCAATAAAGAGACAGACAAACCCACCCGGCGCAAAGCGGCCGAGGCAGGTGGCGCCAAGGCTGCGCCCACGCGCACCAACGACCCTGCACGCACCATGGCCGGCATCCTGGAAGTGGCGACCAAAGAGTTTGCCGACAAGGGCTTGAGCGGTGCCCGCATTGACGCGATTGCCGAGGCGACCCAAACCAGCAAGCGGATGATTTACTACTACTACGGCAGCAAAGAGGGCCTGTACCTCGCGGTGCTGGAGGAGTCGTACCGCCGCATGCGGCAGATCGAAGGCGACTTGCACTTGGACGATCTGGAGCCCGAAGCAGCCTTGCGCCGGCTGGTGGAGTTCACCTTCGACCGGCATGCGGACAACGAAGATTTCATCCGCCTGGTGATGAACGAAAACATTCAGCAGGGCACTTTTCTGGCCCAGAGCACGTCCATTCAGCAGCTCAACGTGCCGGCCATCGAGGCGATACGCAGGCTTTACCAACGGGGCGTGGAGCAGGGCGTGTTCCGCGAGGGGCTGGACCCGGTGGATATTCATGCTTCCATCTCGGCACTCACGTTTTTCAATGTGTCCAACCGACATACCTTCGGGCTGATCTTCAAGGACAAGGCGCGCTCTGCCCAGTCGGCAGACCGGCGTGCCAGCATCACCGACATGGTGGTGCGCTTCGTGCGCAAGTAATTCTTTTCCGGCATAACAGCTTTCCCGGTTATGCCCGGGTGCTTTAGGGAAAACCCGCAATATTAAAAACTAACTAGTTCGTACATTACTGGAAGTGAGACTTTCCGGAGATCTGTGTGCTCAAAAAATTTATCGATGGCTATTGCCGCTTGCTGGGCTATGTCATCGCCGTTGCGTTGGCTCTGATGGTGGTGCTGGTGTTCGGCAACGTGTTTATGCGCTATGCCTTCAACTCGGGGTTGACCGTGTCGGAAGAATTGTCCCGCTGGTTGTTTGTGTGGGTCACCTTCCTGGGAGCCGTGATCGCTTTGCGCGATAACGCCCATTTGGGCACCGACATGCTGGTCGGCAAGCTCGGACCCAAGGGCAAGCGTTTTGCGATGGGCGTGTCGTTACTCTTGATGATCTGGTGCCTGTGGCTGATCTTCAAAGGGACCTATGACCAATTCCTGGTCAACAAGGACTCCGACAGCCCGGTGATGGAGGTCTCCATGGGGTGGTTTTACGCGGGCGGCATGGTTTTCTCGGCACTGAGTTTTCCGATCCTGGCGCTGGATTTGTTCCGTCTCGTGACCGGCCAAATTGCCGACAAGGACCTGATGCTTATTCAGGAATCCGAAGAAGCCCCCCACTAAGCCCCGGAGCCCATTGCCATGACGATCATTATTTTTCTGGGTTCTCTGCTGGCAGCCATGGCCATTGGCGTGCCGATCGCTTTTTCTCTGCTCTTGTGCGGCGCTGCCCTGATGTGGCACCTCAATATGTTTGATGCGCAGATCCTCGCGCAAAACCTGCTCGAAGGCTCCAACAGCTTCCCGCTGCTGGCAGTGCCTTTCTTCATGCTGGCCGGTGAAATCATGAACGCAGGCGGTCTGTCCCGCCGTATCGTGAACTTCGCCATGGCCCTGGTGGGCCATGTGAAGGGCGGCCTCGGTTACGTGACCATTGTGGCGGCCATCATCATGGCCTCGCTCTCCGGCTCGGCGGTGGCAGATGCAGCAGCGCTCACCGCCTTGTTGTTGCCCATGATGGTGGCGGCCGGCCATGACAAAGGTCGCTCCGCAGGCCTGATTGCATCGGCCGGCATCATTGCGCCGGTCATCCCACCGAGCATCGGCTTTGTGATCTTCGGTGTGGCCGCCAATGTGTCCATATCCAAGCTGTTCATGGCAGGTGTGTTCCCCGGCTTGATGCTGGCACTCTCGTTGGTGGTGACATGGTGGTGGCTGGCCCGCAAAGAGCACATCACCCCACCACCCCGCAAGACCATGGCCGAAGTGCTGGATGCCATGCGCCTGGCCACATGGGCGCTGGTCTTGCCCTTCATCATCGTGTTCGGGCTCAAGTTCGGCGTATTCACGCCCACCGAGGCTGCAGTGGTGGCGGCGGTGTACTCCTTGTTCATCTCGACGGTGATTTACCGTGAACTGACCTTCGCCAAGTTGGTTCCGCTGTTTATCTCTGCTGCCAAAACCAGTGCGGTGGTGATGTTCTTGGTCGCTGCAGCCATGGTCTCGGCCTGGTTGATTACCGTGGCGAACCTGCCGGCCCAGGTGGTGGAGTTGCTTCGGCCGCTACTGGACAGCCCGCGCCTCCTGATGTTCGCGATCATGGTGCTCGTCATTGTGGTGGGTACTGCCCTGGACATGACGCCCACCATTCTGCTGCTAACTCCGGTTTTGATGCCGGTCATCAAGGCAGCAGGCATTGACCCGGTGTACTTCGGTGTGCTGTTCATCATCAACAACGCCATCGGGCTGATTACACCGCCGGTAGGCACGGTGCTCAATGCCGTGGCCGGTGTGGGCAAGGTCCGTATGGATGAGGTTACCAAAGGCGTGGTGCCTTTCATGATTGCCCAGTTCGCCATCATGTTTTTGATGGTGCTGTTCCCGCAGCTGGTGATGGTGCCGGCCCGCTGGTTCTATTGAACGTATTCCAAGCCTGTGCGTGTTGGGTACGCCGCGCACAGGATTCCTATTCAACGCGTACGCCTGTTTCAAATCTACCAACTGTCCAGGAGACAACTCATGAAGCGACTGTTCATCAAATCCGTCTTGGCAACCGTGGCACTGGCCGCTTGTGGCCTGGCATCGGCGCAAGACATCAAAGAGCGCACCATCAAGTTCGGCTTGAACAGCCCCGAAGGTCACCCCGCCGTGGCCGGCATGCGCAAGTTCGCATCCGCCGTGGAAGCCAAATCCGGCGGCAAGATGAAAGTGCAGTTGTTCCTGAACGGCGCACTCGGCAGCGACCAGGCGACCCTGTCTGCTCTGAAGGGCGGCACCGTCGAAATGGCGGTCATGAACTCCGGCATTCTGGCCAGTGAAGTGAAAGCTCTCGAAGTGTTCGACTTCCCCTTCATGTTCGCCAACGAAAAAGAAGCCGACGCTATTGTGGACGGCCCCATCGGCCAGAAGATGCACGCCGCCTTGGCGGATCGTGGCATCGTCGGCCTGTCTTACTGGGAGCTGGGTTTCCGCAACATCACCACGGGCAAAAAGGTCATTACCAAGGTGGACGACATCGCCGGCCTGAAGCTGCGCGTGATCCCCAACGCCATCAACGTGGATTGGGTGAAAGCACTGGGCGCCAACCCTACACCGCTGCCATTCCCCGAGGTATACGCTGCGCTGGAGCAGGGCGCGATTGACGGCCAGGAAAACCCGATCGCCGTGATCGCCGCCAACAAGTTTTGGGAGGTGCAGAAGAACGTGGCCCTGACCAACCACCAGTACAACCCCCAGTCCGTGATCTTCAGCAAAAAGGTGTGGGACACCATGTCTGCTGCTGAAAAGAAAATCATCGACGAGTCCGCCGATGAAGCGGTGAAAGCCCAGCGCGAAGCCAACCGCGCCGCTTTGAACAACAACCTCGAGTTGCTCAAGAAAAACGGCATGAACGTGACGACTCTGCCCGCCGCAGAAATCGCCAAGCTGCGTGAGAAGATGAAGCCCGTGATCGACAAGCACAGCGCTGCCCTAGGCACCGTCGTGGCTGAAGTGCAGGCCGAGTTGGCCAAGATGCGCAAGTAATCACGCCGAGTGGAGCGGCCTGCGAGGGCTGCTCCACGTTTGTTTCCATCTTCTTCAAAGGTTCGTATGAAAGTCCTGATGCTCCACGGCATTAACCACAACATGTTCGGCAAGCGCGACCCGGTGCAGTACGGCACCATCACGCTCGATGAAATCAACGCTGACCTGACGGCTTTGGGCCGCGAACTGGGCGTGGACGTGGAGACCTTTCAGACCAACCATGAAGGCGCCATGTGCGAGCGTATTCACCAGGGTTTCATTGACGGTGTGGACGCCGTCCTCATCAACGCCGGCGCCTGGACCCATTACAGCTACGGCATCCGCGACGCGCTGGCCATCCTGACCTGCCCCATCGTTGAGTTGCATATGTCCAATATTCACGCCCGTGAGGAGTTCCGGCACAAATCGGTGTTTGCGGAAATCGTCAAGGGCCAGATCGCAGGCTTCGGCGCGGACAGCTACCTGCTGGCCCTGCGCGCCGGGGTGTCTGCGGCGAAAGCTGCGAAAAAATGATCATCAACGGCAATACAGAGCTCATTGTTCATCTCGGTTACCCGACCCACGCCTTCAAGGCGCCCATGATCTACAACCCCTGGTTTGAAAAAGCCGGGGTCAATGCGGTGGTGGTGCCCATGGGTTCCAAGCCCGAAGACTTTCCCGGCTTTTTGCGCAGTGTGTTCAAGCTCTCCAACATCCGGGGTGCGTTGATCACCATGCCGCACAAGGTGGTCACCACCACGCTGGTGGACGAACTGTCGCCCACAGCCCAGATTGCCGGAGCCTGTAACGCCGTACGCCTGGGCCCCCAAGGCCAGTTGCAAGGCGATATGTTCGATGGCACCGGCTTCGTGCGCGGGGTGCTGCGCAAAGGTCTGGTGCTCAAGGGCGCACGCGCTTTGGTGGTGGGAAGCGGTGGCGTGGGCTGTGCGATTGCCGCATCGCTGGCGGCGGAAGGCTTGTCGGCGTTAGCGCTGTTCGATGTGAATGCAGAGGCCACTGAGGGGTTGGCGGCACGTTTGCGCCAGCACTACCCGCACATCGACGTCACTACGGGTTCCACCGACCCAACTGGTTTTGACCTGGTCGTGAATGCCACGCCCTTGGGCATGAACGAGGGCGACCCCATGCCTCTGGATGTGTCACGCCTGTCGGCCAGCACCTTTGTGGGTGAAGTGGTCATGAAAACCGAGACCACCGCATTTCTGGCAGCAGCCATTGCACAAGGTTGCAAGGTGCAGGTGGGTTCAGACATGCTGTTTGAGCAGATTCCGGCGTACCTCGAGTTCTTCGGTCTGCCCAGCACCAGTGCCGACGAGCTGCGCTCGCTGGCTACCTTGCACTACCAGTAGGCCTGCAAGCAGGCCTTTGAATCGCTGACTCGCAGGCGTCTATCGGGCGGCTGTGAGCAGCCACTCGCGGCGGAACAGCCAGTCTTGCACCTGCCAGAGGTTGTTAAGCGTGACTTCGCCGTCCTTGTGGCGGCTCTTCACGTGCCAGCGCTGCGCTAGCAGGGTGCACTGGGGCAGGCAGGACGGAGGTTCGTTCAAGTCCTCTTGCAGCCAGACCACGGCATCATATTCATTCAGCAAGTGTGCCAGGCGTTCCTTCGCCTGCATCTCGGGATAGAGCGCACCGGTGTTCCGGCCTTCGGCGTCATAGGGCGTGATGCGGGCGCCATGCAGTTGGAAGTGGTAGCGCTCGTACTGCCCGGTAAAGCCATTGGGCACGGCGACCCTCTGGCCTTTCATTTGCGCCTCTATGGCCGGGCTGTAGCCCGCTTCGTCTTTGGAGATCGGTTGCACCATGAGGGTGAAGCAGCCGTACACCGCCAGTACGGCCACCAAGCTGGCATTGCTTGCCCATGATTTTCGATAAAAACCGGCGATGGCGCCCGCCAAACCTGCGCAAGTAGCTATCAAAGTCATAGCAACTTCGGTGGTCGACGCCATCTGTAAGGTACCCATGACCCAACTGATGCGCCCCAGCATGACCAACGCAGGCAGGGTGATGAGAAGCGTCAGCCAGAACCAGAGACGCGGCAGCCGGTACCACACCAGCGCCATGGCAATCGCCACCGCAGGCATGGCCGGAATCACATAGCGCTCTGAGCGTTGGTTGGGGATGGTGAACACGACTAGCCACACCACCACCCAGGCGAACAAGATCCAAAGTGCCGGACTCAGGTTCGAGATGCGACGTAGTTGGCCGGTGTGGCGCAAAGCAAGCAGGCAAAAGCCTAGCACCGGCAGTGCCAGCAGGCCGCCATTGGCCGGGTAGGCCAGCAGCTGTGTCCACATCGGGTAGGGGCCCGACAGGGCGGCCTGCCAGTAGCCCATGCTGCTGGACATCTTGCCCGCGTTCTCGGCCACTACAAATTCTTGCCAGACGCTGGCCGGGTCCGGGTCCAGCACGAACCACAGCGCAAAAATGCCAAGGCCAATGAGACTGCTCCAGCCCGTGCCGATGGTTGTGCGAATGGCTGTGCGCCAGCTCCAGGGCGTGCTCAGCAGCACCGCGCACCACAAGGCGGCAGCAGCGGGCGCGACCAAGGCAAAAGACTTGTAAGCCGCGCCCAAGCCCATCGCGATGCCAAACAAGGTGTAGGCGAGCGGGCCGGGCGTGGCGTCTGCAGGGTGGGCCATGGCAGAAGTGCTCCCACGCAAGCGCAGCCAGAGCATCCACCACATGGGCAAGGCCAGCCAAAAGGTCTCGGGTGCGGAAGTGAGGTACACCCGCCCGTAGCGGAAGGTAGAGAAAAACAGCAGATACAAGGCAGCCGCCACGCAGGCAGTGCGCAGCCGATTCGAGGCTTCACTCATCCGGTAGGCAAAAAACGCCAGCAGGCCGGTGGTGGCAAAGGTGTAGGCAATGCTGGGCAGGCGTAATGCAAACAAGCTCCAAGTCTCGCCCCAGCCGCCGGCCACCATGGCTTGCCAGATCAGCAGGGGCGGCTTGGTGTTGCGGGTTCCCACCAGCTCGGACTGCAGTGGCAGCCAGTGGCCGCTTTCGGCGGTCATGCGGGCGATATGGATGTAGACCATTTCATCACCGTTGGTGGGTGCATAGCTACCACCCAATCCCAAGAGGTAAAGCGCGCTTGCTATAAAAACAAGAGCTATCCACGCATAATTGGCGAGGGAAAATGGCTTATTTGGCATAAGAGCGGCAAGTTTGTGAGCCTGAGAAGGGCTGAGAGACAAGAGCGAACGAGCGCCATGCCATCGCGACGCGGTGCCTGCGGCGTTCAGTCGCGGTGGCGCTTGAACGTCCACCGGTCGTTGGCCAGAAAGTTGCTGACGCTGGCCGCCACGATCGCAATGATGTTGGCTAAGCGGTAATCCATGCTGCCTGACAGCAGCAAGGTCAACACATATTGCATGCCGCTGCCGAAAGCCGACGCGGTGACGTATTGCCCGAACTCCCTGCTCAAAACGCGCAGATTCACGGGCTGGGCTTCACCTGCCTCCAGCGTTTTCACCCGGTCAGACCAGGTCCACAGCCGGTTCCAGGTGAAGTTGTTCAGGGTTGCCAGCGCAATCGCCAGCACCAATGAGAAGTAGGGCTTGTTGTAGCCGGATTCGATCTCGTTAAACAAAAACTCATGGCCAAAGTGCAGCACAGCGAGGTTCACCACGGTGCCGCTCGCCCCCACAATGCCGAATTTGATGTATCGGTAGCGCTCCAGCAGCCCAAGGGCCCAGAGCACGGCGCGTTGCAACCCGTTCATTCAGCAGGGCTCTCAATAGCGGTGCCCAAGTACTGCAAGGCTTGCGCCAACACCGGGTCGGGGGCAATCCGCTTGAGGCACTGGTTGTCACCGTCGCAGAAGGTGAGGCGGTGGTTGTAGGCCGTCAAACACGGCGAGCAGGCAATGCCGCTCTCCAAAATGATGGTTTTCTTGCCCAAGGGGCCGTACAGCTTGCCGGTTTCGGGGCCGAAAAACACCATGGTCTGGATGGGGGTGACCGTCGCAAAGTGGCTGGGGCCACCGTCGTTAGTGATCAGCAGGCGGCTGGCATGCATCAGCATCAACAGTTCGCGGATGCTTTTGGTGTAGCCGGTCAGGTCAATACAGGCCTCGCTGCCGACCTGGGTTTTGAGGTCACGTGCCAGCACCGCGTCGTCTTTCAAACCAATCAGGCCCACGGCGTATCCGGCGTTGCACAAGCCCTGAACCACGCGGGCGTAATGGCTCGCCGGCCAAGCCCGCTCCGGCAAGATGCCGCCGCCCGCATAGACCAGCACCAAGGCGCGGCTTGCGGTCACAGGGTGATCCACTTCCACCTTCTGGCGGTAGCTGCGAAGTTCATCTGCGCTGAACGGCACCGAGAGCTCGGGCTCGGAGGGAATCTCACGGATGGCACCCGCGCGGTTGCGGGGCATGGCCTCCGGCGACTGCAATGCATCCACCAGCGACAAAAACTGTTTGCTGATGTGCTGGTAAGGGTTGTAGGGAATGCTGTGGTTGATGAAGCTGCCGCGGTACAGGCCCTCTTGGGTGTGCGGCGTGAAGCCCACCCGCACAGGGGCTCCGGTGCTAAACGACAGCAGGGCGCTCACTCGCGAAAAGAGCTCGCAATCGATCACCGCGTCCAGCCCGATGCTGCGGAACTTCAAGCTGACTTTCAATATGTCGCTGATCAGCGACGCCCCTGAACTGTCATCCAACGTATGCATGTGCGCCGCGTCAGTGAGCGAAAGTAGCTTGGAGACTTCTTGGTTCTTTTTGAGTTGCAGGATGTGGATCGCAGCCCCGGGGTATTTGCGGCGCAATGCCGCAAACATGGGGCCCGCCAGCACGATGCTCCCCATCTCGGAGAGCAAGATCACCAAGATGTTTTTCGGTGCGGCCGGCATGCGAGCCGGTGCGCCGAACATGCCGGTCAACTTGACCCATCCTGACACCGCGCCGCACAAGAGCTGGCCTGCCCAGCGGTCAATGAAGCGTTGTGTCTGGATATTCATGGGTGCAGGGGATCGGGTTTACTTTAGGCCAGCGGCTGCTCGCAATGCTGCGGCCTTGTCAGTGCGTTCCCAAGTGAATTCGGGCTCTTCGCGGCCGAAGTGGCCGTAGGCAGCCGTCTTCTCGTAGATAGGGCGGAGCAGGTCCAGCATCTGGATGATGCCCTTGGGCCGCAGGTCGAAGTGTTCGTTCACCAGGGCGGCGATCTGTTCATCCGGGATCACTCCGGTGCCTTCGGTGTACACGGTGACGTTCATCGGCTTGGCCACACCAATCGCATAAGCCACCTGGATCTGGCACTGCTTAGCCAGGCCGGCTTTCACAATGTTTTTCGCAACATAGCGGGCTGCATAGGCCGCAGAGCGGTCCACTTTCGATGGGTCCTTGCCAGAGAACGCGCCGCCGCCATGGGGGCACGCGCCACCATAGGTGTCGACAATGATTTTGCGACCGGTTAGCCCGCAATCGCCTTGGGGTCCACCGATCACGAAGCGGCCGGTGGGGTTGATCAGGTAGCGGGTGTTCTGCAGCCACTCTTTGGGCAGCACCGGCTTGATGATTTCTTCAATGATGGCTTCGGTGAACGAGGCCTTCATTTTGTGTTGGGTTTCTGACTGGTCGGGGTGGTGCTGGGTAGACAGCACCACGGTGTCGATGCTGTGGGGCTTGCCGTCCACATAGCGCATGGTCACTTGGCTCTTGGCATCCGGGCGCAGGAAGGGCAGGCGACCATCTTTGCGCAGCTGGGCTTGGCGCTCTACCAGCCGGTGAGCGTAGTAGATGGGCGCGGGCATCAGCTCGGGCGTTTCGTCGCAGGCGTAGCCGAACATCAGGCCCTGGTCGCCGGCACCGATGTTGAGATGGTCATCGGATGCGTGGTCCACGCCTTGGGCGATGTCGTTGGACTGCTTATCGTAGGCCACCAATACAGCACAACCCTTGTAGTCGATGCCGTATTCGGTGTTGTCGTAACCGATGCGCTTGATGGTGTCGCGTGCGACCTGGATGTAGTCCACATGCGCATTGGTGGTGATCTCACCGGCCAAAACTACCAGACCGGTGTTGGTTAGCGTCTCGGCAGCGACGCGGGAGCGGGGGTCTTGTTTGAAAATTGCATCCAGAATCGCATCAGAAATCTGGTCAGCGACCTTGTCGGGGTGGCCTTCTGATACGGACTCAGAGGTAAAGAGGAAGTCGTTCGCCATAAAGTTTCTCCAAATAAACATCAAGACGCGTTGCTTGAGCTTTGGGGCTTTCAGCGAACGCTTTAGCAGATCCGCCGGAATCGGCGAGGCACAATGGCTCCTTTTTGATCAGTTGCCCCTGTGAAGTCACCCTGCAAGTAGTTCTATAACTCGGTGACGTCGCGGATTTTAGCCCACCATGGCCTTTGTATTTCGATTCCTTTCCCGACAGTCGCTGGGTCTGTTGCACCGCATCGGCTGGCTGTGCGGCTGGTTGGTGTATGGCTTGTCGGCGACCTATCGTCGTCGTTTGCAGGAGAACGCCCGACTCGCGGGTGTGGCGCCGGCGGATGTGCGCGCCTCGATCGCAGCGGCCGGGCAGATGGTGCTGGAGTTGCCCCGTCTCTGGATCGGCCCCGAGGTGCCCGTGCAGTGGGATGGCACGGAACTGATTGATGCGGCCTTGGAATCTCATCAAGGCGTCATTTTTTTGACGCCGCATTTGGGTAGTTTCGAAGTCACCGCCCGGGCCTATGCCCAGCGCTTCGGTGTTGCTCAGGCTCCCATGACAGTGTTGTACCGGCCTGCGCGTCAGTTTTGGTTGCGAAGCATCATCGAAGCAAGCCGCCGACGCCCGGGGTTAGCCACGGCCCCTGCCAGTCTTGCGGGGGTAAAGCAGTTGATTAAAGCTTTGCGTTCGGGTCAAGCGGTGGGCTTGCTGCCCGATCAGGTGCCGCCCGAGGGGCAGGGCGCCTGGGTTTCGTTTTTCGGCCGGTCGGCTTACACCATGACTTTGGCGGCGCGCCTGGCCCAGCAAACAGGTGCCCGCGTGGTGCTGGCTTGGGGCGAACGATTGGCTGACGGTAAGGGCTTTCGGGTGTGTGTCAGGCCGTTTGACGAATCGCTTTCTGCAGACGTAGTGCCGGCCACTTTACAAATTAACCGCGCCATGGAGCGTGTCATCCACGAGCTGCCCGGTCAGTATTTGTGGGGCTATGCACGCTATAAACAGCCGCGGCAGACTGACGTGGCCCCGGAACAAAAAGGTTGACAGGATGAGTCGTTGGATTTTGCGCGCGATGGAATGGTTGGGGCGTCTTCCCTTGCCTTGGCTGCGGGCGCTTGGCGTCGGGTTGGGTGTCGCCCTGTTTTTGCTGGTGGGGTCCCGTCGCCGAGTGGTTCTGACCAACCTGCGGATCTGCTTTCCGGGCCACACGCCTTGGCAGCGTGGGCGATTGGCAGTCAGTACTTTTGTGGCGTTCGCGCGGGCGTGGCTCGATCGCGGCTGGCTTTGGCATGCCTCTGACAAGGTGTTGCGGACGCGATTGCAATTGACGGGTGCGCTCCACGAGCTGGCCGGTAGTGCGCCAACGATTTTGTTCGCGCCCCATTTCGTCGGGCTCGATGCCGGTTGGACCGCATTGACGCAGCAAGTCGACCGCTCTTTCACGACGATTTACACCGATCAGGCAAATAAAGCGGCCGACGATTGGATTCTGGCCGGGCGCAAACGCCTCGGTGGCCGCTTGTTCGGGCGGATAGAGGGCGTCAAACCCATCATTGCCGGGTTGAAAGCGGGGGAACCCTTATACCTGTTGCCGGATATGAACTTTGGTCCGGAGGAGTCTGTGTATGTTCCGTTTTACGGGCGTCCTGCGGCTACGGTGCCTTCACTGTCACGGTTCGCGCGCCTGTCCCGCGCGAAGGTAGTTCCGATTATTTGCAAGCTGGTGCCCTCCGGCTATGAGATCGAAGTATTGCCCGCTTGGGCAGACTACCCTAGCGCCGACCTGCAAGCGGATACTGCAAGGATGAACCAGATGCTGGAGACTTACATCGACCGCATGCCGGCCCAGTACTATTGGGTGCACAAGCGTTTCAAGGACCAGCCCGAGGGCTGGCATCCGCCCTACTGAGCGGCGGGGGGTTCTACAGGGGTGGCTACGGGGGCTGGCAAATCGGGGTGAGCCCAGTCCCATAGAAGAGTGGCCACGTCTTCAATGCCGGTGCGCTTGGTCGCCGAAAAGAGACGAACTTCGCCACCGCCCGACTGAAGTTTGGTAATAGAGAGCACTTTGGCGCCCTCACTGCGAGTGAGCTTGTCCGCTTTGGTCAGAATTACCAAAAATTTCAGGCCTTCCGCGACCCGCGGGCGGATAACGTCCAGCAAGATCTCGTCCAGCTCTGTCATGCCGTGACGCGGATCACACATCAGCACGATGGCTTTCAGATTTTTGCGGGTAACCAAATAATTGGCCATGACTTGCTGCCAGCGGATTTTGTCCTGCTTGGGCACCGCCGCGTAGCCGTATCCGGGCAAGTCGGTCAGAACTGCGTCAGTGACGCCTTGTTTACCTAGTGAAAACAGGTTGATGTGCTGGGTGCGCCCGGGTTTTTTGGATGCGAAGGCCAGCTGTTTCTGCTGCGTCAGTGTGTTGATGCAAGTTGATTTGCCGGCGTTGGAGCGGCCAACGAAGGCAATTTCGGGTACATCCAATTCAGGAAGAAAGTGCAATTGCGGCGCGGTAGTCAGGAACCGCGCAGTGTGCAACCAGCCCAACGCGACCGCGGCGGCGCTTTTTTCCGGTGGGGTCGTGGGTTTGGGGGTTGGCGTTGTCGCCTTTGGGTTTTGTGTGTTGGTCATTGAAATTGAAGGTAAACCCAGACACGCATTGTAGAATGGCTCAGTTCCGGCTACCAGACACAACATTCCTATGAAGTTGATCGCTCAATTGATTATTGCGGCCTCCGTGGCCGTACTCGCCGTTTCTTCCCACGCGGAAGAGCCGAAAAAAGAGTCAGCCAAAGCTGCAAAGCCGGATCTGGCCAAAGGTGAGGCTGCCTACGGTGCAGTATGTGCTGCCTGTCATGGTGCAGACGGAAACTCTGCGATCGCGGGTAACCCTAAGCTTGCCCAGCAGCACCCTGAATACTTGGTGAAGCAGCTCCAAGAATTCAAGTCGGACAAAAGAAATAACGCCGTCATGAAAGGCTTCGCTGCAGGCCTGAGCGATGACGACATGAAAAACATCTCCTTCTGGTTGGCCAGCAAGGCTGCAAAGCCCGGCTTTGCGAAGGACAAGGATCTGGTGAGCTTGGGTGAGCGGATTTACCGCGGGGGTATCGCGGATCGCCAAGTTCCTGCGTGCGCAGGCTGCCACAGCCCGAATGGGGCAGGTATTCCTTCTCAATACCCACGCTTGAGTGGCCAGCATGCCGACTACTCAGTAGCGCAGCTAGTCGCCTTCCGTGACGGTGTTCGCAAAAACAACCTGCAAATGACGCAAGTGGCAGCCAAGCTGAATGACCGCGAAATCAAGGCAGTATCGGACTACATCGCTGGACTGCGCTGATTCGTCAGCTTTCGGAGGTTCAGGGGAACCAAAGAGAGCATTGACACCCCAACAGGCGGGACCATCCTCTAGATGGCCCGCTTTTTTTTCGATTGTTTTTCATGACCGTTTCCACCCAAGGTATTGAGCTAAAGGCTGGCTCCCGTGCATGGCGCACAAGCATCGAGCTTTTGTCGTCCATGCGCTTCGCCATTTCTTTGCTGACGGTGATTTGTATTGCCTCAGTGATCGGTACGGTGCTGAAGCAGCACGAGCCGCTAGGGAATTACATCAATCAGTTCGGTCCATTTTGGGCTGAAGTGTTCCAGCGTGCCAGTCTGTTCAATGTGTACAGCGCCTGGTGGTTTCTGTTGATCTTGGCGTTCCTGGTGGTCAGCACTTCTTTGTGCGTAGCCAGAAACACGCCCAAAATTTTGGTCGACCTGCGCTCCTACAAGGAAAACATCCGCGAGCAAAGTTTGCGCGCCTTCGGGCACAAAGCGCAGGCTGAGCTCGCAGAGTCGCCCGAGGCAGCAGCGCGACGACTGGGCGGGTTGCTAGCAGGCGGCGGCTGGAAGGTCAAGCTGCAGTCCCGCGAAACTACGCGGGGCACTGGTTGGATGCTGGCTGCCAAAACAGGTGCCAGCAATAAGCTGGGCTACATCGCTGCGCACAGCGCCATCGTGCTGGTGTGCTTGGGTGGGTTGCTGGATGGTGATTTGGTGGTGCGTGCCCAAATGCTGTTCGCCGATAAAACCCCCTTCAAGGGCGGCGGAATGATTGCCGATGTTCCCGCTCAGCACCGGCTGAGTGAACGTAACCCGACGTTCCGTGGCAACGTGATGGTGTCCGAAGGCACTCAGTCCAGCACCGCGATTTTGAATCAATCCGATGGCATTCTTTTGCAGGAGCTGCCGTTTGCCATTGAGCTCAAGAAGTTTATTGTGGAGTACTACTCCACGGGCATGCCCAAACTATTTGCCAGTGATATCGTGATTCACGACAAAGCCACGGGAGAGCAGACCCCGGCCCGGGTGGAGGTGAATCACCCTGCCAGTTTCAAAGGGATTGAAATTTATCAATCCAGTTTTGATGATGGTGGTTCGACACTCAAGTTCAAAGGGGAGGCATTGCGCACCGCTGCGAAACCATTCGATGTGGACGGCGTAGTTGGCGGTAGCAGCGTTATTCAGGGCGACTCGTCTTCTGGTGCAGAGGCATTGACCGTTGAGTTCACCGGGTTACGTGTCATTAATGTGGAGAATTTGACAGCCGATGCGGTTGGCAAGACTGATGTGCGCGGGGTGGATTTGCGCACCTCTATCAATGCCCAGCTTGGAGCTGCCAATAAGTTGAAGGATGGCAAGACACTGCGCAACATCGGGCCGAGCTACAGCTACAAACTCCGCGATATGGCTGGGCAAGCCCGAGAGTTCAACAATTACATGTTGCCGGTAGATCTGGGTGATGGGCAGTCGGTGTTTTTGTTGGGTATGCGAGAGAGTCCTGCAGAGTCTTTCCGTTATTTGAGAGTGCCTGCTGACGCAGAGGGCAGTCTGGATGGGTTTTTGCGGGTGAGTCGTGCACTCGCGGACCCCGTGATGCGGCAGGAGGCCGTACGGCGTTACGCCAGCAAAGCGGTGGATAAGCAGCGAGATGATTTGATGGGGCAGTTGGCCGGGTCTGCGACTCGCGCTTTGACACTGTTTGCCGGTGCGGGTGGATCTGTGGCGGGTCTTCAAGCGATTTCCGACTTCATTGAGTCCAACGTGCCCGAAGCTGAGCGCAATAAGGCGGGCGAAGTGCTGGTCCGTATTTTGAATGGCGTTCTTTACGAGCTGGTGCAGATGACCCGAGAGGTTGCGAAGCTGAAGCCATTGCCAGCTGATGCAGAGACTCAACAATTCATGACGCAGTCGGTCTTGGCATTGAGTGATTTGCCGCTGTATCCCGCTCCGTTTTTGCTAAATTTGACAGACTTCACGCAAGTGCAGGCCAGCGTATTCCAGGTGGCTCGTGCTCCCGGAAAAACGGTGGTGTACCTTGGTTGTGCCTTGCTGATTCTGGGGATTTTCGCCATGCTGTATGTTCGAGAGCGTCGCCTGTGGATTTGGCTGGAGCCGTTGGACGGCAGGCCGGATATCTCTGCGGCAACGATGGCGCTCTCAACCAACCGGAAAACGATGGATGGCGACAAAGAGTTCGAACATTTGAAGCGCCGACTGCTAGCCCTTGAGGAAAAAGAAAAATGAGTGCTCTACCTGCCGAATCCGCGGTGATTTCTGCCAAAAACATCACCTTGGAGCTCAATGACAGCTATTTCCGCCGGACTTGGTGGGAATGGGTTTTTGCCGCTTTCGTGATTGCGGGTGGCGTTTTTGCCTTTGCGCGTTATCACTCCGCGATGGATGTCTATGAAAAGGGCATCCTTTTGGGCGCAGTGCCGGCCGCGATCTGGTTGGGCTGGCTGTGGGCGCCTTTGCAGCGTCTGATGCTGCTGGTGGCGGTGTTGTCGCTAACGGGCATTGCGGCTTACCAAGGCGATCTGGGCCGTGCTGAAACAGTGTTCGGGCTCAAGTATTTCTTATCCAGCCAGTCCGCGATCTTGTGGATGAGCATGCTGTTCTTTATGGCGACTGCTTTCTACTGGGTGGCTGTTTTCGCCGAGGGCCGTGCCGACGGTTTGGAGCTCATCGCCTCGCGTTTGGTGTGGGTGGCTGTCATCATGGCGCTGACCGGAACGATGGTTCGCTGGTTTGAAAGCTACCTGTTGGGCGCAGATGTCGGACACATCCCGGTCAGCAATCTGTATGAAGTGTTCATCATGTTTTGTTGGATGACGGCGCTTTTCTATCTGTATTTTGAAGCGCAATACAAGACCAGATCGTTGGGTGCTTTTGTCATGCTGATCGTGAGCGCCGCAGTGGGTTTCTTGCTCTGGTACACCGTAGCACGGCAAGCGCAGGAAATTCAACCTTTGGTGCCAGCACTTAAAAGCTGGTGGATGAAGCTCCATGTACCCGCCAACTTCATCGGTTATGGCACTTTTGCTCTGGCAGCGATGGTGGCTTTTGCCTATCTGATTAAGCAGCAGGCCACGGAGACCAAGTGGTACCGTTTGGCGCCTCTCTGGTTGCTGGGTATTGTGTTGTGCTTTGAGCCAATTGTGTTTCGCAAGTCTTCCGCATCTGGCCTTAACGATTATTGGGCTGTCTATTTCGGCGTTTCGGCTTTGATCGTGGCTGGGATCCTTTTGGGGCGCCGCGCGATTGCTGAGAAACTGCCCTCTTTCGAAGTTTTGGATGATGTGATGTACAAGTCCATCGCGGTGGGGTTCGCATTTTTCACGATCGCGACAGTCTTGGGTGCGCTGTGGGCTGCCGAGGCGTGGGGTGGTTATTGGAGCTGGGATCCTAAGGAGACTTGGGCTCTGATCGTCTGGCTCAACTATGCAGCTTGGCTGCACATGCGTCTGATGAAAGGCCTGCGCGGCACGGTCGCAGCATGGTGGGCTTTGGCAGGCTTGGCAATCACTACTTTTGCCTTTATCGGCGTGAACATGTTTTTGAGCGGACTCCATAGCTACGGGACCCTGTAAGAAAACCCAAGCTCGACCGACCAAATCGGAAACAAGGAAGACACTTATGCACCATCACTCCAAGTCCAGCGGTTTCCAGCATCCGGCGTCGAGCGAGATAACGCCGCAGGTGGTGTATCAAAACCGACGCAAGCTATTGCAAACCGTTGCGACGGGAGTGGCTGGTGCTGGCTTGGCAACATGGGCCTCCAGGAATGCGATGGCGCAAGGTTCCGGCTGGGGCAGTCGCCCCGGCAAGTTGGCCGCCCTGACTACCAAGATTACGTCTGTCGATGGTGCCGTTACTGCGGAAAAAGTAACGCCCTACAAAGACGCCAGCACCTACAACAACTTTTACGAGTTCGGGACCGACAAAGCGGACCCGGCAGTGAATGCCCACACCCTCAAGACTACGCCGTGGACAGTTGAAGTGGAAGGGCTTATCAAAAAGCCGGGCAAATACGCGCTGGAAGATTTGCTGAAATTGAGTCCTTTGGAAGAGCGCGTGTACAGGCTCCGCTGTGTGGAGGGGTGGTCGATGGTGATCCCATGGGTGGGCTACTCCTTGGCGGAGCTCATCAAGCGAGTCGAGCCTCAGGGGAGTGCCAAGTATGTCGAATTCGTCACCTTGGCAGATCCTAAGACGATGCCGTATGTTGGATCACGCGTCTTGGACTGGCCCTACGTGGAGGGCCTCCGGTTAGACGAGGCTCTGCACCCTCTGACCTTGTTAACTTTTGGCATGTATGGCGAGGTTTTACCTAACCAAAGCGGTGCGCCTGTGAGACTAGTTGTTCCATGGAAATATGGATTCAAGAGTGGCAAGAGCATTGTGAAAATCCGCTTTACTGAAAAGCCACCGGCAACCGCATGGAACAAAGCCGCGGCGAATGAGTACGGCTTTTATTCAAATGTAAATCCGAATGTGGGCCATCCACGCTGGAGTCAGGCTACAGAGCGCCGTATTGGTGAAGATGGGTTGTTCGACAAGAAGCGCAAAACGCTGATGTTCAACGGCTATGAGGCACAAGTGGGCCAGCTCTACGCAGGTATGGATTTGAAGAAGTTTTTCTAACTGCCCAGCCGATTCTGATGAACAAGTGGCTGCTGCATCGACTGGCCAAGCCGTGCCTGTTGACTGTGTTGTGTATTCCGCTGGTCTACCTGGTGTTCTCCGTATTTACGGATCGCTTGGGTGCTAATCCTGCGGAGGCCCTGATACGGTCGACTGGCGATTGGACTCTGCGCTTACTGTGCCTGACATTGGTTATCAGTCCTTTGCGGGAGGCCAGCAAGTGGTCCGGCTTGGCACGGTTCCGCCGCATGGTAGGGGTGTCCACCTTTTTTTACGGATTGCTGCATCTGCTCTCATACAGCTGGCTCGATATGGGCTTGGATGTGCAGGATATAGCCGCGGACATCGTGAAGCGCCCCTTCATCCTGGTGGGTTTTACAGCCATGTTGCTACTTAGCGCGCTGGCGGCCACCTCCTTCAACGTAGTGATCAAGGCCATGGGCGCCAAGCGATGGCAAATGCTCCACCGTTCTGTGTACGCGATTGCCGTGCTCGCAACCTTGCATTTCTTCTGGATGCGCGCAGGAAAAAACGATTTCACCGAGGTTGGCGTTTACGCCGCCATCCTCGGAATTTTGTTGGGTTGGAGAGTCCGCAGGTATCTGCGGAAATGAGTTCTAAAGAAGCTTTTCGCCTCGAATCTGATCAGCAAACTCATCACGCTGGCGAATGAGGTGGCTGTTTGTGCCATCTACCAAGATCTCTGCCGCTTTAGGGCGGGAGTTGTAATTGCTCGACATGCTCATGCAGTAGGCGCCGGCAGACAATACGGCTAACCGATCGCCCGCTTTGACCGCCAGTTCGCGGCCGTGTCCAATCCAGTCACCGCTCTCGCAGACGGGGCCAACAACATCAAAAACTTCAGTCGATGGTTGAGTGGGTGAATACTGTAGAGGGACGATCGTGTGAAAGGCTTGGTACATGGCCGGCCGGGGAAGGTCGTTCATCGCAGCGTCAACGATGCAGAAATTTTTCTGTTCACCTGGCTTCATGTACAAAACCTCGGTAACGCAGACTCCTGCATTACCTACTAACGAACGCCCAGGCTCAATCATGAGCTGGCGCTGACCGAATCCTCGCGCATCCAGCTTGACCAGTAATTTGTGCCATAGAGCGTCTGCAGCGGGTGGTGTGTCACCGTTGTAGTTGATGCCCAAACCACCGCCAAAGTCGATGTGATGAATAGGGATGCCCGCTGCTTCGATGGACTCGACCAAATCTAACATCCGGTCCATGGCGTCAAGGTACGGCGTCTCTTCGGTGATTTGAGATCCAATGTGGCAATCTATGCCCACGACTCTTAATCCCGCCAACGCTGCTGCACGTTGGTACGTCATGAGCGTGCGCTCGTGTGCGATGCCAAATTTATTGCCTTTGAGTCCGGTCGAAATGTAAGGGTGGGTTTTGGGGTCTACATTCGGATTCACCCGGATGCTGATGGGCGCCTGCAAGTTCAAGCCGAGGGCAACTTCATTCAAGACATCGATTTCTGCTTCGCTTTCAACGTTGAAGCAGCAGATTCCGGCCTTGAGCGCTACCGCCATTTCTGTACGAGTTTTCCCGACGCCAGAAAAAATGACTTTGTCCGCTTGCGCGCCTGCCGCGAGCACTCGTGCGAGCTCGCCGCCAGAGACGATGTCAAAACCACATCCGGCTTTGGCAAACAGTTGCAGGATGGCTAGCGAGGAGTTTGCTTTCATAGCGTAGCAAACGCGTGCATTACGGCCCGCAAAACCACGCTGATAAGCGGCTAGCGCGCCCAGCATGGAGGCTTTGGAATATACAAATAGAGGTGTCCCATGGAGCGAAGCCAATTCACCTAAGTCGCATCCTTCAACCTGTAGTTGGTCTTGCTGGTAATGAACGTGGGGGTGTCCGGGGAGTTGTGGTGCGCTCATGGGGTAGAAGTATTGGGGCTGGCAGAAGCAGCAGGGGCGGAGGGAGGAGCTTTGACACCTGCAGGAGGTACCGGGCGCTTCGGCAGATACAGCGCTCCGGTCTGACCACAAGCGGTGAGTAACACGCAAAGGCAAAGCGGGCTTAGGGTGCTGACTAGAATTCGGGTTCTATTGAACATGCGTAAATTGTAATGACCGACCCTGAATTCATGAGCCTTGCCGAATCTTTGTTGACGTCCGTCGAACTCGCTTGCGATCGGATCAATGATGAGTCGGACGCCGATATTGATAACCAGCGTGTGGGCAGCATGATCACGTTGACATTTGCAAACCGCTCTCAAATCATCGTGAATCTTCAAAAACCACTTCACGAGGTTTGGCTCGCTGCGAAGTCAGGTGGGTATCACTACCGTTGGCATGAGGGTGCTTGGCAAGACACAAAGGGGGCTGGAGAGTTCTTTGCTGCACTCAGCGCGAATGCCAGCGCTCAGGCTGGCTTTCCATTGACTTTCAGTGCTGCCTAGTTCTTAAAAAGATCCAAGATTTTTTGTTTTTCGTCGGCTGCTGTACCGCCTTCTTTTGTACTCTCGGCTGTATCGGTCATGCCAAGGTTGCTTACGCCGGCGCCAGGGGTGAATTCTTCATAAAACCATTCACTGTCTAGTCGTACTACACCTTCCGGCGCTGTGGGTTCGCTTACGGAAACGCCTTTGAGTGCCGTCTCCATGAAGCTGATCCATACGGGCAGGCTGAGCCCGCCGCCGGTCTCACGATCACCAAGCTTGCGGGGTGTGTCGTAGCCAATCCAAGTCACTGCAGTGATGGTGGGTTGGTAGCCGGCAAACCAGGCATCCATAGAGTCATTGGTTGTACCTGTCTTGCCGTAAAGATCTGGGCGTTTCAGCGTCGCTTGGGCGCGAGCGGCCGTTCCGGAGCGAGTGATCTCTTGAAGCAGGCTACTCATCATGAACGCGTTGCGTTCGTCGATAGCTCTTTCGGTGTTTGCAAGTTCAGGCGGCTTGGTTTCCACAAGTACTTTGCCCCTCTGTTCGCTGACCTTGGAAATAATCCATGGGTTGACGCGATAGCCGCCGTTTGCAAACACGGAGTAGGCGCTCGCCATTTGTAGCGGTGTTACCGCGCCTGCGCCGAGCGCCATGGTCAGGTAAGCGGGGTGTTTTTCGGGTTCAAAGCCGAAGCGAGTCACCCATTCTTGCGCGTAAGGGGCGCCGATTGAGTTCAAGACCCGTATTGAAATCATGTTTTTTGATTTGGCCAGACCCTTGCGAAGGGTCATCGGACCTTCGAATGTGCCGTCGTAGTTCTTTGGCTCCCATGGCTGCCCTCCTGTGACGCCGGCATCGAAGAACAACGGCGCGTCGTTCACCACTGATGCTGGACCGAAGCCTTTTTCCAGAGCTGCTGAATAGATGAAGGGCTTGAAGCTTGAGCCTGGTTGGCGCCATGCCTGCGTCACGTGATTGAATTTGTTTTTTGCAAAGTCAAAGCCGCCGACGAGGGCCCGGATAGATCCGTCGCGTGGGTCCATAGCGATAAATGCGCCCTCGACCTCCGGCAGTTGGGTGACCTCCCATCCGCCTTTGATTGTTTTGGCAACCCGGATGACTGCGCCCTTTCGAAGCTTGATGTTGGGTGGTGCTTTGTCTAATAGTCCGGATTGGGCAGGCTTCAGGCCGTCGCCGGTGATCTCTACCACCTCTCCGTTCTGCCGCTGGGCCTTGATTCGTTTGGTATCCGCTTGGAGAACGATAGCGGCCATGACATCCCCATTGTCCGGATGTTCGTCTAGCGCTTCGTCGATAGCATCTTCCAATTCCTGGCCTTTGGCGGGGAGTTCGACGAACTTTTCCGGTCCGCGATAAAACTGCCGGCGTTCGAAATCCATGATGCCGCGCCGAAGGGCGCGATATGCCGCGATCTGCTGCTCAGATTTGATCGTGGTGAACACATTGAGGCCGCGCGTATATGTTTCATCGCCGTACTGGCTGTACATCAGTTGCCGCACCATTTCCGAAATGTATTCCGCATGGATCGGATTGGCGTTGGGTCCAGTCTTGATGACCAACTGTTCTGCGTGTGCAGTTTCGGCTTCCTGCTCTGTAATAAATCCGTTTTCCAACATACGATCAATGATGTACCCCTGCCGCACTTTTGCCCGCTTGGGGTTGCTGATCGGGTTGTAGGCGGAAGGCGCTTTTGGAAGACCTGCCAACATTGCAGCTTCCGCGATCGAGACATCCTTCAAAGGCTTACCAAAGTAGATTTCTGAAGCGGCGGCGAAACCATACGCGCGGTTGCCCAAGAAAATCTGGTTCATGTAGATTTCCAAGATCTGGTCCTTGGAGAGCATGTGTTCCAACTTGAAGGTGAGCAAAATTTCATAAATTTTGCGAGTGAACGTTTTCTCGGAAGTCAGGTAGACGTTCCGCGCCACTTGCATGGTGATGGTCGAAGCACCTTGGCTTTTGGCTCGGCCGACATTTGCCAAGCCGGCACGCATGACCCCGACATAGTCCACGCCGCCATGCTGGTAAAAACGCGCGTCTTCCACCGCAAGAATGGCGTTTGTCATCACCTTGGGTATCTCTCGAATAGGGGTGAGCTTTCGGCGCTCCTCTCCGAATTCCCCGATCAAATCACCGTCAGCAGAAAAGACCCGCAGCGGGAGCTTTGGGCGATAGTCTGCGATGTCGCTGATATCTGGCAAATTCGGATAAGCCAATGCAAGAGCCAATGCGACCAGGGTCAAAACCGAAAGAATGGCTGCAGCACTCAAGCCGGCTAACCAAGCCAGCGCCACCCATAACCAATGTGTTTGTTTTGAGGGAGAGTGCTTTGCAGTATCGGAGGATGTGGGCATGTAGGCGATCTGATGTTCAAGCAATTATAAAAACGAGCGGCCCTATGCAGCTGACTGCGTTGATGGCTTTCTGAACGGATCTTTTAAAACGTCTTTTCAATGGACTGCCAAGGAGCAAATAGGCTTTCCGAGCCACCTTCAGGCGTCGGGTTTTGACAACGTTATAAATTGTCAGAAAGTGAAAAATCCTTTGCCGCTCAATACCCTTGCTGATAGCATTGAAGTGATTTGTTAAGTCCGAACGACGCGTTGTCGTTCTGTTTCAGGGGACCATTTTGATATCAATAGGGGCGTTGTTTAGCCGTCAGCCAGCTCCAATGCTCGGGCTGGATATCAGCTCCTCCAGCGTGAAGCTGGTGGAGCTCGGTCGCGATAAGGCCGGTAATTTGGTTTTGGAGCGCTGTGCCATTGAGCCCCTTGAGCGAGGCTGGTTTGTTGACGGTAATGTTGAAAAATTTGACGAAGTAGCTGAAGCTATACGCAAGCTGGTCAAGAAAAGCGGCACCAAAACCAAGAGCGTTGCGATGGCGCTGCCCCCCTCCGCAGTGATTACAAAAAAAATCATTTTGCAGGGCGGCATGTCGGACTTGGAGCTCGAGCAACAAGTAGAGGCCGAGGCCAACCAATACATTCCGTTTCCCATGGATGAAGTAAGTCTGGACTTTTGCGTTGTTGGCCCCAGTGCTTCCAGTGTGGGGGATATAGAGGTGTTGATAGCGGCCTCCCGACGGGAGAAGGTGCAGGACATTCAAGGTTTAGCGGAAGCGGCTGGATTGACACCAGTCATTGTCGATGTGGAGTCCTATGCTGCTCGCTTGGCGGCCGGGCGGCTGATCGAAAATTTGCCCGGGCAAGGTGCCGGTTTGATCGTCGCGCTTTTTGAGATTGGCGCCATGACCACAAGTATGCAAGTCATGCGCGATGAAGAGGTTTTGTACGACCGTGACCAAGCGTTTGGCGGTGCGCAGCTAACCCAGCTTATTGTTCGGCAATACGGGTTCTCCCAAGAGGAGGCCGAGAACAAGAAACGCAGCGGTGAGCTACCCGACGATTACGAATCCACTGTACTCAAGCCGTTTATAGACACCATGGTGCAAGAGCTGGGTCGTGCTTTGCAGTTCTTTTTTACAAGTACGCCACACAACCGAGTGGACTACATCATGCTGGCAGGTGGTTCTGCTGCACTTCCAGCATTGACAAATGCTGTCACTCAGCACACATCTTTCCCTTGTAGCCTTCTTAATCCGTTTGATGGCATGGAAATTGGAGAAGGGGTGCGCTTGAAGCGCATGACGCGTGAAGCGCCTTCGTACCTGACCTCTTGTGGTCTTGCGTTGCGGAGGTTCTCCCAGTGATATTGATCAACCTTTTGCCGCACCGAGAGGCGGCCCGAAAAAAGCGCAAAGATGTTTTTAACTTGGCACTTGCGGCCGCAGCCTTGCTTGGTGGGCTGATTGCTGGAACTGTCTATCTGTCGTACGAAGCTGCTATCTCTCAGCAGCAGAGCAACAACTTTGCGCTGGAAACAGAGATCAAAAAGCTCGAGGGTCAGATTAAAGACATCGCCGGACTGGAGACTGAGATTGCTGCTTTGCGCGCTCGGCAGCAGGCTGTTGAAGACTTGCAGTCAGATCGCAACTTGCCAGTGCATTTGCTTTCTGAACTAGTTGTCCGGTTGCCTGACGGTGTCTTTATTAACAAGATGGTTCAGCAGGACCAGCAAGTATTGATCACAGGCGTAGCGCAATCCAACGAGCGTGTATCGGAGTTACTGCGTAACCTTGCCAAAAATACACCTTGGTTTAGCAAGCCGGAGTTGATTGAAATCAGTGCTGGATCGACAGCGATCTCTCCGAAGGAGCAGCGTCGAACTTTCAATTTCAATGTAAAAGTCAAGCTAATGCGTGCTAGCGAGGCTGAGCAACTAGCCGCGAAACAGGCCGAAATGTCTGCCGCCAGTGCGAGCGCCCCCGCTGTAGCGGCCTCTGCCCCTAAGCTTTGATGTGAGTTCACATGGCTAAAAATTTGAATCTTTCGATTAATTTTGCAGACTTACAAGAAAAGCTGACGTCGCAATTTCGTGATTTGGATCCAAAGGATCCATCGCTTTGGCCTTCCATTCCTCGTTATCTTTTGTTGGTTGCAGCGGCCTCCTTCGTGGTAGGTCTCCTTTGGTTTGCGTGGCTGTCCGGATCTCAAGAGACCCTGCAAGCGGAGCAAGACAAAGAGATCGTGCTGCGCGAAGACTACAAAAAGAAGTTGACCAAGGCCGTGAATCTTGATGTGCTGCGGAAGCAACGCGAGCAGGTTCAGCAATATGTGACGCAACTTGAAAAGCAATTGCCAAGCAAGGCGGAAATGGATGCGTTGCTATCGGACATCAACCAAGCAGGCTTGGGTCGGAGTCTGCAATTTGAACTTTTCAGGCCTGGACAGATTGCGGTCAAGGAATACTACGCAGAGTTACCCATCACGATCAAAGTCACTGGGAAATACCATGATATCGGGAGTTTTGCCTCTGATATCGCCAATTTGTCGCGCATTGTGACGTTGAACAATTTATCGCTGTCGCCCCGTCCGGATGGTTCATTGACCCTTGACGCCACAGCTAAGACTTTCAGGTATCTGGACCCAGATGAGGTCATGGCACAGCGTGCTGCGTCGGGAGCGAAGAAATGAAAGTTTTGCGCATTGCAGCCGTCGGAGCACTTGGCTTGTTATTGAATGCTTGCGGCTCCAGCGGCGAAGATGACCTCAGGAACTGGATTGTTGAGGAGCGGAACCAGACCCGACCAAAAGTGGCTCCGATTCCTGCTCCCAAGCAGTTTGTTCCAGAAAAATATGCAGATACCTCTGCCACAGAGCCTTTCAGTAGTGTGAAATTAACACAAGCACTCAAGCGGGAGTCTTCTCAGGCGGTGACCAATGGAGCTTTGGTTGCGCCTGAACTTGCGAGACGGAAAGAGCCATTGGAGTCCTTTCCATTGGATACGATGTCGCTGGTCGGCAATCTGTCGAAATCAGGTCAACCCGTTGCCTTGGTCCGTGTGGATAACCTGCTGTATCAGGTGCGGTCTGGAAACTATTTGGGGCAAAACTACGGCAAAGTCACCAAAATCACGGAAACCCAAGTCACCTTGCGTGAAATCGTTCAAGACGCTGCGGGCGAGTGGATTGAGCGTGTCGCAACACTTGAGTTGCAAGAGAGGGCGAGATGAGGTGTCCGAACGATTTACTTGGAATGTGCATGTTTAAAAAAATTGCTTTTACCCTGTCTTTGATGGTCGGACAGTTTGCGTTCGCGCAAGGAGCTGTCGAATCCGTGTCGGGGTCTCTGCAGGGCGGGCACGAGGTCGTCCGCATTGACTTGAGCGAGGCGCTCACCGCGTTGCCTACAGGCTTTGCTATTCAATCACCAGCACGTATCGCGCTCGATTTTCCCGGTGTTGCAAACGCTATGGGGCGATCGACGGTGGAGATCAATCAAGGCAACCTGCGTTCCGTCAGCGTGGTTCAGGCGGGTGAACGTACCCGTGTGGTGCTCAATCTGAAGCAAGCCGCCGCTTACAAGGCTGAGATTTTGGGTAAATCTTTGATTGTGTCATTGGGCGCTGCGGAGGTAGCTAATACGAAACCAGTCAGTGCTTTCGCTGAGCCGATCGCGCGAGTAGCAGCACCGCTGAAAGATGTGGATTTCCGCCGGGGGGCTGATGGCGCGGGTCGTGTAATCGTGACTTTACCCAATAGCCAAGTGGGTGTGGACATACGTCAGCAGGGGCAAGGTCTGGTTGTTGAGTTCATGAAGTCCAGCCTGCCAGAAGGCTTGCGTCGCAAGTTGGATGTGGCCGATTTCGGAACGCCAGTGAAATCTGTAACGACTACGCAATCCGGGGACCGTGTGCGTATGGTGATCGAGCCCCAAGGGCAGTGGGAGCACAGTGCGTATCAAAGTGATGAGCAATTTGTGGTTGAGGTCAAAGAGATCAAGGTTGACCCCAAAAAGTTGACGCAAGGCCCCGGCTACAACGGACAAAAGCTATCTCTGAACTTCCAGAGTATCGAAGTGCGTTCACTTTTGCAAGTGATAGCCGACTTCACCAACTTCAACATCGTGACCTCTGATTCGGTAGCCGGCTCAGTGACGCTCCGTTTGCAAGATGTCCCTTGGGATCAAGCTCTGGATATCATTCTGCAGGCCAAGGGGTTGGGTATGCGCAAGACTGGAAACGTCTTGTGGGTTGCTCCGAAAGATGAGATCGCAGCCAAAGAAAAGCTCGATCTTGAGACCGTAGTGGCTGTGCAAAACTTGGAGCCCTTGCGCACTCAAGCTTTTCAGATCAACTACGGCAAGGCGTCTGATATTGCCGTGGGCTTGATCGCCTCAAGTTCCGGTGCCGGTCAAGGCGTGACCGCGACGCGGATACTTTCCTCCCGTGGCAGCGTGATTTCGGAGAATCGCACTAACCAGTTGTTCGTGACTGATATCCCCAGTAAGTTGGAGCAGGTGCAGCAGCTCATCTCCAAGATCGACATCGCAGTGCGCCAAGTATTGATTGAAGCGCGGATTGTGGAGGCCTCCGACTCTTTCGGTAAGTCGCTAGGTGTGAAGCTGGGTGGCGGCGGCTCCGCTGGTGCTTCCGGCGACAAGCCGGGTATCTCGCTGGGCTCGAGTTATGTGGCTGGCTCCGCAGCCACTACATCGGGCAACTTTGTAAACTTGCCCTCGACAGGGGCACTGGGGAGCAACTCGCCGGGTCAGTTTGCGGTCTCTATTTTCGGTGCAGGTGCCGATCGTTTCTTGAATTTGGAAATCTCTGCGCTGGAGGCTGAAGGTAAGGGCAAAGTGGTGTCCAGCCCTAGGGTTGTGACGGCTGATCAGATCCGCGCGCTGATTGAGCAGGGCACGGAACTGCCATACCAGGTAGCGTCATCGAGCGGTGCTACGTCCATCGCGTTTCGTAAAGCGAACCTGAAACTCGAAGTGCTCCCGCAGATTACGCCTGAGGGCAATATTATCTTGACCTTAGATGTAACTAAAGACACCGTAGGTCAATCCACCCCTGCCGGCTTCGCGATTGACACCAAGCACGTTCAAACCCAAGTCTTGGTAGAGAACGGCGGCACGGTGGTGATTGGTGGTATTTTCACTGAGAGCTCGACCGATACGGAAACGAAGGTCCCCTTCTTTGGCGATCTGCCGGGCTTGGGAATCCTCTTCCGCAATAAGGCCAAAGAAATCCAGAAAAGAGAGATGCTCGTGTTCATCACACCAAAAGTCATTGCCGACAAAGTGGTGGGACGTTGATTCCAGCATGGTGAGGTAGCTACGAATTGAGCATTAGTCTTGTCGGTCTTCCCGGCTCCGGGAAGACCACCGTCGGGCGGCAACTAGCGCGACGTTTGCGCCTTCCCTTTGTTGACTCAGACCACGCGATTGAAAGCCGTATCGGTTGTTCTATCCGTGAATTCTTTGATCGGGAAGGGGAGGAGCGCTTCCGCGATATCGAAGAGGATGTCTTGGACGAGCTGTCAAATAATGCAGACTCCGTCTTATCGACCGGCGGCGGTGCGGTGTTGCGCTCGAATAATCGGGGCAATTTGCATGCGCGCGGCAAGGTCGTGTATCTGAAGTCCACCCCAGAAGAATTGTTCAGGCGGTTGCGCCACGACGTGAGCAGGCCTTTGTTGCAAGTGTCTGATCCTCTGGCACGTATGCGCGAGTTGTTTGCGACTCGTGATCCTTTGTACCGAGAAACGGCCCATTTCGTCCTAGAGACCGGTCGCCCCTCTGTAGCAACCTTGGTCAATATGATCGTCATGCAGCTCGAGCTATCTGGCGCCATTCCCTCGGTCGACTAAGTTGGTCTTTTTGCCCATCACGGGTAGGCCCTAAACTATCGGGCTATGACTACGCAAGTGCTTCACACGGTTCACATTTCGCTTGAAGAGCGAAGCTATCCCATTCATATCGGCCACGATCTCCTGGCCAGTGAGTCCATCTTCTCCGGTTTACCTGCTGCGCACACGGCACTGGTTGTGAGCAACACGACGGTAGCGCCGTTGTATGTTGCTAAATTGAAGGCGGGGCTGGCACCGCATTACGTGCGTGTTTTGACCTTAGCGCTCCCCGATGGCGAGGCCCATAAGCATTGGGAAACGTTGAATCTAATTTTCGACGTTCTGCTGGCGAACACAGCGGACCGAAAGACGACGCTGTTTGCCCTGGGTGGCGGCGTGGTGGGGGACATGACGGGGTTCGCCGCGGCAAGCTATATGCGTGGTGTGCCTTTCGTGCAGGTGCCTACAACTTTGCTCGCTCAGGTGGATTCGTCGGTAGGCGGCAAAACGGGCATCAACCACCCACTCGGCAAAAATATGGTGGGCGCTTTCCATCAGCCTCAGATGGTGCTGTGTGACCTGGCGACCTTGGGCACCTTGCCCGCTCGTGAGGTGAGCGCCGGTCTGGCCGAAGTCATCAAATACGGGCCCATCGCTGACATGGAGTTTTTCGATTGGATCGAAGCCAATATCGAGCACTTGGTCAGTCTGGACAGCGTCACACTAGCGCATGCGGTGAAGCGGAGTTGTGAAATCAAGGCTTGGGTAGTGGGCCAAGACGAGCGAGAGTCCGGGCTTCGTGCCATTTTGAACTTCGGTCATACCTTTGGCCACGCCATCGAGGCAGGCTTGGGGTATGGAGAATGGTTGCACGGTGAGGCCGTCGGATGCGGAATGGTCATGGCTGCAAGCTTGTCGGAGCGTCTGGGCTTGGTGGATGCGGCTTTTGTGGCCCGACTGACGCGCTTGATCGCGGCCGCTGGTTTGCCAGTCAAAGCGCCGCTGCTACATGCCGAAGACAATGCCGGCGCCTATCTTGATTTGATGCGGCATGACAAAAAATCGGAAGCCGGTGAAATCCGGTTTGTAGTCATCGATAGCCCGGGGCGTGCAGCGCTTCGCAGTGCACCTGATGCGCTTGTGCGCGAAGTGATAGACGCTTGCTGTTTGTAATTGCTATAAAAATAGTAGCTGCTTGCGCATATAAAACAAGGGTAATAGCGTAATTCTATGGATCAGCTTCAGCCCTACGCCTGTTTGCCTGAGACCAGCAGGGGGCGACGTTTTCCTGAAGAGGCAGCGCCGACCCGGACCCCTTTTCAGAGGGATCGGGATCGGATTGTTCACTCCACCGCTTTCAGGCGCTTGGTTTACAAGACACAGGTGTTCATCAACCACGAAGGCGACCTCTTTCGCACCCGCCTCACGCATTCCCTCGAGGTCGCGCAGCTGGGGCGATCGATGGCCCGGACCCTCGGCCTGAATGAAGACGTGGTCGAAACTATCGCCTTGGCCCATGACTTGGGGCACACCCCTTTCGGTCATGCGGGACAAGATGCGCTTCACGAGTGCATGGCCGAATATGGTGGTTTTGAACACAACCTGCAAAGCCTGCGGGTTGTGGACCACCTGGAGGCGCGGTATCCCCAGTTTGATGGCCTCAATTTGTGCTTTGAGTCTCGCGAAGGCATCTTGAAGCATTGCTCCCGTACCAATGCCCACGCACTGGAGCAGGCTGAGGTCGACTTTCCTGCTGCAGCTGCCGGTGTCGCCCGCAGATTCCTGGATGGCGGGCAACCGAGTCTCGAGGCCCAGCTCTGCAATCTGGCCGATGAAATCGCCTACAACTGCCACGATATTGATGATGGTGTCCGTTCCGGTTTGCTGCTGATGGAGCAAATGCTGGAGGTGCCCCTGTTTTCGCGCTATGCCCGGCAGGCGCTCACACAACACGTGAAACTGGCGCGGCCTCCACAGCAGCGGCGTTGGCTCTACGAATCCATTCGCTTGATGCTGAGCGACATGGTGTACGACGTACTCAAAACGACCCAAGCCCAATTGGCAGAAAGCCGGCCGGCAAGTGTGGTGGACGTGCGTGCTACAAAGCCTTTGGTGTTGTTCAGCCCCGGCATGCGGGCGGAAACCCGTGAGTTGAAAAAATTTCTCTTTGACCACCTCTACCGCCACGACCAGGTGATGGACACGATGAACAAGGCCAAGCAGGTAGTACGGGATCTTTTTGATGCCTATCAGGAGACGCCGGCTGAAATGCGCCAAGACAGCGAGCCCGCGGGCGAGATCACTCTTCAGCGGCGAGTTAGTGACCACATAGCAGGAATGACCGACCGCTTCGCCTTGCGCGAGCACGCCCGCTTGACCGGAAGATCCTTGTTCCATGTCTGAGTCCCCCCGCCTTGCCCCGCAAACAGACGATGTCGTGATCGCACGGACCCGGCAGTGGCTTGAGCGCGCGGTCATCGGGCTCAATCTGTGCCCGTTTGCAAAGGCTGTTCACGTCAAGAGCCAGGTGCACTATGTAGTGTGCCGGGAAACCGCGCCGGCTGATGTGTTGGAGGTGTTGCAGACGGAGTTGCTCGCTCTGCAAGCCAGTCCGCCCGAGACCAGAGACACCACGCTCCTGATACTGCCCGACGCTCTGACAGAGTTTTTAGCGTTCAATGACTTTTTGTACCCCGCCGACAAACTGCTGCGCAAGCTCAAGCTCAGCGGCGAATTGCAGATCGCCAGTTTTCACCCGGATTTTCAGTTTGCCGATGCAGAGCCGGACGATATCGGCAACTTCACCAATCGCGCCCCGTATCCAATATTGCATTTGCTGCGCGAGGCCAGCATCGACAAAGCCGTAGAAGCCTTTCCCGACGCTGAGCAGATCTATGCCCGCAATATTGCCACACTCGAGGCGCTTGGTGCAGCAGGGTGGGCGGCGCTCGATGTGGCGGCTTACCCTGCAGCAGCCCCAGTCCCCAAATAACGATATGAAAAAAAATAAGGTATCCCCCGGTCAAAGCGGTGCGCCAGCGTTGCCTGAAGGGCAAATCCCGGAGATCCGCCCCGGCCAATCGGTAGAGCTACTCAAAGAGCTTCACATCCTGACCCGTGACGGCAAGCTCAACCAAGATTCCCGTCGCAAGCTCAAGCAGGTCTATCACCTTTATCAGTTCATTGAAAAATTGATGAATGAGCTGCCGCAAACATCCGGCGGAAGCTTCACCCTGGCGGATCACGGCGCCGGTAAGTCGTATCTGGGCTTCATTCTTTACGACCTGTATTTCAAGCACCTCCCGCAGAGCCACCTGTATGGGATCGAAACCCGAGTCGAACTGGTCGATAAATCACGGGCTTTGGCTGACAAGCTGGGCTTTGGCCGCATGAGCTTTTTGAACGTCAGCGTGGAGGCGGCGACACAGCTTGAAGAGTTACCCAAAACCTTTGACGTAGTTACAGCCCTCCATGCTTGCGACACCGCCACGGACGATGCGATTGCGTTCGGGTTGGAAAAGCGGGTCAAAGCGTTCGTGTTGGTGCCATGCTGCCAAGCAGAGTTGGCCCGCCATTTGAGCCAAAGCAAGGCGCTCAGTTTAACGCGCACACCTCTTGCCGAACTATGGCGCCACCCTTTGCACACTCGTGAAATGGGTAGCCAGCTCACGAATGTCTTGCGCTGTTTGTACCTCGAAGCCCATGGCTATCAGGTAACTGTCACAGAGCTGGTAGGCTGGGAGCACAGCATGAAAAACGAATTGATTCTGGCGCGCTACACCGGTCAAAAGAAGCGGCAGGCGGCCGAGCGTTTGAAATCCATCTTGCAAGAATTCGGACTTCTGGCCCTGCTTGACACACGGTTTACATTGCCCATGGACAATCAGGCTGACAACGGATCCGGGGCCTGAGGCGTTAGTTGGCCTTGAGCGACATGTTTTGCAAATTGGAGATTGTTATGAAGCAGTGGTTGAAATGGATTGGTATCAGTGCCACGGTGGGCTTGTTGGGGGCATGTGCAAGCAGCAGCCCTGATGTGATTCAGCGTGGCGATTCCCAACGCTTGGCGCAAGTTCAGGGTGGGGTCGTGTTGTCCATTCGCAATGTCGTGGTGGATGGCAACCAGTCCGGCGTGGGCGCCGCGGTAGGCGGAGTCGTGGGGGCCATTGGGGGCTTCAGCGGCAGTGGTGTGCAGCGCGAAGCGCAAGTACTTGGCGTACTTGCGGGCGTAGCCGGCGCAGCCGCAGGTAATGCGATTGAGCGATTCTCCACCAAGGAAGAAGCGGTTGAAATCCTGGTGCAACTGAAAAACGGCGACCGCCGCGCCATTGTTCAGGCCAAAGGCGGTGAGCAGTTGGTGGCTGGGGATCCTGTGGTATTGGTAACAACCGGCTCCAAAGTCCGCGTTACCAAGGCGCCCAAGAATTGATTTGAATCAGAGCCTTCGCGGGCGATAGATTTCACAATGGGGTTTTGAATGGGCGCATCAGCGCCCATTTTTCATAGGGCACCCTCATGGCAATTGAACTCTTCAAAAGTCCGCAGCATTGCTGCATCATGTTTTCCGATCTGGTGACCGACGAGGCAGAGGCGGTACAGGCCAATCAGTTTCTCATTGTCAATCACGGTCAGGCAGCCATCATTGACCCCGGCGGCAACATGACGTTCAACGCGCTGAATCTCACGATGCGTGAATATGTGGCGCCTCAGCATCTGGACTACATCATTGCTTCGCATGCGGATCCGGACATCATCGCGTCCCTAGATCGCTGGATGACGTCCACTTCTGCAAAGCTACTGATCTCCCAGCTATGGGCGCGGTTTGCACCACATTTCTGCAAAGTCGGGAAGACCGAAGATCGCATCACACCGATCCCCGACGAGGGCGGTATCTTGCGCTTGGGCAACTCGGAGCTCTTGTTGCTACCTGCCCACTTCATGCATGCTGAAGGAAATTTCCAGTTTTACGACCCGATCAGCAAAATCCTGTTTTCAGGTGATTTGGGCGTATCCATGGTGGGTGGGCAGGATGCCAAGCGCTCTATAAATAGCTTACACCCCATGCCCGCGGGAATGGAGGCATTCCACCGGCGGTACATGGTGAGCAACAAAATTCTAAAGCTGTGGGTCAAGATAGTGCGCGCGTTGGATATCCGGATGATTGCCCCGCAGCACGGCGCTCCCTTGGTGGGGCCGGCGATACCGCAGTTGTTGGACTGGCTGGAGAACCTTTCCTGTGGCATTGATTTGATGGGCGCTCCCCAGTACCAATTGCCGGTTCGTGCCTTGTAGTTTCGATAGAGGGGCGGGTATCCGCTACGATTCTCCACCATGGCACGACTTCCAAGACTATCGATTGCAGGGCACTTGCACCACGTATTACAGCGCGGGGCCCATGGCCAAGCGGTCTGCCGGGATACTGAGGATTTCGAAGCGTTTTTGACCGCGATTTACACCGCCGCCGAGGCATACAACGTTGCAGTGCATGGCTATGTGGTCTTGGCAGACCATTTCCATTTGCTAGTGACGCCCGCAAGTGCAGAGGGCTTGCCGGGCTTGATGCAGGCCTTGGGCCGGAGCTATGTCAGGTACTTCAATAGCAAATACGACCGTCGCGGTACCCTGTGGGAAGGCCGGTTTAAATCCGCAGTGCTGGAGCCGCGCTATTTACTACCGGTGTTGACCTACTTCGATACCCATGCCATGCGGCATGGTGAAGGGGCAACGTCGGCGGACTATGCATGGTCGACCCATGCCCATTACAGCGGTGCCCGGGTGGACAAGCGCATCGCGACACATCCGGCGTATTGGGGTTTAGGCAATACCCCGTTTGCCCGGGAAGCCCAGTACCAAGCGGCAGTGCAAGAGGGCCTCAATTCAGTGCAATTGGGTGAAATTACTGACGCGGTGATCGGTGGATGGGCCCTGGGAGATGCCGCTTTTGTCGCAGATTTGCAAAAAAGCAGCGCCCGTAGACTCACCAAAAAGGCCCCTGGTCGGCCAGCTCTTCGCGTTAATTCTTAGCCAAATAGGGCTTAGGCTCAAATAAATAAAGCACCTATTGCTATCAAATTGATTTGGCCCCAATAAGTTTGGGCACCAATCCGGATTAATTTAAACGGGGTCAGACCCCATTTAAAAATCTTGGCACTTTTGTTGCATTGCAGTATTCTCCAACTCCATTGCAATTTTCAGGAGTGCGCCATGACCACGGCAGCCGAAATCCAATATCTCAAAGACCACGGTTTGTATTCCAACGCGAATGAGCACGATGCCTGCGGCGTCGGTTTTGTCGCGCACATCCGGGGCGAGAAGAGCCATGACATCGTCAAGAATGCACTCAAGATCCTCGAAAACTTGGACCATCGCGGCGCAGTAGGCGCAGACGCACTGATGGGCGATGGCGCCGGTATCTTGATTCAGTTGCCTGATGCGCTGTACCGCGAAGAAATGGCCAAGCAAGGCGTGACCTTGCCGCCCCAAGGCGAATACGGCGTCGGCATGATTTTCCTGCCCAAAGAGCACGCCTCCCGCCTCGCTTGCGAGCAGGAAATGGAACGCGCGATCAAGGCCGAAGGCCAAGTGCTGTTGGGTTGGCGCGATGTGCCGGTGAACCGCGATATGCCCATGTCGCCCACCGTGCGCGCCAAAGAACCCATCCTGCGTCAAGTCTTCATCGGCCGTGGCAACGACGTGATCGTGCAAGACGCGCTGGAGCGCAAGCTGTACGTCATCCGCAAGACCGCCAGCGCCAACATCCAGGCACTGGGCCTGACCCACTCTAAAGAGTATTACGTGCCCAGCATGTCCAGCCGCACCGTGGTCTACAAGGGCCTGCTGCTGGCCGACCAGGTGGGTGTTTACTTTAAGGATCTGGAAGACACCCGTTGCGTGTCGGCTTTGGGGCTGGTGCACCAGCGGTTTTCCACCAACACCTTCCCCGAATGGCCATTGGCTCACCCCTACCGCTATGTGGCCCACAACGGTGAAATCAACACCGTTAAAGGCAACTACAACTGGATGAAGGCCCGCGAAGGCGTGATGTCTTCCCCCGTGTTGGCTGCAGATCTGCAAAAGCTGTACCCCATCAGCTTTGCAGACCAGTCCGACACCGCCACCTTCGACAACTGCCTTGAGCTGTTGACCATGGCGGGCTACCCCATCAGCCAGGCCGTGATGATGATGATCCCCGAGCCGTGGGAGCAGCACACCACCATGGACGAGCGCCGCAAGGCCTTCTACGAATACCACGCTGCCATGATGGAGCCATGGGATGGTCCGGCCTCGATCGTGTTCACCGATGGCCGTCAGATCGGCGCCACCTTGGACCGCAATGGCCTGCGTCCTTCCCGCTACTGCATCACCGATGACGACTTGGTCATCATGGGCTCCGAGTCCGGCGTGTTGCCGGTGCCTGAAAACAAAATCGTGCGTAAGTGGCGCTTGCAGCCCGGCAAGATGTTCCTGATCGACTTGGAGCAAGGCCGCATGATCGATGACGAGGAGCTCAAAGCCAGCCTCGCCAACAGCAAGCCTTACAAGCAGTGGATCGAGAATCTGCGTATCAAGTTGGACAACGTCACCTTCGACGAGCGCCGTACCGACAGCGCTTTGTCTGCTGTGGTGGCGGGTGTCGAACCCAAGCGCATCACCGACCAGGTGAGCTTGCTGGACCGCCAACAAGCCTTCGGTTTCACCCAAGAAGACTTGAAGTTCCTGATCGCGCCCATGGCGGCAGCTGGTGAAGAGGCGATTGGCTCCATGGGCAACGACAGCCCCTTGGCGGTGTTGTCTGATAAAAACAAGCCGCTCTACAGCTACTTCAAGCAGCTGTTCGCGCAGGTGACCAACCCGCCGATCGACCCGATCCGCGAAGCGATCGTGATGTCGCTGGTGTCTTTCATTGGCCCGAAGCCCAACCTGTTGGACATCAACCAGGTGAACCCGCCCATGCGCCTGGAGGTGAGCCAGCCAGTGCTGGACTTTGCCGACATGGCCAAGGTGCGCAATATCGAGCACCACACCCAAGGCAAGTTCCGCAGTTACACCCTCGACATCACCTATCCGCTGTCTTGGGGTCATGAAGGCGTCGAAGCCAAGCTGGCTTCCTTGTGCGCCGAGGCGGTTGACGCCATCAAGAGCGGCAACAACATTCTGATCATCAGCGACCGCAGCATCAGCGCCACGCAGGTTGCTATTCCTGCGCTGTTGGCCCTGTCTTCTATTCACCAGCATCTGGTGCGCGAAGGCCTGCGCACCACAGCAGGTCTGGTGGTCGAAACCGGTACTGCCCGCGAAGTGCACCACTTCGCAGTGTTGGCCGGCTACGGTGCAGAAGCCGTGCACCCCTACCTCGCGATGGAAACCCTGCAAAGCATCCATAAAGAGCTGCCGGGCGACCTGAGCGCTGAAAAGGCCATCTACAACTACATCAAGGCGATTGGCAAGGGCCTGTCCAAGATCATGTCCAAAATGGGCGTGTCGACTTACATGTCGTACTGCGGTGCCCAGTTGTTTGAGGCCATCGGCCTGAATACCGAGACGATCGACAAGTACTTCACCCGCACCCCGAGCAAGGTGGAGGGCATTGGTGTCTTCGAGATTGCTGAAGAAGCGATCCGCATGCACAAGCTCGCCTTCGGCGACAGCCCTGTGCTGGCCAACGCCTTGGATGCCGGCGGCGAATACGCATGGCGCACCCGCGGTGAAGACCACATGTGGACCCCGGATGCGATTGCCAAACTGCAGCACTCCACCCGCGCCAACAACTGGAATACGTACAAAGAATACGCTCAGATCATCAACGACCAGTCCAAGCGCCACCTGACGCTGCGCGGCCTGTTCGAGTTCAAGGTGGATCCTGCCAAGGCGATTCCACTGGAAGAAGTCGAATCCGCCAAGGAAATCGTCAAGCGTTTTGCGACCGGCGCCATGTCCTTGGGCTCCATCTCCACCGAAGCCCACGCAACATTGGCAGTAGCCATGAACCGCATCGGCGGCAAGAGCAACACCGGCGAGGGTGGTGAAGACGCTGCACGTTATCGCAACGAACTCAAAGGTATCCCGATCAAGCAGGGCGACAGCCTCAAGAGCGTGATCGGCGTCGAGAACGTGGAGGTGGACCTGCCTTTGCTGGCCGGCGACTCCCTGCGCAGCCGCATCAAGCAAGTAGCGTCCGGCCGTTTCGGTGTGACCGCCGAATACCTGTCCAGTGCTGACCAAATCCAAATTAAGATGGCCCAGGGCGCTAAGCCCGGCGAAGGTGGTCAGTTGCCTGGTGGCAAGGTTTCTGAGTACATCGGCAAGCTGCGTCACTCGGTGCCCGGTGTGGGCCTGATTTCGCCCCCTCCACACCACGATATTTACTCCATCGAGGACTTGGCCCAGCTGATTCACGACTTGAAGAACGTGGCGCCGCACTCCGGCATTAGCGTCAAGCTGGTGTCTGAAATCGGTGTGGGCACCATCGCTGCCGGCGTTGCCAAGTGCAAGGCTGACCACGTGGTGATCGCAGGCCACGATGGTGGTACCGGCGCTTCGCCGTGGTCCTCCATCAAGCATTGCGGCAGCCCTTGGGAAATCGGTTTGGCCGAAACCCAGCAGACCTTGGTGCTGAACCGCTTGCGCAGCCGCATTCGCGTGCAGGCTGACGGCCAGATGAAGACCGGCCGCGACGTCGCCATCGGCGCCTTGTTGGGTGCGGATGAGTTCGGCTTCGCTACCGCACCGCTGGTGGTGGAAGGCTGCATCATGATGCGCAAGTGCCACCTGAACACCTGCCCCGTGGGCGTGGCAACACAAGACCCCGTGTTGCGAGCCAAGTTCTCCGGCAAGCCAGAGCATGTGGTGAACTACTTCTTCTTCATTGCTGAAGAAGTCCGCCAGATCATGGCCCAGCTGGGCATCCGCAAGTTCGACGACATGATCGGCCGTTCCGACCTGCTTGACACCCGCAAGAGCATCGAGCACTGGAAGGCGCAAGGCCTGGATTTCAGCCGGCTGTTTGCCCAACCCAACGTGCCTGCCGACGTGCCACGCTTCCAGGTGCTGGAGCAGGACCACGGCTTGGAGAAGGCCTTGGACAATGTACTGATCGCCAAGAGCCGCGCTGCTATCGACAAGGGTGAGAAGGTCCAGTTCATGGAGCGTGCCCGTAACGTGAACCGTTCCGTGGGCGCCATGCTTTCCGGTGCGGTGACCAAGGTGCACCCCGAGGGCTTGCCGGATGACACCATCCGCATCCAGCTCGAAGGCACAGGCGGCCAGTCCTTCGGCGCCTTTCTGGCCAAGGGCATTACCCTGTATCTGATTGGTGACGCCAACGACTACACCGGCAAGGGCCTCTCCGGCGGCCGTGTGGTGGTGCGCCCTAGCATCGACTTCCGCGGTGACGCCATCAGTAACACCATCGTGGGTAACACCGTTATGTACGGTGCGACTACGGGTGAAGCGTTCCTTAGCGGCGTGGCAGGCGAGCGCTTTGCGGTTCGCTTGTCTGGCGCTACTGCGGTGGTCGAGGGTACTGGCGACCACGGTTGCGAGTACATGACCGGCGGCACCGTAGCTGTGTTGGGTAAAACCGGCCGCAACTTTGCAGCGGGTATGAGCGGCGGTATCGCCTACGTGTACGACGAAGACGGCCAATTCGCCAAGCGCTGCAACACTGCCATGGTCAGCCTCGAGAAGGTGTTGACTGCGGCTGAACAAGCTACTGCGATGGACAGAGCGGTCTGGCACCGTGGTGAGTCGGATGAAGCCCAGCTCAAGAAGCTGCTCGAAGACCACAACCGCTGGACCGGTAGCAAGCGTGCACGCGAGTTGTTGGACAACTGGGAAGTGTCCCGCGCCAAGTTCGTGAAGGTATTTCCCAATGAGTACAAGCGTGCTCTGGGTGAGATTCATGCACGTAAATCGGCATCAGCGCCCGCCAAGTCTGCGGATGCTGCTACAAAAAAAGAAGCAGCCGCAGCCAAGTAAGGCCGGTCTGATCTAACGTACAAGGACATACATCATGGGAAAAGTCACTGGCTTCATGGAGTTTGAGCGCATCGAAGAGGGCTACAAGCCCGTTGTTGAGCGCTTGAAAAACTACAAAGAGTTCGTTATCGGTTTGGACGATGCACAGGCCAATAAGCAAGCCGCGCGCTGCATGGACTGCGGCACGCCGTTTTGCAACAACGGCTGCCCGGTCAACAACATCATTCCTGACTTCAACGACCTCGTCTTCCGCAAAGATTGGAAGGCCGCGATCGACACACTGCACAGCACCAACAACTTCCCTGAGTTCACCGGTCGCATCTGCCCCGCACCTTGCGAGGCAGCCTGCACCTTGAACGTCAACGAAGAGGCAGTGGGCATCAAGTCGATCGAGCACGCCATCATCGACCGCGCCTGGCACGAAGGCTGGGTGAAGCCCCAGCCCGCAACCGTCAAGACCGGTAAAAAAGTGGCCGTGGTCGGCTCCGGCCCCGCGGGCATGGCTGCGGCCCAGCAGTTGGCCCGCGTAGGGCACGATGTGACCTTGTTCGAGAAGAACGACCGCATCGGCGGCCTGCTGCGTTACGGCATTCCTGACTTCAAGATGGAAAAGACCCACATCGACCGCCGCGCTGAGCAACTGGTCGCTGAAGGCGTCACCATCCGCACCGGCGTGCTCGTGGGTGACATGCCCAAGGGTTCCAAAGTTACCAACTGGGCCAAGGAAACCATTTCCCCCGAGCAGCTCAAGAAGGATTTCGACGCGGTGCTGCTGACCGGCGGCTCCGAGCAGTCCCGCGATCTGCCGGTGCCCGGCCGCGAACTCGACGGTGTGCACTTCGCGATGGAGTTTTTGCCCCAGCAAAACAAGGTCAATGCCGGCGATAAGCTCAAGAACCAGCTGCGCGCTGACGGCAAGCACGTCATCGTCATTGGCGGTGGCGACACCGGCTCTGACTGCGTGGGCACCTCCAACCGCCACGGCGCGGTCAGCGTGACCCAGTTTGAGGTGATGCCCGAGCCACCGGCTGAAGAAAACCGCCCTATGACCTGGCCCTACTGGCCGCTGAAGTTGCGCACCAGCTCCAGCCATGAAGAAGGTTGCGAGCGTGTGTTCTCCATCTCGACCAAAGAGTTCATCGGCGAAAAAGGCAAGGTCACGGGTCTCAAGACCGTGCAAGTCGAATTCAAAGACGGCAAGTTGGTCGATGTGCCCGGCACAGAAAAAGTACTCAAGGTCGACCTCGTCTTGCTGGCCATGGGCTTTGTGAACCCGGTGGCGACAGTGCTGGAGTCCTTTGGTATCGACAAAGATGGGCGTGGAAACGCCAAGGCTACAACCGATTTCACAGGCGGCTACGCGACTAATGTGCCCAAGGTGTTTGCCGCGGGCGACATCCGCCGCGGCCAATCGTTGGTGGTCTGGGCGATCCGTGAAGGCCGTCAAGCAGCCCGTGCGGTGGATGAGTTCCTGATGGGCTTTACCGAGCTGCCACGCTGATAAGGGTTTTCCCCCTTATCATTCCAAGGCCGGGCACATCCCGGCCTTCTTGCTTTATGGCTCCAACATCTTCTACAGCTCTGGTTGAATTGAATAACGTTTCCTTCGGGTATGGGGAGCGTCGCATTCTCGACGGCATCAGCCTGACGGTCCCTCGTGGCAAAGTCACTGCGCTGATGGGAGCCTCAGGAGGCGGAAAAACCACCGTGCTTCGCCTGATCGGCGGGCAATATCGCGCTCAAGGCGGGCAAGTGCTTCTCCATGGCGCCCCGGGCGAGGGTGCCAGCCAGGACATCACTCGGATGAACACCGCGGAGCTGTATGCCGCCCGCCGGCGCATGGGCATGCTGTTTCAGTTTGGAGCCTTGTTCACTGACTTGAGTGTGTTTGACAACGTGGCCTTTCCGCTGCGTGAGCACACCACATTGCCCGAGGCCCTGATCCGCGACATCGTGTTAATGAAGCTCAACGCCGTCGGCCTGCGGGGTGCCAGGGACTTGATGCCGTCCGAAGTGTCTGGCGGCATGGCCCGCCGCGTCGCGCTGGCTCGTGCTATCGCCTTGGACCCCGAGTTGGTGATGTATGACGAGCCGTTTGCAGGTTTGGACCCGATTTCGCTGGGTACCGCCGCCCGCCTGATCCGCCAACTCAACGATGCAATGGGCCTGACCAGCATTGTGGTGTCGCACGATCTGGAAGAAACCTTCCACATCGCAGACCAAGTCATTATTTTGGCCAACGGCAAAATTGCGGCACAAGGCACGCCCCAAGAGGTGCGCGACAGTGTCGATCCTTTGGTCCATCAGTTCGTAAACGCGCTCCCCGAAGGTCCGGTGCGCTTCCATTACCCCGCAGCCCCTGTGGATGCGGATTTTTCTGTCGGGGCCCCTTCATGAAGTTCTTGCAACCGGCTGAATTGGGTTATGCCGTGCGCAGCGCGCTGGCGGATGCGGGTGCGGGTGCCCGCTTGTTCTTCCGATTGGTCGCCTCCTTGGGGGCGGTGTTGCGCCGTCCGGCGTTGTTGCGCGACCAGATTCACTTCATGGGCAACTACTCGTTGGCCATCATTGCGGTGTCGGGCGTTTTTGTGGGCTTCGTGATGGGCTTGCAGTACTACTATGGCCTGCAGCGCTTTGGCGCTGCAGACTCAGTGGGAATGCTGATCAGCCTGAGCCTGGTGCGAGAGTTTGGCCCGGTGCTGACTGCGCTGTTGTTTGCCGGCCGTGCGGGCACTTCGCTCACCGCAGAAATCGGCCTCATGAAGGCGGGTGAACAGCTCAGCGCCATGGAGATGATGGCAGTGGACCCGGTGGCCCGTATTTTGGCGCCTCGGTTTTGGGGGGCTGTGATCGCCATGCCCATCCTTGCCGCCATATTTAGTGCCGTGGGCGTGCTGGGGGGCTGGGTGGTCAGCGTGCCCATGATCGGCATCGACTCCGGTGCTTTCTGGAGCCAGATGCAGAGTGGGGTGGATGCATGGGTTGACGTGGGCAATGGCATCATCAAAAGCGTAGTGTTCGGGTTTGCGGTCAGTTCTATTGCTTTATTGCAGGGGTTTGAGGCCCAGCCCACCCCTGAGGGTGTGGCCCGTGCCACAACCCGCACGGTGGTCGTGGCATCGCTCACCGTGTTGGCACTGGACTTTGTCCTGACCGCCATGATGTTTAGTATTTGAGGGTAGAAAATGCAGCGTTCAAAAAATGATGTGTGGGTGGGCGTGTTTGTGTTGCTCGGTGCTTTGGCGCTGGCGTTCTTGGCACTGCAGTCCGCCAATCTGTTGAGCTTCAGCGTAGACAAGGGTTACACAGTCACGGCCAAGTTTGACAACATCGGCGGACTCAAGCCCAAGGCTGCAGTCAAAAGTGCAGGGGTCGTGGTCGGCCGGGTGGAGTCCATCGGCTTTGATGACAAAACCTTCCAGGCCGAAGTGACCCTGTCGATGGACAAGAGCCACGCCTTCCCCAAAGATAGCTCACTCAAGATTTTGACCAGTGGCTTGCTAGGCGAACAGTACATCGGGATCGAAGCCGGCGCTGACAGCGCCAACCTTGCTGCCGGCGATGTCATCAGCACCACCCAAAGCGCGGTGGTGCTGGAGAACCTGATCAGCCAGTTCCTGTACAGCAAAGCGGCGGATGGCCCATCCGCCAAAGAGGCACCATGATGCGCCCGTCGATCCGCTGGATGGTGGGCATCGCCCTGGTGGCTTTGCTCCAAGGCTGCGCCACGGTTGCTAACCCTGACCCGCGCGACCCCTTGGAGTCCATCAATCGCACCGTGTTTGGCTTCAACGACGCGGTAGATCGCGCCGTGCTCAAGCCGGTGGCAACGGCCTATGTCAACACCGTGCCTGCCTTGGGGCGCAAGGGCATCAAGAATTTTTTCTCAAACCTGGACGATGTGTGGTCTACGGTCAACAATGCTTTGCAACTGCGGGGGCAAGCCTTTGGGGATAGCCTCGGGCGGGTGATGATCAACAGCACACTGGGTTTGGGCGGATTGGCCGATATCGCCAGCGATCTGAATATTGAAAAGCATCCTGCTAATTTCAATATCACGCTGGGACGATGGGGCGTCGGTGCCGGCCCTTATGTGGTGTTACCCCTGCTGGGGCCCTACACATTGCGCGAGGTAGGCGCCTTGCCGATCGACAACCGCGGCAATCTGGTGAACCAATTGGGCGACGAAGCAACCCGCGCTGGACTCACCGTGGTTGATTTAGTCGATACACGCGCCGGTTTTCTGGGGGCTGAAGATGTCGTGAGTGGTGCCGCGCTTGATCGCTACTCGTTTACCCGTGATGCGTATTTGCAGCGTCAGCGTTATCAGGTGTATGACGGCAATCCGCCCGACGAGGAACCCTCGGAGCCGTAAGGTCGTAGCTGTTTTTGTGCGTGGCGGTCCGCAAAAACGATAATCTGGCACTGTTAGAGGAAAAAGTAATGTTGAAAAAACGTGGTTTTTTAAGTGGCGCACTAGTGGTGATGGCGGCATTGGGTGGACTGGCCAGCAGCCCGGTCCATGCGGATGACGAGGCTCCCGATGCACTGATCAAGCGCCTCTCGGTTGACGTGTTGGACACCATCAAAGCCGACAAGACACTGCGTGCCGGCGACACCAGCAAAATTGTGGCCCTGGTCGATTCGCGCATCATGCCCAATGTGAACTTCCAGCGCATGACGGCCTCCGCCGTCGGGCCTGGTTGGCGCCAGGCGAGCCCCGAGCAGCAAAAGCGCTTGCAAGAGGAGTTCAAAACCCTGCTGGTGCGCACTTATGCCGGCGCATTGGCACAAGTCAGCGACCAAAGCATTGCCATGAAACCCCTGCGCGCCGCGCCTGAGGATAAAGAAGTGGTGGTTCGTACCGAAATCAAAGGGAAGGGTGATCCCATCCAGCTCGACTACCGCCTGGAGAAGACTCCGGGTGTCGGTGCCGGCTGGAAGATCTATAACCTGAACGTGTTGGGCGTGTGGCTGGTCGAGACTTATCGCAGCCAATTTGCCCAGCAGATCAATGCAAAAGGTGTGGATGGCCTCATCAGCGCCTTGACAGAACAAAACAAGGCGAACGCCAAGAAAGGCTGATGTGCTGCAACTACCCGCCACCATGACCCACGAGGTCGCACCCGCTTGTTTGTCAGAACTGCGTGACGGCCTGCAGCATGAAGCAGCGACTGTAGTGGTGGATGGCGAGCGTTTACAGCGCTTTGATTCTTCGGCCCTGGCCGTGTTGTTGGAGCTGCGGCGCGAGTGCGCTAAGGCCGGCAAGATGTTTGCGGTGCAAAAACTTCCCGCGCGCTTGCGCGACCTTGCTGCCCTGTACGGGATTGACGCCCTGCTCAAGCCCGCGTGAACGCGGCAGCGTAAAATTGCGGGTGCTTTATGCCCGCTATCTCCTTCCAATCTATCTCCAAGACGTATCCCTCGCCCAAGGGGCCGAAAGGCACCACCTTTAAGGCAGTCGATAACGTCAGTCTCAACATCGAAGAGGGCGAATTCTTCGGCCTCCTCGGTCCCAATGGAGCGGGCAAAACCACCTTGATCAGCATGCTGGCCGGCCTGTCCCGCCCCACCAGCGGCCATGTGCAAGTGCTCGGCAGCGATGTACAGACCGACTACGCCGACGCCCGCCGCAAACTGGGTGTGGTGCCGCAAGAGCTGGTGTTTGATCCGTTTTTCAATGTGCGCGAAATGCTGCGCATCCAGTCCGGCTACTTCGGTCTGAGAAACAACGACGCCTGGGTGGATGAGCTGCTCGAGGGCCTGGGCCTCGCCGACAAGGCCAATGCCAACATGCGCCAACTCTCCGGCGGCATGAAGCGCCGTGTGCTGGTGGCGCAGGCCTTGGTGCACAAACCTCCCGTCATCGTGCTGGACGAACCCACTGCGGGTGTAGATGTGGAGTTGCGCCAGACGCTGTGGCAATTCGTGGCAAACCTCAACAAACAGGGCAGTACCGTGTTGCTGACCACCCACTACCTGGAAGAGGCCGAAGCCTTGTGCGGGCGCATTGCCATGCTCAAGACGGGCCGCATTGTCGCGTTGGACAAAACCAGCGACCTGCTCAAGGCCGCCAGCAGCAATGTGCTGCGCTTCAAGACGGCCGATGCATTGCCAGCTGAGTTGGCCGCGCGCGCCCGTATCACCGGTCGTATCGTCCAGCTGCCTGCCAATAACGCGCTCGAGATCGAGAATTACCTGGCCGCAGTGCGCCAAGCCGGCGTCGCGGTGGAAGATGTGGAGATCCGCAAGGCAGACCTCGAAGACGTGTTCCTTGACATCATGAACAAGCAAGGAGCACACGCATGAACGGCTGGCAAACCCTGCTCTACAAAGAGACCTTGCGCTTCTGGAAGGTGGCGGCCCAAACCATCGCCGGGCCAGTGCTGACCGCCATGTTGTACCTGTTGATCTTCGGCCACGCGCTGGAAAGCCATGTGAAGGTGTACGACCAGGTCAGTTACACCGCCTTTTTAGTGCCCGGCTTGGCGATGATGAGCCTGCTGCAAAACGCGTTTGCCAACAGTTCGTCCTCGCTCATCATGAGCAAGGTCATGGGCAATCTGGTGTTTTTGTTGCTCACTCCGCTGTCGTATTTCAACTGGTTTGTGGCCTATGTGGGGGCCGCTGTGATTCGCGGCCTGGTGGTGGCTCTGGGCGTCTTTGTGGTGGCGGCTTTCTTCACCCCCATGAGCTATGCGGCGCCGGTGTGGATCTTGGTGTTCGCCTTTCTGGGCGCGACCCTGATGGCTGCGTTGGGGCTGATTGCCGGCTTGTGGGCTGAAAAGTTTGACCAGCTGGCCGCCTTCCAGAACTTTGTGGTGATGCCCATGACGTTCTTGAGCGGCGTGTTCTATTCCATCCATTCCCTGCCTGCTTTCTGGCAAGGCGTGAGCCACTTCAACCCGTTTTTCTACATGATCGACGGCTTCCGTTTCGGCTTCTTTGGCATCAGCGACGTGTCGCCGTGGATGAGCCTTGCTGTCGTCGGCGGCGCCACCGTGGCGGTGAGCCTGATCGCCCTTCAACTGCTGCGCAGCGGCTACAAAATCCGCAGCTGAGACTCTTATGACCGCAGACCAACTCCAAGCCCTCATCACCGCCGGCCTCGCCTGTGACCATTGCGCGCTCGAAGGCGATGGCCGCCACTGGTACGCCACCATCGTATCGCCTGAATTCGAAGGCAAACGCCTGGTGCAGCGCCAGCGCCTGGTGTACGCCACCTTGGGCAACCGCATGCAAACCGACGAGGTGCACGCCTTGTCCATGAAAACTTTCTCGCCCACCGAATGGGCAGCCCTGTCCGCCTGAGGCGCACGTAACTCCGAGAGCCCGCCATGAGCGCAGACATGATCACCCTGGCCCTGTCCAAAGGCCGCATTTTTGAAGAAACCGTACCGCTGCTCAAAGCCGCTGGCATTGAGGTGCTGGACGACCCCGAGAAGTCTCGTAAGCTGATTCTGGACACCAACCAGCCCAACGTGCGCGTGCTGGTGGTGCGGGCCACCGACGTGCCCACCTATGTGCAGTACGGTGGTGCCGACCTCGGTATTACCGGCAAAGACACTTTGCTGGAACACGGCAGCCAAGGCCTCTACCAACCGCTGGATTTGCAGATTGCCAAGTGCCGCATCAGCGTGGCGGTGCGGGCCGACTTTGATTACGCATCTGCCGTCAAGCAGGGCTCCCGCCTGAAAGTGGCTACCAAATACGTGGCCATCGCCCGCGAGTTTTTCGCCAGCAAGGGCGTGCACGTGGACTTGATCAAGCTCTACGGCAGCATGGAACTCGCACCCTTGGTCGGCTTGGCTGATGCGATTGTGGACCTGGTCTCCACCGGCAACACCCTCAAGGCCAACCACTTGGTCGAGGTAGAGCGCATCATGGACATCAGCTCCCGCTTGGTGGTGAATCAAGCTGCGCTCAAGCTCAAACAAGAACCCATCCGCAAGATCATCGACGCCTTTGCAGGCGCCGTAGGCCCCTAACTCCGGAAACTCATTTGCTATGACTTTTGTAGCTGCTCCCGCACGTTTATCAAGCGCTAGCGCCACTTTTGAGGCGGAATTCAAGGCGCGCCTGCATTGGTCTGCCGACACCGATGCCGCCATCGAGCAGCGCGTGGCTGACATCCTGGCCGACGTGCAGCAGCGCGGCGATGCGGCCGTGCTGGAGTACACCGCCCGTTTCGATGGCCTGAGCGCCACCGACATGAAGGCGCTGGAGCTGACCCAAGCCGAGCTCAAAGCCGCGTTTGACAGCATTCCCGCAGACCAGCGTGCTGCGCTGGAGGCGGCAGCCAAACGCGTGCGCAGCTACCACGAAGCACAAAAGAAAGCCTCCGGCGAAAGCTGGACCTATCGTGACGAAGACGGCACGCTCTTGGGCCAAAAAGTCACACCCTTGGACCGCGTGGGCATCTACGTGCCCGGCGGCAAAGCGGCTTACCCCAGCAGCGTGTTAATGAACGCCATCCCCGCCCACGTGGCCGGTGTGGGCGAAATCATCATGGTGGTTCCCACGCCCAAAGGCGAGAAAAATGCCCTAGTGCTGGCGGCTGCCTATGTGGCGGGCGTCACCCGTGCCTTCACCATTGGCGGCGCGCAAGCCGTGGCTGCCTTGGCCTACGGCACCGCCACCATTCCCGCTGTGCACAAGATTACCGGCCCCGGCAACGCCTATGTGGCCGCCGCCAAGCGCCGTGTGTTCGGCACTGTGGGCATCGACATGATTGCCGGTCCCAGCGAGATTCTGGTGCTGGCAGACGGCACCACACCGCCGGACTGGGTGGCCATGGATTTGTTCAGTCAGGCCGAGCACGACGAGCTGGCACAAAGCATTTTGCTGTGCCCGGACGCGGCCTACATCGAGCAAGTGCAACAGAGCATCAACCGGCTGCTGCCTGAAATGCCGCGCGCCGAGATCATTGCCAAAAGCCTCACCGGCCGTGGCGCACTGATCCAGACCCGCAGCATGGAAGAGGCCTGCGAGATCAGCAACCGCATTGCGCCCGAGCACTTGGAAGTGAGTAGCAACGACCCGCACAAATGGGAACCTTTGCTCAAGCACGCCGGTGCCATCTTTTTGGGCGCCTATACATCTGAAAGCCTGGGCGACTATTGCGCCGGCCCCAACCACGTGCTGCCCACCAGCGGCACCGCGCGTTTCAGCAGCCCGCTGGGGGTGTACGACTTCCAGAAGCGCAGCAGCTTGATTGAAGTGAGCGAGCAGGGCGCCCAAGCGCTGGGACAGATTGCTTCGGTACTCGCCCATGGCGAGGGCCTGCAAGCCCATGCACGTGCGGCGGAAATGCGATTGAAGTAAGAATGGGCGCATCAGGACGACCAAGCCCTATGCGCACCACACTTCACACCCTCAAGACCTTCCCCCCGCTGCGGCAAGCGGCAGCCATCTTCGCGCTGTGCCTCGCCGCAGCTTCCACGGCCCAGGCAATGACCATCCGCGAAATGCGGGCCTTGGAAAAGACCGAAAAGCAAGGCAGCACCTACACCGACTATTACCTGGTCGGCGTCATGGAAGGTGCGCTAGAGGCCCACGCCCAAGCCGTGCGTGCCGGAGCACCCGCCAGCATCTGCCTCAACGGCCGCAGGCTGGAGCCCAGCATGGCCAAAAACATCTACACCACCGAACTCAAACGCAACGCCGACCTGTATGAGGCCGATTTCCCGGTGCAGTTGGTGTTGGTGAATGCGCTGGGGACGGTTTATCCCTGCCTCTGAAGTTGCGTTTTTGCTATTCATTTAGGAGCGTGTTGCGCATATTTCGAGAGGGTTAAGAGTCAATATGATTGAGACTTGAATCCAGTGGGTATGTCGACGCGCTCCACCACAGTGGGAGCCCGGCGATTTGACGATGCGCCACGATACGGATTCCAGCGCGCAGCTTAAAGAGATTTTTCGGGAGTGTGTCTGAGGCGACTGACCGCAAAAACGAGTGAAGTCACGCACCATAGGACGAGAAACAGGTTACTCACCATCGCGTCGTGGCCGCCCTCGCCATCCACAAAGAACCACTGTTGAATCAGTGGTGGCGGTGTTGGATACCACCAGCCGAGGCGCATCGCGCCCCACCAGAACCACAAGTAGACCAGCGAGTAGCACGTGATGGTTGTCAACCCGTAAGCAAGCCACAGGCGCTGGAGTGCCGCGTGCTGGGTCGAGGTTGCTACCGCCAGAAAGAACACGGTCCCGACAGCAAGCGCCAGTGCATCATGTTGGTGCGGGTAAGGTTCGATACCCGCCATCACGCAGCCGAAGAGCAGGGCTATCGCCAGGGTTGTGATGCGTCGGGTCCATGCAGTCATGAATCACAAGAGGTCGTGGAGATCTCTACGCCGCCGTAACAAGGGCTAGCCCATTGGGTCATCAAATACGACGTAAGCGCAGGCTGAATAAGCGCGAGCTGCTTCGAAATAGATAGCAAAAGCGCCTCCTGGGAAGTAGGTGCAAGGTTGTACCCGGATTTGCCATCTCCTACGTGGTGGCAGGCTGGCTTTACCGACGGCCTTGCCGACAAACTATGCCAAAGCAAGACCTGGATTTTTGGGGTAATTCACACGAATCTCGTGCAACACGAATTTCGTGTAAACTGCTTTCGTCATGAAAAACGTCACCATCACCGTCGAAGACGCCACCCTGGAATGGGTGCGGATCGAGGCGGCGCGCCGCAACACCAGTGTGTCGCGCTTGGTGGGTGAAATGCTCACCGACAAGATGCAGCACGACGACGCTTACGCCCGCGCCCAGCGCGACTGGGTGGCGGATACCTCCAGCTTCAGCTCGGGTGGCAAGAGTTATCCCACACGGGATTTGAACAATGGCTAGCCCGCTCGACACCTCCGGTGCCATCGTCTTTGTGGACACCAACGTGCTGTTAGCCGCTGACGATGCGTTTGATTCCGCCCGCCAAGCCCGTGTGCGCGAATGGCTGCAGGCCTTGTGGCAGCGCAGGGCAGGGCGCATTAGCACTCAGGTGCTTAACGCCTATTACGTGGGCGCCACCCGCCACTTCGCCATGCCGCAGGGCGATGCGCGCGCCAAGCTGCGCCGCTACCAGCTCTGGCAGCCTTGGCAGATCGACCACCAGACGGTGGAAACCGCTTGGGGCGTGGAAGCCCGCTTCGGCCTGCCGTATTGGGATGCACTGGTGGTTGCCGCTGCCGCGCAGAGCGGGGCCAGCCATGTGCTGTCGTTGGACCTGCAACACGGCCAGCAGATGGACGGCATCACCATCTTGAACCCTTTGCAAGCCACGCCTGCCGACTTGGCGCTGGCCGACTAGTTTTTTTGAAAGCCATTGCATGACTCCCTCTGCTGATACCTCTGCCGACATGGCTGCTGACGTTCAGGCGCTGATTGCGCGCCGCATCCGCCAGGATGTGCAGAGCATGCACGCCTACGCCATTCAAGACTCCAAGGGCATGGTCAAGCTCGACGCCATGGAGAACCCGTTTTCGTTGCCAGCCCACCTGCAGCAGGCCCTGGGCCAGCGGCTTGGCGCGCTGGCACTGAACCGCTACCCCGATGGCCGTGTGAATGATTTGCGCACCGCACTCGCCGCGTATGCTGGCATGCCGGCCGGCCACGACATCATGCTGGGCAATGGCTCGGACGAGTTGATCAGCCTGCTCTCTATGGCCTGCGACGTGCCTGCCCAACCCGGCGAGGCCCGCCCTGTGGTGCTGGCACCCACGCCCGGCTTTGTGATGTACGCCATGAGCGCCCAGTTGCAAGGGCTGGACTTTGTGGGTGTGCCGCTCACCGAAGACTTTGCCCTCGACGTGCCCGCGATGGTGCAGGCCATCACCGAGAAACAGCCCGCCATCGTGTATCTGGCCTACCCTAATAACCCCACTGCCAATTTGTGGGACGAGGCCGACATGGCCACCGTGATCGCCGCCGCCAAGCAGGCCGGCAGCATTGTGGCGGTGGACGAGGCCTACCAGCCGTTTTCTAGCCGCACCTACATGGAGGTGATCCGCGCCAACCCAGCCGCTCACAGCCATGTGGTGCTGATGCGCACCCTGAGCAAGTTTGGCCTAGCCGGTGTGCGCCTGGGCTATATGACCGGCCCCGCCGCCCTGATAGGCCAGATTGACAAGGTGCGCCCACCCTACAACATCAGCGTGCTGAACTACGAGTGCGCCTTGTTCGCCTTGGAGTATCAAGAGGCTTTTGCGGCGCAAGCCCAAGAGATATGTGCGCAGCGCGCTACGCTTTTAGGAGCGTTGCGCGCCATGCCCCGCGTGAAAGCGTGGGACAGCGATGCCAATATGGTGTTGGTGCGCTTTGCCGGCGCGGACGATGCTGCCCAAAAAGTCTTCGATGGTTTGAAGGCGCGCGGGGTGCTGGTTAAGAACGTTTCTAAAATGCACCCATTGCTGGCCCGCTGCTTGCGTTTGACCGTCGGCACCGCCGAAGAAAACGCCCGTCTGATTCAGGCCTTGCAGGAAACCTTATGAGCACCAATTACCCGATCACCGAAGTCCCCGCTGCCATGCCCGCACGCATTGCCGAAGTGTCCCGCAACACGGCGGAGACCAAAATCCGCGTGCGCGTGAACCTAGACGGCACGGGCGTGAGCCGCCTGAACACTGGCATTGGCTTTTTCGACCACATGCTCGACCAGATTGCCCGCCACGGGCTGATCGACCTCGACATCGAAGCCGAAGGCGACCTGCATATTGACGGCCACCACACCGTGGAAGACGTGGGCATCACCCTCGGGCAGGCGTTTGCCAAGGCCGTGGGCGACAAAAAAGGCATTCGCCGCTACGGCCACGCCTATGTGCCGCTGGATGAAGCTTTGAGCCGGGTAGTGATCGACTTTTCGGGTCGCCCGCAGCTGGAGATGGATGTGCCCTTCAAGAGCGGCATGATCGGCGCGTTTGACACGCAGTTGACCCACGAGTTTTTTCAGGGTTTTGTGAACCACGCGCTGGTGACTTTGCATATTGACAACATCAAGGGCGAAAACGCCCACCACCAGGCCGAAACCGTGTTCAAAGCCTTCGCCCGCGCCTTGCGCGCTGCGCTGGAATTTGATCCTCGCGCACTGGGTGTTATCCCGTCCACCAAAGGATCGCTCTGATGAAAAAGGTCGCTGTCGTTGACTACGGCATGGGCAACTTGCGCTCAGTGACCCAGGCAGTGATGCATGTTGCCGAGGGCACGGGTGTCGAGGTCGTCTGGGCCCGCACCCCGCAAGAAGTCATGGACGCCGAGCGTGTCGTATTGCCAGGGCAGGGCGCCATGCGGGATTGCATGCGCGAGTTGCACGACTCCGGTATGTTCGATGCCGTGATGCACGCAGCCGCTCACAAGCCACTCATGGGCGTGTGTGTGGGCATGCAAATGCTGCTGGACCACTCGCAAGAGCAAGATACGCCGTCGCTGGGCCTGATTCCCGGCGAGGTGATCAAGTTTGAGCTGGCAGGGCAGATTCAGCCCGATGGCAGCCGTTACAAAGTGCCCCAAATGGGCTGGAATCAGGTTTGGCAGACCGCAGAGCCCCGGCACCCCGTCTGGGGTGAGGTGCCTGACGGCAGCTACTTCTACTTTGTGCACAGCTACTACGCCCAACCGTCGGATGCGCGCCACAGCGTGGGCGAGACCGAATACGGCCAGCGCTTCTCTTGCGCTATTGCGCGTGATAATATTTTCGCGACGCAATTCCATCCTGAGAAAAGCGCCGAACATGGTTTAGCCCTGTATCGCAATTTCCTGCACTGGAACCCTTGATTCTTCATCCTTGCCGCACCTCTGCATTTGGCAAAGCGACCTCTTTTTTCCTCCAACCCTGAAGCACCATGCTTTTAATTCCTGCGATTGACCTCAAAGACGGCCACTGCGTTCGCCTCAAACAAGGCGATATGGACCAATCCACCACTTTCGGCGAAGACCCTGCGGTCATGGCCCGAAGCTGGGTTGACAAGGGCGCGCGCCGCCTGCACCTCGTAGATTTGAATGGCGCGTTTGCGGGCCATCCCAAGAACGAGGTGGCGATTCGCAAGATCTTGAAGGAAGTGGGCGGCGAGATTGATGTGCAGCTGGGTGGCGGTATCCGCGATCTGGACACCATCGAGCGCTACCTGGATGCGGGCTTGCGCTACGTCATCATCGGTACCGCAGCGGTCAAGAACCCCGGCTTTTTGCAGGACGCTTGCACCGCGTTTGGCGGTCACATCATCGTGGGCTTGGATGCCCGCGACGGCAAAGTGGCCACCGACGGTTGGAGCAAGCTCACCCGCCACGATGTGATCGACCTCGGCAAAAAGTTTGAAGACTACGGCGTCGAGGGCATCATCTACACCGATATCGGCCGCGACGGCATGCTCACGGGCATCAACATTGACGCCACCGTCAAGCTCGCCCAAGCCCTCACCATTCCCGTCATCGCCTCTGGCGGCTTGTCCAATATGGCGGACATCGAAGCCCTGTGCGCTGTGGAAGACGAAGGTGTGGAAGGTGTGATCTGCGGCCGCGCCATCTACAGCGGTGACCTGGACTTTGCTGCTGCACAGACCCGCGCCGACGAGCTCAACGGCTGATGCTAGCCAAACGCATCATTCCTTGTCTGGACGTAACCGGTGGTCGCGTCGTCAAGGGCGTGAACTTTGTCGAGCTGCGTGACGCTGGCGACCCGGTAGAAATTGCTGCGCGTTACAACGACCAGGGTGCTGACGAACTCACTTTCCTCGATATCACTGCCACCAGCGATGGGCGGGATTTGATTCTGCACATCATCGAGGCGGTGGCTTCGCAAGTGTTCATTCCGCTCACCGTCGGTGGCGGGGTGCGTGTGGTAGACGATGTGCGTCGCCTGCTCAATGCCGGTGCTGACAAAGTCAGCTTCAACTCGGCGGCCTTGGCCAATCCGCAGGTCATTGAGGACGCATCGCTCAAATACGGCTCGCAGGCGATTGTGGTGGCGATTGACGCCAAGCGCCGCTCGGCTGAAGACGCCGCCACCCGTGGCGCCGGCTGGGACGTGTACAGCCATGGCGGCCGCAAAAACACCGGCTTGGATGCCGTGGTGTGGGCCACCGAAATGGCGCGTCGTGGTGCGGGTGAGATTTTGCTTACCAGCATGGACCGCGACGGCACCAAGAGCGGTTTTGACCTGGCGCTGACCCGCGCGGTGGCAGACGCCATCAGCGTGCCGGTGATTGCCAGCGGTGGCGTAGGCAACCTGGACCATCTGGCCGATGGCGTGCAGCAGGGTGGGGCGGACGCCGTGTTGGCGGCCAGCATCTTTCACTACGGTGAATACACCGTGGGCCAAGCCAAGGCCCGCATGGCCGAGCGGGGAATTCCTGTCCGGATTTAAGCCTTTTTGGCCTCTAGCCCTCGTGACTATTGCGCGAGTAGCTATTAAAAAAGTAGCAAATGGAATCTCAAACTACCCATCCAGTCAGCTGGATCAAGCACATCCGTTGGGACTCCAAAGGCTTGGTGCCTGTCATTGCGCAAGAGCACACCACGGGGGATGTGTTGATGTTTGCCTGGATGAACCGGGAGGCCCTGCAAAAAACCGTAGAGCTCGGGCAGGCGGTGTATTTCAGCCGCTCGCGTGACAAGCTCTGGTTCAAGGGCGAGGAGTCCGGCCATGTGCAGAAAGTCCATGAAATCCGCATGGACTGTGACAGTGACGTTATCTTGCTCAAAGTGACCCAGTTGGGCCACGAGCCGGGGATTGCCTGCCACACCGGTCGTCACAGCTGTTTCTTCAGTGTGCTGAAGGACGGCGTGTGGGCGGCGGTGGACCCGGTGCTCAAAGACCCTGAATCCATTTACAAGTAAAGCGCGTATTCACACCATGCAGGACACACTCACCTCCCAAGACGCACTGGCGCATTTGGCCGCTGTCATTGAAAGCCGCAAAGCCGCCAACGGGGGTGACCCCGAGGCCAGCTATGTGGCTCGCCTTCTGCACAAAGGCCCCGACGCCTTTTTGAAGAAAATCGGCGAAGAGGCCACCGAAGTGGTGCTCGCCGCCAAAGACGCCGACCACGGTGGTGACAAAAACAAAATCGTCTACGAAATGGCGGACCTGTGGTTCCACAGCATGGTGGCCCTGGCCCACTATGGTCTGAGCCCAGCTGACGTCATTGCTGAGCTGGAGCGCCGCCTAGGCACCAGTGGCTTGGAAGAAAAGGCCTTGCGCAAGGCCGTGGCCCGCGAAGCCGAGTCGAAGTAAGGAGCCAAGCCATGAGCCAGGACTTTACGACGCCCGCCACGCCAGATCAAGCCTTGTTGCTCAAGCTGCAAGGTCTCAACACGGTGGGGACGATCAGCTATGTGCTCCACCTCATTGTGACCGTCGCTGCATTTATTCCTGGTGGGCAGTTCGGTATGACCTTGTTGGTCGTAGCCTTGATACTGGATCTGGTCAAGCGCGATGACGCAGCCGGTACGTGGCATGCATCCCATTTCCGCTGGCGTATCCGTTCCGTTATTTTTGCGGGGCTGGCCTACGCGCTGACCTTCCCTTTGTTCTTTTTGTTCTACTTTCCCGGGGCTATTGCCTGGGCTGTCATATCGTTGTGGTTTCTCTACCGTATCGTGACAGGCTTTATGGCTATGAACAAAGGTCAGGAGATCGGTGCATGAGCGAGCACACCCATCACGCCCACGATGCGAATTGCATTTTTTGCAAGATCGTGGCTAAGCAGATCCCGTCCAAGGCAGTGTATGAGGATGAGCATGTCTATGCCTTCCATGACATCAATCCCTGGGCGCCGGTTCACTTTTTGCTGATTCCTAAAGCGCATATTCCCAGCATGGCGCACATCACGGCGGAGCATGGTGCCCTGATGGCGCACATGATGGCCCTGGTGCCGCAGTTGGCTTTGAAAGAGGGTTGCAACCCCTATCCGGAAGGTGGCTACCGTTTGGTCACCAACACTGGGGTAGAGGGGGGCCAAGAGGTTCATCACTTGCATTTTCATGTCATGGGTGGTCCGCGCCCTTGGCTGAGAGGTTAGTCGCCCCGGGTGGGCGACTAGAATTCAATTTATCCTTAGGAGTACATCATGGGTTCTTTTTCTATCTGGCACTGGTTAATCGTTCTGTTGATCGTGGTGATGGTGTTCGGCACCAAAAAGCTCAAGAACATGGGCTCTGATTTGGGTGGGGCCGTGAAGGGCTTCAAAGACGGCATGAAAGACGGCACTGCACCGGCAGCGGACGACAAAGCCACTCCTGCACAGCAAGTGGCTAACGCCTCTGAAAAAACCACGATCGACGTGGAAGCTAAACAAAAAAACTGAGCTAGTCCTGCGTGATTGATCTCGGAATTTCCAAAATGGCGCTGATCGGCGCGGTGGCGCTGATCGTCATCGGGCCGGAGAAGCTGCCGCGGGTAGCCCGCACGGTGGGTGCCTTGCTCGGCAAGGCACAACGCTATGTGTCGGATGTGAAGGCTGAGGTCAACCGGTCGATGGACCTGGACGAGTTGAAGAAAATGCGCGAAACCGTCGAAGGTGCCGCGCGTGATGTCGAGAACTCTATCCAAACCACAGCGTCTGACTTTGAAAACACTTGGTCAGCCACCACCGATGCGGCGCTGGCGTCTGAGCCTCCAAGCTACAAGCATCCCAATAAGAATTGGCGCCTGAAGCAGGGGGCCATGCCGCAGTGGTACAAGGCCCGCAACGGGGTGCGCACACGTGCTCTCTCGGGCGCTGCACGTGTGGCCCGCTTCCGTCCCCCACGCGCCCGTTGATCGGCGCACAACACTTTCGCCATGTCTACTGAAAATCAACCGCAAGACGAGCTTGCCGGAACCGAGCAGCCGTTCGTCCAGCATTTGATGGAGTTGCGTGACCGTTTGGTCAAAGCCGCCATTGCAGTGGGCATCGCCATGGCTGTGTTGGCGCTGTACCCGGGTCCGGCCGCGTTGTATGACTTCTTGGCTCAGCCTTTGATAGCCTCTTTGCCGGAGGGCGGCAAGCTGATTGCGACCTCGGTGATTTCGCCATTCCTAGTGCCTCTCAAGATCATGCTGATGACGGCATTCCTGATTGCGCTACCGGTGGTGCTGTGGCAGTTGTGGGCATTTGTGGCGCCCGGCCTCTACAGCCATGAGAAGAAATTGGTCTTGCCGCTGGTGGTGTCCAGCACAGTGCTGTTCTTTATCGGCGTGGCGTTTTGTTACTTCTTTGTTTTCGGGCAAGTGTTCAAGTTCATCCAAAGCTTTGCGCCCAAAAGCATTGCCGCGACTCCGGATATTGAGGCGTATTTGGACTTTGTCCTGTCTATGTTCTTGGCCTTCGGTTTGGCGTTTGAGGTGCCCATCGTGGTGGTCGTGCTGGCGCGTATGGGGATCGTATCTATCGAAAAGCTCAAGGCTTTCCGCAGCTACTTCATCGTGCTCGCCTTCGTGATCGCTGCGATCGTGACTCCGCCGGATGTGGTGTCCCAGCTGGCTTTAGCGATCCCGATGTGTATCTTGTATGAAATCGGTATTTGGGCTGCGCAGATTTTTATCAAGCACACCCAGGCCCCTGCGGAAGAATCAAAGTCCGCCTGAGTCAGGCCACGCTCCAAAAGCCAGCCCCCGCCTTTGTGCGGGGGTTTTGCTTTCAGCGCTTGACCGCTTTGGGCTTGGGTCGTACGCCAGGGGTGAGCTTCAGGTTCACCTGAGCTTCTTTGCGCTGAACCACAAAAGCCGATTCGATACCGGGCTTGAGCGAAGACACCAGAGCCAGCAACTGGGTGACATCTCGAACGGGCGTCCCGCCTATGCTTACGATCACATCGCCCGGCCGGATGCCCGCTTGAGCGGCAGGCCCGTTTTGCAGCACGCCAGTGATGATCACCCCCTCTTGGGCCTTCACATCAAAGGTTTCAGCCAGCTCGGGAGAGAGGTCGTTAGGTTCCACACCGATCCAGCCACGGGTGACCTTGCCGTCTTTCACAATGTCTTCGAGCACTTGCTTGGCGGTCGTCACCGGTATGGCAAAACCGATGCCCATGCTGCCACCCGAGCGGGAATAGATAGCGGTGTTAATGCCCAGCAGGTTGCCGTTGGTGTCCACTAAAGCGCCGCCCGAGTTGCCAGGGTTGATCGCTGCATCGGTTTGGATAAAGTTTTCAAAGGTGTTGATGCCCAACTGGTTACGCCCCAGTGCGCTCACGATTCCGCTGGTCACCGTCTGCCCGACGCCAAACGGGTTGCCGATGGCCAAAACCTGGTCGCCCACACGCAGGGCATCTGCATTGCCCAGCACGATGGTGGGCAGCTTGTCTAGCTCTACTTTCAATACTGCGAGGTCGCTATCGGGATCCGTGCCGATGACTTTGGCGACGGATTTTCGCCCGTCATTGAGGACGACCTCGATCTCGTCTGCTTCTTCGATCACATGGTTGTTGGTGAGGATGTAGCCCTGCGGGCTGACAATCACTCCACTACCCAAGCCGCCCTGAGGCTCATCGCTCTGGTCGCCGTAGAAGAACTTAAACCAGGGGTCATCGGCATTGGGGTGCTGCGCCGCTGCTTTGCTGGTGGCGATACTGACCACTGCAGACGAAGCCACTTGCGCTGCCATTCGCAAGCTGCCGGGAGGAATTTCCCCCGCTGGCGGAGCGGGTGACTCAAACATCGAGATGACACCACGGCTGCTGGTGCCGGCGCTGATCCACTGGGGCTTTAACGTCGCAACTACAAAATACGTTGCCAGCAATACGGTGCACGTTTGAGAGAACAGCAACCAAAGTCTTTTCATGAAATCACTCTGCAAAGGGCACACACCAGCTGGTGCCACGTGCAAATTGTAGGCTGCTAAGCTGTGCGCTGCTGCACGGACTATGACCGACTCTTACCGCACCATTCTGATCCAGCCGGACGCGCCTCTCAAACCGAATTGGGGGGCTGCGTGCAATGGTTGCGGCGTTTGCTGCTTGGCGGAGCCATGCCCTGTAGGTGTGGTGCTCAGCCGGCGCCACAAGGGAGCTTGCGTGGCCTTGCAATGGGACAGCGTGTCGCGGCGGTACCGCTGTGGTGCAGTAGCTAACCCTCAGGCGATGCTTGTGCGCGTATGGCCGGCTGTCTGGTGGCCGGTACGCAGTGGGTTCGCCTTCTTGCTTGGCAAGATGGCCTCGCGTTGGATCGCCGCTGGGCAGGGGTGCGACAGTAGCCTCGAGCCGGTATCGCCCTCAGAGACAATAGTCAATAAAAACGAGTGCCCGACACACCATGATTGATCGCCAACAGCTCATCCAAACTCTTCAAACACTGCTCCAACCGGAGCGGTTCAAGGATTATTGTCACAACGGCCTACAGGTCGAAGGACGCACCGATATCAGACACTTGGTCAGCGGGGTGACAGCCAGCGAGGCGCTCATTCAAGCAGCAATTGATCAAAAAGCGGACGCAGTTTTGGTGCACCACGGTTTGTTCTGGAAGGGGTTTGATGGCCAGGTGAGCGGTTGGATGCGAAAACGCTTGGGCCTGTTAATTACCCACAACATCAACCTGCTGGCCTACCACCTGCCGCTGGATGCCCACCCCGAACTCGGAAACAACGCGCAGCTGGGTAAACGGCTTGGGTTGGACACGCAGGCCACCTTCGGAGAACAAGCGCTAGGGCTTTTAGGCGCTGCGTCAACTCCCTGGGAGAGCGATGCAGCGCTCGCGGCGCATATCGAAATCGTATTGGGCCGCAGCGTGACTTGTGTCTCCGGATTTTCGGGGCCTGTCACCAAAGTGGCTTGGTGTACCGGTGGGGCACAGAGTTACTTTGAGCCAGCCATTGCCGCCGGGGCGCAGGTTTTCATCACAGGCGAAATTTCAGAGCCTCAGGCCCACTACGCACGCGAGTGCGGCGTGTCGTACATTGCCTGCGGGCACCATGCCAGCGAGCGCTATGGTGCTCAGGCGGTAGGAGCCTGGGTGGCTGAGCAGCATGGTTTAACCCATACCTTCATCGATATCCCGAATCCGGCATGACAACTCCTTGGATAGCCATCACCCTCGGCGACGCTGCCGGAATCGGGCCCGAAATCATTGCGCGGTGTTACCAACAGGCGCCAGCGCTGATGCGGAACTGTTTTGTTGCTGGGGACGTGCAAGCCATGCGGCGCGCCGGCCGTTTGGTAGCGGGGGGCGGATTGGCGGCACCCATCGCAGTCCTGACCACAATCGGCGACATGGATCGCATTCCACCCGGGTGTATTCCTGTGCTCCAGGTCGGTCCGGCGCTCCCTGAGGTGCCCTATGGCGTGGTGAGTGCGGTAGCGGGTGAGTTCGCCGGCCGATGCGTCGTCTGGGCGGCAGATGCGGCTTTGCGTGGAGATATCGCGGCCTTAGTAACGGCGCCCTTGCACAAAGAAGCGATGAGTGCGGCAGGTGCGCCTTACAACGCCTATCCCGGGCACACCGAGTTGCTGCAGGCGCGTGCCGCTAATGCCCGCGGGCTCTCAATTGACGAGATGCCAGTGCGGATGATGTTGGCCAACCATGAGTTACGAACGGTGCTGGTCAGCATCCATGTGTCTCTCCGGCAGGCGTTGGAAGCGATCACTTTCGACAACATCGTCGACACGCTGAGAATTACCCGTGTCGCTCTGCGAAATGCATTGGGCCGTGAGCCCCGAATTGCTGTCGCGGGTTTGAACCCGCATGCGGGGGAGGGCGGTCTGTTTGGGGAAGAGGAGACCGAAATTATCGAACCTGCGATTGCGGCGGTCGGGTCTGAGGGGGCGGATGTCTACGGCCCTATTGCACCCGATACTGTTTTTATGCGCGCAAGGAATACAGGCGACCACCCCGGTGAATTTGATGTGGTGGTGGCGATGTACCACGACCAAGGGCTCATCCCGGTCAAATACTTGGGAGTGGAGCAAGGTGTGAATGTGACCCTAGGCTTGCCACTGGTGCGTACCAGCCCGGATCATGGCACTGCGTTTGATATTGCGGGCCGCGGTGTTGCAGACTACCGAAGCCTGTTAGAGGCGGTTGATACTGCACAGCGGCTCGTAAAAATCGACTGAGTACGCACCTAGCGCTCTTGCATAAGGCAGGACTTGCTATTAAAAATATAGCAAATCCTGCTTCCAAATTTACTTCTTCAGGCTGTCGCGGATTTCACGCAACAACAACACGTCTTCCGAAGTAACCGCAGGCGCAGGTGCCGCAGCCGGGGCCTCTTTCTTCATGCGGTTGATTTGCTTGATCATCAAGAAGATGATGAAAGCCAAGATCGCGAAGTTCACTGCGACGGTGATGAAGTTGCCGTAAGCAAAAACCGGCACGCCTGCTTTTTTGAGTGCATCCAGAGTGGTGCCCGTGCCGGGAGGAATGCTTCCCAAGACTACAAAAAGGTTGGAAAAATCAAGTTTGCCAACGACAGCACCGATCAAAGGCATGATCAAGTCGCCTACCACCGAGTCGACAATCTTGCCGAACGCTCCACCAATGATCACACCGACTGCCAAGTCGACCACATTACCTTTGACGGCGAACTCTTTGAATTCTTGCAGCATGCCCATGGGATAACTCTCCTTAATTGATAAAAGCGCTAGTATCCCCGAAATCACAAGGGCATTGCGAAGGTGACTTGCGCAAGTCCTTGTTCATTGAATAACCCTACATCCGTCAGCTACAATTCTTGTCTAATCTACTAGCGACGTTCGTTGAGGATTCTCATGAGTGAAACACTTGTCGACAGCAAAAAGATCGACGCCAGCAAGCGGACTTGGCTGATTGCCTCCGGTTGTGCTGGTGCGGTAGGTGGTGTTGCAACCGCCATTCCCTTTGTGAGTACCTTTCAGCCGTCTGAGCGCGCGAAGGCTGCAGGAGCAGCCGTTGAGGTAGACATCGCTGAACTAAAACCCGGCGAGAAGGTCACTGTTGAATGGCGCGGCAAGCCTGTGTGGATTGTTCGACGTACGCCAGAGCAAGTGGCTGCTTTGGCCGGTATCGATAGCCAGCTAGCAGATCCCAAGTCAGAGCGCAAGCCTGACGAGCTGACGCCGGAATACGCCCGCAATGAAGCGCGCTCCATCAAGCCGGAGTTCTTTGTGGCAGTGGGTATCTGCTCTCACCTTGGTTGCTCTCCCTCTGACAAATTCCAGACCGGCGCTCAGCCTTCGCTTCCTGATGATTGGAAGGGCGGCTTCTTGTGCCCATGCCATGGTTCGACGTTCGATATGGCTGGCCGGGTCTTCAAGAACAAACCGGCGCCTGACAACCTAGAAGTCCCCCCACACATGTTCCTGTCCGACAGCAAGCTACTTATCGGCGAAGACAAGAAAGCCTGAGGAATAAGACATGGCCCGAGCATTCAAGGACATATCGCCTAACGCCTCTTCCGGGGAAAAGGTAACCAATTGGTTCGAGAACCGTTTTCCCACGGCTTTTGATGCCTACAAAGTTCACATGTCGGAGTATTACGCTCCGAAGAACTTTAACTTCTGGTACATCTTCGGCTCGCTGGCTTTGCTGGTGCTGGTGATTCAAATCGTCACCGGGATTTTTCTGGTCATGCACTACAAGCCCGACGCCAATCTGGCGTTTGCCTCTGTGGAGTACATTATGCGCGATGTGCCTTGGGGCTGGCTGATCCGCTATATGCACTCGACTGGTGCTTCTGCGTTCTTTGTAGTTGTGTACCTGCACATGTTTCGCGGCTTGATCTACGGTAGCTACCGCAAGCCTCGAGAGTTGGTGTGGATTTTTGGTTGCGCGATTTTCTTGTGCCTGATGGCCGAAGCCTTCATGGGTTATCTGCTGCCTTGGGGTCAAATGTCTTACTGGGGTGCACAAGTTATTGTGAACTTGTTCGCCGCTGTCCCCTTGGTTGGGCCTGACCTCGCGCTGCTGATTCGCGGAGATTTTGTGGTGGGTGATGCTACGTTGAACCGATTCTTCAGCTTCCACGTGATTGCTGTCCCATTGGTGTTGTTGGGCTTGGTGGTTGCGCACTTGCTTGCGTTGCACGATGTGGGCTCTAACAACCCAGACGGCGTCGAAATCAAAGGGCCCAACGCCCCGCGCGATGCCCAAGGTCACCCCTTGGACGGCGTTCCCTTCCATCCTTACTACACCGTGCATGACATCTTTGCGGTGAGCATGTTCTTGATGGTGTTCACTGCCATCATTTTCTTCGCACCAGAGTTCGGCGGGTATTTCTTGGAGTACAACAACTTCATCCCCGCTGACCCGCTAAAGACTCCAGCCCACATTGCTCCAGTCTGGTATTTCACTCCTTTCTATTCCATGTTGCGGGCTATCACCAGCGAGATGATGTACGCGCTGATCGCCTGTGTGATTGGTGCGGCTGCTTTCGGTGTGATCAAGGCGAAATTGCCCAATATCTTCAAGGCTGCTATCGTGGGTGCTGCAGTGCTTGTCTCTGTGGCCATGCTGTCGATCGACGCTAAGTTCTGGGGCGTGGTGGTCATGGGTGGTGCGGTTGTGATCTTGTTCTTCTTGCCGTGGCTCGACAACAGCCCGGTGAAGTCCATTCGCTACCGTCCGGATTGGCACAAGTATTTGTACGGTATTTTTGTGATCAATTTTGTAATCTTGGCCTACCTTGGCGTGCAGCCCCCGTCTCCGATAGGTGAGCGTGTTTCCCAAGTAGGCACCTTGTTTTACTTCGGCTTTTTCTTGCTGATGCCATGGTGGAGCACTGTGGGTGAAAGCAAGCCCGTGCCAGCCCGCGTGACATTTGCAGCCCACTGAGTGCTGGAGATTTAAGTATGAAAAAAATCATTTTCGGCTTGGCTCTCGTTTTGAGTTTGGTCGGTGGGGCTAACGCCGCTTCCGGTGGGATTGCTTGGGACAAAGCACCTTCCAAAACGAACGATTTGGTGTCTCTGCAGAACGGAGCCAAAGTATTTGTAAATTACTGTTTGAACTGCCACTCTGCAGCATTCATGCGATTCAATCGTTTGAAAGACATCGGACTGACAGATCAGCAAATCAAAGACAACCTGCTGTTCACTACCGACAAGGTGGGTGAGACCATGAAGGCGGCAATCGATCCACGGCAAGCGAAAGAGTGGTTTGGCGCTAACCCCCCAGATCTAACCGTGATAGCACGGTCGCGCGCTGGAGCGGGTGGGACGGGTGCTGATTACCTCTACACCTACATGCGCACCTACTACGCAGACGACACCAAGGCCACGGGTTGGAATAACTTGGCTTTCCCGAGTGTTGGTATGCCTCACGTGCTGTGGGAGCTTCAAGGGAAGCGCGTGCCCATTTATGAAACTGTTGTGAATCACGGACATGAGGAGAAAGTCTTCAAAGGTTGGCAACAAGTAACGCCAGGCACCATGACACCCGCCCAATACGATCAAACGGTGGGTGACTTGGTAAACTACCTTCAATGGATGGGCGAGCCCGCTCAGAACACACGCGTTCGCGTGGGCGTTTGGGTGTTGCTTTTCCTTGCGGTCTTAACCTTGTTTGCGTGGCGTTTGAATGCTGCCTTTTGGAAAGACGTGAAATAGAGGTATCGGCTGTCCTGCTCCCGGTGAGGGTGGCTAGTGACAGATTCAGAGTGGGCCCGCTGACGCGTCCCACTCTTTTTGCATTTTTTAGGAGTCTTTCCCCATGATGGTGCTGTATTCAGGAACAACCTGCCCCTTTTCCCATCGGTGTCGTTTCGTTTTGTTCGAAAAGGGCATGGATTTTGAGATCCGCGACGTAGATCTCTACAACAAGCCTGAAGACATCAGCGTGATGAATCCTTACGGTCAAGTGCCAATCCTCGTCGAGCGGGACCTGATTTTGTATGAGTCGAACATCATCAATGAGTACATTGATGAGCGTTTTCCGCATCCACAGTTGATGCCCGGAGACCCCGTGGATCGCGCACGCGTACGCCTGTTCCTTTTGAATTTTGAGAAGGAATTGTTTGTGCACGTAAATACCTTAGAAGCGCGTGCGACCAAAGGCAATGAAAAGGCTTTAGAAAAGGCTCGCGCGCACATCCGCGACCGCTTGACTCAGCTCGCCCCAGTGTTTTTGAAGAACAAATACATGTTGGGTGAAAGCTTCTCGATGTTGGACGTGGCTATTGCCCCCTTGTTGTGGCGTCTGGATTACTACGGTATCGAACTCAGCAAAAACGCTGCTCCGCTGTTGAAGTACGCAGAGCGCATTTTTTCGCGCCCCGCTTATATTGAAGCATTGACCCCCTCTGAAAAGGTCATGCGTAAATAACGCAGGATGTATCTATGCTCGACTCCATGGACGCCCCTTCCACTCGCCCTTATTTGATCCGTGCCTTGTACGAATGGTGCACTGACAGTGGCTTTACGCCTTTCATCGCCGTTCAGGTGGACGATGCGGTGCGGGTCCCCATGGAGTTTGTGAAGGACGGAGAAATCGTCCTCAATGTCAGCTTCGATGCCACCAGCGCCTTAAAGCTTGGAAACGAATACATCGAATTCAAGGGCCGGTTTGGAGGTGTGGCTCGCGACATCCTAGTGCCTGTCGATCATGTTCTGGCTATCTATGCCCGTGAGAATGGCCAGGGCATGGCGTTTCCACTCTCGACGAAGACCCCCAACAAAACGCAGTCACCTGACGCCGAGGGAGTCAAAAGGGCACCAGGTGCGGCGTTGACGGCAGTGGATGCCGCTCAAGAGGCTGACCCAGAGCCTACTCCGCCTAAGTCTCCAGCACCAGCATCGCGCCCAGCGCTCACGCGAATTAAATAGTGCGTTCTCTCAGGAGGCGCTAAATTGCTGGTGTAGAATCTAGCCCGTGCCGGTTTAGCTCAGTTGGTAGAGCAACCGCCTTGTAAGCGGTAGGTCATCAGTTCGAATCCGATAACCGGCACCATTTCTTTCTCGCTTATCTACCGTGTAAGCGACGACATTTGTACCTTGAGTCGAATTGAGGTAACCTCCCACCCCTTTGACTGCAAGTGCGCCTGTAGTGCGGGCGTAAGCTGACGTAGTTTGGCCGCTACCGCATTGTTGTCCAGCAGTAGGCACCAGGTCGTGCCTTCAATTGGTCCCGGTTTGATGTTCTTCAGGATTCCTCCCGGAATGAGCCGCTCCAAGCTTTTAAGGCGCGCGCTCGACTCCTTGGTGAGCACGGCAAGGTGTGACAAGGTGGGCGACTCGTGGGCCGCCTGTAGTGCTGAAACAGAGCGGTGGTTTCTGATCATGTATGCGAGATGCAATGAGGGGTTCGCTGGATGCAGGTGATTATCACGGATGCGTGGATGGCGAGATCCCGCGCTTTCCATCTCAATGGCTTTAAATTGATCCTGGCGATACTGCTGGCATCGTTGGTGTTGATGCTGGTGTCCGCGGGGCTTTACCACTGGGTATTCATGAAGGGTGCGCGAGAAGGCTGGCCAGTGATTGGGTCGCTGGTGCGCCTCGTTGCCAAAGACGAAATTGCCCAGCGCGACCGATATCTTAAAGAGAATATCGAAGTACTTGCCAAGCGCCTGGGCGAGATGCAGGCCAAGATGTTGCAGCTAGAGTCGCTCGGTGAACGTGTTTCCGGTCTCGCTGGTATCAACCCGGCTGAAATTACAGCCGCACCAGGGCGCGGGGGGGCGCTGATCGCAAGCCGTCACCTTTCCATCGAAGAGCTTGATGCAACTTTGGCTTCTTTAGATAGCGCTGCCAGTAAAAATGCGGACGTCATGACCGTCATTGAGTCCCGTCTCTTCGAGCAGAGGATAAAGAAGATGATGGTGCCTACGCAGCAACCAGTGTTGGATGCCAATCTGGGCTCCATCTTTGGGTGGCGGATTGATCCCATCACAGGCCGTTCGGCTTTGCATACAGGGCTTGATTTTCCGGCGAGTGTCGGGACGCCGATCTACGCTGCGGCTGGTGGCTTGGTTGTCACGCAGGAATACCACCCGCAATACGGAAATATGCTCGAGGTGGATCATGGCAACGACCTCATCACACGATACGCACACGCCTCTAAAGTCCATGTGAAAAAGGGCGATCTGATCAAGCGTGGGCAGCGTATCGCGGATGTCGGTAACACCGGCCGCTCTACAGGGGCACACCTTCACTTTGAAGTCTTGGTTCAGGGCGTCCCTCAAGATCCACAGAAGTTTCTGAATGCTGGAAAAGGTTTGGGCACTGAGCGGTCTGCCTCTTCCAAGGCGTCTGTTCTACAGCGTTAAAATCAGCCGATTGACTCGATGCTGAGCGCTGGCCATTAGTCTGGCTTGACTTCCCGCAAAGAGCCTCCACTTTCTCAAGATAAACAAAGGACTGTGCAGTCCGGTGAGCCCATGGTGGGTCCGTCGGGCAGTGCTCGCATTGATGGCTATTAACTTCCTTACCAAAATTTTTGGCAGCCGCAACGATCGTTTGCTCAAACAGTATCGGGTCGTAGTAACTCGCATCAATGCACTGGAGCCTGAGTTCGAGGCCCTTACCGACGACGGGCTCCGTGCCAAGACGCAAGAGTTCAAAGACCTTGTCGCCAAAGGCGAGACACTCGATGCCATCCTTCCGGAAGCTTTTGCGCTAGTCCGTGAAGGCTCCAAGCGCGTCATGAAAATGCGCCACTTCGATGTGCAAATGTTGGGTGGAATGGCACTGCATTATGGGAAGATTTCAGAAATGCGCACCGGTGAGGGTAAAACCCTCACTGCGACCTTGCCGGTGTACTTGAATGCACTGAGCGGTAAAGGTGTCCACGTTGTTACCGTCAACGATTACCTTGCCAGCCGCGACGCGAGATGGATGGGCCGCCTTTACAACTTCTTGGGTCTGACCGTCGGCATCAACATGCCCCAAGCCCCGCGTGAAGACAAGCAGCAGGCCTACAACTCTGATATCACCTACGGCACCAACAACGAGTACGGTTTCGATTACCTCCGCGACAACATGGTCTACGAGGCGAGTGACCGGGTGCAACGCGGACTGAACTTTGCCATCGTGGATGAAGTTGACTCCATTTTGATCGACGAAGCCCGCACACCACTCATCATCAGTGGCCAAGCTGAAGACCACACCGAACTCTATCTCGCCATTAACAGAGCGATTCCGCGCTTGGTCAAGCAAGAGGGGGAAGCTGATCCCATCACAGGGCAAGGCATTACCAAACCCGGCGACTTCACTTTAGATGAGAAGAGTCACCAAGTTTTCTTGACGGAACAAGGGCACGAAGTAGCCGAGTCCATCTTTGCAGAGCTGGGCTTGATCCCTGCGGGCTCTTCTTTGTATGACCCGGCCAACATCACACTCATGCATCACTTGTACGCAGCGTTGCGTGCCAATCATCTGTACCACCGTGATCAGCACTACGTTGTGCAAAACGGTGAAATCGTCATCGTCGACGAGTACACCGGCCGTCTGATGACTGGTCGCCGTTGGAGCGATGGCTTGCACCAAGCGGTGGAGGCCAAAGAAGGAGTGCAGATCCAGGCGGAGAACCAGACGCTCGCATCTATCACTTTCCAGAACTATTTCCGGCTCTACAGCAAGCTGGCGGGTATGACCGGTACCGCAGACACCGAGGCCTACGAGTTTCAGGAGATCTATGGTCTCGAAACTGTAGTGATCCCGCCAAACCGCATCAGCCGCCGGGACGACCAGTTGGACCGTGTCTACAAGACAACCCGCGAAAAGTACGATGCGGCGATCAAAGACATCCGCGAATGCTATGACAGGGGCCAGCCTGTGCTGGTGGGAACCACTTCGATTGAAAACTCAGAAATCATTGCTGAGCTGCTCGACAAAGAAAAGTTGCCTCACCAAGTCTTGAACGCTAAGCAGCACGCACGCGAAGCCGATATCGTGGCTCAAGCAGGTCGTGAAAAGATGATCACGATCGCCACCAATATGGCAGGCCGAGGTACCGATATTGTGCTTGGCGGCAACATGGACAAGTTGCTGGAGGCAATTGAGGGCGATGCCACTTTGGACGAAGCTGTCAAGCAAGCCAAAGTCGCTGAGTTGAAAAGCCAGTGGCAAAAAGACCATGAAGCCATCAAGGCACTGGGTGGCCTTCGCATCATTGCTACCGAGCGCCATGAATCTCGCCGGATCGACAACCAACTCCGCGGTCGCTCAGGGCGTCAGGGTGATCCTGGTTCATCCCGTTTCTATCTGAGTCTGGATGATTCTTTGATGCGGATCTTCGCCGGTGACCGCGTGAAATCCATCATGGATCGCCTCAAAATGCCCGAGGGCGAAGCTATTGAGGCCGGCATCGTGACCCGCAGCATTGAAAGCGCACAACGCAAAGTAGAAGCGCGCAACTTCGATATGCGCAAGCAGCTGTTGGAATACGACGATGTATCCAACGACCAGCGCAAGGTCATCTACCAGCAGCGCAACGCCATTTTGGATGCCACCGATCTGGAGGCTCAGATTGCGGGCCTGCGCGAGGGTGCTTTTGAAGACATGGTGCGTCAGTTCGTTCCTGCAGAGTCGGTAGAAGAGCAATGGGATATTCCATCGCTCCAGAAGATGCTGTCAGACGAATGGCAACTGAACCTGGACCTCCAGAAACAAGTAAGCAGCGCCAGCTCTATTACCGATGAAGAAATCGTGACCACCGTCACTACGGCGGCAAACGAAGCTTTCGAGAGCAAAGTGAACCTGGTCGGCAAAGACAACTTCACCCAATTCGAGCGCATGGTGCTCTTGCAGAGTATCGATAGCCACTGGCGTGACCATCTGAGTGCCTTGGACTACCTGCGCCAAGGTATCCATCTGCGCGGTTACGCACAAAAGCAACCCAAGCAAGAATACAAGCGCGAAGCGTTTGAACTATTCGGGCAGTTGCTGGACTCCGTCAAAAACGACGTTACCAAAATCTTGATGACCGTCAAGATCCAATCCAACGAACAATTGGAGCAGGCAGCCGACGCGATTGAATCGCGCGGGGAAAGCATCGCCAACGTGACCTACACCGCTCCCACAGAGACTGGTGAAGTCGAAACGACGGCTGATGCCACTACCGTAAAAACTGCCGAGTCCGATGTTCCGCGTGTCGGCCGCAACGACCCTTGTCCTTGCGGCAGCGGCAAAAAATACAAGCAGTGCCACGGCAAACTCTCTTGAAAGTCTTTGTATGCCAGTGAACCTCCCGCTGCCTGTTGCAGCAGACTTGTTGCCGGTGCCCGGTGTCCGAATCGGGGTTGTAGAGGCAGGCGTTCGCAAGCCGGGCCGAAAAGATGTGACCGTGATGCTGCTGGACCCCGGCTGCACCGTGGGCGGAGTCTTCACGACGAACCGCTTTTGTGCAGCCCCGGTACAAATTTGTCGCGAGCATCTCGCAGCGAGTGACATTCGAGCAGTCGTGATCAACACTGGCAATGCCAACGCCGGCACTGGAGCCGATGGACTGGCGCGCGCCAAGGAAACCTGCTCTGCTCTGGCGGCCAAACTCAGCCTCAAAGCCACGCAGGTGCTGCCGTTTTCCACCGGCGTGATCATGGAACCACTCCCTGTGGACCGGATCGTGGCCGGCTTGGACGCCGCAATTTTGGACGCCCGGGAAAGTAACTGGCTCAAGGCGGCCGAGGGGATCATGACCACGGATACCCAGCCCAAAGCTTTCAGCGCAACGGCCATGGTGGACGGCTTTCCGATCACTGTCACGGGTATCAGCAAAGGTGCGGGCATGATTCGCCCGAACATGGCCACCATGTTGGGGTTCATCGCCACCGATGCCTGTATCGATGCGTCCGTGATGCCCGCCCTCGCACGCGAACTGGCCGAAGGCTCGTTTAACCGGGTAACGGTAGATGGCGACACCTCTACCAACGATTCTCTGTTGGTAATCGCTTCAAACAAAGCCGGCAATCCAACGGTCACTGATTTGAACGCAGTCTCGGCCGCCCCTTTAAAGCACGCCATGCTGGAGGTTGCTCGCAAGTTGGCGCAAGCCATCGTTCGGGACGGCGAAGGTGCAACCAAATTCATTTCCGTGCAAGTTGAGGGTGGCGGAACCGAAGCGGAGTGCCGCCTCGTGGCCTATGCCATTGCGCATTCCCCTTTGGTCAAAACCGCATTTTTCGCTAGCGATCCCAACCTTGGCCGTATTCTGGCTGCCGTGGGCTATGCGGGCATCCAGGATTTGGATCAGTCACTCATCGAGCTATTCTTGGACGATGTGCACGTCGCAACCCGTGGTGGTCGGAATCCGGCTTACCGTGAAGAAGACGGTCAGCGCGTTATGAAGCAAAGCGAGATCACGGTGCGCGTCCACTTGGGGCGGGGCGCTGCCAGCCAGACGGTCTGGACTTGCGACTTCAGCCACGACTACGTCACGATCAACGCCGACTATCGCTCCTGAACGGGATTGCTTGATGTCTGATGCACTAGAGCGCTTTTTAGCGCGGGCTGAACTGTTCATGCAACGTGTGGAGGCCTCACTTCCGCACACGTTGACGGCGCCAGATTGGAATGCGTCGATCGCCTTCCGTTATCGTCGCCGTTCCGGTGGCCAAGGTGTCATTTCTCCAGTGCAGCATGTGGGCGCCATGTCATTGGACTCACTGCGCGAGATCGACGATCAAAAGGAAAAAATCCAACGCAATACAGCGCAGTTTGTGCGCGGTGGCTTGGCAAACAATGTCCTGTTAACCGGCGCCCGCGGCACCGGAAAGTCATCGCTTATCCGAGCGTGCCTTCAGACCTATGCACCTTCTGGCTTGCGTCTCATCGAGGTGGACAAGGCAGACCTGATAGATCTCCAGGACATCATCGAACTGATCGCAGCACGGCCGGAAAAATTCATCATCTTTTGCGACGATTTGAGCTTTGATGATGGCGAGCCAGGCTACAAAGCACTGAAGTCGGTGCTGGACGGATCCGTCGCAGCCTCTACCCCGAATGTGTTGATTTATGCGACCAGTAATCGGCGCCATCTTTTGCCCGAATACATGTCCGACAACCTGAGCTACAAACACACCGAAGATGGGGAGGTGCATCCTGGTGAAGGAGTGGAGGAGAAAATTTCCTTGTCTGAGCGTTTTGGCCTGTGGGTAAGCTTTTACCCCTTCAGCCAAGACGAATACCTGTCGATCGTCAACCAGTGGTTGACCGCATTGGGTTTCGACTCAGCAGCCATTGAGGCTGCCCGCTCTGAGGCCCTCTTGTGGGCACTCGAGCGCGGAGCGCGGAGCGGCCGTGTCGCCTATCAGTTTGCACGCGATTATTCGGGGCGGGCCGCATCTTGACGGCATCCACCCCATGGGTCGCTGATCCCCAAGCCCAGCGCGCGGGTAGTGCAGACCGTCCTGCTGTGGAGGTTGCGGTGGGGGTGTTGGTTCGCCCGGATGGTGCATTTTTGTTGACTTCCAGGCCCGAAGGTAAGCCTTACGCAGGCTATTGGGAGTTCCCCGGTGGCAAGGTCGAGGCGGGAGAAACCATTGAGCAGGCGCTGCGTCGTGAGCTCACAGAAGAAATCGGCATTCACATCGGCCCTGCCTTACCTTGGCGGGTGGAAATGGTCGACTATCCACACGCGTTAGTGCGTTTGTACTTCTGTAAAGTCTTTGAGTGGAGTGGCGAGCTAGAAATGCGCGAGTCCCAGAGCTTTGCATGGCAACAGCTCCCGGTCGCTGTGGAACCTGTGTTGCCGGGCACCATTCCAGTGCTCGACTGGTTTGCCGCAGAGCGCAATCACACGGGTGCTACTGTTTTAGGAGCTACTAGCGCATATTCCGCGCCGGTGATTGGTTGATTTACTGTAGTTTCGGGTCACCGAAGGGCGCCTCGTCGGGCGGTGCCTCTGTGGGCACTCTGAACGACTCGCTGGCCCAAGCACCCAAGTCCAAGTTTTTGCAGCGCTCGCTGCAAAAAGGGCGAAACAGATTGCGCGGTCCGTAAACGCTATCGCCACCACAAGCGGGGCAGCGCACCAGCTTTTCCAAGATTGGAGAGTCCATCGTCATTCGGGGTGGCGCCTATCAGGAGCACAAGGTCAGTTCAAAGCCCGTATCCTGGGCGTTGGAGTGCAGGCGGTCGTCGGCTTCGTGCCGCATAAAGCGAATCGATACCATCAGCCGGTTCCCGCTAATCTCTGGGATCACTTCGAGGGCAGGGTCCACCGCCAAGCGTAGCAGCTGGAAAGTGCGGCCTTGCGGCAAGTTTTGCTGGAATTGCCCAGCAACTGCCATCACCTTCTGGGGCGCACCTGAGTCGCGTAGCATCTTCAATAGCAGGTGAATCGAGGCTGCCAAAGGTGCCAGTGTCGAGGCCCAGCGCTGCAAATCTTGCTGTCGTGCAGCCGCATCGCGGTGCTGCCATGCATAGTAGGCGGGCAAATCAAATTCGCAGGTACCTCCAGGGATACCCACGCGGCTACGGATACTCATCAGCCAGTCGTTCTCAGTGAGCGATTGCCCGGCCTTACCGGCCAGAGCATTCAAGTCGGTAAAGCACTGGTCGAGTTGACTCACTACCTTGTCGAGCGCCGCTTCGGAGATCGCAGGGTTACCCCGGTAACCGTTCAACACCTGCTTTTGCTTGTCCAGGTCCTTCAGTACATCTGACTTCAGGTCCGCCCGTGCACCCACATCCATGACTTCAAAAATCGTAGTCAAGGCGAAGTGGTGATCCAAGGGGTCCGGGCGCCCCATCAACTCGGCCAGACGCAGAAACAGGTGTTCTAGCCGCAAATACGTGCGGATGCGTTCGTTGAAGGGGTATTCGTAAAGGATCACGCTGGTATTTCCGGTCGGCGGTCGATCATAGCCCGAAGTGTGCGCCCATTTGCTTCGTTACCGCCTCAAGTTGCAGCAAAGACAGCCCTTCGTTAGAGATCACACAGTCGGCAGCAGCAAGCCGGGTGAGACGTGGGGCTTGGCTGTCAATGACAGCCTGCACTTCGTGGACTTCCAGGGCATTTCTCTGCATGACTCTGCGGATCTGTGTCTCGGTCGAGCAGTCGACCACGAGCACCTTATCGAGCCGCTTTCGCCAATGCGCAGACTCGACCAACAGAGGAATGTCCAGCACCACACATCGCGCGCCACGGGACTGAGCCTCTCGAGTGGCAGCCTCAATGGCTGCGCCGACAAGTGGGTGAATGATGGACTCCAGCAGCTTGCGGGCTTCTGTGTCTTGGAACACCATTGCCCGCATTTTTACCCGGTCCAGTGCACCCGTGGCATCGATCATGTCCGTTCCGAATGCGGCGCTGATGGGGGCAATGGCGCTTCCACCTGCGGCAGTTGCCGCACGCGAAATGGCATCGGCATCCACGACTGATGCACCGCACTGCTCCAAGAAAGCGGCCACCGTACTTTTTCCGCTGCCGATACCACCAGTGAGCCCGACCCGCATCTCGTGTGCCCTGCTTACAAATTGGCCATCTGGCGCAAGGTGTCAGGCCCAATGATTAACGCGGCAAAACCTGCGCCGGCCAGAAAAGGCCCAAAGGGCACATAGCCCCCTTCCCGCAAACCGCTCGTGAATTTCATGGCAATACCCACGATGGCACCTATTACGGACGCCAGCAAGATCATGGGGATCAGCACCGGCCAACCAAACCATGCACCGAGCGCGGCAAACAGCTTGAAGTCACCGTAGCCCATGCCTTCTTTGCCGGTTATCAATTTGAACAGCCAGTAAATCGACCACAACGACAAATACCCCGCCACCGCACCCCACAGGGCGGTACTCAAGGGCACCGCAGTCCACCCAAGAGCGGATGCCACCAAGCCAAGCCATACCAAGGGCAGTGTGATGTCATCTGGTAGCAGGGTGGTGTCCCAGTCAATCATGGCCAAACTCACCAGCGCCGCACAAAAGACACACCACACCAAGGCGGTAACGGTCAAACCCCATTGCCAGGCGCAAAACCCGAAAAGCGCTCCAGTGACAAACTCCACAAGCGGGTAGCGTACGCTGATCGGCTTTTTGCATTCAGCGCAGCGTCCGCGCAGCGCCATATAGCTAACAACCGGGATGTTTTCGTACCAAGCGATCAAGTGGCCGCAGTGCGGACAACGCGACCGTGGCACCATCAAATTAAAAGGGGCTTGTGCAGGCGGCTCTTTGCCTGCCATCTCTGCATACTCCGCAGCCCATTGCCGTTCCATCATCTTGGGCAGCCTGTGGATCACCACATTCAAGAAGCTGCCAATCAGCAGCCCCAGCAAACCCAATATACCCACGTCTAGCCACTGCAAACCGGTGCTCATCAAACCACTTGTCCCAACTTGAAGATCGGCAAATACATCGACACCACAATCCCGCCGATGAGTGTGCCCAGCACCACAATGATGATGGGCTCCATCAGGCTGGAAATGCCAGCCACCATGTCATCGACTTCTGCTTCAAAAAAGTCAGCCGCCTTGCCCAACATATGGTCAATGGAGCCCGACTCCTCGCCGATCGCGCACATCTGCAGCACCATGGAGGGGAATAGATTCACATTCGACATCGCTGCAGTCAATGAAGTCCCGGTGGACACTTCCTGTTGAATCTTCTGCGTCGCCTTCAGGTACACCACGTTACCGGAGGCGCCGCCCACCGAGTCCAGCGCCTCTACCAAAGGCACCCCGGCCGCAAACATGGTGGATAGCGTGCGGGTCCAACGGGCCACACAGCTCTTTTCCACCATGACGCCGAATATGGGCAGTTTCAACATCACGCGGTCCATGAAGGCCTGCACTTTCTCGTTGCGGCGCCACGCCTGCATGAAAAAGTACAACCCACCGCCAATCCCGCCAAATATCAGCCACCAATACTCAATAAAAATTTCACTCAAGGCAATCACAAACAGGGTGGGTGCTGGCAGTTCTCCGCCAAAAGAGCTGAAGACCTGTTTGAACGACGGGATCACAAAAATCATGATCACTGAGACCACCACGAATGCCACCACCAACACCGCAATCGGGTACATCAGCGCAGACTTGATCTTGGACTTGATGGCCTCTGTCTTCTCCATATAAACAGCCAAACGGTCCAGCAACTGGTCCAAAATACCGGCCGACTCGCCCGCTTCCACCAAGTTGCAATACAGGTTGTCAAAGTACAGCGGGTACTTGCGGAACGCTGCACTCAGCGAGGTACCAGTTTCCACATCCGCGCGGATATCGCTGAGCAACTTGGTCACACTGGGGTTCGGGTTGCCGCGGCCCACAATGTCAAAGGCTTGCAGCAAGGGCACGCCGGCCTTCATCATGGTGGCCAGCTGACGGGTAAAGATCGCCATGTCTTTGGGCTTGATCGATTTGCCCGAGCGCATGCGCCGCTTCTTAATTTTGGTGGGCGTCACACCTTGACGGCGCAACATGGACTTCACCTGGTTTTCACCCGCGGCTCGCGTCTCGCCCCGGACTTGCTTGCCGTTGCGGTCTTTGCCTTCCCACTCAAAAACCACATCTTTGGTGGGCGCAGATTTTCCTGTTGCCATAGATCTCCCGGGGTTGCCCTTTTATTCGTTGGTCACCGCAAGCACTTCTTCCAACGAAGTCAGCCCTTGTTTCACTTTGTGCAAGCCGGACTGACGCAACGAGCGCACGCCCTCCAACTCCGACTGGGCGGCGATATCCATTGCACTGCCATCACGCAAAATAATGCGTTGAATCTCTTCACTGATAGGCATCACTTGATAGATGCCCACCCGGCCCTTGTAACCGTTGTTGCAAGCCGAGCAGCCTACGGCCCTGTAAGGCTTCCAGCTCCCATCCAGATCAGCCTGCTTGAATCCCGCGTCCAGCAGCGCGAGTTCCGGCACATCCGCCGGCTGCTTGCATTGCCCGCACAGCCGCCGGGCCAGTCGCTGCGCCGTGATCAAAATGACGCTGGATGCGATGTTGAACGGCTGAATGCCCATGTTCCGCATCCGCGTGAGCGTTGTCGGGGCGTCATTGGTGTGCAGGGTAGATAGCACCAAGTGGCCGGTTTGCGCTGCCTTGATCGAAATGTCGGCCGTTTCCAGGTCCCGGATTTCACCCACCATGATGATGTCCGGATCCTGCCGCAAAAACGACTTCAGCGCCGCAGCAAAAGTCAGGCCCGCCTTTTCATTCACGTTCACCTGGTTGACACCCGGCAAGTTGATTTCGGAGGGGTCCTCGGCGGTGGCAATGTTCACCCCGGGCTGGTTCAGCATATTCAGGCAGGTGTACAGCGACACCGTTTTGCCGGAACCCGTAGGCCCCGTGACCAGAATCATCCCGTAAGGCCGGCCAATCGCCTTGAGTAGGCGCTCTTTTTCTTCGGCCTCGTACCCCAGCGCATCGATGCCCAGCTTGGCACTGCTCGGGTCCAAGATACGAATCACAATCTTCTCGCCAAACAAGGTGGGCAGTGTGCTCACCCGGAAGTCAATCACCCGGTCCGCGCCCACCTTGAGTTTCATGCGGCCGTCTTGCGGGACCCGCTTCTCCGAAATATCCATCCGCGAGATCACCTTGATCCGCGAGGCCAGCTTGTCTTTGATGGCGATCGGAGGGCTCGCAATTTCGCGCAGCTCCCCGTCAATCCGGAACCGCACCCGGTACTGGTGTTCGTAGGGCTCAAAGTGCAAGTCCGAGGCCCGCATGCTGAACGCATCCATCAACATTTTGTGCAGGAAACGCACTACCGGTGCATCTTCAACATCCGCGGTCGCCGCTTGGGTGGTCTCAACAGCGGACTCGGCAGCTGCTTCATCAAACTCGAAGTCGCCGCCAATGATTTCTTCCATCGCCTCGGTCGCCGTGACCGTATTGGCGTCCACAATCTTCGACAGCTTGTCGTACTCGGCAATGACCCAGTCAAAGCCCATCTGGGTCGCAAACTTGATCCGCTCTGCAGCTTGCTGGTCCGAAGGGTCTGCGGTGGCAATGATCAAGCGGTTGCCGCGCTTGCTCAACACCAAGACTCTGAACTCGGTGCAAATCTTCGCGTCCAGCAGGCCCTTAGGCAAGCGCTGCACATCCACAGCATCCAAATCCAGCAACGGTGCCGCAAAAGCTGCCGACAGGGTTTGTGCCAGATCCAACGACGATACCGCCGCCGACCCCACCAATTCCGCCATAAAGCTGTTTTTGCTTAGCAGCGCTTTGCGGTAGATTTCTTCAGCCGTTTGCTGGGGTAGCTTGCCGGCTAGTACCAGCGCCCTGCCGATTCCTGGCAGGGCAACAGAAGCGGGGTCGCGGGTGAGTGTTTCAGCGGATGCCATAAGCCGCTAAGGATAGCGTAAGCCACGCATTCTCAGGGGGCCGGAATCACCCCGTTACGAATTTTCATTCCCCAAGCGTGGTGCTTTTCACAAGGAGGCGAAAGAATCCCCCGCCATATCCTTGGCAGACAGCTTGGGCGCTATAGACAGGGCGGGCCACTCGATTGCCAAAGTAGGGTCGTTCCAGGCAATACATTTCTCAAAAGCGGGTGCGTAGTAGTCGGTGGTTTTGTACAAAAACTCAGCGGTTTCCGACAACACCACAAAACCATGCGCCAGTCCCGGTGGTACCCACAGTTGCCGCTTGTTGGAGGCCGAGAGTATCTCGCCCACCCATTTTCCGTAGGTCGGCGAGTCTGGCCGGATATCCACTGCCACATCAAAAACCTCGCCCTGCGCCGCCCGCACCAGTTTGCCCTGGGGGTTTTCGGTTTGGTAGTGCAGTCCGCGCAGCACCCCATAGCCCGACTTGGAGTGGTTATCCTGCACAAAAGGCAGCGTCACTCCGGTGGCTTCACGAAACACGCGCTCGTTAAAACTCTCAAAGAAAAAGCCGCGTTCATCGCCAAATACTTTGGGCTCTAGCAGCAATACATCCGCAATGGCGGTTCGGGTGACTTGCATCAAAAAACCTTCTCTTTCAACAAACGCAGCAAGTACTGGCCGTAGCCGGACTTGGCCAGTGGCTGGGCCAGCAGTTGCAATTGGGCATCGTCAATCCAGCCGCTACGCCATGCAATTTCTTCGGGGCAGGCCACTTTCAAGCCTTGGCGGTTTTCGATGGTGTGGATGAACTGGCTCGCCTCCAGCATCGACTCGTGGGTTCCTGTATCCAGCCAGGCATAGCCGCGGCCCATGGTCTGCACATCCAAGGTTCCGCGCTCCAGGTACATGCGGTTCAGGTCGGTGATCTCCAGCTCGCCGCGTGCCGAGGGCTTTACCTGCTTGGCCATCTCCACGACCTGTGCATCATAAAAATAGAGCCCGGTCACCGCATAGCGCGATTTGGGTTCCTTGGGCTTTTCCTCGAGGCTCATGGCTTTGCCTGCTGCGTCAAACTCAACCACGCCATAGCGTTCCGGGTCATTCACAGCATAGGCAAAAACAGTGGCACCGCTGGTTTGAGCGGTCGCGCTTTGCAGCAGCCCTGCAAAGTCGTGTCCGTAAAAAATGTTGTCGCCCAACACAAGTGCACTGGGCGCGCCATCCAAAAACTTCTCGCCAATCAAAAACGCCTGCGCCAGCCCGTCGGGCGAGGGCTGCACTGCGTACTCAATGTGAATGCCCCACTGGCTGCCGTCACCCAACAACTGCTCAAAGCGGGGGGTATCTTGCGGTGTGCTGATCACCAGCACCTCCTTGATGCCTGCCAGCAGCAGCACACTCAAGGGGTAGTAAATCATTGGCTTGTCATAGATCGGCAGCAGTTGCTTGCTGACAGCCTGTGTCGAGGGGTACAGGCGCGTGCCTGAGCCACCCGCCAAGATGATGCCCTTGCGGGCTTTCGCCCCGCTGCTTTGAGATGGATTACTCATCGTTTTACTTCCCTGAAATTTCAATCAACATCCGTTTCACGCCCACCTGCCACGAAGGCAGCGTCAAGCCAAACGCCGCTTGGAGCTTGCGGGTGTCCAGACGCGAGTTCAACGGGCGCTTGGCTGGTGTGGGGTAGCTGCTGGTGGGCGTAGGCGCCACTTTGTCCGCAGTGGCTTTGAGCGGCAGGCCCAGAGCAGCGGCCTCCGTCAACACCCACTGCGCGTAGCCGTGCCAGGTGGTCTCGCCAGCGGCAATGCAGTGGTACAGGCCTGCCAATTCAGGGCGGGTTTGCAGAGTGCGTAGGGCGTGGGCCGTCACATCGGCCAGCAACTCGGCCGAGGTAGGGGCCCCGAACTGGTCGTTAATCACGGTTAGCGACTCGCGCTCCCCAGCCAAGCGCAACATGGTCTTCGCAAAGTTGCCACCCCGGGCCGCATACACCCAGCTGGTTCGCAAAATCAAATGCTTGGGGTTCAGGGCAACCGCCTGCTCGCCTTCGAGCTTGGTTTGCCCGTACACGCTCAGAGGGCCGGTCGCATCGCTCTCGGCCCATGGCGTGTTACCACTGCCGTCAAACACGTAGTCGGTGCTGTAGTGCACCAGCCACGCTCCTGTTTTGATAGCAGCCTGCGCAAGCATCGCGGGGGCTAGCGCATTGATGGCTCTTGCAAGCTCCGGCTCGCTCTCGGCTTTGTCTACGGCAGTGTGCGCTGCCGCGTTCACTATTACGTCAGGGCGTACCGCCATCACCGTGGTTTCCAAGCCGGCCAAATCGGTCAAGTCGCCGCACAACCCCTGCGGGTTCTGGCTTGCATCCGAGCCCAGCGCCACCACTTCACCCAACACGCTCAACGACCGCTGCAACTCCCAGCCCACCTGGCCGCTACGGCCTAACAGCAAAATCTTCATGCGGCTGCCTGGACGCTGGGGGTTGCTCCGGTCGCGCCATACTGCTTGCTCACCCAATCGCGGTAACCACCACTCAGCACGTTGTCTACCCATTGCGGGTTGTCCAAGTACCACTGCACCGTTTTGCGGATGCCGGTCTCAAATGTTTCCGCCGGCTTCCAGCCCAGCTGCTGCTCAATCTTGCGGGCATCAATCGCATAGCGGCGGTCATGGCCGGGCCGGTCGGTCACAAACGTAATTTGCTCTTGGTAGGGTTTGCCGTCCGCGCGGGGCTTAAGCTCATCCAGCAGGGCGCAGACGGTGTGCACGATGTCGAGGTTCGGCTTCTCGTTCCAGCCACCCACGTTATAGGTTTCACCCAGCACACCTGCCTCCAGCACCCGGCGAATGGCGCTGCAATGGTCTTTGACATACAGCCAATCGCGGATCTGCTGACCGTCCCCGTACACCGGCAAGGCCTTGCCCGCTTGCGCGTTCACGATCAGCAGCGGAATCAGCTTTTCCGGAAAGTGGAAGGGCCCGTAGTTGTTGCTGCAGTTGGTCGTGAGCACCGGCAGACCATAGGTGTGGTGATAGGCCCGCACCAAGTGGTCGCTGGCGGCTTTGCTTGCGCTGTATGGGCTATTGGGCTCGTACCGGTTGGTTTCTGCAAAAGCCGGGTCTGTTTTGGCTAGCGAGCCGTACACCTCGTCGGTGGACACATGCAAAAACCGGAACGCGGCTTTGGCGTCTTCCCTCAGGGCGCCCCAATACGACCGCACGCTTTCCAGCAAGTGAAAAGTGCCCACAATATTGGTTTGAATAAACTCGCCCGGCCCGTGGATCGAGCGGTCCACATGGCTCTCTGCGGCAAAGTTCAGCACCGCGCGTGGCTGGTGCTCTTGCAGCAAACGGCTGATCAGCTCCGCATCGCCAATGTCGCCTTGCACAAAAACGTGCGCCGGGTTGTCGGACACCGAGGCCAGGTTTTGCAGGTTGCCGGCGTATGTCAACTTGTCGAGGTTGATCACCGTCTCGTTGGACTGGGCCAGCCAATCGAGCACAAAGTTGCTGCCGATGAAGCCGGCGCCGCCGGTAACCAGAATTGTCATCTTCTCTATCTCTCAAACATTGATGGGTCTGTGGATTATCTTTCTTAGTCAGGTCCAGGTAGTCATTCCGTCGCCATTAGTCCATTCGGCTCATCCATCCGGACTATTTCCCTACCCGTTGTGCCGAACTACTATGCGGTAACAACTGGTTACAGCTTTCCACTACAGCCCACTATGCGCGTTACATCGAACCCACGTTATTCGCAAACCGGTTTCACCTTGATAGAACTCGTCATGGTGATCGTCATCCTCGGTGTTTTGTCCGCGGTGGCGATCCCCAAGTTTGTGGACTTGCGCACTGACGCCCAAACCGCCGCCACCTTGGGCGTAGCCGGTGCCATCTCTGCCGGCTCGGCCATCAATGTGGCTACTCGCAAAGCCAACGCCAGCAAAGGCGTTGCCATTACCGATTGCGCGGACGGCGCCTTGCTCCTGCAAGGCGGCTTACCAGCCAACTACAGCCTGGGTGGCGGGCTGCCCCTGCCGGTACCCGAGGGGCAAACCGTGGTTTGCACCCTCAACGGCCCCAACGGCACCTCTGCCGATGCCACCCTGATCGGCATTCTTTGACACGCACTTTTCTGGAGATCACCATGCCGCTTTTCAGCGCCTTCCGGGCGATTGCCTCCACCCTCACCACCGCAGCCGCACTGCTATGTGCAGGCGGGGCCGGGGCCCAAGCCCTCACCCTGACGTTTGATGACCTCGCTAGCCCCACCGGCACCCTGGCTGCAGGTGTGCAGTTGCAACACAGCACAGATACCCACTTTGTACTCAGCGGGGCCGGCTACCTGTTGGCTCCTGCGCCGGAGGGTAAATTTTTGGGCTACTACGGCCTGAGTGAGCAGAGCGAAACCCTATCCCTCGCGCCCGGCACTACTGGCACTTTTGCGTTGCAAAGTCTTGAACTGGCAGGCCCCTTGGGCTTCGGGGGCGGCCAGCTTGCCGACCAGTTCTCGATCCGTATCACCGGTACCAAGGCCGATGGCAGCTTGGTGCAGGCAAGCCAGCCTCTGGCCCTCACCCCCGGCCGCTTTGTGCACTACGGCAGCGAGTTTTTTACCGGCTTTACCGGCCTGACCTCCGTCCACCTCAGCGGAATCGGTAGCAACAACGCCCGCTATGTGGGCGTTGACAACATCGCCCTCACCATTAGCCCGGTGCCCGAGCCCGCAACCTATGCACTGTTGCTGGCCGGCTTAGGGCTGCTTTACGCGGCCACCTTCAGCACCCGCAGCAAGCAGTCGTCGCACAGCTGCTTGGCTTGATCGACCGTGGTGCTTTCGGCGTAGCAGCGCAGCTCGGGGGCGTTGCCGCTGGGGCGCAGGTGCACGATGTCGCCTGACGCAAACAGCACCCGCAAGCCATCGGTCTCGTCAACCGACATTACCTCGCCCGCGTGCGGGGCCAGCAGCTCGCGCAAGGCCGCGTGGTCCATGCGCAAGCGCACGATCAGCGCCAAGCTGCTGGCAGTGGCAAAGTTTTGAATCCGGTCGCTCGCGGTAAACCGCTTGGGCAGGCGGTAGCCCACCTCTGACATCTTGAACTTGCCCGCCTTGGCGCCGCACAGCAGGGCCAGCATGGGCAACACCGCATCGCGGGTAGGCAGGGGCCCCAAGCGGCGGCCGTCGCGCAGCACTTGGCTACCCAGCAAAAAGCCACCGTTGGCCTCAAAGCCCACCACCACATTGGCGCCGGCCTTGGCGGCGTTTTGCATGCCTTCAATCACATAGGGCGAGCCAATGCGGGTGCGCACCACCTGCGCAAAACTCCGGGTGCTCTCCAGGGCGCTGTTGCTGCTCACCGGGGTGACCACGGCAGTCGCCTGGAGCTGTTGCGCCGTCAAAATACCCACCACATCGCCGCGCAGCCACTCGCCGCGCTCGTCGCCAATCAGGGGGCGATCGGCGTCGCCGTCGGTAGACACAATGGCGTCAAAGTCGTGCAGCTCCGCCCACTCGCGGGCCTGCTCAATGTCCTCATGGCGCACCGCCTCGGTGTCGATCGGCACAAACACATCGGTCCGGCCCAGCGAAATCACCTCGGCGCCCAGGCCTTCCAAAATTACGCGCAGCACATCGCGCGCCACGCTGCTGTGCTCGTAGACCGCAATCGTCTCGCCGGCCAGGGCATCGGCGCCAAAAAAATCCAGGTAGCGGCGCACATAGGCCTGCTCCACGCGCGGGTCCGGGGCGGGCAGGGCAGGGAGCTTCAAGCCCTTGGGCACGCCCACCAAAAAGTCCAGCATGGCGCGCTCATCGGCTTTGGTGATCTCGCCTTCCTCGCGGTAAAACTTGATGCCATTGCGATCAAACGGAATATGGCTGCCGGTCACCACAATTGCCGGTGCGCCCAGCTGCGCCGCATACAGCGCCAGTGCCGGTGTGGGCAGGGCGCCGCCGTACACCACCTGCATGCCCAAGCTCTGAATGGCTGCTGCGCAGGCCGCTGCAATGGCCGGGCTGCTGGGGCGCAAATCGTGGCCCAGCACAATCGTGGTGGCCTTGGGCACCACCGCATTCAAAAACGCGGTGGTGTAGGCGTGGCACAGGCTGGGGGTCATGTCTACCACCTTGCCGCGCGCACCGCTGGTGCCAAATGCCACGCCGGATTGGATGGCCAAATCTTGCAGGGTCAACACGGTCATGGCGTTAGCGTCCGATAGCTTGGTACTCAATGCCCATGCTGCGCACCAGCTTGGGGTCGTACAGGTTGCGGCCGTCAAAAATCACCGGCTGCTTGAGCTTGGCCTTGATGTTCTCAAAATCAGGGCTGCGGAACTCGCGCCACTCGGTCACGATGATGAGCGCATCCGCCCCCTCCAGCGCAGCCGTCTGGCTATCGGCATAGCTCAGGCGCGGCTCGTCGGGGAAGCAGTGTTGCGCTTCTTTCATGGCCACCGGGTCATAGGCGGTCACCGTCGCGCCCGCATCCAGCAGGTCTTGAATTACATCGCGGCTGGTGGCCTTGCGCATGTCATCGGTGTTGGCCTTAAAGGCCAAGCCCCACAGGGCAAAGTGCTTGCCCGTCAAATTGGCGCCAAAGCGTTTGAGCACCTTGCCGCCCAGTACCCGTTTTTGGGCGTCGTTGGCCGCCTCTACCGCAGTCAGCACCTGCAGGTGAATGCCAGCGTCGTCTTGCGCTGTTTTTACCAAGGCCTGCACGTCTTTGGGAAAGCACGAGCCGCCATAGCCCGCACCGGCATACAAAAAGTCGTAGCCAATGCGCGGGTCCGAGCCAATGCCCTTGCGCACGTTTTCAATATCAGCGCCCAGCTTTTCGGCCAGGTTGGCCAGCTCGTTCATAAAGCTGATGCGGGTCGCCAGCATGGCGTTGGCGGCGTATTTGGTCAGCTCTGCACTGCGAATGTCCATCACGATCAGGCGGTCGTGGTTGCGCTGAATCGGCGCATACAGCGCGCGCATGTTCAGCGCCGCTTGCTCGTCCTCGCAGCCCACCACAATGCGGTCGGGGCGCATAAAGTCGTCAATGGCGGCGCCTTCTTTCAAAAACTCGGGGTTGCTCACCACGCTAAACGGCGTGTTCACCCCGCGCTTGGCCAGTTCGTCGGCAATAGCCGCCTTTACCCGGTCGGCGGTGCCCACGGGCACGGTGCTCTTGTCTACCACCACCTTGTAGTCGGTCATGTACTTGCCGATGTTGCGGGCGGCGGCAATCACATATTTCATGTCGGCCGAGCCGTCTTCATCAGGCGGGGTGCCCACTGCAATGAACTGCACCGTGCCAAAGTGGGCGGCTTTCTCTACATCGGTGGTGAAGTGCAAGCGGCCCGCTGCCACATTGCGCTTGACCATCTCTTGCAGGCCCGGCTCATAGATAGGAATGCCGCCATCCTCCAAAATCTTGATCTTGGCCGGGTCCACATCCAGGCACAACACATCGTTGCCCACATCAGCAAAACAAGCGCCTGACACCAGGCCCACGTAGCCGGTTCCGATCACGGTAATTTTCATAACTCACTCCCTCTCTAATTTAAGCAAAAAATGCCTGTAGCGCATATATAACCTGCGCCACTAGCTACATATTTGATAGCAAAATAGCATCCACATAGTCTTTGGTAAAGCGGTGCACTTGCTCGGAGGCCTGCGCCTGGGCCAGCGGCCACCAGCGTAGCGCGCTGTGCTGGGCATCGGCGGCAGCCAGCTCGGTGCCCGCTGGCAGGGCTATCAAGTTACCCATGACCACATAGTGGGTCGAGACCCCGTTGTCCCCCGTAAAACAGTCCGTGTAAAAGTGCTCAAAGGCACCGATATGGCGCGGCGGCACCGGCAAGGCCGCCAGTTGCAGGCCCAACTCGTCTTGGGCCACCCGCGCCAGTGCGGCTTGCATGGGCTCGTTTTTGCGGATGCGCCCACCCGGCACAAACCAGTAGCCTTGGGCCGGCCGGTTGTTGCGCAGGCCCAGCAATATCTCGGTGCCCCCGCGCACGACCACCATGTCCATGGCTACCAAGGGTGCCGCGTCTACTACCCCCAAAAAAACGTCTTTACTCAGCATGGCGGCGCGTGAGCAGTTGGCGGGCTGCGCCCGCAATAAACAAGGTGTTGGTTACCAGGTAGCGCTTCCATAAGCGGCGCGGCTCTGACACCAGCCGGTGCAGCCATTCCAGGCCCGCGTTTTGCATCCACAGCGGCGCCCGCTGAATGGTGCCCGCGTGGTAATCAAACGCAGCGCCCACCCCCACCATCACCGCCTGAATGCGCCCGCGGTGCGCGGCCATCCACAGCTCTTGCTTGGGGCAGCCCAAGCTCACCCACACCGTGCCTGCGCCCGATGCGTTAATGCGCTCTACCACTGCGGCGTCTTCGGCCGGGGTAAGGGCTCTGAATGGCGGCGAATACGCCCCTGCCACCCGCAGTGCCGGGAACGCGTTTGCCATCTTGGTTTGCAATATGGCCAGCGTCTCTTCGGTGCCGCCATACAGGTAAATGGACTCGTCGCGCTGCGCGGCTTCCGCGCAGTATTTCCACATCAGGTCTGGCCCGTTGATGCGCTGCTGGGTGGCAAACCCTAGTTTGCGCATCATCCAGGCCACCGGCGCGCCATCGGGCGTGGCCATGTCTGCCTGGGTCACCACGTTGCCAAAGGCCGGGTCTTGCCCAGCGGTTACCACCGAGTGGGCGTTGCAGATACAAACATAGCGGCTCTCGCGGGCAGCGGCCCATGTGGCGATGCGCGAAAGGGCGTCGGGCCAGGTAACTGCGTCAATAGGTGCCCGCAGCACCTGAACAATCTGTTTGCCCGGTGTCATAGGTTCCCCCCGGCTTTCACTTCCGCGATGGCGGATTCATAAATAGTCATGAGCTGCTGGTAATTACGTTCGGCGGTGAATTCCGCTTCGTATTGCTGTCGCGCATTGCGCCCCATGGCGGCCATGGCCTCTGGGTTGGCCAGGGCCCACCGCATCTTTTGGGCCAAGTCTTCCAGGTTGCCCGGCTCAAACAGCAGCCCAGTTTCTCCATCCTTAACCAGCTCTGCTAGCGCACCGATGCGGCTGGAGATCACTGGTAGCCCGCAACCCAGTGCCTCTACCAGGGTGCGCGGAAAATTCTCATACCAAATACTGGGCAACACCAACGCAACGGCAGCGCTCATCTCTTGCCGTACTTGCTCCATAGGCAGGGCGCCTAGTGCGCTTAGGCCGGGCACTTTGTCCAGCATGGCCGCATCAGGCCCTGTGCCAGCTACCCGGAGGCTACTGCCCTCTAGCTGGCGCTGGGCATTGACCAGCACATCCACCCCTTTTTCGGCAGACAGGCGGCCCACGAACAAAAAGCCCTCCCGCGTTCTGGTGGGAGGCGGCTCAAAGTCTACAAAGTTAGGTTTGATTGCAATCCGCTCTGCGGGCAAGCCGCCCTCAATGAACTTGCCGCGGCAAAACTCGTTGAGTGCGATGTAGCGCGTTACTTTGTTTTGCCAAGTGCCCAAAGCGCGGTGTACGGTCACCATGCCAGCCAGCACAGTGCTTTGCAGCACCGAGCCACGGTAACAACCGCGTGCTGCCCCACGCCAAGGCAACTTGCCCAGGCAGTCCTCACATACCTTGCCCTCGCGCAAAAACATGGCCTGCGGGCACATCAGCCTGAAGTTGTGCAGGGTTTGCAGCACCGGCACTTGCAAGCGCGCAGCCACCCAGTAGATGGCTGGTGATATGAGGGGAAACGTGTTGTGCACATGCACCACGTCTGGCTGAAATGCTCGAAGCGTGTTTTCGAACTCCGCCGCCACATTGCCTGACCACACTGTGTTGGCTGCAGCTGCTAACTTGGACATCGACGCGATTGCATCGTTATGCCTTGTGAACAGCTCAACTGTGTGGCCTCTGCTGCGCAGCAGGGCAACCTCGGCCTCCATGACGGTGTCTTCACCACCTTTGTGCTGGTAAGCGTTGTGTACAACCAAAACCTTCATTTGCGCACCGCCCCTCGATAGCCAGGGCTTTGCAGGCATTGCTCCACACCGTCCGCGAAATGTCGCGCCATGTTTTCTACGGTGTATTCGGCGGCACTTCGGCGGCACTCCAGCTTCATTGCACTCAGACGTTCAGAGTCATGGAGTAGTGCCACGGATTCACGCACATAGTCATCCATAGTGTTGGCGGTTATCAGACCGTTAATGCCCGGCTCTAGATACACAATCTCTGGGCTATGAAGGCCGCAGTCGGTTGTGAGCATGGGCACTTCGCACACGAATGAATCCAATATGCCCAAACCCACTAAACCCGGGTTCAGCATGACTGTGGAGCTAGCTAGTGCAAGCACCTTTTCACGGCCTTTGAGCATTCCTGCAAAGTGAGCCCAAGGGTTCTCCTTGCAAAAGGCTTCGACCATTGCTTTTTGCGGACCCGCGCCCACCAGAAGAAGCTGAAAATCCGGGACTTGATGACGTATGTGGCGGGCTGCATCTAACAAAAATTCGATGCGCTTCTCACTGTAAAACGAGCCTAGGAAAATACCGATGGGGCCATCTCTGAGTCCATGCAAATTGGCCCACCGCTGCAATTCGGGCGTATCGATCCCATCAAAGTGCTGGCGCATTTCCTGGGTGTCGACCGCGTTGTTCAAAATGGTCACGCGATCGTCTGGAAATCCAAATTCCTTGATTCGTGGGCGTGTTAACTCTGTGTAACCAAACCACCAGTCCACCTTTGCTGCCACCAAGCGCTTGAATCGCTCACGCCAGGACTGTTGCTGTCCTTGCAGGTTGGCGCCATGCCCCCAAAACGCTACTTTGTATGGAGTCTTAGAAAACTGATGCCATAGATTACATACAAGTTTGTTTTCTTGGGTAACTACAAGCAGCGCGGCATCGGCGCAGAGATCATTTAAAGGCTGGTAGCAAATTCGTCCACCAAGAAAATATTTGGTAGGTAGCTGCGCTGCCCAAGTAATATCCGCACTGTCGTTCTTGCGTATTTCTTCTGCAGTGCCTTGCCCATAAGCAAGTACTAATTCCAACCCGCGGCCACATAACTCATTCCGTAGGCTTTCGAAAAGCGCAACGCGATAGTGTGTAAGTCGGCGTTGAATGATGACGATTTTTTGGGGCATTCAATCTTCTTTTCGGCTGGGCTAGTGCTATATGGATTTTTTTTTCTTGTACAACCCAAGAGTCAGACTCAAATAAGGCCAACAAAAATACAAAGGCCAAGCGGGGCCTGCATGTCTGCTGGTAAGTGCAAGCCAAGACCTCCAGGGCAAACCCTTTCTGTGCATCATGAGTTGCCATCGACGTGTAAATGGCAAACTTTCATCCATATAAGTGCCCTCAATGGAGTTATTGCTACAGGTACCGTAAACACCAGGAGCAACCCACACTTGAACACCTAGTTTGTTGGCGCGTAATGCGTAGTCGGTGTCGCCCATGGCGTGCTCAAAGGTGGGGTCTAAATTGCCCACAATATTTGCAGCTTCTTTGGAAACCAGAACTAAATTCCCATTCATTGCGTCGCACTGTTGCGCTTTGTCAGATGGTTGTATACGAGCAAAGCGCATTCTCTTCAGCGCCGACAAGCGTCTAGACCCACCGTATGTCAAGAGCCCAGTTTTCTCGTCAACTGTGCTGCCTACCACTACAACAGCTTGCCCGGCTGCAGCGCGCAATTCGCGTTCAGTTGCAAGAAGTCTCGCAAGGGCATCTGGTTGCAGCATGGTGTCATCGTTAAGCCAAACATAAAAGTCGGGATCGGATTTTCGGGCGATATCGAACGCTTGGTGCATACCTTTGCACCAATACAAATTACCTGCGGCACGGGCAATATTGATCCACGGGTGTTGGCTGTGCAAAGCATCCGCAGTGCCATCGGTACTTCCATCGTCAACAACTACTGCTGTAACTTCGGTATTTTCTGGCAGGGAATTTGCCCGTACTTTATTAAAGCACTCAATAGTTTTGTCTTTGCGGTTAAAGTACGTCAGCAATATACAAAGCCTTATCTTTCCGTTTTGCTTAATATTTGTTTGTGGCGTTTCTTTCAACATATCGGGGCTTATAGTTATTTTAAAGAAAGAGAAATGCGAATTGGTGTGGAGTCGAGGGGTAGGGGGCTGCCATTGCCAATGCTTTTTAAATTCCACCGGCCATCAACATTGCTCATTTTGTCAAACGCTGCAATTTTGAAACCTTGCGGGATCTTTAATGATGTAATCGTCGGTTTAGTAGCCCATACATACATATATTTATCCCCTTTGTTATTTGCTATGCAACTAATTACATCGGAGTAGCTGGTGCAGCCTGAAAATGTCGAATTTAGCATCCAATTTTGTACGCGTTTGAGTTTATCCAGACCATCCAGTGGCTGCCCAAATGCAGATACCATTCCGCTACGTGAGTTATCCCACGCGTAGTAGTAAAAGCGTTCCATACCTGTTGCAGCGCCAAGGATCAGTAACTGAAGTAATCGATCTACAGCAGCTTCCCGCGTTCTCTCTGCTATGCCGGATGGTGGATCAGTGGGTAGCAGCGTATCCACCCCTGTTTCCGTATTCCAAAGTGGAAGGTTCTCCACTTGTTGCCGAGCCATAATTGCCCTGACTTCTCTAACTTGGTTAATGAAGTGCTCGCTACCTTCTGCGTAAAAGTGGTAGCAAATTGCTTGGACGTGTTTGGCTCCGCCCTCGGCGAGGAATCGCTCCAAACGATCGGGGCCATTCACAAAGCCCGGGGTGCACAGCTTGGTTCCTGGCGCGCTCTCATTGATAATTTTTCGAGCGGCTGCAGCCATATCCACCATGTCTTTGACACTGCCGGTGAAGAATCCTTGTTTGCCCACATCGCGGGAAAAATCTGAGAATTTGGGCTCATTCCATAATTCATAAGCTGCAATTCGGTTTCCATATCGTTGGACTACCCGCCTCACGTATTCTTCCCAATGTGCGAGGCGCACTGGCTCAGCGCCACAACCAAAGCCATATGGACATTTTTCTTGTGGCCTAGCAGAGGCCCATTGCGGTGTGGAACCCAGGGTGTACAAAATCTCCGCATTATTTTGTAAACCCGTGTTCACAAAAGTGTCCATGCGATCGAACTCCCAGACGCCTGCTTTGGGTGCAATATTTCCCCAGCGTGTAACCGTGTCCCATAGGCGCAAGCTTCCGAAGGCTGCTGTAGGCCATGCTGTAGGTATTGCCCTTTCATGCGGCAGCACGATGATGCGATGCATGTGGACGCCGAAGTAAGCAGCATCAACCGGCCGAGTTGGATATTGAGTTGCTTCTTTATAGATATCCGTCGCGGTTGCAGCGCCAGACAGTAAGAAGCAAATTGCTATTGCGTTTATAAGCTGCATCAAACTCACAGCACAGTTCCTTTACTAAGCGCTCGATGGCGCTGCTCTTTTTTGCTCAATATTCTGTTGTCTGCAACATAGGCCAAAGCTATACCAAATATTATCGCTTGTAGATAATCAACTCCGTATGGTATATAGTAAACATGCTGAATAACAAGGGCGACAAAAAGTATCTCTGCATGAAGGTTATCTCTTTTGGTTCTGCATATTCTGTAAAGTCCAATTAAAACATAGAGTGCTACCGTTAGATATGTTGCTAAGCCCAGTAAACCTGTATTAAAAAGTGTCTGTATATAGAGGTTGTGTGCGATGTAGCTGATTTGCTTTGTCTCGCCCCTGCTATTGGTTACGGTGCGTGTGCTGTCTGACCCGAAGCTCTGCCCGATTAATATGGAGCGTGGCCCCGCCCCATACCACTTCTTCACAAGCTCGCCCCAGCTTTCTAAGCGTTCACCACCTGTGCCGCCACCCGACATAGCTCCGGTTGCTGAGTTGCTAATCTGCGCAGTAACGCCTGACAACTTATCACTTACGATAAGTGGAACTGCTGTTAATGCAGCAATAGCTAGTACCAATAAAAATTGACTTGTAGCTGTGCCAGCTTTCGTTTTTCCTAGAAGAAATCTCACCATGATTCCGGAAAAAGCGGCAACCCACACAGAGCGATGCTGCAATACCACCACCATGCCAAGTAATAGCGGAGAAAATAACCGTATGTTGGCAAAGGCAGGTGTTCCATTGGAGAAAAAGAACGACCCGACCATTATTTGTGCGATCACTAACGCATGGTTCGAGTAAATCACTCGGATCGGTCCATCAATGTTGTATGACCCACCAGGTGGTAGTAGCGCTAGAATAGGCAAGTAATACACTACCCAGCGATAGATGGCAATGGAAATTAAGACGCAGGCTATTATTGTGATGAATTTATATACGGTGCCCAATTTGCGGTCATCCATCGAAAAGGTCATTGCATATGACGCGGCCACTATGAAATAAAAGTAGGATCGCGCTTGCACACCCGCACTGCTACCGAATGTAGCTATTCCGGAGAGGGTACTAACTAAGACCAGACCTGCAAAAATATACCAGGCTACGTTTTTTGTTGGAGATGGCTTGGTTAGAAAGAATCGGGTGAGTACGCTAAAACCTATCAGAAGAAATACTGCGTCTGCAAAAAATAAATTAACACCCAAGTTAATAGCTGCGCCACCAAGAGTCCACGTGTCTACTAGAAATGACGTGGAAATCAGGATCAAGCCTAAGTTAAAGCTTCTGTGTAGATACAAAATAACTATAGGTATTAACAGCCCGAGCAGAATAGCTGCTAGGTATGGAGCAGACTGAATTGCGTAGGAAAGAGCTGTCACAGGGGTGCCTTACTTTTGGTCGTGTTCGGACCTGAGAGTGCTGTTTCGGCGATTGCAGCGTTGTAGGTCTCAACGAATGCATCGGTAACGGCCTTGGTTGTAAAGCGAGCTTTAACAGTTTCCATACCACTTCGTGCGATAGAACCATAGTTTTCCGGCGTCAGTGTTTTTTTCAAAGCGTCTGTGATAGCTTCGATTTCTCTTATGTTGCAAAGAGTGCCGCTTTTATCAACCACCCATGGCACAGCGCCACTGGTTTCTCCCGCAACCACGGGCAGGCCCATAGCCATAGCTTCAGCAATCACCATACCAAACGACTCTTCTATGGATGTGTGGAGCAGAACATCATGTTTGGCTAATTCCTGCAGCAACTTTTTATGAGGTATGGGGCCGTGGAAGTGCATACCTTTGTTAATGCCTCTGCGAACGCACCAGGTTTCAGCGGTTTGCCCGGGCCCAAAGTCGTTGCCGTAAAGATGCATGGTCGCCTTGGGCATGCTTTGCAACAGTTTGTTAAACGCAAGTAATCCAGGTTCTGGGTTTTTGCGTACATCCCAGCCATTGCAGACCATTGCGATTGCAGGGCTTTCGCTGGCCTCTTTAGTTTTCGCCAAAGCAATGGCAAGGTCGTCAACGGGATTTGGTACCACCTGTATAACTATTTTGGTCATCGCCTGAACTTCATCCCGCATGTACGGAGAAACTGCTGTCAGGTGTGTGGCTGACTTAAAAGCTTTACGCGCCATCAAAACCCGTAACCAGCGATACAGGCTGCGTGTTGGACGACTACTGGTGTTTAACTTTGCGATAGTAAGCGGGGAGTCGTGGCAAGTAATTACGTGAGGTAGGCCTGTGTTTATTGCTGCGAGAGCGAACTCATAGACCCAATGAGCGTGCAAAACCTCGGGCTTGCTCTCCAATATGGCGCGCTTGAGTCCTTCGATCTCGAAGCGGAATAGATCCACGATTCGGCCTAGTAACCAGCCATTGGGCCGCCACGCTTTGGGTCGCATTGGCACGTAGTGCAAGGAAAACCGGTTATCCGCACTGGTAACGGTGACAGCTGCTTCAGCCTTTAGTGGTAGGTCATTGGTTAGTGTGAAGGCGCTCACCGTATGACCGCGAGCCAGTAACTCGGTAATGAGTGTTGCGAGCAAGGGCCCGCCTGCGTAGCCTTTAGGGAGGCTTGCGATATCGCCGTTCAGTAGATGCTTGATGTCTGCCGTGGCGATGGGGCCAACTAATCCTATGTGCATATGCGATCTGCTCATTGTGTTGATATAGCTTGTTGCTCAGGGCGTATTGAGATAACGCCGTACTGAATGAGATCGCGCTGTTGCAAGAGACGTTCTTTGTTCGCTATGAGGTCGCTCGCGAGGTGCTTAGGCACGTTGCCCAGCATGTCAACCGCTATTCCACGGCCTTGCAGGACCTTTCCGTTTGCTTCTTTCAATGCTTGTTGGGTAGGGCTGGTCCTCTTTGTTTGTCCAGGCTCATGCCCCCAAATGGAATAAAAGCCTTTCGGATGCTTTTGTAAATTTGGTTCGAACCAAAAATACGGGGCTTTGGATAGAAAGCCCGCTGTCGCGCTGAAAGACGAAACTGAGCAGACCAACAGGTCTGCATTTGCCAGCGCCAGCAGGTCAGAGCAATCAGAGTCAGGCAAGTCGGAGGTGGTAACTGCGTTCAGACCTTCTAGCAGGGGGGAAAGTTGCTTGTCAGTGCCGTCTGAGACGATGAGAAATTGCACTTTGTCTCCCAACTCGCGGACAAGGTTGTTTGCAATGGTGCGGTACCACTGCAGTGGCAAAGCGAGGTTGAACTTACCTTGGTAGGCGGATAGCTCAGTGGGCACAGCACCAAAGTCGCCAAGCCTTACATGCATGCCAACCGTAATTTTTGCTGGGTCGAGTCGTCGCTGAACGGCCAATAGATTTTTGGCGGCAAAGCGGCTTTGGTACAAGGTGCTGTAAACAAAGTCGCGCGCTTTCGCTATGTGCCTGAATCCGCCCCACATGCCGTCAGTCACCAACACATAGGGGCCGCGCTTGTATAGGTTGTGTTCTTCAGCAAAGGGAGCAAATGCATCTACAAAATCGCCACCGCCGTGGCGCAAAAAATCGGCCTCTGTGTAACGCACCACAGGCAACAGTTTTTCGATAGCGCGGTTCACGATAAAGTCATACCGTGGAGTGCCAAAGTGACGCCAGTAGCGGCGAGTGTTCATGCCAAACGCTGGCGACAGGCATTGGGCTCCGAGCATTTGTGCCGCCAAAAATGAACGTGCCCAAGGAATGAGTTCATTGCCGAGCCCAGCACCACGGCCTTGAACCCGTGACAAGCAAAAGCGTATCGTCATGGTGCGGGAGCTTTCAACGAGATGATTTGACAAGCGATGCGGGCCACTTTGGATTCATTGCGGCGGTTCACCAACATGGTGCAGAGTTCAGTACCCATAAAGAAGCGTGGAGCAAGTCGCAAAATAGTTAAGCAAGCGATGGCGTGCAGAGTGCCTTGGGCTGCATGGAGCAGCAAAGGGTTTGACAGGTTCGGTGCAAGCTGAGTAGTAGCTAGCTCAATACAGATCACGATGGCAGTCAACACTAGGCCACCGGAAATCGCTTGAAGGGTTTGTCGGTGGGCGAGTCCGATTCGTTGACCCAATACGCGATAAACCAACAAGAATCTGAAGAGGTAGACACAGGGTATGAGCCAGATCGCTGCAGCAAGTGGTTGGCCAGCAAGCAGCAGCAGCCCGGTGAGAAGAACAAAGGCGGTAAAGAGCTGTACCTTGAATTCACTTGCAGCGGCACCTACTGCCCAAAGAGTAGGTCCGGTGACCGACAAAAGCACGTATGACGGCAGCGCGACGCAGAAAGCGGCAAACAGCACACCCGCCTGCCCCCATTGGTCGCCGTAGAGTGTGTGTATGACAAAGTCTGCCTTGAGTGCCAGCACTGCCGCCAATGGAAACGTCACCACACTGACTAAAGATAACACTGCACTGAAGCCCCGGCGCAAACGCTCGTGATCACCTTGCACTCGGGATGCTGACGATAAGACGACCGATTGGAAGGACGACACCAATAAGGTGACAGGTACTCGTGAGAGGTTGGATGCTGCTGAGTAAGCCCCGAGGGCCGCTATGCCCCATTGCCGGCCGATGAGGAAGCGGTCTAAATTATCGATAGCCCAATTGGCAAGGTTGGTCCCCAGCACACTAAAGCCGAATTTACGCAGCCCGGCATCACCTTCAAGGCGAGGCACAAGGGTATGCCGCACTACCCAGTAGCCTGCAATAAGGGAAATGAGTGTTTGAACCAGAAACCCAATGACGAGACTCCATACACCTGCGCCTTGCTGAGCCAAAACTACGGCGACCACGCCAAAGCCAACAACGTAGGCGATGAGCTGGATGATTTGGCTGCGTTTCATATCCAAGTTGCGGCGCATCAACGAGGTACTGATATTGGACAGTGCTTGCAGCACGATGATGGGGCCGCACACCAGGAGTGGAAAAATCAGCGCAGAGTCCCCCAAGGCTTTTGCCAGCCATGGAGATAGACCCATGATTGCCGCCCCGGTGATAACCGATAGCAGCAGCACCCAGCCAAGCGCGTAGCCAACATCGTTGTCGTCGATGTCTTTCTTTTGAACTAAGGCTGCTCCAAAACCGCTGTCAGCGAATAGCCACCCGAACCCAATCACCACCAGAACGGCGGCGTATTGCCCAAATACTTCTGGCCCGAGCATGCGAGCCAGCAGTATTTGGATGACAAGTTGAGCGGCTATTTTTCCGCCAGCTCCCAAGTAGCTCCAGAAAACGGCCTGAACACTCCGGCGCGCCAGGTCATGTTTCATGTGGTATTGCTACTTGGATTTTTCGACCGACTGGAAGTCTTGGTACGCAACCTGCAAACCTGCTGGCAGCTTGGTAGGTGCTTGCCACCCCATGCTGTGCAAGCGGGCAACATCCATCAACTTGCGCGGCGTTCCATCCGGCTTGGTCGTGTCAAAGGCAATGCCGCCAGTAAAGCCCACGGTGGCGGCCACCGTCTGTGCCAGCTCGCTAATGCTCACATCGTGGCCCACCCCGATGTTGATCAGCGGTGGCTCAAACTTGCCGGTTTTGGACTCATCGCTACCCAGCAAGCTCTCGTACTTGTCATCTGGCAGGTTCATCAAAAACACGCAGGCGTCGGCCATGTCGTCGCTATACAAAAACTCGCGCTTCGGTGTGCCGGTGCCCCATACGGTCACGCTGCTGGCACCGCTGACTTTGGCTTCATGGAACTTGCGGATCAGTGCCGGAATAACGTGGCTGTTTTCAGGGTGGTAGTTGTCGCCCGGGCCATACAGGTTGGTGGGCATGGCGGCCAAATACTTGGTGCCGTACTGGCGGTTGTAGCTCCAGCACATTTCTACACCTGCGATTTTGGCCAAGGCGTACGGGCGGTTGGTGGGCTCTAGCGGGCCGGTCAGCAAGTGCTCTTCGCGCATAGGCTGGGGGGCCAGCTTGGGGTAAATGCAGCTAGAGCCTAAAAACAGCAAGCGCTTGACCTGGTTCACATAGGCCGCGTGGATGATGTTGCTCTGAATCAGCAAGTTGTCCCGAATGAACTCCGCCGGGTAAGTGTTGTTGGCCACAATGCCGCCCACCTTGGCTGCTGCCAAAAACACATAGTCGGGCTTTTCGGCTTCAAAAAAAGCGGCGGTGGCGACCTGGTTGGTCAGGTCCAGCTCGGCGTGGGTGCGCAGCAGCAGCTTGGTGTAACCCGCAGCCTGCAGGTTGCGCACAATGGCCGAGCCCACCAAGCCACGGTGGCCCGCCACATAAATTTTTGCGTTCTTGTCCATGGCAGGGTGGCTTACTCGTGGTGGTCGTAGGTTTGAAAACCAGCCAGCTTGACCAGGGCATCGCGCTTGGCAGCCGTAAAGTCGGCTTGCACCATTTCAGCTACCAGCTCTTGCAGGCTGGTCGTGGGCACCCAGCCCAGTTTTTCTTTGGCCTTGGTGGGGTCGCCCAACAGAGTTTCCACTTCAGTGGGGCGGTAGTAGCGGGGGTCTACCTTCACAATCACATCGCCCACCTTGCACTTGGCCTCTGTGCCAATAATGGCTACTACGGTGCCAATTTCGTTTTCTGCCTCGCCGCTCCAGGCTAGCTTGATGCCCAGCTCGGCCGCTGCAAACTCCACAAACTGGCGCACGCTGTATTGCACACCGGTGGCGATCACAAAGTCTTCTGCCTTGTCTTGCTGCAGCATCAGCCACTGCATTTCTACATAGTCGCGGGCATGGCCCCAGTCGCGCAGGGCGCTCATGTTGCCCAGATACAAGCAGTCTTGCAGGCCCAGCGCAATGCGGCTGATAGCGCGGGTGATCTTGCGGGTCACAAAGGTTTCGCCGCGCAGCGGGCTCTCGTGGTTAAACAAGATGCCGTTGCAGGCGTACATGCCATAGGCTTCGCGGTAGTTCACCGTAATCCAATAGGCATACATCTTGGCCACCGCATACGGGCTGCGGGGGTAGAAAGGGGTGGTTTCCTTTTGGGGAATTTCTTGCACCAGGCCATACAGCTCAGAGGTAGACGCTTGGTAAAAGCGTGTTTTCTTCTCCAGGCCCAGGATGCGGATGGCTTCCAAAATACGCAGGGTGCCCATACCGTCGGCGTCGGCGGTGTACTCGGGGCTCTCAAAGCTCACGGCCACATGGCTCATGGCGCCCAGGTTGTAAATCTCGTCGGGCTGCACCTGCTGGATGATACGGATCAGGTTGCTGCTGTCGGTCAAATCACCATAGTGCAGGGTGAAGTTGCGGCCTGTGGCGTGCGGGTCTTGGTACAGGTGGTCAATACGGTCAGTGTTAAAGCTCGACGCGCGGCGCTTGATGCCGTGCACCTCGTAGCCTTTGTTGAGCAAGAGCTCTGCCAAATAAGAACCGTCTTGCCCGGTCACGCCGGTGATGAGTGCTACTTTTTTCATAGTATTTGCTTAGTTAAGGCCAGATAAAAATTGTCGTTGTGGGGGTTGCATGGCGCCTAGCAGGTCGCTGATGAATTGCGCTTGCAATTCATAGGCCAACGGGGTGTTGCCATTGATACTGGAGACCCGAAAAATCAGGCCATCCGGAATTTGACCACGGAAGCCATAGCGCAATTGCTCCAGCTTGCGGGCGGTGCCGCCTTGAGCCACTTTGTTGCCGATGGTCGTCCAGTAGGTAAGTGGCTCTTTGCGTTGCCCCAATTCGGTTTGCAGGCGCCGCACAGGTATTTCGCCCATGCCGGTGCTTAAAACGCTGTTGCTGCTGCCCGTAACCTTGAAGCCTTGTGCGGGGTAGCACACATCAGGAATATGCAGTGCGAGGCCATCGCTTTGGTTCTCGCCATAGGCAATCGACAACATGACGGCGCTGCCGTTGGTGTTGATATAGGTGCGGGTCAAGATTTGCGAGTAAAGGCTGTCCAGCAACTCTGTTTGCTGTGGGTTCACCACTTGCCCCGCCGACTGCTGGAGTTGCCGCCACGGCCCAAAGGCGGCGGGCACGATGGCCTCCAGCTTGGCATCGCCCCGGGTTTTTGCCATGAGCTCTGTGGGCCTGCTGGCGTGCGCTACCCAAGCAGCGCCCACCATAAGCGCTAACAAAATAATGTTTTTCAGAGTGCTCGTCATACCGCAACCTCTTTGGGGGCGCTGCGCTTGGCCTTGAATTGCTCAAACGTGACCAACAAGCTGTCAAAGCTGATGATCAGCAACAACGCACTTAAAAACAAAACCATGCCCGCAAAACCGTGCAAAAAGCCCTGGCCTGCCTCGTCGCCAAAGTGGTAGGTGATCAGGCTCAGCGCCATGACGCGGATCACATTGGCGGTAAATGAAATGGGCACGATTAATATTGCAAGGCCTACGTTACGAAACAATGAATCGCGCCGCACCAGGTTCAAATACAGCAGGCCCAAGGCCTCCAGGGTCAGCAGGGTGTGCAGGCCGGCGCAGGCGTCTGCCACCAGCAGCATGTATTGCCCGATTTGCAAAATCACACCACTGCGGCCAATCGGGTAGCCCACCCAAAACAACACATGCTCGGCCACATAAGACACAGCCATTTTCATGGGCATGGTGACGGTGTCCACCACCGCGCCGGGCAGCGGCACCATAAACAACATAAAGAACAAGGCAAACCACTGGGCCTTGAGCGCCTTGGGGCCGAGGTTGAGTAATGCAATACCAATCAGCAGCCAAATGACCGAGCCGATTTCAAAAATCAAAATGTCTTGCGAGCGGCCTAGCGCATACAGCAGCAGCCCGAGCACAAATAGGGGCCAACCCCAGGCGCTGGGTTGCTCGCCGTGGCTGGCTTCCAGCATGGCGGGCCAGTTGCGGTAAATCAGCCAGCACGATATGCCCAGCACGATGGGCCCGTGCATTTGCTCGTCTTTTGCCCAGATGCCGGTAAACAAGTCATACAGGCTGGGCAGGTACAGCACCGCCAGCCCCAGCACGGCAGGTAGCCAGGCCAGCAGCTGCGCAGGCAGCGCGGGTTTGCCTGGGTTAACAGGGTTCATGGCAGGGCTCATGCGTCGTTAAGCACCGAGCCCACCAGCGCAACACCGCTGTCTTGCAGGCGGCGGGCCAGTTGGGTGGCGCGGGGCACCAGGCTCACATGCTGGCGCGCCACCAGCAGGGCGGCACCGGCGCGGGCGGCGGTGATTTCGGCATCGGCAAAGTCGCTGCCGGCGGGGGTGTCGATGATGATCACATCAAACTGCTGGCAGGCTGCGCGCAGCAAGTCGCCAAACGCGGGGCGGCCTAGCAGCTCTTGCGGGTTAGGCGGTGTGGCGCCTGCGGGCAGCACGGCCAAGCCAGGCAAGCCGGGTATGAGCTGTGCAGACTCCAGGCCCGCGCGGTTGGCCAAAATGGCCGATAAGCCCGCACTTTTGCCCAGCTTAAACAAGGCCTGTTGCCCGCGCTCGGGCTTGGAGCGCATGTCTGCATCAATCAGCAATGTGCGCTCGCCTTGTTGGGCAAACACAATGGCTAGGTTGGCGGCTACAAAGCTGCGGCCTTCGCCATTGCCGGGGCTCACGATGGCCATGACTTTGCGGGCGGGGTCGGTGTTAAACCAGCGTAGCATGAGCTGGCTGCGCACGGCGCGCAGGTTTTCGCCCACGCGGCTAAACGGCTTGTAGGCGGCTACCAGCTCGGGGCTAACGGTTTGGTCTTGATCGCTGAGGTACGAGTAGTCAAACTGCTTGCTGAGGGCAAAGTCGATGTCGTCTTTGCTGAGCACCTTGAGGGCGAGGGCGGCCTCGCCAAACTGCACTTGGTCTTTGCGCTGGCGCTCGACGACGCGGGCTGCGTCTTCTACCGTCAGGCGGCCGGTGGCAACCAAGATGTCGCCAATGGTTTTGGTGCTGTTGTTCATGCCCGTACTCCAATGGCGGTGCGTTTAAACATGCCCGATGCCGAGCTGATGGCGCCCAGCACGGGTAGCTCCAGGGCCTCGACCAGGTCGTCGGTAGAGCGCACACGGCGGTTCATCAGCTCTAGCAGCAGTGCCAGGCCCACACCCAGCAAGGTGCCCAAAAACACAGACACCAACACGTTGATCAGCACCCGGGGTTTAGAGGGAGAGGGTGGTGGGCTTGCGGGGTTGAGCACCGCAATATTGGTTTGGTTGGTTTGGCTCTCGATGTTGGTTTGCGAGGCGCGTTGGCTCACGATCTCAAAGGCGCGCTGGGCGGACTCGATGTCGCGGCGCAGCACATTGAGCTCGTCGCGCTGTTTGTTGAGCTCCAGCACACGGGCCTTTTGGGCAGCCAGGGCGCCTTGCAACTGGGCCTCGCGCTGCTTGCCCACTTGGTAGGTGGTGTCGATAGACGCGGTGATTTTGCGGGTCTCGGCGTCGAGCTGGGCCTTGAGTGTGGCGAGCTCGGCTTCGCTGCGCAAAATTTGCGGGTGGTTTTTGCCAAGGTTGCCGCTGGTCTCGGTAATGCGGGCTTCGAGGCGGGCAATGTCGGCTTTCAGGCCGTTGATGAGCGGGCTTTGCATGACCTCGGCCACGGTGTCGGCCTTGGTGTTTTGGCGCTTGCTTTGGCTGTCGGTGGTCATGGCTTGCACGCCGGTGAGCTGGCTGCTGGTCTCGTTGAGCTTGGCGGTTTCAAAGTCCATGCGCTCGTCGGCCGAGGTAATGCCGTTGGCCTGCTGGTAGTCGCTCAAGGCTTGCTGCGCAGCCTCGAGGCGGCCACGGGCGGTTTTGGTTTGCTCTTCAAAAAACGCTGCAAACTGGCGGGCAGGGGCTACACGCAAATCAAGGTTCACATCCATATACGCTTGGGCAAACGCGTTGGCAATGGCAGCTGCAAACTCGGGGTCGGCGCCGGTGTAGTTGATGTTGATGACGTTGCTCTCGCGGCTGGGCTTTACGTCTAGGCTTTTTTGCAACGCAGAAGCCAGCCAGTCGCGCAGCAGGCCTTTGCCTTGGGTGGCTTCTTGCCACTGGGCTTGCACGGCGGGGCTGCTTTCCATGCGCAGGTTTTTGACCACGGCTTGGGCTACGCGGTCGCTGTTGATGATGTCGACCTGGGTGGCCATGTAGCCGGGCGCCATCATGCCTTGCAGCATGAGGCCGCTGACGGGGTCGGGCGAGCGCACATCGACCACCACCGCCGCACTGGCGGTGTATTGCTTGGGCAGGTACAGGCTCACGGCCACGGTGGTGGCCACGGTGAGCGCAAAGGCCAGCAGGGCGATCATCCAGCGGGCCCGCAGGATGAGCAGAAATTGTTGGAGTGTCATGGTCTGGGGGCCGGTTTAGAAAATGCTTTCTTTGACGTAGAGCACGTCATTTGCCTGCACAGCGTCGGTCAGCTGGGGCTCGATTTGTTGCACGCTGCCGTTGGGCAGTTTGCGGTGCAGGCGCAGGCGCTTTTCAGAGCCACGGGCATTGGGGCCGCCGCCTTGGGCTAGGGCTTGCATGATGGTCATGTCGCGCTCAATGCGGAACGAGCCGGGGCGCTGCACTTCGCCATAAATAAAGAACACCGGTGCGCGGTGCACATAAATGGTGTCGCCGCCCTGCAGCAGCAAGTTGTCTTGGGTTTTGTTGCCCAAGAAGATGTTGGGGATATCAATTTCTTTGCGGAAGGGCTTGCCGTCGCGCACGCCACTCACAACCACTACGTCGTCGCCGCTGTTGGTGGCGCCGCCGGCGTTGGCCAGCATGTCGCTCAAGCGGGTGTTGACGGTCTCTAGCGGAAAGCGGCCGGGGCGCGCCACTTGGCCCAGCACCGAGACCTGGTTACCACGGATCTGGATGAGTGCAATGTTGACCTGCGGCTTTTGAATAAAGCCACCGCTTTGCAGCGCGTCGGCAATTTTCTTTTCCGCTGCGGCAACCGACAGGCCACCCAAGGGCACAGCGCCAATCAGCGGGTAGGTGATAACGCCGCTCTCGGAGACGCGGGTCTCGATGGTGAGGTCGGGGTTTTGGAACACTTGCACCCGGATGGTGTCGCCCGCGCCCAGCGGGTAGTCGGCTTTGCCGTCTTGCGCATGGGCCGCAAACGCACCCAAGGCCAGCAGGCCGGCGGTCAGGAGTTGGAGAAGCTTGTTCATGGTGGGGGAAACCTCGGGTGGCAGAGTGTTACAGGGCCGCGGGGGCTTATTTCAGGCCGGAGACGCCTTTGTCGATGACGGCTTTGGCCTTGTCATCCACAGCGGGGGCGAGCACGGGCTCTGCGGGCATTGCGGGTGCCGCGGCAGCGGCGGGGGCTGTTGTGGCTGCAGCGGCTTTGTCAAATTCGCCCATGTAGCTGATTTTGGTGTTGCTGCGCAGCTGCTTGATGTTGGCGGCCACGGCCTCGCCGGCGCGCTGGTTGGTCAAAAACTGCTCGATGCGGGGCAGTGCAGCCGCCTCGGGCACCGCCGCTTGCTGCGACGAAACCACCCGCACCATGGTGACGGCCTGGGGTGCCTCGATCACGGTGGCTTGGCCGTCTTTGAGGGCGTGGATTTTGGGCAGCACGTCCAGCGGAATTTGCTCTGCCGCGCGGGTGGCACCACCGCCGTTGAACTGGATGTTTTTGGCCTTCAAGGCGGCGGCCATGTCTTCGGCGCTCTTGCCGGCGGCTACCATTTCTTTGAGGGTGGCGGCTACGCCGGGCGCGTTGGGGGCCACAATTTCTTGCACATTGAAAATGCGGCGCTCGCTGAACAGCTGGGGGTTGCTGGTGTAGTAGTTTTTGATGTCTTCAGGGGTGGGTTTGGCCACACCGGCGCTGATTTGCTGAATATAGGCACGGGCCAGGATGTCGCGGCGGGCGGCTTCGATTTGCGAGACGACGTCGGGCGAGCGGTTGAGCTTGTTTTCGGTGGCCTGGTCAACCGCAAGTTGCTGGTCGATCAGTTTCTCTAGCACTTCGCGGCTCATGGCTTGCACTTGCTCGGGGTTGGCGCCGTTGGTGTTGGTGCGGCTCAAAACCTGGTTGATTTGGTGTACCGAGATTTCTTCGCTGCCGACTTTTGCGGCCACTTGGGTGGCGACTTTTTTGTCTTGCTTGTCGCCGCAGGCGGCCAGGGTCAGGGCGATGGCGGCTGCCAACACGGTGGCGGTAAAGCGTGTGGTGTTCATGGTGCGGTCCGGTTAGTAAGTGAGTTGTGCGGTAAAGAACAGCATGGTGCTGTCGTAATCGAGGTTGGCCTGGTTCGCGCCACGGCTGCTGTGCTGCACGGAGGCGCTGAGGGCCAGTTGGTCGAGGGCTTGCCAGTTCACCGACAAGGTGGTGTCGCGGGTGATGTCTTGGCGGTTGCTGCTGGCCGTGGTGCTGGGGCTACCCAGGTAGCTGCGTTGCGCCCAGTCGTTTTTCAGGCGCAAGCCGACTTTGGGGCTGATTTGCCAGCCGGCGGACACGCTGAGTTTGTCGGTGCTGCTGTAGTTGCTGTTGCTGGTGGCATAGGCATCGAGCGTGTGGCTGATGCTGGTGCTGAGGCTGGTTTTGCCGGTCAAGGCCCAGTCCACACCGGCGCCGAAGTTAAAGCCGTTGTAGTCGCGCTGGCTGTAGCGGGGGTGGGTGCGGTTGATGTGGGTCAGGTTGGCGTTGACCGTGCTGCCGGTGCCCATGAGCCAGCGCAGGCGCAGGTCGTTGTCGAGCTGGGTGTATTGGTCGTCAAATGCGCCGGCGTTGGGCACCGCGCGGTTAAGGTAGCCGCCTTTGTTGGTGCGCATCACGTAGCTCAGAGCGCTGCCGGTGGCAAACTGGTAGCGTACGCCCGCGTCTACCGCGTTGGTGGTGAAGTCGCTGCCGGTGATCAGGCCGGCTTGGTTTTCTTGCCGGGTGGTGCTGGCACCGGCAAGCAGGCGCCAAGGCCCGTCGAGCGCGTAGCTGGCGTCAAAGCGGGTGGTGGTGTCCAGCCGCAGGTTGCGCTGGCGAGAGCTGTTGGAGTCGGCAAAGCTGTTGAGGGTTTCGCGGCGGTCGGTGCTCAGTTTGCCGGTTACCTTGGGGGTAACGGCCCACTCCCAGGCGGCGGCATAGTTGTTGGCTGTGAAGTTGAGGTAGCTGAAGTTTTGGTAGCTGTAGTCCACCAGGTTCAGGTTTACCGACAGGGTTTGCAGGCTCTGGCGGGTGTTAAACCCGAGGCCCACCGTCGTGATGCCGATGGTTTCAGCGCCGCTGCTCTTGCCGATGGTGTTTTGCAGGTTAGTGCTGGACGGCAGGCGGAAGAGGTTGCTGTCGGTTTGCACCGTGTAGCCGGCGCTCAGGGTCAGCGGGTCTTGCTGCGAGAAAACCGGGGCCGAGCCCAGCAGTGCCAGGCTGGCTGGCAAGAGTAAAAAATGGCTGCGCATGGGTTAATAGGCCCGTTGGTCTTTGGCCACCAAGCGCACGGTGCGCAAGATGATGTGAATGTCTAGCCGCAAAGACCAGTTGCGGAGGTAGTCGAGGTCGTAGTCGATACGGCCTTGCATTTTGTCGAGGGTGTCGGTTTCTCCGCGGTAGCCGTTGACCTGCGCCCAGCCTGTGATGCCGGGTTTGACCTTGTGGCGGACCATGTAGCCCTTGATGAGTTTGCGGTACAGCTCGTTGTGAGCCACTGCATGGGGGCGGGGGCCCACAATGCTCATGCGGCCTTGCAGCACGTTGATGAACTGGGGCAACTCGTCCAGCGAAGTTTTGCGCAAAAAGGCCCCTAGGGGCGTGATGCGGCTGTCGTTTTTGGTGGCTTGGGTGACAACGCCGCCGTCCTCAGTAACGCTCATGGAGCGGAATTTGTAGACCAGAATTTCTTCGCCATCCAGGCCGTAGCGGCGCTGCTTGAAGATGATGGGCCCGGGCGAGGTGAATTTGACGGCGGCCGCAATCGCCAGCAACACAGGTGCAATCAGGGTCAGAATGCCGATCGAAAACACAATGTCGCTCAGGCGTTTGACGATACCGTTGGTCCCGCGGAAGGGGGTTTCGCAAACCGAGATCACAGGCATGCCGCAAACGGCGCTGGGCTGACCTTGGATCAGGTCTGTGACAAACATGTCGGGCACAAAGTAAATAGAAGCGGTGGTGTCTTTGAGCTCGTCGAGCACCTGCAAGATCCGGGGCTGGGACGCCATAGGCAGCGACAGGTAAATGACCTGAATGCGGTTGCACTTGGCAAGGTTGGCCAACTCATCGAGTTTGCCGAGCAGCGGGACCGGGGCGCTGGCGTTCAGGCGGTCGGTGCTGCGGCTGTCGACAAAGCCGGCAAGCTCGACCCTGGAGTAGGGGGAGCTTTTGAGTTTGTCGGCCAGGGCCAGGCCCTGCTCGTTCATGCCGACGATCAATGCGCGTTGCTTGGGGCCTTGCAGGCTGATGATGAGCGGGGCAGCAAAGCGCAGGCCAAAGGTGAGCGCAATTTCAGTTGCAGGCGCTGCCCACAGCCAAGCGGTCAGGGCTTGCAGGTCGAACTGGCGGATATAGCCGGTGGCGTAGCCGGTGAGCCCGAGCAGGGCAGCGATCCAGGCCCAGTTAAAGCAGATGTCGAGCAGGCTGCCCGCTTTGCTGGCTTGCAGGCGGGGCTCGCCGGGGAAGGTGAGTGCAAACGCGAGCACTGCTAGCAGCAGGTAGGCGGGTGGCACGCTGCCTTCAAACCAATAGGCCAGCATCCAAAGCGAGCCTACCAGCGCGGTGGGGCACAAGCAGGTCTCGAGGATGCCAAGCAGGTTGTCACGGCCCATAGAGGCGTGCTCGGCGCTGCGGTTGAACTCTGCCGCTGAAAAAGTAATGTGGGCTTTAGACATGGTTGACCCATGCCCGGAATTTGCCCACTGCTTGGGCGCGGTTGGAGACGTCGAGTTTCTTGAAAACTCGCTGCATGTGGTTTTTGACGGTGAACGCGCTGATGTCAAGAATGCTGCCGATTTCGGGGTTGGTTTTGCCCAGGGCGACCCATTTGAGGATCTCGGCTTCGCGCTCGGTGAGGACATCGGGCTCGGGTGTGTTGTTTTCCGCTGCGCTGCTCACAAGTGCGGGCGAGGCGGAGCCGGATTGGTGTGGCAGGTGTTCGACTTGGCGCAGCGCTGTATCTATATAGGGCAGGACCATGGCCATGGCGTTGCGCTCGATGTCGGTGAACTGGCTGCGGGCGCTGAACACGACATACAGGCAGTCATGGCTGCCGCGCTCGTCGGTGATGCCGTGAATGGTGGCACTGCGCATTTTGAGCAATGCGCCGCCCAGCGCGCTCTTCAGGCTGAACTCGTCGAGCGAGAAGCCGGACTCGCCCGCGTTGAGGCTGAAAGGCTTTTTGCCGAATTCGCCCCAGCGCTTGAACAAGTTCACCAGCAGCGGCGACAAGAGCTCCGAATGCGCTGCCTGCGAGCGCACACCCGACAGGGCTGAAATGATGTCGTGCTGCACATGGCCGCTGCTGAAGTCGCCCCAGGCTGCAATCAGGATGTCGTGCGGCAGGTATTTCTGCATGTCGCCCTGCAGCCAGATGAGCATGTCGAAATGGCTGCGCACCTCCACCGAGTGGGTGACCACGCGGTGGTAGTGATGGAGATCCTCGGTAGAGAGCGAGGGCAGCAAAGACATTTTTTGTAACTAAATAACCGAGGGTTATTGCTAGGGTGACAGCGAAGCCGCGATGTTACGTAGTCCGAATGACTAGGCACATCCCCCAAATGGGTGAATTCGCTACTTTTTGACAATCGAAGTTCGATCGGCGTGAAAAAATTCACACTTACCCGGAGAATTTTGGCTTTTGTGTGGGTTTTGTATCACTTCGCGAGGCGGTGATTCACTGTCGTACCAAGCTAAGAGGCAAGGGAATGGGCCCGAAAGAGCTATGCCCGACCTATTACACTTTTGGGCTGTACAGCGCGCGCTCTGTGGAGCGGGTTACATCAGATCACGGGAGTAAAAAATGGCAAAAGGAATGATCCTGGCTGCAGGCCAGGGCACACGGGTCCGCCCGCTCACCAAAGACTTGCCCAAACCGATGGTGCCGATTTTGGGCAAGCCGGTGATGGAGTATTTGATCGAGCACCTGGCCCGGCACAACATCCGCGAAATCATCATCAATGTGGCCTACCACCACCAGCGGATTGAGCAGTATTTTGGCGATGGCAGTCGCTGGGGGGTGGAGATTGCCTACTCCTACGAAGGGGTGCGCGAGCATGGCGACATATTGCCCCGCCCGATGGGCTCGGCTGGCGGTTTGCGACGGATTCAGGATTTCAGCGGTTTTTTTGACGAAACCACCTTGGTGCTGTGCGGGGATGCGCTGATCGATCTCGACATTACCGCCGCCATTGCAGAGCACAAAGCCAAAGGCGCGCTGGCCAGTGTGGTGGCACTGGAGGTGCCGCTGCAGGAGGTGGAGAACTACGGCATGGTGGTGGCAGACGAAGATGGGCGGATTCGCTCGTTTCAGGAAAAGCCGAAGCCGGAGGACGCCAAGTCCACCTTGGCCAGCACTGGCATCTACATCTTTGAGCCCGAGATCCTGGAGAAAGTGCCCAAGGGCAAGGTCTACGACATTGGCTCGGAGCTGTTTCCGCAGCTGGCGGCAGATGGCTCGCCGTTTTATGTGCAGAACCGGCCATTTCACTGGATTGATATCGGTCGGGTGAGCGACTATTGGACGGTGCTGCAGCGGGTGCTCAAGGGTGAGGTAGAGAACATGCCGATGCCCGGCAAAGAGATTAAGCCGGGTGTGTGGGTGGGTTTGAACACCAACATCCCATGGGACAAGGTGCGGATTGAGGGGCCGGTGTATATCGGCTCTAGCGTCAAGATCGAAGAGGGGGCCACGATCATCGGGCCGGCCTGGATCGGGCACGGCAGTGTGATCCGCTCGGGAGCGCGCATTACCCGGGGTGTGTTGTTTGAGTACACCCGTATTGCGCCGGATATGCACTTCCACGAAATGATTGTGTCGCGCTTGTATTGCGTGAACCGGCACGGCGAGACGCTGTACGCCGGGGATGACACCTCCCGCATGCGCTGGGGCGATGCGCGGGCCTGATTTTTTTAATTTTGAAAGTTTGACTATGTTGATTCAACCAGTAGTTTTGTCGGGCGGCTCTGGCACCCGCTTGTGGCCTTTGTCCCGCGAAAAATACCCCAAACAGTTGTTGCCCTTGATTGGCGACGATTCGTTGTTGCAGGCTACGGTGCGCCGGGTCGAGGGCATAGCCGGCGTCGAGCTGGCGGCCCCGATGGTGGTGTGCAACGAGGAGTACCGTTTTGTGATTGCCGAGCAGATGCGCCTGATGGGCAAGCCCGGTACTGTGGTGCTGGAGCCTTTGGGGCGAAATACGGCTCCAGCCCTTACTATTGCTGCGCATGCCGCTATTAAAAACGGAGCAGATCCTGTGTTACTGGTGATGCCGGCGGACCATGTGATCATGAATGGCGCGGCGTTTCGGGCGGCGGTAGTGAAGGGTGCACAGTTGGCGCAAGCCGGTGCGGTAGTGACCTTTGGTATTACCCCGGATGCCCCTGAAACGGGCTACGGCTATATCCAGTCGGGGGCAGATTTTGGGGTTGATGGTGCCAAGCAAATTGCGCGTTTCGTGGAAAAACCCGATTTGAAGACCGCACAAGCGTATCTGGACGAGGGCACTTACTCGTGGAACAGTGGCTTGTTCATGATGAAGGCGTCGGTGTGGCTGGCGGCCATGGAGCGCTGCCGCCCCGATATTGCCCAAGCCTGTGCTACCGCGTGGAGCGAGGGGCGCACAGACGGTGAGTTTGTGAGGGTGGGCAAAGAGGCTTTCAGTGCTTGCCCCAGCGACTCGATTGACTATGCCGTCATGGAGCGCCTGGCAGGCCAGGGTGGCGCGGTGCCGGCTGGTTTGCCGACAGGGGTGGTGCTACCGCTCTCTGCCGGTTGGTCGGATGTAGGTGCTTGGGAAGCGCTGTGGAACGTGCTGCCCAAAGACGACGCAGGCAATGTGGCCCAAGGCGACGTGCTGATGCAAGACAGCCGCAACACCTTGGCCTTGTCTGAAGGGCGGCTGATTGCGTGTGTGGGTGTAGACGATTTGATTGTGGTTGAGACTGCGGATGCAATTTTGGTCGCCCACAAAAACAAAACCCAAGATGTGAAGAAAATTGTGGACCGCCTGAAGCAGGCCGGCCGTAGCGAAGGGCAGGCACACCGCAAGGTATTCCGCCCATGGGGCTGGTACGACAGCATTGACCATGGTGAGCGCTTCCAGGTCAAGCGCATTGTGGTGAAGCCGGGTGCGGCTTTGTCGCTGCAGATGCACCACCACCGCGCTGAGCACTGGATTGTGGTGAGCGGCACCGCCAAGGTGACGGTGGGCGAAAAAACCTTGCTCTTGTCTGAGAACCAGTCCACCTACATTCCGCTAGGGGCCACACACCGTCTGGAGAACCCGGGCAAGCTGGAGCTCGAAATGATTGAGGTGCAGTCGGGCAGCTACCTGGGTGAAGACGACATCGTGCGATTTGAGGATGTGTACGGTCGTTGACGATAGGGTGGGTCAAAAAGTGTGACTTTTTTCACGTTTTTGACGATCTTGTAGTCGGATCGGACTATCGATTGATTGGCGGATGTTTTTGATAATGTGAGCGCGAGCAACGGCTAATTCTGTCGCTGTCGCACTCAACATTACAGGGATAAACATGAACTTCAAAAAAACTAGCTTGGCTTTGGCCATTGCTGTGTCCGCCTTGGCAGCCGGTTCCGCACAGGCTGCTACCAAAAACGCTGGCTTGATCAGCGATAGCTACTCCACCGTTTTCAATGTCGCCCCAGGCGTTTCTTTTGCTGACACCGTTAACTTCTCTATCGCTGGACCTTCCACGCTGACTGGTACAGCTGCGAGCTTGACTTTGAGTTTTGGTACCCTGAGCTTGCTGGATATCGCTGGCTTGACAGTGAACGTGTGGAATAACATCCACCCGTTCGGCTCTACCAACTTTGGTTCTTTTGCAGGCGGCACTGGCTCTTACACCTTTAACTTGCCTACCGCAGGTAATTACCACGTAGACATCACTGGTACTGCAACTGGCGTTTTTGGTGGCAATTACGGTGTGGGTCTGCAAGTGGCTGCTGTTCCAGAACCAGAAACCTACGCCATGCTGTTGGCCGGCTTGGGCGTGATGGGCGCGATTGCCCGCCGCCGTAAGCAAGCTGCTAAATAAGCAACTTCGCTACATGAAAAAGGGCCTGTCGAAAGACAGGCCCTTTTTCTTTGGGTCAGTGTGTGTGGGGGCTCAGTGAATACTTAATGGTTGCGCTCTAGCAACTGGGTTGCAAGGTGAATGAGGCAAGCAGAGTACTCGTTAGGTGGTAACTGTTTGGCAGCTTCAATAGCTCGTTCTGCCTCGCCCCGAGCAGATGCCTTGGCAACATCGAGCGCCCCGGTTTTGTGCACGATAGCGACGACCGCGTCCAGCATGCTCAGGTCGCCGGTTTCAATGGCGGTTTGAATGGTGGCGCGCTCTGCGTCGGTACCCCGCTGCATGGCGGCAATTAGGGGGAGGGTGGTTTTGCCTTCGCGCAAATCGTCGCCTAGGTTTTTGCCCATGACAGCCGCGTCACCAGCGTAATCGAGCACATCGTCAATCACTTGAAACGCGGTGCCCATGGCTTGACCGTAGGAGGCGCAGGCCTCCTCTTGTTCAGGTGTGGCGCCCGACAAAATGGCGCCGACGCGGGCACTGGCTTCAAAAAGTTTGGCAGTTTTGGAGCGGATGACTTGCAGGTAGCCGGCTTCATCGAGCGCAGCGTTGTGCATGTTCATGAGCTGCATCACTTCGCCTTCGGAGATGATGTTGGTGGCGTCGGCCAGCACCTGCATGATGCGCATGCTTTGGGCTTCGACCATCATCTGAAAAGCGCGGGAGTACAGAAAGTCTCCTACCAACACGCTGGCGGGGTTGCCAAAGCGCGCGTTGGCGGTCGGGGCGCCGCGTCGCAGCTCGGATTCGTCCACCACATCGTCGTGCAGCAGGGTCGCGGTGTGAATAAATTCGACCACGGCGGCCATATTGAAGCGCTGGGCACCTGTGTATCCTAGAGCGCCGCAGCACAGCAGCAGCAAGGCAGGGCGCAGGCGCTTGCCACCGGCAGAAATGATGTACTGGGATACGCTGCCCACCAAGGGTACGCCGGAAGCCAATCTGTGGGCGATGACCCCGTCAACTTCGCGCATGTCGGGTTCGACGATGGAGAGCCCCGTCGAAGAAGCAGGAGTAGAGACTTGCAAGGCGTTAGACCGGTTTGTTTTGAGCGATTATAGAGACGCTCGTCAGGGCCCGCTCTGCATGGTCTTGCTGCGTTATGACGTATAGCAGGGAAATGTTATACTCTTAAGCTCTGTAAAAATTCATTTGCAGAATTTCCTAGTCGAAGAGGTCAACATGTACGCGGTCATAAAAACCGGCGGCAAGCAATATCGTGTTGCTGCTGGCGAAAAAATTAAAGTAGAACAGATTGCTGCGGACGTAGGCCAAGAGATCGTGATCGACCAAGTTTTGGCAGTCGGAAACGGCGCTGAACTGAAAGTCGGCACACCCTTGGTGTCCGGTGCGACCGTTACGGTCACAGTAATTTCCCACGGAAAGCACGACAAAGTGCGTATCTTCAAGATGCGTCGTCGTAAGCACTACCAGAAACGTCAAGGTCACCGTCAGCAGTTCACCGAACTGCAAATCGGCGCGATCAAGGCTTAAAGGAATAGGTCATGGCACAGAAAAAAGGCGGCGGCTCTACGCGCAACGGACGTGATTCCAAGCCAAAGATGCTCGGTGTGAAGGCTTTCGGCGGTGAGTTGATCAGCGCTGGTTCCATCATCGTGCGTCAACGCGGCACCAAGTTCCACGCTGGCGACAACGTCGGCATGGGCGTGGACCACACTCTGTTTGCACTGGTGGACGGCAAAGTGTCATTCGCAGTCAAGGGTGCGTTGAACAAACACACAGTGAGCATCACTGCAGCGTAATCTGCACTGGCTCCCCCGAGAAACCCTGCGCCTTCCGCGCGGGGTTTTTCATTTCTAACCTCGGTGTACGACCATGAAGTTTGTTGACGAAGCCTACATTGATATCTCCGCGGGAGACGGTGGCGCGGGTTGCGTTTCCTTCCGGCATGAGAAGTACAAAGAATTCGGCGGCCCCAACGGGGGCGACGGTGGCCGCGGCGGCCACGTGTTCGCAGTAGCGGACCCCAACCTGAATACCTTGGTGGACTACCGCTTTGCGCGTCGTTACGACGCCAAGCGGGGCGAGCATGGCATGGGCTCCGACATGTTCGGTGCTGCCGGTGATGACATCACCCTCAAAATGCCGGTCGGCACCATCATTACCGACGCTGAAACCGGCGAAGTGCTGTTTGAATTGTTGCAGCCGGGCGAGGTGATTACCATTGCCAAAGGCGGCGACGGCGGCTTCGGGAATATGCGTTTCAAGAGCGCGATCAACCGGGCTCCACGCCAGAAAACCCCAGGCTGGCCTGGCGAAAAGCGCAACTTGAAGCTAGAGCTCAAAGTGCTGGCCGATGTCGGCTTGCTGGGCATGCCGAATGCGGGCAAATCTACTTTCATTTCAGCGGTCTCGAATGCGCGCCCGCGTATTGCTGACTACCCCTTCACCACGCTGCACCCCAACTTGGGCGTGGTGCGCGTCGGCCCTGAGCAGAGCTTTGTTGTAGCCGATTTGCCCGGTTTGATTGAAGGCGCTGCGGAGGGTGCAGGCCTTGGACATCAGTTTTTGCGGCATTTGCAGCGCACCCGCTTGCTTTTGCACGTGATTGATATGGCGCCTTTCGATGAAGGCGTGGATACCGTTGCGCAAGCGAAAGCCATCGTCAATGAGCTTAAAAAGTACGACGAAGAGTTGTACAAAAAGCCCCGCTGGCTGGTGCTGAACAAGTTGGACATGGTCCCCACGGATGACCGGGTCGCGTTGATCAAAGATTTTGTCAAACGCTACAAGTTCAAAGGGCCGGTGTTCGAAATTTCTGCGCTGACCCGTGAAGGTTGTGAGCCTTTGATCAAAGAGATTTACAAGCACATCAAGGCGCAGCAAATCGCTGAGATGCCGCACGTTGAGGTCGATCCGCGTTTTGCACCGGGATCGACGGATTCAGACGCGCCGGCTGAGTGAATCTGATCTTCGGATCTTTTGGTTTTTGCTACGATATTTATAGCTGCTCGCGCATATTCCATCAGGGCTACAGTCATCAATGAATCAAAAATTCAGCTCATCTGTTCTGCGTGATGCACGTCGTGTCGTGGTCAAAGTTGGCTCCAGTCTGGTCACCAATGATGGCCGCGGTTTGGATGAGCAAGCGATAGGTGAGTGGTGCCGCCAATTGGCGCATTTGATTCGTGATGGTCGTGAGGTGATCATGGTGTCGAGCGGCGCCATTGCCGAGGGCATGAAGCGCTTGGGTTGGGCAACTAGGCCCAAGGCGGTTCAGGAGCTGCAAGCGGCTGCGGCTGTGGGGCAGATGGGCCTGGCGCAGATGTACGAGACCAAGCTCCGTGCCAACGACTTGGGCAGTGCCCAAGTGTTGTTGACCCATGCCGACCTTGCCGACCGTGAGCGCTACTTGAATGCCCGGTCGACTTTGCTGACACTGTTAAAGCTGGGCGTGGTTCCGGTGATCAACGAGAACGACACGGTCGTCAACGATGAGATCAAGTTCGGCGACAACGACACCTTGGGTGCGCTGGTGGCCAATTTGGTGGAGGCGGACGCTTTGGTCATCCTCACCGACCAAAAAGGATTGTTTACTGCAGACCCACGCAAAGACTCTGCCGCCGCTTTTGTGAGCGAAGCGAAAGCTGGGGACCCGGCCTTGGAGTTGATGGCAGGCGGTGCCGGGAGCAGCATTGGCCGTGGCGGAATGCTGACCAAAATTTTGGCGGCCAAGCGGGCTGCTGGTTCTGGCGCATCGACCGTGATTGCCTGGGGGCGTGAGCCAGATGCCTTGATCCGCCTGACGCAGGGAGATGCGATTGGCACCCTCCTGATTGCCCAGACCCAAAAGAACCAGGCCCGCAAGCAGTGGATGGCAGACCATCTGCAGATGCGCGGCGCCGTGGTGGTGGATGCCGGTGCGGCTGCCAAAGTGCGGGATGAAGGCAAGAGTTTGCTGCCTATTGGCATGCTGCAGGTCGAAGGCGAGTTCTCGCGTGGCGATGTGATCGCCGTGCGCGACGAAACCGGCTTTGAGATCGCCCGCGGACTGGCCAACTACGCCAGTGCCGAAGCCCGCCTGCTGTGCCGCAAGCCTTCTGCAGAGTTTGAGCGCCTGCTCGGTTATGCGGCAGAGCCAGAAATGCTCCACCGCGATAACCTGGTACTCACCCGCTAAGGGGCAGGTCAGCCCGGGCTGCTTGGCAGCTGTGGCTATTGCTCGCTGGGCGCCCGGTAGTTCGGCGAGTTCTTTCCGAATTTCAGCGCATTGAGAATCTCGGCTTTGCTGCCTGCGACCCGCGTGTCGCATGCGGCTTGGCGGGCAAATACGCGGGCGTGGGGGGAAGGCATGTTGTCCATTACATCGCGCCAGACGGGGGTGCTCACCGCCGACCAGTTACCGGAAGAGCCTGCCCGGGCATAGGTTTTGACCTCACCGGTGAGGCAGCGTATGCCTTCGTATACCGCGTTGCTGGTGCCGCTGGCGTTGGTCATCACCGCGACATAACGCACCACGCCATCGCCCCCGACCATAATGGTGGACGGATCAATCCCCACTTTGACGGTTACAAAGTTGGGCATATCCAGGGGCAGCACCTTGGATGTTGAAAACGCAGGAGCAGGAGGTTCTTTCTCCTCGGTCCAGTCAGGGTTGTCCAGTGTGTTCTGGGCGCCAGCAAAGCCCACGCACCCTCCGAAAATCAGGAGGGCCAAAGCAGATCGCAAGTTAATCATGGTGTGTCGGTGCATTGGTCCCCGGATCCGGCTCGAAAGACGCCCCGGGTGGCAATTCCATATGGTTAGGCTGCAGGCGGTCGAAACCGCTATCCGCATCACGCGTGCGGTTTCCGCCATGCCGCAGATAGCGGTTGCGACTTTCGTGACGCGGCAGGTACCGAGCAAGCTCAGTGAGGGCCATCTCGTAGACGCCGCGCTTGAACTCCACCACGGCGTCCAGCGGGACCCAATAGTCATTCCACCGCCAGGCATCGAATTCCGGGTGGTCGGTGGCACGCAGGTTTAAATCCCAGTCGTGACCCACCAGTTGCAGAAGAAACCAGATCTGCTTTTGCCCTTTGTAATGTCCGCGAGCATCTCTGCGGACAAATCGGTCCGGCACCTCGTAGCGCAACCAGTCGCGGGTACGGGCAACAATGCTTACATGCTCCGGTTGGAGGCCCACCTCTTCATGTAACTCCCGGAACATGGCCTGCTCGGGAGTTTCCCCCCGATCAATGCCACCCTGCGGAAACTGCCACGAGTGTGTGCGTATGCGTTTGCCCCAAAATACCTGATTTCTCTGGTTGAGCAGGACGATGCCGACATTGGGCCGAAATCCGTCCCGGTCAAGCATAATCAAACCCCAATTTTTAAACTTCATTCATTATGCACAGCGAAAGCGGTGCATCAAGGTCTGAAGCTCCCTGTAGTTCACCGAGCGACCCATGAAAGCCTCCCAATTTCTGATTTCCACCCTCAAAGAAGCACCCACCGATGCCGAAGTGGTGAGCCACCAGCTCATGATGCGTGCGGGCATGATCAAAAAGCTGGGTGCTGGCATTTACAACTACATGCCCATGGGACTGCGGGTCATCCGCAAGGTGGAAGCCATCGTTCGTGAGGAAATGAACCGGGCTGGCGCCGTCGAATTGACCATGCCTGTTGTTCAGCCTGCGGAGCTGTGGCAAGAGACAGGCCGCTTCGACAAGATGGGGCCTGAGTTGCTGCGCATCAAAGATCGCCATGACCGCGACTACGTGGTTCAGCCCACCAGCGAAGAAGTGGTCACTGACATCGCCCGCCAGGAAATCAAGAGCTACAAGCAGCTGCCCAAAAACCTGTACCAGATCCAGACCAAGTTCCGTGACGAGCGCCGCCCCCGCTTCGGGCTGATGCGTGGCCGCGAATTCATCATGAAGGACGCGTACAGCTTTGACCGCGATCAGGACTCCGCCAAGGCCAGCTACCAAGTCATGGCCAAGGCGTACCGCCGCATCTTTGACCGCTTCGGGTTGACCTACCGCGCCGTTGCGGCAGACAGCGGCGCCATCGGTGGGGATTTGAGCGAAGAGTTTCAGGTGATCGCAGCCACCGGAGAAGACGCCATCTTGTATTGCCCGACCAGTGAGTACGCTGCCAATATGGAAAAAGCTGAGGGTTTGGCGCCTGCGGCGCCCAGAGCGTCTGCGCAAGCTGCTATGGAAAAAGTAGCAACGCCCGGAAAGAGCACCTGTGAGGATGTGGCTGCTCTGTTGGGTGTGGCACTGAACACGACCGTGAAGTCCCTGGTGCTGGCGACAGACGAGAAAGATGAGCACGGCGCGATCAAGAAGACCCAAGTCTGGCTCTTGCTGCTGCGCGGTGACCATGACATGAATGAAGTAAAGGTCGGCAAGTTGCCGGGCCTGGCCGAGTTCCGTTTTGCCACGGTGGGTGAAATTGAAGAACACTTTGGTTGCAAGCCCGGTTACTTGGGCCCCATTGGCCTGAAGCAGCCGCTCAAGATCGTGGCGGACCGTGATGTGGCGGTCATGGCCGACTGGATTTGTGGCGCCAACGAAGAAGGCTTTCACATCCGGGGCGTCAACTGGGGGCGCGATCTGCCGGAACCCGACATGGTCGCGGACCTGCGCAATGTGGTGGAGGGCGATGCCTCGCCCGACGGCAAAGGCGTGCTGGCGATTGAGCGTGGCATCGAAGTCGGCCACGTGTTTTACCTGGGCACCAAGTACAGCAAGGCGATGAATGCGACCTTCCTGGATGTCAACGGCAAGCCCCAGTTCATGGAAATGGGCTGCTACGGCATCGGGATCACCCGCCTGCCTGCCGCGGCCGTTGAGCAGAACCACGATGACAAGGGCATCATCTGGCCCGACGCACTGGCACCGTTTACCGTGGTTTTGTGCCCGATCAATCCGGATCGCTTCCCTGATGTGAAGGCAGCCGCCGACAAGCTTTACGAAGAGTTGTTGGCTGCGGGTGTGGACGTAATTCTGGACGATCGCAATGAGCGCCCCGGCGCCATGTTTGCGGACTGGGAGCTGATTGGCGTGCCGCACCGGGTGAACATTGGTGATCGCGGTTTGAAAGAGGGTGTGGTCGAGTACCAGCACCGCCGCGAAAGCGCGGCCACCAGCGTGGCGGTAGCCGATATTGCTGCGCTGTTGCTGGGCAAGTTGAAGGCATGAATAGGCCGGTAGCCGCATCCGGCATTACCCGCCGGATCGGGCTGCAGCGCTTGTTTTTATCCGGCGGATTGCTATCGTTTTCGCAGCAGAAGGCTTGGGCAGGCAGGCAGCTCGAAGAACCTTTGGTGGACTCGGTGCGCACTGCGCTGTCGTCTGCCATCTCCAACTCGGCGCCGCCGATTCCCGAATTTCAGGACACTGAGTCGCGTTTGAATTACTTGCGCTGGCTGGGTGCCATGAGCGAGCGGCTCAAAAAGAAAAAGCCGGAGTGGGATGTGCGGCGGGAGTTTTTGCAGACCGTCTGGTACGAGAGCAAGCGTGCTGGTCTGGATGTGTCGCTGGTGATGGGCCTGATTCAGGTGGAGAGCAACTTTCGCAAGTTTGCCGTGAGCAGCGTGGGCGCCCGGGGGTATATGCAAGTGATGCCCTTCTGGACACGGGTGCTGGGCGACGGCGACGCGGGCAAGCTGTTTCACATGCAAACCAACCTGCGTTTTGGCTGTGTGATTTTGCGTCATTACCTCGAGCGCGAGCGGGGAGATATGTTTTTGGCGCTGGGGCGTTACAACGGCTCTCGTGGCAAAGCGCCCTATCCCAACGCCGTCATGGCGAACAAGCGCCTATGGGATTGGGCTGGTTAAGCCCGGGCGCGCCAATAGGCCTCAAAATCATCGGCGGGCATGGGGCGGGCATAGAGATAGCCTTGCCCTTGGTCGCACCACATACCCCGCAAGGCTTTCGAGGTGGCTTCGTTTTCCACACCTTCTGCGGTCACTTTCAGCCCCAGACTGTGGGCTAAGTGGATGATGGCGCTGACCATGGCGACGTCTTTTTCGCCTTGCAGCAAGCGGCGAACAAAGGACTGGTCGATTTTGAGCTTGTGAACCGGAAACCGCTGCAAGTACGACAGGTTGGAATAGCCTGTGCCGAAGTCATCAATCGCCAGCCGGATCCCTGAGGCCTGAATCCGCGAGAGGGTCGCAATGAACTTCTCGGTGTCTGCAATCAGCGTGGACTCGGTGACTTCAAGCTCCAACTGGCCGGGGTCCAGACAGGTGGTCTGCAGGGCGTGGGCGATTACCGCTTCAATATTCCCGCGACTGAATTGCACCGGTGAGAGGTTGACCGACACGAACAGCGGGCCTGCGCCCATGGTTCGCCATGCCTGCATCTGGCGGCAGGCCTCGTTGAGCACCCACTGGCCGATATCGACAATCAGGCCGGACTTTTCTGCCAAGGCAATAAACAGCCCCGGCGACACCATCCCCAGCTTGGGGTTTTGCCAGCGGACCAGTGCCTCTGCCCCGATCAGCGATCCGGTGCGCAGGTCCAGCACCGGCTGATAGTGCAGCACGAATTCTTCTTGCGCAACCGCTTGGCGCAAGCTGGAGATCAGGTGAAGGCTTTCAGTGATGCTGCTGCGAATGTCTTCGCTGAAGATCCGGTAGGTGTTGCGGCCCGCTTTTTTAGCCTCGTACATGGCGAGATCCGCATGCCGCAACAACTCGTCAAAAGTGGTGCCTTGGGCGGGGTAAATCGCCACACCTATCGAGCACGATGCCAGCACCTCTTCGCCCCGCAGGCGAAAGGGAGCTTGCATTTTGAGGAGCACTTGTTCGCTCACCAGCGCGATATCGTCGGCGCTGGTGAGTTCGGTCAGACCGATCAGAAACTCATCTCCGCCCTGGCGGCACACCACGTCGCTTTGCCGCACTGTCTCGCGCAGGCGCTGGGCGACCTGAACCAGGAAATCATCGCCCGCGGAATGACCGGCCGAGTCATTCACATCCTTGAAGTTGTCCAGATCCACAAACAGCAGGGCGACATGGGTGCCGTTCAGTGCGGCTTGCCGCATGGCGTCGGTCAGCAGAGCATTGCCCAACAAGCGGTTGGGCAAACGTGTCAGCCCGTCATGCTGCGCAAGGTATGTGAGGTTTTTTTCTGAGGCATGGAACCGCGCAATCTGGGAGCGCAGGCGGACCAGTGCGTTTTGCATGTCGTAGGTCAGAAACCAGATCAGAAAGCCGTTCACCAGCAATATCGACAGGCTGCCCGAGAGCCGGTCCATATCAGTACCCGGGGTGACGCCGGTTCGCCAGCCGTACAGCGTGCCCAGACCGAGGGCCAATACACACGCCAGCATGAGTGCCAGTAGTGCCCAGAAGTGCCGGGGCTTGAGCAACTGGCCGGCGCCGACCAGGATGACCGGGTAACCAAGGAGCGATGAGTCCCGCAGGCCATCGCTGAACCACATGATGCTGAACAAAGACAGTGTCGCGGTGCTCAGCACCAGCCCTGCAGCGGTTTCATGATGGCCCCGGTAGTTCAACCACTGGCAGGGCGGCATCATGGCCGCACCCACACTAAGTGCAATCACCACATCCCAACGGGACTGCGTGCTGTACTGGATCGCCGTGCCCGTGAAGGCAATGAAAACCAGCAGCCCGAATTGAAAAACCCGACGGCTGCGAATCTCGATGTCTTCGATCTCGTCGGTGAACGCGGTAAACACGGCAGACTCCCTGCAACACGCAATAATCCTGCAGTGCCCGGTCTAAGGTGCCGGGCTGTCCGCAGGTGAAATTAGCCGGCTAGGGTGCCCAGCACTTGCACCAGTTCGCCGGATTCGTACATTTCCATCATGATGTCCGAGCCGCCGATGAACTCGCCCTTGATGTAGAGCTGGGGAATGGTGGGCCAGTTGCTGTATTCCTTGATGCCTTGGCGAATGCCGTCGTCTTCCAGCACGTTCACGGTATTGACGGTTTTGGTGTCCACGCCACACGCCTTGAGGATCTGGATAGCCCGGCCGGAAAAGCCGCACTGCGGGAAGCTGGCGTTGCCTTTCATGAAAAGCAGGATGTCGTTGGATTTCACCAGTTCGTCAATACGTTGTTGTGCGTCGCTCATGTCAGTACTTCCAAGTAGATAGTTAGATGTCCCGATTATTTCACCATCGCATTTGCCTGTCGCCCGTACGGGCGAACGATGCGCCTCTATGACCGCTTTTTAGGATAATCGGCGCATGAACATCACCAAAAACACCGCAGTCACCCTGCAATTCAAGATTTCCGACACCACCGGCAAGTTGCTGGACCAAAGCCAGGAGCCCATCGCTTACCTGCACGGCGGCTACGGAAACACCTTCCCCAAGATCGAAGAGGCGTTGGAAGGCCAGGCTGCCGGTTTTGCCACCACCATCGAGCTTGCACCCGCCGATGCGTTTGGTGAGTACAACGAAGCGCTGTTGCAAACCATCCCCAAGACTCAGTTTCCCCCGGGCGTCAAGGTCGGCGGCCAGTTGGAAGGTCGCTCGGAAGACGGCCAGAGCATCGTCTTCAACGTGGTAAAGATCAAAGGGCCGGTCGTGCATTTGGATGGCAACCACGCTTTGGCCGGCAAAACGCTGCGTTTTGCGCTGAAGGTGCTGGAAGTGCGTGCTGCCAGCGAAGAAGAAGTGGCACACGGCCATGTTCATGGTGCGCACGGGCACCACCACTGATTGCGAGCTTTAACTAGCCAGACTTTTAGAATTTCTCGAAAGTCTATTTTGTTGGCACGATCTGCCAATAAATTTCAAAAATAGGCAAATTGCGCAATCGGCTGCCTGACCTGCGGGGCTAAGATACCAATATAGATATTGGTGTCATGCCCTTCAGGAGTTTTTGCCGTGTTGTCCAACCCCGCTACCAAATACCGCGCCTTCCCTGCCATTGACCTGCCTAACCGGCAGTGGCCCACGCGCAGCATCACCCAGCCACCGATCTGGATGAGCACGGACCTGCGGGATGGCAACCAATCCCTGTTTGAGCCCATGAATGCGGAGCGCAAGATGCGCATGTTCCGCACGCTGCTGCAAGTGGGCTTTAAAGAGATCGAGGTCGGCTTCCCCAGCGCCTCGCAAACCGACTTCGACTTTGTGCGTGAGTTAATCGTTGGCGGCCATGTGCCGGACGATGTGACCATCGAGGTGCTCACCCAGTCTCGCGAGCACTTGATCCGCCGCACCATCGAGTCGCTCAAGGGCGCGCGCCGCGCCATCGTGCACGTGTACAACGCCACTGCCCCCGTGTTCCGGGACGTGGTGTTCGGCATGAGCAAGCCCGAGGTCAAAGAGCTGGCCGTGTCGTCGGTGCGTTTGATCAAAGAGATCACTGCCACCATGCCCGAAACCGAGTGGGTGCTGCAGTACAGCCCCGAGGTGTTCACCAGTACCGAGCTCGAATTTGCCTGCGAAGTGTGCGATGCCGTTACCGCCGAGTGGGGCGCTACGCCCGCCAACAAAGTGATCCTCAATTTGCCGGCTACCGTGGAGGTGTCCACCCCCAACATTTATGCCGACCAGATCGAGTGGATGCACACCCATTTGACCCGCCGCGACAGCGTCATTTTGAGCCTGCACCCGCACAACGACCGCGGCACCGGCGTGGCGGCTGCCGAGCTGGGCATGATGGCCGGCGCCGACCGCGTCGAAGGCTGCTTGTTCGGTAACGGCGAGCGCACCGGTAATGTGGACCTGGTCACCCTTGCCCTCAACCTGTACACCCAGGGCGTGAGCCCCGGCCTCGATTTCTCGGACATCAACGCGATTGCCCGCACCGTCGAGTATTGCAACCAATTGCCTATCCACCCACGCCACCCGTATGTGGGTGACCTGGTGTTCACCGCGTTCAGTGGCTCCCACCAGGATGCCATCAAGAAAGGCTTTGCCGCCCAGAAGGCTGCCGGCCCGGATGCGATGTGGAATGTGCCCTATATGCCCATCGACCCCGCCGACGTGGGCCGCAGCTACGACTCGGTGATCCGGGTCAACAGCCAGTCCGGCAAGGGCGGTGTGGCGTATTTGATGGAGGCCGAGTTCGGCGTGGTCATGCCGCGGCGCCTGCAGGTCGAGTTTTCGGGCGAAGTGCAAAGCTACACCGACAGCCATGGCGGCGAGATGAGTGCGCAAAACATTTGGGACCTGTTTGACGCCACTTACCTGAACGCGGCAGATGCCAAAGTGCGCTACGTCGAGCACCACCTGTTTGACCACCCCGGCCAGACCGGCAAGGCCCATGTGCAGGGCATTCGCATCGGCGTCGAGGTGGACGGCCAGCCCATGCTGCTCAGTGGCGAGGGCAACGGCCCCATCGACGCAGCAGTGCACGCCCTGCAAACCATTGGTGTCAAAGTGCAGGTGCGCAGCTATGAAGAGCGCAGCACCAAAGCCAGCACCGACGCGGGTGATGCACAAGCCTGTGCCTTCTTGGAGCTGGTGGCGACGAATGGCGACACCGGCAAGGGCGGCGAGCGTTTCGGTGTAGGAATGGACACCAACATCGTGACCGCTTCCGTCAAGGCCTTGATCAGCGGTGTGAACCGCTTGGGGCTGGTGGATGTGGGGGCTGCGGAGTCGGTGGCCGCTTAACGCAGTGCGACACGCAGAGCGGGAATCTGCGTGTCGAACGCCTTTTCAAGCCGTTGAATGTGGTCCACCACCCAGGCAATCATGGCTGGCCAGCTTTCGCGGTTGTGCCCATCGTAAGCTTGGCAGTATTCGATGATGGAAACCTTTTTGTCATCCATGCGTCGCCATGCCAAAGGTGCGCCAAATAGCTTTTCCAGTTCGCTCGCGTGCGCGAGCAGTAAATCAAAAAGTGATTTGTTTTGCTCTTTGGAAGCGCGGTTCAACACGAAGTTAACTCGCACTTCGTCTCTATTGAAAATCATGGAGTAATGGACTCCGCTTAAACCAGAACCGGCGTTGAGCCAGTGGTCTCTGGATGGACCAACATTGCTGTATAGCGCTACTTTGGCTTGTTCAAGCGCTTCCAAGGTTTGATGCCAAAACTCCGTACGCAGCTTGTGGCGATTGGCCTGGCCACGCTCTAGTGACTGCTCCTCGACCTCTTTCTCTGAAATACCAATCATCAACTCCTCTGCTTCCGGCAGCGGGATCAGCTGTTCCACGGTGAGAAACAGGTCGCTGCCGTCCTGGAAAGGTGTCGCCTTGAAGCACTTCAGGAGTACGCGGTGTTTGAGCAGCCACAATACGGTGGATGTGACTTCTTTTCTGAACTCCGCAGCCACCATGATGATGCGCTGGTCCATGCCAGGGTTAAGCACTACATCGTCAAAATCTTCCTTGCCCAAAAACTCACAAATCTGGGTCTGAGCGTCTTGGCCGGGTTGGTGCTTGTCCAAATAGCGTTGAAAAATCTCAGCAATCTTTTGTTGTGACAGCGTGGAGCAGTAAGACGCATATTTGAGCGATTGCCACACTACGTTTCGACCAGAGTCATCCAGCTTGTTTTCAATGATGACCAGCCCGCCAGCCTTGTCGATAGCCAACAAATCCAGCCGCTCTTTGGTGTCATCGAAGCCGTCAAACTCTTTTTGAATGATGAGCAGATCCTCACCCAGCGCATCAGGTTGATTGGCGAGCCACTCTTGAAGGTGGTTGCGCTCAGAGAAGCCCAGATCAGCAAATCGCACTTGCTTCAATTTGCTGATCCGGTTGGTGCCGTGGTTGATTCTGTACATTGAATGGCTCGTGGTTTGAAAGCGTTGGTTGGATGAATTCAAGAAACCCAGTTTTCCAACTGCAGCGCCGGTACGCGTTCAAATTCGCGCAAGTTGTTACTTACAAGTACCAAACCTTCGCTGCGCGCGTGCGCTGCGATGTGCAGGTCATTCACGCCGATGGGTGTACCTGCTTTTTCCAGCGTTGCGCGGATCTGGCCATAGTGCTGGGCAGCTTTGGGGCCGTAGCTCAAAATTTCCAAGCGGCTGCAAAAGTCTTCCACGACCGCCAGGGTTTTTTCAGGTGCGCTGCTTTTCTCGGCACCATGCAATAGCTCCGCGAAAGTGATGGAAGAGATGGCCAAGTGCCCGGCATGGGCATTGAAATGCTGCAGCGCCGCCATCGGCTTGCGCTTGATGACGTAGATGGCGATGTTGGTGTCCAGCAGGTACTTCAGCATCACAGGCTTTCGCGCTCAGCTTGCTCCTGGCTGGCGCGCTCGGCCAAAAAGTCGCTGGGTACAGGTTCCGAGTCGATAAAAAAGCTGTCCCAGGTGTTTTCTACCGGTGTGATGATGCGCTCCAGTCCGCGCGCCCTGACGCTGACGCGCTTCACCGAGGCGGGCAAGCGCATGTCAGCCGGGAGTCGAATCGCCTGGCTGCGGTTGTTGGTGAAAACGGTGCTGGTGGACATGATGCGCCTCCTCGGATTGGGATATGGCGCATTGTATATGGCAGGGGCTTATGCCTTTCTCAGGTAGCAGGCCTTGAGCATGAAGCTGCCGCCGTCCATCTTGCAGTCCACCTCGTGGTCGCCGCCCACCAGGCGGATGCTTTTGACCTTGGTGCCCTGCTTGAGCACGGTGGAGCTGCCTTTGACTTTCAGGTCTTTGATCAGCACCACCGCATCGCCGTCCTGCAGCACCTGACCGTTGGAGTCTTTGACGACTGCGTTGTCTTCATCGTCCGCCGCTGCAACAGCCTGCGGCCATTCAAAGCCGCAGTCGGCGCAGACAAAGTTGCTGCCATCGGGGTAAGTGTTTTCAAGTGTGCACTGGGGGCAGGTGGGTGTTGTGGGCATTTGTGTTTTTCTAATTGCTATCAATTAAATAGCTGGTAGCGCAGTATTTACGGGCGCTAGAGCTTAATTTCTTATAAATCTGGGTCAATCCACTGGCCACCGCTGCAGCGCTCGATTCCGGCCAAGTCTTGGCGGCTTTGCACGTTGGCGAAGCCTGCAGCCTCCAAGAGCGCCCGCACGTCAGCGGCTTGGTCATAGCCGTGCTCCAGCAGCAGCCAGCCGCCAGGCTGAAGGCGGGTAGTAGCTTGGGCGATGATGATACGGATGTCCGCTAGCCCGTCATCGCCGGCGGTAAGGGCTTGGCGTGGCTCAAAGCGGAGTGTGGGCAGGTGTTCGTCGTCCTCGCGGATATAGGGTGGGTTGGAGACGATGGCCTGAAACACGCCCTTGGTGCCACTGAGCCAAGAGCCTTGGCTGAAGGTCACCGCCAACCCCAGCCGCTGTGCATTGGCTTGTGCGACGGCAAGTGCGGCGTGGCTGTAGTCCACCGCCTCCACCTGCAGCGCGGGCCGCGTAGCCTTGAGCGCCAGTGCGATAGCGCCGCTGCCGGTGCCCAGGTCCACCACCCGGGCTTCAGGCTTGGGCGTCGTCACATCCAGCGCCCAGTCAACCAGTGTTTCGGTGTCAGGGCGGGGCACCAAGACATCGGAGTTGACCTGCAGGTTGAGCCCGTAGAACTCCTTGTGGCCCACGATGTAAGCCACCGGCTCGCCCGCCAACCTGCGTGCGACATAGCCCTGCAGTGAGGCGGTGACCGCTTCGCTCACCAAGTCCGTGTCGTGCGCAAGCAACCAGGCCCTCCCTGCCCGCGGCTGACCCAGCGCGTGCAACAGGAGCAGGCGGCTGTCTGTCAGATCCAAGCCCTGGGTTTGCAGGCTGGCGATAGTTTGCGATATGGAGGGCATATTTGCTCTAAATTTGATAGCGAATGGTGCAGGGGAAACAGGGGCTAAACGCCTAAAGGTCCCAAAAACCGGCTTATTCTGCTTTGCGTATTTGGAGCAAACAAAGCACATTGAATTCACAAAAAAATACAGGTCCGTGTTGGCCGGAGCACGCGTTGGTGAGGCGCATTTTTTCAGGAATCCAAGTGTATGAGCCTGCTATTGTCTTCCGGCACGTCTGGTCCCTGGTCGGGTCGCCAAAGTTTTTCCCTCAATACCAAAATATGCGCAGCAGCCACCGCCTTGGTGGTGGCCAGTCTTGCCATCACCGCCACGGTGATTGGTTTCCGCAGCAGCGCCACCGCCGAGAGTGCCACGATGGAGTTGGCCCGCACGTCGGCGCGAGAGGCGGCGGGCTCTGTCCAGTCGCGGATCAAGGCCAATTTGTACTCGGTGATGGGGCTGGCGGGCGCTATGGCAACGACCAAGGCGGGCAATCTTCCGCTCCTGCGCCCGCAAATCGATGCGATGGTGAAGTCCACCCTGGTCAGTTCGCCGGATTTTGTGGACGCGGCAGTCACTTGGGAGCCGAATGCCTTGGATGGCAAAGATGCTGAATTCGCCGGCAAAGCGCCCGAATACGACGCCACCGGTCGCCACATGCCCTACTGGACCCGAAAACCGGGCGGCGCCTTCCATGTCGACCCCATCGTGTTTGATCCTGCGCCGGGGGCGAACGACTGGTACGACATACCCAAGAAAACGGGCAAAGTGTTCTTCACAGAGCCATACGTGTACCCCATTGAGGGCAAAGACGTATTGATGGCCTCGCTGGTGTCGCCGATTTTGGTGGACGGCAAGTTCCTCGGCACCGCCAGTGCCGATTTCGCCTTGACCCAGCTCAGCACCATTTTGGCGGAGGTGAAAGTGCTGGGTGGGGGCAGCATTGCACTGATCTCCAATGGCGGCCTGTACGCCACCAACCCGGGCGCCGCTTTGGTGAACAAAAAGGCCGAAGACATCCCGGCTGCAGGGCTGGAGGCCGTGCAAAAAGGCCAGGCGTATGAGTACACTGACAGCAGCAACGTCAACCACCTGTTGCAGCCGGTTGCGATTTACCCCGACACGGCGCCATGGGCTGTGCGTATGAGCTTTCCGGACAGTGTGGCGACTGCATCTTCCCGGCAGCTGACCTTCTACACACTGGGCGTCGCACTGCTGTGCGCACTTGCCACAGCGGTCATTCTGGTGACCGTGGTGTCGCGCTTGATGCAGCCCCTGTGGGCCCTGAGCCGGGCCATGGCCGAGGTATCCAGCGGCGAAGCAGATTTGCGTACCAAAATCGCGGTTCAGGGCAACGACGAGCTGGCCGCCATCGGCAATGGCTTCAACCAGTTTGTGGCCAAAATTCACGGCGTCTTGGCGCAAGTGCGTGGCAGCGCTGACAGCGTGGCCAATGCCAGCGCCGAAATTGCCCAAGGCAACAACGACCTGAGCGCCCGCACCGAGCACCAGGCCAGCGCGCTGGAGCAAACCGCTGCCAGCATGGAAGAACTCAACAGCACCGTCAAGCAAAACGCCGACAACGCCCGTCAAGCCAATCAGCTGGCCATGAGCGCCTCCACGGTCGCAGTGCAAGGCGGCGAAGTAGTCAGCCAAGTGGTGGACACCATGAAGGGCATCAATGACGCCAGCCGCAAGATCAGCGACATCATCAGCGTGATCGATGGCATCGCTTTCCAGACCAACATCCTCGCGCTGAACGCGGCGGTGGAGGCCGCCCGTGCCGGGGAGCAGGGTCGAGGCTTTGCGGTAGTGGCTAGCGAAGTCCGCTCACTGGCCGGCCGCAGTGCCGAAGCGGCCAAGGAAATCAAGAGTCAGATCAACGCCAGTGTCGAACGGGTAGAGCAGGGCACCGCCCTGGTCGACAAAGCAGGTGAAACCATGACCGAGGTGGTGTGCAGCATCCGCCGCGTGACCGACATCATGGGGGAGATCAGCGCGGCCAGCAACGAGCAAAGTGCCGGTGTGGCGCAGGTGGGTGAGGCGGTGACTTCGATGGACCAGGCAACCCAGCAGAACGCCGCTTTGGTGGAAGAGATGGCTGCTGCGGCCAGTAGCTTGAAGAGTCAGGCCAACGATTTGGTACAGGTGGTGGGGGTGTTCAAGCTCTGACTTTTTCGAAAGTCTAGGTGCTTTGGGGCGTGACTGAGCGTTTTGGCGGCAGATCGCTTTGCTCCGTGTTTTTCGGAGGCGTATGCATCAGGCACCGGGAGTTGGGGCGGCTGGGCGTTTTGCGCAGGTCAAGGAGGAGCCCGCAAAGCGGGCGGGGGACACGGAGCAAAGCGTCCAGCCGCCCCAACTCCAACCCGTAAGCAAACTCAATTCAAGCTGTTTTCCAACGCTGCCAGTTGCTGTGCAGCTTCATAGGCTTGCAGCGCTTCGACCACATCGTCCAAATCACCCTCCATCGCCCGGTCTAGCTTGTAGAGCGTCAAGTTGATGCGGTGGTCGGTCAGGCGGCCTTGCGGGTAGTTGTAGGTGCGGATGCGGTCGCTGCGGTCGCCGCTGCCAACCAAGCTCTTGCGCTCGGCCGCATCTTTGGCGGCGCGTTCGGAGCGGTCTTTTTCGTGGATGCGGGCGGTCAGCACCTTCAGGGCCTGGGCCTTGTTGCTGTGCTGGCTGCGGCCATCCTGGCATTCCGCCACGATGCCGGTGGGAATGTGCGTGATACGCACCGCCGAGTCGGTCTTGTTGATGTGCTGGCCACCGGCGCCGCTGGCGCGGTAGGTGTCAATGCGCAGATCCGAGGGGTTGATCTTGATGGCTTCCGCCTCGTCTTGCTCGGCCAATACCGCAATCGTGCAGGCGCTGGTGTGAATGCGGCCTTGTGTCTCCGTAGCTGGCACACGCTGCACGCGGTGGCCACCAGATTCGAATTTCAGCATGCCGTAGGCACCGCAGGAGCCGGCGCTGGTGGTCGTGCTGCCTTCGATGCGCAGCACCACTTCCTTGTAGCCACCCAACTCGCTTTCAGACGCGCTCATGATTTCGGTGCGCAGGCCCTTGGCGTCGCAGTAGCGGGTGTACACGCGGGCGAGGTCCGCTGCGAACAGGGCCGATTCGTCACCCCCCGTACCGGCGCGGATTTCCACAAACGCAGGGCGCGCATCGTCCGGGTCCTTGGGTAGCAGCATGCGCTGCAGCTCGGCCTCTAACTGGGCCATCTCGGCAGTGGCACCGTCAATTTCCTCCTGCGCCATGGCGAGCATGTCGTCATCGCCCGCTGCGTCGCTTAGCATTTCCTGCCCTGTGGCCAGATCCGCTTCGCGCTGCTGGAAGCGTTCCCAACGCCCCGCAACCGCCGCCACATCGGTGTGCTCTCTTGAGAGCTTGAGGAACTGTTCCATGTCTTTCATGATGTCCTCGCGCGAAAGCAAAAACTCCAGCTCCCCTTGGCGATCTTTGTATTTGGCAAGCTGTTGGCGAAGAAACGGTTTCATGAGTGGCTAAATGGTGAGGCGATTAATGCGACGACAGTAGAAGCGGGGTCGAAGCGAGAAAACAAAATGTGGCTGTTTCGCTCCCCTCTCGCCCAGCGGGGCGAGAGGGGCTGGGGGAGAGTGGGGTGAACCTAGTCTGTGACCCCAGCTAACGCTTATTCCGCAAGAAAAAGTGCGAAATCGCGTGGCCTGCCCGTTCACGGGCCGCCGCGTCACCGGCATGCAGCTCGGCCATGGCGCCATGCAGCATCTTCTGGCTCAAGCCCTTGGCCAGAGCTTCAAGCACCGCATCCACATCCTCGCCCTTGGCCAGCATTTTGCGGGCACGGGCGAGTTCGGCGGCGCGCCATTCTTCGGCTTGGGCGTTGAGCTGCTGGATCAGGGGCACGGCGCTGCGCTGGTCCACCCAGTGCATAAAGCTTTGTACCCCGGCGTCCACAATGGCTTCGGCTTGGGCCACGGCGGCTTGGCGGTTGGCCTGGGCGGTTTGCACCACGCCAGCCAGGTCGTCCACGGTGTAGAGGTACACGTCGCCCAGCGCTTTGACTTCGGGTTCAATGTCGCGCGGCACGGCGAGGTCGACCATGAACATGGGGCGGTGTTTGCGTTTTTTGAGCGCGCGCTCCACGGCACCCAACCCGATGATGGGCAGGGTGCTGGCGGTGCAGCTGATGACCGCATCAAACTCGTGCAAGCGCTCGGGCAGGTCGGCCAGTCGCATGACTTCGCCGCCGAAGCGGCTGGCCAGCTTTTCACCCCGCTCCAGCGTGCGGTTGGCAATGGCTATGGCTTTGGGGTTCTTGGCCGCAAAGTGCGTGGCGCAAAGCTCGATCATTTCGCCCGCACCCACAAACAGCACCTTGACCTTGGCCAGGTCTTCAAACAAATTACCGGCCAGGCGCACGGCGGCGGCGGCCATGCTGATGCTGTGCGCGCCGATCTCGGTGGAGGTGCGCACCTCTTTGGCGACTGCGAACGAGCGTTGGAAGAGTTGCGAGAGCATGGTGCCCAAAGCGCCTGCCTCGTCCGCGGCTCGGACAGCGTCTTTGAGCTGCCCCAGGATTTGCGGCTCGCCCAGCACCATGCTGTCGAGGCCACTGGCCACGCGGAACGCATGGCGGGCGGCTTCCTGGTCTTCCAGACGGTAAGTGTGGGAGCGCAGTTCGTTGGCAGAGATGCCGCCACTCTGGGCCAGCCAGGCGAGGGTATGGTCTAGCGCAGCTTCATCGCCGGCACAGTAAATTTCTGTGCGGTTGCAGGTGGAGACGATGGCCGCTTCCGGGGGGCGTGCCATGCTCTGGCGCAGCCCTTGGAGCTGCGGTGCAATCTGGTCACTGGCGAACGCAAACCGGCCCCGCATATCCAGCGGTGCGGTGGTGTGATTGATGCCTAATGCCCAGACTGCCATATGTTTAGACGCCGATTATAAAATCCAGCGTATACCTACCCCGCCAAAGCCTCGATTGGCCTTTGCAATGACCGCCATGGGCCCACTCGATCTCCTGAACTACCTGTTAAATTTTGCGGCCCCCGCCTTGTTCGTGGGTTTGTTGTTGGCCCTTCTGGCGCCACTTTTGTATAGAAAAGTGCCGTTGGCGCACGGTCTCAGAGCGCAGGTAGCTATCAATTTTGTAGCGGGTCTGGTGGCCTTGGTGGGTGGGCTCGTGTTCTTCGGGCGCGACGGCAAGATGCTCAGCTATGCCGCCATGGTGCTGGCCTGTGCCGCCAGCCAGTGGTGGGCTATGCGCCGCTGAAGCGCTGCGGCCTCTTTTTTCTGTTTCTTTTTTCCCCGGAGTTCTATGTCTTTACGGTTCAAGGCGGTTTTGTTTGACCACGACGGCACCTTGGTCGATTCCGAGGCGGTGCACCACGCTTTGTGGAATCAGGTGCTCCAGCCCTATGGCGTAGAGATTCCGCGGGATGTGTACATGCAGCATTACTCCGGCGTGCCCGCATTGGCCAATGGGGAGGATGTGCGGCAGCGCTACGGCCTGTCGCCCAGTGCCGAGGCCCTGGCAGAGGCCAAAAACGGCGCGGCAGCGGTGTATCTGCAAACCCACGCCTTTCCGCTGATGCCCGGTGTGCGCGAATCACTGGCCCGCCTGAACGCTGCCGGTCTGCGCAAAGGCGTGGTCACCGGCGCGCGCATGTTTGCCATTGCCGGCACCTTGCGCTCGCACGCCTTGGCGCCGGAGTTTGAGGTGGTGGTATCTGCCGATGAGGTGGTGCACAGCAAGCCTGCCCCCGATTGCTACCTGCTGGCACTGCAGCAGATGGGCTTGCAAGCCAGCGAGGCCGTGGCATTTGAAGACACCGAGCACGGCGTGGCGTCTGCCATCGCGGCCGGTGTGGCGTGTGTGGCTATTCCGACCCCGATGTCAGCCGCCCAGGATTTCAGCTCGGCGACTGTGGTGGTGCGGGACATGGCCGCCGCAGTGGACTGGGTGCTTAAACGGGGCTGAACAAGTCCACCCGGTCGGTGATGATGCCGTCGGTGTGCAGGTCTATCAGCCGCTGCGCGGTGGGCTCATCGTTCACCGTGTAGCTCAGGGTGCGCATGCCTGCCGCTTTGGCTTGGTTCACAGTGTGGGTGTCCCAGAGCTTGTGGTTGCACACAATGGCCTGACAGCCCAAGCGGATGGCGGTCTCCAGCCAGCCGCTCCAGAGGGTATCGAGCAGCAGCCCACGGGGCAAGGTGGGGGCAGAGTGCTGGGCACCTTCCAGCGCTTCGGGGCTGAAAGAAGTCAACAGTGGCGGCACCGTTTGCCCGGCCCACAAGCCGGCGGCATGGCGAGCCACTACTTCTCCGGTATGGCGCTCGGTGCCCGGCGTGGGCTTGATCTCGATATTCAAGAAAAAGCCGTTGGCGATGCAGAACTGCGCAATGCCATCGAGTGTGGGAATAGGTTCACCCGCATACGCCCGGCTGTGCCAGCCGCCCGCATCGAGCTGACTGAGCGTGTGCCAAGTGTGGTTGCCGGCAATGGCTTCAGGTGCTGCATCTTTGATAGCTATCTGCGCAATCTGCACAGGGGCTAGAGCCTTGTTGGGTGCGTTGGTGGTGCGCGCCAGGGTGGCGTCGTGCAGCAAAAAGGGCACGCCATCCGCGCTTAGCTTCACGTCGCATTCGAACATGCGGTACCCATGTTGGGCGCCCAGGCGGAATGCCGCCAGGGTGTTTTCCGGTGCCAGCTTGCCGGCACCACGGTGCGCAACCCAGCGAGGGTAGGGCCACAAGGGCAGTGCCGGGGCTGGGTGGCTCATGCGTCGATCCGTTTGCTGGTAGCAGCGTCGAAGTGGTGGATGCGGCCTGCACGCGGTGTCACGTGCAAGGTGCTACCCAAGGCCGGCACAGCGGCTGACTCTTCGATGCGGATGATGACGGTCTCGTCAGCGTCCGCGGCATTCAATTTGTGCGCCCACTTGCCGTAAATTAGGCGCTCGGCGCCCAGCATTTCTACTGCTTCGACCTGCAATGCCCAGCCTCCGGGGGTGATGTCTAAATGTTCGGGGCGAATGCCAGTGATGACGCCTGCTTTGGCGTCCGGCGCGTTTTTGAGCAGGTTCATGGGCGGCGAGCCGATGAAGCTGGCCACAAAGGTGCTGGCCGGGCGGGTGTAGACCTCTTCGGGTGTGCCGAACTGCTCCATCACACCGCCGTTCATGACGATCATGCGCTGGGCCAGGGTCATGGCTTCGACCTGGTCGTGCGTCACAAACAGGCTGGTGATGCCCAGCTCGCGGTGCAGCTTCTGGATCTCCAGGCGGGTCTGGGCGCGCAGTTTGGCGTCTAGGTTGGAGAGCGGTTCGTCAAACAAAAATACCTGGGGCTGGCGCACAATGGCGCGGCCCATGGCCACACGCTGGCGTTGACCGCCTGACAGAGCCTTGGGTTTGCGCTCAAGGTAGGGGGCGAGTTCGAGGATCTTCGCCGCTTTGTCGACACGGCGCTTGATCTCGTCCATCGGCACATTGGCGATCTTCAGGCCGTAGGCCATGTTCTCGAACGCGCTCATGTGCGGGTAGAGCGCGTAGTTCTGGAACACCATGGCGATGTCGCGCTCGCTTGGTTCTAGGTCGTTGACCACGCGCCCGCCGATGGAAATTTGGCCTTCGCTAATTTCTTCCAGCCCGGCCACCATGCGCAATAGCGTGGATTTGCCGCAGCCGCTGGGGCCGACGATAACGATGAATTCACCGTCCTGAATTTGGGCGTTCACCCCGTGGATGACTTGGTTAGCCGTTTTGCCGCTGCCGTAGCGCTTGATGATGTTGTGGAGTTCGATGGAAGCCATAAATTACCGTAATTGGGGTTGTAAGAGAGGACGTCGGGGTGGCGAGGACTTATTTCTCGGTGTCCACCAAGCCTTTGACGAACCACTTTTGCATCAACATGACGACGAGTGCCGGGGGAATCATGGCCAACATGGCCGTTGCCATGACGATGTTCCACTCGGTTTGCGCATCGCCACCAGAAATCATTTGCTTGATGCCGATCACCACGGGGTACATGTTTTCTTCAGTGGTGACCAGCAGGGGCCAGAGGTACTGGTTCCAGCCGTAAATGAACTGAATCACAAACAGGGCGGCAATGCTGGTGCGGGACAAGGGCACCAGAATGTCCTTGAAAAAGCGCATGGGTCCTGCGCCATCGACCCGGGCAGCTTCGACCAGCTCTTCAGGCACTGTCAGGAAGAACTGCCGGAACAAGAAAGTGGCAGTTGCCGAGGCAATCAGGGGCACCGTAAGGCCCGCGTAGCTGTTGAGCAGGCCCAAATCTGCCACCACCTGGTAGGTCGGGCCGATACGCACCTCGACCGGCAGCATCAGGGTCACAAAAATGGCCCAGAAGAAACCCATGCGGAACGGGAAGCGGAAGTACACAATGGCAAACGCCGAAAGCAGCGAGATCGAGATCTTGCCCAGCGAAATGACGAGGGCGGTGATCAGGCTGACCATCATCATGCCGCCTACAGCGGCCTTGGAGCCCGTGCCTTCGCGACCGCCCAAGAGGGCTGTGCGGTAGTTGTCCCAGAGATGGGCACCGGGCCACAAGGGCATGGGGGATTGCACGATGGCGTCTGCCGTGTGCGTGGAGGCGACAAACGTGATGTAGACCGGAAAGGCCACGACCAGCACGCCGAGGATGAGGATGGCGTGGGACAAAAAGTCCAGCCAGGGGCGTCGTTCGACCATCAGTAATTCACCTTTTTCTCAACAAACCGGAATTGCACCACCGTCAGGGCGACAACAATGACCATGAGCACCACTGACTGGGCTGCGGAGCCTCCCAGATCCATGGCTTTGAAACCGTCGAAATACACCTTGTAGACCAGGATCGCAGTGTCTTTGCCGGGGCCACCTTTGGTGGCTGCGTCCACGATGGCGAAGGTGTCAAAAAACGCATACACGATGTTGATCACCAGCAAAAAGAAGGTGGTTGGCGACAACAGCGGCAGTTGAATTGTCCAGAACCGGCGCCATGGCCGGGCACCGTCCATGGAAGCGGCTTCAATGAGCGACTTGGGGATGGATTGCAAGCCTGCGAGAAAGAACAGAAAGTTGTATGAAATTTGCTTCCACACCGCAGCCATGACGATAAGCGACATGGCGTGGTTGCTGTTGAGCAGCGGATCCCAGGACATGCCCAGCTCGCGGATGCCGTAGCTCACGATGCCGATGCTGGGGGCAAACATGAACAGCCAGAGTACGCCCGCCACTGCGGGGGCTACAGCGTAAGGCCAGATCAAGAAGGTGCGGTATACGCCGGAGCCTTTGACCACACGGTCCGCAAAGATGGCCAGGGTGAGAGACAACGACAAGCCCAGTACCGCAACCAAAATCGAAAAAACAGCCGTTACTTTGAACGAGGCAAGGTACGAAGCATCGTTCCACAGGTTACGGAAGTTTTCGAGCCCTACAAACTCTACCGAGGTACCAAACGCATCACTTTGCTGCACAGATTGCAGCAAGGCTTGGGCTGCCGGCCAGAAGAAGAAGATAGAGATAACAGCGACCTGCGGCGCAATTAGCACCCATGGCAGCCACGCAGATTTAAAAACGACGCGTTTTTCAGCAGCCATATGTTCCGATCAGAAATGCAAAGTGGCGGCATAAGCCGCCACTCGGTGGAAGTTGAAAAAGATTACTTGTTGGCTTTTTCGAAACGTGCCAGCAACTCATCGCCGCGGGTCACAACCGAGTCGAGCGCTTCTCTGGCGGTTTTCTTGCCAGCCCAGACTTGTTCGAGTTCTTCGTCCTCGATAGAGCGGATCTGCACATAGTTACCCAAGCGGATGCCGCGCGATTTGTCAGTGACCTTGCGGATCATCTGGTTCACCGCCACATCAGTGCCGGGGTTTTCTTTGTAGAAGCCCGATTTTTCAGTCAGCTGGAACGCGGCAGTCGTGATCGGCAGGTAGCCGGTACGCTTATGGCTGGCTGACTGCACTTCGGGCTTGGACAGGAAGTCAAAGAATTTGGCAATGCCTTTGTATTCTTCGGCCTTTTTACCGGCCATGACCCACAGGCTAGCGCCACCGATCACGGTGTTTTGCGGCGCGCCGGGGACGTCTTGGTAGTGCGGCAATTGGGCCAAACCGAAGTTGAACTTGGCGTTTTTCTTCACGTTGCCGTAGAAGCCGCTGGATGTTGTCATCATGGCGCATTCGCCGGACACGAAGCTGGCTTCAGGCACGTTGCCGCGGCCCTTGTAGACGAAGATGCCTTGCTTGGCCATGTTGGACAGGTTTTCAATGTGGCGCACATGCAGCGGCGAGTTGATGCGCAGGCGCGCATCCATGCCGGCCAAGCCGTTTTGCTTGGTTGCGAATTCCACGTTGTGCCATGCCGAGAAGCTTTCCAGCTGGGTCCAACCTTGCCATGCGATGGACAGCGGGCACTTGTGGCCGTTGGCTTTGAGCTTGGCTCCCGCTAGGGCGACTTCCGCCCAGGTGGATGGTGCCTTTTCGGTATCCAGGCCAGCCGCTTTGAAAGCGTCTTTGTTGTAGTAGAAAACAGTTGTGGAGCTGTTGAACGGGAAGCTCAGCATCTGTCCATTGGGCGCGGTGTAGTAGCCTGCCACTGCGGGTACGTAGGCCTTGGGGTCAAACTTGTAGCCCGCGTCGGTCATAACCTTGCCCACGGGCACGACGGCGTTTTTGCTGGCCATCATGGTGGCGGTGCCGACTTCAAAGACTTGCAAGATGTGTGGAGCATTGCCGGCACGGAAGGCGGCGACAGCGGCGGTCATGGACTCGTCGTAAGTGCCTTTGAAGGTCGGGAGAATCCGGTATTCCTTTTGGCTGGCGTTGAATTCTTTCGCCAGATCATTCACCCATTCGCCATTCACGGCGGTCATCGAGTGCCACCATTGGATGTCGGTTTGGGCCTGTGCTGGTGCTACGACGGAAAACGCTGCAGCGGAAACAGCAGCGATCGACAATGCTCTGCGGGTGATAGACATAGAACTTTCCTGTAATGCGAAAGAAGCGACTTTAGGGGCGCTTCATTTCAATTTTGTGTCACGTCGATTACACACTACGGTTCTTGACCGGACGGTCAGGGGTTTCCATTAGAAAAGCCCGTGTATAGGCGGTGCGGTACCATCGCAAACCTACCAAAATAGGCCTTTCTGGGGCCCATGGCAGCAACTACACACCCTGATGAACGCTCCCACCTCGCTCAATCACCTTCTCAGCGTTGCCCAATCGGGCGCGCACGCGCAAGAGCGCATCCGTGAAATCCCGTACAACTACACGTCTTTCTCTGACCGGGAAATCGTGATCCGTTTGCTGGGTTCTCAAAGCTGGGAGTTGTTGAACCAGCTGCGTGGCGAGCGCCAGACCGGGCGTTCAGCCCGGATGCTCTACGAGGTGCTGGGCGATGTCTGGGTGGTGCAGCGCAACCCCTATCTGCAGGACGACCTGCTGGACAACCCCAAACGCCGCGGCCAACTGGTCGATGCCTTGAACCACCGCCTCTCGGAAGTCGAGAAACGCCGTACCCCAGAGGCTGACCCCGAGCGCGACGCCATGGTCGGCCAGCTGCTGGTGGCTGCCCGCGCGGCGGTTAAAGCGTTTGACGCGGCGTTTGTGGAAGTGGCTGCCCTGCGCAAAAAGACCCAGAAGCTGCTCTACAAACTTACCGCCAAGGACAACGTCAAGTTTGATGGCCTCTCACGCGTGAGCCACGTTACCGATGCGACCGACTGGCGTGTGGAATATCCCTTTGTGGTGCTGTGCCCCGACTCGGAAGAGGAAATGGCCCGCTTGGTCAAAGGTTGTATTGAGTTGGGGCTGACCATCATCCCCCGTGGGGGCGGCACCGGCTACACCGGCGGCGCGATTCCGCTCACCTGGAAGAGCGTGGTCATCAACACCGAAAAGCTCGAAGCCATGACCGAGGTGGAGATGAAACGCCTCCCTGGGCTGGATCGCGACGTGGCCACCGTGTGGTCCGAGGCCGGTGTGGTCACCCAGCGCGTGGCCGATGCCGCCGAGCGCGGTGGTTATGTGTTTGCGGTGGACCCCACGTCTGCCGAGGCCTCGTGTATTGGCGGCAATATCGCCATGAATGCAGGCGGCAAAAAAGCGGTGCTCTGGGGCACTGCGCTGGACAACCTGGCCAGCTGGCGCATGGTGACGCCGCAGGCCGAGTGGCTGGAAGTGACCCGTATCAACCACAACATGGGCAAGATCCATGACGTGGACGTGGCCAGCTTTGAGCTGCAGTACTACAAGGCCGACGGCAAAACACCCATCCGCAAAGAGCGCCTGGATATTCCTGGCGCCACCTTCCGCAAAGAAGGCCTGGGCAAGGACGTGACCGACAAGTTCCTGAGTGGCTTGCCCGGCATTCAGAAAGAGGGCTCGGATGGCCTGATCACCAGCGCGCGCTGGGTGGTGCACAAGATGCCCGCCCACACTCGCACGGTGTGCCTCGAGTTCTTTGGCAATGCCAAAGACGCGGTGCCCAGCATCGTGGATATCAAGGACTTCATGTTCGCCGAGCAAAAACGCAGCGGCGTTTTGCTGGCCGGACTGGAGCATTTGGACGACCGCTACCTGAAAGCGGTGGGCTACGCCACCAAGAGCAAGCGCGGCGGCTTCCCCAAAATGGTGTTGTTCGGCGATATTGCCGGCGACAACGCGGACGATGTGGCTCGTGTTACCAGCGAAGTGGTGCGCCTGGCCAACGGCCGCAGTGGCGAAGGATTCGTGGCCATTAGCCCCGAGGCCCGCAAGAAATTTTGGCTGGACCGCAAGCGCACGGCTGCCATCAGCAAGCACACCAACGCGTTCAAGATCAATGAAGACGTGGTGATCCCGCTGCCCCGCATGGCGGAGTACACCGACGGCATCGAGCGCATCAACATTGAACTGAGCCTGCAGAACAAGCTGGCCCTGTGTGATGCGCTGACCACCTTCTTTGAACGCAGCGATCTGCCCTTGGGCAAGACCGATGACGCCAACGACATTCCATCGGCCGAGCTTCTGGAAGACCGTGTGGCCCAGGCATTAGACTTGGTGGCGCAGGTGCGCAGCCAGTGGCAGGGCTGGCTGGATGGGGTGGAAACCTTGTTCCCTCAGCTGCAAGACCACAGCCTGCGCGCCAGCTGGAAGACACAAATCCGCACGCCGCTGCAAGCCATCTTCACCGGCGCGGCGTTTGATGCCATCCTGGCGGAGTGCACTGCCATCCACAAGCGCGTGCTTAAAGGCCGTGTCTGGGTGGCCTTGCACATGCACGCCGGCGACGGCAATGTGCACACCAACATCCCGGTTAACAGCGACGACTACGACATGCTGCAAGCCGCTCACGGTGCGGTCAAACGCATCATGGCGCTGGCCCGCAGCCTGGATGGCGTGATCTCCGGCGAGCACGGCATCGGCATTACCAAGTTGGAGTTTTTGAGCGAAGCCGAGCTGGCGCCCTTCATTGCCTACAAGGCCAAAGTGGACCCTGAAGGCCGTTTCAATAAAGGCAAGTTGCTCCGAAATCAGGAGCTGCCCGCGCAGCCTGGAAGCGGGTTCGCGCCGCATTTGACTGCCGATGGCTCTGCAATTTACGCTGACTTGACCAACGCTTACACGCCTTCGTTCGGCCTGATGGGGCACGAGTCCTTGATCATGCAGCAGAGTGATATCGGCGCCATCGCCGATTCGGTGAAAGACTGCCTGCGCTGCGGCAAGTGCAAACCGGTGTGTGCCACCCACGTGCCGCGTGCCAACCTGCTCTATAGCCCGCGCAACAAGATTCTGGCCACCTCATTGCTGGTCGAGGCCTTCCTTTATGAAGAGCAGACCCGCCGCGGCATCAGCGTCAAGCATTGGGAAGAGTTTGAGGACGTGGCCGACCACTGCACGGTCTGCCACAAGTGCGAATCGCCCTGTCCGGTGAAGATCGACTTTGGCGATGTGACCATGAACATGCGCAACTTGTTGCGCAAGATGGGGCAGAAGTCCTTCCGCCCCGGCAACGCGGCCGCCATGTTCTTCCTGAACGCCACCAATCCCGAGACCATCAAGCTGATGCGCTCAGCCATGGTGGGCGTGGGCTTCAAGGCCCAGCGACTGGCTAACCAGGTCTTGCGCCTAGCTGCCAAAAAGCAAACCGCCAAGCCGCCAGCCACGGTGGGCACTGCGCCCATCAAAGAGCAGGTGATCCACTTTATCAACAAGAAGATGCCCGGCGGCTTGCCCAAGAAGACGGCCCGAGCCTTGCTGGACATTGAAGATGCGGATTACGTGCCCATCATCCGCAACCCCAAGGCTACTACGGCCGAGACCGAGGCGGTGTTCTACTTCCCCGGCTGCGGCTCGGAGCGCTTGTTCAGCCAAGTGGGTTTGGCCACCCAAGCCATGCTCTGGCATGCCGGTGTGCAAACCGTGCTGCCACCGGGCTACCTGTGCTGCGGTTACCCCCAGCGTGGCAGTGGCCAGGCGGACAAAGCCGAGAAGATGATCACTGATAACCGGGTGCTGTTCCACCGAGTGGCCAACACGCTGAATTACCTGGATATCAAGACGGTCGTGGTGAGCTGCGGTACTTGTTACGACCAGTTGCAGGGCTACGAGTTCGACAAGATCTTCCCCGGCAGCCGCATCATCGACATCCATGAATATTTGCTTGAAAAGGGCATCACCCTGGTTCCAGAGGGCAGCGCGGGTGCGGGCTATCTGTACCACGACCCTTGCCACAGCCCCATGAAGCTGCAGGACCCGATGAAGACGGTCAAGGCCCTCGTGGGCGACGCAGTTTTGAAGAATGACCGCTGCTGCGGCGAGTCCGGCACGCTGGGTGTGACCCGCCCGGACATCTCCACTCAAATCCGCTTCCGCAAGGAAGAGGAGTTGCGCAAGGGCGAAACTGCATTGCGAGCCCTGACTGTGCCCGAGGGACAGTCGGCCAAGGCAGAAGGTAACGTCAAGATTTTGACCAGCTGCCCGAGCTGCTTGCAAGGTCTGAGTCGCTACGGCAACGACCTGAACAACGGCTTGCTGGAGGCCGACTACATCGTGGTCGAAATGGCCAACCAGATTCTGGGCAAGGAATGGTTGCCCGAGTACGTGCAAACCGCCAATGCCGGTGGCATTGAGCGCGTGCTGGTCTAAGGGGGCGCAATGGCAGGTTTGACCGCTGGCGCGCCGACCCCGCAAGACCTCACCGTGCACGGCCAGAGCCGTGTGCTGGAAGTGGGCTTTTCTGATGGGGCGCGTTTTCGCATTCCGTTTGAGCTGATGCGGGTCTACTCGCCGTCTGCCGAGGTGCAGGGCCATGGCCCGGGCCAAGAGACCCTGCAAACCGGCAAGCGCGACGTGGAGTTGGAAGCGCTGGAGCAAGTAGGCAACTATGCGGTGCAGCCCCGTTTTTCCGACGGACACGACACCGGCATCTACACCTGGGACTACCTGTATTTTTTGGGTTCCCAGCAGACGCGCCTTTGGCAGGATTACGAGGACAAGCTGAAGGCCGCGGGCGTAGCGCGCGATGCAGTCATGGCACCTAAAGGCGGCCACGGCTGTGCCAGCCACTGATCCCAGCCTGATTGCTATTGTTTCAGGAGCTACCCGCGCATATTCCATGAGCGCTGGAGCCCAATTGGACTAAAACTATGAGTACTACCCATTTCGGTTTCAAGTCGGTCGATGAATCAGAGAAAGCCAGCCACGTGCGTGGTGTGTTCGATTCCGTTGCCCCCAAATACGACTTGATGAACGACCTGATGTCCGCCGGCCTGCACCGCGCCTGGAAAGCCTACACCGTGCTGGTGGCCAACCTGAAGGAGGGCGACAAGGCGCTGGACATTGCTGGCGGCACCGGCGACCTCGCCATGGCATTCTCCAAAAAAGTCGGCACGTCCGGACAGGTGGTGCACACCGATATCAATCAGGCCATGCTCTCCACCGGCCGCAACCGCCTGCTGGATGCCGGCATCGTGTTGCCCACGCTGGTGTGCGATGCCGAAAAGTTGCCTTTCCCGGACAACTATTTCAATGTGGTCAGCGTGGCCTTCGGATTGCGCAACATGACCCACAAAGACGTGGCTTTGGCAGAAATGCAACGGGTGTTGAAGCCCGGCGGCAAGCTGTTGGTGCTGGAGTTTTCCAAGGTGGCACCCCCCTTGGAGAAGGTGTACGACTGGTACTCTTTCAAGGTGTTGCCACGTTTGGGCAAGCTGATCGCGGGTGATGACGCCAGTTACCGGTACTTGGCGGAATCCATCCGGATGCACCCGGGCCAGCAAGAGCTAAAGACCCTGATGCACAAAGTGGGCTTTGGTCATGTGGACTATCACAATTTGACTGGCGGTATTGCCGCCTTGCATGTTGGAATCAAGTGCTGAAGACAGTTACACCCAGGAGATAACTATGAAATTGTGGGCATTGGCATTGACACTCGCGCTATCCCTTTCGGGCTTTAACGCAGAAGCCGCCAAACGCCTGGGCGGAGGGAAGTCGTTCGGTAAGCAGTCCAGCAACGTCACCCAGCGGGATTCAACGGGTGCATCACCGGCAACACCGGTAGCCCCTTCGCAAAACGTCAACAGCGCAGCGGCGAAGCCCGCTCCTGCTGCAGCGCCCGCTCCTGCTGCAGCGCCCGCTGCGGCGCAAGCGCCTAAGCGGCCTTGGGGCGCCATGTTGGGTGGCTTGGCAGCAGGCTTAGGGCTGGCTTGGTTGGCGAATTCACTGGGTTTCGGTGAGGCGTTCGGCAACATCTTGATGTTCGGCCTGCTGGCATTGGGCGTCATGATGCTGGTGGGGTGGTTGATGCGCAGCCGTAAAACTGCCGTTCAACAGGCCTCGCCGTTTGCTTTTCAGGGCGCAGGGGTACCCGCAGGTCCGGCGCCGGTGCAGGATTTGAAGCAGTACCGTGCCGAGAATGTCGGCAACGACGCATCGGCCCGCCCATGGGAGCGAAACCATATGGGCTTTGAGGCGCCTCAGGCTTCCAGCGGTTCGATGATCGGCTCCGCGCTGATGGGCTCCCAGAATTGGGGCGTGCCTGCAGGGTTTGATTCCGAAGGCTTTTTGAAGTCTGCCAAAGCGAATTTTGTGACGCTGCAGGCAGCCTGGGACCGGTCGGACGTGGCCGCCTTGCGCGCCATGATGACCGACGACATGACCCGCGAAATTCAGTCCCAGCTCGCCGAGCGGGAAGCGCACACCGGTACTGGTGCCAACCACACCGATGTAGTGATGATTGACGCCCGTTTGCTGGGCATCGAGGAGTTGCCTGACGAGTACATGGCCAGCGTGGAATTCTCCGGAATGATTCGCGAAGAGTTGTCGGCAGGCCCTAGCCCGTTCCGCGAAGTCTGGAACATGACCAAGGCCAAAAACGGCAGCAGCGGCTGGTTGGTGGCAGGGGTTCAAGCCCTGCAGTAAAGCCGGTCATTTTTCAGGCAGATAATGGGGGACTATGGCAACACAGTCCCCTTTTTCTATGCTGGAAGGCCTCTTCCAGAACCTTCCCTTTCCACTGACGCCGCCTGCTTGGGCGATTGAAGAAAGCCACCGTCGTGTGGTGCTCTTGCTCAATCACGTGCTTCAGCAGGAGCCCCAGGCTACCGAGCGTTTGGCGCGACAAAAAGGGCGCGTCATTCACGCGCAATGGCGTGAGTTCACCTTCCGGGTTCAGGCGACGGCAGCGGGCCTGCTCGATCTGGCAGACGCTGAAGCCACCCCCGACCTTTCTCTGACCATCACCGACGACTCCCCCTTCGCAATTGCGCGGGCGGTCATGCAAGGTGCCAAACCCTCAGTGCGGATCGAAGGTGATGTGCAGTTAGCCGCTGAAGTCAACTGGCTGGCAGACCATGTGCGCTGGGACGTGGAGGAGGATCTCTCCAAGATCATGGGCGATGCACCCGCGCACATGTTGATGCAAATCTGCCGTACCACCGGCCAGGCTCTGCAGCAGTTCGTGTCCAAACGCGCGCCAGCGGGTTCGGCCGGCACCACGCCATGAGCCGCTTCGGCCGCGGGTTTTTTATCGTTTGGGTCGTCCTGCGCTATGGGCTCGACGAGCTGGTGCTCACCAGCTTCCAGAAGCCTTGGCTGCGCCTGCTGGCCCGCATTGTGTCGGTTGGTCGTTCTCTCGATGAGCCCCGTGGTCAACGCCTGCGTGAAGCGCTGGAGCGTTTGGGCCCGATTTTTGTCAAGTTCGGTCAGGTGTTGTCGACCCGCCGCGATTTGTTGCCGCTGGATATTGCCAATGAGCTGGCCAAGCTGCAAGACCGGGTGCCCCCATTTGATTCAGCCATCGCGGTAGCCACGATTGAGCGTGCACTGGGCAAGCCGGTGTCGGAATTGTTTGTGTCGTTCGAGCGCACTCCTGTAGCGAGTGCATCGATCGCCCAAGTACATTTCGCAGTATTGCGGGACCGGCAGGGGCGGGAGCGCGCAGTAGCCGTCAAGGTACTGCGCCCTGACATGTTGCGGGTGATCGACAAAGACTTGGCACTCATGCGCATGATGGCCGGTTGGGTCGAGGGGCTGTCAGCTGATGGCAAGCGCCTCAAGCCCCGCGAGGTGGTGGCAGAGTTTGACAAATACCTGCACGACGAGTTGGACCTGGTCCGTGAAGCCTCCAGCGCGGCGCAGTTGCGCCGCAATATGGAAGGCTTGGATCTTGTGCTTATCCCTGAAATGCACTGGGACTATTGCTCCACTGAAGTGCTGGTCATGGAACGCATGGTGGGTGTTCCCATCAGCCAGATCGATGCCCTGCGTGCAGCAGGGGTGGACATTCCCAAGTTGGCGCGTGACGGCGTGACGCTGTTTTTCACTCAGGTGTTCCGCGATGGCTTTTTCCATGCGGATATGCATCCGGGCAACATCCAAGTGAGCTTGGCGCCTGAGACCTTCGGGCGCTATATTTCATTGGATTTCGGAATTGTTGGCACCCTCACCGAGGTCGACAAAGAGTATCTCGCACAGAACTTTGTGGCGTTTTTCCGCCGCGATTACAAGCGCGTGGCGGAGCTGCACATTGAGTCTGGTTGGGTGCCTGCGGCGACCCGGGTAGATGAGTTGGAAGCGGCGGTGCGGGCGGTTTGCGAGCCGTATTTCGACCGGCCACTCAAGGAAATTTCGCTTGGCATGGTGCTGATGCGGCTTTTCCAGACCTCGCGACGATTCCAGGTCGAGATTCAGCCGCAGCTGGTGTTGCTGCAAAAAACCTTGCTCAACATCGAAGGTTTGGGGCGAGACCTCGATCCGGAGTTGGATTTGTGGGCCACGGCCAAGCCCTTTTTGGAGCAGTGGATGCTGCAGCAGGTGGGGCCGCAAAAATTGCTGCACGAGCTCAAGGCCCAGGCGCCCCGTTATGCCAAGTTGTTGCCGGAGTTGCCCGGTTTGCTTCACCTGTACTTGCAGCGGCCCAACTCCGGCAATGACGCGTTGATCCGCGAGCTGTTAGTGGAGCAAAAGCGCACCAATCGTTTGCTGCAGACGCTGGTGACCATCGTCATCGGGTTTTCTGTGGGGCTGGTGGTGCTGCAGCTTTGGGCGCGCCTCCGGTGGTTCTGACAGCGCACCTATAATTGAGAGTTTTGCAACTTCAGGTCTGAGCTCTACTTCCATGCCCATTTACGCCTATAAATGCGAGTCCTGCGGGTTTGCCAAGGATGTATTGCAGAAAATCTCTGATGCACCCCTGCAGGATTGCCCTCAGTGCAGTGCCCCGGCATTCAAAAAGCAATTAACCGCCGCCGGTTTCCAACTCAAGGGTTCTGGCTGGTATGTGACCGATTTCAAGGGTGGCAGTGCCCCCGCAACCGGTGTGGCGCCTGCCGCCCCGGACAGCGGAGCACCCAAAACCGACGCGAAAACGGACTCCAAATCGGAGGCGCCGGCCGCAGCACCTGCGCCGGCCGCGGCATCGACACCGTCTACTTCCACCTGAACCGGAGCACCTGTGCCCATTAAGAAATACCTGCTTACCGGCCTGATGGTGTGGTTGCCGTTGGCGATCACGATCTGGGTTCTTTTGTGGTTGGTGGGTTTGCTGGACGCTGTGTTCGCTGGCTTTTTGAGTGGCGTATCGGCGGTCGCGCCGACCAGCAGTGCGCCGACCATTGAGCGCCTGCACAGTATTCCCGGTTTAGGGGTGGTTTTGGTGTTTGCGGCCCTGTTGGTGACGGGCGCTTTGGTATCCAACGTCGCAGGACGCTGGTGGGTCAAGCAATGGGACAAGTTGTTTACCAACATTCCGATTGTCAAATCCATTTACAACAGTGTCAAAAAGGTGTCGGACACCTTGTTCTCCAGCAATGGAAATGCGTTTCGCACCGCCCTGCTGATTCAATACCCCCGCGAAGGCAGCTGGACGATCGGTTTCCAGACCGGTACGCCGGGCGGAGAGGTAGCCTCGCATTTGGGTGACGCTTTTGTCAGTGTGTACGTCCCGACCACGCCCAACCCCACCAGCGGTTTCTTTCTGATGTTGCCGCGTAAGGATGTCATTGAGCTCGACATGAGCGTGGACGAAGCGTTGACTTATGTGATCTCTATGGGCTCTGTAGCCCCCACTGCACTCCCCGCGAAGCCGGGTAGCGCCCCTCAATAACCCTATTACTAACCCGTCGCAGGCACTGCGACGAATCGAAAGCACTCTATGGCTATGCGTACTCACTATTGCGGTCTTGTGACCGAAGCCCTGTTGGGCCAAACCGTTACCCTGTGTGGCTGGGTGAACCGTCGCCGCGACCACGGTGGTGTGATTTTTGTCGACGTGCGTGACCGCGAAGGCTACGTGCAAGTAGTCTGCGATCCCGATCGCGCCGACATGTTTAAGGTGGCTGAAGAGATCCGCAACGAGTTTTGCGTGCAAATCAAAGGCCTGGTGCGTGCTCGCCCTGAAGGCACCACCAATGATGGCCTCAAGAGCGGCAAAATTGAAGTGCTCTGCCACGAGCTGACGGTGCTGAATGCGTCGGTCACACCTCCGTTCCAGCTCGATGAAGACAACCTGTCCGAAACCACCCGCTTGACCCATCGCGTGTTGGATCTGCGTCGCCCCTACATGCAAAACAACCTGATGCTGCGCTACCGCGTAGCCATGGAAGTTCGCAAGTTTTTGGACGCCAACGGTTTTGTGGACATCGAAACCCCGATGTTGACCAAGAGCACACCCGAAGGCGCGCGCGACTACCTGGTGCCCAGCCGTGTGCACGATGGCCAGTTCTTTGCCTTGCCTCAGTCGCCCCAGTTGTTCAAGCAGTTGCTGATGGTGGCGGGTTTCGACCGCTACTACCAGATCACCAAGTGCTTCCGCGACGAAGACTTGCGCGCTGACCGCCAGCCCGAATTCACCCAGATCGATATTGAAACCTCGTTCCTGACCGAAGAGGACATCCGTGACATGTTCCAAGGCATGATCACCACCGTGTTCAAGAACACCATTGGTGTGGACCTCGGTGAATTCCCGGTCATGACCTACCAGGACGCAGCCCGCTTGTACGGCTCCGACAAGCCGGACTTGCGCGTGAACCTTGAGTTTGCCGAGCTCACCGACGTCATGAAGGATGTGGACTTCAAGGTCTTCTCCGGCGCCGCCACCATGAAGGGCGGCCGTGTGGTGGCCTTGCGCATTCCCGGTGGCTCGGTGGAAGGCGGTGGTATCAGCCGTGGCGAAATCGATGCTTACACCGAGTTCGTCAAGATCTACGGAGCCAAGGGCTTGGCCTACATCCGCGTGAACGACCTTTCCAAGGGCCGTGATGGTCTGCAAAGCCCTATCGTGAAAAACATCCACGATGCGGCTTTGGCAGCTGTGCTGGAGCGCACTGGTGCCCAGAATGGCGATTTGATCTTCTTCGGTGCAGACAAGGAAAAGATTGTCAACGACGCGATCGGTGCCCTGCGCCTGAAGGTCGGGCATAGCGAGTTCGGCAAGAAGAACGGTTTGTTCACTGCCGGCTGGCGTCCGATGTGGGTGGTCGACTTCCCCATGTTCGAATTCGACGAGGAAAACGGGCGCTACACCGCCGTGCACCACCCGTTCACAGCTCCCAAGGCAGGCCACGAAGACTGGATGGTCACCGCGCCCGAGAAATGCATCTCGCAAGGGTACGACATGGTGTTGAACGGCTGGGAAATGGGTGGCGGCTCTGTCCGTATCCACCGCGCCGACGTGCAGCAAAAGGTGTTCGATGCCCTGAAGATCACACCGGAAGAAGCCCAGCTCAAGTTCGGCTTCTTGCTGGATGCCTTGCAGTACGGCGCGCCTCCTCACGGTGGCTTGGCCTTCGGTTTGGACCGTATCGTGACCTTGATGACCGGTGCAGAGTCCATTCGTGACGTGATTGCTTTCCCCAAGACCCAGCGTGCTCAGTGCTTGTTGACCCAAGCGCCGAGCCCGGTGGACGAAAAGCAGCTGCGCGAACTGCACATCCGCTTGCGCAACGTGGATTTGGCCAAAACAGCCTGAAACGTGGTGGGCTCGTCAGCGGGTCGTGCACAATGAAAGGGCGCCTTTATGGCGCCTTTTTTCATTGCGAGGCTCATGACGTTGCCGTACAAAATTCCTCAGTCGGTCTTGGTGGTGATTTACACGCCACAGCACGAGGTACTGCTGATACGCCGTGTGGAGCCCGACCCCTTGGCGCCACCCTTTTGGCAATCCGTGACAGGCGCCAAAGACTTTCCAGAGGAGAGCTGGGCCGTCACAGCAGCCCGGGAGGTCTGGGAGGAGACGGGCCTAGACTGCCGATCCGGCGGGCCCTTCGAGTACGGGCTGGTCGATTGGGAGCTGGAGAACATTTATCCGATTTATCCCCGCTGGCTGTACCGATACGCTCCCGGTGTCACGCACAACACCGAGCGGGTGTTTGGCTTGGGTGTTCCGCACAAGCCCGAAATTCAATTGAGCCCGACGGAGCACACGGCTAGCTGTTGGCTGCCGATGGCCGATGCAGCGGATCTCTGCTTTTCTCCTTCCAATGCGGAGGCCATCTTGATGCTGATGCACCGGGATCGGCTGCCATTAGGGCGGAGCGAGGCATGACAAAGTTGCGCGTTGTCACTTACAACATCCACAAGGGTGTACAAGGTTTTGGCCCGATGCGCCGTTTGGAGATTCACAACCTCAGCCATGCGATGGCCGGCATGGAGGCCGATGTGCTGTGTTTGCAAGAAGTTCGCAAAATGCACCACGGTGAATCCCGGCATTTTCCGCATTGGCCAGAGGCGCCTCAAGCCGAATTTCTCGCTCCTGAGGGCTACCACGCGGTGTACCGCACCAATGCCGTCACTCGCCATGGTGAGCACGGCAATGCCTTGCTGTCACGATGGCCGGTGCTGACGCACCAACACGAAGATATGTCTGACCACCGCTTGGAGCAGCGGGGTCTTTTGCATGTGGAGTTGGATGTCGCGGGCCGCAGTGTGCATGTACTGGTGGTCCATTTGGGGCTGATACGGACGAGCCGTGCACGTCAGCTACAGCAGCTGGCTCGCTATGTGGAGCGTGAGATACCGCGGCACTGCCCGTTACTGGTCGCGGGCGACTTCAATGACCTCGGGCCTTGGGTGGCAAAGCAACTGGCAGGTTCTGAACTGCAGGCCCCTGTGGCCCGTCGATGCGCCACCTTTCCCTCCCGGTTGCCGCTGGTGCAATTGGATCATGTGCTGGGCCGGGGCCTGTTGCCTGCGGTGTCGCATGTGCCGCGCGGCCCGCAGTGGGCGCGCATGTCAGACCATCTGCCCTTGGTGACGGAGTGGAACTTGCCCCCGGAGTGGCCGGTATGCTGAAGCCCCCAGAGGTCAAGGCGGGCCATGTACTGCATTTGCTATGTGGTGGTGATGAGTTTTTTCCGGCGCTGGTGGGGGCCATCGATGCTGCCCAACACGAGGTGCGGCTGGAGACCTACATTTTTGATTTCAACGGCCAAGGGGCCGATGTGGCCGAGGCCTTGGCCCGCGCAGCGGAGCGTGGGGTCGCGGTATTTGTGGTGATGGATGGTGTGGGTACCCCCTATCTGCCCGCCCATTGGTTGGAGCGCTGGCGCCAGAGTGGAGTGCAATGGCACCGCTACGCGCCCTTCGGCTACCTAGGGGTGATGATCCCTGGCCGGTGGCGGCGTCTGCATCGCAAATTGTGTGTGGTCGATGGACAGCGGGCGTTTTGTGGTGGTATCAACATCCTGGACGACAGGCTCGACCCTCACTTCGGCGCACTCAGTGTCCCGCGACTCGACTACGCCGTGGCGGTGACAGGCCCTTTGGTCGCGCAATGCCATGCGGTGATGGCCCAGTTTTGGGCCCGCCTGCAAGCGACCCGGCAGTTGGAGTCTCTTCAGTGGACCCGCGTCCGCCAAAGCTGGAAGGCCTTTCGGCTTTTGCCTCCGCTAAGCGATGCGCCGGGCGCTTCCAAAGGGGATGATGGCAGCGTGCTGGCAGCCTTGCTCTTGCGCGATAACGTGCGCAATCGCACGACGATTGAGCGGAGCTATCTCAAGGCGATTGGCTCTGCCCGCGAACACGTGGTGCTGGCGAATGCCTATTTCCTGCCCGGTGGTCGATTGAGGCGGGCACTAATCCATGCGGTGAAACGTGGGGTGCGTGTGCGGGTTGTGGTCCAGGGTCAGTACGAATATTTCATGCAGTACCACGCGGCCCGCCCGGTGCTCAGCCTTCTTGCTGCACGAGGAGTGGAGATCTGTGAATACATGCCCGGTTTTCTGCATGCCAAGGTAGCGGTGGTTGACGGTGTGTGGGCCACCATCGGGTCGTCCAACCTCGACCCTCTGAGCTTACTTCTGGCGAGAGAAGCCAATGTGGTGGTGCATGACGAGAAGTTCGCCGGCCGCTTGTCTGGCGCCTTGGAGCAGGTGATTCAGGGTCACACCCGGCCTTGGGATCTGACGGCAGATGCCCATCGCCCGTGGTTTGAACGGGTCTTTGATCGGATGGCTTACGGGGCGATGCGCCTGATCTTGCTATTTAGTGGACGGCGCTATTAAATATATAGCGCTAGGCGTAATGTTTATCAGGGCATTTTGCTAAAAACATTAAAAGCCAATCGCTGTTACCATGACGAGACTTTCATGACACCAAAATCCCTTATGAGCTCTACAGACGCGCTGGAAGGAACTCCGCTTTCCACCCAAATCCGCCAACGATTGAAAGCTGCTCGCAAGCGCTTTCACGCAAACGACAACATCTCTGAATTCATTCAGCCCGGCGAGCTCGAGACGCTGCTGGATGAGGTCGAAGTGCAAATGCGCGGTGTGTTGAACAGCTTGGTGATTGACATTGAAAATGACCACAACACCGACAACACCGCGCGGCGTGTGGCCAAGATGTACCTCAATGAGGTGTTCCGCGGCCGTTATGTGCCGGCGCCCACCATCACTGAATTCCCCAACGTCGGTCACCTCAATGAGTTGATGATCGTCGGGCCCATCACGGTCCGCAGTGCATGCAGCCATCACTTTTGCCCGGTGATCGGGAAAATCTGGATCGGTGTGATGCCCAATGAGCACACCAATGTGATTGGTTTGTCCAAATACGCGCGCTTGGCCGAGTGGATCATGGGACGTCCCCAGATCCAAGAAGAGGCTGTGGTGCAGCTCGCTGACCTGATCCAGGAAAAGACCCAGCCCGACGGTTTGGCCATCGTGATGGAAGCCAGCCACTATTGCATGGCTTGGCGCGGCGTTAAGGACATGGACAGCAAAATGATCAATTCGGTTATGCGTGGCGTCTTCTTGAAGGACCCCAACCTGCGCCGCGAATTTCTCTCCCTCATTCCCCAGAAAGGCTAATGCCATGTTGGTTCGTTTGCTTTACGCTAGCCGCGCGATTGACTCCAACCCTGATGCGATCGATGCGATCCTCGCGCAGTCTCGCAACTACAACCCGACTTGCGGCATCACCGGCATTTTGTGCTACGGGGGCGGTATTTTCTTGCAGGCCATTGAAGGCGGGCGCATGGCCGTCAGTGAGTTGTACGGCCATATCCAAAAAGACACCCGTCACAAAGACGTCGTGCTGCTGCACTACGAGGAAATCACGGAGCGCCGCTTTGGTGGCTGGACGATGGGACAGGTCAATATGTCCAAAATCAACACCAACATTCTGCTGAAGTATGCAGAGCGCCCCGAATTGGACCCTTACTCGGTTTCTGGCAAAGTGTCTTTGGCACTTTTGGAAGAGCTCATGGCCACCGCGTCCATTATTGGGCGTGCCTGAACTTCGTTTGGCGCATGACGCTGGACAGGCCCCTAGGTGGGCTTGTCTCTGCGTTGATCAACCTATCGGGATGCCCGCTGCCGAGCCGGCCTGAGGGCACCGCACTGTTCACTTGAGGCGGTTGGGTAAAGGCGCTAATCCTTGCCCGGCTGCTGCACTTGCAGGCCTTTCTTCTTTCTAAACGCTCAGTGTGCAGTTGATGGCTCAGGACTTCTTATGGGTGTGCTGATCGGTTGTGATTTTTCCAGTAGCCCATCCAAGCGCAAAGGGATCGTGTGCGCCAAGGGGGCGCAGGCTGGCGGTCGGCTGGTACTGCACGGTTTAGAGAAGCTCGCATCTCTAGACGAGTTCTCCGCTTACCTTGAGCGTGAACCCTCATGGCTTGGTGCCTTCGATTTGCCTTTTGGCTTGCCGCGTGAGTTGGTCGCGGCAATGGGTTGGCCTCTGGATTGGGAGGCTTGTATAAAGCATTACGCAGCCTTGGGTCGTGACGACATCCGTGCAGCTTTTGTTGCGTTTTGCGACGCGCGCCCTGTGGGTGGTAAGTTTGCCCATCGCGCGACCGATCTTCCCGCGCAGTCCAGTCCCTCCATGAAGTGGGTCAACCCACCCGTAGCGTTCATGTTGCATGCCGGCGTACCCCGCCTGATGAGCGCCAGTGCGTATTTCCCTGGCCTGCAAATACGACCAGCAAGGGCCGATGCCGATCTCCGGGTTGCGCTGGAGGCTTACCCCGGCTTGATCGCGAAAGCAGTGTTGGGGAGCCGAAGCTACAAGAGTGATGAAAAAGCCAAGCAAACACCCGAACGTTTGATTGCGCGCAAGGATCTGGTCACCGCGCTCGAAATGGGGCAGACCCGATGGGGTGTTCGTCTCAAGCTCAGCCACGCCCAGCGTGACGCTTTGGTGGATGACCCGAGCGGTGACAGCTTGGATGCCGTGCTCTGTCTTGTTTTAGCTGCCTGGGCAGAGCTGCGCTATGGGGCAGGGGCACCACTCTACGGCTTGCCGCTCACCATGGATCCGTTGGAAGGCTGGATAGTCTCAGCCTAGGTTGCCCCAGGCCAGAGCAAGCCTCATCCGGCTTTGAGGCCCACAGTTTCCTCAACTTTGACTGCCAGTTGAGAAATTGCAAGCGCAGCGGGACTGCCGGGCATGGCCTGTAGCAACAACTGGCGTCGCATGATTGCCTGGCGTACTGCGGGGTCCGCTGGGATGTCTCCCATGTGAACCAATTTCACGTGTTTACCTGTATCTGTGGTGACGAAGCGATCCAAGACCTGTTGAAGTTGGGTGGTGATTGCGCGCCCATCGCCCAAGCGAGCTGTCTGGTTGATGACAAGACGGATGGTCTGTCGTTTCTGTTGCCCCACCAGTACCTTGATGGTGGCATAGGCATCTGTGAGGGATGTCGGTTCTGGCGTGGCTACTACCATCACTTCCGCAGCAAGAGAGACCGCGAATAGCACCACGTCAGAAATTCCGGCGCCGGTATCGAGGATAACAACGTCGTAATGCGGTACCAAGCCATTCATGATCCGCAGGAAGTCTCCGCGTACTTCGGGCGTGAGGCGTGAATATTCCACCATCCCCGATCCGGCTAGCAGTACTGAAAAGCCTCCTGGGGCACGAATAATGGCTTCTTCCAATTTCGCCTTGCCTGTGAACACATCATGCAAGGTGATTTTGGGGTAGAGGTTTAAAACCACATCCAGGTTGGCGAGACCGAGATCGGCATCGAGCACCAAGACCCGCTGGCCTCGTTTGGCCATGGCTGCAGCCAAGTTGGCAGATACAAAAGTTTTACCGACGCCGCCTTTGCCGCTGGTAACCGCGATGACCTTGCCAGATGGTTGCGTTGGCAACCCGGTGTTGCCTTCGGCAGGGTGGGGTGGGTTTAATACGTCAGACATCAGAATACCCTCTGCATGGGGCCTGCACCCGTATTGTTGGGTGGTTCATTTGAAACGCTTTCAATCCACGCAGGATCGCCCAAAGACAGGTGACCGAACAAGAGATTTTTTTCTTCGGCACTGACACAGATCTCTTGTTGTTGGTCAAGGAAGATACGGTTGCGCCCCTCTTTTTTTGCACGATAGAGTTGCAAATCTGCACGCTCCGACCATAGTGCGCCGGTAGATCGCACCCATTCGGGGGCGTAAGCACCACCAATACTCACCGTTACTTTGATACTGAGGCCCGGTGCAATTTGAACAGACAGATTTTCAATCTGTGCCCTGATGCGCTCTGCAACGACCTTGCCGTAACCTGTGTGGCAACTCGGCAGCATGACAGAAAACTCTTCTCCGCCCAATCTGGCGACCGTATCCATCGGTCTGACACATCCAGTCAAAGTTTTGGCAATGACTTGGAGCACTTGGTCGCCAGCCTGGTGGCCGTATGTGTCATTCACTTTTTTAAAGTGATCAATGTCGAGCATCAACAAAAGAGCTGGCTCTCCTGAGCGGGCGACCACATCAATAGACCGCTCCAGAACTCCCGAGAAATGGCGCCTGTTAGCCAGTCCGGTCAGCGGATCTCTCAGGGATAGCTCGCACAGGCCATCGATAACAGCCTGCAAATAAGCTTCAGGGGAGTCCTCTGCTGATGGGAGGGACACGGTAGCGTCGTGCTCCAAAAGCGCTCGTGCGTTCTCTAACCGCAAATGATGCAGCTGCAAGGCAGGGGAGGGGTTTTGTTTTTCCACGATCAGGTTTTGGCGTGTTTTAAAGTCTAACAGGAAGCGTTGATTTCCCCGCTCTCTACGGCGAACGCCTTGGAGTTAAAAAGACCTGCTATCTCAGGCTAATTGTGGCCACTGGAGGTTCCGCAAACAGTGCAAGCCAGATTACGGGGCAGTCGCATATCGCTCCATTCCATCGACAATGCATCCAGCAACAAAATTTGGCCCGTTAGGGTGCCCGGAACTTGAAGCAGCAGTTTGAGCGCTTCAGCCGCTTGCATGGCGCCGATGATCCCCACCAGAGGTGCAAAAACACCCATAGTGGAACATTGAGTTGCGGGCGGCGCGTCGTCGGGTGGGAACGCGCACGCGTAGCACGGGGCCTCATGGGTGCGATGGTCAAAGACGGTGATTTGCCCGGCAAACCGGATGGCTGCTCCGGAAACGAGCGGCACTCGATGGCGGACACACGCCGCATTAACTGCTTGGCGGGTTTCGAAATTGTCACTGCAGTCCAGCACCACATCCATCTGCGCCACATGGGCCAGCAGCCAGTCGGTATCAGCTCGAATTTGCAACGGGTGAACGCGGGTCAGCGGGTTGATCGCGGCAAGACTGCCGGCCGCAGAGGTAACTTTAGGCTGGCCAATCGCATCTGTTGAGTGAATGATTTGCCGTTGCAAATTGGTAAGGTCAACAACATCGGGGTCTGTCAGCGTGATCTGACCAACTCCCGCAGCCGCGAGATACAGGGCAGCGGGGGCACCCAGTCCGCCCGCACCCACTATTAAGACATGACTGTCGCAAATCCGGGTCTGTCCCTCGATCCCGATTTCATCGAGCAAGATGTGCCGCGAATATCGCAGCAGTGCGTCGTCCTGCATCCGCCGGTCAGTTGTCTTTGGCTTCTTCTTTACGTTCCACCTGGGTCTTGCTGACCAGAACAGGCTTGCCCTTCAGGTGGTTGATGGCCTGCATCAGCTGGAAGTCTTTGTCAGAACCAAACTCAGGCACTCTACGCTCGGAGGCGGGTTTGCGTGACTCTTCCTCTAAGCGCTTCAATGCCTCCTCACGGGCTTTTTCTCGAGCGGCGTCTTTCTTCTCTTCGCCTTGTCCGCTGGAGAGGTGCTTTTCCAAATCAGCCTCGCGCATGCGCAATGCCGCGAACGGACTGCCCTCTTCGGTTTCATCCACCATCAAGTCGGGCACGATGCCCTTGGCTTGAATTGAGCGTCCGCTGGGCGTGTAATACCGCGACGTCGTGATTTTTAGACCGGTGTCAGGGCCCAGAGGCCGGAAGGTTTGTACCGAACCTTTACCGAATGACTGGCTTCCCATGATCGTGGCGCGTTTGTGATCTTGCAATGCGCCCGCCACTATTTCACTGGCGGATGCCGAACCCTCATTGACCAAAACCACCACAGGCACTTTCTTCAAGGCAGCAGGCAATGTTTTTAATGCCTCTGCGCCTGACAGGCCGCGAATATCACTGGCGGCAGCCCGCAGGACCTGTTTGCTTTCCGGGGTCTGGCCGTTGGTGGATACCACTGTCACGTTGTCGGGCAAGAAGGCCGCCGACATGGCTACCGCAGCAGTCAGCAGGCCACCGGGGTCGTTGCGCAGATCCAGCACCAAGCCTTTGATTTTGGGGTCTTGCTTGTAGATTTCGTCCACTTTCTTGGCGAAATCTTCGAAGCTGCGCTCTTGGAATTGACTGACGCGGATCCACGCGTAGCCGGGCTCCACTATTTTTCCGCGAACTGATTGCTGCTTAATTTCCTCTCGAATGATCGTGACAGGAAATGTGCGGTTTTCATCCTTGCGGAAGATGGTCAAGAGGACCTTGGTGTTGGGCTCTCCGCGCATCCGTTTCACGGCATCGTTGAGCGTCAGTCCCTTGACGGCGGTGTCGTCGATTTTGGTAATTAAATCGTTGGTCTTGAGGCCGGCGCGGAAGGCAGGCGAGCCCTCGATGGGTGATACGACTTTGACAAGTCCGTCTTCTTGGGTAATCTCGATCCCCACTCCGACAAATTTGCCCGAGGTACCTTCTCTGAATTCCTTGAAGGCTTTCTTGTCGAAATACTGTGAATGCGGATCCAAGCTCGCAACCATCCCCGTGATGGCGTCGGTGATCAGCTTTTTCTCGTCTACAGGTTCCACATAGTCACTCTTGACCATTCCGAACACGGTCGCAAGCTGCTGTAGCTCTTCCAGCGGCAAGGGCGCGAGTGAGTTCCGTGCGACGGTTTGCAACGAAACGGTGGTGAGTGCACCAGCAACAACCCCTAATGCAACCCAGCCGGTGATTTTTAGTTTGTGACCCATAGTTTTTCCTGTGCCGTCTCAATATACACCTTGGAGTTGCAACCCTCGTACCAGTTCCGCGAAGACCTGCAAAAACGCCCGCGGTGCGGGCGTTTAGTGAGAATCTCCGGGAATCAGGCCTTGCCCTGGGATGCAACTGCTGCCGCTGCCTTGGCTGCTGCCTCCGCATCGCCGAGGTAGTAGTGGCGAATCGGCTTGAGGTTTTCGTCGAGCTCGTAAACCAATGGAATTCCATTGGGGACGTTGACGCCGACGATGTCATTGTCAGAAATGTCGTCCAAGTACTTGATCAATGCGCGGATAGAGTTGCCGTGCGCTGCCAGCACGATACGCTTGCCTGCCTTGATGGCGGGGGCAATCGACTCATTCCAGAACGGCATGACACGGTCTACCGTGTCTTTCAGACATTCTGTAAGCGGGATTTGTTCTGCGGGTAGTTTGGCGTATCGGATATCTGAGCGTTCGCTACGTGGGTCTGTGGCTTCCAGCGCAGGTGGCGGGGTGTCGTAGCTCCGGCGCCATACCAAGACTTGCGCGTCGCCGTACTGTTTGGCCATGTCGGTTTTGTTCAAGCCCTGCAAGGCGCCGTAGTGGCGCTCATTGAGGCGCCAGCTGTGCACGACCGGCAGCCATGTGCGGTCCATTTCATCGAGGGTGTGCCACAAAGTGCGGATGGCGCGCTTGAGCACGCTGGTGTAGGCCACATCAAATTCATACCCCTCAGCTTTAAGCAGTCGGCCTGCATTTTTCGCTTGCTCAACCCCTGTAGGTGTGAGGTCTACATCGGTCCATCCGGTGAAGCGGTTTTCGAGATTCCAAGTGGATTCGCCGTGGCGTACGAGGACTAATTTGTACATGGATGTGCGTTCAAACGTTGATAAAACCGGCCGGAGTGTCCGTCAGCTGGAGGAGCTCCATTCTAAAATGGTGGTTCCGAGCCAAGTAACCAAGAAGGAACAAAGTGAAATTTTTTATCGATAACTGGATGCTGATCGCGATCGCACTCTCGTCCGGCGGCTTGCTGCTGTGGCCCGTGTTCCAAGGTGCGACTGCAGTGGGCATTGACTCCGGCAAGGCCATTCAGTTGATCAACCGTGAGAAAGCCAATGTGGTGGATGTGTCTGATGCTGCCGAGTTTGCTGCTGGTCACATCGTCGGCTCCAAGAATCTCCCGCTCGCTGACCTCGAGGCGAAGCTCGCAGGCGCCGTGAAAAACAAAGGCTTGCCTTTGGTGCTGGTTTGCCAGAGTGGCGCTCGGTCTGCCAAGGCAGTCAACATTGCCAAGAAACTGGGTTACGAGCAGGCCCAATCGATGCAGGGTGGGCTGAAAGCGTGGAAATTGGCTAACCTTCCGGTTGAAAAAGCCTGATTCGGGCTGACGATTTAAAGGAATTAGCTCCATGCAAGCCGTGAAGATGTACACCACCGCTGTCTGCCCTTATTGTGTGCAGGCCAAGCGCATTTTGAAATCTAAAGGCGTTGACACGATCGAAGAGATTCGCGTCGACGCCAACCCCGATGAGCGCATGAAAATGATGGAGCTCACCGGACGACGCACGGTGCCCCAAATTTTCATTGGCGATACCCATGTGGGCGGTTGCGACGATTTGATGGCGCTGGACAGCAGTGGCGGCTTGCTGCCTTTGTTGGGCGCTGTAGCCGAGCCTGTCAGGAATTTTGTGTGTGAGGCCTAACATGTCACTAAGGAACATGAATGCCGAGCAAGACACGCAAGCCCAAAGCAGCACAGGTGCTGCCCACCATCCCCAAAGAACTCATTGACCAGTTTGTTAACGGCCCCATGAGCGCGGAGGCGGTGAATGCCGCTTCCATGGCGTTCAAGAAGGCGCTGATTGAGCGCGCCTTGGGCGCAGAGCTCACCCACCATCTGGGCTATGCCGCTGGTACGGACAAGCCCAGCGAGGGCAAGAACCATCGCAACGGCGCCTCCGGCAAGACTATCCTGACCGAGGATGGCCCTGTGCGCATCGAGGTGCCACGTGACCGCTCGGGCAGCTTCGAGCCCCTGCTGATCCCCAAGCACGAGCGCCGTTTCACCGGCTTTGACGACAAGATCGTGGCCATGTACGCACGCGGCATGACGGTGCGTGAGATCCAGGGCTTCCTGGCCGAGCAGTACGGCACCGAGGTCTCGCCGGACCTGATCAGCTCGGTCACGGATGCGGTGATGAGCGAGGTCACCGCCTGGCAGGCACGCGCCCTGGAGCCGATGTATCCGGTGGTCTTCTTCGATGCCCTGCGGGTCAAGATTCGCGAGGACGCAGTGGTGCGCAACAAGGCCATCTATCTGGCGCTGGGTATACGCCCAGACGGCACACGAGACATCCTGGGCCTGTGGATCGAGAACACTGAGGGCGCCAAGTTCTGGATGAAGGTGTTCAACGACCTCAAGACGCGTGGCGCCAATGACATCCTGATTGCGGTCACCGATGGCCTCAAGGGCATGGCCGAGGCGCTGGGCACGGTGTTCCCGGCCACCACGCTGCAGACCTGCATCGTGCACCTGATTCGCAACAGCCTGGACTACGCGTCATGGAAGGACCGCAAGGCGCTGGCAGCGGCCATCAAGCCCGTGTACACAGCGCCTAGTGCAGAAGGCGCCCTGGCCGAATTGGATGCGTTTGAGGAGGGGCCGTGGGGCAAGAAGTTTCCGACCGTTGTGGCTGCATGGCGGCGGGCCTGGGACAAGGTAATCCCGTTCTTCGCCTTCCCCGCGCACATCCGGCGGGTGATCTACACCACCAACGCAATCGAGAGCGTCAACGCCAGGCTGCGCAAGATCATCAAGACACGCGGGCACTTCCCAACTGACGATGCGGCCACCAAACTGATCTGGCTGGCTCTGCGCAACATCACGGCCGACTGGGACCGCGCGGGCAGAGATTGGAAGGAGGCTATGAATCAGTTCGCGATTCTCTACGACGACCGATTCACCAAGCAGTTCAATTAAGATGAAATTCGCTTGCCCATTACCGTGGGCGAGTATCCCCGCCTCACACACAGAAATTCAGACACTCCCCTGTAGCCTGACATAATTCTCACCAACGAATTCTGTTTTCGTAGCCCGTCGGCATTGTGCCGGCGGGCTTCTGTTTATCTAGAGAGACCTCAGACATGGCTGACCAAGATCCCGTTTTCCAGATTCAACGCGTCTACCTCAAGGAGGCGTCGTTGGAGCAACCGAACTCTCCTGCGATTCTGTTGGAGCAAGAGCAGCCATCCGTAGACATCCAGCTCGGCGTTGAGGCAGCTCCTGTCGCAGACGGCGTTTACGAAGTGTGTGTGACTGCCACCGTGCAGACCAAAATCAAAGACAAAACCGTTTTCTTGGTAGAAGCCAAGCAGGCAGGAATTTTTGAGATTCGCAACCTCGGCCAGGAACAACTGAGCCAGATCATGGGCATTGCTTGCCCTCAAATCGTGTACCCCTACTTGCGCGGTAACGTGGCGGACTTGATTCAACGCGGTGGTTTTCCGCCGGTCCACCTCTCGGAAATCAACTTCCAGGCCATGTACGAGCAGCAGCAAATGGAAGCTGCAGGCGCTGCTGCAGGCACTTTGCCGCAATAACGTGGTTCAGAGAGGTTTTGGCCTCTCGCCCACGTTTTATCAGCGCAAGTAGCTATGAAAATCATAGTAATCGGCGCAGGAGCCTGGGGTACGGCGCTCGCCATCAGCGCTGCCCGCAATGAACGGCAGGCGCACGCAGTGACCTTGTGGGCGCGAGATGCCGTTGCGGTGGAGCAGATGGCGGCAGAGCGCATGAACCAGCGCTACTTGCCCGGTTACGGCTTTCCGCCGGCTTTGGATGTCACAAACGAAGACATTTCCACGCTATCGGCTCCACCCAGTGGTCGAGGCTTTGATCTTGTGATCATCGCTACGCCCATGGCCGGGTTGCGGTCGACCTTGCAACAAGTGGCTCGCACGCAATGCACTGTGGCTTGGTTGTGCAAGGGATTTGAAGCGCCCTTGGAGCCGGGTGCGCCCGGTTTGCTGGGGTACGAGGTTTTGCAGTCCGTAGCCCCCCATTCGCAAGCGGGGGTATTGAGTGGACCTAGCTTTGCCCAAGAAGTGGCAGCCGGACAGCCGACCGCTTTAGTTGCCGCCAGCCCGAATGAGTCGGTGCGGCGCCTGCTGGTCGAGGCCTTTCACAGCCCTGAACTTCGTGTGTATGCCAATGAAGACGTTGCAGGGGTAGAAGTTGGCGGCGCAGTGAAGAATGTGCTGGCAATTGCAACCGGCTTGTGCGATGGCCTTCATCTCGGGCTGAATGCACGTGCCGCTCTGATCACCCGTGGATTAGCAGAAATGACCCGGCTTGGCATCGCACTCGGTGCGAAAGCAGAAACCTTCATGGGCCTGAGCGGCTTGGGAGATTTGGTCCTTACCGCCACGGGGGATCTGTCGCGCAACCGCAAGGTAGGCCAAGCCTTGGCAGCCAACAAAACGCTGGAGCAGGCTGTGGCGGAATTGGGCCATGTGGCCGAAGGTGTTTACAGCGCGCGTACCGTATGGCAGCGCGCCAGCACCTTGGGTGTATCGATGCCGATCACCCAGGCGGTGGTGGGCTTGCTGGACGGGCAGTTAAAAGCCCCTCAGGCAGTCGCTGCGCTGATGGGCCGGGGACCGGTTTCCGAGGCTTACTAAGCGCAGCTATCGCTGGCCACTTTGGCGGCAATGTGGGCCATGGCCTCTTCGACCTGATCGACCAAAACCAGGCACAACTCTCCGGGCTGGAGTTTGTTCATGGCTGAGTCGATCGCAAGAAACTCACCGAACACCTCGGATTGTTCTTTGGTTCGCTTAGCGTTGACCAAGCCTTCGCGCAGCAAGGCTAGGACCTCGCCATCATTGCGGCCCCGTTGACATTGGTCTTCGAACATCACGACTTCATCGAATGCATCGCCAAGGATTTCCGTTTGTTGGCGGATGTCCTGGTCGCGGCGGTCACCAGCGCCACTGATCACTACGGATCTGCGAGTAGCTGGCAAGGCTTGGACGGCTTGGACGAGCGCCAGCATCGCATCAGGGTTGTGTCCGTAATCTGCGATTACCGTTGCACCCCGGTACTTGAACAGGTTGAACCGCCCAGCAGCGTTGTGGCTGTCATTGGCGAAATTGGCCAAGCCTTTGCAGATCACATCCCACGAAATACCCAAAGACCAAGCTGTTGCCACGCTGGCCATCACGTTGTCGACCTGGAAGCCAATGGCGCCGTTCAGGGTGATGGGTACTTCACTCAGTGCGATCGTTTGCAGCGTGTCGCCCTTGCTGGCCACAATGTTTCCGCCTTGCACGTAGACGACGGCTTGACCTTGTGCACGGTGGGTGGCCATCACCGGATGGGTAATGTCCGCCGCAAAGAAAATTACTTCTCCTTTGCACTTGGGTGCCATCTTCGCCACGATCGGGTCTGCGGCATTGAGCACTGCGGCACCGGTGGGCGCCACGTTTTGAACAATGACACGCTTGAGCACGGCCAACTCGTTGACGGTCGTAATGAAGTTCAAGCCGAGATGGTCGCCACAACCGATGTTGGTCACCACCGCCACGTCGCAGTGGTCAAAAGCCAAGCCTTCCCGAAGAATGCCACCGCGTGCCGTTTCCAACACGGCGGCATCGACGTCCGGGTGCAGCAACACGCTCTTGGCACTCTTGGGGCCGCTGCAGTCACCTGTATCGATGCAGTCGCCGTTGACGTAAACACCGTCGGTATTGGTCATGCCGACTCGCATGCCGTTTTGATTCAGCAAGTGAGAAATGAGGCGCACCGTTGTCGTTTTACCGTTGGTGCCGGTCACAGCCACGATGGGAATGCGACCGTTCTGGCCTTTTTTGAACATGCTGCCGATGATGGCTTCACCCACTGCCCGGCCTTTACCAAAAGAGGGCGACAAATGCATGCGCAAGCCAGGTGCTGCGTTGACCTCCACAATGCCGCCGCCTTGCTCTTCCAGTGGGCGGAGAATGGTGTCACACACCACGTCAACACCGCAGATATCCAAGCCCACCATGTGAGCGGCAGCGATGGCGCGAGCGGCAACTTCCGGGTGCACATCATCCGTCACGTCTGTGGCGGAGCCACCGGTCGACAGATTCGCGTTGTTGCGCAAATTCACCCGTTGGCCTTTGGCGGGCACCGAGTCTGCGTTGAAGCCTTGGTTCGCGAGGGTCGTTTTCGCGATTTCATCAAAGCGGATCTTGGTGAGCGAGGTGGAATGCCCCGAGCCACGCCTTGGATCGGCATTCACCTGTGCCACCAGTTCCGCAATGGTGTGCACCCCATCGCCCACCACTTTGGGCGGGTCCCGGCGGGCTGCCGCAACCAATTTGTCGCCTACCACCAATAAGCGGAAATCATTGCCCGGCATGAAACGTTCCACCAGAACGTCATCGCGGAATTCTTTGGCGACCTCAAAAGCCCGGATCAATTGTTCCCGGCTGGTGATGTTGACGGTGACGCCTTTGCCCTGGTTGCCGTCGTTGGGCTTGACCACTACGGGCAATCCGATGTCCTGAGCTGCAGCCCACGCGTCATCCGCATCGACCACAGAGCGCCCACCGGGCACCGGCACACCCGCTGCAGACAACAGCTTTTTGGTGAGTTCCTTGTCTTGCGCGATGGCTTCAGCGATCGCGCTGGTCACATCCATTTCAGCGGCTTGGATACGACGTTGCTTGCTGCCCCATCCGAGGCGCACCATGCTGCCTTCGGTCATACGGCTGTAAGGGACGCCACGTGCCACTGCTGCGTCCACAATGGAGCCTGTGCTAGGCCCGAGGCGGACATCTTCATCCAGCTCTCGCAGGGCTTCGAGGGCAGCTTGTAAGTCAAAGGGCGTGTCGTGCAGCGCGGAGTTGCAGAGCTTTTCTGCCCACTCCAACGCCAAGTGCCCGACTTCCTCTTCGCTGTATTCCACAACCACTTGGTAAACGTGTTTATCGACCGTGGGTGTGGTGCAACTGAAGGTCACCGGGCAGCCGGCTTGTGCTTGCAGACCCAAGGCGACCAACTCCAAAACGCGCGCCAAAGAGACGCTCTCCAAGTGCCCCACCGGTTGAAATGGGCTGACCTCCGGAAACCGCGCCCGGAGTTTGGCTTCAAAGCCCGGGATGGAGGACACGGCGTCTTCCTCTGGGGTGCAAATCACCACTGACTGGATGGCAGTGTGATGGCTCCACAAGTTAGGGCCGCGTAATGCGCGAATGCGAGTGACTTCCATAACTAAGCTCAGTAGGGTGTTTTCTTGGGGGTGGACTCGAAGGTGCGCAAACCGGCGCCAATCAACTCTACCGGGATGTCGAGTGCCCAGGCCGCGCCGATCGCTGCCATGACCATTTCTGGCTTTTCCGCCTTCGCGGGCTTGAGGGTTGAGAGTGGGATCATCGAAATATCCTGATCGCCTTGCGCCAGGACAATCTCGCCGGCGCGCAGAAACACGGTTCGCCCGCCTTTGCTGCGGTGCGTCTGTACAGCGGGTGCTGTCTCATCCAGGGCATAGAAAATGACCTTGCCGTCACACAGCTTAGCCAGCTCTACCACTTGCGCGTCTGCCGCATTGAGCACCGCAGTTCCGCTGGGCAGCACGACATCCACTTGCGTTCGCGCTACTTTGTAAGCCTGCTCCGCGTCCAGAATGTCGAACTCCACCAAGTCTTGGGTACTGCTGATGTCCGTCACCAAACCTACGGCACAACGGTCGTATGCCAAGCCCTCTGCCAAGATCATACGGCTGCTGTTTTCAAACACTGCCGCTTGCACCGAGCGGTTGATCAGCACGCGCTGGCTCGGCTCCCAGTGGGCACTATCGCGACTGTCAATCTGGCGCCCATCAAGGTACAAGCCCTCGCTGCACGCCAAGCCCACATGCTTGCCACTGATGTGAACCAGCCATGCAATCAGGCGCGCAAGCCGGCCTGTGTGTTGGGTGCCGGTGACTCCGATGACGGGAATCCGGGCTTCCGCGTCCGGCGTGAACAGATGCTCCACGATAGCTTTGCCGACATTGCGTGGGGTACCCACTGCTGGCTTGATGTGAAACAGCAAGCCAGGGCTGGCATTGACCTCGATAACTGCCCCGCGCTGGCTCTTGAGGGGCTTGGAGCAATCCTCCAGCACCATATCAATGCCGGCAATATCAAGGCCCACCACCCGAGCAGCCAGTGCCGCAGCGGCGGCCACTGTGGGGTGCAATTCGTCGGTCACGTCCCATGCAACGTTGCCATTGCGCTGGATCAAAACACGTTGCCCGCTCGCCGGGACCGACTCGGGGGTAAGCCCGGCACGGCGCAACACCAGTTGGACCTCAGGGCTTTTGTCGGGTTCTATGGGGGAGAGCGGCAATTCTTCAGCTTCGCCACGGCGGGGGTCGCTGTTGATTTGGGTGTTCACCAATTGGGTGACTGTGGATTGGCCATCGCCTGTGACCCACGCAGATTCGCCACGGGCTGCTGCAACTACCTGTTTGCCCACCACCAACAGGCGATGCTCATCGCCGGGGATGAACTTTTCGACAATCACACTGCCGCTGCTCTGCTCTTTGGCCACATGAAAGGCAGTCTCGACACTCGCTTGGTCGGATAGGTCCAATGTGACACCCCGTCCGTGGTTCCCGTCGTAGGGTTTGACGGCGACGGGCAAACCGATGTCTTGAGCCGCTTCCCAGGCTTTTTCAGGGGAGTTCACCAAAGTGCCCTCCGGCACCGGCACACCGCAAGCCTTCAGCAGGCTTTTAGTCAAATCTTTGTCACTGGCGATTTCTTCAGCAATGGCAGAAGTCTGGTCGGTTTCTGCTGTCCAAATCCGGCGTTGGGCAATGCCGTAACCCAGTTGCACCAAGTTGCCCTCGGTCAGGCGGATGGATGGAATACCGCGATCGGTCGCCGCGTCCACAATGTTGGAGGTGCTGGGCCCGAGACACAGGGAGTCGACCATGTCGCGCAATTCGGTCAGTTGGGCTTCGAGGGCGTAGGCGGTGTCGTTGATCGCTGCCATGATCAAATCACGGGCCACCACTAGCGCTTTGCGCCCGATTTGCTCTTGCCGGGTACGGAAAGCTATTTTATAGACCCCGGGCCTGGACATCTGGCGCGCTTTGCCAAAACTGGTCTGCATCCCGCTGAGGTTTTGAATCTCAAGGGCTACATGTTCCATGATGTGGGCCGCCCATGTTCCCTCACGCAAGCGCTCCAGAAAGCCGCCGCGCACCCCGGGGCTGCATTTGTGCTCAATCAAGCCAGGTAGCCAAGTAGTCAAGCGCTCGTAGAAGCCGGGCAGGGTGTTGGAAGGGAAGTCTTCCAGCTCTCCGATGTCCACCCAAGCCTCGATCACCGGGCGATAGGTCCAGATATTGGGGCCACGAAGGTGTGTGACCCGCAGGATTTCAATATTTTTCTTGGCTGTCATGGCTTATTGGAAAAGAGCGGTCCACCATTGTTACGCGCGATGCGTTGAATATTTTCGCTCACAGAAGCGGCTCGCTTCGACTGCTGTGCGCTTGCGCGTAGTATCGACGGCCTGAAGATGGGCGGCCCGTTAGACCTGCCACTTTGAAAAACTGACTCAAATTCATTCTTTTTTGCGATCCATGACTTCCGAAGCCTCTGCTTTTTCTGCGCTATCCGGCGATTTGCCCTTTGCCTGGCGGGAAGCGGTTCAAAAACAACTCCGTCCCCATGAGAACGTCTTGGCTGCGCTGGAGGTTGACCTCGACCAACAACTGCACTTTGTGAAGGGGCTGGTGCTGCTCACTAACCAGCGGTTGCTCGCCTGTGAGGGGGCAACGCAGATTTGGTCTGCTTGGGATTTGCAGGCCGGCCAGACACTGCTGCACCACGATCATGCTGGTGTGGGGCACCTGAACCTGATGGACGCCAGCGCATTGCGCGGCAGCTGGCGGTTTACCTTGGGGCAGAACCTGCAGGCGATTCGCTTGGTCGATCAATTCCATTCCCAGCTGGAGAGCACCGTGTCCGGCAAGCCTCTTGCCCAAGCGCTCACCCAAGTGTGCCCGAGTTGCAAAGCGCCGCTGGACCCTGAGCAGGAAGAGTGCCCGGTGTGTACAAAAGTGGTTCACACGCCGCCCAGCACTTGGACTTTGTTCCGCCTGTGGCGGTTTGCGCGACCCTACCGCGGGCAGCTCCTCCTCGGCTTTTTCCTGACGCTGTTGGGCACTGCGGCCAATCTGGTTCCGCCGTATCTGACGATGCCCCTGATGGACAACGTCTTGATCCCGTTCCAGAACGGTCAAAAAATTGATCCTATGTTGGTGGGCATGTACATGGGCGGCTTGCTCGGATCGGCAATGCTGGCGTGGGTGCTGAGTTGGGCCAAGACGTACATCCTTGCGCTTGTTTCGGAGCGTATTGGCGCCGACTTGCGCACGACGACCTACGAACACCTTTTGCGCTTGTCGCTCGAATACTTTGGTGGCAAGCGGACCGGGGATTTGATGTCGCGCATTGGCAGTGAAAGTGACCGGATCTGCGTGTTTTTGTCGCTGCACCTGCTGGACTTCGCGACCGATGTGATCATGCTCACGATGACCGCCATCATCCTCTTCTCCATCAACCCTTGGTTGGCGGTAGTGACCTTGGTGCCGCTCCCCTTCATTGCCTGGATGATCCATTTTGTGCGGGATCGCCTGCGCACCGGGTTCGAGAAAATCGACCGTGTGTGGGGTGAGGTCACCAATGTGCTGGCCGACACCATTCCCGGTATCCGGGTAGTGAAGGCGTTTGCACAAGAGACCCGCGAAGCCAGCCGTTTCCGCGAGGCCAACAAGCACAACTTGATGGTCAATGACCGCATCAACAAAATCTGGTCGCTGTTTTCACCCAGCGTATCGTTTCTGACCGAGTTGGGCCTGTTGGTGGTGTGGGCGTTTGGTATCTGGCAGGTGTCCAAGGGTGAAATCACCGTGGGCGTTTTGACCGCATTCATTGCCTACATCAGCCGCTTTTACGGGCGCTTGGACTCCATGAGCCGTATCGTGTCGGTGACTCAGAAGTCTGCCTCTGCAGCCAAACGGATCTTTGACATTCTGGACCACGTATCCAGCGTGCCAGAGCCGGTGAACCCCGTTCCGATGGGCAAGGTCCAGGGCAGCATTGAGGTGCGCGATGTGGGCTTCCGCTACGGCAATCGCGAGGTCAACCGCGGCATCAATCTGAAAATCGCCCCTGGAGAAATGGTGGGTCTCGTGGGCCACAGTGGTTCCGGTAAAAGCACGCTGGTTAATCTGATCTGCCGTTTTTACGACGTATCAGAGGGCGCGATTCTGGTGGACGGTGTGGACATCCGGTCGTATGCCATTTCGGACTACCGCCAGAACATTGGCCTCGTTTTGCAAGAGCCGTTTTTGTTTTTTGGCACGATTGCGGACAACATCGCATACGGCAAGCCTGATGCGACCCGTGCGCAAATCATCGCAGCAGCCCGAGCGGCCCATGCCCATGAGTTCATTTTGCGTTTGCCCCAAGGGTATGACTCTATGGTGGGTGAGCGCGGCCAAGGCCTTTCCGGTGGTGAGCGCCAACGTATCTCGATTGCGCGTGCGCTGCTGATTGACCCCCGGATACTAATCCTCGATGAGGCCACCTCGTCAGTGGACTCAGAGACCGAGAAAGAAATTCAAAAGGCGCTGGAGAACCTCGTGCAAGGCCGCACCACGATCGCCATTGCGCACCGCTTGTCGACCCTGCACCGTGCGGACCGCTTGGTCGTGCTGGATCGCGGCAAGGTGGTGGAGGAGGGCACTCATGATGCGCTGATGGCGACCGAGGGCGCGTACTTCAACCTCTACCAAGCCCAAGCCCGCAACAACCTGATTGAGGAGGCCGCATGAGCGCGCTTTACACCGTGACCGCCAGCCGCTTTGCGCTGGAGCGCACCCCTTTTGGCAAGCTGGTGCTGACCAATGCAGCAGGGGAGCGCTTTGAAGGCGTGGTGCCCGTGCGCGCTTTGCCGATCCAGTCGCCCGAGGACGGTATCTCGATCGTGAGCCAGGACGGCAAAGAGGTGGGCTGGGTGGATCTGCTTGCTGATGTTCCGCAACCCGCGCAAGACCTGATCCGCGCGGAATTGGCCACCCGTGAATTCATGCCGGTGATTGAGCGGATCGTATCGGTGACCAGCTTTTCAACTCCATGCACTTGGTCGGTAGAAACCAACCGCGGGCCGACAGACTTTGTGCTCCGGGGTGATGAGGACATCCGCCGGATTGGCAAAGGCAACGCCTTGTTGATCGCCGACGCACATGGCATTCAATACCTGGTGCGGGACCAGTTTGCTATGGATGCCCAAGGCAAAAAAATTCTCGATCGCTTTCTGTGACCGTGCCGACAGCGCAATGGCTTGAACCGGTGGTGGTGCACCGTTTCATCAAATCCTCATAGGCGTTGCACGAATTTGTCGCATTGACTCTTCAGACTCCGGCACCTGTTGCATCAGTTCGGATGCAGCGTAAAAAGTGCATCAATCTGGAGTTTGAAATGTTGAATAAATCTGTCGTTGCGATCGCAGTTGCAACCCTTGCAATGGGCGTTCAGGCGGGCGAACTGGCTACTGACAAAGACGTGAAGTTTGAGGTCAACGTGGACGTTGGCACCTACCACGTCAGCAAGCGCAATGCAGCTGGCCGTGACATCAATGAAGTGATGGGCAAGGGTCTGAACCAAGTCGAAATCAAGGCCACCAAGAACATCAATGAAGACATCTCCATCTTCGGTGAAATCGAAGTGGACTACGACCCCGTTGTCGACAATTCCAACTTCGTGTCTGACGACACCCGCGTAGGCATTGCCAGCAAGAAGTATGGTCGCTTCTCTGCAGGCCAGTTCGACAACTACATTGAAGACAACGTGATGGAAGTGTTGGGCGTCGGTCACGGCGAGAACGGCTTCATGACTGAGCCGGGCTCTGCCAACAAAGGCCGTCACTTGCAATACAGCCACAAACTGGGTGACCTGGCTTTTGCGGTCGACTACACCTCTGCCATTGGTCCCGCAACCAACCCAGAGAACTCTAATGGTTTTGCCTTGGCAGCCAGCTACAAATTCGGCAGCCTGACATTGGCAGGCGGCTGGAGCGAATTCGCCAAATACAAGGCCGATAGCTCCAAAAACCAAGGCGAACTCAATACCGACCGCTATGCCACCGGTTTGGCCGTCACTTACCAAATGGGCAACCTCGGCTTGAAGGGCCTGGTCGCTGAAGTGGAAAGCACCACCAAAATCAAGACCAGCTACACCGGCGTGGCATTGACCTACGTGATGGGCCAGTTCGATTTCGGCGTATCCATGCAAAAAGTGAAGCCAGAGAACGCGAACGGCCGCGATGAGTGGTCCGCAGGTGTTGGCTACACACCTTTCAAGAACATGCAGTTCTATCTGGACTTCGCCGGTTTGGCTAAACCCAAGGGCGAAGGCGACGTGGTGGAACTGGGTCTGAAGTACACCTTCTAAGCGCTTTTAAGGATTCCAAGGTTTTATGCCCGGGCGTAAGCCCGGGCTTTTTTCATCCTGGCCTTGCCGCGCGAGTGGTGACTCAGGCTTTGAGTTTGAACCCCGATAGGTGCTGCGCCAAATGCATAGCATGCGCTTGCTCATATTCCGGTTTGCTGAGTGTGCCGTAGGCAAAATGAGGTTGTAGCGGTGCCGTCCAGGCGGTAAACGCGGCCATAGCATTTTGTAGCCGGGCCAGTGACGCGGCCACAGGGGCGTCTGCCGTCAGCGGGGGACGCAACGGGTATGGGCTCCGCAAGGTGGTGGATCATCCGGCCCCGCCATCGAAAAAAGCGAAAGGCTGCCGCGCCAGCCGTATTTTGGAATATGGCTGATTTGGGCTCCGTGAATCCGGTCATGGAGAACTCAATGCTCTGCGCGCAATGCCCGAGGGTCTGGCTCCAAGATCACACGGCGTTGGAGTCCAGCGGTGCAGCACTCAAGCGATGGAGCTCGTCTGCCGCTTGTTGCAGGGTACTGAATTGCAAGCCCTAGTCTTCGCCCGCAGCGCACCCTGTCAGTGTGCCGCTGGCCGCCAATCAAATTTCCATGTTGTCGATGAGGCGTGTGCTACCCAAGCGGGCGGCCGCCAGCACCACTTTGGCATCGCCTGCCTGTGGGGCCTGTAAGTCTGACTGGCGGCGCACTGCCACGTAGTCGGGCATCCAACCGGCGGCGCGCAGCGCTTGCATGCCGTCGTTTTCCAGCCGCGTGAGGTCGATATCGCCGGAGCGCACCGCGTTCACGATGCCGCGCAAGATGCTGGACAAAAGCAAAGCCTCTTCCCGCTGTGCCGGAGTCAGGTAGCCGTTGCGGCTGGAGAGCGCCAAGCCTGCCTCGTTGCGCTGCGTCTCACCGCCGACCACGTCGATCGGCAAAGCGAACTGCTTGACCATATTGCGGATCACCATCAGCTGCTGGTAGTCTTTTTTGCCGAACAGGGCGGTACGCGCTTGGGTGACTGCCAACAACTTCATGACGACCGTACACACCCCTATGAAAAAGCCGGGGCGGAAGTGGCCTTCCAGAATATCTGCCAACTCAGTCGGGGGGTGCACCTTGAATGTTTGCGCCTGAGGGTAAAGCTCGCTCTCTTGGGGGGCAAACACAATATCGCAACCCGCCGCTTCCAGGTGTTGGCAATCTGCTTCGAGGGTCCGGGGGTAGGTGTCGAAATCCTCGTGCGGTGCAAATTGCAGCCGGTTCACAAAGATGGTGGAAATCGTCACGTCGCCCAGCGGCTTGGCCTGGCGCACCAAGGCCAAGTGGCCGGCATGCAAGTTGCCCATGGTGGGGACGACGGCTGGGTGACGATACTGGCTGAGTGCCTCGCGTAGCTCAGAAATAGTGTGAATCAGTTGCATCGTTTCTCACCACGCGTGAACAGCGTCTTCCGGAAAGCTGCCGTTTTTGACTGCGGCCACATAGGCCTCCATGGCTCCACGGATACTGGTGGCTTCCAGCATGAAGTTGCGCACGAACTTCGGGTTCTTGCCCAGGTTTACCCCCAGCATGTCATGCAGCACCAGTACTTGACCGGCGGTGCCCTTGCCGGCTCCGATACCGATGGTGGCGCACTGCGGCAACTCACGCGTCAGCTCGGCAGACAAGGGGGCTGGCACCATCTCCAGCACCACCATGCTGGCACCTGCATCTTGCAGTTCGTGGGCCTGCTTTTTCATGATGTCGGCAGCCGCATCACCGCGGCCTTGCACCCGGTAGCCGCCGAGGGCGTGCACGGTCTGCGGCGTAAGGCCCAAATGGGCACACACCGGAATGCCGCGCTGCACCAAGAACTGCACGACTTCGGTGGTCCATCCACCGCCTTCGAGCTTGACCATGTGGGCACCGGCCTGCATGAGCATGCTGGCGCTGCGGATGGCTTGTTCTTTGGATTCTTGATAGCTGCCGAAGGGCAAGTCGCCAATCAACCATGCGGTGCCTTGGGCACGGCGCAGGCCGCGGGCCACGCTCTCGGTGTGGTAGGCCATGTCTTCGAGGGTGACGCCCACGGTGCTGTGGCGTCCCTGGCAGACCATGCCGAGGGAGTCACCCACCAAAATGCATTCCACGCCTGCCGCATCCGCCACCGCCGCAAAGGTGGCGTCGTAGGCGGTGAGCATGGTGATCTTTTCACCCCGTGTGTGCATTTCCTGGATGCGCGGCAGACTGATAGGCTTGCGCGTAGACGGAGGCGATGCCGGGGGCAGCGTGCCATACGGAGTCGCGTTGGTTGCGCTAGAGGCTTGTTCACCGGTCGGGTTCAGGGCCATGTAGGACTCCAAAAATCGGGATTACAAATCGGGCTTGCCGAGGGTTTGGCGAAAGTGGGGCGAATACTAACCGCAGTTACGAGCCCTGAAATAGAGAGCCCGGTTCAGGTAGGTGCATAGGCCAAGCGCACATAGATCGGCGCGAAGGCCTCCGCCTGGGTGATTTCGATCAGTGTTTCCTTGGCCAGCTCCAGCAAGGCGATGAAGGTCACCACCAGCACCGGCGTGCCTTGGGTCGTGTCAAACAAGTCTTCGAAGCCCACGAAACGCTGCCCCTGCAGCTTTTTGAGCACGATGCTCATGTGCTCGCGCACCGAAAGCTCTTCGCGGCTGATCTTGTGGTGCTGAACCAGCTTAGCCCGCTTCAAAATATCGCGCCACGCGCTTTGCAGCTCTTCCACTCCTACATCGGGAAAGCGGGGTTTGAGACTTTGCTCGATGTAGACGTTGGCTTTTAAAAAATCGCGTCCGTATTGCGGGATCGCGTTCAACCGGGCGGCGGCAAGCTTCATTTGCTCGTATTCGAGCAAGCGGCGCACCAGTTCTGCCCGGGGGTCTTCGGCTTCTTCGCCCTCAGCCACCTTCTTGGGCGGCAGCAACATGCGTGATTTGATCTCAATCAGCATGGCCGCCATCAGCAGGTACTCGGCCGCCAGCTCCAGGTTGCGCTTGCGGATTTGCTCCACATAAACCAAGTACTGCTTGGTCACACTCAGCATCGGAATGTCGAGGATGTTGAAATTCTGTTTGCGGATCAGATAGAGCAACAAGTCCAGCGGCCCTTCGAAGGCCTCCAGAAACACCTCCAGCGCATCCGGCGGGATATAGAGGTCCTGCGGCATGGCGAACAAAGGCTCGCCGTACAGGCGCGCCAACGCTACTTGGTCCACCACCTCGGGCATTTGCCCGAGTTCGGCGACTCCGGTGGATTCGCCGGTGGTGTCGATTGTCATTTAGCTATCAAATCAGGAGCTGCCGGCGCATATAAAACGTGCGCTAGAGGCTGATTGGGCACTTAATCGTGCTTGGTCTGGTAGACGTAGGGCTTTTGCGCGACCTGGGCGCTGCGGAAGCCTTTCCAGGCCATGCGGTCCACGACTTTGTCCCACAACAGGGAGCGGCCCTTGCGCTGCTCGGCTTCCAGCGTGGGTTTGGCGACCTTGAGTTGGTTGATGAACTGGGTGGCTTCAGAGCGGTAATCGGGGCGGCGGAAGATGTTCATGGCGGGATCCTTAATGGCGGCATTTTAACGGCAGGGACACCAGACTCCGGCGAGCAGCCCTTACTGGGTGGTCCACACCTGATCCGCATGAGGGTGCGGAGCCAAGAGTTGCGGGAGGGTGCGCTGGTTCATGCTGCTCTCCACCACCATCGTGTGCGCAAACATGGTGGGTTGCATATCGTAAGCACTCGCCTGCTGGAGAGCGCGGCGCCGGCGCATCCGCAGAGCCACCAGGCCGATGGCCAGAGCCAACGCGACCGCGATCAAGGCCCAATGCAGTTCACTCAGGCCCCACACCACGCCGGCAAGTCCCGTTTGGCTTGTTTGGGCGAAAACTGTGGCATGCCCAAAGACAAAGGCTGCAGCGAAAAGGGCATTCAAACGGGGAGTCATGCAGGTTTTCCAAAAGGCCAAGTGCGAAGGGGTGGCATTTTGGCACGCTTGTCCCCCTAGTCATCCCGCGCAAGGGTGGCCGGTTATCCTCTGGCGTATGAGCACTTTTGATCTTTCCTTCGCAGACATCGCTGCCCTGGCGCAGACCGATGTGGCTCGCGCCTTGTCTGAAGACGTGGGCACCGGCGACTTGACCGCCTCTTTGATTGACCCCACCCGCCGCGCCCGTGCACGGGTTTTGGCCCGCGAGTCGGCCGTCATATGCGGTGAGCCCTGGGCCACAGCGGCTGTGCGCGCCCTGGACCCGTCGGCCGCCATCATCTGGCACGTACGTGAAGGGCAGCGCTGCCTGCAAGACCAAGTGGTGGTCGAGATAGAGGGCAACGCCCAGGCGCTGCTGACCGCGGAGCGCACCGCCCTGAACTTTTTGCAGTTGCTCAGCGCGGTGGCCACCAAAACCGCCACCTTTGTGGAGGCAGTGAACGAAGTGCCGGGTAACCGTGCTGCCATCGTGGACACCCGCAAGACCATTCCCGGCCTGCGCCTAGCGCAGAAATACGCCGTCAAAACGGGTGGCGGTACCAATCACCGCATTGGCTTGCACGACGCGGTGCTGATCAAAGAAAACCACATCGCCGCCGCTGGTGGCGTGACCGCCGCGTTGCAGCGCGCAACCCAGTTCGCCGCCACTGCCAAGTTCATTGAGGTGGAGGTCGAAACGTTGGAGCAACTGCGCGAAGCGCTGGACTGCGGCGCCAAGATGGTGCTGCTGGACAACATGACGCTGACTCAATTGATGCAAGCGGTGGCAATCAACGCCGGCCGCGCGATTCTGGAAGTGTCCGGCGGTGTGAACCTGGACACGGTGCGGGCGATTGCCGCCACTGGTGTGGACCGCATCTCTATTGGCGCGCTGACCAAAGACGTCAAGGCCACCGACTTCTCCATGCGATTTGAGGACCTGTGATGAGCGCCAGTGATGTGATCGACGTGGAGTACGAGCAACCGGCTTGCTCCACCAAGCATGCCTGGGCCCGGGTTCCCGTAGAGCCCACCCCGGATGAACGCAGCGCGCTCAAAGACAAGATCAAGCGGCTACTGAAAGAAAAGAACGCAGTCATGGTGTCGCACTACTACGTACACCCCGACCTGCAGGATCTGGCCGAAGAAACCGGTGGCCTGGTGAGCGATTCGCTGGAGATGGCCCGTTTTGGCCGGGACCACAGCGCGCAAACGCTGGTGGTGTCAGGCGTGAAGTTCATGGGCGAGACCAGCAAAATCTTGTCGCCTCACAAGACGGTGCTGATGCCTGATCTGGATGCTACCTGCTCGCTGGACTTGGGCTGCCCCATTAGCGAATTCAACGCGTTTTGCGAAACCCACCCCGACCGCACCGTGGTGGTGTACGCCAACACCAGCGCTGCCGTGAAGGCACGTGCCGATTGGCTGGTGACCAGCAGTTGCGCGCTGGACATCGTGCGCGCGCTCAAAGACAAAGGCCAGAAGATTCTGTGGGCGCCAGACAAGCACTTGGGTGGCTACATCCAGCGCGAAACCGGTGCCGACATGGTGTTCTGGGAAGGCGCCTGTATCGTGCACGACGAGTTCAAGGCCTTTGAACTGGAAGCGCTGATCCAAGAGCACCCGAAAGCCAAAGTGCTGGTGCACCCCGAGTCGCCCCAAGACGTGGTGGCCCTGGCCCACGCCGTGGGGTCAACGAGCGCCATCCTCAAGGCCGCGCAGACACTGGACGCCGACACCTTCATCGTTGCTACTGACAACGGCATGCTGCACAAGCTGCGCACGCTGAACCCCGGCAAGACCTTCATCGAAGCGCCCACCGCCGGCAACAGCGCTACCTGCAAAAGCTGCGCCCACTGCCCCTGGATGGCCATGAATGGCTTGGCCGGCGTCGCGCGCGTGCTAGAGCATGGCCTCAATGAAGTCCATGTGGATCACAAACTGATTGACCGCGCCCGTTTGCCGATTGACCGCATGCTGGCATTTACCGCGGCGCTGAAGAGTGGGCAACCTGTGGGTGGCTTGATTCCGAATATCGGAGCGGCCTGAGGTCGGGCCTGTAGTGCGCTAAAAAGTCACGCCCGACACCAGCACCATGTTGGCGTAGGGCGTGCATTCCCCGGTGCGAATGACCGCGCGTGCACGCTGGCAGAGCGCTTTCAGTTCGGCATGGCTGATGGTTTGGATATCAAATCCGGTACGGTTTGCACACCAAGCAGGCAGTGATTTGTCGTCACCCTGCAAGGCTTCGTGGGCGATGTAGGCGTGCTCCACCTGCAGCTCCGACAAGACCGCGGTCAGCGTTTGCTCCAGCGAGGGGACGCCGGGGCACAAGGCCAAATCAATCCGCTGGGGCGCATCTGGACCTGTCGGAATCGGCAAGCCCGCATCGCCCACGACCACCATGTCACCGTGTCCCATGCTGGCTACCAGCATCGAGATCTCTGCATTCAACAACACACTTCGTTTCATAAATTTTGCCAATGGGGCGCAGTCAAAGCGACCTCGGTTTGAGCCCGGCTAGGGATGGATGTTTGCGCGCCCGCGGTTTGTACACACAAACTGGCCGCAGTCATGCCCTGGTGCACGCAATCCGCAAATGGCAGACCCCTGGTCCACGCGGCCACCAAGGCGCCCAAAAATGTATCGCCTGCTGCGGTGGTGTCGACCACGTCGACCCGGGCTGCGGGGTGGTAGGTCACCGCGTCACCGTCTGCAGCGATTGCGCCTGCGCCGCCCAAGGTCAGCACTACCCGGCGGATACCCCACTGCTGAAAATGCCGAATGGCTTGCACGGCGGCATCGTGGCTGGCACCTACATCCAGCCCGCACAAGGCGAGCGCCTCGCTCTCGTTGAGTACCAGCAGGTCCACTAGCGCCCACAAGGCTCCGGGCACCACTTCTGGCACCGGCGAGGGATTCAGCACCACCAGGCAACCGCTGGCCCGCGCCCATTGGGCGGCCTTGAGCACTTCCTGTACTGGCGACTCGAGCTGCAGCACCAAGGCATAAGCGCCACGCAAGACAGGCGCAAGGCCCGTAGCATTCCAGCGGAACGCCTGGTTGGCGCCACCCGCCACCACAATGCGGTTCTGCCCTGAGGCTTCCACCAGCACCATCGCCACGCCTGTGGGCTGGTGTGGGTTGGTCTCCACTGCCAGGGTATCGATGCCGTCGGCTTGCAAACTGTCCAGGAGCGCGAGCCCGTGGGCATCGGCGCCTACGCTGCCCACCATGCGCACGCGGGCGCCTTGCCGGGCACACGCCACGGCTTGGTTGGCGCCCTTGCCCCCGGGTGAGTAGCGCAGCGCATGAGCCATGACGGTTTCACCGGCCACAGGTGCGTCGCTCACATCGACACACATGTCCATGTTCAGGCTCCCGAGGCAGACGACGATCGGGGGCTCACTTTGCATATCGACCTGCATTACGCCACCTTCTGCGGGGTGCGCGGTGCCGGCCCGGACGAAGCGCGCACCACCAGCGTTGGCTGCAACAACACTTGCCGCGATTGCTCCCGTTTGCTTTGGATGCGCTCGAGCAGCATGTCCACCGCCATGACACCCATGCGGTGCTTGGGTTGCACGACGGTGGTGAGGGCGGGGCTGGTGAAATGGGCCAACTCGATATCGTCGAAGCCGACCAGCGACATGTCTTGCGGAATACGGACGCCAGCTTCATGCGCGGCACTCAGGGCACCAATGCCCATCAGGTCGTTGCACACAAACACAGCGGTCGGCTTAAGTGGGGACTGGAGCACCTGTTTCATGGTGTCACAGCCGCCCTGGCTGGTGAAGTCACTGTGCCAGACCAGCTGATCGGCGTCTGCTGCAGCGCCGGCTTTAGCAAGCGCATTACGCCAGCCTTGTATACGCTGTGCGCTGGAGTTCAGGTCCTCAGGACCCGCGATACACGCGATCCGCGTATGCCCGAGGGCCAGAAGGTGTTCGGTGGCCAGCATGGCGCCTTGCATGTGTGCGGTTTCAACCAGGTCGCATTGCACATGGCTGATTTCGCGGTCAAGCAGCACGGCCGGGATCGTCAGCCCTTGTACCAAAGCCAGCAACTCGCTGTCGTTGCCGGTGGAGATGATGATGAGCCCGTCGATCCGCTTCTCGCTCAGCACTTGCAGATACACGCTTTGGCGGTGTGGCTCGTCATCGGTGTTGCACAGAATCAGGGTGTAGCCTGCACCAAAACAATGGTCCTCCACACTGCGCACAATTTCTGCAAAGTAGGGGTTGGTGCAGTTGGGAATCAACATGCCCAGTGTTTTGGTGGAGTTGCTTTTCAGGCTGCGGGCCACGGCGCTGGGCACATAGCCCAAATTGCGGATGGCTTCTTCCACCTGCTTGCGTGCGGACTCGCTGACAAAGCGGGTGCCATTCACCACATGCGAAACGGTGCTGATGGACACGTTGGCCCTGCGGGCCACGTCTTTGATGGACGACATGGTGGTGGGCTTGCTTTAGTGGCTGGAGGAACGGCGCTGACGTAGCGTGTCAATAATAACGGCCACCACAATGACGCAGCCTGTCACGATGCGCTTGCTGGGGTCGCTGACCCCCACCTGCGCCAAACCGGCTTCCAGCACCGCAATGATGAGTACGCCAAACAAGGTGCTGATCACCGAGCCACGCCCGCCCATCAGGCTGGTGCCGCCGATCACCACCGACGCAATCACTTGCAGCTCAATGCCCGAGCCGGCGTTCGGGTCCGCCGCCTCTAGGCGAGCGGCTTGCATCAGCCCGGCCAAGCCGGCCAACACACCAGTCATGGCAAACACGGCCACCCGGATCGGGCTGGGGTTAATGCCTGCCAAGCGCATGGCCTCTTCATTCGTGCCAATACCGACCACATAGCGGCCAAACACGGTGCGCGACAACACCACTTGCGCCACGATGACCAGTGCAATCGCAATAAAAAACGCGGCAGAGACACCGGCCACCCAGGGCTTTGCCAGCTCGGAGATGGCGCCGCCCACATACTGGGTGCGCGAGTCTGTCATCACATAGGCGCCGCCGCGTACGGCTTCGAGCATGCCCAAGGAAACGATAAACGACGGCAAGCGCCAAGCCACCGAGATCAGGCCGGTGACTGCGCCGCAGGTCAGCCCCACCAGCAAGCCCAATGCAGACGCAGGCAAGGGGCCCCAGTGCCACACCAGAATGGCATTGGCCGTGGCCGCTGCAGACAGCGCAAGCACTGAGCCCACAGACAAATCGATGCCGGCAATGATCAACACAAACGTCATGCCGATGGACATCACCAACAGGGCCGGGATCTCGTTGGCAATCGCCACGAAGGTGGCCTTGCTCCAGAAATAGTCACTCAGGGTGGAGAACAAAATCACCATGCCGATCAGCACGGCACACAGGCCCAGGTAGGTGCCCATGGCGCTGCGCGAAGTCGCAGTGTTTGGAGGAGTGGAGGCGGTTGTCATATCGTGAGGGGGTAAGTGGTGAGAGGTTGGCGCTCTTTAGGCGCAGACGGCGGCTTCTGGGGTATCTGCGCCGGTCTCGCTGAAGGCAGCATCGAGCAGCGACTTCTCGCTCCATTGGCCGCGCTCCAGCACGGTGACCAAGCGCCCATGGCTCATGACACCGATGCGGTCGCACATCTGCATCAGCTCCCGCAAGTCGCTAGAGACCATCAGCACCGCTTTCTGGGCCTGGGTCATGGCTTCGATTTCCGCGTAAATGTCTGCGCGTGCGCCCACATCCACGCCGCGGGTGGGTTCGTCCAGCAAAAGCACTTCGCAGTTCTTATGCAGCCAGCGCGCAAAAATGACTTTTTGCTGGTTGCCGCCGCTCAAGGTGCCCACCGCTTGGTCCACCGAATGGCTGCGCACTCGCAGGCGCTTCACCATGTCCGAGGCCAGGGTGCGCTCCTTCCACAGGTGCAGCCACCCCCGGCGGGACACGGTGTTCAATGCCCCTAGCGAGGTATTGACCGCAATGGACTGTGTGAGCAACAGGCCCTGCGATTTGCGGTCTTCCGTCACCAAGCCAATGCCCGCTGCAATGGCCGCCTGCGGCGAGCGCCAGCCGGGCGCCCGCACTTGGAGGGCCGGCCGATGGGGATTGGCAGCCACGGTGATTTCACCCGTGTCCGCCCGGTCTGCGCCAAATAGCAGCCGTACCAGCTCGGTCCGGCCACTGCCCACCAAGCCGGCAAGGCCAAACACCTCGCCGGCGTGCAGATGTAGGCTGATCGATTTCACGGCGGTGCCGCGTCCCAGGCCATCGGCCTTGAGCAAACACGACCCTTGGGGACGACGTGGCTTTTGCATGTCCTGCTCCACAGCCCGCCCTACCATGAGGGCGATGATGTCGTCTTCGGTTACCTCGTGCATGGGGCAGGTTTTGACCAGCACCCCATCGCGCAACACCGCCAGGGTGTCGGCAATTTTGCGCAACTCCTCCAGACGGTGCGATACATAAATAATCGCGACACCCTGCGCCTTGAGGCGTTCAATTTGGGCAAATAAATGTTGTGTTTCTCGCGGCGTCAGCATGGCCGTGGGTTCATCCAGAATCAGAATCTTGGTGCCGTCCTGGAGGTTGCGTGCAATCTCCACCATTTGTTGCTGGCCGATACCCAGCTCGGAGACCAGGCAGTCGGGCGCTATGCCCTGAATACCAATTTTTGCCAGCTGCTGGCTGGCCGCTTGGTGCAGTGCTTTGCGGTCAATCCAGTGGGCGCACCAGCGCCCGCGGTTCGGCAAGGCGTCGATCAACAGGTTTTCTGCCACTGTCAGCGTGGAGACCAGACTCAGCTCCTGCATCACCATGCGCACGCCTGCGGCTTCGGCCTCACGGCGATTTTTGGGTGCGAAGCTACGGCCGGCCAAGTGCATCGTGCCCTCAGTGGCATCGACCAGACCCGCCACGATTTTGGACATGGTGCTCTTGCCCGCACCGTTTTCTCCGGTCAGCGCCAACACCTCGCCGGGACGCAAGCTCAGGCTCACCCCGCTGAGCACATTGCTCGCATAGCGCTTGGTGATGCCCTCCACCGTGAAGATGGGAGCGCCTTGTAGTCCGGGGGCTGTCATGGCTGTGCCTTGCTGAAATGGGAGGTATTTAAAGTGTGACGATTGATCCCCGATCGGCCAGCGCCTTGGCGTGTGCCCATCGGGGTGTGCCCTCAAAGGGCCGTCAATTTACTTGCTGGCTTTGGTGACCAGCACCACATCGGTCTGGATGGCAGCAGGCATGTCGGCTTGCTTTTTCTTCTCGGCCAGTGCCTTCAGTGCAATTTCGATACCGAATACCGCTTGCTTCGCACCAAACTGGTCGGCAGTCGCCAGCATGCGGCCATCGGCCAACATAGGCTTGACGGCACCGATGTTGTCGTAGCCCACAACCTTGACCTGGCCTTCTTTGCCGGCGGCCTTGACGGCAGCCACTGCACCCAGCGCCATGTTGTCGTTGCCGACCAACAGGCCCTTCAAGTCGGGGTGCTCACGCAGCATGCCGGACGCCACGGTGTTGCCCTTGTCGATTTCCCAGTTGCCGGACTGCACGCCCACCACGGTGGCGCCCACAGCCTTCATGGCGTCCTGGTAGCCCAGGGTGCGCTGCTGCGCATTGAAAGTGGTGGAAACACCTTCAATGATGCCGACCTTGTCACCCGCCTTCAGGCCTTTGCCCAGATAGTCGCCCACCAGCTTGGCACCGGCGCGATTGTCAGGACCAGCGAATGGAATTTGGATGCCCTTTTCTTTTTGGGCAGCTGCGTCGAGTTGGTTGTCGATGTTGACGACCAAGATGCCCGCATCGATAGCGGTCTTGAGCACGGGTACCAGGGCCTTGGAATCAGCGGGCGCAATCACAATCGCGTCCACTTTCTGGGCCATCATTTGCTCGATCATGCGGATTTGCGCCGCAGTATCGGTTTCGTTTTTGATGCCGTTGGACACCAAGCTGTACTTGGCCGCGTTGGTCTTGGCATGGGCCTTGGCGCCGTCTTCCATGGTGCGGAAAAATTCATTGGCCAGCGACTTCATCACCAAGGCGACCTTGGGTTTGTCAGCGGCAAGGGCGGGACTTGCAAAAAAACCCGCCATCAGGCTTAAAGCCAGGGTGGTTTGTACGGTACGGCGATTCAATTTCATGGTCTATCTCCTCTGAGTTGTTAACTTTTCATGCGTAGCAGAAAGGAACGCTGGAGGTCCCATGGCCTCGCCAAAGTACGTTTCTGCTCTTAAATGCTAACGTAGCAAACGTTTGCGCAAACGTTTTTCTCATTGGGAGAAACCCTAGCTGTGTGCAAAGCGCATCTGGCCTGAAAAGGCTAATTGCTCATTGACTGAACCGCCGCTCCTCCTCAAAACCCCAGATGTAACAACGTCATAAAACCTTCACAAACTAGTCATTCAATCGGGTGGATCCGCCCCGTCCGGGGTGCTTGTTTCCCAGAGGTTGTCATGCGCGTGTCCACCCGGCTGTTTGTGTTGGTTGCCAGTCTGGCGGCTTTGCTATTGGTGATTGGTGGCTTTAGTGTCTACGGTGCTCGGCAGTCCAACGATGCCTTGCGCTCGGTGTACCAAGAGCGCACCGTGCCTGCGGTGACGCTGGGGCAAATAGATGCCCTGACCTTCAGCAGCCGCATGCATGTGGCGCAGGCCTTGGCCAACCCTTTGCCGGATGTGATTGCCTCCAGCGTCAAAGAGATCGCCGCCAACCAAAAGCAGATTGCCGACACTTGGGCGCAATACCGCGAGCATCCGCTCCAGGGTGAAGCCGAAACCCTAGCCGCTGATTGGGAAAAAGCGTTCAAGGCCTATGACGAGCAAGGCCTCAAGCCCGCCGTGACCGCTTTGCTAGAGAACGACATCACCACCGCCCAGGCTGCCATGGTCGAGAAGATGACGCCCTTGTCTGCGCCCGTGAACCGTAGCATTCAGGCGCTGCAACAACTCCAGATCGAGGGCGCTAAAACTGAGTTTGAGGCCGCAGGCGGCCGTTACCGCACCCAGTGGTGGGGCAGTGTGGGCCTGATCGGTTTCGGGCTGCTCTGCGCCATCACGTTTGGTTGGAGCACGGTGCGCAACATCACCGCGCAACTGGGCTGTGAGCCGGCGCAAGCCAACGAGGTCGCGCAGCGCCTGAGTGCGGGTGACTTCAGCGCGGATCTGCGTACCGCCGCAGCACCTCACAGCCTGATGGCGCAGCTGGGCGAAATGCAACACAGCCTGAGCGAGGTGGTGGCGCGCGTGCGGCACTCGTCTGAGGCGGTATCGGGCGCGAGTGTAGAAATCGCCACCGGCAACCACGATCTCTCCAGCCGCACCGAGCAGCAGGCCGGCGCCATTCAGCAGACTGCTGCCTCCATGGAGGCACTGGGCGACACGGTGCGGGTGAATGCCCAACGCGCAGCGCGCGCCGATGCGCTGGCCCGAACGGCCTCAGACGCTGCCAGCCAAGGGGGCGAAGTGGTCGCCAATGTGGTGAGCACCATGCAAGAGATCAACGACAGCTCGCGCCGCATTGTGGACATCATCAGCGTGATTGACGGCATTGCATTCCAGACCAATATCCTGGCGCTGAACGCTGCCGTAGAGGCCGCACGCGCCGGCGAGCAGGGGCGGGGGTTTGCGGTGGTGGCATCCGAGGTGCGCTCGCTGGCCGGGCGCTCTGCGGCGGCGGCCAAAGAAGTCAAAAGCCTGATCGACGCGAGCCTGGAGCGGGTGGAGCGTGGCAATTCGCTGGTGGCCCAAGAAGGGCAATCGATGTCGCAAGTGGTGGGCTCTATCCGCCATGTGACCGACATCATGGGCGAGATCAGCGCCGCCAGCTCCGAGCAGAGCACAGGTGTGCAGCAGGTCGGCCAAGCGATTGCGCTCATCGACCAGACTACGCAGCAAAACGCCGCCATGGTGGAAGAGATTGCCGCAGCCGCCAGCGGCCTGCGGCACGAGGCGCAGCAGTTGGTGGAGTCGGTGGCCTTCTTCAAGCTGGGCCATCAGAGCCCGGCGCTGCGGGCGCCTACAGTGCTCGCACTGCGCTAAGCGCCAGGCCCAGCAGGGCGCAGGCGGCAAGCACTTGCATCACGCTGAGTTGGTATTTGAAAAGTGCCACGCCCGCCGCAATGGCTATGGCGGCAGACACTGCGTCAAACGGGCCGGCAAAACCTTGCGGCCACAGCAGGTGGTAGCCGAAGAACAGCGCCAAGTTCAAGATCACACCCACCACGGCCGCGGTAGTGGCGGTGAGCGGTGCGGTGAAGCTCAATTTGTTGTGCGTGGTTTCCACCAGCGGGCCACCCGCCAGAATGAACACAAACGAGGGCAAAAAGGTGAACCAAGTCACCAGTGTGGCCGCCACGGCTCCCGCCAAAAACAGCTGGTCGGGCCCGAACACCGCCTTCACATAGCCGCCGACAAAACCCACAAAGGCCACCACCATGATCAGCGGGCCCGGCGTGGTTTCGCCCAGGGCGAGGCCGTCCATCATCTGGGTGGGGGTGAGCCAGCCGTAATGCCCCACCGCCCCCTGAAACACATAGGGCAGCACCGCATACGCCCCGCCGAAGGTCAGTAGCGCAGCCTTGGTAAAAAACCAGCCCATCTGGGTGAGCGTGTGGTCCCAGCCGAACTGCAAGGTCAGCCAGCCCATGGGCAGTGCCCACAGCGCAGCACCAGTTGCCGCCACCACGCCGAGCCGGCTCCAGCCGAAGATGGCGTGCGCCGGTGTGGGGGTGTGGTCATCAATGATGGCCAGGCCTTGGCTCGCCTTGGCAGCACCGTGTCCGCCGCCCAGCTGAAACCACTGGGGCGCCCAACGCCCGCCGGCCCAACCGATGGCAGCCGCACAAAGCACGATGAGCGGGAAGGGCAGCTGCAAGGCAAATATGGCCACAAACGATGCCGCTGCAATTGCCCAGAGTGCGCCGTTTTTGAGCGCGCGCGAGCCGATGCGGTGGGCCGCTTGCACCACGATGGCGGTGACCGCCGGCTTGATGCCATAGAAGATGCCTGCTACCCAAGCCACATCGCCATAAGCGATGTACACCCACGACAAGCCCACCAGCATGAACAGCGAGGGCAGCACAAACAAGCCACCCGCCACTACGCCGCCCCAAGTGCGGTGCATGAGCCAGCCGATGTAGGTAGCCAGCTGCTGCGCCTCCGGGCCGGGCAGCACCATGCAGTAGTTCAGAGCGTGCAAAAAGCGTTTTTCGGAAATCCACCGCCTGCGCTCCACCAGCTCCTGGTGCATCATGGCGATCTGGCCTGCGGGCCCGCCAAAGCTCACACACCCGAGTTTCAGCCAGAACCAAAATGCTTCCCACCATCCCGGCGGTGCGGGAGCCTTTTGGAGGGGGGCTGGCGTATGTGCCACGCTCAGGGTGACAGCGTGGTGGGAATCGCCCGGGGCAGCATATCGGGGTAGTCGCGGCTGAAGTGCAGGCCGCGGCTCTCGTGGCGGGCTTGGGCACTCTTCACAATCAGGTCGGCCACTTGTACCAGGTTGCGTAGCTCCAGCAGGTCGCGGGTGACATGGAAGTGAGCATAGAACTCGGCAATCTCATCCTGCAACAAGGCAATGCGGTGCGCCGCGCGCTCCAGCCGCTTGTTGGTGCGCACGATGCCCACGTAGTCCCACATGAAACGGCGCAGCTCGTCCCAGTTGTGGGAGATGACGACGCTCTCGTCCGCATCGGTCACGCGGCTGTCGTCCCAGGCGGGCAGCTGGCGCGGTGCCTCTGGGTTGCCATTGGCGAGTTCGCTTGCTATCAAAGCAGTAGCAGATCGCGCAAACACCATGCACTCCACCAGCGAATTCGATGCCAAACGGTTCGCGCCGTGCAAACCGGTGCAAGCAGTTTCACCCACGGCATACAGGCCCGCCACGTCGGTGCGCGCATCCAAGTCGGTCACCACGCCACCGCAGGTGTAGTGGGCGGCCGGCACCACCGGAATGGGCTGCTTGGCCATGTCGATGCCCAGCTCCAGGCAGCGGGCGTAGATGTTGGGAAAGTGCTCTTGGATAAAGCTCAGCGGCTGGTGCGAGATATCGAGGTACACGCAGTCAAAGCCGCCCTTCTTCATCTCGAAGTCGATGGCGCGGGCCACCACATCGCGCGGCGCCAGCTCGGCGCGCGGGTCGTGCGCCGGCATAAAGCGGGTGCCGTCCGGCAGCAGCAGGCGGCCGCCTTCGCCGCGCACCGCCTCGGTGATCAAAAAGCTTTTGGCGTGGGGGTGAAACAGGCAGGTGGGGTGAAACTGGATGAACTCCATGTTCTGCACCCGGCAGCCTGCGCGCCAGGCGGCAGCAATGCCGTCGCCGGTGGCGGTGTCGGGGTTGGTGGTGTACAGGTACACCTTGCCCGCGCCGCCGGTCGCCAAAATGGTGTGCGGAGCTTGGAAGGTGAGCACCTCGTCGGTGTCGTCGTCCAGTGCGTACAGGCCCACGCAGCGGTTGGGGCCAGCTTGGCCGAGTTTGGCGGTGGTGATCAGGTCGACCAGCGTGTGGTGCTCAAACAGCGTCACATTGGGGCTGGCTTTGACTTGCTCGATCAACGTCTGTTGCACCGCCGCGCCGGTGGCGTCGGTCACATGGACGATGCGGCGCGCGCTGTGGCCGCCCTCGCGGGTCAGGTGCAGCTGGCCGGCGTGGCCCGCTTCTTCCGAAAACGGCACGCCCAGCTTTTGCAGCCAAGCTATCGACTGGGGTGCGTTTTCCACCACGAACTGGGTAGCTTTGAGGTCGCACAGGCCAGCGCCAGCCACCAGGGTGTCGTCCACATGGGCGGCAAAGCTGTCGTCCTTGTCCCACACGGCGGCAATACCGCCTTGGGCCCAGCCGCTGCTGCCTTCGCGCACTGCGCGCTTGGTAAGGATGGCCACGCGGTATTGCTGCGAGAGCAGCAGCGCCGCACTCAGGCCGGCAAGGCCGCTACCGACGATGAGCACATCAAAGTGCAAAGGAGTGCTCGTGGTGAGGGTCGAAGTCATGCAAAGAGGTTCGGAAAGGTGGAGAAGGTTGCGGGGAGCGGTACTCAGGTGGACTGCACGTCCCGCACTGCAAGTTCGATGGCCTGTGCTAAGTGAGGGATCAGATTGTCGGAGCCCAAGGCGTCGACTACACCGCAGCGTTGCAATATGTCGCGGGGCTGGAACGCCAGCCCGCAGGCGATTAAGCGCACTTGCCGCTTGCGGCAGGTCAGTAGCAAATTTTGTACAGCCTCGGTGCCCGAGGAGTCGATATAAAGCACGTTTTTGAAGTCCACCACCAAGACTCGCGTGGGCAGATGGTCTTCCATGTGTTCAATCAACTTGACAGCCCCGAAGAAAATGGCCCCGTGCAAGCGGTGTGCTTTCACAGCGTCCTGGCGTCCGGCGAGTAGCGGGTAGTCTTGAGCGCTGGCGGTTTCACAGCGCGACAAGCTGGAAATTCGGTAGATAAACGTCAAGCACGCAGCTACCAGGCCCACTTCTACCGCGACCGTCAGGTCAAAAATCACGGTGAGCAAAAACACGGCCAGCAAGGTGGCACGGTAGGGCAGCCGGTAGTGACGCAGATGCAAAAACTCGCGCCATTCGCCCATATTCCACGCGACAAACATCAGGATGGCGGCCATAGCGGCGAGCGGAATGTTCTTGGCCAGCGGGGCTGCAATCAGCACCACCAGCAGCAGGGTGGCCGCATGGACGATGCCTGCGACCGGGCTGTTTGCACCGCTCTTGATGTTGGTGACGGTGCGGGCAATCGTGCCAGTGGCAGGCATGCCACCAAAGAACGGCGTCACCAGGTTGGCAATCCCTTGCGCCATCAGCTCTTGGTTGGGGTCATGGCGGTCACCAATCATGCCGTCGGCCACGCGGGCGCAGAGTAGCGATTCAATAGCGCCCAACATGGCCAGCGTGGTCGCTGGAATGAACAAAAAGCGCGCCGTTTCCCAGCTGAAGTCCGGCAGTGCAAAGCCCGGGAGTGCGGAGGGCACACCGCCAAACCGGCTGCCAATCGTCTCAACCTCCAGGCCGGTCAAGCTCACGACCAAGGTTGCCCCCACCAGTGCAAGGACCGCACCCGGCACCAGTGCACATTTGGCAGCCCATGGTTTGGTAGCTGCCCAGCGCGGCAGCCCGAACTGCCACACCACGATCAGCAGCAGACTGGCTAGCGCCAGGACCGTCGCTTGCCAATTAATGGTGGAGAGTGACGCGCCCAGTGTTTGCAAAATTCCGAGAAAACTGCCGGGCATGGGGCCCGTGTTCAAGCCCAGAAAGTCTTTCACTTGCGACAGCGCGATCAGTACTGCAATGCCATTGGTGAATCCGATGACCACCGCCACCGGAATGAATCGCACCAAAGTGCCCAGGCGGAAGAAGCCAAAGGCAAACAGCATGACTCCTGACATGGCGGTGGCGATCACCAAATTGGCATAGCCATAGCGCTCTACGATGCCGTACACAATGACGATAAAAGCGCCCGCCGGCCCCCCGATCTGGACCCGGCTGCCCCCCAGCGCGGAAATCAAAAAGCCCGCGATGATGGCGGTAAACAGACCCGCCTCTGGCTTGAGCCCGCTGGCTATCGCAAATGCCATAGCCAAGGGGAGTGCGACAACACCTACCGTCAGGCCCGCGCCAATGTCGCCTGCCATGCGCTGCCGGTTGTAGCCTTGCAAGGCTTCGATGATCCGAGGACGAAACAGGCGGCTGGAATCCATGGTGTGCACTCGCGAGTAGGTCTACACGGTGCGCCGGACAACAGTCTCACTGCGGATCCAATAGATCATGCGCTGAGACTGGTGTGGACGACGCCTGCTGAGAGGAGCAACGGTGGTTTAGTGGATGCGCATGCCGGGCTTGGCGCCGGGCCAGGGGTTCAAGATGTAGATACCTGGCTCAGCCCCCTCGTCGGCATGGCTCGCTGCCATGACCATGCCCTCGCTTATTCCGAACTTCATCTTGCGCGGTGCCAAGTTGGCCACCAGCACGGTGAGCTGGCCCACCAGCTCCTCGGGCTTGTACATGCTGGCAATGCCGCTGAACACATTGCGCGTGGTGGGCTGGCCCTCGGCGTTCTTCTCACCCACATCGAGGGTGAGGCGCAGCAGTTTGGTGGAGCCCTCTACCGCGTCGCAGTTCACGATTTTTGCAATGCGCAGGTCGATCTTGGCGAAGTCGTCAATGCTGATGGTGGGGGCCAGGGCCTCGCCACCGGGGGCGTTGGGGTCAGCCGGCACAGCGGCGGACGCTGACTTTGCTACTTTTTTAGGAGCTGCTTGCGCAGGTTCTACGGGGGCTAGAGGCTCTTTTGGCTCAAAAAGCGCCTCCAGTTGCTCGGGGGTGACGCGTTGCATCAGGTGTTGGTAGGGCTGGATGGCTTGCACATCGCCGGCCACGGCCCAGGTGTCCATAGGGCGACCCACAAAGCTTTGCACCGCTTGCGCCAAGCCTGGCAGCACAGGGGCCAAGTAACGGCTCAATGCGTCAAACGCGTTGATCAGCACCGAGCACACTTGGTGCAGTGCCTCGTTGTTAGCCACGTCTTTGGCCAAGTCCCAAGGCTTGTTCTGGTCCACATAGGCGTTCACCTTGTCGGCTAGCAGCATGACTTCGCGGGTGGCCTTGCTGTACTCGCGGGCTTCATATTGCGCGGCCAAACCATCCGCGGCACTACGGATTTCGTCAATGAGAACCATACCTTGCTTGCCAAAGTGGTGGGTCAATTTGCCGTCAAAGCGCTTGGTCAAGAAGCCGGCGGCACGGGAGGCGATGTTGATGAACTTGCCAATAAGGTCGCTGTTCACCCGCAGCATGAAGTCTTCGGCATTGAAGTCGATGTCTTCATTGCGCGCGCTCAGCTTGGCCGCCAAGTAGTAGCGCAGCCACTCGGCGTTCATGCCCAGGCTCAGGTACTTGAGCGGGTCCAGGCCGGTGCCGCGGCTCTTGCTCATCTTTTCGCCATTGTTCACGGTCAGGAAACCGTGCACAAACACGTTGTTCGGCGTCTTGCGGCCGCTGAACTTCAGCATCGCCGGCCAGAACAGGGTGTGGAAGGTGACGATGTCTTTGCCGATGAAGTGGTACTGCTCGGTGTCTGCGGCAGCCATGTACTCGTCAAAGCTGCGCTGATCAGGATTGGCCGTGCGTGCCTTGGGGCCGCCTTTGTCAAACCAGTTTTTCAGCGATGCCAGATAGCCCACAGGCGCGTCCAGCCACACATAGAAGTACTTGCCCGGCGCATCAGGAATCTCAATGCCGAAGTAGGGCGCGTCGCGCGAAATGTCCCAGTCGCCCAGGCCTTCGCTCTGCGTGCCATCCGGGTTGGTGCGCACGCTGAACCACTCTTTGATCTTGTTGGCCACTTCGGGCTGCAGCTTGCCGTCTTGCGTCCAGCTCTCCAGAAACTCTACGCAGCGCGGGTCAGAGAGCTTGAAGAAGTAGTGCTCCGAGTTTTTCAGCTCGGGCTTGGCACCAGACAGGGCCGAGAACGGGTTGATCAGGTCGGTGGGCGCATAGACCGAGCCGCAGACTTCGCAGTTGTCGCCGTACTGGTCTTTGGCGTGGCACTTGGGGCACTCGCCTTTGATGTAGCGGTCCGGCAGGAACATGTTCTTCTCGGGGTCGAAGAACTGTTCGATGGTGCGCACTTCGATCAGGCTGCCATCGGCGCGGTCGCGCAGGTCGCGGTAGATCTGGCGGGCCAGCTCGGTGTTTTCGGGCGAGTGGGTGCTGTGCCAGTTGTCAAAGCTGATGTGAAAGCCATCCAGATATTGCTTGCGCCCGGCGGCGATGTTGGCCACGAACTGCTCGGGCGTGACACCGGCTTTTTCGGCCGCAATCATGATGGGCGCGCCGTGCGTGTCGTCCGCACCCACAAAGTTCACCGCATTGCCCTGCATGCGCTGGAACCGCACCCAGATGTCGGCCTGGATGTATTCCATGATGTGACCGATATGGAAGTTGCCGTTGGCGTAGGGGAGGGCGGTGGTAACGAATAGTTGGCGGGGCATGGGGAGTCGACTTTCACAGAGGGACCGGTGATTTTAGTCGGGGCGGGGATGGCCGTTGTGCATCCATGTTTTGTGGTGGGATCAGGCAGGCCGGACGTTTTGCTACGTGTCCCCCGGCCTTCGGCCTCCTCCTTGACCTACGCAAAACGCCCAGCCCGCCTGATCCTGCGCGGATGGTTCTAGGCACGTTGCGAAAACAGCCAGTCTCCCCACTCTTTAATTGAGGTGACTTGTTAACTAGGGTAAGTCCACCTCGCCTCACTTCGCAGCAGCAGGTTGGGGGTGCGTGCCGCAGCGAGGTCAAGGAGGAGCCCGCCGAAGCGGGCGGGGGACACGAGCGGAGGTACGTACCCCCAGCCTGCTGCGAGCCCAGCAAAGACGCAAGCGCGATAAGAAGCTCAGTCCTTAAACACAGGCGCCCGCTTCTGCATGTTCGCCGTCATCGCCTCAGTGAGGTCTTGGCTCATCAGCATGGCGGCGTTCCAGGTGGCAATGTAGTTCAGGCTGTCGGCCACGCTGTGGTCGCGGGCGTAGGTGATCATTTCCTTGGTGCCGCGGATCGACAGAGGGGACTTGCCCGCGATGGTGGCGGCAATCTCGTGCACACCGGCGTACAGCGCCTCGCGGCTCTCGAACACGCGGTTCACCAAGCCGATCTGCTTAGCTTCATCAGAATCCATCTTGCGGCCTGTGTAGGCCAGCTCGCGGGTAATGCCGTCGCCCACCAGCTTGGGCAGGCGCTGCAGGGTGCCCACGTCGGCGGTCATGCCGATGTCGATTTCCTTGATGGTGAAGTAGGCGTCTGCACTGGCATAGCGCATGTCGGCGCAGGTGACGAGGTCAATGCCGCCACCAATGCAGCCGCCGTGGATAGCCGCCAGCACCGGCTTGCGGCAGCGCTCCAGGCTGGTCAGTGTGTCTTGCATGTCCAGGATGACACGACGCATGGCTTCGCGGCTGCGGCCATCGCAGTCGTTGGCAATTTGGGCGCTCATGCCCATCATCATTTGCAGGTCGATGCCCGCGCAAAACAACTTGCCTTCGCCTTGCAGCACGGCCACACGCGCCTCCGGCGTACGGTCCACCCACTCAAAGGCCTGGCGAATCTCTTGCCACATGGTGGCGCTCATAGCGTTGGCTTTGTCGGGGCGGTTCAGGCGCACGGTGGCAATGTGCGCGTCCAGCGTGACGCTGAGGGTTTCAAATTGCATGGTGTCTCCTGTTTATGAGTGTTTTAGGCTACTAGCCCCCGTGGAATATGCGCGAGCAGCTAGCAAAACCATAGCGTAACGCTGCCGATGATCAGGCCTTGGCTGGCTTCATCATGGCCATATAGGGCGCCAGTCGCTTGCCCATCTCGTCACCCAGCGCCTGCAGGCCGCTCATGGGACGCACCATCACCTCAAAGTCGGTGATCTTGCCCTCGGCGTCGAACTGCACCATGTCGATGCCTTTGAGTTCCTTGCCGTTGACCTTGGCGCTGAACTCCAGCACCAGGCTCAGTCCGTCGGCACTGGCTAGCTCGCGGTGGTAGTGGAAGTCTTCAAACACCTGCACCACGTTGGTCAAGATGACTTGCACTGCCTGCGCGCTGGGGTAAGGCGTGTGCGCCATGGGCGAGCGGAACACCGCCTTGCGGTGCAGGATGGTGGGCAGCTCGGCCAGGTTGTTTTCGGCAATCATCTGGTGCCACAGCTTGAGGCTGGCGGCCACCGGGGCGGGCAGGGTTTGGGCCAGTGTGGGGGCAGCACCAGTTTGTGCAGCCTTGGCAGGTGCAGCGCCAAACGCCAGCGCCAGTTCGGTGCCTTGTTTGATGGCGCGCTTGGCGTCGAGCTCGGCGGCCACATCGGCGCCGCCGATCAGGTGCACGTTCACGCCTGCGGCTTGCAGGTCAGCCTGCAGTGCGCGCTGTGGGTCCTGGCCTGCACAGACTACTACGTTGTCCACCGGCAGCACCATGTCCTTGTCGCCCACGGAGATGTGCAGGCCCGCGTCGTCCACCTTGCGGTAGGTCACGCCGTTGATCATTTCCACCTCGCGGTTCTTGAGCGAGGTGCGATGAATCCAGCCGGTGGTCTTGCCCAGGCCGTCGCCTACCTTGCTGGTCTTGCGTTGCAGCAGGTAGACCTTGCGCGGCGTCTTCTCAATGTGCGCGGGCTTCAGGCCACCGGCGCTGGCATATGCAGTGTCCACACCCCATTCGGCAAAGAACTTGGCCTGGTCCAGGCTGGGGCTGGTGCCTTCGTGCAGCAAGAACTCTGCAGTGTCAAAGCCAATGCCGCCCGCGCCAATCAGCGCCACGGTTTTGCCTACCGGCTTCTTGTCGCGCAGCACGTCCAGGTAGCCCAGCACTTTGGGGTGGGTGATGCCTTCAATCTCGGGCATGCGCGGTGTCACGCCAGTGGCCAGCACCACGTGCTTAAAGCCTGCGGCCGTCAGGTCTTGGGCGCTCACTTTCTTATTCAGCTGCAGTTTCACACCGGTCAGCTCGATCTGCTTGCCGAAGTAACGCAGGGTCTCGTAGAACTCTTCCTTACCGGGCACTTGCTTGGCCACGTTGAACTGGCCGCCGATTTCGCTGGCTGCGTCAAACAAGGTGACGTCAAAGCCGCGCTTGGCCGCTTCGGTCGAAAACGCCAAACCGGCGGGGCCAGCGCCCACCACCGCAATGCGCTCTTTGCTGGGGGCGGGGCTGTCCACCATCAGCGTCTCGTGGCAGGCGCGCGGGTTCACCAGGCAGCTGGTGATCTTTCCGCCAAAGGTGTGGTCCAGGCAGGCCTGGTTACAGCCGATGCAGGTGTTGATCTGGTCGGCTTTGCCCTCGGCCGCCTTTTGTACAAACAGCGGGTCGGCCAGGAAGGGGCGGGCCATGCTCACCATGTCGGCTTGGCCGCTGCTAAGGATTTGCTCGGCCACCTCAGGCGTATTTATGCGGTTGGTGGCGATCAGCGGAATTTTCACCTTGCCTTTGAGTTGCTCAGTCACCCAGGCAAACGCAGCGCGTGGCACCTTGGTGGCGATGGTGGGAATGCGCGCCTCGTGCCAGCCGATGCCGGTGTTCAAGATGGTGACGCCAGCAGCTTCCAGCGCCTGCGCCAGTTGCACCACTTCTTCTTTGGTAGAGCCGCCTTCCACCAGGTCCAGCATGGACAGGCGGAAGATGATGATGAAGTTGGCGCCCACCCGTGCGCGCGTCTTGCGCACAATCTCCAGCGGGAAGCGGATGCGGTTTTCATACGAGCCGCCCCACTCGTCGTCGCGCTGGTTGGTTTGCTTGGCAATGAACTCGTTGATCAGGTAGCCCTCGGAGCCCATGATCTCCACGCCGTCGTAGCCCGAGCTTTGGGCCAAGGCTGCGGCATTGGCGTAGTCCTCAATGGTCTGGCTCACTTCTTCCGTGGTCAGCGCATGGGGGCGGAAGGGACTGATAGGCGCCTTGAGCGCGCTGGGTGCCACCAACTCAGGGTGGTAGGCGTAGCGGCCAAAGTGCAGGATCTGCATGCAAATCTTGCCGCCTGCGGCGTGCACGGCGTCGGTCACCACCTTGTGCTTGTCGGCTTCTTTTTGCGTGGTCATGGCCGCACCGCCGGGCATGGGGCGGGCGCGGTCGTTGGGGGCAATGCCGCCGGTCACGATCAGGCCCACGCCGCCCTTGGCACGCTCTGCGTAAAAGGCGGCCATGCGGGTGAAGCCGTCTTTGGCTTCTTCCAGGCCCACGTGCATGGAGCCCATGAGCACCCGGCTTTTCAGGGTGGTAAAGCCCAAATCCAGAGGGGCGAGCATGTGGGGGTAAGTGAGCGTGGCAGTCATGGGTGTCTCCTGTTATGTGTTCGGGTGGCCGGCCGTTACCAAGGCACGCGCGGCTATGCAACCAGTTGCAGTGTAGAAGTCTAGCCAAATTTATGCAACTGGTTGCATAGTTAGAGGGCTGCCCTTAGACTCGCCCGCATGTCGCTTGCCCATGCCGTGCTCACGTCGCTGATCGAAAAACCTTCCTCCGGCTACGAGTTGGCGCGCCGCTTTGACAAGTCCATCGGCTACTTCTGGCACGCCACCCACCAGCAGATTTACCGAGAGCTGGCCCGCATGGAAGAAAAAGGCTGGATCGTCTCGGACAGCGCGCCCGACGCCGGAGCGACCCGCAAGCGGGAGTACAAGGTGCTGCCTGCCGGTCGTGCCGAGCTGGTGCGCTGGACCAGTGAACCTGCCGCGCCCACCGATTTGCGGGACGAGTTCACCGTCAAAATCCGCGCCGATGCCGCTTTGAATGAAGTGGACTTGAGTGATGAATTGCGCGCCCGCATCGCCCAGCACACCGAACGCCTGGCCCACTACCGCGCCATCGAAGCCCGCGACTTTGCACGGGGCGATGCCATGCCGCGCGCGAAGCGGCTGCAGCACCTGATCCTGAAGAAGGGGATCATGTACGAGGAGGGGAGTATTGCCTGGGCGAGGGAGGCGTTGGAGGTGTTGGAAGGTGGCTAGCGAAGCAGACATGAATGCATGCTTCGACGACTGCTTTGCCGCGAAAGCCGCCTTTCGTGGGCGTGCTCCAGTGGGCTATAGTTTTCGAAGGTTTAACCCATTAACCGTTCGTTGGGTATCCAACATTCCCACATGGCAATCGCTCAGCGCCTTAAGCTCCCAGCTTCGTACAGTTTTGCCGCTTCTGCGGATTCGAACTTCATCGCCGCCCTTGGGCGGAATGTGGTGATCGCTAACACGCGAACGCTGCGTAAAGTCGGATCGTCACACCCCGTCTCACACCCATCAGATGCTTGCTTTAACGCCAACGGCACCCTATTGGCAGTCAAGAGTACATCTGGCCGTATAGTTGTGTTGTGTTCGTCGGATTCTGAGGTGCTCTGCGATCACGCAAATCAGCGAGACGGTGAAGGCAGTGAATTGCACTTCTCGCCCTGCGGAAAGTTTCTAATAGATGGCTCGTGGGACGGCGCGATATGCGTACGCGAGGCACTTCGGCCGAGCGTGGTTGATCAACTCCAGTTTCCCGGTGAGATGATCACTGGAGTCTCTCCATCAGGCAACTCCAAGCTGTGGCTGGTCACCCACCAGCCGCGAACCCCACCGGGAGCAAATACCCACGACCCAGCCCACCTGACGGTCTGGGACTGGCCATTAGTCAAACCAAAAAAAACAATTAGGCCATCACTAGCCAATATTCAGTCCTGCGTACTGTCCCCTGATGGAAAACGAATTGCACTCGTCGGCTTCGACGATTCGCTCTCTTCGCGAGTTCTCCAGGTCCTTTCAATTTCTGGAGAATGCCTCTTGCGCTTGCCAATCGAACTGGGCGGGACAAGTGCAGTGCTACGGTGGTCGCCCGACGGGGAGTTCATTGGGTCCGTGCAAAAAGGACGAATTGCAGTCTATAGCAGTGCCGATCTTTCAGAGTCGGCGTCCTACCCTTACGAGTACCCGTCTGACATTTGCTTTGCCAGTGATCGCTCGTTCATCGCTTTTGGGACATGGAGTTTTGGCGTTCTGGAGCGTAAAGGCGCAGATGTACTGAATAGGTAGGCAACGATTTCTAACCGTCGCCCACCGCAACACTCATAGCGCGGGTTCGAAGTGGGTGCTTCATGGCAATTTGAATGACTGTAATCTGGAAATCTGACCGGCCGCTTCCAGCCTCAAGCCGTCCCAACGGCTGCCTGCACAAAATTCATAGAACCCAAAACAACAAATCCCGGCAGAGCCGGGCTTTGTAGTTTGTGCAGTACCCAGCGGGTAATGCATAGAGGCTGATTAGGCAGCCAGCTTGGCAATGCCATTCGCAGCTTCTGCCATCGCTTCTGCCTTCTTGGCATCGCCCATGGCCAGGCCCTCGGCGCGGACAAAGCGCACGTCGGTGATGCCCAGGAAGCCGAACACGGTTTGCAGGTAGCTTTCTTGGTGCTCGGCAGCGCGGCCCCAGTCGTTGGTGGAGTACACGCCGCCACGGGTGGAGGCCACGATCACGGTCTTGCCGCCGGCCAAGCCCTTGGGGCCAGCTTCGGTGTAGGTAAAGGTGCGGCCGGCTTGGGCAATGCGGTCGATCCAGGACTTGAGTTGGCTGGGCACGCTGAAGTTGTACAGCGGGGCGCCCACGACGATCACGTCAGCGGCCAGGAACTGGGTCACCAGCGCCTCGGAGATGGCGTTTTCGCGCTTTTGCACGTCGGTTTGCTCAGCGCCAGCGGGAGCGCGGAAGCCCAGGGAATCGGCAGACAGGTGGTTGGGGGTGTCCACGGCCAGATCCAGGTATTCGACGGTGGTGTCTGGGTGGTTGGCAATCCATTGGGCCACGGTGTCCTTGGTCAGTTGGCGGGACACGGAGTGGGCGCTCAGGATGCTGGAGTCAATGTGCAAGAGTTTCATGGCAGGTCCTTCAAGAGGGGTAGTTCGATGGCACTAGTGTCTTTGAAAGGCTAATGATTGATAAGACCGCATATTTGCGTTAGATTGTTCTAAATTTGGAACAATAAGGGCGCTTATGCAAGACACCAATGACATGCTGTACTTCGCGGAGGTGGTAGAGCGTGGCGGTTTTGCGGCTGCGGGCCGGCACTTGGGGCTGCCCAAGTCCAAGCTGTCGCGCCGCGTGGCCGAGCTGGAAGAGCGCCTGGGCGTGCGCCTGCTGCAGCGCACCACCCGCAAGCTCTCGCTCACAGAAGTGGGCGAGGTGTACCTGCGCCACTGCCTAGCGGTGCGCGATGCGGCCGAGGCCGCTGCCGAAGCAGTAGAGCAGGTGCAGACCGAACCGCGCGGCACCATCCGCGTGGCCTGCCCGGTGACGCTGGCCCAGAGCACCGTGGGGCCCATCATGGCGCTGTTTTTAGCGCGCCACCCGTTGGTGAAGGTAGATATGCGCATCAGCAACCGGGTGGTGGACTTGGTGGAAGAGGGCATAGACGTTGCCTTGCGTGTGCGCCCTTCGCTGGATGACAGTGGCAGTTTGGTAGTGAAGAAGCTGGGCGAGTCCAGTGCCGTGCTGGTAGCTAGCCCGCAGCAGTTGGAGCGGCAGGGGCAGCCCACGTCTATCAATGACTTGTCGCGTATGGACACCATCGCCATGTCAGCTATCGATGGCCGCGCCAGCATGGTGTTGCTAGGGCCGGACGGAGCCACACACACCTTGGTGCACCAGCCGCGCTATGTGGCGGATGACCTGCTAACGCTCAAATTTGCCGCTCTGCAAGGCACTGGCTTGTGCTTTTTGCCGGATTACATGTGCCGCCGCGAGATAGAGCAAGGCCGGCTGGTGCATGTGTTGCCGGGCTGGGCGCCGCCGCGCGGCCTGTTTCATGCGGTGTACCCGTCACGCCGCGGCATGGTGCCAGCGGTGCGGCGGTTTTTGGACTTTCTGGGCGAACACACGAGCAACGAGGGCATGCCCGTGTTGCCGCAGGGTTGCCCGTCTATCGAGTGAGGCATGTGTTCGCTCAGTCCGGAACGCTGATTCCCATTTCAAGGAGCTTTTTGGCATAGCTGTCGCGCCGCTTAGCGGCCTTGGCCGCGGTGTCAATGGCCGCTGCAATAGCTTTGGGGCCTTTTTTCTCTACCGCTTTGATCAGGCTGTATTTGTGCACTGCTTCGGCTTCTGCGCGGCGGTAGGTGGCAATCAGTTCAGCGTAGGGGTGGGTTGGGTGCACAAGTATCTCTAGTTTGTTTTATTGGCACCATTGCTCTTCGCAAGGAATGCCGTCGTTGTCCCCATCCATTTTGACGCCCGGGCATTGGGCTAAAAAGAACTTGGCTTCACTGCAAGAGCTCATCTGGCTGCAATGTTTTCTACCATCGCACCGAAAGTTGGAGCTAGGTAGGGAATTCGACTGGGGAGCGGCTGGGCTGGGCAGCGCCTTTGCTGGTCCAAGGGCTTGTGCCTTCTCTTGTGGCGGCTGCTTCTGACGAGCCGCATTCAGCTCATCCACGGTTGGTCGCTTTTGACCCGTGGTGGTTTCACAAGGGATCTGTTGGATTTGAGTGACGCCGTTCGAAATGCATTTGTAAATCTGCGTCGCAAGCGCCGAGTTTGCCCAGAGGAGCGGGATCAGCGCGACGGCGCATAAGAGATGTATGAGCATAGGGTCTGGAAGGCTAAGGCACTCGTGACAACGAGTGCTGGTCCGGGGTGCCAGAGTGTTTTGGGAGGCAGAGCCCTATTTTTGCCTGTTTTCAGCGTAACCGGAGCGGGTCCAGCCGGTGTTCGACAAATTCTGTGTCGCCAGGCTCCGGGTCATTGTTGGCGGGGTCGTTCCAGCCGAAGAATTTGCAGACCTCGGCGCGCTGTCTCTGGGCATCTGCGTAGCCCAGCGCCATCAGCTCCGTGGTGTAGCCGCTCTCGAACAGCAGGTAGCTCGCGAGCGCGGCGCCTTTCACATCAGCCTTGGCCGACGACACGCCCACGCCGCCCAGCATGGTGCGCACCGCGTGCGGTAGGTCGCCCACATGGCGCGAGGCCACGGCATCGAGCCGCTGGCTAGGCGCAATGACCAGTAGCTCAACCGGCCTTAACGAGCTGCCTTTGCGCAATTCTTCAGGAACTAGTTTGATGGTCTGGTTGATGCGCTGCACCCGCTCTACATCGACGGCCAGTGCATCCAAAAAGATGTTGGACAAGGCGTGACCGGCGATCTGGGCGATGCTGGGGTAGCTGCTGGTGGTGTGCAGGTGGGCTTCTTCTTTGGGCTCATGCATGCGCCCGGCGCCGATCACCAGTATGCGTTCTGCTCCTAAATGGATAGCGGGTGCCACCGGCGCACTCTGGCGCATAGAGCCGTCGCCAAAGTACTCGTCCCGCCCGTTAATGTGCAATTGGGTGGCGGGAAACACAAACGGGATCGCGCTGGAGGCGAGCAAGTGTGCATGGGTGATCCGGTCCCGCACGGCGAATCGCTGGGTGCGGAACCAAGGCATCAGGCGCCTGTCACCTTCAAAAAAGGTCACGTGATCGCCGGTGCTGTAGCTCGACGCGGTAACCGCCAGCGCCTGCAAATGCCCTTGGCGTACCAGTTCCGGTAGGCGCTCTAGTGGCACTAGCCCCCGCAGAAGTTCGCCCAGCGGGCTGTTGTCCAGCAAGGAGCGCGGCTTGACGCGGCGCCATTTGGCAAGCACCCAGCCCAGTGATAGCAGGGTCATCCACGTCGCGCCCGAGCGCAGCATGCTGAGGTGGTCTGCGCGGTACACATCGTGCGCGTGGAAGTTTTGCCAGGTGTGCGCGATTTTGCGGACCGTGCCATCGAAATCATCCGACCCGCAGGCCAGGGCCGACGCATTGATTGCCCCGGCAGAAGTACCGGCAATGATCGGAAAGGGGTTAGGTTGCCAGCCTGCGCCGCAGGCCAAGCGCAGGTCGGCAATCGCCTCGAGAACGCCCACCTGGTAGGCGGCGCGGGCGCCTCCCCCGGTCAGCAGCAAGCCGGTCATGGGTACGGTGGACGGGGGAGCACTCATGCTGTTCATTATGAAAAGCCCACCGCACTTGTAAATAGAAAAGTGTGCGGGGTTAACCCTTGATGGGTGGCACAGACTTTGCACCTTGCGCAGCGGCGGGTATGCCCCCTTGGATAGACTCGCCCGATTCAGGAGTTTTTATGGCGTTTACCGAACAAGACATTACCCAGGCCCTGCAGAGCCTGATTGACCCAAACACCGGCGCCACGTTTGCCAGCGCCAAAGCCTTTAAAAACATCAAAGTACAAGGCGCTGATGTGCAGCTGGACCTGGAGCTGGGTTATCCCGCCAAGAGCCAATGGCCCGCGCTGGTGGAGCTGGTGTCCCAGGCCGCGCGCACTGTGGCTAGTGTCGGTGCCGTCACCGTGAGCCCCAAGCTCCACATCGTGCCCCATGCGGTGCAGCGTGGTGTGCAGCTGCTGCCGGGTGTGAAAAATATTGTGGCTGTGGCGTCTGGCAAGGGCGGTGTGGGCAAGAGCACCACCGCAGCCAACTTGGCCTTGGCATTGGCGGCTGAAGGCGTAAGGGTAGGTTTGCTTGACGCCGACATTTACGGCCCCAGCCAGCCCATGATGATGGGTATTGAAGGCCGCCCCGACACCACCGATGGCAAAACCATGGAGCCTATGGAGAACCATGGTGTGCAGGTCATGTCGATCGGTTTTCTGGTGGATGGCGACCAGGCCATGATCTGGCGCGGCCCCATGGCCACCCAAGCACTAGAGCAGTTGCTGCGCCAGACCAATTGGAAAGACCTTGATTACTTGATCGTTGACATGCCGCCTGGCACAGGCGACATCCAACTCACGCTCAGCCAGCGGGTTCCTTTGACCGGCGCAGTGGTGGTCACTACGCCGCAAGACATCGCCTTGTTGGATGCCAAAAAAGGCATCAAGATGTTTGAGAAGGTGGGTGTGCCGATTCTGGGCATTGTCGAAAACATGGCGGTACACGTGTGCAGCAACTGCGGCCATGTAGAGCACATTTTCGGGGCTGATGGCGGTAAAAAAATGGCAGCTGGCTACGGCATGGACTACTTGGGCGCTTTGCCGTTGGCCTTGCACATCCGTGAGCAAGCAGACAGCGGCACCCCGACCGTGGTGGCAGCGCCTGACAGCGAAGTGGCTGGCCTCTACAAAGGTATTGCCCGCCAGGTAGCCATCAAAATCGCGGCGCAATCGAAAGACTTCTCAAGCAAGTTCCCCACCATCACCATCAGCAAAAACAGCTGATCGGGCGGCGTTGGCATGAATCTGCTCTCGTCGCTGCGCTACCTGGTGGCTCTGGATGAGCACCGGCATTTCGCGCGGGCAGCCCAAGCCTGCCACATCACCCAGCCCGCACTCTCCAATGCTCTCAGGGCCTTGGAAGAAGAGTTTGCGGTGGTCATCGTGCGGCGTGGCAGGACTTTTGTGGGCTTCACCCCCGAGGGGGACAAGGTTCTTGATTCGGCTCGCCGCATGCTGCATGAGCACAAGGTTCTTGCGCAGTCCCTGCGCAGCACCGCAGATCAGCCTGCCGGTCGTTTTGTGGTGGGGGCTGTGCCGACCGCTGTGCCTATTGCGGCACGGTTCGCAGCCATGCTCCATGCCCGGCACCCGGAACTGATGCCCGTGGTGCTCTCGCTGAGTTCCAGTGAGCTTGAAAATCGGCTGGAGAGCCTGTCGATTGATTTGGCATTGGGCTACACCGAGCGGATGGATTTGCGGGCGGTGCAGCTCACGGCGTATCCGCAATACAACGAACACTACTTTTTGTTACGAAAATCCCGCGCGCCAGATGCGGTGGAATTGCAGATCACGGCGCCGGAATCATGGCTACAGGCGTCTGAGGTTTCCCTGTGCCTGTTGACCCCTGATATGCACAACCGCACGATCGTAGATGCCGCCTTTGCGGCGGCGGGTTGTGCCCCTAAGGTGGTGATGGAAACCAACTCCATTTTGACCATGGCCCTCAGCGTAGTGGCGGGCCAGGTGTGCAGCGTCATGCCCGGCGCACTGGTGTCCACTGTGCGGGGCTATCGGGAGCTGGAAGCAGTGCCTTTGGTGAGTCCACAAATACTTACCCCCATCAGTTTTATGGCACAGACCGCAGTTCGGCCATCGCGTGCGATGGAAGCCGCACTGCAGTTGGTGCAAGACAGTACATGGTTGCGCCAGGTGGCGACGCATACGGGACTTTTAACCCCCTTTTAGTTTGATTTGAATCAAGAAATTTGGTGTACAAACTGTGACTTTCAAAGTCACAAAACTTGCGGGGTCATTAGGTGTTGGACCGGCCACTGCAGTCACAGAGAGTTGCCCCCATGCGCTTGTTCAATGGCCCTCAGCGGCGTGTCAATGCCGCCGCCCGCAAATTCGCCTTAAGCCTGAGCGGCAGCTTTTCGCTCGATCCGCACACGCGGATTGATGTGCAAGGGCGCTCCACGCCAGCTTTGCGCAACGGTGCTCGCACCCTCAACATGGACTTTGTGCTCGCCGATAGTTTCACCAGCGAAACCGGCTTGGTTGCTACGGTGTTTGCAAGAGATGGCTACGATTTTTTTCGCGTCACTACCTCGATTCGCAAGCAGGACGGTGAGCGTGCGATCGGTACCCCGCTGGACCGCTCACAGCCGGCGTACACCGATGTTTTGCAAGGCCGTGCCCATACCGGCTACGCCATCGTATTCGGCAAGCAATATCTCACCCGCTACGAGCCGATCAAGGATGGTCAGGGCCAAGTGATTGGCGTTTTGTTTGTGGGTTTGGACGTGACATCGTCCCCCGGCATGGGGCTGTCAGCAGCGATGGCGTGGCGCGTATCGGCGGTCTATGGTGTTGCTGCGTCGCTCTACCTTGCTGCAAACGGGCAGCTTGAAAATCTCCAAGAGATGGGTATGAGCGGATTCATGCTGGCCCTGTTGTGGGTGACGACATATAGCCTGATGAACTACTACGTGGCCCAGCCGCTGAAAGCGGGGCACTCTGCATCCCAGCGGATGGCCTCGGGTGATTTGACACGGCAGGTTCATGTCGGCAGCAGCGACGACATCGGGCAAGTGCTCATGGCCATGAATAGCATCAATGTGGGCTTGACCCTGTTGATCGGCAAAGTGCGTAACGCTTCTGATGTGGTGGCCATGGGCACCAACGAAATCGCTGATGGCAACGTCGATTTGGCCAACCGCACCGAAAAGCAAGCCGGCGAGGTCAACGCCGCCGCCAGTGCGGTGCATCAACTCACCAGCACCGTAGCTCAAACGGCGGAGCAGACTCACAAGGTGAATCAACTCGTCACCAGCGTGGCGGGCGTTGCCAGCAGTGGAAGCCAAGTGGTGCAGGATGTGGTGAGCACCATGGGGCAGATATCGACCAGTGCCAACAAGATCAACGACATCATCGCCCTGATTGAAGGGATCGCTTTTCAGACCAATATCTTGGCCCTTAATGCAGCGGTTGAAGCCGCTCGCGCTGGCGAGCAAGGGCGGGGGTTTGCGGTTGTGGCCTCCGAGGTACGCAACTTGGCCAAACGGTCGTCGACCGCGGCACATGAAATCAAAGACCTGATTGCAGCCTCGGTGAGCAATGTCTCCGCCGGTAGCCAGCTGGTAGAAAAAACCCGTGAGTCCATGGAGGAAATCACCTCGTCCATCGCCGAGGTGGTGCGCTATATCGAGGGCATCGCCCGTGCAAGTCACGAGCAGAGTGCCGGTATCGAAAGCGTGAACCGCAGCATCTCCGAGATTGACCAAATGACGCAGCAAAACGCCGCGCTGGTCGAAGAGGCCGCTGCTGCGGCCATGCGTATGCGCGATCAATCGCACACGTTGACGGATGCCGTCAACACATTCAAGACCCCCTCGTAATTGCTGCGTAGCAGCATTTACTTTTTGAATCAATGCATGTGATGAATCCATTGGACTCATCCGGCTTGAACGGTGACACTGCGCCCGCCCCGTTGGACAGCGGTGAGTCAGTGTTTCTCTAAACCCCCAAGGAGACTTAATGTCTGGAATTCTCGACAAAGAACGGATCATCGCTGGTCCCGGCTTTAACCGCTGGCTGGTACCGCCGGCAGCGCTTGCCATTCACTTGTGTATCGGCATGGCCTATGGCTTTTCCGTGTTTTGGTTGCCACTCTCCAAAGCGCTGGGCATCAAAGATGCCATCAAGTGCGGCCCCGAAGTAGGTTTTTGGGCACAACTGTTCACGACCAGCTGCGACTGGCAAATCTCCACCTTGGGTTGGATGTACACCCTGTTCTTCGTGTTGCTGGGTTCCAGCGCTGCGATCTGGGGCGGTTGGCTTGAGCGTTCGGGCCCCCGCAAGGCAGGCGTGGTGTCGGCGGTGTGCTGGTGCGGCGGTATGTTGATTTCCGCCCTCGGTATCTACACCCACCAGTTCTGGCTCATGCTGCTGGGCTCTGGTGTTATCGGCGGTATCGGTTTGGGCTTGGGGTATATCTCCCCGGTGTCCACACTGATCAAGTGGTTCCCGGACCGTCGTGGCATGGCCACCGGCATGGCGATCATGGGCTTTGGTGGCGGTGCCATGATCGGCTCGCCGCTCGCGGCTGACCTGATGAAGTACTTCGCCACTCCCACCGACATGGGCGTGATGCAGACCTTTGTGGTGATGGCGCTGATCTATTTTGTGTTCATGATGGCAGGTGCCTTCGGCTACCGCGTGCCTGAAACCGGCTGGAAGCCAGCAGGCTGGACCCCCCCACCTGCGCAGGTGAACAACACCATGATCACCCAAAAGCACGTGCATGTGAAAAAGGTCTGGGGTATTCCTCAGTTCTGGCTCATCTGGATGGTGCTGTGCATGAACGTGAGTGCCGGTATCGGCGTGATCGGTATGGCGTCACCCATGCTGCAAGAAGTGTTTGGCGGCAGCTTGATCGGTGTGCAAGCCAAGTTCGGTGAGCTCGACAAAGCCCAACTGGCAGCCATCGCCACCGTAGCGGCCGGCTTTACTGCGCTGCTCTCGTTGTTCAACATCGGCGGCCGCTTCTTCTGGGCCAGCTTGTCCGACAAGATGGGTCGCAAGATCACCTACATCGTGTTCTTCGTGTTGGGCGGCCTGATGTACTTCAGCGTTCCCGGCAGCGCAGCCGCTGGCAGCATCGTGCTCTTTGTGGGCGCTTTCTGTGTGATTTTGAGTATGTACGGCGGCGGCTTCGCTACCGTGCCTGCGTATCTTGCTGACTTGTTTGGTACCCAAATGGTGGGTGCGATCCACGGCCGTCTGTTGACTGCTTGGGCTACCGCTGGTGTGTTGGGCCCTGTAGTGGTGAACTACATGCGCGAGTACCAATTGGGCTTGGGCATTCCCCGCGAGCAGGTGTACAACCAAACCATGTATATCCTGGTGGGCATGTTGGTGGTGGGCCTGATCTGCAACCTGTTGGTTCGCCCTTTGGACAACAAGTGGTTCATGACCGACGCTGAGTTGGCTGCTGAAAAGAAACTGGCCCACGAACGTGCTGCCGCTTCTGAAGTCGGCACTAGCACCGGCGGTGCAGATGCAATCCCGACTTGGGTAGTGGCATTTGCTTGGGCGGCTGTGGGTCTGCCTTTGGCATGGGGCGTTTACCGCACCTTGCTGAGCGTGGTCAAGTTCTTCGCTTAACGTTCCTGATACCCTCTTAGGAACGCTATGACACCATCCGGCCTCCCTCTGCAGGCCTCCGCCGCGGCGGGGGGGCGGGTGCTGTCAGGCGCAGCCCCTGTAGCGGCGGCCGCTGCTCTCACGCTGTCCGACATTACCGGATTAGTGTTGGCAGGCGGCCGCGGCATGCGCATGGGGGGTATCGATAAGGGCTTGCAGCCCCTCAACGGTGTGCCGCTGGTTCAACTGGCCATGCAGCGCTTGGCCGGGCAGCACGCAGGTGTGCTGGCGGGTGTGGTGGTCAACGCCAACCGCAATATAGATACCTATCTCGCTCTGGGTGAAACCACATTTGGTGCCGGGCGGGTGCAGGTGGTAGCAGATAGAGAGACTGATTTTTCGGGCCCCTTGGCCGGCTTTCAAGCAGGGCTGGACGTGTGCTCCACGCCGTTGATGCTGACCGTGCCTTGCGACAGCCCATTCTTCCCCTTGGATTTGGCCCATCGCCTCTTGGTTGCACTGCTGCATACCGGCGCCGACCTCGCGGTGGCAGTGGCCCCAGAGAAAGGGCGCGATGGCCTGGTGGCCTTACGCAGCCAGCCTGTATTTTGTTTGATGCGCACTACCTTGGCCCCCCGACTGCACGACTATCTGCTCAGTGGCGGTCGCAAAGTAGATGCCTGGGCTGCCAGCGTCCAAAGAGTGCAAGTTGCTTTCAACGCGCCGGGCGATGACCCGCGTGCTTTTACCAATACCAATACGCTGGACGAATTGCGCCAGCTCGAAGGTTGATGTACACGCTCGATGACATCGCCATTTCAATATTTGCAGGTGCGCTGGTCAGCGCAACGATGCCGGACCGCGTGATTGAAGGCCCTATTAGGCCTCTAGAGCCCTGCAGGCGCGACACGCCTGTAGGGCAGTAACAGTGTGACTTACGGAGTACCCCATGAGCGAACAAAAAATTGAGTTGTACGACGGCCCGGCCGGTGGTTGGGGCGCATTGCGCAGTGTCGGTAAAGCGCTGCTGCGCCAGGACATTCCGGTCAAAGGCGCCAAAACGCTGCTGTCGGCAAACCAGCCGGATGGTTTTGACTGCCCGGGCTGCGCCTGGCCCGACCGCAACCACGGCTCGACCTTTGAGTTTTGCGAAAACGGCGCAAAGGCCGTGGCCGCAGAAGCCACCGCACGCCGGGTCACGCGCGACTTTTTCGCTCAGCACAGCGTGGCCGAGCTGGCTTTGCAAAGCGACTTTGCCTTGGAAGACCACGGCCGATTGACCGAGCCCATGGTCTACGACGCGCAGACCGACCACTACCGCCCTATCAGCTGGGACGACGCCTTCGGCCTGATCGCCAAGCACCTCAACGCCTTGCCGGACCCTAACCAGGCGGCGTTTTACACCTCCGGGCGTGCCAGTAACGAGGCGGCGTTTTTGTACCAGTTGTTTGTGCGCCAGTACGGCACCAACAACTTCCCCGACTGCTCCAACATGTGCCACGAGCCCAGCGGCACCGGCATGCGCGAGAGCATCGGCGTTGGCAAGGGCACCGTCACGCTGGACGACTTCACGCAGGCCGAGGCTATTTTTATCTTCGGCCAGAACCCGGGCACCAACCACCCGCGCATGCTGGGCGAGTTGCGCCAGGCGGCCAAGCGCGGCGCGCGCATTGTGAGTATCAACCCGATGCGCGAGCGCGGGCTGGAGCGCTTTGCCGACCCGCAAGACAAGCTGGAAATGGCCACCCTGGGCGACACCGCCATCAGCAGCCACTACTTCCAGTTGCGCATAGGCGGCGACTTTGCTTTCGTCAAAGGCATGATGAAAGCCTTGGTCGAGTGGGATGACGCCGGCCGCCAAGTGCTGGACCATGCATTTATCGCTGAACACACCACCGGCTTTGACGCCCTGCTGCAAGACCTGCGCGCTGAATCCTGGGAGCTGCTGGAGAAAGAGTCCGGCTTGAGCACCGAGCACATGCGCAGTGCGGCGGATGTATACGCCAAGGCAGGCAGCACCATTGCCTGCTGGGGCATGGGTATTACTCAGCACCAGAATTCGGTGGCCACCATCCAGATGATCGTGAACCTGCTGCTCATGCGCGGCAACATTGGCCGCCCCGGTGCTGGCCCGTGCCCGGTGCGCGGCCATAGCAACGTGCAGGGCGACCGCACCATGGGTATCTGGGAACATCCTCCCAAATCGCTGTTACAAGGTCTGGAGCGCGTGTTCGGCTTTACACCTCCGCAGGAGCCGGGCCTTGGCACGGTAGACACCATTCGCGCCATGCTGGACGGGCAGGTCAAGGTGTTCTTTGCGCTGGGCGGCAACTTCGCCGCCGCCACGCCCGACACGGTGCAGACCTGGAAGGCGCTTCGCCAGTGCGACCTGACAGTGCATGTCACTACCAAGCTCAACCGCAGCCACATCGTGCACGGCCGGGACGCCCTGATCCTGCCCTGCCTGGGTCGCACCGAGATGGATATGCAAGCCGGCGGCCTGCAAGGCGTGACCGTGGAAGACTCGATGAGCATGGTGCACATCTCCATGGGCATCAACCCGCCAGCAGCCCCTGATTTGCTGTCGGAGCCGGCCATCTTGGCCCGCCTGGCGGCAGCGACCTTGGGCGCACGCAGCCAAACCCCGTGGTTGTGGCTGGTAGAAGACTACAGCCGCATCCGCGACAAAATCGCCGAGGTGTTTGTGGACTTTGCCGACTTCAACACCCGCGTGAGCGTGCCCGGCGGCTTCCGCCTGCGCAACACCGCGAGCGAGCGAGTCTGGATCACAGGGCCCGGCAAGGCGGTGTTCAAGACTCACGCGGTGCCGGTGGATACCCCCTTGCACCAGGCGCGCCAGCGCAAGGGCGATGCCAAAGTGTTCGCCCTGATGACCACCCGCTCCCACGACCAGTACAACACCACCATTTATGGCAACGACGACCGCTACCGCGGCGTATTCGGCCAGCGCCGGGTGGTGTTCGCCAACGAGCAAGACATTCGCGATCTCGGCATGAAAGCCGGGGACCTGATCGACTTTGTGACCGAGTGGGCCAGTGGCGATGAGCGCCGGGCCGAGGGTTTCAAGCTGGTGGCCTACAACATCCCCCGGGGTTGTGTAGGGGCCTACTACCCCGAAACCAACCCTCTGGTTCCACTGGACTCGGTGGCTATTAACGCGGGCACGCCGACCTCCAAGTGCATTCCGGTGCTGATGCTGCCCCACAAGGCCGCCGCGTGATCTCAGACTTGCAGCAAACCTTGCTGCTGGCGCTGTACCGCGAGGGTAAGCCAGTCTCGCTGCCCAAGCTGGGCAAGCAGCTGGGCTTGAGCGGCAGCGTGGTCATGCGCGCACTCGCCACTTTGGGCGATGCCGCCATTGCCGGCCAGCCTGGGCCGGGCTGGGTCCGGCTGGACATGGCCGATGCCCGCTGGACTGCCAGCCTGACCGAGGCCGGGCGGCTGCAGTGTGCGGAGTACGACCATGCAGCCTGACGAATGGCAGGCACCGCTGCGAAGCTGTGTCGTGGACCGCTGGCCACAAGACGGGCAAACCACCGATGTGATTGCCGCCGAAGTGCCGGTGGCGCTGGAGTTCAATGGCATTTCGCACGCGGTCATGCTGGCCACCCCACAGGACCTGGAGGCCTTTGCCCTGGGTTTTGCCCTGACTGAAGGCATTTTGGACACTGCGGCCCAGTGCTACTGCATCGAGGTGGAAGCGGTGCAGACCGACGCGGTGCAGGGCCTCGCCGTCAAGCTGGAGATTGCTGCCTCGTGTTTCCAGCGGCTCAAGTCGCAACGGCGCAGCCTCACAGGCAACACCGGCTGCGGGCTTTGCGGGGTAGAAAGCCTTGCGGCCCTCGGGCCCGCACTGCAGGTCATGCCGCCGCAACCGTGGCTGGCTGGCTTGACGGTCGAGACGCTGCTGCGCGCTTCCCGCGCGCTGCCCGATCACCAACCGCTGAACCGGGCTTGCGGCGCGCTGCATGCGGCCGCGTGGGTCAGCCCGGAAGGCGAGCTGTTGGCCGTGATGGAAGACGTGGGCCGCCACAACGCGCTCGACAAGCTCTTGGGCCAGCGCGCCCGCGATCCCCGATTGCAGGGGCCCGGCTTTGTGTTCATGACCAGCCGCGCCAGCCATGAGCTGATCCGCAAATGCGTGCGCATGGGCGTGGGCGCCATGGCCGCTATTTCTGCACCTACCGACTTTGCGGTGGACGTTGCCACACGCAGCGGCCTGCAGCTGTGGGGCTTGGTGCGCGGCCAGCGGGCGGTGCGCTACACCCGGTAAAGCGCCTCAGAGGCCTTGCGAGCAGCGGGGGAGCAGGGTCTCAGGAATAATCCCTAGGTGTTCTGTGGTGCAGGGAGGCCGTTTTGAAATTATCTTTTTTTGCGCTCGGTTGGCGCACTTTGTGGCGCGATGTGCGCTCCGGCGAACTGCGTTTGCTGATTCTGGCCGTCACCCTGGCGGTGGCCGCACTCACCGCTGTCGGTTTCTTTGCGGACCGGCTGCAGGGCGGCTTGCAGCGTGATGCGCGGCAACTGCTCGGCGGCGATGCGGTGATCTCCAGTGACAACAAGCCGCCTGCGGCCTTTGAAGAGCGGGCACGTGCACTGGGCTTGCAGGTGGTGCACACCTTGGGCTTTCCCACTATGGCCCGCGCCAGCGATACCCAAGGCGGCGCTGCCAAACTGGTAGCCCTCAAAACCGTCGAGGCCGGCTACCCTTTGCGCGGCACCTTGCGTATCAGCCAGTCACCCGACACCCCTGATACCCCCACCCGTGACATTCCTGCTCCCGGCCAAGCCTGGGTCGATGCGGCATTGCTCGATGCCATCGGCATTCAGGTGGGCGACACCCTTTTGCTCGGCGATTCGCAGCTCAAGGTGGGGTCTATTTTGGTAACTGAGCCTGACCGCGGTGGCGGTTTTATGAACTTCGCCCCCCGGGTGATGGTGAACGAGGCTGATATTGCGGCCACCGGCCTGATCCAACCTGCCAGCCGCTTGAGCTACCGCATGGCCGTGGCTGGCCCTGAGGCGGCAGTCAAAACCTATGTGGAGTGGGCGGACGATCAGGTCAAAAACGGCGTGCGTGGCGTGCGGGTGGAGTCGCTGGAGAGCGGGAGCCCTGAGATGAGCCAAACCCTGGACCGCGCTAACAAGTTTTTGAGCCTGGTCGCCCTGCTGGCGGCATTGCTTAGCGCGGTAGCAGTGGCGCTGGCAGCGCGCGCCTTTGCCGCCAACCACTTGGACGACTGCGCCATGCTGCGGGTGTTGGGCCTGTCGCAGCGCACCATTGCCAGCGCTTACGCCTTCGAGTTTGCGCTGGTAGGCCTGTTTGCCAGCCTTTTGGGGGTGGCCGTGGGCTTTGGGGTGCACTATTTGTTTGTGGCCTTGCTGGCCGGGCTGGTGAGCGCCACCTTGCCGGCGGCATCCATCTGGCCCGCGCTGCTCGGTATTGGTATGGGCTTGACGCTGCTGATGGCCTTCGGCTTGCCGCCAGTGCTGCAGCTGGCACAGGTGCCGGCCTTGCGGGTGATTCGACGTGATGTGGGCAACCTGCGCCCCGCGTCTCTGAGCGTGCTGGCAATTGGTGTAGCCGGCTTTGCCGCCTTGCTGCTCACCGTGAGCAGCGATTTGACCTTGGGCCTGATTGCCGTGGGCGGTTTTGCCGGTGCGGTGTTGGTGTTTGCCGGCTTGGGCTGGCTGGCTGTGAAGTTGTTGCGTAAAGCCGTGAATGAGAGCACCGCGCCGCGCTGGCTGGTGCTGGCCACGCGCCAGATCTCGGCCCGCCCCATGTACACCGTGGTGCAGGTGAGCGCCTTGTCGGTGGGCTTGTTGGCGCTTGTGCTGCTGGTGCTGTTGCGCACCGACCTGATTGCCAGCTGGCGCAAAGCCACCCCGCCCGACGCACCCAACCGTTTTGTGATCAATGTGATGCCCGAGCAATCGGATGCGTTCCAAAAAGCACTGGTGGACAAGGGAGTGACCAAGTTTGACTGGTTCCCGATGATCCGCGGCCGGTTGGTGGCGGTGAACGACAAAGCTGTCTCTCCCGACGACTACACCGAAGACCGTGCCAAGCGCTTGGTGGACCGCGAGTTCAATATTTCGCACAGCGCCAAAAACCCGCAGCACAACTTGATTGTGGATGGCCGCTGGACTGAAGAAGAGGCCGGTGCCATCAGCGTAGAAGAGGGTATTGCCAAAGCTCTGAATCTCAAACTCGGCGATACCCTGCGCTTTGATGTGGGCGGAGTGCAAACTGAAGCCAAAATTACCTCGCTGCGCAAGGTGGACTGGGGCTCGATGCGGGCGAACTTCTTTGTGATGTTCCCGGTCAGCACCCTCAAAGACGTGCCCAGCACCTACATGGGCGCCTTCAAAGCGCCTGAGACCAAGGGGTTTGACAACTCCCTGGTGCGCGAATTCCCCAACATCACCAACGTTGACATGAGCAGCACCATCAACCAGGTGCAGCGGGTGCTGGACCAGGTGATTCGTGCGGTGGAGTTTTTGTTCGGTTTCACGCTAGCCGCGGGGCTGGTGGTGTTGTTTGCCGCAGTCACCGCTACCCGCGAAGACCGCGCCCGCGAGTTCGCCATCATGCGGGCGGTGGGCGCGGGCAGCAGTCTGCTGCGCCAGGTGCAGCGCACCGAACTGGCAGGCGTGGGCTTGTTGGCGGGCTTTTTGGCTTCCATCGTGGCCGCTGCGGTGGGCTGGGCCTTGGCGCGTTTTGTGTTTGAGTTCGACTGGACGGTGCAGCTCTGGGTGCCACTGGTGGGCGCCTTGGCCGGTGCGGTGCTGGCGCTGGCCGCTGGCTGGTGGGGCCTGCGTGACGTGTTGCGCCGCCCGGTTGTTGAAACCCTGCGCCGCGCTGGCAGCTGATTGCTCTTATTTTTATAGCGGATGGCGCACGTTCCATGAGCGCCAGAGGAATTTTCGCTTGTAAGTCATGCAGATTCAAGAACCCAACGCCAAAACCCCGTTTGAATGGATTGGGGGCGAGCCCGTGATCCGCAGCATGGTGGACCGCTTTTATGACCTGATGGATCTGGAGCCGGGCTACGCCGAACTACGTGCGGCCCACGGCACCGAGCTCGACAAGGCGCGCGACCATCTGTTCTGGTTTTTGTGCGGCTGGATGGGCGGGCCGGATTATTTTGTGGAGCGCTTCGGCCATCCGCGCCTGCGGGCGCGTCACATGCCATTCAAGATCGGCATTCTGGAGCGCGATCAGTGGCTGGCCTGCATGGACCAGGCCATGGGCGACGCCGCTATCGACCCGGTGCTGCGCGAGCGGCTCAAGACCTCGTTTTTTCAGACCGCCGACTGGATGCGTAACGTCGGCACCTGAGGCCCAGCCTCAAAGGGGTTTAGCGGCGTTCAGGCTCGGTTCTGGGGCTGGAGCAGCACTACCAGTGCGCCTGCTCCACCTTGCGCTGGCTGGGCCTGTACAAAAGCCACCACCTCGGCTTTTTGCACCAGCCATTTGTGCACTTTCTCTTTAAGCACCGGCGCCTTGCCCGGTGAGCCCAACCCCTTGCCGTGCACCACCCGCACGCAGCGTATGCCGTTGCGGTGCGATTCGCGGATGAAGGCGCCCAGCGCCTCGCGCGCCTCGTCACTGCGGTAGCCGTGCAGGTCAATTTGCTTTTGGATGCTCCATTTGCCCTTGCGCAGTTTTTGCGTCACATCGGTGCTCACGCCGGGGCGGCGAAAGCTCAGGTGCTCGTCGGTGTCCAGCAGGGTGGTGACGTCGATCTCGTCGCTCAGCGCCTCTTGCAGCGCGGCTGCGTCGTCCAGCATTTGCTGCTTGGGAATGGGCTTGGGGGGTTCTGGCGCTAATTTGGCGCGCTCAGGCGGTGCCATGGGTTTGACTTTGCCGATGGCGGCTTGAAACAGGTTGCTGGCTGCAGCTTTGCGCTTGGCCTCAAGGGCTCTTTGCGCCGCCAACGCGGCTTCGCGTGCGGCTTGGGCTTCGATGGCTTTTTTGACCTGCTTGAGGTCGGAAAGGGCGTTGATTTTCATGACGGCCCTTTAAATGAGTCCGGTCTCGGCCATGGACAGTGCCTGGCCGGGTCCTACGATGATGTGGTCCAGCACCCGCACATCCACCAGTGCGAGCGCGGCTTTGAGTGTGTGGGTCAGTGCTTCGTCGGCCCGGCTGGGCTGCACACTGCCGCTGGGGTGGTTGTGCGCCAGCACGACGGCAGCAGCGCTGTGGTGCAGCGCACGGATCACCACCTCGCGCGGGTACACACTGGTTTGGGTGAGCGTGCCGCGAAACAGCTCTTCCATGGCTAGCAGCTTGTTCTGGCTGTCCAGAAACAGCACCGCAAACACCTCATGCCCTTTGGCGGCCAGGTGCAGCTGCAGGTAGTGCTTGACGGCTTGCGGGTCGGCAAACACCTCGCGCTCTTGCAGGCGCTGCGCCATAGCGCGGCGGGCAAGCTCCAGCACCGCCACAATCTCGGCCCGCTTGGCAGGCCCCAGACCTTTGACGCGCTTGAGGTCGTCGGCGGTCGCGTGCAACAGACCCGCTATGCCTCCAAACCCGCCCTGGCCCTCGTTGATATTGCGCGAGGCGCTATCTTTTTTGAGTTGCAGCAGCTCTTCGGCCATCTGCAACACCCCTTTGCCCGCAATGCCGGTGCGCAGCAAAATGGCCAGCAGCTCCGCATCGCTGAGCGCCCCGGGGCCACGCGCGAGCAGCTTCTCGCGCGGTTGGCTTTCGAGGGGGAGGTCTTTGAGGGGCATGGCAGAAGTGGCTGTTCAAGGGGGAGTTCAGGGCTAAGCCCGAGCCTGATGGGGTCATCAGGGCTAGCTTTCTACAATAGAGGCCAGTTTATCGGGACTTTTATGACCAGCACGCTTCCCCGGGTTCAGCCGGGCTCCTTTCTCACCTTGCATTACCGCCTGGGCGGCCCCGCCGGGGACATCATCAACACCTTCGATGGCAAGCCCGCCACCCTGAGTCTGGGCACCGGCGAACTCTCGCCCGCCGTCGAGGCCTGTTTGATGGACATGGAAGAGGGCGCCCGCGCCACCTTTGAGCTGCCGGCCGGTGCCGCCTTTGGCGAGCGCAACCCCGACATGCAGCAATGGCTGGCCCGTAAGGTGCTGACCCAGATGGGCGACCCGCTGGAAACCTACAACGTGGGCGACGTGGTGCAGTTCCCCACACCCGATGGCCAAGGCCAGTTTGCCGGTGTGGTGCTGCAGCTGCGTGGCGAAGGTGCCGAGCGCGCGGTGTTGTTTGACTTCAACCACCCGCTGGCCGGCCAGCCGGTGACCTTTGAAGTGCAGCTGATCGGGGTGCTATGACAACGCCTGCCATGCCTCAAGAGATTTTGCTGGCCGAGCCGCGTGGCTTTTGCGCCGGTGTGGACCGCGCCATCGAGATCGTAGAAAAGGCCCTCGCCAAGTTCGGCCGCCCCATCTATGTGCGCCACGAGATCGTGCACAACACCTATGTGGTGAACGACCTCAAGGAGCGCGGCGCGATCTTCATTGAAGAGCTCGATGACGTGCCCCCGGGCGCCACGCTGGTGTTCTCGGCCCACGGCGTGAGCCAAGCCATTCAGCGCGAGGCCGAGCGCCGGGGCTTCCAGATTTTTGACGCGACCTGCCCGCTGGTAACCAAGGTGCACGTGGAAGTAGCCAAGCTCCACAAAGAGGGCTACGAGTTCGTGATGATCGGCCACAAAGGCCACCCCGAGGTGGAGGGCACCATGGGCCAGCTGGAGAGCGGCATTCATTTGGTGGAAGACGTGGCCGATGTGGCGCGCATCCAGCCCGGTCAGACCGATAAATTGGCGGTGGTGACGCAAACCACCCTGAGCGTGGACGATGCGGCCGAGATTACCGATGCGGTGGTTGCCCGTTTTCCGCTGATCAAAAAGCCCAAGATGCAAGACATTTGCTACGCCACCCAGAACCGCCAGGACGCGGTGAAAGTCATGAGCCCGCAGGTGGACATCGTCATCGTGGTGGGTAGCCCCACCAGCTCCAACAGCAACCGCCTGCGCGAAGTGGCCAAAAAGCTGGGCACCGAGAGCTACATGGTGGACAACGCCGATGAGCTAAAGCCGGAGTGGTTTGAAGGCCGCTCCCGCGTGGGCCTGACAGCCGGCGCCAGCGCCCCCGAGGTGCTGGTGAAGGCCGTGATTGACCGCATCAAGGCGCTGGGCGCTGTGTCGGTGCGCAAGATGGACGGTATTGAAGAAACCGTGAAGTTCCCGCTGCCCAAGGGTTTGAAGCTGGACGCCTGAGGACAGCGCTAGCCGCTATGAAAAAAGTAGCTGCTTGCGCAATAAAATAGAGGGCTGGAGCCCGATTTGATTCAAAAGTACGAGAACACCATGTTAGATATCAACCTGCTGCGCAAAGACCTGGATTCGGTGGTCGCCCGCCTGCTGACCCGTAAGAACCCCCAAGTTTTCTTGAATGTGGATGCCTTCAAGGCCCTGGAAGCCGAGCGCAAGACCATCCAGATGCGCACCGAAGAGCTGCAAGCCAAGCGCAACAGCGTGAGCAAGCAAATCGGCATGCTCAAAGGCAAGGGTCAGCACGCCGAAGCCGACGCCGCCATGGCCGAAGTGGGCACCCTGAAAGCCGAGCTGGAAGCATCTGCCACCCGCCTGGATGCCATCCAGGCCGAAATGCAAACCATGCTGGAAGCCGTACCGAACTTGCCCCACGAGAGCGTGCCAGTAGGCGAGGACGAGCACGGCAACGTGGTCGCCCGCACTTGGGGCACACCGAAGACCTTTGACTTTGAAGTCAAAGACCATGTGGATTTGGGTCAGCCACTGGGCCTCGATTTTGAAATGGGCGTCAAGCTCACCGGCTCGCGCTTTACCGTGATGAAGGGCCAGATCGCCCGCCTGCACCGGGCACTCGCCCAGTTCATGCTGGACGTGCAGACCAACGAACACGGCTACACCGAGTGCTACACGCCCTACATCGTCAACGGCGACAGCCTGCGTGGCACTGGCCAGTTGCCCAAATTTGAAGAAGACCTGTTTGCCGCCAAAAAGGGCGGGCAAGACGGTGAAGCGCAACCCGACCACACGGCGCTGTACCTGATTCCCACCAGCGAAGTACCGCTGACCAATTTTGTGCGCGATGTGGTGTCGGCCGAATCCGATCTGCCCATCAAGCTCACGGCCCATACACCGTGCTTCCGCTCTGAGGCGGGCAGCGCCGGACGCGACACGCGCGGCCTGATCCGCCAGCACCAGTTCGACAAGGTGGAGATGGTGCAGATCGTGCACCCCGAGAAGAGCTACGAAGCGCTGGAGGCCATGGTCACCCATGCCGAGGCCATTTTGCAGAAGCTGGGCCTGCCTTACCGCGTGATGAGCCTGTGTACCGGCGACATGGGCTTTGGCGCCAGCAAGACCTATGACCTGGAAGTGTGGCTGCCCGCGCAAGGTACGTACCGCGAAATCAGCTCGGTCTCTAACTGCGAGGCTTTCCAGGCTCGCCGTTTGCGAGCGCGCTTCAAGAACGCCCAAGGCAAAAACGAACTGGTGCACACCCTGAATGGCTCTGGCTTGGCAGTGGGCCGCGCGCTGGTTGCGGTATTGGAAAACCACCAAAACGCAGACGGCAGTATCACGGTGCCTGAAGTGCTGCGCCCCTACATGGGCGGTTTGACAGTGCTCAAGGCCTGAAAACCGCGCTCGCTCGAAGCAGGCCTGCGAGCCTGCTAGAATCGTTGCTTCGTTTCGACCGACACGAACTCAGGAGAAGTGGCAGAGTGGTCGAATGTACCTGACTCGAAATCAGGCGTACCGCAAGGTACCGAGGGTTCGAATCCCTCCTTCTCCTCCAAACTATAAAGCCTGCATTCCCACCGGAATGCAGGCTTTTTTCATGGGCGCGGCTTTGTCACGTTGCTGCAACCCAGCTGTCGCATAGTCCGGGTATTCGAGTTTTATGCATAGAGGTGTTGACAATGCGCAGCAAGTTTTTTTCTCGTCGGACGGCTTTGGCAGCTTTGGTTGTGGGCGTGTCCAGTGCCCTCCCGGCGTGGGCCCAAGGCAGTTTTCCGGACAGGCCTGTCAAGATCGTGGTGCCTTTCGCGCCCGGCGCCGGTACCGATGCCATGGGCCGCCTGATGGCCCAAAAGCTGGGCGAGGTCATGGGCGGCAGCTTTGTGGTCGAAAACCGCACTGGCGCCTCTGGTGCGATCGGCACCCAATATGTGGCCCAGCAGCCCGCTGACGGTTACACCTTGCTGCTGATGGCCTCGCCGTTCACCACGGTGGCCGCTTCATTGCCCACTGCGGGCTACGACCCTCTGAAGAGCTTTACACCGGTGGGCATGATTGCCAGCGGCCCCTTGGTTTGGGCTACGACACCTCAGACGGGCTTAGGGTCCATGCAAGACTTGGTGGCCAAAGCCAAGGCGCAGCCCGGTGCGCTCAACTATGGGTCCGCCGGTGCAGGGGGCGTTAACCATCTGGTGCTGGAGCTTCTCAAGGCACGCACAGGCACCTTCATCACCCATATTCCCTATCGTGGTGTGGCACCCGCCACCCTGGATATGGTGTCCGGCCAGGTGCAGGTCGTCACGGGCACCATTCCGGCCCTGCTGCCCCTGATCAAAGACGGCCGCGTCAAGCCGTTGGCGGTGACCAGTGCCAAGCGCTCCAGCGCTATGCCTGAGGTGCCCAGCATGACCGAGGCTGGGTTCAAGGGTTTTGATGTGCAGAACTTCTTTGCGCTCGCTGCGCCAGCCGGCACGCCCGCTGCAGTGATTGAGAAGCTCAATACCGCCTTGAATAAGGTAGTAGCCTTGCCCGAAGTGCAGGCTCGCTTCAAGCTCGATGCGGTAGAGGCCATGCCCGGTACTCCCGCAGCGCAGACCCGCTTTATCGAGGCCGACTACCAGGCCTGGCGAGACGTGGTGCGCACCCAAAACCTGAAGATTGAATGAGCCCGCGGGCGCGCCGCCCGGTTTAGTGGGCGTGCTGCCGCAAAAATTTGAGAAAGCGCGGAAACACATTTTGTGCCGCGTTCTTGCCGATGATCACGTCCGCATGGCCGTAGCCCGGGATCACCTCTAGTTGGTGCCGGCCCGGTGCAATCTGCGCTAGCCGCTCGTAGCACAACACATTGGAGTCGAGAAAGAGGGCGTTTTCTTGCCCTGCGACCAACAGCATGGGCGTGGTGATGTCAGCCGCGTCTTGAAGGTAGTTGTCGGGCAGGTGGCGGTAGCGTACGTCTTTGGGGTCGAACTTTACCGCCGTGTTGTTGGCGCCCACCATCTTGCGGATGTGGCGGTAGTAGTGCACCCCACTGCCACCAAACAGATCGCCGGTACGGCGGTGGGTGACCTGGTGCAGGTTCTCATGCCGGAACAGTACCGGGTAGCCGTAGCCCCACATGAAGCTGGTCATGTGGCATTCCGGCACATCGCATTCGCGGTGCATCAGGGTGACGCCCTTGGCCAACAGCTTGCCCGCAGAGATGCCGGCTTGCTGCCCCCATTCCGGGTTGAGGTAGTCCACCCCCAAAATGGATTCCGCCAGAAACGGCCCCGCAGCCAGCTTCATGCGCGCAAACGCCCCCACCTTGGGGGTGAGGGCGACTCCGTTCGTAATCACACTGGATACGCCCGGCAGCTGTTTGCCAAACAGGCTCATGGCCACCGACATGGCCCCCAGGCAATGGCTGATGATGTGGATGCGCGCCTCCGGCCCTACTACTTTACGGACGGCGGCCAGCGCGCCGGGGTTGTCATAGAGCGCCACGTCGTCCACCGTAAAGCGGTGGCGGGTGTGGTTGTAAGGCTGGCGCTTGCTGATGCGGCCGTCGAGCGTCCATACATCGGTAAAGCCTTCGTCCAGCAGCACCTGAGTCAGGTTGCGGTGCTCGGGCATGATGAACATGTCGCTGGACGCCGTGAGCCCCGGCACTAGCAGCACCACGTCCTTGCACGGCGCGCGCTGGAATCGCAGCAGGCTGATGCCCAGACCATCGCCGGTGCTGGCGTAGTGCGTACTGACATCCGCATCTTTCACGCCTTCCAGGCTGTGCAGCGGGATGGTGCGTATGCGGGGCTCGCGCCCATGGCGGCGTGGCAGGCCATGGGTCTCCCACAGTTTGCCCAGAAACAAGCGGCCAAAGCGCTGCACCGCATGCAGGCGCTCACCCAGGGTGGGGGCGTCTGCCTCAAAGGTCGTGAGCTGGTGCAAAAAGTCGCGCGCCTCAATATGCAGGATGCCACTCGCCAACACAGTGGCGGCTCCGTCGTCGATGGCGCGCACGTGTCCGGCATACAGGTTCACATAAAGCGTTGTCGTGTCGGACCAGGTGTCAAAGCCGAAGTCGTCCCGAATGTCTTTGCGGCCGCAGAGCGTGAGCGCTTGGCCTTCTGAGTTTTCGAACTTCAGGCGGTACAGCATGGTCTTGCGGTCGGCATCGCCGCTGTCGGTAAACAGGTTGAACTCTCCTGCCAACACCGGCTGTCGCCCACCGATGTAGCTCCCTTCCAGATACCCGATAGCCTGCGCATGGTGCGTCGGGTCGGCAATAAAGGCGTCCAGGTCGTCTATGCGGATGGTGAGGTGAAACATCAGCGCCAGACCGCTGGCCTTACCCTCGTTATGGCCCTGTTGCCAGGTGTGTTGGCCGGGGCTGATGTAGCCCTTCATTTCCTCGGTGAACTGAAGTGCGACCGGTCTAGGCAATGGCTCAGGCATGGGGTACTCCAAGCGTGTCGTCCGGAGCCAGGCCGGTGATGTCTTCTGCAATCCACTCCGCCAGCGCGGTGATGGTGGCGCTCGGGTTGGCCCCCACGCCGGTGGGGAGGATGGAGCCATCCGCCACATACAAGCCGTGGTAGCCGAAGGCTTGTCCCCGCACTCCGGGCAGGCTGCAGACCACCCCCTGGGCGGGTTTTTCGGCCAAGGCACAGCCGCCCAAAGGGTGGACCGTGATGTTGTTGCGAACCGGCCAGGCCCAAGTGGGCTGCGGAATGTGGCTGGTCGCCCGGGTGAACTGCTTGAACCGCTCTCCGCAAGCCACCATAGCGTCGTAGAGCGGGCGGCTGGTGGTTTGTGGCCAGTCCAGCGCAAGTCTGCCGCGCTTCAGGCTGAGAGTGCCGTCGGCAGCGTCCTGCCCCATGAACAAAAGCACGCTGCTCCGGTACGACACATCGCCTTGCAGCACGGCATTGGCGTAGGCAACCACTGAGCCGCTCCATTTGCCGGAAAACAGCTGGTCCACCCAGCGCTGCTTGAAGATTTTCAAGGTGCGCGCAATCCGGCTGAACACATAGCCGGGGCTGGCGGCGGGGCGCAGTCCTTCGACATACCAAGCGGCAAAAGCGGGGTAGGCCGCGTCTTCCAGCATGAAGGCGGGTTGGCCCGGCTGGGGTTGCTGCAAGCCATAGTCGATGTACTGGGTAATCACCGGGCCGTAGTTGGGGTCGGCATCTCGCTCACCGCCGGTCACAAACGACAAAAAGTCGCCGTTGCCCGAAAAGCCTTGCCCCAAGCGTTGGCTGAGGCGCGGCAGGGTGCCCAGCGCATCGCGGCAGCGCAGCAGCAGTTCGTTGGTGCCCAAAGTGCCTGCTGACACCACCACCCGACGGGCCAGAGCATGCCGTGCGGTGCCTGCATCGTCGCGGTAGTCGACTCGGTAGCCGTGGCGGCCATCGGCGGTGCTGTCAGTATCACCGGCTTCATTGAGTGGGGTGATGCAGGTGACCTCGCTACCGGTTTCTACCAAGGCGCTATGCTGTTTTTCTGCAGCGTACAGGTAGTTCAGGTCGAGCGTGTTTTTGGCGTGTACGTTGCAGCCCACATTGCACTCGCCGCAATAGGTGCACGAGGTTTGCACTGCACCAAAGCGGTTCCGCTCTTGCTCGCCGATCGGCAAAGGGCCGCTCTGGCGATTCGCGTAGCCCTTGCCGAAAAACACACAAATATCGGCAGCCCTGCTGGTGCCACCATCGGCTTGGGCAAAGTCGGCATACAGGCCGGTGCGCTGAATGGTCCGCCGGGCATCGCCTTGAGCCGGCGGCACAGGCCGGGCACCCAGCACACCTTGCGCCATCCGGTAGTAAGGGGCGAGGGTGCTCAAATTGATTTGCGCGGGCCAACGTGCCCCAAACACCCACGCAGGTGCAGGCATGAACACATTGGCGTAAATCAGCGAGCCACCGCCCAAACCGGCGCTCACCACCGCGTCCATGCGGTGGTAGTTGCGGATATCAAACAAACCATTGAGCTTGCGTGGCTGGCCGGGCTCGGCATCGGCCCAGAGGTTGTTGGCAAAGTCATGCGGGCTGCGCGCAAAGCTGCCCTTGGGGTAGCGTTTGCCCCGCTCCAGCAGCAGCACTTTGCCAGGCCAGCGGGTGGCCAAGCGACAGCACATCACGGCCCCGCCAAACCCGCTACCGACAATGATGGCTTCCAGAAATCGTTTTTGTGTCATGGAATCCCCCTGAAAAGCGTGTCAGCATGGTGGACATGCAACCGCTAGCAGGTTAAGTTAGCACAGCAGGTGGATTTTGGGTACCGCAAAACCACGACCTGCACCCCCACAAATAGCGGTTCAGGGAGTCACACCATGGATCCACACACTTGCCCATTACCTGTTGGTCAGAGCCCGCCGCCCTATGAACGGGCATTGCCTGCCACGCTCAAGCAATTGCTAGGGATCGGAGAGCAGGAGTTGGTGCCCGACGCCAGCCGCCGGAGCAACACTCTGATTTTTACCGTCATCGGCACCTTGACCTTGCTGGTATTCGGGGTGGCCAATGTGCGGGCGGGGCAAGACCACCGGCTGATGGTGATGGGCGTTGTGCAGTTGCTCGAGGTCGCGTTCCTGCTTGTGCCTGCCATCATTCTGGTAAGCCGCCGGGCGCCGCCGGTGCTGTCGGAAAACATGCTGGTTCTGGCTGGGTTTGCCATTTTTGCGTCGAACGCGGTGTTTGGCGGGCAAACTGGGGACGCGCCCTACTGGACCTTTGTGTTCCCCTACCTGGTTTTCTTCTTGCGGGGGCAAAAAACCGGCTGGCTGGTCGGCCTGGCATTTGCGATCCTCGTGCCCTGCCTCATGCTTTACAGCTCACGGCACTGGGATTTTTGGGTTTACGACGATGCCCACGCGCTCTACTATGGGTTGGCCTATTTTTTTAACGTGGTGACAGCCGCGTATTTCAATTTGCTGCGCAGCCGCTTTCAGGCCCACCTGGCCGACCAGGTGGAGTACCACACGGGTGAGGTGCGCAAGCACGTCGGGACTCTGCAGCACAACGCTTTGCACGACCTGTCCACCGGCCTGCTTAATCGGCAGGGGCTGACCGAGCGGCTGGATTCCAGCTTGACAGTGCTGTCAGGCGGGGGCGGGTTTTTGTTGGTGGCCCATGTCCGCTTCTTCCGGGTGCCTGAGTTGGCGAGCATTGTGGGATCTGCCAAGGTGGACGAGTCATTGGGGCAGTTGGGGCGTGTGCTGCAGCAGCATTTGACCGGTCTGGTCGGGTTGGCACGTATCGCGCAAGACACCTTGGGTATGGTGCTGCAAAGCGACACAGCCGATGCCAGTGCGGTGCAGCAACTGCGGGCAATTGCGCACCTCCGCAATGTGACCCACTTGAGTGAATTCGCGGTCCATGTCGAAATGGCTTTGGGTGTGGCGGTGCAAAGGCTTGGCGAGGCGTCTGATGCCGAGGTGCTGATGCGCAATGCCGAGCAAGCGCTGTTGTTTGCGATAGACCATCGGCTGGACCACCAGTTTTTTGATGCCTTGCTCCATAACCATTTTGTCGACCGTAACCGCCGTTACGAAAAGCTGCGCGAAGGTATTCTGCAAAACACCCTGATGCTGCATTACCAGCCTCAGGTGGACCTGAAGACCGGCTTGGTGGTGGGGGCCGAGGCGCTGGCGAGGTGGAACGATCCGCAAGAGGGCATGGTGCCGCCGGACAAGTTCATTCCCATCATCGAGTCCACCGGGCTCTTGCACCGGTTCTCGGTCTGGACGGTGGCACGGGCGCTCAAGGACTGTTCTGCCTGGCAAACCCGTTTGCCGGGGGTGAGTGTGTCGATCAACCTGTCGGCAGGCGCGCTGCACGACCCGGAAGTGCTGCAAACGGTGGAGCAGCACTTGATGAGCAGCGGCTTGTCACCGGACTTGGTGGTGATGGAGCTAACCGAGAGCGTGTTGTTGACCTCGCCCGAGGCGGCGCTTGATTGCATGGCCCGGTTTGTGGCGCTGGGTGTGAAGCTGTCGATTGACGATTACGGTGCCGGTTTCTCGTCGCTTACCTATTTGAAGCAGCTACCCGCCCAAGAAATGAAGATTGACAAGTCTTTCATGGAAAACCTGGCGGAAGGCAGTAAAGACAGAGCCATTGTCTTGTCCTCCATTGAGCTGGGCCACGACCTCGGTTTGAAGGTCTTGGCCGAAGGCATTGAAGACGAAGCCACTTGCCATGTCTTGCGCGATGCGGGTTGCGACCTCGGCCAAGGCTGGTGGTTTGCCAAGGCCATGCCCAGCGCCGACTTTGAAAACTGGACGCTGGCGCGCAACAGTGCCGCTACCGCGTCCGCCCCTACAGGACAAGACAGCTGATGCCTACAAGCACCCCAGCCCCTGCGATCCAGTGGCCCGCACACTTTCACCCCGACCATGCGCCGGTGCATGTAGTGAATGATTTGTTTATTCCGGCGCCGGCCGAGCACATCTGGGCCTGGCTGATACGTGCGCCTTTGTGGCCCACCTGGTATGCCAACTCCAAGGTTGATTGGGCCCCTGGCCGCAGCAGTGATTTGGCCTTGGGCCTTGAGTTCGAATGGAAGACCTTCGGGGTGCATATCCGCTCCTGCGTGCAGGAGTTTGTGCCCTGCGAGCGGATTGCCTGGAACGGTGTGGGCTTCGGGGCCGAGGTCTACCACGCGTGGTTGATCATTCCGCAAGCCGGCGGCTGCAGGGTACTGACCGAAGAAACACAGCACGGCTGGGGCGCGCGCCTGATGCACTTCTTTATGCCCTACCGGATGTACGATGGCCATGTCCTGTGGCTCGAAAGCTTGTCGATCCAGGCCACCGGCGGCATGCCACCGGCACTTTGAGGAGCTTGTATGCGGTTTGAATTGGCGTGGATATCCCGGGCAAGCGCTCTGCTCATGGCCTTGGCGGTGGTGATACCGCTGGCGGCCCACGCAGCCCAGCCGGCCAAAGAGTCGAAGTTGCCCAAGCGGGATCTGACGGTCGAGTTGCGGCAGGTTGAAGAGGGCCGGGAAGAGGGTTCCATGCGCATCGGCACCCAGCCGGATACGCCTGTCATGGCGCCTCAAAAAATCCAGGTGCGCAATGGTGAAAAAGGCAGCCTGCGCATGAACCAGGCGATCCCCATGCAGTGGGTGCAATCCGCTAGCAGCCAAAGCAACAGCGTCAGCTCGGGGGGCACATCGGTCAGCAGCACGTGGGGCGGTGTGGCGCAGTCGGTGCAGTGGTTCGAGGTGGGCCAGAGCATAATCGTGTCCCCGCGCTGGGCGGGGGGCAATCAAGATGCCACCGTCGAGATCGAGCTACAGCAGGCGGACATGGCCGTGCGCCATAACCCCGACATGCCCAGTCAGACCCGCCAGCAACTCAGCACGACGGTCACCACCCCGCTCGGGCAGTGGGTCACGATTGCGGCCACGGGGAATGCGCCCGCCCGGCAAGGCACTTTCAGTAGCAAAGGCAGCACCGAGGCCCGCCGCTTGCTGCAAGTGCGGGTGCTGGCGCCGTAGGCGGGTTACATCAGGCCTTGGCGGCTTTTTCCCGGGCGGCCTGCGCAGCTGCTTCGGCCAGCGCAACCAGTGCCGCGCTGGCGGCCGTGTGGGCCGCAGCATCCAAGGGTTCGAGCAGATCCGTGAGTGCCGCCAAAGCAGCAGCACCGTCGCGCTGCAACTGTGCAATGGTTTGGCCTGCCACCTTGCCGGAGTCAAACGCCTTGCTTTGCAGCAGCACTTGGCCGTCCGCATCCGCGAGCTTGAAGTAAAACTGGCCGTCTTTCTCGCGGTATTGCTTGAAACTGGCGAGCGTCACCTTGTCTGCCTTCGTTGCTTGGGGCTGGGTGCTGGCACTCAAGCGGCGCAGGCCAACCGCGCTGCGCAAACGGGTCATGAAGGGCGTGGCAATCGCACGTGCCTTGTCAGCACCGGCGAACAGCAGTGCCTCCACCTTTTCGGGGTGGGCCATGTAGTCTTCGTAGGCGGCGCGCATCGGGGCGATTTCCTTGTCAATCCGCTCCAACAAGGCGTTTTTCGCATCGCCCCATGCAATGCCATCGGCATAGGCTTGGCGCAGTGCTGCGGTTTCTTCTTCAGTGGCAAAAGCCTGGAAGATCTGAAAGAGCGCGGAGCCTTCGGTGTCCTTGGGCTCGCCGGGCGCACGCGAGTCGGTTTTGATGCCGGCAATCAACTTCTTCAGCTGCTCGCGGCTGCTGAACAGGGGAATCGTGTTGTCGTAGCTTTTGCTCATCTTGCGGCCATCCAGCCCGGGCAGTGTGGCCACAGAAGCTTCGATCTCGGCCTCAGGCGGCACAAAGTGCTCGCCGTACCGGTGGTTGAAGCTGGCGGCCATGTCGCGCGCCATTTCAATGTGCTGGATCTGGTCGCGCCCTACCGGCACTTTGTGGGCGTTGAACATCAAAATATCGGCGCCCATGAGCACCGGGTACATGAACAGGCCGGCGGTCACGTCAGCATCCGGGTCCGTACCGGCGGCGGTGTTTTTATCGACTGAGGCCTTGTAGGCATGGGCGCGGTTGAGCACGCCTTTGCCGGTCACGCAGGTCAAAAACCAGCATAACTCGGGGATCTCAGGGATGTCCGACTGGCGGTAGAAGGTCACAAGCGATGGGTCCAAGCCGGCGGCCAACCAGCTGGCGGCAATCTCCAGCGTGGAGCGCTGGATACGCGCGGGATCTTCGGTCTTGATCAGGGCGTGGTAGTCGGCCAGAAAGTAGAAGCTTTCCACCCCAGGCGTTTTGCTGGCGCGGACTGCGGGGCGGATCGACCCGACATAGTTGCCCAAATGCGGTGTGCCGGAGGTGGTAATGCCGGTGAGGAAGCGAACAGTGCTCATGGGTACAAATCAATCAGACAAAACAAGTGCGGCCAGCAGCTTAGCGCGCCAGCCAGGAAAACGGGGTGAGGAGCAGGTCGATCAGGTCAAAGGTCAAGCCCATGACCGGCTGCATCCACACGGTGCTGAGCACGCCGGCAATCACCAGCGCCATCACAATGAAAAAGCCCCAAGGCTCCACGCGGGACACAGCCATCGCCTGGCGTATCGGCAGCAGCCCCACCAGAATGCGCCCGCCATCCAGCGGCGGCAGCGGGAACAGGTTGAAGGCAAACATCACCACATTCACCAGCACGCCGCCCTGGCACATTTTGAGGAAAAAGGGTTCAGCCACGCCAGCGCCCGACAGCAGATACAAGCCTGCACCCCAAGCCAATGCCATGGCCAGGTTGGCGCCGGGGCCGGCCAATGCTACCCACACCATGTCACCCTTGGGGTTACGTAAATTGCCAAAGCGCACCGGCACCGGCTTGGCGTAACCAAACAGAAAGGCGCCTGAGGTGGCGACATAGAGCATCAGCGGCATCAAGATGGTGCCGATCGGATCGATGTGCTTAGCCGGATTCAGGGTGATGCGGCCCAGCATGGCCGCCGTGTTGTCGCCGAAGTACCGTGCGGCATAGCCGTGGGCGGCTTCGTGCACCGTAATGGCAAACAGCACCGGCAGTGCGTAAATCGCGATGGTTTGAATCAGATTGGCAAAGTCCACAGGCGCAAGGTCTCGGTTGGGAATAAAAAGGATACGCCGCGAGGCTTAGAGCCCGAGCAAGGCAGGGTCTCCGCCGCCTTGGCGGATCAGCTCGGGTTCATCGCCGGTGAGGTCCACCACGGTAGTCGGCTCCTGCGCGCAGGCGCCGGAATCGAGTACACCGGCAATCTGGTGCTCGTAGCGCTCGCGGATGTCGTGGGCGTCGTTGAGCGGCTCAGTCTCGCCTTTTGCTATCAAAGTAGTAGCTAGAAGCGCAGATCCATAGAGCGCTAGAAGCTCTTGGAGCACATGATGTTCAGGCACCCGCAGGCCAATGGTCTTGCGCGAGGGGTGACTCACCCGGCGCGGCACTTCCTTGCTGGCTTCCAGAATGAAGGTGTAGGCCCCCGGCGTGGCGGCTTTGAGCAGTCGGTATTGTTTGTTGTCTACCCTTGCGTAGTTGGCCAGCTCGCTCAGGTCGCGGCACAACAGGGTGAGGTGGTGCTTGTCGTCTACGCCACGAATACTGCGCAGCTTGTCTGCAGCGACTTTGTCATCCAGGTGGCAAACCAGCGCGTAGCTGGAGTCGGTGGGGACGGCCAAGATGCCGCCTTTTTCCAGCAGCGCAATCGCTTGTTTGAGCAGGCGGGGCTGCGGGTTGTCGGGGTGAAGCTCGAAATACTGCGCCATGGCATGGCGGCGCCGGGGGCGCCGGTCCTCGGTGGTGGGTCGTTAAAAAGTTACTGGATTCGGGCGCTTAACAGCTCCCACACTGGCGTCAGGCCGGCGGGCAGCGGGGGCAGGGTGCCTAGTTCGGTGTGGCTTTCGTCCGGGCTGTGGAAGTCGCTGCCGCGCGATGCGGCTAGGCCGAATTCTTTGGCCGTGTGGGCGTAAATGCCGAACTCAGCCACCGAGTGGCTGCCGGTCACGACCTCGACGCCTTGCCCGCCATGGCCTTTGAACTCGGTAAACAGGGCAAATTCTTCGTTAGGGGTGAATTTGTAGCGCGCCGGGTGGGCAATGATGGCCATGCCACCCGCGCCGGTGATCCAATGAATCGCGTCTTTGAGCAGCGCCCAGCGGTGCGGCACATAGCCGGGCTTGCCTTCGGTGAGGTATTTGCGGAATACCTCGTTGGTTTCTTTGCACACGCCGCTTTCGACCAGAAAGCGTGCAAAGTGGGTGCGGGAGATCAGCTCGGGGTTGCCCACGAATTTCAAGGCGCCTTCGTAGGCGTCTTTGATGCCGACTTTGGCCAAGCCATCGGCCATTTCCATGGCGCGCTCTTGCCGCCCGCCACGGGTTCGGCGCAGGCCTTCGCGCAGGTCGGTGTTATCGGCATCGAAGCCCAGACCCACGACATGCACCGTCTGGTGCAAAAAGGTGACCGAAATTTCAGCGCCAGTCAGGTAGCCCATGCCTTGAGATTTTGCAGCGTCGCGTGCGCGCTGCAAGCCGCCAATTTCGTCGTGGTCCGTGAGGGCCCAGAGTTCCACGCCGTTGCCTTTGGCACGTTCGGCCAGCGCTTCGGGGGTAAGAGTGCCATCGGACACCACAGAGTGGCAATGGAGGTCGGCATTAAGTAGTTGGGTCACCGAGCTATTTTAGGCGCTCACCCCGGGCACTCGCCGCCGGGAGGGCTTAAAAGGGCACCGGCGCGTGGAATTCCATCTGCACACCGCTCTCCGGGTGCGGAATCAGCAAGGTGCGGGCGTGCAGCTGCAGCCGGTCGGACAGGGCCAATGCCTCGGGGTTGGCATACAGCGTGTCGCCTAACATCGGGTGCCCCAAGGCCTGCATGTGGACCCGCAGTTGGTGGGTGCGACCGGTCACCGGCTCGAGCTCCACCCGAGAGCAGTTGCGCACTGTGTCGATTGCAATGCAGCGCCAGCGGGTAAGGGCTTGCTGGCCTTCCGCATAGTTCACCGTGCGCTTGGGCCGGTTGGGCCAGTCCACCAGCAGGGGCAGGTCGATCTCTTGCCAGGCCTCGCCCGGGGGCAGCAGGCCTGCCACCACGGCTTCGTAGCATTTGTCGACCTGGCGCTTCTCGAAAGCCAGGTTGATGGCGCGCTGCGCCACGATGCCTCGCGCCATGACCACCAGGCCCGAGGTGTCTCGATCCAGCCGGTGCACGACCAGGGCCTCGGGGTACACATCCTGGGTGCGTTTGCTCAGGCAGTCTTGTTTGGCCTCGCCCCGGCCGGGCACAGTCAGCAAGCCGGCAGGCTTGTTGAGCACCACCATGGCATCGTCTACGTAAATCACCGGCAGCGGGCCGGCGGGGGGCGGGTTGTAAATGTCTTCCGGGCTATGCATCGTGGTGGCTGATCAGGCGCTGCACGGTCTCGCAGAGCTCATTCACATCATTCGGTTTGTAAATCAGGGCGCTTGCGCCTTGTTCGAGGGCCTGTTGCTCGATTTCAGGTGTCACATAGCCGGAGGCCAGTGCCACCGGCAGGTCGGCACGGATGGCCTTGGCATCCCGCAGCAGGTCGAGCCCGCTATAGCCGGGCATGTTGTAGTCGGTCACCAAAAGGTCGAAGCTTTCAGGCTGGCTGCGCAAAGCGGCTTCGGCCTCGTGCGGATCACTGAAAACGGTCACCTTGAAGCCCTTGCGTGTGAGTACCCGGTTCACCAGAAACACCAGGGCCTGGTCGTCGTCCACATACATTACGTGTTTGCCACGGCCTTCGACCACTTGCACCGGCTCGGGCTCTAGGGTGGGGAGTGGCTTCGCGCCTGTAGCCGGGAAATACAGCGTGAATACGCTGCCTTGCCCCGGGGCGCTTTGCACATCAATGCCACCCTGGTGGGTTTGCATGATGCCGTGCACCACAGCCAGCCCGAGGCCTGTGCCCTGGCCGACTTGGCGGGTGGTGAAAAAGGGCTCAAAAATACGCTCGATTGTTTCTTGCGCCATGCCACTGCCGGTATCACGCACCCGCAAGGTCACGTAGCGCCCTGGCGGCACGCCAATGCGGTCGTTGAACGGTAGCGATAGCTCGGTGGTCCCGAGTTCAATCGTCACCGAGCCTTTGTGCTGGCCAACGGCCAAAATCGCGTTGGTGCACAAATTCAGCAGTGCCTGCTCGACCTGCGTTGCATCGGCCAGCACCAGCGGGCAGCCTTCGCTGATCGAGACCCGCAGGTCCACCCCCGGCGGGATAGCTACCCGCACCAAGCGCTGGGTTTCTTGAATGACCTCTTTGAGTTGCAGCGGAACCCGTTTGGGCGGCTCGTTGCGGCTGAAGGTCAAAATCTGGCGCACTAGGTCGCGTGCACGGCGGCCGGCTTTGTCGATTTCTTCCAGGCTGACCAGCGCGTGCGACCCCGTCGGGGTGTCTTGCTTGGCCAAGTCCACATTGCCTAGAATCGCGCTCAAGATGTTGTTGAAATCATGGGCAATACCGCCGGCCATGGTGCCCATCGCCTGCATTTTTTGCGACTCGCGCAACTGGGTTTCCAGCGCAATACGCTGCGCCTCGGCCAGCTTCTTGGAGGTCAGGTCGCGGGCAAAAATAGTGGTGATGGAGCCCTGCCCGCCGGGCTGTCCGCGCAAGGCAATCGCGTTGGGATCGTCCGCCCGGAAAGGGGTGCGGGTGCGCAAGCGGCGCTCAAGGGATACGCTGATTTCCACGTAAATCTGTTTGCCTGACAGCGTGGTGGCGGTGAATTCACCCAGCATGGCTTGGGCCGATACATTGCCACTGCTCAGCGCCTTTTCGACATCCGGCAAAAAACGACCCAGGCTGGTGCCGAAGGCTTGCTCCACAGGGCATTCAAACAGCGCCGTAGCAGCGGGGTTGAAGACCGTGATCAGCTGCTTGTCGTCAATACACAAAATGGCATCGAGCGACGAGTTGATGATGGCCGCCATGCGGTTTTCGCTGAGCAGCAGGTCCTCATTGCGCTGGCGCAACACAGCAGCGCTCTCAAGGAGCGCGTGGCGCTGGGTGAGCAAAGGGCCTTGGTCGATGATGGCGCAACTGAAGTGGGCCAAGTCGTCGCTGGGGTTCTCGATACGGGCTATGTGCAGATCGCCGGTAAAGGTGCCTTTGGTGCCGGCAAAAAACTGCACCTCGTTGACCTCTGCCGTGCCTTCCTGGCGCGCACTGGAAAACGCCACGGCCACCTCATCGGTGTGTTCAGGCCCCACAAAAGGCAGCAAAAAGTTCAGCGGCGGGTCGCTCTCCAGAGGCTGAAACAGGCGCAGTGCCATGGCGTTGCTGGCGAGTACCAAGCCGCCCTCGTCGACCACCATCAGTGCCAAAGGCACGCTGGAGAACAGGGTGGCAAAACGCTCCGAGGCGCCCTCGGCCTCTTGCTGCGAGTAGCGCAGGGCCTTGTTCTGGATTTCAAGTTCTGCTTGGTACTTGCGCAAGTCCTCGATCATTTGCGATGGCGCATAGCCATCAATGATGACGTGCTGAGCACTCGGGCCACTGGACAGCGGGCCGCCCACCCGGCGGACATTGAAGTGCGGCCGGGGCCTCCGGGGCAAGGCGCTCATCAGCGGCGAACGACCTGATCGCCCGGTGCGTAGTCAGCGGCCTTCAAGGGGCTATTGGCCGCAATGTAGGCCCGCAAGACGTCTGCATCCACAAAGCCGGTGTCTCTATAGCTGGGATGTGCGGTGACCTTGGGGTAGCCATCGCCACCCGAAGCTACAAAGTTGTTGATGGCAATCCGGTAGGTGCCGGCCGGGTCAATCGGCTTGCCGCCCACGCTGGCTTTGACCACCGCGCCTTTTTCAATCTCTAGACGAATGCCTGCGAATTGCGGGAATGCGCCCGAGCCGATGGACATTTTGGCCGCGGCCGCTAGGTAGTCCAGCGCCTCTTTGCCGCTGAAGTCCACCACAGCGATGGTGTTGCCAAAGGGGTGCACCGTCAGCACATCCTTGTAGGTGATCTTTCCGGCAGGCAACGAGTCGCGCACGCCGCCTGCATTCACCACGGCAAAGTCGGCCTTGGTTCTTTCCATCATGGAGCGGCCGATCATGACGCCCAGCACTGCGGGTTGGGCGCGGACCACGGCGCGGTCACCCTCTAGCCGGGCATCGCTGCTGCCGACTTCGACCATCAGTTTCTGCTGGCCGAACTCCTGGAAGGGTTTGAGCAATTGCAGCATATCGGGGGATTCGGCAATCTCCGGGCCGTAGTTCACCAATGTTGTTTTGCCGTCAGCGCTCTTGACCGGTTTTTTCAGGTTGATGGGCACCAGTGTGTATTTCACCAGTTTGAATTCGCCGTTCTTGAAAGTGAAGTCGGCGCGCCCCACGTATTTGCCCCACTCATGGGCTTGCATGATCCAGGTGCCGTTTTGCCGGTCTGGTGTGCATGCGCTGCCGGGCACATAGGCTCGGTCGAGCACGTTCTCCGCCTTCATGCACGCGGGGTTTTGGGTGTGGCCGCCCACCACCATGTCCAAGCCCTTGACGGCACGAGCCAACTCCACATCACCCGGTGCTTGGGTGCCGTGCATGCCGTTTTCGTAGTGCCCCATGTGGGTGGCTGCGATCACGATGTCCGCTTTGCTGCGGAGCTCGGGCACCACCTTGGCAGCTTCGGTCTGAACGCTGCGGAACTCGACGTTGCGGATGTTGTCGGGGTGCACCATCTTTTGGGTGTCTTCGGTAGTCAGCCCCATGACCGCAACTCGCACGCCGCCCAGATTGAAAATCTTGTAGGGCTCAAACATGCGCTTGCCATCGCGATAGATATTGGCCGACAGCATCGGGAAAGTGGCTAGCGCGCGCTGCATTTGCAGGACCATGGGCGGCTTGTCGAACTCGTGGTTGCCCACAGCCATCGCGTCATAGCCCAGCAGGTTCATGCCCCGGAAGTCCGGCACGGCATCTTGCAGGTCGGACTCGGGCACACCGGTGTTCACATCGCCGCCATCCAGCAGCAAGCTGTAGCCATCGGCGGCAGCTACCTCTTGGCGAATTTGGTCCACCACGGTTTTGCGGGCTGCCATGCCGTATTCGCCATCCCGGTTCTTCCAGAAACGGCCATGGTGGTCGTTGGTGTGAAGGATGGTGATGGCGTATTCCACATCTGCTTTGGGGCCGCCCGATGGCAGGCCTGCGCAGCCGGCCAGAACCAGGGCGCTGCACAAGGGAATCAGTCGAAAAAAAAGCTGCATGGGAGGCCTATCGGATGGGTGAATTGCGGATCTTGTTTATATCAAACTCAGTCACCGGCGCGGCTGCGTTACCCCAGCTTTTGCGGATGAAACTCAACACTTCGGCCACCTCTGCGTCGCTCAGGCTGAGTTGGTAGGGCGGCATGCCGTGCGGCTGCGGTTTGCCGGCCGTAGAGGGCCCATAGCCACCGCGCAGCACTGTCAGCGTGAGGTTGTTGGTGTTGCTCATCAGCACCGAGCGATTGCCTGCCAGTGCCGGGTAGGCGTCAGCAACCCCTTCGCCTTGTTTGCCATGGCACTGTGCGCATTGGTTCTCGTAAATTTTGGCGCCCAAGGGAGAGGGGGGCGTAGTGTCGGCAATTGCAGGCGATTTGACAGCCGCAGGGGTTGATGGCGCCAATGTCTGCAGGTACAGCGCGATGGACTCGGCATCTGCGGCGTTCAGGTACTGGGTGCTGTTGCGAACTACCTCCGCCATCGGGCCGGCTACATAGGCTTGCCGCCGCTGCCCGTGTGTGAGCAGCGTGGCAATGTCTGCAGTGTCCCAGTCAGCGAGACCCGCTTCGGTGTTGTCGTTCAGGGCTGGGGCGTACCACAGGCCATCGGGCATCAGCGCGCCACTCCACGCTTGTGATGAGCGCAGGCCCCCCAGACGATTGCGGGGAGTGTGGCATTCGGCGCAGTGTCCGAGACCTTGCACCAAGGCCGCGCCGCGCCGGGCAGAGGGGCCGGCGTCTGCTTCCGGGGGGGCGGGGCTGTCGGGCGCTTCGGAGAAATGCAGCCATCGCCACGCTGTCAGCGCGGTTTGTGTGCCCAAAGGCCAGGGGAGCTCGTGGGCCCTATGCGGCGAGTCTACGGCGGGAAGGCTGCGCAAAAACGCGAACAAGGCATCACTGTCGCTTTGGGTGATGCGGGTGTAGCTGGTGTAGGGAAAGGCGGGGTTCAGCACCCGCCCATCAGGCCGGATGCCTTGGTGCATAGCGCGCCGGAAATCTGCCGCGCTCCAGGCGCCCAAGCCCGTAGTGGGGTGCTGGGTGAGGTTGCCCGGGTACACCCTGCCGAATGGGGTGAGCAGGGCATTGCCACCCGCATAGTCAGCGCCACCACGTGCGGTGTGGCACTGGGCGCAATTGCCCAGGCGCGCGAGATAGGCGCCGCGCTGCACCAGAGCGGTGTCGGGCGCAGCAGCAGGCGGCACCGAGGGCGCGCTGCCTGCGCGGACTGCGGGCGCAATGACCTCAGCAACCAGCACAAAGAGCAGCAAACAAAGCCCGAGCCCCAGCACGAGCCATCGCCACGGTTTGGGGGCGGTTCGGTTTGCAGAGGGTGTTGTTGTCATGGTGCGCTCCCGCATTCCGGCAGTGCCGGTGCGCCAAGCGGCTGAGCAGGTCGCATGGCCACGGCCGTGCTGTTGGCGGGGACCGGCTGGGAGGACAACCATTGCGAAATGGCGTTGACATCGGCATCGCTCAGGCGTTTGGCAATCGTGGCCATGCAGTCAGGGCTATGGGCTTTGCGTTGGCCGGTTTGCCATCCGCCCAATTGGGCATTGAGGTAGTCACGCGGGAGGCCCAGCAACCCGGGCGTGAATGGTTGTACTCCCGTCAACGCTTGGCCGTGGCAGCTGACGCAGGCCGGCAGGCCGCGTTTGGCGTCGCCCACTAGCACCAAGGTTCTGCCGCTTGCAAGCACAGCTGGCGTGGCGGTGGCGGGTGCCGGTGGGGGGTAAGGAATATGCAACTCTGAAAAATACACCGCCATGGCACGCAAGTAATCGCGGCTCAAGGGGTCGATCAGGCCTTGCATTAGCCCGTATTGGCGCCGACCTTGCTGAAAATTCTCCAGCTGGTTGTACAGATACCCGGCGGGCTTGCCAGCCAAGCGCGGGTAGTAGCCATCCGGCCCTGCCCGACCTTGGTCGCCGTGGCAGGCTGTGCAGGCGCGGGTGCGATCTGCCATGGTGCTCTCAAAGGCCAGGCTCGTGGTGGGTAGTGCCCCTAGTGCGAGCCACCCACCAAATAGCGCCATGAACAGCTTGCGCTTGCGGGGACTGGGGTTTGCTTGCATGAAGCAAGCTTACCGTAGCAGCTTCAGCTCGGCTGGTCTGCCCACACAACCTTTTTGTGTTGGTTCAACCACCGGTCATACGATGGGGTGTATTTCGCTTCGATGCTGGCGCGTTTGACCTTCAGGGTCGGGGTGACCAAACCGTTTTCTGATGTCCATGTCTCTGCCACAGCGATCAGAAAATCCAGCTTTTCATGGGGCTCCAGATGGCTGTTGACCTGCTGCAAGTGCTGCTGGAGACCGGCCTCCAGCGCTTGGCGGCCCGCGGCGGATCGGCTCTCCGCGGCCGCATCCGGCGAAAGCATGACCAGTGCAAACGGCTGGGCATAGTGGGCGCCGGTGACCACACAGGCCTCGACCGCAGCGTGGGCAACGAGCTTGTCTTCGATGGGTGCCGGCGCAATGTATTTGCCTTTGCTGGTCTTGAACAGGTCTTTGACCCGACCGGTAATGCTCAAAAAACCTTGGCTGTCCATGACGCCTTTGTCACCAGTGCGCAGCCATCCGTCTGGGGTGAGTGCAGCGGCCGTGAGCTCGGGTTCGCGGTAGTAGGCCTTCATCAAGGCCGGGCAACGCATCTGGATCTCACTGGTGGCCGGGTCCATGCGTGTTTCAACTCCGTCGTAGGCCAAGCCGACAGAGCCGGTCTGGCGCGAGCCGGGCAGAGTGGAGTGCGAGACCCCGCTGTTCTCGGTCATGCCATAGACCTCGACCAGGTCCAGCCCCAGGCGGCGGTACCACTGCAGCACATCGGCAGGCATGGGCGCAGCCCCGCCCGCGGCGATGCGGCATTGGTCTAAGCCCAGGCCTTTCAAAATCTTGCGGCGCACTAAATGGCCCACGATGGGCAGGCTGAGCAAAAACCGGAGCTTTGGGGCCGGCACCTTGCTGTGCACCCCCCTGTTGAAACTTCACCCAGAGTCGCGGGACCGAGAAAAACACCGTAGGCCGCGCACGCTGGAGATCTTGCAAAAACGTGTCCAGCGACTCGGCAAAAAAAATGCGTCCGCCATAGCGCAATGAGGCCTGCTCAATCAGCATGCGCTCTGCCACATGGGCCAATGGCAGGTACGAGATGTAGCGGTCGTTGATATCCATCGGGAAGCGGCGCGTCGCACAACTCACCCCCCAGGCCATGCTGTTGAAGCTGTGCACCACGCCTTTGGGGGTACCTGTGGTGCCCGAGGTGTAAATGATGGTGCTGATGCTCTCGCCCGCAGGCTCAGGGCAGGTTTTGAGCGGGCTGGTGGTGTTTATCAACTCCGTCCATTGGTGGGCGTGCATGGAAGGTGCCAAGGGCAGCGCAATCAGGGGCATGCCGGGCGGCACACCGCTTAGCAGGTTGACGGTGTCATCGAGCTTGCCGATGAAAAGCGCCTTGCTCTCGCTGTGCAGCAGGATGTAGCTCAGGGCCTCGCCATTAAAGGTGGGGTAAATCGGCACCGACACATACCCTGCCATTTGGATCGCCAGATCCGCCAAGATCCAGTGGGCGCTGTTTTTACCGATGATGGCGACCCGGCTCCCAGCAGCCCAGCCCTGGCTTTGCAGCCATTGGGCCATGCGTCGAACCTGGCTGGCCGCTTGAGTCCAGGTGAGGTCCAGGACCTGCCCGCCTCGCATCGGTTGCGAGAGGTAGACCGCATCCGGGCGCTCGTGCTCCCAGCGGTACAGGCACGCCAAAGGAAGGTCGGCAGGCTTAAGTGCAATGCTTTGCATGGGCTCCTCTCAATCGTTTGGCCGATTGTTGGGCGCACGCTGTTACCCCCGCAATGGTGCTGACCCTAGGTCTACCAGGTGAATGGTTTGGGGCCTGTTGCGCGGCTACACCGAGCCGGCGAACGGCTGTTCAATCCGTAGGTCGCTTAAGGGAATAGCTACACAGGGCAAGCACCAGCCTTCGGCTTTTTCGTCCGCACTCAGGCCAGGCCATTCAATGCGGTAACGCACCTGTCCTGACACCATTTTGCAAAGGCAGGCCCTACAGGTCCCGTTGCGGCAGGAACTCGGCAGCTCGACCCCCTGGGTCAAGCCGGACTCCAGCATGCTGCTGATGCCATCGCTCTCGAAACTCAGGCCGTCTGGCAGCACGGAGACGGTGTAGGGGGCGTTGAGACTCGTGGGCATTGGCGCGGTTATGGGCGTGGGCAGCAAGCCGGGTTGAGAGCGGTGTGGCGGGTGAAAAATGGGGCCATGGGAGTCGATTCTTGAATGCTGCGACAATCACGCTCTTTTTTTCAATTTTGCTTGAGTTTGCGTTAGACATGTCCAGTACGACTACTTTCAAGGTTCGCCCCGCCACACTACGCGATGCCAAAGCCATCGCTGAGCTCCACAACTCTTCTGTTCGCGAAGCCTTCAAAAGCATGCTGGCCGATACACCGGTGCCCGTGACTCCATTGGATAAGCGTCAGGCTTACTGGCGCGAGGCTATTGAGTACGCTGAACCCCAGGTTCAAGTGGCTCTGGATGACGACAAGATCGTCGGATTCGTGGGTTTTGACCGCTCGCGTGACAAGGGAACCCCACCGACCATGGGCGAAATTTGGGCCATTTACGTGGCCTCCAGCCACTGGGACAAAGGCGTAGGCCTGGCACTTTGGGATGCTGCCCGCGAAGGCCTGCTCGAAGAGGGTTGCGCCAACGTGAGCGTGTGGCTGCCGATTGCCAACGAGCGCGCCATGCGTTTCCACGAGCTCGCCGGCTTCAAGCGCGAAATGAATACCGCCAAGACTGTCCAGATCGGTGCGGTCAAGATTGAGGAAATGCGCCTCAAGCGTCCCCTGAACTAAGGGGCGCGACCTCGAAGCGCCTTGCCTTACAGGCGCTTCACCACCACGCTACCAATCGAGTAGCCTGCTCCGAATGAGCAGACCACCCCCACCTCACCCGCAGCAATGTCGGCGTGGTGGCGGTGGAAAGAGATGATGGAGCCTGCCGACGCCGTGTTGGCGAATTCGTCCAGAATCACCGGCGCATCATCCAGCGTCGCCTCCCGCCCCAAGAGTTTTTTGGCAATCAGCTGGTTCATGCCCAGATTGGCTTGGTGCAGCCAAAAGCGGCGCACCTGCTGCGGCGTGAGGTCCAGAGATTTCAAATGCTGCTCGATGTGCTCGGCCGCCATGGGGCACACCTCTTTGAATACCTTGCGGCCTTCCTGGCGGAAGAGCTGGTCGCGGTCGTCCGGGTTGCGGTCTTCCGAGCGCGACATGAAGCCGTTGTTGTTGCGGATGTTGTTGCTGAAAGTGCTCAGCAGCTTGGTGCCCAGCACCTCAAAACTACCGGCGGGTGCGAGGTCCAGCCGCTCCACCAGAATGGCCGTACACACATCGCCGAAGATGAAGTGGCAGTCCCGGTCAATCCATGCGTGGTGGGCGGATGTGATCTCGGGGTTCACGACCAGCACCGCACGGGCACTGCCACAGCGCACTGCGTTCACCGCTTGCTCCAGCGCGAAGGTGGCAGAAGAACAGGCCACGTTCATGTCAAAACCGTAGCCCTGCACGCCCAAGGCGGTCTGGATCTCGATAGCCATGGCCGGGTAAGGGCGCTGCATGTTGGCACTGGCGCAAATCACGCCGTCTACATCGGCGGCGGTTTTGCCGGCAGCTGTGAGCGCGTCTTGGCAGGCCTTGACGGCAATTTCAGCCATTAACGACAACTCGCTATCCGGGCGGGGCGTGAAGTGCGGGCGCATGCGCTCGGGGTCCAGCACACCGGTTTTTTCCATCACATACCGGCGCTGAATGCCGGAGGCTTTTTCGATGAACTCGACGCTGGAGTCTGTCAGAGCGGCGCGGCTGCCAGCAGCTATTTCGTCGGCAAACTGCGCGTTCTGCAGCGCGGCATAGGCGTTGTAGCTGGCGACCAACTCCGCGTTGGTAATGACGTCCGGCGGCGTAAACAGGCCGGTGCTGCTGATGGCAACGCGATGCATAAAAGGGGCTTCTCAGGCTGGTGCGCGCGCGCGGCGGGTTGCCGGCGCCGGCCGGATTATCCGCCGAAGTGGCGCAGTCGCGCGGGTTACAAACCCGCTGCCCCCGGGCAAGCCTTCGTTGTACCCTGCGGGCTCGCGCGCGCAGGCGCGCCTGCGAGACCCCCAACACAGGAGATTGATATGACCCACTTCCGCGGCTGGGCAGCCCCCGGCAAAAGCGCAGACCTGGAGCGCCTTGACTTTGACCCTGGCGCCATGGGGGGGGAAGAGGTAGAGATTGCCGTGGAGTACTGCGGAATCTGCCACTCCGACCTCGCCATGGTCGATAGCGAGTGGTTTCCGACCCATTACCCGGTGGTACCGGGTCACGAAGTGGTCGGGACGATTGTGGCGGTCGGCGCACAGGTCAAAGGCCGGGTCATCGGCCAGCGGGTGGGCCTGGGCTGGCACAGCAACAGCTGCCAGCACTGCCAGTATTGCCAAGGGGGCGAGCAAAACCTGTGCGCGACCCGGCAGCCCACCATCATCGGGCGGCATGGCGGTTTCGCAGATAAAGTGCGTGCCCACTGGAGCTGGGCCCTGCCTTTGCCGGCAGGGCTCGACCCGGCGTCGGCCGGGCCCCTGATGTGCGGGGGCGGCACGGCGTTTTTGCCCTTTGTGATTCACGATATCAAGCCTACCGACCGGGTTGGCGTGGTGGGTATTGGCGGCTTGGGCCACTTGGCCGTCAAGTTTGCCAAGGCGTGGGGGTGTGACGTGACCGCGTTTACCTCCAGCCCTTCCAAGCGCGAAGAGGCATTGGCACTCGGCGCGCATCGCACCGTGTCCAGCGTGGATGTGAAAGAACTCAAGGCCCATGCCGGCAAGCTCGATTTCTTGCTGGTCACCGTAGGCGCGAGTCTGGAGTGGGATGCCCTGATCGGCACCCTGGCACCCAAAGGCCGGCTGCACCTGGTGGGCATGGTGACCGAGGCTATGAAGGTCCGTACCAGCAGCTTGCTGTCATGGCAGCGCAGCATCTCGGCATCGCCCACACCGTCGCCAGTGACCTTGATGAAGATGATGGAGTTTTGTGTCCGCCACGGCATTGCACCGCAGGTGGAGCACTTCCCCATGTCGCGAGTAAATGATGCCGTTGCCCACCTGCGCAGCGGCAACGCCCGGTACCGGGTGGTGCTGGACGCTGATTTTGTTTAATCTTCGCACAGGTATGCTCTGCCCCCATGCAACGCCCCCGCTTTCTCCCTGACAACTTCACCCTTATCCTGATCGCCGTGGTCACATTGGCCAGCTTGCTGCCCGCTAGCGGCGCAGTGGCACAGGGTTTTGAGTGGCTCACCACCGCAGCCATTGCCTTGCTGTTTTTTATGCACGGCGCCAAGCTCTCGCGCGCCAACGTGGTGGCCGGCCTGAGCCATTGGCGGTTGCACCTGCTGGTGCTGGCGTTCACTTTTGCTCTGTTCCCTTTGCTGGGGGTGTTGCTCAAACCGGTGTTCGGCTGGTTTTTGAACCCTGAGCTGGCGTTGGGCATGCTGTTTTTGTGCGTCTTGCCGGCCACGGTGCAATCGGCTATTGCGTTTACCGGCATGGGGCGTGGCAATGTGGCGGCGGCGGTGTGCAGTGCGTCAGCCTCCAGCTTGATCGGGGTGTTTTTGACGCCCTTGCTGGTGAGCTGGTTGATAGTGCCCGGAGAAGTGGCGGGTACCAACACTTGGGATGCGGTGCTGCACATCATGCAGCAGTTGCTGTTGCCCTTCGCCTTGGGTCAGCTCATGCAGCCTTTGATCGGCGACTTCGTCAAAAAGCACGCCGCCACGCTGCGCATGGTGGATCAGAGTTCTATCTTGCTGGTGGTCTACACCGCTTTCAGCGCCGCGGTGATCGAAGGGCTGTGGAACCGGGTACCTCTGCCCATGTTGCTGGTGCTCACTGTGGCGTGTTGTGTCTTGCTAGCTTTGGTGCTGTGGATTACGACCATGGTGAGCCGCAAGCTGGGCTTTTCCAAAGAAGACGAGGTAACCATCGTTTTCTGCGGCTCCAAGAAGAGCCTGGCCAGCGGTGTGCCCATGGCCAAAGTGCTATTCGCCGCCCCGCAGGTGGGCATGATGCTGCTGCCGCTGATGATCTTCCATCAGATCCAGCTCATGGTCTGCGCAGTGCTGGCGCATCGTTATGGGGAGCGGGCGGACTGAAGCTGTGCTACTTGTTTGATAGCTAGAGCCGTTGTGGCAATGTGGGCTTGGTTCGGGTATGTCACTGCGGCTTGGTAAGGTGCAAAGGGAATCTGTGGAGATATGTTCCCGCGCGTGTCTTCACGGAAAAGGGCTGTCACCGGCAGTTGCGGCTATTGCTGCTGAACAGTTGTCCAGATTGGGTTTTATAGAAGCTGAAAAAATTGCAATTCGTGAAATTGTTAGGTTAGCGCGCTGCGACCAAAGTGTAAAATTTTCGGCGTTAATGGGCAATGAAGATGAACAATCGAGAACGCTTTAGTGACGCTGAGCTCGACCACATCGTTGGGCAAGGCATGATTTACATGTGCGCTTGCCCGGCCCAAGTAGCTGATGCACTCCGTAAGTTACGTGAGCTTTTGCGGTACCAATCTGCTTGCTTGGCAAAGCCTGAGAACGACAGACGCGTGCACGAGACGATCGCTGGTTTTTCAATTGCTGCTCATGCTGCCCTAGAGGATTGCCTAGAAGAAGTCATCCAACTGGAACACTGGGATCGTGAGACCCTTGAGATGCCCTCAGATTTGCGCGAACGACTGGTGCAGGAAATGTTGAGGGATGACAATCTCTCTCCCTAGAGACCGGAATGTGATGAGCGGTGAAAACCAGACCGGCGGAGCGACATATTTATTCGATCGCCATTTTGAGAGCCTTCGGATGTCGCCTCGACACGAGCCCAATTTTTGATTCTCTACTGCAATTTCCCGACGTTCCCTCCCCAGAATGGAGCGGCAGTTGAGCTTAAAGTCCAATCCCATGAAACAGGGTGTTGGAAGCGAAGAAGAAATATGTGAAAGGGTAGGCGGCGCAACGTATCGCCGCTAAGGCGCCAGACTGATCTATCGGTAGCCGAAGTCCGGCAGGTGAACTGGTTAATTACAAATCTGTTGATCGCTAGTATGCAAAGGCTGCCCTGTAAGTGGGGAAACACTAGCAGCAGAAGATCCCTCAGTCAGATGGACATCCATTGGAGAGCTCACTACGTGTCAACCTCAACTAGAACAAATACATGGAATTAGCCTAAGCAGATTCCGCGATGAAGGCCTGAACGAACACTGGTTCATCAGCCTGCAGCATTCCCGGCTCACTCGCATCTCTGTGTGTCAGTGCATTGCGAATGAACTGCTTCTCGTAGTGGCGGTTACGACGCCCCTTTTTGGCTGTGGAGCGCTGCCCTAAGCGCTTATCGACCACCACTTGGTCGAGTTGGCTGAGGTCCTCTAAATTTCGAAAGCTTTGAGGAGAATTTCGGCGTGGCATACGACTGGAGATCCCAAGTAGGCGGTTGAAAGGGAAAGTAGAAACATCGCAGGCATGGCGGCGTGCGCCGGGCTGTCTTCGCCCGACGCCGTCACCTCTAAAGGTCTACTTCCTACGCCGGATAGGTTAATGAGTTCAAAAAGACATAGGTTCTTTGGATGTATTTGGCCTTGCAGTCGCCTCAGTAATTTCGGACGCCTACTATTCAAACCGCCTGAGTGGCACGGTCCACTTACATTGGGCTCGCAAGCGAGATCGCTTCTAGCCTCCGCATTCAGAAAGCTATGTAATGACAAAGATTGACGCAGAAATTCAACGGTTTAATCGATTGGGCGCTACCTGGTGGGACCCCAACGGACCCATGCGCCCCCTGCACGTTGTCAATGAATTGCGCTTGAAATACGTGACAGAGCAGGTTGCGCGTCACCCTGCGCGTCATCCGTCAGCTCTCGGCCTAGAGGGTTTGCGTATTCTGGATGTCGGTTGCGGAGGCGGTCTGCTGTCGGAGCCCCTCGCACGTTTGGGCGCAAAGGTGGTGGGGGTGGATGCATCGCGCGGCAATATTGAAGCGGCACGCTTGCATGCCTCCGCTCAAAACATTGAAGTCGACTACCGGCTAGGAGAGGCCGGTGAAGTTCTAAAGCAAGGCGAGCGATTCGATGTAGTACTGGCCCTGGAGGTGATTGAGCACGTGAGCGATGTGCCAGCATTTTTAAGACGCGCCGCCTCCAGTTTGGCACCGGGCGGGCTGCTGTTCGTATCGACGATTGACCGCACCTTGAAAAGCTTTGTATTCGCAATTGTTGGGGCTGAATATGTGTTGCGGGTGTTGCCGCGTGGCACTCATCACTGGCGGCAGTTTGTGAGGCCAGCGGAAGTTGATGCCGCCTTCGGTGGGTTGAATCTCACAAAGATCGACTTGAGGGGCATGAAATACAACCCCTTCAACCAAACCGCGCAGTGGTGTCAAAGCACTGATGTGAATTACATCGCTTTCTATCAGTCACCGCACGCCGTGTAGCGCAACCTTTCCTATCGGGGCAGCGTTACACCTCGTGGCCTGACGGTTGTGCAACACGAGGTGAAATAAATGTCTCAACCCAACCATCGAACGTTGTTCAAAACATCAGAAAAAAAGGCTCTTAACGTGGCTGGACTCATTTTGTAGGGGTCAAAGTCAGCGCTAGTGGAATACTTGAGGAATAAGGCGCGGCTTTCCTGAGTTGCAGCAATTAAGCCCATCGACCAGCCACCGAATTGCCTGCTCACAATCTCAGAAAAGTCCAAAATGGCAGGGTCCTTGTGCCGGGTATCTTGCAGAATCCGATGGTAGAGCGCATTGACGGCAGTGCGGTCACCCTCCAGCTGTTGCAAGAAGATGCCATTGGACAAACACAACGCGCCGGTGATACCTGCGGATTGGTTGTTGCGCGCGGAGCTTTGCAGGATGTCTTTAACATCCCCGGGGCCAAGGATGCCGGCAGAGCGGCTCGCATAGGTGAGCTGAATAAGCATAGGTGTGAATATTGTTAGTCCTCCCCGAAGCGGCCTAGTTCCAGAAGTACTAGGCTTTGGCGTCCGGGGGTGCAACTGATTGCCTTGGGTCTAAGGCTGATTAAATATTAATTGCCTGCGAGCCGCAGGCCAACAAAAATCAACCCCCTAAGCTTCCCCGCCAAAGTGCTTAGTCAGGTTGTCGATGTACTGCTCCACCATTTTTTCAAACTCTGCTTCGGCGATCGGGGCGGCCACCATCTTCATCAGGCCGGGCAGGGGCAGGGTGAGTTCGCCTTGGATTTCCAGCACGACGTTGGTAGACTTTTTGTTGTCGGTGATCTTCCAGCTGCCGGCCACCAGGGCGTTGCCTTCGCCTTTGATAGGCGTCCAGGTCACGGTGCCTTTGGCTTTGTTGCTGGTGTATTTGGATGCGTACACCGTTTGCAGCGTGATCGAGGCGATGCCGATTTTTTCCATCTCCCAGCGGTAGGCGCCGCCGCCCAGATCGACCAGCTGATCGACCTTGGGGAAGTGGCTCGCAGAGCTAGGCACATCGGATAGCACTGCAAACACGTCGCTGGCTTTGGCCTTTACGTCAAATTCATAACCCAGGTTGATCTCTACGGTCACGGCCATGGCTACTGTCTCCTTGTGGTGTGGGGGTGTTCTGCGTCATGTTACTGCCTAAGACTCCGGTTAACCCGCCCTGATGCGCTGCAGTGTGAGCTGGATCAGCCGCGCGTCCGAACTCGCCCGGTGGCGCTGGGTGCCACGTTCGCTGGCGATTTGGGCCTTGACGGTGTGCCATTGATCGGCCTCTTCGTCGCTCAGCAGGCTGCGCAGGTTTTCCAGTTTGAAGCGGGGGCTCATGCCAGCCGCCTCAAACAGCACATTGAGCCAAGTGAAGTCGTTGGCCCAGCCGTCGGTGTACACCGTGCTGCCGGCCAGCTGGGCATTGAGCAGCTTGGCTACATCGCGGGCACTCAGGCCGCGCTGCTGAAGCAGCTCGCGGGTGATGCGGTGCAGGCTGGCTGCACCGGTGTCCCAGTGGGTCCAGTCGGCCTCGGGCTGCACCAGGGTGCAATAGGCATGGCCGTCCGGGAGCACATAGCCGATCTCGATGGGGTAACTATTGCGCCCCAGGCCGGACGCCTCGATATCCAAGACCGTGGGCGCTGTGAGGTGGGGTTGGCGGTCAACAGTCAAGGTGGGTGGCATAAGTGTCGGAGGCGTGGTCCCATTCTCCAGCAAGCTTTGCGCCAGCTCTGTAAGGGCTTGCCCTGAGCGGCATACGCCAAACGGGTGACAATCGCGGCCTTACCCACTCCATGTAACCTCCCTATGGCCAGCAGCCTCCTTGCCCTTTTGGACGACATTGCCACCATCCTCGACGATGTGGCCGTACTCAGCAAAGTCGCCGCCAAGAAAACCGCTGGCGTTTTGGGGGACGACCTCGCCCTGAATGCGCAGCAGGTCACCGGTGTGTCTGCCGAGCGTGAGCTGCCAGTGGTGTGGGCCGTGTGCAAGGGCTCCTTGCTCAACAAGCTGATTCTGGTGCCTGCGGCTCTGGCTATCAGCATGGTGGCACCTTGGCTGGTCACGCCGCTGCTGATGATTGGGGGTGCGTTTCTTTGTTTTGAGGGCTTCGAGAAACTGGCCCACAAATTTTTGCACCGCGCCGAAGACGACAAGGCGCACGAGGCCGAACTATTGCAGGCGCTGCAAGACCCGGCGGTGGACCTGGTAGCGCTAGAGAAAGACAAGATCAAGGGCGCGATTCGCACCGACTTCATTCTCTCGGCCGAAATCATCGCCATAACTCTAGGCACGGTGCAAGACAAGGTCTGGACGACCCAGTTCATGGTGCTGGCCGCGGTGGCATTGGCCATGACGGTGGGGGTGTATGGCCTGGTGGCCGCTATCGTCAAAATTGACGATGCAGGCCTGTACCTAACCCGCCGCCCCTCGGCCAATCCGCAAGGCGGCTGGGTGCAGGCGCTGGGGCGCGGTCTATTGTGGTCTGCGCCGGTGTTGATGAAAGTGCTGTCAGTGGCTGGCACTGCTGCCATGTTCTTGGTGGGCGGTGGCATTCTGGTACACGGCCTGCCGTTTTTGCACCACCTCACCGAGGGCTTGCCTTTGGGCTTTGTGTGGGATGGCTTGGTAGGCGTGGTAGCAGGTGCAGTGGTGCTGGCGGGCGTGACGCTGGTGCAGCGAGTGCGCGGCGGTTTGAAGGCAAATTAAGCGGTGGCCGGCGTAGCGCCTGCGCAAGCAGCTCCTCAATCAATAGCAACTGGCGTTGCGCTGGCTATTGCTGGTTCGATCGCCTTTAGCGGCAAAGCCATCATTGTCAAGCTGGCCTATCGCTACCCCGGGGTGGATGCGGTCAGCCTGATCATGCTGCGCATGCTGATGGCTTTGCCGTTTTTTCTGGGGCTGGTGTGGTGGGCTGGCTACCGTGCCCGCAAGGCCGGTGCCGTGGTGGTGCCACTCACCCGCAAAGACAAGCTGGGTATTTTGGGTCTGGGCATTACCGGCTACTACCTGGCCAGCTACCTCGACTTTGCGGGCTTGGCCTATATCTCCGCGTCACTAGAGCGGCTGATTTTGTACCTCAACCCCACGCTGGTCGTGTTGCTGGGCGTAGCCCTCTACGGCAAAAAGGTGAGCCTGCCCCAAGCCGCCGGCATGGCGCTTAGCTATGGCGGCGTGTTGCTGGTGTTCGGGCACGAAGTCAGCTTTGCCGGGGGCAACGCGGCCTTGGGTGCCGCCCTGGTGCTGGGCAGCGCCATCAGCTACGCGCTGTACCTGTCGTACAGCGGGGAGCTGGTGCAGCGCCTGGGCTCGCTGCGCTTGGTGGGGTTGGCGACCAGTGTGGCGTGTGTGCTGTGTATCGCCCAGTTTGTGATTTTGCGGCCGCTGGACACTGCATTTGCGGTGGCACCGGAGGTGCTGTGGCTGTCGCTGCTCAATGCCACCGCTTGCACCGTGGTGCCGGTGATGCTGGTCATGATGGCGATCGAGCGCATTGGCTCGGGGCTGGCAGCGCAGGTGGGGATGGTGGGGCCTATGTCCACCATTCTGATGGGCGTGCTGCTGCTCGATGAGCCGATGAACCTGTGGGTGATCGGTGGCACCATTTTGGTGCTGCTGGGTGTGTATGTGGTGAGTACCCGGCGCTAAGGCGTGGGGCTTGGATAACTTCAATCGCAAAGGACGTGGTATGGACTTGGGAATCAAAGGCAAATGGGCGCTGGTTTGTGGTGCCAGCAAGGGGCTGGGCCTGGGCTGCGCACAAGCATTGGCCGCCGAGGGTGTGAACCTGTTGATCGTGGCGCGCGGTGCCGAGGCGCTGGAGGCGTCTGCTACCAATTTGAGAGCGGCTTACGCAGACAATACGGGCGCTGAGGTGCTATTTTGTGCCCAAGACATCACCACCGTGGCTGGCCGCGAGGCGGTGTTTGCCATGCGCCGTGATTTCGACATCGTGGTCACCAACGCCGGTGGCCCGCCCCCAGGCGACTTCCGTGACTGGGACCGCGAGGCCTGGATCAAGGCGGTAGACGCCAACATGCTCACCCCCATCGAGCTCATCAAAGCCACGGTGGACGGCATGGCCGCGCGCGGCTTCGGGCGCATTGTGAACATTACCTCCAGCTCGGTGAAATCGCCGATCGACATTCTGGGCTTGTCCAACGGCGCACGCAGCGGCCTGACCGGTTTTGTGGCCGGCGTAGCCCGCAGCAGCCTGGCCGCCAAGGGCGTGACCATCAACAACTTGTTGCCCGGCAAATTTGATACCGACCGCATTGCCACCACCGTCAAAGCGGCGGCTGCCAAGTCTGGTAAGTCGGTGGAAGAGGTGCGCGCCAGCCAGCAGGCTCAAATCCCCATGGGCCGCTACGGCACGCCCGCTGAGTTCGGCCAGGTGTGCGCCTTCTTGTGCAGCCAGCAAGCCGCTTATATGACGGGCCAGAACGTGCTGCTCGACGGCGGGGCTTTCACTGGTACGTTTTAAGGCAAGACTGTGCGCCCTGCCGCCTGCTGGCGGTAGGCTTTGGGTGTGACCCCGAAGCGTTGCTTGAAGCAGCGGATGAAATAGCTGGCGCTGGCAAAGCCGCTGCACCAGGCCACTTCTTTGATGGCGGCATCGCCCTCAGTCAGCAGTCGTGCGGCCCGGGCCAAGCGCTGCTGCAAGATGACTTGCCACAGGTGTTCCCCGGTCAGGCTGCTGTACAGGTGCGACAAATAGTCCGCTGTGCAGCCCAGGTCGTGCGCCAATGCAGCCACCGTCAGGTCGGTTTCGCCCATGCGGTTCTGGATCAACATGCGCAGCTTGCTGAGCACCGGCGGCTCGGCAGACACGGTTTTTTGCGGCGTATCGAGCAAGCGGGCTACGCCGGTGAGGGCGCTGAGTAGCAAGGCGCGTTGCTGCACCGGCCACAGGCCGGCGGTGTCGTCGGGCGGGGGCGTGGCGGCGTCGCGCAGCCAGCCCTCGATGCGCATCGCGTCGGGGTGCTGGCAGGTCTCGAGGTAGAGGCTGGCGGGCACGCCGGGTCGCACCTCATGGGCCAAGTGGCACGACATGCGCTGGCTGTCCGCCGAGATCACCAGGTTGCAAAAAGCCTGCGCCTCGTGCCCGCTGACCCATTCGTCGTGCAGCAATTTCGGGGGTACCACCAGCACCTGCCCTGGGGTGAGTGTGAGCTGCCCGTGCGGAAAGGTAAACCGCGTTTGCCCCGCCATTTGCAAAAACACCTCGGCATGCAAATGCATATGGCCTGCCCCACGGGCTGTGCCCGCGGGTTGCGGCGGGGGGCTCAGCAGCGGCAAAGCGCCTTGGGCCGCTTCGCGGATAAAGCGGGCCACCGCGTCGCGCAGTTGGCGGGCGTAAGCCAGCGCCTCCGGGTGGTCGCAGGCGATGGCGGCCACACACGGCCCGACCCCGTGCACTGCATCTAAGATTTTTATTACTTTTGACATCGGATTGATATTGATCGCCGCTGGCACTACCGCGAAGGCTGGTTACGCTAGAGCTATGAATCTGACTATTGTGAATGCAGGGCACCCAGGTGCCAAGCCCTTGTCATCCAAGAATTTCGCTATTTTTAGCGCGGGGGTTTGCCGTGGATAAAGGCTTTGAACATGGCAGCCCCTCGCAAATCCGCCGGGCGATTTGGGCCACCCGGGGCTTGTTTGCGCTGCTGGGTGTTTTCAGTGCGGTGTGGGGTGTGCACATTCCATCGGTCAAACAGCGTTACGCCTTGGGCGAGGGCGCGCTCTCGCTGGTGCTGGTGGCCGCGGCGGTGGGCGCCGTGTCGGCGGTGATGTTTGCAGGCCGGGTGATCGGCCGGCTGGGTGCGCGCCAAACGGCCATGCTCTGCGCAGTGGTCATGGCCTGCATGCTGGGCTTGGTGTTGCATTGGCCGGGTTTGCCATGGCTGCTGCTGGCGATGCTGTTGTTCGGGGCGTCGCTCAGCGTGTTTGATGTGGCCATCAACACCGAGGGCTCGGCGCTCGAGGGTGGCCGGTGGCCAACCCATCATGGGGAGCTTGCACGGCATGTTCAGTTTGGGGGCCATGGGCGGGGCGGCGCTAGCTGCCGGCATGTTGGGTGCCGGGGTGTTGGCCGAGTGGCAGTTGCTGGGTGTGGGCGTGGCGGTCGCGGTGGCAATCTGGATCGGTGCGCGCTGGATGCTGCCCACGCCGCCGCCTACCGACAAGCCCAAAGTCCACTTCACTTGGCCGCGGGGTGCGCTGCTGATCATGGGCCTGCTCACATTTGCTGGCATGAGCGCGGAGGGGGTGATGTTTGATTGGTGTGTGCTCTATCTCCAGCAAGAGGTGCGCATGCCCCATGAGCAGGCCGCCATTGGCTACGCTGCCTGTGCCTGTGCCGGTGCGATGGCTGTCATGCGCTTTGCGGCAGACCGGTTGCGGGCGCTTTACAGCGAGCAGCGCTTGCTGCAAGTGAGCGGTGTGGTGACTGCGGTGTCGATGGCCGGTGTATTACTGACCGGTCACCCAGTGGTGGCGATCGTCGGGTGCGGGTTGGTCGGTGCCGGTTTGGCGATGATCGTGCCGATTTTGTACGGTGCGGCGAGCCGGGTGCCCGGCACCACGCCAGCAGCGGCGATTGCGGCGGTTTCATCCATCGGCTATGCCGGGTTCATGGTCGGCCCGCCCTTGATTGGCTTTATTGCCCAACACGCGTCGCTCACGGCAGCCATGGGTGTGGTGGTGGTGGCAGCCACGGTGCTGGCGCTCAGCGCGCGCTTTGTGCCCGAAAAAGCAGCCTGAGAAATGCCAGAGGGCATGGCCGCAAAATCACAGCCCGGCGGTCCGGCTACTTGCGCGAAGAAATCACAATGCCGGAGACGATCAGCACAAACGCGGCCGCATGGTAGGCGCGTGGTGCTTCGCCAATAAAAATGGACGACAGTACTGCAGTGAACAGCGGCGTGAGGTTGATAAAGAAACCCGCAATCGCAGGCCCGGCACGCGAGACCCCGGCACCCCAGCTGCCGTAGGCAATCACGGCAGGGCCCACTGCAATAAAGGCCAGTGCCGCGACCAGACCGGCACTCCAGTCGATATGGGCCGGCGTCAAGGCCCACTCGCCGGCCGTGAAGGCCATAGACCAGCCCAAGCCAAACACAACCTGCCCCATCAAAAACGTAGCCCAGTCGGCCCGGATCGCCGCCGACTCCGGCGTGGGGTGGGCCAGTAACTAGCTGTAGGTCGCCCAGGCGATGGAGGCCAAGAGCACATACAGGTCGCCCGGCACCAAGCGCAGCTGGGCCATGACCTCCCAGTCGCCGCGGCCCAGCACCAGCACCACGCCGGCAATCGACAACACCGCCCCCAAAATTTGCCGGCGGCTCACAGGCACCTTGAAGAACAAGCGCCCGATGAGCAACATCCACACCGGCGTGCTCGCGCCAACGAGGGTGACGTTGATCGCTGTCGAGGTGTTGAGCGCTAGGTACAACAGCGCGTTGTAGCCCCCGATGCTGAACAGGCTGAGCAGAGTAAACCGCTTCCACTGGGGCCACAGGTCGCTGTTGCGCTGCAGCACCCGGCGGGCCAGCGGCAACAAAATCAAAAACGCAATCCCCCAGCGCAGCAGGTTCAGCGTCATCGGGGAAATAGGGGGGGCGACCAGGCGGCCAACGACTGCATTGCCGGACCACATCAAGGGGGGAATCACGAGAAGAAGGGCTGCAGTCGGCGTCAGGCGTTGGGTCATCGCATCGACTGTAACAAGGAAGCGATGCCCCGCGCAGGGCTGCGGGCGCGGCCGATTTCTGGCACCATGCTCCGGATTTATAACAATCCCATCGATGGAGACATGACCATGCGTTCAGTGACATCCCGCGCCATCCACATCGCCCAGCACGGCGGCCCCGAGCAGCTGCAGCTGGTGCAGGTCACCGTGGGTGAGCCCGGCCCCGGCGAGGTGCGCGTCCGCCACCATGCAGTGGGCCTCAACTACATCGATGTCTACCAGCGCAGCGGTTTGTACCCGATGAACCTGCCGGTGCAGTTGGGCATGGAAGCTGCCGGTGTGATCGAGGCGGTGGGCGAGGGCGTGAGCCACCTCCAAGTAGGCGACCGCGCGGCTTATGCCAGCCAGCCGCCGGGCAGTTATTGCGAAGTGCGGGTGATGCCTGCTAAGTGTGTGTGCAAGTTGCCTGACGGCATCAGCTTCGAGACCGGCGCGGCCATGATGCTCAAAGGCTTAACCGCCCAGTACCTGCTCAAGCGCACACTGCCCCAAGGCGGCTTGCAGGCGGGTGACTTTGTGCTCTTCCATGCGGCGGCCGGCGGTGTGGGCCTGATTGCCTGCCAATGGGCCAGAGCGCTGGGATTGCGCTTGATCGGCACGACAGGTTCTGACGAGAAGTGTGCTCTAGCCCTTGCCAATGGTGCGGAATTTGCTATCAATTACAGAGCGGGTGACTTTGCTGCCAAGGTCAAAGAGCTCACCGGTGGCAAGGGCGTGAAGGTGGTCTACGACTCGGTAGGCAAAGACACCTGGGACCAGTCGCTCGATTGCATCGCCCCCTTTGGTTTGATGGCCAGCTTCGGCAATGCCTCCGGCCCGGTGGCGCCGTTTTCGCCCGGCATCCTCGGGCCCAAGGGGTCTATTTATGTGACTCGCCAGACCCTGTTCACACACATTGCCACCCGCGAGAGCACCCAGGCCATGGCGGATGACCTGTTCGACATCGTGTTGAGCGGCAAGGTCCAGATCCACATCGCCCAGCGCTACCGCCTGGAGGATGTGCAGCAAGCCCACGTGGACCTGGAGTCGCGCCGCACCACCGGTTGCACCGTGCTGACGCTGTAAACAAAAAAGGGCACCCGGATCGGGTGCCCTTGGCTTGGCAGCTGTGCTGCGGTTTAGAACAGAAAGCCGGCCGACAAGGCCTGCTCGTTCATCCAGATTTCCTGGTCGGCTGTGCCTTTGAAGACGGGTACCTTGCTCAAGCGGCCATAGGCGACTTTGTTGGTTAGCTCCACATAGATCGATTTGTAGACCCGGTAGCGCAGGCCCACTTCCACGCCGGCGGTCCAGCCGTTGATTTGCCACCAGTCGTTGCTCTTGAAGCAGCAGATGTTTTCGTTCTTGGGGCCGACCTGGTTGGCGTTTCCAAAAATCACGTTGTCAGCGTGCGGCAGCAAAATACCCGCGCCCACCCGGCTGATGAGTTGCAGGTCGCCGGCTTTGTGCGCCGGGCCACGCAAACGGTGGAGCCAGACGGCGTTGACCATGATGTGGTTCAAGCCGTTGTGCAAGGCGTAGTTGAAGTTCTGGGGGGACACCACCATCGAGGACATGGCACCCGGGGTGGTGACCGTGCCATCGACCGCCACCGTTTGCCCGTAATCGACGTTGTATTTGCTGTGGTCGATGTTCAGTTCCACCGCGAATGTTTTCTCGTCGTTGAGGAACTTGCCGATGCGGATGTTTTCTTGCGGATCGGTGAAATCCAGGGTCAGCAGGGATTTGAAGGTATCTGGAATGCTGGACGGAAAGTCACTGGCCCGCGCTTGGCGGACCGTAAAGTTGTTGCCCAGTTCCGGTTGAGAAACGTGGATGTCCGACGGTGCGTACTGCTGGCGGCTGTAGCCCCAGGAGAAGTACCAGTTCTCGTCCTTGTTGATCGCCTTGTCAAATTGGCCGGAAACTGCGTTGGCTGCGGGGGTGGTATCGGCCGCCGGAGTGGCTGCTTGCGCCATCAGGACGCTCTGCGCCAAACTGGCTTGGCAAGTGCCTAATGTCATAAGAGCGGCCAACAGGCCGCGTCGGAAAAAGGGTGTGTGCATGGTGGGGGTGTCGGTGCGAGACGCAGCGGGGCGCAGAGGGGTGCGCACGCCAAATAGATCTATTTTAGGCGAGCGCCCTTCGGCGTTCGGCAGTCGCTTTGGAATCAGGTTTTTCGGACCCGCAGGAGTTCGTCGAGGATCAGGCAGATGGCGCCTACGGAAATCGCACAATCCGCGACATTGAAGGCTGGGAAATGCATGCCGCTCCAGTGGAAGTCCAGAAAGTCCACCACATAGCCGTACATCAAGCGGTCAATCACATTGCCGATCGCGCCGCCCAAAATGCAGGCCATGGCAAAGCTGAACAGCTTTTGTCCCGGATGGGCGCGCAGCATCCAGATGATCACTACGGCTGCGACAAATCCAATGCCGGTAAAAAACCAGCGCTGCCAGCCACCCGCGTCCGCTAGGAACGAAAACGCAGCGCCGGTGTTGTGCACTCGCACCACGTTGAAGAAGCTGGTGACAAAGGTGCTATCGCCCAGACGGTAGTTGCCGACAATCAGGACTTTGGTGAACTGGTCAATCAACAGCAAGATCAGGGCCAAGCCCAGCCACTGTACCCAGCCGCTTTTGCCGCTGCTCTTGCTGAAGGTTTGTTTGCCGCGGGCCATCAGGCAAACGTCCGGGTTTCGCCGGCGCCATACAGGTTGGTGGTGCAACGGCCGCACAAGGTGGGGTGCGCAGCATCTGCTCCCACGTCGGCACGGTAGTGCCAGCAGCGCTCGCATTTCACGTTGTTAGAGGCTGCTACGCTGATGGATTGTGCGGATCCAGCTACCAAATTGATAGCGCTTGTGATGAACACAAATTTCAAGTCCTCCCCCAAGCTGCTCAGCAGGGCGAACTCTTCAGCCGGCACGGTGAGTGTGACCTCCGCTTGCAAAGATGCGCCCACCTGACCTGCCGCACGCAAGGTCTCGATGTCTTTGTTGACCGCTTCGCGCACCGCGCGGATGCGGGCCCACTTGGCAAGCAAGGCTTCATCCGGCGCGGCAAAAGTGGAGTAGCCGTCCAGGAAGATGGAGAGCTTGGTGGCCTCGGGTGTCTTGCCCTCGGCGCCCAACACCGCCCAGGCTTCTTCAGCGGTGAAGCTGAGGAAGGGCGCCATCCAGCGCAGCATGGCCTGGGTGATTTGCCACAACGCGGTTTGCGCGGAGCGGCGGGCCAGGCTGTTGGCGGCGGTGGTGTAGAGGCGGTCTTTGAGCACGTCCAGGTAGAACGCGCCCAGGTCTTCACTGCAGTACACCTGCAGCTTGCTCACCACGGGGTGGAATTCGTAGACCTTGAAATGCGCCAGGATGTCGGTCTGCAACTGCGCGGCACGGGCAAGCGCATAGCGGTCGATTTCCAGCAACTGGTCGACCGGCACCGCGTCTTTGACCGGGTCAAAGTCAGAGACGTTGGCCAGTAAAAACTTGAGCGTGTTGCGCACGCGGCGGTAAGTGTCCACCACGCGGGCCAGGATCTTATCGTCGATGTTCAGGTCACCGGAGTAGTCGGTGCTGGCCACCCACAAGCGCACGATCTCGGCGCCCATCTTGCTCGTGATGGTTTGGGGCTCGACGGTGTTGCCCAAGCTTTTGCTCATCTTACGGCCCTGGCCGTCGGTGGCAAAACCGTGGGTCAGCAGACCGCGGTAGGGCGCGCGGTCGTAGAGTGCGCAGCCCAAGAGCAGCGAGCTGTGGAACCAGCCGCGGTGCTGGTCGTGGCCCTCCAAGTAGAGGTCGGCTTCAGGGCCTTCTGCGTGGAAGGGGGGCACGGCATACGCATCTTTGTGGCTGCCGCGTAGCACGTGCTGGAAGGTGGAGCCGGAGTCGAACCAGACTTCCAGGATATCGGTGCTCTTGGTATAGCTGGGTGCGTCGGCCGCACCCAAGATGTCTTCCACCGACACGCGGCTCCAGGCCTCGATGCCGCCTTGCTCAACGATGTCAGCCGCCTGGTCCAGGATTTCCATGGTGCGGGGGTGCAGCTCGCCACTGTCCTTGTGCAGGAAGAAGGGCACCGGCACACCCCAGCTGCGCTGGCGCGAGATGCACCAGTCGGGCCGGTTGGCAATCATGTCGCGCAAACGGCTGCGGCCGTTTTCGGGGTAGAAGCTGGTCTGCTCGATGGCGTCCAGCGCCAGCTGGCGCAGGGTCTTGGGCGCTTTGTCTTGGGTGAATACGCCCTCACCGGCATCCATGCGGATGAACCACTGGGCGGCTGCGCGGTAGATCACCGGTGTCTTGTGGCGCCAGCAGTGCGGGTAGCTGTGGGTGATGCCCACGGTGGCCATCAGGCGGTTGTGTTCGCGCAGGGTGTCGATCACATTGGCGCAGGCCTTCCAGATGTGCTGGCCGCCGAACAGGGGCAGCTCGGCGTCGTACACGCCATTGCCCAGCACGGGGTTCAAAATCTGGTCGTATTTCAGGCCGTTGGCGATACAGCTGTTGAAGTCATCCACACCGTAGGCGGGCGAGGAGTGCACGATGCCGGTGCCGTCGCCGTCGCTCACGTAGTCAGCAAGGTACAGCGGGGAGAGGCGTTTGTAGCTGTATTCGTTGCCAGCCACGTTCACATCGGCAGGCAGGTCGTACAGCGGGTGGCGGAACACTTGGCCGCGCAGGGCTTCACCCTTGGCGGTGGCCAGCACGGTGCCGGTCAGGCCAAAGCGCTCCAAGCACTTCTCGACCAGGCTCGCGCCCAGCAGCAGCACGCCCTTGGGCGTGTCGACCAGCGCGTATTCCAGCTCGGGGTGGGCGTTAAGGGCCTGGTTGGCAGGGATGGTCCAAGCGGTGGTGGTCCAGATAACAGCGAACGCTTGCTTGCCAGCGGGCAGGGCGCTCAGGCCGAAGGCTTTCGCCAAGTCGGCCGCGTCGTTGGACTCAAAGGCCACGTCCAGCGTGTCGCTTTTCTTGTCCGCGTATTCGATCTCGAACTCTGCCAAGCTGGAGCCGCAGTCAAAACACCAGTACACCGGCTTCAAGCCACGGTACACAAAGCCACGTTCGATCACGCGCTTGAAGGCGCGGATCTGGCCGGCCTCGTTGGCGGGGTTCATGGTCTTGTAGGGGCGCTCCCAGTCACCCAACACGCCCAGGCGCTTGAAGTCTTCGCGTTGCTGGTCGATCTGTTCGGTGGCAAATGCGCGGCTTTTGGCCTGCATGTCGTCACGGCTCAGGTTGCGGCCATGCAGCTTTTCGATCGCGTTTTCGATCGGCAGGCCGTGGCAGTCCCAACCGGGGATGTATTGCGCATCGAACCCGTCGAGCTGCTTGCTCTTGACGATCATGTCCTTGAGGATTTTGTTCAGCGCGTGGCCGATGTGCAGCTTGCCGTTGGCGTAAGGGGGGCCGTCGTGCAACACGAACAGGGGCTGGCCGGCGCGGGCATCGCGTAGTTTTTTGTACAAACCCTCTTCGTTCCAGGTCTTCACCCAGGCCGGCTCGCGCTTGGGCAGGTCGCCGCGCATGGGGAAGGCGCTATCGGGCAGGTTCAGGGTGCTACGGTAATCAACGGGTTCAGTCATGGCCAACTCTCGGTTTGGAGGCTTTGTGCAAGCAATTCGGGTGGGGGGCTACCGGCGCATGGGCCAAGGCAACCCCAGGGGGAGACAGGTGACGCGGGGCAAAGTGCGTCGGGTGGCCGCAGGGGCCAGCCCCGTCAAATTCGGGTGCTGCTGGGAAGGCTGATGTGCGCCGCGAGCCAGGCGCGCGCGTCATCGCGGTCTTTCTGTATGCCCTGTGTCAGGGCGTCCAGACCGTCGTATTTCAATTCGTCGTGCAGTTTGTGCAGCAGTTCCACGCGGGTGATTTTACCGTAGGCCCCCTCGGGGCCCAGTTCCTCCGGCCAGTCCAGGCAATGGGTCTCCAGCAGCACCCGGCCGCGGTTGACGTCGTTGGGGTCCAGCGAGGGACGAACGCCGAGGTTGGCTACCCCTTGCAAGGGTTTGGCGGCCAAACCGTGGACCAACACCACAAAAATGCCACTAGCGGCTGGTTTCCAGTGCGCAAAGCGCAAATTCAGGGTTTTGAAGCCTAGGGTGCGGCCCAGCTTGCGCCCGTGCACCACATGGCCACTGATGCAATACGGCCGGCCCAGCAGGCGGGCTGCGTCCTGCATACGCCCTTGGCCGAGTGCCTCGCGGACTGCTGAGCTGGAGACGCGCAGGCCATGCACCTCGTAACTGTTCATGCGGGCCACGTCAAAGCCGTGGGCCTCGCCCGCCGCATCAAGCAGCGCGTAATCGCCCGCCCGAGCTTTGCCGAAGCGGAAATCGTCGCCCACCAGTACATAGCGGGCACCCAGGCCGTCTTGCAGCACCTGCTGGATGAAGTCTTGCGGGCTCTGGTTGGCCAGGCGCGCATCGAAAGGCAGGACGATGCTCTGGTCTACGCCGGCCTTGGCCAGGTCGTCCAGCTTGTCGCGCAGGGTGCCTACCCGGGCGGGTGCCAACTCCGGCTTTTGATGGAGTTTGGCGAAATAGTCGCGCGGATGGGGCTCAAAGGTGAGCACACAGCTGGGCACACTGCGTTGCTGGGCCTCGCCCTTGAGCAGAGCCAGCATGGCCTGGTGGCCCCGGTGCACACCATCGAAGTTGCCAATCGTCACTGCGCACGCCTCGGCAACGCCGGGGTGCTTGAAACCGCGAAAAACCTTCATGGAGTTGTTATCTTTTTGATGGCAGGCTGCGCACATCGCCTCGGCGCCTGAAGCCAATTTGTCATGGAAACACGGTATATTGTGACCGAGCAGGGCCCGGGCCGCTCGTCCGGTGCGCACTTGCAGACCTTTGCAGACTTGTGTTGGTGGTTGTTTGAACCGTTGATGGAGGCGTTGCGTGAAAGTCTTGAAGTTGTCGGCCCAAGGGCTGCCCCAATCCTGGATATCGCTCGAACAAGCGGTGATTCATTACGCCGCGGACGAAGTGCGCTGGGAAGCCGGCGGTGAGGTCGCGGTGTTCCACGGAGGCCACAACTCGGTCACCGGGCAGCAATCCATCATCCGTGTCAACAGCATCATCGGTACCTGCGGTGTGCCCCGCATCAACCCCTTTAACTTGCGCCCCGGCCTGACCAACGCCAAGCTGTTCATCCGCGACCGCAATGTATGCGCCTACTGCGGTGGGCATTTTCATGAAACCGACCTGACCCGGGAGCACATCATTCCCTTCGCCCAGCATGGCATTGACACCTGGATGAATGTGGTGACCGCTTGCAAGCCTTGCAACCACCGCAAGAGCCACCGCACCCCTGAGCAGGCCAATATGCCCTTGCTCTACACGCCCTATGTGCCCAGCCTGTGGGAAGACTTTATTTTGCGCAACCGCCGCATCCTGGCGGACCAGATGGAGTTTTTGATGGCGCATGTGCCGGCATCGTCCCGGCTGGTGCTTTAGCATGCGGGCATGAGTACCAGCCCTTCCCAACGCCCTGCAACCCGCACCCCTTCTGAGCGTCCGCGCATCGCCCTGATCGCGCACGACCGCAAAAAAGACACCATGGTGGCACTCGCCCGTGAGTTCGCCCCTTACCTGCAAACCTGCACCTTGATGGCCACGGGCACCACCGGTGGCCGCCTGGTCGACGAGGTAGGCCTGACGGTGGAGCGCATGCTCAGCGGCCCCTGGGGCGGCGACCTGCAGATCGGCGCCCGCTTGGCCGTGGGGGAGGTGGACGCGGTGATCTTCCTGCGCGACCCCATGACCCCACAGCCCCATGAACCTGACATCAACGCCCTGGTGCGTGCCTGTGACGTGCATGACGTGCCGTGTGCAACCAACCTGTCCAGCGCCCGCTTGGTGCTCCAGCAATTGCTCCTGAAAGCATAGCTGCTCGCGCATATTCCACGGGCGCTAGAGTCTGAAAAGCCTTGTAAATGACCCTGGTGCCACTAAGCGGCGGATGGGTCACAGCGGGTGGCTGACCAGCTTGAAATCGGCGTCCTCTTCAAAGGTTTTGACGGTGAAGCCGAGGCTGCGCATCAGTTTGAGCATGCCGGGGTTGTGGGTCAGCACCAAGCCTTCGATTTCGCTCAGGCCCTTGTCGCGTGCCACGTCCATGATGGACATCATCAACCGTGAGCCTAGGCCCTTGCCGGCAAAGTCGTCCGCCACCACCAGCGAGAACTCACAGCTCGATTTGTCGGGGTTGGTCACATAGCGGGAGACGCCGATGATGCGCTCGGTCTCCAGCATTTCGCCGTCTTCTCCGGCGGTGCGGGTTTTGTGGATGGCCACCAAGGCCATCTCGCGGTCGTAATCAATCAGCGTGAAGCGGGCCAGCATGGAGGGCGGCAGCTCGTGCATGCTGGAGACAAAGCGGAAGTAGCGGCTCTCTTTGGAGAGGCCTTGCACCAGGTTTTGGAGCATCTGCGCATCGTCCGGCTGCACCGGGCGCACCGTGTATTCGCCGCCACCGCGCATGGGCCACAGCTGCTCGTACTGGGCAGGGTAGGGCAGGATGGACAGGTGGTTGTAGTTGTGCACCCGGCTGCTCACGCCCTGTGGGGCATGGTCAATCACAATGCGCGCATCCACCGCCACAGCGCCGTGCTCGTCCACGATGATGGGGTTGATATCCATCTCGCGCAGCTGGGGCAGCTCGCACACCATCTCGGAGATGCGCAGCAATATCTGCTCCAGCAGGTCGATATTGGCGGGCGGGCTGCCGCGCCATTCGCCCAGGGTCTCGGCCACGCGTGACCGCTCGATGAGGCGGCGGGCCAGAAACTGGTTCAGCGGGGGCAGCTCCATCGCCCGGTCGTTGATCAGCTCGATCATGGTGCCGCCGGCACCGAAGGCAATCACCGGGCCGAAAGGGTCGTCGGTCACCAGGCCGATACAGATTTCCCGGCCATGGCGCGAGCGCACCATGCTCTGCACCGTGACGCCGTTGATGCGCGCATCGGGCCGCAGGCGCTTCACGGTTTGCATCATGTCGTTGTAGGTGTCGCGCACGCCGGTGGCGTTCATGATGTTCAGCGCCACGCCGCCCACATCCGATTTGTGGCTGATGTCGGGCGAGTCGATTTTCAGCACCGCTGGAAAGCCCAGCTGGGTGGCAATCATCATGGCCTCGTTGGCGCTGCGGGCCAGGATGGTGCGGGTCACCGGAATATGAAAGGCCGAGAGCAGGGTCTTGGACTCCATTTCGGTCAGCACCTTGCGTCGCTCGGCCAGCACACTCTCTATGACCAGGCGCGCACCTTCAATGTCAGGCTTGGCCAGGGTGGAGAGGGGCGGCGGTGTTTGCTGCAAGAGCAGCTGGTTTTGGTAGAAGGATGCAATGTTGCCGAAGGCGCCTACGGCAGCCTCCGGGGTGCGGAAGCTTGGTATTTCTGCCGCCTTCAAGATGCCGCGTGCTGCAACGACGGTGCTGTCGCCCATCCAACAAGAGAGCAGGGGTTTGCCGATGGTCTTTTTGACCTCGGCCAGCGCTTCGGCTACTGCAGAGGAGTCGTGCCCCGCCTTGGGCGAGTAAATCGCCAATACGCCGTCCACACCGCGGTCTTTGCCGGCGGCCTCCAGTGCGGCCTTGAAGTGACTGGCATCGGCCTCTTCAGACAAATCCATCAAATCGGTGAGCGAGGCCAGTTCTGGTAACTGTGGCTTCAAAGCGGCTGCGCTCTCGGTCGACAAGCGCCCGAGTTGCAACTGGAGCTCATTGATCCAGTCGGCGGCCAGCACACCGGGCCCGCCACCGTTGGTGACGATGGCCAGCCGCTTGCCCACCGGCCGGTAGCGTGAAGCCAAGCACTTGGCTGCTGAAAACAACTCTACAAAAGAGCGCACCCGCACTGCGCCTGCGCGGCGCAGTGCGGCATCGAACACATCGTCGCTGCCCACAATGGCGCCGCTGTGGGTTTGTGCAGCCTCATTGCCTGCCGGGCGGCGGCCGGCCTTGAGCACCACCACGGGCTTGGCGTTGGCTGCCATGCGCAGGGCACTCATGAAGCGGCGCGAGTCCGAGATCCCCTCGAGGTAGACCACGATGCTCTGGGTCTGTGCGTCATTGGCCAAGTAATCGAGCACGTGGGCAATATCAATGCTGGTGTACGGCCCCAGTGACACCACACTGGAGAACCCCACCGCATTGTTGGCTGCCCAGTCGAGCATGGACGCGGTCAGTGCGCCCGACTGGGAGACCAGCGCCAAAGGCCCCCGCTGGGCCAGTGGCCCGGCCGCGCTGGCATTGAGCTGCATGGCTGGTCGCTGGACTCCGAGGCAGTTGGGCCCCAGCAGCAAGATCCCTTCGCGTTTGGCAATTTTGGCAAGGGCGCTGGCCTGCGCGCCGCTGATGCCGCTCGACACAATCAAGGCGGCCCGGCAGGCGATCCGGCCTGCGATCTCGAGAGCCGCGGTCACGTCTTGAGGGGGAAGGGCGATGATGGCCAGATCGGCCCGGGCCTGGGCGAGATCCGCCAGGGTGCCGGTGCTCTGAATGTCGAGAAAGCGCAGGGTGCCGGCAAATTCTTGACTCTTGAGAGAGGCTACCAACGTGCGCGCCTGGTGGGTCATGGTGTCCGGCGAATCAGTGGAACCTGCAAACACGATGATGGACTGCGGCGCAAAGAGGGGCGTGAGATAGTGCTTTTCCATGGTCTCTCCAGAGGGTTCTAGTCTGCGCCAATCAATACTTTGACATGTTCGGCCACGCTGCGGGCTAAGGGGTTGAGCACGTAGCCGCCTTCGAGGCAAGAGATGATGCGCCCTTTGCAATGGCGCTGGGCCACGGCCATCAGCTGCCGGGTGACCCATGCGTAGTCGGCGTCCACCAGCCCGAGGTTGCCCATGTCGTCTTCGCGATGGGCGTCAAACCCGGCAGATACGTAAATGAGCTGGGGAGCAAAGGCATCGAGCGCTGGGATCCAGTGACTGGAGACCGCGTCCCGGAAGGCCTCACTGCCTGATCGGGAGGGCAGGCCGACGTTGCACATGTTCGGGCCGGTCGCCTTGTCGCCGCTGTAAGGGTAGAGGCCCTGCTCGAAAATAGAGCACATCAGGACCCGCTCATCGCCCCGGAAAATGTCTTCGCTGCCGTTGCCATGGTGCACATCGAAATCTACCAAGGCCACCCGCTGCAGGCCATGCACATCGAGGGCATGGCGGATACCGACGGCCACGTTGTTAAAAAAACAAAAGCCCATGGCGGCGGAGCGCTCGGCATGGTGGCCCGGCGGGCGCACATTGCAGAAGGCGCTGGGCACTTGTCCCCCGAGCACCAGATCGGTGGCCTGCACTGCAGCACCAGCGGCCCGCAAGGCTGCACGCATGGTGTAGGGGTTCATGTCGGTATCGGGGTCGACTTTGTGGTATCCGAAGGTGGGTGAGGCGTCGATCAGTTCATTGACATAGTTGGACGCATGCGCCCGACCGAGCTGGGCCACAGTGGCTAAGGGCGCCTCGTAGGTATTCATGTAATCCAGCAGGCCACGGATCAGCAACATGTCTTGAATGGCACCCAGGCGCTCGGGGCATTCAGGGTGGTCGGGTCCCATCTCGTGGCGGGCGCAATCGGGGTGGGATATGAAGGCGGGCAGCATCGTGTCTCCTGCGGAATGTTTTTCACAGTCTAGGCACCTAAGCTGACACCAGTCTTGATGTGGCGCAATGGGCGTGGGCCATCGGGGACATCCCCGCAGTCTTTGGGGGTTCGAGTCGCTGTTGGCGCTATTGATACCATCGCGGCACTCATGAATTCCAAGTCCCACCCATCAGGCCCTGTGGCCGCGTTGTCCCGCTATGTGGCCGCCAGCTCTTTTGTGCTGGTCGGGCTGATCTGTTTGACGGTGCTGGTCTATGCCATGTTGCCCGGCCTGTTGGCCGTTTGCCTCGGGTTCATGGTGGCGCAAGCCCTGAGCACCAGCCAGCGCTTGGGGCGGTGGCGCCCCAGCCCTTTTGTGGCCGCGGGGTGGGTGATTGTGGTGCCCCTGCTCTTGTTTGCGGTGGTGTTGTCGAATGCCAAGGGCATGGTCATCGGGGCGGGCGGCCAATATGCAGCCCTGCTGCACCATTTGGCCGGCACGGTGCTGGAAATTCGCCAAAAACTGCCGCCAGATCTTGCGGCCCATTTGCCGGATGGCCTGGCCGCTGCCCAAGCTTGGCTGGCGGCGTATTTACAGAGCCAGGCACGGGCGATCACAGGCTTTGGTTCGGCAGGTCTGCAGGGGCTGTTGCTGGCGTATGTCGGGCTGGTCATTGGTGCGTTGATAGTGGGCACCCCCGGCGTGCCCCACCCCGCGCCCTTGCGGGCCGCGGCCCGCACCAGGGCGCGCCACTTTATCGGGGCGTTTCGTCAGATCGTGGTCGCGCAGTTTTGGATCGCGTCTTTCAATGCGGTGTGCACCGCGCTCTTTTTGTTTGGCGCCTTGCCCCTGTTTGAAGTGCACGTGCCGTATTCGGGCATGTTGGTGGCCTTGACGTTTTTCGCAGGTCTGGTGCCGATTGTGGGCAACCTGCTGTGCAACGGCGTGTTGACTCTGGCTGGCATGTCAGTCGCTCCCATGGTCGGTTTGGCGTGCCTGATGTTTTTGATTGCAATCCACAAGTTCGAGTACGTCATCAACGCGAAAGTGGTGGGCAAGCGAACCGGCACCACCGCTTGGGAACTGTTGACCGTGATGTTTGTGGGCGAAGCCATATTCGGGGTGGTCGGCCTGGTAGCTGCGCCGTTGTACTACGCTTACATCAAGCGCGAGCTGCTGGAAGTCGGTCTGGTCTAGTGTTTTTGAGACAAGCTGTGCTTCGCATCCAAGGGTGTCGCACTATAGGTCTGCCAGTGGGATATTGCGAGCGGCTTCATCCACGGCCAGCAGTTGAACCAGTTTCCCTAAATCCCGGTTGATATTGGCCAGTGTGGTCTCGTCCAGCTGTCGCAAGGCGTTCGGCAGCACGCCTTCATACGGACCAGGATTTTTGGCGAGGGCTTGCTTGCCTTCGGGGGTTACACGCAGCTCCGCCATTCGCTTGTCCTGCGCCGACTTCGTCAGGGTGATCAGCTCTTTCTTGACCAACACTTTCACTAGGTTGCTGGCGGTGGACTGATGGATGTCCATCTGGAGGGCTATGTCGCTTATCCCAAGCCCCGGGCTGTTTTGTATCAGGCTCAGCGCCCAAATTTGAGCTCCGCCCAATCCGGTGTCTTTTTCTATCTGCCGGAAGTGCGTTCGGACTGCATTGAATACCACTCTGAACTGTCGCAAGGCCTGTGCGGCGTTATCTGTTGGTTCAGGGGCGGGGTTGGGGTTGTTCATCGACACACACAGATACTTTGGGTGCGCGAATCATACGGTGCCCCAATCGCCCGTGCCGTCAACTCGTGTGACCCGCGAGGATTTGTGCTCGCACCCGTTTCATCAGTAAATCATCAAAGGTGTAGAAGCCCTGCGGGCAGTTCCGAAGCTCGTTGAGAGCAAATGCAGCGCCTGTGCCAAAAGCTTCGCGCTTGATGGAGTCGTGAATCAGCCGCACGGTTTGGTAGGGAAATCCGAAGATCACCTCGTGGTGCCCGACGATGCCACCTAGGCGCATGGAAGTGATTTTTTCGCCTCCCACATCGAGACTCTCTGCTATTTTCTTTGCAGTTCCTGAGACTTCCGGCTTGTCGCGGAAATGCTGTTCAAGGATTTCCACATCAGCAAACGGGGCGATCTCTCGCAAAAGACGAGCAGCCATGATCAGAAAGTTGATGCCGACGGTGATGTTGGGCGAACACAGCACCTTGGCGTATTTTCCCAGCTCCCGCATCCGGTCGAGCTGGGAATCGTCGTACGAGGAAATCGCAGTCACCACGGTCAGTCCCCTGCGTTGAACCTCATCCGAATAAATAGCAGCTGATGCTGCATTCGAAAAGTCCACCAGCGCATCAACCGGATGTTGATCCAGCCAGTCGGACAAGTGCTCTTGGGTCAAGGCTGTTACTGGAATTGTTTGCTCCCCTAACGTCACTGCCGTTGGGTTTCCGCTGCGCGTGGCAATCCACTGCAAGTCATAGCGAGGGTCTTCACTCAGCACCTGCGCTACGGCGCTTCCCGCTTTGCCGTATCCGATCAAGCCAACTTTCATTTCGTTCTCCTTGCAGGTTGTTGCACCAAGTACATTTGTGCAAATATAACAAAATACATTTGTACCAATGTATGATGCCCACAGTAATCACATGGATGACCTTCCGATGCGGCAGCACCCTCATATTTACTCTTCGTTTAAGAACGAGCTCTACGATGCCCACCTCTGGCGCGGGCGAGCTCTGTTTATCGTGTTTGCCGCACTCGCTGGGCTCACGGTGGTTTGCTTCACTTGGCTGACTGAGCATGCACTTGCCGTTTTCTTCAAACTTCAAGGCAGCTTTTGGTGGGCACCGCTCTTTTGGACGCCACTCAGTGCCGCCATCATTGTGTGGGTGACCCGACGCTATTTCCCGGGTGCTGCGGGCTCCGGTATCCCGCAGGTGATGGCAGCGCAGGACCCGGAAGTCTCTGAGAGCACACGCAGCCTTTTCGTTTCCTTGAGACTTACTGCCGCAAAGATGGTGCTCACGGCGTGGGGCCTGCTGGGTGGTCTGTCGCTTGGGCGGGAAGGCCCCTCGGTGCAAATAGCGGCAGGCGTGATGCACAGCGTGCGCCGCTGGCTACCCAAGCGTTCGCAAATCAGTGAGCACAGCCTGCTAGTGGCAGGGGGGGCCGCAGGTATAGCGGCTGCGTTCAACACGCCTTTAGGTGGCGTTATGTTCGCCATTGAAGAGCTGACCCGCAAACCTGAGCATCGCAATCACGGCCTCACCATCGCCGCGATTGTGTTGGCGGGGTTGATGGGCATCTCGGCCTACGGTAACGGCAGCTACTTTGGCGTGATCAAAGTGGAGGGTTTTGGCTGGCGTGCGCTCTTGCCCGGTGTCTTGGTATCGCTGGCGTGTGGTCTCCTGGGGGGCTTGTTCGCCCGTTTGCTCGTGGTGTCGTTGGCCGGACATTCGTTGGACTGGTTCACCGCGCAGCGCAAGGCACGGCCAGTGGCTTTTGCGGCAGCCTGCGGGCTGAGCATTGCGGTGATTGGTGTGGTAACCGCGGGTGACACCTTCGGTAGTGGGTATGCGCACACCAAGGCTTCTCTTGAAAACAGTGGGGATACCAGTTCCTTGTATGTGCTGTTGAAGTTTGTGACCACATGGCTGACCGCCTGGTCGGGTGTACCCGGCGGCATTTTTGCGCCATCGTTAGCCATCGGCGGTGCCGTTGGCAGTGATGTTGCCCAATGGACTTCTTATGCCAACCCGCCCACGCTCATCGCATTAGGAATGGCTGCATTTTTGGCAGCCGTGACCCAAGCGCCATTGACTGCTTTCATCATCGTGATGGAAATGGTGGACGGTCACGCCTTGGTGCTCAGCCTGATGGCCAGCGCCTTATTTGCGAGCGGGGTGTCCCGTTTGATCAGTGCGCCTCTATACACATCACTGGCAGAGCTCCAACTCACCCGCTTATCCAAAGCCTGAGGTTCACCATGGTTCGAAAAATTCTTGTTGTCGTAGACGCTAGACCTGTAACCCAATCCGCTATCGATCATGCGATCGAGATGGCGCAAAGCCACCGCGCGGACATTTTTTTCTTTGGCGTGCTGCCCCACTATGACTACCCGGTCACGGAACTAATGCCGGTAGCCGATGGTTCAGCGGAGGGCCTCCAAGCCAGAGCTGCTGCAGAGGCATCGCGCTTGCTTGCCGCGGCAAGTGCATGGGCAGAAAGGTGTGGGGTGCACAGCCACCGCGCCACGTCCATGGCGAGTGATATCGCTTTGGCGGTAGCGGATGCGGCTGAAAAACGGCATTGCGATCTCATTGTGGTGGGCAACGAAGATAACAACGCGTTGTTTCGCTTGCTCAATGGCAATATTGTCCCGGGGCTTATTTCCAAGTCCCTGGTGCCGGTTCTCGTCTGTAAAGAGCGAGCACTGCGCACTCCGCGCGAAAGCCATTCACACCGTATTCCAGCCAGCCGCCCATCCGTTCGCGAAACCGGCACACGCGACCCTTATGAACACAATGATTGAGCTTGCGACTCGGGTGGGGCGGGCCAAAATGCGCCCACTCAGCTGGCGGAGTCTGCGGAGCCTCAAGTTTGTATTGCTGTCGGGCTTGATGCTGCTGGCAACTGCCCCTGGCGCTGCCCAGACCTCTCGATGCGTCGATGTATGCGCGCTCTACAGCGAGCTTCTCATGTCGCCCGAGCGCACACTCATAGGCAGTATTCGCTCCGTTGAAAGAGTGGCTAAGCCAGCCCTGGGTCCCAGAAACACGCGGGGTCGCTGGATTCAGCGAGAGGTGTATCTCGGTTCGGAGGCTTTTCATGCCACTTTCTATGTGGGCGCGGGACTGGTGCAGCGTATAGAGCTGGTGAGTACCGCCCCTGAAGATGCCTGCCGCAATCGAAGCTCTTGGGCGAACGTTTTGGAGGTGATCGGGGTATGGCAGGACAAGGATGGTGTGACAGGCTCTTTGGAAGCGCGAGACACGCTGCAGCAGTCCATGCATTGGGCGATTGAGAATGTAGACGTAAGCGTTTACTTGTCCTTGGCCGCTGAAACCTGTTCCATGAAAGTTGCTTTCAGGAAGCGCGAAGTCAAAGATGCTGCAACGCTTTGACTTGTTGTCTTAAGCTGGCGAGTCGCTATCTTGTCTTGTCCGCAATGCTGCGACGATGGCCTGGACAAAAAAAGGAGCCCCAAGTTGGGGCTCCATAAGCTCACTAAGTCCGGAAATTGTGTCAATGACTCGACACCATCCGAATTATATTGGTACAAATGTTTATTTGGAGGAGTTTTTGCTCGAACGGTGTACTGCTTTTGTTTTGAAGCAATCTCAGGCGTCTCAAAGACCGGCGAGAAGAGAGAGTCTTATCACCTATCGGGCAATGCCAGCAAATCGTCCGTGGGACGTCCATCTCTGAAAGCTTGCAGGTACTTTTTGCTGCCCAGCGTTTGAACCCCGACCCAAGCGCCGGTCTGGCCCTTTTGTGCGGCAGGGCACCACAGGGCCTGTGGCCCGCTGGAGGCCACATACTCCAGAAGCTGGGAATGAGTGGAGAAGCCGGTTTCATGCGTTGGCTTGCCGTCCACCACTTGCACCCACCACAAAATCTCAAGGTGTTCGTGCTTGTAGCCCCGGCGCATACGCTTGGCCACACATTGGAGATGGACCGTCATGAGAGGTTGCGTAAAGGGTCTGGTGCCCGCGTGTTGACCAGACCCCTACCGCTTCAGGCGAACGCGCCTGCCGTGTCTTGCATGCGCGCGGACACTTCACCCAGATGGTGCAAGGTGTCTCCAAAGCTCATTTCCAGTTCGGTGAGCTTGCGGAAGTAGTGACTCACGATGTATTCATCCGTCACGCCAATGCCGCCGTGCAGTTGTACCGCCTGCTGACTCACAAAGCGCATGCTGGTACCCAGCTGGTACTTGGCGCGTGCCATGGCCGCACGGCGCTCGGGTGCAGGCGCATTGAGCTTGAGGCTGGCGTAGTAGCTCATGGAGCGGGCCAGTTCCAGCTGCATCTTCATGTCGGCCATGCGGTGGCGCAGCGCTTGGAAGCTGCTGATCGCCACGCCGAATTGCTTGCGGGTGTTCATGTACTCGGCGGTGATGTCGAATGTCTTGTCCATCACACCCACGGCCTCTGCGCAAGTCGCCGCAATGCCAATGTCCACGGCATGCTCCAAAGCGGCTTGGCCTTGGGTAGTGATCAGGGTGGCAGGTGCGTTTTTGAAGGCAACTTCTGCTGCGCGGCCGCCGCCCTGGGTGTTGTAGCCCCGGGTGCTGACACCCGCAGACTCACGCTCCACCAGAAACAGCCCCATCACGCTGTTGACCTTGGCGGAGACGATGTAGGCGTCCGCCTTATCGCCGGCAGCTACTATGCTTTTTGTAGCATTCAGCACATAGCCGCCGGGGGCTTGGTGTGCTTTTCCTGCAATCGTATCCAAGGCGTAGCGGCTACCGCGCTCTTGATAGGCCAGCACCACCAGCTTCTCGCCGCTGGCTATGCTGGGCAGCCAGGCTGCTTTGGTGGCAGCGTCGGCATATCCCGAAAGCACAGCACCTGCGATCAGGCTTTGTGCCAAGGGTTCCATCACCATGCCGCGCCCCAACTCCTCCATCACCACCATGCCCTCGATCGGGCCCATGCCCATGCCGCCATCGTCTTCGGGCACATACAGGCCGGCTAGACCCAGCTCTGCCAGCTCGGTGTAGGCGGCGGTATCAAAGCCACCGGCTTTTTCGGCCGCGCGGCGGCGATCGAAGGTGTAAGCCTTGTCGACGTATTTACGCACCGCGTCGCGCAGTTGTTCCTGATCGTCAGAAAAATCAAAGTCCATAACTCTCTCCAATAGTGAGCGAAGCTCTTTCTGGAGCCCCCTTATGAGAGGGGGCTAGGGGGTGCTCGTCTTGTCGGCCAGGCCCGGGTTGTCCTATGGCGCTAGCCAAGGACCACTTGGGCCACGATGTTGCGTTGCACTTCGTTGCTGCCGCCGTAGATAGTGGTCTTGCGCAGGTTGAAGTAGGTGGAAGACAAGGGGGCATTGCCCACCTCGCCACCGGGAAAGTCGCCTTGCCAGCCGGCTTCCATGGCTTCGCGGATCAGGGGCAGGGCGAAGGGGCCGGCGGCCAGCATCATCAATTCGCTGTAGCGCTGCTGAATCTCGCTGCCACGGATCTTCAGCAGGCCAGCAATGTCCAGCGAGTTCTTGCCGCTCTTTTCGGCGGACAGCACGCGCAGCACCATCATCTCCAGGGCCACTACGTCCACCTCCAGCTTGGCGATTTCATCGCGGAAACGGCTGTCTTCCCAGACACCTTCGCGCTGGGCAATACGCTTCAAGCGTTCCAGTTCGCGCTTGGAGCGGTTGATGTCGGCAATGTTGGTGCGCTCGTGGCTGAGCAGGTGCTTGGCGTAGGTCCAGCCCTTGTTTTCTTCGCCAATCAGGTTGTTGGCAGGGACTTCGACGTTGTCAAAGAACACCTCGTTCACTTCGTGGCCGCCGTCCAGCATGATGATGGGGCGCACGGTCACGCCGGGGCTTTTCATGTCGATCAGCAGGAAGCTGATGCCGGTCTGGGGCTTGCCTTCATTGCTGGTGCGCACCAGGCAGAAAATCCACTCGCCGTATTGGCCCAGCGTGGTCCAGGTCTTCTGGCCGTTCACGATGTATTTGTCGCCCTGGCGCTCGGCGCGGGTTTTGACAGAGGCCAGGTCTGAGCCGGAGCCCGGTTCACTGTAGCCCTGGCTCCACCAGACCTCGCCGCTGGCGATGCCGGGCAAGAAACGCTGCTGCTGTTCGGCATTACCAAACGCCATGATGACCGGCGCCACCATTACCGGGCCGAAGGGGATGACGCGCGGCGCACCGGCGAGCGCACATTCTTCTTCAAACAAATGCTTCTGGATCGCCGTCCAGCCGGGGCCGCCAAACTCTTTGGGCCAACCAAAACCCAGCCAGCCTTTGATGCCCAAAATTTTGGCCCAGCGCTGGTGGTCCTCGCGGGTCAACTCCAGGGCGTTGTGCACCTTGTGGGCGATGTCGGCAGGCAAATGGGCGTTTACCCACGTGCGCACCTCTTCGCGAAAAGCCTGTTCTTCAGGCGTGAAAGCCAAGTCCATTGCAGTCTCCTCAGTCTAGATATCCGTTTCAGCTGAACGCTATCCAGTGTTTTAGCACGATCGTTCTTTTATTCTTGTCCAGGGTGCGACATTCCGAGTTCGGCGCACAGCTTTTGCACCGTGGCGCGCAGTTCGGCAACCTCGGCCTCGAGTTGCGTGACCCGGGCCTGTAGCTCCGCGCTGGCAGGGGCTGCTCCAGCGCCAGACCGGCTGATGACTGCCGCGCTGGCGTCGACCGGCCCGCACAGCAGGTGGGCCCAGCGTTGTTCGCGGGCGCCGGGTGCTCGGTCCAGCTTAATGACCAGCGGGCCGCCTTTTTCTTCGCTGCGCTCCTGCAACTCGTCCAGAAACGCCTCAACGGACGAGGTGTCCGCAAAACGGTACCAACGCTCTGCATTCAGGCGCAGCTCGGCCGCCGTCTGGGGGCCGCGCAGCATCAAGAGGCCGAGCAGCACCGCGCTTTGCTCGGGCACGCCAATGCCGCGCTGGGCGTTGTGGGTGAATTTGACCGCGCGTCCGCCGCTGGTCTCATGCACCAAGCCGGCCTCGCGCAAGCTGTCGACGGCGCTGCTGACTTCGGATTCGCTCAGCTCCATCAGCGGCTCCCGGCTGGTTTTTTGGTTGCAGCCCAGCAGCAGGCTGTTCAGGGTGAGCGGATAGCTGTCGGGCACGGTGCGGGCTTTTTCCATGAGGGTGGCCAGCACGCGAGCTTCGACAGGGGAGAGCAGGAGGGGGGTGGTCATAATTCAGCCAGTTATGAAAAACATTGTGATTTTGATCTCTGGCGGTGGCTCCAACATGGCTACCATCGTGCGCGCCTCCCATAAAGAAGACTGGGCAGGCCGGTATGGCGCCCGGGTGGCGGCAGTTATCAGCAACAAAGGCACCGCGAGCGGCTTGGTGTTTGGCAAAGAGCAGGGGCTGGACACCCATGTGCTCGACCACAAAACCTATGCTGACCGGGAAGCATTTGATGCCGCGCTGGCCGGGGTGATCGACCGCTACGACTCACCGCAGGCACCGGTGCTGGTGGTGCTGGCCGGGTTCATGCGCATCCTGACCGCAGGCTTTGTGGAGAAGTATGCCGGGCGCTTGGTCAATATTCACCCCTCGCTCTTGCCGGCATTTGGCGGCTTGCACACCCACCAGCGGGCGCTGGATGCCGGTTGCAAATTTGCCGGTGCCACGGTGCACTTGGTGACCCCTGAGCTGGACCACGGGCCGATTCTGGAGCAAGCCGTGGTGCCGGTGCTGCCGGGGGACACGGCCGAAACCCTGTCCGCCCGGGTGCTCACGCAGGAGCACCGTATTTACCCCCGCGCGGTGGCTGCTTTGCTATCAAATAAATAGCTACTCGCGCAGGTAAATAGAGGGCTAGAGGCGTTTTTTGATCAAAAAATCTCTGCCCGGTTTATTCGTGGCGCAATGCCTCGATCGGGTCCAGCCGTGCTGCCCGACGGGCGGGCACAAAGCCGAACACCACACCGATGGCGGCAGAGAAGGCAAACGACAACAGGTTGACGCTGAGGTCGAAGGTGTATGGAATCTGCATCAGCGCAGCCAACCCTAGCGATGCCGCGGTGGCCAGCGCCACACCTAGCAGGCCGCCCAGCGAGGCCAGCACCACCGCCTCAATCAGGAACTGCAGCAGCACCTCGCGCTCCAGCGCGCCGATGGCCAGGCGCAGGCCGATCTCGCGGGTGCGCTCGGTCACGCTCACCAGCATGATGTTCATCACGCCAATGCCGCCCACTAGCAGGCTCACGGCAGCCACGGCGCCCAAAAGGGTGGTCATGATCTGCGTGGTGCCCGACAGCGTGTCAGCCAGTTGCTTGGTGTCCAGCACGTTGAAGTTGTCCTCCACCCCGTCGGCCAGCTTGCGCTGCTCGCGCAGCAGCTGGGTGATGCCGCTTTTGATGCGCGTGGCGTCGCTGCCCTCGGCCATGGATACCAGCAGGGTGTTGACGCGGGCGTTGCCGGTGATGCGGCGCTGCAGGGTTTTGAGCGGCACCAGCACTACGTCGTCCTGGTCATTGCCAAAGCTGCCCTGGCCCTTGGAGGCCAGAATGCCCACCACCTCGCACGAGACCTGCTTGACCCGCAGGGCCTGGCCCAGGGCCGGGGTGCTGCCAAAGAGTTCGCGGCGCACGGTTTCACCAATCATGCAGACGGCGGCGCCCGCGCGCAGTTCGTCGTCGCTGAATTCGCGGCCTTCTTTCAGCTGCCAGTTGCCGGTGGTGAGCCAGGCGTTGCTGCTGCCCACCACGCTGGACGTCCAGTTGCGCCCGTTGGCCACGAGGGTGGTGCTGGCACGTGACTCGGGCGCCACGGCCGCAATGCCGCCGATCTGGCTGGAAATGGCGGTCGCGTCCACTTCCTTGAATGAAGGCGCGCTGGCTCCGCCGCTACCCAGGCCCATGCGCTGGCCAGGGCGTATCTGCAGCAGGTTGGTGCCCAGGCTCGATATCTGGGTTTGCACCGCTTGGGTAGCGCCGTTGCCCAGCGTGACCATGGTGATGACGGCGCTCACACCGATCACGATGCCCAGGATGGTGAGGAAGGAGCGCATAAGGTTGCGCCGGATAGAGCGCAGCGCGAGCCAGATGGTGTTGAGAAACATCAGTGCACCTCTTTTTGCGCGGCGGCGTGGCGGCGCACCGGGTGGGCGTTTGGCACATCGCTCTCGATCACGCCGTCCACAAAGCGCACGATGCGTTTGGCATAGGCCGCCATGTCGGGCTCGTGCGTGACCATGAGCACGGTGATGCCGTGCTGCGCGTTCAGGTCTTGCAGCAGCTCCATGATTTCGGCGCTGCGCTGGGTGTCCAGGTTGCCGGTGGGCTCGTCGGCCAGCAGCACGGTGGGTTCGGTGACGATGGCGCGCGCAATCGCCACGCGCTGTTGCTGCCCGCCCGACAGCTCTGCCGGGGTGTGGTGCTCGCGGCCCTGCAGGCCCACCTGGGCCAATGCGCGCGATGCGGCCTTGCGCCGGGCGCTGGCCGATTCGCCACGGTAGAGCAGGGGCAGCTCCACGTTCTCTTGCGCGCTGGTGCGTGGCAGCAAATGAAAGCCTTGGAACACAAAGCCCAGGTAGTGGCGGCGCAGCTGGGCGCGCTGGTCGCGGCCCAGGGTTTCGACGTGCACGCCTTGGAACAGGTATTCGCCGGTAGTGGGCGTGTCCAGGCAGCCCAGCGTGTTCATGGCGGTGGACTTGCCCGAGCCGCTGGGGCCCATGATGGCGACAAAGTCACCGGCCTCGATGCGCAGGTCCACGCCCTTGAGCGCCTGTAGCATCGTGGCGCCTTGGCCGTAGGTGCGGGTCACGCCACGCAGCTCGATCAGCGGAACGGCCGCTGCGTTCACGGTGGTGGCTGGGCTCATTGGGTCGCTCCACCGCTGCGCTGGTCGGTGATGACGCGCATGTCGGTGGTCAGCTCGCCGCCGGTCACCTCGGTTATGCGGCCATCGCTGATGCCAGTCTGTACCGGCACGGCTACGGGCGCGCCGTCGCGCAGTACCCAGACCTGCTTGCTGTCGCTGCCGGCGGCCGCACCTGCACTTTTGCGGCTACCGCTACCACTGGGCATACGCGGCATCAGGTTGCCCACAATGCTGCTTTGGGTTGCAGGCTTGCCTGTGCCGGCTCCGTTGCCGGGGCTGTAGCGCAGTGCGGTGTTGGGCACCAGCAGTGCATCTTTACGTTCGGTCGCGGTGATGGTGGCCGTGGCCGTCATGCCGGGGCGCAGCGTCAGGTCGCTGTTGTCCACCTCCAGATAGGTGATGTAGGTGACCACGTTTTCGGTGGTGGTGGAGCCATAGGCCACGCGGGTGATGGTGGCGGGGAATTTGCGCGAGGGGTAGGCGCTGACGGTGAAGCTGGCCTTTTGGCCCACCTTCACCGAGCCCACATCGGCCTCGTCCACATTCACCTGCAGGCGCAGCTTGCTCAGGTCTTCGGCCACGCTGAACAGCGTGACGGCCTGCAGCGAGGCGGCCACGGCGTTACCCGGCTCCACGCTGCGGGTGAGCACCACACCATCAATCGGCGAGCGGATGGAGGCCTTGGCCAGGTTGGTGGTATCACTGGACACGCCGGCCTGCGCTTCGGTCACGTTGGCGCGCGCGCTGGCCTCGTCGGCCTGGGCACGCTCCAGTGTGGCGCGGGCACCGTCGAGCTCGCTCTTGGCGGGTACCTTGCCACCCGACAGGCGCGACACCTCTTCGAGCCGCGCGAGGCTGGCCTGTGCTTCTTTCACGGTAACCACGGTTTGCGCCACCTTGGCCTGCGCGGCACTCAGGGTGGCGCGGGTTTTGGTGAGCTGGTCGTTGAGCTTGGCGGTGTCTAGTTCCACCAGCAGCTGGCCTTTGCGCACGCGGTCGTTCACGTCCACCAGCACATTGCGCACCGTGCCCGACAGCTCGCTGCCGATGTTGACCGAGCGCGTGGGCTGCAGCGTGCCGTTGGCGGACACGCTCAAGGTCAGGTTGCCGCGCTGGACGGTTTCACTCACATAGCTGGGCGCGGCCCGGGCTTGGCTGCGGGCCTTCAGCGCGTAGGTGGCGCCCAGGGCCAGCAGTACGGCAGCCACGCTGGCCAGCACCACGGGGCGGCGCCACCACGGGCGGTTGGGGGCGGTTTGCAGCAAAGTCTGAATGTCAGCGGTGCTGGGCACGGCGGAAGAGATAGGTGCGGTGTCGGTGTTCATGGTTGTCTTGCAGAAAGTGGGGCGGGCGTGGCGGCTTCGGCTGCTGCAGCGTCAGGCTGCCAGCCTCCGCCCAGCGCCTTGTACAGGCGCACATAGCCGGTGCCCAGGTCGGTCGTGGTGTTGGCTACGCTGTTTTGCGCGCTAAGCAGGGTGCGCTGGGTGGTCAGCACGGTTTGAAAGTCGATCAGGCCACTGGCATAGCGCTGCTGGGCCAGCAGGGCGGCCAGCTCGGCGGCCGTAGCAGCGCTTTGCAGATGCTGCAGGCGTGCACGGTGGCCGCGCAGGGCGGCCAGAGCGTCTTCCACCTCTTGCAGCGCGGTGAGCACTGTGCTTTGGTAGCTGGCCTGGGCTTGCACCAGTGCGGCCTTTTGGGCGCGCAGGGTGGCGGCATTGGCGCCGCCGTCAAACACCGGCAGCGACACACTGGCCAGCAGGCTGCTGAGCACGCTGGCGCCATTGGTCAGCCCGGCGAGCGTTACTGCGCTTAGCCCTAGCGACCCACCAATCGAAAACGTGGGGTAGCGTGCTGCTTCTGCCACTTGCACACGCGCCAATGCGGCGGCAATTCGAGCCTCTTCGGCGCGCACATCAGGGCGCTGACGCAAGGTGTCCGCCGGGAAAGCCATGGCCAACTGCTCGGGCGCACGCGGAATCGGGGCCGCCGTGCCGAGCGCACTCACCAGCGCGGTAGGGGCTTGCCCGGTCAGCACCGCCAGGCTGTGTTGGCTGGCCGCAATGCTGGCCTGCAGGGTCGGGATTTCGGCCCGGGTTTGCTCAACGGCCGTGCGGGCTTGCGCTACCTCCAGGCTGGTGGTCACGCCGGCTTGGGCGCGCCAGTCGGTGAGTTGCAAGGTTTCTTGCTGGCTGGTGAGGTTGGTTTGGGCGATGGTGAGCTGGCTTTGCTGGCCGCGCAGTTGCAGGTAGGCCAGCGCCACCTCGGCGGCCAGTGATACCTGGGCATCGGCCAGCGTGGCTTCTTGGGCCTGGGCATCGCCCTCGCTGGCATTCAGGGTGGCGCGTTGGGCGCCAAACAGGTCGGGCTCCCAGCTGGCATCCAGCCCGGCCTTGAACACATTGGTGGCGGCCTGTTCATTGGTCTGGCTGCGCTGGCCGGAGCTGCTGGCATTCAGGCCGGGCAGCAGGGCGCCTTGCTTGGCATCCCGCAGCGCGCGTGCTTGCTGCAGTGCGGCCGTGGCCTTGCGCAGGCTGGGGTTGGCTTGCAGTGCTTGGGTGACCAGTGCGGAGAGCTGTGGGTCGTTGAACAGCTCCCACCAGCTTGCAAGGCTGTCGGGTGTAGTGCTGCCGGCCTGGCTCCACTGGGAGGGTAGCGCCACCGGAGCAGCATGAGGTAGATCCATCGTGGCCGCCTGGCTGCTCAGCGCTGCCACCGTCATCAGGCATGCGGCTGCGCAATTCTGCAGCCGCAGACGATGTAAAAAGGAATGAGGAAGTGCCATAGGACGATGGTGCGGTAGCGCGGTATCCGGCTCATGCCTTGCAGGTAAAGACGGGTAAAGGTCGGCACAGGCAGCAAAAAGGCCGGATCCACTGGCAGAGGCCGGCCTTGTGTTTGCTATGAATTCAGGAGCTGCAGACGCAATCAAAACCTGCGCTAGAGGCCTAAATCATGCGGAAGTACTCAGGGTACGGGTACTGTCGGTCAGGCCCTCGGCGACCTGGGCGTAGATTTTTTGAGCCAACTCAGCGATTTGCTGATTGGTGGTGGTGTTGCCGCTGGCATTCCTGCTGCTGGCAAGGTTGGCGACGGCCTCTTGGAGTTCCCCCACCATGCGTTCCATCTCGGACACGGTGCCGTCCTGGTTGGTGTCCAGCGGGTCGTAAGTGGTGCTGCTGGACTCGGTTTTGCCGGCGCCCCCGGGGCCACCCGGGCCGCCGCTGGGCGGAGGACCGCTTGGGCCGCCCGGGCCCTGTGCACCTTGGGGCCCTGCGGCGCCCTCGGGCGGCTGGGGGCGGCCTGCATCGAACTCGGCTTGCGACAAAGAGCCGCTGCCATCGGCATCGAGCTGGCTGAAATCCTGACTCACATCCCGGCCGGACTTTGATTTGATTTTGTCGGTCAGCACTTGCAGCTCGTCCTGGCTGACCGCGCCATCGCTGTCCGTGTCGACTTTGCTGAACAGGTGGTCTTGGCTGCCGTTGCTGCCGCCCATGCCCCGCGACTGTGCGAAGTCCATGGTCGAGGGCGAGGGCATCAGGTCTTTCATTCCCTTGCCCAGTTCATCGCTGGAGAGGCTGCCGTCGGCGTTGCTGTCCATTTTGGTGAACAGCTCTTGACTGTCGCCCAAGCTGGCCCCGGTTTTACTGGCGACGTCGCTTAACAGGCTGCTGAGTTCGGTCTGGTCGACGCCGCTACTGCTGTCGGTATCGACCTTGGCGAACATCTTCGCCTGGTGCTGTGCCCGCTGCGCACTGACTGCGGCCCAAGCGCTGCTGGAGCCACTAACCCCGCTGATGCTGCTCATGGTCATTTCCTTTCTTGATAGGTGGTTGGTGTGCCACCCGGAACCACAAGCGCCGAGCGACCGCCCCATTTTTGAAAGTGCAGGTATCGCCGGTTTGTCCGCTTTGTACCGGGCCTGATACACAAGGCGGTTTCAAGCGGAGAGATGCGGGCGGCCCACCCGCCATTTCGTGGCTTTGCGGGTCGGGTGGTTTTCTACACTGACAGGGCCGCAGGGACTGCCCATGACCACCAAGATCTCCATCCTCATCGTCGACGACGACGCCGAAATCACCGAGCTGCTGGGCGACTATCTGCGCCGCTTTAACTTCGAGGTGCACACCGCCTGTGATGCCGACAGCATGCGCGCCCAACTACAGCGCCACAGGGTGAACCTGGTGGTGCTGGATGTGATGCTGCCGGACACCGATGGCCTCACGCTGTCGCGCGAAATCCGGGAGCGTTCGCAAATCCCGGTGATCATGCTCACTGCGCGGACCACCACGTTTGACCGCATCATGGGGCTGGAAAACGGGGCAGACGATTACATGGGCAAGCCCTTTGAGCCGCGTGAGCTGGTCGCCCGCATCCACACGGTGCTGCGCCGCTCTCAAGGCGCTACCGACGCTACCCCGAATTTGGCCCGCAGCGACGTGGTCTGTTTTGACGGCTGGGAGCTGCACCGCGAGGAGCGCACCCTGGTGTCGCCCACCGGTCTGGTAGTGGCCCTCTCGAACGCCGAGTTCCGGCTGTTGAATACCTTTTTGCAGACGCCCCGGCGACTGTTCAGCCGTGACCAACTGATGGAGCAGGCGCGCGGCCGTGCCATGGACGCGTTTGAGCGCAGCATCGACCTGCTGGTCTCCCGCCTGCGGCAGAAGCTGGCGGATGACCCGGACGAACCTTCCATGATCAAAACCGTGCGCGGCGCGGGCTACATGTTCAATGTGCAGTCGGTTCAAGGGCGGATGGCATGGCGGGTGTGAGCCTGCTGCATACCAGGGGGGCGCGACTGGCCTCGGGCGCGGAGCGCTGCTTACCCGACAGTTTGTTCGGTCGCTTGGCCCTGCTGCTGGCGGTGGCCGTGGTCAGCAGCCATGTGCTTGCACTCACCATGTTGTTTGAGATGCGGCCGGATTTTCCGCCCGGTATGCCGCCACCTGGCATGCCATTGCCAGGCTTTCCGCCGCCGCAGGGGCCACCGCCCCTAGAGTTGCTGCTGGATATTGGGGTGCGACTTTCGGCCCTTTTGTTGGCGGCGTGGATCGGTGCCCGTTGGCTGTCAGACCCGGTGCGGCGCCTGGCCGGTGCGGCCCGGGAGCTGGGCCACAACATCCACCGGCCACCGTTGCCCGAGAGCGGGACCCGCGAATGCCGCGAGGCCACCCAGGTGTTCAACCAGATGCAGCAGCGCATCCGGGCCCAGTTGGATGAGCGCGACCAGTTTGTGGCCGCGGTGTCGCACGACCTGCGCACGCCCCTGACCCGATTGGCCCTGCGCGCCGAATCCTTGAAGGATGCGGCCGACCGCCAGCGCTTTGCCAAAGATGTCGCGGAGATGGACACCATGATCCGGGTCACCCTGGACTTTTTGCGGGGTGCCGCCGATGCGGAGCCCTGGGTGCCGATGGACATGGCCTCGCTGGTTGAAAGCTTGGCGCACGACCAGCAAGACTGCGGCCATGACGTGCAGGCCCTGACCCTCCCACCAGTGCCTCCGGTGCGGGCGCAGCCCACGGCGCTGCGGCGGTGTATCAGCAATTTGCTAGACAACGCGGTGCGCTACGGCGGCAGTGCCTGGGTGCACCTCGTTCCGGCAGGGCCGATGCTGCGGGTGCTGGTGCAGGACGATGGCCCCGGAATCCCTGAGGCCGAGCTCGGCAAGGTGCTGCAGCCCTTTTATCGGGTGGAGGGCTCGCGCAACCGGCATACCGGTGGGGTAGGGCTGGGTTTGGCAGCCGCCCACGATATCGCGCGCCAGCACGGGGGCAGCTTGCAGCTGCGCAACCGGCCCGGTGGGGGCATCGAGGCCGAACTGATGCTGCCTTTGGGCTAGGTTTGCTATAAAAAGAAGAGCTGCTAGTGCAGCCTAAGCGTGGGCTAGGCGCCTGTTTCTTGGGTAATGAGTTTGAAGCGCGGTTGGGTTACACCGTCAATCACCACGGTTTCCAAAAACATGGCCGCGGGGCGCACCCACAGGCCTTGTTCGCCGTACAGCGCGCGGTAAAGGGTCATGGGCTCGCAGGTTTCGCTGTGGCGCACCGTGTCCAGCACTTGGTACATGCCGCCCTTGTAATGGCGGTATGTGCCGGGTGGGGTGACAACGAGTGGGGGGAGTTTTTCATCGAACATGGGACATGGGACAATACTAGGCTATGCATCCAAAAGCTCTGCTCGACGCCTGTTCCGAATTGGTCCGGCTCACTCTCAAATTCGACCATCCCGCAGACGCCATCGTCTCCCGTTTTTTCCGCGACAACCGTGGCTTGGGGCCGCGCGAGCGCGCCACCCTCGCCGAAACGGTCTACACCGTTTTGCGCAAAAAACTGCTGTTAGACCACTTGGCGCCCTCCGGTAGCGGCCCCAAGGAGCGCCGTTTGGCGATTTTGGGTTTTTACGGCCCCGGTGATTTCTTGCGCAGCGCACTCACAGACCAGGAAAAGCGCTGGCTCGACCAGTGTGAAGCCGTCAAGCCCGAAGACTTGATGGAGCGCCATCGCCACAACCTGCCTGAATGGCTGGTGCAGCCCTTGAAAGACCAGTTGGGCGCCGGTTTCTGGCCGTTGGTGGAAAACCTGAACCTCGGTGCCGGCCTCGATTTGCGGGTTAACGCACTCAAAGCCAAGCGTGCCGATGTGCAAAAAGAACTCCAACAAGCGGGTATCAAGGCAGTGCCGACCCCGTTTTCCCCTTGGGGCTTGCGCATCGCGGGCAAACCTGCACTGAACAAGAACGAGGCGTTTTTGCGCGGTGATTTTGAAGTTCAGGACGAGGGCTCCCAGCTGCTCGCCATGCTGGTTGACGCCAAGCGCGGCGAAATGGTGGTGGACTTTTGTGCGGGCGCCGGTGGCAAAACTTTGGCCTTGGGCGCTTCGATGCGCAGCACCGGTCGCCTGTACGCGTTTGACACCTCTGCCCACCGCCTCGACGCGCTCAAACCACGCATGGCGCGCAGCGGTCTGTCCAATGTGCACCCGGCAGCCATCGCGCACGAGCGGGATGACCGTGTGAAACGCCTGACCGGCAAGCTTGACCGGGTGCTGGTCGATGCGCCTTGCACCGGCTTGGGAACTTTACGCCGGAATCCGGACCTCAAATGGCGTCAGACAATGGCGGGTGTAGAAGAGATGGCGGTGAAACAGGCCGCGATCCTGCAAAGCGCATCCCGGATGGTGAAGTCGGGTGGTCGCCTGGTGTATGCAACCTGCAGCGTATTGCCGCAGGAAAACGAAGCGATTGCCGAAGCCTTTGCTGCAGCCAACCCAGACTTTGTGCCTTTGTCGGCCGGAGAAGTCTTGGCAGCACAGAAGGTGGAGTGCGCCCCAAGTTTGTGCGCCGGCGGCGAAGACGGGCAGCTTTACCTCCGTTTGTGGCCTCATCGCCACGGAACGGACGGTTTCTTTGCTGCGGCTTGGCAAAAGAAGTGATTGTTTTGACGAAAGTTAACGTTTTTTAACTTCGTTTTGATTTAAGTCGCCCAAAATTGGCTGCCGCGTCTAAAATAGCGGTCTCACAGGCGGTGTAGGTCGCCGCCTTGTCATAACTAACCAAACCTCGTTGAGAGATTGAGCAAACTATGTTGTTACCTGATTGGGCAGTTTTGAACGCAGCCATCGAGTGGCTGGCCCGTGGCACGTGGGATCTGGCTTGGTGGCAAATTGTTTTGTTCACTCTGGCGTTGACGCACATCACCATGATCAGCGTGACGGTCTTCTTGCACCGCCACCAAGCGCACCGGTCTTTGGACCTGCACCCGATCGCATCCCATTTCTTCCGTTTCTGGCTGTGGCTGACGACCGGCCAGGTCACTAAAGAGTGGGCGGCCATCCACCGCAAGCACCACGCCAAGTGCGAGCAGGCGGAAGATCCACACAGCCCGCATGTGCATGGCATCAAAACCGTGTTGTTTCGCGGCGCGGAACTCTACCGCGCAGAGTCCAAGAACAAGGAAACTATGGCCCGTTTCGGCCACGGCACGCCCGATGACTGGATTGAACGCAACCTCTACACCCGCTTCTCTTGGCAGGGCGTGGGTTTGATGATGATCATCGACCTGTTTTTGTTCGGTGCAGCTGGTCTTGCGGTCTGGGCTTTGCAAATGGCGTGGACGCCTATCACCGCTGCCGGCATCATCAACGGCGCGGCCCACTACTGGGGTTATCGCAACTTTGAGGCGACCGACGCTTCCACCAACATCTCTCCTTGGGGCATCATAATTGCTGGTGAAGAGTTGCACAACAACCACCACACCTACCCCACGTCGGCCAAGCTGTCGGTGAAGCCCTACGAGTTCGATATCGGCTGGATGTACATCTCCATCATGAGTGCATTAGGTTTGGCTAAAGTCAAAAAGACACCGCCCAAAGCCGCTTACGGTGATGTCCGCCCTGTGGCCGATGAGAAAACCCTCGAGGCGCTGATCGCTAACCGTTATGAAATCATGGCAGCCTATGCCAACGGTGTGCGCCAGGCAGCCCGCGTTGAGCTCGCAGCCATGAAGGCGCGTAGTGCAGATGCTGCTGTGATCCAAGCTGCCAAACGCTGGATGCACCGCGATGTGGAGAAAGTGCCGGCCGCTGAAGCTTCGCAATTGGCTCAAGCCCGTGCAGCTTCGCCGGTTCTGGACAAGATGGTGACGATGCGCGAAGAGTTGCGCCAGCTGTGGCTGAACACCAGCGTCTCTCGCGAGCAGTTGACCAAGGATCTGCAAGCATGGTGCCACCGCGCTGAAGAAAGCGGTATCGCCGCACTGTGTGACTTCTCCATGAAGCTTCGTGCCGCACGCGTCTAAGTAACACGCTGCCAGATTAAAAGCCCGCCTTGAGCGGGCTTTTTTACGCGCGGATGTTTCTGCCAATTGGTGACGGCGGTGATGGGTACACCGGCTTTGCTCCGTGTCCCCCGCCCTTCGGGCTCCTCCTTGACCTGCGCAAAGCCGGTGCACCCACCACCTTGTTCGTGGCGAAACAACACAAAAGTAATGGGCGTAGAAAAGCCCGCTCGCGGCGGGCTTTTTCATCAAGGCAAGCGTGAATTACTTCAGCTTGATTTCCTTGTAGTCGACGTGCTTGCGAGCAACGGGATCAAATTTCTTGATCAACATTTTCTCGGGCATGGTCTTCTTGTTCTTGTCGGTCGTATAGAAGTGACCGGTACCAGCTGTAGATTCCAGCTTGATTTTTTCGCGTCCGCCTTTGGTTGCCATGGTGTTGCTCCTTATGCCTGGCCACGTGCGCGCAAGTCTGCGAGCACAACATCGATACCCTTTTTGTCGATCAGGCGCAAACCTGCATTCGAAATCCGCAGGCGAACCCAACGGTTTTCAGTCTCGACCCAAAAACGGCGATATTGCAGGTTCGGCAGGAACCGGCGCTTGGTTTTGTTATTGGCGTGGGAAACATTGTTTCCGACCATGGGGCCTTTGCCCGTTACTTCACATACGCGTGCCATGTGGACACTCCGATTGATACGGCCAGTGCAAAAGTACACCGACCTCACCTCGCCAAAAAAAGGGTGGCGGTAACCCCCCGTTGATTGCCTCAACGGAACCTGCTGAACCCCTGTCTGAGAGGGCGGCCCCTCACGGGGCGAATTCAGCAAAGCCTCAAATTATAGCCCGTTCGAGAAATGCAGCCTCAAGGCCTTATTCCTGCTGCTCGAGGAAGCGCTGTGCGTCAAGTGCAGCCATGCAACCGGTACCTGCGCTGGTGATGGCTTGGCGGTAGACATGGTCTTGTACGTCGCCCGCTGCAAACACACCGGGAATGCTGGTCTGGGTAGCAAAGCCCTTGAGGCCGCCATTGGTGACGATGTAGCCGTTATCCAGAGTGAGCTGGCCCTGGAAGATGTCGGTATTCGGTGCATGGCCAATGGCAATGAAGCAGCCTTTGAGGGTCACGTCTTCCGTAGAGCCGTCGTGCACGCTTTTCAGGCGAATGCCGGTCACTCCTGTGGCGTCGCCCAAAACCTCCTCCAGGGTTTGGAAGGTCTTCAACTCGATCTTGCCGGCAGCCACTTTTTCCATCAGTTTGTCCACGAGGATAGGCTCTGCCTTAAATTTGTCGCGACGGTGAACCAGGTATACCTTGCTGGCGATGTTGGAAAGGTAGAGCGCTTCTTCGACCGCGGTGTTGCCGCCGCCGACCACGCAACACACTTCATTGCGATAGAAAAAACCGTCGCAGGTAGCGCAGCCGGATACGCCCCGGCCCATGAACGCGGACTCCGAGGGCAGGCCCAGGTATTTGGCAGATGCGCCGGTGGCAATGATCAGTGAGTCGCAGGTGTAGCTGTCGGTGTCACCTTTGAGTGTGAAGGGGCGCTTGCTCAAGTCGACTGCGTTGATGTGGTCAAAAATGATTTCTGTTTTGAAGCGCTCTGCGTGCTCTTGGAAGCGCTGCATCAGTTCGGGGCCCTGAACGCCGTTCACATCTGCGGGCCAGTTGTCGACCTCGGTGGTAGTCATGAGTTGGCCGCCTTGAGCGATGCCGGTCACTAGGACGGGGTTGAGGTTGGCCCGAGCGGCATAAACCGCTGCGGTGTAGCCTGCAGGACCGGATCCGAGGATCAAAACCTTGGCGTGCTTGGAATTAGACATGTTGTAACCTTCTTCGACGAAAATCAGAGATCGAGCCGTGTACAGTTCGATCGGATCGCGACCTCATGGGGTTGCGCTTGCGGGTTCTTCTGGGCATTTCAAATGCTCGACCCCCGATTGTAGGAAATCGCATAAAAGCAAGCAGGAGCGCTTATCAATGGCAATGTTGAGTAACCAGGATTTAATCCGCCGAGTCCCTCTTTTCGCCAACTTGACCCTGGAGCAGGTAGAGGACTTGGCTGGCAATGTCACCAAGCGCAAGATCAAAAAAGGGGAGGATGTGGTGCAGCAGGGCGAAATCTCGAACGCCCTGTACCTGATTCTTTCCGGCCGAGCCCATGTCGTGAAGACCGACAGCAAAGGCAAAGAAGTCATCCTCGCGACCTTGAAGGCCGGAGACTATATCGGTGAGATGAGCCTGATTGATAACGAAGCCCACTCCGCTACGGTTCAAGCAGATACGCAAATGGATGTGCTGGTGCTAGGGCGCGAAGACTTCACCCGAGCGGTCAATGCCAACATCACCATCATGGCGGCGGTTATGCGGGGGCTGGTCCAACGCCTGCGCACCGCCGATCAAAAAATAGTCTCCTTGGCCCTGATGGGTGTCTACGGCCGCGTGGCCAACGTGTTGCTGGACATGGCCGAGCCGGTAGACAAAGGTGAAATGTTGATCCGCGAAAAAGTGTCGCGCTCGGATCTTTCGAAAATGGTGGGCGCCTCCCGCGAGATGGTGAGCCGTGTGATGAAAGACTTCGAGGATCAGGGCTTTATCAAAACCAACAAAGACGGTGGTATCCGGGTGTGGGAGCGCCGCTCCAAACCTCGCTGATCTACAGCGTCTGCGCGGCCGGTTCGGGCTGCGTGTCTGCACATGACTTATTCACTACACACACTTCATTCCCCGACACGTAAAAAGGTTCAAGAGCCCCCCGCGGGTGTGAGTCGCTTTGCGAGCGAAATTGCTCTGGTGGTGGGCTTTGTGCTGTTGGCCTTGTGGCTGATCGCGCTGTTCAGCCATTCTGCGCAGGACGCTGCCTGGTCCACCTCGGGCTCGGGCGCGCCTACCAAGAACCATGTGGGGCGCTTGGGTGCCCTGTGGTCAGACCTGAGCTATTTCCTTTTTGGTTTCTCGGTGTGGTGGTGTGTTGCCGCTGCGGCCCGTGGGTGGTTGTCACTGTTGGCGCAGCGATTGCGTGGAGATGGCCCACAAGAGCCCGTGGCAGTGGGGCCTGTGAATCGCCGTTGGTTGTTTTGGTGCGGCTTGGCGCTGTTGATGTGTTCCAGCACCTCGCTCGAGTGGGCGCGCCTTTATCGCTTGGAGTTGATGCTACCGGGTGCCAGTGGCGGTGCCATGGGGCAGTTGATCGGGCCGTGGAGCGTGCGTTGGATGGGCTTTGCCGGATCGGGCTTGGTGGCAATCGTGCTCGGCTTGGTGGGCGTGTCGATGGTGTTCAATTTCTCGTGGCCACGGGTCGCGGAGCGCATTGGTGCCTTTTTGTATTCCTTGCTGGAGAGTCGACGCGAGAAGAAAGAGGAAGCCCAAGACCGTGAATTGGGCCAATTGGCGGTTCGCGAGCGTGAAGAGGTTTTCCTAGAAGAGCGCGAGGAAACGGTGGTGTACCAAGCGCCGGCTCCGGTCGTGATTGAGCCTGTGCTGGTGGAACTGCCGCCTAGCGTGCGGGTTGCCAAGGAGCGGCAAAAGCCCCTGTTCACCGAGATGCCAGATAGCAAATTGCCCCAAGTGGCACTGCTGGATGATCCGCAATTGCGGCAGGAAACGGTGTCTCCCGAGACGCTGGAAATGACCAGCCGCATGATCGAGAAGAAGTTGAAAGACTTTGGCGTCGAAGTGCGCGTGGTCCTGGCGCAGCCGGGGCCGGTCATTACCCGGTACGAGATTGAACCCGCCACAGGCGTCAAGGGCTCGCAGATTGTGGGCTTGGCTAAAGACTTGGCGCGGAGCTTGAGCTTGGTTTCCATCCGGGTGGTGGAGACCATTCCCGGCAAAAACTACATGGCGCTGGAGTTGCCCAACGCCAAGCGCCAGAGCATCCGCCTCTCCGAGATTCTGGGTTCGCAGGTCTACAACGAAGCCAAATCCATGCTCACCATGGGCTTGGGCAAAGACATCATCGGCAACCCTATCGTGGCTGATCTGGCCAAGATGCCGCACGTGCTGGTGGCCGGTACCACTGGCTCGGGCAAGTCGGTGGGTATCAACGCCATGATCCTCTCCTTGCTCTACAAGGCCGAGGCCCGTGACGTGCGCCTGCTGATGATCGACCCCAAGATGCTGGAAATGTCGGTCTATGAAGGCATCCCACATTTGTTAGCCCCAGTGGTTACCGACATGAAGCAGGCGGCACATGGCCTGAACTGGTGCGTGGCCGAGATGGAAAAGCGCTACAAGCTCATGAGCAAGATGGGTGTGCGTAACCTGGCTGGGTACAACGTCAAGATCGACGAAGCCAAGGCCAAGGGCGAGTTCATTTACAACCCCTTTAGCCTCACGCCAGAAAGCCCTGAGCCCCTGCAGCGTTTACCGCACATCGTGGTCATCATCGATGAGCTGGCCGACTTGATGATGGTGGTAGGCAAGAAAATTGAAGAGCTGATCGCGCGGCTGGCGCAGAAGGCGCGAGCGGCTGGCATCCACTTGATTTTGGCCACTCAGCGCCCCAGCGTGGACGTGATTACCGGCCTGATCAAGGCCAATATTCCGACGCGGATCGCGTTTTCGGTGGGCTCCAAGATTGACAGCCGCACGATTCTTGACCAGATGGGTGCAGAAGCCCTGCTGGGCATGGGTGACATGCTCTACATGGCCAGCGGAACCGGGTTCCCTGTGCGGGTGCATGGCGCGTTTGTGAGTGACGACGAGGTGCACCGCGTGGTGAGCTACCTCAAGAGCCAGGGTGAGCCAGACTACATCGAAGGCGTGCTCGAAGGCGGCACGGTGGATGGAGAGGACGGCCCCGGGGGTGAAGAGGGCGGCGGCGAAAAAGACCCGATGTACGACCAGGCGGTTGAGGTGGTCCTCAAGAACCGCAAGGCCAGTATCTCACTGGTACAGCGGCACCTCAAAATTGGCTATAACCGCGCAGCCCGGCTGGTGGAAGACATGGAGAAAGCAGGGCTGGTCAGTGCCATGAGCGGTAGCGGCCAGCGCGAGATTCTGGTGCCGAGTCGTAACGAATAAGGTGGATATGAAGCGTTTTGCTACATTTTTAATAGCTGCTTGCGCAATATCTGCGTGGGCTAGCGGCATGAATGACTTGGAATCCTTTGTGCGCAATGTCAAATCGGGCAGGGCTGATTTCACGCAGGTGGTCACAGCACCGCCCCGGGATGGTCAAGTGGCGCGCAGCAAGACTTCCAGCGGGACGTTTGAGTTCGCGCGGCCGGGGCGTTTCAAATTCACTTACAAAAAACCGTTTGAACAACTGATCGTGGCCGATGGGCAAACGGTGTGGCTGTACGACGTGGACCTCAACCAAGTCACTGCCCGCAAGCAAGCGCAGGCCTTGGGCTCCACGCCCGCGGCCTTGATTGCGTCTTCGGTAGACATCAAGGCGCTGCAAAACGATTTCAATCTCGCAGACGCTGCGGACCAAGATGGCTTGCAATGGGTATTGGGTTCTCCCAAAGCCAAAGACAACCAGCTGCAGTCCGTGCGGGTGGGCTTTCGCCAAAACCAACTGGAAAAACTTGAAATAGTCGACACTTTCGGCCAAAAGTCCGTCATCACCTTCAGTGGATTCCAGACCAACGCCGTTATAAATCCCGAACTGTTTCAGTTCAAGCCGCCTGCAGGGGCGGATGTCGTCCGCCAGTAGGCGGAATCACTATCGGGAGTACAGGTATGAATACGGAAGTTATTTGGAATTTTTTAAGTACCCAAGGCGCAGACTTCGGTTTGAAGCTCATGGGCGCGCTGGCCGCCTGGATCATTGGACGTTGGCTGATTAGCATGGCGCTGCGCCTCTTGGGTGCGGGTTTGCAGCGTGGCGGAAAAGTGGACCAGACACTAGCCAATTACCTGACTTCCATCATCTCGGTGTTGCTCAACATCGTGTTGATCCTTGCGATTCTTGATATCTTTGGCGTTAAAACGACCTCCTTTGCCGCGCTGCTCGCAGGCGCAGGCCTCGCGATCGGTACCGCATGGGGCGGCTTGCTGACGCACTTTGCGGCTGGCGTGTTTATGCAAGTCCTGCGTCCGTACAAAGTGGGCGACTTCGTCACGGCCGGTGGTATCACCGGTACGGTGAAGGAGTTGGGCCTTTTCGGGACCACGCTCATCACGCCCGACAACGTGATCACCATCGTCGGAAACAACACCGTGTTCTCGGGTTCCATTCAAAACTTCAGCGTGCTGCCGCACCGCCGGGTGGATTGCCTGGCCAAAGTTGCTAACGGTGTGAATGTGCAGGACGCCATTGCCCGCTTGCGCACCGCCGTGGCGGCGATTCCCAACGTGGCCACTTCGCCAGCGCCGGATATCGAAATTCTGCAGTTCACCCCCGAAGGTCCTCTGCTGTGCGTGCGCCCTTACACCCATACAGACCACTACTGGCAGGTGTACTTTGACACGCACAAAGCGGTTGTTGAGACATTTGGTGCTGCTGGCTACCCGGTGCCCGAAACACCCGTTGCACATCGCAACTTGTAATCTGTGAGAGGGCCTGCGCGGCACTGTGGCGACATCAACCAACAAGCACCAGCCGCTGGCTGAGTTACTCCGCCCCAGAACACTGGGGCAGGTGATAGGTCAGCAGCATGTGCTGGGAGAGGGCATGGCCCTGCGCCTCGCGTTTGAGTCAGGCCAGCCGCACAGCTGTATTTTGTGGGGCCCGCCGGGTGTGGGCAAAACCACGATTGCGCGTCTCATGGCCGATGCATTCGATGCCCAGTTCATCACGATCAGTGCGGTTCTGGGCGGTATTAAAGAGATTCGTGAGGCGGTAGACCAAGCCATCCTGGCCCGCGACGGGCTGGAGCAGCGCAGAACCATTGTCTTTGTCGACGAGGTGCACCGCTTCAACAAGAGCCAGCAGGACGCGTTTTTGCCCCATGTCGAGAGTGGCTTGTTTACCTTCATTGGCGCGACGACCGAGAACCCTTCGTTCGAGGTGAACTCCGCGCTGTTGTCTCGTGCCGCGGTCTATGTATTGCAGCCCCTAGATACCAGTAGTTTGAAGGAAATAGTGGAGCGGGCGCATATGCAGCAAGCGCTTCCTGCTATTGAAAGCATAGCAATTGACCGCCTGATTGCCTATGCCGACGGCGATGCTCGGCGCTTGCTCAATACCCTTGAGACCTTGGGTGTAGCGGCACGGCAAGAGCAGATGACCGACATCACCGATGCTTGGTTACTGAAGGTGCTGGGTGAGCGTATGCGCCGCTACGACAAAGGGGGCGAACAGTTTTACGACACCATTTCGGCGTTGCACAAAAGTGTGCGTGGTTCAGACCCCAATGCTGCCTTGTACTGGTTTACCCGGATGCTGGATGGTGGTGCTGAGCCCCGTTACTTGGCGCGCCGTTTGATCCGGATGGCGGCCGAAGATATAGGCTTGGCAGACCCCCGCGCTTTGCGCATGGCCCTGGATGCGGCGGATGTCTATGAGCGCCTGGGTAGTCCGGAGGGCGAGTTGGCCTTGGCTGAGTGCGTGGTTTATTTGGCTGTCGCCCCTAAAAGCAATGCGGTCTACAAGGCGTTCAACGAGGCCAAGGCCTTCGTCAAAAAAGACGGAACACGTCCTGTACCCTTGCATTTACGCAATGCCCCCACCAAGCTCATGAAGGAGCTGGATTACGGCAAGGGTTATCGCTATGCCCACGACGAAGAGGGTGGTTTCGCAGCAGGTGAGCGCTATTTGCCGGAGGGTATGCCGGAAACCGAGTTTTACCGCCCCGTGGAGCGCGGTTTGGAGATCCGGATTACTGAGAAGTTACGTGATCTGAAAGCCCGTAATCAGAAGAAATACTAATAGTGCATGAAATAGGCCATGAGTTGCCGAATCTGCATAGTTCTCAAGGGTAAACCCACCCTGCACCCCCAAGACCCCTTCGCCCGACCTCGCTAGAATCGCGGCACTGCTTTTGGCCTGCACCGCCAGTGAACCTGACGTGGCAGGCTTATTGCTTTCGATGGTCTAACGCCACCAGTGTTGACGGCCATGGCCGTTCGCATATCAGAACAACGGAGTTTTTTATGGATATTTTTATACAGCAGATCATCAACGGTCTGGTGTTGGGTAGCATGTATGCGCTCATCGCGCTCGGCTACACGATGGTGTACGGCATCATCAACTTGATCAACTTCGCCCACGGTGAAGTGGTGATGGTTGGCGCCTTGACCAGCTGGACCATCATCGGTTTGATGCAGGAATCCATGCCCGGAACCCCCGGCTTTGTGATCTTGCTGATCTCTTTGATCATTGCCTGCGTTGTCGCGGCGGCATTGAACTTTGTGATTGAAAAAGTGGCCTACCGCCCATTGCGCAACAGCCCCAAGCTCGCGCCCCTGATCACGGCTATCGGCATGTCCATTCTCTTGCAGACCCTGGCCATGATCATCTGGAAGCCTAACTACAAGTCGTACCCGACGCTGTTGCCCGGAGACCCGATTGACATCGCCGGTGCAGTGATTACCCCTACCCAAGTCATGATTTTGGGCGTCACCGCCGTGTCTCTTGCTGTGCTGATGTGGTTGGTCAATTACACCAAGCTGGGTCGTGCCATGCGTGCGACGGCTGAGAACCCACGTGTAGCCGCACTGATGGGTGTGAAGCCTGACGTGGTGATTTCCGCTACCTTCATTATTGGTGCTGTGCTGGCCGCGATTGCCGGTGTGATGTACGCATCCAACTACGGTACCGCCCAACACGCCATGGGCTTCCTGCCCGGCCTGAAGGCATTTACGGCAGCGGTGTTCGGTGGCATCGGTAACTTAGCTGGTGCGGTAGTAGGTGCGCTGTTGCTGGGCCTGATTGAAGCCATCGGCGCCGGCTACATCGGTGCACTGACTGGCGGCGTATTGGGCAGCCACTACTCCGATATCTTTGCTTTCATCGTATTGATCATTGTGCTGACTCTGCGTCCCTCCGGTCTGCTGGGTGAGCGCGTTGCGGACCGTGCCTGAGGAGAACCCGCACATGAACCCCCAAAAACGTCTTTTGACCATGCTGGTGGCTGCCGCCGGCTTGATGATTCTGCCTTTCATTTTGCAGGGCTTCGGCAATGCGTGGGTGCGCATTGCCGACATGGCTTTACTGTATGTCTTGTTAGCGATCGGCCTCAACATCGTGGTCGGTTACGCAGGTTTGCTCGATCTGGGCTATGTGGCGTTCTTCGCCATCGGCGCCTACATGTACGGCTTGATGTCGTCCCCTCACCTGATCGAGACTTTCCCTGCCATTGCAGCCATGTTCCCCGATGGCATGCACACCCCTCTCTGGTTGGTCATTCCTCTTAGTGCTGCGCTAGCAGGGGTGTTGGGTGTGCTGTTAGGCGCACCGACATTGCGTTTGCGCGGTGACTATCTGGCGATCGTGACTCTGGGTTTCGGTGAAATCATTCGCGTGTTCATGAATAACTTGGATCACCCGGTCAACATCACCAACGGTCCGAAAGGTATCAACCAGATTGATCCGTTGCACTTCTTCGGTTTGAATCTGGGCAAAAAGCTGACGATTGGCGACTTCGAAATTGCCTCGGTCACGCTGTACTACTACCTGTTCCTCGCCTTGGTGGTGGTCAGTGTCATCATCTCGCACCGTTTGGAGTTGTCCCGCGTGGGCCGTGCCTGGATGGCGATCCGCGAAGACGAAATCGCCGCCAAAGCGATGGGCATCAACACCCGCAACATGAAATTGCTGGCTTTCGGTATGGGCGCTACCTTCGGTGGTGTGTCCGGCGCGATGTTTGCCTCGTTCCAGGGCTTCATTTCTCCAGAGTCGTTCAGCCTGATGGAGTCGGTGATGATCGTAGCCATGGTGGTGCTGGGCGGCGTGGGTTATTTGCCCGGCGTGATTCTGGGTGCCGTCCTGCTGGCTGCCTTGCCTGAAGTGTTGCGTTATGTCGCAGGACCATTGCAGACCATGACCGATGGCCGTTTGGACGCCTCGATTCTTCGTCAGTTGTTGATTGCCTTGGCGATGATCAGCGTGATGCTATTGCGCCCCCGTGGCTTGTGGCCAGCGCCAGAGCACGGCAAGTCCTTGCAGAACACCAAGAGCTGAAATTTGTGAGCTTCCTGCCGTGAACCGGCAGGAACCTTCAACTGATTGGATAACCTATGACAGATACAGTATTGAACGTCTCCGGCGTCTCCAAGCGCTTCGGTGGCTTGCAGGCTTTGAGCGATGTGGGCATCAAAATCGAGCGCGGTCAGGTCTATGGCCTTATCGGGCCGAACGGTGCCGGCAAAACCACCTTCTTTAACGTGCTGACCGGCTTGTACACACCAGACAGCGGTAACTTTGAGTTGGCAGGCAAAACCTACCATCCGACTGCTGTGCACACCGTCGCGAAAGCCGGCATTGCACGTACTTTTCAAAATATCCGCCTGTTTGCCGAGATGACAGCGCTTGAGAACGTCATGGTGGGTCGCCATATCCGCACCCACTCTGGCTTGTTGGGCGCGATGTTTCGTACCAGTTCGTTCAAAGCCGAAGAGACTGCCATTGCCAAGCGCGCGCAAGAGTTGTTGGACTATGTCGGCATCGGCAAGTTTGCAGACTACAAGGCCCGCACTTTGAGCTACGGCGACCAGCGCCGTCTCGAAATCGCTCGTGCTTTGGCTACTGATCCCCAGTTGATCGCTCTGGACGAGCCTGCAGCGGGTATGAACGCCACTGAAAAAGTGATGCTGCGCGAGCTGATTGACCGTATCCGCAAAGACAACCGCACCATTTTGCTGATCGAGCACGATGTGAAGCTGGTGATGGGCCTGTGTGACCGTGTCACCGTGTTGGACTACGGCAAGCAAATCGCTGAAGGCACGCCCGCGGATGTGCAGAAAAACGAAAAAGTGATTGAGGCCTATCTGGGCACGAGCGGCCACTAAGGATTGACAAATGACTACTAAGACTCTGCTCAAAGTTAAAGGCCTGAAAGTGGCTTACGGCGGCATTCAAGCCGTCAAGGGCGTGGACTTCGAAGTGCACGAAGGCGAATTGGTGTCCCTGATCGGCTCTAACGGTGCTGGCAAGACCACCACCATGAAAGCCATTACCGGCACCTTGCCCATCAATGCCGGTGACATCGAATACCTCGGCAAAAGCATCAAGGGCCAAGGCCCTTGGGACTTGGTCAAGCAAGGCTTGGCGATGGTGCCGGAAGGTCGCGGGGTTTTCACCCGTATGACCATCACCGAAAACCTGCAAATGGGTGCCTTCATTCGTAGCGACAAAGCCGGTATCTTGGCGGACATCGAAAAGATGTTCACCATTTTCCCGCGACTGCGTGAGCGTAAAGACCAGCTGGCCGGCACCATGTCCGGTGGCGAGCAGCAGATGCTGGCCATGGGTCGTGCTTTGATGAGCCGCCCCAAAGTATTGCTGCTGGACGAGCCATCCATGGGGCTGTCCCCCATCATGGTGGACAAGATCTTCGAAGTGGTGAAGGACGTGTATGCCCAGGGCGTAACAGTATTGCTGGTTGAGCAAAATGCCAGCCGTGCTTTGTCGATCGCTAACCGCGGCTATGTGATGGAGTCCGGCATCGTCACGATGACGGGCGACGCCAAAGACATGCTCACGGATCCGAAGGTGCGCGCCGCCTACCTCGGCGAGTAAGCCGTCTACCGGCCCCCGGACTGCCAAGTGTGTTTACACGGTTGGCAGTCCGGGGGCTATTTTTTTACCTCAGCTATCGGCTTTGTCAGCCTCCGAGGTGAATGCGTCGGCGTAAAACTCTTCGGGTGCCAGTCCTGCGTGCGCAACAAAATCGCGGCGGGCTGACTCCACGACGATCGGTGCACCGCAGGCATAGACTTGGTACTCGCGCATGTCTTGGAAGTCTTCAAGGGCGGCATGGTGCACGAAGCCCACGCGGCCGGACCATTGATCCTCTTCCAGCCCGTCCGACACGACGGGAACGTAGCGCAAGGATGGCATCCGGTTTTGGAGCTCTTTCACCCAGCCATCCATATACAGGTCTGCCGGGCGGCGTCCGCCCCAGTACAGCGCGACCGGACGTGTAGAGCCCGTAGACTGCATCTGCTCCAGTAAGGCCTTGATGGGCGCAAAGCCAGTGCCTGAGGCAACCATCACGATAGGTTTGTCTGACTCTTCCCGCAGGTAGAAAGACCCGTGGGGACCTTCCACACGCAAGATCTCTTTCTCTTTCATGCTGCCGAACACATGGTCGGTGAATTTTCCGCCCGGCATATGCCGGATGTGCAGCTCTACGCTGTTGCCTTGTGGGGCGTTCGCCATCGAGTAGCTGCGGCGCGCACCATCGCGCAGCAAAAATTCAATGTATTGGCCCGCTTTGTATTGAAAAGAGTCGTTGGCCGGGAGCTGTAGCTGGATCAACATGACATCGGGCGACACCTTCTGCAAGGAGGTCACCCGGGTGGGCATTTTTTTGATTGGCAGTGCGCCTTCTGCGGAGACCTGGCGCGACTCCAGTACCACGTCAGAGGTCGCGGTGGCGCAGCAGGTCAGCACCAAGCCTTGGGACTCCTCTTCGGGGCTCAGGGCTTTCGCTTGGTGGGCGCCGTGCACCACGCTACCCGACAGCATCTTGCACTTGCAGGAGCCGCACGCACCGTCTTTGCAGCCATATGGCAAGCCCACGCCTTGGCGGATACCCGCGGCCAGCAAGGTTTCATCACTTTGCGCGCTGAATTGACGGCTACTGGGCTGCACCGTGACGGAAAAAGGGGTTGCGGCGGAGAGGGTCTCGCTCATCTTGGGTATCCTAGCTAGCTACTGTGTAGAAACCCCTCGATTTTGCCCTCAAACCAATCCCCACTTGGTGCGCTCCCCGCGCGCTTCCGTCGTTCGCGTGTTTTGATCATCGGGTGTGGTGATGTGGGGATGCGGGTCGTACGCGCCATGGGTGCACACATTCAGTGGATGGCGCTCACATCCAGTCCAGATCGCGCCCCGGCGCTCCGGCAAGCCGGTGTGAGGCCCTTACTAGGCAACCTTGACCGGCCTGTGACTTTGCATCGTTTGGCAGGCTTGGCAGATCGTGTGCTCTACCTGGCGCCCCCGCCGACGGAGGGATGGTTAGACCCGCGTATCCTGGAGGCTACCCAAGCCCTGCGCCGGCGTAACCCGCCACGCGCTTTGGTTTACGGGTCCACCACCGGCGTCTATGGCGATTGCCAGGGCCAGTGGGTGACAGAACAGCGCGCTCTTGCGCCCCAAACCCCACGGGCGCAACGCAGGGTTCATGCGGAAGCGGTGGTCCGTACGTGGGGTAAGGCTGCGGGTACGCCGGTTTCGGTGCTCAGAATTCCCGGCATTTATGCGCCGGATCGGATTGGTGGTACTCCCAAAGCGCGCCTCCAAAAAGGCACACCGGTCTTGCAAGCCGACGATGATGTCTACACCAACCACATACACGCAGAGGATCTGGCCGCGGCTTGCTGGCGCGCTCTCTGGAAAGGCGGACCCCAGCGGGTCTATAACGTCTGCGATGACACCCGTTTGAAGATGGGAGACTACTTTGATCTGGCGGCAGACTTATACGGGCTGCCCAGGCCGCCTAGGGTGCCCCGTGGCACCGCGGTGGAGCAGCTGCCTGTGATGTTGCTGACTTTCATGAGTGAATCCCGGCGCATCAACAACAAGCGCATGAAAGCGGAGTTAGGTCTGAAATTGCGTTATCCGGATGTGGCCACCGGCTTGGTCTCGTCACCGGATGGCGCGTAAAGTCTGGACAAGATTTTCCAGACCAGCCAACTGGTCATCAAGGTGATGGGCCCTGCCCACAGAACATCACTGAACCAGTGGGCAACCGCCGACATCCGCGAAAAACCAATGGCCAGGCCAGCGGCGGTTCCAGCTATCAGCCACCATTTGCGGCGACGCGCCTGAATCAACATGAGACTGCAGAAAAAGAATCCGCACGCCACATGCCCGCTCACGAACGAGCAATTGTTGTCACACTGATCGGTGATCACGGTCGCGCGGGTGAACTGCTGGGTACCGCCGAAGATTTCAACCTGGTAGGGCCGGGCACGTTGCCAATTTTCTTTGAAGCCCAGGTTGACCACGGCGCCGGGGCCTGCGATACCCGCACACACCACAAACGCCAGAGGCAGCCTCCAAGCTTGGTAACGCGAAAGAAGATGAGAGGCCAGCCAGCCCACAGCAGCCACCAGCAACATGACACGGAATGCCGCGGGTACCCATGCGTTGATTAGCTCGACCCACCACCAGGTGCGGGAGGCAATGGCCGGGGTGTCGCCCACAAACAAGGCAGCGGTTTGGATGTCGAGGGTGGGCCACAGTGTTGGCACCAGAGCGGCCACGATCATGGCAGCGACAAGCTGCCAGAACAGCAGGGGAGTGGAGTTCACAGGGGGCGACATGGCGTGGGCGCGTGCAATTCAAAAAGCAAGGATTGTGAATCAAGCCGGCTCCAGCCCCCGGGGGCGCAGGGATTTCCCGCTTGAGACGCACATAAAGAAAAAGCCGAATGTTCGAAGAACATTCGGCTTTGATCTGGTGCCCAGGGCCGGACTCGAACCGGCACGCCTTGCGGCGGGGGATTTTGAGTCCCCTGAGTCTACCAATTTCACCACCTGGGCAGGAATCTGTGAAGCACGAATTATGGCACATTTACGGCATGAAATATCCAACTATTGAAGAAGCAATCGGAAAAACTCCTTTGGTCGCGTTGCAGCGCATCCAACACGCCGACAACCAAGCTCGAAATAACGTGGTTTTGGGCAAGCTCGAGGGCAACAACCCGGCCGGGTCTGTCAAAGATCGACCCGCCTTGTCCATGATCCAGCGTGCCCAGGAGCGGGGTGACATCCAGCCCGGCGACACCCTGATCGAGGCTACGTCTGGCAACACCGGTATCGCTTTGGCAATGGCCGCGGCCGTCAAGGGCTACCGCATGGTGTTGATCATGCCGGAGGACTTGTCAATCGAGCGCGCCCAAACCATGAAGGCGTTTGGCGCCGAACTTATCCTCACGCCCAAGAGCGGCGGCATGGAGTACGCCCGTGACTTGGCCGAGCAAATGCAGCGCGAGGGCAAAGGCCGCGTTCTGGACCAGTTTGCCAATGGCGACAACCCGCGCGTGCACTACGAGACGACCGGGCCCGAGATTTGGGAGCAGACCGGTGGGCGCATCACCCACTTTGTGAGCGCCATGGGAACGACCGGGACCATCACCGGGGTTTCACGTTTTTTGAAGGAAAAGAACCCCGCAATTCGCATCGTCGGCGCACAGCCATCAGAAGGCTCGCGCATTCCCGGGATCCGCAAGTGGCCACAGGAATACCTGCCCAAAATCTACGATCCCCTAAATGTGGATGAGTTGATTTACGTCAGCCAAGCCGCCGCGGAAGACATGTGCCGGCGTATGGCGCGTGAGGAGGGCATCTTTGGCGGTATCTCGGCTGCCGGCGCTTGCTGGGTCGCGCAAGAAATTGCCAAGCGCGAGCGGGATGCTGTGATTGTGTTTATCGTGTGCGACCGCGGTGACCGTTATTTGTCAACCGGCGTCTTCCCCGCGTAACGCACATTTTTTAATGAAAAAGGCCGCTAGCGCCCTACATGATTGCGGTTGCAGCTCCTGAAATAATAGCAAAGGCTTTCATGTCTGCAGTGTTCAAGTTTTGCCCGCAGTGTGCAACACCACTGGCCGAGATCACATTGACAGAAGACGGTGGCGACAAAACACGCTGGCGTTGCACGGCGTGCGACTACACCCACTGGAACAACCCGACCCCCGTGCTCGCGGCGGTGATTGAGTACAACGGCCAGATCCTGCTGGCCCGTAACGCGGCCTGGCCGGGCAAGATGTATGCCCTCATTACCGGCTTCATGGAGGCTGGTGAGACGCCCGAGGAGGGCATTGCCCGCGAGATTGCCGAAGAAACCAGCCTCAGCACCAGCGCGCTCAGCCTGTTGGGGGTATATGACTTTCAGCGTATGAACCAGGTCATCATTGCCTACCACGCGGTCTGCCACGGCGAGGTGGCTTTGAGCCCGGAGCTGGTGGATTACCGCCTGTATGACCTGCAGGACGTGAAATGCTGGCCCGCCGGCACCGGCTATGCCCTGGCGGCGTTTTTGCGCTCACGCGGCCATGAGCCCCGATTTATGGAACCGGTATGGCGCAAAGAGATTGAGTCAGCGGACGACTAAAATCAGCCCAACGCCAGAAAGCAGCCTGCATGAACTTCGACAAAGAAATTGACACCAGCGGTCTGAATTGCCCGCTGCCCATCCTCAAAGCCAAAAAAGCACTCGCGGAGCTGCAAAGCGGCCAAACGCTCAAGGTGGTGGCGACCGATCCCGGCTCGCTGCGGGATTTTCAAGCCTTTACCAAGCAAACCGGGCATGAGCTGATCGACCAGCAAACGGCTGGAACCATTTTTATCCATGTACTCCGCCGCCGTTAAGCCGTTTCACCCATAAAAAAAGCCGGTTTCAGAACCGGCTTTTTTTATGGGGCTGCCGTAGTGAGCGGCAGCGTACGAATGTGCGCATTCAGCCCAAGCGGGCCAGCTGCTCTTTCACCTTCTCCAGCGTGGCTGCGAAGTCCGCCACGCGCTTGCGCTCCTGCTCCAGCACCGGAGCCGGCGCTTTGGCCACAAATGCTTCGTTGCTGAGTTTGACGCTGGCCTTGGTGATTTGCTCTTCCAAGCGGGTCACTTCTTTGCCGAGGCGGATTTTTTCGGCCGCCACGTCCACTTCCACAAACAAGCACACGCGGGCTTCACCCACCACTGCCACTGGGGCAGATTGGGCGGCAGCTTGCCAGCTGGCTTCGTCGGCAAACACCTTCACTTCGCTCAGCTTCGCCAAAGCCTGCAGCACAGCAGCAGACGCCTGCAGGAACGCGGCCTCCGCGGCGGTTTGGGCCACCACATAGAGTGGCAAGCGAGCGGCGGGCGACACGTTCATTTCGCCGCGCAGGTTGCGGCAAGCATCCACCAGCAACTTCAGTTTGGCAACGTGGGCGATCGAGGCCTCGTCAATGCGTTCCAGTTGGGCTTGTGGATAGGCGGCAATCGACACCGACGGGCCACTGCGGCCTGCGACCGGTGCCACCTTTTGCCATAGCTCTTCGGTGATGAACGGTGCAATCGGGTGCAGCAGGCGTTGGATGGTTTCTAGTGTGCGGATCAGGGTACGGCGTGTGGCGCGTTTCTGGGCGTCGTTACCGGTGTTGATCTGCACTTTGGCGATCTCCAAGTACCAGTCGCAGAACTCGTTCCACACGTAGTCGTAAATCGTGTTGGCCACGTTGTCCAAGCGGTACTCGGCAAACCCTTTGGCCACCTCGGCCTCGGTTTTTTGCAGCAGAGACACGATCCAGCGGTCGGCTTGGCTGAACTCGAGGTAGCTGCCGCTTTCGCAGGCAGCCGCATCATGGTCTTGCAAGCCGCAGTCTTGACCTTCGCAGTTCATCAGCACAAAGCGGGTGGCGTTCCACAACTTGTTGCAGAAATTGCGGTAGCCCTCGCAGCGCTTGCTGTCGAAGTTGATGCTGCGGCCTAGCGAGGCGAGTGCTGCAAACGTGAAACGCAGCGCATCGGCACCGTAGGCCGGAATGCCCTCGGGGAATTCCTTTTGTGTGTTCTTGCGCACTGCAGGCGCGGTCTCGGGCTTGCGCAGGCCGGTGGTGCGCTTGTCGAGCAGGGGCTCGAGTGCAATACCGTCGATCAGGTCTACCGGATCGAGCACGTTGCCTTCAGACTTGCTCATCTTCTTGCCCTGTGCGTCGCGCACCAGGCCGTGGATGTAGACGTGCTTGAAAGGCACACGGCCGGTGAAGTGCGTGGTCATCATGATCATCCGGGCAACCCAGAAGAAGATGATGTCGTAGCCGGTGACCAGCGTGCTGCTGGGGAGGTAGAGGTCGTAGTCATTGAGCGAGCCGCCAGTGGGCGTGCCGGACACGCCCGTGCTCATACTCGCTACGCTCGCCAAATCGCCCGGTTCGTGCCCGGCACGCCCACTGGCTCCATCGTTGCCCCAGCCCATGGTGCTGAAGGGCACCAGCGCGCTGGAGTACCAGGTGTCGAGCACGTCTTCGTCACGACGCAGGGTTTTGCCGGGCGCTTTGGCTTGGGCTTCGGCTTCGTTGCGGGCAACGATCACGTTGCCGTCTTCGTCGTACCACGCCGGAATCTGATGGCCCCACCAGAGTTGGCGGCTGATGCACCAGTCCTGGATGTTGTTCATCCACTGGTTGTAGGTGTTGACCCAGTTCTCGGGCACAAACTTCACCTCGCCGCTTTGCACCGCGTCGATGGCTTTTTGGGCGATGGACTTGCCGGTCGCGTCGCCTTTGCCCACCTGGTTCATGGCGACAAACCATTGGTCGGTGAGCATGGGCTCGATCACCTGGCCGGTGCGGGCACAGCGTGGCACCATGAGCTTGTGCTTCTTGACTTCCACTAGGAAGCCGCCCGCTTCGAGGTCGGCTACGACCTTCTTGCGGGCCACAAAGCGGTCCAGGCCTTGGTAGGCAGCGGGGGCGTTTTCGTTGATCTTGGCGTCCAAGGTCAGCACGCAAATCATGGGCAGCTTGTGGCGCTGGCCTACGGCGTAGTCGTTCTGGTCGTGGGCGGGGGTGACTTTCACCACGCCGGTACCGAAGGCTTTGTCTACATAGTCGTCCGCAATCACGGGGATGGTGCGGCCGCACAGGGGCAGGGTGACCTGCTTGCCGATCAGCGCGGTGTAGCGCTCGTCTTCGGGGTGTACCATCACGGCCACGTCGCCCAGCATGGTCTCGGGGCGGGTGGTGGCTACGGTGATGTCACCGGAGCCGTCGGCCAGCGGGTAGCGGATGTGCCAGAGCGAGCCGTCTTCCTCTTCGCTTTCCACTTCCAGGTCTGACACGGCGCTCATCAAAATCGGGTCCCAGTTCACCAGGCGCTTGCCGCGGTAGATCAGGCCTTGCTCGTAGAGCTGCACAAAGGTCTCGGTGACCGTTTGCGACAGCTTGGGGTCCATGGTGAAGTACTCGCGGCTCCAGTCCACGCTGTCGCCCATGCGGCGCATCTGGGTGGTGATGGTGTTGCCGGACTTTTCTTTCCACTCCCAGACCTTTTTGGTGAAAGCCTCACGGCCTAGGTCGTGGCGGCTGACTTTTTGCTCTTGCAGCTGGCGCTCCACCACGATCTGGGTGGCAATGCCGGCGTGGTCGGTGCCCGGAATCCAGGCCGTGTTGAAACCGGCCATGCGGTGGTAGCGGGTCAGGCTGTCCATGATGGTCTGGTTGAACGCATGGCCCATGTGCAGCGTGCCCGTCACGTTGGGTGGTGGCAGCTGGATGGAGAAGTTTTTGCCCTGTGCAGCCGCAGCCGCATCCGGCGCGCTGGTGCCGCGGAAGCCGGCGATGCCGTAGCCGCGCTTTTCCCACTCGGGGCCCCAGTGCGCTTCCAGCGCAGCGGGTTCAAACGACTTGGAGAGGGATTGCAGACCCGGTTGTTCGGGGGCGGTGGGGGCGGCAATGGGGGTGTTGGCGTTGTCAGACATGGAGGTTCTTCTAAGAGCGAGCGGGAATTTTACCGGTGCAGGGCTCTACCCCGGTATTTGCTATGCTTTTGATAGCTATTGGCGCATATTCAACGTGCGCCTGGGGCTGATTTCATCTGCAAACGTGCATGGGGTGGCTGGAGGCTGTATCTCCTACACTGCTGCCCAGCATTCCACAGGAGATAAACATGCCCAAAGGCTACTGGATAGGCCGTGTAGAAGTGTTCGATATCGAGGCCTACAAGGCCTATCAGGCAGCGAATGCGGCCTCATTCAAAAAGTACGGCGCCCGCTTTCTGGTGCGCGCCGGGCGCTTTGAGAACCCCGAGGGCGAGAGCCGCAGCCGCAACGTGGTGATTGAATTTCCCAGCTACCAAGCGGCGGTGGACTGCTGGTATTCCCCCGAATACCAAGCTGCGATTGCCCTGCGCAAAGACGTGTCGGTGATCGACCTGATTTTGATCGAGGGCTACGAGGGCGCGCAGCCGGGGGATTAAGCGGCGGCAGCGCGGTCAGGCGGAAGGCGGGGCCAAGTAGGTGCCCGACTTGCCGCCGTGCTTTTCGAGCAGCTTCACATCGGTCATGACCATGCCTTTGTCGACCGCCTTGCACATGTCGTAAATGGTCAGCAGAGTGACCTGCACGGCGGTCAGCGCTTCCATTTCCACGCCGGTACCGCCGGTGGTTTCGGCAATGGCCAGGCACTGGATTGCGGGCAGGGTGGTAGCGGTGGCGTGTACCACTTCAAATTCGATGGCCACCCGGGTCAGCATGATGGGGTGGCACAGCGGAATCAGGTCGCTGGTTTTCTTGGCGGCCATGATGCCGGCCACGCGTGCCACGCCCAGCACATCGCCTTTGGCGGCTTGCGCGTTCTGGATCAGGTCTAGGGTGTGCTGCTGCATCTGGATGCGCCCGCCCGCTACTGCCTTGCGGTGCGTGAGCGCTTTGCCGGCGATATTGACCATGTGGGCATCGCCCTTGGTGTCAAAGTGGGTCAGGGCGGAGCCTGCGTCTGCGGGGTTGCTCATGGTGGTGTCCTCGTTCGCAATCAATCGTTCGTGTGGCGGGCAGCTCTTGTGCCGGGTGCTGTCTGGGCCTTATAGCCTGCGCAAGACGCCTTCAATATGCGGCTCGCCGTTGGGCAGCACGTTCAGCACAAAACGTGTGCTGTCCGCCTCTTGCCGGGTATGTAAGGCCACTTCGCCCGGAATCAACAGCGGGCGCTTGAAGCGCAAGTCGATGTTCAGGGGAGCACAAGCGGGCAGGTCGCGGCAGAGCAAGTCCACGCAGCGGGCAGCGCTGAACATGCCATGTCCGATCGCCCGCGGGTAGCCGAACAGGCGCGCAGTGACGGCGCTCACATGGATGGGGTTCCAGTCGCCCGAAGGGCCGGCAAAGCGGCGCCCGGCATTGCCCGCCACCGCCCAGCGGGCTACTGGGGCGCCCCAGTCGGGCAGCGCGTCGGGTGGCGCGCGTTTGCCACTGCGGGGCAAGGGGGCCATGAAGGTGCTGGTCTCGGTCCATACGGTTTCACTGCCCGTGTGCAGACGGGTGTGCAGGGTGAAGGTCTGGCCGCGCTCGGTAGCCTCCATGCCGTGCAGCTGGCAGTCCATGTCCAGCGTCTCGAAGTCGCCGATGGGGCGCAGGCACTGCATGCTGTTGGACAGATGCACCAGGCCCAGCAGACGCAGGGGAAACTGCGGGTGGCTCATGATCGCCATGTGCAAGGGCATGGCCCCGGCGTGCAGGTACAGCGGGGGCAGAAATCCGGCGTTTGTGAGGCCGCAGACCTCGCGGTACTGCTTGAGGCGTTTGGCGTCGGCTTGGGCGCCATGCCAAGTGGCCTGGATGGCAATGTCGTGCTGTTCCGGCGCAGCCTGTGCGGGGCGGGCTGCCAACAGGCTGCGGAACAAGGCTCCCGCATTGCGTGGCCGGGAAGAAAACGCCAGAGAAATGGGGGGCGACACAGTCAGAGGCATGGTGCCACCATTGTGCATGGCGGCACCCGCCTCAGCCCTCTGACGAGGGACAATTTTGCGTAGGGCCGACCCAAGCAAAATGCGCCCCCCCGGGGGGCAGCGACCCGCGCAGCGGCGGAGCGTGGGGGCCTTGTTTACTTCGCGTCAATGAGCGCCTGGATATTGAGCAGGGTCAGCTCGTTGTCATCCGGCTTACCCAGGGTGCGGCCGCTGGAGTAGGGGAAATTGTTGTCGTTCACCACCACGATGTGCTTGGCGTCCACCACCGTCAGGCCTTCAGGCCCCAGGTGAGGTAACACAAAGGTTTCTTCGTTTGGGCCGCGCTTGGCCAGGCGCTGGGGGTTGGCAATTTTGGTGAGGTCAATAAAGGCCACCTTCTTCACGAAACCATCCGCGTCGGCCTGCGCGAAGTCGATCTTGTAGACGCGCTTGAACTTGGCAGGGCGGGTGAAACAGTCGGTGCGTGGCTCGTCCTTGCAGACGTTACCGGAGCCTTCGGTCATGTCATCACGCTCGATAACAAGGCCGGTGGTAGCGCTCAGCATCTGGAAGTCGGCAGCCACATTGCCCGCCTCTTCAAACGCGTATTTCCACTGGCGGGTGCTGTAGTTTTGCTGGCGGCATCCAGTTCCAGAATGCGGGTGTAAGGCTTGCCGTTGCGGCTCTCTTGGGCCTTGGTGGCAGCGTCCCAAAAGGGCCACTCAAACATGGGATACAGGGTTTTTCCGTCCAGCGACTTGGCCATGGGCTCGAAACCACCGCTGCGGCGGGCTTCAAAGCTCGCGTCGCCGGGGTAGTTGGGCAGGCGGCCGTTCATGTAGTGGTCGGGGCTGCGGTAGGCCTTGCCGCCAACCACGGTCTCAACGACGCCCAACACCTTGCCTTGGGGGGTGACGCGCAGCACATAAGGGCCGAACTCATCGCCGCTCCACCATTCAACGCCCACGACCTGGATGGACTCGGGATCGAAATCGATGCCGGTCAAAAAGCGTTCAGCGGTGGCTTCGTTCTGGATCGCGAAGGGCACTTTGCGGTCGGGGTCGTGCAGGAAAGTGGTTTTGAGGCGAGTGACTTCGCCTTTAGCCCAATCGGCTTTGACGTTGTGCACCATCAGCAGTGCGTCTTGCGAGTTGAGCTTGCTGCCGAAGCCGTTGTCAGTAAGGGCCAGAAACTCGGCGTTGCCCAAAGAGACGATGCCCGAGAACCCTTGTACCGACTGGCCCTTGATAGGCAAAGTGCCGCCGGATTTGCGGGGGTACTTGGCATCGCCCACGAAAGTAACGCCTTCGATGCTGCTCAGCACTTCGGTGCGTTGGCGGTTGGCCGCATTGAACTTGCCAGCGGTCTCAAAGAAGGGGCCTGCAGCTTTGGGGGCCTCCACCGTGGTGAAGGTAGACAAGGCTGCGTGGCCAGCCAACACGGCAGTCACTTCAGTTTGCGCGTAAGCGCTCATGGCAGTCGCTGCCAAGGCGAGTGCCGCAGCGAGACGGGTGGGGGAAAAAGCGATCATAGTGGTCAAGACTCCCTGTTGAAAAAGGCGCCGAGACTAAGCCGCTCATATGAAGAAGCTGTGACGTTTCGGCAGGGCTTGCCACCCGTGCCCTGTGGGTAACCGGCCTTCGCGATAAACTGGCCGGCCCGCCTCGCGCAGCCCCGAATAGCCATGTTGTTTTTGATTTCTCCTGCCAAGTCCTTGGACTACGACACCCCTCTGAATGGCCAGCCACACACCGCGCCGATGTTCGTGAAGCAGTCGGCGGAGCTCATCGGCCTGCTGCGCGCGTACTCGCCGCAACAAATTGCCGAGTTGATGGACCTGAGCGACAAGCTCTCCACCCTCAATGTGGCGCGCTATGAAGCTTGGTCGCCCAAAGCCACCCAGAAAAACGCCCGCCAAGCCGTGCTGGCATTCAACGGCGATGTGTATGACGGGCTGGACGCCAAGACCCTGGGCGCTGAGGACCTGGCCTGGGCGCAAGACCATTTGTGTATTTTGAGTGGCCTGTACGGCGTGTTGCGCCCGCTGGACCTGATGCAGCCTTACCGGCTCGAGATGGGCACTGGCCTCAAGGGCCCACACGGTAACAACCTTTACCACTACTGGGGCAGCCAGCTCTCGGACTACCTGAACACCCGCTTGAAAGCTGACACCACCCCGGTGGTAGTGAACTTGGCGTCGAACGAGTACTTCAAGTCGGTGGACCTCAAAGCCCTGAAGGGCCGGGTGGTGGAGTGCGTGTTCCAGGAATACAAAGACGGCAAATACAAAATCATCAGCTTTTTTGCCAAAAAAGCGCGGGGCCTGATGGCCCGCTACGCGATTGAACACCGCCTGAGCACGCCTGAGCAGCTCAAGGGGCTTGATGTGGAGGGCTATGCATTTGCCGCCGAAGAGTCCACGCAGGAGCGGTTGGTTTTCAGAAGAAAACAGGGCTGAGCGCCTGTTGATATTGCGCGAGGAGCTATGAAAATAAGAGCAAACGGTCTTGATATCGAAGTCGAAGACAGCGCCCAGCGCGACCCCGCTTTTGCCGGCAAACCGGCGGTGCTGCTCATCATGGGGCTGGGTCTGCAGTTGATTGCATGGCCTGCTGATCTAGTGCAGGGTTTGGAGGCCGCAGGCTACCGCGTGATCCGCTTCGACAACCGTGACGTAGGGTTGAGCAGCCGCATCGAGGAGGGGGGCAAGCCCAATATTTTTTGGGCCAGCTTGCAACACAAGTTCGGCTTTACCCCCGCTGCACCTTACAGCTTGAGCGATATGGCGGCGGATGCCTTGGGTGTCCTAGATGCCTTGGGCGTACAAAAGGCCCATGTCGTGGGCATGAGCATGGGCGGAATGATTGCCCAACGCGTGACCCTCGCAGCACCCCAGCGTGTGCTGAGCCTTACCAGCATCATGAGCAGCAGCAGTGCCAAAGGCCTGCCCGGCCCGGCGCCCGAGGTGCTGCGCGCCATGCTACGCCGCCCGTCGGGTAACAGCAAAGCCGAAATGGTGGAGCATTCTTTGCGCCTGTTTCAGGCGATCGGCAGTCCCGCCTTCCCGACACCAGAAGACGATTTGCGGGCGCGGATTGCCCGTGGCGTGGACCGGGCCATGTACCCGGTAGGCACTTTGCGGCAAATGCTGGCCGTGGTGGCAGATGGTGCGCGCACTGCGCTATTGCCTCGCATCACGGCGCCCACCTTGGTCATCCACGGCACCGCCGACCCGCTGATACCTTTTGCCTGTGGTGAAGACACAGCCCGTCGCATCCCGGGCGCGACCCTCCTGCCTATTGAGGGCATGGGCCACGACCTACCCACTGAGCCTGTGCGCCGCATTTTGGCCGCGCTGCTGGCCCACTTTGACCGGAAACATTGAATGAACACCCCTGAGCAATCCCAACTTGGCAAATCTTCGGCGTATGTTGATCAGTACGACGCCTCGCTGTTGTTCCCCATTCCCCGCGCGGGCAAGCGTGCAGAGATCGGTATCACCGGTGCCGCGCCGTTTTTTGGGGCTGACATGTGGACCGCGTTTGAGCTGAGCTGGCTCAACCTGCGCGGCAAACCCCAGGTCGCGCTGGCGCATTTCACGATCCCTGCTGAGACGCCCAACATCATCGAAAGCAAGTCCTTCAAGCTGTACCTCAACAGTTTCAACAACACCCGTTTTGCCGATGCCTCCGAGGTGCTGGCCCGTTTGCGGGTGGATATTGCGGAAGCGGCGTGGCGGGGCGGCCCGGTGCAATCGGTTGGGGTGCGCTTGATTGCGGCCGAGCAGTTTGACCATGAGCCGGTGTACGAGCTCGATGGTCTGAGCCTGGATCGCCTGGATGTGGAGTGCACCCACTACCAGCCCGCGCCCGAATTGCTGGTCACCGCACCGGCGGAAGAAGGTACGGTGACCGAGGTGCTGGTGAGCAACCTACTCAAAAGCAACTGTCTGGTGACGGGTCAGCCTGATTGGGGCAGCGTGCAGATCAGCTACACCGGGCTGCCGATTCAGCAGGAAGGCTTGCTGCAGTATCTGGTGAGCTTTCGCAACCACAACGAGTTTCACGAGCAATGCGTGGAGCGCATCTTTATGGACATTTGGGCCCGCTGCAAGCCCGCCAAGTTGACCGTGTATGCGCGCTACACCCGCCGCGGCGGGCTGGATATCAACCCCCTGCGCACCAGCCACCCGCAAGCTTTGCCGGGCAACACCCGCACCGCACGACAATAGTTTTGCTATAAAAAATATATCTACTTGCGCAGTATTTACGAGCGCTAGAGGCTGATTTCTTCAGCATGTAGAGCTTTGATGAATTCAGGGGCCGGCAGCGGTGGCCCGAACAAAAAGCCCTGTTTCAGGTGGCAGCCATGGGCGGAGAGGAAGTCGCGCTGGGCTTCGGTTTCCACGCCCTCGGCCAACACTTCGAGTCCGAGGTTGTTGCCCATGCCGATGATGGTCTGGATGATGATTGAGTCGGTCGATTGCGAGCCGATATTCCGCACAAAAGACTGGTCGATCTTGAGTTGGTCCAGCGGCAGGCGTGTTAGGTAGGACAGGGAGGAGTGGCCGGTTCCGAAGTCATCCATCGAGAACCGCACCCCGAGGGATTTAAGTGCGTGCATCTTCTGAATCGTGTCTTCCACGTTGTCCAGCACCAGGCTTTCTGTCAGCTCCAGCTTCAACAGGTCGGCCCGTGCGCCGGTCGCGCGCAAGATCCTGGCCACCCGGTCTACAAAATCCGCTTGCCGGAACTGGCGGGCGCTGACGTTGACCGATAGCTGCAGGTCACGGCTTCGTGGCTGGCGCTGCCACTTGGCCAGTTGAATACAGGCTTGCTCCAGCACCCATTGCCCCATGGGCAGGATGAGGCCTGTTTCTTCCGCAAGCCCGATAAATTGCCCGGGCATTACCAGACCGTGATCCAGATGGTGCCAGCGGACGAGAGCCTCAGCACCCACGACCTGGCCCTCTTCATTCACCTGCTGCTGGTAATAAAGCTCGAAATGTTGATCGTCCAAGCTCTTGCGCAGGTCGGCTTCCAGTCGGGCACGGGCTTCGATGGCGGTCAGCATGCCGGGGTCAAAGAAACAGAAGGCATTGCGCCCGTTGTTTTTGACCTGGTACATCGCAATATCCGCTTGCTTGAGCAGTTCGGCGGCGTCTTGTGGGGTTTCTCCGAACAAAGTGGCACCTAGGCTGCAGGAACTCCGGTGTTGCTTGTCTCCCAACTCAAAAGGTTCGGCCATCGCCCGCAAAATGTTGTCACCCACCAGGCGGGCCTGGCGCGCGGCTTCCAGGGTTTCAGGGCTCAAGTCCAGCAGCATGACAACAAACTCGTCGCCGCCCAGCCGGGCGACGGTGTCGCCCTCGCGCACACAGGCTTTGATGCGCACGGCAACCTGCTGTAAGAGCATGTCCCCCACGTCGTGCCCCGCAGTGTCGTTCAGGGTTTTGAAATGGTCCAAGTCCATGAACAACAAGGCACCACGCCGGCCGCTGCGCACGCTGGTCGTCAGCGCTTGCTGCAATCGGTCTGACAACAAGCGGCGGTTGGGCAAGCTCGTGAGAGGATCAAAAAACGCGAGCTGCTCGATTTCCGCGCTTGCGCGTCGCAAGCGGGTCACGTCTTGGTAGGTGATGACAATGCCGCCACCGGGGGTTGGCCGTTCGGTGATTTCAAAGATCCGGCCGTTCGGGAACTCCCGTTCATGGCTGTGCACCCCGCGTTGCAGCAACTCCATGCGCGTGGTGACCCATTTCTGCAAGGTTTCGCGGGGCACATCGCCCAGAGTCTCGATGGCGGTGACCATCAGCAGAGCCTCAAACGAGTGCCCCACCCGGATGTGCGGCGCCTGCCACGGGTAAATTTCAAGGTAGCGCCGGTTCCAGGTGATGACCTTGCGCTCGGCATCCAGCAGCAAAAAGCCGCTTTCCATCGACTCCAGTGCCTGGTCTGTGGTGGCTTTGGCATGGCTGATCGAGCGCTGGGCGCGACCCATGCTCTGCACGTAGCGTAAGCCTGCGTAGCCGGCCGCTGCAATCATCAGGCTGAAAAGCAGGCTCAGCATGCCGATCAGCCGTGCCTGAAAGGTCCACTCTTCCAGTGCCGTGTCCATCGGGATGCTGGCCGTGATCAGCAGGTCGTTGTAGAGCATGGGCCGTGATGCGACTAGGGCGGGCCGGTTTTGGATGCGGGAGGGCATGGTTAGCACCGCAAACTGCGACTGGAGGCTCATCACCGGGCTCAAGGCAAGGCCGCTCAAGGACTCCTGAGCCGGCACACTGGCGAGCAGGTAGCCGTTGCTGCGTTCGATCGTGGCTTCGAGCTGGCTGATATCCGCCCCCTGCACCAGCACCGTCGTTAACAGATTGACCGGAACCTCTGCAATCGCCAACAGCTTGCTGCCATCGGCCAAGGACAGATGGCGGGCAAACAGCAGCACTATTTCGGCACTGCTGGGGCTCAAGAGTGGCCGGCTGATCACCAGCATGGAGATGGGGGGGCTGAGTGCTTCGTTGAGAAAACCCTCCGGTATCTCCAATGGCGCATCCGGCGCGGGGCTGCTGGAGCTCGCCAGAACCGTGCCTTGTGCATCGACGAGCCAGACATTGCGCACCAGCAGATTTTGGCGGGTCGCACCTTGGATCAATTTGCCCGCCAACGGGCCTTCCAGCCAATCGGCTTGCATGTTCTCCAGACCCAGCAAGCTGCCCATGCTCGCCAGCAGCACATCAATGCCCAGCAGGCTCCGGTTCATCGCAGCTTGGGCGCCGGTCACAAAGCGGGTCGCCTGGGCTTGGGCTTCGGCGACGGCATTTTTGTGCAAATCACGGATCAGGACTGTGCTGGCCGCCAGAATCGCAAATATCAGCAGGGCGGTGACCGCCACCAAGGCATGGTGGACCTTGAACGTGAATTTGGCCATCAGCGGCTGTTCGGTAAAGGCATGTCGCTGGGGACCGATCCGATGGTGCTGTCCCACATTTCGCGGCAGTGCTGATTGCAGCGTTGTTGCCAACGCGGCAAGACGGTCGTTTTGACGAGCTCCCTGACGAGCTTGATGTCGTCGGGGCTGGGGTTGACCTGGGTCATTTTGCCGGGGCGGCCGTGCTCGCAGCTGGGGTCGCCGCGGTTGCAGGCCAGGCCATCTGCAGTTTCGCGTTCACTGGCGTTCCAGATGTTGGTTTCCAGCCTTGTGAGCTCTTTTCTCAAGAGCGCTTTCAGATCTGAGGGCAGCGCATTCCAAGCCGTCATATTGGCGCCGAAAATAGCCAGTCCCCAAGTAAATGGCAGGTTGTACATGTGGCTGGTGATCTCATGCAGGCCGATGGTGTTGCCCGACATGGTGCCGGTGATGGCGCATTCTGTGTTGCCGGATTGCAGGTGCGCCAGCATTTGCCCGAACCCCACCAAAACCGGCACGCTCCCCAAGCCTTGAATCAGGTCTGCTTGGCTGGGCGAGGAGACGCGGATACGCCGTTTCTCCAACTCACGGAGGCTAGCCAAGGGCTTTTTGCAGAACAAGATTTGGGCCGGGTAGGTGTAAACCGCCAAGACCTCAATACCGTGTTTTTCGCGCAGTGTTTTTTGCAGCAAGGGGCGGAAACTCGCTACATGCCGCTTCAGGTTGGCCATGTCCGGATTCAGGCCGGAAAGATCCATCGCGCCGAACATAGGGTGTTGTGCCGAGGCGGCACTTAGCAGCGCGGTTCCGAAGGGAATGACCCCCAGTGACATCAAGCGCAGCATTTCCTCAGCAGGAATGCCTGACCGGTCGAAGGGTGCTATTTCAGCGCTGTATTTGCCGCCGCTCAGGCGCGCCAGCTCTTGCGACCAAAACGGCTCTTCATGTTGAACGTATTGGTTTACGCCGGCCAGCCCGCCGACGATCCTGAGCTTGAGCGGAGTCGATGCCTGAGTGGTCAGAGGCAACAAGGCCAATGCCAGCCCGAGGCAGGTCAAGACTGCCTGGCCCAGCACCCATGTGGCGCGGCGGCACAACTCAGCGTGTAGCGTCAAGGGTGTACTCCTTCAATTCGGTCGGGGCAAGTTGACACCGAAGCGGCTTTTTGTGAGCACTCATTATGGGGCAGGCAGTTGTATGGCCACGCCTGCCATGAGCGCCTCTGGCGGCACGGGTCTGCCGAAAAAATAGCCCTGAAAGGCATCGCACTGCATAGCCGCCAATGCGTCTCTCTGTTCCGGGGTTTCCACGCCCTCGGCGATGACCGTCAGCCCCAGGCTGTGGCCGAGTGCCACCACGGTGCGGGCGATCACCGCGTCGCTCGGGTCGGTGAGCACATCCCGCACAAACGATTTGTCGATCTTGAGTTGGGACAGTGGCAAGCGCTTCAGATAAGAGAGTGACGAGTAGCCGGTGCCGAAATCATCCAGCGAAAAGTTCACACCCAGTGCCTTGATGTCCATCATCTTGGTAATGATGCCTTCCACATCATTGGCCAGCATACTTTCTGTCAACTCCAGTTTCAGTTGGGTGGCGGGTGCTTGGCTGTGCAGCAAGGCCTTCTTCACGCTTTCTACAAAACCGGGTTGGGCCAGCTGTGCCGCGCTCACGTTGACGGCCAGGGTCCAGTGGGCCGTGGCGTGGTTGCGGCTCCATGCCGCCAACTGTTGGCACGCAGAGTCCAACACCCAGTAACCCAGGGGCAAGATCATGCCGGTTTCCTCGGCCAAGGAGATGAAGTGTGCCGGCGACACCAAACCCCTGACCCGGTGGTTCCAGCGCACCAGAGCTTCTGCCCCGGTGCAGTGGCCGCGGGCGTCAATTTGGACCTGGTAATGCAGCACAAATTCGTTCCGTTCGATACCGACTTTGATCTCCTGCGCCATCGCCGCATGGGTCGCGGCGGCGGCTTGCATCACGGGGTCGAAAAAGCGGGCTGTGTTTCTGCCGGCCGACTTGGCCTGGTACATGGCAACGTCTGCTTTTTTGAGCAGCTCGTCGATGGTTTCGTGGTCTTCGAAAAACACCACGATCCCGATGCTCGGCGTGCTGTTGTGGAGGTGTCCGCGCATCCGGTAGGGTTGCGCCAGCAAATCCAGAATCTTGTGCGCCACCAACTCGGCATGGCTCGCCGCGTCGTTGGGGTTAGGGCTCAGGTCCTCCAGCAACACCACAAATTCATCGCCGCCCAGGCGTGCCACGCTGTCGCTTTCGCGGATACACATGCGCAACCGGGTCGCTACTTGCTGCAAGAGCTCATCGCCTACGTCATGGCCCAAGGTGTCGTTGAGCAGCTTGAAATGGTCGAGGTCCAGAAACATCAGCGCCCCATGGCGCCCGTGGCGTGCGCTGTTGATCATGGCTTGCCGGACCCGGTCCATCAGCAAACGCCGGTTGGGCAGGTTGGTCAAGGGGTCATAGAAAGCCAGTCGCCGGATTTCTTCCTCGTCGTGGCGCTGTTGGGTAATGTCCCGCAAGGTCACGACAAAGGTTTCAGGCTCTGAAAATGGGATTTTGGAGGCCGACAGGCTGATAGGCCGTAGCCCGCCGCCCTTGTCGAGCCCGCCCACTTCAAAGTTGCCGCCTTGGGCGCTTTCTGCCGCATGCAGTAGCTCGAGGTGCCCTTGCCCATCCGCTGGCAGCCTTGTGCCCAAAAGATCGTTCAGGTGCTGGGGCTGCTCGGTTATCGCATCGAGTCCCATCATGCGGCACGCGGCGTTGTTAAACGTGTGAACCTTTCCCGTGCGGTCTACGGTCACCAGCCCGTCCACCATGCTGTCCAGAATGGCTTGTCGATACAGGCCTGCAGCGACCAATGCGCGCTGATCCCGCTGGATTTTTCGTTCGTTTTTATCGCTTTCGATCGCTAGGCTCAACAAATAGGCACTGCGTCGCGACGCTTGCAGCTCACTGGCAGTCGGAACGCGGGGCTCCCGGTAATAGTTCGCAAAAGTGCCGAGCACCCGGCCCTTGGTCGAGCGAATCGGCATGGACCAGCAAGCCCGCAGCTCATGCTTCGCGGCCAGTTCCCGGTAGTCGGTCCAGAGCGGGTCACTGCTGATGTCTGACACCACCACCTCTTCCCCCAAGAAAACCGCTGTGCCGCACGATCCGGCACGGGGTCCGATCAGGGTGCCATGGATGGTCCGGTTGTATTCACCCGGCAAGCTGGGCGCTGCGCCGTGCAGTAAGCACCGCTCCTCCTCATCTACCAAAAGCACCGAGCCAATAGCGCCGGGAAAGATGCGCTCATGCTGCAATATGAACTCCGACATGCTGTCGACCAGAGGCACGCTAGAGGCCAGCATCTCCAGCAGGCTTCGCTCGGCCGCGTTCTGCTGTTGGAGCTGATGTTGCTCGGTCACGTCAGTGCTGATACCCACCACAAAAGCGGGTTGGTCCGAGGGGTCAAAGACCGGTGTGAGCGTTGTTTGTATGTGTCGCGCAGTGAACTCGCCGTCCAGCTTGAACAAGTCCTCTTGGGTGATGGTCTGTCGTAGTTGAAAGGCGCGCTGGTCTTGCTCGGTAAAGAACCGGATTTGCTTCGCGTTAAACCCGGTTTGCGGGTTTTGGTGGACTGACGGGGCGCCTAGCTGGGTCTGCCATGCCTTGTTGACGTAAATCAGCTCTCCAACGGCGTTCTTGATGAACACCGGCTGTGGGATGGCATGCAGCAGAGCTAATAGCGCATCGTGATCCAGCGTCGCGAGTTTGGAGAAAGGCATATCGTCCAAAACATGGTGGTTTGCGTCCCTATGGTAGCTGGAATACCTGGATCGCCCGTGCAACGGATGCGGTGCTGTCGGTGAGACCATCTGCGGAGGCAGCAGACTCCTCGGCCAAGGCGGCGTTTTGTTGGGTCACGGTGTCCAACTGGGTCACTGCCTCGTTGACTTGGGCGATCCCGATGGCCTGTTCCTTGGCGGCATTGGTGATCATGTTGATGAGGTTGCCCACTTCCTGAACCTGTGCCACCACATGGTCGATGGTTTCGCCGGCGCTGCGCATTTGGTTGGAGCCTTCAGAAATCTGCTCGGACGATTGGGCAATCAGCTCCCGGATTTCTTTAGCGGCTGTCGCGCTGCGCTGGGCCAAGGCCCGCACTTCGCTGGCCACCACCGCAAAACCGCGGCCTTGCTCACCCGCACGGGCCGCCTCGACCGCAGCGTTCAGCGCCAGGATGTTGGTCTGAAAGGCAATTCCCTCGATCACGCCGATGATGTCCCGCATTTTGCTGGAGGAGCGGTCGATTCCTTCCATGGACTGAATCACCCGGTGAACCACCTCGCCGCCGTCGGATGCGGCTTGGGTGCTGCGCGCGCTTTGCTCGGCCACACGGCTGGCGGTGTCTGCAGTTTGTTTGACCGTGCTGGAGAGCTCTTCCATCGAGGCCGCGGTTTCTTCCAGGCTGCTGGCCTGGGATTCGGTGCGCCCTGATAAATCCATGCTGCCCGATGCAATCTCGTTGGCAGATTTGGTCAGGATATCGACCTCCTCACGCACATCCCCCACCACCGCGCGCAGGTTGATCTGGATCTGGCGCAGGGCACCAATCATGTCGCCCAAAGGAGGCGGATAGTCGCTGTTCACGGAGCTGCGCAAATTGCATCCGGCTAAGTCGTAGGCAAACTGCTGGGCCGCGCCCATTCCAGAGGACAAGCGAATCCTGAACCAGCCGAGTACGCCGAGTGCACCCGCCACCAACGAAGCGAGTTGCGTCCAGAGGAGCGTACTGCCCTGCAAACCCGAGGAATCCGGGACCATACCGAGAAGCACCATGCCAACGAGCGCCAAGCCAAGGCGGGTGGTCAAATTCATGCGGCCCAAGGCACCGGCCCAACCCCTGATTCCGCGGTAGCGGACGTGTCCGCCCCGCAAATAGATGGTGGACTTTCCTGACTTTTCTTCATCTCGCAACTGGGCGTAAAGGGCCTCGGCCGCGGCGATCTCCTGGCGGCTTGGTTTGACCCGTACTGACATATAGCCCTTGGGCTTGCCGTTCTCCAGAACCGGTGTGACGTTGGCTTGCACCCAGTAGTGGTCACCGTCTTTGCGTCGGTTTTTCACCAGTGCGGTCCATGGGTGGCCGTGGCCAATGGTGTTCCACATATCCCGGTAGGCGGCAGGCGGCATATCCGGATGGCGCACCAGGTTGTGGTTCTGGCCGATGAGCTCCTCGTAGGTGAATCCGCTGGTTTCCACAAAAGCATGGTTGCAATGGGTAATGATGCCCTTGCTGTCGGTCATCGACACCAGCATTCGATCGGCGGGATAGTCGTACTCGCGCTGAGTCACCGGTAAGTTCACACGCATGGATCATTCCTCCTGGAGCTAGTGGTTTGGCTTCTGTCGCTACCGCTTTATTTAGCATCGGTTGGCCATTCGAAGTCAATGCAGATAAACGTTCGATTCACTCGCTTTATGCGTTGGCTTGATCTTGGTCAATTTCAAAAGCCGGTTGCGCAAAATCTATTCAGCTAAAAACCACTATGGGTGATATTCGCGGCAGAGCTCGCCCAGTGGTCAGCCGGAGAGTGCGGGGCACTCAGTCAAATAGCCAACCGGTTTCAGGCATAGCGTCACTCTTCTCTGAAGCGGCGTGTGACGGGTCTAACGCAGCCAATGCGCCCACTTTCACCCCCAACAGCCTGAGCCGACGTTGCAGCGGAGCCCGTTTTAGGCATTGACCGGCAATTCGGCGAATTTCTGCCGCATCGGCGGTGAAGTGCGCGATCGTCATGTCGCGGGTGACGCTCTTGAAGTCATCAAAGCGCAATTTGATGCCGATGGTTTTCCCCACATAGCCTTTGCGTTGCAGGTCCTCCGCAACCTGCTCGCACAAGCGGGTGAAGATGGCGCCCAGCTCGGCCTTGTCGCGCACCGCATGCAAATCACGGTCAAAGGTCGTCTCGCGGCTCATGCTGACCGGCTCGCTCTCGGTTTCTACCGGCCGGTCGTCTTGCCCGTGGGCGGCGGCGTGCAGCCAGGCGCCGGTGCGGGGGCCAAAGGTGTCCATCAGCCATTGCAAATCTTTGGCGGCCAGCTGGCCAATGGTTTCCACGCCGTGTTTTTTGAGCTTCTCGTCGGCTTTGGGGCCGATGCCATTGATCTTGCGGCAGGCTAAGGGCCAGATCATGGTTTCCAAGTCACTCGTCTGGACGATGGCAATACCGTTGGGCTTGTTAAATTCGCTGGCCATTTTGGCCAGCAACTTGTTGGGCGCCACGCCTACCGAGCAGGTAAGGCCGGTGTCATCAAAAATCGCCTTTTGGATCAGCTTTGCCAAACTCCGTCCGCCTTGGCGCTGGCCGCCAGGCACTCCGGTAAAGTCGATGTACACCTCATCGACGCCGCGGTTCTCCATCACCGGGGCTATCTCGGTGATGATCGCTTTGAAGCGCTGTGAGTAGTGTCGGTACTGGGCAAAGTCCACCGGCAATAAAATGGCCTGCGGACACAGCTTGGCGGCTTTCATCAGGCCCATGGCGGAACCGACGCCAAACTGGCGCGCGGCATAGGTGGCGGTGGTGATGACGCCGCGCCCGGCATAGTCCCCCAAGAGCGGGAACTCGCTGACCGGAATGTCTTGCAGTGGCGTATTGGCATATTTAACCAAGAGCGCCTCATCCGCATTTCGCCGCCCGCCGCCAATCACCACGGGTAGCCCTTTGAGTTGGGGGTAGCGCAGCAACTCGACCGAGGCATAAAACGCATCCATATCCAAGTGCGCAACACGCCGCAGAGGTGCGGCAGGGGTGGTCAGATCGTTCGGCATTTCGGCGAGCATAGCAAGCGATGGCGGGGTGCAAAGCGCTCAGTGTTCTAATAGAGTGCAGGGAGATCCGGGGCTACCAAAACACAAAAACGCCCCAAGCACTGAAAAAGCGGTGTCGTGTTTCCACAGTCTTTTTTGAGTACGCGACGCAGGCGTTTGTTAGGCAGCGGTGCGCTTGCCGTGTTTGGCAGCGCTTTTGCCCGGGCCAGCAATGCCGCAGAAGACCGCTTTGCACGGTTCAGCGGGCAAACCGTGTCATTTCTGTGTGCCTGATCACCCCCACTACGACGCGATGATGCGTTTGTTGCCCCAGTTCACCGCAGAGACCGGCATCAAGGTGAACGTGGCCCGCGAAAACATCTTGCGCATGAAGCATGTGCAATTGGCGGGAATGGCCAAGCCCCAGTCAGAGTTCGACCTAGTGACCTACATCGTCACCTGGAAGAGCGAGTTCGTAAAAAAGAACCTGTTGTTGCCTCTGGAACCTTTCTTCAAAGACAAGCAGTTGGCAGACCCCGACTACGCTTTTGGCGACCTGGTGCCGCGCTATGTGCAAAACATCGGTCTGGTGGGCGGCCCCAAGGGCTATTTGCCGGGTCCGGGGGCGCGTCTCTATGGCTTGCCGTATGGCGCCGAGACTTCGGTGCTGGCTTATCGCCGCGATGTTTTTGAAAAGTTTGGCTTTGCGCCCCCACGCACCTATGCCGAGCTCTCGGCGCTGCTGGCCCCTTTGCGTGAGCGGACCGGCATGGCGGCGCTCACCTCACGCGGGCAGTCCGGCCACAACTGTGTGCACGCCTGGTTGCTGCACCTCAATGCGCTAGGTGGCCAGGTGTTCGATGAGCGCTGGATGCCCCTTTTCCACAAAGCGCCGGGTGTGCAAGCGCTGCAATTGCTCAAACATGTTGCTGACACCGGCCCCAAGGGCATGACCCACTTTTCGTACAACGACATGCTGTCGAGTTTTCTGCAGGGCGAAAGCGCGATGTACCTCGACTCAACCGCTGTGTTCGGCGCGGTGCGCAACTCTCCGATGTCCAAAATTGAGGGCAAGGTCAGCTATGTGCTTCACCCTAAGGGGGTGCATTACGCCTTGCAGTCGGGTGGGCTGGGCCTGGCTATTCCCCGCACCTCTGCCCGCCCGGAAGCCGCGTTTTTGCTAATGCAGTGGTTGACATCCAAGGCTCAAGACAAGGCAGTGGTCAGGCTCGGCGGCGGGCCGACCCGGGTGTCGACGATGGAAGATGTGTCGCTGGTGCGCATGTTCCCCGAATTTGTTACCCTGAAAGAGCAACTCCGCTACGCAAGCCCTGATTGGCGCCCCATCATCCCCGAGTGGGACGAGATCAGCACCGGCCCTTTGGGCGCCGCGGTGCACCAAGGGTTGACCGGCGCCAAGCCGGCCACCCTTGCGTTGGGTGACATTGTGCGGCGTGTTGACGAAATCATGACTGCAGCGGGCTACCGCTGAGCCGCACACGCCATTTTCAGTAGGTGCCCGGGACCAGGATGTTGCGGTCCACGTTCTGAATGTTGGTGTGGCCACAGAAGGCCATGGTCACATCCAACTCTTTGTGGATGATTTGTAGCGCCTTGGTCACCCCCGCTTCGCCCATGGCCCCTAGGCCGTAAACAAAAGCCCGGCCGATCATGGTGCCCTTGGCACCCAGGGCCCAGGCTTTGAGCACATCCTGCCCGCTGCGAATGCCGCCATCCATCCAGACTTCGAGTTGGTCGCCTACGGCCGCCACTACTGCGGGCAGCGCGCTGATGCTGCTGGGCGCGCCGTCGAGCTGGCGGCCGCCGTGGTTGCTGACCACAATCGCGTCCGCACCGCTCTGGGCGGCCAACACCGCGTCTTCCACATCCTGAATGCCCTTGAGGATGAGCTTGCCGCCCCATTTCTCTTTGACCCATTTCACATCGTCCCAAGAGAGGCGGGGGTCAAACTGCTCGTTGGTCCAGGCGGCCAGGGACTTCATATCGCTCACCGATTCCACATGGCCCACCAAGTTGCGGAAGGTGTGGCGTTTGGTGCCCAGCATCCCTAAGCACCAGCGCGGCTTGGTGGCTAGGTTGATGATGTTGGCAATGGTGGGGCGGGGTGGGGCGCTCAGGCCGTTTTTCAGGTCTTTGTGGCGCTGCCCGATAACCTGCAGGTCCAGCGTCAGCACCAACGCACTGCAGCGTGCGGCGCGGGCGCGCTCGATCATCTTGGCCATGGCGTTGCGGTCGCGCATCATGTAGAGCTGGAACCAGAAGGGGGCGCTGGTGTTCTCGGCAATATCCTCGATGGAGCAAATGCTCATGGTAGACAGCGTGAAGGGAATGCCGAACTTCTCGGCGGCCCGCGCGGCGTGGATTTCGCCATCGGCGTGTTGCATGCCCGTCAGGCCCACGGGCGCGATGGCCACCGGCATCTTGGCCGCGGTGCCCACCATGGTGGTCGCAGTGGTGCGGTTTTCCATGTTCACGGCAACCCGCTGGCGCAGCTTGATCTTCTGGAAATCCGCTTCATTGGCACGGTAGGTGCCTTCAGTCCAGGAGCCGGAGTCGGCGTAGTCGTAAAACATGCGGGGAACCCGTTTCTCGGCCAGAACGCGCAAGTCTTCAATATTCGTGATCACAGGCATGCAAAGTCTCCTTTTTCGTTGCGGCATGGTAGTCCGCAGGCGGTGGTTTGCCCGTGAAATACGCCCTGCGCCACGTGAAATTATTGAAATCACCCGCCTTGCGCAGGTCTCGGGCCTGCTGTGGGGCGCCGTGGCGGCCTGCGCCGAGCGGCTTGCGGCTGCACCATCACTTTCCACTTCGCCCCGTGTGACTGAGTTCGCCTAGGTCGGCACCGTGGCCGGATTGTCGCCCGGCAGTCGGGTGTGTATTGCCTTGCCGGCTGATGCCCTGACCCGCCGGTGATTAACGCCCTTGAGTTGGAAGAGCCACTGTGCGTAGAGGGGTGCTACTTCCAGATGAGCCGGCACCGCGAAGGCGGCGGTGGAGCGGGTGAGTCTGATTCCAGGACTGGCCATGGTCTCTGGCATCGTGCCGCTGCGCAGGCCGGTGTTGTGGGCGGCACTGTGGGTGGCACTGACCGTGGTTATGGTCGCCGTGGTGGTGCTGTTGCGGCTGACGCGCCGCCCTTGACGCCCGCCCCCCGCACCTCTAAGCGCACCTGGTCCAGCACCTTGCCTTTGGCGTCCACGATCTGAATCACATGCCGCCCCGGCCAGGGGAGCCAGAGGGCGGTGTTGCCTTTGCCGACTTGTTTGCCGTCGATCAGCCAGCGCAGGTTGCTGCCCTCGGCCTCTAGGCTCAGGCGCTGGGCTTGTGGCGGAATGTCGGGGTCCAGCGCGAGTATGGTGCCGCTGGTGGGCGCGGTGATGCGGGCTATGTTTGTGGTGGTGTTGCCGGAGTTTTTTGAATCATTTTGGCCTCTGGCGCTCGTGGAATATGCGCGAGCAGCTCCTTTTTTCATAGCAAAACTGCTCTGCTCGGTGCCGCTGATGAACCACTCGTTGCGGGGTGCTTCGCCTTCTACTGTCACTGTTTTCTGCACCACACCGGCAGGCGCTTGGGGCGCGCGGCTGCTGTGCTGGCGGTGCAGCTGGTTCATGACTGCCGCCCAGATGGGCGCTGCGCCGGTGGTGCCACTCACATCCCACATGGGAGCGCCGTTGGCGTTGCCCACCCACACGCCCACGGTGTAACGCTGGCTGTAGCCCACGGCCCAGTTGTCGCGCATGTCTTTGCTGGTGCCGGTTTTGACTGCCGCCCAAAAGCGGGTGGCCAGCACGCTGTCGGTGCCGAAGGTGCGGGCACGCGCCATGGGGTCGCTGAGGATATCGCCCACGATGAAAGCCGCCCGTGCATCCAGCGCTGGGCTCATGGCAGTGGGCGTGCGGCTCACGGTGAGGCGGGTGGGGCTGGCCCTGCCACCGTTGGCCAGGGTGCGGTAGCCGTTGGTGAGGTCCAGCAGCGTGGTCTCGGCACTGCCCAGGGCCAGGCTGTAGCCATAAAAGTCGCCGCTTTCCTTGAGTGGCATTCCCACGCGGGCTAGCTGCTTCTGAAAAGCGTCGGGCGACACCATGACCAGCGTGCGCACGGCCGGCACATTGAGCGAAGCGCCCAGTGCGGTGCGGGCTGAGACCCAGCCTTTGAATTGGCGGTCGTAGTTCTGCGGGATATAGAGGCCGCCACTTGTCTGGATCTGCGCAGCAGAGTCTTCAAGCAGGGACGCCGCGGTGATGCGCCGCTCGGCCAGCGCCTGCCCGTACAAAAACGGCTTGAGCGTGGAGCCGGGCTGGCGCAGCGAGGTCACAAAGTCCACCTCGGGCGCGGCGCTCAGGGGGCCGCTGCTGTTGACCCAGGCCAGCACTTCGCCGCTGGCGTTGTCCAGCACTACCGCAGCAGCATCTTCTACATGGCGACCGGCCAGCTCGCGCAGCTGGGTTTGCAGGGTGAGTTGGGTAAAGCGCTGCAAAGGGGCGCTCAAGCTGCTGCGCACCGTGGTCGGGGCAGGAGCGCCCTCAGGGCCTGCCGCACTCGGGGCGCGTAGCAGCAGCCGCGCGACATGGGGGGCCAAGCCCTCGCTGGCGGCAAACTCACGGCGGCTCAGGGTGCCAGACACCATCAGCGCGATGGCGTCACAGCCGCTGGCCGCGCTGGTGGTTGCTGCACTTTTTGATGCAGCTGTTGATCTGTTGGAAGGGGCCTCCAGGCTGTTGAGCACGCTGCAGGCGCGCTGCGCCACTTGGGCCTCTTTGGCATTGGGGGCACGAATCAGGGCGGCAGTGATTGCCGCCTCACGGTGGTCGAGGCCATGGGGCGCCTTGCCAAACAGGCTGCGGCTTAGCGCATCCACGCCCACCAGCTCACCGCGGAAGGGCACCAGGTTCAGGTAGGCCTCCAGAATCTGGTCTTTGCGCCAGCTGCGCTCCAGGCTTTGGGCCGAGAGGGTTTGCCCCACTTTTTGCACCACGCTTCGGCCGCCGCCACCGCGCCGCAAGTCCTCATCCAGCAGACCCGCCAGCTGCATGGTGAGGGTGGAGGCGCCCCGGGTTTTGGTGTTCCACAGGTTGCCCCACGCTGCGGCGGACACGGCCCGCCAGTCCACCCCGCTGTGCTCGAAAAAGCGCTTGTCCTCGGAGAGCACCAGCGCCGTGCGCAGCGCGGGCGACACATCGGCCAGCGCCACCCACTGTCCGCGGCGCACCGTGGCATCGGTGCGCAGGCGGTGCAGCACTTCGCCTTGGCGGTCCAGCAGCAAGGTGTCAGAGGGCCTGTAGCCAGCCTTTACTTGCTCAAAAGTGGCATTGGCGCAGGCAGTTCCTGCGCTGGTAGCTATCAAAATAGTAGCAATAGCCAGGCGCAACTTGTCTGTAGCCTTGGTGACCTTGGGCACGGTGTGCCGTGGCCGGTCTGCGTAAACTGTGTTGATCTGCAACCCACCCACCTTTTGCTCTTATGTCTAACGCCGCACCCTTGTTCCAGCCCTTTAGCTTCAAAGGCTTGAAGCTTGCCAACCGCATTGTCATGGCACCCATGACCCGCTCTTTCTCGCCCGGCGGTGTGCCTACCCCGGCGGTGACTGAGTATTACCGCAAGCGCGCTGCTGCCGCTGTGGGCCTGATTGTTTCTGAGGGCACAGTGGTGCAGCGGCCATCCGCCAGCAACGACCCGGATGTGCCGCACTTTTGGGGCGATGCCGCTCTGGGCGCTTGGCAAGACGTTATCAACTCCGTGCACCAGGCGGGTGGCGTGATGGCGCCGCAACTCTGGCACGTGGGCGCTGCCCGCAACCCCCGCACCACCTGGACAGCGCCACCGCCCGTGGACTCGCCCTCCGGCCTGTCGCGCCCCGGCAAAGCCTTTGGCGAGCCCATGACCGACGAGGCCATTGCCGACACCATCGCCGCATTTGCCAAGGCTGCCGGCGCTGCCAAGCGCCTCGGTTTTGACACGATCGAACTGCATGGTGCTCACGGCTATCTGATCGACCAGTTTTTCTGGGAAGGCACCAATGCGCGCACCGACAAATATGGTGGCGATCTGGTCGCCCGTGGCCGCTTTGCCGCTGAGATTTTGAAAGCCGTGCGCGCTGAGGTGGGCCCCGATTACCCGGTGATCATCCGCCTCTCGCAATGGAAACAGCAAGACTACAACGCCCGCATCGCCCAGACGCCCGACGAGATGGCCGCTTGGCTGCAGCCGCTGGCGGATGCGGGTGCCGACATCTTCCACTGCTCGCAGCGGCGCTTTTGGGAGCCGGAGTTTGACGGCTCGGATTTGAACTTCGCCGGCTGGGCCAAAAAGCTCACCGGGCGGCCTACCATTACCGTGGGCTCGGTGGGTTTGAGCGGGGAGTTCATTGCATCGTTCGGGGGGGAGAGCTCACAACCTGCGTCCTTGGATGAGCTGATGCGCCGCTTTGATCGGGGCGACTTTGATTTGGTGGCCGTAGGCCGTGCGCTCATCAGCGACCCGGATTGGGCCCTAAAAGTGCGCGACGGCCGTACGGCGGAGTTGTCTAGCTTCTCGCCTGCTGCCTTGGCCAGCTTGGTCTAAAGCAGCGCAATAAAGCCGACGTGGTTTAGAAATTCAATTCTTTGTCCACGTCGGCCGTCTTGCGGCGGGCCATGGCCAGGTTGGACTTGTTCTTGTCCAGCACAAAGTAAATGAACACGCCTTCTTTGCGCGAGGAAGGACGAATGATGTGGTACTGCTTGCCCAGGGTGATCAAGATGTCATCGATCACGTCGTTCAGGCCCAAAGCACGCATAGTCTTCATTTTGGAGCGCACGACCTCGGTGTTACCGGCGGCAGCCACTTCGAGGTCGACGCCCGAACCGGCGCTACCCAGAATCATGCCGCTGGTGGAGTCCACAATCGCCGCGCACATTGCACCATCGGTGCTCAGCAAGTCTTCCAAAGTTTGATTGATGGTTGCCATGTCAAAAGTCTTTCAAATATAAAAATGCTGCGGCTTCTTTTATTTTGACGAGTGCCCCGCAGCTACGCACAAGCTGGTGTGTCTGGTGGATGCGTTAACGCGCCTCGAGAATCAGCCGCAATTGGCGAATTCTGTTTCTCCACTCAGGCAAATTCAATAGTTCTTGGGTGTCGCTCACGGTGATGAAAACCATGTCGGCACCACAGTCGGTCAACATCACGCTGTGCGTTTGGTGGGTAAGGGTGCAACTGTCTAGATCCCCGAACCCGTCAAAGTGAGATTTCATGCGCAAATAGAGGCGCCAGTAGTCGCTGGCTGCTTCGGCCATGGAGACCAAATTGTCCAAAGAGCCTGCAGCGTGCCAGACCATGCCCGCAGAAATTTCAACCACGGCGCAACCCCTGACTCCAGGGGTCTTGGCCATGCTGTCAATCTTTGCCCGGATGTACTTGGAATTCATGCCGCCAGCAAGGTCTGGATCATGGCGCGTCCACGGTACGAAACCTGTGCCAAAACGCCGGTGCTGTCCGACACCACATTCACAATCAATTGCATATCCGCACGATTCACGGTGAACACCTGAATAAAACCCGAGGCGGAGTTGATGACCACGCTGCTGGGGGCGCCGAGCGATGTCTCTTGCGCCACCACAGCACCGATGGCCGCAATCGAGCTGGCCATTGCAGCGATTCGCGCTGGGTCAATACCGCTCCGGGTGGCCGATGCAATGTCGAATCCGTCGATAGTGGCAATCACGACAGCTTTCACACCGGCGATTTCGTCTAAAAAAGTCTGTGCTTCTCTCACAGCAATATTCTTGAGCACCGGGCTCAAGGTGATGTGTGTTGTCATGGGTAGGGGGCGGTGTATGCGGCGGGGTTTCTTCAATCCATCGCCTCAACTTGCATCAGCAGGGAGTCGATGAGCAAAAGCACATCAGCGCGCTGACGCACATCCACAGGCAGGATGGGTATCAGCTGCTCCCGCTGGAACAAAAAATCTGCGTAGTCGTCAATGGATGGGTTGGTATGGGTGTCTGTACGCCCTACGCCGATGACGCACGGACTGGTTTTCAGCTCTTTGCTGAATCCTTCAAGATAGGTGCTCAAGTCTTGCAGCGGGTTGGGGCGGGAGTTGTCCACCAAAATAATGATGCCCAACGCGTTGGTGGCCAGCACACTCCACAAGAAATCAAATCGCTCCTGGCCAGGAGTTCCGAAAACACGGAGTCGCTCCCCGCTGTCCAGCTGAACGGTGCCGAAATCAAGCCCGACCGTCGTTTTGGCCTTGCTGTGCGATCTGTCGGTGTTGGTCACATCGGTGGTGATGGGTGGGCTGTCACTGATGGCAGTAACCGCGGTGGTTTTGCCCGCGCCCATCGTTCCGGTGATCAGGATTTTGTGCTCTCTCATGCGTCGCAGTCTTTCAAATACCGAGCTTGCGCCGGATCGCAGACAGGAAGCTGCGTTTTTGCTTCTGACGGGGAGCTGCACAGGTTGCGGTACTCAGTCGTGGCACGCTGGCGCTGACCGTGGCTTGCGCCACATTCACAATGCCGAAACTCTGCAACACGGTGATGAACGCTTGCACTTCACCCTGGGAGATACCAGAGCTTTGCACCAGTTGCTCAATCGAAAAAGATTTGCGACTGATCAAGTTCGCCAGCCGGATCCGGTCTTTGCTGTCTCGCAAGACAGCTTGTGGTGGCCAGCGCTTGAGCCGGTATTCTTCGTTGCCGAAGCTCGATTCTGGTTCGGCAGCTGCTTCGTTCAACCCTGCTTGGGGAGCGGGTAGTAGCGCTGGTGTCAGCGGAGGAACGCGGTCGAGGGCTCCTGCATGCGTTTCTGCAAAGCTCGCAAAAATATCGCCGAGTTCCGGCTCCAAACCACCGAAAACGGTCGGTTGCAGTTGGTTCTGCAGCTGCATCAGTAAGGCCTCGAGGTTAGCCGCCTCGATGGGGCGTACCAGCGTACCAGCGCTTCTGGCAGAACCGGTGGGTAGCACATCAATCACCACAGCACTCCGGGCGAGTGCCTCGGGGTTTGCGCACAACAGGGCATCAAAAGGCCCTTCGGCAGCGTAGGTCCAGTGGAAGTGAGGGTTGCCTTTCAACAGGCGCAACAGGATACGAACGCGGCTGAGCTCGGCGCTTTCTAGGCCTTCGATTCCGAGTGTCAGCGGGGTCATAGGTGAAATTAGATTAGTCAGTTTGATACAGAAACTAAGTGTAGGCACCCGTCTCCAAACAACCAAACTTCAACCTTGCAGATGTGTGAATTTGTGCCGTTTCGCAGCGGGCGTAATCCACAATTGTCCGAGTTCTCGCAAAGTAGAGCAGTTTTGCGGGTGAATTGAAGCGCCACCCCGGGCTTCGCAGTCCTGTTGAATGGCCGTCAACGGTTCTTTAAAGCGGTTAAAACTTAACAATCGTTACTGTTCAGCGCGATGCTGGAGAGCACCGGTTCGATAGCCTCTGGCTTATGCAGGCAGAAGCCTTGCACAAAAACAATGTCGATTTCGCGCACGCGCTCCAGCACCTCGGCCCGGTCTACAAATTCCGCCACCGTTTTCACCCCCACGACTTGGGCCACCGCTGCGAAACAGCGTACAGCGGCATCGTCCAAGGGGTCGTCAATGACATCGCGGATGAATTGCCTATCAATCTTGAGAAGATCAACGCTCAGGTTCTTCAGGTAGCCAAACGAGGAAGCACCGGCCCCAAAATCATCCAGCGCAATGCGCAAGCCGAGTGTTTTGGCCTGCTCGACAAACACACTGGCATCCGCCATGTTGGTGACGGCCGCAGTTTCGGTAATTTCGAGGCAGATCCGCTGGCAGATGGCCGAGCCAGCGTTTTGCAGCATTTCGAACGCCTGGCGGTGGAACGCCCTGTCGCCGATGGATTGCCCCGACAGGTTGATGCACAAGGTGTCTATGCCTGACAGGTGCGGCGTCTCCCTCAGGCATTGGATGGCGTGTTTAAGCACCCAGCGGTCGATGCGCGAGGCGAGGTGGAACCGTTCCGCCGCCGGCAGGAATGCGCCGGGTTGCACCAAGCTTCCGTCGGTCTCGCGCAAACGCACCAGCACCTCTGCATGGAGTCCATGCACGCCATCGTCCAGAGCGGTAATCCGCTGTGCGAACAAAACAAACCGGTTTTCATCCAAGGCTTGTTCAAGCCGTGCGGCCCATTGCATTTCACCGTGGCGCGCGTGCATGGCAAGGTCGGTGTCAAACCAAGCGTGTACCCGGTTGCGCCCTGCGTCTTTGGCGGCATAGCAAGAAATGTCCGCAGCTTGCATGGCGGCGGCAATATTGGCCCAGCGGTTGTCTACGGGGACCAAGCCAATACTGGTTCCGATGCGGAATCGCTTGCCGTCATGGATGAAGCGGAAGTCGTCCATCCGCTCACAAATTTGCTGAGCTACCCGCTGTGCATGCTCCGCAGAGCAATGCTCCAAGATCACCCCAAACTCATCACCGCCCAAGCGCGCCAGCGTGTCGCGCGCGCGGATCACTTCACTCAACAACTTGCCAACTTGCTGCAGTAACTGGTCACCCACGGAGTGACCACAGGCATCGTTGACGAGCTTGAACTGGTCCAGGTCTATGAACAAGAGCGCGTGATTGCTCCGGTCCTCGTGGGCCCGATTGAGCGCATTGCGCAGCCGCGTTTCAAACTCGGTTCTGTTGATCAGGCCGGTGAGCGCATCGTGGGTTGCGCGGAAGCTCATTTCACCGCTGAGGCGACGCTGTTCGGTGACATCGTGAAACACCAACACCGCGCCCAGAATCTCTCCGTTTTCGCTGCGGATGGGGGCGGCCGAGTCCTCGACACCGTACTCCTCACCTTCGCGGGAAATCAGAACCGTTTGGTGTGCCAAGCCAGTAGTTTTTCCTTGGGCCAGGCAGGTGGTCACCGGGTTTTCTGTCGGGGCGCGGGTCTCTTCGTTGACGATATGAAACACATGCCCGATAGGCTTGCCCTTCGCTTCCGCATTTAGCCAGCCTGTCATCCGCTCTGCTACCGGGTTGAGCCAAGTGATCTCGCCCGCTGCGTTGGTGGTAATTACCGCGTCGCCGATGGACTGCAGGGTGACGCGCAACAACTCGTGCTGGCGTGCAAGGTCTAGCTTGATGCTGTGCAGCTTGGTGATGTCTTGGAAAGTGCCGACCAAGCGAACCGGTTTGCCCGCGTGGAATTCAGCTGCTCCGACGGCACGCACCCATATTTCGGTGCCATCCGCCTGGATGAAGGGGAGCTCCAGGTCCCAGCTCTCGCCAGTTGTCATCGCTGTCTCGACAGCGGCTTGTATTTTGGGCCGGGCTTCTGGCGCGTAGAAGTTGATGGCTGTGGCAACTTCTGGCACAAAGTCAGGGGGCACCCCATGAATTTCATGGGTCTGACCTGACCAGACCAGCGCGCCAGTGGCTAATTCCAACTCCCAGCCGCCTACGCGCGAGCTACCTGACCGGTGCGCTGCAAGCGCTGCTCACTTTGCCGCAGGGCGTCGTCTTTGCGTTTTCGCTCTGTAATGTCCTCTACCGAGCCGACATAGCCTGTTACGCGGCCTGACTCGTCTTGATTTGCCCGCGTTCGCGTTCGCACGGTGCGGACTTCTCCGTCCCCGCGCGAGATGCGGAATTCCGCGTCAAATTCCAGCCGTTTTTGGGCGGTTTGTTGCCATTCAGTGAGCACCGCCGCGCGGTCGTCGGGGTGCAATGCTTCCATCCATCCGTCGCGTAGGCTTTGGTGGAAATCCAGACCGTAAATTTCTTGCCAGCGAGAGTTGGTGTAGGTGCAAGCGCCTTGGGCATCGGTGGCAAAAACACCCAGGGGCGATACCTCGCTTAGAGCCCTGAAATGCAGCTCGTCCTCAGCCAGAGTTTGTGCTGTTTTTTGCGCTTCGACGTGCAGCCGCCGCTCATGATCAATCGCACGGCGCCCTTCGAGCGCATGCACGGTGGCGGCGGCCAGGTGGGTCAGAATTTCGCGCTGTTGCTCCGTGAGTTGCCGGGGTACCCGGTCAATCACACAAAAGGTGCCTGCGTGGCTGCCGTCACGTAGCCGCAAGGGGGCGCCTGCATAGAGCCGGATATCTGGGTTGCCAGTGACCAAGGCGTTGTCGGCAAAGCGGATATCTGCGGTCGCGTCAGGCACCTCCAAAATCTCATCGCCCAAGATAGCGTGCGCGCAAAACGCGAGGGTGCGTGGAGTCTCGGATACGCCGGGGAGCCCGACATTGGCCTTGAACCACTGCCGATCAGAATCGACGAGGCTGATCAACGAGATCGGCACGTCACAGACCACCGCCGCCGCGTGCACCAAGGCGTCGAAGGCCTGCTCTAGCGCAGTGTCAAGAATGCCGAGGTCGTGAAGGGCCGCGAGTCGTTGGGACTCGTTGTCCGGAAGGGGGGCTTGTGGCATGTCTGCAGAACTCCGAAAGCGACAACGCGAAGGGCTCGCGCTCGACTAATTTTGCGAATTTAACAATTTTTCAGAGCCTTCGGGGGATTGGATGCCGACGAAACCCTGCAACTTGCTCTTTTTGCTTATCGGCTGAATCACCCCATCGCTGAAACACAGTGCCTCACAGCTTACAGCCAATAGATGCCTGCTAACCCCAGTACTGCGGGAACCGTCTGGATGTACAGAATGCGCACCATCACCGTGACCGCACCCCACACGCCCGCCACCGCCACACAGGCCAGTCCGAAGGTGGCAAATGCCTTGGCAATCGCCGGGTCAGGGTAGATCAGGCCCAGCAGCAGGGCCGCGGCCAAAAATCCGTTGTAACAGCCTTGGTTGGACATGGCCGCCTTGCGCGACTCCACCTCAGAGGGCGAAATGCCAAACACCTTTACCCCACGGCTCTTGTAGAGCACGGTTTCCAGCAGAAAGATGTACACGTGGATCAGGCAGACCAGCGCGATGAGAACTTGGGCGACTATGGGCATGGAAGTATTCCGGTTGATGGAGTAGGTTGATCAAGTGAACCATAGAATACATAATCATGTTATGCTTGTAAAGAGCGCCCCTATCATCTTCGCTAGCAATGACTGAAATACCCAACAAACGCGACGGCCGCAAAGAGAACGCCATCGCCACCCAAGCGGCACTGCAAAGCGCGGCTTTGCGCTGGTTCAGCGACCTGGGCTACGAGAAAGCACCGGTTGGCAGCATCTGCGCCGATGCCGGCGTGACCGTCGGCGCGCTGTACCACCACTACGGCGACAAAAAAGGCCTGTTTGCTGCGGTGGTAGAGCAGGTCGATGCGCAGTTGGTGCAGGCAGCCAAGGCAGCAAGCCAAGCCGTGATCGGGAAGAGTGGCGGTGCATGGGAAGCGTTTTTGGCCTCCATCGACACCGTGCTGCAAGCTGGGACCAACGCGCCTATGCGCCGCCTGATGCTGGTCGATGCACCCGCGGTGCTGGGAGCCCAGGTGTGGGGTGACATCCGCCAACGGCAGGGCTTGGGTGCCATGCGCGGCAGCATTGCGGCCATACAAGCACATGGCATTTTTCAGGGGCACGATGCAGAGCGCTTAGCCCGCATCGTCTTGGGCGCACTCTATGGCGGCATGGACTCTCTGCCGGACGATGAGGCTGGGGTACAAGACGCGCTGGCAGATACGCGGCAGTGCTTGGTGGCCATGCTGGAAGGGTTACGTTGAGAGTGGGTGGTCCCAAGTTGGCCCGGTGCTGGGATGGATATGCATTTGGGATTGAGTGTCCGGAGCGCGATGCCTGCAAACACTCACGTTGAATTAAGCCCTGGCTTACCCAGTTGTAGATCGGCATTTTCTATGCGTCTGGTTGTATCCAATCTCCGGGTCGTTGCTTTGTAGCGACCGTATGAACTCACTCTCCTTTTTGCGGATTTCAAGTTTGTTATCCGATTCAAAAAGGATTTGCTTGCGTAAAGTGAGGTCGAGCAATTCGGCTTTAGTGAAATCTTGTTCGACCAGCGCATTGTCCCAACTGCCGAAGTAACGCAAAGAGTGCCCTGGCTCACCCTCGTCTTTGCCTACGTAGATTTTCCCGTTGGGAAATGTGACCTTGTAAACCACATAACGAAAAAGTGTAGGCGGGGCGTTTGAACTCATTTGGCCGCCTCCACCTTCACCCGCGCATTCGGCGTCTCCCCAAACATCTCCGGTGCGTACATCGCCTCCACGCGTGAGGGTGGCAGCGAGAACTCGCCTACGTTGTTGAGGCGGATGGTGTATTCCATCTTCACCACGCCCTTTGGCAGGTACTCGTAGTAGCTGCGGAAGGACTCGAAGCTGCGTTCTTCGAATGCGGCCCAGCCGTAGCCTTCTCTCTTTTCTCCCTGCGTGGCGATCTCGCTGTCGCGGCCCAGACCGCTGCCCAGGATGGTGGCGCCGCCGGGCACGGGGTCGGTGATGGCGACCCAGGTCATGTCAGCGCTGGCGTTCACTTCGATGCTGATGCGCAGCACGTCACCGCGTGTGTAGCTGCCAGCGGGCAGGCTCTTGTTGGCCTGCTCCACAGGAGTGATGGTTTTCTTGATCTGGTAGCCCGCAAAGAAAGGCGCTGTCAGTTGCACCGCTGCCACGGACTGCAGCGTGAGCCAGGGTTTGCCGGTGCCCTGGTGCGTCACATTCAGCGTGTCTTTGGCTGGAGCTTTGCTCCACGGCAGGAACATGGTGTTGTTCTTCAGGTTGCCCGGAGATGCGGGCGCGCCGAACATCGTGGTCTGGTGTGCAGCGCCGGATGCATCGGTGGTCTTGATGCGCTCCACCTTGCTCCAGTCCACACTGGTCGCCCCCGTGCTCATAGACGCCTTGGTGCTGCCAGACACCGGCACGGCTTCAAACTTGGCGCTGAACTTCTCCAGCGCCAGGCCGCCCCACAGGTTGGCGGTGGTGGTGTGCCATGCGCCGTTTTGCTGGCGGCTGATGAAGCCGTTGGCCAGGCGGCCCATGTCGTCTTTCCAGGCCGGGTCGTCCAGCACGCTCAAGATCAGGCGCGCGGTGTTCACGTCGCCGTTTTGCATCAGCCACCACCAGTAGTCGTCCTTCTCGGTGCTGAAGATCATCTTGGTGCCCTGGTAGCTGATGCGGCTGCGCAGAATCTGGTTGGCCTCCGCAATACGCTTGTCACGCTCCGGCACATCGGTCACACGCTTCAAGATGTTGAGCCAGTCAATCACTGCATGCGTCGGCCACTGGTTAGGCGCAATGGTGATGCTGTTGACCATGCGGCCCTGGGCCTTGCCGTAGCGCGACAGGGCTTCAATGGCGGCCAGCTTGCGCATGTCCAGGTCTTTGCGCGGGCTCCAGAAGTCGCGCTGGATACGGCCTTCCACAAAGGCGATGAGGCCGCGCTCCATGGGTGCCCGGATTTCGTCGCTGAGGGCAAACGCCGGGTCAATGCTTGCAGCCTCGTGGGTCGCAGCGAGGAGGTAGGCGGTCAAGGTGTCGCTGCCACGGTTGGCCTCGCCATCGCGCGGCGGGAAATAGTTGGCCAGGCCGTCGCTGTCCAGGTAGCTCGGTATTTGCGCTGCTACGGTTTGCCACAGCTTGCCGTCGCGCAGGCCCACGCTTTTGCTGGTCTTTTGCTCCAGGCAGGCAAAGGGGTAGAGGGCAAACCAGTCTTTCACGCCCGGCAGGCCTTCGGCCAGCTTGGGTTGCAGCGCCATCTTCAGGCCGCCACGGCCGGGCAGGGCGTCGGCGGGGGCGTTCACATCCATCGTCAACGGGCCGTCGATCTGTACCAGCGTGGCCTGCTGCACCGTGAGCGGCACGGCAGGCACGATGCGTTGGCGGGCCTTGAGGGCATCCTTGGCACCGCTGATCGTGTCTTTGGCCTCGATCTCCCACAGGATGGCCTCATTGCGGCTCAAGGCGAGCTGGGCAGGTGCGGTCACGTTCCATGCAACCTCACGGGCATCTCCCGCAGGTATATCAATGGTTTTTTGCTCTAAATTTAATAGCGTGGCGCGCGGGGTTACCAGCACCTTCATCGCCTGCTTGGTGGTGTTGCGCAGGGTCAGTTGGGCGCGGTACAGGTCGTCCTCGCGCACCAGAGGTGGCAAGCCGCTGATGATCTGCAAATCTTGCGTGGCGCGGATGCTGGTGCTGCCCGTGCCAAACAAGCCGGTGGATGCATCGGCCACCGCAACAATCTTGAAGGTGGTGAGTGCATCGTTGAGTGGCACCGTCACTTGGGCTTGGCCGTTGGCGTCCAGCTTGACTACCGGCTTCCAAAGCAGCAGGGTCTCCAGCAGCTCGCGCGCGCCGCTGTGGCCGCCACCGCCGCCGGGCGCGACCGCCTTGCGGCCATAGTGGCGCCGGCCGATGATCTCCATTTGCGCGGTGGATGTTTCTACGCCCCAGCTGCGCCGCTGCAGCATCGCATCCAGCAGGTTCCAGCTGCGGTTGGGCATCAGTTCCAGCAGGGCCTGGTCTACCGCAGCCAAGGCCACTTCGGCGTTGGCAGCGGGTTGGCCGTTGGGCAGCTTGACGGTGATGGTGACCTGCGCCTTGCCGCGCACGGCGTAGCTTTCCTTGTCAGCCTTGACGCTCACAGCCAGTTCATGCGCCTGCGTGCCCACGCGGATTTCGGCCACCCCCAAGCGGAAGGCCGGTTTGCTCAGGTCCACCAGTGCAGTGGGCGCCACGTATTCGCGCCCCTCGTACCAGAAGCTGGTCCACCACTCGCGCGGAGCCTTATAGCCCCAGGTGAAGAAGCTGTACCACGGCACCTCGCGCAGGCGGCCACGCAGTACCAGCGCGCTGACATACACATTGGGGCCCCAGCCTTCCTGAATCTTCAGGCTGATAGTCGGGTCCTGACCGTTGAGTTGCACCACCTCGGTCTGCACAATGCCCTCGCGCTCCACCGCCACCAGCGCAGTGGCAAAGCGGAAGGGCATGCGCACCTGGAAATTGGCCGTCTCGCCCGGTTGGTAGCTCTTTTTTTCCGGCAGCAGGTCGATGCGGTCGTTGTTGTCGCCACCGAACCAGAGTTCGCCTTGCTTGGTCACATACACGCTGCTGGCCGCCTGGATGCTGTTGCCCGCGCCGTCTTTGGCGGTCACCACCAGCTCCACCTGACCGGCCTCATTGACCTCGGTTTCGCACAGCAGCAGGCCACGTGCATCGCTCTTGCCGGAGCACACATTGCCCAGGTCTTTGGTGCTGGTTTTGTTGTCGTAGGTGTAGAAGCCGCCCACCATGCGCTTGCGCGTGGTGGTGGTGATGCGGGCGGTGGCTTTCACTTCCAGCGCCACGCCGGCCTGCGGCTTGCCGGACAAGTCCAGCGCCAGTGCGCGGAACTTGATTTTCTGCCCGCTGGAGACCCAGCCCTCTGTCTTGATACCGGCAATCACGCTGGCCGGCCACAGCGTTTGCGTGCTGCGGATGGTTTGCACCTCGCCGTTGGGGTCGGAGTAGGTGGCTTCCAGCAGCAGGTCTTGCGGCTGGCGGCTTTTGGGCACCTCGGCAATGGTGAGTTTGCCGCCGCCGTTCTTGTCCAGGGTGAGCGGCATTTTGTCGGCGATGACGCGCGCATCGGCGCTGGCGGTGTTTTCTTCTTCGCCTTCGTCTGAGCGGGCTTGTTGCCCGGCCTGCGGTGGTGAGAAGCTGAACTCGCTGTAGTCCGCAAAGCTCAGGCCCTTGGCCCGCACCAGGGCCGACACGCGCACCGGCAGGTTGACCGCGCCGCCGCCGGACACGTAGTTAATCTGCACATCCACCGGCACTTGGGTGGCGTTGACCAAGGGCTTTTTCTCGGTGGGGGTGACACGGCCTTCCAGCACCGGCAGGCGGAACTCTTCGACCCGGAACTCGCCGGTGTAAAAGTCCTGCCGCCCATTGCCACGAGTTTCGCTGGTGAGCTGCACCTGGTAGGCCCCCAGCTTGGCGCCTTGGGGGATGGGGAAGCTGTTTTCCGCACTCAACCCCCCGGTGGCGGTTTTGCGCCACTCCATTTGCAGTGCGTATTGCTGGCCACTGCCCATGTGGGTGATGAGCAGGGTGTCGGGCTGTGTATGCGGCAGGCCGAAGCCTTTGCTGGTCTGGGTGCGCAGCACATGCTTCATGGAGACGGTTTCCCCCGCACGCAGCAGGGTGCGGTCGAAGATGGTGTGGGCGACTTCGTCAGGTAGGGGCTGGCGGCTGGTAGGCACGTTGAAGCGCCAGGGTTCAATGCCGCGGTTCCAATCGCTCCACGTAAAGGCCAGGTCTTGCACCGTACCTTTGCCATCTGCCGCAGGCTGAGCGGCGCGGGCGCTCACAAAGTAGGCACTGCTGTAGTAGCCGTCTTCCCCGTTGCAGCGGCGCGCTTGGGGCGACACGCCACTCAGGGTGGCAATGCCTTGGGCATCGGTCTGGCCGCGGGCAACTTCCTGCCCCCGGCAATCGGACACCACGACTTGGGCACCAGCCACGGGCTTGCCCTTGTCCAGCGAGGTGACCCAGGCCAGCGAGTTTTCGCGGCCCAGTTTGAAGTGCACACCCAGGTTGGTTACCAGTGCAGCGGTGCGCACGTACATGGTGCGGCCATTGCCGTAGCGCTCATCCAGCAGGCTGGTGCCCAGCTTTTGGGAGGCGATCTCCACCACATGGAAGCCGGGGGTGAGGGGAATGCCCACCACCTCGAAGGGGCGCGGGTCTTGGCTTTGGGGCTGGGGCAGGTCCAGCGTTTTGGCGCCGGGGCGACCGTCTAAGAGCGAGAGCATGCGCGTTTGCACATAGTCGCGGTCTGTGAGCGTGGAGGGCTTGGGCAGCTTGGAGCCCAGTTCGCGGGCGGCCTGGTTGCGGGAGATGTTGGTCTCGTCATAGCGCAATACCTTGCGGTACCAGGCAATGATGTCGGCATCCGTCCCCGGCTGGAAGGTACGCACCTTGCCGGCAGGCGCCTTGGTTGCGGGGCCTTGTGCTGCAGGTTTGTCCTGCTCGGGGTTCAGACCTTTGACCTTCAGCGCTGCTTCGACGTTGCGCAAAGTCACCGGCAGCATCGCCACCCCATCGGGCTCGGCAAAGCGCTCCACGATGCCGAAGGGCGAGGCGGCAAACTTGGCCAGCGGCGGCATGGCGGCGGTGGCGGTTTTGAGCGGGAAGCTGTCGGCGTTGCGCAGGGTGCGACCGGACGCGTCTTTAAAATCTTTGGGCAGCGTGAGGGTGAGCTGGGCTTGTTCAGGCAGGCCGCCTTCAAAGCGCACGTTGTTGACCACGTTGTCTTCTTCACCGCTGTCTTCCGCGAGCACGGGCTTGAAGCTGTTCTTGCCGTCACTCAGGCGAATGGCTTGCAGCAGCTTGGCCGACACCGGCGCATTGAAGCTGAGCTGCAGGGGGCGAATGGGCAGGCAGGCAGCCTGGGCGTTTTCCCGCTCGCAGCTGAAGTTGGCTGCAAAGGGCTCGCGCACCTGGTAGGCAAACTGGCGCTCCACCGTGTTGGGCACACCGGGGTTGGTGCCGTTGGCGGGCGTGGCCACACCCTTGCTGAACACCACACTCACTTTGGCCGATGACGACAAGCGGCGCGCGCACGTCATGGTCACATACGACAGCGGGTCTGCTTTGGCATAGGCATCCAGCCCTTGGGATTCCAGCAGGGCAGTCCGCTCTTTGCCTTCCAGCAGGCGGATGCTGATCTTCTCGCCCAGGTCGGAGGCCTTGCACCACACATTGGCTTTTACGCTCTCGAGCGTGGCGGGGCCGTTGAGCTCCAGAATAAAGAACTGCTCTTCATCAATGCGGTTGCCCTGGTAGGGCTGGATGCTGCGCACAAACGGGCCGCCGCTATTAAATTTATAGCTGCTCGCGCCCGTGATATCTGCGCCCTTGGGTGATTTGAACCCTGTTTTAACTTGCGCAGTGCAGCGCACACCGGGGGGCAGGTCGCGGTCGAAGTCGTAGGCCCAGACCCGGTCGCTCACCCAGCGGCCGACTCCTTTGGTCACTTGGGCGTCACTGCAGCTCAGGGTCAGTGGGGCCTCGGCCTTGGGGTCACCGAAGTTGACCGCGCTCTCGTCAAACTTGGCCACTAGCTGGCGCACCTGCGCCACCTCGCCTTGGGGTGAAAGGCTGATGATTTGCAGTGCTTGGGCGCTCCAAGCAGAGGCCAGCAAGCCGCAAGCCAGGGCGATATTTTTTATGTGCATGGTCGCTCCCCGAAAAGTGCGCCCAGCGTAGCCGAAAACAGAAGCGGTCAAATAACCAACCGGCGCGGTTTGACGGCTGCGTTGGGTTAGATTCAAAATGAGTTGTAACTAGTTGAATCCAAGACGTACGTGGCTGCGTACTGGGCTTAAGAATTCATTTTTTGTCTGAACCTTCAAACTGGACGCGCCCATGAAACATTTACCTACTGCTATCGCTCTCAGCGCTGCCGCCCTGTGCGGCAGCGCCTTTGCTGACACCGGTAAGCTCTTGCTCACCGGGGGCGTGAGCTCTATCGACGGTGCAGCCGGCGGCGGACTGACGCCATGGGCCACCATCGGCACCAACGCCACTGAAGGGGAAATGGGCATCTCTGCCCACATCAGCCGGGCGGCTGTGACCGACTACCAGCTCACTACGATGGGGGTGACGGTTGCTTTTGACGACCGGGTGGAGTTGTCGTACGCGCAGCAAGATTTCAATGCCTCGCCCGTCACGGCGCTGAATGGCTTGGGCTTTTCGGTGCAAAACGGCCAGCGCATCAAGATGGATGTGCTGGGTGTAAAGGTCAAGGTCGCTGGCGATGCGGTGCTCAACAGCGACACCTGGATGCCCCAAGTCGCGGTCGGGGTGCAGCAAAAGTCGGTAGATGCCGGCTCCATCAAGCCGGTGCTCGACTTTTTGGGTGCCAAAACCAGCGGCACTGACTTTTATGTAAGCGCCACCAAGCTCTTTTTGGCCAATAGCCTGCTGGTGAACGGCACTTTGCGTTACACCAATGCCAACCAAAACGGTCTGGTCGGCTTTGGCTCCAAAGACCCCGGCACCAACAACGCCAGCTGGGTGCCCGAGGTGTCGGTCGCGTATTTGCTGAGCAAAAACGTTGCCATCGGCGCCGAGTACCGTGGCAAGCCCAATAACTTGCGCGCACTCGGCATGGCCAACAGCCTGGGAGAGGGCTTGCAGGAAGATGCCTGGAAAGACGTGTTCATCGCTTGGGCTCCCAATAAGAACACCTCTGTCACCTTGGCCTATCTGGACCTTGGCCGCATCCTGCCGGGTGTGACCTCCAGCCGCAACCAAAGTGGTTACTACCTGTCTGCCCAGTTCGCGTTTTAAACCGCACCGAAACACACGCAAGGAATCGTTATGAAAACACTCGCAATCGCCGCCCTGGTCGCCCTGAGCAGTCTGGCCACCTTCAACACCTATGCCCAAACTGCAGCGCCTGCTGCAGTGGCTAAAAATGACGCGCTGTACCAGGCCCTGGGCGGTAAGCCCGGCCTGCAAGCCCTGATGGATGTGTTTGTGGCCGGCCTCAAGGCCGACAAGCGTATCGGCGAACAGTTCAAAGACACCAAGTCTTCCTTCCTGGCCTCTCAATTGGTGGACCAGGTGTGCATGGTGACGGGCGGCCCGTGCAAATACGACGGTGCTGACATGAAGACCGCGCACGCTGACATGGGCATCACCCGCGCCAACTTCCATGCGCTGGTGGAAGTGCTGCAAGTCTCCATGGATGCGCGCAATATTCCTTTCAGCACCCAAAACCAGTTGCTCGCCTTGCTGGCGCCTATGCACCGCGACATCGTGACTGCCAAATAACATGCACCTTGCCAAATTCAAGCCGCAGCTCCGGGCTGCGGCGGGTGCCGTTTCTTTGTTTTGCGTGGGTCTGGCAGGGGCCGGCACCTTGGAAGTGCTGGTTCTCGACCGTGATGGCAAGCCCACGCCAGACGCCGTAGTGATTGTTTTGCCAGCCGCTAAGGGCGCGCCCCGCAACTCCTTGGCCATGACCGCGGTGGTCAACCAGGAGAAACAGCAATTCATACCCGCGGTGACTGTGGTGGGAGTGGGTGCCAAAGTTCGTTTTACCAACAGTGATCCCTGGAACCACCATGTGCGTCTCGGCCAACCCGGGGCAGTGATAGGGGCCTCGGATGGTCAATCCGTCATGCTGGAAGGTAAGCAAGACGGCAAGCCCGCCAGCGCAGCGGTATTCACCATGGACAAGCCTGGCGCAGTGGGAGCGGCCTTGTTGGGCTGTTTTATCCACAGCCGCATGAGCGGTGTCGTCTATGTCGCGGAATCGCCTTGGACTGTTAAAACCAATAGCCAAGGCATTGCTGTGTTGGAAGATGTGCCAGAGGGGGCCGCGAGCGTCAAAGTGTGGCATCATGTCCAGTTGGTCGAGAAGACACCTTTGCAGGTGCTCGTGCAAGCAAACCCCGCAAAAGCCACGTTTCAGCTGGATGTGGCGACCAAGCGTAGAAGTTAGCGTATCCGGTCAAACAGGCGCAAGTCTCCAGTGGCAGTTTCAGAGAGACTCAAACCACTGGAGAAGCGGCCGCTGCATTCGTATCGAGGTCATTGCGGACGCAATTTCGCCCGGAGTGCTTGGCGAGATAAACAGCGCGGTCCGCTTCGATCATGGACTCTGTCAACGGCCGATGCGCTAAGACAGGTGCGACCCCCACCGAAATCGTTACCGGCAAAGGCTCCTTGTTAGCTTCTACGGCCGCACGCAGCTTTTCGGCCAAGATCATGGCCTTCTCCCTGCTGGTCTGAGCAAGGCAGACGACAAACTCTTCACCACCCCAGCGGATCAAGTCGTCATCTTTGCGCAGAGTGCTTCGCATTAATTGGGCTGTTTTTTGAAGGACGGTGTCGCCCACAGCATGCCCATAGGTGTCGTTGACGTTTTTGAAGTGATCAATGTCGATCAGCATGACGAAGGACGTGGGGTCCGATTCGGATTGACGCTCCATGCGGCGCTCAATGCTTGGCATTGCGTGACGGTTCATCGCTCCCGTTAAGGAGTCGGTGAGAACTGTCGTTTTCAGTGTTTCGACTTCCGCATACGAGCTCATGACCGAGGAAAACAGCTTACCCAGCGCTTTAAACAGGCCCACTCCCATTAGATCGAAGTAATCGGGCGTGCCGGTGTAGATTACAAAGATTCCAACCTCTTTGCCGTCCGGAGAGGCCAAAGGCACGGCCAAGGAGTTCGCAATTCCGTGGACCGTAGCGGCGTGCCGCCATGGTGGATAGGGCGAGTCAGGACTGATCTCGAAAGACCGGATTTGCTGGCCCAGCAATACGGAAAAGGCAGGGCCTTGTTCTGTGAGAGGGTCGCGCACGATCTTTAGGTCTTTAGCGAAATCGGATGCCTTCCCTGCGTAAACCTGTGGGAACACCAATAGCGAGTCGGGGTGACCGAACCATGTCCAAGCCAGCAAAATATGTTCGCTGGCCCTGCATAAGGTGTCACAAAAAGCAGCAACGACAGACAACTCTGCTCCGGATTGGATCAAATCCGATGCACTTGAAATGATGGTCTCCGCAATCGCGGAGCGTTCCGCCGATACGTCTAAGGTCCGGTTCATTAAAAAACCCTGCTTACAGTTGCCTCTCGCTGCCCACCTTACAGCATTTTTTGAATCAATGCACCTTTAAAGAGCACCGGCCCGGTCGGCCCGCCTTCGCCCGGTACGCCCCCTTTAGGCTCGAGGCTGATAGCTAGGGTGGGCACGTCGCGCACATCGTTCTCACCGGCAGTCAAGCGAAGTAATTTTTCTCCGCCTAGCACACCGAGCGATTTTGGACCGCTGCCGGGCGGCAAGGCCCAGAGTTGCAGAGACTTGTCACCCGCCTCCTGAAAGCCGCCGACCCGTTGCAGGGTCAGTTTTTTGCTTTTCGGGTCAAAGGTCACCAGCATCGATGCGGCAGCTTGGTTGTCCGCCAGGACCGCCACGTATTCGATCTGCGGAGTCGCTTGCAGTTGGGTTTGCAGTTTGGCAATTTCGCTGCCCATGTCCTGGCGCAGGTTGACGCCCACGGCAATAGCCGCCACCGTAGCAAACGCGCTGGCCGCGCTGATGCCACGCCAAACGGTGAGACTGCGAAGCCAGCCGGTAAATGGCGCAGGCTTGGTGTTGGCTTCGGCCTGGCTTGCGGCATTGCGTCGTGCATAGAGCTGCGCTTGCTCCCGATCCGCTTGGACTAGGTTGTCAATCCGGGTCCATACGGCTGCATCCGGTTGAACACTGGGTTGCAGCTCGTTGATACTGGCAAAGCGGCTTTGCCAAATCAGGGCAGCAGCACGCACCGGCGCTTGCTCGCGGGCCATGACCTCAAAGCGGCGGCGTGCACCGCCGCGCAATGTGCCCAGCGCGTAGCTGGAGGCCAGTCGCTCCAGCAGTTCAGGGTGTTGATGAATTTTCATGGGGTGCCTTCAGGCAAAACGGGCCATGCATGCGCGGAGCTGGTCCAGCCCACGGCGAATCCATGTTTTAACGGTCCCCAGCGGCAACTGCAGCTGGGTGGCAAGCTCGGAGTGGCTCATGTCGCGGATATAGGCGAGGTTGACCACTTCCCGTTGCTTGTTTTCAAGGCGACTCAGGCACTGATTCAATGTCCACGCCTGCTCGCTGGCGAGTGCGGTGTCCATGGGGGTCGGGCCTTCACCGTCGAGGGTGTCGGCCAGCACATCGTCAATTTCTTGGGTGAGGTGAGAGCGCTCCGCAGCGCGCCGGCGCAAGAAGTCCAGCGCACGGCTGCGAACGATCAGCCCCATCCACGCCATGGGCGGGCTCAGGGTGGCTGAATACCCGGGGGCAGATTTCCAGATATTCAAGAAAGCCTCCTGCAGCACGTCTTCGGCGAATTCGCGCTGAGTGACCACGCGCAACGCCAAGCCGTAGAGCTTGCCGGCGCATTCGTCATACAGGGCCTTGAGGGCTTGGGCGTCCTGCTGGGCGATGCGTTCCAGCAGACCGATGAGCATGGTGTCGTGGTTGTCAGCATTCATTCCTCCATTGTCAGCTAGAACTCGTTGCGGTTTGCGGCACCCCTGTGGATGAGCACCTGTAAACAGTACGCACTAACCCTGAATCCGGATTCACGAAAGTTTTTTTAAAAAAGTTGAATCCGATCCATCAGGGCGGTGCGTATTCGACTCGAGAGCTAGAAATTCTGGTCTCACTGGATTGCACAACCATCAACCGAAAGGAATCCGACATGACCTCCATTATTCAAACTGTGAACGCGACTTCTATTGCATCCCGCCGTGGTTTCTTGGGCCGCACCGGCACACTGTCAGCAGTAGCGGTAGCTATGTTGGCTGGGAAAGAATCATTGGCTCAGGGTATGGCAGGTGACACCTCCAAAGACGTGAGCATCCTGAACGTGGCGCTGGGCCTGGAGCATGAAGCCATCAACGCCTACCAACTCGGCGCTGGCAGCGGCTTGCTGCAAAAGCCGGTGTTGGACGTGGCTGTGCGTTTCCAAGCGGACCACAAAGCCCACCGTGACGCACTGATTGCCACCATCCAAAAGCTGGGCGGCACACCGGTGATGGAAAAGAAGCTCGACGAATACGCCAAAGCCCTGAAGGCAGACACCCTGCGCAACCAAGGCGACGTGCTCGACCTGGCAGCCCGCTTGGAGCTGGGCGCGATCAACGCTTACCTAGGCGTGATCCCTGCATTCGGCAATAAAGACCTGGCCAAAGTCGCCGGCCGCTTGGCTGCTGACGAGACCATGCACTACATCTTGCTGAACAACGCCATGGGCCGTCCGCTGCCTGCCGGTGCTTTGTCTTTCGGTGCCTAAATGAAAGCGCGCACCCTCTCGATGTGGTGGGCCTTGGCGTGGGCCTTTGCTGGGCCTGCGCTGGCGCAGGCCCAAGAAATGGTTCCGTCGGTAAGCCGTGGGCAACAGCTGGTCGAAAGTCGTTGCTTCGGTTGTCATAGTGTGGATTCCAACCGCATTGGTCCCGCATTGGGTGGCGTGGTGGGCCGCAAAGCCGGCAAGGCCGAAGGCCACGACTATTCAAAAGCCCTTGCGGCAGCCACGCATACCTGGACGGTTGCGGGCCTCAAAGCATGGTTAACGGACCCCGAAAAGGTCGTTCCCGGTCAAGAGATGAACTATCGCTTAGATCTTGCGCAGGACAGGGAGGATGTGGTCGCCTACCTCGCCACATTGTCCAAACCCGCGCGCCCCTGATTTTTATTTACCTTTCCTCTGTTACAGGAGTACTTATGCAAACACGTACCGCTCTCTCCCTGATTGCCTTGGCTGCGCTGACCGCCTGCGCCACCCAGCCGATGCGCGCACCTTTCAACCAGGCAGATCTGCCCGCTGCGGTGCAAGTGCCCGCAGGTAACAAAGTGGCCCTGGAGCACGCCGCCGCTGGCGATGTGAATTACCAGTGCCGCGCCAAAAAAGATATGGCTGGTCAGTTTGAGTGGGTGTTTGTGGGCCCTGATGCCGGTCTCAAAGATCGCAGCGGCAAAATCGTGGGCAAGTACTACGGCCCTCCAGCCACCTGGGAAGCCAACGATGGCTCCAAAGTGACAGCGACTCAGGTTGCAGTGGCGCCGAATGGTGCAGGTAACCTGTCGTTGCAACTGACCAAAGCCAACCCAGCGACCGGCATGGGCATGATGCAAGGCGTGACCTTCATCCAGCGCGTGGCTACCGTGGGCGGTGCCGCTCCAAGCGCCACATGCACCAAGGCCAACGAAGGTGCCAACCAGTTGGTGCGCTACACCGCTGATTACATCTACTACAAGGCAATGTAAGTAAGTTGCTATCAAAACAAGAGCTGCTCGCGCATATGTGTAGTGCGCTAGCGGCTCTTTTTATGCCTGAAAAGATGGGGCTTGTTTATGTGGAGTTGCCGGGTTTAAGCTGAAGTTTGGCGAATCCAGACATGCACATCATGCGTTTACCCACCTCACTTCTCAAGCCGAATGTGACGCTGGCCAGCAGCGAGCTGAGCATTTTGTTCAGCCGGCTCTTGCGCACGACGACGGCTGCCAGCGTCTTGTACCTGCTGGTGAGCCCCTTGCTCGGCAGCCACATCAACACACTGATTGCGCCAGCGCTGATCTCTATCGCTGGTATGGTGTGCCTCGCTTTGCAGTCCCGGGGCCGGTTCAAGACAGCCATCGCCATGTATGCGTGGATGCTCTGGAGCGTGGTGGCCCTGCAGTCCGCGATTCGTGGCGGGGCACTCAACCCGATACTCAATGTTGATTTGATCGTGATCCTGGTAGCCGGCTGGCTGCTCGGCATGCGCCACGCGTTTCAGTTAGCAATAGCCACGGTGCTGTGGCTCATTGCGCTGCCGGTGCTGCAAGAGGCCGGTTGGATTCACCCGGAGCCTGCGACCAACCCGTGGGGCATTTTGTTGGCGCAAGTGGTCATATTGACGGGCGGTTTTTTAGCATTCCGGTTGGTGTTGGGCGCATACCAACAGCATGTTCAGAATGTGCAGACGCTCAATGGATCGCTCGCGGAAAAGTTGGGGGACTTGTCCCGCCAAGAGGCTGCGTTGCGCGAAAGCGAGCAGCGGGTCAACCAAATTTTGCAGGCTAGCCCGCTGCCCATGTTGGTAAGCGAGTTTGAGCGAGGCACCTGCTTGGAGATCAACCCCGCGTGGGAACGCTCTTTCGAGCGAGCCCGCAAGGATGTGATTGGTCGTACCGCCGTGGAGCTCGGGATGTGGCGTGACGAGTCTTTGCGGCGCGTGTTCAAACAACAGTTTGCCGACAAGGGGCGGGTGGAGGGGTTCGAGGTTCGCCACGACTTGCCCGGTGGTGCGCTGCGGACCTTGCTGCTTTCGTCAGAGCGTTTTTCTTACGGCGGGCAGTCTTGTGTGCTCACCATTTCTGTAGACGTTACCGAACGCAAGCGGCTCGAGCAAGCGCTCATGGACCTCAATGCCAACCTCGAGCAACGTGTGTCAGAGCGCACCCGTGCTTTGGACGAGGCGAACCAACATCTCACACAGACCATGGCGAATTTGCAACGCGCGCAGGATGAACTCATCAGCAGCGAAAAGCTGGCCTCTTTGGGCAGTTTGGTGGCCGGCGTTGCGCATGAGCTCAACACACCTATCGGTAACGCGCTGATCACCATCAGTGCGCTGCAAGAAAAGAGTGAGCGCGCCAGCCGCGAGGTGATGGCCGGCAGTTTGAAAAAATAAGCGTTCCAGGAATTCATGCACAGTTTGGTGGAAGGCACCACACTCTCGCGCCGCTCTTTGGAGCGCGCGGTGAATTCCATTGGCAGCTTCAAGCAGGTCGCGGTGGACCAGGAGTCCGAGCGCCGGCGCACCTTCGATGTCCGCGAGACGGTGCACGAGGTGGTAGACATGCTCAGACCCAGTATCAAATTTCAGCGGCATCAGCTTTCTGTGGAGATACCGGAAGGCCTGCTCGTGGAGAGCTTTCCCGGTCCCTTGGGGCAAGTTGTCATGAATCTGGTCAGCAACGCCATGGTCCACGGCCTGGCAGATCGGGCGGATGGTGCAGTGCAGGTGAGTGCCGCAAGCGCGTCAGATGACAAGTTTTTTGTGTTGACGGTGCAACACAACGGGTGCGGCATACCGCCAGAGAATTTAGCCCGTGTGTTTGATCCGTTTTTCACCACACGCTTGGGGCAGGGCGGGTCAGGCCTGGGCTTATCGGTCAGCCACCGCATCGTGACCCGCATTTTGGGTGGCCGCATCAAAGTGAGCTCGACGCTGGGTGAAGGATGTGTCTTCGAAATGACCCTGCCCAAGGTGGCGCCGCAAGTGGTGAATTAAGCCGCTATACTGGTCAAAAAAACAGTATCTCAGCGCACTTAGCGGAGGCTCCATGCTCAACGACACTGCCGCGCCCAACGGGCTTTTTACCGACGATGGCCACACCGCACGTTGCGTCTGGTGCCGCAGCACGGCCGAATACCAGCGCTACCACGACCAGGAGTGGGGTTTTCCGGTGGATAGCAACACGCGCCTGTTCGAGAAGATTTGCCTCGAGGGCTTTCAGGCCGGCCTGAGCTGGCTCACTATCCTGAACAAGCGCGAGTCCTTCCGCGCAGCCTTTGCCGGGTTTGATATGGACAAGGTGGCCCTGTTCGATGAAGCGGATGAGAAGCGCCTGTTGCTGGACGCTGGCATCGTGCGACACCGCGGCAAAATTGCTTCCACCATCAACAACGCTAAACGAGCCCAGGAGCTGCGCGCCGAGTTCGGCAGCCTAGCGGCCTACTTCTGGGGCTATGAGCCGGCCAGTGGCAGTCGCCCGGCCACCATTACCCACCAAACGCTCAGCGGCATGACGACCTCGCCGGAGTCGATTGCACTGTCCAAAGACCTGCGCAAGCGCGGCTGGAGCTTTGTGGGGCCCACCACCATGTATGCCTTTATGCAGGCCATGGGACTGGTGAATGACCACCCGGAGGGCTGCAATGCCCGCGAGCGGGCGCTGCAGGCGCGCGCTGGCTTTTCGGTACCCCATCCCACCCATTAGTTGCTATCGTTTTAGTAGCTGCTAGCGCATATTCAACTTGGGCTAGCGCCTACTTTTACTAAAAATTTAGCCTAGGTGCTCCACCACCAGCACCGCCTTGGCCATGCCCTTGCCGGTGTTGCTGATGGCATGCTGCACGTCCACCGCATAGCGCGCGCTGTCGCCCGCTTTGAGCACTTTGCTGCTGTCGGCGGCCTGCACGGTGAGGCTGCCGCTGAGCACGGAGAGGTGTTCTTTGGCGCCCGCCTCGTGTGGCTCGGAGGCCAGTACACCGCCGGGCTCCACGGCCAGCTCGTACCACTCCACCCGCCCCGCCAAGGCGATGGGCCCCAGTATGCGCAGCGTGCACTTGCCGTCGGGGCTGGTGATGACGGGAATGGTGTGAGCGGGCACCAGTTCCACTGTGGGAGTGGCCTTGTCGGCGCTGGCGGTGCCCAGCAGGTCGGTGAGGCTGATCCCCAGCGCCGTGGCCAAGCGCCAGAGCACGCCCACCGTAGGGTTGGCCTGGTTGCGTTCCACCTCGGAGAGCATGGACTTGGACACCCCTGCACGTTTGGACAGCTCGTCCAGTGAGAGTTTCTGCGCCTTGCGGGCGTCTTGCAGCTTGGAGCCTACGGCCGGGGGGCCGTCGACCAAAGGAGTAGTGAACGGGATGGAGTAAGGGACTTGCGCCATGGTGGTTTTGGTCGGTAAAATGGATTTTTGTTCGATATACCGGAAATATTCGCTCAAACGATATTACACCGCCATGACAACTTTGCCAAACTCCGCATCCACCGTTGGCTCCGGCCACTACCTGCAATTCGCCAGCGACAACACTTCCGGCATCTGTCCCGAGGCCATGCAGGCGTTCATGGCGGCCAACACCGGCTTTGCAGCGTCCTACGGCAATGACGACGCCACGCGCCTTGCCTGCGACCGCATCCGCGAAGTGTTTGAGGCGGACGCCGAGGTGTTCTTTGTGTTCAACGGCACAGCGGCCAACTCGATTGCGCTGGCGTCCCTCTGCCAGTCTTACCAAGCCGTGATTTGCAGCGACACGGCGCACGTGGAGACCGATGAATGCGGCGCGCCTGAGTTTTTCTCCAATGGCTCCAAGCTGCTCTCCGCCCCGCACCGCCATGGCAAGCTCACCTCGGCTGGTGTGCTGGAAGTCATCACCCGCCGCACCGATGTGCACTACCCGCGGCCCAAGGTGGTCACGCTCACCCAGTCCACCGAGATGGGCTCGGTCTACCAGAAGGGCGAGATCAGCGGCATCAGCCGCATTGCCCAAGAGCACGGCCTGAAGGTGCACATGGACGGCGCCCGCTTTGCCAACGCGGTGGCCGCCCTCAAAGTGGCTCCTGCCGACATCACCTGGCGCGCCGGGGTGGATGTGCTGTGCTTTGGCGGCACCAAGATGGGTTTGCCGATTGGCGAGGCGATAGTGTTTTTTGACCGCAAGCTGGGCGAAGAGTTTTCTTATCGCTGCAAGCAGGCCGGGCAGTTGGCCTCCAAGATGCGCTACCTCTCGGCCCCTTGGTTGGCCATGCTGACCAATAACACCTGGCTGCGTCACGCAGCGCATGCCAACGCCATGGCGCACCGCTTGTCCGAGCGCATAGCCGGCATCGCTGGTGCCGAGCTGCTGTTGCCCACGGAAGTGAACGGCGTCTTCGTTAACCTGCCCGGGCCTGCCATTGTCCGCCTCAAGGCCCTGGGCTGGACCTTCTACACCTTCATCGGCGGTGGCGCGCGCTTCATGTGCTCGTGGGCGACGACTGAAGAGGCCGTAGATCACCTCGCCAGCGACTTGGAGCGGGTGCTGGCCGGCTGAGTGAGCATCAAGATGCTACGAATTTGATAGCTGCTTGCGCAGTAAAAACGGGGGCTAGGCCCCGTTTTGTTTGAAAGTGTTGGGCGAGCCCTTAGCCCAAACGCGCCCGGTGCCGCGCCAACTGCGCCTTCACTTGTGCCGGTGCGGTGCCACCCAAGATATTGCGGGCATTAAGTGAGCCGCGCAGGCTCAGGCAGTCGTACACATCTTTCTCGATGCTGGCGTGGAAGCCTTGCAGCACTTCCAGAGGCAGTTCGGACAAATCGCAAGCATGGCTTTGAGCAGCCTTCACGGCATGCGCCACCGTTTCGTGCGCATCGCGGAAGGGGAGGCCCTTCTTCACCAGGTAGTCGGCCAGGTCGGTGGCGGTGGCGTAGCCCTTCAGCGCCGCACGCTCCATGGCCTCGGCGTTCACGCTGATGCCGCCTTCCTTCTGGCCAGTGGCCGCATTCAGCTGGCCGCCAATCATCTCGGAGAAGATGCGCAGCGTGTCCTTCAGCGTGTCCACGGTGTCGAACAGGGGTTCCTTGTCCTCCTGGTTGTCCTTGTTGTAGGCCAGGGGCTGGCCCTTCATCAGGGTGATCAGGCCCATCAGGTGGCCGACCACGCGGCCGGTTTTACCGCGTGCCAGCTCGGGTACGTCGGGGTTTTTCTTCTGCGGCATGATGGAACTGCCGGTGGTAAATCGATCGGCAATTTTGATAAAACCGAAGTTCTGGCTCATCCAGATGATCAGCTCTTCGCTCATGCGGCTGATGTGCACCATGGTCAGGCTGGCGGCGCTGGTGAACTCGATGGCGAAATCGCGGTCGCTCACAGCGTCCAGGCTGTTCTGGCACACGCCGTCCATGCCCAGGGTCTTGGCTACACGCTCGCGGTCCAGCGGGTAGCTGGTGCCCGCCAATGCGGCGCTGCCCAGCGGCAGGCGGTTGGTGCGGCGGCGCACCTCGGCAAAGCGCTCGGCGTCGCGGCTGAACATTTCCACGTAGGCCAGCATGTGGTGGCCAAAGCTCACGGGCTGGGCCACTTGCAAGTGGGTGAAGCCGGGCAGGATGACTTCGGCGTTCTTCTCGGCCACATCGATCAGTGACTTTTGCAGGTCCACCAGCAGCTCGCCAATCAGGTCAATTTCGCCGCGCAACCACAGGCGCACATCGGTTGCGACTTGGTCGTTGCGGCTGCGGCCGGTGTGCAGGCGTTTGCCGGCGTCGCCCACCAGCTGGGTCAGGCGGGCTTCGATGTTCAGGTGCACGTCTTCGAGGTCCAGCTTCCATTCAAAAGCGCCGGATTCGATTTCGCTCCAAATCTGGGCCATGCCTTTTTGGATGGCTGCGTGGTCATCGGCAGAGATGATGCCCTGCGCGGCCAGCATCTCGGCATGCGCCAGACTGCCGGTAATGTCGGCCTGCCAAAGGCGCTTGTCAAAGAACACGCTGGAGGTGTAGCGTTTGACCAGATCGCTCATGGGCTCGGAAAACAGCGCGGACCACGCTTGGGATTTTTTATCGAATTGGTTTTGGGACATGGGAAGCGCTTTTCAGGAATGGAGTCAAAATCCGGTGGACATGAACGACAACCAAATATTATCGACGTTCCAGGAACTCACCCCTGCGGTGCCGGTTGCTCAGCCCGCACCGGTGCTGGTGTTTGACGCCTGCCACATTGGTGTGGTGCTGCGGGCGGTGTTGTTTGTGGAGGTGTCGTTAGGGGTGGTTTGCATGTTCGGCGCTACCACCTTGTGGGAATGGGTGTCCCGCGTAGCGCTGGTCACCGGCGCCGCACTGCCGGGCACTTTGGCATGGTTGCTATCGGCCTGTATTGCCAAGCGCTGGTTGGGCGCCATGCCCCGGGTAGCGCAGTACGCGCTGGCCATTACCTTGGGTGGTGTTGCCGGTTTGTATGGCTGCGGGCTACTCGCTTTGACGGGCCTGCTGGAAAGTTCGCCCTGGGTGTCCAGCCTGTTCTCTGGGGCCGTGTTGTCCAGCTTGCTGGTGGCGGCACTGGTGATGCGCGCTAAAGGCCGCACCCCGGCAGATACTGCGGCCCGTTTGGCGGAGCTGCAGTCGCGCATCCGACCGCATTTTTTGTTCAACACCCTCAATAGCGCGATTGCGCTGGTGCGCGCCGAGCCCGCCAAGGCCGAAGCCTTGTTGGAAGACTTGAGTGACCTGTTCCGCCATGCGCTCAAAGACCCGAGCAGTTCGGTCACTTTAGGCGAAGAGTTGACGCTGGCACAGCGCTACCTGGCCATTGAGCAGGTTCGCTTTGGTGAGCGGCTGCGGGTGCAATGGGAACTGGATCCTCTGGCAGATTGCGCCCATCTACCGCCCTTGATTTTGCAACCGCTGGTAGAAAATGCGGTCTGCCATGGCGTGGAGCCGAGCCCCACGGGGGCGGACATCAAAATTTCGACCCGCTGCAAAGGATCGGTAGTGGTGATCAAAGTCACCAATTCAGTGCCTGCCGGGCAGGGCGGGCCCGGCCACGGCTTGGCACTGAACAATGTGCAGGAGCGCTTGGCGTTGTTGCATGATGTGCAGGGGCAGTTTAAAAGTGGCCTGATAGACGGGGTGTACCAAGTACGTATGGAGGTGCCTTTATGACTGCAATGCAGCCTGACAACCCTCTGAGGATCATGCTGGTGGATGACGAGCCTTTGGCGCGTGCGCGCATGCGCACCTTGCTGGGCGACTGCAAGGCACCTGCAGTGCATGTAGTTGCAGAGGCACCCAACGCAGAAGTCGCAGCCCCTCTGCTCCGTGAGCACCCGGTGGATGTAGTGTTGTTGGATATTCGCATGCCCGGTGACAGTGGTTTGACGCTGGCCAGCACCTTGCGCAGTTTGCAAAGCCCCCCTGCGATCGTGTTTGTGACTGCCCATGCCGAACACGCAGTGGCTGCTTTTGATCTTGAGGCAGTGGATTACCTGACCAAGCCCGTCCGTTTGGAGCGCCTGCAGCTGGCGCTACAAAGAGCAGAGCGATATGTGCAGGCCAATAGAGGGCTGCAGGCCAGTTTGGCTACAGAAGAGGTGCTGGTGATTCAGGAGCGCAACCGCACCGAGCGGGTGCCGCTGTCGAGGGTGCTGTATTTCAAGGCTGAGCTGAAGTACATCACAGTGCGCACCGTGAACCGAAGCTACATCCTGGACGGGGCGCTCAACGACCTTGAGGAGAAGTTTGCTCAACAATTCATTCGCATCCACCGCAATGCTTTGGTCGCACGCAAAATGATTCGGTCCCTTGAAAAACACCTTGATCCCGAAGAGGGCGAAGGGTGGGCAGTGCGCTTGCAGGGGGTCGAAGAAGTGCTGTCCGTATCGCGCAGGCAGTTGTCCACGGTCCGAGGGGTCTTATCGCCATGAGTTTTCGTCGTGCGTTGGTTTTGGGTTCGATAGGAAGTGTGTTGCTGCCAGCGGCCCACGCCAAAACAAGCATGATCAAGGTGCAGATCGGCGCCGAAGACGATTGGCGCCCTTATGCCTACACCCTGGCGGGTAAGCCGATGGGCTTTTCGGTAGAGCTGGTGCAGGCCGCTTGGGCGGCTGCCGGCGTCGAGGTGGAGTTGGTGGCCCTGCCGTATGCCCGCTGTATGCGCGAGGTCGAGGCGGGCAAACTCCCTGCGTGTTTCAACACCTTGCGTGACGCGCGCACCGAAGACAAATACCTCTGGCACCGCCAACCCTTGTTTCGCGCCCGGATCGGGATTTACGGCCGGACAGACGGTCCGTCGGATCAGGTGAGCCTGCAAAGCCTCAATGGAAAGCGCATCGGTGTCACCAACGGCTATGACTACGGCAGCGCCTTTGATGATGATCCTGCGATGGTGCGCGATGTGGCCAACTCCGATCTCACCTCGTTGCGCAAGCTGGCTGCCGGGCGGGTGGATTACGCCTTGGTCTACGACCGGGTTGCCAACGAAATCGCGGTGAACAACCTGGCTTTGGCGCAGCAGTTTCGGCTGCGCGGCACTTTGCAAGAGGTGTCACTCTATGTGTCATTTTCCAAACGTTTTGAGGGCGCTGCTGCGTTGGCACAAAAGTTCGATGCCGGTCTGGAGACGATCCGCAAAAACGGGGAATACGCACGCATTGAGGCCCGCTGGCGCTAGACAATATGCCACCCATAAAAAAGGGCCCGAGTGAACTGACCCCAAGAAGTTGGACGGTTGGAAGCTAGGCGCCCAAGGCCTGGGTTCGGTACTCCACCGGGCTCAGGCCTTTTAGTTTGAGCTTAATACGCTGGTGGTTGTAGTAGTGGATGTAGCGGCCTAGTCCCTGTCGTAACTGCTGGACGTTGTCGAATTTGTTGAGACGGAAGAACTCCGATTTCAGCGTGCCGAAGAAGCTCTCCATCGCTGCGTTGTCCAGGCAGTTACCCCTGCGGGACATGCTTTGCGTCAGGCCTCGCTCGAGTAGCCGCTGTCGGTAGGCCTCCATCTGGTACTGCCAGCCTTGATCTGAGTGCATCATCGGAGCCTCCTGCGCAGTGAGTCGCGACAGCGCCTTCTTGAGCATGTTTCCCACCAGCTGGAAGAGCGGACGCTCGTTCATTTCATACGCCACGATTTCTCCGTTGAACAGGTCCATCACGGGCGACAGGTACAGCTTCTCGCCGCGCACATTGAACTCGGTCACATCGGTCACCCATTTCTCGTTCGGACGCTCGGCCTCAAACCGACGATTGAGTAGGTTGGGCGTCGAGGCCATCTCGCCCCGATAGGAGCGATATTTCTTGGGTCGCACCAGCGACTTCAGGCCCAGGCTCTGCATCAGACGCTGCACCGTCTTGTGATTCACTATTTGGCCGCTGCGTCCGAGCTCGGCCGTGATGCGCCGATAGCCATAGCGCCCCTTGTGGCGTTCGTACACAGCTTGAATGCTGCCCTTTAATCCGGCGTATCGGTCGCCAGCCTGCAGCACCTTGGCTTGGTAGTAGAACGTGCTTCGCGACAGGCCTGCGGACTGCAGTAGTCGACGCAGCAGGAACTGTGGCCTCAGTTCGAGGACGGCTTGCACTTTTTCAGCGCAGCTTGCCGATTGGCTCGAACCAAGGCCTCCAACTTTTTTAGGTAGGCCACCTCCGTACGTAGTTGCTCGTTCTCCTCGTGCAACTCTTGCAGCGAGCGCTTGTCGTCCTTCTGCGCGGGGGCGGCTGGCGCGGATTTGGGCTTGGGGGACTTCATGGGAGGGCGGCCTCGGGGTTTGGGGTGGAGCGCTTGCAGGCCACCCTCATCGTACTGGCGCCGCCACAAACCCACGATGCCTCCACCGCCACGCACGTCAAAGAGCGTGGCCGCTTGCGTGTTCGACAACTCCCGAAGCTTGGCTTGGCGCAGTACGTTCAACTTGAACTCTGCGCTGTAGTAGCCCCCCGGCTTTCTGTGCAGTCCATTCAGACCATGGGCCTTATAGCGGTGCACCCAGTTCGCGATGCTGTTACGACCTATCCCGTACTGCTTGGCCAAAGCCTTGTGGCCCAGCGGTCCGTCCAGATACTTTTGAACAACTTCGAGCTTGAAGCTCTCACTGTGTTTCGTCATGAAAAACACCCCATCGGTTGGATTGATGTCCAACCTTTGGGGTGCAGTTCAGAGGGCCCTTTTTGTTTTGTCGCAAATCTCGCTTAGCCTGTGTTGCGCAGTCCGGCGGCGATGCCGTTGATCGAGATATGAATCCCGCGCTGCACTCGCTCGTCGGCCTTGCCTTCACGATAACGGCGCACCAGTTCGACTTGCAAGTGGTGCAAGGGATCGATGTACGGAAAGCGGTGACGGATCGAACGCTGCAAGGCCGCGTTGTTGGCCAGGCGGTTCTTTTCGCCGGTGATGGTAGCCAGCGCTTGCGCGGTGCTGTGCCATTCGGCCTCGATGGCGCTGAAGATTTTTTTGCGCAGTCGGGCATCGCCCACCAGCTCGGAGTAGCGCGAGGCCAGGGCCAGATCGCTCTTTGCCATGACCATGTCCATGTTGGACAGCAGAGTGCCAAAAAACGGCCACTGCTTGTACATTTTTTGTAGCAGTGCGACGCGTTCTTTTTGCTCGGCGGCTGTGCCGGAGCCCACGAACTTTTGTACTGCCGAGCCAAAACCGAACCAACCCGGTAGCGTCAAGCGGCATTGGCCCCAGCTGAAGCCCCAAGGGATCGCGCGCAAGTCTTCAATCCGCTGTGAGGCCTTGCGAGAAGCCGGGCGCGAGCCGATGTTGAGTTCCGCAATTTCGCGCAAGGGCGTAGAGCTGAAGAAGTATTCGGTAAAGCCGGGGGTTTCGTACACCAGGGCGCGGTAAGCCGCCATGCTGTTGCCGGAGAGCTCTGCTGCTGCTTCCAGGAAGGCCTTGGTGGCCGACTTGGTGGGTTGCAGCAAAGTGGCTTCCAGGGTGGCGGCGACCAGCGTTTCGAGGTTGCGGCGGCCGATTTCGGGGTTGGCGTATTTGGAGCCGATGACTTCGCCTTGCTCGGTCAGGCGGATCTGACCCCGCACGGTGCCGGGGGGCTGAGCCAAGATGGCTTGGTAGCTTGGGCCGCCGCCGCGACCCACGGTACCGCCACGGCCATGGAACATGCGCAGCTGGATTTTGTGCTGCGCCGCCAGCACGTCAAACAGTTCCACCAAGGCGATCTCGGCGCGGTAGAGCTCCCAGTTGCTGGTGAAGATGCCGCCGTCTTTGTTGGAGTCGGAGTAGCCCAGCATGATGTCTTGCTCGCCACCGCCGCGTTTGACCAGCTCAGCCACACCCGCCAGCGCATAGAACTCGCGCATGATGGGCGCCGCGTTGCGCAGATCTTCGATGGTTTCAAACAGCGGCACGACGATCAGGTCAGCAACACCTGTTGCATCCAAGGTGCCGCGCATCAGGCCGACTTCTTTTTGCAGCAGCAACACTTCGAGCAAGTCGCTCACGGTCTCGGTGTGGCTGATGATGTAGTGGCGGATCGCCTCCGCGCCAAAGCGCTCGCGCATGACCTTGGCCATGGCAAAAATCGCGAGCTCGCCTTGGGCATGTGCCGAGTATTCCGCACCGTGTACCCGTAATGGCCGTGCGTCGTTGAGCAGGCCCATCAACAGGGCACGCTTGGCATCTTCCGACAGGCTGCTGTAGTCGGCGTGCACACGGGCAGTAGCCAGCAGCTCGGCAACCACTTCTTGGTGCTTGTCAGAGCTCTGGCGCAAATCAACCGTGGCCAGGTGGAAGCCAAACACCTCCACCGCGCGGATCAGGGGGTGCAGCCGCTGTGCCGTCAGTGCGCCACCGTGGTTTGCCTTGAGGGAGGTCTCAATCACCCGCAAGTCGGCCACAAAGTCTTCGGCTAGCAGGTAGGGGTTTTGCGGTGCTACTGCGTGGCGGGCTGCTTCGGTGCCGGTCAGGTCAGACAAGGTGGCGGCCAGGCGCGCATACATGCCGGTCAGGGCGCGGCGGTAGGGCTCGTCTTTGCGGTGGGCGTTTTGATCTGGCGAGCGCTCAGCCAGCGCTTGCATTTCGGGGGTGCAGTCGGCCAGCATGGCGGAGATGGAGAGCTCACCGCCCAGATAGTGCACCTCGGTCAGGTAGTGGCGCAGTGCCACTTCCGCCTGGCGGCGCAAGGCGTATTCCAGGGTCTGGGCGCTGACGTTGGGGTTGCCGTCGCGGTCGCCACCAATCCACTGGCCCATGCGCAAAAAGCTGTGCACCGGCTGGTTGCCCAGCATGCCTTCGAGCTCCGCATACAACTTGGGGATCTCGCGCAAAAAGGTGGATTCGTAGTAGCTCAGGGCGTTTTCGATTTCATCGGCGACGGTGAGTTTGGAAAAGCGCAGCAAGCGGGTTTGCCAGAGCTGCATCACACGGGCGCGCATCTGGGCTTCGTTGGCGGCTAGCTCTTTGGGGGTGAGTGCGTCTTTCTTGCTGTCGACGGTGCCAGCGCGCTGTTTGATCTCGTCGCGCTGGGTCAGCAGCTGGGCAATGTCGCGCTCGGCATCCAAAATGCTTTTGCGCTGCACTTCGGTGGGGTGCGCAGTGAGTACCGGCGACACAAAGCTCTGTGCCAGGGTGTTGGAGATCGTTTTAGGCGCAATGCCGGCCCAGCGCAGGCGGGACATGGCGACTTCGATGCTGCCTTCTTGCGTGTCACCCGCCCGCTCGTGCACGGCGCGGCGGCGGATGTGGTGGCGGTCTTCAGCCAGGTTGGCCAAGTGCGAGAAATACGTGAAGGCGCGAATCACGCTCACTGTTTGGTCGCCGGACAGGCTTTTCAACAGTTTTTTAAGGGCCTTGTCGGCTTCCTGGTCGGCGTCGCGGCGGAAGGCGACGGACAGCGTGCGGATTTTCTCAATCAGCTCGTAGGCGTCTACACCTTCTTGCTCTCGGATGACATCCCCCAAAATGCGCCCAAGGAGGCGGATGTCTTCTACCAAGGGACGCTCGTTGTCTTTTGTGCGCTTGGCCGTTTCTGCGGCAGGTGCTTTATTCATAGGTCTGGGAGTGGGGTGGGGGAGGCTTCAGGCGAAGCAAGGAACGCGCCCATGCTAGCATCGATGCCATATTTTGGATTACAGCCGAGTTACGATTTTGCCCACATTTACGATCGCCACCCGAGAGAGCCGATTGGCACTTTGGCAGGCTGAACATGTTCAGTCTTTGTTAGAAAAAAACGGGTCAACGGTGGCCCTTTTGGGGATGACCACCAAGGGCGACCAGATCCTCGATCGCTCGCTGAGCAAAGTCGGTGGCAAAGGCCTGTTCGTCAAAGAGCTGGAAGTCGCCCTCGAAGAAGGCCGTGCCGACTTGGCGGTGCACTCCCTCAAAGATGTGCCGATGGAGCTGCCTGAAGGCTTTGTGCTGGCCTGCGTGATGGAGCGTGAAGACCCCCGCGATGCGTGGGTGTCGAGCACCTACGCCAGTATGTCGGATCTGCCAACCGGCGCCGTGGTCGGGACCTCGAGTTTGCGACGCGTGGCTCTGTTGCGTGCCATGCGCCCTGATTTGAAGATTGAGCCTCTGCGTGGCAACCTCGACACCCGATTGCGCAAACTCGATGAAGGTCTGTACGACGGAATCGTTCTGGCGGCTGCCGGCTTGAAGCGCTTAGGTTTGGAGGCTCGTATTCGCGCGGTCTTTGAGCCTGAGCAGATGCTGCCCGCTGCCGGGCAAGGTGCCTTGGGCATCGAGATCCGGAGCGACCGTGCGGATGTGGCAGGCGCCTTGCAGCACCTGGTGCACACCCCCACTTGGCTGGCGGTGTCCGCCGAGCGGGCGGTGAGCCGCATGATGGGCGGGAGTTGCTCGATGCCGTTGGCGGCATATGGCCAGTTTGAAGGTGAGCAATTGCGTATCCGGGCCGCTTGGGGCGATGCCGATGGCGTCCAGCCGGTGGTATGCGCCCACGCCAGTGGCTATGTGGCGGACACAGCCTCGGCCGTGGCGCTGGGCGAGCAAGTCGCGCTTGCTTTGCAGGCCGGCGTGCGGGCGCAAGCCGCATAGGGCCGTTATGCGTGTTGTCATCACCCGGCCTCAATCTGAAGCTGCACCGTGGCTCAAGGCACTTGCGGATGCCGGCTATGAGGCTGAATCCTTACCCTTGATTGATATCCAGGCTGCGGCGGCATCCGCACCGCTCAGTGCGGCCTGGGAGCGCTTGGATAGCTTTGATGCCGCCATGTTTGTCAGCCGTAATGCGGTGCACTATTTCTTTGAACAAAAAACAATGGTGGCGCCCGTATTTACTGCGGGATCAGCTATCAAAACAAGAGCGTTTGTGACCGGGCCGGGTAGCTATTCGGCGCTGCTCAAAGTCGGCGCTGAGGCAGCGTATATCGATGCGCCTGACCACGAGGGAGGTCAGTTCGACTCTGAGGCGCTGTGGGCGGTGGTGTCTGCGCACGTGGTGCCCGGCTACCGGGTTCTGGTGGTGCGCGGCACCACGGTAGATGCGGGCGCTAGTGATGAGGGGTTTGGGCGGGATTGGTTCGCAAGCCAGGTGAAAAATGCGGGCGGAGAGGTGGAGTTCGTCGTCGCATACCAGCGACAGCGCCCGGTGTGGGATGCTGGCGCCATCGCTTTTGCGCAGCGAGCAGCGACTGACGGCACTGTGTGGGTGTTCAGCAGTTCTGAAGCTGTGCGCAATTTGGAAGCTTGCTGCCCAGGCGGGGATTGGAGCCAAGCCAAAGCCGTAGTGACCCATGCCCGGATTGAAGCCGCTGCTTTAGATGCTGGCTTTGGTCAGGTTTTGCTGGCCAAGCCTGTGCTGGGCGCACTGTTGGCCTCTATAGAATCTCCGCAATGAACGCCCAATCCCCTGAGCCTATTGCCACTGACACCGCTCTTGCGGTTGGAATGACTCCCGCGGCTAAGCCAGATGCGTCTCAACGCTGGCTGGCCCTCGTTGCCGTAGTGGCGGCACTTGGTGTGCTGGGCAGCGTGTTGTTGTGGCAGAAGCTGGGGCATGTACAAGAGCAGTTGGCGCGACAAGCAGCCGACTCCGGTGCTCAGGCTAGCGAGGCCCGGGGAACCGCCAAGCAGGCCCAAGAACTGGCCATTGAAACTGCCGCCAAAATTGCAGTGTTTGACGCCAAGCTCACTGAGGTGGCTCTACAGCGCACCCAACTCGAAGAGCTGATGCAAAGCCTCTCACGATCGAGGGACGAAAATCTGGTGGTGGATGTGGAGTCCGGCCTGCGGCTCGCGCAACAGCAAGCGCAGCTGACGGGGAGTGTGGAGCCTTTGTTGACGGCCCTCAAGTCTGCGGAGCAGCGGGTTACCCGCGCTGCGCAGCCGCGTCTGGCCCCGATTCAGCGCGCCATTGCCAAAGACATTGCACGTATCAAAAACACCGCTCTCTCGGATACGCCTGCCATGTTGCTCAAGCTCGATGAGCTGGTGTCCTTGGCAGACGAAATTCCGGTGAGCAATGCACTTCCCTCGGCCAAAACTCCGCCGGCACTGGAGCGGCAAGCCCAAGAGTCTTTGCCCGGTTGGTGGGGGCGACTCGGAACCGTGATCCGTGATGAAGTGCGGGGCTTGGTACGTGTGAGCAAAATCGATAACCCGGATGCTGCCCTGTTGTCTCCCGAGCAAGCTTTTTTCGTGCGTGAAAATTTCAAGCTGAAAATTCTGAACGCGCGCTTGGGTTTGCTGGCCCGCCAAACCGAAGCTGCCCGTGCCGATTTGTCCGCAGCCTCTGGCTCGCTGACCCGATTTTTTGATGGCTCGTCCCGCAAAACACAGGCGGCCCAGGCTGCCTTGCAGGCGCTGCAGTCTCAAATGCGCACCCTCGAGGTGCCACGGGTGGACGACACCTTGGCCGCCCTGGCTACGGCGGCGGCGGGGCGCTGATCATGCGGTTTGCGCTTTGGTTGATTGCTTTGATTTGCGTGGCTGTGGTCTCTGCACTTTTCGCAGGAAATAACCATGGCACGGTGACCTTGTTCTGGCCGCCCCACCGTATCGATGTGTCGCTGAACTTGGTGTTGCTCGGACTGGCGCTGCTTTTTGTGACCTTGCATCTGGCCTTGCGTGCCCTGTCGGGTTTATTCAGCATTCCGCAGCAGGCCCGTCGCTGGCGGCTCTCCTACAAAGAGCGGAGCATTTACTCTGGTCTGCTCGACACCATTTCCCATTTGGTGGCGGGCCGGTTTGTGCGGGCCCGCAAAGCCGCTGAGGTGGTGGTGGCGATTGAAGACGCCATGTTGGCTAGTGGTGATGCCTTACCGGATGCAGCGCGTTTGCGCACATTGGCGCACCTGTTGGCTGCAGAAAGTGCCCATGCTTTGCAAGACCGCAGCCTGCGCGAGTCGCATTTCGACAATGCGCTGGCAGAGGCCAGCAGCAAAGAGGCCGGCGACTTGCGGGATGGGGTTCAGTTGCGTGCAGCGCGTTGGGCTCTGGAAGATCGCGATTCAGTCGGTGCCGTGCGCTGGCTGGAGCAATTGCCCGTCGGCACGGCTCGGCGCACCATTGCGCTGCGGTTGCGCTTCAAAGCAGCGCGCCAAGCCCGAAACACCCGCGTGGCGCTGGATGCCGCCAGAGTGCTTACCAAACACCGGGCATTCTCCGAAGTGGCGGGAGCCGGCATCGTGCGAGGGCTGGCCCTTGAGATGCTGCGCGATGCGCACGATGCTGCGCAGCTGGCGCAGGCTTGGGCGTCTTTGGAAGTGTCCGAGCGACAGCAGCCGGACGTGGCGCTGGAGGCCGCGCAGCGCTTGCTCAGCGTGCAAGGTGATCCTGCGGTGGCGCGTCTCTGGGTGTTGCCACTGTGGGAGTCGCAAGGCCATAGCCTGACCTCCGATCAGCGGGTGCGGTTGACCGGTATTTTGGAAACCAGTTTCGGTGCCAGCGAGGCCCTGCCTGAAGCGGCTTGGCTTGCCCGCATCGAGCAGGCGCAAATGGCGCTGCCCGGTGATCCCTTGCTGCAGTACCTGGCCGGCGTGATGTGTGTTCGCTTGTCGCTGTGGGGCAAAGCGCAGGCTTTGTTGAAACAGTCCATCCCGCTACTTAAAGATGCCGGATTGAAGCGCCGGGCCTTGCTGGCCTTGGCTGATCTGGCCGAACACCGCATGGATATCAAAGCGGCGGCAGAGGCTTACAAAGCGGCTGCAAGGGCGTAAACCCATGGTGACGCCGTAAAGCGTTGGGGCTATTATGGTTTCATGGCCTCACTTATTGAACACCTTATCAAGCTCACGGACCACCGCGACCGCGATTTGCTGGAGCTCACCCTTTCTAAAGCCCTGATTGACCTGGTGCCCATCCAGCGGGTGCTGGTATCCAAGGTCGTCAGTGAGGAGGGCGTCAAACGCTGGATGGATGTCACCGTGCTCGATGCACGCGGTGGTGGCAAAGTGGTAGATCCCTTGCGCGTGGACTTTCAAACCTTGCCTTTGCTGGAGGACAACCGGGACCGCTTGCATTGCATCCAACGCCGCGAACGCGTCGAAATTGCCTGGGCGGGCGACGATGGGCCACGAATTACCTATTTGCCGCTGTTTGCTGACCCGGTGGCCGACGTGGAGGGCGTGCTGGAGATCCATTCGGCCAGTGCGCTGCTCGACGACCAACTCATGGTGATTGCGGATGTGTCACGTGTTTTTCGCAATATGTACCGATTGCTGGCCTACAGCGATCGGGATGCCTTGACGGGTCTGCTCAACCGCAAGTCTCTGGATGACACGTTTTACAGCGCCGTCCTCGAAGAGTTAGGCGAGATGCAGGGCGCGGCAGCCGAGGCCCGCCAGATCATGTTGGCAGCGGGGCAGGAGCGCCGGCACCGGGTGCCTCCCAACTATTGGCTGGGCACCATCTGTGTAGATAACTTCGGCACGATCAACGACCATCATGGGCACCTGATCGCAGAGGAGGTGCTGCTGTTGGTCGCGCGCATCATGAATAACACCTTCCGCACCTACGATCGTTTGTACCGTTTCGGCGGGGAGCAGTTTGCAGTGTTGATGCACTGCCCTGATGAGGCCTTGGTTTTGGCCGCCTTTGAGCGGTTCCGGGCCAATATCGAGAAATTCAATTTTCCACAGGTGGGGCATTTGACGATTTGCGGCGGCTTCACCCGGGTGACGCCTGATGACTCGCCAAACACTGCCCTGGAGCGCGCAGAGCGCGCGGTTGACTATGGGCAGCACCACGGCCGGAACAAGGTATTCAGCCATGCGGAACTCGTGCGCAGAGGTTTTTTTGCCGAGGCCCTGAAAATCGGCGCGGTGGATATTTTTTAGTGAGATATCGCCGGTAATCCGGCATAAAAAAAGGGCACCTCGGTGCCCTTTTTTTATGAACAGTCACCGCGTATGGCGGTGACTGGACTGGCGGCTTAAGCCGTTTGATCGTTCTCAAACGGGAGCTTCATGTCACGCAGATCGCGACGAGTCTCGACCAACACCAAGGGGCGGTTGTCAAGCTCCACCAGAGCAGGCCGCTCGCGGGGGACGTGCACTGGCTTGGGTTCGGCGGCAATCGCGGCTTGCACGGCTACGATTTTGTCTGCATCCGAGTTCACCCATTGCAGGCCAGAGCTGTTGGCCACTTCCACTAGGGCAGCGGTCGGCAGGCTGTAGCCTGCCACTTTGGGCATGCGTCCGGTAGGTGACGCATCCGCGACGGGCGCTGGAGCTACAGGTGCTGCGACAGGCGCTGCAGGTGCTGGTGCGGGTGCACTTACCTCTGCGGCTACTGGTGCGGCGGCTTCCGGTGCCACAGTCACGGCCACGGCTTCCGGAGCAGCACTCGCCTCGGGCGCCACTGCTGCGGCTTCTGCGCCGTCGATCGCGTTGCGCTGACCATTTTCACCACGGGGTCCGCGGTTGCCACGGTCACGACCGTAGCGGTCACGCGAGCGGCGTTCACGCGGCTCTTGCGCAGCACCGTTGTCGGTGGCAATTTCGCCAGTAGCGACAGCTTCAGCGACTTCGTTGCCGGTGGCTTCAGTCACGGCTGCTTGTGGCGCTTGACCTACGTCCTGGCGTGGCGCCCGGTCGTTGCGGCGCCCACGGCCACGGCCATTGCGGCCTTCGCGCGGTTCGCGTCCTTCAGCGCTTGGATCTGCTGCGGGCACTGCGCCTTCTGTCAGCGCTTGGGCCGCGACTACTTCGCTGGTGGGCTCGGTCGCGCGTACGTCCGTGCGCTCGCCGTTGCGCGGTCCGCGGTTACCGCGTTCGTTGCGGTTTCCGCGCTCCTGGCGGCCTTCGCGGGTCTGCTGAGTGCCACCTTGGTCGGCTTGGATGCTCACCTCAGGGTTGACTGCTCTCGCTTGTTCGGTGTCCATGCGATCTTGGCGGGGCGCTTGGCTCCGCTCGCCGCGCTCATTGCGGGCACCCCGTTCGCCACGCTCGGGGCGTGCATTGCGGTCACCGCGCTCGTTGCGGTTTCCACGGTCATTGCGCTCGCCGCGGCCGTCAGGGCGGGCATCGGTGCGTGCTTCGCCACGGCCTTCTGCATTGCGCTCGCCACGCTGGTTGCGGCCACCGTTACGGCCACCGTCGCGGCCTGGACGGGCTTCGCGCTTTTCTTCCGTCTTGGCCGGAGCCGGGGCCACAGGGGCTGGAGTGGCGGCGGGAGCGGCAAACAAAGACTTGAGCCAAGCAAAGAAGCCTGTAGGTGCCGGCGCCGCAGCAACCGGAGCTGCAGGGGCTGCCACCACCTTGACGGGCTCTGGCTTGGGAGGCGCGATCGGTGCCGGGGCATCCGGCAACACACCCTTGATCACAGGCGTTTGCTTGTTAGTCGGCTCTTGGGAGCGACGGGTCACGCCGGTGCCTTCTTCCATGTCGTCAGCCATCTTGTAGCTGGCTTCGATGTGGTCGAGGCGTGGGTCGTCGTGCTTCAAGCGCTCGAGCTTGTAGTTGGGCGTCTCAAGGGTCTTGTTAGGCACCATCAAGACGTTGATGCGCTGCTTCAGCTCGATCTTGGCAATTTCAGTACGCTTTTCGTTCAGCAGGAACGAAGCCACTTCCACGGGTACTTGGCACAGCACCGAGGCGGTGTTGTCCTTGAGAGACTCTTCTTGGATGATGCGCAGAATTTGCAACGCGCTGGACTCTGTGTCACGGATATGGCCAGAGCCGCCGCAACGCGGGCAGGGGATAGACGCACCTTCGGACAAGGCCGGGCGCAGGCGCTGGCGGCTCATTTCCATTAAACCGAATTTGGAAATGGTGCCGAACTGCACTCGGGCACGGTCTTGGCGCAGCGCGTCACGCAAGCGGTTTTCCACTTCGCGGCGGTTGCGGGACTCTTCCATGTCGATAAAGTCGATCACGATCAAGCCACCCAAATCGCGCAGGCGCATCTGGCGAGCCACTTCGTCAGCGGCTTCCAGGTTGGTGCGGGTGGCAGTCTCTTCGATGTCGCCGCCCTTGATGGCGCGGGCCGAGTTCACGTCCACCGACACCAGTGCTTCGGTATGGTCGATCACGATGGCGCCGCCCGAAGGCAATGTCACGGTGCGGGCGTAGGCGGATTCGATTTGGTGTTCGATCTGGAAGCGGCTGAACAGCGGTGCGTCGTCACGGTAGCGCTTCACGCGGGCTGCGTGCTCAGGCATCACGTGGGCCATGAACTGCTGGGCCTGCTCGTACACGTCGTCGGTGTCGATCAGGATGTCGCCGATGTCGTTGTTGAAGTAGTCGCGGATCGCGCGGATCACCAGGCTGGATTCCTGGTAAATCAGGAAAGCGCCCTTGGCACCCTTGGCGGCGCCGTCGATGGCACCCCAGAGTTTCAACAGGTAGTTCAAATCCCACTGCAGTTCGGGCGCGCTGCGGCCGATGCCGGCTGTGCGGGCGATGATGGACATGCCGTTGGGGTATTCCAACTGGTCCATGTTCTCTTTGAGTTCAGCACGGTCGTCGCCCTCGATGCGGCGGCTGACGCCACCGCCACGGGGGTTGTTCGGCATCAGCACCACATAGCGGCCGGCCAGAGAGATGAAGGTGGTCAGGGCTGCCCCCTTGTTGCCACGCTCTTCTTTTTCGACCTGAACCAGCAGTTCCTGGCCTTCGCGGATCGCGTCCTGGATGCGGGCATTGCTCGCAGACACGCCTTGCTGGAAATACTGCTTCGAGATTTCCTTGAAAGGCAGGAAGCCGTGGCGGTCTTCGCCGTAGTCCACAAAACAGGCTTCAAGGGAGGGCTCTACGCGGGTAACGACCGCTTTGTAGATGTTGCCTTTGCGTTGTTCGCGGCCTTCAATTTCGATTTCGTAGTCGAGGAGTTTTTGTCCGTCGACGATGGCCAAGCGGCGTTCTTCAGCCTGCGTAGCGTTGATCAGCATCCGTTTCATGGATTGCATCCTTCTTCAATTAGTACATGCCCGATGGGGGCTCACGAAGTCGGACTGACGAATTGAAGTGAGGAGGAATTGCCGGAGAACTTCAGGTCACACGAGGTGTCGAAGCGTAGGCGCGTGGATGGGGACGAGGGAATGCGTTTGTGAACTCGCTACAAAAATGCTAGCTGGTTGCGCAGGTAGTACCGGGGCTGCAGGCCGATTTGTGCCACCAAACGGGGCGTAAACGCTCCGCAGGCACAAGGTGATCAGGCTTAGCAACACAAACATCTCGTTTCATTCCGCCCGCCAACCGTGGGTTGGCAGACTTGGGGTATTCCGTATCAGGGTTTCAATTCGTCGGCTTGACCGTGTGGTGTCGCTGCCATCACAGGCAGGTGGCGTGTGATTTACAGCTGGCGCCAAACGGAGACTTCGACCTTCCAGCGCTGCGTTCAGTGGGGTGTGGACTAAACTCCAGACAAATCAACCACTTACGGCGCGTCGCTAGTGAAACACATTATAGGGGGCAAAGAGCCCTCAACGGCCCCCCTGGCCAACACCCAAGTCAAATCCGTGACGGTGGATGAAGACAGCGCTGGCCAGCGCCTCGACAACTTTCTGATGCGGGAGCTCAAGGGCGTCCCCAAGACCCACGTGTACCGCATCATCCGCAGCGGCGAAGTCCGCGTGAACAAAAGCCGCGCCAGCGCCGACACCCGGATTGCCGTGGGTGATGTGATTCGCCTTCCGCCGGTGCGCACGTCCGAACGGGCTGACCACAAAACAGCTGCGATGGCTGAGCAGGCCCACCGCTTTGTGCCGGCCAAGGACTTCCCGGTGCTGTTTGAAGACGACCATTTTCTGGCGGTAAACAAACCTGCGGGCGTGGCGGTGCATGGCGGTTCAGGGGTGAGTTTTGGCGTGATTGAGCAATTGCGCATGGCACGCCCCAAGGCGACCTTTCTGGAGTTGGTGCACCGGCTGGACCGGGAAACCAGCGGCATTTTGCTGATCGCCAAGAAACGCAGCGCCCTGAAAAATTTGCAAGACCAATTCCGCGAGCGCGAAACCGGCAAAACCTACCTGGCCCTGGTGGCAGGGCAGTGGCCGGCGAATAAGAAGGTTTTGGACAAGTCTTTGCAGAAATACCTGCTCCCGGATGGCGAGCGCCGTGTCCGCGTAGTGGCTAAAGACCACGCGGACGCTATGCCGTCCTTGAGTTTGGTCAAGGTGCATTCGGTTACACCCGCGGTGTGCGTGGTGCAAACGCCGCAGCAAAAGGCCTATTCCCTGTTGGAGGTGACGATCAAGACCGGTCGCACCCACCAGATCCGGGTGCACTTGGCCTCGGAAGGCATGGGCATTGTGGGTGATGACAAATATGGCGATTTCGAGCTGAACAAGGCGCTGGCCCGTGACGAAGGGCGTGCGCCGCTCAAGCGCATGTTTTTGCACGCCTGGCGATTCCAGTGCAATCACCCGGCGACCGGGGAGCGCGTGGCCCTGCAGACTGACCTGCCGCCAGAGCTTGCCCGTTTTCTGCTGCAGGCCATTCCGGAAGAACCGGGCGCGGTGGCACCGGTTCAGGGTTAAATCGAGGCATGAATTCCACCGCTTTCCGCCCCCGCCGGTTCGATCTGATCGCATTCGATTGGGATGGCACGTTGTTTGACTCCACGGCCCTGATTACCCGCTGCATCCAGCTTGCGGTGCAGGATGTAGGGGGCACCGTACCCAGCGACAAGGATGCGTCCTATGTCATTGGCATGGGCCTGATGCAAGCATTGGCCCATGCCGCGCCGGATGTGCCGGCTGATAAATACCCGCTGTTAGGTGCACGCTACAAGCACCACTACAGCGTGCACCAGAACGACATCACCCTGTTTTCAGGGGTGCTGGAGATGCTGGATCGCCTCAAAGCCCGCCAGCACCTGCTGACCGTGGCTACCGGCAAAAGCCGCGGCGGCCTGAATGAAGCGCTGCGCGATGTGAACCTGCAAGGCATTTTTGATGGCTCCCGCACCGCAGACGAGACCGCCGGCAAGCCCCACCCCCTGATGCTGCAAGAGCTGATGATGGAGTTTGGGGTGGAGGCTGACCGGGTATTGATGATCGGCGACACCACCCACGACCTGCAAATGGCCGTCAACGCCGGATGCGCCAGCGTGGCAGTGAGCTACGGTGCCCACGAGCCTGACAGCTTCGTGGCTCTGGGGCCTTTGGCAATTGCCCACTCCGTGGCGGAGTTGGACGCCTGGTTGCAGGCCAACGCCTGACTTTGACACGCCAGATTAGGAGCCACCATGCCAGACGCCCTTCCCGACCCCCCCGGAATTGCCTTGTGCAACTCCGCTGATCTGGTGGATAGCGGGCTGGCGGTGCCTTTTGATGTGATCTATTGCGGCCAGACCTGTTACGCCTTTGCGATTCGCTATGCAGGCAAGGTGTATGCCTATTTGAATCGTTGTTCCCACGTTCCCATGGAAATGGACTACCAGCCCAACCGGTTCTTTGATTTGACCGGTCATTGGTTGATATGTGCCACCCATGGCGCCATGTACAGCCCCCAAACCGGCATGTGCCGCACGGGCCCGTGCCGAGGCGGACTGGTCTCGATCGCATTGTCCGAGGTGGATGGTGTCGTCCACTGGCATACTTCCTCCCATCTCCAACCGGTAGTGTTTTAAATGACGGAACCCCATATGCCGACAGGTATGCCTGAAGATCCAAATATGCCTGTAGCCGGCACCGAGACTACGCGAGAAGCTCCTGAAAAGATAGCACACCCCGTCAAGAATCCTGACGCGGGCTGGGAGCGCGCTACGCTTGAAAAGCTCGCAACCGCGACCTTGGTCGAGCAACGCAGCGCGCGCCGGTGGCGCAACGGTATTCGGATTGCTTGGCTGGTGTTTCTGTCGGTGGTGGTGTGGATGGGTTTGCAACAAAGCGGCGCGCCCGCCGACATTGCGACACCCCACACGGCGGTCGTGAGCATCCGAGGCGAAATTGCGTCAGGTAATGAAGCCAGTGCCGAAGTGGTTGTGGCCTCGATGCGTTCGGCCTTTGAAGACCAGGGCGCGAAGGCCGTGGTTTTGTTGATCAACTCCCCTGGCGGAAGCCCGGTGCAAGCCGGCATCATCAATGATGAAATCCGGCGTCTGAAAGCGCTGCACAACAAACCGGTTTATGCCGTGGTTGAAGAAACCTGTGCATCTGCCGCTTACTACATCGCGGTAGCAGCCGATGAAATCTATGTCGACAAGGCCAGCATTGTGGGAAGCATTGGGGTGTTGATGGACGGTTTCGGCTTCACCGGCTTGATGGACAAGCTCGGGGTGGAGCGCCGATTGATGACGGCTGGGGAAAACAAGGGTTTGCTTGACCCCTTCAGCCCTCAGACCGAGAAGCAACGTGCTTTCGCCCAAGCCATGTTGGACCAGATTCACCAGCAATTTATTGCTGTGGTGAAAGAGGGCCGCGGGAAGCGGCTCACAGAGAACCCTGAGACATTCAGCGGCTTGTTTTGGACCGGTCAGCAGGCGATCGACCTCGGCTTGGCCGACAAGCTGGGCAATATTGATTACGTGGCCCGCGAAGTCGTGAAGGCCGAAGAGATCGTGGACTACACCCGCAAAGAAAACGTAGCCGAGCGGCTGGTCAAGCGTTTTGGTGCCTCGATCGGTGACGGTGCAGTGAAGACGCTGCGTTCGTTGCCAGCGCTTCACTGAACGCGGGGCCTAGCGGCCGAGGGCGAACACCGTTGGCGTGGCGTTGTCCAAGGTCCAGCCGCTGTGCTTCCAGTGCTTGACCGTCTGGCTATGGGTGCAGGCGGTTGCAAGTGTCAGGCCGCTGGAGGTGGCCAGCCGGGTGTTGGTTTGCAACGTTTGCAGCAGGCTCTGCAGCAGGGCGGTGTTGCGGTAGGGGGTCTCGATAAATATCTGGGTCTGCCCGGACTTAAGCGCCAAGGATTCCAGTTCTTTGATGCGCCTGACCCGCTCTGAGGGCTCCGAGGGCACATAGCCGACAAACGCAAAATTCTGGCCGTTCAAGCCGCTGGCAGCCAGAGCCAACAAAAGCGATATCGGTCCCACCAAGGGCAATACCGGAATCCCCAATTCATGAGCAGCACGCACCACCGATGAGCCAGGGTCGGCAATGGCGGGCATCCCCGCTTCGCTCACCAGCCCAACGTCATGGCCTTGCAAAGCAGCGGCGAGCAGGGGTTTGGCGTCAAAGCCACCAAGGTGGTCGCCTTTTTTATGCACCTCCCTAGGGAGCTCCTGGAGCTGCATGTCTTGAATCGTCGTATTCAAGGGGTGCGATTCACCCACGCGCTTGAGGTAGGCCCGGGTGCTTTTGGCATTCTCGCAAATCCAGTAGCGCAAGGCGGCCGCACGCTGCAGGGTTTGCTGCGGCATGCTGTCTGAAAGGGGACTTTGGCTTGCGCAGCCGAAATCCAGCGGGGCCGGCACCAAATACAAGGTGCCGCTCATGTTGCTTGCTCCCACAGGTTGAGGCCCGCCGCACGCAGCATGCGGCAGGTGCGAATCAGCGGGAGTCCGACCAGCGCCGTGGGGTCATCGTTGTCAATCGCTTCCAGCAGGCTGATGCCCAAACCTTCGCTCTTGGCACTGCCTGCGCAGTCATAGGGCGTTTCTGCGCGCAGGTATTGTTCGATTTCTGCATCGCCCAAGTCTCTGAACTGCACCCTCACAGGTGCCAGGTCCTCTTGCACAAAGCCGCTGGCTTTGCACACCACGGCCACTGCAGTTTGAAAAATTACCGTTTGACCGCGCATGGCCTGCAACTGAGCCACGGCACGGTCATGCGTACCCGGCTTGCCCAGGGATTGGCCGTGCAGGTCAGCCACTTGGTCTGAGCCGATCACGATGCAATCGGGGTGCATGTCTGCGACCGCGCGGGCCTTGGCCAGGGCGAGTCGGCGGGCAAGGGCAGCGGGTGCTTCGCCGGGAAGTGGTGTCTCATCCACATCGGGTGCTGCAACGATAAAGGGCAGGCGCAGTCGCGCCAGGAGTTCGCGCCGGTACACCGAGGTGGAGCCCAGGACGAGTTTTCTGGAAGGGGAGCTTTGCATGTAGCGATTCTCTTACACTGCGCGGATGAAACATGAATACGTACCCCGCAGCCTTCCTGTCAAAGCCTTCGCACAAGCTTCAGGCGCATTGGAGGGCAGCGTCCCGTTGGCGGAAATGGAGCGTTTGCGCGAGGAATCCCTGGGCCCGATCGAGGGAACATTGGTGAGCTTCTCCGCGGACGGAGAAATGCAAGAAGATGCCGCCGGCCAGCCTGAACCATGGCTCCATCTAGAGGGATCCACCACTTTGGTGATGACTTGTCAGCGTTGTTTGGGGCCGGTTGCAACGGAGGTGTCTTTCGAGCGTTCTTTCCGTTTTGTTGCCAGCGAGGCACTCGCTGAGGTGGAAGACGAAGAGTCGGAGGAAGACGTCCTGGTGCTCAGTCGTGAATTCAATCTGCTGGAGCTGGTCGAGGACGAATTATTGATGTCAGTTCCCCCGGTTCCCAAGCATGAGGAGTGCCCCGCGCCGGTCAAGCTGCAGACGGCAGACCCTGATTTCGTTGATGCGCCCACGGAAAAGCCGAATCCTTTTGCGGTGTTGCAGCAGCTCAAAAAGTAGGGGTTGGAGGCTGCGCGAAGTTTGGGCTATAATCTGTGGCGCCGCGTGCCAGACCTGCCGCGTTTTACTAACCCCAACCGTGTTGCCGCCTGCGCAGCACCTTTGCCCAGGAGCCGATCATGGCAGTTCAACAAAACAAAAAATCTCCTTCCAAGCGCGGTATGCACCGTTCGCACAATGCACTGAACGTGCCCGGTGTCGCAGTGGAACCCACCACCGGCGAAATTCACTTGCGTCACCACATCAGCCCCACCGGTTTCTACCGCGGTCGCAAGGTGTTGAAGACAAAATCTGAAGCCTGATTCACCTGAATCCCGCAAAGCCCGAAGCTACAGTTTCTGTAGCGACGGGCTTTTGTCATTTTGGGGTCAGATAATTGCCCGCTTTATTGTTGTTGGATTGAATTGCGCATGATTACGATTGCCGTTGATTGCATGGGCGGAGACCATGGCCCAGAGGTAACGCTACCTGCTTGTCGTGAGTTTCTGGATCGTCATCCTGATGCTGCGTTGGTCTTGGTGGGCTTGGCCGATGCGCTGAAGGGCTTTTCCCATCCGCGCGCGACCGTGGTGGTCACCACAGAAGTGGTCACCATGGACGATGCCCTTGAGGTCGCCTTGCGCAAGAAAAAAGACTCGTCCATGCGGGTGGCGATTCAGCAAGTGAAAGACGGGGCAGCGCAAGCGGCTGTGTCTGCCGGCAACACCGGCGCGTTGATGGCCATCTCCCGCTACATCTTGAAAACGCTGGATGGTATCGAGCGGCCGGCCATTGCCGGACAAATTCCCAACGCCCGTGGTGGCGCAACCACAGTGCTGGATCTGGGGGCCAATGTGGATTGTTCGGCCGAACACCTGCTGCAGTTTGCGGTCATGGGCTCGGCGCTGGTGTCGGTGCTCAGCGGCGATGAGTCGCCGTCGGTGGGTTTGCTCAACATCGGTGAAGAAGTCATCAAAGGCAATGAAGTCATCAAAAAAGCAGGTGAACTTCTGCGAACAGCCGCGAAAACGGGTGATCTGAACTTTGTGGGTAATGTGGAAGGCAACGACATCTTCAAAGGCACTGCTGCGATCGTCGTGTGTGACGGTTTTGTGGGCAATGTGGCGCTCAAAACCAGCGAAGGATTGGCTTCAATGTTCGGGACATTCTTGAAGGCAGAGTTCTCGCGCAATATCTTGACAAAAATGGCGGCAATTGCTGCTTATTCTGTTCTAAATGCGTTTAAAAGCCGGTTTGATCATCGCCGCTACAACGGTGCAGCTCTTTTGGGCTTGCGCGGGCTGGTGTTCAAGAGCCATGGTTCTGCCGACAGTCTGTCGTTCGGCAATGCCTTGAACCGCGCGTATGATGCAGCCCGAAACAACTTGCTGGACCGCGTTCAGGTTCGCATTGCCAAGGCTGCACCACTGTTAGCGGTCGCTGACGCAGAGGCTTAGTCTGAACGGGTGCACGCTACAACACCCATGACACGTTATTCCCGAATTACAGGCACAGGTAGCTATGTGCCTCCCCGCCGGTTGACCAACGCGGACCTGGCGGCGCAGCTGGCAGCCCAAGGGGTTGAGACCTCTGATGAATGGATCGTGGAGCGCACCGGTATTCGCGCTCGCCACTTTGCGGAAGCTGGTGTTTACAGCAGCGACTTGGCGCTGGAGGCCTGCAAAAGCGCTTTGAGCACAGCAGGCTTGCAGGCGCAAGACATTGACTTGATCATCGTCGCCACCTCCACGCCGGACATGGTGTTCCCCTCCACTGCCTGTATCTTGCAAAACAAGCTAGGTGCCAACGGATGTGCCGCTTTTGATGTGCAGGCCGTTTGCAGTGGCTTCGTTTATGCGCTGACGGTGGCTGACGCGATGATTCGCACCGGCGGTGCAAGCAAAGCGCTTGTCGTGGGGGCTGAAGTGTTTTCGCGTTTGCTGGATTTCACCGACCGTACAACATGTGTATTGTTCGGCGACGGCGCAGGTGCGGTGGTCTTGGAGGCATCCGAAACCCCGGGCATCCTGGCTAGTGACCTGCATGCGGACGGCAAGCATGTTGGTATTCTTTGTGTGCCCGGACATGTATCGAACGGCCACATTTTGGGCGACCCCTTGCTCAAGATGGATGGGCAGGCGGTATTTAAGTTGGCGGTTGGCGTGCTGGAAGATGCGGCGCGGGCGACGCTGGCGAAAGCCGGCAAGACTGAAGCGGACATCGATTGGTTGATTCCTCACCAAGCCAATATCCGCATCATGCAAAGCACCGCTAAGAAGCTGAAGCTGCCCATGGAAAAAGTGGTGGTGACGGTGGATCAACATGGCAATACCTCGGCAGCCTCTATTCCGCTGGCATTGGACTCTGCGGTACGTGCAGGTCGGGTCAAGCCGGGCCAGAACCTGATGCTGGAAGGCGTAGGTGGTGGCTTCACCTGGGGTGCAGTGCTCCTGACTTTGTAGCATTCAGCGCAGGCTGAACAGGGGCTGGTGCTCTTTTTGATAAAGATTTTTGTATGAAACCATTTGCTTTTGTATTTCCCGGTCAAGGCTCCCAATCGGTGGGCATGTTGGATGCATGGGGCGCACACCCCATCGTGTTGGAAACCTTGAAGGAGGCGTCTGACGCCTTGGGCGAAGATGTTGCCAAGCTGATTCACGAAGGTCCCAAAGAGGCATTGGCCCTAACGACCAACACCCAGCCAGTGATGCTGGTGGCTGCGGTGGCGGCGTATCGGGTTTGGATGTCTGAAACCGGCGTGCCGCCCCAAGTGGTAGCGGGCCACTCGCTGGGTGAGTACTCGGCATTGGTTGCTGCGGGCGCTTTGACCTTGGCGCAGGCAGCGCCGTTGGTGCGCTTGCGTGCCCGGGCGATGCAAGAGGCGGTACCGGTAGGTGTAGGCGCGATGGCAGCCATTTTGGGTATGGATGCTACGAAAGTAATAGCGGGTTGCGCAGAAGCTACTGGGGCTATGGCCGGTTCTGACTCTGAAGTAGTCGAAGCTGTGAACTTTAATGACGCAGGCCAAACCGTTATCGCGGGTAGCAAGGCGGCGGTGGACAAGGCGTGTGAAATTTTGAAAGCAGCAGGTGCCAAGCGCGCGTTGCTCTTGCCGGTATCGGCACCTTTCCACTCCAGCCTGATGAAGCCAGCGGCAGAAAAGCTCAAGGCGCGCCTGGAAGAGATAGAAATTGCCACCCCTCAGATTGCGCTGGTGAACAACATTGACGTCGCTGTTGAAATGGATGCAGACCGCATTCGAGATGCGCTGTACCGTCAGGCTTTCGGGCCGGTGCGCTGGGTGGAATGTGTCCAGGCCATCAAGGCTCGTGGCTTGACGACGGTGGTCGAATGCGGCCCAGGCAAGGTGCTGGCCGGTATGGTCAAGCGGATTGATGCGGAAATGACAGGGGCTGCCCTGTTTGATCCTGCGACACTGGAAGAGGTGAAAGGACTGTTGGCATGAGTGAAATCAAGTTTGAAGGCCAAGTGGCGCTGGTGACCGGAGCCTCGCGAGGCATCGGCGCATCCATCGCCTTGGAATTGGCGCGCAAAGGCGTCAAGGTGATCGGTACTGCCACCTCGGACGCTGGTGCGGCAAAAATTCGTGAGGCCTTGTCAGGCTTTGCAGGCTGTGATGGTCGCACTTTGGATGTGAATGATGGCGCTGCGGCTGAGGCGTTAGTGGATGCGATCGCCAAAGAGTTCGGTGGCTTGCATGTTCTGGTGAACAACGCTGGCATCACTCGCGACACACTGGCCATGCGCATGAAAGATGACGACTGGGATGCGGTGGTGGACACCAATCTCAAGGGTGTGTTCCGTATGAGCCGCTCAGTGTTGCGCACCATGATGAAGCAACGGTATGGCCGCATCATCAGCATTACCTCGGTGGTTGGAGCGTCCGGCAACCCCGGCCAAGCCAACTACGCAGCCGCCAAAGCGGGCGTGGCGGGCATGACCCGTGCGCTGGCCCGGGAGCTTGGCTCGCGCAACATCACCGTCAACTGCGTGGCGCCCGGATTTATTGAAACCGACATGACGGCCGGCCTGCCGGAGGAGCAACAAAAAGCCTTGCTGGGCCAGATTCCCCTCGGGCATTTGGGCAAACCCTCGGATATTGCGCATGCAGTGTGCTACCTTGCGTCCCCTCAGGCGGGCTATGTCACGGGGCAGGAAATGCACGTGAATGGCGGCATGTACATGTAAGAAAAAAACCGCCGATGTGTCCGAACGGCGACCCGGTTAGAGACTTGTCTCTAGGGCGGGTAAAATCTCGGATTCTTTTACAACCCTTAGAGGGAACCCATGAGCGATATCGAAGTCCGTGTCAAAAAAATCATTGCTGAACAACTCGGCGTGGAAGAGTCTCAAGTTACCAGCGAAAAGTCCTTTGTGGCAGACCTGGGTGCTGACTCCTTGGACACAGTGGAACTGGTGATGGCTTTGGAAGATGAGTTCGGAATTGAAATCCCGGACGAAGACGCAGAAAAGATCACTACCGTGCAAAACGCGATCGATTACGCGAACACCCACAAAAAGGCCTAATAGCCTTGGGCAATGCGTTAGTGCGCATTGCCAACCCGGCCGGCAACCGCAGGATCGTCGCCTGCAGGTGTCCGGCCGGTTCCTCCCCCATTCTCTGTATCGCCGCTAGGCGGTATTTCTTTGACGAACTATTGAATCCAGGTTTCTATGTCCCGTCGTCGCGTTGTTGTCACTGGTTTAGGTTGTGTCAGTCCCGTAGGTAATACGGTGACAGAGGCTTGGTCCAATTTGCTGGCAGGTAAGTCCGGTATTGATGTCATTTCCAAGTTCGACGCATCAGCTTTTGCCTGCAAGATCGCCGGGGAAGTGCGTAACTTCGAGTTGGAGGCGTATATCAACTCCAAAGAAGCCCGCACCATGGATACCTTTATCCACTACGGTGTCGCGGCTGCCATGCAGGCAGTGGTCGACTCCGGTCTCAAGACCGGCGATGCCCTGAGCGACGAAGAGTCCACGCGCATTGGTTGCGTGATCGGCTCCGGCATTGGCGGCTTGCCAATGATTGAAAACACACACGCGGAATACACCAATCGCGGTCCGCGCCGGATTTCTCCATTTTTTGTGCCGGCCTCCATCATCAACATGACTGCTGGCCATGTGTCTATGCGCTACGGCTTCAAGGGCCCGAACATTGCCATCGTCACCGCGTGCACGACCGGTTTGCATTGCATCGGTGAAGCGGGCCGCATGATTGAGTACGGTGATGCGGACGTGATGGTGGCCGGTGGCTCTGAGGCCACGGTATCGCCCTTGGGTATTGGTGGCTTTGCAGCCATGCGCGCCCTGAGTACCCGCAATGACGACCCGACAACCGCTTCCCGCCCTTGGGACAAAGACCGTGATGGCTTTGTCTTGGGTGAAGGCGGCGGCGTGATGGTGCTCGAAGAGTACGAACACGCCAAGGCACGCGGAGCCAAGATCTACGCTGAATTGGCGGGTTTTGGTATGAGTGCAGATGCTGGGCACATGACAGCCCCCAATATGGATGGGCCGCGTCGGGCCATGTTGAGCGCCATGCGCAACGCAGGTGTCAATGCCGACCAAGTGGATTACCTCAATGCCCACGGCACCTCCACGCCGCTGGGCGATGTGAATGAATCGAATGCCATCAAGGCCGCTTTGGGTGATCACGCCAAACGCGTCGTGGTGAACTCCACCAAGTCCATGACCGGGCACCTTTTGGGTGGCGCAGGGGGCTTGGAGTCGGTGTTCACGGTATTGGCTTTGCACCACCAAAAGAGCCCGCCAACCATCAATATCTTCAATCAAGATCCGGAATGCGATCTTGATTACTGCGCCAACACGGCCCGCGATATGAAGATCGATGTCGCTGTCAAAAACAACTTCGGGTTTGGCGGCACCAACGGCACGCTGGTGTTCAAACGCACCTAACACACTCGGCCAGTCACACTGACCCTTCATGCAACGTCCACCAGCGACAAGTCTGCAGGTCTCGCGGTCAAAAAGGTTGGGCTGGCTTTTTGCCGGCCTGATTTTTTTGTTTTTGTGCGCGCCGCTTTACAGCGTTTTGAGTGGCCAAGCATGGGACCGAACGCTGGCTGTGTGGGCCGCTTGGGGTGTCCTGAGTGCAAATTTAGTGCTCTCGTGGCTTCGAATGCCCGAAGGCCGCTTGCGCTGGGATGGCGAGACTTGGTATTGGGGGCGTTTTTCCCTACCCATCAAGGCTGTGCGCATTCAGTACGACTTTCAACGCACCCTGTGGGTGCTTCTGCAGCCGAAGCATGGTCCGCAATTGGGCTTGTGGTTAGAGGCCGATGCTCTGCCTCCCGAGCGCTGGCGCTCTGTCCGGCGTGCCTTGGTCTGGTGTGAAGAAACAGCGTGGGGCGCGGAGGTGGCAGTTGCACCCGCCGCGAGGATGTATCCATGACGGATGTGGTGGAACCCGCTCCCGATGCTGATTGGCTCTTGGTCGAACGCACGATCGCTGGTGATCAACGTGCGTATGGCCTGCTGGTTCTGAAATACCAGCGGCGTATCCAGCGGCTTGTTGGGCGCATGGTCCGGGATGTGGATTTGGTGGAAGACATCACACAGGAAACCTTTATCCGTGCCTACCGGGCGCTCCATCAATTCCGCGGCGATGCGCAGTTCTACACCTGGCTGTACAGAATTGCGGTCAACACGGCCAAAAAGTCGTTGTTGGAGCTGAAGAGAGATCGCACTATTTCGGAGTCTTTCTTTGCCCGTGATGAAGAAGATGAAACTTCTTTCCGTCAAAACGAACCAAGTAGCGAAGAAACACCCGAAACCGTGCTGGCTGCCAAGGAAATTGCCGGTGTGGTGAACGCTGCGATGGAGGCTTTGCCGGATGAGCTCCGGCAGGCTGTCGTACTCCGGGAAATCGAAGGTTTGAGTTATGAAGAAATTTCACTCTCTATGGCATGCCCGATCGGAACCGTCCGATCCCGGATCTTCCGGGCTCGTGAGGCGATTTCTGCAAAGTTGAAACCTCTTTTGGATAAACAAACCGGCAAGCGTTGGTAAGCAATATGGATCGCCTTTCCCAAAATCAAATGTCTGTTCAGGAGCAACTGTCTGCGCTAGCAGACGGTGAACTCGACTCCACGGAGTTGGGGGCTTTGCTGGATGCCTTGGAGCGGGATCCAGCCCACTATGCCGCATGGACAGGCCTGCACGCTGGCGCAGCAGCCACGCGCGGTGAACCGGTATCCGGCGCCTCTGGCGATCTGGCGTTCTGGCAAGTTATCCAAGCAAAACTCGCCTCCGAATCAATCTTGCAAGTCCAGCCGATGCCACCTGTTGGCGTGCAGAGCGCAGCGATGCGCAGCGCGCCACCTGCTAACGCCTCTTTTTGGAAGGCCCGTCGTTTTGTGTCGATCGCTTTGGTGTTGGCCGTGGGAGGTGTCGCCTCTCTGCTTTGGCCCAGTGCCGGTACAGGCCCCTCCGACATGAGTGCGGCGCCCGCAGGGCCGGCACTGGCCGCTGCGACTACCGACGCGGGTGTCATGTTGCGCGATCCCCAGCTTGACGCCTTGATGGAAGCCCACCAGCAGATGGGCGGACATTCTGCTTGGCAGGGGCCTTCGGGCTTTCTGCGCAATGCCACCTACGAAAGGCCTTCTCGGTGAACTGGGTGCGTAGCTGCCGGATGTTGTCACGTGGGCTCGTGCTGGCCTGTGTTTTGGGCCTGCAGGCTTTGGTGCCTGCGATAGCCCAAGAGGATTCTGTGAGTGCCTGGCTGACCCGTCTTCACGAGGCTTCCAAACATCGCACCTATACCGGCACTTTTGTGGTGTCTGCCGGTACGCAAATGGCGAGTGCCAAAATCTGGCATGTGTGTGAAGGCGAGCAGCAGTTAGAGCGTATTGAGCCATTGAGTGGTACGCCTCGCACCACTTTCCGGCGTAACTCCGAGGTGTTGACGCTCTTCCCGACGGCAAAAGTCGGTATTGCCGAGACGCGTGAGGCAACCAGCTTGTTCCCTGGGCTGTTGAAGTCCAAGGGGGCAGATCTTGATGAGTTCTACTCTCTCAAGACAATGGCATCGGAGCGCTTAGCTGGAGTGGATGCAGACGTGGTTCACATTCAGGCCAAAGATGGCCTCCGTTACGGATACCGGGTGTGGAGTGAGAAGAAAACCGGTCTGGTGATTCAGCTGCAAACACTGGACGTCGACGGAAAAACGCTGGAGCAGTCCGCATTCTCAGAGCTCAACATGGATGCCCAAGTGAGCTCTGCCAAGCTCAACCAAATGATGGGGCAAACCGAGGGTTATCGCATCGAGCGTCGCACCACGGAGAAAACGAGTGCCGCTGCCCAAGGATGGGCCATGAATGGGGGCGTGCCCGGATTCAAGCCCGGTGGTTGTTACATACGCCCGGTGGCCTTATTGGCAGGGGCGTCCGGCAAAACAGACACCTCTATGCAATGGATGTTTTCCGACGGTTTGGCGACGGTGTCTCTGTTTGTTGAGCGATTTGATCCCAGCCGCCACGTACAAGTCGGGGCGGCAGATTTGGGCGGCGCTACCCGGACGCAAACACGCAAGCTCGGCAATTGGTGGATCACCGCGGTAGGCGAGGTGCCCGCTGGGACCTTGGCCGTGTTCACTCAAGCGCTTGAACGCAAAAAATAAGACCCTATCTCTGTCTCATCGGTTTTTTCAGGAAATATTCCACATGACACATCACATTCTCTCAATCCGGCGTTGGAGCCTAGCGGTCATGTTGGGTGCATGTGCCGCATCATTTTTACCTTTGTCGGCAGCCCACGCGCAAGTCCGCGGATTGCCGGATTTCACCGACCTCGTGGATCAGGTGGGTCCTTCGGTCGTGAATATCCGTACCTTGGAAAAGGTCAGCGCTCGCGCACAACAGGGCGGACCGAATGAAGAGGAAATGTTGGAGTTCTTCCGCCGTTTCGGCTTGCCGATTCCCAACATGCCGAAACAGAACCCTCGCCAAAATCGTCCACAGCAGCAAGAAGAGGAGCAGCCGCGTGGGGTCGGTTCAGGTTTCATCTTGACCAGCGACGGCGTCATCATGACCAATGCGCACGTGGTCGACGGGGCGGACGAAGTCATTGTGACGCTCACCGACAAGCGGGAATTCAAAGCCAAGATTCTGGGGGCGGATAAGCGCTCCGATGTAGCGGTAGTCAAAATTGATGCGACCGGTCTACCCGCAGTGAAGGTGGGTGACGTGAATCGCCTTCGGGTGGGTGAATGGGTCATGGCAATCGGATCTCCTTTCGGATTGGAAAATACCGTCACCGCCGGTATCGTGAGCGCCAAACAGCGTGACACCGGAGATTTCTTGCCCTTTATACAAACCGATGTGGCCATCAACCCGGGAAACTCTGGTGGTCCTTTGATCAATATGCGCGGCGAGGTGGTCGGGATCAACAGCCAGATCTATTCACGCTCCGGTGGCTTTATGGGAATTTCTTTCTCCATTCCGATGGACGAAGCGGTCCGGGTGAGTGACCAATTGCGTGCGTCGGGTCGCGTGTCTCGCGGGCGCATCGGTGTGCAGATCGATCAGGTGAGCAAAGAGGTTGCTGAATCTATTGGCTTGGGTAAACCCACCGGTGCGTTGGTTCGCGGTGTGGAGTCCGGGTCGCCGGCTGAAAAAGCTGGCGTGGAGGCGGGCGACATCATCACCCGCTTTGACGGAAAGGTCATCGAAAAATCCAGCGACTTGCCGCGCATTGTGGGTGGCACCAAGCCCGGAACCAAAAGCACTCTGACCGTATTCCGCCGCGGTGGCAGCAAAGAACTACAAGTGGTGATCGCTGAAATTGAAGCGGATAAACCCGTAGCAAAAGCCCCCGCGAAAGAGGAACGTCCGGCGGCATCGATTGCCACACAGGTGTATGGCTTGGCAGTGACCGCACTCACAGACGCCCAGAAAAAAGAAGCGGGCGTCCGAGGAGGCGTGCGCCTAGAGGCTGCCACGGAAGCGGCGGCTCGCGCGGGTTTGCGTGAGGGGGATGTGATTTTGCAAGTAGCCAACGTCGAAGTGTTAACCGTGAAGGAATTCGAGGCAGTGCTGGGCAAACACGACAAAACCAAGGCTTTGAATGTGTTGTTCCGGCGCGGTGATTGGACGCAGTTCGCCGTGATCCGGGCTGGCCGATAAGCCAAGCAACCCTAAAGCACAGCAGGCTATGGGGTTGTTTGGAGCATAAAAAAGCCATGACTCATGGCTTTTGGCGCCTAGCTTTGATGGGGGCGGGGGTCTAAATCCATAGGCTTTTTTAAAGCGGTGGTTAGAATACGGGAGGTCGATGGATCGAAGCAGGTATATGGAACTTGCGATAATCCATCATGTGGGAATCGATAGATTGCCCCACAGGCCTTCCACAGCTCTCCCACAAGTTGTTCAGTGGCGTCAAACACAATCTGTGGATAACTTGTGAACATTTGTGCTGTTGCCGTGTAGCAACGACCCCCGATCCGGATTTTTGGGCTGTGCTTTTTGGACTTTTTGCCTACAATGAACGTCCAACTATCGCAGTTGCCAAAAGATTGTTGGTTCGGGGCGCGTCTCACCATGACGCGCCCTTTTTTCATGGCTGATCCTTTTAATTCAATTACTTGAAGCGCGTCGTTGATGAATCACATCCGAAATTTTTCCATCATTGCCCACATTGACCACGGCAAATCCACGCTGGCCGATCGCTTGATTCAGCGTTGCGGCGGACTGGAAGCGCGCAAGATGGAGGCACAGGTTCTGGACTCGATGGACATTGAGAAAGAGCGTGGGATAACCATCAAGGCGCAGACCGCAGCGCTGCAGTACAAGGCCAAAGACGGTCAGGTCTACAACCTCAATTTGATTGACACACCCGGTCACGTGGACTTCTCTTATGAAGTGTCGCGATCGCTGTCAGCGTGCGAAGGCGCATTGCTGGTGGTTGATGCCTCCCAAGGCGTTGAGGCTCAGACAGTGGCCAATTGCTACACCGCGCTGGACCTCAATGTGGAAGTGTTGCCGGTACTCAACAAGATTGACCTGCCCAATGCCGACCCTGACAACGCGCGCAGCGAAATCGAAGACGTGATTGGTATCGACGCGACCGACGCGATTGTCTGCTCAGCCAAGACGGGATTGGGCATCGACGACATTCTGGAATCCATCGTCGCCAAGATCCCCTCGCCACGCGGCAATCCCGATGGCCCATTGCGCGCCATGATCATCGATAGCTGGTTTGACCCCTACGTGGGTGTCGTCATGCTGGTGCGCGTGGTCGATGGTCGGCTGGCCAAGGGCGAGCGTATCAAGATGATGGCATCGGGTGCCACCTACAACGCGGATAACCTGGGTGTGTTCACTCCAGCGAATCAGCCGCGCCAGTCGCTCGAGGCAGGCGAGGTGGGCTACATCATTGCCGGTATCAAAGAATTGCAGGCCGCCAAAGTGGGCGACACCGTAACGCTGATCAAGCCCGGCACAGGTGGCGCGTCCGCCACCGCGACCGAGGCGCTGCCGGGCTTCAAGGAAATTCAGCCCCAAGTCTTTGCGGGCTTGTACCCGACCGAGGCCAGTGAGTACGATTCACTGCGCGACGCGCTCGAAAAGCTCAAGCTCAACGACGCATCCTTGCACTATGAACCAGAGGTTTCCCAGGCCCTGGGTTTCGGTTTCCGCTGCGGATTTTTGGGTCTGCTGCACATGGAAATTGTTCAGGAGCGCTTGGAGCGGGAGTTCGATCAGGACTTGATTACGACAGCCCCCAGTGTGATCTACCAGGTGGTCAAGAACGACGGCGAAGTGGTGATGGTGGAAAACCCGTCCAAGATGCCTGAGATTGGCAAGACCGCCGAAATTCGCGAGCCCATCGTCACCATGCATCTCTACATGCCGCAGGAATATGTGGGTGTGGTGATGACGCTGGCCAACCAAAAGCGCGGCGTGCAGATGAACATGGCTTACAAGGGTCGCCAAGTTGTGCTGACCTATGAGATGCCACTGGCCGAAATCGTGCTCGACTTCTTTGACAAGCTCAAGAGCGTGAGCCGGGGTTATGCGTCCATGGACTACGAGTTCAAGGAATACCGTGCGGCTGATGTCGTCAAGGTAGACATTTTGTTGAACTCTGAGAAGGTGGATGCGTTATCCATCATGCTGCACCGTGCCCAAAGCCAGTACAGGGGCCGCGCTGTGGTCGCCAAAATGCGCGAAATCATTTCCCGCCAAATGTACGACGTGGCGATCCAAGCGGCCATCGGCGCCAACATTATTGCGCGTGAGACAATCAAAGCGCTGCGCAAAAACGTGTTGGCCAAGTGCTATGGCGGCGACATTTCCCGTAAACGCAAGCTGCTGGAAAAGCAAAAAGCCGGTAAAAAGCGTATGAAACAAATCGGCTCTGTGGAGGTGCCGCAAGAAGCCTTCCTCGCCATTCTCCAAGTGGAAGATTAATGCAAGCATTCACAGCAGCGGTATTGGGCGCCTTTGTTGCCTACGGAGCCTCTTGGTATTTTGGTTTGGTCGATGGCAACTTTGCGCTGCTGCTGTTCCTGGCCAGCGTAGTAACCGGTGTGTATTGGTTGGCTGAGCGCTTTTACTTTCTGCCCCAGCGCCAGCGTGCAGTCGCTGCACTGGAAGCACAAGACGCCAAGCGCCGCGAGGGCTTAGCCCAGATGGGGATCACCCAGGTAGACGGCGATATTCAAGAGGCCAAAATCAAGTTGCTGATGCAACCTTGGTGGCTGGATTGGACCGCGGGTTTGTTTCCCGTCATCATCGTGGTGTTTTTATTGCGCTCATTTTTGTTTGAGCCTTTCAAAATACCTTCCGGTTCTATGATTCCGACGCTGTTGGTCGGTGATTTGATTTTGGTGAACAAATTCACCTACGGCGTCCGCTTGCCGGTCATCAACCTCAAGATCACGGAAGGCAACAAACCCCAGCGCGGTGACGTGATGGTGTTTCGCTACCCGCCCAAGCCGAGCCTTGATTACATCAAGCGTGTCGTGGGTGTGCCCGGGGATACCGTGGCCTACTTGAACAAGCGCCTCACGATCAATGGCAAGCCGGTGGAGACCAACGCATTGCCGGATTTCTTGGATGAAGATGTAAGCCAATACTTCAAGCAATTTGAAGAGACCTTGGGCGAGAAGCCGCATCGTTTGTTGAATGACGCTCGCCGCCCGGCCTTTATTGCCGGTATTGAGAAGTTTGATGGCATGGAGAATTGCAGCTACACCGTCGAAGGTGTCACCTGCAAGGTCCCCGAAGGTCAGTACTTCATGATGGGTGACAATCGCGATAACTCGCTGGACTCCCGTTACTGGGGTTTCGTGCCGGATAAAAATATCGTCGGCAAAGCGTTTTTTGTGTGGATGAACTTTACCAATCTGAAGCGGATTGGCGCATTCCACTGAGTGTTTCACCAACCAGCGTCCGGAAAATTCACTATGCCTAGCAAAGCTCAACAGCGCGGAATTTCTTTTATTGGCCTCTTGTTTGTGGGCGCCGTGCTCGCGATGACGGGCGTCGTCGCCGCGCAAGCTTTCCCAACCGTGATTGAGTATTTCGCGGTTGAAAAGGCGGTGCAGCGTGCATCCACAGGGCAGTCAGTCGTGGAAGTGCGTGCGCTGTTCGACAAGCAGGCCGAAGTGGACACCATCAAGTCGATCACCGGCAAGGACCTCGAAGTTACCAAGGTGGGCGACAAAGTGGTCGTTGGCTTCGCGTACGAGCGCGAAATCCACTTGGCCGGCCCGGCCTACCTCACCCTCAAATACGCAGGACGATCCAAATAAGTGACAGATGGTTTGACCGCGCTGCAGCAGCGACTGCAGCACCAGTTCTCGAATATTTCATTGCTGTCGAGGGCCCTTACCCATCGCAGCTTCTCTGCTGACCACTACGAGCGCTTGGAGTTTCTGGGCGACTCGGTACTGGGGTTAGCGATCTCCGATTTGCTCTACACCCGCTTGGGCAGTTTGCCTGAGGGCGATCTGTCGCGGGTACGTGCCAATCTTGTCCGCCAGGAAACTCTGCATGAGCTGGCCCTGAAACTCGGGCTCCCTGACGTGCTCAAGCTCGGTGAGGGCGAGATGCGCTCCGGCGGCCCCAAGCGGGCGTCTATCTTGGCGGATGCACTCGAAGCCATCATTGGCGCGGTGTATCTGGATGCTGGATTCAACACCGCGCAGGCACTGGTCCACCGCTTGTTTGAGGCAGTGGAAATCAATCCACACATGCAAGCTATCGGCAAAGATCCTAAGACCGAGTTGCAGGAGTGGCTCCAGGGTCGCAAAATGAAGGTGCCGATCTACACCGTGGTGGGCACCACCGGTGCCGCGCACAAACAAAGTTTTGACGTGGAGTGCGAAGTTCCTGAGCTGCGCCTGTCGGAACGCGGTATCGGCGGCTCCCGCCGTGCCGGAGAACAAGCAGCGGCCGCGGCCATGCTGCAAACCATTAAAGCAAAGGTTAAATCATGAATGCTCCTAAAAAAGTAGCTGCTCGCGCAGAATCCACGGGCGCTAAGGGGCAAAAAGACTCTCAAACTCCAGCAGACGCCGTCGAGGTGCAATCCGACTTGGACGCGATGCTCGAAGGCTTGCTCAAGAGCACGCCTAAATTGGCTACCCCCGGCACCGACGGCGCGGGCCAACGTTGTGGCTTGGTCGCGATCGTGGGCAAGCCCAATGTGGGTAAATCCACCTTGCTCAACGCCCTGGTGGGGCAAAAGATCAGCATCACCTCCCGCAAAGCGCAGACGACACGCCACCGCATTACCGGCATGCGCACCGAAGGGCAGACCCAGTTTGTGTTTGTGGACACCCCCGGCTTCCAGACCATTCACGGCAACGCACTGAACAAGTCTTTGAACAAAGCGGTGCAGGGCGCAGTGTCCGATGTGGACCTGGTGCTGTTTGTGGTGGAGGCTGGCAGCTTTACGTCGGCGGACGAAAAAGTGTTGAAGCTGCTGGGAACCGGCATTCCGGTCGTGTTGGTCGCCAACAAACTCGACAACGTGAAGGAGCGCGCTAGCCTGGCCCCCTGGTTGCAAGCGATGCAGGCCCGCGCCAAATTTACCGAAATGATTCCGCTGTCGGCCAAGAACGCCAAGGATATTGAGCGCTTGCTGGGTATTTGCGAGAAGTTCTTGCCCGAGCAAGCCTGGTGGTACTCAGAAGACGAGTTGACCGACCGCAGCGAGAAATTCCTGGCCAGTGAGCTGGTGCGCGAAAAGCTGTTCCGCCTGACCGGTGACGAGCTGCCCTACACCTCCACGGTGGTAATCGACAAGTTCGAAGAAGAGCCACCCCAGAAAAAGGGCCAAAAGCGCCTGTTGCGCATTGCCGCCACCATCGTGGTGGAACGCGATGGCCACAAGGCCATGGTGATCGGCGACAAGGGTGAGCGTATCAAGCGCATCGGCATGGAAACCCGTGTGGAACTCGAAAAGCTGGCGGATGCCAAGGTGTTTTTGGAGCTGTGGGTCAAAGTGCGCTCCGGCTGGGCCGATGACGAAGCGCGCGTGCGCAGCTTCGGGTATGAGTAAGTTCACCCCCAGGCTTCGCGCACTGCGTGTCGCTTCGCCACCCCCTTTGCAGGGGGCAACGCCTGCGGTCTGGCGAAGCCAGTCCCGTGGCGTTTGCTGGGCTTAAGGCCTCGCACTCCGACGAATCATGGCGACCAAGCGGATTGCGGATGAGCCGGCGTTTGTGCTGCATCGCTACGACTGGAGCGAGAGCAGCTTGATTCTGGAGGTGTTCACCCGCCACTACGGTCGGGTGGCACTGGTCGCCAAAGGGGCGAAAAAGCCCACTTCGAGTTTCCGCCCCATCCTGCTGCCGCTGCAGCCTTTGCACGTGGCCTTTGGAGGCGATGCCGAGATCCGCACTTTGCGCAGCGCAGAGTGGCAGGGCGGGCATGTGATGCCGACCGGGGATGCTCTTCTGTCTGGCTACTACCTCAACGAGTTACTGATTACCTTATTGGCGCGGGACGACCCGCATGCCGCGCTGTTTGACATCTATGCCCAAGTGGTCCGTGTCATTGCCAGCGAGCACGACGAGGTGCTGCAGGCGGCCCTGCGGACCTTCGAGTTGCTGTTGCTGCGTGAGGTGGGTTTTCTGCCTCAACTTGATGCACAAACCATGACGCTCGCGCCGTTGCACGCCGATGTGCGCTATGTGCTGGTGCCTGAGGGCGGACTGCGGCAGGCAGGGCCTGACGACCGTGCAGGCCTGCTCGGAGCCCAGTGGGTGGAACTGCAAGATGCCATCGCGGACGACGCCCCCTTCACCACCACGCTGCGGGCCTGCGCCGAGGTGATGTCAGAACTCAAACCCCAGCTGCGAGCACTGCTGCACTACCATTGCGGCGTTAAGACGCTGCGCACGCGGCAGATGATGATTGATATTCAAAACCTATGAAAACCCATCTCTCCGTCAACCTGAACAAAGTGGCGCTGGTGCGCAACACCCGCCACCTCGGCATTCCCAGTGTCACCCGCGCAGCGACTTTGTGCCTGGAGGCGGGCGCCGCCGGCATCACGGTGCACCCGCGCCCTGATGCCCGCCACATCCGCGCGCAGGACGTGCTGGACTTGGCGGAGCTGCTTAAAGCGTGGCCGGACCGCGAATTCAATGTAGAAGGCAACCCATTTCACAACCTCATGGACTGTGTGCGTGACCTGCGCGAGCGCGGTTTGCCGGTGCACCAGGTGACCTTTGTGCCCGACTCGGAAGGCCAGTTCACCAGCGACCACGGCTGGAGCCTTCCAGCCGATGCTGCGCGCCTGAAGCCTTTGATCGACGAGGCCCATGCCCTGAAGCTGCGGGTCAGCCTTTTCATGGACGCAGACCCGGAGGCTATGGCGGCTGCCAAAGCAGTGGGTGCCGACCGCATTGAGCTCTACACCGAGCCGTTTGCCGCCGCTTGGGGCACCGCGAATCAGCAAATGCAGCTGGACCGCTTTGCCGCAGCCGCCCAAGCGGCTCTGAACGCAGGCTTGGGCGTGAACGGTGGCCATGACTTGAACCGTGACAACCTTGCGGCGTTTGCACAGCAAGTGCCCGGCTTGCAAGAAGTGTCCATCGGCCACGCCCTGATTGCGGATGCACTGGAGCTCGGCTACACAGCCACCATCGAGTCCTATCTGGCTTGCCTCGGGCAATAAGGCTGCACCTTGATTTACGGCATCGGCACCGACATTTGCGATGTGCGCCGCATACGCGCCAGTGTGGAGCGCCATGGCGAGCGCTTTGCGGCCAAGGTGCTCTCTGAGGCGGAACTGAAGACGTGGAAGGCCCGCAGCGCCCGCTGGCCCGAGCGCGGCTTGCGCTACTTGGCCACTCGCTTCAGCGCCAAAGAATCTTTCAGCAAGGCAGTGGGGCTGGGCATGCGCATGCCCATGAGCTGGAAGCTGTGCGAGATTGCCAATGAGCGCAGCGGCAAGCCGGTCATCGTGCTGCATGGCGAGTTGAAAACCTGGTTTGAGGAGAAGGGGCTACAGGCCCACATCACCGTCACTGACGAAACCGACTACGCCGCCAGCTTCTGTGTAGTGGAAACCCACTGAAAATATGAATAAAAATGGCCGCTAGCGCCCGTAGAATGTACGCCAGCAGCTCCTGATTTGATAGCAAATAACACCATGACATTTCACGCCCCTCTGATCATCGATATCGCCGGTACCAGCCTCACCGCCGTGGACCGCAAGCGCCTGAAGCACCCGCTGGTGGGGGGCATGATTTTGTTTGCCCGCAACTGGCAAAACCGCGAGCAACTCACGGCGCTGTGCCGCGACATCAAAAAAGTGCGCGCTGATTTGCTGATCTGCGTGGACCATGAAGGCGGCCGTGTGCAGCGCTTCAAGACCGATGGTTTCACCCACCTGCCGCCCATGCGCGCCTTGGGTGAGATGTGGATGCGTGACATCGTGCCCACCACCTCCACCAAGAAGGCTGGCGCCTTGGACGCTACCAACGCGGCCACCGCCACGGGGTATGTGTTGGGCGCCGAGTTGCGCGCCTGTGGCGTGGACATGAGCTTCACGCCGGTGCTGGACCTCGACTACGGCGAAAGCAGTGTCATCGGCGACCGCGCTTTTGCCCGCGACCCGCGTGTGGTGAGCATGCTGGCCAAGAGCCTGATGCACGGCCTGCAAAAGAGCGGCATGGCCAATTGCGGCAAGCACTTCCCCGGCCATGGCTTTGTGAAAGCCGACTCCCACATCGACATTCCGGTGGACAAGCGCAGCCTCAAGGCCATCCTCGCCGATGACGCCGCGCCGTACCGCTGGCTCAACACCGTGACCAGCAGTGTCATGCCCGCCCACGTGATTTACCCCAAGGTTGACAGCCGCCCCGCCGGTTTCTCGAGCGTGTGGCTGAACGACATCTTGCGCGGCCAGCTGGGATTTACCGGCGCCATCTTCAGTGACGACCTGTCCATGGCCGGAGCCCGCCTGATCGACGGCAAAACGGTGAGCTACACCGAAGCGGCTGTGGTGGCTCTGAACGCAGGCTGCGACCTGGTGCTCCTGTGCAACCAGTCCATGGCCAATGCCGAGGGGGGTGGCAAAGCGGTGGACGAATTGATCGACGGCCTGACCGAAGCCCAGCTCAAGGGCCAGTGGCAGGCACTGGAAGCCAGCGAAGCCCGCCGCCGTGCATTGCTGCCCACCAGCCCTGCCATGGCGTGGGACGACCTCATGGTGCACCCGGACTATATGCAGGCGCTGGACTGGATCGCCTGAAGCCCTGAGCCGCGCAGGCCATGGACTTTGCCGCGCTGATTTATCACCGCCAGGCATTTCTGGATGGGTACTGGTGGTTGCCTCTTACGGCGCAGCTGGCGCACTTCAATCTTGGGCACGGCATGTCCAATGCGATGGTCGCGCTGGTCTTGGCCGCGTTATTCCGGCCGATGCTGGTTTGGGCACAGCAGGGCGCTTTGATTTTTGGAAGTGCATTCGCCGTTGCTGTAGCCGTGGTGTCTGATGCGAACTGTGGCTACTACGCGGGTGCCTCTGGCGCGCTCTACGGGTGGGCTGCAGGCGGTTGCCTGATCACGATCTTTTCCCGTAACGACAGTTCACAACCCCACCGGCGGATCGCATTTTTTGTGTTGTGCCTGTTGGTGGTCCGCCTGGCGGCGATGCAGTGGGCCGGGGTTGGCGCTACAGCGTGGGGCTTTCCGGTTTATCTACCTGCTCATTGGGCAGGGCTTGTTGGCGGACTTGCAATGGCTAGTTTATTCATGCGCAGAAAGACGACGCCTGCGCAGACCACGCATCGCCAGCAAAGCGACGAGCGCTAGCTCCCATCCTGACATCGTGCCACCCCCGCCACCCCCTCCGCTACTACTTGCGGTGGCAAGGGTCGCGGGGTTGATCGTGAGCGTGACCGTTTGCGGCATGCCCGAGCGGCTGGTATCGCTGGGGGTGACGGTGAAGCTATAGGTTCCGAGCACGGGGATACTCCAACGGAAGCGGCCTGTGCTGCTGAGTGTCGCCCCTGCGGGTAACCCGGAGCTGGAGAACGTGACCGTATCCGCGTCTGCATCAACGGCGGTAAAGTCAAATTGGAGGTCGATGCCTTCGGTACCCGATTGCGTGGGCGCCGACGTCATGGAAGGTGGAGTGTTTGACGCAGAGCCCTCACTCACCTGCAAGGCCTTCACCGCTGCAAAGGCATCCAACATGCCGGTGCCGCAGGTGGTCAATGATGCGCAAACTGTCCCCGACCGGAAGGGGCGGGTGTTGTTCTTCAACAGCGCCGCAATTTGTGCAGGTGTCAGGGTTGGCTTGATTTGTAGCAGGAGTGCGGCGGCCGCGGCTACATGCGGCGCAGCCATGCTGGTGCCGCTTTTGAGCAATATCGCGTCGGCTTGAGGCGTGGTCCTGCCCGTGTTGTCGGTGGAGAAAATGCTGGAGCCGGGTGCACTGAGAGCGACTTGTGTTCCAACGTTTGCGAAGCTCGATTTCTCTCCCGTGATGGTGTGGGCAGTAACCGCAATCACGCCGCTGCAATTCGCCGGCGAGGAGATCGGGCCCCCGTCGTCATTCCCCGCCGACACCACAACCGTGGTGCCTGCCGCCACAACTGCGTTGACGGCATCCCGATATGAGTCGGAGCAGCTTCCCGTGCTACCCAAGCTCATGTTGATGACTTTGGCGATATTCGGGTTAGTGACGCCATTCACTTGGCGAAGGCCTGCAGCCCAATACATGCCTTCTTGGATATCTGAGGAGTAACCACCGCACACCCCCAGCACCCGCACCGGCAGTATCTTGGCGCCAAAAGCACCACCGATAACGCCGCTGTTGTTGTTTGCAACTGCAGCAATGGTTCCTGCGACATGGGTACCGTGCCAACTGGAGTCCTCTACCGCGCAATCGCTGGTGACTACTGAATTCCAGTCACCTGGATCAAGGGCATCCGCATCGCGGCCGTCTCCATCATTCGCAGTTGTAAACGTAGTATTGATGGGCGGGTTATCGGCCGAAATGAAATCGTAGCCCTGCAACACGTTGGCCGCTAAGTCCGGATGGGGGCGATAGCCCGAGTCCAACACCGCCACGATCACCCCTGCACCCGTCACCGGGGTGCTGGATCCGATCATCCGATCCCATGCCAGTTGGAAATTGGCTCCGCCGACCGCACCTGCAGGTGATTTGAGGTTCCATAAGCTGCTGAAGAACGTGTCGTTCGGCGTCAGGTGCGCTTGCACGCGTTCATCAATCTCGACGTATTCCACCGTAGGGTCTTTGGCCAGCGCGGCTATCACTGCCCGCATTTCTTGCCGGGTCAAGGGGGCGCCAGTGCTCGCCACCTCGATGCCGTTGTAAATGGTTTTCAGGTGCCGCAGGTTCAATTCCTGCCCGGCAACAGTGCTTGCCGCCCGCTCTTTCAAACCTTGAACCCGTTCTTTGTCGCTTGTTTCTGCGAACAGGTGGGCGGTTTTTGACTCTTTGGGTGTCTTGAATTTGATGATCAACCGGCTGTACGTCGCCGCCTCAGACGAGGCGGCGGTGCGGGCGGCTTTGGGCGCGGTGCCCTCCGAGAAGGGCAGCGCAGCAAGCGCGGGTATCGCACCCAAGGCCAAGGTGCTAAAGGTGGCGTTTCTGAGCAAGCGTAAAGAGGGTGTCATTTCAAGTGGCCCTCATTCCGCGTGGCTTTGGCATCCAGCTCGGCATACCGCACGCCCGGGGCCTTTGCGAGTTTTGCTACAAGGTCTTGGGTCGTCTGTCCGGGTTGGGGAGTGATGACGACCAAACAACTGGTCGCTGACATCTTTGCCACAAATACGATGGATGCAGCACCAGTGGACGCAGAGAGGCTCCGCACCAGTGCTGCGGGATCCTCCGGGATGGGGTCGTGAGTGCCCACCAGTAGGCGCACCGCTTGGGTGGCGGCAGGTGCCGTTGCTGAAGCGGTGTTTTGGCTCATGGACTGACCCAATCCGCACCCAGAGAGGGCTGAGAAAAGCGCCAAGCCAATGCCAAAAGTGAACAGTTTCACAGGGCTCCCTCCCATGTGCCGAAACAGAGTGGAATACGTGAGTCTGCGGACAGACATCACCTTTTCGCATTGTAGGCACGACCTGAAAGGGCGGTGAAAGACTAGGGAAAGCGGCCCGGTAGTCCGCCGAGTATCAGGGCGAGCGGTGCAGCCGGGGAGCCGAAAGGGCCACGATCTGGTCGCGGGTCGCTTCGTCGATCAGTCGGTGCTTGAGCAGGCTGCCGTCTGCGGTCATGAGCGCTCGCAGTTGCTGCAAGTCTTTGACGGTCGGGGCGACCTTGATCTGTGCAAGCGCAGCCTGGCTGTTGTTGCCTTTGATGAGTGCTGCCACTTTGGTGGCCCAAACGCTGGGACGAGACATGTGTTGGAGTGGCTAACGTTGATAAAGGAAGCTATTTTCGCACACCACCGCCAGAAACGCTTCATGGATTGCTACGAAAACAATAGCGCCAGTGCGACCGTTGATCGCAATCCCTACCTTCCCCCTGCTGGAATAGACGGCACCGATCCGGTACCATCGCCGGCTATGAATCAAGCACATACCGGTTTTAGAGCGCTAGCGCGTAGCACCATGTTGGCCTGCACCCTTGGGCTGGCCCTTTCGAGTCCATCTGTGATGGCGCAAGAGGCCCGCAGTGGGACGTTTAAAACAGTGCAGGGCGGTGTCAAGGTGGTCCAAGGTGATGCTCAGCGCGCAGTCATTCCCGGTGCCAGTGTGCAAGAGGCTGAAAGAGTCCAAACTGATGCAAACGGTTCTGCCGTGCTGATGCTGCGCGACGGTACATCGATCGCCATTGGCCCGAACACCACCGTTGATATCAGTCGCTTTCAGTTTGACGGCACCACTCAGCAAGGTAGCCTCGCAGTCCGGGTGCTGCAGGGCACCATCCGTATGGTGACCGGCCTGTTAGGCAAGGTGCAACCCGATAACGTCAAAGTGACAACGCCCGCCACAACCGTCAGTGTGCGCGGCACGGATTTCATTGTGGAGGTGCTATGAGCGTGCGTTACTTCGTTGTTGTTGCATTGCTCGGCCTGCAGGCGTGTGCCCCCGTGAGCCGTGTCATTTTGTTGCCGGACAGTGCGGGCCGGTCTACCGCAGTGCAGGTAAGCAATGCCGGTGGTTTAGTGGATCTGACTCAGCCCTACCAAACGGCAGCGTTGCAGCAGGACGGCCGCTTGGAAGCGGGCGTACTCAGTGCGGATGAAGTTCAAGAAAAATACAAGGGCTTGCTGGCGTTGCCGATGCCCACGGCGTCTCAATTGACCTTGCGATTTGAACCCGGTACGTCGACCTTGACGGCGGAGTCTCAGGGCCAGCTCCCGGAGATCATTGCGTTGGCTTCAAAGCGGGCAGGCGGTGAAATTCTGGTGGTAGGTCATACCGACCGCACAGGGAGCCCGCAGGCTAACGACACCTTGTCATTGCAGCGAGCGCAAGCGGTGCGTGAGCTGCTGGTGCAGCGCGGCTTTGCGCCTGAACGGATTGAGGCGATTGGCCGTGGCGAGCGTGAGCCGGTGGTCCCGACCGAAGCCAACGTGAATGAACCCCGCAACCGCCGCGCAGAAATCATCATCCGCTGAGCGCGTTTGGGTCTTTGATGGTGAAAAAAACGCTCTCTGATCTTGGTGGTTTGGTGTATTCGACCGAGGTGGGGCGCACCTGCCCGGTGTGCCGCAAAGCTATTGCTGAATGCGTGTGCCATACGCCCAAGCGACCTGTTGGCGATGGGATCGTCCGTGTGTCTCGCGAAACCAAGGGTCGCGCAGGCAAAGGTGTGACGCTGGTGAAGGGTGTTCCGCTGGACGATGAGGCGTTGATGGCTTTGGGCAAAAAACTCAAGGCGGCCTGCGGCTCCGGCGGTACCGTCAAAGACGGCGTGATTGAAGTGCAGGGCGACCATGTCGAGAAAGTCATGGCAGCTCTCGTCGCGCTAGGGTTCACCGTCAAGCGTGCGGGTGGCTGATGCAGGCAGAAGACCTGCAAAAGCTGGTCGAGCGCGCCATGCCCTTCGGCAAATACCAAGGGCGCTTGATCGCAGATTTACCCGGTGATTACCTGAACTGGTTTGCGCGCACGGGTTTTCCCAAAGGGGAGATGGGTCGCTTGTTGCAGCTGATGCATGAGATTGACCACAACGGCTTGAGCGATCTGCTCACGCCACTGCGCCAGCGCTAACGGCTAAAGCCCCAGCAAAGCCGAGCGCAGCTCCGGTTTTCGCGCTTTGGGGTCCAGCCAGATTTTGAAAAATGCTTCGCTAAAGGTGGCGTCCGCGGTTTCACCCAGGAGCTTGCCGTTCAGGAAAAAGCGGGCGCCCGCACCGGGCACATGCACCCCCAGCAAGCGATCGCCGGATTTCACATCGACAAACAAGCCCGTCATGAAGTCGGACCAAGTTTTTACCTGCTCTGGAGTTGCCGCGCTGATGCGGGACATCTCAATCAGTGAGGTGTTGTTGATGTCGCTGGCTTTGACCGAGGTGTTGTACAAAATTTCCAGGGCAAAAGCCCGGCTGAAGCTGAAGTCTCCTCCACTTGCCCCGGGCAACCACAGCGTGGCGTCATAAGCTTTGAACCCGAAAAACTTCAAAGGGCCGCTGCCCTTGGGCAGCCAATTCGCACCATAGGCGTTCAGCGCGGCAGGGGCTCGGCTGGCAGGTAGCTGCTCTTGCGTCCATCCGGGAACGCTGAGCACCCCGATCAGGGAGGCCACCACCAGCGGTCGTCGTCGCACAGCAGTGCTGTGTCGGGTGGAAGTGGCCATGAGGTTCAGTGCGTCAATCATGGCCTGATTTTGGCCGAAACACGCAAGAAAGCAACCTGTGGGGATAAAAAAATACTAAGCGGTATCTTTATCCACTCGCTGGCTATCTAGCTGATGCCTATGCTTCTCGCCAAACTCCGGGTTGCAGGTTGTCCAAATGGTGGGGGCCAATGGCTGCACGTATCAGCCTTAGGGTGGGGTAGCCCACGGCGGCAGTCATACGCCGCACTTGGCGGTTGCGCCCCTCCCGGATCACCAATTCCACCCAACTGGTTGGGATGGATTGGCGAAAGCGCACCGGTGGGTTGCGCTCCCACAAGCCTTCGGGCGCCTGAATGCGCTGCGCGCGCGCCGGCAGGGTGATGCCGTCGTTGAGCATCACGCCTTGGCGTAGCGCAGCCAAGGCGGCCTCGTCAGGTTCACCCTCCACTTGCACCCAATAGGTCTTTTCCATCTTGAAGCGTGGGTCGCTGATGCGCGCCTGTAGCTTGCCGTCGTTGGTGAGTAGCAGAAGACCTTCGCTGTCGGCGTCCAACCGTCCTGCGACATAGACACCGGGCAAATCAATAAAGCCTTTGAGCCCGCGCCAGCGCCCCTCGGGCGTGAACTGGCTGAGCACGCCATACGGTTTGTTAAAGCAAATCAGGCTGGAGGGGGGCAGCATGGCTTACTCCGCCTCAGCCCAGAGCCGTTGGCCCGTGGCCTCCAAGTGGGTAAGGTAAATGCGCACCTCAAACTCCAACTGGTGGTAAGCAGGCTCCATGTGGGTACAGAGCTTGTAGAAGGCCTTGTCATGCTCGCGCTCGCGCAGGTGCGCCAGCTCGTGCACCACGATCATTTTGAGAAAAGGTTCGGGTGTGTCCTTGAACAGGCTGGCCACCCGGATCTCGCGTTTGCTTTTGAGCTTGCTGCCCTGTACGCGTGACACCGTGGTGTGCGTGCCCAGCGCGTTTTTGACGACATGCAGCTTGCTGTCGAACGCCACTTTGGAGAGCGGCTCGGTGCTGCGCATGTACTCGGCCTTGAGGTCTTGCACATAGTCATACAGCACCTTGTCGGTCCGCACGCCGTGCGCTTGCGGGTAGCGTTGGGTCAGCCAACTGCCCACCCGGCCCTCGTCGAGCATGCGCTGCACTTGGGCCAGCGTGTCTGCAGGGTAGCCATTCAGGTAGCGCAGCGCAGGCGTTGCTACTATTTTCATAGCTGCTTGCGCAGACTCTGCGTGCGCTAGATGCCGATTTGGCTTCAAACCCGTATCAGACCTCGCGGCGCAGCGCGGGGAACAGAATCACGTCGCGAATGCTGGCGCTGTCGGTCAGCAACATCATGAGGCGGTCGATACCGATACCGCAGCCACCGGTGGGGGGCATGCCGTATTCCAGGGCGCGCACAAAGTCGTGGTCGAAGTGCATGGCTTCGTCGTCACCACTGTCTTTGGCGGCGACCTGAGCCTGGAAGCGGGCGGCCTGGTCTTCGGCGTCGTTCAGCTCACTGAAGCCGTTGCCGAACTCGCGGCCGGTGATGTAAAGCTCAAAGCGCTCGGTTACCTCGGGGCGGTCGTCGTTGGCACGGGCCAGGGGCGAGATTTCGGTGGGGTGCTCCATGATGAAGGTGGGGTTCCATAGCTTCTCTTCCACGGTCTCTTCAAAGTACAGCACTTGCAGGCTGGCCAGGCTGCGGCCTTCCAAGCGGTTTTTGGCTTCGGTCAAGCCCAGCTTTTTGACAGCATTGGTCAGCCAGGTGGCGTCAAACACGTTGTCGCCCGCGTCGGTGTACTTCTGGATGGCTTCGACAATGGTCAGGCGCTCAAACGGTTGCTCCAGATCGACGGGTTTACCTGCATAGGTGAATTGCAAGCCGCCAGTGGCCCTCAGGGCCGCATCGCGGATCAGCTTTTCGGTGTAGTCCATCAGGTCCTGGTAGTTCCAGTAGGCCGCGTAGAACTCCATCATGGTGAACTCGGGGTTGTGGCGCACCGAGATACCTTCGTTGCGGTAGCTGCGGTTGATTTCGAACACACGGTCAAAGCCACCCACGATCAGGCGCTTGAGGTACAGCTCAGGCGCAATGCGCAGGAACATTTCCTGGTCCAGCGCATTGTGGTGGGTCTTGAAGGGTTTGGCGTTGGCACCACCGGGAATCGGGTGCAACATGGGGGTTTCCACTTCCAGGAAGTTGTGGCCCACCATGAACTCGCGCAGGGCGCTCACGGCCTTGCTGCGGGCCACGAAACGCTTGCGTGACTCCACATCCGTCATCAGGTCTACATAGCGCTGGCGGTATTTGGTTTCCTGGTCGGCCATGCCGTGGAACTTGTCCGGCATGGGGCGCAGGCTCTTGGTGAGCAGGCGGATACTAGTGGCGTGGATGGACAGCTCACCGGTCTTGGTTTTGAACAGCGTGCCCTCGGCGGCCACGATGTCACCCAAATCCCAGTGTTTGAAGGCGGCGTAGAGGTCTGCGCCCACGTCTTCACCGCGCACATACAGCTGAATGCGGCCACCGCTTGGGCCGAAAGACGAGTCTTGCAAGGTGCAGAAGCTGGCTTTGCCCATGACGCGCTTGAGCATCATGCGGCCGGCGACCTTGGCGGTCGCACCCAAGGCAACCAACTCTTCCGCGGTCTTGTCGTTGTGGGCCGCAAACAACGCTTCTGCTTTGTCTTCTGGCTGGAAGTCATTGGGGAAGGCAACGCCTTGACCAGCGGCCTGCTGCTCGCGCAGTGCCTTGAGCTTTTCACGGCGCTCTTGGATCAACTGGTTTTCGTCTTGCGGTGCGGGAGCGGCTTGGTTTTGGTCAGACATGGAGTGACTTGTGGGTTCGGTAGGAGAAATCGGCAAACCTCAAGGGGTTTTGGCCGCAACCCTCCATTGTAAGAGGGCAGGCTGCCGCTATGATGCGCTCGCACTTTACTCGGATCTCCCATGCTCTACAAAATCGTTGTTCTCTTGTTGGAAGTGGTGACCGGCTTGCTGACCACCATCTGCTTGCTGCGCTTGTACATGCAGCAACAGCGCATACCTTTGTCTGCCCGCTCTGGGAACCCGCTGGGGCGTTTTGTGTTTGCTTTGACGGATTGGATCGTGCTGCCTCTGCGCCGTGTTGTGCCTGCACTGGGCCCTTGGGACATGGCTAGCCTGGTTGCCGCATTTTTGATCCAGTTGGCGCATTTCGGGGCGCTCTGGGCCCTCAATGGGTTTGGCGTGACGCCGATGTCGATCGTGGTGTTGGCCTTGCTGGGCTTGGTGCGCCTGAGCTTGTCGGGCCTGACCGCATTGGTATTGGTCTACGCCGTGTTGAGTTGGGTGCAGGCGCAGTCGTTTTTCTCAGAGCTCATCGGTCGGCTGGTAACGCCGGTGCTGGCGCCCATCCGCAAAGTAGTGCCTCTGGTGGGTGGGGTGGATTTGTCGCCCTTGGTGCTGTTGGTCTTGCTACAAATTTTGACCATAGTGCTGGGTGATCTGCAATACACCCTGCTCTCAGCAGTGGCCGGATAAAAAAAGAGGCCCGATAGGCCTCTTTTTTTTGGGGCGGAGCCGGATTCTCAGATCACGGCATCTGCAGGCTGGCGCTGCAGCATCGCCAAAGTCTCCGCAATCGTTTTGCGCAGTTCGCGGCGGTCGGAGATGAAGTCAATCGCGCCCTTGGTCTGCAAGAATTCTGAGCGCTGAAAGCCCTCTGGCAGCGTCACTCGCACGGTAGATTCAATGACCCGGGGGCCCGCGAAGCCGATCAAGGCTTTGGGCTCTGCAATCACCACGTCGCCCAGGAAAGCAAAGCCCGCGCTCACTCCACCCATGGTAGGGTCGGTCAGCACGCTGATGTAGGGCAAGCCTTTTTTGGCCAGGCGGGTGAGCGCTGCATTGGTTTTGGCCATTTGCATCAGGCTCAGCAAGCCTTCTTGCATACGGGCTCCACCGGTCGCGGTAAAGCAAACAAACGGCACTTTTTGTTCGATGGCAGTTTCCACGCCACGCACAAAGCGCTCGCCCACCACAGAGCCCATGGAGCCGCCCATGAATTCAAATTCAAAGCAGGCTGCAACCAAGCTGACGCCGTGCACTGCGCCACCCATGACGATCAGTGCGTCGGTCTCGCCGGTGTTTTCAAGGGCTTCCTTCAGCCGCTCAGGGTACTTGCGGCTGTCTTTGAATTTCAAGGCATCCACCGGCAGCACTTCCTGACCAATTTCGAAGCGGCCTTCGTTGTCCAAAAAGGCATTCAGGCGTGCACGGGCACCAATACGGTGATGATGGCCACAGCTGGGGCACACATTCTGGTTTTGCTCCAGGTCGGTTTTGTAGAGCACCGATTCGCAGCTGGGGCACTTGATCCACAGGCCTTCTGGCACGCTGCGGCGCTCCGTAGGGTCGGTGTGTTGAATCTTGGGGGGTAGCAGTTTTTCCAACCAACTCATGGGATTTCTCCAGTGCAGTGCCCGAATGGGCGTCCAACAGACACGGGGCGATTATCCGTCAAACCGCCCCTGTCGATTTTCAGGATCAGCCGAGGTCCATCGCAGTGCGTATTTCCTGCAGGAAGGTCTGCGCCACCGGTCCCACTTGCTCGCGTGGCGCGTTTTCTAGCAATTGGATGATCTTGCTGCCAATCACTACCGCATCTGCCACTTTAGAGATGGTTTTTGCAGTCGCCGCGTCGCGGATTCCGAAGCCCACGCCCACCGGGGTGTTGATGTGCTGGCGGATGCGAGGCAACATCGCCTCCACCGCGTTGGTGTCTAGGGCGCCAGAGCCTGTCACACCCTTGAGCGACACGTAGTACACATAGCCGCTTGCGACACGGGCCACTTGCTGCATGCGCTCGTCAGTGCTGGTGGGTGCCAACAGGAAAATCAAGTCCATGTTGTGGGCCCGCAGGTCGGCGGCAAAGGCCTCACATTCCTCTGGTGGGTAGTCCACGATCAGCACGCCATCGACGCCGGCTTCCGAGGCGTCTTTCACAAACGCGCTAGCGACGCCCGGGCGGGCTTGTTTTTGGTCGTAGCGCTCGACCGGGTTGGCGTAGCCCATCAAAACCACCGGCGTGGTGGCGTTGGTTTTGCGGAACTCGCGCACCATGGCAATCACCTGCACCAAGCCGATACCGAAGGCCAAGGCTTTGTCGCCAGCTTTTTGGATCACGGGGCCGTCCGCGCTGGGGTCTGAGAAGGGCACGCCCAGCTCGATCACATCCGCGCCGCCCGCGACCATCGCGTGCATCAGATCGGGCGTAACGTCGGCATAAGGGTAGCCGGCCGTCACAAAAGGGATCAGCGCTTTGCGGCCTTGGGCCTTCAGCGCGGCAAAGGTGGTGTCAATACGGCTCATGCTGCACCTCCTGCTTTGACCAACTGCACGGGCTGTTCGCCCCCTTTGACCGATTGGCCGCGGCAGCTGGGGCGGCAGTAGAAGTCCGCTTGGCTCAGGTCGGCCACAGTGCCGATGTCTTTGTCACCACGGCCGGACAGGTTCACCAGAATGCTCTGGTCGGGGCGCATGGTCTTGGCCATCTTCATCGCGTAGGCCACGGCATGGCTGGATTCCAGCGCGGGGATGATGCCTTCGGTGCGGCACAGGTAGTGGAAGGCGTCCAGCGCTTCTTTGTCGGTAATGCCCACATATTCTGCGCGGCCGATGTCCGATAAAAATGCATGCTCAGGTCCCACGCCGGGGTAGTCCAAGCCCGCGCTCACGCTGTGGGTCTCGGTCACTTGGCCGTTGTCGTCTTGCAGCACGTAAGTGCGGTTGCCGTGCAGCACGCCGGGGCTGCCCTTCTGGATGGAGGCAGAGTGCTTGCCGCTATCCAAACCTTCGCCCGCCGCTTCCACACCGATCAGGCGGGTTTGGTCGTGCTGGATGTAAGGGTGGAAGATGCCCATGGCGTTGGACCCACCGCCCACGCAGGCAATGACTGCGTCAGGTTGCTCGGTTTTACAGCCGGCGGTTGCCAGCATCTCGGGCATTTGCACCAGACACTCGTTGCCGATGACGCTCTGAAAGTCGCGGACCATCATGGGGTAGGGGTGCGGGCCTGCCACGGTACCGATGATGTAGAAGGTGTTGTCCACATTGGCAACCCAGTCGCGCATGGCTTCGTTGAGCGCGTCCTTGAGTGTCTTGCTGCCGCTTTCTACAGGCACCACGGTGGCGCCCAAGAGCTTCATGCGGTAGACGTTGGGGCTTTGGCGTTTGACGTCTTCACTGCCCATGTAGACCACGCATTCCAGCCCATAGCGCGCGCAAATGGTGGCTGTGGCCACACCGTGTTGGCCGGCACCGGTTTCGGCAATCACGCGGGGCTTGCCCATGCGCTTGGCGAGCATGGCCTGGCCGATGGTGTTGTTGACCTTGTGGGCGCCGGTGTGGTTCAGGTCTTCGCGCTTCAAGAAGATTTGTGCACCTCCCATTTCACGGCTCATGCGGGCCGCGTGATACACGGGGGAAGGGCGGCCGACGAAGTGCGCGAGTTCTGATTGGAATTCGGCGAGGAACTCGGGGTCGTGCTGGTACTTGGCGTAGGCGTCTTTGAGCTCGTTGATGGCGTGGGTCAGCGTCTCGGAGACAAAGCTGCCGCCGTACTGGCCAAAGTGGCCTTTGGCATCGGGTTGTTGGTAATCGAACATGGTGTTTACATTCCTGCAAGATGCCGGTCCGCCGCGCGCACGGCGGCAACGAACTGGCGGATTTTTTCGGGATCTTTGATGCCCCTGAGGGGCTTGCCGTGAGCGTCTTCGGCTTCGACGCCGGAGCTCACGTCCACAGCCAGCGACTTACAGCGCGGCCGTACCGCCGTGATGCCATCGCCCACGTTTGCACTGGTGAGTCCACCACTCAAGACGAGGTGAGCGTTGACGCTTGGAGGAAGAAGTGACCAATTGAATGTTTTGCCACCACCACCGTAGCCGTCCACGTGGGCGTCTAACAGAATGGCTTGGGCGTTCGAATAATCGCGGGCAAATTGTACGAGGTCAAACGCTGGTGCGTCGTCGCCCAGCGGAATCCGTGCGGCGCGCAGGTAGGGGCGGGCAGCGTCTCCGGTGGCCGTCTGGCATTCGTGTGCCGTTTCATCTCCATGAAATTGCACGGTAGCGCCCGCCACCATTGCGCAAGCAGCTCCTATTTCTGTAGCATCTGCGTTCACAAACAACAAAACAGGGGTCACGAAAGGGGGGAGTCTTTTGGCCAGTTCGGCTGCCCGCTGAGGCGTGACTGCGCGGGGGCTTTTGGCGTACAGCACAAATCCAATCGCGTCTGCGCCAGCGGAGACGGCGGCGTCAACGTCTTGCTCGCGGGTCAGGCCGCAAATTTTGATTCGGGTACGGGGGTAGGTGTCGGTGTGCGTGGTGCGTGCGTTCATGGCAACGCATCATACGCAGGCGTGCGGTCCGGTATGCCCCACTGGGGGTCATAGCGGGGGCCCAAAAAATACAAACCGTCCGGCGAGAAGGTGGGCGCAGCCACCTTGCGGTTGCGGGCCGCCAGTATCTCGGCCATCCACTCCGGCGGTTTTTTGCCTTGTCCGATCTGCACCAGGCAACCCATGATGTTGCGGATCATGTGATGCAAAAACGCGTTGGCTTCAAATTCAATGCGCCAGTAGGCCCCGCGTTTGTGCAGTTCAATGCGCATCAGGTTTTTGACCGGGCTCAATGCCTGGCACTGGGCCGCCCGGAAGGAGCTGAAATCATGTTCGCCCACAAGAAAGTCGGCCGCCTGCCGCATAGCGGCCTCGTTGAGTGTGTTGAAAGTCCAACCCACGCGCCCGGATTCCACGCTGGGCCTTATTTGAGACTCCAGCAGCACATAGGCATAGCGACGGGACAAGGCAGACGCCCGGCAATGAAAATCTGTCGTGGTTTGCACCGCCCATTGCACTGCGATGTCTTTGGGGAGATTGGCGTTCGTGCCGCGAATCCAGGAGTAGGTATCACGTTCGAGGAGGGTGTCGAAGTGCACGACTTGCATCAAGCCGTGTACCCCAGCGTCGGTGCGCCCTGCGCAGAGGGTGGATACGCGTTGGGCCGTAAACGTGCCCAAGGCGTGTTCCAACTTGTCCTGAATCGTCAGACCGGAAGACTGGCTTTGCCAGCCTTGGTATCCCTGCCCGTTGTAACTAACGCCTAAAACTATCCGCACGATATCCCGAACCTCGATGTCTCATTGCACAAAGCGCAGCCGCTTAGCTCAGCTGCGCCAGTGCTTTCTGTGCTTTGGCGCGCATATCTCCGGTCGCTTCCGCCACCACTTCTTCTATCAAGGCGCGTGCACCGTCTTCATCTCCGATAGAGATGAACTCTTCCGCCAGCGCAAGCTTGGTGCCCAGAGGATCGTCGCTGAGGTTGTCGGGAGCCGCAGTGGGGGCTTCTGCAGGTGTTCCCAAATCCATGGACAGCGACTCGAGGTCAAACTCCATCAAGCCACCATGTGCGGTCGTTTCAGCAGCAGGCTCCTCCACAGGTGCGGGGCTGGTCGCCTCAAAGCGCATCGGCGTGGAGTTGCCCGTGTCCAACGGCACTTCCAGGTCGTCGAGCGAGAGCGAAATTTCCGGCATTTGGCTGACAGGCTCAAAACTCGGTGGCACGGTGGCCGGCATGTCGTCCGAGAGATCAAAATCCATGTCCAGTGAGTTACTGGCAGTCGACTTGGGTTCGGGCTGTCTCGCAATGGCTGTGCCGGTCACGTCGCTAATCGCGCTTGCTGCCGGCTCGTCGTCCAACGAAAAGTCGAGGTCCAGGTCGAGGTCCACACCCCCTGCTGCTAAGTCGAGTTCTGCGTGTGCTGACTGTGGCACTGTGTTGTCACCAAACGTGGACGCTACAGCAGCGGCCGCAACCGCGCCGGCTATCGGCATCGCGGGGATTCCACCGGGCTGGTAAAGCGGGTTGCTTGGGTCAATGCTGAGCCCCATTTCGCAAATACGTGCCCAGTCGTTGCTTTCCGAGCCGGTGAGTTTGAATGCTTGGGTCGCAGTGCTTTCAAAGCTGCGTGTGTCACGGCGTTTTGCAAAAATTTCCAAGAGCTTGGTGTGGATGGCCAATCGACCGGGGTTGGAGCGCACGGCTTCCTTCAAGATCTCTTCAGCTTGCAGATCGCGACCATAGGCCAGATAAACGTCTGCCTCGGCCACCGGATCCACGTCGTCGGCTGCATCCAGTTGGCTGGCGGAGTACACCATAGACGAGGCTGTGCCCGAACCGTTTTGGTTGGTATCCACACGTTGACCACCGCTCGCACCAAAAAAGGAATCCGGTTGCAGGCGGCTTTCCAAGAACGAGCTGTCAATTTGAGCTGCATTCTTTTTGCGCTGACGCAAACGGTACAAGCCAAAACCACCCAGCAACGCAAGCAGGCCTGCTGCTCCGACGGGCACGGCAGGGTCTTCCAGCAGGGTGTCCAGTAGCGTTGGCTCGTCGACTGTAGGTATTGGTGCAGGGGCCGACATTTTTGGCGGTGCGGCAACAGTTGCTTCAGACGCTACAGGTGCCGGGACAGAGGCGGCCGCCACTGGAGCCGATGCCGCTGGGGTAGGAGCTGCACTTGCCGCCGATTCTGGCGGGGTGACCGCGGCCACTGGCACGGCTGGTGCAATGGTAGGAGTCGGTGTGCTGGCCGCAACAGCTGGCGATGCAGCGGGAGGCGGTGTTGCTTTGTCTTTCAGCTGGTTGAGCTGGCTGATGGTTTTGTTCAGTTCGGCTGCGCGTGCTGCGGCATCTTTTGCCTCGCGCTCCAAGGCAATCTTGGCTTCATCCGGCTTGGAGGCTACGCTGCCTTTAGACAGTGTCAGCTTGTCTGGTGTGGGTGCGGCGGCTTTCTTTTCATCTACCGTGGTGTCGATGCTGCCGCTGGCTTTGCGGTCAGCAGCGCTGACATTGGCTTGTGGAACGTTACCCGCCAAATTGCGTCGGAATTCGTTGAAATCCTTGCTCTGAGCCAAGACCGTTTTGCTGGCCTCTGCCGTCGAGATGCTGGTGGCCTCTTGCGCTCCGGGTAGGGCCATGACCGCACCAGCCCGCACACGGTTCAGGTTCCCCTTCACAAAGGCATCTGGGTTCGAACGCAGCAGGGCTACCAGCATCTGGTCCAGCGAAACGCCTGAGGGCTTGTTGGCAATGGCAATCTTGCTGGCCGTGTCGCCAGACTTCACCGTGATGCGACCATTCTCAGCACCAGGAGCTTTGTCTGCAGGTGGCGTTGCAGCCACTGGCGGCTGTGCCCGGGGAGCAGGCGCTGGGCGCACTGGCGCCTCATTGCTTGGTCTGGGGGCTGGCTGTGGGGTCGTTGCAGGCACCGAGGGGGTTGGTGCTATTTGCGCAAGTGTTGGTGCAGGAGCCGTCTTCTTGAGGCTCGGTGGATCCAAGAGCAAGGTGTAGTCGCGCACAATGCGACCGGAGGACCAAGTGGCCTCCAGAATCAGGTCGACAAAGGGGTCATTGACTGCACGGTCGCTGGTAAGTCGCAAGTAGGCTTTACCGTCTGCCCGGCGCGCCAATCTGGCTTGCAAGCTGGTCAGGGCAGGGCTGTACTCCAGCCCTGCAGCGGTGAACGCCTCCGGCTGGGCCACTGCCGCGCTCAAAGAGGAGGCCTCTTCGGCGGTGATTTCAGGGATTTCCACCTCGGCGCGCAGGGGCTCACCGAGCGCGGACTGCACCGTCAAGCGCCCGAGTGAAAGCGCATACGCACCGGATCCCGACAAGCTGAGCAGCGCGAAAGATGCAGCTGCGACAGCCGTCCTCTGCCAACGATGTGACTTAACGATCAATTTAAAGGCCTCCGGTGCTCAGGGGGAGCTGCGATGTACTTCTCATTTCCCAGGCCAACGCCTGAGCTAGAAAACAAAAAAGTACCTTAACATCAATATCTTAGGCAGACAAGCTAAGGAAGCGCTTAACTTCCAAAGCCCGTCTAGAGGCCCTATTGTCGCTGTGACGCTTGTTGCCTCGCGACAACGAAGCGTAACTCTCTGTTACGCGTCCAGCAAGATGCGCAGCATCCGACGCAGGGGTTCAGCCGCTCCCCACAGCAGCTGATCGCCGATGGTGAAGGCACCCACGTATTCAGGCCCCATCGCCAGCTTGCGGATACGACCCACGGGAATAGTCATGGTACCGGTCACGGCCACGGGTGTCAGATCCTGAATGGTGGCTTCACGGGTGTTGGGCACCACTTTTACCCACTGGTTGTCTGCCGCGATCATGGCTTCGATGTCTGCCACGGGCACGTCTTTCTTCAGCTTGAAGGTCAAGGCTTGGCTGTGGCAGCGCATGGCGCCCACGCGTACGCAAAAACCATCTACCGGAATAGCGGAACTGCCGAAGCCTTCGCCCATACCCAGAATCTTGTTGGTTTCGGCCATGCCTTTCCACTCTTCTTTAGACATGCCGTTGCCCAGATCTTTGTCGATCCAAGGAATCAGGGAGCCGCCCAGTGGAACGCCGAAGTTGGCGGTCTCCGCGCCGGTCAGTGCGCGCTGCTTCGCGATGACCTTGCGGTCGATTTCCAGAATCGCGCTCTTGGGGTCGTCGAGCAAAGCTTTGACTTCTGCGTTCAGGGTGCCGTATTGGGTCAGCAGCTCGCGCATGTGTTGTGCGCCGCCGCCAGACGCAGCTTGGTAAGTCTGGGTGCTCATCCATTCGACCAAGCCAGCCTTGTACAGTGCACCCACACCCATCAGCATGCAACTTACGGTGCAATTGCCGCCCACCCAGTTCTTGCCGCCTTTGGCGAGAGCGTCCTTGATGACGGGCATGTTGACTGGGTCGAGAATGATGACCGCATCTTTTTCCATGCGCAGTGTGGAGGCTGCGTCAATCCAGTGGCCGTTCCAGCCCGCAGCGCGCAGCTTGGGAAACACTTCCGTGGTGTAGTCGCCGCCTTGTGCGGAAATGATGATTTCGCAACGCTTCAGGGCGTCGATGTTGAAAGCGTCTTGCAGCGTGGTTTCGTTTTTGGCCCAAGCCGGTGCTTTGCCACCCGAGTTTGAAGTGGAGAAGAACAGCGGTTCGATCAAGTCGAAATCCTTTTCCTGTTCCATGCGATCCATCAACACTGAGCCGACCATGCCGCGCCAGCCGACCAAACCTACCAACTTGCTCATATCAACGCCCTTTCAATGTAAACAAACGATGCCCGACCTGGGCTGTTTGCTCCGGCTCGTCTGGCCGGGGGGCGCACGACGATACCGGAGCTGGATCAGCCCTTAATGGTCGTGGTTTTGGAAATGATTGCGCGCGCGGCCACGTCTGCCATGGAGGCAGTCAACAAGCTCAAAGAGAAGGGGCGGGCGGCAAACATGGATTTATTGTAGCGCAAAACAAGAATTTTTTGCTCCGCGCGGACTGAAATGATTTTGAAGTGCGAGGCGATATTGCGTGATATCGCCTCGCATTCCGCTCTTATGCCAGAGCCTTCAGTACCGCATCGCCCATTTCTTTGGTGCTGACGCGTTGTGTGCCTTCACTGTAGATGTCTGCCGTGCGATAACCCTGCGCCAGTACCTTTTGCACTGCCGCCTCAATGCGCTGTGCAGCAGCTTCCTGGTTCAAGCTGAAGCGCAGCATCATGGCCGCACTCAGAATGGTGGCCAGCGGATTGGCAATGCCTTTGCCGGCGATGTCCGGTGCGCTGCCGTGGCTGGGCTCGTACAGGCCTTGGTTGCTGCTGTTCAGGCTGGCAGAGGGCAGCATGCCGATGGAACCTGTCAGCATGGAGGCTTCGTCGGACAAGATGTCGCCGAACATATTGCCGGTCACGATCACATCAAAAGCTTTAGGTGCTTTGACGAGTTGCATGGCCGCGTTATCCACATACATGTGTTGCAGCTCCACATCGGGGTACTGCGCGCTAACCTCGGTGACCACGTCTTTCCAGAACTGGAAGGTTTCCAGCACATTGGCTTTGTCGACGCTGGTGACCTTTTTATTGCGCTTCTGGGCGGCCTGGAACACGACGTGCGCAATGCGCTCGATCTCGGGGCGGCTGTAGCGCATGGTGTCAAACGCTTCTTCAGCACCGGGGAAGTGACCATCGGTAGCGATGCGGCGGCCGCGGGGCTGGCCGAAGTAAATGTCGCCGGTCAGTTCACGGATGATGAGAATATCTAGGCCCGCAATCAGCTCGGGCTTGAGGCTGGAGGCGCCTACCAGCTGCTCGTAGCAAATGGCAGGGCGGAAGTTGGCAAACAGGCCGAGGTTCTTGCGCAAGCCCAGGATGGCCTGCTCGGGGCGGAACTGGCGCTCCAGTTTGTCGTACTTCCAGTCGCCTACGGCGCCGAACAACACGGCATCGGCTTCCTTGGCCAGCTTGAGGGTGGCTTCGGGCAGGGGGTGGCCGTGGGCATCGTAGGCGACGCCGCCCACCAAGGCCGTTTCCATTTCCAAGGGGAGTTCTAGAGCGTTCAATACCTTGACGGCTTCTGCCACGATTTCGGTGCCAATGCCGTCACCCGGCAACACTGCAATTTTCATGATGTCCTTTAAATACTATGAGTTTGATAGCTGCTCACGCAAACATCGTGTGGGCTAACCACGGTTTTGTTGCCAAGCGCTGGGCTTCAAATGCCTTGATCTTGTCGGCATGGCGCAGGGTCAAGCCAATGTCGTCAAAGCCGTTGAGCAGGCAGTACTTGCGGAAGGCTTGCACCTCAAACGGGATTTCCTCGCCCTGTGGCTTCACGATGACCTGGCGTTCCAGATCAATCGTGAGCTGATAGCCGGGGAAAGCCAGTGCTTCGTTGAACAACTGGTCTACTTGGGCTTCGCTCAGCTGGATAGGTAGCAGACCGTTTTTGAAGCAGTTGTTGAAGAAGATGTCTGCGTAACTGGGCGCGATGATGGCGCGGAAACCATATTGGTCAATCGCCCAGGGCGCGTGCTCGCGGCTGGAGCCGCAGCCGAAGTTTTTGCGCGCCAGCAGGACCGAGGCGCCGGCATAGCGGGGCTGGTTCAGCACAAAGTCCGGGTTGGGTTTGCGGCTGGCGGGCTCCTGGCCGGGGTAGCCCGCATCCAGGTAGCGCCATTCATCAAACAGGTTCTGGCCGAAGCCGGTTTTGCGGATGGATTTGAGGAATTGCTTGGGGATAATCGCGTCGGTGTCGACGTTTTCGCGGTCCATGGGCGCAACCAACCCTTGATGAACGGTAAAGTTTTTCATTTCTTGGCAGCGCCTTCAATTTTTTCGCCTGCTTTTTGCAGGTCCTGACCCATGCCTTTGACCGTGTTGCAGGCAGACAGCAACAGCAGGGTCGCGGCACATGCGGCGATAAGTGCGGTTTTCATATTCAGTCCTTTCAATGGGTCAGGCGAACTTGCGGATGTCGACAAAGTGGCCGTGGATAGCTGCTGCAGCGGCCATGGCGGGGCTCACCAAATGGGTGCGGCCACCGGCGCCTTGACGACCTTCAAAGTTGCGGTTGCTGGTGGAGGCGCAGCGCTCGCCGGGCTCGAGGCGGTCGGCGTTCATGGCCAGGCACATGGAGCAGCCGGGCTCGCGCCACTCAAAGCCGGCGGCCTTGAAGATTTCGTGCAGGCCTTCACGCTCGGCCTGTTCTTTCACCAAACCTGAACCGGGCACCACCATGGCCAGCTTGATGTTCTTGGCGACTTTCTGGCCCAGCTTTTTCACTACGGTTGCAGCTTCTCGCATGTCTTCGATGCGGCTATTGGTGCAGGAGCCGATGAACACTTTGTCCACGAACAAGTCATTCAAGGCTTTGCCAGGCTCCAAGCCCATGTAGGTGAGTGCCCGCTCAATCGCGCCACGTTTGTTGGCGTCTTTTTCCTTGTCGGGGTCCGGCACGATGGAGTCCACGCCCAGCACCATTTCGGGCGAGGTGCCCCAGGTGACTTGCGGCACGATGTGGGTAGCGTCCAGCTCGACTACGGTGTCGAAATACGCGCCAGCGTCGGAGTGCAGGGTCTTCCAGAAAGCAACTGCTTGATCCCATTCCACCGCCGCGGCTTCTGGGGAAGCTGCGTTGGCGCCGGGCGCCAAGGGTCGGCCCTTGACGTAGTCGATAGTCTTCTCATCGACCGCCACCAGTCCTGCCCGGGCGCCGGCTTCAATGGCCATGTTGCACACGGTCATGCGGCCTTCCATGCTGAGCGCACGGATGGCAGAGCCGCCAAATTCGATGGTGTAGCCGGTACCGCCGGCGGTGCCGATTTTGCCGATGATGGCCAGCACGATGTCTTTGCCGGTGATGCCAGGGGCCACATGGCCTTCGACCTTGACCAGCATGTTTTTGGCCTTTTTGGCCAGCAGGGTTTGCGTGGCCATGACGTGCTCGACCTCACTGGTACCGATGCCGTGCGCCAGCGCACCGAAGGCGCCGTGCGTAGATGTGTGGGAATCGCCGCACACCACCGTCATACCCGGCAGGGTGGCACCGTTCTCGGGGCCCATGACATGCACGATGCCTTGGCGCTTGGACAGGAAAGGGAAGAACGCGGCAGCACCGAATTCCTTGATGTTGCTGTCCAAGGTGGTGACCTGCTCTTTGCTGGTCGGGTCGGTGATGCCGTCGTAGCCCAGTTCCCAGCCGGTGGTCGGGGTGTTGTGGTCGGCAGTGGCCACGATAGAGCTGACGCGCCAGACTTTGCGGCCCGCTTCACGCAGTCCTTCGAATGCCTGAGGGCTGGTCACTTCGTGGACCAGATGGCGGTCGATGTAGAGGATGGAGGTGCCATCGTCTTCGGTGTGGACGACGTGGTCGTCCCAGAGTTTGTCGTAGAGCGTGCGTGCCATGAGGTTGCTTCCTTTAGAGATTTGATTTTAGGTGGTCGACCAGCAAGCGCGCACTGCGCGGAAGGGTCGAGAAGTCGCGGGCTACCAGCTCAATGCGCCGGTGCGCCCATGGGTCGGTAAGGGGGACTGCGGTCAACGTGCCGGTGCTGTGCATCAGCGCAAAAGCCCGTTGGGGCATGACGCCCACGCCCAGGCCGTTGTGGATCATGCGGCACATGGCGTCCAGGCCGGTGACCTGAATGCGTAGCTTGATGTTTTGACCCAGCGCCGCCGCTGCCTGCCGCATCGCCGTGTAAATGGAGCTGTTGGAGTGCAGGCCTACGTGGTCCAGCGCCAGTGTGTCGGCGAATGCCACTGACGACTCACGCGCTAGCGCGTGGGTGCTGGGCACGATCAGGACCAATTGGTCCTCGCGGTAGGGCAGCGTCTGCAACTCACCCGCGCCATCTGCGGTGTTGCACACACCGAAATCGGCGGCGCCCTCCTGCACGACGCGGATGACTTCGCTGCTCAGGTGTTCTTCAAGGTCAATGCGGATGCCTTGGTGTGCGCGGATAAATGCGCCCAGGTCTTCTGGAAGGAACTGCACGGTAGCCGAGATGCTGGCATGCACCCGCACTTGGCCGCGTGCGCCGTCGGCGTATTCATGCAGCTCCGTGTGCATGCGATCCAAGGTGAATAGCACGCTGCGGGCATGGTGCAGCAAGCTTTGGCCGGCGGGAGTCGGGTGCACGCCCCGGGAATGGCGTTGCAGTAGCGGGCTACCCAGGGTTGCTTCCAGATCGCTCAAGCGCTTGCTCAGGGCCGAGGCTGCAATGAACTCACGCTCCGCCGCTTTGCCAATACTTCCGCACTCGCACACGGCCACGAACATCTGCAACGATGCGAGGTCTATGCGGCGTGAAAAGTTACGGTCCTGAACGGGCATGATGTTGAGGCATCGCGTTAATCGATGGCCATTGACATTTTCCCACTGCTTTGACTGTTTGTCATCGCAATTGGCGATGGCACGGGTCTTGGAAGGGCACGTGGACAGGCTGCTGAGCATCACCAGGTTCGTGGGGATGGATGGCTGCTATTGTTTTTATAGCGTCATGCGCACGCTCTGTGTGGGCTAGCACCCTAAATTCATAAAAAAACCCCGCGACCCTTTCGGGTGGCGGGGTTGGTGCTTAGCCTAGGGCTTAGCGCTGGTCGAGGGGCTTGACGTCGCGCTTGACGGAACCGGTGAACAGCTGGCGTGGGCGGCCGATCTTGTATTCAGGGTCGCCGATCATTTCGTTTAACTGGGCAATCCAGCCAACGGTACGGGCCAACGCGAAGATACCGGTGAACAAGTTCACAGGGATGCCGATGGCGCGCTGCACGATGCCGGAGTAGAAGTCCACGTTGGGGTACAGCTTGCGCTGGACGAAGTAATCGTCTTCCAGTGCAATCTTTTCCAGCTGCTTGGCGAGCTTGAACAGGGGGTCGTTTTCCAGTCCCAGGGCTTCCAGCACTTCATTGCAAGTCTCTTGCATGAGCTTGGCGCGGGGGTCGTAGTTCTTGTACACGCGGTGACCGAAGCCCATGAGCTTGACGCCGGAGTTCTTGTCTTTGACCTGTTCCATGAACTGGCCGACCTTGGAGACACCGCCTTGGCGCTGGATGTCTTCCAGCATGTTCAGGCAGGCTTCGTTCGCACCGCCGTGGGCAGGGCCCCACAAGCAAGCCACACCGGCTGCAATGGCAGCAAACGGGTTGGTGCCGGAGGAACCGCACAGACGAACGGTAGAGGTGGATGCGTTCTGCTCGTGGTCTGCGTGCAGAATAAAGATGCGGTCCATCGCACGTTCGATCACAGGGTTGACCTTGTACTCTTCGCAAGGAGTGCCGAACATCATGCGCAGGAAGTTGCCGGAGTAGCTCAGGTCGTTCTGCGGGTACATGAAAGGCTGGCCCACGCCGTACTTGTAGGCCATGGCCACGAGCGTAGGCATCTTGGCGATCAGACGGATCGCGGCAATTTCGCGGTGCTCAGGGTTATTGATGTCAGTGCTGTCGTGGTAGAACGCAGACAGGGCGCCCACCAAGCCGGTCAACACCGCCATAGGGTGTGCGTCACGGCGGAAGCCACGCAAGAAGAACTGCATCTGCTCATTGACCATGGTGTGGTTGGTCACGAGTTTGTGGAAGTCCACGCGCTCTGTGGCGTTGGGCAGTTCACCCTTCAGCAACAGGTGGCAGGTGTCCAAGTAGTCAACGTTGGTGGCCAACTGCTCGATGGGGTAGCCGCGGTACAGCAATTCACCCTTGTCGCCGTCGATGTAGGTGATGCCAGACTGGCAGGAAGCTGTTGAGAGAAAACCGGGGTCATAGGTGAACATGCCGGTCTGGGCGTAAAGCTTGCGGATGTCGATCACATCCGGTCCGATGTTGCCCTGGTACACGGGCATTTCCACGCTGGGGCTGCCGTTACTGAACGACAGGGTGGCTTTGTTATCAGCTAGTTTCATCTTTCGCCTTTCAGAGAGGTTCTCTCAACATTTTCAAAACTTCATGGACGTCTGCGCGATCGAGGGCAGCGTCCACCTGCAATAGCGTTTTTCGTGCCAAGTGCACGTCGAGCAGGTCGTTGTCGCTCAGGTCCATGAGCGCAGACAGGGCGTCGGCATGGCGAACCGTCAAGGTGTCGCTGTACCGGCGGAAAAAACGCTCGATGAACAAGTCGTTTTCCAGCAGACCGCGACGGCAGCGCCATTGCAGTTTGCTCAAGCCTCGTTCATCGATTTTTTCGTCTGTCATGCGCTTGCACCATAGCTTGCGTTAAACCGCACGCAAAACCATCATTTCCTTGATCTTGCCGATCGCCTTGGTGGGGTTCAATCCCTTGGGGCAGACGTCGACGCAGTTCATGATGGTGTGGCAACGGAACAAACGGTACGGATCTTCCAGGTTGTCGAGACGCTCACCGGTAGCCTGATCGCGGCTGTCCGCAATAAAGCGGTAGGCCTGCAGCAAGCCGGCAGGGCCCACAAACTTGTCGGGGTTCCACCAGAAGCTGGGGCAGCTGGTGGAGCAGCTGGCGCACAAGATGCACTCGTACAGGCCGTTGAGCTCTTCGCGCTCTTCGGGCGACTGCAGGCGTTCTTTTTCAGGCGGTACGGTGTCGTTGATCAAGTAGGGCTTGATCGAGTTGTACTGCTTGAAGAACTGGGTCATGTCCACGATCAAGTCGCGGATCACTGGCAGGCCGGGCAGGGGTTTCAACACAATCTTGCCATGCAAGGTCAGCATGTTGGTCAGGCAGGCCAGACCGTTTTTGCCGTTGATGTTCATGGCGTCCGATCCGCAAACGCCTTCGCGGCAAGAGCGGCGGAAGGAGATGGAAGGATCGATGGCCTTGAGCTTCATCAAGGCGTCCAGCAACATGCGTTCGGAGCCATCGAGTTCGACCTCGATGTCCTGCATGTAGGGCTTGGCGTCCTTGTCCGGATCGTAGCGATAAATGGAAAAAATGCGTTTGGTCATGATCTTGATCTCGCTTTAGAACGTACGAACCTTGAGTGGCACCGAGTCCACGGTCAAAGGCTTCATTTGAACCGGCTTGTAAGACAGGCGATTGCCTTCGCTGTACCACAGCGTGTGCTTGTGCCACTCTTTGTCGTTACGGCCGTTGGGGTGTTCGGCTGTATCGCCGTAGTCGTCCACAGTGTGGGCGCCGCGGCTTTCGTGACGTGCAGCGGCAGACACGATGGTGGCTTCTGCTGCCTCGATCAGGTTTTCCACTTCGAGGGCTTCGATACGTGCGGTATTGAAGACCTTGGATTTGTCCTTGAGGTTGAGCGCCTTGACCCGCTCGCGCAGCTCGGCGATTTTGACCACGCCTTCGTCCATGCTCTTCTGGGTGCGGAAAACGCCAGCATGTTGCTGCATCGAGGCGCGCAGGTCGTTGGCCACGTCTTGCGCGTATTCGCCACTCTTGGCGTTATCCAAGCGGGACACACGCTCGAGGGTACGGTCTGCAGCGTCTTTGGGCAGGGGCTTGTGCTCTTTGCTGCCCTTGATGTAGTTGACGATGTGGTTGCCGGCGGCACGGCCGAAGACCAACAAGTCCAGCAAAGAGTTGGTACCCAGGCGGTTGGCGCCGTGCACCGAAACGCACGAGCATTCGCCCACCGCGTACAAGCCGTTGACGACCTGGTTGTGAACGTCGCCGTTTTGCACCACGACCTGACCATTGACGTTGGTAGGGATACCACCCATCTGGTAGTGGATAGTAGGCACTACAGGGATAGGCTCTTTGGTGATGTCCACGTTGGCGAAGTTCACGCCGATTTCGTACACCGATGGCAGGCGTTTGTGGATGGTTTCGGCACCCAAGTGGTCCAGCTTCAAGAGCACGTAGTCCTTGTTCGGGCCGCAGCCACGGCCTTCCTTGATTTCTTGGTCCATGGAGCGGGACACGAAGTCACGCGGAGCCAAGTCTTTCAGGGTGGGCGCATAGCGCTCCATGAAGCGTTCGCCGTTGCTGTTCAGCAAAATAGCGCCTTCGCCACGGCAACCTTCGGTCAGCAACACGCCGGCACCGGCGACGCCGGTGGGGTGGAATTGCCAGAATTCCATGTCTTCCAAAGGAATGCCGGCGCGTGCTGCCATACCCAAGCCGTCACCGGTGTTGATGAAGGCGTTGGTGGATGCAGCAAAAATGCGGCCCGCCCCACCGGTGGCCAACAAAGTGGTCTTGGCTTCCAGAATGTGGATATCGCCAGTTTCCATTTCCAGGGCGGTGACACCGACCACGTCGCCTTCAGCGTTACGGATCAGGTCGAGGGCCATCCATTCCACGAAGAAGCTGGTTTTGGCTGCCACGTTTTGCTGGTACAGCGTGTGCAACATGGCGTGGCCGGTACGGTCAGCCGCTGCGCAAGCGCGTTCTACAGCCTTTTCGCCGTAATTGGCGGTGTGGCCGCCGAAGGGGCGCTGGTAAATGGTGCCGTCAGGGTTTCGGTCGAAAGGCATACCCATGTGTTCCAAGTCGTACACGACCTTGGGGGCTTCGCGGCACATGAATTCGATGGCGTCTTGGTCGCCGAGCCAGTCGGAACCCTTGACGGTATCGTAGAAGTGGTAGTGCCAGTTGTCGTCGTTCATGTTGCCCAGGGAGGCACCGATGCCGCCTTGCGCTGCCACAGTGTGGGAGCGGGTGGGGAACACTTTGGACAGCACTGCCACGTTCAAGCCGGCGCGAGCCAGTTGCAGGGATGCGCGCATGCCGGAGCCGCCGGCTCCTACGATGACGACGTCGAATTTGCGTTTAGAAACGGAGTAAGACATGAATTAGTGCCTGTTGGAAGGGATCAGAGACGCCACAGAACTTGGATCGCCCAGCCGGCGCAGCCAACTAGCCAAACGATAGAAAACACCTGCAAGGACAAGCGGATAGAGACCGGTTTGATGTAATCCATCCAGATGTCACGCACGCCTACCCACACGTGGTAGAGCATGGCGATGATGACCGCGAAGGTCAAAAACTTCATCCACTGCGTGGAAAAGATACCAGCCCATTTGTCGTAGCCGATAGGGCCTTTGGACAAGAGTACTTGCGCCAGCAAGACCACGGTAAAAAGTGCCATCAGCACCGCGGTCACGCGCTGAGCCAACCAGTCGCGCAGGCCGTAGTGAGCGCCAACAACGACGCGTTTGGATCCGTAATTAACTGCCATGAAGTGATTCCTTTTTAGTTGTTGCTTAGTAAACGCCGAAGAGCTTGAGTCCCAGGGCCAGCGTCAACAAGCTGCCCAGGCTCAGGGTCACGATGGCGGAGCTGCGACCGAACTCTTTGCTCACTGCGTGGTTGATATCCATCCACAGGTGGCGCACGCCAGCGATGAAGTGGTGCAAATAAGCCCAGATGAGGGCCAGAGCGACCAGTTTCATGAACCATCCGGGGATAAAGCCCACACCGAGGCTAAACACACTGGTGAACTTTGCAAATGAGATTTCCGAGGATACGGATGTATCAAACATCCAGATAATGAGTGGCATCAGGATAAACATGATGGCGCCGCTGATCCGGTGGAGGATCGATACCCAACCTGCCGGAGGCAGGCGATACGTTGGGAGGTCGCTGAGCGCATTGATGTTGCGGAATTCGGGCCGCGCGCGCTTGGAGGAGGAGTTGAGCTCAGTCATGGATGGGCTTTCTTGGATGTAACGTGTTTGTAATTCTGGAAATCGCAGGCCAAAATTCTATTGCACCGCACCAATCTGACATTGGTCTTTCATGGTGCAATGCATCAATTTAGCGCATTTCGATAGTAGTGTGTGTCGGTCAGGTACAAGCCCCGACGGAGTTCCATGGGTAAATCGTTGTAGGTGAACGCAGTTCGCTCCACGCTCAATAATGGCGTTTGCGCACCGGTTTGGAGCAGTCCACGCTGTTCTGCATCTGGGAGAACTGCTTTGATTTTTTCTTCCGCCCGCACCATGCGGACGCCGAATTCTGTTTCAAAAAGCGCATACATCGCGCCGTTGTAGCTGTTCAGGCGCTCTGCCGTCAGCCCTTTGAAAGGACCGCCGGGGAGCCATAAATCTTCCAGAATGGTGGGTGTGCCGGCAAATGACAACACCCGCCGCACCTGAAGTACCGCGTCTCCCGCCCGGAGCGACAGTGCACGGGCGACATCTGCGGTTGCACGGGTGCGTTTGCAGTCAATGATGCGGCGCTCGGCAGGACCTTCATTGGCTTGCTCGCCGCCCTCGGGTACCAGTCGCAGAAACCGGTACTGGGTGTGGCGTTCGGCATGGGTGGCCACAAACGTGCCTTTTCCTTGGCGGCGCACCACCAGGTTCTCTGCGGCCAGTTCGTCGATGGCTTTGCGCACTGTGCCTTGGCTCACTCGGTAGCGACCGGCCAGTTCTTGCTCGCTGGGGATGGCGGTGCTGGGCTTCCATTCGCCGCTTTGCAGACTTTGGAGAATGAGCGCTTTGATCTGCTGGTACAGCGGGCTGAATGCCGGTGTGATAGCCGGGCCCGGCGCCATGCCCTGATCGGCAGTCGCGCCACTGGCGCTGTCGTTCGATGGAAGGGTGTTTGCGGGCATGTGGAGGGCGTGAATGTCAGCTGCGAGTCAGACTCAAAATAATCCCTAATCATATCTTATATAAGACATAAGACAAATTGACTGGGCGTCAAATTCGAGGGTAAACTCGGGGGCAATCTGCAGCGCAGCATGGCCTGTTGCAGGCGCTGCCTAGTCGCCGTTTTCTCAACACTTCCTGGAGTTTTACCATGAGCAAGAAACCCGTCCGCGTTGCCGTTACAGGCGCAGCAGGTCAAATCGGTTACGCCCTTCTGTTTCGCATCGCCTCCGGCGAAATGCTGGGCAAAGACCAGCCCGTCATCTTGCAATTGCTGGAAATTCCGGACGAAAAAGCCCAAAACGCGCTGAAGGGCGTGATCATGGAGGTGGAAGATTGCGCATTCCCCCTGTTGGTGGGCATTGAGGCGCACTCTGACCCAATGACAGCATTCAAAGACACCGACTACGCCTTGTTGGTCGGCTCCCGCCCACGCGGCCCCGGCATGGAGCGCGCAGAACTCTTGGCTATCAACGGCGCCATCTTCACCACCCAAGGCAAGGCACTGAATGCCGTGGCTTCCCGCGACGTGCGCGTGCTGGTGGTCGGTAACCCCGCCAACACCAACGCCTACATCGCCATGAAGGCAGCCCCTGATCTGCCAGCCAAGAACTTCACCGCCATGCTGCGCTTGGACCACAACCGCGCTGCCAGCCAGTTGGCTGCCAAGACCGGTAAGGCCGTGGCGGACATCGAAAACTTGGCAGTGTGGGGTAACCACTCTCCCACCATGTACGCCGACTACCGTTTCGCCACGATCGCCGGTCAGTCTGTGAAAGACATGATCAACGACGAAACTTGGAACCGCGAAACTTTCTTGCCCACCGTGGGCAAGCGTGGCGCTGCCATCATCGCTGCACGTGGCTTGTCGTCCGCAGCGTCCGCTGCCAACGCAGCTATCGACCACATGCGTGACTGGGCTCTGGGTACCAACGGCAAGTGGGTCACCATGGGCATTCCTTCGAACGGCGAATACGGCATCCCCAAGGAAGTCATGTTCGGTTACCCCGTGACTTGTGCCAAAGGCGAATACAAGATTGTTGAAGGCTTGGAAATCGATGCGTTCTCCCAAGAGTGCATCAACAAGACCTTGGCTGAACTCCAGGGCGAACAAGACGGCGTGAAGCACTTGCTGTAATCCTTGGCCCACGCACCGGCGCCCACCGTGAAGCACCCTCGCGACATCCTTTTAGGTGCGCAGGGCGCTGCGGGTGTACTGCCGGTGTGTGACCATTACAGCGGTGTAGAAGCCCGCATGGTCAAGAGCCTGCAGCTGCAGGCGGACATGACCCAGGAGTTCGGCGCTTGCGTCTTTGACGTGACGCTGGACTGCGAAGACGGTGCGCCCGTCGGCGGCGAGCTGGACCATGCCAATATGGTTGCAGCGCTCGCCAAGTCTGCGCAAGACACTCCTGATTTGATAGCAAATGGCTTGCGTCGCCGTGTAGGCGCGCGCCTGCATGCTGTCGACCACCCTGCGTTTTTGCAGGATGTGGAATGTGTGGTCGGTGGTGCTGCCCACGCTCTAAGTTACATCATGCTTCCAAAGATGGAGTCCGCAGCGGATGTTGATGTCGCGGTGCGCGCTATGAATGCCCTCGGCGCTAATGCCGCAGCGATCCCCTTGCATGTATTGATTGAGTCGCCGGCAGCCGTGCATCGCGCTTTTGAGATTGCCGCTCACCCGCGCGTCCAGTCGATCAGTTTCGGTTTGATGGATTTTGTGTCCAGCCATGGTGGCGCCATTCCCGCCTGCGCGATGGGTGTGCGCGGTGCATCCGACGCGGCCACCTTGGACCAGTTTCACCACCCCTTGGTGGTGCGCGCCAAAACAGAGATCGCCAGTGCCTGCCATGCATTCGGCAAAGTGCCGTCGCATTGTGTAGTAACGGAATTCAAAGACGTTCCCGCCCTGGCCCGCTCTGCGCGCTTTGCTTCTCAAGCCCTGGGCTACACCCGGATGTGGAGCATTCACCCCGATCAAATCCGCCCCATCGTGCGGGCTTTTTCGCCTGACCGTCGGGTAGTAGACGAGGCGGCCCGTATTCTGGAAGCGGCAGCCGTTGCGCAGTGGGGCCCCGTTTCGGTGGGCGGTGTGCTGCATGACCGGGCGAGTTACCGGTTTTTCTGGCAGTTGTTGGAGCGTGCGCACGCCACAGGCGTCGCGCTGCCGGACACGGTTGCCGCCTACTTTGTGTCTTCTTCTGTTCCGGAGGTGATGTGATGTTCCTGCGTTGTGCGTTTCTTGTTTTTTGGGGTCTAGGGCTGGTTACCGCAACGGGCATGGCTTGGGCCAACCCGGTGGTCCGGAATGTGGCCGCCAAGCATCCAGTGGGCATGTCGCCTGGGAAAATGCAATCCAAAGCAGTGCCCCTCACAGACGAGCAGATGGCGCTGGTTGGCAGTGTTGCCACCGGGCAGTTGCCTTGCGAGTTGGCCCAGCGGGTTTCGGTCCGTCCCCATCCGGCTTGGCCGGGGCATTTTGATGTGCAAGCTGGCGCCCATAAATTTGTCATGGTGCCCGTGGCTACCACCACCGGTGCCATTCGTTTGGAAGATGCAGCCCGCGGTGCGGTGTGGCTGCAACTGGCCAACAAGTCCATGTTGATGGATCAGCGCAAAGGCCGCAGGCTTGCAGATGCCTGCATGAGTCCGGCGCAAGAAGCTGTTGCACTGGCGATGCAGCAGAACCCAGCGCCCCACTTGTTGGACCCTGCGCTCGCGCCAGGCAGTCCAGAGTTGAGTGCTACTAAATAAATAGCAGCCTGCGCATATTTGGCGAGGGCTATAGTCGGTTTTTATTGTTTTTGTGAAGGAGAGTGAAGATGTTACAAGCTTACCGTGACCATGTGGCTGAACGCGCTGCGTTGGGCATTCCCCCCCTGCCTTTGTCTGCCAAGCAGACCGGCGAATTGATCGAGTTGCTCAAGGCGCCCCCCGCTGGCGAAGAGGCCACTCTCGTCGAATTGATCACCCACCGCGTACCTGCGGGTGTGGACGATGCCGCCAAAGTCAAAGCCAGCTACCTGGCTGCTGTGGCCCACGGCACTGAAAAATGCTCCCTGATCACCCGCGCCCGTGCGACCGAATTGTTGGGCACCATGCTGGGCGGCTACAACATCAGCCCCATGGTCGATTTGTTGGACGACGCGGCAGTGGCTGCAGAAGCCGCTGAAGGCCTGAAAAAAACTTTGCTGATGTTCGACCAGTTCCATGATGTCAAGGAAAAGGCCGACAAGGGCAATACCTTTGCCAAGGCTGTGCTGCAAAGCTGGGCCGACGCCGAGTGGTTCACCAGCCGCCCTGAAGTGCCCAAGTCCATCACGGTCAGCATTTTCAAGGTCGCTGGTGAGATCAACACCGACGACCTGTCTCCTGCGCCAGACGCCTGGAGCCGCCCTGACATTCCTTTGCATGCGCTGGCGATGCACAAGAATGCCCGCCCCGGCATTACCCCTGAAGAAGATGGCAAGCGTGGCCCGGTCAAGTTCCTCGAAGACCTGCGCGCGAAGGGCAATCTCGTCGCCTACGTGGGCGATGTGGTGGGCACTGGTTCGTCGCGCAAGTCTGCGACCAACTCCGTGTTGTGGTTTACCGGCGAGGACATTCCGTTTGTCCCCAACAAGCGTTTCGGTGGAGTCTGCTTGGGCGGGAAAATTGCCCCGATTTTCTACAACACCATGGAAGACTCTGGCGCTTTGCCAATTGAGTTGGATGTGAGCCAGATGGCCATGGGTGATGTGGTGGAACTGCGCCCCTATGACGGTAAAGCTTTCAAGGACGGCAAAGAAATCGCATCTTTCGAAGTCAAGAGCGAAGTGCTGTTTGACGAAGTGCGCGCTGGTGGCCGTATCCCCTTGATCATCGGCCGTGGCTTGACTGCCAAAGCCCGTGAAGCGTTGGGTCTGAAGCCTTCCACATTGTTCCGCCTGCCCCAGAACCCGGTGGATACCAAGAAGGGTTTCAGCTTGGCCCAGAAGATGGTCGGTCGTGCCTGCGGTTTGCCCGAAGGCCAAGGCGTGCGCCCTGGCACTTATTGCGAGCCCAAGATGACCTCCGTCGGCTCCCAAGACACCACCGGCCCGATGACCCGCGACGAGCTGAAAGACTTGGCTTGCCTGGGCTTCTCTGCCGACTTGGTGATGCAGTCCTTCTGCCACACCGCGGCCTACCCCAAGCCCGTGGATGTGAAGATGCACCACGAGCTGCCTGACTTCATCAGCACCCGCGGCGGCATCAGCTTGCGCCCCGGTGACGGTGTGATTCACTCCTGGCTCAACCGCCTGTTGTTGCCTGATACCGTGGGCACCGGTGGCGATAGCCACACCCGTTTCCCTATCGGTATTAGCTTCCCCGCGGGTTCCGGTTTGGTGGCGTTTGCTGCTGCGACAGGCGTGATGCCTTTGGATATGCCTGAGTCGGTGTTGGTTCGCTTCAAGGGCAAGATGCAGCCCGGCGTGACCTTGCGCGATTTGGTGAACGCGATTCCCTTGTACGCCATCAAGGCCGGCCTGCTGACTGTCGAGAAGAAGGGCAAGAAGAACATCTTCTCCGGCCGCATCCTCGAAATCGAAGGTTTGCCAGATCTGAAGGTCGAGCAGGCGTTTGAGTTGTCTGACGCGTCTGCCGAACGCTCTGCCGCAGGTTGCACCGTGCATCTGAACAAAGAGCCGATCCAAGAGTACGTCAATAGCAACATCACCATGATGAAGTGGATGATTGCCAATGGTTACTCTGATGCCCGTACCCTGGCCCGCCGTATCGCAGCCCAGGAAGCCTGGCTCAAGAACCCCGAGTTGCTCAAGGGCGACGCGGATGCAGAGTACGCCGCTGTCATCGAGATCGACCTGGCCGACATCCATGAGCCTATCGTGGCATGCCCCAACGATCCGGACGATGTGAAGACATTGGCTGAAGTTGCTGGTGCCAAGATCGATGAAGTGTTCATCGGTTCCTGCATGACCAACATCGGCCACTTCCGTGCAGCGTCCAAGCTGATGGAAGGCAAGCGCGACATTCCGGTCAAGCTGTGGATTGCACCGCCTACCAAGATGGACGCCAAGCAGTTGAGCGACGAAGGCCACTACGGCGTGTTGGGTGGCGCAGGTGCCCGCATGGAAATGCCAGGCTGCAGCCTGTGCATGGGCAACCAGGCGCAAGTGAAAGAGGGCGCGACCGTCTTCTCTACGTCTACCCGCAACTTCCCCAACCGCTTGGGCAAAAACAGCAATGTGTACTTGGGTTCTGCCGAGCTGGCTGCCATTGCTTCCAAGTTGGGTCGCATTCCTACCAAGGAAGAATATCTGGCTGACATGGGTGTGCTGACTGCCGCTAGCGACAAGGTGTACCAGTACCTGAACTTTGACAAGATCAGCGACTACACCGAGTCTGCTGCAACTGTGAAGTAAGCAGATGCTACGGCGCTGCGGCGCCATACAGGGCAAAAGCCCCGCGACTCCGGTTGCGGGGCTTTTGTTTTTTAAGGTGCTGCCTGTGACACTTCGGGCGTCCGTAACTCCCTGAAACCTGTAGGGCTGTAGCCGGTTAAACTCGCGGGCATTCTTCAATTAGTCACAAGACTGTCATATTTAATCGTTAGGAGTCCCCCGCATGTTCTTTGGAAGGCTATTGCCTCGCGAAGGCAATTTTTTTGAGATGTTCAATCAGCATGCTGATCGCATCGTGGAGGCGGCCCAAGCGTTTTCCAAGTTGGTGGCCAATTACAGCGATGCGGATCTGCGTGCCAAATACAACCAGGAAGTCGATGACGCGGAGCGTGCCGCAGACCGTGTGACCCATGAAGTGAATAAGGCCATTCACATCACCTTCATCACGCCCATCGATCGCGAGCAGATTCACTCCCTCATCAACACTATGGATGACGTGGCAGACCTGATTCAGGACTCTGCGGAGACGATGGCGCTGTATGACGTTCGCGTCATGACGGAAGAAATTGTTCGACTCACCGATTTGAGCGTCAAATGCTGCGAGCGCTTGCGGGATGCGGTGCGATTGCTGTCGGATATTGCGGACCATGCCACCGCAGAAGCGGCGCTGAAGACCTGCGAAGAAATCGATCGCCTGGAGTCGGATGCCGATCGTGTGATGCGCACCGCCATGAGCAAGTTGTTCCGGGAGCAAGAGGATGTGCGTGAACTCATCAAGCTCAAGGCCATTTACGAGCTGCTGGAAACCATCACCGACAAGTGTGAAGACGTGGCCAATGTGATCGAGGGCATCATCCTCGAGAACTCCTGATCGACAGCGCGGGTTTATCACGATGGAACAAGTCCAGACAGCCTTATGGGTGGTAGCTCTGTTGGTGGCGCTCGCATTGGCGTTCGACTTCATGAATGGCTTTCATGATGCAGCGAACTCGATTGCAACAGTGGTGTCCACCGGCGTGCTCAAGCCGGGCCAAGCGGTCATCTTTGCCGCATTTTTCAACTTTATTGCGATCTTTATCTTCCACCTCAGTGTTGCCGCGACCGTGGGCAAGGGAATCGTGCAGCCGGGCGTGGTGGACACCCATGTGGTGTTTGGTGCCTTGGTCGGTGCGATCACATGGAACGTCATTACCTGGTACTACGGCATTCCCAGCAGCTCTTCGCACGCCTTGATCGGCGGCATCGTGGGCGCGGTCATTGCCAAGGCCGGTGCCAGTGCATTGATTTCAGCGGGCATTATGAAAACCGTGACGTTCATTTTTGTCTCGCCGCTGCTGGGCTTTACGCTGGGCTCCGTCATGATGGTGGTGGTCGCTTGGACCTTCAGGCGTATGCGTCCTTCAAGGATCGACAAGTGGTTCCGTCGCTTGCAGCTGGTGAGCGCGGGCGCATACAGCTTGGGTCATGGCGGTAACGACGCCCAAAAAACGATTGGCATTATTTGGATGATGTTGATCGCCACAGGCTATGTGCTGCCGACGGAGAGTGCGCCGCCGACTTGGACCATCGTGTCCTGCTATGTTGCCATTGGTGCTGGCACCATGTTTGGTGGCTGGCGCATAGTGCGAACCATGGGGCAGAAAATCACTAAGCTCAAGCCGGTAGGGGGCTTTTGTGCGGAGACTGGCGGCGCTTTGACACTGTTTCTCGCAACCGCATTGGGTGTGCCGGTTTCCACCACGCACACCATTACAGGGGCGATTGTGGGTGTGGGTTCAACGCAGCGCGCGAGCGCGGTGCGTTGGGGAGTGGCAGGAAACATCGTGTGGGCGTGGGTGCTGACGATTCCTGCCGCTGCATTCGTTGCAGCCATTGCCTACTGGGTCAGTCTGCAGATTTTTTGACCTCAGCGGTGGGTGGCGGGCTCTGGCTAGGCTGCATCTGGTACTCAAAAGAGCGCTGAATGCCGAATGCCAGAGTCGCCATCAACACCGTGGTTCCTAGGCCCAGCGCCGCTACCAGGCCTACCACCGTCATCCAATGGGTCTCACCCTGGGGTGCGTCAGGTGCCTGTGGGTTGAATTGTTGATTCCACTTTTCAGCACTCATCAGCCCGTACACAATGGCATTGAGCGCGCAGGCCGCGAGGGTGAGGCCTAGCAGTGGCATCAACAACCAACTCCCTTGGTCGTCTACCCCGAAGCTGCGTGCCCGCCACACTCCGTAACTACCCAGCAAGGTGGGCAGGGGCAGTAGCTTGGCCCAAACGTCATATCGGCCGAGGTAGAGCCGGTGCAGGCCCAACGCGCCGACGGTCAGGGTCAGCCAAACAGCCCAGGTTTTGCTTTTCATACGCGGACGTCTACCGGTGCAGTGGAGTTCCCGGCGCCGATGCTTTTTTCCATGAGCACAATGTCCAGCCAACGTTCGAACTTCCATCCGCAAGCCTCGATCACACCCGCATGCCGGTAGCCGCAACTGGCGTGCACGCCAATCGATCCGCGGTTCTCAGAGTCGCCGATAACGGCGATCAACTTGCGAACGCCACAGCGCTCCGCCTGAGCCATAAGTTCGGTGAGCAATAACTTGCCCAGCCCTTTGCCGTGGGCCTCAGGCGCGAGGTAAATCGAGTCCTCCGCGGAGAAGCGATAGGCGGGCCGTGGTTTGAACCAGTTGCAATAGGCAAACCCGATGACGTTGCCATCGACTTCTGCCACCAGGTAGGGGAGTGCTTTGGACAGCACATCCGCGCGACGCCCCTTCATGTCTTCCTCGGTGGGAGGGGTGGTTTCGAAAGTCCCTGTTCCCGTCAGTACATGGTGCGCATAAATGGAGGTAATCGCGGAGATGTCGGCTTCAGTGCTGGGGCGGATTTTGGTCATGAGTTGGAAAACGTTATAATGGAAGGCTATTCAGAGTGTCACTGGCCGGGTGGTCAGTTGCGTGTCTCAAGCTCTGAGTTCAAGGCTGAATTCTCTCAGCTACCCAAAGGATAAATCATGGTCGTCATTCGACTCGCTCGTGGTGGTGCAAAAGCTCGCCCGTTTTTCAATATTGTGATTGCTGACAAGCGTAGCCGCCGCGACGGCCGCTTCATCGAGCGCATCGGGTTCTACAACCCCATCGCCAAGGCAAACGAAGAAAGCATTCGTATTGCGCAAGACCGCTTGACCTACTGGCAAGGCGTTGGCGCACAAGCCTCTCCTACCGTGGAACGTTTGATCAGCCAAGCTGCTAAAAAAGCCGCTTAATGATCACATCGGTGCGCCGCTGTGAAGCGGAGCACCGGTAGATACCTCTCATGACTATGCTCCCTGGACTCGAAGCCGCTAGCCTGCCGGCAGACGCTATTGAAGTCGGGCGGATTGCAGATGCGTGGGGTATCAAAGGCTGGTTCAAGGTCTTGCCTTACAGCGCAAACCCTGAGGCGTTGTTCGCCGCCCGCCAATGGTTTTTATTGCCGACTGAAAAAGGCCCACAGCCTTTTACCGGTGCTGCAAGCATCGCAGTCAAAGAATCCAAAGTGCACTCTGATTCCGTGGTCGCTTGCGTCCGGGGCATTGGCGACCGCACCGATGCCGAAGCCTTGAAAGGTTCGCGCATCTTTATTTCCCGTGCCGCATTTCCTGCCGCCGCTATCGATGAGTTTTACTGGGTCGATTTGATGGGACTGGAAGTCATCAACCGCGAGCAAGAGAGCTTGGGCACGGTCAAAGAGTTGCTGTCCACGGGGCCACAAACGGTGCTGGTCATTGAGTCGGTTCAAGACGGTAAACCCGTTGAACGCATGATCCCCTTTGTGTCAGCCTACGTCGACGATGTGAGTCTGCCGACCAAGACCATTCGCGTGGACTGGCAACTGGACTATTGAGGCGCCCGACGTGCGCTTCGATGTCATCACTCTATTTCCCGAGCTGTTCGCCCCGCTGTTGACGGCGGGTATTACCCGCCGGGCTTATGAAAGCGGCCTCGTCGAGGTGTGCTTGCACAACCCCCGGGATTTCGCGCAAGGCAATTACCGCCGCGCAGACGACAGGCCATTTGGTGGCGGTCCGGGCATGGTCATGATGGCCGAACCCTTGGAGGCCACACTCCTGCATATCCGGGCCCAGCGCTCGGATCAGGCGCCTGTGGTGCTGTTTTCTCCGATTGGCTCCCCGCTGAAGCACGAGGGTGTGGAGGCGTGGTCGCAGAGTTCGGGCGCTATTCTTCTCTGCGGGCGCTACGAAGGCATAGACCAGCGCTTTATTGACCGCTATGTCGACCAGCAAATCAGTTTGGGAGACTTCATATTGTCCGGTGGCGAGATTGCTGCCATGGCTTTGCTGGATGCAGTGGCACGTTTGCAGCCCGGTGTGCTCACGGATGCCCAAAGTCATCACCAAGACAGTTTTAACTCTGCTTTGGACGGCCTGCTGGATTGTCCGCATTACACACGCCCGGAAGTATGGTCAGGTGCCCCGGTGCCGGACGTGTTGCTATCAGGGCATCATGCCCGTATTGAAGCGTGGCGCCGTCAGCAGCGGCTGGAGCTTACGGCGAATCACAGGCCCGACATACTGGAACAAGCCCGCAACAAGGGTTTGATTACCAAGGCCGATGAGCGGCTTTTGCAGGCCAAAAACTGAACTTGCTATAATAGAGGGCTAACCGATCCTCTGCCCGGCCAGATAGCTAGCCCTCAGGCTTTGATATTGGCACCAATTCCGGTGCCGGCGCGAGCAAGATCACGAAGGAAACCATGAGCAACATCATTCAAGCGCTCGAGCAGGAAGAAATCGCCCGTCTCGGAAAAACAATCCCCGAATTCGCCCCCGGTGACACCGTCATCGTGAGCGTGAACGTGGTTGAAGGTACACGCAAGCGCGTGCAGGCTTACGAAGGCGTGGTTATCGCCAAGCGTAACCGTGGCCTGAACAGCGGCTTCATCGTGCGCAAGATCTCCAGCGGCGAAGGCGTGGAACGTACGTTCCAAACCTACTCCCCTCTGATCGCCAGCATCGAAGTCAAGCGCCGCGGCGACGTGCGCCGCGCCAAGCTGTACTACCTCCGTGACCGTAGCGGCAAGTCTGCACGTATCAAGGAAAAACTGCCAGCGAAGAAGACAGCAGCGTAATCTGCCGTCCGTCTTCATGAGAGCCGCCCCGGTGACAAGCTGTGGCGGCTTTTTTCTTGCCTGCGTTGTATGAGTTTAAAAGCCAAAACATTGCCATCATTTGATCCGCAGATGGTGCCTGTGGTGGGTGTCGACAGTCACCTGAAAGCTGTAGACGCAGAGGCGCTGACACCGCAAGCGCTGCGCCAGCATTTTCTACGTCAGCCCGAGTGGTCGCCGGAGCTGCGCGCTGAACATCAATTTTCAGAGCGGGTTCCGTCGCATGCATCGGTACTGATTCCGGTGATGATGAGGGCAGAGCCCACTGTGTTGTTGACGCAGCGTACGGCACATTTGTCGAGCCATTCCGGGCAAATTGCATTTCCCGGCGGAAAGGCGGATGCCTCCGACGCGGATGCGATCGCTACCGCTTTGCGCGAGGCGCACGAAGAGGTGGGCTTGGAGCCGCAGTTTGCCGACGTGTTGGGCATACTGCCGCACTACACCACAGGTAGTGCCTTTATCGTGACCCCTGTGATCGCCCTGATTTCACCGGAGGTTCGACTTTGCGCGAACCCGGACGAGGTGGCGCATATCTTCGAGGTGCCCTTGGCATTCCTAATGGATCCGGCCAACCACCGTCGTCATCAGGTGGAGTGGGATGGGGCCACCCGCGAATGGTTTTCGATGCCATTCCGAGATTCACAAGCCGAGTGGTTTATCTGGGGGGCAACGGCGGGCATGTTGCGCAACCTCTACCGCTTCCTTCGTGCTTGAAACCGCTTCGTGCTGGGTATGATTGCTCCATGAGTTTTATCTCCATATTGTTGGCACTCTTGCTGGAGCAAGCGAAGCCCTTACCTCAAGTCAACCCGGTGCACAACGCAGTGCGCAATTGGGTGCGCTGGGTGATCAAGAACTTCGATGCCGGTGCCTCCAAACATGCGTGGCTGGCGTGGAGTTTGGCAGCCGCGGGGCCTACGCTGATCGTCTTGGCGGTTCACTGGGCCTTGGTGTGGCAGTGGGGTTGGGCGGCCGCTGCGGTTTGGAATGTGCTGGTGTTGTATGCGACCCTCGGTTTCCGGCAATTCAGTCATCATTTCACCCAAATCCGCGATGCACTGTTGGCCGGCGACGAAGAGGCAGCGCGCGCTGCGTTGGCCCAATGGAAGCGCATTGACGCCAGCGAGTTGCCTCGTAGTGAAATCGTGCGACACGTCATTGAGCACTCGGTGTTGAGCGCGCACCGCCACGTCTTCGGTGTGTTCGTCTGGTACTCGATATTGGCGGCTCTGGGGCTAGGGCCGGCAGGTGCGGTGTTTTACCGGGTGAGCGAGTATCTGGCTTTGTTCGCCAAAAGAGCGCCCCGGCCGGAGCTGCCGCCGGTCAGCGACGCTGTCCGCGCCCAAGCCTTGCGTTGCTGGGAATTGGTGGATTGGCTGCCCGCACGCGTGACCGCACTGAGTTTTGCTTTTGTCGGCAGCTTTGAAGATGCGGTCGACAGTTGGCGCCGCCACGCTGGTGCACATCCGTTGGACAACGACGGGGTTGTCCTTGCCGCAACGGCCGGCGCTGTCAATGTGCGCTTGGGGGAGGAGGGCATCACCGAAGGCCTCACGCCGGAGCCTGCCCACCTGCGCGCGGTGGTCGGCTTGGTATGGCGCACCGTCGTGATGTGGATGGTTTTCCTGGCCCTGTTGTCGCTGGCGCGGTTGATCGGCTAGGCCGCTGTTGCCTGGCCGGCCATGCTGGCCGCCAGATTCAATAGCGGGTTTGCGACAGTTCTTCAAACAAATCGCTATAAATTTTGTAGCGATTTGCGGTGATTCCGCCTGGGCTGAAGGCCTCTTTGGTTTGTGAAAGCACGCCACAGCCCGGTTCGTGGAGATGGCTGCAGTTGTAGAACTTGCAGTTGCCTGCGTGGGCCTTGATGTCGGGCATCAGACCTGCTAAGTGCATCGGGTCAATGTGGTTCAGGCCGAACTCTTGAAATCCTGGCGAATCAATCACGGCAGTGGTTTTTGCAGCATCCACCCAATACAAGCTGGTACTGGTGGTGGTGTGCTTGCCCGAGTTCAAGGCGGTGGAAATCTCGTTGGTAAGCACGTCCGCGTCCGGCAGCAAGCGATTGATGAGCGTGCTTTTTCCGGAGCCTGAGGGGCCCAGCACCAGTGTCGTTTTTCCCTCCATGAGCTCCAGCAATACGCTGAGCTCCGTGGCGTCCAATCCCTCTGCTTTGGGCTTGAGCGCCAAGGGAACCAGGGTGTAGCCCATATCACGGTAAGTGGTGAGTCGATCCCACGCCCGCCCGAAAGGGCCCGCCAGATCACTTTTGTTCAGGGCAATGATGGGCTTGATGCGCTCCGCTTCCGCTGCAATTAGGGCCCGTGAGAGCTGGCTCTCGGAGAACTCGGGTTCGGCCGCTATCAGGATCAGCACCTGGTCCAGATTTGCTGCAAAAGACTTGGTGCGAATTTCGTCCTGACGGTAAAAAAGGTTGCGTCGTGGCAGCACCTTTTCAATCGTGCCCTCATCTTGGGTGGCTTGCCAGAGTACCTGGTCTCCCACCACTGTCACACTTTTTTTGCCACGCGGGTGGCAGATCAGTCGGCGTCCATCCGGTGTTTCTACCCAGACATGACGACCATGTCCGGCTACTACCAAGCCGGGTTCCAATCCGGGGCGGCTCAAGGGGTAACTTTCATGCGGAAGGGCCTGCAGGCGCATAAAGCGCATCCACGAGAGCCGCGCATTCAAAGTCAGAGCGAGAGACGCCCTGCACATCATGGGTGTTGAAGCGAACGCTGCAAGTGCTGTAGGTCAGCAAGAGCTCAGGGTGATGATCTTGCTGCTCCGCGAGGTAGGCGATGGCGTTAGCAAAGGCCATGGTTTTGAGGAAGTTCTCAAACTTGTAGGTCTTTTCAATGGCGAGATCTGCTCCATCACCATGCAACTTCCAGCCTTCGGTCTTGGCAAGACTTGCTATTATTTGTGTAGCGCTTAGCGCAGTTCTGACGGTGGCTGATTGCATTTTTATAGGTCTAAGCAGTGGTGGCTATTGGGTGAGCCTGTGGCATTCGGGCCAAACGCTCAGGCGCCGGTGGGTGCGAATAATAGAACTTCACGTACACAGGGTCTGGGGTGAGTGTCGACGCATTGTCCTTGTAGAGTTTGAGCAGCGCTGACGACAGTGCCGCGCCATTGGCGTGGGCTACGGCGAAAGCGTCGGCTTCAAACTCGTGCTTTCGGGATAGCTGCGCGAACAGGGGGCCGGTAAAGCTGCCCGCCAAGGGCAACACCATCATGAACAGCAACAGTGACAAAGCCTCATTGCCGCCTGCCATATTCGGGCCTACCCCGAGCCCGGTGTAGAACCAGGCCTGCTGGCTCACCCAGCCCAGCAGCGCGAAAGCGGCCAAGCTCAAGGCGAACAAGGACGCCATGCGCTTGCGGATGTGCCCGTGCTTGAAGTGCCCTAGTTCGTGTGCCAATACGGCGTCGACTTCATCTGGGCTGAGTTGGGCGAGCAGGGTGTCATAAAAAACGACCCGCTTGGAGGCCCCGAAACCGGTGAAATAGGCATTGGCGTGGGCGCTTCGCTTGCTACCGTCCATCACGTAAAACCCCTTGGAGGTAAACCCGCAGCGCGTCATCAGCGCGGCGACGCGGTCCTTGAGCGCGGCATCTTCGAGAGGCTTGAACTGGTTGAACAAAGGTGCAATCCATGTGGGGTAGACCCACATCATCAGCAGGCTGAACCCCATCCACAAGCTCCAGGTCCACAGCCACCAGAGCGTCCCGGTCGTCGCCATGACCCACAACGCGCCAGCTGCCAGCGGCAAGCCAATCAAGGCGCTGAAAGCTAGACCTTTGAGACCATCGATCAGCCACAGGCGCGGTGTCATGCGGTTAAAGCCAAAGCGCTGCTCCAAAACAAAAGTGCGGTAGAGCGAGAAGGGCAGGTCCACGACCGAGCCAATCACCGAAAAGCACACGAGCAATGCCAGTTGCTGCGGTAGGCTGCTTTCCACTGGGGCGCCAAACCACCCCAACAGGGCCTGATTCAATGCATGTAGCCCTCCGAGCAGCGTCCAGCCCAAGATCACCGCGGTGCCCCACGCCAATTCGAGCAGGCCCAATCTGGCTTGCGCCATGGTGTAGTCCGCCGCTTTTTGATGATCAGCCAGTGCAATATGGCTCGCGAATGCCAGCGGCACGGTATCCCGGTGTTGCGCAACGTGGCGCACTTGCCGCGTAGCGAGCCAGAATTTGAGCACTACGCTGGCTACTAGCGTGAGGGCAAACAGGGTCGTCATCCAAAGGGACGGTGTGAATTCAAACGCGGTGTCTTCCATGGCCGGAGAGTTTAGGTCATCGGCGACAATCTCCCCATGGACGAATCAAACACCCCCATCCCCGCCACGCTCACCAAATCCGACAAAAACCTGGTCTGGTTGGACTGTGAAATGACGGGTCTTGAGCCTGAACGCGACCGATTGTTGGAAATCGCGGTGATCGTCACGGACCCCCACCTCGGCCAGCGGGTAGAGGGGCCCGTGTTTGTGATTCATCAAGCGGACGCGCTGCTCAATGGCATGGATGCCTGGAACAAAGGTACCCACGGCAAAAGCGGCTTGATCGACAAAGTCAAGGCATCTACCGTCACCGAGGCAGAGGCAGAAGCGGCATTGATTGCTTTCTTGAGCCCTTATGTGCCTGCGGGCGCATCACCCATGTGCGGCAACTCGATCGGCCAGGACCGCCGCTTTCTAGTGAAGTACATGCCCAAACTGGAAGCGTTCTTTCACTACCGCAATGTGGACGTCAGCACACTCAAAGAACTGGCCAAACGCTGGAAGCCCGGGGTTGCCGAGTCTTTCAAAAAGCAGCAGAAGCACACCGCTTTGGCCGATGTCACTGAGTCCATCGAGGAGCTAGCACACTACCGTGAGCATTTTCTCAAACTAAATTAGGTATAAACCCGAATTCATGCCATAATCGAGGGCTTCGCAGGTAACGCCATGATGGCGGCTTGTGAGATTTGTACATCTCCCTTCATTCACCGGGCACGCTTTTCAAGCGACATACGCCCCCAGCACTGAGAAACCCCTTGGCGGGTCAGAGCAGGTTCCGTTTGATGGTTGATGTTTTTTAACCATTGACGGAGCAGCCGCACAACCTGCGGCGCTTTCGTGTGAGAAAAAATATGACTGACGCTTTTGAAGTGACAGGCGAATTCGCGCCTGCCGAAAACCTTTCCGTTTCCGCAACACCTGTGGAAACTTCCATTGAATCTGAGACTGTTGAAGCTGCGGCACCCGAGGCCCCTAACGGCTTCGTAGAGTTGGGCCTGGCCCCAGCCTTGGTGCAAGCCTGTAAAGACCTAGGCTACACCCAGCCTACGACCGTTCAGCAAAAAACCATTCCCATGGCCATGGCGGGTATCGGTAGCGAAAAGGCAGGCAAGTTCGTAGACCTGATGGTTTCCAGCCAGACCGGCTCCGGCAAAACTGCCGCATTCTTGCTGCCTGTGTTGCACACCCTGCTGACCCAGCAAGCCGAAGCGGAAGAGGCTGAGCGCGCTGAGTTTGAGAAGGCTTGTGCCGATGCGGCCGCCAAGGGCGAGCCTGCTCCCAAGCGCCCCAAGCGCAAGGATCCGACCAATGTCCGCAACTTCAAGGCCCCGACCCCCGGCGCTCTGATCGTTTGCCCTACCCGCGAACTGGCCCAGCAAGTAGCACACGACGCCATCGACCTGGTGCAGCACTGCCGTGGTCTGCGCGTTGCCAACATCGTGGGTGGCATGCCTTACCAGTTGCAAATTGCCAAGCTGCAAAACGCCAACCTGGTGGTGGCCACTCCCGGCCGTCTGTTGGATCTGCAACGTTCCATGCAAATCAAACTGGACCAAGTCCAGTTCCTGGTGGTGGACGAAGCCGACCGCATGTTGGATCTGGGCTTCTCCGATGACCTGGCTGAAATCAACCAGCTCACCATTGACCGCAAGCAGACCTTGATGTTCAGCGCGACCTTCGCGCCCCGCATTCAGCAATTGGCTGCCCGTGTGATGCGCGAACCCCAGCGCGTGACGATCGACAGCCCCCAGGAAAAGCACGCCAACATCAAGCAAGTGTTGTTCTGGGCTGACAACGCCCAGCACAAACGCAAGCTGCTGGACCATTGGCTGCGTGACACCACCATCAACCAAGCGGTGGTGTTTGCCAGCACCCAGATCGAGTGCGATGGCTTGGCCAACGACCTGCAGCAAGACGGCTTCTCCGCTGTGGCCCTGCACGGTGCCCTGAGCCAAGGCCTGCGTAACCGCCGCCTGATGGCTTTGCGCCAAGGTCAGGTGCAGATTCTGGTGGCTACCGATGTGGCTGCTCGCGGTATCGACGTGCCCACCATCACCCACGTGTTCAACTTCGGTTTGCCCATGAAGGCTGAAGACTACACCCACCGCATCGGCCGTACCGGTCGTGCAGGCCGAGACGGTATTGCCGTGACTTTTGCTGAGTTCCGCGACCGTCGCAAGATTTTTGACATCGAGGCTTACAGCCGTCAGCCCATCAAGCCAGAGACTATCCCCGGCTTGGAACCCCAGCAGCGCGCTCCCGAGTCGCGCCCCAGCTTCGGTGGCCGTGGCCGCGGTGGTGACTTCCAGCCTCGCGAACGCAAGTTCGGTGGCCCGCGTGAAGGCGGTTTCGGTGGCGGTCAGCGTGATGGTGCTCCCCGCGAAGGTGGTTTTGGCCAGCCACGTGGCTTTGGCGGACGCCCTGAAGGCGGCGGCAACCGTGGTTTCGGTGAAAACTCCCGTGACTTCGGCGGCGCTTCCCGTGAAGGCTTCAGCTACGAGCGCAAGGGCGGTTTCAACGACCGCTTCGCCGGTCAGGGCGCGCCCCGTGGCGATGCTCCCCGCGGTGATGCACGTCCTCCGCGTGGTGACTTCCAACCCCGTGGCGATTTCGGCGCACCTCGCGGTGACTTTGGTGCCCCGCGTGGCGACTTCGCAGCCCGCAAGCCTGCTGGCTTTGCCAAGCCTGGTAACGGCGGCAAAGTTTTCGTGCCCCGCGATGCCAAGAAGCGTCCCGCACGCAACTTCGACTAATCTGCCATGCGGTAGATAATAAAAAGCCCCGCGGCGCGAGCCGGCGGGGCTTTTTTACGTCTGCAGTTGTCGTCCGCGCAGACCGAAGCCTGCTTTGCGTTAGGCCATCCCGTTGCGGCTGGCCAGCTCCACAAACAGCCCGGCGTGGTCCAAGTCCGAGAGGCCGTGCTCGATGCCTTCGGCATACAGCTTTTCAAACAAGGTCGTAATTGGCGCATCAAAGCCGACCTCAGAGGCCGTGGCCAAGGCGTTGCGCAGGTCCTTGATTTGCACCGTCATGCGGGCGCGGGGCGCAAAGTCGCGGTCCACCATGCGCTGGCCGTGGACCTGCAGGATGCGGCTGTCCGCAAAGCCACCGGTGATGGCTTCCTTCACCTTGCCCATATTCGCGCCGCCGCGTTCACAGAGCAGCAGGGCTTCTGCCACGATGCCGATGGTGGCGCCCACGATCATCTGGTTGGCCAGCTTGGTGAGTTGGCCGGAGCCAATCGGCCCCACATGGGTGGGGCGTCCGAAGATTTTGAGCACCGGCATGGCCCGCTCGAAGTTGGCGGCTTTGCCACCGGCCATGATGGCCAGCGTGCCTTGCTCGGCCCCCAGTGTGCCGCCGGAGACGGGGGCATCCAGGTAGTCCACCCCGCGTTCGCTGAGGCGGGCGGCATGGTCGCGGGCTTCTACGGGTTTGATGGACGACATGTCCACCAGCAGCGTGCCCTGCGGAATAGCGTCTGCCGCGCCCAATTCAAACAGCACATGGCTGACGATACCGCCGTGGTCCAGCATGGTGATAACCATGTCTGCGTCAGACACGGCATGTGCGGCTGTGGGGTGAACGATGGCGCCGAAGACGATGAGGCGTTCCGCTTTGGCGGGGGTACGGTTCCAGACGTGGACTGTGTGGCCGGCTTCACAAAGGCGGCGCCCCATGGGGAACCCCATGAGTCCGATGCCGAGAAGTGCTATTTTCATGGTGTCAGTGTGCTCCTGCACCTGAGAATAGCGCCGCCCCGCGAGGGGGGGAGAGGGTTTGTACCGTGAAGGCTGTCGAGGTGCTGACAGCCTTCACGGCAGGGGCTTACATCAGCAGGTGTTCGCCCGCGTTGTCGCCGCCGAGGGTCACGTAGTTCACCTTGCGGATGTCCATGAGCTTCTTGCCACCGGCATAGCTGATGGAGCTTTGTACGTCCTGCTCCATTTCAATCAGCGTGTCGGCCAGCTTGCCCTTGATCGGCTCCAGGATGCGCTTGCCTTCGACGTGCTTGTATTCGCCCTTGTTGAAGTCGCTGGCGGAGCCGTAGTACTCCTTGAACATGGCGCCATCGACTTCCACCGTTTTGCCGGGCGACTCTTCGTGACCAGCAAATAGCGAACCGATCATGACCATGCTCGCGCCGAAGCGGATGCTCTTGGCAATGTCGCCATGGCTGCGGATGCCGCCGTCGGCAATGATGGGCTTCGTCGCCACACGGGCACACCACTTGAGCGCGCTGAGCTGCCATCCGCCAGTGCCAAAACCAGTCTTGAGCTTGGTGATACACACCTTGCCCGGGCCTACACCCACCTTGGTCGCATCGGCGCCCCAGTTTTCCAGGTCGATCACCGCCTCGGGTGTGGCCACGTTGCCGGCGATCACAAAGCTGCCGGGAAGGTGCTTTTTCAGATAGATGATCATGTCGCGCACGCTGTCGGCATGGCCATGGGCAATGTCGATGGTGATGTACTCGGGTGTCAGGCCCAGGGCGACCAACTGGTCCACGGTGGCGTAGTCCGGCTTCTTCACACCCAGCGAGATGGAGGCAAACAGGTCCTTGGCATGCATCTCCTGCACAAACTTGACGTTGTCCAGGTCAAAGCGGTGCATTACGTAAAAGTAGCCATTACGCGCCAGCCATTCGCAGATGGATTCGTCCACTACGGTTTTCATGTTGGCGGGTACTACCGGCAGGCGGAATTTGCGGCTGCCCAGCTCGACGCCGGCATCGCATTCAGAACGGCTCTCCACCCGGCATTTGCGAGGCAGCAAGAGGATGTTGTCGTAGTCAAAAATTTCCATGGTCCAAGCTCCTATCCAAAGTTTCAATACAAAACACTGAGCGCTTGGACTGGCACCGGCCATAAAAAACCGGGTGCCAATCGCTTGGGCCCGGTGCTTGATTGTAGAAAGGTTGCGGCCGGCCCGGTATATGAATTTGCTTATGGCGGCCAAAACGTAGTGCGCAGGGGAATCGCCGGCCGTGCAGTTGGGGAGCCGTGGTCTTTCTACAATCGGTGTATGCATTCTTTCGCCGCCGCTGGCACCACTCCCCCCCTGTTACACAACCTGAACCCTGAGCAGCTGGCCGCTGTCACGCTGCCCGCCGAGCACGCGCTCATTCTAGCGGGGGCGGGGTCCGGCAAAACGCGGGTGCTGACCACGCGCATTGCTTGGCTGTTGCAAAACGGCTATGTCTCACCCGGCGGTATCTTGGCGGTCACCTTTACCAACAAGGCGGCCAAGGAGATGAAGACACGTCTTTCCGCCATATTGCCAGTGAATGTGAGCAGCATGTGGATAGGCACCTTCCACGGCCTGTGCAACCGGTTTTTGCGCGCGCATTACAAAAACGCTGGCCTGCCGCAGGCCTTTCAGATTCTGGATACGCAAGATCAGCTCTCCGCCCTCAAGCGACTGTGCAAGCAGTACAACATCGACACCGAGCGCTTTCCGCCCAAGCAGTTGGGCTGGTTTATCGGTAACTGCAAGGAAGAAGGCCTGCGCCCCAAGGACGTGGTGGCCAGCGACCCGGACACCCGCAAGAAGATTGAGGTCTACCAGCTCTACGAAGACCAGTGTCAGCGCGAAGGCGTGGTGGACTTTGGCGAGCTGATGCTGCGCTCTTATGAGCTGCTGCGCGACAACGCGCCCATCCGGCAGCACTACCAGCGGCGCTTCCGCCACATCTTGATCGACGAGTTTCAGGACACCAACAAGCTGCAATACGCCTGGATCAAGATGATTGCCGGCGTAGGGCAGGGCGGCAGTGATGGCGGTTCGGTGCTGGCGGTGGGCGATGACGACCAGAGCATTTACGCCTTCCGCGGCGCGCGCGTAGGCAACATGACCGACTTTGTGCGCGAGTTCGCGGTGCGCCAGCAGATCAAGCTGGAGCAAAACTACCGCAGCTACAGCAACATCCTGGACAGCGCCAACGCGCTCATCAGCAACAACAGCCGCCGCCTGGGCAAAAACCTGCGCACAGAGCAGGGTGCGGGCGAGCCGGTGCGGGTGTATGAGGCCCCCAGCGACTTTGCCGAGGCGCAATGGATGGTGGACGAGATGAAGCAACTCATCCGAGACGATGTGCCGCGCTCGGAGATTGCCGTGCTCTACCGCAGCAACGCGCAAAGCCGCGTGATTGAAACCGGGCTGTTTAATGCCGGCATTCCCTACCGTGTGTATGGCGGCCTGCGCTTCTTCGAGCGGGCGGAAATCAAGCACGCGCTGGCCTACCTGCGCCTTCTGGAGAATCCCAACGACGACACCAGCTTTCTGCGGGTGGTGAACTTCCCTGCGCGTGGCATCGGTGCGCGCAGCATCGAGCAGTTGCAGGACTTGGCCCGCGCCACGGGCTGCTCGCTGCACGACGCGGTGAGCACACTCACAGGCCGCCCTGGCGCCGTGATTGCAGGCTTTGTGGCCAAGCTCGACGTCATGCGCGAGCAGACCGCCGACCTGAACCTTAAAGACATCATCAAGCTCATGCTGGAGCACAGCGGCCTGCTCGAGCACTACCGCAACGAGCGCGAAGGCGAAGACCGCGTTGAGAACTTGGACGAATTGGTCAACGCCGCCGAAAGCTTTGTCATGCAAGAAGGCTTCGGCCGCGAGGCCCCCGGTATGGCTCCGCTGGTCAGCAGCCCCGAGGCCTTGCTCAGCCAGAGCCCGGCCAGTCAGGGCCTGTCGGGCGACCTGCTGGCCGCGCCTGTGGATGCTGTTCTGGAAGACACCGGCGAGACTCTGTCTCCCCTGCAGGCTTTCTTGACTCACGCGGCGTTGGAAGCAGGCGACAACATGGCCGCGGCTGGGCAGGACGCCATCCAGCTCATGACCGTGCACTCCAGCAAAGGTCTTGAGTTTGACTGCGTGTTCATCACCGGCATGGAGGAGGGCTTGTTCCCCCACGAAAACTCCATGAGCGACCACGACGGTCTGGAGGAAGAGCGCCGCCTTGCCTACGTGGCCATCACTCGTGCGCGCAAGCGCCTGTACCTTAGCCATTCGCAAACCCGCATGCTGCACGGGCAGACGCGCTTCAACCTCAAGAGCCGCTTTTTTGACGAGTTGCCCGAGGAATGCCTGAAGTACCTCACGCCCAAGCAGCAGGCCATGCCAGCAGGTGGGGGCATGGGCGGCGGCTTCGGCGGGGGTGGCTATGGCGGTGGTTCCGGCAACAACTGGGGTGGCGGAGGCTATGCTACAAATTCAGGAGCTGCTCACGCGTACTCCACGGGCGCTGGAAGCACATTTGGCTCGTATTCAGCCCCGCAAAAAGAGGTGGTGCGCAAAGAGGAGCCCACCGGTCTGCGCAAGGGGCAAAAAGTGTTTCATGCCAAGTTCGGCGAGGGCACGGTGCTCACGCTGGAGGGAGCGGGCGACGATGCGCGAGCGCAAATCAACTTCCCCCGCCACGGTACCAAATGGCTGGCGCTGAGTGTGGCCAAACTCACGCCGGTACCTTGACTTTCTGGAAAACTCGATGAGCCTGGACATTGCGGACACCCCACCAGCGCCGTACTACGCCGTCATCTTCACCAGCCTGCGCACCGCTGTCGATGAGGGCTATGGCGACATGGCTGAGAAGATGGTGGTGCTCGCCGCTCAACAGCCCGGTTTTCTGGGCATGGAGTCTGCGCGTGACGGGCTAGGCATCACTGTGTCGTACTGGAAGGATCTAGAGTCGATCCGCGCCTGGAAGGCACATGCCGAGCACCAAGTGGCCCAGCAACTGGGCCACGAAAAGTGGTACGCAGCCTTCGAGACTCGCATTGCCAAGGTCGAGCGAGATTACGCTCTCTAATTTGTACCAAATAGGGCTATAGCCCCTCGCTCTTATTGCGCTAGTAGCTATCAAAAAAATAGCGACCTGCATTGCTGCAGGCCGCTATGTAGTGTTCGTGCGGCTTTATGCCGCACGGGACGCCGGTGCTGCTTAGGTACCGATCACGCCGCCATCTTTCTTGGTGATCACGATAGTGGCAGAGCGGGGGCGCTTGCCTGCCCCGTAGCCGGCGTTGGCAGGCCACTGGCTGGTGTACTTAGCAGGGTTGTTCACATCGGCCATCTTCGAGCTTTCGCCCGGGTGCTGAATGTTGATGAACATGGCCTTGCCGTCTGGTGTTTCACACAAGCCTGTGATTTCGCAGTCCACCGGGCCGACCAAAAAGCGCTTGAGGATGTCGGGCGACTGGGACTTGCCCATGTAGGTGTCCACACGTTTTTCGCTACCGTCCGCACGCTTGTAGCTGAGCGACTTTTTGCTGCCATCGCCCAATTTGCCGGGAATGGCGGCGAGCATCATGCAGTTGGTCTTGTCGGTGTAGGCACCGTCATCGGTCTGGATCCAGCACAGGCCGGTTACATCGCTAAACACCAGGCCGTCCGGGGCCGACATGTCGTTCTCGTCGGTCAGGTTGGACAGGTTCACCTTGGACTTGTCGGCATCAGCTTCGGAGGCAAACAGGTAGATGTCCCACTTGAACGCGGTGTCGGCCGGGTTGGCCTGCGCCACACGGATGATGTGGCCGTGCACATTGCCCTTGTTCTCTTTGCTGCCTTTCATGTCGCTGTAAACGCGGGGGTTGGCCGCATCGGCACCCATGTCGCCGTCTACCGTGCGGTTGCTGTTGTTGGTCAGCGTCATGTAAAACTCGCCGGTGCGTGGGTTGATGCCACCCCACTCAGGGCGGTCCATCTTGGTTGCGCTAACAGCATCGGCAGCCAGGCGGGTGAAGATAGCCACGTCAGCGTCGGACTTGAATTCGAAGTCGGGGTTGGCGGCAACGATAGGATTGTTCATCGACAACTCAATCCAGGTTCCAGTGCCATCGTCCTTGAAGCTTGCGACAAACAAAGTGCCCTTGTCGAGGTATTTGTCGCCTACAGCGATGCGATTGCTGGCGTTAGCGTCAGCGGCGTCCCACTTGGCTGCGGACACAAACTTGTACATGTATTCGCCGCGGGAATCGTCACCCATGTAGGCCACGATAGGTTGGCCAGCCACAGCCCTGGCAAAGCTCACACTCTCGTGGGCAAAACGGCCCAGACCGGTACGCTTGCGCACGGGTTGGCTGCCATCGTAGGCGTCCATTTCCACCACAAAACCGAATGTGTTCATTTCGTTGCGGTAGTCGGCGCGAGCGTTGGTGGCCAATGCACCGTTGTTCCAGCGCACGTACTGTTCTGCGCTGCCTGCACTTTCCCAGCCGTGGCGGCTGGCAGCGCCCGCCTTGCGGCCATAACGCACCAAGCCTGCCACTTGTTTGTCCTTCTTGCCACGACGGTCATCGTCTTTGGCATCGCGGTGGAAGTAACCGAACCAGTTTTCTTCACCGGACACAAACGTACCCCATGGGGTCTTGCCGGTACCGCAGTTGTTCAGCGTCCCGCGGGCACGGGTGGCGTCGGGGCTGAATTTGGTGACCAGGTGCTCGCTGCCTTTGGCTGGGCCGCTAATCAGCACCTCGGTCATGGCAGTCACACGGCGGTTGTAGTTGGACGCCGCTTTGTAAGCCCATTGGCCGTTTTGCGCGGCCACTTCCACGACAGACAGCCCGTGGATCGCAAGTTCTTTGTCCACTTCAGAGGCAGGGCGGGGCAGGGTAGCCGTGCCACCGTTGGCATGGATGAAGAAAGAAGTGAGTTTTTCGTCCGTGGTGGCTTCGTGGTTGACGGCCAACAGGCCGCGGCTGATGCCGTTGGCAGATGGTTTGCCGTTGGCATCCAAGCCAAAGTACTCCATGCCGTCGTGGTGGTCACCGGCGCGGTTGTCCCAGTCGGTGTCGGTGCCGTCGTTCTTGAAAGCTGCAGTGCTGCCCTTGAGCGGGTCACCCAAGGCGTAAATCACTTGCACGTTGTACCCAGCAGGTACCACCACTTTGTCTGCCAGGCTCTTCGCTACAGCAGTGAAGCCCAGCGTGTTCAGGGGGGCAGACATGGCGGCGGCTGCGCCTGCACCGGTCGATGCTGTGGCGCAGCCGGTCAGCGCGCCAGCGCCGAAAAGCGAGGTGGCTGCTACGCCCATGCCGCCCAGCAGCAGGCCGCGGCGGTTCAGGCGGGCCGACATGATCTGGTCGATATGCGGGTTCGCGGTGGTGTTGGAGTCTTCGTTGTTGAAAATGTCGCTGGAGGAGCGGGTGTTGTCGGTCATGCTAGGTGCCTCAAGTTAAATTAGCTCCGTTAATGTGCGACGTTGATGTTTCAGCTTTGTGACACATCCACCTGTGCTCGGGTATTCCAAAATGGCTACATTGAAACTCCCCTTTCTGTTGGAGCACTCATGAAAAAGTTGTTGTTGGCAATGCTGTTGGTTAGCGGCTTCGCACAAGCCGCAGACACCCCTGTGATGAACGTACCCACAGTCAATCAGCGCATGAAAGCGGCGCGGGATGCTATTGCCAAATCGGATTGGCGGACCGCCAAGTTCGAAACCCAAAACGTGGTGTCAGAAGAGCCCGGTAACGCGGATGCTCATAACTTGCTGGCGTTTTCGTACCGCAAGCAGGACAAGCCATACCTTGCCAAGGCCTTTGAGCACTACAAGATCGCGCTCAAGCTCAATCCCCAGCACAAGGGCGCCCATGAGTACATCGGAGAGGCCTACTTGATGGACCGCAAACCCGCGCAGGCTGCGCAGCATTTGGCCGATCTTGAAAAGATCTGTGGCAATCGCTCATGCGAGGAGTACCAAGACTTGGAGAAAGCCATCGCGGCTTATCGCAAGGCCAACCCTTGAGCCTTAGGTCCGGCCGGGAGGCCTGGCCCCCTTGCCGTGTTGCCCCCTTGTGGGTGAGAGGGCGCTACAAATACGACTCAGGCCCCGGGTTCCGGCTCAGTCGTAGCGGGCGCCTCAAAGCAATCCCGGAACGTGAAGTAAAACGAAGTGAAAAACATGGTCGCCAAGGCGAGGCCAGCCGGGAACATGATTGCGTTGATAAGGGCGGGGCTACCTAGCAAACTCACCAAAATCGCCACGCCCATGGCGACCCCAAGAAACGCGGCCATCCAAACCAAGCCGAAGACCGTAAAAGCCCAGAAGTTTCGCAAGCAAGCAACGGCGCTGAAAAACAGGCTCTTCATGGGGGTGATGCCATGCCAATGCACCAACGCCGGCGCATGCCAAAACAGCAGGGACAAGGGCAGATACAGCACCATCGCCACCAAGGCGGCAGACTGAAAATCGCCTTGGAGCACAACCTCGGGAGACAGCTCACCGCCCAGCAGATACACGCGGGCAAATTGCCCGCCGTCCACCGTGGCAGAAATGCCCATGACCAATATAAAACCCACGGCATAGAGCACGCCCAGCACCACCATCGAGCGCAGCCGGTCTTTGCCGGAGCGAAAGCCAGCGATCAGCACTTGGGGCATCGGGAATTGCCCTTGCTCCGCGATCTGCGTAGCTGCCATGAGCCCCAGGGTAGCTGCCGGTAACAGGGCCAGCGCCAAAGGTGTTCCGATCACCGGCAACAGGCTCAAGAGCGATACCGCCGCCATGAACATAAAAAACAGGCCGGTGAACGCCAGTGGCTGGCGCAAAAAGGTGCGCGCCCCTTGCTTGAACCACAGGATACCTTGGCGGGGAGGGACGATCTGGAGTTTCATGCGGTGTGCGGCTCTGGATTCATTAAAGTGGACAGCGTGAGGGGTGCCGCAATACGTTGCTTCAGCACCCGCTCAAAGTGGGTCGGGTCGTGGGGTTTGAGCATCGAGGCCTCGCGCGGCAGGTACCAATCCCACAGGCGCGAGAGCCAGAAGCGCAGTGCGCCGGCCCGCAACATTGCGGGGAACAGTTCGCGCTCTTGGGGTGTCAAGGGGCGCACGCTTTCGTAGGCTTGGACAAAAGCGCGGCTGCGCTCCAGATCGGCGACTCCGGTGGGCAGGTCTATGCACCAGTCGTTGAGGCACACCGCCAAATCGAACAGCCAGGCATCGGTGCCGGCAAAGTAAAAGTCAAAGAAACCGCTGAGGCGGGGTTCGCCATTCACCTTGTCAAACATCACGTTGTCGCGGAACAAGTCTGCGTGGATAGCGCCACGCGGCAGGGCGGTGTAGGCGCTCTGTGCGGCTACATGGTTCTGGTAAGCCAGCTCACTCTGGATCAGCGCAGCTAGGGGCGCTTCAAGGTGTGGCAGCACCACTGGTACCGTCTCATTCCACCAGGCAAGCGCCCGCAGATTGGGCTGTTGCATGCCAAAGTCGCGGCCCGCGAGGTGCATGCGTGCGAGCATGGCGCCCACTTGCTGGCAGTGGTCAACACCCGGGGCAAGTTCACTTTTGCCTTTAAGGCGGTTCACCACGGCGGCAGGTTTGCCGTTCAGGCTGTGCAACACATCGCCATCGCGGTTGGCTGCAGGGTCCGGCACGGGGATGCCATGAAACGCCAGGTGCTTCATCAGCCGCAGATAAAACGGCAACTGCTGCGCCGTCAGCCGCTCGAACAGGGTCAGCACATAGGGCGCCTGGTCGGTGGTGACGAAATAGTTGGTGTTCTCAATGCCACCGGAGCAGCCCTCCATGGTTTGGAGAGTGCCCAATTGCAGGGAGGAAAGGAAAGTGCTGGCCTCGGCTAGCGAGACCTCTGTGTAAACCGCCATGGCGCAATTGTAGGGTGGCGGGGCACTCCGGCATGGGGGAGACCTTGCCCGGCGCGGGGCACAATAGCCTTCATGACAGAACCCAAGAAAACCCTGCTGCTGGTGGATGGCTCCAGCTATTTGTATCGCGCCTTTTTTGCCGGCGGGGACAACATGAGCGTGACCTTGCCGGACGGCACCGTCCAGAAGACCGGTGCGGTGCGCATCATGATCAACATGATGAATAGCCTGCGCAAGGAATACCCGGCCGACTATGTGGCCTGCGTTTTCGATGCCAAAGGCCCGACCTTCCGCGACGAGATTTACCCCGAGTACAAAGCCCACCGCGACCCGATGCCCGACGATCTGCGCAGCCAGATCGCGCCCATCCACGAAATCGTGCGCCTGCTGGGCTGGAAGGTGCTGGATGTGCCTGGCGTAGAAGCGGATGACGTGATCGGTACGCTGGCGGCCACCGCCGCCTCGCAAGGCATTGAAGTGATTGTGAGCAGCGGCGACAAAGACCTGGCGCAGCTGGTGAACGAGCACATCACCATCATCGACACCATGAACGGCAAGCGCCGCGACTTGGCCGGGGTGGAAGCCGAATTCGGCGTGCCTGCCCGCCTGATGTTGGACTACCAGACCCTGGTGGGCGACACCGTGGACAACGTGCCCGGCGTGGCCAAGGTCGGCCCCAAAACGGCGGTGAAATGGCTGCAGCAATACGGATCGCTGCAAGGCGTGGTGGACAACGCCACCCACATCGGCGGTGTGGTGGGCGAGAACCTGCGCAAGGCGCTGGACTGGTTGCCCACAGGCCGCACGCTGCTGACCATCAAGACCGACTGCGACCTCACGGGTTGGGTGGATGGTTTGCCTGCTATGGATTCCATAGCTGCTGGCGCACAGGATACGGGCGCTTTGCGTGCTTTTTATGAGAAATACGGCTTCAAGGGACTGGCGAAGTCGGTCGGCGGCGCTGAAGCTTCGGCTGCCGCTCCTGCGCCCTCTGTGCGCACATCAGAGCCGGGCTTGTTTGACGAGCCTGCCGGTGAAGCTGCTGCGCCTGCATCGCGCGTGAGCACGGTGGAATACGAAACCATCTTTTCCTATGAGGCTCTAGACGCCCTCATTGCCCGCATTCACGCGGCCCCGCTGACGGCCTTGGATACCGAGACCACCTCGCTGGATGAAATGCGCGCCGAGATCGTGGGTATCAGTTTCAGTACCGAGCCGGGCAAAGGCGCGTATGTACCTGTAGCCCACCGTTACCCCGGCGCGCCCGAGCAGTTGGACCGCGACACCGTGCTGGCCAAGCTCAAGCCCTGGCTGGAGAATCCGCAGGCCTTGAAGCTGGGCCAGCATGTCAAATATGACCGCCATGTGTTTGCCAACCACGGCATCGAAGTGCAGGGCTACGCCCACGACACCATGCTGCAGAGCTATGTCCTCGAAGCCGACAAGCCCCACGGCTTGGCGAGCCTCGCCGAACGCCACCTGGGGCGCAGCGGCATCAGCTTTGAAGACCTGTGCGGCAAGGGCGCAAACCAAATCAGCTTTGACCAGGTCGACATTGTCAAAGCTGCCGAATACGCCTGTGAAGACTCCGACCAGACGCTGGATGTGCACCTGGCGCTCTGGCCGCAGATCGAGGCCAACGACAAGCTGAAGTTCATTTACGAGCTGGAGATTGCCAGCAGCGAATCGCTCTACCGCATTGAGCGAAACGGCGTTCTGATTGACGCGCCCACGCTGGCGGCCCAAAGCCACGAGCTGGGCCAGCGCATCCTGCAGCTGGAAACCGAGGCTTACGAGATTGCCGGCCAACCGTTCAACCTGAGCAGCCCCAAGCAGCTAGGTGAAATCTTTTTCGACAAGCTGGGCATGCCGGTCGTGAAGAAAACCGCCACCGGTGCACGCAGTACCGACGAAGAGGTGCTGGAAAAACTGGCGGAGGACTACCCGCTCCCCGCCAAACTGCTGGAGCACCGCAGTCTCGCCAAGCTCAAAGGCACTTACACCGACAAGCTGGCCCAGCTGGCACTGCCCCGCACCGGGCGTGTGCACACCCACTACGCCCAAGCGGTGGCAGTGACCGGGCGATTGAGCAGCAACGACCCTAACCTGCAGAATATTCCCATCCGCACAGCGGAAGGACGCCGTGTGCGCGAAGCCTTTGTAGCAGCGCCCGGTTGTGTGATTGCCAGTGCCGATTACAGCCAGATTGAGTTGCGCATCATGGCGCACATCAGCGACGACCCGGCGCTCTTGCGCGCCTTCCATGACGGTCTGGATGTGCACCGCGCCACCGCCGCCGAAGTCTTTGGCGTCCCTGTGGATCAGGTGAGCAGCGAGCAGCGGCGCTACGCCAAGGTCATTAATTTCGGGCTGATCTACGGCATGAGCGCCTTCGGTTTGGCGCGTAACCTGGGCATCGACAACACCGCTGCCAAAAACTACATCCAGCGTTACTTTGAGCGCTACCCTGGGGTGAAAACCTATATGGAGTCCACCCGCGAATTGGCCAAGCGCCAAGGCCACGTTGAAACCGTCTTCGGCCGTCGCCTGCAGCTTGCCGGGATCAAAAACGCCAAAGGCGCGCAACTGGCGGGGCTGGAGCGTGCGGCTATCAACGCACCGATGCAGGGCACGGCGGCAGATTTGATCAAGTTGAGCATGGTCAAAGTGCAGCAGGTGTTGGACGCGCACAATAAAGCGACCCGGATCATCATGCAGGTGCATGATGAATTGGTATTCGAGGTGCCCGAAGCAGAGGTGGAATGGGTCCGCACTGAAATCCCCGCGCTCATGGCCGGGGTGGCGGCACTCAAAGTGCCTTTGTTGGCGGAAGTAGGGGTTGGTCCCAATTGGGACAAGGCGCATTAATGCCGAGGATACTAACAACGGGTATTCACTAATTTATTGTTGCAAATGTTAAATTTGCCGCGATAATTGAATTGTTTAATAAAATGGGGCGTCGTATGGGACGCAGTGGAATGAAAATTGCAACCAAGTTGTGGTCATTTATCGTGTTGATCATTGTGGCCATTTGCATGGTGGCGGTGATCGGTTTAATGCGCAGCAACTCCATCTTGAGTGACGGGCGGCAAAAGCAAGCGCTCGCTCAGGATTTGGTGCAACTTGCCACTGAGTGGAATGGGCTGACCAGTACCAATTCCGCGCGCAATACCGCCATTTTGATCAGTAGCGGCACGGCGGTCGCAGACACGTTCAAAGACGTGGTGACATCGACATTGGCCGAAATCACCGAGCTGCAGAAAAAAATTGAAAGCATGGCCCAGACCGACGAGGACAAGGCCCAGCTTAAAAAAGTAGCCGATGCCCGCAACATGGTTCTCTCCACACGCAATAAAGCACGTGACCTCAAAAAAGCCGGCCAAGACGCGGAGGCCTTGCAGGTGATGACCGGTGAGTACGAGCCTGCGCTGAAGGTATATCTTGCCGAGCAACGCAGCTTTGTCGAGTTGCAGAAGCAGGAAATGGCGATGCATCAAGCCGAGATCGTGGCTAAGCGGGCAACGAACACCACCGGTATCCTGGTGAGTTTGGCTGTGATTGTGGCGATCATTTTTGCGGGCACCACGTGGTTGGTGCGCTCCATTCGCGAACCCCTGACCATGGCCAACGATTTGGCAGCCCGTATTGCGCAGGGTGATCTGACGCACTCGGTCCATTCCGAGCGGACCGATGAGTTTGGTCAGTTGCTGCACTCGCTGGAAGCCATGAATGTGTCCCTAGGGCGCATGGTGTCCGAGATTCGCGGTGGCACCGACAGCATTGCGATTGCGAGTGCCGAAATCGCGACCGGTAACAACGACCTCGCCCAGCGCACCGAGCACACCTCCAGTAACTTGCAGGCTACGGCCTCCAGCATGGACGGTTTGACCCAAATCGTGCAGCAAAGCACCGACAACGCCCGCCAAGCCAGTGCGCTGGCAGCCAGTGCATCCACCGTGGCGCAGCGCGGCAGCGAAGTGGTGACCCAAGTGGTCAGCACCATGCAGGAAATTGATGCCAGCAGCAAGAAGATCGCCGACATCATCAGCGTGATTGATGGCATTGCCTTCCAGACCAACATTCTGGCGCTGAATGCAGCGGTAGAAGCCGCCCGCGCCGGTGAGCAGGGTCGCGGCTTTGCGGTGGTGGCGTCCGAAGTTCGTTCGCTGGCAGGCCGCAGTGCAGAGGCTGCGAAAGAGATCAAGGCCTTGATCGGAACCTCGGTGGACAAAGTCGAGTCGGGCACCCAATTGGTGACCGATGCAGGCGCCACTATGGAGGAAATCATGCAATCAGTGCGCCGGGTGGCGGATGTGATTGGTGAGATTACCTCGGCCGCCAATGAGCAAAGCACAGGCATTGCAGGCGTCAACTCTGCCATCGGCAATCTCGATCAAATGACGCAGCAAAACGCGGCATTGGTCGAGGAGAGCGCGGCCGCCGCCGAAAGCCTGCGCGAGCAAGCAGACCGCATGAAACAGGCCGTGGCCGTGTTCAAGGTGACAGGCAGCATGTCGGGCCCTTCGTTGGCACCGGTACCTGTGCGCTCCGGTAAACCCAGCACCGCTTTCAAAGGGCCAGAGCGTCGCACCGGCGATGCTGCCGGCCCCCAAGCCCGCACCACTGCATCGGCAAATGCCAGCCCGCGCAAGCCCGCACCTGCACCGAAACCCGCTGCTGCCCCGATGCCAAGCTTGCAAAAACCTGTCGTGACTGCCTCAAACCGCTCCACACCCGCAGGTGGAGACGACGATTGGGAAACGTTCTAATAGTGGGCTGCCCTGATTTCCTGTAGTCTGATTGGTGTGTCGCAAGGGTAGGTAATTGCCTACACTTGCGCTTGCGCTTCAAAAACTATGGAGACACCCATGCTGGAAAATTTAAAGAACGAATTGGACTCTTTGCGCCCCGGTCGCACCGCCGAAGCAGGCGCCACACGCCGCACCGCCATCATGGCGGCTCTCGGTGTCGGTTACGCGGCCACGGCGATGCCCATCATGGCGCAAACCGCAATCAGCACACCCGCTGACGGACTGGTCACCGGTTCCGAGATTTACGACGTGGCGGGAGAGAGCGTTCCCTTCTACTACGCCGCACCCGCCGACAAGACAGACTTGCCCATCGTGTTGGTGGTGCAAGAAATCTTTGGTGTGCATGAATACATTGCCGATACTTGCCGCCGTTTTGCCAAAGCTGGCTTCTTGGCTATCGCGCCAGACTTGTATGCCCGACAAGGCGATGCGTCGCAGTACACCGACATCGGCAAATTGCTGGCCGAAGTAGTTTCCAAAGTGCCGGACGAGCAAGTCATGGCTGATTTGGATGGCGCGCTGGCATGGGCCGCTGACAACGGTGGCAATACCAAAAAAGTGGCGGTTACCGGCTTCTGCTGGGGCGGTCGCATCACCTGGTTGTACGCAGCGCACAACAAGGACGTCAAGGCCGGTGTGGCCTGGTACGGTCGCTTGGTCGGTACCCCCTCTGAGTTGACTCCCAAGAATCCAATTGATCTGGCCGAGAGCCTGAACGCACCTGTTTTGGGCCTGTATGGCGCCAAAGACACGGGCATTCCTGTCACGACAGTCAATGACATGAAAAAGGCTTTGGCTGCTGCGGGCAAAAAGGGCAACAAAGCTGCCAAGGGTTCGCAGTTTGTGGTGTACCCCGAAGCCGGGCACGCCTTCCACGCGGACTACCGTCCGAGCTACCGTGCCAAAGAAGCTGCTGATGGCTTCAAGCGCACATTGGCTTGGTTCAAGGCAAAGGGCGTTGTTTGATTCTTCTGGCAATTGTGGCCGGCACACTGGTGGCCGGCATAGGGAGTGTGTGGTTGGCAGCGGCACTGAGCTTCGGTGCACTTGCTCGTTATACCCAGCATATGTTGAGTCTGGCGGCAGGGGCCTTGTTGGCCACTGCCTTCATGCATCTGCTCCCTGAAGCGTTCGAAAGCCAGGCTGGTGCCCATGACCTGTTCATGGTGCTGCTCATCGGTCTGGTTTTTTTCTTTCTCCTGGATAAAGCAGAGCTCTGGCACCACGGCCACGAGCATCACCATGGTCCTGCGGCGCATAGCCAAGAGGCTCATCACGACCACGATCATGGTCACCATGCACACCACCACGGCCACAGCCATGGGGCGGACAAACCGGTCGGCAGTTGGGCCATTCTTACCGGCGACAGCGTGCATTGTTTTGGGGATGGGGTGCTGATCGCGTCTGCCTTTGTGGCGGATTTGCGTTTGGGTGCCATCGCTGCCTTGGCGGTGCTTGCCCATGAGGTGCCCCACCATATGGGGGACCTGATGGTGCTGCGCAATGGCTCTACCAACAAGCAGGCTGCGCTGATCAAGGTGACGTTGGCGGGTGCGGTGACCGCGTTGGGCGGCATCGTCGGCTATTGGTTGGTCGACCAGCTGCAGGACTATTTGCCTTACTTTTTGGCGGTGGCGTCCAGCAGCTTCATTTATGTGGCGTTGGCGGACCTGATTCCCCAGCTGCAAAAGCGTTTGAGCGCACGCGAAACGGCTGCTCAAATTGCCTGGCTGGGTGTGGGTATCGGTCTGGTGGCCTTGGTCAGCAGTTTGGGCCACGGGCACTGAGCGGGTCGGCCTGCATGGAGCCGCAAACCACCTTCGAGATGGAGTTTGCGGACTCCGAAATCCGCCAAGCCATCTGGCATGGTAACGATCTGCTAATTGTGTTTTCTGCCGTGGCAGCGACCCGTCATACACCCGGTGACGCTTCGATCAGCGGCTTTTTGCAGGGCGTGGAGTTGGTGTTGCGCCAATGCACGCCTGTGCCCACCACCGCCTTGTTCGGTCGTATCCGAGGTGGGGCGTTGCGCCTGAAAGGGCAGCCCTCCATTCTCAGAATTTCCCTGCCATCCACGTGGGATCAGTCACTCGCTTTGGAGCTGGAGCCCGCACAGAATGGCTTTCTGGCACTACAGGCGCAAGGTATGGAGTGCCGCTTACAGGCGGGTGGCATCTTCCATGAGTCCTTGTTTTGCTGAGTCTGAAACCCTCTCTGTCACCATAGTTTAATCAAACGTTTGATTTATGTGCTTAGAATCGGCACCTATGTCGATTCCTTTGCCTGAGACTATTTCCCCTAAGCCGACTCGCAGTGATGGGGTAGAAGCGCGCAACCGCCTGCTGGATGCTGCGTTGCAATTATTTGCGGAGCAGGGTTTTGCCAAAACTTCCATTCGCGAGATTGCCCAGGCTGCGCAGACCAATGTGGCGTCCATCAGCTATTACTTTGGTGACAAGGCGGGTCTGTATCGCGCCGTGTTTTCTGACCCGCGCACCAATCCGCCTGTGCCTCCTGAGGCGCTAGAGGGTGCCAATGTCACGCTGGAGGAGGCGATACGCGGCTTGTTGTCCAGCTTTCTGGAGCCGCTCAAGCAGGGCCACATCGCGCAGCAGCGGTACATGAAACTCTGCTTTCGCGAAATGCTGGAGCCCACCGGCGCCTGGCAGCACGAAATTGACGCCAACATCGCGCCCGCCCACATGGCCCTGACCCGCGGGCTCTGCCGCCATGTCGGACTCGCTGAAGCCGATGACGATATCCACCGGCTCGCTTTCACCATTAGTGGTTTGGGCGTCATGCTCCATGTGGGCAATGACCTGTACACCCAGATCCGCCCTGGCCTAGTCAACACGCCGCAGGCGCTGGATGTGTATCTGCACCGTCTCGTCTCTTACGCCCTGGTGCTGGTCGACGCCGAAGCCCTTCGGCGCGGAGCCAAAGCTCCAGCTCCCGCCCATTCCCCTGACTCCACCTCACTTCAAGCCCCATGAACTCCATGCACTTAAGAAACCCCAAGCCTGCCTATGTGGCACTGGCGCTCACACTGATGTTGAGTGGATGTGCCATCGTCATGCCACCCGCCAAAGTGGACGCTACGCCCGCTTTGCAGTGGCAAGCCCCACTGCCGCACCAGGGCGCCGTCGGCTCGCTAGCCCGATGGTGGCAAAAGCAAGGCGACCCGCTGTTGGTAGAGCTGATCGGGGCGGCTCAAACCGTTAGCTCCAACGTGGCCCAGGCACTCGCGCGGGTGGAGTCTGCCCGCGCGCAGCGCACCACCGCCAACGCCGCCTTGTTGCCCAAGCTGGATGCGAGTGTGAGCGCCAACCGTGGGGTGAGCCAGCCCGATGTGCCGGTGGCCACCACCCAATCGGTGGGCCTGCAAGCGAGCTGGGAGCTGGACTTGGTGGGCGCCAACCGCGCGGTGAGCAATGCGGCCGACGCCCAGTTCCAGGGCACGCAGGCCCAGTGGCACGACGCCCGCGTGTCGGTGGCGGCCGAAGTGGCCACTACCTATTACAGCTACGCCACTTGCACCCAGTTGCTGGGTGTGGCGCGCAAAGACGCAGCCTCCCGCCAGGAGACCGCACGCCTGACCGAGCTCAATGCCAAAGCCGGTTTTGCCGCGCCCTCTGTGGCTGCCTTGGCTCGTGCCAGCGCTGCTGATGGCAGCAGCCGGGTGACGCAACAACAAACGGCATGCGACCTGGACGTGAAAGCACTGGTCGCCCTGACGGGCATGCCCGAGCAGGATCTTCGGAAAAAACTGGCTGCAGCGCCCGTGGAACTTGCGCAAGTAGCTCCTGTTTCCATAGCAAGCGTACCTGCCCAAACCCTGACCCAACGCCCCGATGTGTTTGCGGCTGAGCGCGATGTGATCGTCGCCAGCGCCCAGGTGGGCAGTGCCAAAGCCCAGCGCTACCCGCGCCTGACCCTGAGCGGTTCGGTGGGTGCCCTGCGCTACAGCAGCATGGGGCGCGAGACGAATCTGGACACCTGGTCCTTTGGCCCCTTGGCGGTCACGCTGCCTTTGTTTGACGGCGGCCAGCGCAAGGCCAATGTGGTGTCTGCCGAAGCGGCTTACGCGCAAAGCGTGTCGGTCTACCGTGGCAAGGTGCGCCAGGCTGTGCGCGAAGTAGAAGAAGCACTGGTCAACCTGCAAAGCACCGATGCCCGCAAGCTAGATGCCGCTGTGGCCACCGCCGGCTACGCCGAGTCGCTCGCAGCCACCCAGGCCCGCTACGGCCAGGGCTTGGCCAGTTTGGTGGAGCTGGAAGACGCACGCCGCAATGCGCTGGCAGCGGAATCGGCCCAGCTCTCGCTGGGACTGGAGCGCAACCGCGCCTGGGTGTCGCTCTATCGCGCTCTGGGTGGCGGCTTTGAGCCAGACCAGTTAAACGCGGATGCCGCCTCAAGCTCCGCCTATCAGCCACGTCCTTAACTTCCGCACAACGTCCCGACTTTTTGTTGTCACCTCTTTGAGAGCAAAGCCATGAACCAATTCAAATTTAAACCCCTGACCCTGGGCCTCGTGACCGCCAGCGTGCTGACCGTGGCCGGCCTTGGCCTGTTTGCCAGCCGCACCCAAGCAGCCGATGCCCCTAAGGCCGCTGCAGCGCCCAAAGCTGCGCTTACCGTGGCCACCGTGCAGGCCAAAAGCAGCCAGCTGCCTGTCAAGCTGTCCGCCAACGGCGGTGTCGCAGCCTGGCAGGAAGCCAGTGTGGGCTCGGAGGCCAGCGGTTTGCGGGTGGCCGAGCTGCATGCGGGTGTGGGCGATAGCGTGAAGCGCGGCCAGGTGCTCGCCACCTTTGCGTCTGAAAGCGTACAAGCCGATGTGGCCTTGGCCCGTGCCAGCCTGAATGAGGCGCAGGCTAATGCGGCCGAAGCGCTGGCCAACGGCGACCGCGCGCGCGCCGTGCAGGGCACTGGCGCTATTAGCGCCCAGCAGATCAACCAATACCTCACGCAAGAGGCCACCGCCAAAGCGCGCGTGGCATCCGCCCAAGCCCAGCTGGATGCCCAGCTGCTGCGCCTGAAGCAAACCCAATTGCTTGCGCCCGACAGCGGCATCATCTCCGCCCGCAGCGCCAGTGTGGGTGCGGTGGTGGGTGCGGGCACCGAAATGTTCAAGCTCATCCGCCAGGGGCGGCTGGAATGGCGCGGGGAGGTAACCTCGGCAGAGTTCGCCCGCATCAAGCCCGGCATGGCGGTGCTGGTCACCTCGCCTGGCGGTGTGCAGGCCAAGGGCAAGGTGCGCATGCTGGCGCCCACCGTAGATGCCTCGACCCGCAATGGCTTGGTCTATGTAGATTTGTTGGCTGCGTCGACTGCCGGCCAGTCGCTGGCTGGCGCTTTCAAACCCGGCATGTATGCCCGTGGCGAATTCGAGCTGGGCAGTACCGGCGCATTGACCGTGCCGCAAACTGCAGTCGTCGTGCGCGACGGCTTCAGCTACGTCTACCGCCTGGGCGCGGACAACCGGGTCAGCCAACTCAAGGTGCAGACCGGCCGGGTGGTGGGCGATCAGATCGAAATCCAAAGCGGTGTAAAGCCGGAGGACAAGCTGGTGGCGAGCGGTGGCAGCTTCCTGAGTGAAGGCGACACCGTGAAGGTGGTGGATGCCTCAGATTACAAGCCAAAAGCGGCTGCAGCGCCCGTAGCACCTGCGCAAGCAGCTACGAAATAAGGAGCAAAACCGATGAATGTCTCCTCGTGGTCGATCAAAAACCCCATACCGGCGGTCATGCTCTTTGTGATGCTGACCTTCGCCGGCATGCTGGCGTTCAACAGCATGAAGGTGCAGCAGTCCCCTGACCTGGAGCTGCCCAACATCACCATCGCGGCCAGCCTGCCGGGTGCGGCGCCGGCCCAGCTGGAAACCGAAGTGGCCCGCAAACTGGAGAACGCGATTGCGTCTATCCAGGGCCTGAAGAACATCTACACCAAGGTGCAGGATGGAGGTGTGACGATCACCGCCGAGTTCCGCCTCGAGAAGCCCACGCAAGAGGCGCTGGACGAAGTGCGCAGCGCCGTGCAAGGCGTGCGCAGCGAGCTGCCCAGCGATGTGCGCGATCCGGTAGTCAACAAGATCAATCTGTCGGGCGCGCCCATCATGGCGCTCACCATCCGTTCCGACAAAATGGACGACGAAGCCCTGAGTTGGTTTGTGGACAACACGGTCGCGCGTCGCTTGTTAGGCGTGAAAGGGGTGGGCTCGGTGTCCCGCGTAGGCAGCGTGACCCGTGAGGTGCAAGTCGCTTTGGACCCGATGAAGCTCCAAGCGCTGGGCGCAACGGCAGCCGACATTTCGCGCCAGCTCAAACAGGTGCAAACCGAAAGCGCAGGCGGCCGCGCCGACCTGGGCGGCAGCGAGCAGCCCATGCGTACGCTGGCCACCGTCAAGACGGCCGAAGAGCTGGCCAATCTGGAGCTGACGCTGTCCAACGGCCAGCGCGTGCGTCTCGATCAGGTTGCGACCGTCAAAGACACGATTGCCGAGCCCCGCGCTGCCGCGCTGCTCAATGGTGTGCCGGTGGTGGGGTTTGAAATTACCCGCAGCAAGGGTGCCAGCGAGGTGGAGGTCGGCGCTGCAGTGAATGCCGCGCTGGACGAACTCAAAGCCCAGCACCCCGATATTGAACTCACCCAGGCGTTTGACTTCGTAAAGCCCGTGGCCGAAGAGTTTGATGCCTCCATGACCATGCTGTACGAGGGCGCAGTGCTGGCTGTGATTGTGGTCTGGCTGTTTCTGCGCAACTGGCGCGCGACCTTCGTGTCCGCCGTGGCCTTGCCACTGTCGGTGATCCCGGCATTCATCGGTATGGCGTATCTGGGTTTTTCCATCAACACCGTGACATTGCTCGCACTTTCCTTGGTCATCGGGGTGCTGGTGGACGATGCGATTGTGGAAGTTGAAAACATCGAACGTCACCTCGACATGGGGAAAACGCCGTACCAAGCCGCGATGGAAGCGGCCGACGAAATCGGCCTAGCCGTGGTGGCGACCACCTTCACGCTGATTGCGGTGTTTTTGCCCACCGCGTTCATGAGCGGTATTCCCGGCAAGTTTTTCAAGCAGTTTGGATGGACAGCGGCGCTTGCCGTGTTTGCTTCGCTGGTGGTGGCCCGGGTGCTCACCCCCATGATGGCGGCCTACATCATGAAGCGTAGCCCGCGTCCGCACAAAGACCCGTTCTGGATGGGCGCCTACATGCGCGCCAGCCGTTGGGCGCTGAATCACCGTTGGATCACCATGGGCGCAGCGGCCGCGTTTTTTGTGGGCTCCATCATGTTGATTCCCTTGTTGCCCACCGGCTTCATTCCGCCGGACGACAACTCGCAAACGCAGGTTTACATCGAACTGCCGCCAGGCTCCACCTTGAAGCAAACGCGCGATGCGGCGGAGCACGCGCGCCAGTTGCTGGGCAAGGTCGATCACATCCAAAGTATTTACACCACCATTGGTGGCGGTGCGGCAGGCTCTGACCCGTTTGCGCCTGCGGGCACCACCGAAGTTCGCAAGGCCACGCTGACCGTGCTGTTGACTGAGCGCGGCAAGCGCCCGCGCAAGCAGGGTATTGAAAACGCAATCCGCGCAGCCATGGCCGAAGTGCCTGGCGTCCGCAGCAAAGTGGGCTTGGGCGGCAGTGGCGAGAAGTACCAGTTGGTACTGACCGGTGAAGACCCCCTTGCCTTGGCCGGTGCCGCTGCTGCGGTGGAGCGCGATTTACGCACTATTCCCGGTTTGGGCAGCATCACTTCCAGCGCGAGCTTGATTCGCTCCGAAATTGCAGTGCGTCCCGACTTTGCGAAGGCCGCTGACTTGGGCGTGACCAGTGCGTCTATTGGCGAAACTCTGCGCATTGCCACCGTGGGGGACTACGACACCTCGCTCGCCAAGCTCAACCTCAGCCAGCGGCAAGTGCCGATCGTGGTGAAGCTGGATGACTCCGCGCGCCAGGACCTGGAGCTGCTGGGCCGCCTCGCGGTGCCCGGCGTCAAAGGTCCTGTCATGTTGAGCCAGGTGGCGACGCTTGAAGTGGCCGGTGGCCCTGCGGTGATCGACCGCCTGAACCGCTCGCGCAACATCACCTTTGAAGTCGAGCTCTCCGGCGCACCACTGGGTGATGTGACCGAGGCGGTGCAAAAGCTGCCCTCCATCACCAATCTGCCCCCGGGCGTGAAGCAACTCGCCTTGGGCGATGCCGAGGTGATGGGCGAGCTGTTTGCCAGCTTCGGCCTGGCCATGCTGACCGGGGTGCTGTGCATCTACATCGTGCTCGTGCTCTTGTTCAAGGACTTTTTGCAGCCCTTCACCATCCTGGCGGCCTTGCCCCTGTCTTTGGGTGGCGCGTTCGTGGGCCTGTTGGCGGTCAACCAGAGCTTCTCCATGCCCTCACTCATCGGGCTCATCATGCTCATGGGTATTGCGACCAAGAACTCCATTCTTTTGGTGGAGTACGCCATCCTGGCGCGCCGGGGTAGCGACGGCAGCGACGGACACCCCGTAGCAGCGCCCATGAGCCGGTTTGATGCTCTCATTGATGCCTGCCACAAGCGTGCCCGGCCGATCGTGATGACCACCATTGCCATGGGCGCCGGCATGGTGCCGCTGGCGGTGGGTTGGGGCGCTGCAGACAGCAGCTTCCGCAGCCCGATGGCGGTGGCGGTGATTGGCGGCTTGATTACCTCCACGGTGCTGAGCTTGCTGGTGATTCCTTCGGTGTTCACCGTGGTGGACGACCTAGAGCATCTGCTGGGCCGAGTCAAGCGCTGGGTGTTGCGCGAGAAACCGGCGGTGGCGACAAAGCCGGTACAATAGACCCCCCGTCATTGGGGAGTAGCCTCTCCTGCATCGCAAGAGGCTTGCGTCAACACACTGGGTCCGCAGACCCTGGCGCCGGCAGTTCATTCTTGGCAAGACCTTTGACCACCGCACATCCGCCTTGGCCGGTGATGTGCCGTGGTCATTTGTCTTTTACCGGCCTTGGAACTCGCTCTCATGGAATCCCTTCTCGTTTCTACCGGTGTGGTCGCTCTGGCCGAAATCGGCGACAAAACCCAGCTTCTCGCCTTCATCTTTGCGGCCCGCTTCAAAAAGCCACTGCCTATCGTGCTGGGCATTCTGGCCGCCACCATCGTGAACCACGGCCTGGCCGGTGCTTTGGGCGCATGGATCACCTCCGCCATCAGCCCCGAGGTGTTGCGCTGGGTACTAGGCGCGTCTTTCCTGGGGATGGCGATCTGGACGCTGATTCCCGACAAAATTGAAGACGAAGAAACACAAATTGCCAGCCGTTTCGGCGTATTCGGCGCCACGCTGATCACCTTCTTTCTGGCAGAGATGGGCGATAAAACCCAGATCGCCACAGTCGCCATGGCGGCTCACTACGCGGCTCCGGTCATGGTGGTGATCGGCACCACCCTGGGCATGTTGATTGCCGATGTGCCGGCGGTGTTTGTAGGCGACAAGCTGGCCAACAAGATCCCGATGAAGTTGGTGCACTCGATTGCGGCAGCAATCTTTGCCGTGCTGGGCGTGGCGACTTTATTGGGCGCCGGTTCCAGCTTCGGGTTTTAAAACCCGGGTGCGCAGGGTTATCCGGCGTCTTCTTCAGGGGCAGGTTGGGGTGCGGTCAGGGGCAAGGTGATGGTGACGGTCGTACCTTGCCCGACCGTCGACTGCACCTCCAAGCTACCGCCCAAGGTGGCTTTCACCAGGTTTTCAACGATCGACATCCCCAAGCCCGTGCCCCCTTGGCCGATGCGGGTGCTGAAAAAAGGTTGGAACATTTTTTCCAGCGTCTCCGGCGGAATGCCGCGACCGTTGTCGCTGATTTGCAGGGTCACTGTGGTGGTGCCCGGCGTTGCCTTGATGTGTACTTCGCCATGTTGCATGCCATCAAAGGCGTGCAAATAGGCGTTGTTGATCAGATTGATGATGACCTGCCCGATGGGGCCAGGGTAGCTCTCCATCTCGATGCCGTCCGGGGCATCCAGATGCACCCTTTGGCTATGGCGCTTCAGGCTGGGTGCCAGGGTAGCCAGCACTTCTTGCAGGCCCATTCGCAAATCGAAGCTGCGGCGTTGTTCGCTGGCTTGGTCGGCGGCCACTTGGCGGAAGTTTTTCAGCAAGGCCACGGCGCGCTCCAGGTTGCGCATCAGCAGCGTGTTGCCGTCTTTGACGCCCGCCACGAAGGCGGTGAGCTCCGAGCGCCGCAAATTGCCGGCGGCCAGTTGTGCATCGAACTGCACCGCTTGCGCCATGAGCGTGCTGGCCGTCATCATGCTGTTGCCCATGGGCGTGGCCATTTCGTGCGACACGCTGGCGATCAAGGTGCCCAATGTTGCACGCGCTTCGCTGCGGGCTACTGCCTCTTGCATTTGAGCCTCCAAAGAAGCGTTCAGGGCGTGAATCCTGAGTTCGGCTTCTTTTTGCTGGGTGACCTCCAGGTTGATGCCCGCTATCTTGGTGACCACGCCACCGCTGTTGCGCTCCACAATATGGGCCAACGAATGAACCCACATCCATAGCCCATTTTTCTGCCGCATGCGGTAGCCGTAGTCAAAGCGGTCGTTTTGCAGCGCATTCAAGGTGGCAAAGGTGCTGGAAATCAGCGGCATGTCCTCCGGGTGCACCAGCGAATACCATGCCTCCAGCACGTTGTCGCCCAACTCTTCCCGGGTATAGCCGCTCACCATATGCCAGCGCTCGCTCACACTCAAGTATCGGCGTTCCAGGTCGTATTCCCAAATAGCGACGCCTGTGCTCTCGACTACTTCTTTGAGCCGTGACTGTTCGGCCAGGAGTTCGTCGCGCAACAGTTTCTCTTGCTCTGTTGCAGCTTCTGTTTCGCGGCGGCTCTGTTGGTTGCGGGCCAGCAAAAAGGTCAGTAAAGCCGTCAGTACCAAGCCGATCGTAAGGGCTACGTTTTCGCGGTGGAGAGTGGGTAGTTGGCCTGCGGTGTTCGGGTGGATCAACACCTGCCAGTTGCGGCCACCGAAAGTAATCTCCAGAAGGTGATCCGCTTTTTCGACCTGCGGCCCCTCTTGGTCATGCCCCATTTGGTGGTCAGGGTCACTGAGGTTGGAGTACAGCACCAACGGCGGTGCGTTTGCGGAAATGTCGCTGATCCGCAGTTCAGTGCCAGCAGACTGCGCAAGGAAGCGGGCGTGACGGCTGAGTTCGGCGGTGTCGATGAGCGCATTGATGAAGCCGATTTGGCGGTTGGTACCCGCTACTCCCGGCACCCGCTCGTACACTGGTGCCGTGAGTATCACGTTCGTGCGCGCCGTTTCTGATAGAGCGAAGGGTGCCGTTGCAATAGGAGAGCCGGCCACCCGTGCCTCCTTTTGAGCTTCCCCCAGTTGCACCGACGCATAGCCTGTCCACGAGGTGCGCTCCGGTGGGAAAGTGAAGCCGGCACGGTTGCCAAAATGTTCCCATTGCAGCGAAACCATCGACGAGTGAATGCCCTGTAATCTGCGAGAGTGGGCCTCAAATTCCAGGCGAGTCATGTCGGGCACCACCTCTGTGAGCAGTGCGGCGCCTCGCACCGCTTCGAGGGTTGCCGTCCCATCACGGTCCAGTGCGGCTACCACTGTTTCGGCAAGTGCATTGCGCCGCTCAAAATTTCGCAGCACGTCCGCTTCGCGAAGGTAGTCATACACCGTGGCTGTCATGAGCAGGCCCGCGCCTGCCAGTGCCACGCATAAGACCACGTCTTTGGTGATGCGTTTGGCAGACTGACTCAGTGGGCGCATGCTCATGGGCAATCAGTGTATGCGGGAGTTCAGCCTTGCGCTACAGGGAAATCCGGCCGGTTGCACCATTCGCTCCAGCTGCCGGCAAACAAGGCACTGCCCGGCAGGCCGGCAATTTCCATGGCGAGGATGTTGGGCACTGCACTCACACCGCTACCGCAATGGTGCACCACATGTTCCGGCTGGCGCTGGCCCAGCAAAGCTTCGAACTCGGCGCGCAACATAGCGGCTGGTTTGAAGAAGCCATCGGCACCTAAGTTATTGCTGAACACCCGATTCAAGGCGCCCGGAATGTGGCCGGCCACCGGATCAATCGGCTCTGTTTCACCCAGGAAGCGGGGCGCTCCACGCGCATCCAGCACATGCTGGGTGGGCTTGCCGAGGTGGGCCCATACGTGGTCGCTGCTGCGAAGAGTCACCAGCGGGTCGGTAACGGCAAAGGTAGACGGTGCGCGCGCCGGCTCTTCGCCGCTTGCCACGGCACTGCCTGCGGCTTGCCACGCCTGAAAGCCGCCGTCTAGCACTGCCACGTTCGCGTGGCCCAGCCATTTGAGCATCCACCAAAGACGGCCGCAGTAATTGGCGCCTTGGCGGTCATACACCACCACCTGGTCGGTATTTTGCAGGCCCACGCTACCCAACCATTGAGCGAACTGTTCGCGCGATGGGAGCGGGTGGCGTCCGCCCGACTGCGCACCGGTAACGGCCGGGCCGCCCTTGGCGCTCAAGTTGTTGTCCAGATGGGCGTAGAGGGCTCCTGCAATGTGGCTCTCGGCATATTGAGCGGGCCCCTTTTCGGGCTGCATCAGGTCGCAGCTGCAATCAAAAACGACCGCAGGCGTCGCGCTGGCTTGCAGGGCTTGGAGTTGGGCGACGGAGATCAGGGTGGTGTAGGCCATGTCAATGCTCTTCGGCTGGGGTGTGGGGCAACAAACGGGTTCTGAGGATGGTAGCCAAAATGCCGCTGGAGACGATGACCGCAATACCCAGCCAGCCTAGTGGGGGAATCTGGTCGCCGAACAAGACCAGACTGAAAAACACCCCAAACACGATGCCTGAGTACTGCATGCTGGCCACCACCAGCGTGGCGCCTTTGCGGTAGGCGCGGGTCATGCACCACTGTCCCAGAGAGGCCAAAATGCCTATCGGGATCACCCATGCAGCGTCTTGCCAAGCGACTTTGCTCCAAGGGGTGATTCCGGTCAAACCCATGCCGGCCGCACCCACTACGGCACTGCCAACCGAGAAATAGAACACGGTGCGCGCCTCGGGCTCTCCGGCCTTGCCCAGCGCGGTGACCTGCATATAAGCCAGGGCGGCGCCCAAACCGGACAACAGCCCGACGATGCCGGCAAACAACTGGTTCTGGTCGATGGTGGGGCGCAAGGTCAGCACCACGCCCACAAATCCCAAAAGTACAGTGCCAAGTAACGCGCCCTGCGGTTGCTCTTTGCCGTAGAGCAGCGCACCACCCACCACAAAGGCAGCCACCCACACCCCGCTCATGTAATTCAGCGTCATGGCAGTGGCCAGCGGCAAGTGCGCGATGGCGTAAAACCAGCTTCCCAGAGACACCACACCGATGGTGCTGCGCCACACGTGCATCATGGGCACGGAGGTGCGCAGGCTGGAGCCGCTGGCCCGCACCACAATGCCCATAAAAACAATGCTCACCAGGCCCCGGTAGAACACCAGCTCAAAGGTGCCGAAGCTGTTGGAGGCGTACTTGATGCCCACCGCCATCAGCGCGAACCAGAACGAGGCCAGAACCATCCAGAGAGCTTGCATACGATATCTGAAGTAAAAATAGCTGCTGGCCCAATCAGTAAAATTGGCGAGCAGCTATTGTTTTGATAGTAGATGAGTTGTGCCTAGCGATCGACGACGGTGCCCAGCTTGCCCCGGTACCACTCGTGGAAGTGCTGCATGCCGTCTTCCATGGGGCTTTGGTAGGGGCCGACTTCGTTGTCGCCGCGGTCAAACAAGGCGCGGCGTCCCGCGTCCATGCGTTCGCCGATTTCGTCGTCTTCGATGCAGGTTTCCATGTAAGCGGCCTGTTGGGCTTCTACAAACTCGCGCTCGAAGGCGGCAATCTCTTCGGGGTAGTAGAACTCAACCATATTCATGGTTTTGTTCACGCCCATGGGGAACAGAGTGGACACGGTCAGCACATGCGGGTACCACTCCACCATGATGTGGGGGTAGTAGGTCAGCCAGATGGCGCCGTACTGCGGGGGCACGTTGTTGCGGTAGCCCAGCAGGGCCTTGTGCCAGCGCTCGTAGGTGGGGCTGCCAGCCTTGCCGAGGCGGTTGGCCACACCCACGGTTTGCACCGAGTAGTTGTCCTTGAACTCCCAGCGCAGGTCGTCACAGGTCACAAACTGGCCCAAGCCGGGGTGGAAGGGGCCTACGTGGTAGTCCTCCAGGTACACCTCGATAAAGGTCTTCCAGTTGTAGTTGCACTCGTGCATCTCGACTTTGTCGAGCACGTAGCCTTCAAAGCTGAGGTCGGCACGCGGGCCCATGTTGGCCAGTTGCGCGGCTACGTCTACACCGCCACTGGCGCGGTGGTCTTCAAACAGCAGGCCGTTCCACTCTTGCAACGGGTAGTTGTTGAGGTTCAAGCACGGGTCGTGGGCAAAGTGGGGTGCACCGATCAGCGTGCCGCTTTGGCTGCCGTTCTGGCCGGCGTGGGCGCCGCTGTAGGTCCAGCGATGCAGCGGGCACACAATGTTGCCGCTTTGCACTTGGTTGCCGCTTTGGGTGAGCGAGCCACGCCCCTTGAGCATGATGGCTTGGCGGTGGCGGCAGACATTGGAGATGAGTTCAATACCACCGGCATTGCGCACCAACGCGCGCCCCCCGTTTTCTTGGGGCAGGGCGTAGTAGTCCCCCACGTTGGGGACGCTCAAAGAGTGCCCCACATAGCGGGGCCCTTGCTGAAAGATACTTTGCATTTCAAGCGCGTAAAGCGCCGGGTCAAAGTAGCTTGAAACTGGTAGTTGGCTGTTCGCCTGCTGCAGTTGAAGACTTAAATCAGACATGGGTGACCTGACCTAAAGACTCCCCACAGGGGGGTGCACCATAGTGCGCGGTGAATGGGAGCCGGCAAGCCCAGATGCGGGTGGCCGGAGGCGGGAGGGACGATTGTACCCATCCTCCGCGCTAGGCGGCCGTCTCTAGTTCCGTTGGCGGCAGTCCGATGCGCCTAAAATTGCACTTTGATTACAAGTACCTCTTTCATGCCCAAGGCCAGTACCCCCTCTCACGAAGCCCTGAAGCTGCCCCTTCCGGATACCTATGAAGCGTCCATGTTGGAGCTCGAAGCGTTGGTCGGCCGGCTCGAGTCCGGCGACCTGCCTTTGGACCAATTGCTCACGAGCTACCAGCGCGGTGCCGCGCTGCTACAGCACTGTCGTGACAAACTGCAAGCCGTGGAGGAGCAAATCAAGGTGCTCGACGACGGGGTATTGAAGCCTTGGAAGCCGCAATGAGCGCAGAGGCCAACAACTTGAGCGCTTTTGACCTAGACCTGTGGATGCGCGAGCGTCTGGACCGGGTAGAGCGCGCGCTGGACACCTGGATCACTGCAGAGGTGCCCCAGGGCGAAGACCACGGCGCGCCAGCCGCGCTGGTCGACGCCATGCGCTACGCGGTGCTCGATGGCGGCAAGCGCTTGCGCCCACTGCTTGTGCTGGCCGCTCACGAGGCGGTGGCGCCGCTGGGGCACCAGTGTGATGCGGGTGCCTTGCGCGCCGCCTGCGCGGTAGAGCTAATCCACGCTTATTCGCTGGTACACGATGACATGCCTTGCATGGACAACGACGTATTGCGCCGCGGCAAGCCCACGGTGCATGTGCAGTTTGGTGAAGCCAGTGCCTTGTTGGCTGGTGACGCCTTGCAGGCCTTGGCCTTTGAGTTTCTGACCCCGCAAGACGGATCGGTGCCCTTTGTGGTGCAGGCCCGTTTGTGCGGCTTGCTCTCCCGCGCGGCCGGAAGTGCGGGCATGGCAGGCGGGCAAGCCATCGATCTGGCGAGTGTGGGTTTGCCCCTTAACGAGAGCCAGTTGCGTGAAATGCATCAGCTCAAAACCGGTGCCCTGCTGCAGGGCAGTGTGGTGATGGGTGCGCAGTGCGCGCAGCCCCCGGCAGAAGTGCTGGCCGCACTGGAGGCCTATGGCGCTGCGATCGGCTTGGCGTTCCAGGTCGTCGATGACATTCTGGACGTGACGGCCGACTCGGCCACCTTGGGTAAAACGGCGGGCAAAGACGCAGACAACGACAAGCCCACCTATGTCTCCCTGATGGGGCTGGAAGCCAGCCGCCACTACGCCCGCTCCCTCCATGAGCAAGCGCTGCAGGCACTGCAAGCCAGTGGTTTGCACCACACCGCGGCGTTGCAGGCCTTGGCCGGTATGGTGGTGGACCGGGCTTATTAAATATGTAAAAAATGCCTCTGGCGCTCATGGAGTGTGCGCAAGTAGCTACTAAAAGAATAGCAAATGTCACCAAATAATCTCTCTGCAGCGCCCCTGTTGTCCACGATCAACGACCCTGCTGCCATGCGCCGTTTGCAGCGCCCGCAGCTGCAAGCCCTGGCCGACGAGCTGCGCCAGTTTCTGCTGCACAGCGTGGCCGGTACCGGCGGGCACTTGAGCTCCAATCTCGGCACGGTAGAGCTCACTGTGGCCCTGCACTACGTGTTCAACACCCCGAATGACCGGATCGTGTGGGATGTGGGCCACCAGACCTATCCGCACAAAATCTTGACCGGCCGGCGTGACCGGATGCAGAGCCTGCGCCAGTTCGGCGGGCTTTCGGGTTTCCCGCGGCGCGAAGAAAGTGAATACGACACTTTCGGTACCGCCCACTCCAGCACTTCGATTTCTGCAGCGCTGGGTATGGCCCTGGCCTCCCGCATCAAGGGCGAAGACCGTTACTCGGTTGCTGTGATCGGCGATGGAGCCATGACGGCCGGTATGGCCTTTGAGGCGATGAACAATGCGGGCGTCGAAGACTGCCGCCTGCTCGTGATCTTGAATGACAACGATATGAGCATCAGCCCGCCCGTGGGGGCGCTCAATCGCTACCTCGCTCAGCTGATGAGCGGCCAGTTTTATGCAGCAGCCAAAAATGTGGGTAAGAGCGTGCTCAAGGGCGCGCCCCCCTTGTTTGAGCTGGCCAAGCGGCTGGAAGAACACGCCAAAGGCATGGTGGTGCCGGCGACCTTGTTTGAGAAGTTCGGGTTCAACTACATCGGCCCGATCGATGGCCACGACCTCGACTCCCTGATCCCGACGTTGGAAAACATCAAGCACCTTAAGGGGCCCCAGTTCCTGCATGTGGTGACCAAAAAAGGCCAAGGCTACAAGCTGGCCGAGGCGGATCCGGTCGCTTACCACGGCCCCGGCAAGTTTGATCCGGCGGTGGGGCTGGTCAAGCCTGCCACACAGGGCAAAACCACCTTCACCCAGGTTTTCGGCCAGTGGCTGTGCGATACCGCAGCGGCCGATGAGCGCTTGGTGGGCATTACCCCCGCCATGCGCGAAGGCTCTGGCATGGTCGAGTTTGAAAAGCGCTTTCCTGCGCGCTATTTCGATGTCGGCATAGCCGAGCAGCACGCAGTGACCTTTGCCGGCGGGCTGGCAACCGAAGGGCTCAAGCCGGTGGTGGCGATTTACTCCACCTTTTTGCAGCGCGCTTATGACCAGCTGATCCACGACGTGGCCCTTCAAAACCTGCCGGTGGTGTTTGCACTGGACCGCGCAGGCTTGGTGGGTGCCGATGGGGCAACCCACGCCGGCGCGTATGACATTCCGTTTTTGCGCTGCGTTCCCAATATGAGTATTGCCTGCCCGGCCGACGAGAACGAATGCCGCCAGCTGCTCAGCACCGCGTTTGCCCAAAACCACCCGGTAGCCGTGCGCTACCCGCGCGGCAGTGGTGCCGGTGTGCCGGTGTCGCCGTCTTTGGAAGGCTTGCCTTTCGGCAAAGGCGAAATTCGCAAGCAAGGAAGCGAGATCGCGATTCTGGCCTTCGGCACCTTGCTCCACCCGGCCTTGGCTGCCGCGGAGGCCTTGGGCTTGACCGCGGTCAATATGCGCTGGGTTAAGCCCTTGGATGTCGACTTGTTGCTGCAAATCGCGGCCACCCACAGTGCCCTGGTCACGGTGGAAGAGGGCGCCACCATGGGGGGCGCAGGCTCTGCCGTGATGGAAGCCCTGCACGCCGCCGGCGTGACCTTGCCGGTGCTGCAACTGGGACTTGCCGACGAGTTCATCGAGCACGGTGACCCTGCCCACCTGTTGCGTTTGCAAGGCTTGGATGCGGCGGGTATTCAGGCGTCTATCCGCCAGCGTTTTGGCTCTTTGCTGACCCATTTGGTGGCCATCAAGTAAGCCGGGAGTCATCCTCGGACGCCCGGGATACTGCCAGGCTTGCAAGAAGCTGAAGACCCCGTGTGCCGAGGGCACTTGTCGAGGGAAAACCCCCACGATTGACGGCATCCGCCTTCCTACAATCGCGCTTGACTATCAGAGTCCTTGTGGGGCGATACCATTGCCCCACAAGCTGGTTACAACACAATTACCGGAGTAAAGCGAATGGATCGTCGTTCAATTATCAAAAACGCAGGTATCGCCGGCGTCTTGGCTGCAGGTGCAGCCCCCGCAGTGCATGCGCAGGCCGCTATCCGTTGGCGCCTCGCATCCAGTTTCCCCAAGGCGCTGGACACTATTTTTGGCGCAGCCGATGTGTTCGCTAAAAAAGTGGGCGAAATGTCGGGCGGCAAGTTCACCATCACCACCCACGCTAGCGGCGAGTTGATGCCAGCCTTCGGCGTAGTCGATGGCGTGCAAAACGGCACCGTGGAAATGGCCCACACCGCCCCTTACTACTTCTTCGGCAAGGATGAGACCTTCGCCTTGGGTTGCGCGATTCCTTTCGGCCTGAACAGCCGTCAAATGACCGCATGGATGTACGAAGGCAACGGCGGCAAGCTGATGCGCGAGTTTTACGCCAAGTACAACATCGTCAACTTCCCTGGCGGCAACACCGGCGCGCAAATGGGCGGCTGGTACCGTAAACAAATCAAGTCTGCAGCAGACATCAAAGGCTTGAAGTTCCGCGTAGGCGGCTTCGCCGGCAAAGTGATTGAACGCATGGGCGGTGTGCCACAAAATATCCCTGGCGGCGAAATCTACACCGCTCTGGAAAAAGGCACGATTGATGCGGCAGAGTGGGTCGGTCCTTACGATGACCAGAAGCTGGGCTTCGGCAAAGTGGCTCCGTTCTACTACTACCCCGGCTGGTGGGAAGGCGGTCCTCAGTTGGACTTCTTCATCAACGACAAAGCCTTTGCCGCCCTGTCGCCTGAAAACAAGGCTATCGTCGAAACAGCGGCAGCCTATGCCCACGTGGAAATGCAAGCCAAGTACGATGCCCGCAATCCTAAGGCTCTGAAAGAGCTGGTGGGTGCCAAAGTCAAGGTCATGCCTTTCCCGAAAGACGTGTTGGACTTGGCGTTCAAAGAGTCCATGGCTCTGTACGCAGAAATCAGCGCCAAGAACCCCAACTGGAAAAAGGTCTACGACGACTACGCAGCCTTCCGCAAGGACCAGAACCTATGGTTCCGCTTCACTGAAGCGCGTTTCGACACCTTCATGCAGGCACGAAAGCTGTAATCCAGCTCGCGCTTGACCTGCTCAAGAAGCCCCGCTCTGCGGGGCTTTTTTATTTGCTGAGGGCGACTGTTGCTACCAAAAATCACTGAGGTCCAACTTGCCGCATGCGGTGCGCAGCTTGCAGTGACTGGTGCCGCAGCTTGAAGTACCGGAGGGCAGGTGGCAAGGCCCCGCTTGAAGGCCCCTTGGCAGCAGTGCCTGATTGGCGCTCATGAAAAAGGCCGGAGCAGCGTGCGCTGCTCCGGCCTAGGATCTGGTGCTTGAAGGAGGCGCGTTACGGCTTCTTCGCAGCGTCCTTGGCAGCATCTTCGAGTGCCTTCATTGGATCTTCCTCTGCAGCAGCATCAGCGGCAGGTGCGACCGGTGCATCTTTGGCACCAGTGTCCATACCGGCCAAGGGGTCGGCTGCTTCTTCCGCTTTCGGTGCGTCGAGCTGCTCCATGATCTGGTCGGCACTCAGTGACTCGACCTTCTCGATCCCGCCGGTTACCAATACTGGGAAGGCGATCACCGCCACCAACATGATCAATTGCAAGATGATGAAGGCGATCGAGCCTTTGTAGATCTCGGTGGTTTTGACCGACGGAATCAGTTTACCGGTCACACGGTCTTTGTAGTCAAACTTGGCGGCCACGCTGCGCAAGTAGAACAACGCAAATCCGAACGGTGGCGTCAAGAACGAGGTCTGCAGGTTCATCGCGATGATCACACCAAACCAGATCATGGCCTGGTCGGGTGTCATGCCGGGAACCAAGCCGGGCAAGATTTTCTCGGCCACCGGTGCCAGCAAGGGAATCACGATGAAGGCGATTTCAAAGAAGTCGATGAAGCAGCCCAAGATGAACACCAGAATGTTTACCACCACCAGGAAGCCCCAAGCGCCGCCTGGAATCTTGTCAAACAAGTGTTCGACCCAGATGTGGCCGTCGGCCGCGTTGAAGGTGAAACTGAAAACGGTGGAGCCGATCAGAATGAACAACACGAACGATGCGAGTTTGGCGGTGTTTTCCAGCGCTTGTTTCAACAACGGTGTGTCCAGGCGCTTCTTGCCGAAGGCCAGAATCAATGCGCCTAAAGCACCCATCGCGCCACCTTCGGTGGGAGTTGCAATGCCCAAGAAAATGGTGCCCAGCACCAGGAAGATCAAGATCAGCGGTGGCATCAGTACAAAGGTGACTTGCTCCGCCAGTTTGGACAGCAGGCCCAATTTGGTGACACGGTTGATGATGGCCAATGCCAAGCCGGTCAGAGAAGCGAGGGTCAGCGACAAGATAACGATCTCATCACTTGCCGAAGGAGTTGCACGCTCCAGCCATTTGGTCAGCAGACCATTGTGTGCCTGTGCCCATGCGTAGCCCACACCTGCGCAGACCAGCACCAAGGCCAGCAAGGACTTGTGACCAGAGGCGCCGTTGTCTTCTTTGTACAGCAGTGCCTCAGGAGGCAATGCGGGCACCATGGCGGGCTTGAAGATGGCGACTGCAACAATGAAGGCGATGTACAAGCCCACCAACAGCAAGCCTGGAATCAAAGCGCCGGAGTACATATCGCCCACGGAGCGGCCCAACTGGTCGGCTAGCACGATCAGCACCAGTGATGGTGGAATCGCTTGAGCCAAAGTGCCCGAGGCGGTAATGGTACCGGTCGCGATCGTACGGCTATAGCCGTAGCGCAACATCACGGGCAGCGAAATCAAGCCCATGGAAATCACCGCAGCAGCCACCACACCGGTAGTAGCAGCTAACAAGGCGCCCACCAGAATCACGGCAATCGCCACGCCACCGCGCACGGGGCCGAACACCTGGCCTACGGTTTCCAGCAGGTCTTCTGCCATGCCGGAGCGTTCCAGAATAATCCCCATGAAGGTGAAGAACGGAATCGCCAGCAAGGTGTCGTTCTGCATGATGCCGAAGATGCGCAGCGGCAGGGCCTGGAACAAAGCGGCCGGGAAAATGCCGGCTTCAATGCCCACAAAGCCCAGTGCCAAGCCGGTAGCGGCCAGGCCGAAGGCCACAGGAAAGCCGGTCAACAGAACGATGAACAGCGTGATAAACATCAGGGGCACAAACTGTTGTGCCAAGAGCGTGGTTTGCATTTATTTGTCTCCAGCCAACAGCTTGGCGGTTTGGGCTTCGAGCTCTTCGAGCTTCTTCTGGTCGTCAGATTTGGAGTCTTCGCTGCTCAACACATCCGGGCCATTGCCGTTGAGGAAGGCAAGGCGCTTGATCAATTCAGACACACCTTGCAGCATCAGCAACGCAAAGCCCAGGGGGATCAGTGCATATGCGGGCCAACGAATGAGACCACCCGCGTTTTGCGACATTTCTCCGCTAGCCAAGGCTTGTGTGAAAAACGGCCAGCCCAAAGAAATGGTGATGATGCACAGCGGAAACAGCACCAATAGAATGCCGCCGACATCGATCCAGTTGCGGGTGCGATCGCTCAGCTTGTTGGCAATAAAGTCGATGCGGACGTGGGAGTTTTTCAACAAGCCGTACCCTGCGCCCAACATGAAAACGGCCGCAAACAGATACCACTGGATTTCCAGCAAACCGTTGGAACTGCTGTTGAAGATTTTGCGGACCAGTGCGTTGCCGGCACTGATCAAGGTGGTGGCAAGAATCAGCCACATGGTGAGTTTGCCGACCCAGGTGCTGACCATATCGATCAGCCTGGACAGTGAGAGCAGGGGTGCCATGGTGTCTCCATCTGTAGTTATCCCAATGCCACGCACAGCAAAGCGCGGGCCTATTTCAAGAACCTACGGAGTCTAAGCCTTACCCCCCCTTTTGCGGCTGAACAAACCCTGACAGACAGGCTAGGGGTAAACGATGGGGTGGCGGTGCCGGCGAGGCACTTGGCAGGGCTGGCGGTGCGCGTGTTCCAGCCCCGTATTTTTTAATCAAAAGCAGCTGTAGCGCCCGAAAATCATGCGCGGGTAGCTATAAAAAATGTAGCAGTCCGCAGGCCGGCCAGTGTCAAGGTCAATGAGCCCAGCAGGTGAATCGCAGCCGTGCCTAAGGCGAGCAAGTAGCGCTGTTGGCCGAGCATGGCGACTACCTCCGCAGAGAAGCTGGAGAAGGTGGTGAGTGCGCCCAAAAAACCGGTGACCAGCGCCAGGCGCCAGGCCGGGTCCAGCTGCGGCATGGCCTGAAAGACGGCCACACAAATGCCGATTAAATAGCCGCCGATCAGGTTAGCGGCCAGGGTGCCCCAGGGTAGCACCGTGCCCGCCGTGGCAACCGGGTTCAGCCAGAGGCCGAGTTGCCAGCGCGCTAGGGCACCGGTGCAGGCACCCAGACAGATAGCGACTACAGACAACATCATTTTTCTGGTGCAGTAAAAGTGACGCCGTTGACTGTCAGCCCTTGGCTGGACAGTTTGGTCGCCGTTGGTGCCTTGATGCCTTTGACCCGGGCCATGAAGTCGCTCCAGTCTTGAAAGGCGCCGCTCTCACGGGCTTTCAGAATACGGGCGGTGCTGCTGGGGCCGAGGCCGCGCAGGCCATCGAGTTGGGCTTCTGTGGCCTGGTTCAGTTCCAGTGCGTGGGCTGCGGTCATCCCCATCAGCAAAACGGCCAAAAAGCTGAGCGCTCCGCGCTGAAGGCGAGTGCGTGCGGGCAAGTGGCTCATGGGCAGCTCCAATGCGGTTGTCAGGCTTTGCGGCTGGCGAGCCAGTCCACATAACGGCTTACGCCGGTTTGCACATCGGCAAACTGGTGGTCGCAGCCGGTCGCGCGCAGGGCTGTCAGATCAGCCTGGGTGTAGCACTGGTACTTGCCGCGCAGTGCATCCGGGAAAGGCACATATTCCACCAGCCCTTGGGCGGCCACATCTTCCAGTGGCAGCGGTGCTTCGCCTTTCAGGCGTCGCATGGCATTGACTACCGAGCTGGCTACGTCATTGAACGGTTGCGCACGGCCGGAGCCGAGGTTGAAAATGCCGCTTTGGGCCGGATGGTCAAAGAACCAGAGGTTGACCGCCACCACATCGTCAATGAATACAAAGTCACGCATCTGCCCGCCTTGCGGGTAGCCACCATATTCGCCGAAGAGCTTGACCTTGCCTTCCGCGTTGAACTGGTTGAATTGGTGGAAGGCCACACTGGCCATGCGGCCCTTGTGCTGCTCGCGCGGGCCGTAGACGTTGAAATAACGGAAGCCCACGACTTGGTTGGTGCGGCCGGCTTTGGTGCGCTCAAAATTTGCACCACACTCGCGGCGCATGCGTTGGTCGAACAGCAGCTTGGAGTAGCCATACACATTGAGCGGCGCCTCGAAGGCAGGGTCTTCGCGGAAGGTGTCAGATCCACCATAGGTGGCAGCGCTTGATGCATACAACAGCCGGGCGCCACGCTTTTGGCAGGCTTGGAACAGGTGCCACGACAGTGTGTAGTTGTTGGCCATCGTGTACTTGCCGTCTTGTTCCATGGTGTCGCTGCAGGCGCCTTCATGGAACACTGCTTCGACCTGGCCGTAGTGACCGGCAGCGAACTCGTCGTAGAACGTGTCCATGTCGACATAGTCGGCGATCTTGAGGTCGACCAAGTTACGGAATTTGTCGCCTTGCTTGAGGTCGTCGACCGCAATGATGTCGGTCATGCCGCGGGCATTGAGCCCGGCAATGATGTTGCTGCCAATGAAACCGGCCGCGCCGGTGACCACGATACGTGTCATACAAAAAGCTCCTCATAAGACACCGTTGCGGTGCCGAATTTACCCACCACAATGCCGCCCGCCCGGTTGGCAAGGGGCACGGCGTCGCGCAGGTGCATGCCTGCGCCCACCAGGGTGGCCATGGTGGCGATCACGGTATCGCCTGCGCCGGTGACATCAAACACTTCCCGCGCTTGGGCGCTGACATGCAGATGGCCGTCGGCATCAAACAGGGTCATGCCTTCTTCGCTGCGAGTGAGCAGCACAGCATCGAGTTGCAGTTGCTGGCGCAAGGCGTGCACTTTGGTGTGCAGCTCGTCTTCGGTGGCCCACACGCCGATCACTTGTTGCAACTCTGCGCGGTTGGGCGTGATCACCGTCGCCTGCTGGTAGCGCGAATAGTCGCTGCCCTTGGGGTCGATAAAAATCGGCTTGCCTGCCGCACGGGCACCGGCAATCATGTCGCTCACGTGGGCGAGGCCGCCCTTGCCGTAGTCGGAGAACAAAATCGCATCGTGCTCGGCCAACAGCCGGGTGAAGGTGGCGGTCTGGGTCGCAAGCACTTCGTTCTTCGGGGTGTTTTCAAAATCGAGCCGAATCAGTTGTTGCTGGCGCCCGATGACCCGCAGCTTGACCGTGGTCTTGAGGTCGGAGTCCCGCCCGAAGTGGGTGCGGATACCGGTTTTGGCGACTAGGGACTCCAACTTGTGGCTGGCTTCGTCATTGCCCACAACGGTCAACAGCGAGGCCTGTGCACCCAGGGTGGCGGCATTGAAAGCCACGTTGGCGGCACCGCCACAGCGCTCTTCTTCATGGGTGATGCGCACCACGGGTACCGGAGCCTCGGGGGAAATACGATCCACCGCGCCGTACCAATAGCGGTCCAACATTACATCGCCAACGACCAGCACGCGCGAGGCGGAGAGTTTGTTTTTTGTCATGCTCATAGGGTTAAAGCTCTTCGACCCGCCGTGCCGGGTAGCTGTCCCAAGCTTGGCAGCCCGGGCATTGCCAGAAGTGCACCTTGGCTTCGAAGCCACAGGCGGCGCAGCGGTAGCGGGTCAGGGGTTTGACGGCGTGGTCCAGCGCCCGTTGCACCTGGGGGTGAAAGGCTTCGCGCTCCAGCTTTTCACCGGCAATCCATTTGGTGGCTGCGACCAGTGAAGGCTCTTTTTCGAGGTGGCGGGCATACCAGTCGCGTGCGGTGGGGGTGAGTTCGCTGCTGCTTGCTTCCAGCGTCACGATGGCGTCCAGCACATCGAGCGATGGCACATCGAGATAGGTGCTTTTGAGCAGGGCCAACGTGGCTTCGCCTTCGCCGGCTGCCAAAGCGCTTTGCGCCAGCAGCGGTGCAATTAAAGGGACGGCCGATGGCGCAGCATGCAAAGCCCCTGTGAGCGTTTTGCAAGCCTTGGCCGCTTGGCCTGTGCGTGTCCACAGCGCTGCCAAATCCATCCGCGGGCGGGGAACCTGCGGGGCGCTCGCAATGGCTTGCTCCAGCAGCGCGCGGGCGGATGACTCATCGCCTTGGGCGAGCAAGGTGGCCGCCTGTTCGCACAGATAGTGCGCCAAGCGACCGGTGAAGCTGCCTTGGCCGGACGCTTCGAGTTTGCGTGCGATGCCCGCTGCGTGCTCCCAGTCTCGCGAGCGTTCGTAATTGGCCAAGAGCGCCAGCCGGGCTTGCGCCTCAAAACGGGTGCCTTCGAGTTTGAGCAGGGCTTCTTCGGCGCGATCCAGCAGGCCGGCTTTCAGGTAGTCGAGTGCCAAGGCGTGTTGGGCCCGGTGCTGGTCGTCTTGGCTCAGGTCTCCACGGGATAGCAGGTGCTGGTGCACACGCACAGCACGCTCATACTCGCCCCGGCGGCGAAACAAGTTGCCCAGGGCAAAGTGCAGTTCTGAGGTGTCGGGGTCGCTTTGGACAGCCTCAATGAACGCGTCAATCGCCTGGTCTTGCTGTTCGTTGAGCAGGAAGTTCAAGCCCTTGAAATAGGCTTTGGGGGCTTGCCGGTTTTCGATGCGCAATTGGCGCAAGTCCAAACGGGAAGCGAGCCAGCCCAGCACGAAGGCAATAAGCAGGCCGATCAGCAGTAGCGAAATATCAAAGTCCATGCGGGGGCACTAAAGGTAGTGCATTGGATTCGGCGGCGAGCGTGGCGCGAGCGGAGTCTGCATCAGAGCGGGCCCGGCGGGCTGCTTTGCGATGCCGCCACCAGCGGGGCACCATGCCCAATACACCGATCAACAACCCGGCTGCAAAGGCACACAGCACGATGAGCACCATAGGCGCGGTCCATCGCGTACCGAAGAAAAAATACACGGTCACATCGCCTTGGTTATTCAGGGCGAAAGCGAACAGGGTAAAAAAAATGGCCGCTTTAAGTAGCCACTTAAAGAGCCATGCGATCTGTTTCATTGATCTCCTCGTTGTCGAGGGATTCTACTCAGGGTTTTGCCCTGGATTCCAGCTCTGCAGTACGGGTATCCACCGCTTCGCGAAGCGCTTTGCCTGGCTTGAAGTGAGGGACTCGTTTTTCAGGAATGGCAACGCTCTCGCCACTGCGCGGATTGCGGCCCATGCGGGGCGGGCGGCGATTGATGGAGAAGCTGCCAAATCCGCGGATTTCGATGCGGTGACCTCGAACCAAAGCGTCGTTCATCGCATCCAGAATGGCTTTGACGGCGAATTCAGCATCGCGGTGCGTCAATTGCCGGAAGCGGTCGGCCAGTTCTTCAACAAGGTCAGAGCGGGTCATAGCGGTTTACACAGAATATACGAAGAAAGAACGACCGGTGCAGTGAAGCAACCGGTCGTTCAATCAGGTCAGCAACAACAGATTAGTTGTTGTTGTCCAGCTTGGCGCGCAACAAAGCGCCCAGGCTGGTGGTACCAGCGGAGCCGGTGTTCTGGTTCAGGGATTGCATGGCTTCGTTCTGGTCAGCCATGTCCTTGGCCTTGATGGACAACTGGATGTTGCGGGTCTTGCGATCCACGTTCACCACCACAGCAGTCACTTCGTCGCCTTCTTTCAGCACATTGCGAGCGTCTTCAACGCGGTCGCGGCTGATTTCGGAAGCGCGCAGGTAGCCCAGGATGTCGTCGCCCAGATCGATTTCAGCGCCCTTGGCGTCCACGGTCTTGACCTTACCGGTGACGGTCTGGCCCTTGTCGTTCACGGACACGAAAGTGGTGAAAGGATCGGAATCCAACTGCTTGATGCCCAAGGAGATACGCTCGCGGTCCACGTCCACGGCCAACACGATAGCTTCAACTTCTTGGCCCTTCTTGAATTCGCGCACGGCGGTTTCGCCGGATTCGTTCCAAGACAGGTCAGACAGGTGCACCAGGCCGTCGATACCGGCAGCCAGACCCACGAACACGCCGAAGTCGGTGATCGACTTGATCGGGCCCTTCACGCGGTCTCCGCGCTTGGTGTTCTGAGCAAATTCTTGCCATGGGTTGGCCTTGCACTGCTTCATGCCCAAGGAGATACGACGCTTGTCTTCGTCGATTTCCAGAACCATGACTTCGACTTCGTCACCCAAGGCAACGATCTTGGAAGGAGCCACGTTCTTGTTGGTCCAGTCCATTTCGGACACGTGCACCAAACCTTCGATTCCGGGTTCGAGTTCCACAAACGCGCCGTAGTCGGCGATGTTGGTGATCTTGCCGAACATGCGGGTACCTTGTGGGTAGCGACGGTTCACGCCCATCCATGGGTCGTCGCCCATTTGCTTCAGACCCAAAGACACGCGGTTCTTTTCGGTGTCGAACTTCAGGATCTTGGCAGTGATTTCTTGACCGGCTGTCACCACTTCGGATGGGTGACGGACGCGGCGCCATGCCATGTCAGTGATGTGCAACAGGCCGTCGATACCGCCCAGGTCCACGAACGCACCGTATTCGGTGATGTTCTTGACCACGCCTTGCACCACAGAACCTTCTTTGAGGGTGTGCATCAGCTTGGCGCGCTCTTCGCCCATGGAAGCTTCCACTACAGCGCGGCGGCTCAGCACCACGTTGTTGCGCTTGCGGTCCAGCTTGATAACCTTGAATTCCAAGGTCTTATTTTCGTACGGAGACAGGTCCTTAGTAGGACGTGTGTCGACCAAGGAGCCGGGCAAGAATGCGCGGATGCCGTTGACCAGAACGGTCAAGCCGCCCTTGACCTTGCCGGAAGTGGTGCCGGTCACGAATTCGCCGGATTCCAGGGCCTTTTCCAGGCTCATCCAGGAAGCCAGACGCTTGGCCTTGTCACGGGACAGGATGGTGTCGCCGTAGCCGTTTTCGACGGAGTCGATAGCCACCGACACGAAGTCGCCCACTTGGACTTCGATTTCGCCCTTGTCGCTCTTGAATTCTTCGATTGGCACGTAGGCTTCAGACTTGAGGCCGGCGTTGACAACGACGAAGCTATGCTCGATGCGGACGACTTCAGCGGTGATCACTTCACCAGTGCGCATTTCCGAGCGTTGTAGCGATTCTTCAAATAGGGCTGCGAAAGATTCAGACATGTGTTTTGCGGTTTGCACCGCGGGGTTAAGTTGTTGAACCCCGTCGCTCTTGGTGTGAACCGGTGCGCTGGCGCGCGATGAAAGCGATGGGGGCCAGTTTGCTTTTCAGGCCGGGGCTAGAAAGGCTGTTTGCTCTGCCACCAGTCCAGCACAGTTTGAACAGACGTATCGACTGTCAAATCCGAGTTATCAAGCAACAAGGCATCTTGTGCCGGCTTCAAAGGGGCGACGGTGCGGGAGGAGTCCCGTGCGTCGCGAGCCTCTAGGTCAGCGCGAAGACTGTCGAGTGTAGCGGGAATCCCCTTTGAAATCAACTGTTTAAGCCTGCGCTCCGCACGGCATGCGGCGCTGGCGGTGAGGTAGACCTTCAAAGCGGCTTCCGGAAAAATCACGGTGCCCATGTCACGGCCATCTGCCACCAAGCCGGGTAGCTGCCGGAAATTGCGCTGCAAGTCGATGAGCGCCAACCGGACCAATGGGAACGCAGAGACCTTGGAGGCGTTCATGCCGGCTTCTTCGGTGCGGATCAGCTCACTGACATCCTCGTTACCGAGCCAGATATGGCTGCCTTCGAAATGAATCGGCAATGTGTTGAGTAGGGCCACAATCGCGGCTTCGTTGGCGAGGTCTAGGGCAATACCCGCGCGGGTGGCGGCCAGCCCAGTGATTCGGTAGAGTGAGCCGGAGTCCAAAAAGTGATAACCCAGCTTCTCAGCCAGCACCGCCGCCAAGGTGCCTTTTCCGGACGCTGTGGGGCCGTCGACACAAATCACCGGAATGGAGGATGTGGTGGAGGACGCGACCGAGAACAGGGTTTCAAAATAATCAGGGAAAGTTTTGGCGACGCATTTCGGGTCTTCGATCCGCAGTTGCAGGCCGGCTGGATTGAACGCTGCCAGTGAAAAACACATGGCGACGCGGTGGTCGTCATAGGTGTGGATGCTGGCGGGCTTCCAGTCTTTCAAGCTTGCCGGTGGGGTGACTTGAATAAAGTCAGCACCTTCGACCACGCTGGCGCCGAGCTTGCGCAGCTCTGTGGCCATGGCTGCGATGCGGTCGGTCTCCTTGACACGCCAGCTGGCAATGTTGCGCAGGGTGGTGGTGCCGTCGGCATAGAGCGCCATCACCGCGAGGGTCATGGCGGCATCGGGGATGTGGTTGCAGTCCAGGTCGATGGCTCTCAGGGGCCAGGCGCCACGCTGGATATGCAGCCAATTCGGGCCGCTGTCGATTTTTGCGCCCATCGCTTGGGCGGCTTCCATAAAGCGGATGTCGCCCTGAATGGAGTCGGCTCCGACGCCTTGCACCTTTATGCCATTTTGGTCATTGGCCGCCGTGGATATTGCGCCTAGTGCTATGAAATAGCTAGCACTAGAGGCGTCTGCCTCGACATGGATGTCTCCGGGGGAGCGCAGCTTGGCGCCTGCCGGAATAGTGAAGCGCTGCCACTCGTCACGTTGAACCTGCACGCCAAAGCGCGCCAGCAGGTTCAAGGTGATCTCGATATAGGGGCGGGAAATCAGCTCGCCCACCACTTCAATCACGATGTCTTTGGTGGCCACCAAGGGGAGGGCCATCAAGAGGGCGGTCAAAAACTGGCTAGACACATCTCCGCGTACCCGGATCGGGGCGTCAAGCTTCAGGGTGGGCTTGCCTAGCTTGAGTGGTGGGAAACCGTCATTGCCCAGATAGTCAATCGCGCAGCCCAGTTGGCGCAGTGCATCCACCAGATCGCCGATAGGCCGCTCGTGCATGCGTGGCACACCGCTGAGCTCAAAGTCGCCGCCGACCACTGCCAGAGCAGCGGTCAATGGCCGCATGGCGGTACCGGCATTGCCTAAAAACAGTTCGGCGGAGCCAATGGGGAGCTTGCCTGCCAGTCCGGTGATGCGCACGGCGGTGCCCGACTCTTCCACCAGACACCCTAGGGTGCGCAGAGCGATCAGCATGACGCGGGTATCGTCAGAGTCCAGCAGGTCGTAAATTGTGGTGCTGCCCTCGCTCATGGCAGCGAGCAACAACACGCGATTGGAGATACTTTTCGAGCCGGGGAGGGTGACCGCGCCGGCGGCATGGACCAAGGGGGGCAGGTCGAGGAAAACGGTAGAGAACATTATTTGTTGAGCTTGGTGGCCATGGTCCAGTTGGCGCGTGTGTTGCTGGCTTGTTCAATCAGCCCCTCGAGGGCATCGGCATTGCCGCTCGAGATCATCAGCTCCATGGCCTGGAGTGTGCGTTGGAAGATTTTGCTTTGTTCGAGCAGCTCTTCGCGGTTGGAGATCATGATGTCGCGCCAGATTTTGGGATCGCTGGCCGCAATGCGGGTGAAGTCGCGGAAACCGGGCCCGGCCAAGGATAAATAGTCTTTGCCCTGCGGCTGCCCTTGGATGCCGTTCATCAAGGCAAATGCAATCAGGTGGGGCAAGTGGCTCACGGCGGCAAACGCAGCGTCGTGCTGCTCGGGCGACATCTTCAAAACCCTGCAGCCCAGTGCAGACCAGACATCGACCGCCTTTTGCAGTTGCGTCGTCAATGTGCGTTCGATGGGGGTCAGGATGATTTGCTTGCCAGCGTACAGGTCGGGGTCGGCATGCTCCACACCGGAGAGCTCTTTGCCGGCAATTGGGTGGGCTGGCACGAACGAGCCGATGTGCTCGCGCAAGCCTCGGCGGCCGGCATCGATCACATCACGCTTGGTGGAGCCCACATCCATGATCAGCATGTTGGGAGTGACGAGGTGCTTGATTGCTTTGAAGGTCGACTCAGTCGCCGACACTGGTACTGCAATCAGCACAATGTCGGCACCGGACACGGCCAGCAGTGCGGAAGGGGCTTCAATGTCGATCACGCCCAACTGGCGGGCACGTTCAGTGGTGAAGGGGGACTTGCTGTAGCCCACCACCCGCTTAACGAGTCCGGCCCGCTTCAACGCCAGAGCGAACGAGCCGCCCATCAAGCCGCAACCAATCAGACCGAGTTGTTCAAACATAAATGGTGTCCTGCAGTCAGCTCAGTCTGCCAAGGGGTAGGTGCCCAGCACCTTGTAAAAAGCGCAAAGTCCAGCAAGGTCTGTCAGTGCCGCAGTCACATGGGGCTGCGATGGGTGACCCTGTAAATCGATGTAGAAGTAATACTCCCACTGGCCACTGCGGGCCGGGCGGGACTCAAAGCGGGTCATGGAAACACCATGCTGCTTGAGCGGCACCAACATGTCGTGCACTGCGCCCGGCTTGTTGGGCACCGAAACTACCAAGCTGGTGCAGTCTTTGCCGGAGGCCTGCGGCGCGGGCAACACGCTGGGCAGGCACACCACCACAAAGCGCGTGCGGTTGAAGGCCTCGTCTTGAATGGCGTGTGCGGCGGTGTGCAGGCCGAACTCGGAGCCTGCCCGATCACTCGCGATGCCCGCCCAAGCGGGGTTGGTGGCAGCCAAGCGAGCACCTTCGGCATTGCTCGACACCGCCCGGCGTTCCGCATGGGGCAAGTGGGTGCTGAGCCACTGTTGGCATTGCGCCAAAGCTTGCGGATGGGCCAATACCACTTCAATGTCGTCCAGCGAGGCGGACGTGCGCAGCAGGTGGTGGCGCACCAGTAGGCTGATTTCACCTACGATATGCAGAGGGGAGTTCAGCAGCAGATCCAGTGAGCGGGTCACGACGCCTTCCGTGCTGTTTTCAACGGGCACCACGCCAAACTCGGCAGAGCCCGCGGTGGCGGCGTGGAACACCTCGTCAAAGTTGGCGCAGGGTACGTGGGTAATGCTGGAGCCGAAAAAGCGCAAGGCGGCTTCTTCACTGAACGTGCCTTTGGGGCCCAAGTAGGCCACCCGCTGCGGTGCTTCCAGCGCCCGGCAGGCCGACATGATTTCACGCCAAATCACTGCTACGCTGCTGTTTTTGAGCGCGCCGTCGTTGGCGGATTGCAGGGTCTGAATAACCTGGGCTTCACGCTCAGGGCGGAACACCGCAGAGCCTTCCACCTTTTTGATTTCGCCTACTTCGTTGGCCAAGGCCGCACGGCGATTCAGGAGGGAGAGGAGCTCAATGTCCAGGGCGTCGATTAAGACGCGGAGTTCAGGGAGTGTTCGTGCCATAGGTGCCTCAGCCGTGGGTCCGCTCAAACTCGCGCATGTATGCCACCAGTGCTTGCACGCCCTCCAGGGGAATGGCGTTGTAAATGCTGGCACGCATGCCACCGACCGACTTGTGTCCCTTTAGTTGCAAAAGGCCGGCCTCTTTGGCACCTGCCAAGAAGGCCTCGTTGAGGCTTTCATTACGCAAAAAGAAAGGCACGTTCATGCGGGAGCGGGCATTGCGCGCCACGCCGTTCATGTAAAAGCCGGTCGCGTCAATTGCGCCATACAGCAACTCGGCTTTGGCGATATTGCGGGCTTCCATGGCGGCCACGCCCCCTTGGCGCTTGAGCCATTTAAATACCAACCCGGCGATGTAGATCGAATAGGTGGGCGGGGTGTTGTACATCGAGCCGTTGTCGGCCACAGTTTTGTAGTCAAACGCGCTGGGGCAAATCGACAAGGCATGGCCCAGCAAGTCTTCGCGCACCACCACGAGGGTGAGGCCGGCGGGGCCGAGGTTTTTTTGGGCCCCCCCAAACGCCAGGCCCACGCGGCTCCAGTCCACCGGACGCGACGCGACATGGGAAGAGAAGTCAATCACCAGTTCGGCTTTGGAGCCGAGTGCCTTCAGATCAGGCAGGCTCTGGAATTCGATGCCGTGGATGGTTTCGTTGCTGCAAATGTGCACATAGCTTGCGTCATCGCGCAGGTCCCAGCTGGCCGCAGGGGGGATGGCGGTGAACCCATCTGCCTTGCTGCTGGCCGCAATGTGGTTGCTGCAGTACTTGCCAGCTTCCTTGAACGATTTTTCGCTCCAACTGCCTGTCAACACAAAGTCGGCAGCGCCTTGGCCATTGCCGGCGCGCAGCCCGCTCAAGTTCAGCGGCACGATGGCGTTTTCGGCCAATCCACCGCCTTGCATGAACAGGATCTTGAAGTGGGCCGGCACCGCCAGCAGCTCGCGCAAATCCGCTTCAGCAGCTTCGTAGATGCTCTGGAACTCTTTGCCGCGGTGGCTCATTTCCATGACGCCCATGCCGCTCAAACGCCCCTGAGCATCGGGCCAATTCAGCATTTCGGCGGCGGCTTGTTCCAGCACTTCAGCCGGCATGGCGGCCGGTCCGGCCGAGAAGTTGTAAGGGCGTTGCATCAGTGGCTTATCAATCAAATCGGGCTCTAGCGCTCATGGAAAGTGCGTGGGTAGCTATCAAAATAATAGCTACTCGGCGGCGGGTGCGTCTCCGTCTGTACCGTCCGCTGCATCTTCCGCGCCCTCTGCTACGTCAGGAGCATCCGATGGGTTGGCGTCGTTTTCGACGATGCGTTGCAGGCCACTCATTTTGGAGCCTTCGTCCAGTCCGATCAGGGTCACGCCCTGGGTCGCACGACCCATTTCGCGGATCTCGCTGACCCGGGTGCGCACCAGCACACCCTTGTCGGTGATCAGCATGATTTCATCGTCGGCGTGTACCAAAGTGGCCGCTACGACCTTGCCGTTGCGCTCGGATTGCTGGATTGCAATCATGCCCTTGGTGCCTCGGCCGTGACGGGTGTATTCGGTGATGTTGGTGCGCTTGCCGTAGCCGTTTTCGGTGGCAGTGAGCACACTTTGTTGCTCGTCTTCAGCCACCAGCATGGCGATCACGCTCTGGCCTTCATCGAGCATCATGCCGCGCACACCGCGGGCGTTCCGCCCCATGGGGCGCACATCGTTTTCGTCAAAGCGCACCGCCTTGCCGCCGTCGCTGAACAACATCACGTCGTGCTTGCCGTCCGTCAGTGCGGCGCCAATCAGGAAGTCGCCTTCGTCGAGGTCCACGGCAATGATGCCGGCCTTGCGCGGGTTGCTGAATTCGTCGAGCGCCGTCTTCTTGACGGTGCCCATACTGGTGGACATGAACACATATTGATCGGCTGGGAAGGTGCGTTTCTCGCCGGTGAGTGCCAGCACCACCGTGATTTTTTCGCCTTCTTGCAAGGGAAACATGTTCACGATGGGGCGGCCGCGGGAACCACGCGAGCCCTGTGGCACTTCCCAAACCTTGAGCCAGTACAAACGGCCGCGGTTCGAGAAGCACAGGATGTAGTCGTGGGTGTTGGCCACAAAGAGCTGGTCCACCCAGTCATCTTCTTTGGTGGCGGTGGCTTGCTTGCCGCGGCCGCCGCGCTTCTGGGCGCGGTATTCGTGCAGGGGCTGGCTCTTGATGTAGCCGCTGTGGCTCATCGTGACTACCATGTCGGTGGGCGTGATCAAGTCTTCCGTAGACAGGTCGAACGATGAGTGTTCCACCAAGCTGCGGCGCGCGCCGATCTTGGTCTGGCCGAATTCGTGTTTTACGTGGCCCAGCTCTTCGCCGATGATCACCGCCACGCGGGCTGGCTTGGCCAAGATGTCCAGCAGGTCTTCGATCTCTGCCATCACGTCTTTGTACTCGGCGACGATTTTGTCCTGCTCCAAGCCGGTCAGGCGTTGTAGGCGCATTTGCAGGATTTCTTGCGCTTGCGTTTCAGACAGGCGGTACAGGCCGTCGTTGCCCATGCCGAATTCTTTTTCCAAACCGTCGGGGCGGTAGTCATCCGCATTCACTACGCCACCGTCGGCACGGGTGCGGGTGAGCATTTCGCGCACCAGCTTGCTGTCCCATGGGCGATTCATCAGTTCCAGCTTCGCCACAGGGGGGGTGGGCGATTCACGGATGATGCGGATGAAGTCGTCGATGTTGGCCAGCGCCACCGCCAGACCTTCCAGAACATGGCCGCGTTCGCGGGCCTTGCGCAGATTGAACACGGTGCGGCGGGTCACCACTTCTCGGCGGTGGTCCAAGAAGACTTCGATCAGGTCCTTCAAGTTGCACAGCTTGGGCTGGCCGTTCACCAACGCCACCATGTTGATGCCGAAGGTGTCTTGCAGCTGGGTTTGCTTGTAGAGGTTGTTCAACACCACTTCAGGAACTTCGCCGCGCTTGAGCTCGATGACCAAGCGCATGCCGGATTTGTCGGACTCATCCTGGATGTGGCTGATGCCCTCGATCTTCTTCTCGTGCACCAGCTCTGCCATGCGCTCTTGCAAGGTCTTTTTGTTGACCTGGTAGGGCAGCTCGTCCACGATGATGGCTTGGCGCTGGCCTTTGTCGATGTCTTCGAAGTGGCAGCGCGCGCGCATCACCACGCGGCCGCGACCGGTGCGGTAACCGTCTTTCACGCCCTGAATGCCGTAAATGATGCCCGCGGTCGGGAAGTCTGGCGCCGGAATGATGTCCATCAGCTCGTCAATGGAGGCTTCCGGATTCTTCAGCAAGTGCAGGCACGCATCCACCACCTCGTTCAGGTTGTGGGGCGGGATGTTGGTGGCCATACCCACCGCAATACCGCCCGAGCCGTTGACCAACAGGTTAGGGATGCGGGTAGGCATCACCAGAGGCTCCGATTCGGAGCCGTCGTAGTTGGGGCCGAAGTCGACCGTTTCTTTATCTAGGTCGGCCAGCAACTCGTGGGCGATTTTCGCCAAACGGATTTCGGTGTATCGCATGGCCGCAGCGCTGTCGCCGTCGACGGAGCCGAAGTTACCTTGGCCGTCCACCAGCATGTGCCGCATCGAAAAGTCCTGCGCCATGCGAACGATGGTGTCGTACACCGACTGGTCGCCGTGCGGGTGGTACTTACCGATGACGTCGCCCACAATACGTGCCGACTTTTTGTAAGCACGGTTCCAATCGTTGTTGAGCTCATGCATTGCATAGAGCACACGGCGGTGCACGGGCTTTAAGCCGTCTCGTGCATCGGGCAGCGCCCGACCCACGATCACGCTCATGGCGTAGTCGAGGTAGCTTCGGCGCATTTCCTCTTCAAGACTGATGGGCAGTGTTTCTTTGGCGAACTGGGTCATAGTTGGTGTCTGTCTATCAATGTCGAGGACAACCTTGGATTCTACGGCCGCACGGGTGTAGCACGATTGCAACAGCTTTAGTCAACGTTTGTGAATACCGGAACTAGTTGGCAAGGGCATTTATTTGGTTCCCCACGGTATGGCACAATCACAGCAACGTCTTCGGCGCTAAAGGCCTTGGGGCGTCACCAATCAATCGCAGCTCGCTGCAGTTACTGCCTAAATAAGGAAGGTTCCATGAAACAATTGAATAAAGTTGCAGCCCTGATCGCTACTGCTGTGTTGGCGTCTGCCGCTGGAGCACAAGAAATTCACAACTGGCGCAGCGCCGCTGGCGACGTTTGGAAGAACGTTGACGGCCAGTGCTGGCGCGATGCCAGCTGGACTCCAGCAACCGCTGCAGCTGGTTGCGACGGCGCAATCGCTGCTCCGGCTCCTGCCGCAGCACCTGCACCCGCAGCAGCTCCCGCTCCTGTTGCCGCTCCTAAGCCCGCAGCAGCTCCTGCACCCGCAGCAGCTCCAGCCGCCGCTGCAAGCAAAGTGACTTACGCTGCAGACGCATTCTTTGACTTCGACAAGGCTGTGTTGAAGGCTGAAGGCAAAGCGAAGTTGGATGACCTCGTGTCCAAAGTCAAGGCTATCAACTTGGAAGTCATCATTGCTGTGGGTCACACCGACGCGACCGGTGCTGACGGCTACAACCAGAAGTTGTCTGTTGCACGTTCTGAAGCTGTAAAGGCTTACTTGGTGTCCAAGGGCATCGAAAAGAACCGCGTTTACACAGAAGGCAAGGGCGAGAAGCAACCTGTTGCTGACAACAAGACCAAAGAAGGCCGTTCCAAGAACCGCCGCGTAGAAATCGAAGTGGTTGGCACTCGCGCCAAGTAATCTGTTCTTCAGAACGACTAGAAAAAACCCGCTCCGGCGGGTTTTTTCTTGCCCCTACATAATCACGTCATGACATCCACCATCAACGCCGACCCCGCCGAACTGGCTAAATTCTCCGAGCTCGCCCACCGTTGGTGGGATTTGGAGAGCGAGTTCAAGCCATTGCACCAGATTAATCCACTGCGTTTGGCATGGATTCAAACTTTTGTGCCCCTAACGTACAAGACCATGGTGGATGTGGGATGCGGTGGCGGGATTTTGGCCGACTCCGCAGCACGGCAAGGCGCCAAAGTGCTGGGTATTGATTTGTCCACCAAGGCATTGAAGGTCGCTCAGCTTCATGCTATGGAAGCTGAGACGCCCAATGTCAGCTACCGAGAAGCAAGCGCAGAAGCGCTGGCTGCCGAAGTGCCTGGCAGCATGGATGTAGTCACTTGCATGGAAATGCTGGAGCATGTTCCTGATCCGGCTTCTGTGGTCGAGGCCTGCGCCCGTATGGTCAAACCGGGAGGGTGGGTGTTCTTTTCGACCTTGAATCGCAATCCCATGTCGTTCATTCAGGCCATCGTCGGGGCTGAATACGTGTTGAACTTGCTACCAAAAGGAACCCACGAGTACGCCAAAATGATTCGCCCGAGTGAGCTGGCGCACTATTGCCGCGAGGCTGGCCTGGAGCTTCAAGCGACCAAGGGCCTGAGTTACAACCCTTTGACCCGTCGCTACTCCATGAGCAACAACACGCAAGTGAATTATTTGTTTGCTACCCGGAAACCTGCCGCATGAACTTGAAAACACCGGTGGGTGAAGTAAAAGCAGTGCTTTTCGACTTGGACGGCACGTTGATCGACAGTGCGCCGGACTTGGGAGCTGCAGCCGACAAAATGCGAACTGACCGCGGTTTGCCCTCCTTGCCAGATGCTGCTTACCGACCCATGGCGGGTGCGGGTGCGCGCGGAATGTTGAGCGTAGCCTTCGACATGACCCCGGACTCCCCCGAGTTCGAGGTAATGCGAGAGGAGTTTTTCCTGAACTATGAACGCTGCATGACCGAGCGTACCTATGTGTTCGACGGCGTTGAAGATATGTTGCGCCAATTGGAAACCCGTGGAGTGTTGTGGGGGGTAGTCACCAACAAATCCAAGCGTTTTACCGAACCCTTGGCAGCCCAAATGCCATTGTTCGCGAATGCGGCCGTTGTTATCAGCGGAGATACCACGCCCTATGCGAAGCCGCACCCCGAGCCCCTCTTGGAGGCGGCGCGCCGCTTGTCGCTTGAGCCGTCACAATGCGTCTATGTGGGTGACGACGAGCGTGACATCGTCGCTGCGCGGGCCGCGGGTATGTTTTCGGTGGCCGCGTGTTACGGATATTTGGGTGCCAAGGCGGATACAGCGGAGTGGGGTGCGGACCTGGAAATTAAATCTCCATCCCGGCTCTTGCAAAGTCTGACGAGCGCCTAAAATAGGGCCTGAGGGGCTGCACTGGTTTCGACGTGGATTGGAATCGCTGTGGTGCATGTCGAGCTGAATGCGCTCGTAAAACAGATTCAAACAAACTAACTGCAAACGACGAACGTTTCGCACTCGCTGCTTAATAACCAGTGAGCCTTACAACGGCAGGCCGATGGGCCGGGCAAGGGTGGCGCAAGCTGTCCAGGCTGTAAGGTCATTCACATCGGCTTGCTTTTTACCGGGTACCTTGGTGAGAGGCGAGAAAGTAGGGTACTGGCGTCCGGCATAGCGTGCGACTGCGCGATTCCGGTGGCGAGACTTAAATCAGACCGCTAAACATGTAGATCTGCTCGAGGAAGTTTTGCGGACGGGGGTTCAAATCCCCCCAGCTCCACCATAATGTGAAATCCCAACCCTTATCAGGTTGGGATTTTTTTTGCCCGTTTCCCCTGTGTTGGCGCGGTTTCCGGCCCGTGCCTCTTGAGCACGGACCTCCGGAAGTCGCCGTTCCAGGCGCGCATTTCGCCGTTTTTCTCTCTCTGTTCTCTGGTGCCCTCTTGAGCATTCAAGGCCCGAAGTCGTGTGTTGGCGCGGGTTTGCGGGCCGTCGGTTTGCTTCTTCGCTTGCTCTAGCGGGAGCGACCGAGACGGCGAAAGGCACAAAAAAGCCGCCTTGCGGCGGCGCGGTTCTGTGCGGCACGGAAGTCAGCGCGAGCCTTCCACCAGCGCCTCACGTTGCGCCAGCCAGGACGCCGACCACTTGCCGCGCAGCAACTGGCTGACGCCCACCTCGAGGCGTCCCAGGGCGATGGCTTCGATCAGTTCGGGGGCCAGTTGTGCCAGTCGGCTCATCTTGCTCGCTTGGCCGAGGTCGATGCCCTCGGCCGCCGCGATCTCGGTCATCGAACTGAACCGTCCTTCGTCGAGCAGGCGCTGCCAGTGGTGCGCGAGGCCGAGCGCCCGCATCAAGGGGGTGTCCTGCGCCATCTCGCGCACCTGCCGCTCACGGCGGGCCTCGTCCAGGAATTCCTGCGGCGCGTCCAGCGGCGTGATGACCTGCTTCTTCAGGCCCCGGCGCACCAGCGCCCAGGGCAGGAAGGTCTCCATCTGCACGCCGCCAGCGGGCAGCGGCGTCTGATACGTCACCGGGTCGCCCTTGGCGCGGCCACGATGCTTCTTGCTCATACGTGCTCCTCGAAGGTGGCCATGAGCTGGCGCTGGGCGTGCCAGTCGACCGTCAGGCGGTTTCGCTGAAACCACATCAGCGTCAACCGCCGTGGCTGCTTGCCTGCCATGAACTGCTCGATGATGTCGGGGGCCAGCAGGGTCAGGCGCAGCAGTTCGTTGACCACCGAGTGGTGCAGCTTCTCGGCGCGGGCGATGGCCGACCCGCTTTGCATCGCGCCGGTGTCCAGCAGGTGCTGCCAGTAGAAGGCGCGTGCCACACCGTCGAGCAAGGTCACGTCGTGGACGTGCCGGTCGTCGGCAGCCACGCGCTGGACGCCCCGGCGGCGAAACGTCAGGGGCACAAAGGTTTCCATCGAATCGTCCATCAGGCTTCGACCTCCAGCAGTTCGGCACCGATGCTGGCGGGCGCGAATTCCTTGATCAGCGCGTTCCAACCCACCTCACGCCACTTCACCTTGATCCCCTGCACCTCGCCCGCGTGGACGAGGTCGATGCGCTCGATCATCAGATTGGCGATGCGGTGGCGCTCGACCGGGAAGAGTTGATCCCACACGTTGTTGAGCCGCCCCATCGCCATCACGGTGGTGGCCTCGTCGATCTGGGCACCGTTGCGTTGGATGTGCCGCACCACTGACGCCACAGTCTCCGGGCTGGTCAGCACCGTGCGGATCTGGGCGACTACCGCCCCCTCGATCTCCGGCGCGGGCAGGCGCTCGTAGCCCTTGCCCGGCGCGCCGAACCGTGCTTCCGACTTGGACACGTAGTAGTGGTACTTGCGTCCGTTCTTGCGCGAGTAGGTCGGGTACATCCGCTCGCCTGATGGCGCGTACAGCAGGCCGCGCAGCAAGGCGTCGGTGCGCGACCTGATCTTGGTTTCCACTGACCGGGTGTGACCGTCTTTGGCCAGCACCTCGTGAACCCGCCCCCACAGACCGGGATCGACGATGGCTTGATGCACGCCCGGGTACCAACTGCCCTTGTGCGACAACTCACCGAGGTAGATGCGGTTGCGCAGCAGCTTGTGCAGGTACTTCTTGTCGATGCGCGTGCCCGCCCGTGTCTGACCGTCCTGTGTCGTCCACGCCTTGGTCGTGATGCCATCCAGCGTCAGGTTGGCGGCAATCTGGGTGGGTGAGCCGATGGTCAGCATCTCCTCAAAGATGCGCCGCACCACCGCCGCCTCGGTGTCGTTAATGACCAGCAGACGGTTCTCGACGTCGAAGCCCAGGGGCGGCACGCCACCCATCCACATTCCTTTGCGTTTGCTGGCGGCGATCTTGTCGCGGATGCGCTCGCCGGTGACCTCGCGCTCAAACTGGGCGAAGGACAGCAGCACGTTGAGCATCAGCCGTCCCATCGAGGTGGTGGTGTTGAACTGCTGCGTGACCGATACGAACGACACGCCCTGGCGCTCGAACACCTCGACCATCTTGGAGAAGTCGGCGAGGCTGCGCGTCAGGCGGTCGATCTTGTAGACCACCACGATGTCGATCTGGCCGCGCTCGATGTCGGCCATCAGGCGTTTTAGCCCGGGACGATCCGTGTTGCCGCCGGAGAAACCGGGGTCGTCGTAGTCGTCGGCCACCGGAATCCAGCCCTCGGCGCGCTGGCTCGCCACATAGGCGTGGCCAGCTTCCTTCTGCGCGTCGATGGAGTTGAACTCCTGGTCAAGGCGCTCGTCCGACGACACCCGGCAGTAGACGGCGCAGCGTTTGCGTGCCTTGGAAGATGCGATTTGGGTGGCGTCGCTCATTGCGCACCTGCCTTGCCGTTCAGGCCAAAGAACAGTGGCCCCGACCAGTGCGTGCCGGTGATTTGCCGGGCCACGGCTGTCAGGCTCTTGAAGGTGCGGCCCTCGTACTCGAACAGACCTTCGGCGGTGACCGCCACCTTGTGCTCGCGGTCGCCCCATTCGCGCAGCAGCACGGTGCCGGGCGCGAAGTTGGTGTCGCGCGGGCGAGCCCGCAGCTTGATCTTGGAATGCTTGGCACCGATGGCCTCTAGGCGCTGGCGCGTGTTGTGCGCCAGACCGCCGAAGGCTTCCTCCTGCATCTTGTAGGCGATGCGCGACTCGATGAATACGCGGTTGGGGTTGATGGGGCGGCTGCTGAAGTACCGATCCCACACTGGCCACAACTCGGCGATGGGCAGGCTCGACAGCTCCGCGGTCCGCGCGGCGACGGATGCTTGTTTCTCGTTCATCACAACTTCTCCTGTTGATAGGGGGTTGTATGAACGCGCTGGTCGGGCAGGAAGCCAAGGCCAACTTCTCTCTGTTTTGGCGCTTCTGCGACGACGGTGCGGACGATGGCGGCCGCAAGGATGGCGGTGATTTCGCCAGCGCGGGCGCTGGCTGACATCTCTGAGGGAGATGCGAGTTCGAGGTTCTTCATGACGGCTCCGAGGAATTGCAACCGTCTCAGATGATGTGCGCGATGTTCCGAAGCGGATGGCAATTCCGGGTAATCGCGCTCATCCGGTGGCACGGCCCCGAAGTCCCGGCATCGCAGCGGCGCATGTCCGACAGGGAACCTGATTGCGCGTTAACGAAACAGTTGACAGGTGCCGATCTGCTCGATACGATGGCGTCAATTAACTAATCACGCAATTGGGTCATAACATGGCATTTGGTGCCTACATCAGACAGAAAAGGGAGGCGAAGGGCATTCAGATGAACGACTTCGCCCGGCAGCTGGAAATCTCGCCTGCCTACTGGTCGCGCATAGAGCGCGACATCGAGAAGCCGCCTAAGGACGAGCTGATCCGTAAGGCGGCAGAAATCCTTGGCGAGAATGTCGACGACGCCTTTGTTGAGGCCAGCCGCCTTCCGCCAGACATGCGTGACGACGTGGGGGGCCTGGTACGGATGTATCGCAAGCAAGCGACGGGGGACAAGTGAATGCCGGTTTTGACTCTTGGCTACCGGCATTGCGACCGAAAGCGCCCCAGCTACATCAGGAATTCCGAGATTGAAGGCGTCGCCGTCTTGGCCCGCCAGCAACTGGTGGACGCGGCTGCCGATGCCATCCCGCTCACGACCTTGAGCGCCATCTCCGGCCTGAAAATCAATGGCGTGGTCTTCGACCTGTTCGTCGGCACCGGGAATGTCGTGCATGACGAGCACGGCAACCCTGTCCTCGGAATCTGCGAGTACGACCCCGGCGTGCCGGACACGGCGATGGTGTCGGTGTCGCCGGTTGGCGTGAACGCCAGCGAGGAACTGGTACTGAGCACCCTCGGTCACGAGCTCGGTCACGCCATTTTCGATGCGCCGGGGTGGATCGTTGATGCCAGTAAGGGGCCGGGGCTGTTCGATGACCCCAACGATGTGGCACGGCGCGCCTACCGCACGACCACACGCGACGTAGAGCACTTGGCGAAAGTCACGCCCGCCGCCGAGGCGGCTGCGACGCCCTCCCTGGCGATTCCGGGACACACCACCAAGGAAGAATACTTCGCCGAGTTGCGTGCCAACGAGTTCATGGGATCGTTGCTGGTGCCGCGCCAGCGCTTGAATCTGGCGATTGAAGAGTTGGCTCCGAAGCACAGTGTGACGATCCATCGCAGCCCGTCGCTCGACCCCGATTTGCCCGGAACCAGCCTTCACCTGACGGCTGATGGCGACATCGGATTCTTCGACATCGAATGTCTGCAGAAGGCCGTGGCCAAGCGCTTCGGCGTCAACCGGCGGTTCATCCAGGTGCGGATGGAGCGCTATGGCCTTCTCAAGCCGGGGGCCAAGATCGTCTGATCAAAGCCTTCATCCCGACGCCGACTTCGTGTCGGCATTTTTTGAACCCTCAAGTTAACCACTCGCGCAATCGCGCACTTCGTTTAGAAAAGGAAATTGCCTATGCCAGCGGACGAACAGATCACCGATCAGGAACACAACCAGCCCACTGCAGCGCAGCAGCAGTCCGCGAAGCAGGCGCGACCCCGCCAATCGGACGATGGCCCGGAAATCCTGCCGTGTATGGAGCACTTCGTCACCCTGGTACGCAAGGCCAAACGTCCCGGCCTCGCCTTGCTTCTGGTCGAGCGCGCCAGCGCCACGTCCCTGCCGGAAGTGGCGGCGCTGACAGACGCGGCCAAGGGCATCCTCGCGGTTCAGTCGCGCAAGGCGATGTTCCACGCCGTCGCCAAGCTTGGCTCGGAAGTCCAGCAGCACATCGAACGGGCGGCCGAGCGCGTGGTGCTGCTCGATGACGAGTACGGTGCGCAGGCCGTCCAGTCTCTCCTTGACGACGAGGACGTCAACGACGCTGCGGTCATGGCCGCGCCGAGTGATCGCTACAGCCGGGCACTGTTCCTCTTTCTGCTGCAGGACTTTCCGGAGACCGGTGCCAAGCGCGATCAGCGTTTCGACAATGCCGAGCGCGTGCAGGTGATGCATCGGCAGTGGAAGAGCGAGAACTACTCCAGTCACTACCTCGGCCCGAAGGGCGTGGTGCCTAGCATTGATGCCGACGTCGAGGGTGTGTTGCGCGGGCGCATTTCGGCGCTGTTCCCGCAAGTGGCTTCTGACCAAATCCTCATCGAGCAGTTCACGCGGCGCGACCTCGCGCACGCTGACCGCTGCGGCGGCAAAGACACCGACGAGGTCACACCTGTGCTCTTGCACACTCTGACTGCAACCTTCAACGGGTCGACGGCGCACTTCCGACAGGTTGCCAACGGCGAGGTGGTCGAGCACGAAGAACCTGCAGCGATGTCGGCCAGCTTCTCGTGGGAGCCCGGCACCGGTGCGCTCGGCGTGTTCTGCGAAGACCGCGAGGTGCGCCGTGAACTGGCGACCATCTTCCGCGATGTCGTCTTGGCGTGCGACGGGGAGATCAACGACATGCCGATGCGCGAGTTCGACCTGTTCGGCTTCTCGACACCCGCAATGCTCAAGCGCATCGAGCAGGAGCGTGTGGCGGGCATCGAGAAAATCTCGATCCTTCAGATCAAGGTCGCGCGACCGTTCGAGCAGCAAGCCACCGATGCGGCCAATGGACGTGAGCTGATCCAGCATCTGTCGAGCACGATGCTGATCGGCAAGGATCGGCGTGATACCCGGCAGATTTATCAGGTCGCCTACGACGACTATGGCGTTGACGACTTGACGGGCTACACGCTGGCGCAGGTGAAGCTGGTATTCCGAATGGCCAAACAGCCGCACCGCAAGGCCCACAACGTTGCCGTCCAAATCACGTCGCCGAACGGCCTGAACGATAAGAGCAAGACCGAGGATGACCGCAAGCGCGTGCTGGAGCAGCTCACGCGAATTGGGGTGCTCCGTGAGTTCTGAGGGCACTACCGCGATGTCGGCGCATCTGAACTTTCTGGCGGCGCTGGAGCGGCAGCCCCGGGTTGAGTCCCGCGTCATGGCGGCGGCACTCGGGCGATGCCGACCAACGTTCCTGCAACGACGATGGGTCACGGAAGAGGACTACCTCAGCCATGTGATGGTGCCCGTCCTGGATTCGGAGCAGGAAGTCGAGGTTGAGATCGATCAGGATGCGGCGGTGTACCGGTACCGCAGTCCGCAGCAGCGATCACGAACAGTTGAGCGACCTCTTGCCGACATCGCGCTGTACGCCCTCCAGGTGGATGTGTGGCTCGCCGACTTGTCGTCCTTGACCGGCATCGAATGTCGACGATGTTCCGACCGCCGAGATCGTGTGCCGGGCCACCTGTGGCACCTCGGGGAAGTGCGAATCGCGGGCACCCACGACTTCGCCCCGGTGTTCGTTGCCAGAGCGTGGGAGCGTGCTCCTGCTGCCGCGATGACCTCGGTGCTGAGTGATCCGATCTGGCCGCGTGGCGGCATCGTGTTGCGGCATCAGCGAGATCCAGTTGGTCTGCCCCGCGACCATGTCATGCGCGGGCTGGACGAGTTCGTTCGCGTGGACGACGGCCAGGACGTTTTCGACGCGAGCGCATTCGACCGGGTGCTGCGTGGCTTCGTCACGCCCACCGGTGCGCCGGAGCCAGGGCAGTTCTTCCAAGGCAATCGATTGAAGTTGCCTCACTTCTCCGAATCACGCGAGCTGTCTGCTGAGCGGGCCAAGATCGTCAAGCAGATGTGGAGTGCCGACGGAAAGAACGCGCCCGAGGTTTCCTGGGCCGAGGTCAACAGGATCGCCAATACCGGCTACCAGTCGTTCGATGACGCCTTCGGCGGAAAGGCTGAGCGCGAGGAGGTGATCGCATTGGTAAAACGCGGCAAATACCGCCTGCGACGCAACCCATAAACGCGCCCATAAATCAAACCAGACACGGGCCATAAACCCGTGCGGAGACTTCGATGTGCCCATTTCATCTAGGAGGCACATCGAAATGCAAACCCAAGTTCCATCAACCCAAACCGGTCGGGATTCTTTCCGACCCAATCCCGGCGGTGCCATGTGCATCGCCCTCGACGAAAACGAGCTCGCCATCCGCTGGGGGCTCTCCGTCAAGACTCTGCGCCGCTGGCGTCAAGAGCAGCTTGGCCCGATCTACTGCAAGCTCGGTCGCCGGGTCACCTACCTCCTGCACGAAATCGAAGCCTTCGAGCGCCGCGTCTCGCGTTACTCGAGCTTCACTCGTGCGTACCAGTGAGGAGGACGGCCATGAGCGATCTGACCATCTTCCCCGTCGACATCGCCGAGATGTCCGTGAGCCAACTGGCCGCGCTGCCGCCTGAGCAGAAGCGCGAGGTCGACAAGAACCTCGATGCCGCCATCGACTGGCTCAAGAAGGCACGCACCAAGTTCGACGCGGCGTTGGAGCAGTGCTACGGCGAGCAGGCCCGCGCCGCGCTGCGTGAATCCGGCCGTGACTTCGGCACCGCCCACATCAGCGATGGCCCGCTGCACATCAAGTTCGAGCTGCCCAAGAAGGTCAGCTGGAACCAGAAGCATTTGGGCGAAATCGCCGAGCGCATCGTGGCCTCGGGCGAAAAGGTCGAGGGCTACCTCGACGTCAAGCTCACTGTCTCCGAATCCCGCTACATCAACTGGCCACCTGCGTTGCAGCAGCAGTTCGCGGCCGCCCGCACGGTCGATTCCGGTAAGCCGTCCTTCACTCTGAGCACCGATGGGGGTGAGGCATGAAGCGGCTACCCATCGTGTCCGCCGTCGAGCGCATGGCCGAGCGCAAGGGCGTGAAGCTGCTGATGCTGGGCAAGTCCGGCATCGGCAAGACGTCTCGGCTCAAAGACCTCGACCCCGCCACCACGCTGTTCCTTGACATCGAGGCAGGCGACTTGGCGGTCGCCGATTGGCCGGGCGACACCATCCGCCCGGCGTCCTGGCCCGAGAGCCGCGACTTCTTCGTGTTCCTCGCGGGCCCGGACAAGTCGCTGCCGCCAGAGAGCGCGTTCTCGCAGGCGCACTACGACCACGTCATCGAGAAGTTTGGCGATGCGACACAGCTCGGTCGGTACCAGACCTTCTTCCTCGACTCGATCACGCAACTGTCTCGCCAGTGCTTTGCGTGGTGCAAGACGCAACCCGGCGCGGTCAGCGATCGTTCCGGCAAGCCCGATCTGCGCGCGGCCTACGGGCTGCTCGGCCAGGAAATGATCGGCGCGTTGACGCATCTGCAGCACGCCCGGGGAAAGAACGTGGTGTTCGTGGCCATCCTCGACGAACGACTGGATGACTTCAACCGCAAGGTGTTCGTCCCGCAGATCGAAGGCAGCAAGACCAGCCTGGAGCTGCCCGGCATCGTCGATGAGGTCGTGACGCTGGCCGAGATCAAGGCCGAGGACGGCAGCTCCTACCGCGCCTTCGTCACGCACACCGTCAATCCCTACGGCTTCCCGGCCAAAGACCGCAGCGGGCGTCTCGACCTGCTGGAGCCGCCGCATCTCGGCGCGCTGATCGCCAAGTGCGCGGGCGCAATCCCCACACCCGCCAGCGCCGCCAACCCCACACACATCGAATCTCAGGAGTAATCGCAATGACCGCATGGAATGACTTCAACGACGCCGACTCTCAGCAATCCGGCTTCGATCTGATCCCCAAGGGCACCGTCGTGCCGGTGCGCATGACCATCAAGCCGGGTGGCTATGACGACCCCGAGCAAGGCTGGGGTGGCGGCTACGCCACCGAATCGTTCGAGACCGGTTCCATCTATCTGGCCGCCGAGTTTGTGGTCACCGCTGGCGACCATGCCAAGCGCAAGATGTGGAGCAACGTCGGCCTGCTCTCCAAGAAAGGCCCGACCTGGGGCCAGATGGGGCGCAGCTTCATCCGCGCCGCGCTCAATAGCGCCCGTAACGTCCACCCGCAGGACAACAGCCCACAGGCCGCCGCCGCGCGCCGCATCAATGGTTTCGCCGAACTCGATGGCCTGGAGTTCTTGGCCCGCGTCGACATCGAGAAGGACGCCAAGGGTCAAGACCGCAACGTGGTCAAGCTGGCGGTCGAGCCCGACCATCCCGACTACGCCAAGTTGAAGGGCGTGCCGCCGAAGGGCACTCCGGGCGGTGGCAACTCCGGTGCTCCGGCACAGGCAGCCCCTGCCTACGCCGCACCCACCCAGCAACGCGCGCCAGTGACGGGCAAACCGTCCTGGGCTCAGTGAGGAGGCTGCCATGAATACAACCGTCCTCACTGCCAGCCACTACGGCGTCGTGCGCTTCGGCGATCTGCAATGCGAGGCCGTCGTCCTCAAGGGAGGCGAGCGTGGCTACGTTCGTCGCCAACTGGCCAAGCTGCTGGGTTTTCACGAGACGCACAAGGGTGGCCGATTTGCCCGGTTCCTGGCCGACTTCGTGCCTAACTCATTGTCGGCATTGGAGAAAACTCGTGAGCCGATTCTGTTGCCATCAGGTCGGCAGGCGCAGTTCTTCCCGGCAGGGATCATTGCCGACGTCGCGTCAGCGGTGGTCAGCGCCGCCATCAACGGCACGCTGCACAAGGCCCGTCAAGGCATCGTGCCCAACTGCATGAAGATCATGCGCGCGCTGGCCACCACTGGCGAGGTCGCGCTGATCGACGAGGCGACGGGCTACCAGTACCACCGCGCGCCTGATGCGCTGCAGGAACTGATCTCGAAGCTGCTGCGGCAGTCGTGCTCCTCGTGGGAGCGTCGCTTCCACCCGGACTACTACCGCGCCCTCTACCGGCTGTTCGGCTGGAAGTACCAGGGCCACGATCAGAACCCGCCCCATGTTGTCGGCCAGATCACGCAGCGCTGGGTCTACGGCCCGGTGCTGCCCGCCACGCTGATCGACGAGATCCGCGCCCGCAAGGGCATCTCGCAGAAGCACCACCAGTGGTTGTCCGACCAGGGCCTCGCCCGTCTGGAAACGCAGATTCACGCGGTGACCGCCATTGCGCGCAGTTCGACCTGTTACCGCGACTTCGACCGCCGCTGCGAAGCGGCCTTCACGGGTGGCTCGCTGCAGTTCGATCTGCTCATCAATGAGCTTGAGGAGGGTGCGTGAAATGCTGGGTCTGCAAACGACAGGCCCGGGGATTCGGCCACACCGACACCCGACACGGAGTGGGCGATCCCCGGCGCTACCCCATCGACTGGGTGTTCTGCTCGCAACGCTGCCAGACCGCGTTCCACGCGATGTATGGCAACTGGCTACGGGCCAGGGACGGTCGCACCGACATCAAGGGGGTCGCCATGATCGATCCCTCTGATATCGAGCTGGCCGCGATGCGCAAATGCCTCAAATCTTTCGGCGAGGCGGCAGGCGAAATCGGCTTCACCAAGCCGCTGGGCAACTACTCCGAAGCCGAGGCGCTGCAGGTGATCGACGCCATCGTCACTTGCTACACCGAGGCGATGGTTGAGCACCACGAGGTGAGCAAGTACCCGCCAGTGCGCGGCATGACGTGGACGCCCGATCCCATGACGCCGAGTTCAGCCAACCCGTTCGCCGATCTGGAGGACGACCTGCCTTGGGAAGAACCGAAGGGAAAGAAGCCATGATGGACTTCAACTCCACTTCGAGCATCTCGGGTCAGCTCACGGCGCTGGTCGACGCAGGGATGCAGCGGGCCCGAGCCCAGCAGTCCGACCGCCAGTACCTTGGTGCTTCGCGGCTGGGCGTTGCCTGCGAGCGTGCGCTGCAGTTCGAGTACGCCAAGGCTCCCGTCGATCACGGCCGGGCCACCCGGGGCCGGATGCTGCGCATCTTCGAGCGTGGCCACGTCATGGAGGACTGCATGGTCGTGTGGCTGCGGGATGCTGGCTTCGACCTGCGCACGCGTCAGCCCGATGGTGAGCAGTTCGGCTTCTCCGTAGCCGATGGCCGCCTGCAGGGCCACATCGATGGCGTCATCGTTGGCGGCCCGGAGGGCTTCGCCTACCCGGCGCTCTGGGAAAACAAGTGCCTGGGCTCAAAGTCCTGGCGCGACCTGGAAAAGAACCGGCTGGCTGTTTCCAAGCCGGTCTACGCCGCCCAATTGGCGACCTACCAAGCCTATCTCGAACTGCACGAGCACCCGGCAATCTTCACGGCGCTCAACGCCGACACGATGGAGATCTACACCGAGGCCGTGCCCTTTGACGCAGCCCTGGCCCAGCGCATGTCGGATCGGGCGGTGAAGGTCATCACGGCGACTGAAGCAGGCGAACTCCTGCCGCGCGCCTTCAATGACCCGACCCACTTCGAGTGCCGGATGTGCGCGTGGCAAGACCGCTGCTGGAGAACAGAAGCATGACCGACAACAACACCCCGGCCACCGGCATCGAGTCGATGATCGATGCCAAGCAGGCAGCCGCCGCGTTGCGCCTGCCGTACTACTGGTTCGCCGACCACGCGATGCGCACCAAGTACCGAATTCCGCACTACCTGATGGGCGGTCTGGTGCGCTACCGGCTGTCCGAGCTCTCTGCGTGGGCCACGCGCAGCACCGCCGCTCAGGGCCGTGATGCACAAGATGCGGACGCACCTGTCGAGGGAGCCGAATGATCGACTTCAACGACATAACCCAACCTGCGGAGCACAACAGGGAATCTGAACGAGACGAGATTCGCGTCGACTTGCTTGCGCGTCTGGAGTCGGTGCTGACAACGATGTTCCCGGCAGGCAAGAAGCGCCGTGGCAAGTTCCTGATCGGCGACATCCTCGGCAGTCCAGGTGACAGCCTCGAGGTGGTGCTGGAAGGCGAGAAAGCTGGTCTGTGGACGGATCGTGCCACGGGCGATGGCGGCGACATCTTCGCCCTGATCGCGGCCTATCTCGGGGCGAACGTCCACACCGATTTTCCTCGGGTGCTGGATGAAGCCGCCGATCTGCTCGGGCGCTCGCGGTCGGTGCCGGTGCGCAAAGCGAAGAAGGAAGCGCCGGTCGACGACCTCGGCCCGGCCACGGCGAAGTGGGACTACTTCGATGCCGTTGGCAAGCTGATCGCCGTCGTCTACCGCTATGACCCACCGGGTGGCAAGAAGGAATTCCGGCCGTGGGACGCGAAGCGCCGCAAGATGGCCCCACCTGAGCCGCGCCCGCTGTTCAACCAGCCGGGCATTGCTGCGGCCAGTCACGTCGTCCTGGTCGAGGGCGAGAAATGCGCGCAGGCCTTGATCGCCAGCGGCGTGGTGTCCACCACCGCCATGCACGGTGCCAATGCCCCGGTCGATAAGACCGACTGGTCGCCGCTGGCTGGCAAGACGGTTCTGATCTGGCCCGACCGCGACGCGCCGGGGTGGGACTACGCTGACCGGGCGTCGCAAGCGATCCTGCACGCGGGCGCGACCACCGTCGCCATCCTCATGCCGCCCGACGACAAGCCAGAGGGGTGGGACGCTGCCGATGCCATTCCCGAAGGCTTCGATGTCGGCGGATTTCTGGCCGTCGGCGAGCGGATGCCGGTGATGCGCTCGGAGGAGGAAGCGCCTTCGCCAGACTTGCTGATGGGCGTTGATTGGACGACCGAGGATGGCCTGTCCAGCGCTTTCACCCGCCGCTATGGCGAAGACTGGCGCTACTGCGCCCTGTGGGGCAAGTGGCTGGTCTGGACAGGCGTGCGCTGGAATCCCGATCAGGTGCTCTACGTGTCGCATCTCTCCAGGGGCATCTGCCGCAACGCCTCGCTGAAAGCGGACACCCCAAGGCTCAAAGGCAAGCTGGCCAGTTCCGCCACGATCTCGTCGGTTGAAAAGATCGCGCGCTCTGACCCGAAGCACGCATCCACCGCCGAGGAATGGGACGCCGATGTCTGGGCGCTGAATACCCCCGGTGGCGTGGTCGATCTACGCACCGGCCGGATGCGCCCGCACCGGCGCGACGACCGAATGACCAAGGTGACCACGGCCACGCCGCAGGGCAATCCGGACAGCGCCTGCCCAACGTGGCGAGCGTTCCTGACGGACGTCACCGGTGGCGACGCCGATTTAATGGCCTACCTGCAGCTGATGGTTGGCTACTGCCTGACGGGCATCACCAGCGAACACGCGCTGTTCTTCTTGTACGGCACGGGCGCGAACGGCAAGTCGGTGTTCGTCAACGTGCTGACCACCATCCTGGGCGACTACGCGGCCAACGCGCCGATGGACACGTTCATGGAGGCGCGCAATGACCGGCACCCGACCGATCTCGCAGGGCTGCGCGGTGCTCGATTCGTGTCATCCATCGAAACCGAGCAAGGGCGGCGCTGGAACGAGTCCAAGGTCAAAGCCATCACCGGTGGCGACAAGGTGTCCGCGCGCTTCATGCGCCAGGACTTCTTCGAGTACCTGCCGCAGTTCAAGTTGGTGATCGCGGGCAATCACAAGCCGTCGATCCGCAACGTCGACGAGGCGATGAAGCGCCGACTGCACCTGATCCCCTTCACGGTGACGATCCCGCCCGAGCGCCGCGATGGCAGGCTGACCGAGAAGCTGCTCAAGGAACGTGATGGGATTTTGGCGTGGGCCGTCGAGGGCTGCAGCCGCTGGCAACGCCAGGGCTTGAAGCCGCCCGCCAGCGTGGTGTCGGCGACCGAGGAGTATTTCGAGGCAGAAGATGCGCTCGGGCAGTGGATCGAAGAACGCTGTCTGCTGGCCAAGTCCCACCGCGAAGGCGTCTCCGAACTGTTCGCGGACTGGCGTGAATGGGCCGAGCGCGCTGGCGAGTACGTGGGCTCGGTCAAGCGGTTCTCGGAGCTGATGGCGACTCGCAAGTTCGAGAAGTGTCGGCTGACCGGAGGGGCTCGCGCCATCGCGGGCATCGCCCTCAGGCCCAAGCCGTACAGCAACGCCTACCCCTACCGCGATGACTGACCAATCCGGGCGAGTGACGGATTTGACGGGTTTCCTGATTGACGCGCTACACGTGCGCGCACGTAAAGGACGTTGTCCTGACAACCCGTCGCATCCGTCACTCGCCCACCCAACACGGAGTAAAGACGATGAACACGACAATCCTGGCCCTTGATCTGGGCACACACACCGGGTGGGCCCTGCAGCACCTGGACGGCACCATCACCAGTGGCACGGAGCACTTCAAGCCTCAGCGATTCGAAGGCGGTGGAATGCGCTTCCTTCGATTCAAGCGCTGGCTCAACGAACTGCTCTCGGCCAACAATCACATCAACGCGGTGTTCTTCGAGGAAGTTCGGCGACACGCTGGCGTTGATGCGGCGCACGTTTACGGCGGGTTCATGGGGCACCTGACCGCGTGGTGTGAGCATCACAACATTCCGTACCAGGGCGTTCCGGTCGGCACGATCAAGAAGCACGCGACCGGCAAAGGCAATGCGGGCAAGGACGAAATGATCACGTCCGTCCGCGAGCGTGGTCACACCCCTGTCGATGACAACGAAGCCGACGCGCTGGCCCTGCTGCACTGGGCCATCGAGACGCAGGAGGTGTGACGTGAAGGTGCCGACACCCCAATACCGCTGCCCCCTTGCTCGGCTGCAGCCACAAGCCACGGATTTGGACGCCATCAAGGAACGTGGCTGGCGTGACCAGCACATCCTGGTGGTCAACGCGTCCGACGACCGTCTGGACTTCATCGAGCGCGAGATCGTGCGACGCATCGGTGAACGTCTGTACGGGCTGGGAGGGACACGTCATGGCTGAGTGGACAACTGATGACGTTGCAGCACGCTTCGAGGAAGCTGCCACCACCGGACGACGCCTGCCCCCTGTGCGTGTGCAGGGCTACTTCAATTGCTGGCCTGCCTTCGTGCGCAAGGAGTGGGAAGCCTTTGCTGCTGACGAGAAGGTGTACCGCCCCTTCCCACCAAGCCCCGAGGCCATCGACCGGATGCTGGAGACGATGCGCTGGGTGCAGTGGCTGGAGGTCGAGCAGCGCCACCTTGTGTGGATGCGGGCCAAGCGCTACGGCTGGAGGGACATCACGATCCGCTTTGCCTGCGACCGCACGACAGCGTGGCGGCGCTGGCAGCGGGCAATGGAGGTCGTGGCCGCGAACCTCAACAGCGAAGGCGTGCGGTTGCCTTTCAAAAACGTGGGCAATTTAGGGTAATGCTTGCCGCGTTTGTCCTTGCTTTGCCTTGCTTGTCCGTTTCGAGGCCCGACAGCCCTGCAACAAAACAGCCCGGTCGGGGGTAGTATTTGGGCTATCTTCTGGACAGCGGTGACGGTTGAGGCCGAGCGCTTAGCAATAGGCCCAGGCAAAAGGGGTCCTTCCTCCCCGAATCGCAATGCGGGGGGCGCGAGCGCGGCATTCGCCTAGCGTCCGACTGCAAACCGAGGTTTGCAGGGTTTGCAGTTTGCACCCGCCCGTCAGTCCGCACACATCACGAGCCCGCCCACGGTTTTCCGTCGGCGGGTTTTCTATTTCTGGGACGCCACTTTTGAACACACTCAACGTCGAGTACCGCAAGGTCGAGGCGCTGATTCCCTACGCCCGCAATCCGCGCACGCACACCGATGAGCAGGTGGCCAAGATCGCCGCCAGCATCGTCGAGTACGGCTGGACGAATCCGGTGCTGGTGGACGGCGACAACGGGATCATCGCGGGCCACGGTCGTCTGGCTGCCGCGCGCAAGCTCGGGCTGGATCAGGTACCGGTCATCGAACTGGCCCACCTGTCGCCCACTCAGAAACGCGCCTACGTCATCTCTGACAACCGGCTGGCGCTCGACGCAGGCTGGAACGAGGAGATGCTGGCGCTGGAAATGTCCGAGTTGTCCGAGGCCGGGTACGACCTCGCGCTGACTGGCTTCGAGGACGCGGAGATCGAGGCACTGCTCGCCGACGAATTGGTCGCCGAAGACGCCGACCAGGAGCAGGATGCCGATGCGCCTGACGCAGCCGACGACGTGCCGCCAGCCCCGGTGGTGCCGGTGTCCCGCAGTGGTGACGTCTGGGCCGTCGGCTCGCACCGCCTGATCTGCGGCGACGCCACCGATCCAGCGGTGATCGCCACGCTGATGGCGGGCGACCCGGCGCGGCTGTGCTTTACCTCACCGCCTTACGGCAATCAGCGTGACTACACGTCCGGTGGCATCGGGGATTGGGATGGTCTGATGCGCGGCGTGTTCGCCAAGGTGCCGATGGCCGACGATGGACAGGTGCTGGTCAACCTCGGGTTGATCCACCGCGACAACGAAGTGATCCCGTATTGGGATGCGTGGCTCGGCTGGATGCGCCAGCAGGGCTGGCGGCGCTTCGCGTGGTACGTGTGGGATCAGGGGCCGGGAATGCCCGGCGACTGGGCGGGCCGCTTTGCCCCGAGCTTCGAGTTCGTTTTCCACTTCAACCGCGCCAGCCGCAAGCCCAACAAGATCGTGCCCTGCAAACACGCGGGCCAGGAATCGCATCTGCGCGCTGATGGCTCGTCGACCGCCATGCGTGGCAAGGACGGCGAAGTGGGCGGCTGGACGCACAAGGGCCAGCCCACGCAGGACACTCGCATCCCCGACTCGGTGATTCGCGTGATGCGCCACAAGGGAAAGATCGGGCAGGACATCGACCACCCGGCCGTGTTCCCGGTCGCGCTGCCGGAGTTCGTGATCGTGGCCTACACGGACGCGGGCGACATCGTGTTCGAACCCTTCGGCGGCAGCGGCACGACGATGCTGGCGGCCGAGCGCACCGGTCGCGTCTGTCGCACGGTCGAGATCGCGCCGGAGTACGTGGATGTCGCTGTTCGGCGCTTCCAGCAGAACCACCCGGACGTGCCCGTCACACTGCTGGCCACGGGCCAGTCCTTCGAAGTTGTTGCCAACGAACGTCTGGCCAGCACGGAGGTAGAGCAATGACCGCCTCCTGGTTTGCCGACAAGATCCAGCAGTGGCCGACAGCGAAGCTGCTTCCCTACGCCCGCAACGCACGCACCCACTCAGACGATCAAGTGGCGCAGATCGCTGCCTCGATTGCCGAGTTCGGCTTCACCAATCCGATCCTGGCCGGTAGCGACGGCGTGATCGTCGCGGGCCACGGTCGTCTGGCTGCGGCGCAGAAACTCGGGCTGGAAGTGGTGCCGGTGGTCGTGCTCGATCATCTGAGCCCCACGCAGCGTCGGGCCCTGGTGATCGCGGACAACCGCATCGCCGAGAACGCGGGCTGGGATGACGCGATGCTGCGCATCGAGATCGCCGCCCTGCAGGACGACGACTTCGACGTGTCACTGACCGGATTTGATGCCGATGCGCTGGCCGAATTGATGGCGGGCGACGAGCCGGATGGTGTTGGTGACACCGATGACGACGCCGTGCCCGAGATGTCGGAGACGCCGATCTCGCACCCGGGTGATGTTTGGCTGCTGGGTGGTCACCGCCTACTGTGCGGAGACTCCACCGTGGCCGAAAGCTACGTGCAGTTGCTGGACGGCGGGAGCGTGGACATGGTCTTCACCGACCCGCCGTACAACGTCAACTACGCCAACAGCGCCAAGGACAAGATGCGCGGCAAGGATCGCGCGATCCTGAACGACAACTTAGGCGACGGCTTCTACGATTTCCTGCTGGCGGCGCTGACGCCGACCATCGCGCATTGCCGGGGCAGCATCTACGTGGCGATGTCGTCCAGCGAACTGGATGTACTGCAGTCCGCCTTCCGCGCCGCAGGTGGCAAGTGGTCAACCTTTGTCATCTGGGCCAAGAACACGTTCACGCTGGGCCGCTCCGACTACCAGCGCCAGTACGAGCCGATCCTCTACGGATGGCCCGAGGGTGCGACGCGCCACTGGTGCGGCGACCGCGATCAGAGCGACGTCTGGCAGATCAAGAAGCCGCACAAGAACGACTTGCACCCGACGATGAAGCCGGTGGAGCTGGTCGAGCGCGCGATCCGCAACTCGAGCCGCTCCGGCAACGTGGTGCTTGACCCCTTCGGCGGTTCCGGCACGACACTGATCGCCGCCGAAAAGTCAGGACGGCTGGCGCGGCTGATCGAGCTCGACCCCAAGTACGTGGACGTGATCGTGCGTCGCTGGCAGGACTGGGCGGGAAAGCAAGCCACCCGCGAGGCGGATGGCGTGGCGTTTGATCAGGCGGCCAGCGACTCGTCGGCGATCTCGCAGTGAATCACGAAGCCCGTCAGGTAAGGCAGACCGCGCGGGATGCCGTATTGCTTGCTGGTCTGGCGGCCAATCGTCCAGCCCATCCACTGCTGGGTTGCGGCGTTGATGGCGTCTGCCAGCGCGTGGCCCGCGTGCAGTTGGTTGAGGACGTCGTCGGCAAAGTGGCGTCCGTGGCGGCTGTCGAGGAAGACCCGGACTGATTCGAGGGGCTGGCTGGTGGCGTCGGAGATGGCGCTCATCGCCAAGGGCCACGCGATGCTGGCATGCTCGTTCATCGTGCCCCAAAAGCCCCAGGCATCGTTCTGGGTGGCGGGCATTTGCTGGTTGGTGTTCATCTCTGGCTCCTTGGGGTTGATCGTTGCGACACCCGTAGTAACGCGCTGTTCGATTGAGAAGCCAAGCGCCGCTTGGCCTCTTTCTCGATCTTTCTGATCAGGCGATCCGGTACACCCGCTCACCACCCTGGGCCTTGTCCGAAACGATGGTCAGCCCGAGCTTCTTCTTGAAGGCTCCGGCAAAGGTGCCGCGAACCGTGTGTGCCTGCCAGCCGGTGGTCTCGCAGATCTGCTGCACCGTTGCCCCCTCGGGGCGTTGCAGCATCTGGATCACGGTGGCCTGCTTGCTGTTCTCGCGGATGCGGGGTTTGGCATCCGCCTTTTCTTGCGCCCACGTGGCCTCGGCTGCCGTCACGGCTGCGTCGAGTTCAGGGTCGGCGACCACGGGCGCAGGCGCGGGACGCTCGCGCCCCATCGCGTCGTAGCCTTCGGCGGCGACGAACCAGTGGGTGCCGTCGGAGGTGATCAGGGCGCGGTTGAACAGGCCGTCGAGCACCTTCTTGCGTGCGCCGCCTTTGATGTTGGCGGGGAACCAGTCGATCTTGCCGTCGGTGTGTTCGAGGGCGTAGGCCAGGATCGCTTGCTGGGCCGGGGTCAGTTGGGTGGTGGTCATTTGCTTCTTCTTGTGCAAGGGGTTGATGGGGTGACGTGATGAACGCGCTGTTCGGGAGTGAAGCCAAGCGCTTTGTGCTTGGCTCCCACGCTTCTTGATCAGTTGTTGGCCTTGTCCGACGTCTTGGTCTTGCTGCCCTGTTCGACGCCCGCATTAAAGGCAGCTTCGAGTGCGTCGCGCAGGCACCAGACCGCCACGTCGTGGAAGTCGAGACCGTCCGACTTGCGTGTCTCCAGGGTCTCGATCCGCAGGTGCTGCTGGGCGATCTGGGTGAGGAGGTTTTCGAGCTGGTTCATTTCCGTGTCCTTCGATGTGGTTGATGACGAACGTATGAACGCGCTGTTCCAGATGGAAGCCAAGCTGAATCCGAAGGAATGACGAACAAATGATTGAAGGGGCAACCGGTTCTCAAAATGGGCATCTCGATTCGCGCTTACGCCCGTCACCGTGGTGTGACCGACACCGCTGTTCACAAGGCCATTCGCGCCGGTCGGATCACGCCGGAGGCCGACGGCACCATTGATGCTGACCGTGCTGACCGTGAATGGGCGCGCAACTCCGATGCCCCCAAGGCCGGAACACGAGCGAAGGCCGCGAAGGTCGCCGTGCCAGAGGGTGGTGGCGACGGGCCTGCCGCCTTACCCGCTGGTGGTGCGTCCTTGCTTCAGGCGCGCACGGTCAATGAGGTGGTCAAGGCGCAGACCAACAAGGTTCGGCTGGCCCGGCTGAAGGGCGAGCTGGTGGACAGGCCGCAGGCCATCGCCCACGTTTTCAAGCTGGCGCGCTCCGAACGCGATGCGTGGCTGAACTGGCCCGCGCGTGTTTCGGCGCAGATGGCCGCCAAGCTCAATGTCGATCCGCACACGATGCACGTCGCCCTGGAGGCGGCGGTGCGTGAGCACCTGCAGGAGCTGGGCGAACTGCGACCCAGGGTGGACTGATGCTGGATGTTGAATACGAAGGCGCGGCCGAGATCGAGCGTGCTTGGCGCGAGGGGCTGACGCCCGATCCGCTGCTCTCCGTGTCCGAATGGTCGGATCGTCACCGGATGCTGTCCAGCAAGGCGTCCGCCGAGCCGGGTCGTTGGCGTACCAGTCGCACGCCGTACCTCAAGGCGATCATGGACTGCCTGTCGCCGACGTCGCCGGTCGAGCGCGTGGTGTTCATGAAGGCTGCCCAGCTCGGCGCGACCGAGATGGGGTCGAACTGGATCGGCTACGTGATCCACCACGCGCCGGGGCCGATGATGGCGGTGTGGCCGACGGTGGATATGGCCAAGCGCAACTCCAAGCAGCGGATCGACCCGTTGATCGAGGAGTCGGCGGCATTGAGCGCATTGATTTCGCCAGCGCGGTCACGAGACTCGGGCAACACCATCTTGGCCAAGGAGTTCCGGGGCGGTGTGCTGGTGATGACCGGGGCCAACAGCGCGGTCGGCCTGCGGTCAATGCCGGTGCGGTATCTGTTCCTCGACGAGGTGGATGGCTACCCCCTAGACGTCGATGGCGAGGGTGATGCGATTTCGCTGGCGGAAGCGCGCACGCGCACTTTCGCGCGCCGCAAAATCTTCATCGTCTCGACGCCGACGATCTCGGGGGCGAGCGCCATCGAACGCGAGTACGAGGCTAGCGATCAGCGTCGGTACTTCCTGCCGTGCCCACATTGCTCGCATCGTCAGTGGCTGCGCTTCGAGCAGTTGCGATGGGAAAAAGGGCAACCGGACACAGCAGCCTACATCTGCGAGTCCTGCGACGAGCCGATTGCCGAGCACCACAAGACGTGGATGCTGGAGCACGGCGAATGGCGCGCGATGATCACCGATGGGACAGGCAAGACGGCAGGTTTCCACCTGTCGTCGCTGTACAGCCCGGTGGGCTGGCGCTCCTGGCGCGACATCGCTGCAGCGTGGGAGAGCGCCGTCAGCAAGGAGTCGGGGTCGGCAGCTGCCATCAAGACGTTCAAGAACACCGAGCTGGGTGAGACCTGGGTCGAAGAAGGCGAAGCGCCCGACTGGCAACGGTTGGTCGAACGTCGGGAGGCCTACCGGCTCGGCACGGTTCCACACGGTGGGCTGCTGCTGGTCGGCTCAGCCGACGTGCAGAAGGATCGCATCGAGGCGTCCGTGTGGGCTTTCGGACGCAGCAAGGAGTCCTGGCTCGTCGAACACCGCGTGCTGATGGGCGATACCGCCCGCGATGCAGTGTGGAAGCGCCTCGCCGAGTTGATCGCAGAGACATGGACGCACGCCTCGGGCGCTGCGATGCCATTGGCTCGCTTCGCTCTGGACACCGGCTTTGCGACGCAGGAGGCCTATGCCTTTGTGCGGGCTTGCCGTGACCCGCGCGTGATGCCGATCAAAGGCGTACCGCGCGGCGCGGCCCTGATTGGTACGCCGACGGCCATCGATGTCTCGCAAGGCGGCAAGAAGCTGCGCCGAGGCATCAAGGTGTTTTCGGTGGCGGTGGGCATCGCCAAACTGGAGTTCTACAACAACCTGCGCAAGAGCGCAGACGTCAGCGAGGACGGCGTGACCACGGTCTTTCCAGCCGGGTTCGTTCACTTGCCCAAGATCGACGCGGAGTTCATCCAGCAGCTCTGCGCCGAACAGTTGATTACCCGCCGCGACCGCAACGGCTTCCCGGTGCGCGAGTGGCAAAAGATGCGCGAGCGCAATGAAGCGCTCGACTGCTACGTGTACGCGCGGGCGGCCGCATCGGCGGCGGGCCTGGATCGATTCGAGGAACGCCACTGGCGCGAACTGGAGCGTCAACTCGGGATGGAACGGCCACCGGATGAGCCGCCCCCGATTCAAGCATTTGACCCAGACGAGGCCACCCAACGCGGTGGCCTTTCTGTTTCTGCAACCCCACCACGGCGGCGCGTCATCAAAAGCCGCTGGTTGTCTTGAGTTTTTTCATAGGAGCATGTCATGAGTCTTGCCACACGCATCGAGAGCCTGGTCATCCGGGTCGCCCAAGAGTTCAACGATGTCCGCGCCAAAGCGGGAAACCTCGCCAACCTGAACACGACCGACAAGTCGAGTCTGGTGGCCGCCATCAACGAATTGCAGACTGCAGTGCTGTCTGCTGCCGTGATCAACGACGAACAGGTCAGTGCCACCACCGCCTACTCGTCGAACAAGATCGTTTCCTTGCTCGATGCCCTCAAGACTGAGATTTTGGGCGGTGCAGATGCGGCCTACGACACCTTGGTCGAAATCCAGCAGTTGCTGCAAAACGGCACCACTGGCCTGGATGCCTTGCTGGCAGCGGTCAACAACCGTGTGCGGTATGACGCGGCTCAAACCCTGACTGAGGCGGAGCAATTGCAGGCGCGCACCAACATCGGTACGGTGTCTGCGGTCGATGTGGGCAACACCGACGCCGACTTCGTGACCATCTTCGAAGGTTCTTTGGTCTGATGAGCCTCGCAAGCCGCATCGCCGCGTTGGCTGATCGAGTCGGGCTGGAGGTAAAGGCCAAGATCGAGGCCAGCCATCCAGGGGTGGCTCGGGCATGGGTCTGCTTTGGCTACGTGGGCAACCAGATCGTGTTGCGCGCCGCGCACAACGTGACGAGCGTGACCCGGTCAGCTGCTGGACGCTATCGCGTCCGTTTCGCTGTGGCGATGGCCGACACCCAGTACTGCTGGGTGGCATTGGCTCGCAGCAGCGTCGACACCGGCACCCAGCGACTGGCCGTCATCCGGGCGACAGCAGACAGCAAGACCACGCAATACGTCGATGTGTCCTGCGCCACCACCGCAACCAGCTTTGCGGATTCCTCCGAAATCAACCTCGTGGTGTACCGCTGATGGCCTACACAGAAGCCCAACTCCAAGCATTGGAGACCGCGCTCGCCAAGGGCGAACACCGCGTCAGCTTCGGCGACAAGACGGTCGAGTACCGCTCGGTCGATGAACTGAAAGCCGCGATCCGTGAGGTCAAACGTGGCATCTCCGAGCAAGCGACTGCAACTGGCCTATGGCCCGGCCCGCCGCGCCAGATCCGGGTCACGACCTCGAAGGGGTTTTGATGGCCTGGTTTTCGAAGATCCAAAGTTTGTTCGGCCAGCAACCCGTCCACGAAGCGGCTGGCCGTGGCCGCCGCTCGTTGGCTTGGATGCCTGGCAACCCGGGGGCTGTCGCCGCGATGTTGGCGACCAACACCGAACTGCGCATCAAGAGCCGCGACCTTGTGCGCCGCAATGCCTGGGCGCAGGCCGGTATCGAAGCGTTCGTGTCCAACGCGGTCGGCACCGGCATCAAGCCGCAGAGTCTGGCTGCAGACGAGCGCTTCAAGACCGACGTGCAAGCGCTGTGGCGCGACTGGACGGAGGAAGCCGATGCGGCAGGCCAGACCGACTTCTACGGCCTGCAGGCGCTCGCCTGCCGAGCGATGCTCGAAGGTGGCGAATGCCTGATCCGGCTGCGCCCGCGCCGCCCCGAGGACGGTCTGGTCGTTCCGCTGCAGCTCCAGTTGCTGGAGCCAGAGCACCTGCCGATCAGTCTCAACCTCGATCTGCCTTCGGGCAACGTGGTGCGCTCTGGCATCGAATTCGACAGCCTCGGGCGGCGCGTTGCGTACCACCTGTACCGCTCGCACCCCGAAGACGGTCGGCTGGCTCCGATGTCGGGCCAGGGCGGGATGGACACGGTGCGCATCGATGCGAAGGAAATCATCCACCTGTTCCGCGTCCTGCGTCCCGGCCAGATCCGGGGCGAGCCTTGGTTGTCCCGGGCCCTGGTCAAGCTCAACGAACTTGACCAGTACGACGATGCCGAACTGGTGCGCAAGAAGACCGCCGCGATGTTCGCCGGGTTCGTCACACGGCAGAGCCCGGAGGACAACCTGATGGGTGAAGGCGCGGCCGATGGCGATGGCATTGCGCTCGCCGGGCTGGAACCGGGCACCTTGCAGATATTGGAGCCCGGCGAGGACATCAAGTTCTCCGACCCGGCCGACGTTGGTGGCTCGTATGGCGAGTTCCTGCGCACGCAGTTCCGCGCGGTCGCCGCTGCCATCGGTGTCACCTACGAGCAGTTAACCGGCGACCTCACAGGCGTGAACTACTCGTCCATTCGCGCTGGGATGCTGGAGTTCCGGCGTCGCTGCGAGATGGTGCAGCACGGGGTGCTTGTGCATCAGATGTGCCGCCCGGTGTGGGCGGCGTGGATGAAGCAGGCCGTGCTCGCCGGTGCCATCGAAGCTCCCGGCTTCGCGCGTGGTGGCCCCGCTCGCCGTCGCCAGTACAGCCAAGTGAAGTGGATTCCCCAGGGCTGGCAGTGGGTCGATCCTGAGAAGGAGTTCAAGGCCATGCTGCTGGCCATCCGTGCAGGCCTGATGAGTCGCTCGGAAGCCATCGCTGCTTTTGGCTACGACGCCGAAGACGTCGACCGCGAGATCGCCGCCGACAACCAGCGCGCCGATGACCTTGGCTTGATCTTCGACTCCGACCCGCGCCGCACCTCCAAGGACGGCGGAAGCGCCGAGCCGAACAAGAACGCTGCCGACGCCACGCAACCCGGCAACTCCTCGTCCGCCTGAAGGATTTTCATGACCCTGTTGCCACATTTGGCGGCACGCCTCTACGGTGTGCCGCTGGCGATCCATCGCCCAAAACTTGACGTGATCCTGGCCGTGCTCGGCCCCCGGATCGGCTTGGCTGATTTGGCTGCGCCCTCGGGCGTCACGCCGCCTTCGCGCCAAGCGGCCACCCAGACTGTGAAGGTCGCGGTCATCCCGATCCACGGCACGCTGGTGCGACGCACCGTGGGCCTGGAAGCCGAATCCGGCTTGACCAGTTACGCGGGCCTAAGCGCGCAGTTGGACGCCGCGCTGGCAAGCCCGGATGTCGCCGCCATCCTGCTCGACGTCGATTCGCCGGGTGGCGAGTCGGGCGGCGTGTTCGATCTGGCCGACCGCATTCGTGCGGCTGCCCAGACAAAGCCGGTCTGGGCTGTGGCCAACGACATGGCCTTCTCTGCTGCCTACGCACTGGCGTCTGCTGCCAGCAAGGTGTTCGTGTCGCGCACCGGTGGCGTCGGCTCGATTGGCGTCATTGCGATGCACGTCGACCAATCCGAGAAGGATGCCCAGGACGGCGTCCGCTACACGGCGGTCTTTGCGGGCGACCGCAAGAACGATCTCAACCCACACGAGCCAATTTCCAGCGAAGCCCACGCCTTTCTCAAGGGCGAGGTGAATCGCGTCTACGGCCTGTTCGTCGAGACGGTGGCCCGCAACCGGGGGATCGATGCCTCTGCCGTGCGCGACACCGAGGCCGGGCTGTTCTTCGGGAAAGCCGCTGTCGCCATCGGTCTGGCCGACGCCATCGGCACCTTCGACGACGCACTTGCGCAGCTTTGCGAATCCCTTTCCCCACTCCCGAAGCTGGCAGCGAGCCAATCGGGCCTTTTTAGCAACCTCCAGATGGAGTCATCAATGAATGATCGAACCGACCCCGCTGCTCCTGATCGGCTTGCTGCTGATCCTGCTGGCAGTTCTTCTCAACCGGCGGCCACCGCCATGACCGTGGCTGATGCGATTGAGGTCGCCCAGACCTGCACCCTGGCGGGGCGTACCGACCTGATCGCGGGCTTCCTCGAAGCGAAAGCCTCACCAGCCAAGGTGCGCAGCCAGTTGCTGGCTGCGCAGGCTGAAGCCAGCCCCGAGATCGTCAGCCGTATCTCCCCCGATGCCGCTGCGTCCACCGCCGCCAGCAACCCGCTGCTCGATGCCGCGAAGCAGCTCGCCGCCAAGTCCGCATCACTGAAAAAGGAGATCTGAGATGCCCACCGTGTTTTCTGAATCGATGAACTTGGGCGACCTGCTCAAGTACGAGGCCCCGAACCTCTACTCGCGCGACCGCGTCACCGTGGTCGCAGGCCAGACCCTGCCGCTGGGTGCGGTCGTCGGGATGGTCACTGCCACGGGCAAGGTCAAGCAGATCGACCCCTCGGCCACCGACGGCAGCCAGTACGCCGCAGGTGTGCTGATGCAGAAGTGCGATGCCCATCTGGCGGATCGCGATGACGGCCTGATGGTGGCGCG